>CAWIXE010000001.1:0-1235064 GCA_963840035.1 candidate division FCPU426 bacterium
CTTCCACATTATTCAGGTTCAGGGCTGTGGTTCCTGTATTGATGACCCTTATCTGCGGGTGCGGGCTGTTTGTTGAATTATTCGTGTCGCCGCTCTTTAACTTCAATGTGATATTCGAGACCCCTGTTGTCGGTGTTGATGTAGGCGGCACCGGTGTATTAGTCTTTGTAAATGTTTTCGTCGGTATTGGTGCCGTAGGCGTTGGCGAAGGTGTTATTGGCGTGTTCGTCGGCACTGGTGTCGTAGATGTTGCCGAAGGCGTTATTGGCGTATTTGTCGGTGTATCTGTATTAGTAATTATTGGAGACACAGAGGCTGTCCATGTTTCTGTTATTGTAAGTGTTATCGAAGGTGTCATGGAGGCTGTCGCACTCGCACTCGGTACCGGTGTCGTCGGCGTTGCCGAAGGCGTTATTGGCGTGCTTGTCCTTGTCGGAGACGTTGTTTTTGTCCTGGTATAAGTAGACGACGGCAAAGGCGTGCCGGTCAGGGTCGACAGCGGAGTGCTTGTCTTTGTGGGTGTTTTTGTCGGAGTAGCCGTAGGTGCCACAAGATTGAAATCGCATACGACATTCGCGCCGGTGTCTGTCAATGTTCCAAAATTATTGAGCTGTGCTACACCTGCCTGTTCCGTCCTGAAAGCGTAATCAATACCAATAACCTGTTCAGTCGAACCTTCGGGCGTAACATAGGCTGAATATGTTTTTGTCGTGATGTTCACAACGAACCTGAAATAATATTTTCCCCCTGTCTGGTATGGAATGGCATTTTGCGCCGCATATGCACCGCCGTTCCTCGCATCGATCGTCCCGGTGGGATTAAACCTTGCGATTGCCGCGAGCGAAGTATATCCTGTTGCCGGGCCATTCGACAGCCCCATGACGACGCTGTTGATATCAGCCGCGAGCGGTACGGCGTTGAACGTGACCGTAAAGATACCTGTTTGCACGGCAAACGGGACATTTTGCCACGTTGCCCCGGATTCAAGACACGCCGTAGGAAGCGGTGTAACCGTCGCGGTATTCACCGGCGTATTGGTGTTTGTAGGCGTAACGGTAGGTGTGCCTGCTGCGCTCACAAACTGCCCATTGGAATTCTTTGCCGTACTCTGCAGGCCAAATCCGTTTTCCGCCATCACCGAAAAATAATACGTCGTGCCTATCGTCAGATTCAATCCGGTCCTTGTTACAGACGTGCTTGTGCCGTTGTCCGTCCAACTTGCGATGTTTGTGGCACCGGGAGTTGTCCCAATAGCATACAAGTATTTGGCTATGCCGGTTTCTGCGTCTGATGCCGGGTCCCAGTTCGCGCTAAGCTGCGTGCTCGAAACGGTTTCTGCGAGATCCGCCGTGGCCGAAGTGCCATCCCGTACAGAAGACGGCGCTCTCGGAGCAGTGCTGTCCTGCATAAGCTGGCCGTTGTATTTGGCTATTATCAAATCGTCAAAATACGCTTCCATTTGGACCTGCCCCCTATGGTTTGCATAAATGCCAAACTGGGGGTGCCAGTTTTGGCTGTCGCTCGGCCAGGGCGAAACTGACGCTGTCCATCTGAACACAAGTTTCCCGTCCATATAAATATGCCAGTAGCCGACCGACTTGTTGAATTTCGCACGGATTTCCCATGTTATCCACCTACCCAGGTTGTCGTTTAATTTGATGTTGCCGGGGAAACGTAAAATGCCTTCATTCCTGGGGTCGCGGGCGCCAAAATATCCATCTCTGACTTCAATCTGCAGGGGAATCGTAGGGTCCGGGGTATGCAGCCAGAACTGCATAAATTCAGCTTCAAAAACGTCCTTCTGGCTTGCGGGAAAATAAGTCTTCAAACTAAAATATATGTCATTCGCGGCGCTGCTTTTTAATACGGGCTGACCGCTTAACTCTGTCCGCGGGCATAGAGTTCCATCGCCGTCCTTGTCTCCGGCAAACTTTATCATTCTCAGTGTTTTGTTGCCGGTGTTCAAAGGGTCAGTGCTGATTATGAAACGCTGGTTCAGATCAGGGGTATTGTTGTCTGCTGGATCGTAACTGCCATCGTTGGAATAAAAATACCAGAAATCTTTACCCAGGTATGCTCCTGCGATTTGGGCGGTCTCAAAATCCCTGCTGTACGTAGTAGTATACCCACTGGGCAGGCCCTCGGCATATATAAGGCTCGTATTGCCAGGGAGAAAAAAACAAAGCATGAAACATACGTTAGTAATAAACATTCTAACAATATTACCGGCATTGAATAGCTTTAACATACTCGTTTGGGCTATCATTGTTTTTCACCCGCCTTTTTCCCGGCTCCGGGCTATTTTCCCGGAGCCGGGCTTTTTAGCTTCATCACAATATATGCGCCCCTGTAGGGAACGCACATGTGCGTTCCTTACTTCAGCATTATTATCACAAAGCTCCTGCTGTTCACCTGGTTGTTCGATAACACGCTTACCTTCAATATATACGTCCCTGCCGCGAGCTCGTGCCCGCCGGCAGACTTTCCGTCCCAGTTCACGACATGCTTGCCTGTCGACACGTTTGACACTCCTGACAGCTCTTTCTTCCATACCTGCCTTCCTGCTGCCGTGAATATGTCAAGCGTAACCTTCGCGTCCGGGTCGGGTATCTGTTGTAGGGACTGCACTCCTGAGCTGTCCGCAGCGTCTTGTGCGGACAAAGCATTTGCTTTGCTTGAACCCGCTATCTCATACGAAAGAGTCGCGCCCGAGCCTGACGCGGGATTCGGATAGCTCAGCACGCCTGCCACCTTCGCTCCCTGGCCCTGTGCCTGGGCTGTCGGTTCCTGGCCGTATGCAAGCGAACCGTTTACATACCCGGTTATCCTGTTCCATATCGTGAAGTCAGTGTACGCGGCATAGCTCCAGTCGTTGCTCTGCAGCATGTTCAACCAGTCGTTTTTGTTGAACCTCGACTGTATCTCAACGTACTCATTCGGCTGCAGTACCATGCTGTTTGTGAACCTCAAGCGCATGTAATGTGTCTGCGTGCCGACTACCTGTGTTACGACCTCAGCCTGGACATTCTGGCTCACTGTCTGGCCCTGCGGCATCTTGCCCGCCCAGTCGATCCACGCCTGTGCTGAGCCTGCCGAAGCATCGTAGTTGAACCAGTAGCGCACTTCCACATTATTCAGGTTCAGGGCTGTCGTACCTGTATTGACGACCCTTATCTGCGGATGCGGGCTGTTTGTTGAATTATTCGTGTCGCCGCTCTTTAACTTCAATGTGATATTCGACACCCCTGTTGTCGGCGTTGATGTAGGCGGCACAGGAGTATAGGTTTTTGTAAACGTGCTTGTCGGAACTGGTGTTGTCGGCGTCGCTGACGGCGTTATTGGTGTATTTGTAGGAACCGGTGTTGTAGGTGTCGCTGTCGGCACTATCTCCGTGTTTGTCGGAACTATTTCTGTGTTCGTCGGTACCGGTGTCGTCGGTGTTGCCGAAGGCGTTATCGGCGTATCTGTGGGAACCGGCGTTGTCGGTGTCGCTGACGGCGTGACCGGCGTGTTTGTAGGCGGCACGGGCGTCACTGTACACGGTGTCTCTAAAACTACATCAAAACACTCAAGTAATGTATTTTTTTCCCTTCCCGACCACCTGACAGTATAGGTCCCGGGAGAAAGGTTCCAGTGCCTTGTACTTGCAACCCCCCCTCCATTCCTGCCTTTCACTTCTTCCCATTGCCATGTCCCGTAATTTATATGCGTATCATATACATCCATTCCCTGACCCGCTGTATCTGTCTTTCCCAGTATCTCTAAAGACCAGCTGTTCGCTGCATCGCTCCCGGAGTTTACATACGCCATTATTTTGTAAATGCCGCAAGCGGATACAGTTACAACAAAATCCTTATATCCTGCATTGTCAGTATTTGCATAGATATAGGCATGGCCGCTGGAGCTTCCTTCCATTATCGGTGCTGTCTCTGTTCCTGCAACTGCAGGATTCGCGCATGTAACAGGTGTGTTCGTCGCCACCGGAGTCGTGGGCGTTGCTGACGGTGTTATTGGCGTGTCAGTCGGCACCGGTGTCGTAGGTGTTGCTGAAGGTGTTATTGGCGTGATTGTCCTTGTCGGAGACGCTGTATTTGTACTGGTATAAGTAGACGACGGCACAGGCGTGACCGGACTCGATGCAAGTAAGGGATGCGGATTTGGAAGCACATCTTGTATGCCGGTAGGCGCTTCAGGTGCATAACCAAATGTATAAGCACCCCCGTCATAGCCATACGCTATGCCATTTCCGCTGGCATCCATTGGGGAACCGTCCCGGGTATTCCCATGAAAAAATGCACGCAAATATGTTGAGGGATTGCCGCTGCTGGGCTCGATTGTTGCCAGCGTTGCACATGTATTAATCTTTACAAACCTGTTATTTTCAACAATGGCTGTACCTCCCCTTAAATGTAAGCCTTGCTGCCAATCGTTATTGGTTGCGGTGGCGTCAAATAAATTGTCATAACATATAGTAAGCCTTGTTCCTACCGTACTCCAGGACTGATCCCCGTGGGCATCAAGAATTTTGTCAACACTTCCGTACTGGTAAAACTCATTCCTTCTATAAACCATTCTTGATCCGCCGCCGGCGCCGCCAATGGGACCATACCCATCCTCTAAATAGAATTTGCAGTCTTCAAAGAATAATGCATTCGTTAATGTACTATGTGCCCCGACCACAGCTGTAATGGCAGAAGATTGGCTTACCGTTGGGATGTCAAAATTTGCCTGTGTATCCGGACCCCTGTTTAAAAAGCAGGCATATCCACCGGAAGAACATCTGTCAAATACGCAGTTTGAAACAACACCATCAAGTATGCCCCCCTCACTTGTCATGAACCCATAGCGCCCGAAGTTTTGAAAATAATTGTCCTTAAAACATATTGTTCCGGTATCTATCTTCCAGCAGGAATTGCTCCTTGTGCCGACAAATTTAAGCCCTGTGCATTCAAGTATTTCACCATAAGAATAAGAAACTGTAATAGTTCCTGAAATGTTTATTCTCGTTGTTGCCTGCCCGTCACCAATAAGGCGCACCGGATTGCTAATGGTTAAATTGCTTACACTATATGTGCCCGCGTGAATACGAACCGTACCTTTATTTTGCTGCGCGGTATTGATAGCGGTTTGAATGTTGTCTCCGGGATTGACATCTACCGTCGTCCCTGGCCAGGTAAGCGCGGCTGCAAAAAGGCCTTGGCCGGGCATTGCGCAAATTCCAAAAATCAGTAACACGAACACTAACAACTGTTTAATGCTTGGATAGTTTGTTTTCATCTTCTCCTCCTATATTTTTAATTTAATATGATCTGTCCATTCTTTGCTACTCCGCACGACCCGGCGGGCCCGTCAAAAGCACTCGCCCGCAATTTCAGTTCCTTGCTTAACCGCTTAGCAGTTCAACGCCGTGCCTTACATTCGTAATAAAACGCCAACCGCTCCTTTCTTGCGGGTTTTCCCGGCTCATTTCGTTTGTCATTTCCATTTTTGCGGCCCCCTTTATAATCTAATTTGGTTTATCGGTAAATCAAAATTAAAAAAAATATCCCGTCTTATTTTCTTTACCTTTATTCTCCATAAAAACTCCTTTTCTTCGATTTACCGGTCAATCACAATATACTCAATAACTCCTGCTTTGTCAAGTGATTTTTGAAATTTTTTTGTTTTTCTGATTTTCCCTTATAAATAAAGCGTTTTTTATCGTATTTTTTCTTACATCTGATAAAACGATTTTTTCTTTAAAAGAGCTTAACACATAATCCACCTCATGGTCTCCGTCGCGCCAGTAATATAGTTCCCATCCCCGTTCCTATTGTGGAGGCATTCCCTGCCTCCTGCAGCTGCCCCAGCATGTTCTGGTAACTGAGTATCTGCGCCGGATAATGCAGGCACAGGGCAAACGCCTGCCTTAGCAGCGCAGGTTTTGCCACGGGATTCATGAGCATTACGTCCTTGGTAATAACAGTCTCGATCAAAGAATCCCTGATATATTCCACTTATTGGGCTTTTAGAGGTAAATAACGAAGTTCAGTTCACCAGCATTTCAAATTCTTCTTTTAACGCGCCGCAGTCGGGGCATGTCCAGTCGGCAGGCAGGTTCTCAAAAGGCGTGCCCGGGGGTATTCCCTCCTGTGCCATTCCCATTATGGAATTATATACGAATCCGCAGACAGTGCATTTCCATTCCATGATATGCTCCCTTAAACATGATTTTTATCGCCTGATAATTATAGCAGAAGGTTTTGGATTTGTATAGCGGACCGATGAATCAAATAATATAGCAACCCGTAGAGAAGGGGCCCGTACCCTTCTCTACGTTGGATCTGCCTTGAGACGGGCACAAGGCCCGTCTCTACGAATTTCAATCCTTACAAAAAACCGTAGAGACGCCCCTCGCGGGCGTCTCGGTTATATTCGGTGACGTCAATCCTTGGTTTAGACGGGCACAAGGCCCGTCTCTACGAATTTCAATCCTTACAAAAAACCGTAGAGACGCCCCTCGCGGGCGTCTCGGTTATATTCGGTGACGTCAATCCTTGGTTTAGACGGGCACGAGGCCCGTCTCTACGAATTTCAATCCTTACAAAAAACCGTAGAGACGCCCCTCGCGGGCGTCTCGGTTATATTCGGTGACGTCAATCCTTGGTTTGGACGGGCACAAGGCCCGTCTCTACGAATTTCAATCCTTACAAAAAACCGTAGAGACGCCCCTCGCGGGCGTCTCGGTTATATTCGGTGACGTCAATCCTTGGTTTGGACGGGCACAAGGCCCGTCTCTACGAATTTCAATCCTTACAAAAAACCGTAGAGACGCCCCTCGCGGGCGTCTCGGTTATATTCGGTGACGTCAATCCTTGGTTTAGACGGGCACGAGGCCCGTCTCTACGAATTTCAATCCTTACAAAAAACCATAGAGACGCCCCTCGCGGGCGTCTCGGTTATATTCGGTGACGTCAATCCTTGGTTTAGACGGGCACGAGGCCCGTCTCTATGAATTTCAATCCTTACAAAAAACCGTAGAGACGCCCCTCGCGGGCGTCTCGGGTTTATTCTTTGCGGTTGCGAATTTCATCAAGTTCATACCACTCTTTGTAATAATTATCAGGATTGGTCCTTAGCGGGTTGTTCTTAATATACTCCGTAACAAAATAATATTCAAACTCATCCCTGATCACCCTGTCATAAAACCGTTCTTGCCAAACCTCGCCCCATTTTATGCCGGCTGTAACGGCTATTTCCTTGCACGACAGTGATTTAAAGGCGCCCACTATTTTACCAAGCTCTTTACCTCCGCTTTTTGTAATTGTTATTATCCCGTGCATATGATCCGGCATAATTATGAATTCGCCCAGTTTTATCTCAGGAAACCTGCTTGATAACGCGCCCCAGTGTTTTAACGCCGCAAAACCTGCCTCCGACATGCACATTCTGTTGCCATCAATTACCCCAAAAATCTTACGGAAGTTTTCAGTATTGATGGTTATATAATAGTCTCCGGGGGAGGAATAATCGTGGTCTTTTAGGCGTGTGGATTCAATGCGGTATTTTTCTTTAAACACAGTCATATTTTACCCCCCCTATTTTGTGCTTAATTATAAAACAGAATTCTGTAGAGACGCCCCCTTGTGGGCGTCTCAAGTTTACATCGGCGGTATCAATCCCGGGCTTAGACGGGCACGAGGCCCGTCTCTACGAAATCACAACAAATATGACACCATAATTTACATCAAAACAAAAATCAAACCGCAGCCGTTTCCTTATTTAACGTATTTATAACAGCCCACAGATAACTGCCGCTGCTTTTTAAACCCGCTTTTTCAAACTCAGATGGTTTTTGCACGGGCCACATGTCATACGCTTTTTTCAGGTCGTCCAGGCTGATGTCCCAGGAACTTCCCTGTATAAGAAGCGTATTGCCGCTTTTTTTATACCTGAAACTTTTTCCTGTTTTTGTAAACATATCACGGCCTTCGTGATTCTCAACCTTTTTCAGAAACCCCTCAACCCCGCCCTCAGCGTGCGCGCATGGGAAATAGACCGCGTCAGGCTTTGCCTCTTTTTCTCCCGCAAACTCCCTTATAATCCCAAGAAACGTATCCCCGTAGCTTTCAACTTTCATCTCTCCCAGGCCCTTAATCCCCAGCATCTCCTCTTTTGTCCTCGGCTGCTTTACGGCCAGCTGCGCCAGCACAGCGTCATTAAATACCACATACGCGGGGACGTCCATTCCGTCCGCGAGTTCCCTGCGTTTTTTCTTCATTATGGAGAATAGCCTGTCATGCGGGCTGTCGCTTTTTTGCTCCGCGGCAACCGGTACCGGCTGGAATGTTTTTTTCTCCGGCGGCGCGATTAAATCCACTATGTCCCCGAGCTTATGGTCCCCGCACACATCGCACGGCCCTCCGCAGTCGCCGACCCTATCACCAAAATATGATATGACTGATCTGTGCCTGCACTCGCCTGACTCGGCGAGCCTGAAAAGCTGCACTGTCTTTTGCTGCATGGAATACGCCAATTCAGGATCCTGGTGGTCGTGGGTAAAGCGCTCGTAATTCATGACATCAGCCCAGGAGTAAAACAATATGCACCTGCTGTCCAACCCGTCCCTGCCTGCCCTGCCTATCTCCTGGTAATAACTCTCTATGGTGCGCGGCATATCGCAGTGAATTACAAACCTCACGTCAGGCTTGTTAATGCCCATGCCAAAGGCGATAGTCGCCACAACCACGTCCACGTTGCCCCTGATAAAGTCTTCCTGGTTGTCCTGTCTTTCTTTTGTAGTCAATCCCGCGTGGTAAGCGATTGCTGATATTTTTTTTGACCTTAAGAACGTGACCATGCTTTCCACATTCCTCCTGCTCCAGCAGTATATGATGCCGCTTTGTCCCTTATTGCCGCGGATGAATTTCAGTATCGCGTCCCTCATGTTCACGCCTTCGCCTTTTTTCTGGAAAGTAAGCAGCAGGTTTGGCCTATAAAATGACCCCCTGTAAACTTCCGGAGATTTCATACCGAGCTGCTGCGTGATGTCGTCCATGACCTGTTTTGTGGCCGTGGCTGTCAATGCAAGCACAGGGATGTCCCCGAGTTCTGATTTTAATCCCTTTAGTTTCCTGTAAGCCGGCCTGAAATCATGGCCCCACTGGCTTATGCAGTGCGCCTCATCAACAACCATCAGGCTGATGGAACAGGATTTTATAAAATTACTCAGCGAACTTTCAAGAGCTTCAGGCGCCAGGTAAACAAGCTCATACTTTCCGAGACGCAGTTTTTCCAAACGCTTTTCGCGTTCTTTATAGCTGATGGTGGAATTGATGACAACAGCTTTAAAACCGTAGGAATGGATGGAATCAACCTGGTCTTTCATAAGGGATATAAGAGGTGAAATGACAAGCACAGTCCCGGGCAGCATACGCGCCGGTATCTGGAATGTAAGGGATTTGCCGGCTCCGGTCGGCATGATACCGAGACAATCCCTGCCGGACATAACGGCGTTTATAATCTGCTCCTGCCCCGGACGGAACTCCTGGTATCCGAAGGTGTGTTTAAGTACATCGATTGGGTTTATCAATTTTTTCTCCTTTTATAAGTTTACTTTTTAACCTTCCAGTAGCCGCCTCTATCAGGTCCTATACGTTCAATCAACCCGTTTTTCTTTAATTGAGATATATTAACTTCCGTCTTTCTTTCTGAGATGCCTATAATCACCGCTAATTCAACGGCGGAAATATGCGGATTATTTTCTATTTCCCGGATAATTGTTTTCTGATTTTCGCTTACATGTATTCCCGGCTTTTCTCCGACCTTTTCTCCGACCTTTTCTCCGACCTTTTCTCCGACCCTTTCTCCGACCCTATTTTCCGCCTTAGCCCTGTACTCTTCCGGACGCTCAAAAATAACGCTGAAAAACGGCCCGCTTTCAATTTTTGGAAAATTCTGCCCGGCTTTTTTCAGTTCGTCTTTTATCCTTTTCATGCCCGTCCCCATACGCTCAGCCAGGTCCATGCGTGAAAAAATATCCGCGATGAGTTCGTTCCTTCTTGCGGATTTATGAAGAAGCGACCTGACCGTTAGCCCGTTCATAAGCCTTCCGGGATTTGTGATGACTACCCTGTCCTCATGCACTTCCACCATAAGGCTGGTGCCGCGTATGGAGTAATCCCTGTGTATAATCGCGTTAGCAACAGCTTCACGCAGGGCAACAAAAGGAATTTCATAAATGTCCTTCCTGGTTATATCCCGTATTTCACTTCTTACATTAAGATGTTTCTTAAGAAAAATTATGGCTTCGTTAAACTGGGTTATAAGACCATCCTTTATGTCTTTCCTGTCATATATGTCAACCCTCTGCGTGCCTTTAAAAGCCACGCAGGTCATCCTGCACTGGATAATATGTTTTTCCGGATCTTTCGCGAAGAACAAAACACCGGCGTTATTTATGATGTTACCTTGCGCTAATTTCATTATGTTTAGAATCTGTAGCGGCTTGACTGAGGCTGCCGGGGCCCCTGTTAACTTCAAAAAATCCTTAATTTTACGCACGGATATATCATGCGGGTCAATATCTTTCCGGATTTGAGCTTCATATGGTGTTCCAGTAGCCTTAAAAATCCTACCCAGTTCTTTCCTGTTCATCTTCTGCGTCACCGCATCGAGCCTGCGGTAATACCCTGAAGAACACCCATGTGGTTTATCATCGCTTTCACTCACTTCAATCACCACCGCGCCGCCTACCTGCTTTATGGAAGTAATATCGACAGCCGGCTCGCAGTTCCTTGCCAGTCCAGATATTTCAGCTTTAAGCCTGTTAGAAAGATGTTCCCCTGTAATTTTACCATTATCATCCACGCCAAGGATAATATACCCGCCCCTGGTATTGGCAAAAGCGGAAATATCCCTGTCCATTTTCTGGGTAAACCGCTCCTTAAATTCGGCAGTCAACCCTTCCCCTTCTGAGATTAAAAGATTCAAATCTGTTTCTGTCATAAACCCCTCTACAGCCCTTATAAGTGTATAATAATTATATAAATATTATACACTTCGTATACTTTATTGTCAACTTCGAATTAATAAGGAGGATTTATATCGTTTATTACTTTTAGGGATAGGACCGTGCTTGCCGGAGGAGGCTAGAGATGTTCCAACTGCCGGACGGAAGGTCTCCGCCAGCCGGAACTACATAGCAAAGCGAATACGGTGACAAATGCCCAAATCATTAGTTTATAATTCATATTCATATTTTCTTATTCCTCAATAAAAGTGAGTTCGTCACCACGCTCACGCTTGAAAGCGCCATGGCTGTCCCCGCTATCATGGGGTTTAATAATCCGAAGGCCGCGAGCGGAATGCCAATTATGTTATAGAAGAACGCCCAGAAGAGGTTCTGCTTTATCTTGCTGAATGTATTGCGACTTAGATTATGCGCCTTTACAACCAGCATCAGGTCATTTTTCATCAGCACTATGTCCCCGGCTTCCATGGCTACATCCGTGCCTGAGGAGAGCGCTATGCCTATGTCCGCCTTTGCCAGCGCGGGCGCGTCGTTTATGCCGTCGCCTACCATTACTGTCAGGCCGCTTTTTTGCAGCTCTTCTATTTCCCTGAGTTTTTCATCGGGCATGAGGCCTGCTTTTACATCGTCTATCTCAGCCTCGCCGGCTATGTAAGTTGCCGTCAGTTTGTTATCGCCCGTGAGCATGTATACCTTCAAGCCCATTTCTTTTAAGGCCTCCACAGCCCTTCCAGCTTCTTCCTTGACCGGGTCCTGCGAGGCTATAACCCCGGTTACCTTCCCGTTTTTCGCCAGGAGCATGACTGTCTTTCCCTCTGTTTCATAGCTTTCAATTTCTTTCATTGTTGTTTTCACGCCGTTGTTTATCCACTCTTTTTTTCCGAGTTTATACTGGATTCCGTCAATCACGCCTTCAAGCCCCATGCCCGGCACAGCCCTGAACCCGGATACTTCCTTATACGCCAGCCCTTTATCAACCGAAAATTTTATAATGGCTTCAGCGAGCGGATGTTCCGAATTTTTTTCAAGTGAATAAGCGGCGCTTAAAACAGAGTCGTCATCGCCTTCTATGGCAATGATGTCTGTAACTTCCGGTTTGCCTTTTGTAATTGTCCCTGTCTTGTCAAAAACAATATTTTTTGCCTTACCGAGGTTTTCAAGCGCAGCCGCGTTTTTAACCAGTATTCCGTTCTTCGCGCCTGCACCCGAGCCCACCATGACAGCCGCCGGAGTCGCAAGCCCGAGCGCGCACGGGCAGGCAATGACGAGCACTGCCACCGCGGCTTTTATTGCCGGAGCTATTGCGTGTCCTGATATCATCCAGGCAATAAACGTAATCGCGGCAATAGCCAGCACTGACGGCACAAATATGGAAGCGATGGAATCAGCCAGCCTCTGAACAGGCGCCTTTGACCCCTGCGCTTCCTCTATAAGTTTTATTATCCTCGCCAGGGTAGTTTCATTCCCGACCTTTTCCGCCTTAAACCTGAAAGCGCCCAGTTTATTTATCGTGCCGGCCTTTACATTGTCTCCCGGGTTCTTTTCCACGGGTATTGACTCGCCTGTTATCATTGACTCGTCTATTGAGGATGAACCTTCCGTTATCGAACCGTCCACGGGTATCCTGTCTCCGGGTTTTATTATAATGATATCGCCCCGCGCTATTTCATTTGTGATTATTTCAATTTCTTTGCCCTCCCTTATTATAAGAGCCTTCTTAGGCGCTAAATCCATCAGCTTCTTTATTGCGTCAGAGGCGTTCAGTTTCGCCTTTGCCTCCAAAAACCTGCCGAGAAGTATTACGGTTATAAGTACAGATGAGGTTTCAAAATATGAGTGGCTGCCGTGGCCGATGGCCAGCAGGTAAATGGAATAAAAGTAAGCGGCGCTTGTGCCCAGCGCCACCAGCGTGTCCATGCCCGTGTCAAAGCTCTTAAGGGAAACAAAAGTATTCCTGTAAAACTCCCAGCCGAGCGCGAACTGTATGATGGTGGCAAGCCCGAAAACGATGTATTCCTGGTACTTAAAAGTCCCGGGCATTATTACCATGCTTAAGGCAACAACAGGGACCGCCAGTATGGCGCTGATGAGAAATTTGAAACCTATTTTTTTTACTTCCTTTTCCCTGGAGTATTCCGCGTCCTTTACGACCTTATATCCCTTGCTCTCGATGGACTTTATAATATCCTTGTCCTTAACAAGCGCCGGGTCATAGGAAACAGTGGCAAACTCGGTTGTGAGGTTCACAACAGCCTCGGTCACGCCGGGTTTTTTCTTCAAGGTCCGTTCTATAAGCAGTACGCAGCTCTCGCAGTGCATGCCTTTGACTTTGAAATTCTGTTTAAGCATTAGCTCCATCCTCGTTTTGTTTTCTGTAGAGAGGGGGCTTGCTCCCTCTCAGATGTGGCTTCGTAATTCACCCCTCAACGTTTAGAGGGGGCAAGCCCCCTCTCTACAAGTTCTAAATATGTTTTATATAACGGTATCTTTTTTTTGCAGGGGCGATTCGCGAATTGCCCCTGCAAAATCACGCTTTATAGCCTGCTTCGACTATCTTTGCTTTTATCTCTTCAAGGGTCGTCTTCTTCTCGTCGTACTCGACCTTAACCTCGCCCTTTTTGCTGTCCGCCTTTACTTTCTTAATGCCGGGCAGTTCCGACACAAATTCCTGCGCGTTCATCTCGCACCCGCCGCAGTGCATGCCTGTGGTTTTAACAACATCAACTTTCATAAGAGCCTCCTTTAGTTTAATCACAAATCCCAAATCACATATCCCAAATTGAAAACCGAACTCAAGCCACAATTCCCCTGATTGCTTCCCGTCTTCAACCCCTTTGGGATTTGTGATTTGGGATCTGTGATTACTTTATCTCCTCAAACTTCATCGCCGCGGAATTCATGCAGTACCTTAAACCCGTAGGCGCAGGACCGTCGTCAAAGACGTGGCCTAAGTGCGCGCCGCATCTGGCGCATACCACCTCGGTTCTTACCATTCCGCCACTTGTGTCCTTGATTTCAATTATATTCAGGGGCGATACCGGCTTGAAAAAACTCGGCCAGCCCGTGCCTGACTCAAACTTGGTGTCGGAAACAAAAAGGTCTGTCCCGCATACCACGCACTTATATATGCCCTTCTTATGGTTGTTTAAAAGCGCGCCTGTAAACGGCCTCTCCGTACCCTTATTTCTTACCACATAGCACACATCCGCGGGAAGCTCTTTTTTGTACTCCTCCTCGCTCTGTATGACTTTATCAACTTCCACTTCCTTATTAAGCTTATAATCAAATATCTTTATCTTTCCTGGCATGGCCACAAACCCGCCCTGCTGTCCGCTGTTTTTCATTGTGTTCCCCCCCTCTTTTAGACATCCTGATGCCGTTAATAATATAATTATTGATACCGCTGCGGTTATGTTCGCCAGCTTCATAATGCCTCCTTTATACGTTTTGTGCCGTCCTGAATTCATGTGCCTGCCTTGAAAAGCCGCCTGTTAGTTAATTATACCTTATTTTTTCCGATTTGCCATTAACCTAATAAAACAGAAAAAGCAGGTGGAGCGCCTGCCGTGGGGCCGTAAAATACACAGCCAAAATTCCGTAAATTTGACTGCGAAAATTGTTACATTACTATTTTATAATTGAACATAGGGGTTTTCATGATGGGCCACAGCCTTAGCCATATGGGCATGAGCATTTCCACGCCCCTGGCGGTGGTGATGTCCCCCAGGTCTATGATATTCTTCCACCCGTACCACAGCCTCTGCATTTCCGTGACCGCCGCCTTTGCGCCGGCGTCGTTGCCGCTTACGAATATGTGGTGGTCGCCGCCGGCCACCAGCGCCGGGTTTACCTGTACCGGGGCCGACATGGTATTGAAGGTCTTTACGACTTTAACCGCGGGAAGCGCGCGCTGTATCTGTTCTCCCAGCGAGTCCGTATTGCACACTAAAAGCGCGGGGGGCATGCCTTTTGAAAAATCAAGCGCGTTGGTTATGTCGATAAGGATCCTGCTTCCCAGCGCTGTTTCAAGCGGTTTAAGCGCCTGCAAAGCCGCCTCTCCTTTGAGCGCGTTAATAATGATATCCCCAAATGCCGCCGCCTCATTAAATGCATTAAGTTTTATCCCTGAGCGCGATTTTAACCATACGCTGAGCGGTGGATTTCCCATTTCATCCGGCTTCGATATAGACATGGTTTTTTCCACATCTCTGGTGCCCAGGGCAACGGCATGCCCCTGTGACGCGAGCCTCTCCGCGTGCGCCCTGCCGACCATGCCTGTCCCGAGAATTCCTATCCTGATTTTTTTTCCGTCCATAAATGCCTCCTTTATTCAATGGATCTGTTAAGCCTTAATATAATGCGCCGCTATGGTCCCTGACTTAAACATCCTGGATTCACATAGTTTAAGGTCTATACTGTCCCTGATCCCTTTAAGGAAACCAGTTCCGCCGCCTATGACTTTTGGCACAATGAGAATCCTGAATTCATCTATAAGTCCAAGTCCTGCGAATGTTGCTGCCAGCCTGGCCCCTCCGGCGACAAGTATGGCGCCGCCCTGGGATTGCCTGATCCTCGCCACTTCAGTGACCGGGTCCCCTGGTACAAGCGTTGAATTTTCCCAGTCAGCGGATTTCAAGCTGTTGGAAAATACATACTTATGCGCTTGAGCGATCCATTCTGAGTATTCTTTTTCATATTTATTGCTTTTTGGGCTCGCTCCGGCAGCCGGCCAGTACTGTAAAAAGCCCTCATAAAGGACCCTCCCCATTATGACCGCGTCAGACGTGTTAAAACTTTCAAAATTATGCTCCCACGCTTCAGCGCCGGTATCCACCCATGACATGTCCCCTTCAGGGCCGGCTATATAACCGTCCAGTGTCACCTGCATCCCTAAAATGATCCTGCGCATATCCCCTCCACGTCCCTAAGGGACCAGTCTGGCTTCCAGTTCAATCAATCCTACGTTCTTAAGCGCCACTGAAACCGGGCATCCTTCTTTCGCCATAGCCGCGCACTTCTGGAATTCAGCGTCGGTTATACCGGGGACGCTCGCCTCAGTGAAAAGTTTGATGGACTTAATCTCAAAACCCTCCCCCTGTTTGTCTATGCCCACGCTCGCGGTGGTTGCAATCTTTACGGGCTTAAACCCTGCATTGCCCAGTATCATGGACAGCGCCATGGAAAAACACCCTGAATGTGCCGCGCCTATCAATTCCTCCGGGTTGGTACCCGGCCCGTCCTCAAAACGCGAGGAAAAAGAATACGGAAGTTTCAGGTCCCCTCCGCCTATCCACATGGTCCCCCTGCCGGTATTTATGGAACCTTCCCAGACTGCCCTGCTTTTCCTGACGATCATAACTCACCCCCATTTTTTTAAAATTATACAAAGTGAATTCATATGGTGTTATTTGTGCCGGTTTTTAGGTATACAAAATATATAGCATAAAAAAACAAGTATTGCAAATTTCCGGGGTAACTACTGTGTGTTATATAAGAGTATTCCATGGAAAGATAAGAGCGGAAACTTTTAAATATATAGCCGCACCCCGTTTAAAATATAAACATCCAAATTGGGCTCAATTCATATTTTAAAAAGGGTGCTTGTATCCAGGGTTAATCTGCATGCCGTTATTTTATGTATTTGTCCGGGTTCTCATTAAATGGTTTAACGCACTCAGCGCAGCATAAGTAGTATTTAACTCCCCTGTAAGCGTAAACTGCGTATGCGTCTTTTTTCTTGAACTTGGTACCCATGACCGGGCAGGTTACCATGTCGTCCGGATTGCCGTCCATCCTGGCGTCTGTTACGCGCGGGTTCCTTGCGGCAGTTGTCCCTTTTTCCGATTTGTTAGCGCACATTTCAACGCATTTTTTCGCGCTTTCCTGTATGGCCTTAGCGTCTGCCCCGCCTTTTTTTGCCTTGATGGTTATAACCGCGCCGTCAGCCGTATCCTTCACGCTGTAATCAGCGTTAAGGTTCATCACGCAGTCCATACCCATGCCCATTTTACAGTTTTTCATGCCGTCCATCTTCATGTCGCCCGTCTTCATCTGCCCGCCGCATTTCATCTCCGCCATCAGCGCTGAAACTGAAATCACAAACAGTATTGCCACAACCAGTCCAATTGTCTTTTTCATTTTGTTCTCCTTTAACAGTATTTGTCTGCATTCAATACGGGCGATTCGTGAATCGCCCCTACAAAAATCCGGTAGATGTTTCCGCCTCAACGGCAAACCGCCTCAAGATATCGTCTCCCTTTGTTTCAGAAAGGGAGATAAGAGAAGGGATTTCTGAAGCTCTCACTTGAGCCCTTTCTTTTTCCAGAGTAAGTATATCGCCGGATACACAAGCAGTTCCATGATAAACGACGTGAATATGCCTCCCACCATGGGCGCTGCTATCCTTTTCATCACGTCCGCGCCTATCTCATATGACGCGGCCCACATGATGGGCAGCAGTCCGAAGAACATGGTTAAAACCGTCATCATTTTCGGCCTTATCCTTTTTACAGCGCCGTGGTGTATCGCGTCTTTCAGGTCGTCTATTGTCTTAAGCAGCCCTTTATCCTTCTTTTCCTTATAAGCCAGGTCAAGATAAAGCAGCATGAAAACCCCTGTCTCAGCGTCCACGCCCAGCAGCGCTATGATGCCGCACCACACGCCTATGGATATGTTATACCCGAATATGTGCAGCGCCCATACAGCGCCTACAAGCGAAAACGGTACAGCCAGCAGTATTATGAAAGTCTTAATGTACGAACCTGTATTCATGTAAAGAAGTATGAATATTATAAAGAGCGTCAGCGGCACTACGACGCCCATCTTGTCCTTAACCCTCTGCATGAATTCATACTGCCCAGAGAACGCCAGCGAATAGCCTGCAGGCAGGTTTATCTTTTCCTTTATTACTTTTTTCGCGTCAGCCACGTAGCCGCCTATGTCGCGGCCGTCCACGTCCACGTAAACATACCCGGTGAGTTTTCCGTTCTCATCCCTTATCATGCCAGGGCCGAGCGTTATTTCCAGGTCAGCAAGCTGAGATATGGGTATCTGCCTGCCGTCCATTGTCGCTATGTATGTCTTTTTTAATTTTTCTATATTGTCCCTGAGGTCGCGCGGGTAGCGCACGTTCACCGAGTACCTTTCCCTGCCTTCTATTGTCTGGGTAATGGTTTCCCCGCCGATGGCCGCCATAATGTTCATCTGCACTTCCTGCATGGAAAGGCCGTACCGCGCTATTTCCTTCCTCTTGATATTGAAGTTCACGAAGTACCCGCCCGCTGTCCTTTCCGCAAACGCGCTGCGCGTGCCCTTAACCATGGATATCTGGCTTTCTATTTCCTTGCCCAATCTCTCTATGACACTCAGATCGTCGCCGTAAATTTTTATGCCGACGGGCGTGCGCACTCCCGTGGTTAGCATGTCGGTCCTTCCTTTTATCGGCATGGTCCACGCGTTTACCTGGCCCGGTATCTTTAATGCCCCGTCCATCTCATTTATAAGGTCGTCCCATGTGATCCTGTCAGGCCAAAAAAGCCTGAAAGGCCCCTGCAAAAATCCAGGTATGAATTTTGAATACCACCTGTCCTTGTGCCTCCACTGGTCCATGGGCTTTAATAAAACGGTCGTCTCCATCATGGAATAAGGCGCGGGGTCTGTGGCTGTGGCTGCCCTGCCTGCCTTGCCGAACACGCTGATAACCTCAGGGAATGATTTGATTATCTTGTCCTGCACCTGAAGCAGCGCCGATGCCTGCGTTACTGAAATCCCGGGAAGAGTCGTGGGCATATATAATATGGAACCTTCATTTAAGGGAGGCATAAACTCGCTGCCAAGGGTAAAAAAGAATGGCAGTGTGAATATCATGACGCCTATTGCCGCGCCTATTACAAACTTCGGCTTTTTAAGGACAAAATCAACGGCAGGCCCGTAAAATTTAAAAAGCCATTTTGAGACGGGGTGTTTCTCCTCGGGATGAATCTCGCCTATCATGACCTTATTTACAAAGTTATTCAGCCATAAAGGTTTTATGGATACTTTATTCACGCGTATGAGCATGGTAATCAGGGCCGGCGCCAGTGTTATCGCCAGTATCGCCGAAAAGAGCATGGCGAAATTTTTCGTGTATGCCAGCGGCTGAAACAGCCTGCCTTCAATTCCTTCCAGGGTAAATATGGGGATGAATGAAACAGCGATGACAAGTAAAGAGAAAAAGGACGGGCCGGCCACTTCCTTTATCGCGTCTATCATTATTACTTTATAATCCCCTTTGCCGCCCTCTTCCTGCCAGCGGGATAGTTTCTTGTGGGTATTTTCGACGACAACTATGGCCGCGTCTATCATGGCGCCTATGGCTATGGCAATGCCGCCCAATGACATTATGTTCGAGGTAAGCCCCATCATCTTCATGGGGATAAATGACATGAGCACAGCCACCGGCATGAGCAGTATGGGCACAAAGGCAGACGGGATATGCGCGAGGAATATAAGTATAATAATAGCCACGACTATCATTTCTTCCAGCAGCTTTTTCTTTAGGGTTCCGACCGCTTTATCTATGAGCTCTGACCTGTCATATACCGGCACCACTTCCACGCCATCGGGAAGTTTGACTTCCTGGATCTTTTTCTTTACCCGTTCGATGACATTAAATGCGTTTTCCTTGTAGCGCATGACAACTATGCCGCCCGGCGCCTCGCCAATGCCGTTAAAATCAGAAACCCCGCGCCTTATGTCAGGCCCGAGCTTTACTTTCGCAACGTCAGCGATCCTTACAGGGGTTCCGTCCATTGTGGACTTTAAGACCGTCTCTTCTATGTCTGAAATATTCTTTATGTAGCCGCCGACATTTACCATATATTCCGCGCCTGAGAATTCCAGGAGCCTCGCGCCTGCCGCCTCATTGGATTTCCTGATCGCGTCGACAACCGCGCCAAGGGGTATGCCGTAAGAGATAAGCGCGTTCGGGTCGACTATTACCTGGTACTGTTTCTGGAACCCGCCGATTGACGCCACCTCAGCCACGCCTTTTACGGACTGCAGCGCGTACTTTAAATGCCAGTCCTGGAAAGCGCGGAGTTGTTCTGTGGAATTCTTGCCTGTCTTATCCACGAGCGCATACTGATAAACCCAGCCCACGCCTGTGGCGTCAGGCCCTATTTCCGTCTTAACTCCCGCCGGGAGCTGCGACTGTATCTTGGATAAATATTCCATGACGCGCGAGCGCGCCCAGTATACGTCTGTCCCGTCCTCAAATATCACGTATACATATGAAAAGCCGTAATCTGAAAAAGCGCGCACATCCTTGACCTTTGGCGCGCCCAATAATGCCGATACAACCGGATAAGTAACCTGGTCTTCTATGATTTGCGGAGGCCTGTCCCAAGTGGAATAGATAATAACCTGCGTGTCAGTCATATCAGGTATGGCGTCCAAAGGAACGTTAATGATGGACCAGACGCTCCAGGCCACGGCAAACAAAGCCCCGAGTATAACGAAGAACCTGTTCTTAGCGCTCCATTCAATAATCCTGTTTATCATGACTGCTCCTTTTAATTGATCACAAATCCCATATCACAAATCCCAAATAAGTGCATTTCCTGCCCTCTTTGGGATATGTGATTTGGGACTTGTGATTGCCGTTAATGCTTATGCCCCGTCATGTTCCCCATTGCGGCTTTCAACTGGCTTTCCGAATCTATCATAAAGTTTCCATTCACCACTATTTTTTCATTCTCGCTCACTCCGGCCTTTACCGTGTAATAATCCTCAACCTTTTCGCCGAGCACCACGTACCTCGGTTCAAAGTATCCGTCTTCTTTTGCCACAAAAACTATCTGCCTTTTGCCCGTATCCAGCACAGCTTCCTCTGGTATGGAAAGGAATTTTCC
Organism: candidate division FCPU426 bacterium; assembly: GCA_963840035.1. Lineage (GTDB taxonomy): Bacteria > Oederibacteriota > PGYV01 > PGYV01 > Palsa-1178 > CAWIXE01. The sequence continues at coordinate 20,902 of CAWIXE010000001.1, forward strand.
CCTCGGCGACCTTATTTTCACATCCACGTACATTTCAGGCTTTAGCCCGAAATCGCCGTTCTCTGCGGATATCCTTACCCTGGCGCTGCGCGTCTCCGGGTTAAGCGACGGGTCTATGGATACCACCCTTCCCGGGTACCTTACGCTGCCTGTTGACGCTGAAGTAATTTCCACGGACGCGCCGTTTTTTACATTTTTAAGGTCGTCCTGATAAACCTGCGCGTATATCCATACTTTTGAATTGTTTTCGTTCACAAGCAGGCTCGTATCCGGGGATTCCTTTACCGCTATAGCGTCTATTTGCGCCTGGCCCAGACCCATGATCTTCATGCGAGTCTGAGCTGATTCAAGATTACTTTTAGCGTCCTTTAAGTCGTCATCGCTGCCGGATATTTTCGCTTTCTTCATGGTCCTGGACGCGGATATCAGCTGTTCCTGCGCGTAATAAAGCTCCGGGTCATAAGCGACCGCGCCGGAAGCCGAAACAACAGCCCCAAGTTCCCGCATTGAAACCGTATCAAGCCTTACGTTTATCAACTGCTGTTTATCCGGATCTATCTTTACGTTTATCCTGTCTGTTTTAATGTCCGTATTTGCCGTTTTATTCCGCTCACCCATGTCCATACCCGGCATGCTCTGCACGCCCGAATTTGCATCCACCTGGGCTTTGAGCTCTGGGCTTTGCGCTTTCTCCACCTTCACAAGCTTCATCCCGCATATGGGGCAGTCCCCGGGCTTGTCTGATATGTAGTCCGGGTGCATGGGACAGGTCCAAAGCTGCTTGTCCTTATGGCTGTTCCCGCAGGAAGTAAAAAGAAATACCCCTGAAGCCAAAAGTAATGCCGCGATAAGGATCACAAGTGTTTTTTTCATTTTAAAGCTCCTTTTATATATGTATTCCTATTTTCTTTAATACCGCGTTCATGGCAAAATATCCGGCTGTCATGACCGCTGTCGAAGTGACAAGCGCCACGTAAAAATTTACTTTATGGTTTATCAGGACGGGTAAAAGTATGAATAACAGGAGCGACGGTATGACCATCCAGAATATGCCGTATGAGAACGATGCGACCTTAACCGCGTCCTTTGACTCTATGAATATCCAGAGTATGGCTATCAATGAGACCCAGGGTATGGAAATGACTATGGAGCCCAAAAGGTTGTCCTTTTTGGAAACCTCGGTGACAATCACTATGAGAATAGCTGAAAGAATAACCTTCACGATGTACATTATCATATTTCCCTCCGTTTATCCGGTTGCCGTGTTTGAGAGGGGGCAAGCCCCCTCTCTACGAATTCCGTCCCGCCTTAATTGGTAATTAGTCATTAGTAATTGGCAATTATTTCTTTACAACAAGATCCATCCCGCATTTCGGGCATTTGCCGGGTTTGTCAGATATTACTTCCGGGTGCATGGGGCAGGTATACTGCACGACCTGCGCTCCGGCCGCCGGCGCGTTATCAACTTTCGCGGCGGGCTTATTCCCGCAGCCTGAAACAACAATCATCAGACCTAAAGCCACCAGTACAAGAACCGCTGTTACTAATATCACTTTTTTCATAAAACACCTCCTTTGTTTTGTATAACTTTTGAACATTTGAACTACTGTAAACTTCCGGCGATTTCTTCCAGCATCCTGTAATGCATAAGATATTCTTCCATCTTCATGTAGTAATCTTTTTTCATCTCAAGCAGCATCCTCTCAGAGTCCAAAAGCGCCATGAAATCCGCCTTCCTGCTTTTATAGGACGATGTCATGGACTTTACAGCCGCCTCTGTCTGGGGTATGAGCCTTGCCTTATAAAGGTCCATGGTCCTGAAATTCGCGTTAATTATCTCAAAGTGTTCCCTTGCCTCGAGTACCGCGGCGTTACTGGCGTTTTCCACATCTTTGGCCCCAGCATCGGCCATGGCCCCTTTTTCGCCTATGTCAGCCTGCTGGTTTGTCAGGAACCACACCGGCACTTCGGCTTCCACCATCAGCGAGTAATCGTTTGAACCCGGGTCCACCAGTTTTTTGTACGTGAATTTAAGGTCCGGTATGTAATCAGCTATAGCCATATTGCGCATGTTCTCGGAAACGTTTTTTGCGGAAACAGCCGCCTTTACCACGGGAGAGCCTTCAAGGACAAGTTCCCTGACCCTGTCAAAATCCATTTTTAATTCAGGCACCTCCGGTTCGCTTATGTCAAAAACCGTTTGGGTAAGGTTCACGGCTCCGCCTGATACCGCGCTCAGCTTTTCCATGGCTATTTCCTTCATCCTTCTTAATGACTGTGTCTCGTTTAAAAGCATCTGATTTTCTATGTCAGCCTTGAGCACATCCTGCTGTGACGCCATGCCGCTGTTGTACTTCGCGAACGCTATGTCGGATAACTGCTTTACTATTGAGGAAGCCTCTTGCGTTATGGCTATAGTCCTTTCTATCCTGTAGAGCTCATAAAATGATTTCCTTGCCGAGCTGACCACTTCTTTTTCCATGGCCTTTGCCATGTAGCGCGCGTAATCCGAACGCGACACAGCGGCGCCCGCTTTCCAAATGTATTTGAAGGGCCACGGCACTGCCTGGGAAATAGTGAGGTTCTTTCCCATGGAGGCATCGCCTAAAGAAAGACCTCTGTCACTCAACCCCATGTATTCGATCCCTGCCATGGGATTCGGCAGCCAGAATTCCTTATGTGACGCGGCGTCAGCGGCGTCAGCCATTTTAACTGCCGAGGCAAGCGCAGGATTATTATCCAGCGCGGCTTTAACAACCTGAGCTTCGGTAATGACAGTGTTTTCCGCCATCACAACCGCCGCTGCCAGAATTAAACCCGCTGCTATAATCAGTATTTTTTTCATATCCGCTCCATGTTAATATTTTGTTCTGGTAGCCGCAGCCTTTAGACTGCGAAAGGCCTGCGCTGCTTATCTTGTTTCTCACAACTGGTTGCGAAAGGCCTGCCTTGCGCAGCCTAAAGGCTGCGGCTACCAAACCTTAATTGTAAATTTTACTTCCCCGCCAGCGCCTTTACGTGTTCTATGAACTGCGGACCCCAGATGATAAGCAGGACTGTCAGTGTCACAATATACAGACAACCCAGTATTATCCCCGCGTACGCAAATCCTTTTCCGGCTTTTTCCTCTGCGCTGACCTCTTTTAACCCCATCCATCCCAGAGTTATGGCTGCCAGGGCTTTTTCAATGCCAAGCAGGTTTAAAAAACACGCTATCCCCACGATAAGACTTGCCACTGCCACTTTGCTTTTAGTTCCCATGTTTACACCCTCCCATTTTACATTCATGTTTTAAATCGCCTCCGCAGCATGCACAGGCGTTTGACGCAGTGACATTGCACATTTTCATGAAAGCAGCCGGGGAAAACACGCTCCCGGTAAAGCACGCAAAAGCCGCGTTTTTTACCATGTCAGAGGCGCTTACTTTTAAAGTATCATCATTTGAACCGTATATCAGGGGCGAGGTTATCATAAAAGCTGAAAATAGGAGGATCAATATGGATAAGGTTACAGGTATGGGGATTAATTTTCCGATATTGAACCCAAAATCCCGGCTTTTTTTTGCCTCTAATTTTTGGTCTATTTTTGCCCTTAAGTTATCTGATGGTAGTATTTCTCCCGCCTTTAACAAGTATACACGCTGTGATATCAGTTTTTCAACCTCAGCCGAGCATTCAGGGCATGATTTCAGGTGGGCATCAATCTCTGCTTTTAAGGTTTCAGGTACCTCTTTATCCACAAAAGCGCTTAATTTTAAAGTAATTTTTGAATGTTCCATAAAATTCCTCCTTTTAGTTCATGCTTACACATATACAAACGTAAAAAGATGTAAAAACTTGCGGGGTTTTTTATATTGTTTTCGTAGAGACGGGGTTCACCCCGTCTACAGTTGAAAGCGGCCGTGAGATGGGGTAAACCCCATCTCTACAAAACCTTCTTTAAAAACGTCCTTGCCCTGAATATAAGGGACTCCACGGATGGAACAGATACACCTAATACCTGCGCAATCTCGGCATATGTACTGTCTTCGTATACCTTCAGTATAATGGCTGCCCTTTGATTTTCAGGCAGGGCCTGGAGTGCGGTGTTTATCTCTTCCTGTGTTTCCCTGTTCTCGGCTATTTTGTCCGAAGGGATTATCTTTGCATCCTCTTCCTGCTTCTCCATAGCGCCTTCGCCTGTATCAATTTTTTCATCCAGGCTTGATCCGTTCTTTTCGTGTTTGCGCTTCCTGATGTAATCTATTGAAATATTCGAAGCTATGCGGTAAATCCAGGTGGTGAATTTTGCTGACGGGGTATATGAGGCTGCGGCGTTATAGACCTTTATGAAGACGTCCTGGGTTAAATCCTCGGCATCCTCGCGGGACGCTGTAAAACGGTATATGTAATTAATGATGGGTTTGGAGTATTTATCGACAAGCCGGTTAAAAGCGCCCCTGTTTCCCGCCTTCAGCTCAAGCATAAGTTTTCTGTCTTCATCCATAATAATACCCCACCTATTTATAAGATGTGGATATTATAACACATGTTGAGGAAAAACGAGACAGGAGACAAGAGACAGGAATTAAAACGTAAACAACCAAGCGCATTACTCCAGTCTCCTATCTCTTGTCTCGTTGTTCCTCCGCACGCTACCCGTTTTTCTTAAACCACTCAGTTATACGCGTTACATTATCCCCCTGCACTTCTATAACGCCATTTTTCACCGTGCCTCCGGCGCCGCAGAGTTTCTTTAACTGCTTTGCAATCTCCTCAAGCCTTGCACTGCCATATGTATGAAGCCCGGAAATTATAGTGACCTGCTTACCCGCGCGTTTTTCAAAGTATATTTTGGGTTTTGGCGAATTTTGATTTGTCATCATGGCCTGAAACCTATCTCTTTCTTTTTGGATTTTTCCGGCTCTTTTATCAGCTCTTTTAAGGCTGAAAAGACAAGCGAAAATTGTTTATCATATCTCTTTTCAAGCTGTTCTATCTTTTCCGCAAGCTTTTTGTGTGATCCCAATAACTCACGTATCTTCACAAAAGCCCTCATTATCATAATATTAACTTTAACAGCTTTTTTACTCTTTAAAACGCTTGAAAGCATTGCCACGCCCTGTTCCGTAAAAGCGTATACACTCTTTGAATACTTAATGGCTTCCAAGGAAGTCACAATTTGTGACATCCTTAATATCTCCTCACGCGTTAAACTGAATACAAAATCCGGCGGAAAACGATCTTTGTTTCTTTTTACCGCCTGATTTAAAGCTTTTGTTTTGACATCGTATAGTCCTGCCAGATCCCTGTCAAATATCACCTTCTGGCCCCTGATAACATAAATACGGTTGACTAATGCTTCTAATGGAATAATATCACCCATAAAACACCCCTCTATTTATTGTTTATGGGATTATATCACATACAAATTATCGTTCAATCAGAATTCGCCGTTAACCAACCGGCTGCCTTAAGATCGTTTTCATCTTTTCCGGCTTTACTTTTAAGAAGTTGTTCAGGTATATTTCCCTGTGCTTTCCTTTTATCTTATAACCCTGTTTTTCAATAAACTCATGCATCCGCCGTATATTCGGGCCTTCTTCCGAGAACGGGCCGGTGTGAAGCAGCTGCGCCGATAGGCCGTCTTTAAACTTTTCAAACCTCAGCATTTCCAGGGGCAAGCCCTTTTTCTTTTCAGCGGCTTTTGCGCGGGCTTCTTCAAAGAGCTTTTTTGTAATAAAATCCGGCTGCATTATGGATATTGTCCAGTGCCATTTGGCTTTGTTTCCTTTTAAAAAATCCTTATAATCATCCGCCCACCACTGCCCCTCTAAAGGCATAACGCCGTAATCTATTGCCATGGGGCCTTTTTTTACCATGAATTTAAGTGTATAAGCCGCGGTAAAAAGCGCTGATACCGCCGCCTGGAATTCCTTGTTATTGTTCGGGTCGCCTTTTCCGTCTATCATGATATAATTTAATTCAGGGACTTTTACAAGAACCGGCTCTTTCTTTGCCGAGTAAAGCGCCTTAAATTCCTTTTTCAAATCGATTTTTTTCATTTTGCTCCCCTTTCTGTTTTTAGTTCTTCAGCCAGTTCTTCCGTATATTTAAGGTCAGCCTCAATAATCCTCATGGGCCGCTCAAACAGGGCCCTTACGAAAGAAGGCAGCTGCCTGCCTCCCTTTTCCTCAAATACCTTTTTAAGCCCGGCTAAATTCCCCTTCAGCACTTTTACCCTGAGCATCAAAGCCTCTGCCGACTTTTTAAATCCGGCCGCCGGTATCGAGGCCAACGCCAGCTCAAATGCGTTTCCGCCCCTTGTACTCCCGGAAAGCGCCGACAATGTTTCTGCCTTTAAAATATTGAATCCCTCGAGGGTAAGGGAAAACTTCCTGGGCGCCGGGCCTTTTCCGCTTTTTTTTGCAAAATCCCCGCTTTTAATAAACCCTTTTTTCCTTAACTTTTGAAGCGTGTTGTAAATGGATGTTTTTCCTATTCCCGCCCAGTTCCTGTAACCGCGTTCTTCAATCAGGTTGTCGAGTTCATATCCCGACGCCATCTTTTTCTCCCCGATTAACTGCAGCAATGCTGTTTCCACATTTGTTAATGCCATCGTATCCTCCCATAATAGTCCACACGTGGAATATATCAACAAAAAATCAAATTGTCAATATATAATTATTTAAAAAAGAAGGGCGGACGGCTATAAGGGGTTTCTGGGAGGGATATTGGGGTGCCGCCCGCCCGGTAACAGTATTGTCTTTATCTCAATTCACCACGCTGATTTTGCCCCTGCTTTTTTTAGCATACCGGCAATTTCATCATTTGCGGCCCAGCCCAGCGCCGTAGCGTACATGTGCCCTACTATATTAGGGTCGGCACCTGCTTTTAAAAGTATTGATATCACTTCCTTATTGCCTGCTTTTGCCGCGAACATAAGCGCGGTAAAACCAAACCTGCTTATCTCATTTACATCGGCGCCTTTGTCCAGCAGGAATTTTACCGCTTCCACCCTTGCCTTGCTGCACGCCATAATCAGCGGGGTAATCTGCAGTTTATTGTCTGTCTTTCCGTTAACATCAGCCCCGGCATCCAGAAGGCGTTCCATTTCCTTTATATCGCCCGCCTCTGACGCGTCTATAAACGCGGCTGTCTCAGGGCTGGTGTTTACTTTAGCGCCGGTATCTGCCGGTTTTCCCATGGATGCGTCGCCTACGTGAAGCGCTCTGCCTGCCTGCTTTATAACAGGTGTTTCCTGCGTTCCCTGCTGTATTATTCCTTCAGCCGAGACACATCCGGCAAATACAGCGATAAATATCATTAAAGCGAATGTTTTTTTCATATAACCCTCCGTTAAAAAGTGGCTCTCCAGCCAAGTACTGTACGGGTAAATAACAGCGAATCCCCGTTTGTCCTGCTCCAGTCCCCGATGTCCACACGGAACTGTAAAAGCGTGTCATAAAGGCTTATTATTATTCCCGGGGTATTGGTGATATATTTTTCACCCGGCCCTGATGAGAACGAATTAAAACCGGAGTAATTATTGTAAACATAATCAAAGTGGTACATCAGCTTCATCCAGTCGCTGACCTTATAAAATATCTTGGCGTACCATCCGTACGGTGTGGCTGCCCTTACCCCGTCAATGGCCCTCTCCCATTTTCCGCCGGCGTATTCGGAGCGGATGTTAATATCGCCGAGATTTATTGCCACCCCTCCGGACCACCTGGTCATGCCTAACTGTTCCTTGTCGTCATAACGCCCGGCCGCGAAAGAACCGGTAAATTTAAAGATCCCGATTTCCGGTTCGGCGTGTATCATACCCATGGGCTGCCTGTTGTTATCAGCAAACTGCGTGTTCCCGTTTATCGCGTAAATGTATACCGGCAGATATAGGTCGCCGAGGCTGAAGTTTTTTACCGCTTCCACTCCCATGGACTGCATCCTGCCAAGGGTGTCGTTTATGGCGAACTTCCCTCCGCTGAATTCGTCTTCCCAGAACATTTCCTGGCCGTATTCAAGGGTAAATTTTGGCTTTAAAATTCCGGCTGAAACTTCAAAATCGTCAGGCAGCGTAAGCTTAACAACGGCTTTTCCCCAGTCAACGCCGTTTAACTTAAGCGAAATACCCCCGGCTGTCGACATCTGATCCCCAAGCTTGCTTCCTAAGCTCGGGGTCGCGCCTGTAATGGCTGTAAGCCCCGGGTCAACTTCCACAGATACAACATCATTTATTTTAGCGTTCAGAAAAAGTATTACCGCCGCTACTCCCATTCCCGGCGACTGCGTCGAGTATTCCTGTCCTGCGGCTGTTTTGTTTATGCCATACGCGTAATCAAAGAGTGTCATTTTTACATGGCCCCCGAGCATTTTCTCGCCTTCGGCAAACGCAGGAGTTATTAATATAACAGCCATTATCACAGCAAGTAAAACCCGCTTAATGTTCATAATACCCTCCGTTAAAATGGCGTATTGGTTACTACGCCCTTGTTTGTGTGTTTAGTGGTAAAACTGTCAATTGTGCTGTGATACGCCAGAAGAAAATTATACCTTTTCCCAAAAACAAGCTGAACATCGTTCACATCGCCGGTATTAAGCGGATACCGGAACCTGAGTTCTGTTACCCCGCCAATTTCCGTACCCGAGAGGTTTGTAACATTATTTACACCGCCGATTGTGGTGTCATCCACGTGTGTGTTCCCGGTCCCGGTGTTCAGGTCATCCCTCACTGTCGCGACTCCGCCAACCACGTTTCCTATCAATATTGAAGCTCCCTGGCCCTTACCAACCGAGGTTGACGTGTTGCCGTGCCATCCTACCGCTACCCACCCTGTGCCTGTCGCGCTCAATATGATGTCCGCGACAGTGCCGCAATTGATGATTTTATACTGGAATACAACCCCGGCCGTAGTCAATGTCTTGTACCCGGTGTCTGTCGCGCAAGGCAGGGGCGTCAGAGTTATCGTAACTGTCGGGCTCACTGACGCGGTCTGCGTTATGGTCTTAGTTGACGTAACTGTGCGCGTTTCTGTCACAGTCCTTGTTGCTGACGGCGTGCTGCTTAAAGTATGCGTAAGTGTTATGGTAAAAGTCGGCGACACTGTGAATGTGAGCGTCTCAGTCGGCGAATCAGTCGGCGTGCCCGCGTAAAATGTTTCCGTGGGCGTAGCCGTATATGTCCTTGTCCTTGTGGCTGTTTTTGAAGGCGTTGCTGAGCTTGTCGCGGTTGGCGGCAATGGGGTCATGGTGATTGTGGCTGTAGGCGAAACCGTCGCCGTGTCAGCAATTGTTTTTGTGGCGGCAGGCAGAGGCGCTGACGGATTTTTCAGGTCCTTGCAGCCGTTTACCGAAAAAATAAATACAGCTATTAGGGCAGTAAAAAACAACTTCAGTTTTATGTTTTTCATTTAAAATCTCCTTTCAATCATAAGCCCGGAATATTCCGGAGATATCACCGGCTTTAACATGGCTTCCTGCTTAAAGACTCCATGGGTAAAAAACAGATCCACCACCGTATACACCGCCATTGTCCCTGCAGCCCCGATTGCGAGGGTCTCAAACATCATGGCGTTATACGCTTCCCTCTGTTTTGCCATAAGCCGCTCATAGTTTTCCCGCGTGGTGCCGTTTATTTCAGCGTACATGGCGTTATAGCCGCTTTCTGTCCTGTTCTCGTACACATACATATATCCCGCAGCCCCGCATAGCGCCAGGTCCAGCCCGCACAACAGCACGGGCGCCCATTCAAAAGGTTTTTCAGGTTTTGCTTTTTCAAGCGCGGTTACGGCCGCAGGGGCTGCTTTTTTTTCAAGGGCCATTATGAAGGCGTATAACTTCTTTGACGGTTGTTCCTTGTACGCTTTTATATAATACGACAAAGCTTCCGCCCAGTTCTGGGATCTGTATGCCGCGTTGCCTTTTGTCACATCCTCTTTATAATCCGCGTATAAAGGTGCGCATGAAAGCGCCGCGGCGATTGCCAAAGTAAATATGAACCTCATATAAAACCTCCGCTTTTATTATAGTGTTATCTGTGTTATTCCCCTGTCATCGTGGTAAGCCGTAGTGTCGTCTGACGAACAGTAAGCCGTAAAAAGGTAATACTGCTGCCCCTCAATAAGGGCCATATCATTTGTGTCGCCTGAATTAAGCGGTATAGTGAAGTGTATTTCCGTTGCCCCGCCGGTTTCCGTGCCTGTTATATTTGAAATATCCTGCTGGGAGTCCGGGGTATGGGGAAGGATGGACATATTTTCGTCTGTTGCATGAGCCACCCCTGACCCGTCAACATATCCGATTATAAGATTGCCCGCGCCGCCGTGGTTTGTGGCTCCGCTGCCAAATGCCACAGCGACCCATCCGGCCGCCGGCGCGATCATAACGCAGTCAAGGTTTGAACCGTTTACCTTCCACTTGAAAGTAACTGACGCGGCTGATGCCTGTTTAAATGTGACTCCTGGTCCTGTACCGGGCTCGTAGGGTTTTTCTATGCACGAGGCACTGTAAAGCCATGCCAAAAGCAAGCACGACATCAAAAACATTTTTTGTAATCTGACCATAAACCCTCCTTACAGCCTTATAATTTTATAATATTCTTAATACTACCTTTTCAGTAGCATTATAGCAGACAAAAACCGTTTTGTCAATTTAGGCCGGGATTTTTTTAGAAAATAAAATAGCGGGCGGCAATAAGGGGGTTTGGGGGGAGGGGTTTAGGGGTGCCGCCCGCTATTATTTATTCAACTCTGTGGTATTTCACCTTTTAATAAGCAATATGTGTGCCGCGCGTTCAAAAAAAATAACACTTTAATAACAAGCTTTTTATGGAACTCAACTTTTTATAAACATTGCCATTTGTATCAATTATGACACAGCTGTCACATTTTTGATATTACTTTATATGAATAGTACCTGGCCGCCTTCGGCATTGGCAATGAATGTGGCCACTCCTACTATGTCTGTCACTTCATCAATCAGGTCGGCTTTTGTAACGCCCATGACGTTCATGGCCATCTCGCAGGCGTAAATCTTCGCGCCCAGCGCTATGGTATCCTGGAGCATTCCTTCCACATCCTTGATGTTCTTTGACTTCATTATCATCTTCATGAGCTCCGGGCCCATACCGCCAAAGTTGAACTTTGAAAGGGGCAGGTTGTTCCTTCCGCCCATCATTACATTGAAAGCCTTCTGAAGGAAAGAACCGGTTCCGGGCCTGCGCCCTTTTCTTTTTTTCAGGATATTAAGCCCCCAAAATGTAAAAAACAGGTTCACTTCATAATCAAAAGCCTTTCCTCCGCTTGCCAGTACCATTGCAGCGAGTGCCTTGTCAAAATCGCCTGAAAAACAGATGATCGAGAGTTTCTTTGTTTCTTCAGCCATAAAACACCTCCTATAATAAAGTTTCATCTTCCATTCCCCTCCCCTTATTCATAAGGGGAGGGCCAGGGTGGGGATACTCCCCCGCCTTGCCCTGTTCTAAAACGTCACTACCTTATCGCTTTCCTTTATTATCTCATGCAGGTCTTTCATCGTTGAAAGAGGGCATAGTTCCGTGCCGTTAGACCCGCGCTGTTTCAAGCAGGTACCGCAGGCGTATATCTTTCCGCCCTTTGATACGAGTTCATTCATCTGTTCCTTTATTTTAAACTTTTCGCTGTCTAACGACTCACACTCCACGCCTTTTGCCAGCAGGAAAACCTTTACCGTATCCCCGTCTTTCAGCGAAAAATTCCCGAGCCTGAATGCGTTCCAGACCGTTTCCGCGTCCGTGGAATAGATGACAATGCCTAATTTCATAACCGCTCCTTTTTAGTTGCTTTCGTAGGGGCGAGCCGGCGGCTCGCCCGGCCCTTGAATCAGACTTTACTTAACGATTCCTTTAACTTCCCGATAAGTTCGTAAACGAACAGCGCGTGCATCCTGTAAAAAACATGCGCCAATTTTGTAAAGGCTATCATGACCACCACCTGCATGGCCGGCGCCACATGTATGATGAATAAAATGTCGGCAAGCTCCTGGTTTACCGGCGGCATGTATACCAGCACCGTGAGTATAAATCCTGTCAGCCCGACAAACCAAAGTGTAAGGATAAGCCACCAGTCCGAAAATGTTGAATTCGCGTAATTAACCTCTTTTGCCGCTATCCTTTTGCCTATGATTATTGATGAACCGTATAGCATCATAATCCCGGATATGATTCCCAGCATCCTGATCGGATACCATACTGCCACTTTTATGGCGGGGTCCTTGAAGAGGAAATTCAGCGCTGTTGCCGCGAATAATCCCATGAATCCCCATGCGACAGAGCCATGCAGTATCCACGGTTTAAGATACCACGGCATTTCCTTTTTTTCCTCATCGCATTCCCTGAAGCGCTTGAAAGCGAACATCTCGTTGATGACCGAGTCAAATGCCGTCTTAATGAACTGCCATGTGAAGATGGCTGTTTTCTTTTGGTTCTTCCCTTCTTTATAAATGGCAAATATCTTCTGTATCTCCCCGGCGCGCAGGGTTATTATCAGCATGCCTGCCAGGAGCGTAATGGCAGCAACTGCCATAACCGCGATTCCGAACCAGTGTATGAATTCATAAGGGATATTGAATATTTCTATTACTTTTTCGCCTGTCCTTGACTGTATCCTGGCGCCATACATAAAAAGCCCGAACAGGACAGCCATGGCAGTCATAATAATGAAGTTCAAGACCGGGAACTTGTATAAAAGCTTTGATATGCCGGTTACATCGGCGTTGGCAATGGCATAGCGCCTGGCAGCGGCCATGAAAGCCCCGGGTTTTGCCTCCCTTGGGCATGTCTTGGAGCACTCGCCGCAATAATAACACAGCCATGTGCCTTTTGCCGTCAACACGGCTTTTTTATCGCCGATGGCCGCGCGCCTGATTAGATGCCTGGGAAAGGGAGAGTCAGCCTTAGCCAGCGGGCATACGGCCGTGCAGTTGCCGCAGTTAAAGCAGGCGGTAACGTCAAAAGCGCCGTATTTTTTTATGTCCTTTATAAGCCCGGGGTTGACTTTAACCATTTTTCTCATCCTTCAGCCCGTATTTTTTAAATCCGTCCTCATCGCCTGTTATCACGGCATCCCCGTACTTTCTCATGGCATTTACGAACCACAGCACATCATGCGCCGCGACTTTTGTAGCGTCAGATATCTCAGGAACGCTTTTCGGCCCTTCTTTCAGGGTCTTCTTTATGGCAGAGATGGAAGTATTGCAGAACCTGATCCATTCCGTCAGTTCCCTGGGTACGGGGCCGTGCTTCTCTTTGAACTTTTTTATGGCTTCAATGCCTTTCATTTAATTCTCCTGTGTGAGAATACCTTCTGTTTAGTTCAGGCTACAAAGCCCAGAGCCCAAATCTTCCTTGAGCTATGAACTTTGGGCTCTGGGCTCAACTTTTGACTATCTCATCAACCACTTTTTCGAATTGAGAAATCTCATACCCCTGCACGTCAATAGCCCTTTCAGGGCACACAGCCACGCAGTTTCCGCACGAGATGCACAGCATTGGGTTGACTTCCGCTTTTTTAATGGCTTCATTTATATATATGGCGCCTTTGGCGGGGCATACTTTCACGCACTCGCCGTGGCATTTGCATTTTTCCTTATCAACAACCGCTATGTATGGCTCCAGTTGGACGCTTCCCGCTTCAAGTATGGACGCGGCCTTTACCGCGGCAGCGCCGGCTACGGCGGTTGTTTCCGCGGTATCAAATGGCGCCTGGCATGTGCCTGCCAGGAATATCCCTCCGATGGCTGTTTCCACCGGCCTTAATTTCGGATGTACTTCCTGCAGGAACCTGTCTGCTGAAAGCGGCATCTTGAACTTATCCGCGATTGCTCCGGGATTTCCGGGCATCATGCCCGTTGCCAGTACCAGCAGGTCCATCTCCACTTCAATTTCCTCACCGCCGGTCAAAAGGTCTTTCATCTTTACTATTACTTTTTTATCAGACTGTTCTGCCTTCGTAGGGGCGAGCCGGTGGCTCGCCCGGCCTTCAATTTTTTTCACATCAACCAGCGTCACTTCAGGCAGTTCAGTCGGGCTGTACCTGAAAAACGTAACGCCATTCCTTGATGCCTTATCATAATATTTCAGTTCCGTATCCCTTGCATATGTCCTTATGTCCTGGTAAAAGCTGTATATGTCTATATCCTTATATCTCTCTTTTAATTCATTCTCAGCCTGCAGGGTTGCAGTGCAGCACACGCGCGAGCAGTGCGCGTTTAAGCGCCTCTCCGGCCCGGGCCTTTTTGCGCCTTCCAATTCCCTGGACCCGACGCAATGCATGAACCCTATTGACCTTACTTTCCTGCCGTTAATTTCAACTTTTCCGGCAGTGGGCCCTTCCTTATCAAGCATCCTGATGAGCTGCGGCAGTGTTATAACGTTCTTCGCGCCGTAGCCAAATTCCGTTTCAGCCGGTTCATAATGCGTGTATCCCGTAGCCACAACGGCCACTCCCGCATCAACATCAATTATTTCTTCCTTCTTTTCCAGGTCTATCTTTCCCTTAACCGCTTCCGCGCATTTTCCGCATTTATCGCATTTTGCCCAGTCAATAGCAGGCAGGTTCGGGTAAGCTGTTTTATATGGCATGTAAATGGCTTTTCTTTTGCTTATGCCATAATTGAACTCATCCCTTACTTCCACAGGGCACGCGGCCGCGGCCGCCTTAAACTCAGCCTCGGACATCATGGCTGTGACCCCCCGCGATACCTGCCTTAACTTTACCTTGAAATTACCTATGCCGCCGCCCGCGTCTATTACTTCGGTATTTGTAAGCAGGCGCACATTCTCATTATTTTCTATGAGTTCATTGAGTTTGCCTATCACTTCCCTGGCGTCTTCCTCTGTCGGGTAAAGTTTGTCCGCCTTTGAGGCGTTGCCGCCCGTGAACGGTGTTTTTTCTATGAGAAATACTTTGCTCCCGCGCCGGGCCATGTCGGATGCGGCGCGCAGTCCCGCCGGTCCCGCGCCTATTACTATTCCTGAAGGAAGCGATTTTATCTCTATCATGTCAAGCGGTTTGGCGAGCTTGACTTTCTCCACAGCCCCCCTTGTGAGCCTTATGGCCTTTTCAGTGGCGCCTTCGTGGTCCATCTTGTGAACCCAGCTGGCCTGTTCCCTGATATTTACCTGTTCAAGGAGGAACTGGTTTAACCCGCCTGCGATTAACGCCCTCCTGAAAGTAAGCTCATGTAGCCTTGGTGAGCATGCCGCCACTACCACGCGGTTAATCTTGCCTTCTTTTATGGCGTCCTTTATCTTCTGCTGTCCGGGGTCTGAGCACATGAATATATAATCCGTGGATAGGGTTACTCCCGGTATTTTTCCGATCTCCTCGGCGACACGCTTGACGTCAATGACATCGGATATGTTGCCGCCGCAGTGGCAGACGTAGACTCCTACTCTGGGCGAATCTGCTTTCGTTTCTGTATCGGTCATGCTATACACCTTTCGATTGTAGCCACAAATCCCAAAGCCCATAGCCCAAGGAAATACTCACCCTTGAGCTTTGGGCTCTGTTCTCTGGGCTTTGCTTGTGTAATTCGCTGCGTTCATCGCGGCCGCTCCTGCTTCCGCTATGGTGTCCACTATGTCCTTGGGCCCGCCTGCGACCCCTGCGAAATATATGCCTTCCACATTTGTGGCCGTGGGGTCGTACTTCATCTTTTCCTGTTTTATAAATCCATATTCATCAACCGTCACGTCCGATATCTTTGATGGGTTCATTTCCGGCAATATGCCGTTTGCCATTATGACAAGGTCGTGCTTTACGGCAACCGGCGCGCCTGTCGTCTCTATCTCTTCGATTTTCATTTCAATATTGCCTTCCGCGTCTTCAGCCATCTTGGCTACCTTCGCCTTTACGAACTTTATGCCCATTGCCTCGGCATTCCTGTAAAACTGCTCATAGCCTTTGCCGAAAGCCCTGATGTCCATGTAGTAAAGGGTAATATCGCATAATGGCAGCGCGCCTGATAAAAGCATGGCCTGCTTTATGGAATACATGCAGCACACGCGCGAGCAGTAGGGCATGTTAAGCGACTTGTCCCTGGAATGGGCGCATAGTACAAAAGCCACATTTTCAGGGGCCTTGCCGTCAGAAGGCCTCATGACTGAACCAAACGGGCCGCTCGGCGCCAGTAGCCTTTCCATCTGGAAAGCCGTAATGATGTTTTTCTGGGTCCCGTCCGAGTATTCCTTCTTTGTATTTATATCCGTGAGTTTAAATCCCGGGGCCATAATAACTGACCCGGCATTAACTGTAATTTCTTCCGGTTCCTGGTCAAAATTAATGGATTTGGGTTCTGTGGGGCAAACGTCGTAGCATTTGCCGCACTGCATGCATGTCTTGGAATCGAGTACAGCCACCTGCGGTATGGCTGTTGTAAACGGGATGCATACGGCCTTGCGCGCGCCGGTCCCGCGTTCAAACTCATGCTTAACATATACAGGGCATACTTCCTCGCATTTTTTGCAGCCTATGCAGTATTTTTCATCCACATATCGCGGCTTTTTAAGAATCTTAACCGCAAACTCATCGCCCTCCTTTTTTACCCCGATTACCTCCGCGTAGGTCATGATGTCGATATTATCGTTATGTGAAGCTTCAGACATTTTAGGTGTTGTAATGCATGACGAACAGTCAAGCGTGGGGAATACTTTTGAAAGGGCTATCATGTTCCCGCCTATGGAGGCTTCCTTTTCCACGAGCAGGACCTTATACCCCTGGCTTGCCAGGTTAAGGGCCGATTCCATGCCCGCGATGCCGGCGCCCACGACTATTGAATGATATTTTTTCATAAACGGCCTTCCTGCTTTTCTTTTGTGATGAAATCCGACATGTTGTTTATCTCTTTTAAAAGCGCGTTGGTACAAACGGAGCATATGGCGGTAAGCCGCAGCCTTTTTACGCTTATCTTTTTTTCTGTAAGTATGGCGTGCGCTTTTTTCACGTTATCCGACAGCTGTTTGTAGGAGTCTTCAATGGGACAGTCAGCCCCGGCTGCCGCGATTATGATGCCGTCTATGCCTTTTTCAAGGGAATCTATATAAAAGTAAGGCGGAAAAATCCCGGGATAAAGGGCTTTTATTACATATACCCCGGCAGGGTAATTCAGATGCAGCTGTCCCAGCGCGTCAGTGGCAAGGTAGGAACTGCGCGCCATGGTTATAAGCAGGATCTTCACTTTGGGTGCTGTTTTTACAGTGGTTGCTTCCAATTCTTATCTCCGTTTATCACAAATCCCAAATCACATATCCCAAATTGGGCCTAAAATCAATCGTAAACCACAATTCCCGTTTTCCTTTGGGATTTGTGATATGGGATTTGTGATTGATTACTTCAGCCTTTTTACAAAGATCCTGTCATAAGACGGGTCTTCTACCACACCTAAGCATTCATGGCCGACTTTAGCCGACCATGCCGGTATGTCTTTTTTCGTGCCTGAGTCGTTGGAGAGTATCTCGATTATCTGGCCGACCGAAACCGCGCCGATGCCTTTCTTTGCCTCTAAAAGCGGCCCCGGGCACGAAGAACCCCTTGCATCCACAATTTTGTCAGCCTTAATTGCTTTTAACTCGTCCTGTGTCATGGTATTCCCTCCATATTTAATTTTATGCCTGCCCGCCGAAGCTTCAGCGAAGGCGGGTTATTACGCTGTGTTTTTTATTTACGATATTTATTACCGCTTCCTGCATAAGGCTGCATGCCTGGTTTATTTTTTTATCAGCGAGGTTGTAGTATGCATTTACCCCCTGGCGCCTTGATATGACCGCGCCTTTGCCGGTTAAGACCGACATGTGTTGTGAAAGGTTTGCCTTGGAAAGCCCTGTTTCTTTTAAAAGTTCCGCCGCCGACATTTCCTTCTGGCAGAGAAGTTTTACGATATGCATCCTGTAGGGGTTTGAAAAGGTCTTACACATGTCCGACTGCATCCTGATAATGTCTTTGTTTATCGTCATTGCGTGCTCCCTGTTTCAGAGTTTAGAAGTTGCTTAACTCATATACAATATAGCAACGGATAAACGGATTGTCAAGTGCTTTTTTTCACACCAAATACACTAAAAGTAAAGGTATTTGGATTTTTTGTTTTCCTTTATTCAACTTAAATGCCGGTAAGAATTAATACCAAGTTACCCGGCATCTTTAATACTGTATCATTATCAAGGAAAAAAATGTAATCAGTAATAATGTTCCGGTTAATAGCCCATATTTTGCCCATTCACCACTTTTGATATTTAGCTTGTTTGCGCAAATTATATTAGGGATATTTCCGGGAATCAGCATCCCGCCTGAAATTATCAGGCCAAGTACGGCTGACTTGATTTGTATCATTGACATTGCAGGGCTGATTTCCGCCGCTGCCAGCGTGGCATTATCAAGCACCGCGGATATGATATTTACCCAGTAAAGAATGTAATGCGGCATAGTAATAATATATGCCTCCACCAGCGGCTTAAATCCCGTCCCAAGAAACACCAACCCGGCCACAAAAATGTAAACCTTAAACCCCCTTACAAGCACTGACCTGAAATTTTCTTTTCTGTCCTCTTTTAACCCGGCACCAACCGCAGCCCCGACACCTGTTAATAAAGCAGCTATTGCCCCAAGCGCAATAACCGCCGGGGTTATATACATCCAAAAGTTCCTCATTAGAAAGAAAAAATCAGCATTATAGGGCTGCCCCTGCAGTTTTGAGATAACAATTGTGGATAACGGCTCGCCAATGGGCGTCAAAGCCGCTCCGAGCCCTATTGAAAAACAGGAAATAACGACAATTTTTACCTCTTTTTTTCTCGGGAGCTTCAGATGTGACATAATTTCTGAGAAGCAGAAGGGCGGCAATAATGGCTGTAATCACGCTTGATAAAAACCCGATTAAAATAACCATTATAAAAATAAACCAGGCTGTCCCTGTCTTCTTTGATACTGTTCTTACCAATCCTGCAATTTTTCCGCTAAAAACCTCAAAAAGTATCCCTGCAACAAGCACCGCGGCGGTTATCTTTAACGGCTCCATCGCTGCCTCGGCGGCCGCGTGGCCTGTCCATTCCCCGCTTATGGTCATGGCCAGCAGGCCTGCCATAAACAGGAAATACTCAATTTCTTTTTCCACCGGCTTTACGAAAAAAGGTAAAAAAAGTATCAGTAATAAAAGCACCCCGAGCATCAAATGAGCCATTATCTGTCTCCCCCGAAATAACTTAAAAGTATACTATATCCTCATTATGATAGAGCGAAAGGAACAGCAGTATGTATTCCTTAATATGCCGTGTAATAAGGAAGTTGTTCCTTACGTGTTCCCTGCCGTTTTCCCCCAGCTTTTTCGCGTATTCCGGGTTGTTTAACAGCTGCTTAAGCGCGAATGCGGCGCCGTCTATGGAGTGGCAAAGCATCCCCGAGAACTTATGCGCGACCTGCTGCGGTATACCTCCGACAGCCGAAGCCACAACAGGTTTTCCTTTCCACAAAGCCTCTGAAACGGTCAGCCCAAAGCCTTCCTTTAAGGATTTTTGGATGATAACGGTAGACGCCCTCTGTATGGCGTTAATGCCGGTCTCATCATGCGGCATAAGAAGCACTATTATATCCTTGTCGCTCTTAGCGTATTCCCTAACTTCATCCAGGACTTTAATCCCTTCAGGGTCATCGCTCGCTCCTCCGCCCGCCAGAAGAAGCCTGCAGTCTATGTTCTTTTTTACTTTTTTATAAGCCTCAATGACACCCACCGGGTCCTTTAGCCTGTCAAACCTGGATATCTGTGTTATTAGTGGTTTGTCAAGGGGAATTGAATACTTTTTCATGACAGAATTTATTTCTTCCTTTGTCATTTCCCTGTTCTTCTCGCTCAAAGGGTCTATGGAAGGCGCTATTAAAAACTGGCGGATATTCATCTGCCTTGTAAAAGAAGGCGATGAAAAGACTGCGGAGTCGTATTTTGGTATGAACTGCATGAGAAAATCCCATACCGCCTTGTCAGGATTAGACGCGTCTATATGGCAGCGCCACAGCCATTTGTTTTCCGTTTTCTTTTCCACCAGCGCTATGGGCTGCGGGTCATGGATAAAGACTATATCGCCGTATATTTTCATGGACTCTATGTTCATCCTGCTTGTCTCCATGAACACCTCAAAATCCTCACGTGTAAGGTTTTCCTTTGTCCCATGTATGGCGTTATGGAACTTTTTTGTGACATCATAAAATTTTTCCCCGCCTTTTATTACGTCCCAGCCGGCGTCCACGCCAAGCTGGTTTAAAAGAGGAATCATCCTGTTAAGTATCTCGGCCACCCCGCCGCCGACTGCCGTGGAGTTGACATTCTGTATCTTTTTCCCCTTTAACTTGTCCGCAATCCTCTTCAGGTCATCTATGGTTCCCTGTCCCACAACCCCTGTGTAATCCTCTATCTTCATCATTATACGGCCCTCCTGATTGCCCTGACAATTGCGCTCCTTAGTTCCTCTATGGTGTATGTATACGGGTCCATGTTGTGTATCTCTCCGGCAAGCTTTTCATTCCCGGTGTTTTCCTCAAGCCAGGCTGAAATGTCGTTTGTCTTTTTTTCAAGCCTTAACCTTGATTCAAAAACATGGAAATATATTGAATCCGCCGTAACCCTTTCCAGCATATCTGCCATCTCCGCCGTGGTCCGCGCCTCAAAATCCGTCGGTATTACAAAACTTACACTTTTTAAAAAATAAAATTCATAACCGGGGTTCACGCACCTTGAAGAACGCTCCGGGAATTCAGCTGAAAATAGTGCAACCACCTTTATGATTTCATTCCTCAATTCGTGTATGGATGAAAATTCGATGGTATTGATGCTTGAAAGCCTTTCCGCAAGCGCCTCTTCATTAAGCGCGCTGTTTACCCAGTACGCGAAATCGTTCGGCGGCTCAGGGGAGAGGTGCTGGTGCTGCTGAAGGTACCTGTGCGTATGGTGGTAAATTGACGACCCGGGCACATAATCCAGTATCTTGAGCATTTCATTTATGCTTTCGGCTTTTAGCCCAGTTAATTCTGTGAGGTGTAGCCTTGTATAGAATCGGAATGGTTTAATTTTCGTAACATCCGGCATGGTTATTCCTCCCTTAATTCTATTATTTTTTTCAGGAACTGCGCCGCTTCCATGGTGTCCTTTACCGAAAAATCCGCGCCATAACCATTTTTGCTTTTACCCACAAAAACGCCTGCTCCATCGCCTTTTAAAACCTTAAAAGCGTCCCTGTCCGTCCTGTCGTCACCGATATAAATCGCGCCAAAATCCCTTATGCCGCGCATTTTCCTGAACTTTTCAATAATTAAAAGCACTGCCATTCCCTTATTCCACCCGTTAACCGGGATTACCTCAAAACTTTTCTTTCCCTTTCTAATAAAATACAAACCGTGCTTTTTCAGCCTGTCCTTCAAAAACATCATGCGTTTTTTTAAAATTGCGCTATCCATTACTCCGGCAAGCCTGTAATGAACTGTTATTGAACCGCCTTTATCCTCGACTTTAACACCTTTTAACCCGGAGCATGCCGCCGCAGCCATGGATTTTATTTTTCCGGTTTCAGTTCTTTCTGCCTCCGATACCACGCGTCTAAACGCAATGCCTTTACCCTCTATTTCCATACCGTGGTTGCCTGAATATAAAATACCTTTTACGCCGGCCTTTTTTTTAAGGTCATTAATGCCCCGGCCGCTTATCAAAGAAACAATGACGCCGCGCATAGCCGCCAGCTTATTCAGGATTTTCTTTGTGTCCGCCGGCAGGATTGCCTCCCCCGGTGTTGGCGCTATCGGTGATAACGTACCGTCAAAATCAAGGAAAATATACAGGTTTTCCCTTTTTATCATGGAAGCAAGGCTTCTCAGGTTAAGTAATGCGTTTTTCATTCTCCCGCCTTATTTCTTTATTGAAGATATTTCATTTATTATGGACCCTGCCCACTTATAAATGTTATTCTCTTTCACCTGTATCCGCATGTTCTCCATCCGGCGCGCTTTTTCTTCCGGCGCCATATCAATTACTTTTTTTATGGCATCCGCGAATTCGGCCGTGGAATACGGATTAATAAGTATGGCGTCCGTCATTTCCCTTGCGGCCCCTGTAAAAGTGCTCAGGATGAGAGCGCCTGTAAGGTCCTCTTTGGCGGCGACATACTCCTTTGCCACAAGGTTCATTCCGTCGTGCAGCGAGCTGACTATGCACATGTCAGACATCATGTAAAACGGTATGATCTCCTCTATAGAAAAATGGCGCTTCAGGTAGATAATGGGTTTCCAGTTTTCATCCCCGAACTTCCAGTTTATCCTTTCAACGGCTGCGTCAACGTCGCTGTTCAGGTCATGGTAGCTTTTTATGTGGGTTCTGCTGGGGGCTCCAATCTGGATAAAAACGAACTTTTTTACAAAATGCGGGTTTTTATCCAGGAACATCTCGACAGCGTTCATCCTCTCAACAAGCCCTTTTGTATAATCTATCCTGTCCACGCCGACAGCGATCACCATGTCCTCAAGTTTATATTCCTTTTTTATCTTTTCCACCTGAGCGTAATATGCCGCCTTGTTTCTGGCCCCGTAATTATCCTGGTCCACGCTTATGGGAAACGCCTTAACAAATGTTTCCATGCCTCCGCGTATGACGCTGAATTTTTCTGTGTCCACCCTGCATTCGATAAGCCTGTTTACCGTATCTATAAAATTGTTGCAGTGGTACTGCACGTGGAAACCCAGCAGGTCGCAGCCGAGCATGCCTTCAAGTATTTCCCTGTAAAACGGGCATATGGCAAAAACCTCGGGGTTTGGCCATGGTATATGCCAGAACATGGCCACGGTTACATCAGGCCGCCTGTCCTTGATCATCTTTGGTAAAAGCGTGTAATGATAGTCCTGTATGAACACAAACCCGCCTTTTGCCGGAAGTTCCTCAATTACGCTATCAGCAAATTTTTCATTTACTTTTTTATAATATTCCCAGTCAGATTCCTTAAATACCGGCCTGGTGTGCGTCATATGGCATAACGGCCATAATCCTTCGTTGGAAAAACCGTAATAATACCCTTCCTCTTCCTGCTTGCTTAGCCAAACCCTCTTTAAAATATATCTGTGGTCTTCCGGCGGCACTCCAAGCTTGTCCTTTGAATTCACAAAATGCCTGTCCGCATTGCCGGCTCCGTGGCCTATCCATGTGCCACCGCTGGCTTTAAGTATCGGATTTAAAGCGGTTACAACTCCGCCTGCAGGTGTTATGCATGTTACATTGCCAAAATCATCCTTCATATGCATATATGGCTCGCGGTTTGATACCAGTATAAATGCGCTGTCGCCTATCTTGGCGTGTATCATGTTCTTAAGCTTTGACTCGGTCCATATCTCCTCTTTTTGCACCCTTTTTTCAGCCGCGTCCGATACAACCCTCCTTGCAACCCTCAAACTCAACGCAACCTGTTCCACTTCGCTGATAAGCCGGCCGAATTCATCCTTTTCCCTTATCGGGTGGTTGTCGCTTATCTCCCCTTTTTGAAATTTCTTAAACCAGTCGGTAAGGTTTAATACAGGCAAAATAAATATCTGTCTTTGTAAGAGCACAAGCACCCCTACCGTCATGAAAACAAGCGCAATTAGGATTATGCTTATCCTTTTCCACATTTCCGCCATCTGATTAAATACATATGATGTGTCGTATACTACCTCTATGGCCCCAAGGACCTTGCCTTTGCTGTTTTTTACCGCCATTGCGTATCTGTAAACGGTATATTCATTGTATTTTTCAAGCCCGGATACAGGGTCCCCGCCTTTTAAAATATCGGCCAGGTAAAGCCTGCCCGAAGTGCCCCAGCCGGACACCCTTTCTGTCGCGGCGAATATCCTTCCCCTTCTGTCATATACAACGCACCCCTGCATGCGTTCCCTCTTCTGAAAACTCTCCACAAGCTGTCCGGCGGAGGCGGTATCACCGGCTGCAAGTATGTGGGAAGCCGCAACCACCGAACTCTCCGCCACCGCCTTTGCTTTTCTGGCAAGGTCATCCATGAGTTTTTCTTCCTCGAAATTGGCCTGGAATATGCCGAATATGGTAAACCCGGCTACTACAAGGATGGGTATCGGGAGCAGCAATAAAAGGAATCTTTTCACAAACGCCTCCGGAAAAATTTTTCTCGGCCGGATAAATAAAAATGGCCGGTATCCATGGATATATGCATACCCACAGACAGCGGCCCGACTGTCATTATTTTAACCTCCGGATGGTCTCCGGACCCTGTATTTCTTTACATGGTTATTATAATACCTAAAAGGTAATATTTCAAGTTTAACTTATGGTTTTCTATTTTCATCCTGCCGTCCGGGCGCATCGTTATTTTTCGCACTGGCAGCGGAAGGCTTTTTTTTCATCTTACGTACCCAGAATGCGGCCGCGGCGGAAAATGCCCCCGCTACAAAAAATATTATGATGATTATGGACAAAGAAGCCTCGAACTTCCACAAGAGGAACGATACGGCCACTACGCCGGCGTTCTGGACTGCAAAAACAAGCAAAAACGCAAAAACCATGAGCAAAAGCAAAAAACCAAACATTAACCCACCTCCTCAGATCCGCCCGTTTCTATTTTCTCCCGACCCTTTGTTTCCCCGGCGTTTTTGACCGGGTCAAATATCCGGTATGCCAGCAGTTTCAGACGGTCATTAAAAAGGAACCACACCAGCGCGTAACCCCACACAAATAGCGCCCATCCCCATCCCAGCGGCGCCATGAAAAGCCCGTAAACAGCCATAAGGGTTGCGATCACCTGCGTGCCGATAACCGCAGCCAGAAGTATCTTCGCCGGCTTTATGGACCACAGCGGCCCGCGCGTGCGCGTAAGGAATATGGTCAGGTGGCCGGCCACGGATAACTTAAGGTACATGAGCGTCTGGATGTGCGCCCTGTCCATATGGAACACGCGCTCGCCCAGATAAAATAACAGGAACGCGGATACCACGCCTATGACTCCCAGCACCGATGAAATGCCCAGCACCATGCGCATGTTCCATGACTCGGGGTTTTCCTTATACCGGACATTATCATAGGCTATGGAAAGTATTGCGCCGTCATTGAGAAGCGCAAGTATCACTATCATGACGGCCGTAAGCGGGTAAAAATTAAATACAAGTATGGAAAGGGTCATGAATAACAGCACGCGGATGGTTTCAGCTATCCTGTAAATGGCGTAGCTGTTCATCCTCTGGAATATCCGCCTGCTCTCCTTTATGGCGTCAATTATAACGGACAGCCCGGGTTTCATGAGCACTATGGAAGCGGCCGCGCGCGCCGCGTCCGTGGACCCTGATACGGCAATGCCGCAATCGGCCTTTTTCAGCGCGGGCGCGTCATTAACCCCGTCGCCTGTCATTCCCACCATGTGCCCGAGTTTTTGCAGCACGTCCACGATATGGAATTTATGTTCGGGGAAGACCTGGGCAAACCCGTCCGCTTTATCTATGGCTTCGGCGGCCGCCGCGCCTTCAGAGCGCTTTGAATCCCCAAGACCGGCCGCGTCAAGGATATTAGAGCCCAGCCCGAGCGTCTTTGACGTTTCTTTTGCTATGGCAAGCTGGTCGCCCGTCACCATCTTTACCTTAATCCCCATTTTTCCGGCTGTTGCTATCGTGGCTTTTGCGTCATCACGCGGCGGGTCGAACATCGGGATGACCCCGAGGAACTTCCACTGACCCCCGTTTTCGGCCCGTGCCACTCCGAGCGAGCGGAATCCCCTTACGGCGAATTCATTGACAGCTTTTTCTGCCGCGGCTTTTACCTGTTCCCTGTTCGCGGATAATTCCAGTATAACCTGCGGCGCGCCTTTTGAAGTCTTAAACAGCCTGCCGTCCGGCGCCTTTACTTCGGCTTCCGTGCGTTTATGCACCGGGTCAAATGGAATGAAGCGCATGACCTGATAACCTTTTATCGCTTCAGCGTCTTTCAGGCCGCCCAGGACCGCCAGGTCTATGGTGTCGTTATTTTCCGCGCGCGAAGCCAGCGCGGCGCTGAGTATTATTGACGCCTCATCTGCTTTATCAGGGCAGAACGGCTCCCCAAGCGTCAGCTTATTCTGCGTCATGGTGCCGGTCTTATCCGTGCACAGCACATCCACCCCCGCCAGTTCCTCTATGGCAACGAGCCTGCTGACTATGGCATTTTTCTTCGCGAGCAATTTCGCGCCGACGGCCATTGTCACGGAAAGCACCGTCGGCATGGCCACGGGTATGGCCGCAATGGTAAGCACAAGCGCAAATTGCAGCGTGGACAGGATTTTATCGCCGCGTAAGACAGCGACAATTATGATGGCAGCCACAAGTATGCCGGCCACTATAATAAGGTAGTTGCCTATCCTTAAGACCGCGCGCTGGAAGTGGCTTACGGTGCGCGCTTCCTGCACAAGCTGGGCTGTCTTCCCGAAGTAAGTATTTGCGCCTGTGGCGTAAACCATGGCTTCAGTTTCTCCCTGCCGGATTATGGACCCTGAAAAAACAGCCTCTCCCTGTTTTTTTTCCACAGGAAGCGATTCCCCCGTGAGCGCTGACTGGTCCGCTTCCATCGGGTCGGCGCCCAATAGCCTGGCGTCAGCCGGAACTATATCGCCTATCCGGAGCCGTATGACGTCGCCCGGAACAAGTTCGCGCGCGTCAGGATTGATCCATGCGCCGCCGCGCTTCACCCTTGCCTTTACCGCAAGCTGCGCTTTTAATGCGGCGATCGCGTTCCCGGCCTGGTTTTCCTCCCAGAACCCCACAAACGCGTTCGCAAGCAGTAGGACAAAAATAATATAAAAATCCGGCCAGTGCCCGACCGCGGCCGACAGGATCACGGCTATCTCTATCATCCACGGGATTGGCCCCCAAAAATATGTGAGGAACTTTAAAAAAGCATTGACCTTCTTTTCCTCCAATTCATTGGGCCCGTACTGTTCCAGCCTTTTTTTAGCCTCTTCAGCGCTCAGCCCTCCCGGCGTCGATCCCAGCTTTGCCTGCAGTTCGGGCATGGGCATGGATTTTAAGACATCCTTTGCGCCCGTGTTGGTTTGCTGCTCAGGTCCGGGTTTTGCTCCGGGTTTATCTTCTTTTTCGTTCTTTTTCATGGTAAAACCCCTCCAATTTAGCTCATTATACCCCTGTCGCGTTATTTTTTCTTTTTAGACTTTATTATTACGATTAGGGCCGCTCCGAAGATGGTCATATACATATTCCACTGCACACCCATCCGTCGATCCACAAAGCCGGATTACCCAAACGGGTTTCAGTGTCATTCCCTCAAGCACCGCCCTTTGCAGATTGTATCAGTTTTTGAAACAATGAATTATTTCACGCCTCTTTTTAGTGCTTCAACAATGTTTGTTTTAGCAGCCCTGTTTGACGGGAATATGGCTCCTATGGCCCCGGTAATCAGGCAGATCAACACGACCAGAATCCAGTCGGTATAAGTGTTCTTTCCCCGGAGAACCGATTCCATGGGTATATTCATTTTTTCCGTTGTGGACGAGTCAAAATGTATCCCGTGTGTATTTAGAAAGAATGCAAGCGGTACGGCCGCGATGCCGCCGATGACAGCTCCGGCAAAGGCAAGGATCAGCCCTTCGGAAAAAAACATCCACTTTATCTGTCCGGATTCCATTCCTATCGCGCGCAGGGTGCCGATCTCAGCCATACGTTCAAAAACAGTTATTGTCAGGGTGTTCATGATTATAAACACGGCGAGGAACAGCAGTATCCCGAAAATGACAGCGTAAGACGTGTAATCAGCCTGGGCTCCGGCGATCAAACCTGCCGCCTCCTGGGTCCAGTCCCTTACAACAAGGTCCGGATATTTTGCCGAAAGCACGGCCTCGATGCTTTTTTTCACTTCCGGTACAAACTGCCTGTCTTTTATACGCACAATTATTTCCGTAGCCGAGTCCCCCATGTCCAGAAAATCCTGGGCAAATTTAACGGGGATAAAGACAACGCTTTTTTCCATGGAATCAAAGCCTATGTAATATATTCCCGTAAGTGAAACGTCAACTAGGTTATTTGCCTTGTATTTGGTCTGCGAGTATAGCAACAAGTCTGCGCCGGTTTTAAGTTCCATCATGGATGCCAATTTTTTTCCCATAAGCAGCTGGCCGCCGGAATTTTCCATTTTTTTTCCTTCTATCCTGTTAAAATCCGTGGTTATTTTAAGCTCCCTTTCCATGTCAATCCCCATCATGATCACATCGATTTTATTTTTTCTATCGCTTAAAACCGCGTTTTTAACCAGCCGGGGCGAAGCTTCTATAAAATAGGGGATACTTTTCAAGTCATCTATTACCCTGTACGGGCTGTCTATGGACAAATTCAGCGGGAATTTGGATTTTTCCTTTATATAGTCCCTATGGTATATTTTAAAATGGCCGGTTTGAAGGTCTATTGTTTTTTCATACATGTTGTTGTACATGCCTTTTAGCAATCCGAGGAGCATTATCAAAGCTATGGCATTTATGGAAAACGTCATGGCGTTAAACAATGAACGCCTCTTGTGTTTTAAAATGCTGTTCAGGGCTATTTTAAATATCATATAATTCATTGTACTGACCTCAGAATGTCCACGGGCCGTTTGGTTACAGCGATTGACGCAGGGTAAAAGGAAGCCAGGATTGAGATCAATACTCCGGCAATGGCTGTGATCGCCGTGCTTTCCGGAAGTATCGCCGTGCCTATCATGACATCCATCCCCTCAAAGCCCTTAAAAACATCCCCCATACTTTCATAACTGATGGGATGCAGCATAAAATACCAATTCAGCAAAAGTCCGGGTATCATCCCCAGGGCCGTGCCTATGATTCCAAGCAGGGCGGATTCAGCGACAATCATCATGAATAACTGCCGGCCGCTCACTCCCATGGCCCTTAAAACCCCAAACTCCGGGTACCTGCCCATTATGTTCATCAAAAATGAATTTATAATGCCAATGGCCGCAACCGTCATTATGATAAGCGCAATAAAAAGAAGCGCAACATTCATCAGTCCCAGCATGCCTTCAAGGTATGCCTGCCCTTTCTGCCACGGTATAACGGCATAACCGGAAGTGTAAATTTTTTTTATCTCAGTCAAAACCGTTTCAATTTTAAATGGGTCCGCAGTATTTACCGCAATATCTGTTACGGCGTTGCCGAGTTCCAGCGCTTTTTGCGCTAAGGCAAGTGAACAGATGACAAGATTTTCATCTTCCTCGGGGTTTTTTGTGTGCATAAGCCCGACTATTCTGCCCTCTGCGGCATTGACGCCGCCGTACTTGTCCACGGTAAGGATTATTATTTTATCGCCGGTACCCGCGCCAAGAAGCTGCGCGGCCTTGTATCCGATCACTATTTCATCGTCTTTTTCAATAAATCTGCCGTTCTTGACGGATTTTATCCTCTTTTCATAGTTTACGCTTTTTTCGGTCAGGTCAATTCCCTTTACCAGAGCCTCATGATTGTCATAAATGCTGTTGGCGATCGCCCCGAAGTTTATTTCCGGCCTTACGCTCGTGACCCCTTCAATATTCTCAAGAGTCCTGAGTTTGTCCTGATCATATGGGATGGTATAATCCACCGGCGCAAAATCAAGGCTCTTGTAATATTTCTGGTTGTATATCTTTATATGCCCGGATTGTTGCAGCGCGTCTTTTATAAGCTTTACCTTAAATCCATCCATATACCCAGCCCCAAATTCCATAAAAAATACGCACACAATGACTACGGTCAATATTGTAATCGTGTTTTGCCTGTTCTTTATCAAATTGCCCCACGCAAGCTTTAAAAAGAAAAACATTTGCCCTCCCTGACGGATTTAAATTTCTGATGTTTTACCATTTCCAATTCCGCACCTCGGGCATGTCCTGGCCGTGTTTGTCGACGTATTGTTTGTGTTCGGCCAGCTTGTCCTCCATCAGCCGCCTTAAACGGACCCCTTCTTCGCCCAGCTGTGGCAGCCATTTGACCGCGTCCAGTACCAGGTGGAACCGGTCCAGGCCGTTTAAAACCGTCATGTCAAAGTATGTGGTGATGGTGCCTTCTTCCTTATATCCGTGAACATGCATGTTGTTATGGTTGTTACGGCGGTAAGTCAGTCTATGTACCAGCGAAGGATATCCGTGGAACGCAAAGATAACAGGCTTGTCTTTGGTAAATAACGCGTCAAACTCCTGCTCATTTAACCCGTGCGGATGCTGCGTGTTTGATTCGAGTTTCATCAGGTCAACAATATTCACTACGCGGATCTTTAATTCCGGCAGATTTTTGCGCAGTATGGAAACAGCTGCCAGATTTTCCAGCGTGGGCACGTCGCCGCAGCTGGCCATAACCACATCAGGCTCCCCGCCATGATCGTTGCTTGCCCATGGCCATACGCCGATCCCCTTGGTGCAGTGTTCTATCGCGGTATCCATGTCCAGCCATTGCGGCGCCTGGTATTTACCCGCTATCACGACATTGACGTAATTCCTGCTGCGCAGGCAATGATCCCCTACCGAAAGCAGGCAGTTGGCGTCCGGCGGAAGGTACACGCGCACTACTGACGCCTTTTTGTTTACAACATGGTCGATAAAACCAGGGTCCTGGTGGGTAAAGCCATTATGCGCCTGCTGCCATACGTGTGATGCGAGCAGATAATTTAATGACGCTATCTTTTTCCGCCACGGCAGTTCCGAAGTAACCTTCAGCCACTTGGCATGCTGGTTAAACATTGAATCAATAATATGTATAAATGCCTCATAGCAATTGAACAGCCCGTGCCGGCCGGTTAGCAGATAACCTTCCAGCCAGCCCTCACACTGATGCTCGCTGAGCATTTCCATGACACGCCCCTCCGGCGCCTGGAACTCATCATCCGCCTGTATACGGCCTTCCCACTGCCTGTTGGTGACTTCAAAAACAGCGTTGAGCCGGTTTGATAGCGTCTCGTCAGGGCCAAAAACCCTGAAACTGCGCTCTTCCTGATTTTGCGAAGCCACATCACGCAGGAATTCCCCCAGCACATGCGCGTCCGAGGCCTCAACAGCTCCCGGCGAAGGCGCATCCACCGCGTATTTCCTGAAGTCAGGCATGTTCAAATCCTTCAGCAATAAACCGCCGTTGGCATGTGGATTGGCCCCCATGCGCCGGTTGCCGGCGGGCGCCAGTTCGGCCAGTTCGGGTTTAAGCCGCCCCTCATTATCAAACAGCTCCCACGGTTTATAACTTTTCATCCAGTCTTCAAGCAGTTTGAGATGTCCCGGGTGCTCTTCATCCACCAGCAAAGGTATCTGATGCGCCCTGAAAGTGCCTTCTATCTGGAGGCCGTCAACTATTTTCGGCCCGGTCCAGCCTTTGGGCGATTTCAGGACAATCATGGGCCAGCGCGGCCGGGCGGCGTTTTTATTATTCCGCGCGTCCGCCTGGATTTTTCTTATATCTTCTATGGCCTTATCAAGCGTAGCAGCCATTAGCTGATGCATTTCTTCAGGTTTATCGCCTTCGACGAAGTAGGGCGTCCAGCCATATCCTCTGAGAAGCTGGTCCAATTCCTCAGGCTCGATGCGCGCGAGCACAGTCGGGTTGGCAATCTTATAACCGTTCAGATGCAGGATAGGCAGCACCGCCCCGTCGGTAATCGGGTCAAGGAACTTATTGGAATGCCAGGCTGTCGCCAGAGGGCCGGTTTCGGCCTCTCCGTCGCCGACCACACAGGCAACTATAAGCCCGGGATTGTCAAAAGCCGCGCCAAAGGCGTGGCTGAGCGAATACCCCAGCTCGC
Source organism: candidate division FCPU426 bacterium (assembly GCA_963840035.1). Classification (GTDB taxonomy): domain Bacteria; phylum Oederibacteriota; class PGYV01; order PGYV01; family Palsa-1178; genus CAWIXE01. Next base: position 52,667 of record CAWIXE010000001.1, read on the forward strand.
CGCCTTCATGTATCGACCCCGGCGTCGTCGGCGCGACATGGCTGGAAATACCGCCCGGAAAGGAAAACTGCTTGAACAGCTTTCTAAGGCCTTCTTCGTCCCGGGTTACATCGGGATAAACTTCGCTCCAGGTCCCTTCGAGGTAAACATTGCCGACTATAGCCGGGCCGCCGTGCCCCGGGCCCGATATATAGAACATATCCAGGCCATACTTTTTTATGACCCTGTTTAAATGCGCGTAAATAAAGTTCTGCCCCGGCGTGGTCCCCCAGTGGCCGAGCAGCATTGATTTTACATGCGAAAGTTTCAGGGGTTCCTTTAAAAGCGGATTGTCCCGGAGATAAAGCTGTCCCACTGAAATATAATTCGCGGCCCGCCAGTAGGCGTTTATTTTTTGAAGCAGACCGGGCTCCAGAGTTTTTGCATCCATGTTTAACTTCTCCTTTAACGTTTTTCTATCTGCAATTGTTTAATCCCAGTGAAACCAGTTTATCAAGCGTGGATCTGTAATCAGCATGAAGAATGCTGCGGATTCCCAGCCCTTCCGCGATTTTGACGAACATCGGCGTATTTTCAATATATAAAACCTCGTGAGCCGGCGTATGAACAACATCCAGCGCAAGGCGGAATATATCCGCGTCAGGTTTGCGGATATGGACATAGCAGGATGAAATAAAACAATCCACAAATATGTCCAGCTTGAACTTTTTTATCCTGAACTCATTAATCTCGCGCGCTTCGTTGCTGACAACGACAATTTTCAGATTGAAGCGGCTTTTAACCTGACCAGTAACCTTCCTTGTCTTTGACAAGCAAAGCCGGGGTTTTGCCCCATTCATTGAAAGTCCCGGTAACATAAACTTTACCCGCGTGAGGCGCCCATACGCGAAAACATAGGCCTTCCGGCCCGAGCCTTGCTCCCATTTCCGGGCGCCTTATTTCCCCTTTGATTGACATAGTCATTTCTTGATTTTCCCTGCGCTTTAACTTTTTTCCTTCATCCTCTTCAGGATATCGCGGGCCGCGGCCTGCGCCAGGCCCGGGGCCGTACCTATATCAAGTACCTTTACAAGATTTGCAAGCAGGTCATTGTACCCTGCCTCTTTTTGTTTCAGGAAAACATGATGGGCCCCCTGCCGCAGAATTGCCGAGTCAGCGCCGTCTTTTACCAGCCTGCGCAGGATCGGAAGCCACGCGTCTTTTTTGAATTTTGCCAGCCCTTCTGCCGCCATCCACGCTACTTCCTCGTTTCTGTCTGCAAGTACCTTTACCAGAGGTATTATCGCGCCTTTGTCAATTATTACAGAAAGCGCCTTTGCCGCTTCCCAGCGTACCTGCTCATCACGTGAATTGCGCAAAGCAAGCGCGAGATAAGGCACCGCGGCCCCTCCCATGCCGGCCAGGGTTTTCCTGGCCTTCTGGCGCTCCATGCCATCCTTGCTTTTAAGAACGTCAATCAGAGCTTCCATTTTTACCCTGTCCTTCTTTTGTTCTTTCATGATTTTCCACCTCTGTTTATTATTTTTCGTGAATTTGACCTTCCATGGCCTTCCGATATGGCCCTGTTGATTATTGCCTGGGCTTCATCCAGTATGGTTTTCAGATGTTCCCTGCCTTTGAAACTTTCCGCGTATATCTTATATATGTCCTCCGTGCCTGACGGACGTGCCGCGAACCATCCGCTTTCGGCTTCAACTTTTAATCCGCCGATTGCGGCGCCGTTCCCGGGCGCGCTTGTGATTATCTTTTTTATCTTTTCCCCGGCAAGGTCCGGAATATTTACCTGCTCCGGCCTGAGGCCTGCCAGCAGTTTTTTTTGTTCCGGCCCGGCCTTCGCCTCTACACGGTCATACCATGCCCCGCCAAACTCGCTGATTATCCCGCGGTATATTTCACCGGGGTCCCTGCCCGCGCGCGCCGTGATCTCCGCCGAGAGCAGCGCCGCTATTATGCCGTCCTTATCCGTGGTCCAAACTTTTCCGTCCATCCTGGCAAAAGACGCGCCCGCGCTTTCTTCCCCGCCGAACGCAAGTGACCCGTCATGCAGCCCGTCAACAAACCACTTAAACCCGACAGGCACCTCATACAGCCTTCTCCCCAGTTTTTTGGCAACGCGGTCTATCATGCCCGTGCTCACCACGGTTTTTCCGATCGCGGCTCCGCCTTCCCACCGGGGCCGGTTCCTGAAGAGATAATAAATGGCGGCTGTCAAATAATGGTTCGGAGACATCAGCCCGGCGCTGCGAGTGACTATGCCGTGGCGGTCATGGTCGGTATCGCAGGCAAAAGTTATTTTAAAACGGTTTTTCATTTTAATAAGCCCGTGCATGGCATATTCCGATGACGGGTCCATCCGTATCTGTCCGTCCCAGTCCAGCGGCATGAAACGGAAAGTCGGGTCCACCGCGTCATTTACCACCGTGAGGTTCAGCCCGTAGCGCTTTGCAATGGGCCCCCAATAATGAACACCTGCGCCTCCGAGCGGGTCGGCGCCGATGCTGATTTTTGCCCCTCTTATGGCTTCCATGTCAATTACATTTGTAAGATCGCCGATGTATGCGTCCAGATAGTCATGGCTGTGCGTTGTTCCCGCCTTCACGGCCCTTTCGAACGCCGTCCTTTTCAGCCCCAAAAACTTTTTTTCCATAATATAATTTGCCTTTGCCCCTATCCAGTCCGTTACGGCGGATTCCGCCGGCCCGCCGTTTGGTGTATTGTATTTGAACCCGCCGTCATGAGGCGGATTGTGTGACGGTGTTATTACGATTCCGTCGGCGAACCCTTTTTTTCGGCCGCGGTTATACGCAAGGATGGCGTGCGAAACGGCCGGGGTTGGTGTATATTCACCGCCCCGTGATGTCATAACCTCGATTTTATTCGCCGCCAAGACCTCAAGCGCGGAAGCAAAAGCAGGTACTGAAAGTGCGTGAGTATCCATTCCGATAAACAAAGGCCCGTCTATTTTATTTTTCTTCCTGTAAAGGCATATGCTCTGGGTAATGGCAAGGATGTGATTTTCATTGAATGATTTTTTCAGGGATGACCCCCGGTGCCCGGACGTTCCGAAAAACACCCTTTGCCCCGTATCTGAAGGATCAGGCACTCCGGTATAATATGCCGCAACAAGCTCCGGCACATTGACAAGCATGGATGGTTCCGCGGGTTTTCCCGCAAGCGGGCTTATTTTCATGGCCTGTCCTTTACATGCCCCGTTTTTCTTTGTTCAAGTATTTCCATTATCTTGTCATAAGGTTTGTTGAACTTTTCCACTCCTTCGTCCTCAAGCTGCTGCGTCAAGCTGTCAATGTTTATGCCCAACCCTGCCAGGCTTTCCAAAACCCGGCCGGCGTTTACTGTTCCCTGTTCAAGGCGCGGTTCAGGCCTGCCGTGGCTGCGGTATGCATTCAAAGTATTGACAGGAATTGTATTGATGGTTTCCGGCGCGATTAATGCTTCAACATACTTAATGTCGCTGTATTCAGGATTTTTTGTGCCGGTGCTTGCCCAGAGCACCCGCTGCGGCCTTGCCCCCTGCGCGGAAAGTTTTCCGAAATTTTCGCTCCCGAATATTTTCTTATAGTCCTGATATGCCATGACAGCGCTTGCTATGGCGACCTTTCCGCGCGCCGCGGCCGCGGTCTCTGCCCGGTTTCCCTGAAGCGCCATTATCTTTTCCAGCATCGGGTCCACAAGGTTATCAATGCGGCTTAAAAAGAAACTCGCCACTGAAGCAATCCTGTTTACATTTTTTCCGCGCGCGAGGCGGTCTTCAATTCCCGCAATATATTCCCCGGCAACCTTCCTGTATCTTGGAAGCCCGAAGAGCAGTGTCACATTAATATTGATGCCTTCGCCTGTCAGCTGCCTTATGGCCGGCAGGCCTTCTTCCGTGGCAGGCACCTTTATCATGACATTTGGCCTGTCAAGCGCCGCCCAAAGCCTTCGCGCTTCCGCGATAGTCCCCTGCGTATCATGCGCCAGGTGGGGATTTACCTCGAGGCTAACATATCCGTCATTTCCTCCAAGGCTGTCATATACCGGCCTGAATACGTCGGAGGCCATTTGTACGTCGCGCAGGCTGAAAGCGTCGTATATTTCCTTCGAGGCCATGCCTTCCCGAGCCATTTTCTGTATGTCCTCGTCGTAGTCATTGCTGTCAGAGACAGCCTTTTCAAAAATCGCGGGGTTTGACGTCATTCCCTTAAGGCCGTCTTTTTCAATAAGCCGTTTGAGCTCGCCGCTCAAAATCAGGTCACGCCTGATATAATCCAGCCAGACCGACTGTCCGAGTGCGCCGATCATTTGTAGCGGGTTGTTTTCCATTTTTCACTTTTCCTGCAGCCATTTTGGTTTTCCGGCCTTTTTTATCTTTGTACCCGTTGGGCAAAAGACATACTTGCAATCTTCTCATGCCGCCTGTTATTGTTCCCTGGAAAAACAATATACTTTTTCCGTTTTCTTCTAATTTTCCAGGGATTTTATCTCCGCTTCAAGGGAGTCGATCTTAGATAAAAAAGCCAGCGCCGTCACGTCGGTTATTGTCCTCTGCTTTTCTTTTTCCATCTGATAAACCCTGGCGCCGAGCTCAGCCATGTTCTCATGGACGCTTTTCTTTAATTCGTGGATTTTTAGCTTTTTCTTGACGTCATCCGTCATCTCACCGGCCTTATCAGTTGCGGCCTTCGACCCCTGCTTTATTGCCTCTATCCCGCTTTTGATCCCATTTCCGACATCCTCTTTGAGTTTTCTCCAATCTATCATAATTACACCTCCATTTTTTCCTGCATATTCAAAATCCTGTCTCCCTGGAACATGCAGTTGTTATCTTTAATCACTGTAAATGGCTGACATCCAAATCCGCCGCACAGCACAAATTAAATTCGCGCTACTTCTTCCGCCCGTAATGACCGTAAAGCATCTCTTCGTATTCGATGCTTATGGCCTTGTAAGGGTCGTATGCCGGGCTGTTTTTTATCTTTTCCCTGGAAAGGTCCACGGTCACTTCAGAACCGGCCCAGTCGATCTCCTTGAGCCATTTTACCGCCACCAGCACACTGCCGCCCGGCAGCCAGTTTTTGGTGTCTGCCACCATATACACGATGTGCCAGTTCTCATCGTCAAAAATAAGGTCTTCAACATGCCCGATATGCCCGTCAACCGCGTTTATCCTGTACCGGGATACCTCGTTAAAGCTGCGCAGGTGCGTATCGCCCTGCTTGACTTTCCTGTCATGCGGGAGTGTTTCTTTAAACGGGTCCGGCCCCGGCACGGGAACAGGAACCCCCGGGAACCCGGGCAGCTGTTGCCAGTATATGGGCCAGTTGAAATAGGAATTTATTTCCGTTTCCTTCTGCCTTGAAACAGGCTTATGTATGTCAACATCCGGGGAATTTTTTACCTTATCCCTGCTCATATTCACCGGGAATTCATTGCTCCCCCAGTCAGGTTTTCCTGAAAACGCTGACGGCGATATCAGCACGCTTTTGCCCTGCAGCCAGCTGCCAATGTCCGTAACCATGTACCTGACAGCCCATCTTTCATCGTCAAAATAGAAATCCCCCACCTTTCCTATATCCCCGTCTTTTGCCTTTACCGAGTACCCGATAATTTCCTTTATGCTTCTTAACATGGTGGCCCCCTCATAATATTTAAAGTGTAAAAATACAGACAGTAATGGCACGCATAAAATTCGCAGGATTTTTAGGTAATATATGTTAACTCAAAGGTGGTATATATATAACTTGGAAACATCCGTATTTGCATCCATATATAGTATAGACTCGTGAAACTCGTTTGTCAAGGATTGCCTGTTTTTTGTTATATCTGCCCTGTCAGTTTCTGCACAATAATGCTCGTGACAGCCACGGCGATCCATGTAATAAGCCCCAGGAGCATGGGCTTAAAACCGGTCTGTGCCATTTTTTTGAAGTCGGAATGGAGCCCTATGGCGGAAAGCGCGAGCACTATCATGAACTTCCCTGATTCAACAAAAAATTTTGAAACTTCCGGGTTTATTATCCCGAACGTATTGAGCATTGACGCCGCAAGGAACCACAGTATGAACCAGGGGAATATTTTTACAAAGCTGTAATGGACGTGTTTTTCGCCGGCATCTTTTTCTTTTTTTATCACGGCATATGCCGCAAAAATCAGGGATATCGGAATTATCATCGTGGTGCGCGTTAGTTTCACTATGGTGGCGTAAGCGCCCGCCTCATTTCCGTAGCTGTAGGCCGCAGCGACAACCGATGAGGTGTCGTTAATGGCGGTCCCCGCCCACAAACCGAAACCGTGCTGGGTCATGGACATAAGGTGCCCTAACGCCGGAAAAACAATCACGGCAATCACATTGAACATGAATACCGTCGAAATCGCGTAGGCTATGTCCTTGTCTTCAGCTTCTATTATGGGTGATATGGCCGCGATGGCCGACCCTCCACAGATGGCAGTGCCCATGCCTATCAGGCTTGTCAGTTTGAACGGGACTTTCAGGAGTTTCCCGAAAAGGTATGCTGTTATGAATGCGGCTGACAGGGTGAAAATCATAAGATAAAAAGAGGAAATGCCGGTGACATAAACCTGCTTTAAACTCAATCCTGCGCCCAGGGATATAATAGCCCACTGAAGTATCTTTTTTGAAGTAAATTGTATTCCGCGCGCCGTGCCGTCCGGCCTTCCTATGGTATTGCCAAAAAGGATCCCGAGCAAAATCCCGAATACCGGACCGCCGACTATAGGGACAAGATTCCCGAGCAAAACCGCGGCCAGCGCGATGACAAGCGAAAGGAGTATACCTTTTGAATTTTCCCTGATCCAGGCCATTATTTTCCTCTTTCAGCCAGCATTAAGAATATTGGATACTCTTTATTGTCCCTTTTAACCTTATAGGCTGTTGAAAACCTTATTTTATCAAATCCGGCATTTTTAAAAATTACCGCGAGTTTATCCCTGTCAAATCCGCTGTGTTTTACGCCCATTGAGTTGGATTTTGCGTGGAATGTGCCGTCCTCTTTTTCCAGGTCTGCAATGGCGGCCTGTCCGCCCGGCTTTAGCATTCTATAAATAACGCCTGCAAATTTTTCCGTATCCTCCACATGGTGCATGGACATGGAACTTACAATAACATCCACGGGACTGACCGCGTTTTTGTCATTTTCTATATCATAAAACACCGCGTCTGCATTTTTAATTTCCCCGTGGGATATTTTTTCCTTAAGTTCATCTATCATGCCCTGTGAACTGTCCAGCCCTGTTATGCTCTTTACTTTTTTCGCTATCTCAAGCGTTATAAGCCCGGTGCCCGCCCCGATATCTATGGCCGTCATTTTTTTATCAAGTTTTAAACCTGCAAGCATGCAAAGCAGGATGTTATTAGCCAGCTTTACCCTGTCAGGTTTATCCCATTCTTTTGCCCTATTGTCAAACGTGCTCATGACTCCCCCTTTTTTTCAGCGAAAGCCCGTTTCTTCCGAATACCACAGGGCCGTCGCATGTTATCACTATCGCCTTGCCGTGGATCAGGCAGTCAGCCACCTTTTTCCTGCCCTGTTCCAGTATCCTTCCGAATGTCTGCCTGGAAACACCCATTTTTTTTGCTGCGTGTTCATGGTAGTCCCCGCCGTAATCAGCCAGCCTAATGGCTTCAAATTCGTCGGCTTTCAGTTTTATTTTTTCAATATCACAGGACGGTATGCCGGCAGGCTTAAAATAATATTCATTGGCTTTCCTGCATACGCACCTTTTTTTTAACGGCCTTGCCATAAACCACCCCTTTTATTTATTCTTACCGCATTTGCACTCATGGCCTTCGCCGTGTGTGTGCCCTTCTTCATGCCCTCCGTGCCCGCCGCAGCATTCTCCTGCGGATTCAAGTTTTCCGGAAATAAAAAGCTTTAACGCCTCATTAACCCCGCACTTGATCCCGCTGATGATCTTTATTCCTGCCGCTTCGAGTGCGCTTACGGCTCCCTGTCCGATGCCGCCTGTTATCAGCACGTCAGCGCCTGCCGAAAGCAAAAATCCGGCCAGCGCGTCGTGGCCCTGTGCTGACCTCTCAATATCCTGCTTACTGATTACCTTACTGCCGTCTATTTCCGCCACACAAAACACAGGCGTCCTTCCAAAATGCTGCGATACGTTTGTTCCTTCAACTGCGATAACAACCTTCATTTGAGCCTCCGAATTTTTATTTTGCGAATAAATATTTTAACGAAATAAGAAGCAACACAACCCCGAAAACCTTCTGCAGCAAAACCGCATTCATGGGTATTGCAAATTTTGTCCCTATCAGCGAGCCTATTATAAAAGCGGCCGCTATAATGACAGCGGCTTTTATATCAACAAATCCGGCTTTATAATAAGCGTATGCCGCAAAAAAACCTATGGGCGGCACGAGCAGCGCCAGGGTTGTCCCCTGTGCCGAATGCTGGCTGAAACCGAACAGATAAACAAGGGCGGGAATTATTATAATACCTCCCCCGATGCCCATAAAACCGCTTAAAACACCTGCCGCTATCCCGAGAAATGCCAATCCCATTACCTGCATATTCCCTCCTTTTTGCCTGAGCGTATTAAAAAAGCATAAAACCGGCGATATTTTTTAATAAAGCCCATAAAAGGCTATAGCCGCGCAATCACGCGGCTATAGCCTTTTATGTTTATTTTTTCCCTTTATTTGTTGATATTCCGAACGGCATGTACAACAGGCAAAAGCCTGTCGCTCCCGTAAAAAGAGCGATGCCTCCCAGCACCCATAGCACTATGGCTACTGTGCCCTGCGTAAAAAATCCTCCGGCCACGAGCCCTGCGCCGATTATGAGCCTTATAATCCTGTCAATTTTTCCTTCATTTGCTTTCATGTATAACACCTCCTCCCCGATAATGCTTATATTCCGCACCGTATAGTTATGAGCATATGCCAATAATACCCCCGGAATTCCGTTTTGTCAACTACTTTTCATTTATTATTTCAAGCATCCTGAGCTCGCGCGGCGCGCGAAAGAAGCCGGGATACCGGATGCATTCATGACCGGCCTCGCGAAGCGCTATCAGCGCCTTGTATGCGTACCTTTCAGGTTTATGGCTTGCCCCGAGTATGGCTACTTTTTCTTTTTTCATCCAATCTCCTTATATGCCGGCGCCGGATGTCTTTGACCCGCACTGCAGGCATTCTTCAAAATCTCCCTTTACAAAACCCGCCATGGCGTTTTCAACAGTCGCATGCCGCGTAAAATAGGTTCTTATCCCGTAACTATCGAGCATTTTAGCTATCCTCGGGATCATACCTAATATTGTTTATGCAATATGAGGCTTAATTAATTTTTCAATGTACTGTTTCGGCACTCCGCCGACAAGCCTGTCCACTTCTTTTCCGTTCTTAAATAACGCCAGGGTCGGGATGGACTGGACCATGTTTTTCATGGCTGTTTCCTGCGCCGCGTCCACATTCACCTTGCAGACCTTTATCTTACCCGCGTATTCTTCGGCGATTTGTTTTACTGTCGGTCCGATTGCCAGACACGGGCCGCACCAGGCTGCCCAGAAATCCACCAGCACCGGCAGTTCGGAATCAACCACTTCTTTCTTAAAATTTGAATCATTAACTTCCACTTCCGCGCATGTTTCCTTGTCATTTGTTTTCATTGTAATCCTCCTGAAAAGTCTCCGCCGGCCTGTAGCCGGTGTAGTATTTTGCAATCCTGCCTTTTTTATCTATTACAAAGGTCGTCGGTATTCCCCTGACTCCGCCGTAAGCGTATACCATTTCTTCCGTGGCGATGCCTACCGGATAAGTAACCTTATTTTCCTTTACAAACTTCGCCACCTTTTTCGGCTCGTCAACAGCCGCGCCTATGATTACCAGGCCTTCTTCTTTATGTTTGTTATACAGGGCGACAAAATCCGGTATCTCAGCCTTGCACGGCGGGCACCAGGTGGCCCAGAAATCAAGGATAACAACCTTTCCTTTATAATCTGAAAGGGAGATAACGCTTCCGTCGAGCGCCTTCATCTTAAAATCAGGCGCTGCCTGGCTGCCTGAACCTGAAACAAATATCCCGGCCGCGATGGCCAGCATTACAAGTATTTTTTTCATAAACCCTCCTTTAAAACCCGAACATTTTCGCGAATGAAGGTGTCTGCCTGTTGACCTTTATGGCGCCAACCTTGCATACCCTCATGCATCCCGCGAGCCGGTCACAGGCTTTATCATTTGAAACCTTTGCTGTCTTTGTAGTTTTATCAATGTACAATATCTGAGCCGGGCACATTTTAACGCACGCACCGCATCCGGTGCACAACTGCTGGTCTATTTCCACTAATTTTTCCATTACTTTACATCCTCCTTTTTTACAGGGGCTTTAACCGCGCACGCGTTGAATGGGCATGAATTTGATAACGCGGTAAAAAGCAGTCCCCCGCCGAATCCAAACAGCACCATTGAAAATCCGCCTTTAATCATAAAACCCGCTGCAAACAAAGACGCCCCGAGTACTGCCCTTATATACCTGTCAAATCTCCAGCCCTTAAAATAATCCATGTTTTTTCTCCCTTTATGCCATGCAATGGCAGTTAACATTTTCACTTCTGACTATGAAGCCACCCAAATCAAAATCCACCTCAGCCGCTGAAATATCCGGGAATGAAAAAGGTTCCGTGAAGATCTTTACTTTACCTTCATAAACCAGCATGTCGCCCTTCTTTTTACCGGATGGTTCAAAAGACACGGTGTCGCTGCAGCAGCTTCTGTATACGGTAATCCTTACAGAATCCTTTGTTTTATTTCCTTTTTTTGATAGCTTTAAAAGTTCAGCAATTGCCTTATCAGTTACTTTCATCCTATTTCCCCTTTCTTTTTACTATCATTTCCAGGTTTTTTCTGTCCTTTGTTATCAGTTCCTCATCGTGAAGCCATTTTTTTATCACTTTGAGCACATCCCCGCAGCACTGCTCGGCTGTCTGCCCGTTTATGGAGTAATATATCCATTTTTTATCCCGCCTGTCCGTTACCAGGCCGCACTCCTTAAGAATGTTAAGGTTGCGCGAAGCGCGCGTCTGGGATATTCCCATGGCTTTCATCAGGTCGCAAACGCACACTTCCCCGCCGGTTTCCAGGAGCTTAATCATCCTGATGCGCGTTTCGTCGCTTAGGGCGCTGAAGACTTTTACTGCTTTTTTCATGTGAACCTCCGGTTCGTTTGAGTTTCAGAGACAAGAGACTGGAGACTGGAGTAAACCTTTATGTTCTCCTGCTTTACTCTTGTCTCCAATCTCCTGTCTGCCTTCAACTCTTTCTTTTCATATGCACATATCCGCATATATAAATATATCAGAACCCGGTCTTATTGTCAAGGTGATTTGATAGAAATTTACAGGAAGCTTTGCCTAAAAGTTCTATTACATGATATGGGTACCCATGCAAAAAACACGTAATTAGTTCCAATAATTATCTGACTAATTATTTGAACTTTTGAATAAATCTGGGCCTGACGCTTTTGTCATTTCTCCCACTTGTTGAATTATCTTTTTGATTTTTCAAGACTCGTAATATAAATACACCTATATTCCGAACCTGGTTTATTATTGTTTTGTTGACCGTTTTTCTTATAAAAATAGCATATGATTTTTTGATAATTATCATCCTCTCTGGCAACTTTCAATATAACTGATAAATCATTTTTATTTTTCCATTTTCCTTCATACTCCATATCTCCTCCCTGTATGTTTACTAAATATTTACCATCTGTTATAAATGTGTCTATACTAGTGTAAGCTTGGTTGATATAATATGCGTTGAAAACATCAAACTTCCACTCTTTTTTAATTTTATTATACCCTTCCAATTCTAATATTTTCCCGACATATGCGTCTCTGTTTTCATATAATTCTTTTAATGTAACATTAAATGTTTTTACACTGCATTCATCTCCTTTATAATCCCGCTTGTCCTTACCCGTCACTTTTATGTTAATTCCGCATTCATTCTCTTTTCCTGTGAATAATTCCTTTAATAATTCTTCATTTGTTTTTTTATACAAATATTTTATATTGATATAGTATTCCTTGCCGCTTTTTAAACCTGTAATAGACAAACAATTATTTTGTGTAAAAATTGTCTTTATGATTTTTTCACTTATTAAATCATTAACTACACCTGTTGCTTTATCGCCGATGTTTTTTTCATAAATATTCACCATATATCCTAATTCTTTTATTGAATCTACGGTAACATTGATATTTGATAAATCTTCTGCGGACATGTCAGCTAATTTGTCCCACGATAAAAGTACAACATTCTTAAATAAATTTGCCGTGATATGTTTTTTTATACTGCCTTTTTCCGTTTGTTCCGAAATACCACAATACAAAATTTGAGAAAATAGGATAAGCAAAAAAATAATTGTAAATGTTGTTTTTTTCATTTGAGCTCCATATAAGAAAAAGGTGTCAGACTTGGCTTTTAAATTTTATAATTTTTCTTAGTTTTCTTAAGTATCAGACTGATTTCCTTCTGCATCTTTTAATCTTATTTTTCCTGTCTCCAGTCTCCTGTCTGCTCTTACCTCATACTTATTATTATACGGTGAATTTGTCCGTGGCGTTCTTTAAGGTTTCCGCCGTGCCTGAGAGCGTCTCTGCCGCGGCGTGGAGTTCTTCCATGGCTGAGGACTGTTCCTGTGACGATGCGGCTGCTTCCTGGGAAGAGGCCGCTATCTGCTGCGATGACGCGGCGATCGATTCCACCTGTGAGGCCACGTCATTGACGCTTACCACTATTTCCGCGAAAAGCCCGTGCGCCTCTTTTGAAATTTCCGCGCTTTCCGTAATGGCAGCCGAGCTTTCCTGTGATATTTCCACGGCAGATATGATGTCATTCCTGACTTCTTTTATCCTGACCCTGATCTTCTTAGCCTGTTCTGTGGATAAATCCGAGAGTTTCCTTATCTCTTCTGCCACCACTACAAACCCGCGGCCGGACTCGCCGGCGCGCGCCGCTTCAATGGCCGCGTTAAATGAGAGCAGTTTTGTTTCATCAGCCACAGATTCTATGACCGCGACCATGTTCTGTATCTCCTGTGAATGGCCGCCGAGCACATCCATTTGTTTGCTCGACCTGGCGTAAGAATCGGTAAGATTATTCATTTTTTCCATAAGCTGGTCCATCCTGTCAGCGCCGTTCTGGGCGGCTTTCTCCGCCCTAACGCTCGCGGCCGATGCCGCCTGTGAATTTTTCGCGGCCTCTGAAGTAGCCTGTGATATGGACCCGACTGTTTCCGCCAGCTGGGATATGGTATTCTGGCTCTGCTCCGATATGGCCGCAAGCTCCTTTGAAGAGGACGCGATATACCCGGCTTCCATCTGTATCCTTTTTATTAGTTCGCGCAGATTCACCAGCATTGACTCGCTTGCCTTTCCAAGCACGTCGTTATCCGACTTTGCAGTGAACTGGGCGGAAAGGTCCCCTGAAGCTATTTTCTCGGATATGCCGGCTATCGCGTTAAGGTATTCTATCATACCGGAAAAAGCCCTTCCTATGGCGTCCCGGCCGGACCTTATTTCTATCTTTTCCCCGATAACGCCCCCGGAAATTTTTTCCGATATAACGGCTATCTTATCCATATAAGCGGCCAAATGGCTGAAATTCCTGGATAGTTTCTCAACCTCATCCCCCGATTCCACAATGGCTACTTTGCTCCATGTCTCGCCGCTGCTTAATTTTTCGGATATATCCGCTATCTTATTGACCGGCCTTATCATGCTTAAATAAAGGAACCCGAATATCATCAGCGCGATGGCCGCGGTTCCGGCTATTCCCAAAAAGACTGAATTCCTGGCGGTTTTTCCCATGTCCAGGTTCAGGGTTGTCTTGTCAAAAGCCACCGCAATTGATCCGGCATTTTTGTTTTTATAGGCAATCGGCAGCGAAATCTCATAAGAATCCCTGCCATATCCTTTTACCTGTGAAATGTTGTAACCAAGCATTTCATTTTTCATCTTCACGGTATCCGGCATCGCAAAATCAGTCCTCCCTTCGGAGTTGTACTTCGCGATTACTTTCCCTTTCAGGTATACAGCCGCGTAAAGCATGTCTTCCCTGGTAACCGCGGCCTCCAGTATGAATGTCAGCTGCCTTATGTCGGCTTCTTTTAAACCGCCATTGTTTTTTTCAAAATTTGCCCTCACGACAGGCCCGGCCATATACACGCAGAATTCGCCAAGCGACACGACTTTTTCGGCAAACTTCTGCCCCACTATCCTGCTGTAGTTTGACATGTTGTAATAAGTTATGCCCCACGCCAGTAAAACAGCGCCAATAAAAACGATAAGCGCCGCTTTAAGCCCGAAAGCCATTTTTAACCGCATTCTCCGCTCTCCCGTCACATTTACTATTTATTTTTAGTTCCCGAATATAAACCGGTAACCACCCATGAAGCGGCATTTATAATGCCGGATTTTTTCTTCCTTACGCCGCGCGCCGCTTCCTTCGCCAGATTTGAGGACCTCTCAAAAAATTCAGGCAGGTTTATCCACGCCATGGCTGTTATTTCGGATATCCTTCCGGCCCCTATAAACTTCAGGGGTTTTAACAACCTTCTTAAACCCTCTGCCATCGCCTCACGCGGCAGCAGAGCCGCCAGCATGGATGAGATGCCGGTCAGGATCAGCACGCGTGACGCGAAAAAACCGCCTTCAGCCATCCCAAAATCTGTTATTGTAACAGGCCCGGCCTGAAAGACCGGGTTGCCTCCGCCGTTAAAAACAGCGGGTATAAACACTGAAAACAGCGCCAGATACTTCGCCCTCCATACAGAGATAACAACTTTCTCAAGTTTCCCTGACGCGGCCGCAATCCCGGCGATGAAAGCCGCGGATACCGCGAGGAACACAAACCTTCCGGCCAGAAGGACCGCGGCTGAGAACACTGCCGCGAATAATATCATGAACACGGCTCTTGCGGCAAGCCTGCCGGGCACCCGCACATGATGCCCGGTTTTAAATCCGGTTGTCCCGGCGCCGCCCCGGGCGGCTATGGCCGCGCACGCGTCAGAGGCTATAACCCCGTTTAAAAACCCTGACAGCGCGCCCGTTATGGCGAGCAGCGGCATAATCCACAAAACCGCATCGTTCCTTATTAAAATAAAATATACTATGGCTACCTGCGCCGCGTTATGAGCCACCCCGCCTGCTATTGATATCCCGGCGAGCGAAATAGGCGGCTTTTTCATCGTCTTAAGCGGAAAATAAAAAGCCGCCATGACAAGCGTGCTGGTAATTGAGGCGCCAAGGCTAAGAATAAAACCGGGCGACATTAATGTGCCGAGCATAAGCGACGCCAGCAGGCATCTCAGCACAGCCACTTCCATCGCACCCTTAAATCCCAGCTCCACCATGGCTATCATCGTAAAAATATTCGCCAGTCCCAGCTTGATTCCCGGTACCGGAAGCCTGGGAAGGAAAGATTCAGCAGCCTGGAGTACTGTGGCGCATGTCACAAGCAGGGCTGTTTTTTCCGTTTCCCGTCCGGCCTGGGGCTGCATCAGGTTCAATATGAAAGAGCGTCAAATCCCGGTTTCTCCCCCGGGGATTCTATTTCTATGAGCACTTTATTGGGCACGCAGACTATTGATTCCCCCGGGCGGCATATGGCCGCCGCATGCGAGCATATCTGCCTGGGACAATCCGATTTTTTCACGCTTATCCGGCCGTTCTTTGATTCTATGACCATTTTTCCGGTATCAACAACAGAATCCTTTTTCATGTCAAGTTCGCCGGTTTTTACGCCCCCTGTATATATGACGGCTTTCCCGGAAGAACCGGAACTTTTTACCATGACAAAACCCGCGGATATGATAACTACGCTGATTAGCAGGATTATATCCGCGGTTTTTATGATGTACATAGCATCCCTGTTTATCATAACACCCCCGCTGATATACTAAGTATACGCACAGCCAAAGCTTATGTCAATTTTTAACTGGATTTAAAGCGGTTTTTTTGTTAAAACAGCATGGCTTATAACCTAAAGTATAAATTTATCAGTGGCTGATTTTAGCGTATTTGCGGTATCGGCAAACTCTGAAACTACGGCGTTTAATTCCTCCATGGATGACGACTGTTCCTGTGACGAGGCTGAAGCTTCCTGTGAGGACGCCGCGATCTGCTGTGAGGACGCGGCTATTGATTCCATCTGCGCCGCGGTCTCATCTACGGATTTTACTATATCGATGAAAAGCATATTTGTCTCTTTGGCAAGCTCTTCGCCCGCCCTTATTCCTTCATATTCCCTGTTTACAATCTCTATGGCTTCAGCTATATCTTTCAATACCGCCTTTATCCTCTCGGCTATTTTCACCGCCTGCTCATTGCTCATGTCTGAAAGTTTCCTTATCTCTTCGGCTACGACCACAAAACCCCTTCCCGCCTCACCGGCGCGCGCGGCTTCAATAGCGGCGTTAAACGAAAGCAGCCTGGTCTCGTCAGCCACGGATTTTATAACCGCGGTCATGTTCTTTATCTCCTCGGAATGCTTCCCGAGCTTATTCATAGACTGCGTGGACAGCCCTATTTCAGAACTTAACTCCGTCATTTTTTCCAGCAGCATATTCATGCGCTCCGTGCCTTTTTTTGCGGAATTTTCAGCCTTAATACTGGCATGCGATGCTGTCTGCGAGTTCTTAGCCGCTTCGGATGTGGCGTTGGATATGTTTGAAATGGTCTCTGCCAGCTGCCCTATGGTAGCCTTGGACTGCTCGGAAATGTTCATCATCTGTTTTGAGGAATCGGCAAGAAAGTTGGACTGGTCCTGTATGCTTGAAACAAGGGTTTTAAGAGAAGCTGTCATGTCGGCGCAGGCATTGCCAAGCATGTCTTTGTCGGATTTTGCCATGAAACTTGTCGTAAGGTCTCCTTTTGCCACTTTGCCGAGGAACGAAGAAATTTCATTGATGTACTTTAACATCTTTATGAAGGAAATTCCGAGCGTGTCCTTGTCGGATTTCGGCTCAAAGGCGTCCACAACCTCGCCGGAGGATACATTTTCCGATACCCATGCAATAAAGTTTATATACTCCGACATCTCATGAAAACTCTTCGTTAAAACGCCTATCTCGTCATTGCTTTTTATTACCTCTATATTTTCGCTGATATCGCCGGTGGCTATCCTGGCTGATATTCTTGACAACTTTTTAATGGGCCTTATCATGTTAAAAAATATAAATAACACGATCAATACGCCGATTACTGTCGCGTTCAGCGAGGTAAAAATAAAGGCGGACTGCGTGCCGCTGTTTATCTGTTTTGTAATGCTTTTCATATCAAAGCCAAGGATAAGCTGCCCGACTTCGTTGCCCATAAGCAGGAGTTCGTCCCCGCCCTTTAATTCTATGGGAATGGTTATTTCATAGCTGCTTTCACCCTTGCCTAATACGGAATACAGCGGGTATGATGTGAACTTTTTGTCCGTCTTCGTTTTTTCGGGAAGTTTCGCGTTCCCGGAAACAAATGCCGAACTTATTACCGCGTTGTTCTGCTTTATAGCAGCGTATATGATGTCTTTCCTGGATACGGCCGCCTGGAGGACCTCGTTTATCCTCTGCTTTATCCTGCGTTCCGGGTTTATTTTAAGCTTTGCTTTCTGGGACGCTGACATATTCTGCAGGTTCTGCAGCTCCAGCATGGATTGGCTTACGAGCGAAGCCGTATTCTCGCCCAGGGTTATAATCCTCTCCTGGAATTCCTTCATCACGATTTTTTTATAGATATAAGCGTCATATGTAGACCCGGCCAGGCTTATGAGGACCATGGTGGCAAGGACCATAAAGGAAATTTTAAAGCCCAGTGACATCGCTGCATTTTTTCCTTTTGCCAAACCGCACCTCGTTTTTAAGATGAAATGTACCTTTTATTATTATATACCATGACACTTATAATTACAATACTCTATGGCGGTGTGATACTGTACGTAATAGTGTGTAAACTCGGAACCGGGCACCTCCCCTCTCCCTCCATGGCTACTTATAGTCCCCCCTTGCGGGGGAGAGAGGGCTAGGGAGAGGGTGCCGTAGAGGCAATCCGGCTTTTGGGAGAGATATGCATTGCCGATACCTCACCCCCATCCCGTCCTTCCCCCTTCGAGGGGGAAGGGGGTGCTTATAAATGCCAACATATTTGCCTACTATTATTAATTTACACACTATTAAAGACAATATCCGGCGGTGTTATTGCGCCTTTGCCTTGTTTTTTCCCTGCTTAACCACGCTTACAACCCCGGCAAGGCCGTCGGTATAATAGACTTCCTGTCCTTCAGTTACAACCACGGCTTCGGCATTTCCAAGTTTTTTAAGCATTTCAAAGCCTTTTTCCCTGCCCATGATAAATATTGAGGAGGATAAACCGTCAGCTTCCACCGGATCCTGGCACATGACCGTGACGCTTATTAAACCCCTGGCGGGTTTTCCGGTTGCCGGGTCCATAAGGTGATGGTAACGCACGCCGCCCTCCTCAAAAAACCTTTCATAATCCCCTGAAGATATTACAAGCATGTCTGACACTTCCAGCACGCCTATGACCCCGTTTCCCCTCGGGTCTTTTATTCCGACCTTCCAGTCCCTGCCATAGTTTTTACCGATGGCATAAATGTCTCCGCCCGCGTCAATCAGCGCGTTTTTAACCCCCTCTTTTTTCAGGGTATTGGCGCATTCCTCCACCGAGTATAATTTCGCTATGCCGCCGATGTCCACTGCAGTGCCTTTCCTTAATTTCGTGAGACGGCCGTTTTTTATCACAAGGTTTTTGTACCCGACATCTGCCAGAGCCTTTTTTATGGCCGCGTCCGCGGGCACCTTCATCGTGTCATAAAACCCCCACAGCTTCATGATGGGATAAATGGTTATGTCAAATTTTCCGCCTGAGAGGACGCTCACATTTATGCCGCGCTGTATTATTTTAATTATTTCAGGGTCTGTTACCGGTATGTTCTCATTGTTGAATTTATAAAGGATTGCGTCTTTGTCAAGGATGCTGAATTTTTTCCCGATCTCTTCCATCCTGTCCAGGGCTTTATCGATAGCCGGCAGGATTTCCCTGCCTCCGGGCACCTGTATCGTGACTATTGTATCCATCATAAAACGCGTCCTCTTCTGCATCTGCCCCGTACATCCTGAAAGCGCGAATACCAGCATCGCTGCGGCAACACATAAAAGTTTTTTCATTTTTCCTCCAAAGCCGGCCTTAAAAACCGGTAAATGTTTTATTTTTTAACTTGCAGGCCACATTATAAATGAAAAAGCGGCTTTTTCAAGCCGCCCTTTTTGGATCTCTATTTTTTATACAAGTTCGTATGAGTTCTTACCCGTCTTTTTCATCATGTATTTCTGCCTTAAAAGGAGTTTCGCGAGCGTGTATGAGTCCAGATAATCCATCATAGCAGCCCTTAATCCTTCCCACATTTCCCTTGTGGCGCAGGTGTTTGCGTTCGGGCATTCGGAATTTTCAGGAACGCAGCACAACGGCAGGACATCGCCCTCAGCCGTCTGTATGACGTCTCCCATCTTGATCTTTTTCGGGTCCATGGCCAGGACAAACCCGCCGCTTTTGCCTTTTGTGCTCTGCACAAAACCGGAATTAATGAAAAGCCTCATTATGTTTTCCAGGTATTTCACGGATATTTTCTGCGTTATTGAAATCCTTTTCAGGGACACAGGGCCTTTTCCATATTGCGTGGCAAGGCAAAGCAGCGCTCTGATAGCATATCTTCCTCTTGTTGATATTTTCATAATTTTCCTCCATGAAGCATGATATTTTGATGTGAATATTATCACAATGTATTATAAACAAATTGACATTAAAAAGATAGGATTTTTATTTTAATTACCGACTTTTGGTCGACACAATGCCGATTTCTCCGCTTATTAACTGCTGAAGATTTACTGAAGAAAGGTAATTTTGAACCGCGTCATGATAGCCCTTCCACGCGCTTAAAGCCTGACAGGTTTGATATTTTGGGCAGTCTCCCTGGTTATCGAGGCATGGCACAGGGGATATGGTGCCTTCCGTTATTTTCAATATTTCTTCCATGGTTATCTTTGATGGTTCCCTGGATAGTATGAATCCGCCTTTGTTTCCTTTGGAACTTATTACAAGCCCTATCGCCGAAAACATCCTCATGATGTTTTCCAGGTACTTCTCTGATATGCCTTCGTTTTTAGCTATAGTTCCTATGGTAAGAGGCCCATGCCCAAAATGCAGGGCAAGTTCTATCATTGCCCTTAATGCGTACCTGCCTCTTGTTGATACCTTCATTTGATCCTCCAATATAATCATAAAACCCGGGGCTTATGGGGCGGCTTTTCAGGGCCGCCCCTATATGCCGTTAATACCCCCGTACTTCATTGCCTTTTAGGCCCGCTTACTTTTTAGCTTTTACAGCCGTGAACGCGTCATATATTATGAGCGCCCTTTTAGCCGCTATAACCACTGCTTTTGAGGAAATTGTAGCGCCTGTTATCGCCCTGACATCTTTGCCTATCTCTATCGTGTCTGCCGATGACTTGCCCGCGAACTGCTTTACAAAATTAGCCTGTTTGATGCCTGCCCCGCGTTTTTCCGACATTGATATATATCCTATGGAAAGGATCTTCTTTGTCGCAGCGTCAATGAGTATGCCCATCTTAATCGGGCCCCATTTTCCCATCTGCTCCTCAATTACAACCGCGCCTGTCTTTGATGTATAAATCTCATACTCCGTCCTTACCGGCATCTTATTCGCCAGCCCCGCCTGCACCGCCGCTGTCAGGTCGGCGCTTACAGCGAAAACCTGCGCCTTAAGGTCTGAATCCGGAAGTAGTTCTTTTACCACATTAGTCTTCATGTCTTCCGCCATGACTGAAACCGCCAGCAGCATCACCGCCGCCATTACCGCTACCGCAAATAACTTTTTCATGATGTCTCCTCCTTTAAAATATTTTATATTTCCTTATCATTTGACGTATGAGTCCGTTTTTGGAGGGGTGGTTTTGCGCACCCCTCCAAATATCACACTGTTAATTTATTAGAATGTTACCCTCACGCCAAGCGACGGCCTCGTGTAGACGAGCGTCGATGTGCCTGAGTTGTTCCTGATATCCACTACGTCGGTTGCGAACTGCAGGTATGTCGCGTCAGCAAGCGATATTACAGCGCCCGCCGTTGTCTGAACGCCCATGACAGGCATTGCCGTTGTTTTCGTGAAGTTGTCATATTTCCAGTCATGCGCGGCAAAAAGCTTGAGCCACGGCAGCACTTTATACATTGCCTTCACATAATATGTGTCTGAAATTCCGTCCTGTGATGCCGAGATAAGCTGTTCCTGTTTTCCCGCGGCGTACTCCGACCTGATGGAAAAATCGCCGATTGAATACATGAACCCGGCTGACCACTTGGTGTTTGCAAGCTTTTCCTTGGCGCCAGTCCTTGCCGAGTATATCGAGCCAAGAACCGTAAGGCCGTTCCATACCGGCTCAACGTGCAGCATGACTCCCGGCTCGTTGTTTATGTCAAAAGCTCCGTCCTCTGTTCCGCCGTTAACGACGTACGCGTATACAGGAAGAGTCACATCGCCGATGGAAAATGCCTTGCTTACTTCGATACCGCTGTCATGCACCGCTCCAATGCCGAGGGCAAATAGGCCTCCGTTAAACTGCTCTTCCCAGAAAAGTTCGTGTCCGTACTCTGCCGTAAACTTAGGGTGTACCTGTCCGACTTCCATTGTAACGTCATAAGGAAGGTCGAATATTACCACTGCTTTGCCGTGTCCGAAATCTTTGAACACATAAGCGGAACCTGCTGTAGCTGTCTGCGTAACCCCGAACTTCGGCGTCGCGCCTGTGCTGCAGGAAAATTTCGGGTCTACTTCAAAGCTTATCCAGTTATTGATTTTTCCCGAGATGAAAAGGTCCAGTTCCTTAAAGCCAAAACCGTAAGATTTTTCTATAGCTGTCTGAGTGCCGTTATTCCTTACGATTGATGACGGGCGGTCAAACAGCGTCATCTTTATGTGCCCGCCTACCGATACCGACGGCCCTTCCCCTGTTGCTGCCGCTTCTTCGGCAAATGAAAACACCGCGAAGCCAAGCGCAAGAACCGTTACAACTGCCACCGCAAAAAATTTCCTGAACATGCTGTCCTCCTTGAGTTTTTTCAGGCCGGGTTTAAAGCCCGCCTTTTTTTTGTTATGCCTGTACTGTTTTTTCCTTATACAGCCACATTTCGTATAACGGCACTACGAGCATAATTAGCAGCGAAATACCCAGCAGCATACCCGAGAGCACCATGAATATTGACATCCACGCCGCCACATACCTGATTAGCCAGAAAGACGCGTTCGCGATTAAAACCGCGATAAAGCCGTCAACAAGCGCGAATTTTTTTAGCCACTTCGGCACTGACCTTGCGAACATGAAGATTAAGCCTATTGTGAATGTCATAAGCGTCATCCCGAAGAAATGCGTATGGGTGTGCTGCATGAGGTACGCGGCGTCCGGTGGCTCAATCATTTTAGCCTCGTTGCCCCTGTAGTGGTCCGCGATTGAATCCGGGTTAAACCCTTCCGTTAAAGCCACCGTGCCTACCGCCGTCAAATAAGCCATACCCATACAGATAATAAACAGGGTCAAAAACAGCTTGATGGTCAGCGATAATTTGCTTAAGTTCACCATCTTTTCAATTTCCTGCACTTCGTTTTCCATAAACCCGCCTCCTTTGTAATGTATATTTTATATTGAGACTTCCGCGCTGGTGTAAAGCGCCGCAATTACCGCCGTAAAGTAGGCGATCGCGCTTTTTAAATCCCGCTTTTTCTCGTTTTTAAAACTTTTTACAAGACCCGCGGCCCTGTCCCAAAAAAGCGGCACAGCGGCCCATGACCTGACTATGATATGCGAGGTCCTGCTGCCGTTTATCCCGGCGAACTTAAATGGCCTTAAAAATCCTTCTATTGATTTAAGCAGCCCTTCGGGCGCCGTTGTCTTTATCATCAGGTCGGCCGTAATCATGAGAAGGACCATTCTGAATACAAACATCGCTCCCATACTAAGGCCTGTTTCGGTTATACTAACGGGCCCTGCAGCGTATAACACCGCTCCTCCGTGGTTAAAAAACAGCGGCATAAAGAATGAAAACATCAGAAACCATTTCATCCTTGCAACCCCTGTGAAAATCGCCTTAAAACTTATTCCGGCTGCCATTGCCGTGATCAGTATTGCGGCGAGCATGGCCAGGAATAATTCCCTGCTGGAAAAAAATATTATTGCCGCAGCTGCCGCCGCGGTTATAATTATTTTCATTGACGGGTCTGCCGCGTGAAGAAAAGACTTTCCATTTATATATCCGCGCCACGGCGCGGATGCAGCCTGTTTTTCGCCCGTGAATCCCATGGCCTTCTCATTAGCGCTGCCGGGCAGAGCGATCTTCGCGCATACTCCGGACGCCACAAGGCCTGTTATCCATCCCGTAACCACCGAACTTATACCCAGCCAGGGCGCGAGCATTAAAACACCCGGGCTTCTTATAAAGAACGCGTAAATCACCGCCAGCTGGGTCATGTTATGCGCCACAGCGCCAAGCAGGCTGATTCCTATGAGGCTTAAGGCGGGTTTTTTAAAGTTTTTAAGTATGGAATACACGGCGCCCATGACAACGCTGCTGGCTAATGCCGATGTGAAGCTTAATATAAAGGAAGTGGAAAGGAAAGTTCCGAGTAAAAGCGAGCTTATTAGCGACCTTAACACGGCTATTTCCACAGCCGCTCCAAACCCCAGGTCCACAAGAGCGACTAAAGTAATCATGTTTGCAAGGCCGAGTTTTATGCCGGGTATGGGCTGCGGTAAAAAGGATTCCGCCATCTGGAGGATGGAGGCTATCGTGACAAGGAGCGCTGTTTTCTCTGTTTTTACGTCGGGTTTAAAATTCATATGCCGCCTCAGTAACTGACAGTATCAAACTGTGTGGAATTATTTCTTGGTATTTCTATTATTACCCTGTTTGGCAGGCATACCAGCGACTGCCCCGGCTGGGAAATCCATCCGCCATGGCTGCAGATCTTCCTCGGACAGTCCGACTTTAACACCCTTACACTGCCATCTTTGACCTCAATTTCCATGCCGTTTATAACGGTGATTGAATCTTTTTGAAGGCTGATCTCATGTTTATCGTCATTATTTTTTGTTATTTCGGCCACCTCTGAGCGCTGGCCTGGCAGAAGCGTTGAAAACAGGGGCGCTGAAAATAACACAAGTATAAGCATGGCCGCGGCGTAATCCATCGGCCTGGCGGAATAAAACCTTGTTTTATCCATTTCAATCGCCTCCCTGCATTCTAATTGCTACTAATACTATCTCTTTAGTAGTATTATAGCAGGCGGTTAATAAATGTCAAGTATGATTTTTCACAAGCGGGGGTCTTCCGGACGGATATTTTCGCCTCAACATTCATGTGCGCGCTTTTATTCACATGACGCGGGCGGCGGTTGCCGCATTATATGATTACAAATAAAAAACCGGCGGCTTTTCAGCCGCCGGCATTATGTCTTTACATGCAGGCGCTATTTTTTTTCAGCAAACGCGCCGTATATGACCAGCGCCCTTTTTGCGGCTATTGCCACAGCTTTTGACGAAATGGTGGCGCCTGTTATCGCCCTGATGTCCTTGCCTGTCTCGATGCTGTCAGCCGCTGATTTTCCGGCAAACTGCTTGATAAAATTAGGCTGCTTGATGCCCGCGCCGCGCTTTTCCGACATTGAGATAAACCCTATGTCCCTGATCTTTTTTGTCGCGGGGTCGATGGATATTGCCATCTTGATGGGACCCCATTTTCCCTTCTGCTCCTCTATGACCACGGCGCCGGTCTTTGAGGAGTATATTTCATACTTCTTACTTACGGGCATTTTGTTATTCAGCGCGGCCTGCACCCTTGCGGTTACCGCGTCTGTGACTTCAAAGGCCACGGCTTTCAGGTCTGTATCAGGCAGCAGACCCTTGACCACGGTCTCTTTCATGTCCGCGGCAATGACACCCGCTGCAACCGATAACATAAGCATCAAAAACAATATTTTCTTCATTCACTTCCTCCTTAACATATTGGTCTTTTCTTATTAAAAAGTCATCCTTACGGCGAGGGTGGGCCTTACGAATTGAAGGCCGTCCGCCCCGTTATTCTGCATCCAGTCGGCGCAGTCCACCTGAAGCATTACATATGTGCTGTCCGAAAGGTTCATGTCCAGGACCGCGGTATTTGTTATGTACTTTTCCCCTCCCAGGTTTGCGGTATAGAAAAACCCGTTAAAATTATGCGCGGCCACGTTATAATTGTAAACAAGCTTCAGCCACGGCATGAATTTATACGCGGCCTTAATATAGTAGCCGTATGTTGCCGCGTCCTTTCCGGCGCCCATTTTGTTTTCCCACCTGCCGTTTGCAATCTCCGCGCGCAGCTGCAGGGCTTCCCAGTTGAACTGGATTCCTCCTGAAGCCCTCTGATACGCATTGTGCCTGCCCGTGTCGTACGTCCCCACAGTATAAGACCCCATGACTTTGAACATCCCCATGGCCGGTTCGGTATGTATCATCACCGCGGGCTGCCTGTTGTTGTCATAAGTGTCCTCCGCGCCGTATCCGTTCATGGCATATAGCCAGACAGGGATGGCCGCATCACCTACAGCAAAGGATTTATATATTTCTATGCCTGTATCCGCCATTTCCCCCAGCCAGGGATTGGCGGCAAATTTTGATCCGTTGAATTCCTCATCCCAGAATAGCTCCTGCCCGTATTCCACTGTAAAGAGCGGCTTTAAAAGCCCTGCCGATATCTCCACCTCCATCGGGGCGGTATATTTTATCAGCGCCTTGTTAAATCCTCCAAACGCCGCCGATTCCGATGAAAGATTATCGCCGATGTTGCTTCCAAACTTCGGGGTGGCTCCCGTGCTTGCCCTGAATGACGGCTCCACCTCGACAGACAGTACGTCGGATAATGTCTGTGAAATATACAGTATTACCTCGCCAAAGCTGAATCCGGTAAATTCAGTCGAGCCGTATTTCACGCCGCCCGCCGCCGTCCTTACCCCGTCTGCCGCGTCAAATAAAGTCATTTTTATGTGTCCGCCTACAGTGGTTCCTGTGTCGGCGCAAAACGACGCGGGCGCAAATGCCATTACAAAAACAGCTGCAAATAACAACATTTTCTTTTTCATGTTTTCCTCCCCTGATTTTAATTCCCCTTATACTGCGCTTTCATTAAAAAGCCTCAATCACCCCCGTAACTGATTATGCTTTTATTACTTAACGGCTTTTTCTTTATAAAGCCACATTTCATATAAAGGCACTAGAAGCATGACAGCCAATGAAATACCAAGTAAAATCCCGGACAGGACCATGAGCACCGCCATCCACGAAGCCACATACCTTATCAGCCAGAACGAGGACGTCGCGATTAACACAGCCACAAAACCGTCGACAAGCGCGAACTTTTTCAGCCATGCGGGTATGGACCTGGCAAACATGAAGATAAGCCCTATGGAAAAGACCATAAGGGACATGCCGAACATATGCGTGTGGGTATGCTGCATCAGATACGCGTTATCAGGCGGTTCAATCATTTTTGCCTCGTTACCCCTGTAATGGTCGGCTATGCTTTCGATGGAAAAACCTTCTGACAACGCCACAGTCCCGACAGCTGACAAATACGCGAACCCCATGCAGATAAGGAACATGGTAAAAAAATACTTCAGTACTGGCGGAAGCTTGCTTAAGTTTAAAAGTGACAAAAACCCTTCTCTTTCATTTTCCATTTATAACCCCCCGGCGGTTTTTTAGCGTATTTTAAGCATACCCATGCAAATGCCATAATTTTAGCCATAAAGGCCTTTTAGACAAGATTTTAGTTATTAACCCCAATAAAATAAAGGAACAACTGCGTTTTTTAAACGGAATTTTTAGATATATATGATATACCATATAATAACGTGAATTTCAACCTGGCGCGGATTTTGATATTGTAAATAATAGTGTGTAAACTCACTTTGGCCTTTAAATATCTTTGTTTTCATTAGAAACGGCTTTCACCCCTCTCCTCTTAGGAGAGGGGCAGGGGTGAGGTGAAACCAATTGTCTTATTCCCCTCACCCTACCCTCTCCCAAATGGGAGAGGGATAAAAGAACAAATCAATTTACACACAATTAATGACAGTATCCGGATTTTTTTGGCGTTATGCCCTGAAAGATACTGTCGAAAAACCCGGATTTTTATAGGTTTCGACTCAGTCATGCGATGTCTTTGCGAGGAGCGAGTTTCTCAGCTACGAAGCAATCTCTGTACTTTTGTGGAACCGCGCGTACTTAAATTGCTTATCAATGAAACTGGGATTGCTTCGTCGCCATGGACCAAAAACGGCTCCTCACAATGACAATCTAATCAAGGACTTTTTCGACAGTATCTGCATAACAAAACCCCTCCTGTTAAGGAGGGGTTTTGTTATGCAGCTTTTTTATTCTTTTACCATGGTTAAAAGCATTTTAAATTTTTCCACAGCGGTCACCGCGTGCGGAACATTTGCCGGCATAATTATAAGCTCCCCTTGCGTCAGCTCTTGGGGCGTCCCGCCAACAGTGATTCTTCCCGTCCCGTCCAAAACCTGCACTAGCGCCTCAAAAGGCGCGGTGTGCTCCGAAAGCGCCTGTCCCTTATCAAAGGCAAAAAGCGTAACAGTCCCTGATTTCTTGTTTAACAGCTGTTTTGAGACTATGGAATCCTTCGCATACTCAACCCCGTCTTTAAGAACAATTTTCTCAGCCATGATGTAACCTCCGTTTTTTTCGTTGAGTCTCAGAGACAGGAGACTGCAGACAAAAGTAAACCGAAGACTTACTTCTTACTCCTGTCTCCTATCTCTTGTCTCGCTATCCTTAGACTATTCTCATATCCCCGCTTAAAAACACCTTCCCTTTTTATCCCGCCTGCAAGTCTTTTCCCCGCACTGGTAGCATATCTCGTTTTTCAGGGCCCGGCCCCTGAAATAGTCGTCAATATTCTGAAGCGTGGTCTCGGCGATATTTGTGATGGCCTCTTTTGTGAAAAATCCCTGGTGCGATGTAATAAGGACATTGTTAAATGTCAGCAGCCTGGCCAGGGTATCGTCGTTCACAATCTTTCCGGAAAAGTCCTCAAAAAAATACTTGTCTTCCTCCTCATAAACATCAAGCCCGGCATAGCCTATCTTATCCGTTTTTAGCCCCGCGATCAGTGCCTTTGTGTCTATGAGCCTGCCTCTGCCGGTATTTATTATCATCACGCCTTTTTTCATCATGCTTATGGCTTTCCTGTCTATCAGGTGGTCGGTTTCTTTCGTCAACGGGCAATGTAACGTGATTATGTCGGATTCCCTGAATAGCTTTTTTAGTTCGACATACTTAATCCCGTTTTTCACGGCGTATTTCCTGTCAGGGTAACTGTCATGGGCAAGTATTTTTACGCCGAATCCTTTCAATATATTTATCAGGATCCGGCCTATCCTGCCTGTGCCAATGACACCCACTGTTTTTCCGGCCATATCAAAACCCAGAAAACCGTTTATCGAAAAATTATTGTCCCTGGTCCTGTAATATGCCTTGTGTATTTTCCTGTTTAAGGAGAGCATCAGCGCCAGGGTATGTTCGGCCACGGCATTCGGGGAATATGCGGGGACCCTTGTCACATGAAGCTTTAAGTAAGCGGACCTCAGGTCGACATTATTATATCCGGCGGACCTTAAGGCGGCCATTCCTATGCCGTATTCATGGAATTTATCAATAACGGCTTTATCCAGTTTGTCGTTTACAAACGCGCATGCCGTATCAAAACCTTTCGCAAGATATGCCGTATCCTCATTTAAATGCTGCGGAAAATATTTTATTATATAGCCGAACTTTTTATTTACTTCATTGAAAACTTCAATGTCATAGGGCTTTGCGTCAAAAAAAGCTATTTTTTTGTTTTCCATGGCAGCACCTCCGGAATTTTATATAAAACGTCTTTATGAGTTTCAGAGACAGGAGATAGGAGACAAAAGTGAACCGCGGACCACTTCTTACTCCTGTCTCCAGTCTCTTGTCTCGCTCTTCCTCCACCAACCACCCACTTCTATGCCCACTCCTCACTTAATATTTCTCCCTTAAGGCCGACAACAATTGCCTTAATGGGGACTTTTCTCTTTGCCTCGGCAACAGCCTGTTTTGCCATTCCAAGCAGCCCTCCGCAGCACGGCACCTGCATTATCATTACCGTCATTGTGTTTATTTTAGCCTCATCAACCATGGCAGTAAGTTTTTCCACATACACTTCCATGTCGCTGTCAAGTTTTGGGCATGCAATCGCAAGGGACTTTCCTTTTAAATAATCCCTGTGGAAATTTCCCATGGAAAAAGCCACGCAGTCAGCGGCTAAGACAAGGTCTTTACCCTGAAAATATGGCGCGGTAGGCGATACAAGATGAAGCTGGACAGGCCATTGCCTCAGTTCTGACGGTTGATTCCCTGTATTATCCCCGCTATAAGTATGCACTGCATCTTCATTAAAATCAAGCATCCTGGAGCCGGGGCAGCCCCCTCCTCCATGTTCGTGTCCATGCATTTTTTTCGCCTCCTTATAATTTGGGACTTCCATCCCTTTTTCCTTCAGGTATTCAAACGCTTCGCCCAGGTACTTTTTTTCGCCGTGATCGTCAAGGTGCTTTAAATGGGCTTTAAGGGTGTTGACTCCGGCCTTTACTATGTTTTCCATTACTTTTTTTTCGTCGTAAGGTTTAGCCTCTTTTTTTGTAACCTTAAGCGCGTCAACCGGGCATTCCTTTATGCAAGCTCCGAGGCCGTCGCATAAAAGGTCCGAGACAAGCCGCACCTTGCCGTCTATAACCTGGAGCGCGCCCTCAGGGCAGCCTGGCACGCAAACCCCGCACCCGTTGCATTTATCAAGGTCAATCTCTATCATGTCCCGCAGCATAACCCACCGCCTTTTTATTATTCATTACTCATTGTTAATTATTCATTGCTTGTATATCACCTTCTTAGTGATATATTACCAAATTAGTAGGAAACTGTCAACTGATTATTTCAAATTATATATATAAGGAAGGTTAATAAGAAATGGTGTTTATGTGGCGTAAAATCCCTCTGTGCGGGCCGCCACATGCGGCGGCCCCTACAGGGTTTATAAAAAAATATTTAAAGCCTGCGTTACTCACCTCGTTATATTAAAAAAGGCCCGCTAAAATCAGCGGGCCTTTTTTAATCCGAATAGCTCACCTCATTATATTAAAAAAGGCCCGCTAAAATCAGCGGGCCTTTTTTAATCCGAATAGCTTACCTCGTTATATTAAAAAAGGCCCGCTAAAATCAGCGGGCCTTTTTTAATCCGAATAGCTCACCTCGTTATATTAAAAAAGGCCCGCTAAAATCAGCGGGCCTTTTTTAATATGGGTGCAGGACGATATAAGGGGTTTTGGGAGGGGGTTAGTTAGGGGGAACCTGCACCCATATTTTATTAGTTCATCTCTGTGTGTTTTTTAAGAACTTTATAGCATGTCTACTAATAATTGATGTAAAAGTGAGGTTTTTGCGTCATAGCTAGGAAGTGTTTGTTTCCGGGTTTCCATCTTCCTGGTCTGCTCACTTTTTGTCTTAAAACCCGACTGTTTCAATAGCATATATACCAAATATAAAAGCCCGTGTCAAGAAATATAAAATAATTTTAATTTTGATGTTGGCTTACAGGTTATACAGAAGTTTTTTTGCCTTTTTTGTAAATTTCAACTTTTTCGGCCGAGCCGTCCTTGGCGTAACAAATCCACTGGCCTTCTTTTAATCCGGAAACAAAGTTTCCCTTCCTTTTAATCAGCCCTGAATCAATATCATAAAACTCCGTATACTCCCCGTGCAGCACTCCCATATCATAATTGGCTTCAACATAAAGGCTTGTTTCAGGGTCATAGCTGACGTACATGCCGTGATAAACAACTGACGGCCCTTTACAGCCTCCTGAACAGCCGCATCCGGATGAACATTTTTCAGCGGATTTTTTTACCGCCTTCTTCTTTTTTGCCGGCTTTGCTTTTGCCTTTACTTTTGTCTTTTTAACAGCCATTTTATTTTGTTTCATCCTCGTCATCGTACATGGTGCGCTCCAAAAGCTCGCCCCTGTTCCATATTTTTACCGACTCGACGCGCCCTTTTTTATCAAACTCTGTCCAGACGCCCTGCTTTGTGCCGTTTTCATAATGGCCCTCAGTCTTTATTGCCTTTTTTTCCTCGTCAAAAAACTCCTTGTACACGCCGTGCATGATGCCGTTCTCGAATTTAGCGAGTTTGCTTGTCTTAGTGTAGGGGTCATAAGCGTCATAGGTGCCGTTCAAAGTGCTTACAATAAAATCGCTGCCGTGCTTTTTTTCAGCCATTTTTTGCGCCTCCAGAGGAATTGTAATTACAGAAAAATTATAACAAAATTACAGGCGGTGTTCAATGATTTTTATAGGGACGGCCTTTTGGCCTAAAAAGCCTTTACCGCGTTTTCCACATCCTGGTGGTACTGGAAGATGTTCACAAAATCAAGAAGTTCGAATATTTCAAGCACTTCCCTTTTCATGCTGGCTATTTTTATGTCTCCCTTTGACTTCCTGACCTCGTGCAGGTAGCCCACAAAAAGCCCCCATCCGGCGCTGCTTACATAATCAGTCTTCTCAAGGTCTATGACTATCTTATACTCCCCGGCTTTAATGGTGTCTTCTATGGCTGTTTTTAGTATTCCGGAATTATCCGAATCAATGAACCCTATGCACTTCAGCACAACTACATCCCCGCGCTTATCCTTGTTAAGTGTTAGAGCCATAATCCCCCCTTATTAAAATGCCCTGACAGCCTTTTCCACGTCCCCAAAATATTCAAGTATGTGCGTAAAATCCAGCACCTCATACACCTCAAGCACTTCAGGCTTCATATTCGCGAGCTTAATGTCGCCTTTATTTTTCATCAGGTTCTTTTTATATCCCACAAATATTCCCCAGCCGGCGCTGCTTATGTAATCAGTCCCCGCAAGGTCTAATATTATCCTGTATTTTTTCGCTTTCAGCGCCTCTTCCATGGCAGCCTCGAGGATGGACGAAGTCAGGGTATCTATAAAGCCTTCTGTCTTCATAATACGGACGTTCTGCTTATCCTCTATTTTTATCTTCAAATTTTCCATGCAATCTCCCCATATTCTTTTTATCGCCGGCCCGGCAGTATACGCTGCCGTTTATAAAATCGCGCTAACGCCCCAGAATCTTCAGCATATTCACGCCGGTTTCAGCGTCCATTTCCTTCATCGCTTTCATCCCTTTTAGCTCTATAAGCATGGCTTCAATTGTAATGAATATTTTTGTGTCTTTCCTGACACAGCCCGTCATGGTTTTTCCGCCTTTTCCCATGGACGTATGTATGTGAACCTGGGGGCCCTGGGCCCCTGAAAAAACAGAACCCGTTCCGAATACCTCCCACGCGTCCTTAAAAGAGAGCCATTTCGGGTCCGGAGGAATCACGGGCTTTACCGGACCTGCAACAATTTTTCCTTCCTTAAGCGCCCCGAGAAAAACAAAAAACGCCGTACTTATCTTTTCTTTTTTCACAAAGTTCAGTATCTCGATGTTAAAATCATCATTATTGTCAAACTTCAGGGTAAATACCCTTCCTATTTTCCCGGCTGTATATTTCATTTTTCCTCCGGAGCTGCCTGTACTTTTTTGGGCTGCGTCCTGTTAAGTGTTATTGACATGACAAGTATGGCGGCAAGTCCGAAACCCGCGCCTGTGTAAAAAAGGTTTTCCTGCCCCGAGCCCGCGAGTATAAACCCCGCTATGGCCAGCATAAACGACAGGGCAACGCCGCATATAATTAATATTGTTTTCATTAAGCGTCCCAATTATCCTTCGACTTCGCCGACGTTCAATTCCCTTGTTAAAAACATGGAGCCGTCGTCCTGTGCGGACTGTTCCCTTGGATTGATTGATCCTTTAAACCTGATTATCACACCGTCCCTGGAGTTGCTTAACGCTTTTGACAGGTCAGAAAGCAGTTTTTTTGCCCTGCCGGGGCTTAAGTATATGTTTGGTGTTTCAGGCAGGACCAGAAATGAATTAGGCTTTAAAACGAACATATTGACATCAAGATCTATCACCTGTCTGTCAATCACCTTATCTTTTGAACCCGCTTTTTTTTCTGCGGTTTTCTTTTTCTTCAGGGCCATGACCAACCCTCCTTTACTTTGCTGTTTATTCACATCTACATTATACATTAAATCCGGCCATTATAAAAGAAAAACCAATAATATTTTCAGGCTTTAGCCTCAATATGACTGTTTTCGTCTTCCTTATAGCGCTCCCTGATGGCCTTTATTATTTCATAGATCTGAAAGAATGAATCCACAACTTCAGGGTCAAAGTGTTTTCCGGCATTTTCCCTTATATACCCGAGGGTCTTTTCCTCTTCCCAGGCGTCCTTATAAACCCTTTTCGACATCAACGCGTCATATACATCGGCTAACGCGACTATGCGGCCGGTAATGGGAATCTCTTCCTCTTTTTTCCCGCCGCCTAAGGTAACCTCTTCGGAGAGCTGAAGGTCCGTCAATTTCCCTGGATATCCGGTGCCGTCCCACTTTTCATGGTGGGAGAGCGCTATCTCCGCGGCCATCGCGTCAAGCTCGGACTCCTTGGCTGAAAACAGCCTGTACCCGAGTATGGTATGCATCTTCATTTTATTGAATTCAGCCTCATCAAGCTTTCCCGGTTTTTTCAGTATCTGGTCAGATATGGCCACCTTGCCCGCGTCATGGAGCATGGCCGCTATCCTTAACTTATCCTTATACCTCCTGATAAATTCCGGAGGAAACCCCCTGTTTTCCGCCCATCTGTGGTATATCTCCACGGCGTAAGCTCCCATCCTGTTAACATGCATCCCGGTTTCTTTAGGGTCGCGGAACTCGACCATCCTTAACATGCGCAGCACCATCTGTCTTGTTGACTTCGCCCTTTCTATGGCCATGGCCGCGTCATTGGCAAAGTATGATATGAAAATTTTATCCTGCTCGCTGAAGGATGTTACCTTCCCGGAAGCGTTTTTCGCGTTAATAACCTGCATGACGCCTATTACCTTGTTTCTTATTGTTTTTAGCGGAATGGAAATTATTGATTTTGTCCTGTATTTGTTAACCGTGTCAAAATCCTTATTAAATGTACAATCGCATTTCGCGTTATTTTTCGGCATCTTATAGACGTCTTTAAACTCCAGTATCTTTCCCATTTTTACTGTGGCACCGGCTATAGACCCGTCATCTATCGGAATTTCCTTGTTTAAATAATTATAACGCATGGAAGGATTTTTGGAAAAAAGGACCTCGTTCTGGGTGTAGTTCATCACGAGTTTGTCTTCATCTACGAGGAAAATGGTGCCGCTTTCAGCCTTTGTAAAACGCCGCACTTCAAAAAGCACCTTATCCAGAAGGACATCAATGTCAGCTATGTTATTTATCTCCTCGGATATTTTGAGGATTTCCTTTAGTATTTCCCTGTCGGATTTTATTTTTTCCTTCTTTTTTCCGCGCATGTAGCACCTATAGGATATATTTTTGTACCGATAATAATTATACCATATCTTTTGACCGTTGTCAGGTTTTTTGTTAGTTTTTGTTACAGGCTGATAAATCCGCTTCCAATTACGGCGTTTCCTCTGTAAAACACCGCAAGCTGGCCGGGCGTTACGGCTTCCTGGGCTGTTCCAAATACCGCAATACCTTTTTTCCCTTCAAGGCGTATTTTAGCGGGCCATCTTTTCTGCATATACCTTATCCTGACATAGGCTGTAAATGACGCCGCTTTAACAGGAATAAACATTTTAACATCCTCAAGCTTTATTTCTTTGCTTGCCGCTTCAGACCTGTCGCCTAATATTACCCTCTTTTTTTCGGCGTCTATGGCGACGACATAAACAGGTTTGCCCGCTGAAACACCCAGCCCCTTGCGCTGCCCTACAGTGTATTTAAAATACGCTCCGTCCTCAATGTCGCGTATTTTATCCCCTCCGGAATAATACAGGCTGCCCTTTTCCATGGAACTTATATCAGCGCTGCGGGCTATGAATTCATAAGGGGTTTCCTTATCCCTTAAAAAACATATTTCCTGGCTCTCGCGTTTTTCCACATAAATTGACTTCTTAATTGCCAGCGCCTTTACCTCTTCTTTGGTCCTGTTTCCCAGCGGGAATTTAACGCGCGGCAGCCATTTTTTATCAAGCCTCGCCAGAAAATACTCCTGCGACTTTTTTTTATCCCTGCCCGCGCCGATAAGCAGCGCCCCGTTTTTTTTCACTATCCGCGCGTAATGGCCCGTGGCTATATAGTCAAACTTAAGTTCCTTCATTTTTTTTATAAGCGCGGCGAATTTTATGGTGTCGTTGCAGACGACGCACGGGTTAGGGGTTAAGCCATTAATGTAACCGGAGATGAAAGGGTCCACGACTTTCTTTTTGAATTCTTTCTTGAGGTTCAGCACATAGTGCCTGATGCCGAGCTTAAAGCATGCCCGCTTCGCGTCCATGATATCGTCATAATTGCAGCAGCGTGAGGCGTCGTCCCAGAGCTTCAATGTAAGGCCGACTACTTCATGGCCCTCATCCTTCAGGATGGAGGCGGCAACTGTCGAATCAACGCCGCCTGACATGCCTACGAATATGCGGGACATAAGCTAAGCACATGGCCCAAAGTAAATAGCCCAAGTAAAACAGTTCACTTATCCCTCTTGGGCTTTGGGCCCTGGGATTTGGGCTTTCTTTGCCCTGTAATCCTCTATCGCCTTCTTAATCCCGTCTTCCGCCAGGACAGAGCAGTGGTGCTTTTCCTTCGGAAGTCCTCCCAAAAGGTCGACTATCCTTTTATTGGAGACTTCAAGCGCCTCTTCCACTGTCTTGCCGATTACCAGTTCCGTGGCAAGAGAGGATGTGGCAATCGCGGCCACGCACCCGAACGTTTCAAACTTGCAGTCTGTTATGATGTTGTTCTCCACTTTTATATATATCCACATGACATCCCCGCATACCGGGTTGCCTACTTTTCCTATTCCGGAGGCATTTTCTATCCTGCCGTTATTTGTCATGTCTTTGAACTGCTTTATCACTTTTTCGCTATACTGTTGCATGGGAGAACCTCCAGTATGTTGTGCTATGTGATGTGTGCTAAGTGGTATGTGGAAGGGCAGATCCTTCACTTAGCACATATCACGCGCCACTTATCACGCCTTTACAGGCTTAGCATCTTCTCTATAGGCTTAATCGCCTTTTTCATTATCTCATCGGAAAGTTTTATCTCGTACTGTTCCTTTGTTATGGAGTCGTAAACGTCCTGGATCCTTGTTTTTTTCATGTTCGGGCATATTTTAGCGTTGCCCAGGGAGAAAAATTCCGCGTCCGGCCTTTCCTTTTTCAGCCTGTGTATGTGCCCCTCTTCGGTCCCCACTATGAACTTCTTATCAGGGCTTTCCTTTACGTATTTTATCATCGCGGCCGTGGATGCCACAAAATCCGCGAGCTCCAGCACCGACATGTCAGCTTCCGGGTGCGCCATAACTTTCGCGTCCGGGTGCGCCCTTCTGGTTTTTATTACCTCTTCCTTTGTAAAGCGCTGGTGCACATTGCATCCGCCTTCATGCAGTATTATGTCCTTTTCAGGCACGTGTTTTTTTACCCACGCCCCCAGGTTTGAATCCGGAAGGAAAACCACCTGTTTTGTCGGCGCTTTCCTTACCATATCCACGGCGTTTGCCGATGTGCAGCATATGTCCAGTGTCGACTTTACTTCCGCGCTGGTGTTTACATAACCCACTATGGTGGCGTCAGGATATTTTTCCCTGTATGCCAGCGCTTCTTCCATCGTGATGCAGTCAGCCAGAGGGCATCCCGCGTCCCTCCTTGGTATCAGGACTTTTTTTCCGGGCGAAAGTATCTTCGCCGTCTCGGCCATAAAAAGCACTCCGCAAAAAATTATTATTTTTTCCTTTGCCGCGGCCGCTTTCCTGGAAAGTTCAAGCGAGTCCCCTGTAAAATCCGCCAGGTCCTGGACCTGCGGTATCTGGTAATTGTGGGCGATTATGAGGGCGTCTTTTTCCACTTTCAGTTTCTTTATTTCTTCGATCATCTGCGTTTCATTCATGTGAACTCCTTTTATTTATTACGTGCTATGTGATATGTGGTAAGCGATATGTGCATTGCCTTACCTTGCCACTTATCACATAACACATATCACTTTTCTATTTTTTCCGTTCATTCCACATCGGCGACATTTTGCGCAGTTTTTCCACGGCTGGAGGCAGCACTTCAAATACTTTATCCACATCTTCGTCGGTGGAATACTTTGAAAATGAGAACCTGATGGACCCGTGCGCTGTTTCATGGGGCAGCCCGAGGGCTAAAAGCACATGCGACGGGTCAAGAGAGCCTGACGCGCATGCCGAGCCTGACGATACGCAGATGCCTTCGAAGTCCATGTGTATGAGCATTGCCTCGCCCTCTATATACTTTACACAAATATTGAGGGTGTTGTCCACCCTTTTTTCAGGATGTCCGTTCATTATTATCTCGGGAATCCTCTCAAAGAGCCCTTTTTCAAGCCTGTCGCGGAGCCCCTTAATGCGCGCCATGTCATTTTTATCATTTAAATGTTCCCCGGCGATGGTACATGCCTTTGCCATGCCTATTATGCCGGCAACATTCTCAGTACCGGAGCGCTTTGAGCTTTCCTGGTGTCCGCCCTGGGTGATGGAGTGTATGCGCACGCCTTTTTTCAGGTAAAATATCCCCACGCCTTTGGGGCCGTGGAATTTATGCGCCGAAAGAGAAAGCATGTCTATGTTCATTTTTTTGACGTCAATTGCCACCTTGCCCGGGACCTGAACCGCGTCAGTGTGGAAGTAAACCTTTGCTTCCCTTGCGATTGCTCCTATCTCCGCCACCGGCTCTATGGTGCCTATTTCATTATTGGCGAACATTATGGAAATAAGGACCGTGTCCTTCCTTATCGCGTTTTTCAGCTCCTGTAAATCTATCAGGCCGTATTTATCCACGCCCAGATAAGTGACTTCCCAGCCGTGTTTCTCCATGTATTTGCAGGTCTCAAGTATGGCCGGATGCTCTATCTTTGAGGTAATGATGTGCTTTCCTTTATCAGTGTTGGCATATGCTATGCCTTTAATGGCCATGTTATCGGATTCCGTTCCGCCGGATGTGAATATGATCTCCTTCGGGTCGGCATTCAGAAATTTCGCCGCTTCCTCGCGCGCGGCCTCCACGTCTTTCCTTATCTCCTGCGCGGCTGAATATACGCCGGAGGCGTTAAAATACTTTTCCGTAAAATAAGGCTCCATGGCCTTTAACACTTCAGGGTCTGTTTTTGTGGTCGCGTTGTTGTCCAGGTAATATAATTTTGCCATGTCCGTCTCCTCACTTTTTTCCCATTGCCATGTGGGTGTCAGATACCTCAAGCAGGGTTGTTTTCTGTAAAAATCCGTTCACGAGCTTATCAAGCCTTACCCATACGTTCCTGATGCCGCATTTTTTCGCGTTCCCGCAGTTGTCTATGTCAGCGGCGCATTTCGTGGATGAAGTGCCTTTTTCTACGGCATCAAGTATGTCAAAAACCGTTATTTCCTCAGGCTTTTTTTCCAGCTTAAAACCGCCTTTTTCGCCCTTTATTGACGCCACTAACCCGGCTTTCCTTAAATTAACGAATATGTTCTCAAGGTAGCGGTTGGATATATTCTCCTTAACCGATATTTCCTTGATTGATACCGGGGCGTTTCCCCTGGAGTTATATGATACTGCCAGGTGCGTTAAAGCCCTGAGTGCGTACCTTCCTTTTGTTGATATGTTCATTTATACCTCGCTTTGGTGATATATCACCTTGTTAGTGATATTGTAGCAAAAATGGTGGGGTTTGTCAAGTGGGACAAGTATTCATGAGATAAGAGACAGGAGACTGGAGACAAAAGTAAAACGAAAAGCATACCATTTCGCCGAGTTCTTTTCTCCTGTCTCCTGAACTTATATCTTGACTGTCATCTTATATATGAGATATTACTATTATTAAATTTCAGGAGGTTTGTTATGAAAAAAATTTTCCCGTTATTATCCGTGTTGCTTTTTATTTCCTGCGTATCCACAGGCCCTTTTAAGCAGGATGTTTCCGGCGGGAGCGCCCTTGTTATCGCATCAGGTGGCGTATCTGAAACCATAGTCAGCAGACAGGTTGATTTAAATGAGAACTCCATCGTCGCCTCCATCAAAGCCGGTGACATGGTGAAAGTAATCAAAAAAACCGCGGCTGCCGCGCTTGTGCAGCTTCCTGACGGCAAAACAGGCTGGATGGACATAAAATTCCTGAAGGAAGGAAAATAAAA
Organism: candidate division FCPU426 bacterium; assembly: GCA_963840035.1. Classification (GTDB taxonomy): domain Bacteria; phylum Oederibacteriota; class PGYV01; order PGYV01; family Palsa-1178; genus CAWIXE01. The sequence continues at coordinate 92,139 of CAWIXE010000001.1, forward strand.
TATAAAGGGGCGGGATTTCTCCCGCCCCTTTCCCGGACTTTTACCTTTCAGTTTTTGCCTTTAATGAACCACCGCTATCTTCTGCGTCGATTTATAATAATCCGTCTCCACCGACACTATATACGTTCCGCTCACGACCTTCTGCCCTTTATCGTTTGTGCCGTCCCATATAACCTCGTGCTGCGTTCTGGCTGACACCGGCCCGTCAAAAAGCGTCTTTATGAGGGCCCCTGTCCTGCTATAAATTTTTACCGTCGCGTTGTCATTTTCATACGCGTTAAAGACTATCCTGCTGCGCTCGCCTTTTTCAGGGTTTATTACGCTCTTATATAGTGTCACATCTTTTTCAGATATGGTTTCCTTTGTGTAGGCGCCGCTGCTTGTTCCCGCGTTTCCGCAGGCGTCAGCCCCGGTTACGGCCACCCTGTCTATGTCGCCCCAGCCTGTCTGTTTTGAGTAAAGATAGCGGAAAAACATTCCTGTAGTATCTCCAGGCACAGCAAAGGCAGTGCCGCTTAATACGGGTTTGTTGTCGGTATTGCCATGCGCGTATATTGTCAGCGATGGCGGTGTGACAAGCGGGTGAGTGCTGGTTATTTCCATTACCACATAATCCAGGTGTTCCGGGTTATAAACAAGGTGCACCGAGAACCCGGGGGTGGCAGATGTACATGGCTGCGTGGAAGTGGCTGTCGCGGTAGGCGTGGCCGGCTTTGTGGACGTCCTGGTGGGCGTCGCGGTAAACGTGGGAGTTGCCGATACCGTATGTGTCAACGTGGCTGTAATTGTCTTCGTAGGCGTAAATGTAAAAGAAACCGCGCACGCGCATGTAAGCGACAGCGTCGGCGTTGGAGTCGATGTGCGGGTCTGTGTGGCTGAATTTGTCTGCGTCAGGGTCACAGTGGATGTGACAGACGGCGTGGCCGTATTTGTCGCTGTCATGGTCCGCGTCTGCGTTGCCGTCATTGTTGCGGTCGGCGATACCGTCTTAGATGGAGTGTATGTGAAAGTTGCCGTGGTTGTGGCGGTCACTGTGTGAGGCGGGCACAAATCCTCTATGTTCCAGAGTATCATGTCGTATTGTTTTGAAGGCACGTAGGAACGGCCTGAAGCTATGGCCCTGCATACAGTCAGGTTCAGTATTGATGTCCCCTCCTCGTCATTGCCTGAATCGTAATACCTGCAGCCGCCAATGCCGAAAGTGGTATCAGCCGTCCCGTCAGGCAGGTATTTCCAAACGCATATGTCTTTATTTGCTCCGTTATGCCTTGTTCCACAGACCCATATGTTGCCCGAAGCGTCGCAAAACGCGTCTTTACCGCACGCGCCGCTCCCGCCTCCCGTGCTTGTGACAACGCCCGTCCCGTTGAAGGTGGTATCATAGGAGCCGTCGGCATTCATGACTATGACAATCATCTGCTGGCAGGTTAAATCACAGCCTGAACCGTCATCAACAGAGCCTGTTATGACAATCTTGCCGCCCACGGTTATCGCTATTTTCACGGGTATGCAGTTCTTGTGGTTTATTACGGTGCTGATATACTTTCTGCAGCATGTTCCGTCGCCTCCAAAAGTATTCACCGGGGTCCCGTCCTCGAGGTAGCACCAGGTGACTATGGCGCGGCATGTGCCGGAACAGCCCGGGTCATTAGAGGCGCTGTAGCCTGTCACGTATATTTTCCCTCCGCTGCACACTATGGAAGTGCCGCAGTCATCGCCGTTGCCGCCCGCCGCGTTATTCGATTTCACGCACCCGCCCGTGCCAAAGGAGGTATCCAGCGAACCGTCGTCATTGCATTTGATTATTATACTGTCATAATCCGTTCCGTTCCACGCCTTGCCCGTGCACACAATCTTCCCGCTTGAGTCAAAAGATATGCCGCAGCCGTATGATGGCCCGGTCCATGCCGCGTTCGCGTAAACTTTCCAGCCGCAGCCGTTAAATGTGGTGTCACATGAGCCGTCGGCATTGAACCTGTAAATGCACAGGTCAGAGCCTGCGCAGCCCGCCACAACTAATTTTCCGGAAGGGTCGCACTCCATTGTGATGTCATTGTTCCACACGTAATTAGTCATCGGCCCCGGGCACTTTATTTTTCCGTTTTCCCCGAATGTCAGGTCTATGGACCCGTCAGGCAGGTATTTGTAAATGTATATGACATAGCATGTGCAGGTATCGTCCCAGATGATGTTCAGGGTGTAAATATTGCCTGAAGCGTCCTTGCATACTTTTTTTGAGGTATCGTCCCCGGGCCCACCTGTTATGACCGTGTCGTCAGGGAAAAATGACGACTGCGTCTGTGTTATGGTCGGGGTCAGGGTCATTGTCGCGGTTATTGTAGGCGAAAAAGTCGGGGACAGCGGCGCAGGTGTATTGACCGGCGGGCATGGGTCCAGCCCGTATATTTCAATATCATCCACCATGAAATCAGACACATATGTCTGTCCAAGATTTGGGTCCGGATTTCTTGACTGAAACGCTATCGCGTACAACTGGCTCAGGCACTGGGCTTTATTCCGCAGCGACCCATAAGTGAGATTCATCATGGAAAAGGGTATGCTAATCTTCACCCATGTGCCGGCGGGAGTCTGTGCCGGGCCTATAAGATAGCTAAAATAATCCATTGTCGTCGGGTCAGGATTCAAAGAATCCATTAACATGACCTTGTATGTGCCGACCGTGTCTGTAATTCCCCTTTTTACCCGGAAACTTATACCGGACGCGCCGGATAAATCCCTTGAAGTTCCTGTAACATTTGTGAGCATGCATTCCATTCCGATCAATGGATATTTAAAATCCGCCGGCTGTGTTCCGCGTGTTACCGTGCCTGTGATGCCCGCGGCGTATCCCGTCCCGCCGTAACCCGGAGCGCTCATTATGAATCCCGATGTCGGGGGCCATACATATGATATTCCATAATTCACCGGCGCGCTGTCGTCGTAAGAACGCCATGCGCCTCCAAGGTAATTTACGTCATCACCGTCATTGCAGTCGTCAATTAGGCACGTGGCTGCAATGGTCGGCGTCATGGTGGCGGTATATGTGCGCGTTACCGTGTTGGTGGCTGTGTTCACCGCGGTCGGCATGACCGGAGTCAGTGTCGGCGTCGGCACGATTGTCCCGCACCCCGTGAGCATAACAACACCATTTGAATCAGCTGTGATCCCGCCCGGAGTATTCGCTTTTATGGAAGCCACATTTGTAATGTTCACGCATGCGTTGACAATTCCCCACCACGTGAGCGAGCCTTCAACCGCTTCAGAGCTGTCCCCGAGGCTCCACTTTAAAACCGGCCCGGTTGATGACGGCGGCGTCATTGCTCCGGCATAAGTAATGCCTGCAGGCACAGTGTCATATACTTCAATCCCGGTAAAGGGCCTTGAGGTTGTCAGGATGAAATTATCAAATGAATTAGTCGCTGATATGTTCCTTTTGAAGAAAATTCCCGGCCGCCAGTCGCTGTAATTTCCGCCGTACATAAAATCAGGGTCAGCTGCGGCGCCTGTATCCGTCCATGTCATCCAATTATTCGGCTCAGGGTCCCCGCGCTTCCATACTTTTACGTTAAATATGTAGTTGCCGGCCGAAGGCGCAATGACGGTCTTTGTCTTAAACCATTTGCCCCCGGTCAAACCCGCGGAATTTACCGTGTCCAGCGCGTACCACGCAGGGGTTCCGTCAGATTTTTCTATGCTTATATACCCGGCGGGCGCGTTATCAATGGATAATGTCAGCGCGTAGTACCTCTTATTTGGCGCGGCCAGCCCGTTGCTTTTTATCAGGACAGATAAATCAGAAGATATGTCGCCGTTAGGGTTTATGAGAACGTCAGCTTCTACCATGGCTGAGTTTCGTATCTGCACCAGCGAAGTATCCGCGTTATCAAGGAGCAGCGCGGGATATTTTAATGAACCCGCGATGTCCGCCGTAATAAAACGGTCGCCCGTATTGCACGGCTCAGAAACAGTCCACGTACCATTCTCCCCGTTAAACGGGTCGAACTTCCAGCCTGCCGGAGGGGAGGCTGAGTATACTCCGGGTGTGATATCATCAAAAGGCCTGAACGCTTTCAGGACTCCGCCTTCCGCGAGGTAGTCCATGACATAAGTTACCACATCCCCTAAAGACCCGGACAACCGGCTTTGCGCCACATTTATGGTCAGCGGAAATGCGTCAACCGAAGCAGGAAAATCCACGACAATATCGGAGAGTCCTGTCATCCTGCCGGTGGCCAGCGTGGAAAACGCCGTCCCCGCAGGGAGCGGATTTACGAGTTTACACTTTACCCACACAGTGCCTGCCGCGTCCCCGGCCATTGATGTCCTGTCCGGAAATATCCAGGTAATGTTCCCGCTTGTTGACCCTATTGCCGGCGCAGCCGCCACAATTGAGCCTGTCGGGCCGTATGATTCAAGGCTTAAATTCCCGCCTCCCGGTATGGAACTGATTATTGTCAGAGGGCCGTTTGCGTATCTATAATCATATGAAAAGACAATTGAATCATTTACCGTCTGTAGAATGCCCGCGGACACTCTCCCGTCGAACGAAAAACTTTTTGCCTTAACAGGAGCAGCCAGGAAGTGCCGCTGTAAGTACAGTCAGCCGGCGGCACCCATTCGGTTTCGTTTAAATTAGAGTCCTTCATCACAACGTGCAGGTAAAGCATGTTGTTTGAACATCCTGGAAAATTAAAGCCCCCCGGTATGTGTACCTGATAAACTTTCACAAAAGTTTTTCCGTCCCCGGTGCCGATGCATGTATCACAGTCAGCAATGCCGCCGCCCGGACTTGGATTTGCCATATAGCCGATTGCCCCTCCGCCGCCCGGCAGCGCTGCCGGCTGCATGGCCGCAATATCAATGCCTTTGGCGCTTACCACAAAAACCTGCCCCGTGGCTGAAACAGCCGGATTTTGCCTTGCCGGATTGGTGCTTATGGCTATGGCAATCTGATGGCTGTTAAATAGCTGGCCGCAATATGACACAGTGATGTTAACAAGGTCCCCGAAGTCCGGGTTTGGCTGGTCCATTGTAACGCTTAATATCCTCGGATTTGCAAAAAGAGATGCCGCTGATAATAGCATAATCAGCGCAGCAACTAACGAGCTTTTTATTGTTTTCATTTTATTCTCCTTATATTATTCCCTCACTGCATATGACAGAAAAAACCGCGTATTAGTTCCATGTTTTTACAACTGCATATCCAGGGTTATCCTGTGCGCCGTTCCCAGGTTTCCAAAAGGCTGGTAAGCGTAGGAAAACCTTATTTTATCGAGTAAAACGCCGATTCCCGTGCTTAAACCGCTCAAATCATGCCTGAAGCCGTATCCGGCCCTTGCCACAAATATGTCATATATCTGCGCCTCTGCCCCAAAATCCAGCGTAGGAACCTCGTCCTTTCCAAAGAGCCTGTTAACATCGACAGAAAAAAGCAGGGATGCAACCCCTAATACCTTGAATTTTGTGCTCAGTCCGGCTTTAATATTTGAAGGCAGAGGGTCGCTTATTTCCACATACGCGCTCTGAAACCCTATGTTCTGTATCACGGCCCCGGCCCTGGTGTCGGGATTACTGCCGAGTTCCACAAAAACACCCGCATCCGCGGCCACGCCCGCTTTCTGGTAAATGTAAAGCCTGCTGTAAAACCCTTTTATGCTTGCGCCCAGCGCCACTTTCGGCATGATATAAAAACCATATGACCCCGCTATTACAAGGTCGCAATTATCCACCCTGCCTGTTTCAACACCAAATTCATCAATATCGTTAAAATCCATTGTGCAGACAAACTGTATCGAAGCTGCCGCGGTTCCGGCACCCACAGGCATGGCCCCGCCAATGTACTCGCAGTTTGTATCGGCAAACGAGGAAAAATGAGTGAGGGAAATTGAGGTTTTTGTCACCTGGACTAACCCGGCCGGGTTAAATATCATGGCTGAGAGGTCGTCGGCCACGCCGCAAAAAGCGCTGCCCATTCCCGATGTCCTCGCGGAAGGTTCCATTCGCAGAAAATCCGCGTCAACCCTTCCAGCCCCGCAAATGATTGAGGGGATAAGCAGAAGCAAAAGTATTTTAGACATTGTAAAGTAATTCAACCCCGTTTCACCCGCTCCCGTGATAATCTGAACCCGGATCCCTGTTTCCTGATTTACTGTATTATATAATAGTTTATGGACATTACAAGCGGCTTATGCAAAAGTTAAATAAAAAAGCGGGGGTTTTACCCCCGCCTTTTATTTAACGCTGTCCGGTCCGCCGAAACCTTAATTTTTCAGGATTGCTTTATCTTATTACCGCCACTTTGATGGTTTTTTTCTTTCCGCAGGCGTCGATTACTATGTTATATATCCCCGAGACCACGTCTTTTTCATCGCTGTTTTTAGCGTACCAGGTGAAGTCGTGCAATCCCGCTTCCACGTCCCTGTCATTTATAACCTTGATTAATTTTCCGTTTTTGTTGAAGACTTTTATCTGAACCTTGCATTTTTTCTCAACCCTGTACTTCACATGGCAGCCTTCACCCGGTTTGTCCACGACATTGTCGTCGATTTCATCTATAAAATCGTCATCGTTCATATCCGGCGTTGAAGTGGCTGTCACTGTCGGAGTGCCGAAATACGGTGTCAATGTCGGTGTGGCCGTATAGGTATTTGCCGGAATGTGCGGCGTAAGAGTCTCTGTGAATGTCTTTGTCACGGCCGGCGTGACAACGGTTACGGTTCGCGTAACGGTCTGCGTGGCAGTAACAGAAGATATGCACGCGCATGTCGGCGTAAATGTAGACAATACCGGTGTCCTTGTCAATGTCTCTGTAAATGTCATTGTAGTTCCCGGCGTCACAGCGGTTATGGTCCGCGTAACGGTCTGCGTGGCTGTCTCCGTACATATCACCGGCGGCGCTACCGGGTTCGGGGTAAATATGACTGTATTATTTACCTCATCAGATTCCGCCACCTGTGAATCCTTATCAACTATGACCTGCGTTGACGTAAGCGGTGTATATTGGTTATAAAATACCACTGTCGTGCTTGCGCCGGCTCCAAGCCCTGCTACAACCACTGTATTGCCTTCCAAATCCACTACAAAAGATCCGGCTGCTGATGATCCGGTATTTTGCACAAAAACCCTCGCCACTGTCGGGTCAGTCACCAGGTTGCAGGCCGCGATTGGCAGCCTTACATAGTCCATGCTGGTAGCCGCAAGCTCAGGCAGGCCGGGGTCAGGTGTGGAAGTGTATGTTACCGTCTCAGTAAATGTCGGAGTGATTATTACAGCAGTTCTGGTAGGTGTGATGGTAGAAGACCCGGAGCATAACAAATTTGCGGACACAGTATTTGAAAATGTCTTCGCGTAGTACGAATCGGCTGCCGCCGCGCTTGTAACGCTCATTCCGCAGTTAATCACTTTTGCCACCCATGTAAGCGCGCCTGATGTATTGCTGACGGTCCCCAGATACCACTGCACAATTCCGGGGCCAGCAATAGTCGCCGCGGGGCTTGATGTTACATATGTCATGTTAGCAGGCACTGTATCATATACGGATACTTCAAATACGTTGCCCACAGCCGTATAATTAATTACATACGCGATTTCGTCGTTTACCGCAAAATCCGTCCCGTTCTGGAGTTTTGTGATGGTAAAAGTATCCAGCACGGCTGTCATTGTGGCGGTGCAGGTAAAAGTAGGTGTGGCGGCAGGCGCGGTGGATGTCTGTGTCGCTGTCACAGTAAACGTAGGGGTTCCCGTTAAAGTCGGAAAAGGCGTAAGCAATATGATATTCAAAGGTATGGATGCCTGGCTTTGTACTGATGTGCAGCTGGTTAAAAACGAGCTGCCTCCAACCACCACATAATACTGTGTGTACGGTTCAATCGGCCCGGTCGGGACATTAATCACCCATTCCACTGTCTCGCAATGCGCTGACGCCTGTGAGTCTCCCATATCATAACCGCTGGAGAAACTTGTCTCCGGGGCTATATTTATACCCGATTCCGAAACCTTTATCAGCTGTCCTGAAGTATTGCACGGCTGAAATGTCGTAAATTTTGATATTGCGAGCGCAAGGTGGCTTGTATCAGAAGCGTCCGCACAGTAAGTGAAGTTCACGGTAATTGCCTGGCCCACGACCTGTGACGGCGAACTTATGGAATTAATTACAACCCCTGATAATACCGCATGAGCCGCAGCTGAAAAAAGCATCAGGATTATGAGGACTGCTATTTTTTGTTTTTTCATATTATTCTCCTTGTTTTTTATCCCTTACAAAACTATGACAGAAAACGCCTTAATAAAGTTCCAGTTATTTTTCTTCCTGCGGCTTTCCATCATATATCTCTATGTCCAGGCTAATCCTGTGCGCCGCTCCCAGCATCTCAAAAGGCTGGTAGGAGTAGGAAAACCTCACCTTTTCCATGTTCACTCCGATTCCCAGCGAAAGGTTGCCTGTGTCATGCCTGAAGCCATAACCTGCCCTGATTGAAATCATCTGAAAAACATCCGCTTCCGCGCCGATATCCAGGGTGGGAAGCTCGTCTTTCATCACCAGCCTGTTCACGTCGACGCCGAGGGTAATAATGGCGGCGCTGCCCGCGTGTATCCTGGCGCCTATTCCCGCCTTTAAATTTATGGGCATGGGGTCTGCTATTGATATGTAAGCCCCCTGTACTCCCGCGTTTTGAAGGACGAATCCCGCGTAAATGTCAGGGTTGCAGCCTAACTGCATGCGTCCGCCTATATCAAAGGCAAAACCCTGCTTTGAATACTTATAAAGGACGCTCCTGAATAATTTCGCGTTTACGCCAAGGCTTATGTCCGGCGTAACAGGGTAAGCGTATGAAAATGTCCCGACTATGTCCATATTATCCACGCTTCCGTTCTCCACGCCGTAGGAATCATATACGGGAAAATCAAATGTATAGTTGACAAGCAGCGAAGCGCCGAAGACGCCTTTAATGCCGTCAAAACCCATGGCGCCGCAGAGGTATTCGCTGTTGTTGTCGGCGAACGAGGAATAGTGCGTAAAAGAAACAACGGGTTTTTTTATTGATACAAGGCCGGCCGGATTATAAAGGATCGCATTTATATCGTCGCTTATGCCCGCGAACACATTTGACATGGCCGCTGTTTTGGCGGGCGGTTCAAGGCGTAAAAAATCCGCGCCAACCCCTCCCGCGCCAAAAGCCGGCATCACAGTTAACACGATTAAACAGGCAGACAAAAAAAATGACCTGACCGCTTTTGTTCCCACAATGTGCCCCCACATTAAAATAATCACAGATTCCAAATCACATATCCCAAAGGTGGTACGAATCACAAATCTCTGATTACAAGTCCCAAATTTAAACCAAACCCTTTTATATCTTCAGTCCTCTTTGGGATTTGGGATTTGGGATCTGTGATTACTTTACTATCGCCGCTTTTATCTTCTGCTCTGTCAGTCCGGTCTTAATATAAATAATGTATTTACCTGACGGAAGGTTCATGCCTGACGTGTTCCTGCCGTCCCATTTTTCCTCGTATATTCCCGTTGTTTTATCCGCGTTAACCATTTCATTAACCGGTTCGCCGCGGAAATTATATATTATGATTGTAACCTTTGCCGTTTCCAGAACTTCATATTTTATATGCATTGTCTCTCCCAGCGAAGGGTTAAAGACATTGTTGAGTATTATTACCGGTTTGTCCAGGCGCGGGGTCTGCGATTTTACAACCGCGGCGGCGATGACTTTGTTTTCCTTTTTTTCCTCCTGCGCCTGCGGTTTTACTTCAAAAACGGTAACAGGCTTTACCTCATGCGCCGGGCCTTTGCCTGGCCCGTCATACGCGGCCTGGTTCTCCTCCGGTTTTGACGCCACTTCCACAGCAGCCTGCGGCGCTTCCTGCGTGGCGTGTTTTACGGCCGCTCCGTCATTTTTTATCAGCTTAGGATAGGTGGCCTGCTTTGCCGGCGGTGCGTATGCCACAATTGATTTTTCATTTTTATTTGACGCCATTGATCCATCTGTTTTTATTGTTATCTTACCCGCCATAAGCACCAGGAACATGAATGCGGCAAAAGCGCCTGCCGCGCTTAATACGGCGGCCGGGGTCAGCTTAAAAGAAAAAATCGTGTCCATTATTGAAGGCGGCTGTACGCCCGCTTTTTTCCATACTTTAGAGTTGAAATCAGCTGGTATCTTTATCTCAGCCGGATTTTCCACAGCTGTTTTTATTATCTTATAGGCCATGTATTCGGCCGAGCATTTTTTACATCCGCGGGCATGCTCCAGGAATTCCGCTCCCGGCGCCGCCTTGCCTTCTTCAGCCTCTTTTAATGTTTTTTTAAACTCTGCGCACTTCATGATTTTTCACCCATCATTTTTATAAGTTTCTTTTTAAGGCTTTCCCTCGCGCGGGAAAGCTTTGACTTCACGCTTCCCAGAGGCATTTTAAGCACCGCGCTTATTTCCTCGTACTCGAGCCCCTGCATGTCCCGCAGTATTAATATGTTCCTTGAATCCTCGTCAAAACCTTCCATGGCCAGGTTTATCATCCTGCGGGACTCTTCCGCTTCCAGCTGGTCGTCCACGCCGGATTTTTTATCCCTTATGTCTATTTCAATCTTTCCTGTTTCTTCGTCGCCGTGTATGGACTCGGTATCAAAGTAGTGGCGCCTGTTTAAGGCATCCAGCCTGTTTATGCACATGTTCACAGCCACCCTGTAGAGCCATGTCGAGAACTTTGATTTGTGCTCAAAACTTTTAATGTTTGAGTAAGCCGCGCAGAAGACTTCCTGCGCCATATCCAGGGCCTCCTCGGAGTTGCGCATGTACTTTAAGCACAGCCCCGCGATTACCTGCCTGTATGCGGTGATGATCCTGTCAAAAGCCCCCCTGTCGCCTGCCTGGGCTTTACGGACGAGTTCCGCGTCAATTTCCTGCATCGTTCTCCCTCATAACATTAGTCAGATTATGTTGCAAAAAAGTTCCAATAAAAAATTGAAGATAGTGGATTTAAGATTGCGGATTAATAAAAGACCTAAAAATGCCTTTTTATCAGGTTTTGGTATATTAATCCGCAATCCCCAATCAACAATCTTCAATGGTTTTCCCTAACCCTCAGTATTATATAAGGAAAGCCGCTTCTTTTCAAGAATAAACCGCTTTACCTTCCTTATATATACAGGATGCCCTTTAAGGGTTATTTATATCTAATATCGCATATCCAATATTCCCCGTTTCGCTTGGCGGAACAAGGCATTAAAATTATCCTTTTAACCTGAATATGTTTATGTTAAGATATTGGAACTATTAGTCATAATTTGGATATCAATAGTGCTATTAGACGCGCTTATATCTAATATCTAACCGCGCATATCCGAAATACTATCAGGAGGATTTTGATGAAATTTAAAGAGTTTAACGTAGTACCGAACCTGCCGGAGAAGCTCAAACCGCTTTTAAGCCTGGCAAGCAACATATGGTGGGCATGGGACGCCGAAGCTTTTGGCCTTTTCAGGGACATTGACTCTGACCTGTGGTCCGAGACCTCCCATAACCCTGTAAAACTCCTTTATAACGCGTCACAGGAGAAGCTCAACCAGCTCGCTGCTGACGAGGGTTTCCTCTTCAGGATAGACAGCGTCATAAAACGCCGCGACCAGTATATTTCCAGGCCGTCGTGGTACGACAAAGTAAAAAAATCAATGCCTGACGATTTCCTTATAGCTTACTTTTCAGCGGAATACGGCCTTGCAGAGTGCCTTCCTGTGTATTCAGGCGGCCTTGGCGTATTATCAGGCGACCATTTAAAGTCAGCCTCTGACCTCGGCCTTCCTTTTATAGCGGTCGGCCTTTTATACGGACAGGGCTATTTCCACCAGTATTTAACAAGCGAGGGCTGGCAGCAGGAACGCTATGTCAACCACGATTACCACATCGCCCCTATAGCCCTTATTAAGGATAAAAATAACCAGCCTATAATCCTTTCCATACAAATGCCCCACGCCAATGTAAAATTCCAGCTGTGGAAAGTATCGGTTGGCCGCATATCGCTGTATCTGATGGACACGAACATACCGGAAAACACCCCGGCAGACCGCGAGATTACCGCTCTTTTATACGGCGGCGACACGGATATGAGGATCAAACAGGAATACCTTCTTGGCATAGGCGGCATGATAGCTTTAACCGCCTTGAACCTAAACCCCACGGTAACACACATGAACGAAGGACATTCGGCATTCTTAGCCCTCGAACGCACAAAAATGTTCATGCACAATAAGGGCATGTCGTTCGCGGAAGCGCGCGAGGCAGTGGCCGGGTCTTCAATGTTTACCACACACACGCCTGTTCCTGCCGGAAACGACCGCTTTACATATGACGTCATGGAAAAATACTTCAAGGCATATGTGGAACAAAATTTAAAGATACCTTTTAACGACTTCTTCAGGATGGGCCGCGTAAACCCGGACGACGAGAACGAAACGTTCTGCGTCACCGTACTCGCCCTTAAAATGTCAGACTTTAATAACGGCGTCTCAAAACTCCACGGCCACGTATCGCGCGACATGTGGAAAGACATATGGAAAGGCGTGCCTTTGGATGAAGTGCCCATCACGCACATCACAAACGGAATCCACATGAATTCCTGGATATCAAAGGAAATGGCTGATTTATTCATGCGCTACCTCGGCACGCGCTGGGTTGACGCTCCGGACGACCATACCATCTGGTCAAGGATCAGCGAAATACCCGACACAGAACTTTGGAGGACGCACGAGCGCAGGAAAGAACGCCTTGTGGCCTTTGTCCGCAGGACGCTGAAGAAATCCCTTAAAGGACGCGGCGCCACAAAGGAAGAGCTCGACAGGACAAACGAGATATTGAACCCGGAAATACTCACAATAGGTTTTGCCAGAAGGTTTGCCACTTACAAAAGGGGCACGCTTATATTCAGGGACATAGAGCGCATCAAAAAGATACTTTCAAACAAGGAAATGCCGGTGCAGATCATATTTGCCGGAAAAGCCCACCCCAAGGACAATATGGGCAAGGATTTCATCAAACAGGTATATCAGATAGCCCAGAAGGAAGAGTTCCGCAACAACATAGTTTTTGTCGAGGACTACGACCTTCACACGGCGCATTACCTGGTACAGGGCGTTGACGTATGGCTCAATAACCCGATAAGGCCGCTTGAGGCCTCGGGCACCTCCGGAATGAAAGTAAACTTCAACGGCGGATTGAACTGCTCGATTCTTGACGGCTGGTGGGACGAGAAATCAGAGGACGACAACGGCTGGAACATAGGCCGCGGCGAGGAATACGAGGACCCGGAATACCGCGACAGCGTGGAAGCCAGCCAGTTATATGACATCCTCGAAACAGACATGGTCCCGCTTTATTACAAGCGCGGCAAAGACGGCCTCCCGCATGACTGGGTCAAGAAAATGAAGACCTCCATGCAGACTCTCTGCCCTGTTTTCAACACCAACAGGATGGTCATGGAATACACGGAAAAGTTCTACATCCCGGGCGGACAGCAGTTTTTCAACCTCTCGGCCAATAACTTTGCCAAGGCAAGGGGCCTGGCAAAGTGGAAGGAAGAACTGCGCAAGAACTGGAACGGCGTAAAGGTAAACCAGATATCAGCCGAAACAACAGGCGACATAAAAGTAGGCACTTCCATAAAAGTGCAGGCCATGATAGACGGCTCATGGTTAAAACACGAGGACCTGCTTGTGGAGATATACTACGGCTACTCAAGGGGCAAGAAAGACCTGGAATGCACGGCAGCCGTAAAGATGGAATACAAAGGCAACAGGGACAAGGATTTCATCTTTGAAGGCTTGATAAAAACAGAAGCCTCCGGAACGATAAACTACACAGTAAGGGTCCTCCCGAAAAACGGGGACCTAAACGTAAAGTTCCAGCCAAACATGATAAAGTGGAGTGAAGTATAATAAAAGGTTCACCTACCTCTCCCCTCCCCTTATTCCATAAGGGGAGGGTCAGGGTGGGGATCAAGGTTTAAGACTTAAGGTCTAAGTTCTAAAATCTAAGGATAAGAATAAGGGTAAGGGTTAAGGAAGGTCAGAATCTAACGTCGGAGGGGAAAACACATGGCAATGCGCTCACCTAAGGAAATGAAAATGCACGATACCATCATCAGATCGCTGGCCGGAATTTATGAATCAAAGAACGCCCAGCAGGTCATGACAAACCTGGAAAAACAGGACGCGGTCATCAAAGGTGTCTCCGTTGACGTGATAGTAAAAAATCCCATCACCTACATCTTCAAAGTGGAAACCGACACCTCGGTCACCGAGGGAGAAGCCATAGCCTGGAAAGGCATTTCAGACCAGCTGGGCACATTCTTCCTGCTGATCCCGGAGCCGCTGAAAGCGGAAGCAAACAGGATCCTGGCAAAAGTGGGCCTTAAAAACGTAAGGCTGTGCTACTACAAAATAGCGGACAACAAACTGAAGTTCATAAACCTGCCGTAATCAAAACCTAATATGCCAAAGGCCGCGTGATAACGCGGCCTTTTTTGTTACCTGCGCCTTTTAACTTGTAGGGGTGATTCATGTATCACTCGTTTTAAAACACCGACGAAATACCACCCTAAAAAATATAACTCTTTGAAATTATTATTTTGCAGATTTGCTATTTAAAACATAAAAAGTACCTGTTAAAAAAAATAATCGCTATTGTTACTCCAAGATTCCAAGCCATTATAGTTTTGATTTCTTCATTCGATGACGATAAATCCTGCATGGCTAAATATGAATTGTATTTTTAGCCCGGCTTTTCCTCTAATTATGGCGAATTCGCCATAATTAGAATCAGGGTTATTTATACTCTCCCAAATGCCTAAAAACTCCACTGTATTCCTGTTCCTTAACCAATCGGATATAAAAAAATCACCTTCTTTGGCTCTTAACATGTCTGTAAGCGATATATAATCCTCATTGCCGGATTTAATAATTGATATTTTAACGCCTTTAACCAATATTGTTTTCTTCATTTTCATCATCGCCCCCCTGACATAGGTGTATGCTTTTATGCAAATAATTATACATTATGTATACTTATTGTCAAGCATATGAGGATTGGGGTTATTGTATATAATCGTGTGTAAATTCATATTCGCTTATATTAAACGTGTTAATTTTCTTCTACCACTGCTCCCCCTCTCCTCTTAGGAGAGGGGCTGGGGTGAGGTGAAACCAATTGTCTTATTCCCCTCACCCTACCCTCTCCCAAGGGGAGAGGGAAAAAAGAACAAAACAATTTACACACAATTCTTGACAATATCAGGATTGGGATTGCGGTAGGTTTGCTTGTTTCAATGATATTTAAACCTAATCCAACATTAAGCCGCAGCAAGCGGCGGCTCTACAAAAATCGGTGTGTGCGGTGGGTGTTTGAACTGTCTATAGTATGCTTGCTTCAATGCCATGAATAAGCGCAGGCCGGTGGAACGCAGGCCTGCGACTACTAAATCGTTGCCTTCGGGCCGCCACAAAGGCGGACCTGTGCTACTACAAGATAGCGGATAACAAACTGAAGTTCATAAACCTCCCGTAATCAAAACCTAATATACCAAAGGCCGCGTGAAAACGCGGCCTTTTTTATTTATTCATACTTCATCACTGTTGCTTTTAAACCCAATGCCCCGTCTCCGAATATCACATATGGCACTGAATTATAGGTATAGAATCCGACGCTTTCAACACCCGAATGCTCAGCAAAATCCGTCCTGCCCACATCAACCCAGTTGTTGTTGACAAGCTTCATCACCATTACCCTGCGTATGGTTGTAGTCGTATACCTCTGGGATTCGCCGTAACAGTATAATGTGCCGTTGTCATTAAATATGCCCGCGTCTGTACCGTTGTATGATATGTCGGATGATATGCCTCTGGCCCCCACATACTGCCATGAACCGCCTTCGTATTTCATGACCGTCATCTTTTGGTCCCCTGATATCATGTCGGGAAAAGCGACATATGGCACTGTCCCGACAAATGTAAGGTCCGTCATATATGCGACATCCGGCGTAAACCCGGCTGCCCCGATATTTTGCCATGCTCCGGTAACCAATTTGACCAGTGAGCCGTGGTTGCCCTGCGCCATATCCATAAAGTTCACGTAGGGCACACCCGATTCAAAGGCGAGGGAAGGATTTCTGGCCCCTGTGATATCAGGCCCCACCTGTGTCCATGAACTCCCGTTAAATGTCATTACCCTGGCTATGTTTGTGGTGTTGTCAGCAAACGCTACATACAATATGTTATTGTCCGCACAAAAAGATACCGCACCTATATCGCCTGTGGCAAACCTCGCTGCTCCGGCTGCGCTCCAAGCTGAGCCGCTGTATTTCATAACAGTTACACCGGCCGTGGCCTGGCTCATATCACTGAACGCGACATATATCTCTCCCGAACATTTCAGCAGCTTGGGGAACCTTCCCACGGCAAAACCCGATGGACCCAACGCAGCCCATGATGTCCCGTTAAACTCCATTACTGTTACGTTATCGGGAGTCGGCCTCGGAGATGGAAACGAGGAAAAAGCAGCGTATATCTGGCCGTTATCAATAAGAAGCGCCGGCGACACATATGTATCCGTGGGTGAAAACCCGGCCGTTCCTACGAGCTTCCAGTCCACAGTGGATAACGGCGCTGTCGGAATCTTTTTTGAACAAGCGCATAATAAGACCAGCATAACAGCAAATACTAATATTATTTTTTTCATATGCCCTCCCTTATATCGTACAATATTTAGACGCTTTTCCCCTGAAAATCGGTTACGTAATTATACCACTAATTTGACATATTAAAACAGACACCTCAGTCACCGAGGGCAAAGCCATAGCCTGGAAGTAAGGCATCTCAGACCAGCTCGGCGCATTCTTCCTGCTGGTACCGGAGCCGCTGAAGGCTGAGGCAAACAGGATCCTGACAAAAGTTGGGCTTAAGAACGTCATGCTGTGCTGCTACAAGATAGCGGATAACAAACTGAAGTTCATAAATATCCCGTAATCAAAACCTAAAATACCAAAGGCCGCGTGATAATGCGGCCTTTTTTTATTCCTTCTGCCTTTGAATTCGTAGGGGCGATTCACGAATCGCCCGCCTTTGAATTTGCTTTTGTATAAATACGGTAGTCGCACCCTCTACGTACCATCGGGGTGCGTACACGGTTGCGTAGGCTTTCTATATTTTGCTTGCTTCAATACCTTGAATAGGCGCAGGCTGTTCGATACGTATATGGCATGAGAATATTATAGGACTCATGACATATACCGGTGGAACGCAGGCCTGCGACTACTAAATCACTGTCTTCGGGCCGACACACAGGTCGGCCCCTACAAGGTATTAATTGTAAATCTATCTTTCAATATCTGATTGCACATGCTATCTCTACGGCTTATTCCATCCTATCCCTACATTGTTGCCAAAAATATCGTGGTATGACACATCTATAGAGACTACGCTGCTCCATGCTATGGATTGGTTCGTAAGCGTATGCGACGTGGCTGTTTTGGCAAGCGTTGGAGAATCATACAGCTGATAATACACCGGGTTGCCCGTATTTCCCGGGTCCGCGGAAACCGTCAGGAAAACGTCACCTATGACCGCCAGCGGGTCAACTGTGGAGGACCCGTCGCTGAGCTTATATTCCCAGGTTATCTTATTTATGGTGCCGTTCCCGTTAAGGTATACGGTCGGAATGGGTATTGCCAGATATTTGACTATATCTGCCTCGCTCGCCACATTGAATGTGAGGGTTTTTGTCTTATAAGATACCGTATAAACCCCCGCGGGCGGCAGTACGGGCGAGGGAACTGCAGGTGAATAGTATGTCTTCATATAGTCCTGGGTGCCGGCGTAAAATTCGCTTGATACCGACTCAATTCCCGAACCGGCTGCGCCGCTGAAACCTATAGAGGCGGGAAAGTTCTTGTCCGAGTCGAATATTTTAATTCCCAGTCTGTAATAGGCGGGACTTACGGGAGGTGAAAACACAGGCGTAAGACCGGAACCGAAATTTCCCGCGTTCACCGAATACAACATGGTATAGGTATAAAACCTGCCATTTACAACGTCCACAACGCCGTCCCCATCCGCGTCCGGCGCTTTAAGGGCCGCGCCCAGAGGGCCGTTGCTGAAAGCATAGGACGATATGTCGCCGGCCGTCATGGGTATTTCGTTGCCGATGGGATTATGGCCGGGTTCCACGATCGTTCCGTTGGAAGACAGTGTCTGAAGGTCTATGGAATTGGATCCGCTTTCAAGCATGTTCAAAGGCAGTGATTCAACCCCGCTGCCCAGGGTCAGGTATCCGAGATAGCTCCCGCCGTCGCCGATGAATATAAGCCCCGCTGGCCAGCCTTCCTGAGCGTTCACCTGAAAACCGCCGTTAACAACGTCAAACAAAAGAAAGGAACCGGTGGTTATAACCGCCACCTTTTTTACAAGCGTATAATCCAGCGCATAAGCGACGGACTCCCCGAGCAGTGAGGCTAAAAATCCGGAGATTGAAATGCCATTAGCGTTGACACCGCCCGTAAAGTTCCCCTTTATTGTAACGCTGGAACTGTTTGCCCGCGGAGCAGTCGGGGCGTTTTTGCATGACACAAAACAAAGACAGACGCATAAAAAAAACACTGATACAAATATTTTTTTCATAATGCCTCCCTTTAGATCTCGAGCATATTATATACCTTTTAATCTGTTATTTCCATAAAGGTTTACAGCCGTAAACTTCGACTGATATGATTTTTTTATTTGAGCGCGGCGGCTCTACCAAAAGGTGTGTGCGGCGGGTGTTTGAACTGTCAATAGTTTGGCTTCCTTCAATACCTTGAATAGGCGCAGGCCGTTCGATACGTATATGGCATGAGAATATTATAGGACTCATGACATCTACCGGTGGAGCGCAGGCCTGCGACTACAAAAAAACAAAGCCGCTGCCCCAACAGTGTCTTAATTGTAAATCGTAAATTGTAAATAGTAAATTTACTTTAAGAATTCCTCTATCACACCCTCCGCGTCTTTCCTTCCTTCCACCTTTATCTCCATCTTATTCCCGTTCAGCTTTGCCTTTTTAAAGTTGGCGTTCACGTATTTCCTCGCCTGGTCCACGGGCTTTTCATCCCAGTAAACCACTATCACGCTTTCTGTGGCCCTTATCTCGTATGCTTTCAGTTTTCTTCCAAGTGACTTTAGCCCGGCTACAAAGACTATGTTCTTAACCTCCTGCGGCAGGTCGCCCCAGGCGTCTTTCATGTAGGATTCTATTTCCCTTATCTCTTCCATGGTGCGGGCTACGAAGAGCCTTCTGTAGATGCGGAGCTTCTCTCCCGAATCCCAGATGTAATCTTCGGGTATATACGCCTTAAACTCTGTCTTTATTTTTGTGTCTACTTCATCCTCAAAATCCACGCCTGAGAGGTTCGCGACCGCGGCTTCAAGCATTTTGCAGTAGAGCTCAAAGCCTATCTTTTCCATGTTGCCGTGCTGTCTTGTGCCCAACAAATTTCCCGCGCCGCGCAGTTCCATGTCCTTCATGGCTATCTTAAAGCCCGCTCCCGGGTCTACATAGCTTTCTATGGTGTGAAGCCTTTCCTTTGCTATTCCTGATAAGTATTTTACATCTTTTACCAGCAGGTACGCGTATGCCTGCTTGTCGCGCCTGCCTACCCTGCCGCGCAGCTGGTAAAGCTGGGATAAGCCGAACCTGTCTGCCGAGCTTACTATGATGGTATTAACATCCGGCATATCCAGGCCTGATTCTATGATAGTGGTGGTGATAAGCACGTCGTACTTCCTGTTTAATAAATCCACCATTATCTTTTCCAGCGCTTCCTTTTTCATCCTGCCGTGTGCCACGCGGAAACGTATCTCAGGCAGCGCCTCCTGAAGCATTTCCTTTGTCTTAAATATTGTGGTGATGTTGTTGTGGACGTAAAAAACCTGGCCCTTGCGCAGCACTTCCCTGAGTATTATTTCCTTTATGGTCTTTATCTTTTCCTCCGCCACATATGTTTCTATGGTCCTTTTATTCGGCGGCGGCGTGACTATCGTCGAGATATTCCTGATTCCTGACATGGCAAAGTAAAGCGTCCTGGGTATAGGAGTGGCCGTTAAGGTCAACACGTCAGCCTTAGGATATTTATCGCGGAGGAATTCCTTATTCTTAACGCCAAAGTGCTGCTCTTCATCTATAATTACCAGCCCGGCATCCTTAAAATCAATCCTGGCGCTTAGGACCGCGCTTGTGCCTATCAATATGTCCACCCTGCCGCTTTTTATGCCGGCTAACGCCTCTTCCTTTTCCTTCGCGCTTATCAGCCTTGATATCATCCTTATGGTTATGGGATAATCCGCCATTCTCTCCTTAAATGTAAAGAAATGCTGCTGCGCAAGAAGCGTTGTTGCGGTTAATACAAGAACCTGTTTGCCGGCGTTAACCGCCTTAAACGCCGCGCGCATGGCTACTTCTGTTTTTCCGAAACCGGCATCGCCGCACACCAGCCTGTCCATAGGCTTTGGCATCATCATGTCGCGCTTTACGTCTTCAATAGCTTTATCCTGGTCCTCTGTTTCCTCATGTATAAAAGCCTCTTCAAAGGCCAGCTGTTCTTTGTCATCGGCAGGATATTTTATGCCGCCTGCCACTTCGCGCTTTGCGAATATCTTCAGGAGCTCTTCCGCCATTAATGCCAGCTGTTTTCTTATCTCTTCCTTTGTCCTTTTCCAAGACCCGCCGCCTAACTTTGAAAGCGATGGATTTCCTTCGCCCCCGATATACTTATCAATCATTGCTATCTTATAAATCGGGATGTATAGCTTGTCGTCCCCGGCATAACGCAGGTATATGAAATCTGAGTTTGTGTCGTCTATGTCCATGGTCTTTATGCCTTCAAAAACGCCTATGCCATGCTCGCGGTGCACCACAAAATCCTTTTCCTTGAGTTCCATATAATGTTTGATTGGCTTTAAATTCTTTTCCTTGCGCCTTACCGCGACCTTTCCCTTATACCTTTCAAATATCTCCCTGTTGGATATGAAGGAAAGCCTGATATCAGGCAGCACGCAGCCTGAGTATGTATTCGCGTTTATGAATTTGGTGTTTTTAAACAGGTTTACCTTGTGAAGTTTGTCATATTCCTCCACGGTTTCTTTCAGGTGTTTTGTCTCGCCGTCATTGTCGGATATGATGTAATTCTTATAACCCTTTTCCTCAAGATCGTTTAAATATTGAAAAAATACCTTTACATCCCTTTTAAACGGAGGATTTGACTGTATCTTAAAGCGTATGCCCTTTAAATTTTTCATTACGGAATAAGTCTTTAGCTTCTGAAAAAGCGCGAGCTTCCTGAATATAGCCGGCAGCTTGAATATGTTTTCCTTAACTTCCTCGCTTTCTATATACCTCTCCACCTTGTTTATCTTGTCTATTATCTCGGCTTTCAGCGCGTCCACTTCGTCCATAATTACAAGAGTCTTAAACGGAGCGAAATAGTCAATAATCGACGAGGTCTCGCCTTTATTCTTGCTGCCCGGGTTAAAAAGCAGCAGTTCCACCTTTTCTATGTGCTTTGTCGTTGAGTAGGTGTCCAGCGAAAAGAAGCGCAGCGACTCTATGGTGTCCCCGAAGAGCTCGATCCTTACCGGATAATCATGACCCGGCAGGAATATGTCAATGATGCTTCCCCTGATGGAGTACTGGAAAACGTTCTCGACCTTTAACACCCGCTCATACCTGTTTTCCGCGAGCATTTCAGATATCTTATCGGGATTTAAAGTATCTCCCTTTTTTAGTATCAGGTTTAAGTGCTTTACCTTGTCCGGGCCCGGTATCTTTTCAACAAGCGCGTTAATGTCAGTTATCACTATCTTGCGCCCTTTTTTAAGCAGCCCTTCATACACTTTTGCGCGCGACTTGGATATCTCGGCTGATGCCTGTATGGAATGGTATATCAGGGAGTCGTCCTCGGGGTAAAAGAGAATCTGCGCGTCATTGCTGAAAAGGTCTTTTAAGCTTTCCATCTCTGAGTAAAGCGCGAAGATGTTTTCGGACGATGTTATGATAAAAATATCTTTGTCTGTTTCCGAGGTTAAAAACGAGTATAGTATTCCCTTGAAGCAGTCAGCCAGGCTTTCTGCAGTGATGTTTTTTTGCCCTTGTTTTATAAGGGTTAACAGGCTCTGTATTTCAGCTGATTTTGACAGATGCTCTTTCATTGTTCCGCTCTTTCCTGATGCATTACAATTGTATCTTAGAAAAAGACGGAATTCAATGTTATTATGCTGCCGTTTATTGTTTACAAAAGTGTGTAATCTATATGACGCACTTTTATTCCCTCTCCCCTTGGGAGAGGGGTAGGGGTGAGGGGAACAAAACAAGGATTAATAACCCCTCATCCTGACCTTCTCTCCCCCGCAAGGGGGGACTAAATTGAGCCGAGGGAGAAGAAAATAATTTCATTTATTTAAAGTATATTTTAAATCTACACAATTAATGACAGTATCATACTGCCGGCCTTCCTTTTAAACCGGATATATTCCACCCGCTTTGAAAATATGCTTTCTGATTAGCCAGCCTGTCTTTAAAAAAACAGATAAGGCCAGGGACCGCGATAGTTTAATGTTTATCCAAATGTTTGAGGCGGCCCCTGGCTTATGTTCCGGCCTATAGCGCCATTTATAATTTCTAGATTGGTTTTTTGCGATAAAAGAAGTTGTTCCATTTCGTGGATTATTGACATAATCGCGTCGGTTTTTTCGCTGTTTTTCTTTTCCTTTATCATGCCCCGGAAAAATTCCGACATATTCTCGCCGTTTTTCCTGGACATCCTTTCAACATCTTTTTTTTCTTTTTCACTGACGCGTATAAGTATCTTACAGCTTTTTAATCCCCCGGCGTTCTTTTCCCTCATATATCACCCCACTGATATATTGATGTTTTAAATCGGCGGCTTTATTGCTATCATGTCTACTTTATATCACATGTTCTGCTGTATGTCAAGTATATAATATCCGCTATGATGTATGTATTTGACGGCGGTACAAATAGTATATTTATTCTGTAAAAAAGGAGGCGGTAGATGGACATATATTCTTCATTGGGAAAAAAGATACGTGAAGCCAGAAAAAATTCCGGCATTACGCAGGAAATGCTGGCCGAGGCAGCCGGCATATCGCCTCATTTTCTGAGCACAATTGAAACCGGAAAAGAAAAAGCTTCGCTTGATACGATCAATAAAATATCGGGCGCGCTTGAAGTTCCGTTGTGGCAGCTTTTTAAGTTTGAAAACAGCATAATAAAAAAACACGGCAGGAAATACAAGCTGGATATGATGTTTGATAATACGGGAAAAAACAAACAGGAATTCCTGGAAGAAACAATCAAGGATATCTATTCAAACCTGAGAAAATATATTAAGTAAGCCGTCCTCTGTTGTATTCATGCGCACCCAGAAGTACTCACGCACACTCCCGGAGTTTGCCCCTGAAAAAGCTTTGTCCCATTGATTTATAATGGCAACTATCCGCGGCAGCCGCTATTTTGTAAAATAGAGTGTTTTCTGATTCATTACCACAAGCGCGCTACCGACGTTTGCCCCTGAAAAGGCGTTTGTAAACTGATTGATAATGGTCGCCTGCACCATGTATGATCCCGCGCCTTTTGAAAGTATCCCTGTTCCCGTAATGTTAGCCGGGGAATTGGCGTTCCCTGACCCTGACGGCGGTATTGATACCATGGAACTATCCGGCGCCATTGCCGAAATTATATCGCTGTTGCCTTCCACAGTCCATGTAACCAGCGATCCGTCAGCCGCTATGGTGATGTTTCCCGGCGCCACGGATGATGCCGTATATGTTTTTCCGCCAATTGTTATATCCACGGTGTATGTCTGGTTAAACTGGTAATATGTGGCCACATCCGCTCCGAGAAGCTGCAGTCCATATATGCCTGCCGCATTTTCAGGCACTGTGACTATACCGGTGGGTCCGGTAACTGTTACCTCCGCGCCGGATATCCCTGCCATTGTGCCTGAATCAATAAGCATCACATCATAAACTGTCTGCCCGAGTGAAGCCGAACTTTCCTGGCGCGAAATCTGGGCTGATATGACGAGCGTACTCGCGGGAATTGTCGGCGACCAGGTGGTTTTTTTATTGCATCCCGCCATTACCAAAGCAATCAGTATTATTACGGATATTTTTCTCATTATTGCCCCCCTTAGGACGCACTCAGTGCGTCCCTACAAAACCTTAAAGTAAATCAGAATCCACATCAGCGCCAGGCCCTGGAAGCCTGAGATTGCGTCGTCCAGCATTATGCCGTTGCCGCCGCGGAATGACTGTGCCTGATAAGCAGGCCACGGTTTTATGATATCAAGTATCCTTGCCACAAAGAAACCCACTATGAGCCTTTTCCATGTGAAGGGTATGAGGAACATGGTGATTAAAAATCCCACCACCTCGTCTATGACCACTTTTGACGGGTCCTCGTCGTCAAAAATTACAGCGGCGTAATTGGACGCCCAGACCCCTATAAAATAAAGACCGATGGTAATTGACGCGTAAAGCCACGGGTTCATGTCACGGAATATAAAGTAGTAAAAAGGAAGGAAACAGAATGTGGCAAAGGTGCCGGAGCCTTTGGGGAAGTAGCCTGTGTAGAAAAACGTGGAGATTATGATGTAAACATTGCGCATGTAAACCGTCCTTCATATAATTACTAATTTATAATTACTAATTACTAATAAAGGTGGCGCTTCGCGCGCACTATTATAATATTGCAGGGGCGTCAGCCCGCAGCAATAGACGATAATTTGTAATTAGTAATTATAAATTAGTAATTGTTTTTTTAGATCTCTTTATCGAAAATCCTCTTGTTCTTAAAAAAGTACTCCAGCCCCGATATGAGCGATATGGACGCGGCGCAGAACATCAGCCAGTAAGGGGCGTAGTATACGAACTGCACCATAAAATCCCCGGCGTTGCCGAACTTCATTAATATGACTTCCCATTTTTGCTTTTCATTGAAGTATTCTATGGTATCCTGAAGGACTTTAAGCAGGAGTACTGTTGTAATGGCGGTCATCTCGACAACCGTCTTTATCTTCCCGAGCATGGAGGCCATTATTATCTTGCCTTCCTGGGCAGCCATGATGCGGATGCCGTTTACCATGAATTCCCTTCCTATTATTATCACCACCATCCAGGCAGGCACGGTCCCCAGCTGGACAAAACATAACAGCGTGGAAATAACCAGAATCTTATCGGCCAGCGGGTCCATGACTTTTCCGAAATCGCTGATAATGTTCAGTTTCCTCGCTATGTATCCGTCAAGCCAGTCGGATATGGCAGCTATGGCGAAAAGTATTAGTGCGATGTAATTAAAGACTATGTTGGCGGCAAGCAGCGCCGGTATGTATATGATTATTATGAGGAGCCTGAACATCGTTATCCTGTTGGGCAGTTTTACGAGCCAGACAGGCAGTGACTTTTTTGCCATTTAACATTCCCCTATAAGGTCAAATTTGTTAAAACCGGTTATCTTAACGTCATAAAATTCACCGGTCTTAAGATTCTTTTTGCTTTTAACAAGTATGTAATTATCTATGTCCGGCGCGTTATCCCCGGTCCTTCCGAGAAAGAGGTTTTTTGAGCGCCTGCCTATAACGAGCGTTTTTTTGGTTTGCCCTTTTTCCTTACTGTTATTATAATAGCAAACATCCGCCGAGGCAAGGGCTAAACTTTCCTGCCTGCGCTTTATAACGGCAAAGGCCGTCTTTGGCTTAATGCCTGCAGCATAAGTACCCTGCTCGTCAGAATAAGGGAATATGCCGGATTTTTCGACATAACCGGCGCTGATAAAGTTTAAGAGTTCCTCAAATTCAGCGTTTGTCTCGCCAGGATACCCCGTGATAAAAGAGGTGCGCAGCGACATTCCCGGCGCTTGGGCCTTTACATAGCTGATAATATCGGTTATGTCCATCTTTCCGTATCCCCTTTTCATGGATTTGAGCACCCTGTCGCTTACGTGCTGGAAAGGTATGTCCATGTAACGGCATATCCTTTTATCGTTTTTCATGGCTTTTACTATGTCCTTAATAACCGCAAAATCCGGATAAAGGTAAAGCAGCCTCAGCCAGAAATCCTTTTTTACTTTTTTGGTTATGGCCGCCAGCAGTTTTCCAAGCACTGGTTTGCCGTAATTATCGCGGCCGTAGTATGTGAGGTCCTGGCTTATGAGGTTTACTTCCTTCACGCCGCTTTTTACAAGCGTGTTAATTTCATCCGCGATGTCCTCTATCTTCCTCGACCTGTAGCGCCCTTTTATGGAAGGAATGGTGCAGAAGGAACAGCGGTGGTTGCATCCGTCGGATATTTTTACGTAGGCTGAGTACGGGTTAAGCAGGGTCACATGTTCTTTCCCCTTGTAAACGCATGGCGCTGAATCAAGGTATAGACCGCCTTTTTCCACGGCCTTCCTTATGTTTGACATGTCGTTTACGCCGACCCACGCGTGGACGTTTTTAAAGCGTTTTTTCAGGTTTTTTATATCCTTGGTTACAAAGCAGCCTGCGACAATTACTTTCGCGTTTTTATTTTCAAGCATGTCGGAAATAGCGCCGGTGGATTCATCCCTGGAAGCCTTTAAAAATCCGCAGGTATTAATAAGGATATAATCGGCTTCAGCCGGGTTTGATGTAAGGTGAAAGTCGCTAAGGTAGGAAATCATAACCTCGGTGTCGACGGTGTTCTTGGGGCAGCCGAGGTTTATTACGCCGAGTTTCATTGGATTAGTCTCATGACCCAAGACCCAGGACCCAGATTACCTGGAAGGTTCCAGCTTGGGTCATGGGTCTTGGGTTTTGTGACATGTTTACCTATAGTTCGTAAACTGCGTGTCTATGCCGAAGTCGTGCGCCCTTATTGCCTGCATTGCTTCCTGAAGGTCGTCTTTTTTCGGGGCCGATACCCTTACAACGTCTTTTTGTATGGATGCCTGTATTTTTTTGAGCCCCAGGTCTTTTATAAATTTCACTATTTCCTTGGCCTTTTCCTGGGGTATGCCTTCCTGTATCTTCATCTTCATTATCATCTTGTTCATGCCGGACTGGTAAGGCGCCTCGCTTGTTAAAGCTTTCATGGGCACGCCCCTTTTAATAAACTTGCCCCTTAATACTTCCTCTGAAGCCTTCACCTTATAATCATCAGTTGTGGTTATGGTTATGGTGCGCTCTTCCTGGTTTAACTCTATGGTGGTGTTTGTGTCCCTGAAATCATACCTGTTTGTTATTTCCCTGGTAGCCTGGTCTATGCCGTTGACCACTTCCTGCATTTCTATCTTGGATACAATGTCAAATGAGCTGTCTGATGCCATATATAACCTCCAAACAATTTTAAATTTTCAATTTTATATTTTCAATTAAGATCTAAAACACCAATTGAAAATTGAAAATTCTAAATTGAAAATTGTATTTACTGCGCTGCCGGCGTTACCGTCACCGCTGCCGGCGCCGTTCCTGCCGGGGTGTCTTCCGCCATGGGCTTCGGATTTTCCCTTTTAAAGCCCTGCGCCTTGTCTATGTACCAGTTCTTGCCTGTCTCAAAAACAAGACCGTTTATGACTTCTCCCGGCTCTCCGATGACCCCTATGGGATCACTGTTCTGGGTGAACTCGACGCCGCCCGCGTTGCCGACTAAGAATACTATCCTGTTAATGTCCTTCCATTTCCTCTCTTCGCCTTTTTTCATGAGGAAATCCTCTTCGCCGTTATCATGCCTTGCCTTCATCCACACGTCGTCTTTTGCCTTTACCGTTATCTTCAGGCCTGTAGGCGCCGTGACTGTGGCTACGTATACGTTATTATTTGTTTCCTGGACCCCGCCTTTTCCCCTGAAAGCGAAAACAATAAAGAGCACGAGAAATATGGCCGCCACTACAGATACTGCAATTATAATGTTGTTTTTTGTCATCATGGTAAGTTCAAGCTTTGTGCCTTTTGCCGCTTCCAGCTCCCTCGGTTCTGTTTCCTTTATGATGTCGCCCAGGGACATATGATTGTGGTGCTTTTCCGTTTTCTTCGCGGCTTCCTGTACCTCAGGCGAGAAATCATAAAGCCTCATGACCTCTTTTAGGTCCACCTTTAAATGCTTCGCGTAAGTCTTTAAGAAGAACCTCATGTAAACAGGCTTCTCAAATATTACCAGATTTTCCTCTTCGAGGGCCTTTAAGTATGAAGGGTCCATCTTGAGGATCTTATGCAGTTCAACGTGCGTTAAATCCTTCGCTTCCCTTGCCTTTTTTAATATCTCTCCGTAGCCTTTTGCCGCCATTGTCTTCTCCTTTTACAATTCCTGTTTTATTTTATCGCGCCTTCGAGTTCAGCCGCGTCAATCACTTCCACACCTTCAGGTACGGTGAATTTAAAATTGGACTCCGCCAGTTCCTTATTGCCCGCGATTTCTGATTCCTTGTAATTAACCGTGTCAAGGAACTCTATCTCGGTTATTGTGCCCTGTGTCTTCATGGACATGTAAAAAGGCACCAGGTCTTTTTTTGTGACCTTTATTATTATCTCGTCGTAGCCGATGGCGTTCTTATCGCGCGGCGACATGGTTAAAGTGTATGAAGTCTCATCCTCGCCAAGGACGGTGTCGCTGTTTTTCACATAGTGGCTGATGGAACTTGAAAAATCAGAGTAAAACTGCGTGCCGTTGTTTGACCCTTTTACCGACTGCTTCATGACCTGGGAAAGCGCCGGGGTGTATATCCAGATCGTCTTTCCGTCGGAAATTATATCCTGCTCGCTCGGCTCGGTATAATGAACCCTGAATTTATCTTTTTTCTTTATAATGGCCTCGCCCTTAATGAACTGAGGCGCGCCTCCGCCGGCGAAGGTCTTCATGGAAATCTTTGTTTTGGAAGCCGCCACATCAGCCTGGCCTTTCCTTATCTTTTCCACCAGCTCGGAAACCTTATCCGGGACCGGTGTTGCCTTTGCTTCATTCACGGCAGCTGCCTTCGGCGTCTTCTTTTTGACCGGAGTTACCGCGGAAGTTGCTGCGGGCGTTATTTCCTGTTTAACTTCCTTTACAGCTTCTGTCGGGACTGCCGTGGCCGTGGTCCCCGTGGCGGTCGCGGCCGCTGTCGGAGCGCTGTCCGCGGTCTTTGTGTTTATGACCTCATCCGAAGCAATGGTATTGTTTGCCGTATTTGTTACTTTTCCGAAAAGACAGCTGCATGAAAATGATACAAATATGAGTGATGATATGATTAGCAGTATTTTAAACTTTTTGTTCATAACCCTCTCCTTAATATATATACATGCGTGCGCCCAAAATGGCACGGGTTTATATTTTAATTAGAATTTGGGAGAAATGCAAGGGAAAAAAGCAGGAAATAGCTACAAAAACAAGCCCAGAGCCCATAGCTCAAAGCTCAAGGAAGTCAAAAGCAACAGCAAAAATATACCGGTTTTACTTGTGCTATGGGCTTTGGGCTTGTACTTACTCGCCCTTCCATTCCCTGGGTTTATTCCCGTCAGCCGACGTTATCAGCCCCTTTTCCTCTATCATGTCTATGACCCTGGCCGCCCTTGAGTAGCCTATGCCGAGCTTCCGCTGGAGGAAGGAGGTGGATATCTTGCCCTTTTCGCGAACCAGGTATGCAATAAATTAGAACATATTGAAGTTTATGCCGTCGGTTTTAATTCAAATTTAAATTGAATGTTTTACAATGAAATCAGCCTTGGAATTTGACTTTCTCCTTGTTATCTAATGATCATGAATACTTTTGTTGCCTTATAAATAACTCTGCCATTTGCTTTCAGGATCACCTTTGCAAGATAGCTCCCGTTTGCCATGCTTTTTGTGTCCAAATTACACGCACCGCTGGCATTGATAGTGTGTGTGAATCGCCGGATCAGTCTTAAGTTTACTGTGTAAATGTCTATCTCTGCCGTTTGCGCTGATAATGAATTCTTTATGGAAATAGAAAGCATATCTCCCCGGGAAGGAACTGGATAAATAACCACGCTGTCAGACTGGTATTCAGACAATGACGTGGTTTTTGTTGCGGTTGGTGAAACAATTGGGGTTGACTGTTTTGTGACAGTCTGTGAAGGTGTACAAGTGGCTGTGCGTGTTTTAGACAGTGTCGCCGTGGGAGTTAATGATATAGTTCCTGACGCTGTAACAGTGATGGTCGCGGTTTTCGTGATAGTCAACGTCTTAGTAAATGTGATAGACAAACTTGCGGTTATCGTTTCTGTAAAAGTACAGGTACCAGTTGATGTGCCTGTCTGGATGTTTGTAGCAGTAACTGTAGGCGACTCCGTTTCGGCCACAGTAGAGGATGCCGTTATCGTGAATGTTTGTGTTAGTGTTTCGGCAATTGTACAGGTTGGTGACATTGTCGGGGTACATGTCATTGTCATTGTTATGGTATTTGTTCCGGTCCATATCATTGTAGCCGATGAAGTTGCAGAAATTGAACTTGTAGGACTTGACGTTAAAGTCGTCGTTAATGTTTGTGTGCAAGTTTCTGTAGGAACTGAACATGTAACCGAAAAGCGGGATACCTGGAAATAGGAGTTTGAAAGTAAGGTAACGCAGGAACCGATAACTAATCTGCCCGCGCTATCAAGCATCCCTGCCACTGAAACGGGGTTCTGCGTGCCATAGTCATCGTAAACACCTGTCCCGTTGAAGTTAAAGTCGGCATTTCCATCGCTGTTGAACCTATTTATAAAATAATGGGTATTATTGCTTGAAGCGCCGTCCATGCCAAAAGCTGTTATCTGCGTTCCTGGTCCAGCGAAAATATTTGAAAAATAAAAATTATCCCCCGGCGTGGTTCCATAGGGACGGTTGTTGAATACATTATACCCACACCCATTGAATGAATAGTCAAGATTACCGTTATCAAGGAACCTCCAGACACAGGCATACCCGGATGACTGCGCCCCGGAAAGACCTGCGCTTCCCCCAACAAGAACTCTGCCTTCCATATCAACGCCCACTGAATATCCCAGGCTGCCCGTGACACCAGCTGTGTTTTCAAATGTAACGTAACCTTTTCCGTTAAATGAACCATCAATGGTCCCGTTATGGTTAAACCTCCAGACAGCCATAGAATTACCCTTTTTCCCGGTGACCAAGATCCTTCCGTTATTGTCTATTGAAGCTCCGTAAGCTGTCCCTATAGTCGGCATACCCTGTATGTTCGGCAGAATGAAACCACACCCATTAAACGATGTGTCCAGCGTACCGTTCTGATTGAGCCTCCAGATAGTTACTACCGGGGCCCCACCATAAGTTGTGCTGTTTCCTGCAACTACTATTTTCCCGCCGCTGTCAAGGATTACCGCAACGGCATAATCGTCGCCACCAACTCCAGCGGTGTTCTTTATTACAAAATAACCCGTTCCGTTAAATGACGTGTCAAGTAAGCCTGTTGTGCCATACCTCCAAACCGCCATGCTATAATTAGAATATGAATTTGCGCTTTTTCCTGCAGCAATAACCCTCCCGGAACTATCAGTAGTAACTGCTTTTGCTTCATCATACCAGTTCCCACCCCCGGCGTTATTATGGGTCACATACCCGGTACCGTTAAATGAAGTGTCAGGGCTGCCGTCAGGCTTTATTTTCAAAATAATCATATCCATATTATTATAGGAAATACCCGCAGTAATAATATTTCCTGACATATCCGCCGCGCATGCCAGGAGCTTGCTGCTATTGTTAATCATATATTCTTCCCTGCCGCCTGCGCCAAACGACCCGTCAGGATGTACGCAGCCTGTTGTAGGTGAAACTGCCGGCGTCTGAGTATTTGTTAGTGTTGGGGAATGTGTATAGGTAGTCGTCATTGTCCTGGTATCATCATCGGTTGCCGTCATTGTAAAAGTTGCCGAGATAGTCGGAGTCTGAGTGATTGACGGGGTAGGCTGGATGGTAAATGTTTCAGTCCTCGTTAACGTTATAGTAGGGGTACAGGTGCTTGTGTACCAGACAGAAAGACATGTAAATCTGGCGGCATTTATTCCTGAATTAGGGTCGTTCCATCCCATAAAAACTTCACCTGCTCCGGAAATGGCAAGCGATGACTCCCCATAAAGGCACGAATCACCTGCGCATAAGTTCACATAATCTTTGCTGATACCGTGAATATCAGTCCATGTACTGCCATTAAGTTTTAAGTATTCAAGCCCGCCGCTGTCATTCCACGATATATGACATGTGCCGCCGCCATCAATATCAAGTTTTAATCCGGCGCATTCTCCCTGCACCGGATAAATTGCCGCTGATTCCATACCTGTTCCGTCAGAATCAACCCAATTGCTGCCGTTCCATCGGATGAAATAAATGGACTTCACCAAATGGCTGAGGTCCCACCCCTGCCACGCAATGCATGCGTTGCCGGTATTATCCAGGGCAAGTACCGGTTTTGAAGAAGAATTTGATATTACAGCAGAGATAAATTCGGATTCCTTGCCTGTCCCGTCAGCATCGACCCATTCACTGCCATTCCATTTTAAATATGATATACCGGAAACAGCGTCGCACCAAACAACATGCGGCAGTCCTGTTCCATCACTCCGGATATACGGTTGGGACGAATCTGCTGAAATATCCGATATTATTTGGCTGCCGGACGTTATGCCATCCGCATTAGTCCAGGAATTACCATTCCACCTTATTATTGAAATAACATGGCTGGACTGCATGTCATCCCATACTATCCACGGGAAATTATCAATATCAAGTGAAAATGCCACATTTTCAACAGCATCATAAATTGTGGCAGGGACTTCCATATCATTGATATCAATCCCGGTACAATCAACCCATCCGGCATCTTTCCCACGAAGATATTTTATACTCGGATAAAGATTATTTCCTGCCCAAACCACAGCCGGTTCACCTGTCGTTAGGTATTCAAGACTGAACCCGCTCGAAAAGTCCTGCCCATATTCATAAATCACACTATTGCCTGAAGAGCCCCCAAAGCTGACCCAATTACTGCCATTCCAACCAAGATAATTCAGAACACCTTTTTTATCCGGCCAAAGAAGGCCAGGATTTCCGTCGGGTCCGGACTTAATCTGAGGCGTATTAACAAATAAATTACTTTGCACCGCCAGTGTGCCGGATAAAGAAGTTCCGTGCATTCCCTCCCAACATGCTTCAAGCGGATTTGAAGGACAAATATCCGGGCATAAAACCATATATGCATCCATGGCAAAATAGCCTGATAAAGTGGCAGGCATTGACGTTGGAAAAACCCAATATGTGGACCCCATCCATAATCTGGAAGAATCCCCTGTGTTTCCCAAAACGATGTTCTTATATTCTAAAGCAAGCCAATAATTGCCTTTTGCAAGATGGGTGTCAGGAAACCTTATACTATTCCATCCAACAGATGCGGTTGTGCTGACTGAAACAGCTATAAGGCTATCAGGTTGGTTGTTGTTATCACTGTAAATCCCGGCCTTGATAAAACCGGATCCTGAAATACCGCGTACCTCTATATCCGAAGTCGCGCTGTCCAGAGGCACAATAACCTTTTGGAGGGACATGTATGTAGACAACGAATACGGAGTGACAACGGGCGCCATTACACCCGCGACTTTCATACAAACGCAAGGCAGCGGAGTAGACGTACGGGTTGTTGTGGCTGTATACGATGTGGTTCTGGTGGGTGTCACCGTAAATGTCGGGGATATAGTAACTGTATTTGTTATGGTCGGAGAGACCGACCAAGTCGGACTGATAGTCGGAGTGGCTGTGCTTGTTCCAGGTGGGTCTATCCATTTGACATAATGAATCCCGTCGTACGACTCCCATGCTATATGCGGGTTACCAAAGCTGTCAAGATCAAGCGAAGGGCCCCAGTTGTCGCACTGTAAAATAGAAATATTTGAGCCTTCAGTGCCCGTGCCGTCGGCATCGACCCAGGTGCCATTTTTAAGCCACATATAATAAATAGCATAATTACCATCCGGATTCGCACACCAGGCAATGTGTGGGTTGCCGTAACTATCAGCCTTGATTGCAATCCTATCAATACCTAACTGCGGTAAATACAAAATCTGCATTGATTCCTGGCCGGTTCCATCACCATCAACCCATTCACTGCCATTCCATTTCAGGAAGTTCATTCTCCTGGGATACGGTAAAACGTTTGAAATCTCGGTCCATAATACCATCGGCCTGTCCTGGGAATCAAAGGCAAGTTTACCCTGATCCGGACCATAAACTGCAGATTGTATAATTATTTTACCGGTTACTGCTGCAGAAATTGTTGCTCCTGACGCGTCAACCCATGCGCTCCCGCTCCATTTATAATAATATAGATTCCCCATATACATGAATACCAGCCCGGGTTTTCCCTGTGAGTCAGCTACCATGTCCAGATTGAAAGCATTTGCGGCCTTAATCTGGCTGATTCCAGAGCCGGTGATATCCGTCCATGACGTACCGTTCCATTTTATATAATCCAGATCGAAATTCTCAAAATATGCTATATTTGGCCTGCCTCCCGAGTCAAGGAACATGGGGCACAGTGCGACATTTGACCATCCTGACGCACTGATGGTATTAGTCAGCCGTGCGGATTCTATTCCTGACCCATCAACATCAACCCATGTTCCTCCGTCCCATTTCATAAAAAAAAGTTCAAAGTTGTATTGGTTGTCGATTTGCTGGGTATATGTTACATTTGGATGTCCATTCGCGTCAAATTTAATGCTACCCGCCTCAATATAATAAGTGCTGTCCATTAATTTATAACCGGTCGTTCCCCCATTGATATCCACCCAGGATGCGCCATCCCATTTTTTATAATACATCGAGTACGTGGGGCTCGTAGAACGTGAGAACATGATATTTGCATTATCTGCCTGGTCAAGTTCCAACACGGGAACAAAATCCGGGTTCATCACAGTCTGGTCAACAAGTTCCTGGCTGCGGAATGAACCGTATGCGTCCACCCATATGGCGTTTAATCCGGGTATAAATGTGAGGATTAGAAAAAATTGGAAAATAACTTTGATGATTCCTCGAGTCAGGTAAGAAGCAGGCACCCAAAGCCTCCCTTTGCATATCGTCATGTTCCCCATATTAGAATATAATAACACCAAAAACTGCAAAAATCAATTGCTTGGTGGCAATATTACTTGGTGGCAATAAATGTGCCTGTAAAAAAAAAGGCGGCCTTTCAGCCGCCTATATATGTTTTTGGAACCTTAGACCACGAGCGATTCTACTCGCCTTTCCACTCCCTCGGTTTATTCCCGTCCGCGGAGGTTATAAGCCCTTTTTCTTCCATCATATCTATGACCCTGGCAGCCCTTGAGTAGCCTATGCCTAACTTCCTCTGGAGGAATGAAGTGGATATCTTTCCTTTTTCGCGCGCCAGATCCAGCGCCCTCTTATACATATCCGGGTCCATGTCGTCATCGTCGGAAAAACCCGAACCCGTGGGCATTTCATCGTCTTTAATGTCAAACTCATCCGAGTAGACTGCCTTGCGCTGTTTTTTGATAAATGAAACTATTTTAGGTATCTCATCCCTGACAAAAGCGGCCTGGCCCCTGGTGGGCTTTACCATGTTCGCGGGATTATATAGCATATCGCCTTTTCCCAGCAGCGCCTCGGCGCCTTTGGTGTCCATGATTGTGCGCGAGTCTATCTGTGACTTTACCTTGAAAGCTATCCTTGAAGGGAAGTTCGCCTTGATTACGCCGGTGATGACATCCACCGAGGGCCTCTGAGTGGCTATGATGATGTGTATGCCGACCGCGCGGGCAAGCTGCGCGAGCCTCTGCAGCGATTCTTCCACGCTCGCCTTTGCCATGGTCATTAAGTCCGCAAGCTCGTCTATGATGAGCACAATGAAAGGAAGCGACTTTTTATAATCCTCAGGCTGGACATCCGGGTCCTTTCTTATCTCCTCGTTAAATTCCGCGACTTTCCTGTTGTATATCTCAATATTCTGCGCCCCTTCCTCGGAGAGCAGGTCGTACCTGGACTTCATCTCGTTAACCAGCCTTTTTAGGACATACGCGGCATGCTTCGGGTCCGTAATGACAGGTGCGATAAGGTGCGGCATGTCGTTATACTGGGTAAGCTCGACTTTTTTCGGGTCGACTAAAAGCATTTTCACTTCATCCGGCGAGGCTTTGAATAAGATGGACATAATTATGGAATTTATGCACACAGACTTTCCCGACCCCGTGGAACCGGCTATCATGAGGTGAGGCATGTCCTCCAGTTTGGCTATGATGGGTTTGCCGGATAAATCCCTGCCAATGGCAAGGGTCAACAGCGAATTGGATGAAGTGAATTGTTCATCTTCTATAAGTTCCTTAAGGTAAATGGTCTTTTTGTCCGACTTCGGCACTTCAATGCCAAGCAGCGACTTTCCCGGGACCGGCGCAACCCTGACCATCTCAACCTGCATGGCCATGGCAATGTCGGCGGACAGGTTCTCTATCTTTGCCACTTTCACGCCTGTTGCCAGTTCCAGGTCGAAGCGGGAAATAACAGGGCCGTCCACGACATTTATAATCTCAACCTCTATGCCGAAGTTTGAAAGCGTCTTTTTTAATTTTTCCGCGTCCGAAGCATAATCATATTCCTTTTCGGCCACGGCCGGTTTTTCCGATTTTAAAAGCGACGTGGGAGGCAGCGTGTAATCGCCTTTCATGATGACAGCCTGCGTCGCGGCCGATTTTTTTACGTGGTCTTCCTGCTTTGTTATGGTAAGTTTTTCTTTTTTCTTGGGTTTTACTTCCTCAGTTTCCTCTTCTTCATCATCTTCCTTTTTTTTATCCTTCGATTTATCCGCCGGCTTATCCTTGTTTTTATCTTTACTCTTATTTTTTTCCTCTTCCTTTTCCTTGCCCTTAATCTTTCCCTTTTCTTCCTTGACCTTTGCCGCTGTTTCCTTTATGGAGCCGAAAAGCGTAACGCCTATTGAAGAAAGACCCTTCCATATGGCCGAGCCGCCTGCCGAAGCTATCTGCCAGACTGCTATCAGAAGTTTTTCCTTGCCTAAAAGCACCAGTGAGAGCGCCATCAAGAGGAACGAGACGATGTAAGCGCCGACCACGTTAAATACCTGGGTTAAGAACTTTGCCGTAAATTCGCCGATGATGCCGCCCGTAAAAAATATGGCGTCCTTGTCAAAAATGCGCAGATAAGCCGGAACCCCTGCCCAGAACTCCTTCATTGATTTTCCGTAGAAAGCGTCCACCCTGGCAAGTTTAAATATCTCATTTTCCGTGGTGTTGAATATTAGGGCGGCGAGCATGGATACTGAGACGGCGAGTATTGCAAAACCCGTGAGTATTCCCGCCTCATTATGTATATGGTCCTTTTTCATCATGTTTAAACCGAAAAAACCGATTATAAAAGGGACAATTACTGCTGTTTTGCCTATGATTAAGTATAAAGACCTGGAAATGACCTCGCCGAAGGGCCCGAGGATGTTCTTATCCTTTACTGTAAGGAAAGAAACGAATACAAGGCCTGCTATAATAAGGTAGCCAATGCCTGTGAAAACGTCATCGTCTTTGCCCTTTTTAGCGGCTGTTTTTGCTCCGGATTTTTTAGCCAATTTTGTCTCCTGGTTGTTTTTATGATTATATTATAATTGCGGGTAAATTCAATGTAAATCTTGAGAACCTTGGTCCAAGATCTAAAAGAGCATGTATATGTAATCCCACTCGTCCTCGCGCGAGCGCGAGGACTGGACCGGGGATTACGAGTCAGTAAATTTTCGCGCCCTTGCGTTATGTAACCTGGATCCCATTGTATAGTGTCCTCGCAGGCTCGGACGCCGATCCCCCTCGTCATCGCGCTGAAGCGCGATGACTTGATCGG
Organism: candidate division FCPU426 bacterium; assembly: GCA_963840035.1. GTDB lineage: Bacteria > Oederibacteriota > PGYV01 > PGYV01 > Palsa-1178 > CAWIXE01. The sequence continues at coordinate 130,045 of CAWIXE010000001.1, forward strand.
GGATTAAGAGCCCGTAAATTTTCGCGCCTTCCAGCGAAAATTAACGGGCTCTAAACAAAAACAACGTGGAACCCAAAAAAGCTCCACGTTGTTTTGATGTTACCCCTTTTGCTAGTTCCAATAAAAGAGTACTTATTTTTTTTTCTTCTTTGCTGCTTTTTTCTTTGCCATTTGGATATCCCCCCTTTCAGTTTGAGAGATCTTTTTGTGAAGCTATTTGACTGCTTTCTGTATCTTGTGTCTGTCAATTTCCTCGAACTCTACATATAGTATATATATTAAAGTTTTTTTGTCAATGATTTTATTGGTCAATACGGGTGTTTATAGGCATTTTTAACGTTTTTTTGCTTGTTTTTTTCGTTTTTTGCCTGTTTTCAAAGAATTCTATTGACTTTTTTTCCACATATTATGCACAGTAAGGTTGGACTAACATTGTTAAGGCATTTTCAATTTTGTATTTTCAATTTTCAATTAATATCAAAAACATCAGCGCACATAAATAAAAAGACGCGGCTTTTACCGCGTCCTTTTATTTAATTGAAAATATAAAATTTAAAATAGAAAATTGTTTTATTGCGTTACAAACTTCTCCCCTTCATTCATAATATCCGCCAGGGTTTTTTCGTCCTTTGCCTCGCCGTAAAGCCTTACTATCGGCTCTGTTCCTGAGAACCTTGTCATTATCCATGTGTCTTCGCCGAGCATGAATTTAAAACCGTCGACAGTGATTGTTTCCTTTACTTCATATTTTCCTATTTTCGCCATCTTCACTGTTTTTAACTTCTTTACAAGCGCTTCTTTTTTGGCGTCGGTGAGCCTGAAGTTTTTTCTGCTGTTTATGAACGGGCCTGTCTGCGCCTCAAGTTCCTTGACCAGGGTTTTTACGTTTTTCTTCGTCCTTGCCGCCATCTCCACCACGAGCAGGCAGGCGATGATGCCGTCTTTTTCAGGCACGTGCCTGTATATGGTCAGGCCGTTTGATTCCTCGCCGCCTATGATGATGTCCTCTTTTGTCATTATCTCGCCGATGTACTTGAATCCCACGGGCGTCTCGTGCAGCTTCAGTTTGTGCATCTTCGCCACTTTGTCTATCATGTGCGAAGTCGCCACGGAGCGCACCACGGAACCGTGCCAGTCCTTCCTTGTTTTTACAAGGTAGTCAAGCAGCAGCGGAAGTATCTTATTTGCCTGTATGTATGAGCCGTCCGAGTCGATTATTCCGTACCTGTCCCCGTCGCCGTCGGTTGCCACGCCTAAAATCGCCTTTTCCTTCTTTACCATGGCTATTAAATCAGCCACGTTCTTCTCAGCGGGTTCAGGCGGAAAGCCGCCGAAAAGGCAGTCTTTCTTGTCGTTTATAACCTTAATATTCGCCCCGGCCTCGGCTAAGAGCCTGTCTAAGTATCCCCTGCCTGTTGAAAAGAGCGGGTCAACGATTATCTTCAATTTTGACTTTTTTATGACGGAAAAATCCACTATCTGCTTAATCCTGTCGAGGTATTCCTCAGATGGGTCAAATACCTTTATAAGCCCCTGCTTTACTGCCGTATCCATATCAACTGTTTTTACCATCTTTACTTTTTTAATATTAGCTTCTATCTGGTCAGTGTCGGCAGGTGTAGCCGGGCCGCCCCAGGAGGGTGAAAATTTAAGGCCGTTATATTCAGGAGGGTTATGCGAAGCGGTGAAATTGATGCCTCCGGCAGCTTTCTTCCTTATTATCTGATAGGCGATAACAGGCGTTGGAGTGTCCCTGTCGCAGAGCAGGGCCTTTATGCCGTTTCCGGCCATGACTTCCGCGGCTGTCTGTGAGAACTTATCCGATAAGAACCTGGCGTCGCCCCCTATAATAACGGGCTTGCCCGCGAGCTCTTTTTTTGACTTTATAAAGGCGGCAATAGCCTGGCACACGGTCTTTACGTTATCAAACGTAAAGTCGTCGCTAATAATGCCCCTCCAGCCTGATGTGCCGAACTTGATATCTGATTTGTTTGCCATAATAAGCCTCCGTTGAGTTGAAAATGGGTAATTAAGACCGTCTATATAATATAATAATCAGGTTTTTTTTCAAGGGGAAAATTAGTGTTACCTTATTGCGAATTTAATCCGTTGAATTATTTGTTCTTTTTATGATAAAAGAAGTCACTAATAGCTTTCCCATCTTTTATAAAGTAATATCCCAAACACATATACAAAACAAGTAGTATTGGTCTGAGTAACAAAGCAACTTTGTCTATATTTGATATTTTTTTTGCAATTACGTCGAACAATTCTGGTAAGCCATAAACAAAACACAAAGACCCAATTACTTTCAAAACCAATAAAAATACTTTTTTTGCTTGCATATTGTCTGTTTGATTTATTTTTAGTTTTCTATAAAACAACAAACTTATTGCATCTGATTTATAAGCACATAAAAGTATTATAAACGGCATAAATATTGTAAACATTGCTGAAAAAATCAGCACGGATTTATCCATGCTCCACGGAATGCCAAAATTAGATGCCCAAAATCCGATATTATTTATAAACACATAAACTAATATGATCTTTAATGACAAGGAAAACAGCGCTCTTCTATTCATTTTGTTTTGCTCTAACAAGGCTATGATATAGTAGTTTTGCTCCAGATAAAAAATATAAGCCTAATACTATATTAATTAATGCCGGTGCAAGTTCCATAAAATCCTGCATGCTCATAACATACATTCCTTCATCAACATTCAAATCGTTTGGCATAATATGATTTACACTATAAGACAATAGTTTAATCCCTCTGATTATGCAATAAACTCCAACAAGCCTGAGTATCGTTCTAAATAAAGGCAGCTCCGAGAAACCTTTTTTCATATTTTTACCATCAACGATAAAATAATCCGTCATCTTCTTTTCTGTAGCAAAAATAAAAAATGCAATTATACCCGACAATATTGGCGAAAGCCATAAAACAAACACTTTCCAACGTAATAATTCCGGAGCATACTTTGCAAGTTTTGTTGATTGAAGGTACTGAATTGTGGGAAAAAGTGAAGCCAGACTGGTTAAGGCTTGAATTGCTGCATAAATGGCCAGCAGTTTAAGTCCTGCTGAGAATATCTCTTTATTATTCATATTGTCCCCTTTTTACCTAAAAAATTTAACCCGTTTAATTTTATCACTTTGCTAATCCAAATCAAGCTGTTTTATTTTCAAAACGGCTGCCGCTTTTTCACCCTCTCCCCATCCCTACCCCATCAAGGGGGAGGGGGTTTTCAAAAAATCAATCCGCTCAAAAACCTTAGTTCTTTGATGTTTCTAGCCATGGAACCTTTTTCCCCGGGCGGTGTCTCCCTAAGTAGCGGTGGTAGCCGCAACCTCCACGTCCATCGTAGCTTTAGCGGAGACGGATCAGGTTACGATATGCCGGCAGTTAATACCTGCCTTACGCGGCCTAAAGGCCGCGGCTACCAACCCGATATGGGGCCGCAATCTAAAACCGGAAGGAAGTGGCTGTTATGTTCGCATCAGACCGTGATACAAAGGGTGTCGTCAGCGCGTACGGGATCTCAGTGGTTGTTCATGTCGCTGTTTTGCTGTTGTTCCTTTCCTATGCAAGGAACAGGGAAATGTCCTCTGAAAAATACAGCCTAACGGAAATAACATTTTTGGAATCCATACCTGACATTGAAAAACCCATGCAGATCGAAAAGCCGCGCAATGTCTTTGACTTCTTAAAACAGGCTATCCCTGTCAAAGCCTCCGTGATACAGCCGGCGAATAGCATCCCCGCGATAAAGCCTCTGCAGACTTCAGCGGATATGCTGAAAAAGCCCGCCCTGAGCATGGATAAATCAGCGGGTAAATTAACTGCGAAATTAAACACAATAGACCTTGATAATGAGATAGGAAAGAACAAGCTTTCCCCGGCGCTCATCAAAAAAAATATTGAGACTGCCGGAAAAAGCACTGAATTACAGACAGGTACCCGCGCCATAAACCTGGACAACAGCAAAAATACCGCACTGCCAAAAACAGGTTCCCCCATTCAGCTTGCGCTGGCAAGCGGGCAAAACACATCTAAAAAAATGGCCCGGGAGATAATTATCAGCAAAACACCTGAACCCGTAAAAAAAGAGGATAACAGCGGGGCTGTAAATATCCCGCAGAAACAGGCGCTGCTTATACAGGGGAATGTTTCCGGAAGGAGGATTCTTGTCTCAAAAAAACCTCTTTATCCGCGGTGGGCGCAGGACTCCGGCATAACCGCGGCTGTCACTCTTTTTTTCACGGTCACGGCCTCTGGGGAAGTAAAATCCACGGCCATGATAGAAAGGACTTCCGGTTATCCTGAACTCGATGAACTGGCCAGGGAAGCGCTCCTTGCCTTCCGGTTTGAACCTTTAACTTCAGAAACTGACCAGACCGGATATGCCACGTTCAGGTATATGCTGGAGTGAGTTATGTAGTCGCACCCTCTACGCTTCGAGATGCCCTTGTGAGCTTAGCGAGCAAATATTAAATCATAATAATACCTCTCATCTTGTCGAGTACTCTCGACTTCGGGGTGCGTACGCGGTGAAGGTATGTGAACTGTCCATAGTATGCTTGCTCATTTGCCTGTTTTAGGCGCAGGCCGATGGGACGCAGGCCTGCGACTACGAAAACATGCTCAGGCCAAAAAAATAAAAACACATCCGCCGGAACATATACATGCATTATGCCCCTGCCCAGGTGCCCACCATTGGCACAAACCTTACCGGAATTATGTCTTGTGTTATAATTTCACCGTGCTTTTTTGTCATAAGGAAGAGCTCCTGGTAAAAAGTGCCGAGCGGCATGACTATGCGGCCGCCTTCTTTTACCTGGTCAATAAACGCCCGCGGTACTTTTTCCGCGGCGCACGCCGCTATTATGGCGTCATATGGGGCGTGCTTTTCCCAGCCAAGCCCGCCGTCAGCGTTGCTGATATGAATATTTTTATAGCCAAGCCCTTCCAGCCTTGTTGCGGCTTGCTTTGCCAGCACCGGATTTATCTCCACGGAATATACTTCCCCGCAAAGCTCCGCCAGTATCGCCGCCTGATATCCTGAGCCGGTGCCGATTTCCAGCACCTTTTCATTTCCTTTCAGCCCCATGAGTTCAGTCATCAGCCCCACTATGTAAGGCTGGGATATGGTCTGCTCCTGGGCAATCGGCAAAGGCGTGTCTTCATACGCGTAAGCCCGCTCATCTTCAGGGACAAAAAGGTGCCTTTTGACTTTTTTCATGGCGTTAAGCACCCTTTCGTCCTTTACGCCCTGCGCCCTTATTTGGGACTCTACCATTTCCGCGGCTTTGTCCATGATCTTTCCTGAATTACTTAAATAATGAATTCAGGAATTCAACAGCCGCAATCCACGACCTTTTGTCGGCTTTTTCATTGTACGCCGCTCCTTTTGCAGGGTCATTTCCCGCGCCTTTATCGGTGAACGCGTGGACAGCGCCGCCGTACGCGGTCAGGTACCAGTCCACTTTTGCGTCTTCCATTTCCTTTTTAAAGGCCTCGATCTGCGTCCACGGCACGTTCGGGTCATCCGCGCCGGTCAATACGATTATCCTCGCCTTTATGCTCTTCGCGTCATCCGGGTTCGGGGTGTCAAGGTTGCCGTGAAAAACTATAACTCCTTTTGTCTCAGCCCCGCTCCTTGCAAGCTCCAGCGCGCAGCCGCCGCCGAAACAGTAACCCGCGACAACTGTCCTCTCCGGGTCCACATACGGCAATTCCTTCATTTTCTTAAGGCCTGCCGCGGCCCTTTCCCTCATTAATTTCCTGTCAGCCCTGTACTTGCCGGCTTGCTCCCCTGCTTCCTTTGCGTCCTTAGGCCTTATCCCCTGCCCATAAATATCCGCGACAAAGACCGCATAGCCCATTTCCGCAAACATGCGCGCCCTCATTTTTTCGTATTCTCCCGGGCCTTTCCACTGGTGTATGATCATAATACCCGGCGCTTTCCCCTTTACCGCAGCGTTATAAACCGCGTACCCCTCCAGCGTGTTACCTCCCTGCTCGTACAGAATTGTTTGCTCTTTCAGGTCAGCCGCAATAAGACTTCCAAAAAGCAACAGCAAAAACGACGGAACAATCAGCAATGCCTTCACGATAAACCTCCGGAAATACCCGTAACAACGCGGGTAAAATTTTTTGGCTGGATTTTTAGAAGTGTATTACAATTATATATGAAAGAAACCCCATAGTCAAATACCGGGGGTTTTAGATACTGTACGTAATAGTGTGTAAACTCGGAACCGGGCACCTCCCCTCTCCCTCCATGGGAGAGGGAAAATAGAACAAAACAATTCACACACAATTAATGACAGTCCCGGTTTTATAAATAAAAAAAGCGGGGCCTCCTTTTCAGGCAGCCCCGCCTTTTTGCCTTTTTGCTTAAAATACCCTTATGTTTATCCCTGCCACCGCGGAAAAACGCAACTTGTCCTGCGACCATTTCCACGAATCGCGCCTTGTTATTTCACCGTCGGAATAGTACTTCACGGACGGGCCCGCGTAAATATCAAGGAAATCCCCGATATTTATACCCGGCAGGATTCTGAACTCCGGTGCCGCGCTTAAATCTTTTTTCCAGTTAAAATCTGAATTTAAGTTTTTGGCGTAAATGTTATGCAGGATTTCCCAGTCAATGAAGAACGGCTTGAGGTTGTAATTATAACCGAGCCCGGCCGTGGCCGTATATTTATCAGCAAACCTTGTTTCCCTGGTGTCATATCCGGCGCCTAGGATACCGTAGAAACCTTTTCCCGATTTAAAAGCGGCATTGTAAAGGCTCTCGGTTGTTGAATAAAGGGATATCTTGCCGAATCCGCCCTTTATGATATTAACTGCCCCGAGCGCGGCTCCGTTTAACTCGCCGCATACATTGACAAAACCCGCCATGAGCCCGGTGGTCTTGTCAGATACGTTAACGAACCCGCTTTGAATGCCGTTTACAGCCCCGGACGCGTTCACAAATCCCGCGGCGCAGCCATTGAGTTCATTTGAAACATTTACAAAACCAGAAGCTACTCCGTTTATTGTGCCCATGGCATTTACAAACCCGCCTACTGTACCGGTCACTGAACGGCCGTAATTCACGAACCCGGCCTCAATGCCGTTAACCGCCGCGATATTGTTGACAAACCCGCTTGCGGCGCCTGTCACTGTCCCCGCTGTATTTACAAAACCGCTCACAGCCCCTGAAACGTCGCCGCTTATGTTATTGACAAAGCCCGCTGCCGCGCCTGTTACGCTGCCCGTGTTATTGACAAAACCTGTCACAACGCCGTTTACAGGCCCGTCCAGAAGGTTCACAAAACCCGACCTCATGCCAAGAGTTTCCTTTCCAATATTAACAAACCCGCTCTCAACACCGGTGAGTTTGCCTTCCGTAATGTTGATAAGCCCCAAACTCGCACCGTTAATCTCCTGCGCCTTTCCGTAAATAATGTTCAGCCTTACCCCGTCAACGTACAGTTTGTCAGCCGGGTCCGTGAACAGCCCAAAATTAAAATCCGTACGTGTTTCCGCGCTTAAAAGCGCCGCCATAAACGACATGGCAATGGCCAGCAACACTTTCTTTTTCATAAATTCCCTCCCGTTTTTTTAGCGGCATTAACCGCTGTTTTGTTTGGACGCAACTACTCATGCTTTTGTTTACGCCCGGCATTTAATCAGAACTTCTTGCGGCTTAAAAACAGCGGTTCAAAAATCTGATTCATGCTCATTTGTTCCCTTCCCGGGATACAGTAATTACCACGCTTCCTTTTTTGCGCCCCTGTTCCACGTATTTATGCGCGTCAGCAATCTTCTCCAACGTATATTTTCTGTCTATCACAGCTTTTAATTTTCCTGATTCTATTATTTCCTTCAGTAAAGCCAGATCCTTTGACTTTACACTTTGTTTTCTTAACCCGGTGGCCATAAACTTGGATCTTTTCGAGCCTGCCGCGGACGGCCACAGCATCTCCTTCAGGGCCGAAGGCGCAGGCAGGGTAGTGAGATATATCCCGGAAGGTTTTAGCATTTTTTTACACTTTGAAAAGGAGGATTTTCCCGCCACATCAAAAATTATATCAAAAACTTCGTCCAGTTTTGTGAAATCCTCTTTTTTGTAGTCGATTACTTTTTCAGCGCCGAGCGACCTTACGGTTTCCATATTCCCCGTGCTGCATACCCCTGTGACCGCGGCCCCAAAATAGCGCGCGGCCTGCACCGCGACGGAACCAACCGTGCCTGAAGCGCCGTTTATGAGGATCTTTTGGCCCGCTGCTATGCTGCCCGCTTCCCGCAGAAATGGAATGGCAGTGATTGCCCCGTCTATGACAGCAGCCATATCTTCATATGGCATATTTGACGGTTTATGCGCGATGGCGCCGTCTTCGGCCACGCAGACATATTCCGCGCAGGTCCCAAGGCTTAAGCCCGTGTTACCGAAGACCGCGTCGCCTTTTTTAAAGGATTTTACCAGCCTGCCTGTTTCCTCCACATCCCCGGAATAATCGAGCCCGAGCACTTTCTGCTTCGGCCTGAAAATGCCGTTTATGCCCGGCATTTTCCTCATTAAAGGATCATCTTTTTCCACGGTCGTCGCGCGGACCCTTACCAGTATTTCATTGTCACCCGGCACAGGCTTTTTAATATCTTTTATCTCAAGCACTTCAGCCGGGCCGAATTTCTCATAGACTGCCGCCTTCATTTTATTCCCCCGTTATTTTTTATCTTCCTCAGCATAACGATCATCATAACCGCCGAAACGGCCGCGAAAAACCCCATAATGTAAAGCACTGTGTTCCCTGATTCAATTCCCCTGATATTCATAGATGCCGTCATGGCTATTATGGCAGCATCCATGGCCACAGAAAAGGAAAACATCGCGGGAACGAACACGTAGCCTTCGGCTTTTTTCCGGATAAGCAGCACTCCCGCGGCGATGAAGGCCGGCAGCAGGAGGCTCAGGTCGTTTACATGCACGGGATTTATCATCAGGCCCGCGTCCATGACGCTTTTAGGCGTTGAGTTTGCGATAGTGGACGGGATAACTTCCATCAGCCACAGAGCCGTGAAAATAATGGCGGTGACTATAAGCGCACCGGGTATGAACCTGAACTCTGCGCCGCCATAAGAGAGCTTGTATCCCTCATAGTCCGTGTCCTTAAAAGCCAGGAGAAAGGCAAAAATTGATGTCCCCAGCGCCGCGCAATAAACCAGGAAGTACCTGTTAAAGTGCATGGCAAAAGCGTAAAGCAAATAAGAATACGCCGTGTAAATAATCAGCCCGAGCCATATGATGTAGGCCGGCTTGTTCCCTTTTTTCGCGAGATGAAAGCTTGCCAGCATGGCGGGCGCTATAAGGAACAGGTTTATAATATCCTGCCCGAAGCCCTGCGCCCCCCACGTGGCGCTTTCGCGCGCGTAAGCCGCAGGGTCAAATATTCCGGCAGCGGACGCTGTCATCATGAAAGCTATTGCCAGGTAATTCAGGACATTAAGGGTTTTTGTGTTATTCATCCGTATTCCTCCTGTTTATATTATTACTTTTTCTTTCGCGAAGTACCTGTCATAAACAAAAAGCGCTATGTTCGCGATAAAAAGCGATATGAGCCCTGCCGCGCCCGCGCCGCCGGTTAAAAGGTCGCTGCCGCCTTTAACAAAAATCAGCCCGATTATTGCCGTAGCGTTATATACGCCGTGCATGATCGCCGCGGCAAGCACCGACCCTGACTTTATTGCCGGGTAGGCAAATATCGGGGCAAGCAAAATAGTCAGCAGCGTCATCATGAAAACCCCCGCTATCCTGTGCTCGGCATAGTTATGCCCCTGCAGCACGACCGGCGCGTGCCAGAATCCCCAGACAATGCCTATTATGAGGCAGGCTTTATAAAAGTGCCTTCCTTTCAGCGCGTTCTGGAAAAAACCGCGCCAGCCCGCTTCTTCGCCAAAGGCAAATACCGCGTTAACAGTGGCGCCCAGAATTATCCCCTGCAGCGCCAGCACCAGCGGAAGTATGGCCTGTATTTTCGAAATCTGCTGCTTAACCGCTTCCGTATTACCCGCAGGGAATTTTTTCGTCAGATCGTCCAGGAATGCGGCTCCCGCAGGGTCAAACGATACACCCGGAAACATCAGCGATATCCCGAGAGTCATAAAAACAATAATAACCGGCGCTACTGCCGCAAATATATACCAGTTGGACCACTTAAAAACCACACCCATGCCCGCGAACGGTTCTTTGTATACCAGTTTCTGCAAAATGGCCGCGGCCAAGAAAGGCATGAACATATAAAACGCGGTCACCACAAGGGCAGCCGGGCCTGAGCCGTAGGGGAACTTCAGGTACAGCAAAGAATACAATCCTGTTAACAGGTATACTGTCACTACATATGCGATGCTTTTATTGATTTTCATTTTTTCTCCTCCAGCTGCGGACCCGCTCCGATTTTAAAGTGTCCCTTAAAATATTTTTTTCTTATATCCTTTATCTCGGCGGCCCACGCCTCAATGCCCCTGTTCTTTATCGCAATAAGGTTATAAACTTTCAGATTATGCGGGTATCTGTCCGCTCCTTCTGCGAGCGGCTGAAGCTTCGAGCACGGAAATTCCGCGCATTCATGGCAAAATTCAATATTTTTTTGGCTTACGCATTCCTTTGTTTCGCATTTCCCGCCTATGGCAGTGCACCCCTGCTCGCGGCAGCCTTTGCATGTCATCTTTTCCTTTGTCATGCCTCGCGCCTCAAAAGCCGCTTTTCTTTCCGGCGGCATCATTGCCAGAAAACCGTCTATGTTTGTGTAAAAAAATTCGCAGTTAAAACAATCAATACCGCAAACCGCCGTAAGTTCCTTCAATTGAGCCGCATCCATGACATTCCTCCCTTTAAAACTTGTGTTTTTTTTATGCCTGCCATTTGTTTTACTTATGGCTTATAGATTTGATCCGTTTTCTTCAGAAACCTACCTTGCAGCCCCGGCAAGTTCCCTGCCGGCCGTGTTTTTTTCCGCGGCTGCTTTTTCGCCGCAGCGTTTTCAATTGCTTCCAGCATCATTACAGCCTCTGTCACACAGCCGCTGTCCGTAAGAAACAGGGTAAATATGTCATTCCTGTAGCGTCTTGTGAATATCCCTTCTTCTTTTTTCCATGCCCGGTCATATTTTTTTCCCATGACAGCCCTCCCTTATATTATTTTTTTGACTTCTTCTATAAGCTTTTCGGCTTCAAACGGCTTCTCAATGACCGCGGCGCATCCCATCCTAAGGAGTTCTTCCTTGCCCGGCCTGTCCAGGAAACCGCTTATGACTATTACCGGTATCTTTTTTTTCCTTGCAAACGCGGCTTTAACCACTTCGTTCCCGCTTATGCCGGGCATATTCAGGTCTGTTATGATAAGGTCAATCTCATCCCCTGTAATGGCAAGAAGTTCTATGGCTGTCCCGGCGCTGCCGGCCTGCATAACGTCGAACCCTTCCCTGCGGAGTATAAGGGTAATGGAAGTCAGCGTATTTTTTTCATCATCCACGAGTAATATCACTTTTTTCATTTTATTCCTCCAGTTATTGATGGCTGATATACAGCATTATCCGTGCCAATGCAAACGATAGCTTTAAAAGGAAAAATACGGCGTGTGTCAACTTAGGTTGACATAACCAGTGAATGCTGTTAAGTGAGGTTGACTTATAGATGTGCCATCCGGCCGTTGAGATTCTTGAGACTAATGAGACTGTTGAGGCTGTCGTTTTCTATTTTTTCATCCTTTTATTCATCGCCTGCCGCGTTATGCCCAGCATGGCCGCGGCCGCGCTCTGGTTTCCCTGGGAGCGTTTAAGCGCCTCTTCGGCGAGCGCCGCGTCCGCTTCGTCAAGCGTCGGCAATTTGCCGCCGAAATATATCCCGGGGCCGTCCTCATTTACCGCCATTTTTTTTATTCCGAGGTTTTCCGGCGTTATTCCTCCGTCCCTTTTTGACGCGTCTTCCATCATTGACTTCAGTTCCCTGACATTCCCGGGGAACCCGTAGCCCATCAGCGCTGACATGGCTTCTTTTCCTATTGCTGCATCCACCGCGAAATGTTTTGCCAGCAGCATAATGTCTGTTTTTCTTTCCTTAAGGGCCGGTATGGCCACATGATGGCTTTTTAGCCTGTAGAAAAGGTCTTTCCTGAAGGACGGCGACGATGAAAGTTCTTCCATACTTTTATTAGTGGCTGCCACAACCCTTATGTCGGCCTTAACCGGGGTATCCGAACCAAGCGGCGTGTATTCAGCTTCCTGCAGGAGTCTTAATAACTTTACCTGCGACGCCATTGACAGGTCGCCTATCTCGTCGAGGAACAGCGTCCCGCCTTCGGCTTTTTTTATGATTCCCGGCCTCTCCGAGTCCGCTCCCGTAAACGCCCCTTTTTTGTGGCCGAATAACGTGTCCGAAAACATATTGTCGTCAAGCCCGGCGGCATTTAACGCTATAAACCCGCCTTTTCTTTTACCTGCCTTATGCACGGCGCGCGCCATCAGTTCTTTGCCGGTGCCTGTTTCGCCGGATATCAATATGCTGTTCTTCCCGGGCGCCACAGCTTCGATATAGCGAAAGATATTTATCATCTTCGGGTCTGCTGTTATTATTTCCTCAAAACAGGCAGCGTCCTTCAGGTCCGCCTGCATGGACCCGGCTATCATCATGTTTTCATTTTCAAGTTCGCTTATCTCTATGGCCGCCTTCACCGCGCCTACCAGCTTGTCCTTTTCAACAGGTTTTACAAGGTAATCCTTCGCCCCTTTTTTCATGCACGCGATAGCGGTCTCCACTTCGTTCAATCCGGTAAGCATTATAACCCTGCAATACGGCGCTTCCGCGGAAAGTATGTCCAGCGCCTCAAGCCCCGTCATGTCAGGCATGGTGATATCAAGGACCGCGGCGCACGCACTGCCGTCTTTCACGGCCTTTATGCCGGCTTTTGCGCCTGACGCTTTTATAATATTCGTAATGCCTTCCATCTTGAGGACTGTCTCGGCGCTTAAGAGCGCGTGCGGTTCATCGTCTATGATTACGACCGGGTATTTCGGATAGAGTTCAGCCATTATAAGCTCCTTTTATGGGTATCATGACAAGGACTTTTGTCCCCCTGCCTTTTTCAGATTCAAAACTTATTTCCCCGTTGTGGTCTTTTACTATGCCTGAAGAAACAGAAAGCCCGAGGCCTGTGCCTCCAGTTTCCCTTTTGGTGGTAAAGAACGGGTCATAAATGTATTTGAGTGTTTCAGCGTCCATGCCGACCCCTTCGTCCGCGCATTCAAATATGGCAACGTTATCCCATTCATACACGCTTGCCCTTATCTTCTTTCCTTTTTCCTTTACCGCGTCGCATGCGTTCTGCAGGAGATTTATAACCACCTGCTCCAGCCTCTGAAAATTTCCAAGGACAACCACGGGCGACCCGTGATACGAGGCTGAAAATTCAGCCGGGCATTTTTTAAGGTGGTTTTGAAGAAGAAGCAGGGATGACTTTAAAACCTGGTTTAAGTCCACGTCCTGCCTTAAATCCGAGGTGTCTTTCCTGGCAAAATCCTTCAGCCCCAGGACAATATTTTTGATCCTGTCAGCCCCGTCCCTTACTCCCCTGATGAGCTCCGGTACGGTATTTTTCATTTCTTTATAATCAATATTTGCCAGCCTGAATTTGGCATCCCGCGCGTAATGTTCGTCCAGCACGGGTTCCACGGATTTCCAGACATCCGCCAGTATGGGAGCGTTAAGCATTATGAAGTTCGTAGGGTTGTTTATCTCGTGCGCGACGCCCGCCACCAGCGTGCCGAGGGCCACCATTTTTGAGGCCTGAAAAAGTTCCTCCTGCCTGCGTTTTTCAAGCGCCGCGGCGCGTTTTTCATCGGATACATCCTCAAAGGTCGCGACCACTCCCCTTAAATCATCAACGATAAAACCGCCCACGGTCATGAATACACTGCATTCGCTGCCGTCCCTGCGCAGGATCACGGTCTCATACTGGTTTACCTCAGGCCGTCCCTGCATCCTTTTCGCGTAACGGTCAAGCACCTTCTGCCTGTCGGAAGGCGCCACCAGCTCCGCTATGGGCAGCTTCATGACTTCTTCATATGAATAGCCGGTCATATTCAGAAACGCCTTATTCGCGTAGGTCCACACCCCGTTTATAACCATGGTAATGCCGAGCGCCGCGTTATCAGCCAGTGCCCTGTACTTTTCCTCGGATGCCCTGAGTTCCTTTGTCCTGTCGGCCACTATTTTTTCAAGCTTGTCCTTGTGGTCTTTCAGTTCCTGTTCCAGCTTTTTGCGCTGGGTTATGTCATTGCCTACGCTTAATACGGCAGTTACGGCCCCCATCTCATATACCGCCTTATTGGACCATGATATCCACACCCTAGTACCGTCTTTTTTAATATTCTCATTTTCATTGACGGCGAATTTCTGGGGATTCTCGGTGATGTTCCTGATCATCACTTTCAGGTCATCCCCGGTTACGGCTTTAGCCGGCACGATGGTGCTCATGACATTATGGCCGACAACTTCTTTTTCACTAAATCCAAAAAAGTACAGCCCGTAATAATTCATAAACAGTATTGTGCCGTCGGTTTTCCAGACAAGAATTATGGAGTTTGCCGTATCGAGGAGTTCCTTATACCATCCCGGCTGGGATGTCATTTCCTTTAGTACACCGTGCTTTGAATTATCATCGTAATGCATTCGCTCTTCCTTTTATGAAACAGCCGATTTAATTCCGATAACCCCATTTTAATCTGTTGCCCGGCCGTTGTAAAGCCCGGTTTTTTGTTTGCCGGCTGCAGACAAATACGGGCAGGGTTGAATTAAGGCCTGACTTTGATCCATTCGGCCGCGCTTTCCCTGTCCGCGAAAACCTGATAGGGTATGCACCTGTTCCGGGCTACCGTCATGTCAAACTCATCCTTCGGCATCGATTGTTTGTGGTATAGGGCGGCAACTTTCATCTTTTTCTCCCGGAAAACCGACATCATAGTAACGAGGTAATACCTGTCCATTTCCGTCAGCGGCATTTGTATCTTTTCCATGTTAAAAAGCACGCCCTTAGCCCCGGCTTTTTCAGCCTGCCTGGCTATGTCAAAATAAGTGTCTGTAAAATCATCCGGGGTAAAGACCCCTTCGTAGCACGCTTCAAACATACACCCGTGCATTAGCGTCTTGACGCTGTTTTCCATCCCGCCCCCGTTTGTATTAAAACATATTTCAGCATTAAGCCAGTATCATTATATCCATTTCAAAATCATCATTTAAAAATGACATTCCGTCAAAACGCACTATGAATGACTTAAGGTCTTTTGCCACGTTCTTCGCCAGCCAGTTCCCAAAAACATACTCGCAGCTGTTTTCCATGAGCCCCGCATGGCCGCGGTGCTTGAATACCGCGTAAGTCCCGGACTTAACCTTCATCCTGGCGGCTCTTTTATTCACGCGTCCCGGGATTGGTTCGCTTCCCATAAATACGCGTATCCTGCCGGAAGGGCCAAATACAGACTCGCCTTTTTTGTCGTCGCCGGATCTTACAAGGACATAAAACCTGCTGTCGGCGCGGCCCCTGAGTTTAAGTGTTTTCATCAGGTACCGCCCGAAGAACCTAATGGAATCATATACGCTCTCTTCCCTTGTAATTGCCCCTTCAATCCCTTCTATACTTACGGATTTTATATTGACTCTTTCCGGAGCAAGGCTTATGCCCCCGCCAAGTATGTGGTCTATGGCCCTATTGCTTAACCTGCGCCGTTCGAGATGGTACGCCTCAAATTTGTTTTTCCTGTATTGCTTCGGGGTCACGCGGAACTGCTTTTTAAATGCCCGCGTGAAGGCTTCCCTGTATTCAAATCCGTATTCCTCGCACAGCGCGGATATTTCCTTTTTTGAATGTATCAGTTCCCTTGATATCATGGTGAGCTTTCTTTTTCTTATATAACTGCCGATTGTTTCCCTGAAAAGTTTTTTAAAAAGCCTCCAGAAGTGGTGCTTTGACATCATGGCTGCACCGGCGGCTTCGGAGACAGAAACTCCCCGCTTTATGTTTTTTTCAATGAAATCTATGGATAACCTGATATTTTTGGAATATCTGCTGTTCAATGTATCACACCGACCTTTTAGAATGAGATTATACCAGCGCGCAGGTGCGTCAGCATGCCTTTACCGTGTGGAGTATTGCCGCTTCTTCCTGATTAAATTGTACTATATATGGAATTAAAAATAATTGATTTTTTTCGGCATTTTTTCAGGGCATGGTCCGGATATTTTCATACGACTGACGCGGCAATTTTGGTCGGTGCGGTTTACGTGGCCGGAAATATTATTTTACCAGACAGCCTCATGCTCCTCGGCGAAACCGTAAACATCCTTCAGGCCGCAGGCGTCATTACCGTCAAAAAGAACCCCGGAGAACGTGCCAAAGGGCTGGTGAAAATAACTTTTAATAAAACCAATGTCAAAATTTTTGCTGCGCCCGCCTTCAGGCTTAAATATCAGGTCAACCTTTCCGTCAAAAGACTTTATCTTCCATGGCGCCATCAGGTTATGGCTGTTGTATGTAAAATTCACAGTGTCCACTTTTGTCATCCTGCCGTCTACCCAGAAAACGTTCTCAGTAAAACCCGTTTCATTTACCCCCATGGCGAGATTAAAACCAAGTTTTCTGCCATTTAAATCCAAACCGCCGCCGGATGCCCAGTTCCAGAAAGTCCTGCGCTGGAGTACGCCAAATGTGTAATCAAAACCCCCCGCTGCCTCAGCCGGGTCCATATTATATCCGGCCCCGTTTGTTTTTATAACACCTGAGGTGCTTAATCCGGCTTCCTTGTTTGTGTAATTAAAGCCTTTTAACCCGTTTCTTGTCACAAGGTTTAATGAATCCTTAAGCCTGCTGTAAATCTGGCTAATTTCAAAACCATTTCCCAGGTCAGCTTCAAGCTTTATGGCGTCAGGGGTTATCATAATCCCCGCGGTTATGCCGCCTGATTTAAAGGAAACGCTGCCCGAGGCGGAACTTCCCGAAAATATAACTCCCATGCCGAACGGCACAATTACATCCCTGGAACACACGAGTTTTTTGAGTTTCCTGTCAAATACATATGCAAAAAGGTTCGCGAGGTAACCAAGATGAACAATGGCAAAACCAAAAGTAATATCTTTGTTTGAAACGCCGAGGAAAATCCAGCGCTTGTGAGGATGATTTTTACGGCTTTTCAGACTGCCGTCAGGCTTAAAATCCGCGATGTTCAGGTCAGTCAGGGGTTCTGTTTGCAGCCCGAATGCCGGCCGGCCTGATTCGTTTATGAGTTTACGCAAGAATCCCCCCTTTTAAAATTAAAAAGGGGCCAGCTGGCCTTGTGTAGGGTTAAAACCCTGAAGGCGCAGCTAGGTGGCCCCACTAAATATATGCCACGGAATTAAAAAAAAATCAAATGGATTTTGCTTGTTTTTAGAAATATTTAAAAGCCCGTCTTACCCTTTAAGGACGCTTTTTAAAAGCCTGTTTATTACAGCCGGCGTGGCTTTCGGATAAACGCGCGCCACGCGGTATAGGAATTCCTTGTAATCGCGGCGCAGCGTCAGCGACGCCACTTCCGGAATTGTCAGCGCGGAAAATATGGCCTTTATTGCCCGGACCGCGAATTTGATGGAAAGGTCGTCGCCCCTCATGAAATTATCTATAAATTCCGGGGCATTGTCATTCATGGCGTATACGGCCTTATCCAGCAGGGCAGCGTCGATATTTTTTAATATTTCCGAAACAAGGTAATGCAGCTCATATCCGGGATATCTGGAGGCCACAACAGCTTCGGCATACCTTATTTTACCTGTCTTATACCCCTTTTTAATTTCTTTCGCGACTAGCTTTGCCTCGTCCATGGCGCGCAGCAGCCCGTAACCGCTTGAAGGCAGCGGCGAGGATGCGGAATCGCCGCAGAAAAAGACCCTGCCCTTTGAAAAATAACCCCGCTCAACAAGCGGTATGTTTCCTTTTATAATGGCTGTTATTTTGCCATTTAGTTTCCTTAATTTTATGTACTTATTCAGCGACGCTTTTGCCCTTAAGATGGTCCGGGCGTTTAGTTCTTCAAAGAAAAAGCATCCTGCCAAAGCGCTTGTTTTTGAATAAGGAAGGAGCCAGAAATAATCCTTGCCGGGAAATGCCGCGTCAAAAATATACGCTGCGGAGCTGTCCGTGATTTTTAACCCGCTTATCTCAGCCGCGTAACAGCCCATAGACCCGCTGGCAGGAAGGCTTTTGCTCAGCTTTTTCTGCATGGCGGAAGAGGCGCCTGATGCGTCCACACAGTATGAGGCCGAATAAATGCATTTTGAGGTTTTAATGAGGATATTGTCCGTGCTTTCCCTGTGTTTGAGAAACACTTCATTTTCCTTTATTATAACCCCTGCTTTTTGCGCCTGAGCCTTCAGTATTTCCAGCAGTTTTTTTGTATCCAGTATGGCAGCGCGTGAATTGGTGAAATTATACCTGGCTCCAAGAAGACCTTTGAAGGTAAGCGTGTCTATCCGGTTTATTATGGCCGGCTCGTATCCGCGCTTTTGCACCTCATCAAGCCATGTTATCCAGCTGCGCGGGCGCGCGCCTATGCCCTCTTTTTCAATGAGGACAGTTTTCAGCCCGCATCCTGCCAGAAGCCTCGCGGCGGTCAACCCCGCCGGCCCTCCCCCTATGATGACTATATCGGTTTTTTCCATACTATAATTGTAATGTTTAAAAGGGGGTTTTTCAACAGGCAAATGAGTTTTATCGTATTTTTCCCTTGACTCTGACGTAACGTCATAGTTTATAATACCTATAATTAACATTTGAAGTGTACTGTTAAGAAGATGTGTTTACAGTTTGTCATTGCGAGGAGCCGCTGTCGGCTTATGGCGACGAAGCAATCTCGTTTTCTCCTTATGGAACAGCGAGATTGCTTCGTCGGCAAGTAACAAAAACGCCTCCTCGCAATGACAAGCATAAAATTGTAAACAGGAGGATTCTAAATGAGTTCATATACCGTCCAAAAGCTCGCGTCCCTGGCGGGAGTCACTGTCCGCACGCTTCATCATTACGACGCAATCGGCCTGCTTAAACCGGGAAGCCGCACAGATTCCGGTTACAGGCTTTATAAGGAAAAAGACCTGCTGAAACTGCAGCAGATAATGTTTTACAAAGAGCTTGAATTCCCGCTTGATGAGATAAAGAAGATTATCAATAATAAGAGCTTTAACATGGTGCGCGCTCTGGAAAACCACAGGAAGATGCTGGCGGACAGGAACAAACGCACTGAAACGCTCTTAAAAACGATAGATAAAACCATAAAAGAACTGAAGGAGGAGAAACACATGTTAAAAGACGAGGAACTTTACGAAGGCTTTTCAAAGGAAGAGGCAAAGAAACTAAGAGAGTACGCTGAGGAAGCCGCGAAGACCTATGACCCGGGAATGGTCAAGGAGTCCTATCACAGGGTCCGCAAGCTCACCAAAGAACAGTGGAAAAACGTCCAAAAAGAAGGCGAGGATAACACAAAGCTGCTCGCGTCGCTCATGGGCAAAGACCCGGCGTCAAAGGAAGTTCAGGCAGCCATTACAAAACACTACAACCACTTAAACAACTTCTACACGCCGAACAAGGAAATGTACCGCGGGCTCGGGGAATTATACGTCACTGATGACAGGTTCAGGGCGCATTACGACAAGTACGGAAAAGGGCTGGCGGATTTCATAAAAAAAGCGATAGATGTGTTTTGTGGTAAGAATTAAAGACCTTCCTTAACCCTTATACTTAATTCTTATCCTCAGCCTTTGGACCTAATACAAGGTCCAATGGCTAAGGGTAAGGATGAGGATAAGGGTTAAGGTTTTTACAGCGCCGACTGCAACGCCTCAAGCGTCCCGTGGTCTATCCTGTCGTTGCCGTAGTTTTCGTTATCCTTGTACTGCTCGGTCACATCTATTACACCGAAGTCCATATTTTTATAGCTCCAGTACGCGAAGGATATGTCATATTTTTTAACAAGGGCCATGAAGTCGGAAAGCCAGTTAACCCTGGCTTTTTTATCCGCAAGCACCACAGCCCCGAACTCGCCGCAGTACACGGGCACGTTGTATTTTGCCTTGAAGTCCAGCACCGGCTTTATGCGCTTCTCAAGCTCGTTTATGTCCCAGTACTTGTCGTTTTCCCGGAGCGACTCCGCCATCTTATCGTCCTTTTTTGCTATCTCCTCAATTACTCCGGCCAAACCCTCGGGCCTGCCCGGGTAGGCAACTGCTTTCTTATAAATATTATGCATGACATATGACATCCATGGCGCGAACTGGTGCGTAATTAATACCGGCTCGTAAAAATGGAAACTGTATATGATTTTATTATCGTCAAATTTTTTGAGCCCGGCAAAATTCTCGCACGTGCCCCAGAGATTTGATTCCAGTATTATGCTGTGCTGCTTATCCCTGGTCCTTATCACCTCAATGGCCTCGTCGTAAAGGTCATTGCAGTCCCCCGGCTCCGGCGCCACAGGTTCGTTTAAAAGCTCATGGGCAAATTTTTCCCTCGAAGCGTACCTTTTCGCGAACATTTCCCATATGGCCAAAAACCTTTTCCTGCTCTCGGACTTTTTATCCCAGATGTTGTTGCCGAAGCGCTCCTTAAAATCAAAGGAATGGCCCGGCGCCTTATGAAGGTCTAAAACCGTATAAAGCCCCGCCTTTTCCGCGGCGGACAAGAAGTTATCAATGCGCTTTAACCTGGATTCGTCGTATTTATAGGGCTCTGTTTCAAAAAAGAAATTATCCACGGGCAGCCTGACGCTGTTAAACCCCCATTTTTTTATCTGCTTTAAATCCGCGTCCGTAATAAAGGCATCCAGGTGCTTATCCGTGAATACGTCATCCTTAACCTGTGAAAAATATCCGCCAATATTCAAACCCTGTAATTTCATGTTATTCTCCTCATCAATAATTAATCCCCCGGCCATGCCGGGGTCACCTTTACCTTCCCCTTTCCAAGGGGAAGGCCAGGATGGGGATAGCCCTGAATTGGTCCTAAGGTATTTTATATTTATACCCGCCTTTAATCAAGCCTATATGCCAACAAAAAGCGTTTTTATTTTTACTTGAAAATCACGGTTTCATGCATTATAATGATACCAGTTTGATTCTGAATTTTAAAGGAGTCCTAAAATGCCGGTAAGCATCATCGAACATAAAGGCAAGAAAATACTTTACACGGATTTTTCAAACATAAGGGTAGCGGAAGAGATGATGAAAATAGCCCTGGAATCCGACAGGATGTACCAGCTTTACGGCAATAATGTCAGGCACCTGATGAACTTCGAGAACGCCGTGACATCGCCCGAATTTTTTGAAAAATCAAAACAGCTCGGCAAAAAGAACGTATCAAAATGCTATAAGGACGCTTTCTACGGCATCACCAGCCTAAAGGGAGTGCTTTTAAAAGGCTACCTTATGTTCACCCAGGCCGAAAGACAGGCAAAATCATTTGACAGCCTGGAAAAGGCAAAGGACTGGCTGGCGGAATAGAACTAATTACTAATTACAAATAAAGGAATAGCCGGGCTAAAGCCCGGCTATTCCTTTATTTGTAATTAGTAATTCTACTTGAGGTCATTTAACCGCGTGGCAGGTTCATTATACCTTCTGTAAACAGCCGTCGGCGTGGTGAAATAAAAGAGCCTGCTGAATAACGGAACCCTGCTCATCCAGAAGAGTATGGGGTAGGTCAGGAATACCGCGGCAAGGTCAAAAGCGTACCATATAATATTGAAAACCACTTCCCCGTTCATATGGATTGTTTCCGCCAGTTTATAGGAATAGGGCTGCAGTATGGTTCCCGCCGCTCCGAATAAAAATATCCACAGCGGCACCACGAACAAATAGGCGCCCTGTATGGCTTTCTGCGGGCAGTAAGCTATGCAGCGCTCGCACGATTCGCACTTATATGTCCAGTAAGGTGTTGGATTGTTTTTCCCCAGCATCTTAATGGCGGCAAAGGGGCAGAACTTGGCGCACAAGCCGCATGAGTTGCACCTGTGGTCAGCGAACATTACCTTTGATAAAAAGAGCCTTCCTATTAATATATAACCAAGGCTTAGCGGCGCCAAAATGATGCCGAAGAGCACAAAGACAAGCCCCAAATATTTTTTCCTGCCTTCAATCACGTCGCCTACCAGCTTCTGCGTCTTAATCCTCGACCTTTCCTCAAACCAGTCAGTATGCTTTCTGGTCAATCCCCAGTGAATTACCAGCCAGTTGCTTGGCATGTCAAGGCCCATGGTGGCGCGGATGTCGTAGCCTTTAAGCGCGAGTATGAGCCCTATTATAACGGCGGCGGTGCCTTCCAGCCCCGGCAAATACCACGGCCCTAAAAGCCACCCTGCCCTGCAAGCGGAAATCAGGACATGCGTCCCCTTTGCCTTCGGCATTTTTAGCGCAAACCTTATCATGCCCCACGGCGCGGTAAAGCCGTGGGTGGGCAAAAACATTCCCAGCAGCGTATCAGGCGATATTTCCCTTTTTGGGTCGGCGTTTTCAATGGGCATGGAAACAGCCTCTATTCCCCTGCTTTTTGCCGTTTCTTCGGCCCAGATGGACGCCCGGTATGAGTTTCCCGTGCCTGACATGACGTAAAATACCGCTTTTTTGTACATGAACCCTCCATTATTAACCACGGATTGTCATTGCGAGGAGCGGGACCTTCCGCGACGAAGCAATCTTGCTGTTTTAAGGATTCAAACGAGATTGCTTCGTCACCATAATACAAAAACGGTTCCTCGCAATGACGACAAATATAGTGTGTCCCTCACTAAAAAACCCGTAATAATTATATCAGAATATATGAACATTTAATTGGATTTTTTCGTTTAAACGTGCTAATATATAACCATGACAAATGAAAACAATGAAAATTTTTCAGGTTTAGGGATCGCACCGGGTATTCTTGACATCATCGCAAAACTCGAGTTTACAATACCCACACCCATTCAGCAGAAGGCCATACCCGTAGCTGTTGAGGGCAAAGACGTTATCGGCATAGCCCAGACAGGCACGGGAAAGACCCTTGCGTTCGGCATTCCCATGGTACAGCGCCTGGCCCAGTCAAATGACCACGGCCTCATCGTTGTCCCCACCAGGGAGCTTGCCATGCAGGTTAATGAAACCATGATGAAGCTCGCCCCCGCCTTTAAAATCAAGACAGTCCTTTTAATGGGCGGCGACAACATGGCAAAACAGATACATACCTTAAGGCAGAATCCCAGGATAATCATAGCGACTCCGGGCAGGCTCATCGACCACATGGAAAGGCGCACCATAAAGCTTGACACTGTGCGCATACTTGTCCTTGACGAGGCTGACCGCATGCTTGACATGGGATTTTTGCCGCAGATTAACACCATACTCAGGGCAGTACCCAAGGAAAGGCAGACCATGCTTTTCTCCGCTACCATGCCCGGAGACATAGTAAGGATAGCGGCGCAGCACATGAAGCTTCCGGTACGCACGGAGATCGCGCCTCAGGGCACGGCTGCCGAGCTTGTTTCGCAGGAAATATACGTTGTGCGCGGCGACTTAAAGACTGTCATACTCCAGGAAATCCTCAAACAATACACCGGCTCTGTTCTCCTGTTTACCAGGACTAAAAGGGGCGCGGCAAAAGTCACCCGCAGTTTAAGGAACTTAAACCTTTCGGCCACCGAAATTCACTCTGACCGCTCCATGGGCCAGCGCAAGGAAGCATTGCAGGGATTTAAATCAGGAAAGTTCAGGGTCCTCGTGGCCACTGACATAGCTGCCCGCGGCATAGACGTGGACGGCATAGAACTCGTTATTAATTACGACCTGCCTGATGACCCTTCAAATTATGTCCACAGGATAGGCAGGACAGGAAGGGCCGGCAGAAAAGGCCACGCGATATCCATTGCCACGCCTGACCAGGCAAGCGAAGTAAAGTCCATTGAAAAAATAATAAGGTCGACCATACCGGTATCCACCCACCCGAACGTGAAGACAGAAACATTTGCGGGTTCGGGCCTGCTCCCGTCAAGAAGCTCAAGCCTTGTCTTTTCAAGCTCCAGGGGCAGGAGCGGGCGCATAAACAAGTGGAAAAGGTAATAAACTAATTTCTGATTTCTTATTCCTGATTTATAATTGGGGACATAAATAAAACAAAAAGACGCGGAATCAACCGCGTCTTTTTTGTTTTATTCCGATAATTAGAAATTATAAATCAGAAATTAGAAATCCGCCTTACACGTTTCTCTTAAAAAAGTACAACCCCGCCGTTAAAACCGCGCCGATTATTATTATCCACATCGTATCCTGGACTATATACGGGTACACTTCTAGCAGCACGCCTATCACTATGTAGGCGGCGTTCGACTTGTTTTTTCCCAGGATAAAGGCAAATACCCCGACCGAATTAAAAATGAGCGCCCAGATGAGCGAGGCTGAGGAAAGGCCTTTGCTCACGGACTCGGCGCTGATGGGCGATGCCGCCGCAACCGGTGTTGTGGTAATTCCCAGCGCGTCGCTCATGTCATCCGCGTACGCAAAACCTGCAAGTAACAACAACACAACAGCCATAATTATTTTTTTCATATTATCCGCCTTTTAAAAACCGTATTTGAATGCAAGTGTGAATATTAAAGAACGGTCATTATATCTCAGAAAACCGCCCGTGGATTCCACAATCCCGAGGTCGTATGCCTTTACCTTATCCGCGTAAAGCCATTCGCAGGTGACTCCTGCGAGAAAAGTAAATCTTTCGTCCATTATTTTATAATACCTCATTGCCAGCTCGGCCTGCATGCCCATGCCGTCATAAGCTGCCGGTATCAGCACCATATCGAACAAGCCTGCATAATTTTTTGTCGCTTTTATATAGGCCGGGCCGATGCCAAACCCTATGGATACACCCCATTTTTCATCCGCCGTCACGGGCAGCTCCGCCACAGCCAGGACAGGCAAAATGAAATTATAATAATTATAATCCGGGGTAATCAGCGTGTAATACGCCGGGCTTATTTTTATGCCGGCATTCACCGGCCCTGCTGTAATTGAAAACTCCAGGCTTCCCCGCATTTTTCCCGCCGTATACCCGGTGTTTACTGCGTTTAATACCGCGCCATACCCCATATCTCCGGTGATGTAAATACCAGCTTCAGCCAAAACAGCCAGAGGCAGCATAATTGCCGCGAATATTAGTAATGCTTTTTTCATTGCGCCGGCACTTCCCTGTTTATCCCGTGGTACTTGTCATAGCACGCCTGCACCAGCTCCGGCAGGACTACCGCGTTTTCCTTCTGCATGGATATCGTGGTGAACGTCTTTGAGTTTCCGTCATTATCCTTGTAAACATATACCAGCCCGTCGGCATACTGCGGTATGTAAACCCTGTCCGCCCACTTTACTTCCTCAATGCCGCCGAACAGCTTTTTTCTGGAGTAGCCGTCTTTTGTAAATTCCACAGGCCCTATCTTTACCGGCCTGCCGTTGGAAAATATTTCCCTTACCATGCCGGATATGATATGCGGTTCTATGTATATCTTCGACATTTCAATGAGTTTTACGTATATTTCCTTCATCTTGTCGTTGCCGATGTAAAAAGCGGATGCAAAACTTACGGTAAACTTCCCTTCAGTGCCGTTTATCCCGAAAATATACGACTGGCTGGAGGGTATTCCGTGGACGGATAAGCTGGTGGTTATGTAAAGCACACCCTGGATATTCTTGTAATAATATGATTTTCCCTTATACTCAAGGAAATCCTTTTTATACACAATGGATTTTTTGCCCATTCCGGGAATTGCCACTGACGGATGCGCCGCGTTGCTCAAATCAGCCGCTGCCTGCTGCTGAGCGTGGGCAAAACCCGTGTGTTCATGGCTTACATTGGGCCTGCGCAGCGTCTGCCATGTGATGAACCCCATAAGCGCCATAACCCCGGCGCCTGCCGCGATATTGGTCTCTCCGCCTTTGATAAACAAATAAACGCTTAACGCCGCTGCCGCAAGCCATAAAAGCCCTAATTGTATTTTGTTCATGGATATGCCACCTGCCTCAGATAATATACGGTATCTTTAATCAGTCCCTTAACTGCCATTATTATATTACAACCGGAGGTTTTTTTCAATCGATGATAAGCCATGGGCAAGGTAAAACAATCTTTTACTTATACAGCCCTTCATAATAAGACGCCGTCGGGATGCCCAGTTCCAGCTCTTTTTGTGTAAGTTTTCCGTAGTATACGTCCATGTTTGCCTTCGGCTTATATTCCCCGGATAAGAGCAGCTTTATCCTTCTGACCCTCTCGGCGTTGCCCTCAGGGTTTTTGACCGGGGAAAAAGCGGCCGGTGATATTACCATTGCCAGAAGCGACAGGTACTGGTCGTCGGTTATGCTTTTAAAATCCTTTTTAAAATATGTTTTTGCCGCGTCTTCAAAACCGTATACTGGCGTGCCATAAGGGTTGCCCAGGTAGACCATGTTGATGAAGAGTTTAAGCTGCGTATCTTTCGGGGTTAACGCGTTAAATGCGTATCTGGCAATCAGGGTCTGCCTGACCTTCGCGAAACCCGGCTGAAATTTCTTGAAATAAAGCAGCTTTACCAGCCCCTGCGATATGGTCGTTATTCCCGCGCCCGGCGTCTTAAAGTCCACGCCCCTGTGTTTATAAAATGCCGGGTCCTCCACCTTAAGCAGCGCGTCGATCCTGTACTGTGAAAAATCCGTGATCTCAAGGGCCATTTTGTTCTTCGCCATGGCCTCCGCCACTATTTTAGGGGTATTCTGGGCGGCAATAACCAGGTCAAAACAAAGCCACATAATGACAAGCGCGAGCATCACTGTGAGAGTATTCGCAAAAATTTTTATGATCTTCATTTGTCCCTGCCTTATCCATTATTTGTCATTAGTAATTGGTAATTATTCTATTTCTCCCCGTGTTTAAAAACCCCGTGCCAGTTGGCCATGAAGCCCCTGTCTTCGGCAAGCTTTATCAGTTCGACAAGCCGCTGTATGTATATGTCGAAAATAGGGTCATGGCAGTTCCTGTCTTTTTTTCTGCACGTGTCGAGCTCGGCATTTAGCGACATGAAGGCTTTCAGGGCCTTTGGAAAATCACCGGCTTTATAGAGCCTTACCGCGCTCTTGTATTCCTTCATGGTGGCCTTCTTAAAATCAACAACCGCCGGGTCCTGCCCGTTTAAGACCTCATATATTTCCACGGGCCTTTGTTTTCCCTTTACCGTGATAAGGTCCAGATAGCGGAGTTCAAAAGAGGAATCAAGCTCCTCCCTCATGATATCCGATATTATTATGTCTGAATGGTAATACTTGGTGAGCGACTCAAGCCTGGAGGCAAGGTTCACCCCGTCGCCGATAATAGTGCGGTCCATCTTTGTGTCAGCGGTGCCGATATTTCCTTCCACGACCTCGTCATAGTTTATCCCTATGCCCATGCGAAATTCAAAGCCCATGCCAGGCAGAAGGCTGCTCCCCTCTTCCTTAAGGAGCCTGTTCATCTCTATGGCCGCCCTTACCGCGTCTGAAGGCTCGGGAAATACCGCCATGATGGCGTCGCCTATGTACTTGTCTATCTCGCCCGAATTATCCGTAATCGGGCCGCTCATCTTATAAAAATAGGAATTCAGGAACCTGGTAAGGGCGATGGGGTCGAGCTCCTCTGTTATGGAGGCGAAATCCCTGATGTCGGAAAAAAGTATGGCCACGCTTTTGCGCTTCGGCGAGAATTCCAGCGGGTTTCCGCCGGCGTATATCTCATCAAGGATGGCGTTGCGCATATATATTTTGATTATGTCATCCCTCTTTGTGACTTCCTCAAGGGACTTTTCAAGTTCGTTCTTGGAATTAACCGCGTCCCTGAATTTGTCCTCGGTCATCTGCAGGTGCTTTTCAAGGAAGACCACCATCTGCCTGTTTGACATCTTCTCGCCGATATAGAAACGTTTCTTATAGGATACGCGGAAGACGCAGTAAGGCGCGTTATATATTTCGCCCTCATGGAAAATGGTATTGTCGCCGGACCTGTAATTTTTTACCACAGCAAGGGCGTTTGACTCCGCTTCGGGGCACAGGTCGTGTATCCTGCCGAAATAATTTTCATTTTCTATCATGGGTTTTAACTTCACCCAGCGCGCGATAAGATTTCCTTTCATGTGAAAGCCGGCCGAGTCATAGAAATACTCTTCAGGCTTCATCCCGTAACAGCCTTCCGCTATCACATCCAGCGGCATGGAGCATATATCATGTTTTACATTGCATACGTAATCGTAGTCATCCTTTAACCTCGGCATGGAAGTGATGACTCCCGTGTGGTAATTGCACTCGCCGCCTACGGAATACGCGTCCCTGGATTCACGGTTAAAGGCCTCACTTTTATATATGATCTCGCCTTTCCTCCGGCTTATAATCTCATAACCGCACCATTTTGCCATGTTGGGAAGGTACTTCGGCAGGCTCTTAAAAAGCATGTCCATGGGCATCAGTTTAAATATTACCTTATAAAATCCAGGCGCGCCTTTTCCATAGACTTCCTCCCCGACTGTTTTCCAGTCATGGTGGGTAAAACCCGGAACCGACCGCTGACAGTTGTAATAAAGCCGGAAAGTCTGCTTGTTATTAAGCCAGTTTGCGCCGTTTTTAAGGTAGTCCATATTAAAATCAAGGCCGGCCAAAATTTGCTCCACCGGCACCCTTTTCTTTTTTATGAAATAATTTGCCACATGCATGGCGTTAACGCACGACATCCGAAGCTCTGAATCCCTGCATTCCATATTTGACTTAACGGCCATTTGCTGTCCTTTATAGGATTGATTCCTGATTTGACCAGGTTTGTTTTTGAACTACGCGGGTATTATACCACATGGCATGTTTTTTTGTCTTCAATTGAAAATAGAAAATTGAAAATCGTAAATCGGCTTATTCTATACCTAAAGCCTTTTCAATCATATCCTCAAGCGAGCGCGAGGCGTTGATAGTGTATTTATAAGACGCTTCTTTAGCGTGGTTGTCCGCGTTTATCATGCAGGTCACTTCGTCTTTGCGTTCCTTCAGGGCTTTTATTACAAGCGGCCCGCAAAGGAATGATGTGCCCGGGTGTATAAAATCCGCGGTATACATGACGCCATAACCGGCGCCGTTCCTGGTAACCGAGTAATAAGGCTTGTGTTCCACTTCAAAACCCTCAGGTACGGTAACCGTTAGCGCCGCATTCCTGGCGATAGTCCGGCCGGGGTTTTCCATTTCAAGCTTGAACTCCCTTTTTTCACCGACTGACATTGACAACATTTCACCCGGTTTTTTTCCGTTAATCGACACTTTAAGGTCCATGCCGCCGGAGTGTTCGGGCCCTTCGGCTAACGCTTCTATAAGCCTGGCGTTCATGTCCTTTGATTCCCTGTCAGCCAGGCGGGTCATTTCCACGACCACGTCCAGCAATTTTACAAGTATGAAAACAGAATAGGCGAAAAGCACTATGCTTGAAGTTATAGCCGCCGCCTTCCACGCACCGGGAAGTATGTAATAAAGCATGACCGCGAGCATTGAAGCCATCATGGGCCCGGCAAACCGCACCGCCGCGGTCTTAATATCGAGGAATTCAAGTTTAAAGTTTACTTCTTTTTTAATCTTCAGCTCCGCCTTTTCCATTTCCCTTAACTGCGCCTTAATCTGCTTTAAATCCCCCTTATGCAGGACGTTGCCGCTGATAACGCCGCTTAAAAAATCCTGCTTGGCCTTCTCAGACTCGGCCTTCTGGTTCTCGTACTTTATTTTCAGCTTGTCTATGCCGCCCTGGTAAATGGAAAGAAGCAGCCCCAGCACGGGCACGACAAACCCGATAAGGGCTATGACAAGGTATCCAAAAAGCATCATCGCGTTGTCCATAAAGCCTCCGTAAGGTCAGATTTAATACAGGTAATTATACAGCCTGCGTTTGGGGACGTCAATGGCCGCGGAAGGCGTGTTATTGTATCGTAAGTTGCAACAATTAAAACCCCACCCCAACCAACTGAGGCATTTTTCTTGTAAAGATTTGATTTGTCATTTGTGTCGCAGTTTCGTATCCAATTACCTTTCTGGGGTAATTGTTCATCCATGTCTCTATTTTCTTGATTTCCTTATTGCTTATAGGGCCTATGCTGGTTCCCTTGGGTATAAACCGTCTTATCATCCTGTTTGAGTTCTCGTTTGTACCTCTTTCACAGGAACAATAAGGGTGAGCAAAATATATATTTGTCCTTTTTTGTCCATTAAATACTTTGCTGGCTTCTAAAAACTCCCAGTTCAAGAACTCCGAGCCATTATCTGCCGTGATACTCTTAAAAATATCCTTAAAATTTTCTTTGTATTTCTGTTCCAACTTCGTCAGAACTCTGTCGACTTCTTCATTTGAGGCTGACTTCATTTTCTCAATTATTTCCTTTCTTGTCTTCCTTTCACTCAACGTCAACAAACATTTTTTATCCCCTTGCTTTCCTTTGACGCAATCGATTTCCCAGTGACCGTATTCAGATCTTTCATTGGCCTCTTTTGGTCTGTCTTCTATGCTCTTGCAAAGTCTGTTCTTATCGAAAACACGCACTCTTTTGTTCTTGTTTTTCCTTTTGCGTTTCATCCATAAATCCTCATTGCTTATGCCATAAAAAACTTCTTTGCCTATATAGTTATAAATGGTTTTTGCACTTAAAGTCACAGTAAATTTCTGTTCTTTGTTCTTGATTGTTGCTGCAACCGCGGCCGGAGAGTATCGGTCTTTCTTTATGGTTAGTTCTATGTATTCAGCCAGTTTGTGGTCGCTGCCTATCTTTAATCCTGGTCCTTTGTGCTTTGACTTTTCATCATGTATTTCCTGGCCTATGTGCGCTTTATATACCTTCCGGGTTGTTAAATCACTATTCAACAGCTCAATCGTGCCTCTTTTTATCTCTCTGTTTATCGTCCTGTGATTTCTACCCAACAAACGGCCTATCTCGCGACCTGTTAATTTCTTCTGCCGTAAAGCCTCAATCTTGTATCTTTCGCTTTCCCTTAAATACGTTCTTGTGGTACTATTTACTTGTCCCATCAGTCCAGCTCCTTTGGTTTATGTTTGGTCGCACTTACATAATACCATCAGTTGTTCTGTTGGGACTTTTTCTTTTTCTATGTGGGGTTTTTCATCTTACACTTTTTAGGCGTGTTATTGTATATAATTGTGTGTAAATTCATATTTGCTTATATTAAACGTGTTAATTTTCTTCTATCACTGCTCCCCCCTCTCCTCTTAGGAGAGGGGCTGGGGTGAGGTGAAACCAATTGTCTTATTCCCCTCACCCTACCCTCTCCCAAGGGGAGAGGGAAAAAAGAACAAAACAATTTACACACAATTCTTGACAATATCGGAAGGCGTGACGCTGTTGCTCCAAAAAAATAAAGCGGCGGTATTACCCGCCGCTTTATTGGACAGACGCTTCTACTTTTTTACTTTTGCTTTTCCGGCGCAGCTTTCTTTTCGGGCATTGCCTTTTTCATGTTCTTGATGGAAACCAGGTTGAGTTCGCTTCCTGTTTCCTTTACTTTTACATTTACCTCAAGCTTGCCTGCTTTTGTCTTAAGGAACTTCTCGATCTTCGCGTTGCTTGCCTTGTCAAAGGCCTTTAAGGAACCGTCCGGCATGTATAAGGAATAGCCGCTCGCGGCGCAATTGGGCATTAAGGCGCATGATTTAGGATGAGTTTTGATGAATTCCGGGAGATTAGCCTTGTTAGCCGTAGCGCACTGGTTGTCAATGATGGTGCCTTCGAGTTCCATGGCTTTTACCGGCGCTTCAGCAGCGTATGCCAGTGAAGCAGCAAATGCCAATGACAGTGCAATGATCATTATTTTTTTCATGTTTTTCACCCCCTTTCCGGTGTAAATTTAGATGACTTAAAGATTATAGCCGTGAAAACAGGCAAAGTCAAATTTATGACAAGGCCATCTCACGGGCCGCCACATGGGGCGGCCCCTACAGGGCCGCCCCTTCCTCCTAAACCCCTCCTCCTCACCCTTGTTTTTAAAAACAAAGCTACCTTACAAGGGTAAGGAGTAAGGGTTTAGGAGGAAGAAGGGATGAAGAGCGACCGTGGAAATAAATATAGAAATCCGGCGGGCAGCTCGATAAGACGCGCGAGAGGTGGATAAGCCATTGATTATAATGTGCTCGCCTGAAGCTCGCACTTCGCGTAAGGGGTTTGGCTGATGCCATACTGGAGGTTTTTCCATCAACCGCGGATTTCTTTGTGGTTGTAATGATTTCTAATATAGAAATCCGGCGGGCAGATATAAGGGGTTTGGGAGGGGGGAAAGCCCGCCGGATTTGTCATAATTGCGTCTTTTAAGTCTTTTCCTTTATCTCTTTCCCTTCTCAACTATTAGACGCCCGGACAGGGTAAAAAGTTCCGCTAAAAGATACGAAAACAGTGGTATTTTGTCCATATTTTATTGGTAATTAAATATCCCTGTTGGCCTTATCCGGTGAGAACGCCGGGATGCACACGGAAATATATTCCGCGCCTTTGGGCGTGGAGTACTGCACCCATGTTCCTTTGGGCATTATGACTGCCTGCCCCGCTTTCAGGTCCGTGGTTTTTGTTTTTGTCTTAACACGCAGGCTCCCCTTTAATACCACCGAATACTCGTCAAACTCCGGGGTCTGGCCAGGCTCTGACCAGCCTTTCGGGCTTTTCATGCGGGCAACGCTTGCAGCCTTTGTTTTTGAATTCATTAAACCGATAAATTCCTCTATCTTTTTTTGGGGTTTTCCGAGGGCCTCTATAACTGCTGCTTTTCCAATAATCTTCATCTTTTCACCTTTCCACCCGTTTTATGAAACAAAACATCTAATCCTCATAATCCTCTTTTGATTCGTTTTCCTTGAAAACATTTTTATCCGCAAAGTCCCTGAATTTATCTATATCATCCTTTCCCAGTGCGACCTTTAAATCCCTTTCCTTTCCTTTTATCAGCACATACACATCTTTCGAATTTTCTATCATTTTAATGTCATCGTAGCATGTCAAAAAATCCACTTTTTCAGTTTTTTCACACCAGAACTCATCCTTTTCCACCGGCCTCCCCGGATAGGTGTCACAATATATCTTTGACCCGTCAGCCTGAACTATCATTTTATTCGGCCTGTCTATATCCAGCCAGGCTTCAGATCTGTACACAAATTCAACCACGATCTCCGTCTTTATGAGGCCGCTTTCAATGTTCTTCCTGGATTTTTTATATATATTGAACTGAAAGTTTTCAGCGTCAGTTACGCTAATATCATTGCCCATGATATTATAGCTGGAGTATTTATATGTTTCCCTCGGGCATCCGGATAACAGCGCCCAGGCGCAGACAGCGCAGAATATTACAGCGGTTTTTTTCAAATACCCCCCTTTTTCATCCATCCGGCCGTTATGATAATGCGGCCTGACCTAATTATTCTAACACAGTACAGTAAAATAGTCTATTTTGAGGCATACCCTGCCTGCTTCCCCCTGTTCACTACCCACCACCCGCTAATCACAATCCTTTAAATCCCCCCTTGACACATCCCCCTTATTCCTTTATAATTCTAACGGTTTTCAATGAAAAACCACATATTCTATATATAACGGAGAAAAACAATGCCAAAAAGGACATTTCAGCCCCATAAGAAACGCAGGAAAAGGAAACACGGCTTTTTAAAGCGCAGCGCGTCAAAGAACGGCAGAAGAGTGCTTTCCGCCAGGCGCAGAAAAGGCCGCAAAAGGCTGACACAGGTCTAATTTAAAACTGAAAACTTAAAGTTGAAAGCTGAAGCTTTTGCCGGTAACCACGGTGTAACGCTTCAGCTTTCAGTTTTCAGCTTTAAACTTTAAGTTATAAGGGAGTATTAATATTAGAAAAGCCAACCCCAAAGCCGGGGACATAAAATCCATACTTAATAACGGCATAAAAGACGGCAATGAGTATTTTTCCGTTTATGTCATGAAATCAGAGAGAAAAAAAAATAACCTATATACAGCCAATGTAGCCAAGAAATCCGTAAAGCTTAGCGTTAACCGCAACATGTACAAACGGTGGATGAGGGCGTGCTATCACAAACACAAGGCAAAACTTGCCGGCTTCGACACGCTTATCATGCCCAGGCGCTCCATGCCGTCGCTTAAAACTTTTGCCGACATAGAAGCCAGGCTTGAGCCGCTCTTTGAAGGGGCCCTTAAGAAGGCCGCAAAATGAAAAAACTGCTTATCGCCCTTATAGATTTTTATAAGGCCGCCATATCGCCTTACCTTCCGGCCTCGTGCAGGTTCACGCCGACGTGCTCGGAATACGGCAGGCAGGCCATAGACAAGTACGGTGCCTTAAAAGGCGGATGGCTCGCGATAAAAAGGCTGGCCCGCTGCGGCCCGTGGAGTAAGGGCGGGGTTGATACGCTGAAATAACTGTTCGAAGTTATGTGTTCGGGGTTCGAAGTTCAACAAAGAACAAGAAACCCGGCAAATAACAAAAACATGTCCGGAACCGGAACTTGTATTTGGAAAAAAACAAACTTCGAACTTCGAACTCTGAACTTCGAACTTCTTCTGGAGGTTTTACTATGGGAAACGATTCAGGCAAGCTTATAACTTTTGTCCTCATCTCGGGGATAGTGCTTTTTGGATTTAATTATTTTTACGGCCCCAAACCGGCCGCGGCGGTACAGCAGCCGGCCGCTTCAACCGGCAAAGCCGGTGCGGGCACAGTGTCAAAGGCGCAGTCCGCAGAGCCGGCGATTACCGGCGAAAAAGAGGCCATGGTGCCGGCAAAGATATCAGCCGCTTCAGAAAAAACATATAAGCTTGAAAACTCCCTTGCCGAGTATACTTTCTCAACCATCGGCGGGACAATAAAAAGCGCGCTGTTAAAAAAGTACTCCGACGCGAAAGACAGGAAGGGCATGCTCGAGCTCATACCCGGCAAGGCTTCCTATTCATACTTCGCGCTCTCATCCGACTCCTTAAGCGGCCAGGCAGAGTGGACATTATCGCAGCAGTCCCAGGGTTCCATCACGTTTTCAAGGCAGATAAAACCCGGTGTTAAAATAATGAAAACTTTTGCCCTTGCCGACAATTCATATACCCTGGATACTACGCTCACCTTTTCAAACAGGTCGGGGGCTCCTTACGCATTTAAGGACATGCAGTATACGTGGGGGCCGAACATACATTACCTGCCCGAGGAACTTGCTAAAGTTAAAACAGGCATAGGCCCGGCTTATAATAAGATCGAATATCTCAACGGAAAAGACTTAAAGTCCATAAATGTGGACATTAAGACAAAAGAAACCAAGATTTCCATACTTGATGTCGTGCCTGACTGGATTGCCATGAAGGACCTTTACTTTGTCGCTACGCTCAACCCGGCAAAAAGGGAGGACATAAAAAGCGTGGCTGTAAAGCAGGCAAAAGGCGGCTTCGCGTATATGACTCTTACCCTCCGCGACATACTTGTCAATTCATCGGCGGACGAAGTCATATCGGTTTCTTCATACCTGGGCGCCGCGGAATACAAAAGGATGAAAACAGCCGGAATGGAAAGGGCCGTTGACTTGGGCGGCATAAGGTTCATGGGCATCTGGATGTTCTACGCCCTTGATTTCATGTACAACCTTACAAAGAACTGGGGCCTTGCGATACTCTTAATCACCGTAATCATCAGGCTCCTGCTGTGGATCCCTTCACAGAGCAGCTTCAAGCACATGAAGGACACGCAGTCAAAGATGAACATCATAAAACCGCGCCTTGAGACGCTGAAGAAAATATACAAGGACGACTCGCAAAAGATGAACGAGGAAATGATGAAGCTTTACCAGGAGTACAAGATTAACCCATTCGGAGGCTGCCTCCCCCTGCTCCTGCAGATACCGATCTTCATAGCCCTTTACGCGGCTTTAATAAACATGGTCGAGTTAAAAGGCGCGGCTTTCGCGCTGTGGTGGACAGACCTTTCCATGCCTGACCCGTTTTATGTGCTGCCGATTTTCATGGGCGTGACCATGCTCATACAGCAGAAAATGTCGGCCCAGACGCCGTCCATGGGCGCTGATTCGGAAATGTCGCAGAAGATGCTTTTATACGGCATGCCCTTAATGCTGACCTGGATGTCCTTTTCCTGGCCCGCGGGCCTCATGCTTTACTGGTCCATCTCCAACGTGCTGGGCATCGCGCAGCAGCTGCTGGTTAATAAAAGTAAATAAATTTTCAATTTTATATTTTGAATTTTCAATTAACACCGTGCCGTCAGCCTTTAATTGAAAATTCAAAATTGAAAATTTAAAATTATCTTTGGGGGTTTTATGAACACCGTCCGTATCACAGCTCCTACCGTCTCACAAGCGGTTAAGGAATTTTTGGAAGAGAACTCCATAGGCCTTGAATCCATTTCTGCCAACTTAATCAGCGAAAAGGTCTTCACAGACAAGAAAGAATACACGGTGGAAATGCTTAAAAAGACCCTCCGCGAGAATCCCCTTCCGCCCGCGGGCGCGCTGGATGAGGATGTGCAATACGCCAAAGAAATACTCACAAAACTTTTATCCCTCATGAAGTTCATGGCTTTTGAAATCACCGAAAAAAAAGACGGTACTCTGACCGTATTAAAGGTATCCACGGACGGCAAGGACGGGCTTTTAATCGGCAAGAACGGGCAGAACATCATGGCCCTGCAGTACCTGCTTTCCATCATGCTTGATAAAAATTTAAGGAAACACGTCCCCGTGGTCATTGACGTGGATACCTACAGGGAAAAACGCGCCGTTTACCTGAAATCGTTGGTTAAGAACATGGCGTATAATATTTCCGATTCCTCGCCTGAGGCTATTACGGAATTTTTGCCGTCATACGAGCGCAAGATGATACACGAAGAATTAAAGATAACGGGCTTAAAAACCTTCAGCGTTGGCAGAGGTTCATATAAAAAGGTGGTCATCACTTCCCTTCTATGAAACAGACAACCGGAACAATCGCAGCCATAGCCACTTACCCAGCGGGGAGCGCGATAGGCATAATACGCCTCTCCGGCCCGGATGCTTTTGAAATATCATCAAAGGTCTTCTTCCCTAAAAACAACAAAGACTTTTCATCCATACCCCACTCATCGGCCGCGCTCGGGACTATAACGGGCCCCGGAGGCCCCATAGACGAAGCTGTCGCGCTTGTATTCAAAGCCCCTCGCTCATACACGGGCGAGGACCTTGTGGAATTTTCCTGCCACGGCAACCCGCTGATACTCTCATCGGTTTTATCGCTGCTTATTAAAAACGGCGCCTGCCAGGCAGGCCCCGGAGATTTTACCCGACGCGCCTTTTTAAACGGCAAGATGGATTTAACGCAGGCAGAGGCTGTCACGGATGTCATAAACGCGGAAGGCGAAGCAGCTCTCAAAATATCCTTAAACCAGCTGTTCGGCCGTGAAAAAGATACGGTCGAAGCCTTAAAACTTGAAATAATAAAAGTCTTCTCCCTTATTGAAGCCGGCCTTGATTTTGAGCAGGAGGGCGCGGAGACAGGCGCGGCAGCGGTAAAAACGGCCATAAAAAAGACTGCGGAAAAAGTATCCCTTCTCATAGAGAGCGCGGATAAAGGCATACTCTTAAAGGAAGGCGTGAAAGCCGTAATTACAGGAAGGCCCAACGCCGGCAAGTCAAGCATACTAAACGCGGTTTCCGGCATGGACCGCGCCATCGTCACTCATATCCCGGGCACCACGCGCGACACCATAGAAGCCGCTGTAATGATAGAGGGCATCCGCTTTAAATTCATTGATACTGCCGGCATCAGGTCTTCATCGGACCCTGTGGAAGCCGAGGGCATAAAACGCGCGCGCAAAGCAGTGGATGAGTGCGATATTGCCATACTGGCGCTGGACTCATCTTCCCCGTTAACCGGGGAAGACTTAAAGCTCTATTCCGAAATCGCGGCTAAACCCGCGGTCATTGCCCTGAATAAATGCGACATGCCCGCAATGGTAACCCCTGAATCGGCGCGCAAGGTTTTAAACGCGGGCTTAACTCCGGTAGTCAGCGTTTCCGCTAAAACCGGCTTTGGAATAAATGACTTAACAAACAGGGTTAAAAGTATTATAATCGGTTCCAGGGGGCTTGACGCCCCCGGTGAAGTAATGGTATCGAGCATGCGGCATAAAGCTGCCCTGGAAAAATCCGGGATGGAGCTTAACGCGGCTTTAAAGGCCATGGACGGTAAAGCCGGGCTTGAGATAGTCTCAGAACACGTTAAATCCGCGGCATATTACGCGGGATCCATAATAGGAGAAGTCGCCACCGATGACATACTTGACTCTATCTTCAGCAATTTTTGCGTGGGTAAATAGATGAAAAAATTCCTTTTCCGCGCCGCCGTAGTAATAGTTGCACTGGCCGCCGCTTCTATAATCGTTGTGACTGTCATACTCAAACATAAAAAAGCTGAAACAGCCGTCCCGGGAGCCCCCGCGGCAAATTTCATCCTTGGCATGCAGGGCGAAACCACCCACGCCTTAAACTCATTCATACAAACAAATACAGTCATCCTTTCCTTTACTGACAGCGGCTATTCATCCGATAAATTTGAAAAAATGATACCGGCCGCGCTCGGGGGCATAACAACGCGCAAAGGGGTCAAATGGTTCAACATTAAGCGGGAACAGGGCCACGCTCTCATAGAGGAAAAAGGCGTTCCGGACGGCTTAAGGTATAAAGCCCTGGCTGATTCAATACCGAAGTTTTATTCGTTCAGCGGTTATCCCGCCGTTATCATCCTGGACAAAGCCGGCATCATACAGTTCATATACATCGGATATTCCCCCACATTCATAAATGACCTGCGCTCCTGGTTCGGGAAAAACAGAAAATGAAAAAAACGCCGGGGCTTTTAAACACGGCGCTGGCTGTCTCATTTTTCTTCGGCTTATCCGGTTTATATCTGCTCGCTGATTCATATTACTCCCGGCTATCCGCCACAGCGGCGCAGAACCAGCTTGAATTTTTAAAAACCATCCCTTTCCTTGTCACAAAATCGGATGAACCCGTCAAACTTCCGGCATACCAGGAAAACATCATCTTAACAGACCACCCCATACTCCACGGCCTGCTCTACGGCGATTATTTCGGGGGCAGGATGTCCGTCAGGCAGGCCGCGGTTAAAATAACAGCTGC
Source organism: candidate division FCPU426 bacterium (assembly GCA_963840035.1). Lineage (GTDB taxonomy): Bacteria > Oederibacteriota > PGYV01 > PGYV01 > Palsa-1178 > CAWIXE01. The sequence continues at coordinate 169,296 of CAWIXE010000001.1, forward strand.
GCCCTTTTCATCCGTGGAAATGACAGTGCTGCTTGACGCGAGGGAACGTAAGTGAAAAAAATAAAGAAACTGTTTCCTCCCCTTATGATTGCGTTTTCTATAGCCCTGCAGCTCGCGGCGGTGCTGATATTTTATAAAATTATGGTCTTTAACGAATTTCTTTTTATAAAATCAAAGGCGGATTCAGCCATCCGCTTAAGCGTTGGCCTGGCCCCGTATAACGGCGTGGAGATTACGCCCGCTTCATGCGCCCTTGCCATACCGTCAATAGGCAATGACCTTTCCCCGTTGCCGGGCCTCGACGACCACGCGACCATAGTTTACTCCAACAAGCTGCTTATGTTCACCCTTACTCCTGCTGAAGGCAGCGCAAGGACCCATATGACTTTTTATACCGGCAAGATGGATGATTTTTCCTTCACCTCCACCGGCCAGATGCTCGGCTTCATGTACAAATCCTGCGGCATGCGCTTTTCATCCATAAGGCACATTAACAGCGCGTCTTACCTGCAGGTTGCCGGCCCGGCGGTATTCTGATGAAAAAAAATATAATGTTTTTTCTTGGGATACTCCTCATATCAAACAACATTTTTATTTTTGCCTGCGGCATTTACCAGAAAATAAAAGCTGAACAGTACACCGCGGCGATATCCCGCGAATTTCTCCTTGATTCCGCGTACGTGCTTGCCACGCACTCCCTTGAGGACGGCGCCTTAACGCCTGCCGTGGAAAAACAGGTAAACCTCTGGGAAGGCGTGGCCGGATACAGTTATGAAGAGTCCGCGGACGGGAAGAAAATGATAAAAGTGAGGATTTTGCTGCACGGGGAAGAATTTAAAAGGGTTTATTGCCTTAAATGACAATTTCTTATTTCTAATTTATAATTGAAATACTGTCGAAAAAGTCCTTGATTAGATTGTCATTGCGAGGAGCCGTTTTTGGTCCATGGCGACGAAGCAATCTCAGTTTCATTGATAAACCTTTAAGTACTCGCGGTTCCACAAAAGTACAGAGATTGCTTCGTCGCTGAGAAACTCGCTCCTCGCAAAGACATCGCACGACTGAGTCGAAAACCTATAAAAAATCTGGATTTTTCGACAGTATCATTAAAACCAAACAAAAGGCCGACCTTTGGGCGATTCGTGAATCGCCCCTACAAATCCAAAAAATCCCACTTTACGCAACCTGAAGGTTGCGGCTGCCAGATCTTTTGCCCTTTATAATTAAAAGCGCACCACGCACATTAAATCTAAAATCAAAAATTTAAAATCTAAAATTATCTCTTCACCTTACTCCACTCCACAACTTTTTTAAGGCTCCACGCGTTAACGACATCTTCCTTCGTCGCCCATCCCCTTCTTGCCGTTCCCACTCCGTACACGATAAACCCGAACTGGTCCGTGGAGTGGGCGTCGGTGTTTATGGCAAGTTTTATTCCCTGGGACACGGCTTCTTTAACGTAAATGTCCCTTAAGTCAAGCCTGTCGGGCTGGGAGTTTATTTCCATGGCGGTGCCGGTTTTCGCGGCTTTTTTCAGGAGGAGTCCGTAGTCCAGCTCGTAGCCGTCCCGCTGGTTGATGAGCCTGCCGCTGACATGGCCTATGATATTTACGTATTTATTTTCCATGGCTTTCATTATCCTGGCTGTCATGGCGGACCTGTCCATCTTAAAGTGGCTGTGAACCGAAGCCACGACCACGTCCAGCTCCTTCAATACGTCATCAGGATAATCAAGGTCCCCGTCCGGCAGGATATCCACTTCACCGCCCATTAAAACGGTAAACCCCCCTTTTTCCCTTTTATTGGCGGTTTTTACTTCCTTTATGAGCTTTAAGACGCTTTCAGGCTTTAATCCTCTGGCAATGCTCAGCGACTGGGAGTGGTTTGTAAGTGCCATATATTCGTAGCCGAAATCTTTTGCCGCCTTTGTCATCTCTTCCAGGGTATTGATGCCGTCGGTATGGTTTGTGTGGACATGGAAGTCCCCGCGTATGTCTTTTATAGCGACCAGTTCGGGTATCGCCTTTGCCTTTGCCTCCTTTATCTCGTCCCCTCCGACACGCAGCTCGGGCGGTATGTACTGCAGCCCCAGTTTTTTATAAATATCCTCTTCCGTAAGGTTTGCTGTTAATTTATTGCCTTTTATCGTGTAGAGGCCGTACTCGTTAAGCTTGTAACCTTTTTTTACCGCTATCTCCCTTATCATCACATTGTGCTCCTTGTTTCCTGTAAAATACTGCAGCGCAGCGCCGTAGCTCTCCTGTTTAATGACACGCAGGTCAGCCTGGACGTCGTATTTGGTGAATATGCTTGATTTTGTTTCCCCTTTGGCAAGTACGTCCTTTACCACGTCCATGGAACAAAAAACTTCCATGGCCTTTTGCGGGTCTGTCGATACCGCCAGGATGTCTATGTCTCCCACCGTTTCCTGCATCCTGCGCAGGCTCCCGGCTACCACGACTTTTTTTATGGAAGGCAGTTCTTTCAGGCTTGCGGTTATTTTCATGGCAGCCTGATAGGCTTCGGAGAGCATCCTGCGCTCGGCGCCCCTCTTGTACATGTCCAGACCTTTTAAGAGCTTAATTTCCGTCTTTTCCCCGAACCCCTTTACGCCCCTTAATTTTCCTTCGCGCAAAAAATTCTCAAGTTCTATAACGGTCTTTATGTTGAACTTATCCGCCAGGGTCATGGCCGTCTTTGGCCCCATGCCGGGGATCTTAAGGAAGTTCGCAACCCCTTCCGGCAGGCCCGCTTTGAGTTCGTCGAGGTAGGCGAGTTTCCCCGTGTCACACAGCTCGGCGACTTTTTTTGCGATGCCCTCGCCGATATGCGGAAGCTCTATAAGGGCTTTTTTGCCGCCGTTTGAGTAAATGTCCGAAAGTTCTTTCGGGTAACCTGACAGGAACTGGGCGAGCTCGCGGTACGCGCGCACCTTGAAATGGTCTTCATTTTTGAGTTCGAGCAGTTCGGCGAGTTCGTTGAATATGTCGATGAGTTGTTTGTTGGTCATGGGTGGAGCTCCTGAAACGTGGTGTGTGGTATGTGGCGCGTGGTATGTGAAACAGCAGGCATTCCCGTACCACATACCACTTGCCACGTCCCACATTTATTTATAAATAAACAAATTATCCCGGTTTATGACTTCCTCATAAAAGCTGTCCCCGAGCTCTTTTTTCAGCTCTGTGTTGCGCTTGCCTTTTATGCTCTCAAGGTCCTTTGATGAATAATTTGTGATGCCCTTGCCCAGCTTTACGCCCTTCGCGTCAACGATTTCCACCGCGTCGCCGAAAACAAAATCCCCGTGCGCGCCTGTGACGCCCACTGCCAGCAGGCTTTTGCCGGAATTAAGCAGCGCGGCTTTAGCTCCGTCGTCCACTTTTATCTTTCCCTTTTCCTTCATGGACATGAGTATATAGCGCTTCCTGGAATCCACCTTTACGTTCTTTTCCCGCACCAGCGTGCCTTCTTTTTTCCCGGCCACTATGTTCTCTATGACGCCTTCTTTATGGCCGTTGGCGATGACAAGGGGTATTCCGAGCAGGTTGAGTTTCCTGGCCACTTCAAGCTTTGTGACCATGCCGCCTGTGCCCATGGAGGTTTTACCCTCTGTATCTATGGACTTTATCGCTTCATGTATGTCGGATATATCGCTTATTATCTTAGCGTCCTTATGCATATCGGGATTCTTGTCATATATGCCGTCAACCGACGTGAGAATTATTACCACATCCGCGGATACCAGGCTTCCCACTATGCCCGCCAAGGTGTCATTATCCCCGAACTTTATCTCGTCGGTTGCCACCGTATCATTCTCGTTAATAACGGGTATGACCTTCCACTCCAGAAGTTTGTTTAATGTGTTCCTGGCGTTTACGTTGCGGGATTTGTTCTTTATGTCGTCATGGCCAAGCAGCACCTGCGCCACTGCTATGGAATTCCCGGAAAAGGCTGTTTCATAAGCCTGCATTAAAACATTCTGTCCGACCGCGGCTGTAGCCTGTTTTTCCGATAAAGCAGTGGGTTTGGAGCCCATCCCGAGTTTTTTAACGCCAAGCGATATGGCCCCGGAGGATACCAGGACTATTTCCTTTGATTTTGAATGAAGGGCAGAAAGCTGGCTTACCAGGGATTTTAAAAAAGCCTTCTTTATCCCCTTGTCGTCAGTGAGCAGATTTGAGCCGACTTTAATTACGATGCGTTTGTACATAAATACCCCGTTAGGTCATAGCCCAAAGCTCATAGCCCAAGTTTTCCCATTTTCCCTGGGCTCTGGGCTTTGGGCTCTGGAACTGTATTTAATCCTCTTCCTCGTAAGTAAATTCCACGTCCCCGATTATTATCTGGTCCCCGGTCTTTACGCCTTTTTGCTTGAACAGGTCGCTTAAGCCCTCGCGCTTTAAGTACTTCCTGAAAAACTCCAGCGTCTCAAAATTATCCTCGAAGTCAAGCATGGCCACGTACTTCTCCACTTTCTTTGACTTAAGCTCAAATATGCCGTCCTCAATCTCCTCAAAGCTGAAGCCGTCATTTTCGGCGAACATCTCGGAGGGCGCCTCAGGCTCTACCGGCGGGAGGTCCTTGTAAATATTATATACTTTGTTTAGCATTTTATCCAGCCCGATGGATTCCCTGGCCGAAATAAAGTCCATGTCTATCTTTTTCTTCTTGAACTTCGCCTTTGCCGCTTTCTTTTCCGCCTCGGTTAAAAGCTCGGACTTGTTTATGACCACGACCTGCGGCCTTTTTACCAGTTTTTTATTGTAGGCCTTGAGTTCCTTGTTTATCATGACGTAATTATCGTACGGGTCGCCCTGCGTGGCGTCCACCACGTGTATGTAAAGCCTGGTCCTCTCTATGTGCCTTAAAAAATCAAAACCCAGCCCGCGGCCCGTATGCGCGCCCTCTATGAGCCCTGGAATGTCAGCCACGACCATGTGCACGGTGTCGCTGTATTTTACTATGCCCAATACCGGCGTCAGCGTGGTAAAGGGGTAGTCCGCAATCTTCGGGTGCGCGTTTGATATCTTCGACAATAGTGTGGACTTTCCGGCGTTTGCCACTCCTATGATGCCGATGTCCGCGAGTATCTTAAGCTCAAGGGTTATGTCTTTTTCCTCGGCCGGTTCGCCTTTTTCATAGAACCTCGGCGCCTGCCTTGTGGATGTGCGGAAATGCCAGTTGCCCCTGCCGCCGCGGCCGCCTTTGGCTATTAAAAATTCCTCGCCGTCAGTTATCAGGTCCTTTATGACGGCGCCTGTTTCCTGGTCCTTGATGATGGTGCCCAGAGGTACCTGTATGCGTACATCCTCGGCGTTCTTGCCGTGCATCTTGGATCCGAATCCCTTGCCGCCTTCCTTGCCGCGGAAAGCCTTGTTATTATGAAAGTCAACAAGCGTGGTTAAATGCCTGTTAGCCACCACATATATGTGCGCGCCCCTGCCGCCGTCTCCGCCGTCCGGGCCGCCTTTGGGAACGAACTTTTCATGCCTGAACGTATTGGCGCCGTTGCCGCCCTTGCCTGATATTACCTTTATCTTTACGAGGTCTACGAACACTGTGTTTTCTCCGATTGTCGGGGTTCAATTTAATGCCCCAATTTTAGTTCAATCATTATACCACATAAAACCGCCGTGGTATGGCCTTTGTAGAGAGGGGGCTTGCCCCCCATTAAGACGCAGAACCTTCCCGGAGAGGCAGCAAGCCGCCTCTCTACATGGATGTAAATATTTGCAGCCAATGCACCCATAACGTCTTCGTAGAGAGTGGGCTTGCCCCCTCTTAAGACGCAGAACCTTCCCGGAGAGGCAGCAAACCGCCTCTCTACATGGATGTAAATATTTGCAGCCAATGCACCCATAACGTCTTCGTAGAGAGGGGGCTTGCCCCCCATTAAGACGCAGAACCTTCCCGGAGAGGCAGCAAGCCGCCTCTCTACATGGATGTAAATATTTGCAGCCAATGCACCCATAACGTCTTCGTAGAGAGGGGGCTTGCCCCCTCTTAAGACGCAGAGCCTTCCCGGAGAGGCAGCAAACCGCCTCTCTACATGGATGTAAATATTTGCAGCCAATGCACCCATAACGTCTTCGTAGAGAGGGGGCTTGCCCCCTATTAAGACGCAGAGCCTTCCCGGAGAGGCAGCAAGCCGCCTCTCTACATGGATGTAAATATTTGCAGCCAATGCACCCATAACGTCTTCGTAGAGAGTGGGCTTGCCCCCTCTTAAGACGCAGAACCTTCCCGGAGAGGCAGCAAACCGCCTCTCTACATGGATGTAAATATTTGCAGCCAATGCACCCATAACGTCTTCGTAGAGAGTGGGCTTGCCCCCTCTTAAGACGCAGAACCTTCCCGGAGAGGCAGCAAACCGCCTCTCTACATGGATGTAAATATTTGCAGCCAATGCACCCATAACGTCTTCGTAGAGAGGGGGCTTGCCCCCCATTAAGACGCAGAACCTTCCCGGAGAGGCAGCAAGCCGCCTCTCTACATGGATGTAAATATTTGCAGCCAATGCACCCATAACGTCTTCGTAGAGAGGGGGCTTGCCCCCTCTTAAACGCAGGGCCTGCCTTGAGGCGCAGCCATTTACAAAATCCCAAAAAACAAAAGGGCGGGCTTTCGCCCGCCCTTTGTTTAAGTTACCCTTTAGAACCTTATGCCGATGGCAGCCAGCAGATAATCAAACGCCTTCTGGCAGACCCATATGCTGATTTTTTTTTCTTTTCCTTCGCATGAAAGCTTTAAGTCTGCCGTGCCGCGCTCCAGGCCCGTGAACACAAATGAGACATTGCCTGAGCCATCTGTCGTGGCCGAATTTTTATCAAGGCTTCCCCTGTCGCCTTTTGGCGTGGAAATATTCGTGATCTCTATGGCCACATTTTTACCGGCCATGCCCGCGCCCGCCGTATCAAGCACGGCCGCGCCTATTTTCGAAGTGTGTTTCCTTTTTATTAGCCTGTCGCATGAGGCGCTTATTTTATCCATGGTAATAAGCGGCAGCGTTATCACGTCGGGTATAACCGTTCCCGCGTCGATGGAATAATCCGTGCCTGAATCGTCCTGCGACCTCGGTGTTATTTTGTATGTGGCCCCGGGTTCAAGCCCTGTTAAGCTGTAAGCGTGGTCCGTCAGGTTCTCGTTCTTAAAAGGCATGTCCGCCATTGATGACGCGTCCCTGCCGCATGAAATTCCCGTGTTTCCCCTCTGCGTTGTCTTCCAAGTCACTGTGGCTGAATCCGTGGTCTGGTCCTTTACTGCGATTGTGTTGATCCCCATGTTTCGCCTCCCTGTTTTTTTCCGGCTTCCCAAAAGCCTCCGTATATACATTGTATATCATATCCGCGCTGTGTCAAGCCTGCGGCCACAAATGGAAAAAGGCGGGCCAATGGCCCGCCTTCCTTAATAGTTAATTATTAATTGTCAATTGTTAATTGATTTTAGTTGACCGGTACTATGTTTACGATCTTGCCTTTGCCCGTGTCCTGGAATTTAACGATCCCGTTGACTTTGGCAAAAAGGGTGTGGTCCTTGCCCATACCGACGTTTAACCCGGCTTTAATCTTTGTGCCGCGCTGCCTTACTATGATAGATCCTCCTGTTACGAGGTTCTCTCCGTATGCTTTAACGCCAAGCCTTTGGCCGTTTGAATCTCTTCCGTTCTTAGAACTGCCTTGCGCCTTTGTGTGTGCCATTTGAGCTCCACCATCCTAACCAAAAATTTTGAATTCTGAATTTTCAATTTTCAATTGAAAACTTAAAGCTGAATCTTTTTAACCATAAGAACCGTTGTTTTCTGCCTGTAGCCCTTGCGCCTTTTGAAATTCTTCCTTCTTTTCCACTTAAAGATCACGATCTTCTCGCCCTTGACTTCTTTTTCCAGGACGTCGCAGATGATCTTTACGTTATCAAGGTTCGGTTTGCCGACCTTAATCTCATTTTCAGTGGCGATGAGAAGGACTTTATCAAAGATAACTTCATTTCCTTCGACGTTTAACCTCTCTACCGAAACCCTCTGGCCTTCCGCCATCTTGTACTGCTTTCCGCCAATCTCAACTACTGCGTACATTGTAAAGCCTCCTTATATGTGTAACTGCCTTCATATTCCCTTTTTCTCATTTAAATCTTCGAGCAGCCGAGCAGCCGAACATTCGACCGCAGCCGCAGGTTTTACGGCTGATCGGATATTCGGCTTTTCGGCTGCTCCAAAATTTTCGCTTTGCGAAAATTTTTGGTGAGCCGGGTGAGACTCGAACTCACGACAGTCGCCTTAAAAGGGCGATGCTCTACCAACTGAGCTACCGGCCCATCGTGTAATGCCTTCTATTCCAGCTTCGCTGGAATCTATTCTAACTTCTGGTTACAAGCAAAGCCCGGTAGCGAAGCTCGCTGAGCTGAGGCGCCGTGTTCGCCGCAAGGCGAACACATATAAATAGCAGCTACCTCTCGCCTTGCCGCCTACTGGCGGCACCGGCCCAACACAACAACGCTCTGCTTTGTCTTGTTTTAAAGAACAGACAAAAATAGCAAAAATCATTATGATTTTTGCTTGTAAAATCAGGAAAACAAGGCGTTACCTTAACTTTCTTGATTTTTCAAATGCTTTTATATAGCAAGGGTATATTTTACACGTTTTATGGACTATGTCAATATTATTTTGAGATAATTACACATGTTTATGAAGCTATTATTTGCCTTAAAAATAAGGTTTTTTAACGTTTTGCCCTGTTTTCCAATTGAAAATTTAAAATTGAAAATCGAAAATTCCGCCTTACTTACAGTACTCCACGCTTTTTAAGACCGCGTTTCCCGCCTCATACTCATTCGCGTCAACCACCTTATCCCTGTTTAAAACCAGGCAGTACTCGCCGTCTATGCCTGAAAAATATGGCGCCACGGTTATTTTTCCTTTTTCCAGCGACGCGGAAAGCATGCTGCTGGACGCGGTCAGCTTTTCCCATGACTTAAATCCGGATGCTGAAAGGATTTCTTCCGGGGTTATTATTTGCGGTCCGGGCGACTTGAGCACCTGGAGCATAGCTGCCCCGATGTCTTCGGCTGAGTGTTTTCCGCTTAATACTATGACCGGAGAGGTCCAGGTAATATTTCCCTCATGGTCCTCGACATTGCCTGTAAAAATAAATCTGTCATTTGAAATGAATATGCTGCAAGCCATTGTGACACCCCCTTAAATACAAATACATTATATCATAAAAAAAGCGGGGTTTACAGCCTGCGCTGTTATCGTTATTGTTACAATAGTGTGTAAACTACATGCCGCACTTTTATTCCCTCTCCCCTTGGCTCCTTATAGTCCCCCTTGCGGGGAGAGAGGGGTAGGGGTGAGGGGAACAAGACAATTGGCTTCACCTCACCCCAGCCCCTCTCCTAAGAGGAGATTGGAAAATCACTTATAATATAACAAACATAAATACATCGACTAAATGAATTTTAATATTATTGCTAACAGCCTGCGTTTATCCCCACCTCGGTCCTCCCCTTGGAAAGGGCTATTTTTAGTACCCCCTTGCGGGGTAGAGGAAGATGGAATGTTCTATTATATTAATACTGCTTAGTTCCCCAGCCTTATTACTATGTTCTGGCGCAAAGACCCGAGGCTGTCGTGGACGCAGATGCCGAAGCCTCCGCAGCCCGCGTGGAAACACGGCGCGCCAATGTTTACCTTTACGTAGTTCCTCTTATGCCGCGGTTGATGGTGCCTTGCGCGCTGATAATTATAGTCTTCATCATCCATATAAACCGTCCGCTCCCTGTCCTCGGAATACTCGGAGGCGTCGATTTGTTCCCGCTCTTCGTCTGAAACCCGGTCGTTATCCTCTTCGTCAATATCAGCGTAATCGCGCACGTGTTTGTAGCCGCTGTCATCGCCGGCCAAGCCGAAATATAACCCAAACCCGCCTCCAAAACAGAAAACCGCCGTAAACACCATTACAACGGCAAAGATAATTTTTTTCATAATCCACCCCGCGTTTGTATTTTATTTTTAGACGCGTAAGGGCTGGATTTTGTTTACCTGGATACTAACTTTGTCTTTACGAAAACGGGCTTTTGAGAATCGAGAATCGAAAATTGATCAGCAAGCTGGGATAACTATTATCCGCGTTTTTTTATAACCGCCGTATATGTTGGAAACATACCCCCATAAAACCTCTCCACCTTCCACGCCGTTCCCTCAAGCAGTTTTTCCATTTCCTTCTTTGAGACAAAAAGATAATCAAACCACTCCCCCATGACCTGCTTTATCATGATGCGCATGCGCGTGTTTCCCGGGAGGCGGCCGCGCTTTATGTTGCTTTGCCTGTAGGCTTCCTCTTCCCTGCCCGGCGTCCTGTACGGGTCCAGGGATTCCGCGATGATAATTCCGTCAGGGGGCGTCATGGAGTCCATGCGCTTTAAGAGCGCCTTTAATTTTTTCGGGGTCTGAAAAAGGCCGAAGTTATGGCCGAGCATGAGTATGGTGTCAAACCTGCCGGTTTTTTTTGATATTTTTTCTATGGGGAGCTCAATTACATTTTTCAGCCCGCGTTTCCTGCTGACCTTTACGGCCAGGGGCGAGTTGTCCATGCCTGTCACGTCAAAACCTTTTTCCTGGAGGTAAATCCCGTGGCGTCCCGCGCCGCAGCCGATATCGAGTACGCGCCCCTTGGCGTGCTTTATGGCGGCTTTCTCGAACATGGGCCAGCGCTTATAGTCCGTGAAGTACTCGCCTTTGTTCACGTGGAATGTTATGCCGTCGTCGCGCAAAAGCATCTCGGAGCAGGCGCCTGTTTTCATGTACTCAAGAAGTCCGGCGCCGAAGGCGTCTTTTGATTTTTTCATGGGGTCCTTTTATATCATAAATTTCCGGGCAAGCCGGAATAATTATTGTCCTCATTTTATGCTCATGCCGTTTCAACCCTTATTGTAGCAAAGTTTCGCAGTTCCCGCAATCACAACACTACCCCGGAAAAATGTCAATTTTTTGTGGCCCGCCGCGCTTGTTATTCTGCCTGCCCGTTGCTATACTTACACAGACAACAACCGGAACAAAAATCCCGCGCTTAAATTTTTTTGCCCTATTTTTGGGCTCAGGAGGCGGCGTATGAGAAAGAACGCTTGGACGGATGAATTGCGCACGGGCATTAAGAGCATCGATGACCAGCACAGGGAATTCTTAACAGCCATTTCAGGTGTAATTGAAGCAATCGGCTCCAACGGCGAAAGGAACGGAATCTTAAGGTCGCTTAAGGATATCCATGCCGCGGTAAACAGGCACTTTAAAACGGAAGAAAAGTTCATGGAAGGCAGCAGCTACCCGGATGCGGCGGGCCACATCAGGCTGCATAACGAATTCCAGAAGGAATTCCTGAGACTGGCAAGCCGGGTATACAATGGCGAGACGGGGCTGAAGTTTTCGAAGGAATTCAGGGAACGCGTGGCCGACTGGTGCGTATTGCACATAAAAAAGAACGACTTCAAACTTGCCTCTTACCTGAAAGCCGAGGAGGCGGAAAACAACGCAAACCGCCTTTAACACAGACGCCGACATCTTAAGAAACCACATACGGTTGCAGGTAAATCAGCCTGTGTGCGGCATTAGAATCCGTACGTAATATCAGCCATCACATGCGTCAGGTTAAGCTCGTAATTATGCGAAATAAACCCCGTGGACCTTTTTTCCTTCTGCGAAAAATACCTGCATCCGGCGTTGAGCTTTAAACCGCCGTAATTGAAACCCGCGCCTCCTGTTATGGCGTACTCAGTGACGGAGAGCCTTCCCGGCGCCGGCTCATGCAATCCGGGCCAGTCAGCGCCCAGCCTTAAGGCGAACATTTCGCTGAATATGTATTCCACGCCGCCGCGTATGCCTCCGAAGCGTTTGTAAACCGAATTTTCATCCTTGTCATTTACATTCACGTAGTATTCCACAGGCACTTTTATTACGGCTGTGTCATACGCCGCGCCCAGGGTCATGGCCCCGTTATATTTGGAGTACTGCGTTCCCTCGGGTGTTACGCTTTTATCAGTCCCAGTAAAATCCATCCTCCTGCCTTTAGCCGAGGCGCTCAGGACAAAAGACGCCGGCAAATATGCCCTGATGCCCATGTCCGCGTAATAGCCTGAACCTTTATCCGTGGATGTGGTAACCGTGTCGGAAAAATGCGCGGTGAATGTGGATTCCATTGCCGCGTTTATCATGGCCCCGCCTGATAAATACGCCCTGACCTCGCCCGGCCTGTCATACTCAAATCCCGCGCCAAGGTTTATCCAGCTGTTCTTAACCTCTATATCCATAATGGAATTCAAAAGTTTGCCTGAAAATCCTTCCAGGGTATAGTCAAAGTAGTTGTAATCCCCGACATAGGTGTAATAATTATCCGTCTTTGCCCTGTTCTCAAAAAGCGCACCCATGAAACCGCATGATATGGCCGCTGTTAATCCGTCCGGGCTTTTGTAATAAGCGTCCACGAGCCATTCCAGCCTGCCTGATGTTATTTTCACCGGGTTTGTTTCCTCGCGCAGGTAAGTGTAACGCACGGTGGCGCCCGCGCCTATTTCGTCGGTTATTTTGCGCGCGTACTGCGCTTCCCCGCCAGCCTGCCTGTCTGTGGAGGTAAATGAATTTACAATTACTGTCGAGTTATTATAATAAGGTTTTATGACGATGTTGTCGTAATCGGTTAAACGTATGTTTATCAGGTTGGTGTTTTCCACAAAGCAGTCCAGCGATTTGAATTCATACAATATCCCGGCCGGGTCCCCCCACGAACCGAAAGAAAGCACGGGCGAAAGCGCCACAATAGTCCCGGGGTTGTTGAGCAAAATGGCGGAAGCATACCCCGCGCCATAAAGCCCCATGCTGCTCGTCCTGTCGTCCAGGGCAAACTGCACGCCGCCCAAAGACTGCATGCGCGCGTATCCTCCGTCCCAGGATGAGGAGAATAAGGATGAAGAGGCGAGAAGGCAGAGTAAAAGCAACACTGGTTTTTTCATGTATTTACCCCTTTAGGTTTTTGTATATACATGATTTTATCACCACAACAGGAAAAAGAAAAGGGCAATAACGGGCCGCGGGGTTGAGGTGAGGTGAAACCAATTGCCCTGTCCCCTCACCCTACCCTCTCCCGGAGGGAGAGGGAGTAAAAATACAAAATAGTCCACGCCCTTCTTTCCTCCACAACCTGTTTAAAATGGAAGGGCAGCTTTTCAGCCGCCCTTCCTCCATTAGTCATTAGTAATTTGTAATTAGTAATTCGTCCTTATTAAATCCCTCCCACATGCATGTCCTTCGGGCTTGTTATCCTGAACCTGTACTCCAGTTCCTTTTTTTCTCCCGGTTTCAGGGTTATCTTCCACAGGTATATGTTGTTGTCGTCTATGCTCTCGTGCTTTATGGACTCCTCGTACATTTCCACCTTTATCTTCTCCTGCGCCGAGTACGGGATGGCCTCTTTTAAGTTTATTGTGATGGATTTGTCCTTATAGTTCTCAAGGGTGATCTTGTAGGCGTAGTCGGCCTTCTTGTCCATGCCGAAGAAGCCTGTCTCTCCCGCCTTGGACGGGAGCTTTTCTTTTTTTACCTTTACGTTCTCGTCTATGCCGTAGGAGAACTTTATCTCCTCGTTGCGCGCGATCTCCGATGAGAGCTCGGCTTTGCCCGAGTAGTTGTCGTCCAGGTAGAGATTAACCGGCCCGGGCATGAGCACCATGTCAGCGGTGTTCTTAAATCCGGCTGTCAGGTACGCCTTGTTTGAGGCTGAGGGTATCACGGTGTAGAACATCTTATCCGCCGTGAAGTTTAATGACTTTATCAGCACTTTTTTCTGTTCCCCGTTGTTTGAAACGTCATACCTGTCCTTGATCCTCATCTGCATGTTTATCTCGCTGTATTTTACCGACTCCACCCTGTTTTCCATTTCCATTACCTCAGCCTTATCCTCCGCCATTTCCGCCATTACAGAGGCCTTTGCGGCCGGCGCTTTGCGCAGCATCTGATTGCCGTAAACCTGCTGTATCTGGCCGATTATCCACGGCGAAAGCTCCGGCAGCGTCGCGTCAAAAGCAGGCATGCCCGTGGCAATTACGAGCTTCACGTCGTCCCACTTCTCCGAAGTGTACTGGTTAATCTTGGCGTACATGCGCGTCTCTATCTTAGAGCCGGCAAAATCCAGGTTGCTTTCATAGTAGGGCGTCCATGACGCGTTAGTGACAATGTATTTTACCCCGAGCGCGGCCTGTGCCTCTTCTTTGGCGTCTATGGAAACATAAAGGACGTTTATGGTCTTATTCCCGCCGGTTGAGAGCCCGGCAAGCTGCGAATCCAGAACCTGGATATCGTTGTTTATCTTTTCTATTGCCGCGTTGGCGTCGCGCTTGCCTGTCAGGCAGGAATCAATGCCGTTGGTGATGAAATCCAGGAGCTCCGATGTGTTCTTCACATTAATATCCTTTAAAGCCACCATATTTGAAAGCTCGTCAATGCTCTTGGCTGTTAAGGCGCGCAAAAACGCGAGCTTGTCGTCCATGACAAGCAAAGTGTCCTGTTTTGCCTTCAGCTGCTTTTTTAATGACTCAAGCTTCCCCTTTATGTCAGCTTCCCCGCCTGTTGAAGGCGTATTCGGGACAACTATGGACCTGTACTCAAATTCTTTTATGGCGTAAACAGATGTGCCCGCGGGCCTGAATGCCATAAGCGTATCCTGCACAAGCTCGGGCGGAAGCCCGCCGATAAAAAACCTGTTCTCCCCTTTTACAAGATTAACCAAACCTTTGCGTTCCACATAAGCGTTCTGCTGGTAAACCGTCACAGTATCGGTCTTTAAAGTGATGTTCTTAACCCCGTCTTCAGACCGTAAAACAGGCACTGCCATTACAAAAAACATGAGCAAAACAAGGACATTTTTCCGGATTCCAGCCATTTTAAACCCTCCTGCGTGTTTTGTACTTCCTTCCTACCAGGGAAGACACCAACCCGGCAAATAAGTTCCATCGTAAAAGCCTCAGAAATCCTCTTCTTATTCCCATTACTTTAAAATGATTATGCTTGCATTGCAGGAAGGAATTAGAACTCGTAGGGGCGAGCCGGTGGCTCGCCCGCAACGTTGGTTGTATAAACGGCTTTTAGTTCTAAAACCGGGCGAGCCACCGGCTCGCCCCTACGAAAACAAAAATGGCTGATGGTCATCAAAGGCGGCTTAAATAGGTATTTTCTCTTGACGATACTGCTTCCAGTTGATAATCTAAATAAAACCAACGCTTTACAAGGAGGCTTTATGTCTTACAAAAAACAACCCGCAAACCCCTGGCTGCTTCTCATCATTTTTTTCCTCATTTCCGTGCTTATCACCTGGTTTGCCGCCGCGGATTATCTTAAGTATGACAGGCTCTCAAAAAACGGCAAAGGGGCCAGGGCGCTTATTGTTTCATACGTTCCCGAGGTCAGCCATGGCCGGCACGGGGATACCACTTATCATTACCACATGGTAAACGTCGACGGGAAAATGGTGAAAATCAAGCTGGATTCCGAGCGCAGCCCCGGACAGATCATAGATGTCGTCTTCCTTGCTGAGACACCGGATAAGCTCACCGAAGGCAAACCGGGAATGACCGCAAGGCAGCTGATGGGAAGCGATTTTATGATCATGCTTATAATGACAGTCATATTTGACCTTATCTTTGTCCTGCTGCTTATCTTCAACAACCCGATGGACGAAAAGGTAAAGCAAAGGATGGCAAAACAAAAAGCCGACAGCGCCCTGGATGAGCAGCCTGACGCGATAAAAGCCCTTCTGCGCTCAGGGAAACTCACGGCAAAAATAAACACCCCCAGACCCGAAACGCAAACCAATCTGCCGCCCACAGGCCCCATACCGGTGCCGTCAATGACGGAAGTATTAAACACAGAAGCCACCGCGGCGGCAAAGGATTATATGCGGTCAATAAAGACAAGGGAAGAAGTGATAGCGTGCCTGAAGGCGAAATGCCCGGGGTTTACGGAACTGGAATATGAAGAGGCTTTAAACAGAAACCTTTAACGGCAATTTATAATCACTAATGACTAAATATTAATTATTGTGCGCGGTGCGCTTTTTCTTTATAGCTCGTATTCCCTCTAACGGCCTGACAGCATCGCTTCTTCATATGAACTTCAGGCAGTTTTCGCACGCTATGTCCTTGTTTATGAACGCCACTGCGCCGCTGCGGTAGCTGTCGTCCACGTCACAGCCGTTGCATGAGCCCGTGAGCACTATGAATTCAATCCCTTCGGAGCCCTTTTCCGCCCTGACCGCGCGCATGAGCTCAAGCCCGCCTATTTTGGGCATGGAAAGGTCGAGCAGCACCGTGATTTTTTTATTTCCATCCGCGGTTTTAAGCGACAGCAGGTAATCCCTGGCCTTTACGCTGTCGTCCATCCATACCACCTTTTTCCCGGGATTGCATTTTTTAAACGCTTCCTGCATTATTTGGGCGTCGAACCTGTTGTCATCCACTATGAGGATATCCGCGTCAGCAGGTTCCATTGATGGCTTCCCCCTGCCAGGCATCCGTATTCCAGTTGTTTTTTGCCGCGGGTTCCGTCAGCTTCAGGAATTCCTGAAGAACCTTTGACTCTATCCTGCTTCTCAGCGAGCAGTTTGTGGGGTGGGCTGTATCGGCAAACCTGCCGTCGGGCATCTGCCGTCCGGGCATGGCCACGAAAAGCCCGTACCTGCCCTCTATGACCTGTATGCCGTTGACCGCGAACTCATTGTCAAAAATTATCGCCGCGTATGCCTTGAGCTTTTTTTCTCCCGTGAATTCCTCTTTCCTCGGGAATATCCTTACCTCGGTTATTTCCATTTTTGCGCCTCCCTTTTTTATTGAGCCACTGAATCGGCTGCCTGCGTGGTCTCGTAAAACTTATCCAGGACCTTTGCCTCTATGGCGTTCCTGACCCCTGTGTTGAGCGGGTGCGCTATATCCTTGAAAGTCCCGTCCGCGAGTTTCCTGCTGGGCATTACGACAAAAAGCCCGTTCTTGCCCTCGATGACTTTTAGCCCCCTTACCACAAACTCTCCGTCAAACGTCACGCTTACATACGCTTTGAGTTTGGCGTTTTCCGGGTCTGATTCCTTCCTTGAAAAAACCTTTACGTCCGTGATCTGCATGTTTCCCTCCGTGTCGGCCTTTTTTTTATCACCCTGACAGGCAGAAGTATACACGCGGCGCCTCAAATATGGAATGTCCGCACTCTACAAAAAATTGACGTTTTTCCCGGATCCAAAAAAGTGAAATAATTGCGGTACGTCGGGGTGTTTTTGATTTGAAATATGGTGTTTGTTGCCCGGGATTATTTCTTTTTGAACTGCTTGGGGGTTGTTCCTGTGAATTTCTTAAAGGCCCTTATGAATGATTCCGGGTTTGAATACGCGAGCATGGAAGACACCTGGTTTACGTTATAGCCTTTTTCAAGCAGTTCATGCGCTTTTTTTACCCTTACGCTCGACCTGTACTCGGAAAATCCCGTGCCGGTGCATTCAAGAAAGAGCCTGCTTAAAGCCTTCGGCGTCATGCCCGCCCTGCCTGCCGCTTCCACCAGGCCCACCTTCTTGTCGCTGTTGCGCTGTATGAAGACCTTTATCTGCTCTATTTTTCCCTCCATCCCGCCGCACTCCTCGGGACGGATATGGTTTTTGCCCTTCAACAGCTCCGCGACAGTTTTCCTCAGCCGCGGGATATCCACCGGCTTTTCAGCGAAACCGTCAGCCCTGGACTTTAAGGCGGCTACCACGTTGTCATTTGAGGCGCTGGCGGTGAGCATGACAACCGGCAAGCCCGGACAGAGTTTTTTAATCTCCGCCAGGGTTTCTATACCGCTTAGCCCGGGCATGCTGATATCAAGGACCACAAGGTCGATTGTGTTTGGTTTTTTCAGGATCTCCAGGGCCTGCCCGCCGCCGGATGCTTCTGTTGCTTCGTAATCATGGAAACAACCGCGGAATTCCTGCCTGAATTCAGGTTCATCATCGACTATGAGTATGCTTCCCCTCGACACGCCGGCCTCCAATATCCGCGAATATGGTTCATTTACCACTGTCTGTTTGTCCCCGCGGCGACAGTTAATTATATAATTTATTCCTGCGCGCCGCAATATAATTTGCAGACCTGAACCTTAAAATAACCTGACGCAGCCTCTTTTTTGCGGCGTCCGTAAAAAACCTGACCCTGATTATTACCGCCATACCGGTCACATGACCGCGTGTTCGGACGGGCGGCCCGCCTTTGGGGCACGCATAAAACGCCCCTTTGCCGCGGCTTCCTGGGCGGCCTTCAATGCCTCCCTTAATTCCCTGCCGCGTATTTCGAGCTCAGCCTCGCACAGCACCAGCTCATATGCGAGCCTTTCCTTTTTCAGGGCCGCCATGGATACCCCGGCCTCAGCCATCCTTTCCTTCACCAATTTCTCGCCTGCCCTGCGAAGCCTTAACTTTTCATAATAACCGAAATCCTGCCCCAGAACTCCCATACAGCCTCCCGTTTTTCCCGGATATCATCCGTGTTTTATTGTCAGTCCGCCAATTTTTTAACAGCCATCAGAAGATCCTCCGCGTGAAACGGCTTGGCCATGATAAAATGCGCGTTTCCAAGAAGCGTTATCCTGTCGTTGTCCCCGTATTCCTGCAGGTTCAGGTTGCTTCCGGTTAACACTATGGTCTTTAGCTTTATTCCGCGCTCAAGCATGTTCCTGAGCACCCCGTATCCGTCCATAACCGGCATTTTCAGATCAAGTATCATCACGCTCATTTTTTCGGCCTCCATGGCTTTAAGCGCCGCGAACCCGTCAGCCGCCGTCCTTATTTCATAACCCTCATACTCAAGCATTTCCGAGAGTTCTCCCCGCAGTTCTTTGTCGTCGTCCACTATGAGTATCTTTCCCATCTGTCCTCCTTAATTAAATCCGCTTCCTCCGGAATTTTTAGCCGGCGTATTTTTACTTACGGCATAAGTATATATTATTTGTTGTCCGGGATGAATGGCGGTGTTCCACTATTAATTGACATTTTTCAGGAAGTATCCCGGCATGGCGCCGGCCCTGCTTTCCGGCTATTTCTTGACGCGGTTTTTTTTCCGCCTGATGGCCGCCAGGTATTTCCCCGGCGACGCGCCGGTCTTGCTTTTAAAGGCCCTTATGAAAGCGTACTCATCCGCGAAGGCGAGCATTTCCGCCACGCGCCCGAGGCTGTGCCCCGTCTCCAGCAGTTGCTTTGCTTTTGCCACCATCACAGAGGCCCTGAACTCCGAGAATGATACCCCTGTTTTTTCCTCAAACACCCTGCTTAAATACTTGGGATTAAGTCCGGCTTCCAGCGCGGCTTCATCAAGCCCGGTTTTTTTGTCATAATTGCGCTCGACAAATTTTTTAACCTTCTCTATCTTCGCGTCTGTGGAGCCGGTGTCGGGTATGCCTTCGGCGTCCTTTTCCTTAAGCAGCCGGGATATTATTTCCCTGGTTTCAGCGATATCAAACGGTTTTTCTATGTATTCATCCGCCCTGTTATTAAGCGATGCCATGGCGATTTCCTTTGTGCTGTTGCCGGTTAACATCACCACTTTTATGCCCGGCTTTATTTTTTTTATCATGGCCAGCGCCCGGGTGCCGTCCATTCCCGGCATCTTCACGTCGAGTATCACAAGCTCTATGCCGCTATTTTCCTTGAGGATTTTTATGGCTGTCCCCGCGTCAGGTGCCTGCGTTATTTTACAGTCGTCAAAACAGGAACAGAATTCCCTCCTGAAATCCGCGTCGTCGTCGACTATCATGAGGTTATACAATGTGTTCCCTCCTGCTTTTTTTTGGCAGGAGCAGGTGCGCGGAGGTTCCGTTGCCCGGCTGGCTTTCGAGCCGGATGGACCCGCCGTGGCCGTTGATGATATTCCTGCATACGGCAAGCCCCAGCCCGGTGCCTTTTGTCCTGGTAGTAAAAAATGGCTCAAAGGCCTTTTCCAGGCTGGCGCTGTCCATGCCGCACCCGTTGTCGCTTACCGTTATCATGATGTTCCCGTCTGTTTCGCTCCCGGATATGCGGATGCGCCCGCCTTCCTCAGGCACTGCCTCAAGGGCGTTTACCAGCAGGTTGTTGAATACCTCACCCAGCTGTATGCGGTCGGCTTCCATGACAGTATCTTTCAGCGCTTCGTAATCCAGTTCCATGGCCGTCCCTTTTTTCAGCCTTGGTTTTATGTCTTCCGCGGATTCAGCCAGCGCCGCGTAAACAGGCACCTTCTCCAAAGCCGGCGGTTTTATGCGGGAGTAAAATAGCAGGTTATTGATTATGTGCTCGCTGTCCTTGACTTTTTTTTGAATGCTCTCCATGTGGCTGTCCAGCGCCGGGTTGTCAGCCTTTCTTTTTAAATTATGCGCCGCCATGCTTATGGTGGCCAGCGGGTTCCTCAGCTCGTGCGCCACGGTGGAGGCCAGCGCGCCTATGTCTGAGAGCCTTTTTCCCCTCTCCACCTCGGATTGAACCTCGAGCAGCTGTGCCGTGCGCTCCCTGACGCGCTTCTCAAGCTCGTCATGAGCCTTTTTAAGCTCCGTTTCCGCCTTTGCCCTGATTTCCATCGATTCATTGAGCTCCTCGTTCATGGTGGTAAGCTCCTCATTCATGGCTGTGAGCTCTTCGTTCGCGGATTTTATTTTTTCCCGCGCTGCCGCCATTTCCGTGATGTCGTGCACCATGCCCGTGGAGCGTATGATGCCGCCGTCCGCGTCCGTTAAGTGTTCGCACTTCTCGTGCACCACCCGCACCTCTCCGGTGTCCCTGCGCACCACCCTGTGCTCTATCTCGTACCCTCCGCTGCCGTCCTTGAGCGATTGCGCGTAGGCATTATTCACCATTTCCCTGTCCTGCGGATGTGTGTACTCCAAGAATGCCGCGTAAGTTGCCCCGAACTCCTGCGGCTTTAACCCGAATATATTGTAAACCTCGTCGGACCATAAAAGCTTATGCGAGACAAGGTCCAGTTCCCAGCTGCCCAGGTGCGCCACTTTTTGCGCCTGCGCGAGCATGGCCTCGGCCTCCCTGCGCTGCGCGTCCGCATTGTTGATGGCCCCGGCGTTTAACCACAACAGGGCCAGGAAACATATCGTGTATGTCATGGCGACAAGTATTACGCCGACCTCGGAGGTGAACAGCTCGATGCGCTCTCCGGATAGCCTGAACCAGCCTATGACGACCGGCAGCGCCATGAGCCAAGGCAGCATCCTGCGCGTCATGATGCTTCCGAAATTATTCCCGGAAAATACCGACATAAAACGTGTGGACGGGTTGAGCATGAATACGGATATGCCCATGGCGCAAAAGCAGACCCCTGTATTAAAGGCTATGCGCACTTTCAGGAACTCATGCGTGGATTCGACCCCGAGGATATAGCTTATGGCCACGAAATAACCCGCCAGAAAGGCGGGCATGGCAAGAAAATGTGAAACATCGGGCAATATGCCGCCCTCTGAGACGGACCTTAAGGCCGCTGAAAAGATGATGATAATGACAGCGGTGAACATGTTGACGGACGTGGCCGTATGCCATATGTAATCCGCGGCCGGTGAGGCCGAGGTAATAGCCGGCTCGCCGGATGTGATCTTTACGAAATAGACGGCTATTACGGCAGCGCCGATGGCTGCCGTGGCATAGACAGGGAGATAAAAGCCGGCGGGTCTTGGTTTTTTTACGTCATGGAAAATCATGAAAATCAGCTGCATGGAAAAAATGACAAAACAAACCCCTGCCACATCGCTCATGTCCTGCCAGCCCGGCATGACGCTTTTTAACACCTTTATGTCAAAAACCCAGCCGGCAAGGTCAAGCATGCCCGCGGTAAAAACAAGGAGAGCGCAGAAAAAGACCGCCAGATCCGACGGCGCAAGGCTGCGTATGCGCCCGTACAATATGGAAAATGTCACCCTGTCATTACCGCGTATCCGGCCCAAGACTGCCTCCTGATGCTTTTTGTGGCGTGCACGCCAGTAAATACATTTTATTTAATTTTTAATCCCGTGTCAATGGGGTTTTATCGCGGCATCCCTGTTTTTATAATGCAGCGGGGGCCGGCTTACGCCGGCCCCCGCTGCGGCCCTTAATTGCCATCAGGCAATTATTGCTTCGTGCTTATTTCGCCATTATCTTCTTTATAACCAGTATTATGGTGACCGCCAGCAGTATGATAAGAAGCGACCAGATAACCGTGAGGAATCCGAAGATCACTCCTATCTTTTTCTGCATGTGGCGCATCATCTCCGGGTTCATCATCATGCCGTGCATGCCGTCCATTTCCATTTTGCCTGACTTCATGGCCTCGCGCATCTTTTCCATCTCTTTGGCCTGTTCCTGTATTTCCTTTACTTCCTTCGCGTCCTTTGAGGTGACCATGATCTTTACGCCGTCGGCCGTATTCTCCATCTTCACGTCCGCGTTTGCCCACATCATGCCGCCCTGCATCCCGTCCTTCATCATGCCGCCCTTTTCCATGCCCGCGTTCGCGAAAATCCCCGCCGCCAATACAATCGCAAGTACACTTGCCAGTGCCAGAATCTTTTTCATGCTGCCTCCCTTTTTTTCCGCGCTTTAAGGGCGCGGTCGTTAAAAATAATTCAGGAATAGTAATCCGGTGTTTTGTCGGTCGGGTTGTCATGAGCGCCGTTTTTTAGGGTGTCCGGAACGGCTGCTTAAACTTCTGTTGGTCCCTGACAAAGAAATACCACATGCCGCTTAAAAAGTCAAATCGCCGGTAAGATATTAAAAAAGCGGCGCATGATCCGCGCCCGATTGCGGGCAAATAAAAAAACCGGATATTGTCAAGAATTGTGTGTAAATTGTTTTGTTCGTTTTTCCCTCTCCCCTTGGGAGAGGGTAGGGTGAGGGGAATAAGACAATTGGTTTCACCTCACCCCAGCCCCTCTCCTAAGAGGAGAGGGGGGAGCAGTGGTAGAAGAAAATTAACACGTTTAATATAAGCAAATATGAATTTACACACGATTATATACAATAACAAAAACCGGATTTCTTGCGTTTTCATATTTTATGATGTAATATTACTGCTGTAAGGGACGCCTAAAACTTCCAGCCTCCGGCCGCGGCCATTTTGTCCCTATCCTAATTATCGGGGGTTATCATGGAACAAAACGCAAAGACAGTGCTCGTATTGGGCGCCACCGGGCACCAGGGCGGCGCTGTGGCGCGGGAATTATTGTCAAAAGGCTTCAGGGTAAAGGCGGTCACGCGCAAGCCGGGCTCTGATGCGGCCAGGGAGCTTTCAAAACTCGGCGCGCACGTTGTCAACGCCGACATTTCAAACTCGATGACCATGAGCGAAGCTCTGGCCGGCGCATGGGGCGTCTTCGCGGCCTTTACCATGGCTGAATCCGGTGTACAGTGGGAAAAGGAACAGGGCATAAAGTTTGCCGAGGACGCGAAAAAAGAGGGGGTTGAGCACTTCGTCTACTCCTCAGTCTCCTCCGCCGACAAGGCCACCGGAATACCTCATTTTGAGTCCAAGCGCGCCATTGAGGAAAAAGTAAAACGCCTCCGGTTCTCCTTTACCACCATCATAAGGCCTGTCTCCTTCATGGAAAACATCCTCTCCCCGATGTCCCTTCCCGCTCTGAAAAAAGGAATGCTCATGATGGGGATAGACACCGCAAGGAAGCAGCAGGTAATCTCGGTGGAGGACATAGGAAAATTCGGCGCGCTCCCTTTCCTGGAGCCCGGAAAAACAAACCGCCGGGAAATAGACATAGCCGGCGACGAGCTCTCGCCCGATGAGATGGCTGGAATATTATCGAAGATAAAAGGAAAACCCATAAAGGCAGTGCCCGTACACATAGAAGAAATCAGGAAAGCCATGCCGGACTTTGCCATGATGATGGAGTGGATAAATAGTACTGGCTACAGCGTGGACATAAAGGCGTTAACGGAGGAATACGGCATCAAACCCTTAACGTTTGAGGAATGGGCTTTAAAGACAATTGTCAATTGACAACAGCTTTAAGGCCCTAAAAATATATCGTCCACAAACCACCCGGGGAATCCGTTATTATACCTGTCCACCGTGTCAAAGACAAACCTGAAACGCGCGTTTAAGCCTTCGAACTGCGGCGGGATTGGGATGGCCGCGTTGTACCATACCTGTTCTGTCCCGAAAAGTTCCGTTAACTGCGCCCAGTTTGGCGAGCCTTCGGCTGATATGAATATTTTTCTTGTGTCGTATCCGGCGAGGTTTTCAGTGTGCTCATAGCTCCAGAAATAAAGTTTATCCCCTGTGTTTATGTGGAAGTAGGCTGTGATAAACTCCCCCCTGTTTGCCGCGCCCGTGTCATATGTCCCTTTCGCTCCATCCGCGTACCACATCATCGTGGCTGACACTCCCGCGTTCGCGTATCCGGCTGGGACGTTTAAGTCAGTGTCATTTACGGCGTGCCACAGGTCCGCGCCAAGGTTTGGAAGCGGCGTGACCGTGGATGTGGGTGTGGCTGTGACATACATGGTTTCCGTGAATGTGGGGGTTATGGTTTCTATGGGCGTGTCCGTGACATAGGGCGAGGCAGTATGTGTCATGGTTATGGTCGGGGAAGCGGTCGGCGTATAAGGGGCTCCCTGCCTGACGCTTATTTTGTAGCCTGTCTTTTCCCCGTAAATCCTTTTGCAGTCATACTGCTGCACGCGCACGAAATAAACGCCGTCAGCCGGGCATACCCAGATAATCCTGCTGGCCCGCGCTTCAGTGCCGCCGTCATCGTCGGTAATAATCACATTAACCCCGCCCGTGTCGATTAAGTACATGTATGTGTCTGCCCCGGACTCGAGGTTCGTGGTTTCTATGTCGTACTGCATGTCAGCGGCCGCGGTAAATGTGACATAGTCATAATCGCATGGGTCGTAGAGGTTGTGGTATTGTTTTGTCCCGTCAACGGAAATGGCCTTGGCGGCCGCAGGGTTATTATCCGGCTCAAACAAATCAGGCGTGGCAATAACGCCGGGAATTAAGGGGGTTGAAGGCGATTTTTGTTTGCACCCGTCAGCTGCCGCGAGTATAAAAAACGCGGCCAGCGCCATAAGCCATATGTTAAATTTTAAAGGTGTGTGTTTAAGATTCATAAGGTTTGTTTGCAGTATTGTTTTCTACGCCGGTAGCCGCAACCTTCAGGTTGCGTAAGGCAGGCTTTGCACTGCCAGCCGTTATGGACAACAAAGAAGAAAATCCATCCCTGCGCAGCCTAAAGGCTGCGGCTACCAATGCCAACTTTTATTTCGCCGGGGGAGGCGGGCAGAAGATACCCGCTTCCGGGGAATTCAGAACGACAGTCTCTCCGTCGTCTTTTGTTATGATAACGTGCGTCTGGTCCAACCCTGAGCATGTTTCCATGGGCGGCGTATATGTCCACTCCATGGATTTTGAGCAGCCCGCTTTTATATCCACTGACCACTGCGCGTCCGCGTCGCCGGGTAAAGGCTCTCCCTTTGTGAATTCAGCTTCGCGCGGGTAAGGATACCACCACCTCTCGCATACGCCTGATTCATAATACTCATGGACAGCCTTAACAGTCAGCCCGTTAAAATCAGAGTGCGAAGTATTTTTTATGGTAAGTTTGCATGTCAAAGGCATGTTTATGTAATACCCCGGATATCCTTCCTCTGTATAAAAGAAAGGGTCAAAGTAGGTCACAGTAACTTTTAAAGCTGATAAAGTCTTGCCCGTGCCGCCGCCGTCATCGCTGCAATCCAGTGTAACAGCCCCCGACTCAGAAGGCCCGGCAAAGCGCGTCTTGGTGCAGCCAAAGGCGAATAATAAGGCAATAACAAGGAAAGAGATTAAAACCAGTTTTTTATGCATGTCCAAAAACCCCCGTTTATTTGATAATAATTGGACAAATAAAAGGTGAAAAAGTTTCATTTATTTGCCGTAATGTAATGATATAACACGTTTTTGCCTAAGTCAAGTTGAAAGCTCTGTCAATATGATATTTTGACTTTCGTAGTCGCAGGCCTGCGTCCCACCGGCATATGTCATGAGCTCAATAATATTCTCATGCCATATACTTGTCGAATGGCCTGCGCCTACATAAGGCATTCCCAACCTCAAACCTCCGACAGCCCCTCGAGGGTGTCAATGGTAAGCCCGCAGGCAATCTTCAAATAGGCGCACCCCGGTGAAACGAATCCGTCTTCGCTAAAGCTATGACGGACATATGGGGGTGCGACTAAAAAACCATTACCCGAAATAGGCGTGGCCAGCTGTGAGCAGGGTTATTATCAGGAATATTGACAGCGCGGCGAGGGTTTCGCGGCTTAAGCCCGTTAATTTAAGGGCCCCTTTTTTAATGTGGCTGATTAACGTCTGCCAGTTGTATTTTATGTGCAGGACCGCTGTTATGAGGAATAATACCGCGAATATGTTGTGGGCGCCCATCCACAGGTGGATGCCGAAAGCGTCGGAGGTTTCCCTGGCCTTGTGCATGAAAAGCCCTGTGAACGGAAGTGTTAAGAACGCGAACGCCGATAGTATGGATATGAATCCCCTTTTGTTAAAAACTGTTTTAACCGAATTATTTTCCATTTTTGCCTCCCCGGCCGTATTTCATGAATTCGTCCCTTACTTTCCGGAGCACCTTAACAGCTGTCATGATATCGGCCTTACCTAGGCCGCGCTCAAGTTTTTTTTCAAAATCATGCACCTGCGAATGCGCAGCCTTAAGCCTGGCCATACCGGCCGCGGTCAAAGTCAGCCTCGACTCCCGCCTGTCCGCCCCTTTTTTGCGCGCTACATACCCGGCCTTCTCAAGTTTCTGCACCATCCTGGTAACCGCTGCCGCGTCAATGCCCAGCTGCAAAGCAATCCCCATAACCCCTGCCTGGCCATAACCGGAAGCGGCGATGGCGCGCAGCACCACAAGCGAAGACCCGGAAATACCGAAATTCCCGCCGAAGGTTTGTATGATTTTTTGCGTGGTGAGCATGAGTTCCTTCATAAGGTGGGTTTCATTGCCGCTGTGGCGGAAAGCCGGCTTTATGTCATGTTTTTTTGCCATGCGAAAACTATATCAATAATACTTGACTATGTCAAGTATTATTGCCGGCCGCGGATGGAGCTGCATAGGTGGCGTCTCTACGGTTTTTGGTTAGAATTGTAATTCGTAGAGACGGGACCCGTGCCCGTCTCAATGCAGGACCCTGCCCTGAGACGCCCACGAGGGGCGTCTCTACGGTGTTTTGTTTGGTAAGAATTGTATTTCGTAGAGACGGGCCTCGTGCCCGTCTCAGCCAAGCCCTGCACTGAGACGCCCACGAGGGGCGTCTCTACGATGTTTTGGTAAGGATTGTAATTCGTAGAGACGGGCCTCGTGCCCGTCTCAATGCAGGACCCTGCCCTGAGACGCCCACGAGGGGCGTCTCTACGGTGTTTTGTTTGGTAAGAATTGTATTTCGTAGAGACGGGCCTCGTGCCCGTCTCAATGCAGGCCCTGCCCTGAGACGCCCACGAGGGGCGTCTCTACGGTGTTTTGTTTGGTAAGAATTGTATTTCGTAGAGACGGGCCTCGTGCCCGTCTCAGCCAAGCCCTGCACTGAGACGCCCACGAGGGGCGTCTCTACGATGTTTTGGTAAGGATTGTAATTCGTAGAGACGGGCCTCGTGCCCGTCTCAATGCAGGACCCTGCCCTGAGACGCCCACGAGGGGCGTCTCTACGGTGTTTTGTTTGGTAAGAATTGTATTTCGTAGAGACGGGCCTCGTGCCCGTCTCAATGCAGGGCCTGCCCTGAGACGCCCACAGGTGGCGTCTCTACGGTGTTTTGTTTGGTAAGAATTGTATTTCGTAGAGACGGGCCTCGTGCCCGTCTCAATGCAGGCCCTGCCCTGAGACGCCCACGAGGGGCGTCTCTACGGTGTTTTGTTTGGTAAGAATTGTATTTCGTAGAGACGGGCCTCGTGCCCGTCTCAATGCAGGCCCTGCCCTGAGACGCCCACGAGGGGCGTCTCTACGGTGTTTTGTTTGGTAAGAATTGTATTTCGTAGAGACGGGCCTCGTGCCCGTCTCAGCCAAGCCCTGCACTGAGACGCCCACGAGGGGCGTCTCTACGATGTTTTGGTAAGGATTGTAATTCGTAGAGACGGGCCTCGTGCCCGTCTCAATGCAGGACCCTGCCCTGAGACGCCCACGAGGGGCGTCTCTACGGTGTTTTGTTTGGTAAGAATTGTAATTCGTAGAGACGGGCCTCGTGCCCGTCTCAATGCAGGGCCTGCCCTGAGACGCCCACAGGTGGCGTCTCTACGGTGTTTTGTTTGGTAAGAATTGTATTTCGTAGAGACGGGCCTCGTGCCCGTCTCAATGCAGGCCCTGCCCTGAGACGCCCACGAGGGGCGTCTCTACGGTGTTTTGTTTGGTAAGAATTGTATTTCGTAGAGACGGGCCTCGTGCCCGTCTCAGCCGGGCCCTGCCCTGAGACGCCCACGAGCCGTGCCATGAACCCTTGTGTTTCATGGGGGCGTCTCTACGGTTTTATTTTTGGCAAGGAACGAAGGGGCGCGGCTGCAAAAACACTGCCGGCATTAATACCTACCCTTCACCTTCACATGTTCCAGAATCCCGTTCTTCCCCGCCTCGCCTTCATATATCCTGAAAACCATGTCAAATCCCTCAAATTTCAAATTAACGCACCTGAAGAAAAAATATGTCCCCATTTCCGCCGTAATGTTTTTCCACGGGATGAATAGCGGTTTATGGAAAGGCCGGAAAATAAAGAACAGGGATAAATACAGCCCTTCGCTGTCGGTTGATATCATCACGCAGGTGTTATAGTGCGCCATACCCACGCCAAGGAATGAAAGCAGTTTTGTCCTTCCTGTGCTGTGCTTATCCCCGGGCCTGGCGTATTTTTCCGCCAGCGCCATCCACCCGAATACAAGCGCGGTAAGGTAAAGCGCCAGGAACCACATGGGGATGAAAAGAAAGGGTATAAACAACGCTAACTTTTCCGGCATGTGTTCTCCTTTTTATAACAAATTTCGGCCGTTATGTCCGCGCGCAAGCGTCAGCTTCCGCGTACTTGTTTATGTTTGCCATCATCATGCCCTGCAGAAACTCATCCGCCACATGGATAAAAAGCCAGCGATGGCGTGTCCATGGTTTGCCCGCAGGCAGTCCGTGAATAGGCGCACCCCGGTGAAGCGAATCCGTCTCCGCAAAAGCTTTGACGGACATAGGGGGTGCGACTACGAGATCGTCAAATATTTAATCATGACCCGTTTTTATTCTTTAGTCCCTTACAACACCAGTTTTAAACTCAGCCCAAACGTCGTCTTCTTATTTAAATAATCCTGTTCCCCGTATGATTCCTGCGTGTATGAACGCTCTGAATGTGACGCGCCTATATCCGCCTTTAGATTTCCCATGTTTATGCCCAGGCCCGCTGTCAGTTCGTATATGAAATTGTGGTGAAAATCCCTGGCATATTCCTGTATCCCGGGCCAGCTGCCTCCGGCGCGGACAGTCAGCCACGGCAGAACTTCCCACTCCGCTCCGCCGCGTATGCCCGCGTACCTTTTGTAAAGCCATGCGCCGTCCTGGAGGTGGCCGAATATTTCCACCGGCACCCTGATAAACCCGGCGTCATACGACGCGCCGGCCGCGATATCGGCAAAGTATTCTGTCGCTGGAAGCAGGACGTCAGATGTGTAATCCACCCCGCTGCCCTGCGCCATGAATCCCGCTGTAATATCCTTAGCCGGGAACACGCGGCATTTCAGGGAAGCGTTATAAGCGGTCCCTTTTTGGTACATGTCCATTGACGGAAATACATCAGATGCCGTCCTGTAATCATAATTGAACCCAAAAACAGCCCCTCCTGAAATAGAAGCCTCTATTTCACCCTTCTTTATGTACTGCGCGCCGGCGTTTATGTTTACGCCTGAGCTTTCAAAACGGTAATTGATGTCCCCCGTGGGTCCGGATGATATGCCGCTGCCTGAAAACCCGTAATTGTTGAACGCTAAAAAGTTGGACGTGGCGTATGTATACTCTATCATGTCCGGAGCCCTTTTTGCCACGGCCTGCGGCACGGTATAACCGCCGGAAACGGCGAAAGCCAGCCCGTTATCCATCTTAAAACCAGCGTCCACAAGCCACTCTAAATCCCTGATAGTGTCGGAGTGCTTTGTGAGGTAGTCGGAAGTATATACGGTTGCCCCTGAAGTTTCATAAGCCCCCAGGTATTTGAACATGGCGCCCGCGGAAAATCCGCCGCCTATTACGCGCGAGTATTCAATCCGCGCCCCGCCCGTATTGCGTGACTCTACGCCGTCGAATAGCACGCTGAAAACATTCAGGTAAAATGGATGGATCATGAGGGCGTCTTCGGGGGAAAACCAGTGAAGGATATAATTTCCGCGCTCGTCCGTTATGCCCGTGCCTGAAGTATAACCCCCAAAGAAAGTGGTATATAGCTGGTCATATGCCCCTGAAAGCGATACGACATCCGCCTTATCCCTGTAGCAAAGCAAAGAGGCAAACCCGTCAGAGTAAAGGTCGATAACGGATGTGGAATCCGGCATGGCTATGGATGTATTGCCAAGGGCCATCATCCGCACGCCGCCTCCGTCCCATGATGATGAGAATAAGGATGAGGATAAGGTAAAAACAAAAAGCAAATAAAGAAGTCTTTTTTTCATAGTCCCTCCAGGTTTATAAAACATTTTAAATCCCGACGTTGTCGGGCGGATATAATCCGCCCGCTGCAAAAACAGCTGCGACGAAACGTTTTTTTAATGTCGCCCTTACAGCCGCACTCCTATGTTCTTCACTACATCCATCCCCGCAAGGCCCGGGTTTTCCCGCTTGAAATCAGCCATGTCCTGCGCTTCATTATCCTTGATCGTCAGCGAAGTCACCATGATTGTGTCCTTCATTCTGTCATAGGTGAGGTTTATGACGCACTTGCCCCAGTAATTAACCTTGCCCGGGGCGACCTTAAACGCGTGGCCGAAATTCATCCCTGTTTTATTTTCTTTCGAGTCCAGCCCCCAGAAAGTGAAGCCCGAACCGAATTCCAGCGTGAATGTCACGTATTTGCCCGCCGGGAGCGTGTAATATTTTTTTGTTTTAAGCATGCGCCATGACTTGGCCGCTGTAATCTTTTTGGAGCTCAGCGGAAACATGCTTATGGTTTCCTTTACAGCGTCGTTATACACCGAAAGGCTGCACACGTCCGCGTGAGAATCAAGAAATTCCCCGTTTGAGTACGTTTCATTTACCTCGATTGGAAACACCACAACGCCCTCATATTCCTCCAGCTCAGAAGCCGTCTTTACAAAAGCCCTGCCCCCGCACCCCGCAGAGACAACCACAAAAACAAAAACCAAAAACACTGCCAGTAATTTTTTCATATTCCCCCCTATATAATAATATTGCATAATTATGCCAAACCGGCGTTATAAGTCAATTCATTAAGGACTGACAGCGCAGCCGTCATGTTTCCGTAGTCGCAGGCCTGCGTCTCACCGGCCTGCGCCTACATGAGGCTGTCCTACACGCAAACTATCGACAGTTCACGCGAGGTTGCATCCATGGTTCGCGCGCTGTCAAACGTGGAATAGGCGCACCCCGATAAAACGAATCCGTCTTCGCTAAAGCTATGACGGACATATGGGGGTGCGACTACGAAACATAAACACAACATACGCGCCTTATTTTTTTGCCTTTACCTGCGGTTTTACTTTCTTCTCCCCATACGCCTTAAATTCCTTAAACTCCGTGCTCTGCGACATGACCTTATATCCCAGCGTTACCACGCCCAACGCGAGCAGCAGGAGAAACGCTATCCATAGCGTCTTCCACAGCGACCACTCGAGCGCGTTAAAGAGCCTGGCTATTATGGTTATCTTATTGCGGGATTCGCTTAAGGTGAAGTTCACGGTGCAGTAGTCTTTTCCCGCCTCAAATACATTTATGCCTGCCGAGAGCGACTCTATTTCCTTTCCTATCTCGTATATCTTGGTCTCCAGATTCATGAGCTCTTCTATCTTGCCGTCGCGTTTTTTCAGCTGGAGAAGCGAGTTCCTCGCGTCCATTAACGCGGTTTTCTTTGACTGCAGTTCCCTGTAGTCGCCTGTCTTGTCGGTTTTAACAACCGTGAAGCTGTTAAGTTTGCCGATTTTTTTAAGGGTTTCTATAAAAACGTCAAATGATTCCGGCGGCACGCCTATGGCCATCATGATGGAACGCGAGCCTTTTAACCCCGAGAGCTGCTCCCTCTGCGTCATGGCCTTAAAGTCAGTGATGCTCTTGCGCAGGCTCGCCTCGTCTTTGTCAAAGTCATATGAGGTCCCGCTTAAAGTCCCGACCTTTTCATAAGCCTGTTCCAGCGCCCATATCTTGCCCGCGGTATCCTGCTGAACCTTGACCCTCGCGATATTCCTGGAAAAATAAGAACTCCCCATGGAATACTTGTCCACAGCCTGAGCCTCGCTGAAGAACTCGGCATTGGTGGTATTGCCATAGTAGTAGGCAGCCTGAGCCATGTCGGAATTGGTGGTCACAACGTAAGCAAGGCGCAAAAGCACAAGCACAGCGTAAACAACAACAGTCAAAAGCAAAGCAGTCTTAAAGTTTTTCATATTACCTCCCTTTAAATTAAAAATTATTGTAATAATGTCATGCGTCCGGATTTGGCCTTTAGTTCTACTCCACGGCCCCATTGATAACGCCGATAATCTCATCTATATGCTCATCCGCTGTCTTGTGCTTATTTAATTTTGTAAAGCTGCTGAAAGTCAGGTATGTGTCTGATACCACCTTTTTTTCATCCTCCGGATACGGGCCGCTTAAGCCGGTCATCCAGCCGTCTTTGTCGTCATTGTATAAATATTTAAAGAGGTATACCCTTACATTTTCTCCCCTGTCCTTTATTATTTTTGCCTTCACAAGCTCTATCTTATCCGGCGGCCTTCCAAACTCTGTGGGGTATTTCAGCCACTCTGCCATGTTTGATTCGGCAAATAATAACTGTGTGCGGTATTTTTCCGGGAATTTTTCATACCACCCGCCCTCGGTTAAAAGCCTGTATAAAGTCACCCTTATGCCCGGGTCTGCCGCAAGCTTTTCCATGGTCTTTTCAGGGACATCCCCGCCCAGCTTAAGCAGCGATACAGCGGAGAACATGGCCACGGAAGAATTTTTATCCCCTGAATATTCTACAAGAAGCTCCTTTACAGCCGCGTCTCCCGGCAGGCATCCCAACACATCCACTATCACCTCTATCATGGAACAGGCGACGGCATACTCTTCGGAAGAGGCTTTAAATTTTGCCCTCTTTGCCGCGGCAGACTTCAGATCCGCAATTATTTTGTCCCTTGCCTGCGCGTAAACGGAACACGGCAGGCTTCCCTGCCTCATGAGTTCGAGTGAATTCGTGTATATTTCATATTTGTAAGACTCCTTATCCAGAAGCGCGAAAAGCGCCGGATAAAGCTCAGCCGCATGCCGTGTTTGTTTATTAAAAGGAATGAAGTTAATGCCGGGCTTATGCTCTATTAACAGCGTGACCATGGTCCTTATCGAGTCCCTGGTATCCAAATCCGAGAGCACGCCGAGGGCTTTTCCCTTTATGTCGGGGTTATTTGGCAGCTGTGTAAATATCCCCGCGATAAACCCCACAGACGAGTTGTCCTTAAGAGCGCTTATCTTCCCGAGCAAAACAGCCTTTGTGGACGAGGATGTTTCCGCGTCATCAGGGTAAACAGCCTTAACAGCGGCGCAAAGTTCAGGCAAATCACCCCTGGAAAAAGCCTGAGCCTCCAGCCTGGTTTTCGCCGCTTTCCGCGCGGCCGCGTCAGTTGATGCAAGGTCTGAAAGAAATGAGTTGTCATGCCTGCCGCAGCCCGCGAGGGCAAACAGGGATAAAATCACAACAAACGCTTTTGCTAAATTTTTCATAATGCCTCCCGTAATTATTAAACCGTTTTCTGACGCCATTTTGGCCTTTGTTTGGTTTTTATTAATTAAAAACCCGTGCCTGTCTCAAACCAACGCTGAGACGCCCACGGGCCGTGCCATGAACCCTTGTGGTTCATGGTGGCGTCTCTGCGGTTTATACAAAACACCATGTCTTATATTTGCCGTTTATTATTTATTAATCAATATCCATTACTTCCATTTTTTCTTTTCTTATGCCCTGCAGTATAAGCAGCCCGGCGCCGGTAAAGATGAAGGGGCAGAGTTTATACGGCAGGAAGTCTATTTTATAGCCGGTGAATACTGAAAGCACTGACATGGCCAGCAGCATTATGAATATCATTATATAAACAGCCTTTGCCACAGCCGCGCCTTTTTGCTCTATCGCGGCGGTTACTATCGCAAGCAATCCGAGGAATATAAGGGTCAGCCCTTCATTTATCCATTCCATGGTTATAACCAGCGAGTTGTCAGGGGAAATATTCCCGAACCCCGCCACGACGTTTCCGGTGGGAAAAAGATGCGATACCCCCCATGCAAGCGCTAAAAATCCGCCTATGAAAACAAGAATTTTCCGCATTGTATGAACCCTCCCCGAAGTTGATGGGTAATTATAACAAAAACGGCGCGCCTGGACAATAGCGCCGTTTTTAAAGTTATTATAAGGAAACGCGTGTAAGCCTTGTATGCCCTTATTCCCCTATTTATTTATTCTGTCTTAAAACTATTAATTTCCCGGGTTTTGCCGCGTCTTTTTTCCCTGTTTTTGACCTGCCTTCCACCGTTAAAAAATAGACACCTGACGCCAGCTTTCCAAAATCATCCGCCGGTATTATGGCCGTGTTTTCCATGTCGTTTGACGCGCCGAAATCATGCTCTAAAACCAGCCTGTAAGAAACTGTATAAAGCCTGATTGTTATGCTCTCCGCCGGTTGGGAAATAATGAACCTGACCTTAAGGCCGCCGGCATCTTGGCAATACGGGTTTGGAAATATGACAGCGCCGGTAATTGTGAAAGTCTCTTTCCACGCGTCCGGCGCGGGTGTGGATGTGCGCGTCGCGGTAGGCGACTGGCTTGGCTCCGGGGTATTTGTATTGGATAAGGCCGGAGTTGGAGTCGGCGTGGCTGTCATCACCGGGGTCAACGTAAGGGTAAATGTTCCTGTTTCATCCGGGCTTGCCGTCATGCTCGGAGTTATGCTCTGAGTTTCCGTCGCGGTTATTGTGTAAACCGGCGTGAATGTATGCGTCAATGACGCGGTCATGGTAAGAGTCGGCGTGTCTGCCCCGTCCGGCGGCGTGGCTGTCCGCGTGATGGTGGGGCTGTACTCTACTGTGGATGTGGCAGTTTCAGTTGAGGAATTTGTAATGGTCCCTGTGGCCGTGGCTGTATGAGTGCCGGTTGCGGTTAGTGTAACCGTGGCTGTGCCGCTCGTGGTGGCAGTGGCTGTCGCGGAAAAAACCTCTGTCTGCGTCAGGGTCGGCGTGGGGCTGTATGTTGTCTGCGTTTGTGTGTTTGTCGCCGTGAAATACGGCGACGCGGTCGCGGTCGGCGCTGTTGCTGTCGCGGTGGCCGTATTTGTGCGTGTCATGGTCATGCTCGGTGTTGCAGTCCCTGTGGCTGTCATGGACCTAGTCAGGGTGTATGTCGGCGTATACGTCGCGGTGCGTGAAGATGTCCATGTATGGGTCAAAGTCACCGTCACTGTCGCTGACTTTGTCGGCGTAAATGTGCTGCTTATCACAGGAGTGAATGTCGGCGTCATAAAACCGCATGTATCCTCAAATCTCCATACCG
This sequence comes from candidate division FCPU426 bacterium, assembly GCA_963840035.1. Classification (GTDB taxonomy): domain Bacteria; phylum Oederibacteriota; class PGYV01; order PGYV01; family Palsa-1178; genus CAWIXE01. The sequence goes on from CAWIXE010000001.1 coordinate 205,071, forward strand.
CCATATTCTCGCGGCCCAAAGCGTCCGAAGCCGAACCCGCCACGACTATCCTTGCGGAGCCGTCTATTAAAATCGCCCTTCCATATTCCTGCAGGCCCCCGGCAATTCCTTTGCCTGTAATAATGCCGGTCCCGTTAAAAGTCGTATCCGGGCTCCCGTCTTCATTGAGCCTCCATATTATCATGTCAAAATTACCCGCGCCATTTAAGCTGCGGCCGCATATCAGGTATTTTCCGTTTGCGTCCTGCGCTATGCCGTAGCCGCTGTCATCACCGCCGCCGCCCGCCGCGCCATCAGAAGTATAAAACCCTTTGCCGTTAAAGGAGGTGTCAGGCGTGCCGTTATTATTAAACCTCCACACGGCCATGTCATAGTTCCCGTTTGCGCCGAAACTTTCACCCGCCACGACTATCTTGTTATTTCTGTCTATGATCACCTTATAAGCGTCGTCATTGCCGCTGCCGCCCGCCGCGCTGTTATGCGTTGCGTATCCCACGGCGTTAAACGTAGTGTCTATCGTGCCGTTTGTATTATACCTCCATATTGCCATGTTAAAACCTGCCCCCACTGACGGGATGCCCGATCTTCCTGCTATGACAATTTTTCCCGCGGCGTCAACTGCCACGCTGCTTCCCCTGTCATCGGATTCAGCGCCGCTGCCTGAGGCGTTAAAGTTCGATACGTAACCGCTTGCCGGATTAAATCCCGCGGTATCCCCTAGTCCGGTGTTTAAGTACCTCCATGTCCTCATGCTTAAGTCTATGTCTGCTGTGGCGTCCCTGTCCACGGAGCCGGTCACGATGACCCTGTCGCTTGCGTCCACAGCCGCGTCCCTTGCTTCATACGGCCCTGCTGAACCGCTCATGCCTGTCCCGAGTTCAAGCCAGCCGTCTGTTAAGTACCTCATCCAGCGCATCGCGGCGCCGTCATTCATCCCCGCGGCGATTATCCTGCCTGTCATGTCAAAGGCAAGGCCGTAAAGGATGTTCGCGCCAGTCCCTGCTCCGTCGTATGTCACATACCCGGTGGAATTAAATCCCGTATCAAGCGCGCCGCCGGCGTCATACTTCCATATGGCCCAGCCCGGCCTGCCTGCAACCGCGCCGCTCCTGGCCCCTCCCAAATATATCTTGCCCGCGGCGTCCATTATCATGTCATTGGCGTATGAGTACAGCTCAGTCCCCAGCCCGATATTGCTCACTGCCATGCCATCCGCGTCAAATGAAGTATCAGGCGCGATGCACCCGCTTGTGGGCGCCAGTGTGGGAAGCGGTGTCCTCGTCCCGGTGGAGGTTATGGTGGCGGTGGCAGTAAATGTTTCCGTGGCTGTGTATGTCCGCGTGCTCGTGCCGGTAAATGTCGGTGTCATGGTCACGGTATAAGTCATGCTTGACGTGGATGAATCCGTGACTGTCGGAGTTATGGTTTTTGTGGATACCACGCCCGTGATAACGGCGCTGGCTGTATTGCCTGCCCTGGTCTCAAAACCGTCGGAGTCAACGGCTTTCACATAATAGTAATAAGCCTGGCCCGAGTCCACATCCCAGTCATCATATGTAAGGCCGGCAATTGCCGCGGTATTTATTTTTATGAAAAGCCCTCCGGCGTTTGTGCTCCTGTATATGTTGTAGCCAGCTGTCGGCGTGTGATAAAGCGGCGGCGCCTCCCATATAAGCCCGGCCTTTCCCACGCTGCCTGTGATGGCCAGGTTTTCAGGCGGCACGAGGGTTTTCATGCACTCATAAAAATTCATCCTTCCGTATCCCATATCATTGCTGCGTGTCCCGTAATTTTTGCCGGCCACAACAGCGTACGGCGATGAGCCCACCTTATCGCACGTCCTGGCAATCCTGGCGAAACATTCCGTGTTTGAAACGCCGTTGGATATCAATACCGCGGCCAGCCCGGCAACCTGGGGCGAGGTGAGCGAAGTCCCCGCGCCCGACCCGTATGTCGTGCTGCCGGAAGCGCCCGCCATGTACAGGTCCTGTACAGGCGCCCAGTTTCCGCCTGAGGCCACAAGCCCCAGGTTGGATGAGTAATTTGAAAAGTCAGACCTTTCGTCGCCTTCCGTTGCGGAGCCCACGCTTATGACATCCGTAAGCGACGCCGGATAAAACGGAAGAGGGCTCCCGTCATTCCCGGAGCCCGCCACGATGACACAGCCCTTAGTGTATATGGCATAGTTACACGCCACCTGTTCCATGATGTTATAAGTGCTTTGCCCGAGTGACATGTTTATGACCTGCGCGCCGCTGTCGGCCGCCCAGTATATGGCCTGTATTACGCTCGCGGAGGTCATAGCCCCGGCGTTGTCGACTTTAACCGGCCTGATCTTCGGGTTAACGGCGACCCCGGCAATGCCGGTCCCCGCCGCGGTCCCGTTATTGACCTGCCCGGCAGCCAGGCTCCCGACAAAAGTTCCGTGCGGCATGGTGTCGGGTGTGTTTGTGGTCCCCAGGACTATATCCCATCCCGTAATGAATTTATTGGCCACGTCCACATGCGCGGTATTTAAGCCGGTGTCTATCACGCATATCACCGTGCTTGTGACGCCCCTGCTCCACGAGCTCATATTGCCCGCGGGCTCATTCCACGCCCTGTCCACCTGCATCTTGCTCAGATGCCACAGGTTCATGGCCCCGGAGCCGTCCTGATAAAAACTGTCGTTGGGATATGCCATGGGAGCGTATGTCATGAGGGTTTTTACATAGCTGTTAAGCGAGACGTATTTTATATCCCTGATTTTTTCCAGGCTTGATTTGGTTTTGATTGCGTCCGCGCCAGTGGTTATTTTCACCAGATACCCGTTCATCTGCCGTATCTCCCGGACCGCCTTCAACCCCGCCTTTTTCATGATCTCAGAGGCTTTTGAATGGGAGACACATTCGTGGAAGGATATGATGAGCTCATCTTTTACGTAATCATCATTGCCGGCGGCAAAAACAGGCAGCAGCATAAAGATAAATAGCATGATAAGTAATGTTTTTTTGCCCATTTTTTCTCCCCAACAAAGTTAAAACCCTTACATATATTATGACAGAATCCGCGGTTTTTTGTTCCGTTTTTTGAATTAAATAAAGGCAAAAAGCCGGAAAAAGGCGTGATAACAAGCGGATCAACAATAAACATGATGGTTCCCGCAGCCGCAAGCCTGCGTCCCACCGGCATATGTCATGAGCTCAATAATATTCTCATGCCATATACTTATCGAATGGCGTGTGCCTATTAAAGGTATCCCCCCTCAAACCGCCGACAGTCCCTGTGACGGCATATCAATGGTTTCGCGCAAGGGCAAACGTCGAATAGGCGCACCCCGCTGATACGAATCCGTCTTCGCTCAAGCTATGACGGACATATGGGGTGCGGCTGCTAAATCCGTAAGTTGTCGATTCCAGTACTTTTTATCTTCTTTTTCTTATCAGCTTGATCGGACCGGCAAGAAATTCCTCAATGACCTCAGCGACGTTAGACAATTTTTCAGGCGCGATTTTGATATTGTTCTTATTCAGAAAAACCCGCCAGAGTTTCTTCATGCCGGACCCTTGGTCGTATATTTCTTCCGCGAAAATTTTTTTACCTTCAGGCAAACCTGTTTTCCTGTGTTCAAATGTCCTTTCAAGCGCCTTTGCCAGCTGTTCCGGTTTGAAATCAAATTTACGTATCAGAAGCCATACGTCATAAAAATCCTTCATCCTGCTGTTTAAAGCGCCGAGTTTAATCATCGCCTCAAATTTTTCTGCTATCACAGTTTCAGGCGGGTATCCTTTCAGCTTCGGCGCCGGGAAATCAAGGAAAACAGGGTAATCTATTTCACCGGGTTCCGGATATACAATATCGCCAAATCCAAAATCTACCTGCAAAGGTATGCGCGTACGTTCTATAAATCCGGTAAACCTGACCCGGATACCCGAATAATCGTCGTTTTCTTTTATCTTTGCCGCTTTTAATGTATGTGTGTAAAAAACTATCCCGTCGTCGCCGGTTTTTATGGCGCAAATTTCCTTTACAACCCCGGTTATTTCTTCAATTGTATTGCCGTAACACCCGAGAAAATCAACGTCCAGGGTCTTCCTTCTGCCTGCAACATTCCAGGCTGAAAACATAAGCGCGCCTTTTAAGATAAACTTTCCGCTGTATTTCGACTTGCTGAACCTGTATAGAAATCTTTCAATGCCATAATACTGCAGAATCTCGGCATAGGGGGTTTTTGTTTTTTCCGCTATGTTAAGCAGCCTTACCTTGACAGACTCCGGCATGTTCACAACGGGCTTTTTCACATTATCGCCTCCAGCACCGGTTTTACCAGCCTGTCAACCCTGCATATTTTCGCGTATTTAAGTATTTCCGCCGGTTTTATCCCTTTATCCAGTACGGCTGTTTTAAGCGCCGCCCTTGCCGTGTCCTCTCCTATCTTGTTCCTGAATTTATAACAATCCGCGACTGTTTTCGCAAGGCTGTATATCCGTATTTTCCGGCCGTCAATATCATGCTCCTCGATCCCCGCTCCCCAAGCCGCGGGTGAAAATCTGTAAAATTTTACGGGAGGGTGCTTAATTTTTATCGAAAACGCGCTTTTTTTTATCGCCACATCCACATGCGCCGGAACATCAAGCGTTGCCTCGTAATAATACAGCGCCGATATGAGGCATATTACACCGTCCGGCGCTTTAATAGAGACTATGGTAAGATCGGGATTTGTAAGCGTATTTTTTCCGGGCAGGCTGTACAGGGCTCTGTCACTTTTCTTAATCTGTTTATTTTTTATCCCGGACCTTATATATGATTTATCAAACCCGGCTTTTATTATCTCCGCATATCCGGCAACACCGCCTTTTTCTCTTATAAATTTAATCAGCCTTGCTTCTTTATCGCTCATTTCACTTTTCCCCTTTTTCTATATAGTTATATATAAGTATATAGTTTTAGGTTGTGTTTGTCAAGCCTATCTATGCCGTCTCGTAGAGCCGCCACCGTTCGATACGCATATATCGTGAGTTTATTATAGAGTTCACGGCATATGCAATCAGCGGCTCTACAAAATCATAAATACACCTTTTGTATTTACCGCCTGATTTTCCGCAGCGTAAAGGGCTCGCCGGGCGCCAGCACGCGCGCGCGTTTTGGATTTATGATACGCTTGATTAATTCTTTTGGGTCGCCGTTAAACGGCGTGAAGTCCGGCGCGTCTACAGATCCCCAGTGGCAGAGCAATAGCGGAGTATCGGGGTAATTGTCAGCCAGCTTGATTGCTCCTTCGAGCCCAAAATGCCATTCATTATCCGAAAAATCAAAAAAGATGGCGTCAGGCGCCCGCATCTCCAGGTGTTCCCGCATCAGGCGCGAATCCCCCGTCGCCCAGATAACGCCGTCCGGCGTCTCTATCAGGAACCCGCAGGCATCCCCGGCCCCAAAAAATCTTTTACTTCCGGAGGATTCATTCTGCCAGGCATGATCCGCCGGCGTCAGCCTGACGCCGACATTTTTTATATTGAAAACCCCGCCAATTTCATGGCCGTATGAAGGCAGATTTTCACCATTCATAAGCGAATCCACATATAAGGTGGAGTGATATTCGCGGGTTACGGATGAGAGTTTTTTGCATGTAGGGATGCTATAGTGGTCGTTATCGCTGTGGGTAATAAGGACAGCATCAAGCCCGGGTACATCCTCGGCCTTAATCGGCGGGTCAATTAATAGCGGCATGTCAAACCCGGTCAACACCGGGTCAACCATCAGCCGTGTCCCGCGGCTGTTAATAAAAAACCCGGCAAGCCCAAGCCAGCGTATCACAGTGCCGTCGCCTGCGCTGAATGCGTTTGCGTCAAAAAATCGGGATGAAGGAGCTTTAGCCTGACGTTTTTTTTTCATAGTTTTTATCCTATCCCATCGGAATTGGTATCAGACATTGGGTTAATTCACGATTCTATTAACTCGGGGTCTGGTGCATTTTTATTTTTTGTAGAGACACAGCTTGCTGTGTCTCGCCTTCATTTTAAGTAGTCGCAGGCCTACGCTCCACCGGCCTGCGCCTATTTAAGGCCTTCTTACCCTCAAACCATCGGCAGTCCCCTCGAGGGCGTGTCAATGGTTCGCGCGCAGGCAATCCGTGAATAGGCGCACCCCGGTACTGCGAATCCGTCTTCGCTAAAGCTTCGACGGACATATGGGGTGCGGCTACGAAATTCATCAGGTATCAGGTCAAGACCTGACCCCATCTTTTGCTTATGAAGATTATTATACCCCTTTAGGGAAAGGGGATCAAAGTTAAACTGCGCGCCCGTAATTACCGCTATTTCCTGTTTTCCAGTATCGCAGATAGTATTACATAAGCTTCCTTTGTATCTTCAACAATCTTATGCGCGTCATTTGGCTTTACAAGGCGTTCCTCATATTCCGCCATGTTTTTAATTCTGAGCACGGCGGCGTATTTTTTTGATATTTTGTCAGCTGTGTCCCTTCCAATTCCATTCACCATATTTATAAGTTTCACCGCGTCTTCATGCCGTTCCCCGGAATGCCTGAGCCCGAGTTTTGCCGTGGTTAATGCGTCCACAAGCGATATAAAACAATGCACCGCATTTGAAGCGGCGCTGTTATAATCTTTTTCAACCATGGAATGTTCGGCGGATTTGATGAATTCAGAGGCCTTTTTCAGGTAATTGCCGGACAGCATTTTATCGACCGGTTTCGTATTTATTTTATTTGTCATCTTCCCCCCCTATATTTTAAGCCTTAAATAATTACTATTCCCTTTTCAGCCTCAGCCACAACCGCCAGCTTATTCCTTTTTGAACCGTATTCCTTCACGGTTAGTATATAAGGCGCTAGCTGGTTTCCGAAAATCTTCACGCATTCCAGCCCCGCGTCCCCGAGTGACTTATCCAGGGCTTCTTTTGCCGCTTCATCCTTCACAACCACAAAAAGGTCTATATCACTGTCGGGTTTTTCCTTTGCCTTTGATACGGATCCGAAAATTCGGGCACTGACGATGCCGGGTGACTTTAGCCTTTTTATGAGGAATTTTTTAAGGTCATTCATCGGTTCGATCGCGGTTATATCGCTTATTACCGGCTTTAGTTTGCCGTAAAGGTAGCTTTCCTCATTCGCCGACCAGGAAAAGGTCCGTCCGTATCTTCTTAACTTCACAAGGTTTATATTATAAAAATACTTCATATTCCGGTTCACCGACATATGCGACAGCCCGGTCATGCGCGCCAGCTCCCGCCCGTTAGCCTCAAACCCGGGAGAAAACAGGTGTTTAAGAATCCTGAGCTTAACCTCCGACCCTATCATCTTTTCATAATCTTCATTAAACCGCATGCGCAGCTCCTTTATATTACCTCATTTGTTACAATTGTAACAAATATGTTCCATAAAGTAAACAATATTCTTGAACCATCAGGTTTCAGGTCAAGACCTGGCACCATCTTTTTTAATGAATGCTCTATATTTTATTCGTATTTTTTATGCAGGCCCCGCCCTGAGACGCCCACGGGCCGTGCCATGAACCCTTGTGGTTCATGGTGGCGTCTCCACAAAAACACAAACGGTTTAAGTAGTCGCAGGCCTACGCTCCACCGGCCTGCGCCTATTTAAGGCCTTCTTACCCTCAAACCATCGGCAGTCCCCTCGAGGGCGTGTCAATGGTTCGCGCGCAGGCATTCGTTCCATAGGCGCACCCCGGTGAAACGAAGGGGTGCGACTACGATATTCATCAGGTATAAGGTCAAGACCTGACCCCGTTTTTTTTAATCAATCGTTTTTAAAACCTCATCGTATATTCCACATTTACCGGCAGGTATCCGGTTTCTGTCCAGAAGTCAGGGTAGGTTGACTGGCGGTTGAACGCATGATAGTACGACACTGCGCCCGAATATTTGAATTCCACGTCGAGCATCATGTCCTGCCCGAAATTTACGCCAAAACCCAGCCTTAATGAGGCGGCGTCAAAAAGCGTGACCGTGTTTGTCTCGGTTGAGCCTTCGATATCGAATATATGCGTGCTGGTTAAGCTGTTCTGACGCTCATAAATGTACGCCAGCGGCGTGTAGGCGCCCCTTATGGTGAACCAGTCTGCAAAGAGCTTTGTCTCAAAGCCGGCCTGCAGATATAGATTATTTTTCCTTATTTCGGCATTGGTCTCGATAATGCTTCCCGGGACCGCGCTGCCGGTCCTGTTGGACATGATTATGTCCCAGTCATCGTGAAGGGATATAAAATAGCTTATGGAATTAAAGCCCCCGCAGTATGACGCGGACGCCCTGTTATACGCGGCATACATGCCGAAGAACCCGCTGTCGAACGGGTTGACAGGCAGGTCTACCACCGGGTTTATTTTTACAAAACCGCCGTTTGTGTCATTTATGAACCTTATCACGGAATCGCCGCCAATTTTTATTTCACCCAGCAGACTGAGCATGAAGTCGCCGTTTTCCAGGCCGCTGAACGTGTTAGCCGCGCTTAATACCGCGCCAAAGTCCATGCCGTCCATGGAGTAATTGACACCCAGCCGGACCCTGCCCGCCCCGCCCCTGGATGGCGACGTGGAATCGGCGTGTGTCGTGATATTCAGGTCGATCCCGGCTGAAAGTTTATCCCCTAACTTCATCCCGAAGACCGGCGTTATGTAGTTATCGAGCATATATGTTCCATCCGAGTAATCGCTGGACATTACGGTATATGACGCCCTGTATATAAGCCCCGCGCCCATGCCGCCGAAATTTCCCATGTATGCCGCTTTGGGGACGAATGTCCAGGTAGTGGAGTCTGCCGCGCCTATTTCAGTCTGTTTGAAAAGAAAATTATCAACCCCTCCCGCGAATATGGCCTTCCCTATGAAATTAACGCGCGCCGGATTCGCGATAACGTCCATGTAAGCATCCGGCACAAGCCATGCGCTACCGAGCTGGCTGACGCGTATTTCAGAAGCACTGACCGCCGCGGTAAAAATAAAAATCAGCGCAAGAACCGTCCAAACAATAAAATTTTTCTTCATTTTTCATCCCCTTTGTATTTTAATATTTCAAAAACCTTTTCTGTTCTTTGCAGGATTTCGTAGCCGCAGGCCTACGCCCCACCGGCCTGCGCCTATTTAAGGCCTTCCTACCCTCAAACCACCGACAGTCCCCTCGAGTGTGTGTCAATGGTTTGCGCGCCCGTGCAAACGCTGAATAGGCGCACCCCGATACAACGAATCCGTCTTCGCTAAAGCTTCGACGGACATATGGGGGTGCGACTACTTAATATCATAGACCTTTCCCAGCTCTTCGACTTTTTTCAGTTCATCCGTCCTTGCCTGTGTCAGCCAGCTTTTCCACATGGTCTCTTTCGTGCCCGGTGATAGGGCGGTAAAAAGATCCGCGCATTTATCCCTATATGGCTCCCATGTTTTTTGCACGCTTTTGATTGTTGTGTCATCTATAAGAAATTTCATGCCGTCGATAGGTTTTGCTTTTACGGCCGCTGTAAGCGCAGCCAGTTTCTCTTCCATTTCTTTTTCAGAAAATGAAATTTCTTTTACACCTTCCGGCACAAAACCCTTTCTTATTTTTTCTAACAGATCAAAAAATGCGGTTTCCTGCTCAAACTTGGAATTCTCCTCCCAAGCGTGGTACCCCGAGCCGTCATGCCCTTCCTCTTTTTCCGCTTTCTCCGATATGTAGGCTCTTGCTGCCTCGTAGGCCGCGGCAGCCAGGCTTCCGGTAGTTTTATCAAGGCCCGCGGCAAATGTATTCAGCCTCTTTTTAAAATCCTTTTTTGAGACTTCCGCGGCCCTTTGTGAACACAGGGTCAATCCCGCGCCGCTTCCGGCATAGTCGCAAATATCAAACACTTTAACCACTCCGCCCTTCCAGTAGCCATAGAAATCACGCACCGCGCCGATAAACTCCGCAGGCACAAACCCGCCCCTGGAGATAAGCAGAAATGTCAGTTTCGGATCAGGTTTTCCGAACCGCCCGCCCTTTGATGCCTCTTCGGCAATCTTCCAAACACAATAAAACCCGTTAAGTTCGTCTTTTTTTATGCCATATTTTTTTATAAAAGCCTCACCGTCAAAAGGCCCGGCTTCCACGCATTTCTTTATGGTATCAAGCTGCGCAGCCATATCAAATAACTCAATGCGGGGATTAGCCTTCAATGCCGCGTTAAATATATCCAGCGCTTTCTGAGGGTCGGCAGCAGTCAGGCTGTCTGCCCTGAAAAGCAGCCCGTCAAGCGCATATCCCAGGGCTTCAGAATGGCCTCGTTTCGCAGCCTCTGAAAAATGATAAACACCTTCCTGCTCAGGTACTACATATTTGTAGGCAAGCGCAAAATGAGCGTCAGCATTACCCAATTCTGCGGCTTTTAAATAAAGCGCCTTAGCCCCGGATTCATTACCCGCTTTGAAAAGTTTATCCGCGTCAGCAACAGTTTTAGCGCCGGGTTTAGCGGAACAGGATAGTAAGAACAAACACAAAAGAGCTATAATAAACCGCTCAATTTTCATTTTAACACATCCTTATTATAGAAATAGAATCATGAATCAGGCTCTGACGCTCTTTTTACTTTCTACCTCACTGCCTTTTCACTGTACTTAAATATCCTGCCTTCGCCAGCGATTATGAAGCCGTCTTCATAGTTCATCATGGCCTGGTAGCTTCCCTTCAGCTGTTCCCTGTACACTATGCCGCCGGCGGATGTATATATGCTCAGTGACGACCTTGTGTATGATTTTTCCAGGAGCGCGAAGTATTCCTTGCCATACCTGCCGGTGAAAACAAGGCCCGCGCACTTGCGGTCGGCCCACCATTCATCGCTCCCGAGGTTTATGGCTATATGCCCCGAGTAATCAAGGACCTTGACGTTTTTTTCAGACGGCACCAGTATGAACCCCGCGCCTTTCCCGAACCACGCCGTGGGATAGAAGGTATAATCCTTTTCCACAAGCTCGGCGGTATTTATAGCCGTTCCGTTTGTTTCGCTCAGGACAAGTTTTCCGCTGTCGTTTTTATAAAGCAGCGCGTTTGTCTTCCCGTATCTGACTATGTAAACCCTGCCTATGGCTTTGGCTTTTATGCTGTCATACTTAGCCCCGTCCGCGGTAAAAAAATCTATCCTGCCGTACTTCTCGTAATTTATGGCAAGCTCCTGCTTCCCGTCCCCGTTCAGGTCTCCCCATGAGGCAAAGGCTGTCGTGTCCGCATCATTCCTGACCGAGAACTTCTTCTTCCCTGATGCCGACATTATCACGATGAATTTTTCACGGGTGGAATTTTTTATGAATTCCGGATAGCCGTCGTTATCTAGGTCGGTGATCAGCACCGGAAGGCACATTTTATCAAAATACGCGCTTATGGATTCTGTTTTCAATCCCTTGCTGATAAAATACGCGTGTTCGTTTGAGGTGAGCACCAGCGCTTCGTGTCCGGTGCCCTTGCCCACTAGTGCCATGTCAAATACCAGGTCCAGATACTCATCCTGCCATATCTGCTGCTTTTTGAACTTATCCCCGCCGGTTGACGCCCCGTAATCGCTGCACTCGGATATGACCTTGCTGGCCTGCGCGGGAAAACCCTTCTTTGAGTACAGATACCCTGCCGCGCCTGCCACAGAAGCGGCTACAGCGGCAACAGCTATAAGCACAAGGCATCCGACCCCGTAATTGGCCCCGGTTATCTTCTTTGCCGTATCACGGCTTTTTAAAACCGACATCCGGGCTTTCCGCAGCTCGGTATACATACCCGCCATAAATGTCATGATAGCTCCCTGCGCCGGGGCATAAAGCAGCAAAAGCCCGAGCTGTATAATAACCGCGGATTTTGAATGTATGGTTAAAAATAAGACTGCCTCAAATAAAACCATGGGAATAAATATGAGCCCGACAGCCTGGAGCATTTTGCCAAAATTGCCCTTTATTATTTCCAGGCTGAAAACGATAGGACGTGTCCCGTTTTTTTCGACCATGACAGCCATACCCACAAACATCATGGCGAACATAAAGTATAACCCGGGCAAAATCAAAAGTATCAACCCGCCAAGCATGAGCAGCCCGGCCAGCCCGCTTGACACAAAAAACTTGAATATCTTCCGTAATCCTTCCCTGAACACTAAGGCCAGGTCTATACCGTCCCCATTATATGCCAGATAACATGCATAAGTCTGGACCGCCGCAAGGTATATTATAAGCGGAATAATCAGCAAATAAGCCGCAGGAAACCATCTGAGCCAAGAATAAGCCCCGGAAGCCCTGACAGCAAGGATGGCACCATAGGGGATGGATGAGATGATAAATATGAGAAGCGTAATGAAAAAAACCGGCAAAAAATTGTCCGCATATCGCGCCATGCTTTGTTTTAATATCCTGGCAACACTTATCTTATTCTTCCCCGGCCTTTTATTTGGCATAAATCCCCCTTGTTATAATTATACTCCCTCATAGGATCATGAATCAGGCTCTGACCCATTTTTCACTTTTCTTCTTTCAAGCCCCGCCCCTGTATTTTATTTTGCCCACGCGTCAAACAAAACTCCGGCTTCGATGTAAAGCCCTGAAAAATCGCCGTTGTACACCCCAAGCCTTGCGAGTTTAAAGCCTGCAGTGACGTCTAAGCCTATGGATTTGTTGAACCAGTAATCATACCCCGCTTCCAGATATACGCAGTAGTATGCGTCGTTGAAATAATGTGAATGCGTTGATTGGTCAAATTTAATATTCCCGTTATTTATTATTTCATAACCCAACCTCGCTCCCGCATAAAACACGGCAGAGTATTTTTCACTCGGGACGCCGAAATAATATCTTGCGCCTGCGTATATATCATATTGGTTAAGGTTCGCGGTGTAGCCAACACCGTTACCCGCCATTCCATGCCTGCCATCAATCAAGTATCCCGCGCCGAGCATTGCTCCCCATCCGTTGGGGAAATACAGGCAATAATTCAAAGCTACCGGAAATACCGGCAGTACATAATCCAGGGACCAAACATCTGCTGTCATGTGCATTGTGTTTATCATACTTATTAACCCGTCGCCCGTCGGTAACATGGCCCCGGCTTTGATTTCAAACCAGCCTTTTCCCGAATCCCCGCCAACCCCCGCTGCTGACATCATGAAAGTACAAATAAGCATAACAACAGCAATCTTTATTATTTTTCTTTGTCCCATTTTACCCCTTTCCATCAGCCCCCCTAATTACAGACTGTTACCAGACCTCGAGTTTATAATCCCGCTTTATCAGCAGGGTAGAACACAGGCATTAGAATCACAACACCGCGCCTTGACTCAAGACATTATAACAAAAACACCATTATTTTATTAGCGTTTTGCTTATAACTGCGTATTTGTAAACAAATACTGTATGTTCTATATTTTATTGGCGTTTATTCTTATAATGCCTTGAGTCAAGGCACGGTGTTGGGATCCTAGGTATTCACTCCCTCAACCGCCGACAGCCCCCTCGAGGGTGTATCAATAGTTCGCGCACAGGCAATCCGTGAATAGGCGCACCCCGATACAGCGAAGGGGTGCGACTACGGAATTCATCAGGTAACAGGTCAAGCCCTGAGCCCGTTTTTTATTGCCGCATTGAATATTCCAGAATCCCGCCTTTTCCATCACCAATAAGTAGTACCTCATAATTTTCTCTTTGCACGGAACAAATGGCAAAGTTATAATCAATAATTTCCTGATAAACAAGCTTGTTCTTTGTCGAAAATATTGACAACATTGTTTTGCCAACAACGCCTGATGTATGGGCCAGTACTGCAAGATACGGTTCCGCATTGTATTTGAATTTTACACTTACAGCCTGTGGATCATGATATAGGGGAAATTTTTCAAGCGCATACAAACCCAAAGTATTACCCTGCATGTCGATTATTCCTATTCCGTTTCCGAAGTAACCTGTTGCAATGTTTTCGCCAGTTGGCCAATTAACAATCGAAAAACTACTTCTGTAGTGCCGGAATTGTTTCTCAGACAATACTTTTCCGGCGTAGTTAACAGTAATTGCCTTTCCTTTTGTATTCATAGCCAATATTTTATTATCCTTAGTAATACCGAGGTCCATTATCTCTTCGCTTGTTAATTTCCACTTTTCTTTTCCGCCTGCATCCAGCTGGATAATACCTGTTTTATCCGCAACATAGTACTCATCAATTCCGTCGTTATTCAGGTCTCCTGCGATCATTTTGTTTGGTGGAAGGTCTGATTTTTTATATATCCAGAGTTGTTCACCGGTTGAATTACACAATCCAACATCACCAAATCCGCCGCCGCCCAACAACACATTAAAATCCCCGTTTTTTTTCATTCCTGTAATACTCTTTCCCATAATCCCGCCATTGAATGATTTACTGGAAATTTCGGCATAATTGGCGGCTGAAATAAAGCTGGCCCCCTTGACGCCAAAAATTGCTAAACGGCCCGGCTTAAACGTCCCTGCTATTTGAATTGCCTGAACGGGTCCAAATTTTGAAGTATATACTGCTTTTTTTATAATTGATCCGTCATCAATTCGCACCCTGTTTTGAGGGTCCGATACCTCAATTTCATACATTATCTTTGGAACAATCGTATATAGATACAAACAAAACGGAATTATTGAAACCAATAATACAATCACTCCCGCCGATATTTTTTTGTTACCATTCTTTCGGAGTATCTTTACAATTCCCCATGCAATTAAAGCAAGTATCGCCGTTATAGCAGGAACGTATATAAAAGTAGTCGGATATAGATCCATCAAGTAAGTCAATATCCACGTGGAGTTTTCCGCCGTTGTCGTTGTCCCAAAAGCCTCAATCGAATTATAAAGCACCGGAATTATTGCTGCCTTTAAAAAAATCGACCAGTAATTATCTGCATTTTCTTTCTTTTTCCCATTTTTCTTTGCAATTATCCAATTAAAAATTAATACAATGGCAAATAACGTATTAATAATAACAAAAAATCGCATAGGCATTTTGACCTGCATGTATCTTGCAAGGAAAATAGTGGAAATCGTATAAATTACTTCAATTATTACGGATACTATTAAAAGTGTTTTCATAAGCCTCCTTGTAATAAGTTCCCTGAATCCTGAACATGTCGAAATATGCTAATGGTACCTATCCAAATACCCCACAACCTTCTCCACCATCTCCGGCGGCGACGCGGCCAGCCTGCCCGGGTCGGTTAGGGATGTGATTTCGTAGAGCATGAAAACCAAAAAGTTGTTGTCGTCCGCTATCCTCTTTAATACCGGGTCTTTGTCTGACTTGCCGGTTTTGGCTATCAGGGCTTCTGCTTCCTCTATGTAGTATAGCGTTCCTTTGTCCGTGCCGGCGTTGTGCTTTGCCGCGTAACCGGGCTCGAAACGCCATAAGGCTTTGTCCATGCCGTAGCCTAACCAATCCTTGGTCACTGTTATGGTCACGGTATCCTTGTCCTTTTTCGTTATCTCACACTGGGGAATATAAGTCCAGTCCTTCCACGGCTGCCCGACGCTGTCCCGGTAATAAACCATCACCTTTTTAAGTTCCGGGTGGTTCCTGTTTAAAACATGCGCGACAGTTATCTCATGAGCGGCCTGTTTCTGCTCCTTCATAGCCCAGAGAGCGTCCGCCAGAAACCAGTGCCCCTGATAATTGCAGTAATTGACCTCTGTTTCCTTTGTAAAATAATTAACAGCGTTCTTAAAGTCCTTCATCATGTAATAAGCATCCCCGATAAAGTTATATATGGGAAGAAAAGAAGGAGCCAATTTCCGAGTCTCCTGATAATACCCGATAGCCGCCTCATAATCCTTATCAAAAAAAGCCTTCTCCCCCCGCTCAAAAGCCGCGTTACCCGCCCCCTCGAGCTTCCCCACCCCATAACTAACCGCCCCGGTCTTCGAAGTAACCTGCTGAATATACCCGGAAAGCCGAACAACCTCAGGAGGCTTAACAAAATCAGCTTCCTTTAAATTAATTTCATACGCAATTTTCGAGTCTATCCCCGCCTGAAAGACCTGCGCAGCTTCAAAAATCTCAGCCTCGCCGGTGACGGCAAGGGATAGGGGGATGAGGGAGAGGGTTAGGAAGGAAAGGATTAGTAGAACTTTTTTCATGTTGCCTCCGATGCAGGATGAAATAGAGCCGTAATTACGGTTCTAATGCCTTTTACTTTTTTGTCACATCTTTATTATAAAAATAAAATCACGAATTGGGATGTTAAACTTTTAGTTCTATTGCAAAGTTTTAAACATATAATCAATTAAATGAGCATCGTTTTCTGTCAATTCATCTGATTCATCAGAGTAATCATCTTCATCTGGCTGTTGATCTTCGTCATCTGGTTCTGATTGTATTAAGTTTCTTAAATCATCATATGCTTTATCTAAATCAATCGGCAATATTTCATTTATGACTTTGATTTTAGCAAGTGCTTCCTCAATAAAATAGTTATCTTCACCAACAAGTTCCGATGTTTTGACTGATACGATTTTATATAATTCTCTTTTAAAATCAACATTATCTAACTTTGTAATAAATTTTGGTTTATTAAATATTTCTAATTTTAAAAGTTCGGCAAGTGCATTTGTGTCGTCTAAATCATTTACAGAATTTACAAAATATTCAAAGATTTTTTCTATATCTATTACTACTTTGTTATTTAAAATATCAAGTATATCCACAAATGACTTTTTATCATCAAATTCAACTAGATCCATCAAAGCAATGTGATTTAATTCACGATTAATAAATTCAACTATTCTAGAATTATTCGATCCGAAAAATTTAGTAATAAAGTACAGTCTCTGAATGTTTGATGTTTTTATCTCTTGAAAATAAAACCGTTCTAAATCACTGTAAAATATCTTTCTGGAACTTGAATCTAATAAAGATGAATATTTTTTTGATATGTTTTCAAAAAAAATATTCTGTAAATTATCATTTAATAAAATAACTTCTGAATATTTTTGCTTCTTTACTGCAAAAACATCAAAAAATTGATCAATAAATAGAAATGACTTAGCGAGTTTTGTTATAATCTGTTCATTGTTCCTTAAATAATTAATTAAAAAGTCTTTAACAGATGGATTTGCATAATCAATTAATTGTTTGTGTGAGTAATCTTTTATTGTAGAGATAAATGTACTTTCTAACTCTTTTATTGAACTTTTTAAAACTATTGAGTCGATATCATATCCAAGAAAGGAATTTATAGCTAGTTCAAGTTTATCAATTAAAATTGGTTCATTCATTGTGGCCATGACCAATAACAAACTACGAGAAATTTGACTTATTTGATTTTCAAATGCATGTTGCCAAATTTTAACGGGGTTATTTAGGTTGTTTATAAAAGAATCAAAAATTGAAAATCCAGAAACCTCTGCATTAAAATCCTTTGTAATATACTCTATTACTCTTGGATTGTAACTTTTGTGATTTATAATTTGGTTATATTTTTTTTCAAACAAAAGCACGTTTATATCACTATCTTTAATTGAATTATAATATAAGTGGTTATACAAGATTTTTCCTTTTACAAGCTTTGTATATTTTGAAACATCAACAACACATTTGCTTTCATCGATATTATCAAAAATTTCGTATTTGGTTTTTGCTTGCTTCAAAATATATTCTCTTGTCGTCATTATTAATCGTTTATTTGGATCTCTTTTAATCATCTCAATAAAATTAATTAAGCGTTGATCTTCATTCTTATTTAGTCCTTCTTGTAAAAAATTTCTTCCCAAAAAATCATCGTAATAGAATACTTGTTTTTTTAATTTAGAATATATTTTTTCAGCTTCATTAATGTCTTGAGAAATTTCAAAAACTTCATAATCATCATTCAAATAATGAAATAAGAGAATTTCTGCTAATGTTGTTTTTCCAATACCAGGAATTCCAGATATAATTACATAACCATTATTCTTTAATGATTCAAGAGCTTCATTAAAGCTCCTACTTTTTACACATAACAATATTTTTTTCTTCAAGCGCTCTATATTACCGTACGACCGAACGAATATGTCGTTATTCAAAAGCATTTCTAAAACAGATATGCTAGTTAACCATAATTTAAAATGTTGTTTTTCAATTTCTTTGTATTTCCCAAGTAAATTGTTTAAATCATTTTTACCAATTATTTGACTTGTTAACCTGATATATTTTCCAAATATTTTCTGTATTTCTTTCTTGTTTTTTAATGTTAGCGAAACGGATGTAGCAATAATATATTTTTTTGGATTAAGTTTTTTAATTTTAGGATATTCTTTTTTTAAATCTCGTTTTAAATTTGAAAAATTCCTATACCTTTTACATTGAACAATTATATCTCCTTTTAATTTATGATGCCATAAATCAACCCCTTCGTCTGGACCTTCAGGAAAACTTTCAAAATCAACTTTCATTTTTTTTTGCAATAAATCCCTTACTAATTCTTCAAATTCAAAAGGCGAAATATTATTAAAATCGTAATTTGACATTTTTACCTCACAAATTTAAATTATGTTTCAATCCATACATTTAATTATCTATTTGATGATACTATTTGTTCAGAAATTCGTCTATCAGACTGATTGCTTTTACAATGGAATTTGACTGAATTTTATTTTCATACGCTTTTTCTACCATATAAGCAATTGCGAGTGGATTTTTTAATAAATCACCAGCTTGGTCATAACGTCTTTCTGCTATTTCTTTATAAATAGAATATTTTATATCAAAATCCTTTTCAACTATTTTTGTAAGATTATTGTTCCACATTATTAAGTTATCACAATACACTGAATCCGTCGGCCATTCATTATTGCCATAATTATTAGTTAATTCTAAAATTTTTTTATTATCCTTTTTATGAAGAATTATTTCTGATTCTTTTTGTTTGTCGTTATCTGAATCAAAAACTACAAATACAGGTATTTCAAGCATTTGTGCAACAGCTAAAGGTTTAATAATATTGCTTTTCCCCCCGACTTGGATTATATGAGCCCCGGCCTTTCGAAAATCTAATGTTTTATCAAGTAGGCCTAAATATGTCATTATATACGCTATATCTTCGATTCCTTCAGTTATAATTAATTTTTTACAAAAGAACATTTCATTTACAATCGGATTCAAAGTCGGATACAATTTCGCGAGCATTCCTTCTTCTTTTAAAACTTTATTATCTTCTTTTAACTTCGCCGCCAATTCTTTATATGTTACTCGCTTTGTATATGAACTACATGGATTTCCTTTTTCTCTTACCAAACGTATTGATTCTATATTATCCCCCGGAATAAACAGTGGACTATGGGAACAAATTACTAATTGTGAGTTTTTTGCTGACAGCTCTTGCAAAATTTCCGACAGATACCTTGCTTGCGGTGGATGCTGATATATTTCAGGCTCTTCTATTCCCATTATAAGCGTTGGTTCCGATTCATCGTTTATTCCTGCTAATTCTTGCAAAAGCGCAAGCATATATGACCTTTGTAGACCGTGTCCAAATCTTGCTAATTCTCCCTCAAAACCCTTTTCTCCTAATTTAATATATGCAAAAGGTTCATCAACTTTTACTGACTTCTCTGCATCTTGTTTCCATAAAACCTGAGCTGTAATTCCTGGATGAGACCATCTCTCGAGTCTTTGAGCAAGTGACGTAGATATTTCTTCAAGTATTTTTTGTTCAGATTCAAGAATTTCCTTGTATTTTCCTTGAGTATCTTTTTTTAAATTATTAATCTTTTCTGCAAATTTTACTTTAGATCTGACCGTTCTTTCTAATAATTGTCCTAAGGCCGTTGTTTTACTTTCTTCTGTTTCCTTTGTTGCATCTTTCGTTGCAGAAACAAAAACCCATTGCACAAATTTTGATAGTTTATCAACTCCTCTGCTAACTCCATAAAAATTATCTTGGCTTGGAATATCTGTACATAATTCAGCGTGTTTTGATTCATATTCCAACAGTGCATCTCTCATTGCATCTTTCGTTCCAGGCTTAGGTAGATCTGAATAAGTCTGCATAATTTCAATATAGAAATCTTTCAATTCTGCTACTTTTGCACCATTTTTTTCTTTTTCAAAAAAACCACGAAATTCATTGATTCCTTTTCTGCTGCCAAATTGTTTTATTTCCGCCTTGCCTGTAATTTCATCATAATTTGCCACCGCGGAAATGATTAACTTGTCAAGTCTAACGTAATTCGCAAGTTCATGTTTAGCTTCTTCATTCAAATCATTAAACGTAACAGTAATTTTTATTGGCTCGTTCGTTTGACTGTGATGAAAGTCTTCCTTGCTTAATTTGGACATATCCGTTTGGCAATCTTTATACTGTCTAAAAAATACATTTAAAGCATTAAGGATTGTTGATTTACCAGCACCATTACTACCTATAAAGCAGTTATAATTATCAAAACTAATTGTTTCATCTTTAAAACATCTAAAATTTTCTATTCTTATTCCTTCAATTTTCATTTCCACCTCAACAATATAAGCCCCAAAAAAAATAGTATCAGGACCTGTTTGTAATTCTCTTTCCTACTTATGCGGCAAATACCCCTTAAACATAAAATACGCCCCAACCGCCAGCGATACGGTGGCGACTATGAAGAGGATTACCATGGCGCAGTCGTTTAGAATTGGTACCAGACCTCGAGTTGATAGTTAATAATCAAGTTTAATTATACCCAGGTTTTATCAACTATTAACTCGAATTCTGGTGCCATCTCGTTCTCTTGTCCTTTTCCTATATCCAATTCTTACTACTCCTTTTTATATACTATAATTACAATCTATTCTTCTATTTAACCTCAGATTCTATTTTATAACCTTTATCATCCAACCATCGAGACACCTCTTTGTTGATTGTGTTTTCTATATTTCTCGGACTAAACATCTTATATAATTTTCCGATTAGATCCGCATGTAACACTTTGAGTACTTTATTCTTAATCAAACATATTGGCTTCTTTAATGCTAACATATACCCTACTTCTAATGAAACGTTCGGATTAAATTCATTTTTATCTAGTTTATCAAAAATTGCTATCCCAAATTTACAGCAATTCATATAAGTCATTACATTTGGAAATAAATCGGCGTGATATTCCTTATCATCTGCGCGCAATCCAATTATGCCATATCTAAATAAAGTATCTTTTATCGATTTTACGACTATCCTATTTTTTTTAGATTCTTTAAAGTGCATCATAATAAATGCGGTTTTATTTTGATCTGGAAAATCTTTTTTAAATTTTTGTACACTTTTTTTTATTTCCTCTGGTAGCTGGTTTTGAAACTGTAAAACATCAGCATTTGATTTTGTAGCTTGAAGTTTTTCATTCATGTCGATTATGCCTTTAGAGGCACTTATCATCAAAGCATTAAATGTGTTTGGATTATTTTTAAATCGTTTAATATTATTTGATAAAAATTCTTTTGGCTCAATTTTATCTTTTGCAAATTCTTCTATTTTATTTAATGCATCAGTATTTTTACCACTTATTATTAGTGTTTGAATATGCTTTAGCTCCGGACTAACAAATAAATCATTTTTATTATCCTTTATTTCTTCAATATTCGAATTTAAACCAATAACAGCGTCAACAAATCCTAAAATTTCTTGAATATTGCTATTCCGGAACAACTCTCCGAAATAACTACTTTCAAATCTTGTTTTAAAATTTATGCAGTCTCCTCCGAGTAATTCCAAATATTTCAAGCATTGTATCTTCCACGATATATATTTATGTTTTTCTGAAGCTTTTTCATTCAATAGCAACAAATCTTCTCCTGTTTTCATTAAATCTATTAATTTATTTATAATCTCTTTTTTTTCCATAATACCACCTTTTTATAATAGCGTTAAAAAAATCCTCTCATAAATAGATTTACAAGTTTTTGTATTTTGTGTTACTCATTAAGTAATGATATCATTTCCTTATTTATTGAATAAAGGTGTCAGATCCTGATTCATGATTCTATTCCCATCCCCCACCCTCAAGCCAGCATCTTAATCATCAAAAACGGTATTGCCCCTGATACTGCTATGCCGTATATAAGGTCCAACCAAACCACCGACCCTATAGCCCCCAAATATATAAGCCCCACAATAGGCACGCCTATTATCTTAATTCCTATAGGGGTTTCCTTTGCCGTCACCGACTCCCAAATATTCTTAGCATCCCCGGTAGAAGGGAAAGCATGCATGGTTATGGATATTCCTATCCACATTATGAGGAAGTCAAAGGCCGAGCCTGTATCGAACTTTACTATGGATATGACCGCGGGCATGGCTATCAGGGCTCCTAATATGCTGTTTACTATGAAGGGGCCTATGCCTATTAACAGGTTCTTTTTCGGGTTGTTTGTCCTCTCGTGAAGCACGTAGCCTACCGGGTTGGCTAGCTGGAAGTACTTTACTTCAAAGACCGCCACCCTTGCCCAGCGGCAGAAGAGCTGGTGGGCCAGTTCGTGGACTATTACTCCGGGGAATGTGACTAAGCTAATGAGCCATCCTGGTATCATTTTGTCACCTTCTTTGATTTCTTTTTTACCACGGGTTTTTTCTTCTCTTCCATGGCTTTTTTCTGCGCCAGGAGTTTCGCGTCGTAGTCGTCGAAGACAGCCTGGACATCAGCCACGAGGGTCTTGGACATTTCCTTTCCCGCTAGCGGGTCGAGGATTTCCATGGCTTCGTTATACGCGCCCCCTTTATACATGGATACGCCGAGGCGGACTGTTATTAATGTCGAGTCTTTGAATTGTTCCCGGGCTTTTGTGTACTGCTCTACCGCGGCCTTGTAGTCCTTCGCGGCTTCGGCTCTTTGGCCGCGCTCAAAGGCTATGCCGGCTCCTAATGCCTCGGGGAATTTCATAAATGCCACAGCCGCGAGTATGAGGAATAAGCCGAGCATTATTTTTACAAACAGCGGTATGGGGAACTTCGCGTACTTGTCCCTGCACGCGGCGCATAAGGGCGTTAAGTGGCCGTGCTCTATAATTTTGCTGCCGCACGCGGCGCAGGCGTTGGGGTCTGCGGGGGGCGGTTCTGGCTGCTGTTGGGGCTGGTCTTGGTCTGTCATGAGGCCTCCTTTAAGGGCGAATTAACAATTTACAATTAAGAATTAACAATTATGGAGTGCTGGTGCACTTTACATTATATATAGGGCAAAAGCCTGCGTTGCGGGCGAGCCACCGGCTCGCCCCTACGAAAACAAGAACAAGGCCAAACCCTACGTCATTTTGTAGGGGCGATTCACGAATCGCCCGCCTTAATAACGTTGGGTACTCGTAATTGCATTTACAAAGAACAAAAACATTACGGGAACAAAACCTTCGTTTGGGCGATTCGTGAATCGCCCCTACAAATACAAGAACAAATCATATACCGCATTACTTATGCGGGATGTATCCTTTGAACATGAAATATGCTCCCGCGGCTAACGCTACGGTGGCTATGATGAATAATATTACTACGGCGCAGCCGTTTGCTTTTGGTTTTAATGCTTCAGCGTCTGAGAGTTCCGGGGAGCCTTGTTTGGCTTCCTTTATCTTGCTAAATAACATAAACTGCACGGCTATTGAGTAGGGCATTATTAGAGCCTGCAGGGCGTAGATGCCTATGTTGAAGACCATGTTATCCCTCAGGGCTTGTATGGCCTGGGCGGATTTGGCTGACATCATCGCGTATATGTATGGGCCTGCTATGGCGGCTACTATGGGGAGGAATATTAGTGTTGCGGCCAGGCCGTAGAGGACTATGGTCCAGAAGTAACCTTTTACAAGCGCCGCGCTGTACTTAAAGGGGCTTACTGTTTTGGGGTCTTCGAGGATTACGGCGTATATTACGAAGCAGTATATGATCGCAAGGTATATGCCGGGGATGATAAGCAGGAGCGCGGCGTACATTACTATGAAACCCATGAGCATCGCGTTCAGGAAGTAGGGCCAGATTTTGTTTAAGGATACGGAGTAGCTTTCCTTATACGCGGCTGCGCCGCTTTCTTTGGCTTTTGCCATGGCTTTTATTATGGCGACCGTGGACCACAGCGTGAGGAATGTGCCAAGCAGGCTTAACGGCAGGACTGCGGCGGCTATGAGTTTGCTTCCGTTTGTGGGGATGGGGACTATTATTATTTGCACTATGACGGCTGTGAGGGCTATGGGGAAGAAGACTTGGTAGTGTTTGGTGGCGAAGCGGAAGGCTTCTACGATGGTGGACCAGATGGGGATTTTAACGCGCTGTGGGGTGGTGGTTGTTTTCATTTAATACCTCCGTTTTAATATCCAACTTTGAGCCGCAGCAAGCAGCGGCTCTACGAGACCTTGTAGGGGCGATTCATGAATCGCCCGCCTTAACTGCGGGTGCGGTGCTGGCGGTCCTTGGGTCGCCTTACCTCGTGGTGGTGCTGCTTCACCCTCTCCCCAGCCCTCTCCCTTCGAGGGAGAGGGGGGAACGACAAAACCAAAACAAATCCCGCGTTGCGGGCCGCCACATGGGGCGGCCCCTACAGGGGACGATAATGAACAATTTCTAATTCACAAAACGGGAACAGTCCCTGGTTTGTGAATGCCTGCGTTGGGCGATTCGTGAATCGCCCCTACAAAAACCGTGCGTTGCGTGCGAGCCATCCGTCTTCTCCCATACAAGAACAATACAATCCTTTTGTAGGGGCGATTCATGAATCGCCCGCCTTTAAAACGTTGGGCAATTCGTAAATTGCCCCTACAAAATCAAAAATATGCTGGTTATTATCTTATTTGTAATGATGATAAAAATACGGATGCGGTAAAGTTATTATGAGATTGATTTTTTTGTTCAGGACGGTTATAAGCACATCTTCTCCCTGTGAGTCTGCTGGTCTTTGTGCCCTTATGTAAATATGTTAACACAGGCAGGGTTTAAATTCAACGGTAAACAGTGCGACATACAGAATACCTCAGAAATCCTCTTCTTATTCCCCTTTCTGAGACAAAGAGGGATGAGATGGTGCTTTCTGAAGTCTTTATGGCACTATATTCATCAGCGTGTAATCGTAGTTTGAAAAGATGAACTCGTACGGATATGCCACGTCACCCGTTATCACGGCTTTTTGGGCCACTTCAACCACTATCATCACATATCCGCTTGAGGGCGACTGCAGCATGCCGGCTTTAAAGGTAAAGGATGTGTTAGTCCCCGGGATGTACGTGTCCACATAATATGTATAGGGCGTCGGGCCGAATATGTCATAAGCCACGACATGCACCAGCGGCGGGACATCGCCCACATAATTCCAGAATATCGAAAAATCAGCCGTGATGGGGAAAGGTACCTGGGGCATGAGCCAGAGCCTCGGGTATCCTAATGATACCAATGACGCTGACGCAGTCTGGGTGCCCGTGTCCACGCTGAAATTAACCGTTGTCCCCTCATCATAATAAAGCCCTGGCTGGTTGTAACTGTACCTTCCCGGCTCCATGAAAAACACCGGTTCCAGGACGACCCCGTTCATGGTTACGGTGGCGGCAGGTATCGGCACGGTGCAGGCTTCATCCGAAAAGAGCATGCAGTTTCCGCTGGCAATGAAAGGAGGTCCTGCGTCCCACCATGGCTGTGATAATACCGCGACATTATTCATGTATATTCCCCCGGCCACGGCTGTCAGTGTCAGGGTGGCAGTCGGGGTCACTGTGGATGTCACATCCTCTGTTTCTGTTGATGTTTGTGTTGCCGTATATGATATCTCTTCCGTGAGTGTCTGTGTGACGGTTTCCGTTTCCGTATCTGTTATTGTCACCGTCTCCGTGGCGGTTTGTGTATGTGTCTGCGTCACGGACTCCGTGGCTGTTGCGGTTGCCGTGCCGGTCGCGCTTTGCGTGCGCGTTGATGTCACTGTAACTGTTGCTGTCATGGTTTTTGTCCCTGATGCCGTGGCAGAGCCTGTGGGCACGACGTATGGGTGCGTGTTTGTGTGGCGGTGGCGGGCTGGGTATAAGTGCTGGTGGCCGTGTTCTGCACCGTAGAAGTCAAAGTAAAGGTCATGGTTGCCGTATCTGCCTGCGTGAATGTTTTAGTGGCCGAGGGCGTCGCCGTGGCTGTGTTTGCGGGCGTATTTGTTTTGGTGGCGGTATTTGCCGGGGTATTAGTCCTGGTTGCCGTATTTCCCGGCGTGCGCGTCCTGGTGGGCGTGGGAGACGCAGTCGATATCCTGGTAAAAGTGGAAGTAGCCGTGGCATTCACCGAAGGCGCCATGGGGTTGAAACGCTTGGAGGAACACGAGGACATATAAAAACACATGATTACGACAAATAATACCAAGAATTTTTTCATTGATTCTCCCTTTTCCGCTTATGGAAAATATTACCATAAGCAATTAAGGAAGGCAACAGGATTGCATCGCATGTGAAGCCTTGGTAAGTTGCAAGTTTTAATGCACCACTCCCTGAATCCCACACATTTTTCTTGTAGCATTTTGAATTATCATGTCGTTGGCTGTTTTGTATCCAAATATCCCTCTGGGATAGTTGTTTATCCAATTTTGGGCCTTTTTTACCGTTTCTACAGACACTTCCCCTATATCCGTCCCTTTAGGTACGAACCGCCTTATTATGCGGTTTGTATTCTCGTTGGTTCCTCTTTCAAAAGAACTGAAAGGATGCGCGTAATATAGCATGGTCCTTTTTGTCCCTGGCTTTAATTTACTCTCTTCAAGGGTTCTCCAATCGAGAAACTCCGAACCGTTGTCTGCGGTTATCGTCTTGAATATCCTGGCAAACAAACCGCCATAAGTCCTTTCGAGTCCAGTCAACGCCTTGTCCACTTCTTCGACCTTGCAACAGTTCATCTTAATTATTATTTCCTGTCTTGTCATACGTTCGCTGATTGTCAGAAGACATGCTCTTGTCCATTTAATACCCTTAACAACATCTATCTCCCAGTGACCATACTCCGTTCTTTCGTTTGCCGCCTTTGGTCTTTCTTCTATGCTCTTGAAAAGCCTGCTTCTATTTACTTTTCCGACCTTCCGATACTTCTTTTTACGCCTTCCTCCATATACCAGTTCTGCTTCTCCAACACCTGCAAACACACCGGAATGTATATAATTGTAAACTGTCTTTATGCACAGATATGTCTTAAACCCCAGCTTGGTTCGCATTATTTCGCCTATTACTGCTGCCGGCGAATACTTATCCTGCGTTATCTTCCGTTCTATATGCCTGCTTAGTTCGTGGTCAAACCCGATCTTTAACGGGCGTCCTTTGTTCTTTTGTTTTTCATCATAGTCCAGCTGTCCATGATCGGCCCTATATACCAATCTCTCTTTGAGTTCCCAATCCGTCTGTATTACAGAACCTCTTTTTATCTCACGATTTATCGTGCTTGGGTCTCTTCCAAGTTGTTCGGCTATCTCACGCCCAGTACACTTCTTATCGCGCAGAGCCTCAATCTGGTACCGTTCTTTTAAACTTAAATACTTGTTTTTCCTGTCCCTTGTGGTAATCTTGACTTGTCCCATCATTCACCTCGTGTTTTTTATGGTGTCTTCGCAAACAACATAATAACACAAGTGCTTGGTGGGACTTTTTATTTACTCAGATGGTGCATTTCATCTTACACTTTTTACGCATGTGAAGCCTTACGCTTTATTTCACCTCACCCTACCCTCTCCTAAGGAGGAGAGGGAAAAAAAGCAAACAAGGGCGCCCTTTTCAGTACGCCCTTGTTTGCCACCCACTACTCACCACCCACTACCCACCTACATAACCCTCCTCTTCACCCGATAATCCACATTATTCCCCACCCACTTCCACAGCTCCGCCTGTTCTTCCGGGGCTATGCCTTGTTTTTCCTTTTCTTTCCAGCCGTTCATTACGTCCTTATCCACGGGCCAGAGCCTTATCCTGTTTGACTTTATTTCCTTTTCCCATTTGCCCGCCATCACCGGTGTGGGGTAGAGCAGCCTTAAGGTTATGTTCCTTGCAAGGTACTCAAGCGAGGAGAGGTCCACGTTTTTAACGGCCTGCGCGGTTATCTTGCCGCTTTTGCCAACTATCTCGGGTTCGCCGTCGGTGACTATTATTATCTGCACCGGGGCAAGCACCAGGTTCTTTTTTTGTATCAGGCTTTTTACCTTGCCGAAGAAGGCGTTAAAATCCGTGACTGACTGTTTGGGCACCAGCCATTTATTCAGGTCAGCTTCTATCTCATCCACTGACTTTGACTCAAAGTCCTCAAGGGGCCTGAATGACTTCGGCTCATCCGCGGAGAACCCTCCCACCTCAGCCACAAAGAGCGCCTTGGGCTGCTTTAACCCGCCCAGGCCGTGGATGTGGCCGTAAATATAATAGGAGATGAACCTTATCGAGTCTTTGTAATACGGAAGCTTAGTAAACGAGCCGCTTGTGTCTATGCCTATGAAGATGGTCTCCCTCTTCATCCTTTTCTCCGTCTCTCCCCCATGGTGCAGCCGGTGAGGATAAGCGATACTGCCAGAAACGACGCGAGCAATAATTTTTTCATGGCTTTCCTCCTTATGCCTGGTTGGATTTTTTAAAAATTGACGAGAGAAGTTCCTTTGTTTCCATGACCTGCTCTATGGACTTAAACGGCAGGCCGAAAAGCATCTTTGATGTGATTAAAACCGTCGCCATGTTTATCGCGGCCGCTATGATCTGGAACACTGGCAGCGAGGCTGCTTCGGCGAATTTTTTGCCTGAATCCCTGAACCAGTCCAGGTTGTTTTTAAACACGCCGATAAAATTCACCCACGTCTCATGCAGCACGTCCCTGCGCGTTTCCACCGGCGCTGTTTCGCCTGGTTCAGCTTTTTGCCTGGAGATGACCGCTATGATGGTCGGCGTACCGAAACGCGCGAAGAGGAACCATGTCATGCCCCTTATGCCGGCCCACAAAAACGCCGAGAGCAGAAGCGTGGCTGCCATGCCGAGCCTTACAGACTCGCCTGTCTGCTGCGCGATCCACGGTGTTAAGGCGTCGACAAGTTCCCTGTAGAGGAATACCACTTCAAAGAAAAGAACAAACAGCTCCACTAAAACCATCTGTATTATCTGCTCCACCTTTTTGGTTTTCACAGCCTCGATTAAAACGTAAAGGCAGGCAAAACTCCCGGTGATTAACAGCAGCAGGAAGAGGAAAAGAAACGGTATGATGAGCCCCTGGCTTTCTATGCCGGTAATGTCCGCTAAAATCTCAGTCACTGTGGGAAGAAGTGTGTATGTGAAGATAGTCGCCTCAAGCACGCACCACACGAGCGTGACAGTGACCGCCACCCACGGCACGCCGCCCTGCGAATACTTGCGCGCTATCTCACTGGCGCCTTTAAAGGGAAGCGTGATGACGCGAAGCAGCCCTATGGCCACGGCGCCGATGGTAAGCTTTAAAAGCTCCCAGAGCCAGCCGAAGCACAGGAAGATAAACTTAACCGAACCTGTCCAGAAATTCCAAATGGAAGTGAGTATGTCCCACCACCCCATGGTTATGGTCAGAAGAAATTTTATCCTGCCGCTCCTGAAAAGTATGGTGTAAACGGATGCCATGGTAACCCAAACCCCGGCAATAATAAGGAGCACGGGCAGGAGCAGGACGAGGGCTTTAAGGATGATAAGGGGGATGTTTCCTGACGAGAAGATAAAGTCAAAAAGTATTTTTTGAAGCGATGGTATCCATGCAAGCGGCGCGAGAAGAACTGAAGGGTCAAAAGATACTGTAAACTTTCCGGCCTGGTCGATTGCGGCTGTAGCTGCCGCGGTTACGGTTGAAGCGGTTAGGTCATTCATGACAAGCCTCCCTTTTTTGAATTAGTCTTTTGTTTCCGGTTATAACTTCCGGTACAAAAACACGAATTCTAAAGGGTCAGTTAAGGGATATTATCGTGAAGGCTGATGTGCTGATTGGTCCTTTTTTCGGCTGCTTTGAAGGTTTGTTTTGTCATACCATTTACCCCTTTCAATGGATTTGACTTCTTCTTAACCCCATTATAGCAGCCGTTTTGCAGATGTCAAGAAGAAAATTCCACAATATGAAATCTTTGTTCCACGCTATGGTAGTTTTATGTGTGTTGCGCCTTAAGTTGTTTTTAATGGCTAATCTGGCATCTGTAGGGGCGATTCACGAATCGCCCGCCTTTGTGAATGGTTATAATTCAACACAAACACGCCCCAGTTTTTTGTAGAGACAGAGCTTGCTCTGTCTCAGGGCCGGGTTTTGTGGTTTTAAATCATTCAACGTCTGAGACGCAGCCGTTCGATACGTATATGTCGTGAGTATATTATAGAGTTTTAAATCATTCAACGTCTGAGACGCAGGCAAGCTGCGTCTCTACAAAAACATTAAACATAAACACGCCTCAGTTTTTTGTAGAGACAGAGCTTGCTCTGACTCAGGGCCGGGTTTTGTGGTTTTAAATCATTCAACGTCTGAGACGCAGCCGTTCGATACGTATATGTCGTGAGTATATTATAGAGCTCACGGCATATGCAAGCTGCGTCTCTACAAAAACATAAACACGCCCCCAGTTTTTTGTAGAGACAGAGCTTGCTCTGTCTCAGGGCCGGGTTTTGTGGTTTTAACTCATTCAGCGTCTGAGACGCAGCCGTTCGATACGTATATGTCGTGAGTATATTATAGAGCTCACGGCATATGCAAGCTGCGTCTCTACAAATATAAAAACACAACTCATGCCTTCGTTTTTTTTGTAGAGCCGCCGCTTGCTGCGGCTCAGGGCCGGATTTTGCCGCACGGGTGTTTTTATTTAACGCCTTTCAACAACGCCTTATGCGCCTTATCGCCCGTGTAATGTTTTATCTGCTCTTCCAGCGATTCATGGGCGGCGTTTCCGACTTTGCCTGAGACGCATTTGAGTCCCGCCGTGCCCTGTGAAAGGTATTTGGAGTTGTGTCCGTTTATTGTCGTTACAAAGGTCTTATCCCCGTGCCTCATGCATTCAAAAGGCCAGGAAAAACATGTGGAGGGTTTGTAGTGGGTCCTTTTGAGTTTGTGCTTCTTCGCCAGCAAATCCAGCACGCACAGTATGACGCCGCCTTCTATGACGGAAAGCGCGCATGTGTTGTTCTTCCTGTGGCGCAGGTAGTGGCTGCCGTCGCGGTTGCGCTCGTAGAGCTTTTCCTTTAAAACCCACGGATATTTTTCTCCGCATTCTTTTTTGCCGATCTTCAGCAGTTTGTGTATCCTTTTCTCTTCCTCTTTTGTCAGGTCCACGCTGTAGTCGGTGCAGCACGAGCCGTGGTAAATACCCTTCTTTTTCTTCAGACAGACGCGGGGGTCGCAGGTGTAACCGGTATCAAGCAGTGCCTTGGTATCAAATAAAAACCCGCCGTGCTCGAGGATCTTGTTCTCTTTTTTCAGCTTGTTTACGTAGACCTTAAATTTCCTTTTATTGACCGGGTCGTGGATTATGGTTTTCATTTTTTGTTGTAGAGACGCACTGCGTGCGTCTCGCTCTTTTCTTTTGTTTTTGAACGCGGGGTATTATATAAGGTAGCAGATGTATTTACAAGCCAAATCCACCTCGCCCGCAGGGGATGCATATATGCATCCCGCAAGGCCGGGTTTGCCTCTGTTGTTACAGCCCGCGTCCGGAACGCATATATGCGTCCCCTACGAATCCGTGGACGTAATTTTTTACTTCTTCTTCTCCGGGGCCACGGCCGCTTCCACGACTGTTTTCAGGCTTCCGAGCCTTGCTTCCTGCTCGTCTCCCATCATCTTGTCCATGTTCATCAATACCTGGAATACCTTTGTCATGTAGGAACTCGGGCCGTAATTGGCCCATGTGACCTTTGTTTTATTGCCTTCGGCATTAAGGATGAACTCGGAGGTGAACTCAGACTTCATGGGCGCGGTGAATGCAAGCTTCATCTTTACCAGCTCATTTGGCTTTGCCTCAGTGATTTCCCTGCTTCCCTGCCCGAGATTTTTGCCCGACCAGGTGCATAAAGCGCCCACGCCCTTTGCCGGTCCGCTGTAGGTGATCTTAGTATCTGGTTTGTCCTTGTCAAAAAAAGGCGACCACGTCTCCCATAAACGGAAATCCTCTATGAACTGGTAAACCTTAGCAGCCGGCGCGCCGATGGTGACGGAACGCTCTATCCTGAAAGAATCCGGCTTTGTGGAAGCGTAGAACATCAATCCGGCAACAGCCAAAACAATTAACGCAAGTACGGAAAGCAGAAACTTTTTCATAATACCCCCAATTTTTACCGCTTTAATGCGGCGTGATAATCATAAAGTTCCAGGTCAAAGACGGTAGTATAGATATACGTGTGGGAAACGGGTTTGTCAAGGAAGGCCAATCCCGCCATTTGGATTTGTCCATATATTACAATCCGCATCCGGAGCGCGTACAACCTGTTGTTTTTGTAGAGACGCAGTTTGCTGCGTCTCAAACGCAGGGTTTAGATTCCGGAAAAAACGAGACACAGCAAGCTGTGTCTCTACAAAATCGAAAAATCTTGCGCGCGCCGAATATGGTTTTAATGCCTGTGGCTTATAACTGCATACGGACAGCGCGGGAGCGCTGTCCCTACTAACAACCCCGGGGAACTTCCTCGGCTATTTTTTTCATCGCGTGCATCATCATATCCCAGCCGTCCTGCGAGTGTTTTCTTTCTTCCTCGTTTGCGTTATTGTCCTGCTCCAGGGTGAAGTCGGTTTCAGTGCCCGCTGCTATAAGCGTCATGGTTATGGTGTGGTAGTTTTCGGGTTTGTCTGCCAGGCCTGAGAGCGGGCTGAAGTGTGTGTAAACAATTTTGCGTCCCGGGTCAACTTCCAGAACTGTCCCCTTATCCTCATAAGGCGCGCCCTTCCACATGCCTTTGATGGAAAGCGGGCTTCCCGGTTTCCAGTCGCACGTAACATCCGCGCCGTACATGTACTTTTTGATAAGGACCGGGTCGGTAAGAGCTTTCCACACATTGGACTCGGGTGCCTCGATGTGGAGTGAAACCACTGCGGTTAAACCTTTTGCCATGATACCCCCTCCTGTTCAATAATTACTAATTACCAATTACTAATGACTAATTATGGTCTGTTCTCGTCATTTCATTCCTCGAACTATTATAATAAAACGTGCAACAGCACACCATCATTAGTAATTAGTAATTATTAATTATTACCTGTTTTTTGAACCACCTTTGCTTCCACAGCCTGCGGCCTTATGATGGTCATTACGTTTTTTGGCCTCGGGTTTCCGTTGTCCGGGTATGTCAGGTACATTATGTGCAGGTGCGTGGGCGACCTTTTGGCGTAGGCGTTTTTTCCCGTCCTGCCGACCGTGCCTATGGGGTCGCCCCTTTTTATCATCTGGCCGACCTTTACAAATACAAAATCCATGTGCGCGTAATAAAAGAGCCCCTTTGTCACAGGGTCGTATATCCACACGTAATTCCCGCCTTTATATTTGCTCGTGGGCTGCCAGGAGGTAAACATGGATACCACTATGCCGGGCCCTACCGAAAGGATCCTCACCGGGTTTATGGTCTTATCGTCGTAGCAGTCCTTGTTGTTATCCCTTATGAATATGTCAAGCGCCGGGTGGTCCGAGTGTTTGTTCATGTCGTAAAAATTATATCCCCTGGGCTCATACCCTTTCAAGGCCGCGTCATCCACGCTGTAGCCTTCCACGGGGAATTTTCCCGTGTAAGGCGCGATTATGCCGCCGTTGTCGGTAAAGTATTTGTCAAGCAAAGGCCGCAGGTTCTTTATCCTGTCCTTTGCCGTGGGTATGTCGATATCAGAGTCGCGGATGGCCACTTCCGTGTCATGCCACTGCTGGGGGATGGTGATGCAGAAGGCCGCGGAGGCTGTTAACAACAACGCTGTTATTATTATGATCGTTTTTTTGCCCATCAAAATCCATCCTTTTTTATCATTTGCATTTCGTAGAGAGGGGGCTTGCCCCCTCTCAGACGCAGGCCTTAAAACAATCCTCGTTTGAGAGCCAGCAAGCCGGCTCTCTACAACTTCCTGCCTTACGCAACCTGAAGATGCCATTGCTCAATTAGTTAACAAATATTAAATAAGGATCAATCCTTCTCATCTTGTCGTGTTACACACGACCAGGTTGCGGCTACCAATACTCAATATATATTATTCTTTTTCTTTCTTCAAAACCACCACGCTTAAAGGAGGCAACGTCAGGCTTGCCTGATACTGGTACCCGTGCGAGGGCTGCATGTACGCTTTTACTCCCCCGTAATTTCCCATGCCGCTTCCGCCGTAAATCTCCGCGTCTGAATTCAGCATTTCCTTCCAGGTACCTTCGCTTGGCAGGCCTATGTAGTAATTATACCTTGGCACCGGGGTGAAGTTGCATATTACGGCGATTGACTCTTTAGGGTCAGAGCAGTTCCTCATGAACGCAAGTGTCGAGCCGTCTATGTCGCTGCAGTCTATCCACTCAAAACCGCGGTAGTCAAAATCATTTTCATAAAGCGCTTTTTCCGTTTTATAAAGCGCGTTTAGGTCAGATACCCATTTTTTCACGCCGGCATGGAGCGGGTACTGCAGCAAATCCCACTCTACGGAGTTGTTGAAATTCCACTCCCTGCCCTGGCCTATCTCGCAGCCCATGAAGATGAGCTTTTTGCCCGGGTGGCCGTACATGAAACCGAAAAGGAGCCTTAAGTTCGCGAACTTCTGCCACTCGTCGCCGGGCATTTTATTTAAAAGCGACCCTTTGCCGTGCACCACTTCGTCATGCGAATAAGGCAGCATGAAATTTTCGCTGAAAGCGTATAAAAGCCCGAAGGTGAGCTTGTTGTGGTTATACTTGCGGTATATGGGGTCCTGTGACGCGTAATCCAGAGAGTCGTGCATCCACCCCATGTTCCACTTCATGCCAAAGCCCAGCCCGCCCATGTAAATGGGCTTGGAGACCATGGGCCACGATGTTGACTCCTCGGCTATTGTCTGCACTCCCGGGAATTCCTTATATACCATCTCATTGAACCTTTTTAAGAAATTTATCGCCTCTATGTTTTCCCTGCCGCCGTATTCATTTGGTATCCACTCGCCCGCTTTCCTGGAATAGTCCAGGTAAAGCATGGAAGCCACGGCGTCCACGCGCAACCCGTCGGCGTGGTATTTGTCCAGCCAGAAAAAGGCGTTTGAGATGAGGAAGTTCCTCACCTCGTTGCGGCCAAAGTTGAAGATGGAGCTCTTCCAGTCCGGGTGGAAGCCCTGGCGCTTGTCCTCGTGCTCGTATAAATGCGTGCCGTCAAAATATCCCAGTCCGTACTCGTCAGTGGGAAAGTGCGAAGGCACCCAGTCTAATATGACGCCTATGCCGTTTTGGTGCATGTAATCCACAAAGTACATGAAGTCCTGCGGCGTGCCAAAGCGCGAAGTGGGCGCGAAGTAGCCGCCTGTCTGGTAGCCCCACGAGCCGTAAAAAGGGTGCTCCATGATGGGCATGAGCTCCACGTGGGTAAATCCCGTCTCCTTTATATAAGCGGCCAGTTCGTGAGCCAGTTCCCTGTAGTTTAAGGACTCTATGCCGTGTTTCTTCCACGACCCGGCGTGCACTTCATAAACGGAAAAAGGCTTATTTAACGCGTTGGATTCCTGCCGCGTGGCCATCCAGCCCGCGTCGTCCCACTTATAATCCAGGGGCCACGCCACGGAAGCGGTCTTGGGCGCGATCTCCCAAGAAGTACCGAAGGGGTCGCCCTTTTCCACCTTGTACATGTTGAACTTCGAGCTTATGAAAAATTTATATAATGTCCCTTTTTTTAACCCCGGTATAAACCCTTCCCATATGCCTGAGCCGTCCAGCCGCAGGTTAAGGGGGTTCTTGGAATTGTCCCAGTTATTAAAAGTGCCGATGACAGCCACATACTCCGCGTTAGGCGCCCAGACTGCGAACTGTATGCCCTCGGGTAAAATCTGCGCTCCCATTTTCTCGTATAATTTGAAATGATTGCCCTGTTTGAAAAGGAATATGTCGCCTTCGGTAAGTAAACTGCGGTTTTCGGACATGTGAACCTCGTTTTATTATTTTTAAAAACAGTGCATTTTCTTAACCCTTATCCTTATCACTTATCCTCAGCCTTTAGACCTTAAGTCTAAGAGCTAAGGATAAGAATTAAGGGTAATGGTTAAGAAGCCCCTTTACTTCATAACCACAACCGGTTCTGTCACACCATATTTTACAACACCTTGCAGTGTGATTTCCATCCTTATTATATACATTCCCGATGCGAGCCCCTTTAAGTCTGCCGTATATGCGTTTGAGGCTGTGATGCTGCTTTCAAACTTCCTTACAAGCCTTAAAGCCGGCGTGTATATCCTTATTATTGCCTTATCCCCCTGTGAGCCCTGCTTTACGGATATGTTGAGCGTGCCTTTTGCCGGATTTGGGTATATGACAAACAGGTCTTTTTGCCTGTATGAAAGCATGGGCGTTGACGTGGCTGTCGCGGTATTGCCCGGTGTCGATGTTTTCGTCGCCGTGGACGTGGGTGTCGCGGTTTTCGT
The DNA here is from genome assembly GCA_963840035.1 of candidate division FCPU426 bacterium. Classification (GTDB taxonomy): domain Bacteria; phylum Oederibacteriota; class PGYV01; order PGYV01; family Palsa-1178; genus CAWIXE01. The sequence continues at coordinate 241,512 of CAWIXE010000001.1, forward strand.
GTGGGTGGCAGTGCATGTTTTCGTGGCTGTGGAAGTTTCCGTCAGCGTTGGAGTGTCAGTGGCAGTATAAGTGCGCGTGGCTGTATCAGTTATCACCGGGGTATTTGCCGGCGTTTGGGTCAGGGTAAATGTCCCTGTCGCGGACAATGTGGCCGTGGCCGTGGCTGAGGCAGTGTCAGTGGCTGTAACAGCGGGAGTGCCCGTTGCCGTGGATGTGGCTGTGGGCGTGGGCGAGGAAGTATTTGTGGCTGTAATTGTCGGGGTCCGGGAAGCGGTCCCTGTGGCGCTTGATGTCGCCGTAACAGTGGCGCTTAATGTCACGGTATATGTCTCCGTTACTGTCATGGTCATGCTCTGCGTGGATGAGACCGTAACTGTCAGGGTTTCCGTGCAGGTGGCCGTGGCTGTACCTGATGGAGCCTGTGTCGCGGTATCAGTGGCTGTGCCCGTGCATGTCACCGTGCCGGAAACCGTCGCTGTGGCCGTGAGCGTCGGCGTCTGCGTCGGACTCGACGCGGGTGTCAGCGTCGCGGTCGCCGTAAAAGTGGGGGTGGATGTTTTGGAGTAAACAGGCGTCACGGTCGCCGTGGGTCCTCCGTAAAAATATATTTCGTCCAGGTACCACTGGTTCCCCGTGTTATTTGACGCTGCGCCTGATATCTCCATCACTGCCCATATTATTTTTTCCAGGTGCTGCGCAACGCTTGAAATAAGCGTTGTCTGCCCATCTCCCCAGCCGGGATTTGTGAACGAACCCCACGGTATGGTGACCTGTGTCCACGCCGCGTTCGGCGTCCAGTCATAATACCAGTATGAAAAATCCGTAATGTTCGAGGACTGGAGCATGATCCTGAAGCTCACCGGAGTGCCCGCGCCCTTGGTACCCTTCATGAAAAGTTTTAAGCCGGAGTAGGCGCTTACGTCCTGCTCAGTGGCTCCTCCGTTTAAATCCGTAAAAGCCTGTATGGAGGAGTATCCGGCCGTTGACGTGACATTGCCCGACAGATACCCCGCGTAATTTGTAGAGTTCGCGCCGCCCGGCGAGGATATGAATGAACCCGTGTTCACGCCGCCGTCATAGAAATACCACCTGCCGCCGGGCGAATTATATGTTATCTCATCGTCCTCAAAATCATCTATGAGCAGCCCTGACAGGGCCGCGGTCGCAGCCGGGGTAAAGGTGGAAGTCACTGTGCGCGTGAGCGTGGCAGCGGCTGTAACGGTATCTGTCACCGCCGGGGTTTCCGTGGCGCTGTAAACCGGGGTCTTCGTGGCAGTGGCTGTTTTTGTGGGGCTGGCCGACGCGGTCGGGCTTATGGTGGGTGTTTCCGTAATGGTCCATGACTGCGTGGCCGTGGCAATGACGGTCAGCGTTTTTGTTATGGTGAAAGTTTTTGTCACTGTCGGGGTCATGGGGTCGTATGACTTTACTTCTATGGCGTTAATCAGCGGAACGCCGGCCGGCCCGTATGCCAGGCTGATGTTGAGGATGCCGTCGTTAACATCCGCGTAATATGTCCTGTCCACGTACTTAAGCGGCCCTCCGGCAGCCGATATAATATCAAAATTAGTTGCCACAAGCGCGCCTTCAACGGTCATGTTAAAGAGCCTCTGCCCGGGCAGGGTGTTTTCGTTGTCCGAAAAACGCAGCCTGACATTGTATTTGCCCGCGGGCAGTTGTATCCTGTATTCCAGGTTGCCATAGCATACGGAGTTAAACAGGGTGTCATCCAGTGTGTTTGTCACATCGCCCGGCCTGGCTGCCATGGCCCCCATGTATATTCCCCAGGTATTCGCGCCGAAGTAATACCGGTCCGCCTGCCACGCGTCGCCGTTTGTGTCAGTGTACAGGGCGCCGCCGCAGTTTATCCTCACGGGCGCAATCGGCGTGGGCGTGATGGTGGGTATGGGAGTGAGCGTGTGCGTCGCGGTAAAACTCGGCGTGCACGCCAGCGGATAGCACCCGTCAGTGGGCGAGGCTGTCGGCGTCTCATAAGGCACGTCCGCCGTGATGGCCGCGGCCAGCACAAAACAAAATGCGGCCTGCCAGTTTATGGCTATCTCGTTCACGAAAAAATTATTCACGTTATCCTGCCAGCACTTGGCCGGCGCGCCCACGTTATAGTCAAACTGATTGGCTCCGCCGGCTATGAGTCCGGGCCACGGGTTTGTGATGCCGTCGGCGAGAGACTGCCTGTGGTGCGGGTTCATGAATGCCCTGTCCCCCTCGGCCGTGACATAGCTTGTGTTGAAAGGGTTCCTTCCGAGCATGTAGTGCACCATTTCAAGGGCGCCCTGCTTATACGCGGCGTTGCCCGTCATCTCATAGGCGGCCAGAAGTTTTATGCCGCTGTTTAAACCCGCGGCATTTGACCCCCAGATGTAATCCCCGGGCAAAAGCGTGTACTTATATCCTGACGCGGACAACCTGGCTAAAAGCGTGTTCGCGCTGTTCGTGAATGATGTTTTTATGGCCGCGGCAGCGGCCGCGTTCTTTGAGGGCTGTGAAGAAAGAGCGTAGGACCACAGCGCTATGTCCTGCAGGTTCTGCCAGTCCCCGCCTAAAAGCGGATCGGCCTTGAATGTGTAGTAGGTGATAAAATATGTGTTATACTCCGCAAGTCCCGTGGTGTTAAAAAGTTCCGCCGCTGCCCATAGCCTCTCATCGGAATCATCCGTGTCCCCGTACTCGCCTCCGTCTCCGCCGTTAAACCCGCCTGAAGGGACTATCAGCGTGTGCGCCTGCAAATACGCCCACGCGCTCTGCGCTGCCGTGAGGCACTGTGCCGCGTATGCCGGGTCAGATGCGATGTAAACGCGCGCGGCAATGGCCATGACAGCCGCAAAATCGCCGGTGGCGCAGGTTGATATGCGGTAGATATGCTGGGTGCCGTAATCGTTCTCGGGCATGAGGTTTAGCGCGGGTATGGGCGCGGACACCTTGTGAAATACGCCGCCGGAGGCCGTGTCCTGCATTTTAAGCATCCAGTCCAGATTATATTTTATCTCGCTTAATACATCGGGCCTGCCGTACTCCGGAAGGGTTAAGTCTATCCACCCTATCTGGCTGCCGTAGCGCTCATACATGAGCAGCAGCGTGCCCGTGGCTATGCCTGAATTTGTATTGTATTTGCCGAAGTCGCCCGCGTCATGCCAGCCGCCAGTGACGTCTTTTGTCCCTGAGAACCCCGATGCCGCATCGAACGTGGCGGGATTTGTATGGCAGGCAAGGTGGCTGAAATTTCCGGATGCATGGTCCAGGTGCACTTCCATGCCGCAGCGCTGCCCGTAAAAAGCGCGCATGGCGTCGCGGAAGACGGGCTCAAATACGCGGCGGTTTATGGTGAAGGGAAAAGACTCGCCCAGCCCCGCGACCTCTATCCTGTAATTGCCCGTCACGTTAACAGCGGTAAAATCGCCTATGTAGCATGTGTCGCCCGAGGCTGAGTCTGATATGGAAGGCCCGAAATTTCCCGTATAAACTATGGTGTCATCATCCAGCCGCCGCACGTCAAAAGACGCCGCAGCCTGATTCACAAGCATGACGCTCTTATTGTCGTCATTACGGTAGCCGATCATGTCAATACGGATGGCGTCGTTCTGCGCGGCAAATATATTTAAAGCGACTGTGGATAGGAGCATTATTAGGGCAAGGCGTTTGTACATAAGACCTCGTTGTTGTTCGTTGTTCGTTGTTCGTTGTTCGTTGTTCGTTGTTCGTTGTTCGTTGTTCGTTGTTCGTTGTTCGTTGTTCGTTGTTCGTTGTTCGTTGTTCGTTGTTCGTTGTTCGTTGTTCGTTGTTCGTTGTTCGTTGTTCGTTGTTCGTTGTTCGTTGTTCGTTGTTCGTTGTTCGTTGTTCGTTGTTCGTTGTTCGTTGTTCGTTGTTCGTTGTTCGTTGTTCGTTGTTCGTTGTTCGTTGTTCGTTGTTCGTTGTTCGTTGTTCGTTGTTCGTTGTTCGTTGTTCGTTGTTCGTTGTTCGTTGTTCGTTGTTCGTTGTTCGTTGTTCGTTGTTCGTTGTTCGTTGTTCGTTGTTCAAACCCTGCGCGTGACATTGGCCATGAAATTTTTTTATGGCCTGGCCTACTGGCCAATCCATAAAAAAATTTTATGGACGATGTCACGCAACGGCATCGTTGTTGCTCTTCCTTAACACTTACCCTTAATTCTTATCCTTAGCCTTTGGACTTTCGATATGCAGGCTAAGGTCAGACTTAAAGCAAGTACCAAGATCTAAGGATAAGAATTAAGGATAAGGGTTAAGAAAACCTTAGTACCGTTGTATCCTGTTATTCCCCGTATCCACCACAAAAAGGTACGCGGCGCTGTTGTATACCGCTCCTATGGGCGAGTTGAATTCACCCGGCGCGCTGCCCGGGATCCCCCACTGCGAATCAAATACTCCCGCGGGCGAGAACCTCTGTATCCTGTTATTGCCCGAATCCACCACATATACATAACCGCTGGAGCTGTAAGCTATGCCCTGCGGGTTGTTGAATTCCCCGGGGCCTGAGCCAAAACTTCCCCACTGCATGTCATAGGTGCCCACGGAATTGAACCTCTGTATCCTGTTGTTGCCCGAATCAACTACATATAAATACCCGCTTGAGTTCCACGCCAGTCCCGTGGGGTTGTTGAATTCCCCGTTGCCCGTGCCTGCCGTTCCCCACTGCATCTGGTAATTGCCCGCCATGTCGAACCTCTGTATCCTGTTGTTTCCGGAATCCGAAACATACAGGTAGCCGCTGGCGTTCCACGCAAGACCCGTGGGGCCGTCAAATTCCCCGTTGCCGGTTCCCGTGACCCCCCACTGCAGGCTGTAAGTCCCGGTGGTATTAAAACGCTGTATCCTGTTGTTCCCGTAATCAGCCACAAATATATATCCGCTCGGGTTCCATACTATTCCTTTGGGCGTGGAGAACTCCCCGTTGCCGGCGCCGGGCGCGCCCCACTGGGTTGTATAAGTCCCTGACGAGTTGAACTTCTGGACCCTGCTGTTGCCGCTGTCAGTGACATAAACCGAGGCCGCGGTGTCAGCCGCGATCCACAGCGGGTTGTCAAACTCGCCGTTTCCGTTGCCGAATGTCCCCCACCTGGCAGTTGGCTGCCTGGGAGTCATGGTGGAAGTCAGCGTGACCGTCGGCATCAGCGTGTGGGTCATGGAAATGGTGGCTGTGGGTGAATCAGTATAAGTATCCGTGACTGTCAGGGTTTCAGTCGCGGTCGGCGTTCCCGTGAATGTATCCGTGACAGTGGAAGACTCTGTCTGCGTCGGCGTGTTGGTCGCGGTAAAAGTGCCTGTTGCCGTATCCGTTACAGTTGGCGTTCCTGTCATGGTTGAAGTCGCGCTTAAAGTCGGCGAATCCGTGGCAGTCAGTGTGTCCGATGGCGTCTGCGTGGATGTGAATGTCACTGTAAGTGAAGATGTCCCGGTTGAAGTCGGCGAAAAAGTTTTTGTCTGCGTATCAGTGGATGTGGCGGTCACTGTCGCGGTATCCTGCGGCGTGGAGGTCTGTGTATATGAGGCTGTCTTTGAATATGTGGGAGTGGCTGACGCAGTGCAGGTTGGCGTGCCTGTCGGAGTCGCGCTGTCTGCGGGGGTTGCTGTGGATGTCTGTGTGGCAGTCATGGTCGCGGTATATGTCGGGGAAAAAGTGGATGTCGCGCTCGCGGTCAGGGTCGTCGTGAATGTATATGACTGCGCCACGGTCTCTGAAAAAGTCGGGCTCTGCCCTGCAGTGGCTGTTCCTGTTGCCGTAAATGTCGGGGTGGCCGTGGCAGTGCGTGTCCCGGTTGCCGTCCTTGTGTTAGTCAAAACGGATGTAACCGTGCGCGTGGCAGTATAAGTGGGGCTGTAAGTTGCCGTCGCGGTACGTGTCTGCCACTTAAAATCATCGGGGGCCAGCGGGATTATCTTCTTTTTTGAGCAGGAAACTGAGGATAATAAGAGGCAGACAACAGCTATAATAATGAAGGTCCTTTTGTGTTCCGGCATCCTGTTTTTAGTCATATATATAGAATACCACCGATTTCATGTATTTTCAATCAACCTTAACCTTTATCCTTATCACTTACCCTAAAGCCTTTGGACCTTAAGTCCAAGGGGTAAAAATATTTATTCCGCTTTTCCTTAACCCTTATCCTCAGCCTTTAGATCTTAAGTCCAAAGGCTAAGGATAAGAATTAAGGATAAGGGTTAAGGTACTTGGGTTATGGTGCCTACTTTATTACAAACACCCTGCGTATCACGCTTTTGCCTTCCGCCTCTATCCTTATGAAATACATTCCCTGGCCTATGGTTTTTCCCGATTCGTTCTTTAGATCCCACGGCACGTTCATCCACCCGGCGGCGGCGGCTGTAAATTCGCCTTTCCTTATGAGCTCGCCTGTTATGTTGTAGGCCTTAAGCCTGACATTCACTCCCGGCGCCGAGCAATTAATTTTAATCGTGAGGGTTTCGCCTTTTGAGACATCAACATAATTTCTGTCGAGCGCCATACCAATGTTTGGCGTCGAAACGGGCGTTGATGTCGGGGATACTGTCCGTGTCTGCGTTATGGTAAATGTCGCTGTCGGCGGCGGAGTGGCTGTCTTTGTATATGTCATGGTCCTAGTGTGCGTGAATGTAAATGTGGCGGCCGGCGTGGCTGTGTCTGTTACGGTTGTTGTATAAGTAAATGTCGGCGTATTTGTTTTAGTCCCGGTATCGGTTGCCGAAAATGTCGGCGTCGCCGTTTCAGTGGCGGTTTTTGTCACGGTAAATGTGGGGGTTGCCGTGGCAGTATCAGACGGTGTCGGCGTGGCTGTCTTTGTCCCTGTGTCCGTGGCCGTGGGCGTGGCTGTAAATGTGGAAGTTGCCGTGGATGTCGGCGTCGAAGTCGGCGTGGGCGCTACAAGGGTTATGATGGAGGCGTTCATCGGAAAGCTTCCCAGGTCGTTCCACGCAAGGCCCGTGGTCATGCCGGTGCCTGATAAGTGGGCTGCCGAAGGCAGGCTTAAGGTATAAGTGCCGTATGGCGCTGTGCCCGTGAAAGAATAGGCGATAACGTAATACTTTGTCTGGCCCGGGGCAAGCACTTCAGACGGCCAACCTGAGATTGCAAGAGCCGTGTTGTCCGCCGCGTAAGTCCCCATTGCCATAAACAGGTCAGGCGCGCCGTTTGCTGCGCCGTTATTATTTACATCAACAATCATTTCAACGGATAATATCCCGGCCGGGCCGTCATTCCCGGTGCCTGAAGCCTGCGTCTGCAGGGAATTAAAACTCACGCTTTCCGCGGACTCATTGCGTATGGATAACTGCATCACCGTCACATACGCGTCTCCGGGTATGTGGGTGGTATTTCCCGGGTTAAACGCCGCGAGCGACACGGCAACAGCCGGCGCGGCGGGCGTGTTTGTCTTAGTGGCTGACGCAGTGGCTGTTTGAGTAGCAGTCTGCGTTGTGGACGGCGTGTTTGTTTTTGTGGAAGTCGTTGTGATTGTCTGGGTTACAGTCTGCGTCACGGTCTTTGTAACTGTCTGCGTGACGGACTGCGTTGAAGTCCGGGTTGCCGTGGCTGTATATGTCGTCGTCGGCGTTGTTGTTTGAGTGGCTGTCTGCGTCGCGGTCTGCGTATTTGTCCGGGTTATTGTCTGCGTTATTGTCATGGTAGTTGTCTGTGTCACAGTCGCTGTGGGTATATGCGTATTAGTATTTGTCGGGGTATAAGCCGGCGTGCATATGTCGCCTGAAAGCACTGTAAAGTCATCCACGTTCGCCTCACCCAATGACCCTGACGCGGAGGTCACCGCTATGCCTATCAATACGCCGCCGGGGCTGGCTGTCCAGGTGTCGCTGTCAAAATTATCCCACGTAGTGCCGTCAGTTGACTGGAAATACTGGAAATTATTTCCAACCCTTACTATCCTTACCCACGCGGGCACTCCGTTTACATGCGCTAATGTTCCGTATCCCTCCTGATATGCTTCTCCCCTGGCGTAGGACATTATAAGTCCGTTATTCTGCACTCCCACAAATGAGAAATATGAATCAACAGACAGCGAATTCCTTACCATTATTCCCGCGCTTGAGTCCGCCGAATTTATTGGCGCGTAATTCACCTTCATGGAAATATCAAAGTCCCCGTTTATGGGCTGGTATATGAACCTGAATGTGTCATGGCTTACGTTAAAATTATTTGTTCCGCCTGCCGTTATGGTCAGCGAGCCGCCTGAGACGAACTGCGAACCCGCGGCCGCTCCGCCCACGTCGGAGACGCTCCAGAAAGAACCCACGGCAGTATTAAAATTATCCGATTGCGCGCACGAAGGCGGAATCGGCGTAGGCGTGGAAGTGCACAGCGAAATAAACTCGGGGTTTGCCGCAACCGGGGTCAAGTCGCCTGAGTGGTTTATGCTGGCCCTGTTGGAAAAATATTCAGGCGAAAGTATGGGGCATGCGGACGCGGGCATTACGACAAAGTACTTTTCACCGCTAAAGTCGTTTTCGCACAGGCTTGGGATTGACCAGGATATTACGCCGCCGTTTAAGGCGTATCCCGCAGATGCCGAGACAAAATTAAGGCCGGCCGGTATGGTGTCCCATATGGAAGCGCCCGTGACCGTGGCGCCGCAGTTGAGCGCCTCGTATTCATAAGCGCCCATGTCATAGGTCCCGCCGGATGGCCTGAGAGCCAGGTCCATGTCGCGCGTGACAACCGATGATATTGAATTATCCCCGGTATTTATCGCGGGGCTGCCGTTTTGCAGGTGAAAGTTCCCTGACGCTGCGCCGGCAAACTTCGGGTCTGAATTCACGCAGCCCGCCCCGAAGCCGGCAGTTGCCTCCTGCAGCACTGAATATGAAACCTTTGCCTTGTCCCCGAGAAATCCATAACCCGGATTTGCCCACATGACGCAGTTGCGGATGTCGTATTCAAACGCCGCGCTGTTGACGAAAAGCGGCCCGCCATTTCCGTACATGACGTTGTTGTAAATATTCACCGTCATGCCCGGCCTTGCCGTGCCCTGGTCAAACATTATGCCGAAACCCCAGTTGTTGAGGATATTTCCGGTTAAGACGCAGTTTGTGACATATGATGACGGGTATGCGGCTGTTGTGATCGTCCCGACCTGCGCTAAGCTTATTCCCGCGGCCCTGCAGTTTTTCACGACGCACCTGTCCACCCTGTACCCGGATGTGCCGTCGGAACATATGCCGTGGTCAGCCCTGAACCTGCCGTCGAGCGTGAAGCCCGCGATGGTGCAGTTATAGTGCAGTTCTATGATGTCCTGCTGACCGTTGGGTATCATAGAATCAGGCGCCACAATTGACGGGTGCGTCCCCGGCTTTGCCCTGATTATTATCCCGGCAGTGTCTGTCGTGTCGGGGAGTATTATTTTTTCCGCGTAGGTTCCGGAATCCACAACTTCTATAACGTCCCCTGGAACCGCGGCCGCGGCCGCCGCGGCAATTGATGTATACGTCTGCCCTGCCCCGACTAACTTTGTCGCGGGCGCGGTATAAATGGGGTCTGTCAGCGCGGATGGTTTTTCCCTGAGCGAATAATTCAGGTGGTATGTGATATTGTCCCCGCAGTTGGCGCAGTTAGCCGCCGACATTCCCTGGTTGATTGCCAGCTCAGGCGGCAGGCTTATATTTATGGTTATGCCCGCGTTCGGATTTTCTATCTGGGCGTTGTTGTCCTGAGCTTTCCAGTTTATAATGTAGCTCTCTCCGGGCTGCCATGGCGGAAGGCCGCTGTAAGTCCAGTTCGGGTCTGCGGCGGCGCCAAAATTCCACCACTCGCCCGCCATGGAGAATGAGGACCCGTCCCACCATTTTGAATCTGATACCCTCTTTATGGATATCCTTTCAGCCGTTAAAAATCCGCAAGGCGCTATGGCTGTGCCTGATATTACAAGTATATCAGATGGTTTATAGCTGCCGCCGTCCACCGGAAATGATATGAAGGATGACGGCATGGCGCACGCGGTCTGTGTGGCAGTCGGTGTCACGGTCTGCGTGGCTGTTTTCGTAGCTGTCTGTGTCGCTGTGCGAGTGGAAGTCTGCGTGAAAAAAGGCGTTACTGTCGGCGTTGTGGTGCCGGTATTATACGGCGTGGCAGTGGGCTGGGCCACGGAGCCAGAATACCATACGTCCTTTGTATAAGTTCCGTCAAACCCCGAGGCCAGCCACATGGACCCGTTAAAAACGCACGACGCGGATCCCATCCTGCCGCTGAAATTGGCGGCCGCGGTTTTCTGAACCCATGTCGAACCGTTAACCGAATACCATACGTCATTTTTATATCCGGTGCCCGCTATGACCCACATCTTCATTCCCGTGCCGTCGTCATATGTAACCGCGGCGAGCTGGCTGCGCGCGCCGAAAGCCGCCGAAGCGGTTTCCTGCGTCCAGACGACGCCGTCGGGCGAGCTATAAACGCTCGCAAGGTCAGATGTGCCGTTATATCCCCCTATCACGTACATTTTTCCGTTATAGGCAAGTGTGCTGTGGTACCCGCGCGGCCCGAACTGCGCGTTACCCGTGGCCATGGTCCAGTCAGCCCCGTTTGCCGACCACCATACGTCGTTTAAGTATCCTGACCCGTTATCGCGGCCGCCTATGACCCACATTTTATTGTCAAATACAACCGCGCTTGTCTGCGCCCTTAAGGCGAATCCGGCCGCCGCGGTTGCCTGTATCCATGTTATGCCGTTTGAGGAATACCACACATCGTCGTCATAGGAACCTGTCACGCCCGCGATGGCCCACATTTTATCGCCGGTGCCGTTATTAAAGACAACCCCGGTATGGTAAGCCCTTGATGTGGGAAATGCCGTGGATGTTTCCAGCGACCATGTAATGCCGTCTAAGGAACTGAACACGCTGTTTAATCCCGAACCACCGTCATTGCCGCCGACCATGAATATTTTTCCCAAAAATGGCAGCATGAGAGTGCCCATACGCACGCCTGCCTGGGAATTTCCCGTGGCAAGAATCCAGTCCGCTCCGGCTATGGATGTGGGCGTGATGGTCGGCGTCGGGGGAATGCAGTCTATGAACTTCTGTACCCTGTCATTGCCGGTTTCGGATGCGAATAAAGTGGTTGCGTTTAGCATGGTTATGCCGTATGGCGTGTCAAACTGCATTGATAAAGCGCCTGTGGTGCCCCATTTTGCTATGAATGTGCCTGACGGGCTGAATTTTTGCACCCTGTTATTGCCGGTGTCCGCGACATATATGTATCCATACTGGTCGGTTGTAATCCCCGACGGGTTGTTAAACTGCCCGTCGCCTGTCCCCGCCGAACCCCACTTTGTTATGAATCCGCCTGATGCGTCAAATTTTTGCACCCTGTTATTTCCGCTGTCGGCCACCAGTATATTCCCGTCCTTATCAACGGCAATGCCGCGCGGCGAAGTGAAAAAACCGTCGCTTAATCCGGCGCTGCCCCAGGATATCTGGTGGATGCCGAACGCGTCAAATTTCTGAACCCTGTTATTCCCGGTATCCGCCACATACACGTAATAATCCGGGCTGACCGCGATTCCTTCAGGGAAACTAAATTGCCCGTCGCCTGAACCGTTGAATCCCCACTCTGTAATATAATTCCCGGTTACATCAAATTTTTCCACCCTGTGGTTGTTCGTATCCGTGACGTACATTTCATTGCCGGCGTCTATGGCTATGTCGTGCGGCGCGTCAAACTGCAGGTCTGAACTCCCGTATGACCCGAACTCGCTCAGGTCAACCCCGTTTGAATTGAATTTTTCAACCCTGTTATTGCCGGTGTCCACCACAAAAATATTCCCGCCTGAGTCTGTTTCCATGCCGGCCGGCCCGTTAAATTCGCCTATGGCGTTGCCGTTGGCTCCCCACATCAGGCTGTAACACATGGGGCCCATGTTTGCGGTCGGCATCGGTGTCACTGTCGGGCTGACCGTCCATGTCTGGGTTATCGTCCTTGTAGATGACGGCGTGGGTGATATTGTGGCTGTAAATACCCCGCTGGATGTTTTCATCACCGACATGAAGCTGCTGTTTGCAAAATCCTGATATGCCACGTATGCCGTGCCGTTTTGTATAAAGAGCGATGTGTACCTGGCTTCCCCGGGCGAGAAACCCGCGTTATCAAGGTCAAGCCATGCACCTGATTGATAATGCTTTACCGTGGCCTTTCCGGCGATGTTATCCTGGTATGCCAGGTAAGGCGCGCCGCTGTACATGAAAAGGCTAAGGTAATACGCGTAGCTGGAACTTACAGGCGACGGAAATATGGCTGACCATGCCGTTCCGTTAAAAGCGGAAACCACTGCCTTCTGAGATGCTCCCACTTCTGAAAATCCGACATAAGGAATTGAATTTTCCACGCCCATGGAAGTGTAATATGAATTTCCTCCGGACGCCCATGAACCCACGGGCACCCATGAAGCCCCGTTGAATTTTTTTATGGTCGCCACACCGCTGTTGTTCCAGTCCTGGTAAGCGACATAAAGCGTCCCGTTGCTTTTATCCGCGGCGAGGGAGACGTAATTGGCCGGCCCGATTGAAAAACCCTGGCTTCCGACATAGTTCCATGCGGACCCGTCAAAACTCATTACTGATGTCTTTGAATTTGCCGCCACATCTGAAAAGGCCACATACGGCGTGCCGCCGTATATCTGCAGCGAAGTATAAAGCGCTATGCCCTGCGAAAAACCGGCTGCGCCGACATAGTTCCACGACCCGCCGAAGTATTTCATGACGCTTGCCCTGCCTGAGCCGATTGAGCCGTCCGTAAAAGCCACATAGGGAGTGGCTGAATCAACGTACAGCGAGGTATGCATTGCCGTGCCCGGTGAGAAACCTGAGGGCCCGACATAGTTCCATGATGAGCCGTCAAACTTCATTACGCTGGCTTTGTTTGATTCCACGAAAGCCACATAAGGGTCGCCGATGCTGTCGACAAAAAGGGAACCGTAATATGCCGCGGCAGTTGAAAAGCCCGGCATGCCGACATTTGTCCACGCGGCTGAAATGGCGGATGGAAATAGCATGGCAATAATAACGGATACTTTGAGATAGGAAAATAACGAAGGGACACAAGTCTCTTTTTGGCTCCAAGTTCCTGTAGTTTTAGTTGTATTTGCCAAAGTCAGTTTCCTTTCACCCAAAAAGGGCCTGTCTGATACGCTATATAATAAGGAATAATAAGCAATAAATATGCCTGAATAAGCCGGAACTTAGGGTCAAAAACATGGGTTTTAAATGATATTCACCGGTGGTTTTACTTCATGAAACCCAACTGTCGGTTTTTCGACACTCAAGAAAATATATTTACACTCCAACGCCCTTCTTAACCCTTATACTTATCACTTATCCTTAGCTCTTGGCCCTTGCTTTTTAACATCAAGTGCTAAAGGCTAAGGATAAGAATTAAGGGTAAGGGTTAAGGTTTTTACTTAATTACGTAAACCCTGCGTATGACGCTGTTTCCTTCCGCCGTAATATGCACGAAGTACATTCCCTGCCCAACTTTTTTGCCGGCCTCGTTCTTTAAATCCCATTCAAAACTATTCCATCCCGGCGCTGTTGTGACAAAATCCATCTTCCTCAAATATTCGCCTGTCAGGTTATAAATTTTTATCGCCACAGGAATTCCCGCGCCTGTGACATTGACTTTTACCCGGAGTGTTTCGCCTTTTCCGGCATCCACATAATTCTTGTCGAGCGCCCTGCTGATATTCGGCGTCGGGGAGGACGTATGAGTTGCCGTTATGGTGAAAGTAGGCGTTATGGTATGCGTAAATGACGGCGTGAGAGTCCAGGTGCCTGTTATGGTCTGTGTCGCGGTCCCGGTATTTGTCCCCGTAACCGTTACTGTTTTTGTAGAGCTCGGCGTTGAAGTCTCTGTCGCTGTATAAGTCCCTGTTGCGGTCTTTGTAAATGTGCCCGTTGCCGTGAAAGTATATGTATCAGCCGGGGTATTTGTTGGCGTAAAACTCGGTGTTGCCGTGAATGTCCGCGTATCAACCGGGGTATCAGACGGCGTTACGGTAAATGACCAGGTCTGCGTTTGCGTAGGCGTGTAAGACGGCGTCGATGTCATGGTGTGGGTCCAGGTGCCCGTGGCTGTCCCGGTCACTGTAGGCGTCGCCGACTGCGTGGCCGTTTCTGTCATGGTTTTTGTAATTGTGGGCGATATGGTCTGTGTTATTGTCTGCGTGAGTGTCTGTGTCACGGTCTGTGTGACTGTTCCCGTTAAGGTCTGCGTTATCGTATGCGTTACGGTGCCGGTTATGGTTTCCATTTCCGTCCCTGTCGCCGTCCGGGTAACGGTCTGAGTGATGGTCTGCGTCACGGTTGAAGTCGGCGTGGCCGTCTGTGTTATGGACTGTGTCGCCGTTTCAGTGGCTGTCTGCGTGGCAGTTTGTGTAAGGGTCTGTGTCCCTGTTTGTGTGGCTGTCGGGCTTGCCGTAGCGGTATGTGTCAGGGTTGCTGTGTCTGTCGGCGTACCCGAGGCAGTAGAGCTCTGCGTCCCTGTCTGTGTGGCTGTTTCTGTGGCGGTCTGCGTTGTTGTCTGTGTTGCGGTCTGAGTTGATGTAAGTGTCGGTGTTGCTGTCTGTGTTATGGACTGTGTCGCTGTTTCTGTGACAGTCTGGGTTGTTGTTTCAGTTTGTGTCTGCGTCGCGGTCTGCGTAGCCGTCTGTGTTACGGTCTGTGTCATGGTCTGAGTAACAGTCCCGGTCATGGTCTGCGTGGCAGTTTGTGTTATCGTATGCGTTATAGTCCCGGTCGCTGTCAGAGTCACGGTTTGCGTTGCGGTTTCCGTCATGGTTTCTGTGGCCGTCTGCGTGGAAGTCTGCGTCACGGTCTGCGTGATTGTTTGTGTGGCTGTCTGCGTGAAAGTCTGCGTCACCGTGGGTGTTTCAAGCGGCGTATTTGTGTGTGTTTGTGTAATGGTCTGCGTCGCTGTTTGTGTCGCAGTCTGTGTTATTGTCTGCGTTACTGTCTCCGTAATGGTTCGCGTCACGGTCTGCGTTATTGTTTCTGTCGCTGTCTGAGTGGAAGTCTGCGTGACCGTTTCCGTCACTGTCCGCGTGGCTGTTTCAGTGACAGTCTGCGTGACCGTATGTGTGTCAAGCGGCGTGTTGGTGTGTGTCTGGGTTATGGTCTGTGTTACTGTCTGTGTCGCTGTCTGCGTAACAGTCTGCGTTGTTGTTTCTGTTACTGTCAGCGTAATTGTCTGTGTGACTGTCTGCGTTACTGTTTGTGTCTGCGTGGCGGTCGGGGTTATGCTAGGTGTCGGCGATACAGTATATGTGGCGGTAAACGTTGGCGTAGGCGTGGCAGGCATGTAGCATCCTTTTATGACCCTCACGCGGGTATTGCCCATATCAGCGATTGCAAGATCCCCGTTTATCGGGTTCCACACCACGCTTTCAGGATTGTAAAATTCCACTGAAGGGTCATTTGCAGCCAATCCTTCGCCGTCAAAACCAAGTGTTGTTCCGCTTATCGTTGTGACCTCTCCTGTGGATAAAACCACTTTCCTTATCCTGCCGCTGTTTAAATCCGGGACGTACAGGTTGCCCGCGTTATCCAGCGCAGGGTCATTGGGATAATCAAATTTTGCGGCCGCGCCAAAACCATCCTGCGTGCCCTGGGTTCCTCCGGCAACGGTTGTAACAGCGCCTGTGGAAAGGTCGACCCTGCGTATGGCGTTATTACCGGAATCAGTTACCCACGCGATTCCCGAAGCGTCTATGTCAAGACCCTCCGGCGCGTTGAAGCTGGCTGCTGCCCCTGTGTTGTTGTCAAACCCGGGTGTACCGTTGCCTGCCACGGTGGTTATTATTCCCGTTCCGGTATTATATTTGCGCACGCAATGATTGCCTGCTTCAGTCCAGTATATGTTTCCGTCAGGCCCGAGTACCGCGCTTGACGGTTTGTCTATCTGCGCGGATGTTCCCTGGCCATTGTCCCCGGTATATCCGCCGGCGCCGTTTCCTGCCAGGGTGCTTATGTTGCCTGTGGCTGCCGTTATCTTATAAAGCCTGTTCCCCACCCACGATACAAAATAAATATTCCCTGAAGCGTCTATGCTCATACGGCCGCTGGGGGCGGATATCATTGACGTAAGAGCCGGAACATTTTCGCCGCTGTAACCTTCATCCCCTGTGCCGGCTATGCTCGTTGTCATGCCTGTAATGGAATTCATCTTAAATATCCTGCCTGCCCTTCCTAAATAAAGGTCACCCGCGCTGTCATAAGTGCCTACATTCGCGTATGCCAGGTAAAGTTCCGTGGCGTAGTAGCCTCCGGCGTTTATGTAGCCGCCGCCGGCTATTGTGTATACGTGGCACGCAAGCTGCACTGTTGTCGCGGTAGGCGTCGCAGCAGGCACGCATGTGTCAATGGGCGTCGGCGCTCCCGATGGCGGCGAGTACCAGACATCCTTATACATTCCAGTATCCTTCTGTCCGCCTGTGAGCCATATCTGGTTCCTGTATATAAGCGCGGATGAATCCATGCGCGCGCCGAGCACATCCCCTGTGTTTTCCGGCGACCAGCTTGTCCCGTCAGTTGATGACCATATGAATGCCAGATTGCAGGCTCCGCTGTCCCCTCCAATAATCCACATCTTCCCGTCATACACGGCTGCCGCGGCTGACCTGATGGTTCCAAAATTTGCCGTTCCTGCAGCCTGAAGCCATGTTGTCCCGTCTGAGGAATACCACACGTCGCTTTTTGCCAGCCCGTCATCCCCGCCTATGACCCACATCTTATTATTGTAAACGACGCACCCGAAATTTGACCTCGGAGTAAACGCGGCGCCGGCAGTTGCCATATTCCAGTTGCTGCCGTCCGATGTATACCATACGTCGTTGCGCGGATTTGTGCCGTCATGCCCGCCTATTACCCAGAGCTTGTTGTCAAATACCACTGACGCGTGGCCTGACCTTGGGGCAAAGCCTGTGGCAGGGGCCTGTATCCATGTAATTCCGTTTGTCGTATACCACGAGTCATTCAATGCGCCTCCGGAGTTGTATCCGCCGATGACCCACATTTTTCCTGCAAACACGGCTGCCGACGGCCTAAAACGGTCGGAAAATGCGGGCGCAGGAGCGCTTACCCAGTTATTTCCATCGGAAGATTTCCATACATCCCCGAGATAAGTCCCGTTTCCGCCGCCGATGACCCACATCTTTTCCCCGCTGCCGTCGTCATATACCACGGAAGCATGGCCAAACCTGTTGCCAAATCCCGCGTCGCACGCCGCGAGCGTCCAACCTGCAGCCGCTCCGGACAATGCAGTGGGCAGCAGAGTTGCTGTCTGCGTTATTGTGGCTGTTGCTGTCTGTGTTGCGGTCGGCGTTGCCGTATATGTGCCTGTCGTAGTTATTGTAGGCGAGGCTGTCGGCGTGGCAGTATACGACGGTTTCATGGTCGGAGTATCCGTCGGCGTGTTGTAAACCGTGCATCCGTCCTTGCCGCGCCATATCATGGCGTCCATGTCTCCCGCCGCGTTTTGCGAGTAACCGGCAAGCACTATCCTGTTTTGCGGGTCTATGAGCATGGCCCTTGCCTCGTCATACCCGTGAGTTGAGCTGTCCCAGCGCATGTCCCCGCTGCCGTTATTGAAGGTGGTATCAGGCGAGCCGTCAGGATTTCCGCGCCATAGCATCATATCTCTGCCTCCATAGGTCATGTTCGCGGAACCTCCGGTAATTAACACCCTGCGGTTCGCGTCAGTCCTTATGGAATACCCTTCATCATTGCCGTTTACCATGCCGTTTGTGCTGTCCACGGCTATCCAGCCATTGCCCCCGCCAAGCGAAGGGTCAAGCGTTCCGTCATCAAGTATCCGCCATACCGCCATGTCCATTCCGGTAAATGTATTTGCACCGGCCTCT
The DNA here is from genome assembly GCA_963840035.1 of candidate division FCPU426 bacterium. GTDB lineage: Bacteria > Oederibacteriota > PGYV01 > PGYV01 > Palsa-1178 > CAWIXE01. Next base: position 259,392 of record CAWIXE010000001.1, read on the forward strand.
ATGACGCCTGTTATTAAAATTTTTCCGTCGTCGTCAAGCGTGATGCCGTTGGCGTAATCCGCGCCGCCGTGGTTGAATATCCTGAATCCTGTTCCGTTGAACGCGGGCGCGTCGAGCGTACCGTCAGGCTTAAAGCGCAGGACGACCATGTCCTTATTAGTCCCGTTAAATGTTTCTCCCGCCACCACTATCCTGCCAAGACCGTCTATGAGCATGGCCCTGCCTATGTCCTGTCCTCCGCCCGGCCCAGCCCATGAGGCATAACCGTTTGGCGAGTTAAATGTGTAGTCAGTCGAGCCGTTGGCGTTGAGCCTGAAAACTCCTATGTTCATGTTGCCGGCCGTGAGTGTCACGCCGCAGGCAACTATCTTTCCGCCCGGGTCAAATGCCATGTCAAATAATCCGGACGACTGAATGAACACGGAACCTGCCGTGCCGAAGGAACCGTCGAGGCCGCCGTCCATGAATTTTACTATCATGGAGTCATAATCCGTTCCGTTAAATCTGTAGCCTGCGGCCAGAGGCCTCTGGTCATTTCCAACTATGATTGCCTGCAGCGCCTCGTCATTAAACCCCGAGGCTGCGTCAAATCCCTGATATCCGCCGGGCCCGAAGTTTGTGTCAGCCGACCCGTTTTCATTGCAGCGCCACACAGCGGCCATGGTGTTGCCTGCCGCGTCGCTTTTTCCCGCCATGATGAGCCTGCCGGAAGAATCCCGCGCGATGTCAAAACCCATGTCCCATAACCCAAACCCGCGGTCCAGCCTTTTTTCGCCGTTGCCGTTAAAAGAAGTATCCGGCCCTATGCACGGCGTCTGCGTCACAGTGGGTGTCTGGGTAACTGAAGGCGTAACTGTCGGCGTGAAACCCGTCACCCCGTAATCATCCGCTCCTATGTCCCATGGCAGGCAGCCTTGTCCCTCCGTCAATGTCTTCGTTGTATTTCGCGCCCATATCATAACCCTGGCCAATGAGCGTGGAACCGGCCTTCAGGTGCAGGTCCTCGGAACCCTGTGTGCTGTTGACAAACTGGGGCGGGGGCGGCTGGTTTGTGAGCGAACCCGTGCCCGTGGCTGTGGAATCAGCCGAAGCATTATGCCCGCTTCCGCTGAAAATCCCCGACCCGCCTGTGCCGAAACAGCTGTAATTTATCGCGTGCACATATGAATCCGTAATATCAATATTTGAACCGAAGTTATTTGCTGCCGTGGAATCAAACCCAACTGCCGGTACCGTAGAATCGTTATTGAGGTTGTGGGCGTTAACAACCGTGTTTGATTCAAATACCGCGTGCACGCCCGTCATGTTCTCAGGTATGTAAAACGCGGCGCGCGGAATGTTATATATGAAATTGTTCACGACAAATACGTTTATCCCCGATGATATGACCCTTATGGCATCCCCTCCCGGCGCGGAACCCGTCGGGTTTGTTATCAGGCACTTGTAAATTATCACTCCGTCAGCGCCTATCCTGATCCCGGCGTTGCCGCCGCCTGCCCAGCCCGTAAACGCGATGTTTGTAAACTGCGTGAACGGCTGCCATACGTCAACAGTTCCCATGCCGGTATACCCGGAAGTGTTTATGGTATAACCCGTGCCCGCGGTCCCGGTGTGCGCCTGGCGCGCGTTGCACTGCGTTCCGGTGTCCGTCGGCGCGAATATATTAATGTTCCTGGCCTGGTCAGTGGTGTAACCGTTAATCCCGAAAGCAACCGTATCAGTCCCGTCGTTATAACAGACAATGTTTATCCGCTTATTCATGGCAACAAGATCGGATCCGTTCAAGTGCGTTGAGTCAGAAGCGCCCGTCACCGCGTACGCCATGTTTGAGAAGGCGCGCTTGATGGAGGTGACAGGCAGGTTCGTAAAATCAGCGGCCACGCCCCCGTTTGAATTCATAGCCTCCCATGTGGAGGTGTTTATCTTTCGCGTCAGGTAAAGTATGTACGCGCCTGAATTGATTATCACCTCGTCGCCTATGCCGGTCTTCGAGTTATCCTGAGCCGTGCTGAAATTCAGTATCCCTCCGGACACGCTCGCCAGCGGAGAGCCTGTCTTATGGTCGGTCATGTCAACGCCTACCGAGTATACTATTTCGGTCGGCACTGGAAGTGCAGTACTTGTCTGGGTGGGCGTCGGCGTGGCGCCCTGTCCCACGGGTGCGTCCATCCAACTGTCATAGCCGGGAGAATCAAAGACAATGCCAAGCATGCTTGAAGGAGGGCAGCTTCCGACAACCTGGGCTGAAACAAAGATGAATATCCTGTCCGTCGGGGCAAATCCAAGATCAGGCCAGGTTTCCTGCCATACGACCGGGCCCGTTGTCCCCGGGATTGGATCCGGTGACACTGACGACATCAGCAGCGTTCCCGGCTCTCCGCCTCCGCCTGCATATTTGAAAACATCCACCCTGAAATGGTACGCGTTTGAATTGGTCGGGTCCCCTCCATACATGTTGAACTTCCATATGCCCGCTCCGGGAACATTTGAACCCAGCACCGGGGAATCCCACCCGCCAAAATGATAGACAGTCCCGGTCGAAGGGCAATTTGGCGCGGAATATGTAAGCAACATATTGGATCCGGTCGGCGGGTTTTGTGACAGCGCCGGGACTGTGTTCGGGTCGTCGGATAAATAACTGCGGAGATGCCATGAAATTGCAGGCGGTCCGGTTGTCGGGGTAACAGTCGGAGTCGGCCCGCCGGAAACGCAAAGTTCCGCCTTTATCGCCCATCTCCAGTCGTCAAAGTGGTCGGGTAAAAATACCGCGGGGAAATTGCCGTATGTCCATACATCCCTGTACGCCGAGTCATGCGACCCTATTACATTGTCATATCCTATAAGCACTCCCGTCTCTGACTGTATGGCAAGCCAGTAATCCCCGGCAGGCAGGCTTCTGTATGGCACGACAAAATCATTCCACCCGGCAGTTACGCTCTGGTCTGTGGATTCACATATCAGCGTTTTAGGCCCGCCTAAATTTCCGTCCAGCAGCGGGTCATTGTCATATATGGCCACCCTGGCGTGTTTTCCGCCGCCGCCGTCATTGGCTATGTACAGCATAAGCCTGCTGACATCAGCGGCCTGCGTCAGCGTGTATCTGCTCGTGTCAATAAGGGTAATAGCGCTTGACCCGCCCTGGTCGGGTTTTCCGAACACGAAATTACAACCGGGGCCTTCGGCGAGGAACTCATAAGAGATGTCGCCGTGCGCTATGTTCCACCACGTTGATCCGCCGTTAGCCGTATAAGAGCCTTCATACGCCGTGCCGCCGTAACTCGCGTAGCCAAACTCCGCTGATCCGTCCGATGACTGACCCGCGTTTACCGTATAATTATTTGCGCCGTCCGTTCCCGATCCGTCGGCATAGAAATGAAGCCTGTAATTTTTGCCGGGATTTAAGGTAACTTCGCCTATGTATTTTTCGACCCACGCATATGTCCCCGCTGCCTCATTGGGAAGCGCCATGATGCCATCCTTGACATCTATAGCGTCTGTCATGTTCCATATCATATACCTGAGCGGCGCAGTCGGGTTCCCGTTTTTCATCACATACGCTTTCAGGGAAACCACTTTTGTAACGGACGTCGGGCCCGGGAAAGTCTCCGATATGAACTGGTCGTCCCCGGTGTACGGGGAAGTTCCCGAACCGTGCACTGCAAAGTTAAAAGGCATCTCGTAAGGGTTGCCATAGTCATTTACCAGGTCCTGGTTTATGAGCACCATGACAGGCATGCCTGAGAGCCCCACCCATGAGCCGAAAGTATAAAGCATCGCCTTCGCGTACTGGTCATACCTCTGGTCTGTGGGCCATATGCCGTGGCCCGGATTTGTGAAGATGAAATACGCAGAACCTCCGCCGAGGTTGTTCGGCGATATAACCGCATGATAAATGGTCCCGGGATTAAGGGTCATATTCGGCATGTCTATGGTGTTCCACATAAAAGAATTAAAGGAGACATTGCTCCACGACGAATAAACCGTCGTTCCCGGAGCGTGCGCCGCGGTGCCGTCGTCGTCCCTGATCTCGACATTGAATGTCGGGCTCATGGTTATGGACGATACATATATCCTTAATTTATCAAAGGTCATGTTCTTTGAAACCGTGAACCTGAAGCTTAATTTTTTTGACGGATCGTCCAGGGCGGTGACGGAATTCCCGTCAACCACGCTTTTATTCCCAAAAAGCATTATCGGCGTCTGTGCGGGCGTCGGGGTTATGGTCGGAGTTCCGCCGGCCGTGAACATGAGCGATGCAGGAACGCCTATTTTTGAATATTCCGGTGAACCGTTATAATCCAGATAAACCCACCTGCCCGAGCCGCAGGCATTATACGCTTTTATGGAAAAGTACAGGCTGTGGCCCGGCGTCCATGTTATGGATCCCATCGCCGATGTCCAGCTGAATAATGTGGCTGCCCCGCCCAAAAGCGACGTGCACGACGACGAGAACAGGTATGCCCCCGGCACCGTTCCCGAGTAGTCATAAACATCCACCATGTAATTCACGCATACCCCGCCGCCGGTCTCGTAGCCGTAGAAGTTGAATTTCCAGTCGCCCGGGTCTATGTTCGTATTATATAGAGGCCCCGTGGTCCATGCCGCAAGCTCCGACGTGCTCCATGGCCCGACCCAGTTATTGACGTTCTGTACCGGCCCGGGCGGTAATCCTGTATGCAGCATCCTGGCTGATCCAGGGTCCGGGGCAAAATCTGTCCACAGGTAAAGTTCCGTCCCTGTCCCGCCGCTTCCGGTTCCCGGCGGCTGCACCCATGAGTCATCCGTGATTGATTCGTAGTAGATATTTATAGTGGCAGAAGGCGGCGATGCCGACGCCACAAGCGCGTAGAACTTTATATATATCCTGTCTGTTGATGCAAAGCCATAATCAGGCTGGCTGGCAGAGGCCCATGTCAGGGTTGTGGTTAAACCCGACGGTATTATAGGAGAGTCCGTGGTAAATAATGGAGTTGCCGGTATGGGCCCGCCCGCCGGGTATTTATATACCTCAGCCCTTATTTTATATCCCCAGTTGGACCCGGATGATTCCGCCGAGCGTATGGAGAAGTTCCACGGTCCCGCGCCCGGTATGTTTGTGCCGACCTGCTCGGAATCCCACTCGCGTATGAACTGCGTGTAACCGGCTGCCTGGCAGCAGTTTATGGTGGTATTCTGCACGTATGTAGACCCGCCCGTGGGCGCCGTTGTTTTCATCTCGCGCACTATGGAACAGCAAGGGTCCACGGAATAATTGTCGCGCAGATGCCACATGGTTCCTGGCCCTCCGCCTGACCCCGCGTTCGGCGCTTTTATATACCCGGCGTACAGCGCGCCTTCATATGTAAAGTCTATGGTCGTGCCGCCCGGGCATGTCCCATCCTCAACCACGCGCACTTCCACGTATATCCTGTCCGTGGCTGTAAAACCGTAATCAGGTTTGTTAACTTCCGTCCATTTTACTTCCTGCATTGATGAGGGTATTGTCCCCGGAGCTGTCGTGGTAAAAAGGAACGTTCCCGGCCAGGAACCGCCGCCGGCGTATTTATATACATTAAGTTTTAATTTATAATGTCCCGTGGCTGAAACATCCCTTACGTGCAGGGAAAATTCCCAGTCTCCAGCCGCCGGTATATGCGTGCCAACCGGGGGCGTGTCCCAGACAGAGAGCGAAAAATCAATTGCCCCCGGGCACGCCCACGGATATGTGGAGTTCGTTGTCCCGGCGCCGGTAGGTATTATCATGTCCATTTTTGAAGCAAGGCCTGACGGGTCGTCTGAAGACGCGGATTTAAAATACCACGCTGTCCCGGTTGTCGACCCTGACGCGCTGCCGGATGAAAGGTAAACCGGAAAGTCGCCGTAGCTTGAGTTAACCGAGTTCCAGGTCGCGCCTCCATTGACGGAGAACATCGCAAAATCCGTGATGCCGTCGTAAGTCGCGTTCATGTAAGGATAGACACCGTTAGCCGGGTCAGCCGCGACTATGGTGTATGAATCCGGGAATGTTGACAGGTTGGAATAAAGCACCACATAGTACTGGCCTGCGGAAAGCGGCACGGGCGTCATGGTTGCTTTTGCCCATGAGAATGAGGTTGTTGAATTTGTCTTTGTAAGAAGCGTTCCTGACGCCACAAGCGTGTTTGAGTTCGTCCTGATCTCCCATTTCAGGTCATCGGCTGGCATATTGCCCGTCGTCCGTCTTACATAAGCGCCTATTTCCTTTATTGACGACGCTGAAGTCAGGTTTACGGACTGGTTTATATAATTGCTCCCGTATATTTCCCACGCCATGGCTGAAGCGTAAGGGTTGCCGCTCCAGGACGACATGGTTGAATTGTAGTACATAAATATGGGCATGTATCCTGTTATGCCGTATCCCGAACCTGAATTGAACGATGTCATGAGCGACCCGTCATAATACTGGTCATAAGGTATGAGCATGTGGTTGGGCCTTGAGCCGTCAGTTATTACGGCGTAATTGTTTGAATCAACTACAGACCCGCCGTCCCACTCTATTACTATATGGTACTTGACTCCCTGCGTGAGCACCGGCCCGGGCGCGAGGGTCAGGGAATTCCAGCCTATGGACATGCCGGCCGTATTTATGTAGGCGTTATATCCGCCTATGGCAAACCCGTCCGGTTTTCCCGAGCCGTCGTCGTTCTGTATGGAAACTCTGTAGCCGGCTGTCCCCGTCTTGAATTCAAAATACAGCCTTATGTCCGTGATGCTTCCTGTCTGCCTGGCCGTAAAATCAATTGACGCTTTTTTGGAAGTGCTGTCAAGCGCGGTCCCGGCGTTCCCGGATACAGCCGCCCTGTTTCCGAAATACACTGCGCCGTTGGGCGTAGCGGTTGCCGCGGCCGGAAGCAGCGGCTGGCTGTCCGTCCCGAAATCAAGCGATGAGCCCCAGGCCACGCCGCGGTAATTACCCGCAGGGTAATAATCAATGGAAATACCCGGCTTGAATACCGGCCTTTTACCGGCGTGCGATATGGTCCATGAAGAAGGCGACTCCTGCTTTGCAACGCGTATGGCGCTGTCGGTGCTTGAATAATAAGCTATCATCGGGTAATTGTTCGCGCTGTTGTCAAGGCACAATGACACGCCGTTGCCGCAGTGGAAGTTGTCGAGGTATGTTTTGTGCAGGGCCCCGTCATATACCGCGTATACAAGCGTCCCGCCGGCAAGCGTATACGCAAAACGCGTATCGCCTCCGTTTACGCATTTAATATCCACACCGTTGAAAGTAGCCCCGCTTTCGATGAGCATGTCGCCGGCGCTTTCCCATGCCATGTATATCTGGCCGGTTGCCTGGTCCCTTGCCGCCATCTGTATGGCTCCTCCGGGTTCTATGGTAATGGCTCCCCAGGAAGGCGTAAACCCGGGAAAATAACTGCCGGGCGCGTTCCATATGCCCGGTGATGATTCCCTTGTCAGGAAAAATTTTCCGTCCATTATGTAAGAAACGCACAGATACCCTGATGGGTCTATGCACAGCGAGGTATTGCCTGAAACCGAAGTTCCGGCAAAAGGCGCTTCATAGTTCCACGAACCCGGCGATGATTCCCTCGCTATGAGAAGCTTATTATTATTGCTGTCGTAATAACTTACCCTGGCGTAACCCGTTCCCGGATCTATGGCAAGGGAAGCTCCCTGCCCGCAATTCGGCGTGGAATCAAGCACCCTTATCTTCCAGGAACCATCCGGCTGCCTGCTCCGCGTACTTTAGCATCAGGGAAGCCTGGTCAAAATACGCAATCCTCGCAAGCCCCGCTGAATTATATTTGATGGAAGTGTATGCCGCGTCATCCGTTGCAATCCTCTCCGACCTGTAATTTTTGTCCCCGCCCTGCGCCGGGGTCGGTATAAGAGTTACTGTCTGTGTGAATGTGGCCGAAAACATTAATGAATTGCATTTATATATTATTCCGTCAGCCCCGTTTGACGCGCCGTTGCCCGGGCCTGCGTTAGCGCTGACAGCTCCTGTAAAACCATATGTCCCTGTAGTGCAAAGGTTTATCAATCCGCCGGACCCGCCGCCGCCGCCATTGGGCCAGCCTTTTCCGCCGTTGGCCATGACAAAACCTGTCCCGTCTATTATCTGCGCCATGACGTTTATCGCGCCGCCCGCGCCGCCGCCTGCGCCGTTTATCGGCGTGCCGCCGGTAAAATAACCGGCTCCGTTCATTTCCATATTGCCGTTTATGGTGACCCTGCCTGCCGGGTTATATAATATGAGGGCAGCTCCTCCGTTATATCCTACTTTCGCGCTTGACCCTCCGCCTCCGGCGCCTGAGTACTGAGGAAACAGCGGATCATCATATCCCACTCCGCCGTTTGCCGCGTTCTTTCCGTTTCCGCCGTAACCCGCGTGGCCGCCGCCTCCTCCTCCCGAAGCTCCGTCCGGCGCCGCGTTATACTGCGCCAATTGTCCCATGCCGCTGGACATGGTTGCGCCCCCGGAAAATCCGAGGCTGGTGCCGCTCACGTAACCGCCCGCGTCAATTACAAAATCGCCGCCGGTCACCGTTATGGTCACCGCGCCGGGCCCCTGTATGGAAAGCGTGCTGCCGCTGTAAATATGCACTGAGCAGAATGAATAATTCCCCGCTGTCAACGTCATGTCCGTGGCGACCTCAAGCGCGCATGAAGTCGGTGTGACCGTCGGAGTTATGGTCCATGAAGGCGTGCGCGTGGGCGTAAGGGAAAAAGATGATGTCGGTGTGCCTCCCACGCGCAGGCGGAAGGAAATATCCCCGGGCTGCGCTGTCCACGCTCCGCCGCCGTTCACGCTGGTGGACATGTATGCTGACTGGCCGAGCCATGTTACGAGCTCGTACGGCAGCCCCGCGGTCAGGAGTTTTTCTCCCACTATCATATAGGGTGATGTTGACGCGCCTGAAGGCGATGTGAGCACTAGGCTGTACTGCTTTCCCGTTTCAAAGTATACGCCGTTTGTAAGGGGTTTTTCAACCCACACAGGCGTCTGCTGCGCCTCGGCAGCGGTCATAAAAGTGCCGCTGGTCATGGTCACGCCGTCGGTCCAGTTATATATGGAGTAGTACAGGCTGTCCGCGGGGACGTTCGCGGTCCTTGTGACATAAAGCCCCATGTTATATGCCCAGAAATTTCCGAACCCGGCGTCAGGCCCGGGAAAAGTTTCCTTTACAAAATTTCCGGTCCCTCCGGTGCCGTATACAGGCTGGTTCCCTTTTGAAGTGTACACCTTTCCCTGGTCATTTGCCGCCGTGTTGTATTCCAGTTCAAATATCGGCGACGACCCGTACCGAAGCCAGGTTGTGCCTACGTTATTTGAAAGAAGCGTATCAGAAAAACCGTCGTATGTTGACGTTACAGGATCAAGATAAGTGTTTGTGTTCTGTCCCATCGCTATCTGCCCGTAGTTTGAGACGTTTATAGTCCCTGTATCATAACCTATCAGCAGGTGGTATTTTGTCCCGGCTGTCAGTACTATGTTGGTCAGCGCCGCGCTCCTCCACGTGCCCGCGGCCGCTGTCATGGTCCCCGAGGTCAGGGACACTCCTGTCGGAAGCCCCCCGCTGTCCGCCTTTATTGCCACCCTGTAAGTCGGGCTTGTTCCCAAAGCGCCTGACCATAGTATGTTTGCCTTGTTCACGGTATCGGTCACCTTCTGCGTGAACCTGAAATCTATCATGACGCTCGCGCTTGACATTATATTTCCCTGCAGCAGCGTGAACGTATCCCTGTTCCCCCAGTACTGGTATGACGGGCAGTACTGTATAGCGGCCGTGTAAATATATGCTTCGCTCGCGGCGCCGGTCATGGTTGCCGGGAAGGTTCCCCACGACGATGTGAGCGTGTACGCGTCGCCCGCGTTTGCTGAAGAGTAAGCGACCAGCCCTCCGCCGTTCATCATGAACGCGGCCCAGTAGGTGCCCTTGGGCAGGCTGGTGAAGGGGAATGAAAAGCTCTGAATTCCGTTTACAAGCGCCGCCGCGCCTGACTCGAAAAGTTTTGTCCCGGGTATGCCCGCGTTGTCCGCGTAAACAGCCATGCGCCCCTGGAAAGCGCCCGCAGTGTTGACTCCGAGAAGCCCGGCGAACGCGTAGCCGTCCTCGGGCATATAAAATCTCGTTGCCTTTATGACTCCGGATACTCCCGTATAATTATTCGCTCCCATTCCTGTCTTGCCGGCGGGCATGGGCTGGCTGCATACCGTCGGGCTCGGGGTCTGGGTGTTTGTTGGGGTGAACGTTGCCGTCATTGTCCAGGTGGAAGTGCGGGTGCTTGTCGGCGATATTGATGGCGTGCTCGTGGGCGACATTACTGCCGGGTCATAAAAACGCCATGCCGCGGCATCCTGGTATGTTGATGTAAGCGATGTTATGCCGCCCATTACGATCCTTCCCAGCGGGTCAATGCACATACTGTATCCTATATCCGTGTCAGATCCCGGTTGGGTAAAACCATAGTAGTAATTTGCCCCTGAATAAGTGCTGTCAACCGTTCCGTTGGAGTTCAGCCTTCCGGTAAAAGCATACCCGGAGCTGTTTCCTCCGAACAGGATCTTATTGCCCGCGTCAGTATAAACTCCATATGCAGCATCATCATTGCCGGACGGGGCAAGCGTAATATATCCTGTCCCGTTGAATGAAGTGTCAAGAGGGCTGCCCGAAGGGTTTAGCCTCCAGAAAGCAAGGTCCTTATTTCCGGAGGAATTATTTGCGTATCCGCCCGCGACGTATTTTCCGTTTGTATCCACAGTTACATCAAAGGCGCCTTCGGCCTTCATTGACCCGCCTGCCGCGTTTTTATGGGTGAAGAATCCGGTTCCGTTAAAGCCCGTGTCAAAGGAGCCGTCGGGATTAAGGACCCATACGGCCATATCGTAGTTTGCTGTCGTTTCAGCGTTATAGCTGTAACCGCATATTACTATTTTGCCTGCGGCGGTTATGGTCAGCCCGTACGCGTAGTCGGCTGCTGCGGCTCCTGAACCGCCTGCCGCTCCCGCATGCGTGCGCCATCCTACCGGGGAATTAAATGTGTTATCTATGGTGCCGTTAGGGTTGAAACGCCAGACAGCCATGTCCCATCCGTTTGTGGATGACTGGGCGGCTCCCGCCAGTACTATCTTTCCGTCAGGCTGGATGAAAATTCCATAGCCCCTGTTGTTCCCCGCGGACCCCGTGGCCGCGGTCATGGTGACATAACCTTTTGACGCGTTGAATCCTGATGTGTTGAGTGTGCCGTCTCCGTTATAGCACCAGACGGCCGCGGCATTATACCCTGATATGTCCGTCGTATAGCCTCCGACATAAAGTTTTCCGTCAGAAGAACTTACCATCACTGATTTTCCGCAGTCAGTCCCTCCTCCACCGGCGTCATTATTGCGGAACACCCAGCCGTTAGGCGCTCCGAATGTGGTGTCAAGTTTTCCGTTCGGAAGGAGTTTCCACACCACCATGTCGTCGGTTGCCGATGTGCCCAAGCTGCTTCCCGTCATGTATAAGCTTCCTCCGGGGCCGTTGCAGATGCCGTATACGTAGTCATACTGTGCCGCGCCATATCCGCCGCCTGCGGCGTTATCCTGCCTGAAATACCCGCCGGTCCCGAAATCGGCGTCTATGGTCCATGACGCTGATATAATGGAAGGCATTAATAAACAAACGGCAATAAGGACGGGCATAAATATCCCGTTCAAAAAAACCCTGCTTTTTTCTCTTATGCACACCTTTTTCATCTCTGCTTTTTCCACATTCACCTTTTACAGCCGTAATAAAAACAATATCGTTTGAGTTTCAGAGACAAGAGACTGGAGACTGGAGAAAACAATAAGCGTTCTTGTTGTCTCTTGTCTCTTGTCTCTTGTCTCTTGTCTCCTGTCTCTAACAGTCCTGGAAACGCCGCCGTCTTCTGACTCGGCGCTAAATTTTGATTTAAGGTTGTTTTCAAGGTTTGTGAAAGAGCCGTCAGCCTCCTGCGTGAAGCGGGCCTGTATTTCCTGCCACTTGCCTGATTTGTCCTTATAGTTTATGGGGGCTGCCGAAAGTTCGGCAGTGTATGACCCGTCCGCGTTATTGAACATCCTGGAATACGGCCCGGTTATCTCGGTTTTTTTAACATAAGGTTCTTTTGATTCTTTTTTGAGTTCTTTTGGGATGGAAAACGACAAAGTTTCAGCGGACAGAAAATCCCCGCTGATTAATAAAGCCAGCAAAATTGTTGAAATTAGCTTAATGAGCCATTTCCCCACTCGGGCGTTCTCCTCATTGTTATACCATTGCCCGCGCGCCGTCTTCCTGCATTCTCGTTTTAGTGCAAATTTCAATGGTATATTAGTATATCAATTTACCGCCTAATTTTCTACCAAAATATCTAACAACACTCTTTTGATATGATTACATTCTGAAAAAGTAATTTTATGCCTTATTTTACTATATATAGTTTTTTAGTTGTCTGGCCTGAAAGCTGTTTTACAATCACAAAATACAGGCCTTTGCCAACCTTTTTTGACTTGTCATTTGTCCCGTTCCACCAGGCTGTGTATGTACCCGGGGCCAGGTCAAAGATATAAAACTCCCTCACCAGCTCCCCGTTCAAGTTATATATTGCGATGGATGACCTCCCGCCTTTTTCTATGACATAATCTATCCTCACCTGCTCGCCTTTTGTAGGGTCAAAATAGTTCTTATCCGTCTTTACCTTTTCCTCAGGCGTTGCAGTTGGCGGGACAACCGGCGTATTTGTCGCTGTTGCCGCCGGTGTAACAGGGGTATTTGTGGCAGTTGGTAGCTGGGCTATGTTAAATATGTTTGTCTGTACCTGCGCTGATTCTATGGAAGTTGTATTCTCCGAACCCCTCGCCGACGCCGTAAAATAACCCGTGCCTGTTCCGGCAGCTTTATAAATCCACGTAAAGGTAAACGCCCCTGTGGAGCTTATTGCCGACGCGTTGGCCGGTATCGGGCCGTATACATACTGCACACTGCCGGTTCCTGTGTACCCGGGAAGCGACTGGGGTACTACGCTTGTTGCCCCGAGATTTCCGCTGTTTGATACCACAAGCTTTACTGTTACGTTCTGGTCGAGCAGAGCGTTTGCCGGCGCAACCGACGCCGATGCCTGCAAATTCGCGCCTGACACATTTACCGCTGCCTCCGCGCTTTCATAATAAGTGCCGCCGTACATGTAGTCGTATTTTAACGACGCTGAATTTATTTTTGAAGTGCCGTACGTGATTATTCCAGGCTGGCATTCCGCCATGATATATATATCCCCGGCTGCCAGGTAGGAAAGGTTTCCGGCGCTGAACGAAATAAAATTTCCGTTTATCAGCGGTGTTAAAAGCGGCGCTGAGTATGTTCCGACTATTGACATCCCCTGCGGTATGGTATCCCAGACCTGTACCGCGTTTGCCTGGTGAATATTGCTTAAGTTCTGATAATTGATATGGTAAGTAACCGTGTTTTTTGCCATTACGGAAGTGACGTTGGCTGATTTCAAAATTTTTACGTTTGTGACGCGCATTGAGGGCTGGCTGTCTAAGGCCGCGTATGAGGCGCCTGTAGCTGACTCGTTTATTTTAAATACGTATTCACCCGGGTACATGGGGGTGGAAACGCCGTAGCCTGTCGCGAGGTCGCCGTAGACAATCTCCATGTAGTCATTGGTTGCCATGTCCAGTGCTGTTATTGTGACGGCGTTCCCTGACAATAAAATATTTGCCTGCGGCACGGGTTCCGCGGTGGAGCCGCTCCTGTATATGGTGGCTTTCATGACTCCCTGGGAAGACGTTATAAATGTAGGCGGGCTGGTAAACGCGTCAGGTATGACAAGCTCCAGTTTTCCCGCAGAAATGCCGTATGCAGGAGGGTAATACAGGACCTTAACTTCCACGCCGTTCCCGTTCGGGGCCGCTTCCTGCGGCGTGATGGAAGCCGTGCCTGTCATTGCGTATGATGCCGCGCTTATCAGCAATATAATTGCCGCTGTAACTGATCGTTTCATTGTTCTTCGCCTCCTCTTTTGACTGCTGTCGTAAATATCCTGTTTTTAAGCGCTGAAACCGCTGCCGCGCCGTAGCCGCCTTCAATTATCTTCATTTTATCGGATAATTTTTTTGAAAGATCCGCGTACTTATCCCTGCCGAGCCCGGCCTTTACGGATTTAAACCTGAGGAAGAGCAGCCCTGTCAGGGCTTCTTCCACGGTCCTTGCGGCTTCGTCGTGCGCCATGGCGCACGCTTCAATATTCTTTGCCATTCTTTCATTGTCAATTGAGCCGTTTACCCGGAGGTTTCCGTCCGCGCTCCAGTTTGTGTTCTTAAGCACCGGGTAAGCCAGCGCTGATTTTTCAAGCGTCCGCAGCATCATATTCTCCACATTTTTTTTATCTATGACCGCCGTCAGTTCCGCGCTCATGATGCGCCTTATCTCATCAAATCCCTCAAGCACTTCAATGATATCCTTTGGCGCGGTTGCCGGGACGCCCGCCGGGGCTGCCATGTCCTGGGCCGCTTTCATTTCCTTTTCTATCTCAGCCGCCCTTTTTATCAGGTCATCCGCGGAATTATCCACGGCAGCTGGTTCCTGTTTTACTTCAGGTTTTCTTTCCCTGCTTGCCTTTTCCGCCAGTTCCATCTCCGCGAATTTATTGACCACTATTTTTGCCGCCGCCTTTTCTTCGGCCGGAGGCGCTGTTTTTTTTACTTCCACGGGCACGTCGATTTTTTCAGGGGATTTTGCCGGCGCTTTTTTCGCCGGTTCAACTGTCCCGAATATGTCGCCAAGGTCCTCTGTGTTAATCGACATCTCGTCGCGTGTCATGGTACGTGATCTCCTTTTATTTATAATTCCCGATTACTGCCCCTGCATTTCTGCGAAGGCCTTCTTTGGGATTTGTGATTTGGGATCTGTGATTAACTTTCTACCCGCCATTACCCTTTCTTCGCCTCTAAAATCGCCTCTATAATCGCGCCTTCGACCTTCCACGCGGCGTACTGGCTGAAATCTTCCGGTTCCGAATGGCTGTAATTTCCGACCGCCTGTACCAGGGCCTTGTTTCCGGCGGCAATAAGCCATGCCAGCGTCAATCCTGCACCCCTGTAATTATTGGCTATATGTACGACATTTTTCAGCTGGGACTGCACAAGGTGCATCCTCGCGTCGTCCTTTTCCTCTTTTGTTTTGGCCTTATCAAGTTTTTTGACAAGAACCTCCACCTGCTGAGCGCTAAAGTCCTTTGTTTTTCCTATTTGCACGAGGTAGATTTTCAGTTCCCTTTCGTCAATGCTGATCAGTTTTAATTTCATAAGTTCACTCCCCTGCTCCGCCGGACAATCCGGCCTGATTTTCTATCCATTTTTTTATTATTTTTAAGTTAACAAACTCGTTGCTGACCGCCTCAGGATGTTCCTTGAGGAATTTGTTTAATACATACTTTGAAACCCTCATATACTGCGCAGCTTCATTTTTAGTCGCCATAGTTTCCATATGCTGCCTCCTTAGATTTCCTCACCGTTCCTCTATATTATAAGCATTACCCGTGCCAATAAAGGTCCAATGGAATATGGGGTTTTAGGGCTTTGTTTCATAATGCGGAAAAATAGTGTAAAGATTCTTTACAGGAGGGTTTGTTTTTGGACGGTTAAAACACTATTGTCTATTGACGATTGTCGATTGACTATTAGCTCTTCAACCTATCTGTACTATTAACATGTTCTGTTTGCAGTCTTTAGCCTGTCATTGCGAGGAGGCGTTTTTGTTACTTGCCGACGAAGCAATCTCGCTGTTTCAGAAGGAAAAAACGAGATTGCTTCGTCGCCATAAACCAACAGCGGCTCCTCGCAATGACAAATTGTAAATACATCGTCTGAACAGTACAACCTATCGTCAATTGACAATAGATAATTGTCAATTATTTTCAATTCTTTTAATGCTTTCCGATAACTTCCTGTTCTTCAAAACCAGTTCTTTTATTTCCCTGTCCACATCCAGGGTCATATTATCCGGTATATTTATGCCTGAGTTTTTTACCAGATTGAGTATTTGTTTTTCTTCCTTCATCATGTATATCCTCTCATCCAGCTGGACGAGCTTCCTTTTCATGAATTCAATGAGGTCTTTTTTTGCCTCCTGCGTCATATTATCCGCGAGCATTTCAGGGGCAGCTTCAAGCTTATAAAAACTTTCAAAGGCGCCGGTCGCCTTAACCCAGCCTTCCCTGGCGTCAAATATAGCCTTAAGCTCAGGGCACCCTGCCGCGGCGCAGTCCTTTACCTTTTTTGTGTATTCATCTATGACAAGCATGGAAAAAGTAAAATAGTCGTCCTTTAAGGCTGTCAGTTCCCTGTTTAAGGTATAGGATTCATAGCCGAGCTTGTTGCCGGCTTTCAGGAGATAATTTAATTTGAGTGTGTTTATAAACGGGATAAAAAATCCGGATGTTTTTTCATTTTTTATGGAATCAATTTTCCTTGATACAGCCTCATATTTAATCCTGGCCCTGTCATAAGCCGCCTGTTTTATCTTAATAGATTTATCCGCCGCATTGGCCTTCGCCATAAAGTCATCAAGCGCCCCGGCCCCGAAAAGGCTGGTTGCGAGTAAAACGGCGGCGAGGAGCGTGGTAATTTTTTTCATTTTTTTGTTCTCCGTTTTTATTTCTTATTTATTATTTCTAATTTCTAATTAAAACCTGCGGCATGCGATGCAATCCTGATTTTTTTATGGCCTGCGCTATCCGCCTTCGCCAAGGCTTCGGCGGACTGGCTGCCAACATAATAAACAGCAGTAAACTGAAGTTTTCACCAGTGGCCGCTGCAGGACGGTTTTATTTATGGCCTGCGCTACTGCGCAATCCATAAATAAAACCGTCCTGCGGCGGCCACAACCATTCACGCGCCAGCTCCTACAACCCGTATTTCTTGATCTTAGCCAGCAGCGTCACGCGGTTGAGCTTTAAAAGTTCGGCCGCCTTTGCCCTGTTCCCTTTTGTCTCCGCAAGCGCCTGAGCTATCATATTCTTTTCCAGATCTTCCACTTTTCCGTTTAAACCCTCTCCGCTTCCTGATAAAACAGCCGCCTTTGAATGTATTTCATAGGGTATATCCTCTTCCGTTATCGTGTCTCCCGCGGCCATTACCATGACGCGCTGTATTATATTCTCAAGTTCCCTTATGTTCCCGGGAAAATCATACTGCGTAAGGAGTTTTACCGCCTCGTCGGATATGGACTTGACCTTATAATTATTATAGCCCGCGTATTTTGTTATGAAGTATTCGCAGAGTTCCTTTATGTCCTCTTTCCTTTCGCGCAGCGGCGGCATGGCGATTTCCACCACGTTAAGCCTGTAATAAAGTTCCTGCCTGAACCTGCCGGAGGCCACTTCTTCCTTTAAATCCCTGTTGGTCGCGGTGATCACCCTTACGTCGACCTTGATGGTCTTTTCCCCGCCAACCCTTTCAAACTCCCGCTCCTGTATGACGCGCAGCAGCTTTACCTGCAGTTCCTGGGGTATTTCTCCTATCTCATCCAGAAATATCGTGCCTTTGTCAGCGAGTTCAAACCTTCCCTTTTTAAGGGCCACCGCGTCGGTAAAGGAGCCTTTTTCATGTCCGAAAAGTTCAGACTCGAGTATTCCCGGGGCAAGCGCCGCGCAGTTTACCTTGACAAGCGCGTGCTCCCTGCGGGGGCTTTTGTCATGTATCTCTTCGGCTATTAATTCCTTGCCTGTTCCTGATTCGCCCGTAATCAGCACTGTCGCGTCTTTTGGCCCTATCTTCGCGGCCATTTCAATGATGGCGCGGAACTTCGCGCCTGAGCCTATTATTTTCCTGTTCCCGGATGATTTAAGGTAGGCGTTTTCTTCCTTTATTTTTTTTGCCCTGAGGATTTTTGCGGCCTGCAGCCTGACATGGTCTATGGAAAAAGGTTTTGTAATGAAATCCGCCGCCCCTTTTTTCATGGCGTCCACGGCCTTATCCACTGTCCCGTGGGCGGTTATAACTATGACTTCAGCGTCTGAACCGGATTTTTTTACGGCCTCAAGCACCGACATTCCGTCGGCTTCGGGCAGTTTCAGGTCGGTAATGACGATATCAAAATCGCCTGCTTTGAATTTTTGTATGCCTTCCTCGGCCGAACCCGCCTCGGTTACGGCGTATCCCTCGGTGGTTAATGCCTCTTTGAGCACTTCCCTTAAGCTCTCATTGTCTTCCACAACAAGTATTTCGTACATGTTCCCTCCGGTAATTCTTTTTTACCTACCCTATTATACAACAAAAAATAGCCGCGCGCCCCAAGAACTTTTTGGGCTTCAGTTTTTCCTTAACCCTTATCCCTCACCCTTATCCTCAGCCCGTAGACTTGCTTTAGTTCCAAAGGCTAATGGTAAGAATTAAGGATAAGGGTTAAGTAGCACCTTAACCCTTATCCCTCACCCTTATCCTCAGCCCGTAGACTTGCTTTAGTTCCAAAGGCTAAGGGTAAGAATTAAGGATAAGGGTTAAGTAGCACCTTAACCCTCACCGTCACCCTTATCCTTAGCCCGTAGACTTGCTTTAGTTCCAAAGGCTAAGGGTAAGAATTAAGGATAAGGGTTAAGGTGCACCTTAACCCTTAACCCTCACCCTTATCCTTAGCCCGTAGACTTGCTTTAGTTCCAAAGGCTAAGGGTAAGAATTAAGGATAAGGGTTAAGTAGCACCTTATCCCTCACCCTCACCCTTATCCTTAGCCCGTAGACTTGCTTTAGTTCTAAAGGCTAAGGGTAAGAATTAAGGATAAGGGTTAAGGTGCACCTTAACCCTTATCCCTCACCCTTATCCTCAGCCCGTAGACTTGCTTTAGTTCCAAAGGCTAAGGGTAAGAATTAAGGATAAGGGTTAAGTAGCACCTTATCCCTCACCCTCACCCTTATCCTTAGCCCGTAGACTTGCTTTAGTTCCAAAGGCTAAGGGTAAGAATTAAGGATAAGGGTTAAGTAGCACCTTATCCCTCACCCTCACCCTTATCCTTAGCCCGTAGACTTGCTTTAGTTCCAAAGGCTAAGGGTAAGAATTAAGGATAAGGGTTAAGGTGCGCCAGGGTATTTCGCAATTTATAAATTTGACTTCCCGCCCGATTGGAGTTATAATTTCACCTATGAAAAATTTAACCATTACAGTAGACGAGCTGGGCAGCGTGTCTGTATTCCGGTGCGCCGGGGAGATTGACACCGACACACATGACTTCTTAAGGCACGAACTCGACAGGATCATGAAAACAGGCGCTAAAAAACTGGTCCTGGACATGTCAGGTGTTGAGTACGTAAGCAGCGCCGGCTGGTCCGATTTTGTCTCCCACGGCAACACCTTAAAAGCGGCCGGAGGCGACCTGCGCCTGGCAGCCATGCAGATACAGATAAATGACATGTTTGAGATCGTGGGTTTTAACGACCTGTTAAACGCCTATCCAACCGTGGAAGAGGCTGTAAGGTCTTTTTCTGCTTAAATTATTTCTTGGTCTTCCTTAACCCTTAACACTCACCCTTATCCTTAACCGTTAGAACTTTTTTTACTGCTAAAGTCCAAAGGCTAAGGGTAAGAATTAAGGATAAGGGTTAAGCAGCGCCTTAACCCTCACCCTTATCCTTAGCACTTGAATCCTGCGTTAGTTCCAAAGGCTAAGGGTAAGAATTAAGTATAAGGGTTAAGGTTAATACAATTTTAGGATTACTTCTTCTCCACCACTATTTCCTCACCCTTATATATTACCTGCCTGTCAGGCATTCCCGGTTCCAGTCCTTTGCCGTGTTTTTTATCCGTAAAGTATACGCTTATCATACGCTCTTTTTTCATTCC
The DNA here is from genome assembly GCA_963840035.1 of candidate division FCPU426 bacterium. Lineage (GTDB taxonomy): Bacteria > Oederibacteriota > PGYV01 > PGYV01 > Palsa-1178 > CAWIXE01. The sequence goes on from CAWIXE010000001.1 coordinate 279,216, forward strand.
TTCCCATTCTCCGTTCCTTTTGCCTATTATCAGAACATCAGCTTTTTGTTTCCACGTCACCGGAATTTCCGCGCATTTTTCCCCTTCATAATCAAATACTGAAAAACGCGCGTCTTTGCCGGTATATACCCTCAGTTCCAGTATTTCCTCTCCTGTCTTTTTTTGCTTTGAAGCCAGCGGGATTATCGAACCCTCCGGTACAAAAAGCGGTATCTTATCCAGTGCCGGCGTTAAAGAAAGAGTCTTTCCTCCGGACATTTTTTCCCCTGTCCAGAAATCATACCAGCTGCTTACTGACGGAAGGTAAACCTTGAACCCCTTCTGCGCCTTTTCCATGTCCTTAGGCTTAACCCACTGCATGGCAAATACGCCTTTCCCCGGAGTGTTGTGGCTGTATTCGGCCTTAAGCCCGTATACCTTATCCTTTTTAAATTTGGCGCGGGCCTTGAACCTGCTGAGCTTATTGTTTTGCCTGCCGTCGATGAGCACAGTGCCGTCGATTGAAAGCTTCACATGCCCGTCTGACACAACCAAAATTTCATAATTTCCGGTCTCCGCCGCGTTAAAAGAACCGGTGAAATTTATTGTGTAATTTGAATCCTCCGGTGGCATTGTCCAATAGGGGCCGTCAATGGTGAGCTCGTGCCCTTTTGCGTCAGTTCCTTCCGGGAACACCATAAGCCTGATGCCTTTCCTGCCGCTTTCCGGGTCATAGAACATTGAAGGCCTTATGAAATCGGCACGGTTTGACGAAAAATCAAACATCTCCATTGTTACCGGGCTTACCATGATATTGTTTCCGGACATATACTGCCCTTCCGCTTTGAGCGCCTTATCATCCCCAAAGAAATCAGCCGCAAGCGGCCTTATATACGGCGCGCCTCCCTTAGCTGTCAGCCATGCGTTTGACCTTATGTATGGCTCCAGCATATTGCGCAGTTCCGCTGTTTTTACAAGCGCATTCCTGTTCTTGTCGTCCTTTATTTCCTCCGGCAAAACACCCGCCGTAAAAGTTACCGGGCATAATGCCAGAAACTGATTAAACCTCGTGTATAGTTCCCTGTAAGCCGGGTCCGCAAAACCCTCCGGGTAATTTACCCTTATGTCGTTGGTCTCTGTCCCATTTTCTATCGGCACGCCTGACATGGACAGGCTTACGGCATCCGCGATATATCCGCGCAGCATGTCCCATCCCGCGCATTCATCCGGCGCGGCCTTCCATGCAGGGGATCTTTTTCCCGTAATTTTCGCGCATAAGCCGGCTGCCTTATTCATGGAACCGCCGTAAATGAAGAAATAATCTATGCCGGCCGCGTTATCCGCCGATATGTAGGAATCATCCGCCTTCCCTGAAAAGCTGAACGGCCCGCCTTCAGCCCAGAGAATGCCGTAACCCGTCGTTGAAAAAAGCGCAGGATGCTCACTAAAAGGCTTTACCGGAAATTCTTCCGCGCCGTTAAGGTTTAATGCTCCGTTAAAGGATTTCCCCATCCCGTAAAGCGCCTCCCACGGCCTGAATATAAATTCCTGTTTAACCGAATATGAGTCCCCTTTTTCCTCCACAAACCGTCCTTTTTCAGCAAGGAGCATATTTCCCCGGCTGTCGGAGTATGATGTTGCGCCGGATGCCATATCCACGCGCGCCTTAAGCAGGTATGATGAAATTTCCAGCCCTTCCTCCGACTCAGTCACGGTAATTTTCGGCCTTTCAGGCTTCATCAAATCTGAAACACCCGTGTTTTTTTGTCCCGCGTTTTTTTTGCTCCAGGAAACATATATAATTGAAGGGTCCATAAACTCCACGGACATCATTGCCGTATCAGATGTGATAATAACCCCGCTGTCCGTCTCCGCGTATTTCAGGTTTCCTTTGCCTGAAACAAGGTTCTTCCCCGCCGACGCGCACCCCGAGGCAATTAATATCAATACAACAAATACGGCTGCAATTTTTTTTAATTTCATGGTTTTACTCCCGTTTTTATTATAATAAATCCGCGAAGCCCGCCTTTATCAGTAATTATTAATTAGTAATTTGTAATTAAAGTATTATCTTAATTTCCGTCCCCTGCCCTTCGGCGCTTTCCACGGTTATGTCTCCGCCGTGTATCTCCTTTATTATCCTGTACGCTATCGCCAGCCCCAGGCCCGTGCCTTCTTTCCTGCCGGTAAAAAACGGTTGGAATATTTTTTCCTTTACGCCGGCGGGTATGCCCCTGCCGTTATCCTTTATAATCACGATGTTTTTTCCTTTATCCTTAAGTATGTTAACTTCCACATATCCGTCCGGCTTATCAAGCGCCTGCCAGGCGTTTATTATTATATTGTAAAATGCTTTTTTCATCAGGTACGCGTCGGCTTTAATAATCCCCGCGGACGGCCCGTAGCTCTTTTTCACGGCCTGCCTGGCTTTTTCAGGCAGTTCCCCTATTGTGTCATCGGCTATTTTGCTTAAATGCGTTTCCTGCAGGTCTGGCGTGAATTCCTTGGTGTACGCCAGGAAGTTGTTTAAGAACTCGCTCATCTTAAGGGCGTTCCTTACTATGTCGTCGGCGTATTTCTTTATTTTCTCATCCGGGGTTTTTTCCCTTATGAGTTCGGCATACCCGGAGAGCGCCCCGAGGGAGTTGCGTATCTCATGCGCCACGCCGGCCGAAAATTCGCCCACAGTGGCCATCTTTTCCCTGTTTTCTATGTAGTCCTTAAGCTCGTTCTTCATGGAGTCAAGGGTTCCCGCTAAAAGCCTTATCTCCTCCTCCCCTGTCACCTTTATATCCTCCCCGAAGTTCCTTTTTGCTATCTGCTCGGCTTTCCTCTTTAGCGCGTCTATTTTCCCTGATATGCCGCCGGATATCATGAGGGAAAGTATGATGGCTATGGCAAAACTCACAAGCCCTATTATGGCGAGGAATTGCCTGTATTGTTTTATGTAGCCTATATATTCCGCCGACGCTTCCACAGCCACTACAGCCGGCACTTCTCCCCCGGAATCAAGGGGCACATAGCCCGTCTTGAAATAAAGCCCCTCCGCCCCCTTATAAAGCGGCGATGACGCGGCCTCTCCTTCAAAGGCTTTTTTTATCTCAAACCTGTCCAGGTTCAGAAAAAATTTTTCATTCTCATTAAGGGTTGATAAAAGTATGTTCCTGTTCTCGTCAATAATAAGGATATCCCTGACTTCCGTTATTTCCCTGAGCTTGGTGAGCTTGTCCCTGTATGTTTCGAATATTTTTCCCTTGAGTTTTAAAAGAGGGATGTCCTTCGGGTTCACGGCGTCGGCTATGATCTCCCCCGCGGTGGTCAGCCTGTTCTCCATCTCAGCCTCGAGGTTGTTCCTGATCAGGTTATAAGTTATGAATCCATATATGCCGATGACTATCGCGGAGGCAAAAAGGAAATATAACAACACTTTGTTTCTGATAGTGTTTAATACCATTAGCCCTCCCCGTTTTTTTCTAATTTTTTATTGTTCTTCGTGTCCAAAGTACAGGACAACAACACTCAACCAGGTTTTAATTATTACAAAGTGCCGGACGGCTTGCCGTATTTTTCCCAACAATTCCACGGCATTCCGGACCTGAAACTAGCCCCCGGTTACTGCCATTTAGTACTCCGCCGGCATCCAGTCTCCCGGCTCCCTGCGAAGCCCCTCCAAGTATCTTATATTATCCACTGTTTCCGTTTCTCAGCCCGTTAATTTTGGGAAAAATTCGGCAAGCCGTCCGGCATCCCGCACTCTTCCTTTTTTTGCTCTTAATATTATTGTTCTTCGTGCCCAAAGTACAGGACAACAACACACCCAGGTTTTAATTATTACAAAGTGCCGGATGGCTTGCCGTATTTTTCCCAACAATTCCACGGCATTCCGGACCTGAAACTAGCCCCCGGTTACTGCCATTTAGTACCCCGCCGGCATCCAGTCTCCCGGCTCCCTGCGAAGCCCCTCCAAGTATCTTATATTATCCACTGTTTCCGTTTATCAACCCGTTAATTTTGGGAAAAATACGGTAAGCCGTCCGGCATCCCGGCGCTTTTATGTATTATATCACTTTTTAAAATGCTTTAAAACATTCTCACGCTGTTTTTTATTGAGAAACTCAGCGCGAACTTCGTTGCCCTCTATGGCCTTAACCAGCTCGTCAAAGTCCTTAAACTCGTTGTAAATCCTGTACTTGGTCTTTTCCCCTATCCCGGGTATCTCGTCAAACTCGGATTGCTTTAATTTTTTTGTCGCCAGGGTGGTACGGTGCGAATTCGCGAACCTGTGGGCCTCGTCGCGCACCCTCATAAGCAGAAACCTTGCTTTTTCTTTTAAAGGAACCGGCTTGTTTTCATTGGGCCTGAAGACTTCCTCCTCGCGTTTTGCCAGGCCTATCACGGCGATGTCCACGCCGACCCTGTCCAAAGCCTGCTTTGCCGCGTTAACCTGCCCCATTCCGCCGTCAATAAGTATAAGGTCGGGAAAATACTCCCCTTCCTGCTTTAACCTTGAGTACCTGCGCTCCACCACCTCGGCTACGGACGCGTAATCATCCACCTGCCCGACCGTCTTTATGTTGAAATGCCTGTATTCCTTTTTGTCCGGCTCGCCGTTTCTAAATACCACAAGCGACCCGACCATGTTATCCCCTGAGGAGTGCGATATGTCTATGCCTTCTATTGATTCCGGCATATACCCTATGCCAAGGGACTGCATTAATTCCTCCATCTGTATCAGGTTTTCCCTTTTGACATTTGTCTTTTTTTCCTCGAACTTTTCCTCGGCATTGGCTTTCTCGGAAAGGTTCTCGTCCACCATGTTCAGCAGCTGCGACGCCTTTTCAAACCTTATTTTTATATCTTTGCCTTTAAACACATAATTGATTATCTCCGGGCTGACGCTTCCCTCAGGCAGTATTATTTCGCCGGCCAGGGTTATGTTCCTGCCGTAATACTGCGCCAGGTATATCTCAAGCGGGCTTTCGTTCTCGGCCATGTTTTTAAATATGTTTATGGTCTTGCCCGTGAGCCTGCCGCGCCTGATGTTAAATACCCCGAAGTAGTAGGCATTGTTCTTAAAGATATAGCTTATGACGTCTATGTCCTTTTCCTCCGTCATTACAACTTTTTGTTCCTTCATTATCTCTTCCACTGCCTTTATGGCGTCGCGCGCCTCCGCAGCCTTCTCATATTTCTGCTCTTCGGCGTACTTGTCCATAAGGCCTTTGAGTGTTTCCGTTACAGGTTCGTAATCCCCTTTAAGGAATTCCTTAACTTTTTCGATTGATGCCAGGTAATCCGCATCCTTTATGAACCGCACGCACGGCGCCGTACAAAGGCCCGTGTCATAATATATGCACGGCCTGGATAGCGGCTTGCCTGAAAGGTCTATGGTGCACTGCCGCACTTTAAATATTCTGTATATGAGGTTCACAACCTTCTTCGCGTCAGCGGAAAAATAGGGGCCGAAGTATGTGTTTTTTTTGTTTTTTGTGTCGCGGGTAATATACACGCCCGGATATTTATCCCCTGAAGTGACCATGATATACGGATATGATTTGTCGTCTTTGAGCAGGATGTTATACTTGGGTTTATGTTCTTTTATGAGGGTGTTTTCCAGGATGAAAGCTTCGAGTTCGTTGGTCGTGACTATGAAATCTATGTCCGCTATCTTTTCCGCGAGCTGCTCGGTCTTTATGTCCTTTTTGCCTTCGTTAAAGTAGGACCGCACCCTGTTGCGCAGCACCTTTGCCTTGCCAATGTAAATGACAGTGCCGCCCTTGTCCCTGTATATGTAAACTCCGGGTTTCTCCGGAAGTGAAGAAAGCTTGTCTTTGTCCATGTTTGCTCCAAAAACGTGATACGTGATATGTGCTAAGTGGTATGTGCTCCGATTTTGATCATATCTGATTCCGTATCACTTGCCACATATCACGTATCACGTTTTTTACGCGAAGTACTGCTCCATCTCCTTCATGACTTCCTCTGCCGCGTGCTGGTTTTCGGCGTCAGTCGCGGAGCTCGTTACCTGTATTTTTAAATTAAACATGGCCTGCACGTTGGTTAAATCCACCATGAGCCCCATGGCGCCTTTTGAGGTCTCAATGCCGTTAAAAAACACCTTAACCTGCTGCCTGTTCTTCTCATGTTTCTGCACGACGCCTGTTAAACCGTTGCAGAAGCTCATTTTATTCTTTAAAGCGACATTCCTTTCAACTCCGGTTTCCCCGTGTGAGCTCATCTTAACCTCCGATACGCTTGTGATAAGTGGTAAGTGGCGCGTGCTAAGTGGCTGTTTTTGAATTCACATACCACATATCACATACCACTTATCACTCTATTCATTCGTTTTCAAAGCACCTTCCCGGCATGTACTTCCTTAACTCCATCATTATATAATCAATCTCCTCTTTTTTCCACACCAAAGCGAACCTGTTGACCCGGCCCTCGTACTGAAAGGATATTGAGCCGACGCCGGTTAAACCTATCTTTCCGCTCTTTTCAGAGGGTGATATGTTTGTCTTATTCCTGCCAAGCTGAGTTATCGCGTTTACGTTATAAATCCTCGTCCATGCTATGCCAAGTATGTCGTTTTTTATTGTAAGATTGCCCTGCGATTTTATCACTATTTCCCTGCCAAAGAGCACCCATAAAACCACATAAAGCGCCCCTGCTTCCCCGAAAAACCAGCCTGTCAGCCAGACCATGAGGAAAATAACCGGGAGAACCGCGATTGGCCCGTCTTTGCCAAATCTTCCCAGCATCCCAAAAAGGGCGTGTAAAGCCGTATATCCGCCAGCGGTCCAGCCCGAGAGCCAGATGCAAAGGAATATTACCACGGGTAATAACGCCATGGAAAATGTCTTTGGCCTTATTATCATCTGATACCCGTTTACGTCTATTGTTGAGTTAAATGGCGCTTCCATGCATCCTCCCGCAGATATATGTCAATTATACCCTATTTTTCCCGCCAATAAAACGCCTTTGTCTAAACCAAAAACCCTGCAGAAATGCCGGGCGGATGGTATCCGCCCGCTACAAATACAAAAACAAAGCACTTGTAGCGGGCGCATATCATGCGCCCGGGTTTTGTCTTTTAAGTAGAATCCTGCCGTAAGACCGGGTTAACGGTAATTTTTGAATTGTTTTTTTATCTATGTGTAGTATAATATAACTATCCAAATGAATGAAAGGCGGTGTATCATGGCTGAAGAAGCAAAAAAAGTTGCAAAAGCGGAAGAGAAAATAGAAGTTGTGCCTGTCGAAGAAAAAAAGGTTTTCAAACAGGAAAAACCATGGGAAAAGTTCAAAAATAAGCAGAACGGCAAGAATTTCAAATCCCACGGTACCGCGCACATGAACAGAAGGACTGGCGGCGGATAGTACTTACGCTAATATTAAAAAAGCCGCGGGCAAAACCCGCGGCTTTTTTAATTGTAAATGGAAAGTTTGAATGTGTCAGTCTGACACCTTATTATTTCTCAGTTAAACTTAACCAAATTATAGAATAATATCTTTTCATCCTCATTTAACGTTTTGTTAGTCTCTAGATCACGCACAAAAGATTCAATCTCGTCGATCAAAGGTTTTAATTCAACATGGTTATATGGCGGCTTGAATTCCATGTAAGTTTCACGTGCAAGATCTACATATCCATGAATATATTTTTTCTTAATATCATTGTTTTTTTCTCGCAGTATAGCTTCCCTTCCTAATTTAAAATATTCTTTGATGTGTCGTGTTTTGTCAAAACCTTGTACGGTACTTGTATCATGAGCTTGATAGGATTTCCAAGCATACGTTTCAGCAATTTTTTTACGGACTATTTCAGAGTCATCAAACATATCACGCCGCATCAAATCCAAAAAAGTTTGATTATCACAAATAATATCCGAATTAGCATATGTGTATTCTTTTGTGTTTGATTCTCTCCTTCCTTTTTCAATTATCTCATCAAGCTGTTTATTGTATTTCTTTTCTATCTCATGGTCAACAGGTTCACAACACCCGTTATGACTTCTTATCAACGACGCAGCTTTAATCATCATTTTCTGCTTATTTTGACTGCCTTTACCATACTCTTCAAGCAAAAACATTATCGAATGTTCCCTGTCGCGGTCAATTAATTCCGGTATTATCTCTGTACATACGTTTGAACTCTCTAAATAATTAAATAATACTTTTGCTGTTGTTGTATTTCCATAACCCATATTCGTTAATACTGCGGCTGAAACTAATTCAGTAGCTTTGTCCCCGCTATACCAGGACATAAGTATCTTAGGAGATAGTTTTTGAGTCTTCCGTACTGACGAAACGTAATTCAACAGATCACGAAACGACTTGCAATCACTCATATCAAAAACAGCACTGTATTCTTCTAACGGATCCTGTTTGTTTAAGATTCCCATAATTTGCTTACATCTTTTTATTTCACTAATTAGTTGTTCTTTATTCATTTTTTCAATTTCCTCCACGCAACATCCACGATATATTGCGAGTAATGCCTTAAGAAACGTTATTTGATTATATTGGCCATAACTATTTTCTCCATAAAGGACTCGTTGAGTTTTTTCCAGAGCATCCGCGACAATAAATGAATTTGGGTTTGGAATATTCTCCCCAAATCGAGGCGGAAAACCACTGGTCTCTTTGCTTTTTAGTAATACGTAATCAATGACACGACTATAAAAGCTGGAAAGTTCGTTATGCTTGTTTTTTTTGAGATAAATTTCATCTTTTTGATTGATATAATCAGAATACCAGACAGCCTCAAAATAAATTTCTGCAAACGTCAAATCTACTACCAGGTCATTCTTTGGTTCAAAATTATCTATTTCCCAGGTGATTTGATAATCTCCTATTTTAGCATTGCCGGGATAGATAACCGCATCGTCCGGCAGATACGATGTAGTTTCAAGATTTGCGCGAAATTTTTTAATCGGGCCCTTCCATAAGGATCCAGTTTTTAGAATAAAACTAAACCAACAATGCCCGCCTTCTCCCGGCCCACAATTAATGCCCATTTTGAACCTGTGTCTGACTTCTACTGTTTCATTTTCTTTAAAAAATACATCAAATGAATAAAAACGAAGATAATTGCCTCCAATTTTTCTATATTCTTCATAAAACAATTCATCTTTTGGATTGTCGGCAAATTGATCTTGATTTTCAAGTTTTTCGGAATTAATAAGTTTACCATTTATCCATGTCTGAAACTTGCTTATTTCATTAACCTGTCCCCAAGATTCAGGAAATCCCATCTTAACAATTTGTTTCTTTCCATTATTTTTAAACCTATAAAGTACATCTATATCCCATCCGCTATTTTCTTTTATTTGTAAATCTTCAAGTTCCATTGATATATTATCGTTCCTAATAGGAATAATGTTCCCACCAACATGAGATATCTGAGCATCATCTGCCAATAGAGTATTTGATATAAACAGCAGAGTAATCAAGATAAAAATTAATTTAAAGCGCATATAGACCCCCCCCCGAACTAAAATTTTTCAATTATTTTACCTGCATCATGATGAAAACTTATTCTCAATTGTCCCAAAATGTTCTAAAGACATCTCCTATAAAGTTCTATATTTTTACCCTATTACGATTTAGTGTATAGTGATCCCCTTTTAGCTTTCCATAACAAAACCCTACATCGTGCCTGACTCTAGTCATTATAACAAAATCCTCTTGTTTTATTCATATTTTGTTTAAAAACTCTAAAGTAAAAGTATATTTTCTGTTTTAACTATTTTTCTTTTATAGCCCATATTTGTTTCTGAGCAACATAGCAACCATATAAACAAAAAACCGCGGGCTTTCACCCGCGACTTTTTTGATATCAATTGTAAATCGTAAATTGCAAATAGTAAATTCTACCTGCCTTTAAAATTCTCCTTGGATTTCTCCGCAAAAACCTGCACTCCTTTGATTTTCTTACCTTTCAGCGACTGGACCACCTCGTCAACAACTGAAGAGTCAATCTGCACGAAAGTGTACTTGTCAAAAAGGTCTATGCGGCCTATCTTTTCTCCCCTGACTCCGCTTTCCCCGGTTATGGCGCCCAAAATATCCCTTACCATTATGCCCCTTGCCTTGCCGACGTTAAAGAAAACCTTTACCATGTTGCCCGAGGGTTCGCGCCTTCCCGGCCTGCGTCCTCCGCCTTCAGAGCCGTACTCTTCGCGCTCGTGCCTTGCCGGAGCGTTTAAGTCGTTATCAAGCCCTATCTGGGTATCTTCCTCTTCCTTCATCATCATCTTAATAAGCGCGGCCGCTATGTCCATGGAGGACATATCCTCTTCCATGAGCTTCTCTATTACCTTTATCTGCGTTTCCAGCCCGCCCGCTTCCACCTGTGACTTTACCTTTTCCATGAATATTTTTATTCTTTTTTCCTCTATGTCGTCCCTGGAAGGTATTGTGCCCGGCTTGATCTTTATCTTGGCGTACCTCTGTATGTCGCGCAGCTTGTGCATTTCATTTCCGTAAACAAATGTGTATGCCATGCCCGATTTTCCGGCCCTGCCTGTCCTTCCTATCCTGTGGACGTAGTATTCTTCGTCGGATGGCACGTCGTAATTTACCACGGCGTCTATGTTGTCCACGTCTATGCCGCGGGCGGCCACGTCAGTGGCGATTAATATGTCGCACTTCGCGGCGCGGAATTTCTCCATGACCTTGTCGCGCTGCTGCTGCGTCTTGTCCCCGTGCAGGCACTCTGAGAGGTATCCGCGCGAGCGCATCTGGTCAGCGAGTTCGTCCACCATCTTTTTGGTATTGCAGAATATCAGGACGGCCTTATAATCGTTGGAATCGAGCACGCGTGTCAGAGCCTCAATCTTTTTTCCGTGCTTTATCTCAAAATATACCTGCTCTATGTTCGGCGCTGTCAGCACTTCGTGCGTTATTTTGACGTACTTCGGGTTCTTCTGGTAGTGCTTTGTCAGGTCCAAAATCGGCTTGGGCATGGTCGCCGAAAAAAGCACTGTCTGCCTGTCCGCCGGCGCTGATTTTAAAATAAGCTGGATGTCCTCGATAAAACCCATGTTTAACATCTCATCAGCCTCGTCTAGCACCACTATCTTGCATGTGTCGAGTTTGATGGTGCGCCTTTCTATGTGGTCGATGAGCCTTCCCGGGGTTCCGATTATTATCTGCACTCCCGCCCTCAAGGCGCGGATCTGCCTGTCTATGGGCTGGCCGCCGTATACAGCCAGGCAGTTAAAGCCCTTTATGTGTTTTCCCAGCTGCCTTATTTCCTCAGCCACCTGAACCGCGAGCTCCCTCGTCGGGCACATTACAAGCGCCTGAATAAGTTTGGACTTTGAATCCACCATTTCCAGCATTGGTATTCCGAAAGCGGCTGTTTTTCCTGTCCCTGTCTGAGCCTGGCCGATTAAGTCCACGCCGGTCTTCATCAAGGGAATTGTCGCTGTCTGTATGTGGGTCGCTTCTTCAAACCCCATGTCAGCTACGGCTTTTAAGATCTCGGGCGATAGGTCTAAATCTGTAAATTTAAGCTTGGTCATTGTCATGGTTGCCTTACCTCGTTTGTATGGGCATATAAATATGTCCAAAAGTTTTTGTGATTTGTTTTTGCGGTAATTGCTTTTGCAGGGTATTTCTCACCTGTTTTAAAGTAACTCACCGGGCGCTTATAATGCCGCCCACACCTAAATCACACGGCCGGGGGGTACCCGGCAGAATTTCTCACAAGGGTATTATTGCATTATGGAGGGCTATTTGCAAGGGGTATCTAAGGTTTTAATGTACTTTTCCCTTAACCCTAAACCCTTACCCTTATCCTTAGTTATTGGAACTGGCTCAAGGTCCAAAGGCTGAGGATAAGGGTAAGGGTTTAGGGTTAAGGAAATCCGCTACGCCGAATCCCTCTTTATCAGTTTTGCCTCAAGTATTCTTCCGCATATTTTTACGCTTTTCTCATTGATCAGATTATTAAGTATGCTTACCGCTTCCCTTCCCATGCCTTCAATTGGCTGGCTTATGGTCGTAAGCGCCGGCGTTACCGCGTCAGCCATTTCCACATCGTCAAACCCGATTATGGCAATGTCCTCAGGTACGCGCACCCCGTGGGATTTTGCCTCTATCATAAACCCTATTGCTGCCATATCGCCGGCCACGCTGAATATAGAGTCAATTTTTTTCATTTTATTCTCATATTTATCCGCGCATTCCCTTCCGTTTTCTATTGTATGGACTTTTACCCTGCCGACAAGCGCCGGGTCTGGCTTAATGGAATATTTTTTCAGGGCGTCAAGGAATCCGCACAGCCTCTTATGCGAGGCTGAATTCACGTCATCCGCCTGCATGTCCGATATTATTCCCGGTTTTTTATACCCCTGCCCCGCCAGGTACTCGCCCGCAAGGAATCCGCCCGCGTAATTGTCAACCGTTACGGAACACAGCCCTTTTGCCTCGCGTTCGATAAGCACAACGGGGATTTTGCGTTTGAGGATTTTTTTAATATGCGTTTCAGGAAGGGACATACTGGCCATTATTATTCCGTGCATCCTGTTGTTGCGCATGACAGAATCAACTTCATCAAGGATATCCTCCGGGTTCATGGAACGCGGGGATGTGTATATGATGGAATTTTTTTTCCAGCCCAGCTCACAAGCGCGCGCATCCACCCCGCGCGCCACAGTGGACATAAAAATAGACCCCACCCTCGCGCTTATAAACGCGATGACAGGGTTTTCGCAGGTTTTTCCTCTTTTGTTTTGGCCCGTTGATTTCATTATGTATCCCTTTTAGTCATACACTAATTATACCATATAACCGAAGATAATCAATTTTGATGCTACCTTTATTTTAAATTATATAGTGTAAATAATATACCGAACTTTTATTCCCTCTCCCCTTGGGAGAGGGGTAGGGGTGAGGGGAACAAAACAAAGCTCATTACCCCTCATCCTGACCTTCTCCCAAGGGGAGAAGGAAATAATCGTATTAATTTACAGCGCACTTCAGAACTTGTATTTTTTCTTCTTCATCTTCCTTACCCCGCCGTCCTTTATATCCTCTATCTTGTCGCGGAGTTTCGCGGCTTCCTCAAAGTTCAAAGCCTTGGCGTGCTTTATCATGTCGCCTTCCATCTGCCTGATCAAGTCTTCCGTGTCCTTATAGCGGTATTCCGAGTCTTCTTCAAGGAGCGGCACGGTAAAATAATCCATCTCATAAACGCTTCCCATTATCTTTTTTATTTCCTTTTTGATTGAAACCGGCGTTATGTTGTTCTCCTTGTTGTACGCGGTCTGCTTTTCCCTTCTGCGGTTCGTCTCCCCTATGGCTTTTTCCATGGAGTCCGTGATTTTATCCGCGTACATTATTACCTTTCCCTCCACGTTCCTAGCGGCCCTTCCCGTGGTCTGGATGAGCGCCGTTGCGGAGCGCAGGAACCCTTCCTTGTCGGCGTCTAAAATAGCCACAAGCGATACTTCAGGGATGTCGAGGCCTTCCCTCAAAAGGTTAATGCCGATTAAAGCCGTGAATTTGCCTTCGCGCAGCTCCCTTATTATCTGGATCCTTTCCAGCGTGTCTATATCCGAATGTAGGTAACGGCATTTCACGTTCCTGTCCTTTAAAAAAGCCGCAAGGCTCTCCGCCATCTTTTTGGTCAGCACCGTGACCAGCACGCGCTCATTTTTTTCCGCGCGGATTTTTATCTCGGCGGTTATGTCGTCCACCTGGCCTTTGACAGGCTTTACGATAATGACAGGATCCACAAGACCGGTTGGCCTGACTATCTGCTCCGCTATGTTCTTTTTTCCGGACAGGTTCGTCTCATATTCGTTGGGCGTAGCCGATACAAAAACCACCTGGTTGAGTTTTTTCTCAAATTCGTCATACTTCAGCGGCCTGTTGTCGTACGCTGCCGGAAGCCTGAACCCGTAATCCACCAGGTTTTTCTTCCTGGAAAAATCGCCGGCGTACATGCCATGGAACTGCGGCAGGGTCACGTGCGATTCGTCTATGAACATCAGGTAGTCTTTCGGGAAATAGTCCAGAAGGGTGTAAGGCGCTGTTCCCGCTTTCCTTCCTTCAAGTATCCTTGAATAATTCTCTATGCCTTTGCAGTAACCCATCTCTTCAAGCATTTCTATGTCATAGTTTGTGCGGGCTTTAAGCCTTTCATATTCCACGGGCCTTCCCTCGAGTTCCTTCAGCCTCACATCAAGCTCCGCCTGTATCTGTTTTATCCCCTTTTTAAGCATGTCCTCGGGCATGACATAGTGAGTGGCCGGGTAAATAGCTGTTTTATTCATCCCTGCTATGGTGTTTTTGCTTATGGGGTCTATCTCCGTTATTTTTTCCAGCGTGTCGCCAAAAAATTCAAGCCGTATGGCCGTGACCGAGTACGCGGGGAATATTTCCACTATGTCGCCTTTAACCCTGAATATACCCTGTGAGAACTCGAACTCATTGCGCTTATACTGCAGGGCCACAAGCCTTGTGGCTATCTCGTTTATGGATATTTTATCGCCTGCCTCCAGGTACAGCCTCAGCTGGCGCGTGTATTCGGGCGAGCCCACGCCGTATATGCACGAGACGCTGGCCACTATGATGACATCTTTTCTCGTTAAAAGCTTATGAGTGGCGGAAAGCCTCAATCTCTCAAGTTCGTCATTTATAGCGGAGTCTTTCTCTATGTACATGTCCCTGTGGGGTATGTATGCCTCAGGCTGGTAATAATCGTAGTAGGAGACAAAATATTCCACGGCGTTCTCGGGAAAAAATTCCTTAAACTCCATATAAAGCTGCGCCGCGAGGGTCTTGTTGTGGGATATGACTATGGAAGGCCTGTTTATCTTTTCAATTATTTTTGCCATGGTAAAAGTCTTGCCGGAGCCTGTAACACCGAGCAGGGTCTGAAATTTTTGGTTATCCTCTATGCCGCGCGCAAGCTGCGCAATGGCTGCAGGCTGGTCCCCCGCGGGCTGGTATTTGGTGTTTATTTTGAATTTATCCATAGGTTGTCCTTTGAAGTCCGTAATATAATAGAAAGCGCACCGCGAACCTTTATTAGTAATTGGTAATTAGAAGTTATTTTTACCCCTGCCGTTTAGAAATCTCCGTGGCTATGTTCTTTACTTCCCCGTTGTTGGGGTATTTTTCCGCCAGCGCGTTGTATATCTTCATCGCGTCCTTGTAAGCGCCCTGGTTTATGTAAATGAACGACATTGTAATGAGCGAATCCAGAGTGTCTTCATTGACCAGTATTTTTTCTTCCTTTTCCTGGTGCCTTTCCACGGGCCTTTCAGCCTCGCCTATGTCATCCAATATTTCCTCTGTTTTGGGTTCCGGCAAGTACTCCGCCTTGGGCGCCGGCTGCGCTTTTGCCGCGCTTAAGTCCGGAAAAACAGGCGGCGCCTCCCGCTTTATTTCCTGCGGCCCGGCAGCTTTGTGCGTCTGTGCCGCTGCCTGGGCAGCCTGCACGGATTTTATTTCCTTTGAAGTGTCATCAAACATTTTTTCCATGGCTTCCCTGCCGTTTTCCTCGGAGGGGCCGACTTTGGGGGTTTCATAGGCTTTTTTCAAAGTGTCCATCAGGTTTGCCGTGGAAGCCGGCTTCCTGTCAAAAAAATCAGACGCCGGTTCCGGCTCTGCCGGTTTTGGCTGTGAGAGCTGCTGCTTTTGCTGCATGGCGAGTTTTGTCTGCTCCACTATCGAATCTTTCTGCTTTTTGAATTTATCTATGGCTTCCCTTTTTAACTTTTCAAGCAGTTCCCTTTTCTTTTCTTCCTGTTCCTTCATTATGCGCTGGACTTCGTCTTCCTTGAGCTTCTCGTTTTTCTGCGCCTCGTCGAGTTTTGCCTTAAGCTCCACTGCCGCTGCCTGTATGATGGCCATTTCCTTTTCCTCATATTCCTTCTGTATCTTTTCGTCCTCGTCTAGCATGAGCCTGGCGCGGTCTTCCTCTTCCTTCATTATCTGCGCCTGCCGCTCTTCAAGTGCCTTTCTTTTGGCCTCTTCAAGCTTGCCCGCCGGGTTTTTATCGACTTTATTCCAGACTTTCTCGCCGGCATTGCCTCCGGCTATCCTGACATATACGGCGTGCAGTTTTGCCCTTAACTCTTCGTTTCCCGGCGCGAGCTTAAGCGCCGTGATGTAAGTTTCGACCGCCCCGTCAAAATCCCCGTTGTTCATATAGTTCTGCGCCATCTTGTCGAATTTATTTATGAGGTCTTTTTGCGTGTCCTGCGGCTCGCTGGATTTTTTCATCTCTTCCTGCTTGCGGGTGCGGTTTACGAACGCGGACTCATCGTCGTTTAGTTCCTTTATTTTTATGTTAACCGGGTGTTCGTCGCTGTTGAATTCCTGGATGGACTCATATATGGCGCGCGCGTCGGCGTACTCATGGTTTGCCGCTTTTCTTTCAGCTTCCTTCATGAGGCTGCGCAGCGAATTTTTCAGGCGTGTCTTTATCCGCTGGTCATCGGGAAAATTCTTAAGTATTTTTTTGGCGAGGCGGAGGATCTTTTCGTAATGCCCTTTCTTTTCCAGCAGCATGAGGGTATCCGCGTAGGCTTCGAGCGCCTTGTCCTTTAAGTCCGCTTTAAAGTACGTGTCCGAGAGCATATTAAGGACATTAAAATCCTCAGTGTCGTCCTTATATATTTTTTCATAAAGGCCGATGGCTTTCCTGTACTCTTTGTTCTGGTAATACCCGTAAGCCAGTTTTATGTGGAGTTTCTTTTCCTCTGCGTCCATTATTGCTCCTGAAATGCCGATATTTATGCGATTTAATTATAATATCCGCTGTTGATAAAAGCAACGGTTTTTTGTAATTGAAGATTGTTGATTGAAGATTAAGGATCTTGGACCATTAATCCGCAATCTTCAATCAACAATCTTCAATCCAACCTGCATCCTACTTTGTAAGCAGCTCCACTTCCACCCTTCTGCCCGACTTTTCTATCTCATCCCTTGCGGCCTGGTCGGCGTATTCGCCGTCGCCGTAGCCTATTATATAAATATTATCTTCAGAGACGCCCTGGGCGGTAAACAGGTAGTCCTTTACAGCCTCCGCCCTTTCTATGGAAAGCTTCAGGTTCTCTTCGGGGCTTCCCGCGTCCGTCGCGTAACCTTTAATGAAGAGGAAATAGTCCTTCGCGAATTTTTTTACCGCTTCAGACGCCTGGTTTAAATATCCGTATTCGGAAACCGGCAATGACTTGCTGTTTTTATCGAAATCTATGGCAGCCAGTGTGAGTTCAATTCCGGCGTCCTTGAATTCAGGCAGCGCCGACTGTACTAAACCGTCTTTTTCGCTTGTTATCTCGTTTTTCTGGTACGCGGTTATTGCGTACCTGTAAGTGGACCCTGCCCTTACATAAACGCTCTTTTCATCCGTACCGTCCCATGTAAGGCTTTTTACCGTGACCGGCCTGTTCCTGTAACTTTTAATCACCCTGTTATTCTTTCCGTATATCTCCAGGTCCCAGTACTTCACCCTTTCAGGCGAATTAAATGACGGACTGAAAACAACGGATTCTTTTCCTGCCTTGAAAATTATATTGGCCACCTTTACCCCGACTTTTGTAATTGCGGTATCGATTGTAAAGGCTTCAGCCATGGCGTAAACGTTCCCCGCGTAATCTTCCATGGAAATATACGCGTCGTACGCCCCGTCCTTAACGGCGTTATCCAGGGCGTCCTTTCCTCCCCATGAAAGCTTTCCCGTATACCCGTCGCCGGACATTTTTCTCAATGC
Organism: candidate division FCPU426 bacterium; assembly: GCA_963840035.1. Lineage (GTDB taxonomy): Bacteria > Oederibacteriota > PGYV01 > PGYV01 > Palsa-1178 > CAWIXE01. Next base: position 296,932 of record CAWIXE010000001.1, read on the forward strand.
CCGCCCTTCGGCGTCGCGGATGGTCAGCGTCCATGATTTTATATCGGAAGCCCTTGTTTTTATATCCATGGTCAGTTCATTTATCCTGCTTGTTTTGACAGGCGCGAAAACCTTGGGGTAAAGCACCACGTCAAATGAAGGCGGTGTCGCGTCCACGGTGATAACCTTGGCTTTCCTCCACGCTGTTTTTCCGTTTATATTTACAGCCAGCTGCGCTATATAATCCCCGTCTTTTGCCGTGACTCCCGGGGATGTTTCCCCGTTCCACGTAAATGACTGCGCGAGCACTGATGCTCCCTTTTCCTGTTTTACCTGGTTGCCGGCGGCGTCAAGTATGTCAAATACCCATTCTATGCCCTGCGGGTCAGCCGGTTTATTCTTCAGGTTAAATACCGCTTCCTTATACCTGCTTTCCTTGGACGTTGAGAGGTATTTCTGTGACGGTATGAGATCCATGTTTTTATAAATTTCAGAAACTGTTTCGAGTTCCCCGGGTTTTACGGCGATTATCTTTTTCTCTTCCTCAATTATCACAGGCGGCCTGTACCCTGTCTTATCCCTGTTTCCGAAGAAATATGATATATCAAGTTTATGCGTGTCTCCCAGGCTGTTTACTCCCGGCATATAAACATAATCCAGGACAAAGTCTTCCCTGCCGTACGATATTCCCGCTGTGAATTTATGGTTAGGGTTAAGCGCTTCCCTCCAGAAAAAACCGGCCCTGAAACCGAAATTGCCTATGGCCCTGCTTAAGAACCATTTTTCCCCGCCAATGTGAACCCCTGCCCTGCTGTGGTTCATTCCTTCGTTTGCCTGCAGAAGGTCAATATCCATGTCAATGACCGCTGTTTTATCAAAGGCATATGACGCTCCCATCTTAAAAAGCAGCGGCACCCTCTGCCTGACTCCGTTGTCCCACGCGATCACAGCTTCAAGGTCCTGCGCGAGAAACCCGAATTTAATTTTTTTCTCCAGGAAATCGGGGAAGACCATTACCCCGATGTCGAGGCTGCTGCCGCGGCCGGAAGCCAGGCCGTTGCTTAGTCCCGTGTTTATGAATTTAATATTCGCGCCCAGGGCGTACGTTCTGGAATCTTCCAGATACCCGGCGGCTGTCAGATACAGGATATCATCGGAGTATTTGGAGGATGAGTACATGCCCTTAAAATACGTGGCTGAAACCGTCATGGAATCAAAAAGCGGGTGGGTGTAGTTTATTCCGAAATCATATTCTTTGCCCTTAAATACGGAATCATAGGAAACGTTTACGTTCATCCTGTCCACAAGCACAAGCCCGGCAGGATTCCAAAAATACGCGGAATAATCGTCGGCAACGGCAGTAAAAGCGCCGCCCATTCCGGCTGCCCTGGCCCCGGCGCCCTTTGAAATATCATCCTTAATGACGCCGCCGAAAATGGCATATGGAAGTAATAAAACCAGTATGAGTATTGCAAACTGTTTTCCCTTTAATTTGGTTGTCATAAGGATAATTATAGGCTAAAACATGGTGAAAAACAAGGGGGGAGAGGTGGGAAAGAGAAAGAGGAAGGAGATAAGAGATAGGAGTAGATCAAATACAAAGCAAGCAACACTCCTGTCTCCTTTCTCCTTCCTTTTGTCTCCATTAAACAAAAAAGCCCGGGCTACTGCCCGGGCTTTTTTGTTTAATGCTATTGTTTAGAGAACGGCTGACTTAAGGTCTTTCGCTATCCTCATTTTTACGACTTTTTTCGCAGGTATGTTGATGGCTTCGCCCGTCATCGGGTTCCTGCCTACGCGCGCCTTACGGTGTTTTACAGCCAGGATTCCGATTCCCGGAAGTTTAACCTTTTTCTCTTTCTTAAGTGTGGCAACCAGTACTTCTGTGAAAGCTTCCATCGTCTTCTTTACATCCTTTTTTGCTACGCCTGCTTTGTCCGCGATCGCTGTTACCATTTCTGATTTCGTCATGCTTTTGCCTCCTGTTTTATGATGTAAAAGCTTTTTTGATACCTTATTAAAATGCCCATCCGATTTCGTAATCAACTGTCGGTGAAATGCTGTTAAATAACTTGAGGTCTCCTGAAGCCTGTTCTGCCCCTGATTTTACGCTGTAGGACGAACTTACGTTTGTCCATGCTCCAAAGCCGATGCCCATTTCAAATCCGCCTTCCCATACCCACCTGTAACCTGCGGAACCGCCGGCCATCATGATTGTCCAGGTGCCTTCGTTTCCTCCGCTTTTGGCGGTAAGGAAGAACGCGTCATACCTTGGCCCTACGAACCAGCCCGTGCAAGCCTTGCCCATCGGATAGAAAAATAAGTCCCCGCCGAAACCAAAGAAATTTCCCGAGCCGTTTGAAATCGCGTTTACCAGCGGCCAGTACATGCCCCTGACCCTTAAGCTTAAATTGTCAATTATTTTTCTTTCATAACTGACGTTAAAAAAACCTACCAGATAAGACAGGGCGTTAATGGCTACAATATTCTCAGCCTTTGGCCCCGGCCCCGCAGGCGTTCCGTCGTCTATCTCCACCATTTTCTTTACGGCAAATGCGCTTACTGAAAAAGCAAGTACCAACACCATTGCAAAAGCTAAAACTTTTTTCATTTTGTCCTCCTGAGAATATTTGATTTAAACCCCAAAATCCATACCATATATTGTGTTTTGCATACTTATAGCATACAATTAATTTACGGTCAACAAAAAAATGTATTTTTAATGGGTTTTAAGCTGTTTTTTTACAAAAAATGCTTAATTTTAAAGAAATAAACGCTTTTTTGCGTTTTCCGCGTTATTTGTGGACTTTTATCACTTTTTTTCGTCTGTACAACGTCGTAAGTGGTGGGTAGTGGGTGGTGTGTAGTGTGTAGCAAACCGTATTGTTCCTAAAGCACTACCCACTACTCACTACCCATTATTTCTTTTCGTTTAAAACCGCCACTTCTTTTATCATTATTTTTTCCTGAGGCTCCCTGTGTATGAGGAATATGGCCTCTTCCGCGAATATATTTTCCAGCCCTAACCCCGTCCTGACCATTTTTTGCTTTCCCACGAGGTACACTTCCCTGCTGAATTTAATGCTGTTATTCTTGCAGAAGCTTTTAAAGTCCTTTATTGTCAGCAGGTGGATGTTCGGCGTGTTATACCATTCAAACGGAAGTATCTCTGACTTGGGCATCCGTCCTGTCAGAAAATATTTTAACCGCAGCTTATAATATGCGAAATTCGGGAATGTCACTATGACCTTTTTTCCCACCCTCATTATCTGGTGCATGACATAGTCCGGCCTTTTGATCGCCTGAAGCGTCTCCGATAATATGACGTAGTCAAAAGACTGGTCCTTGTACTTATGTATGCCGGCTTCTATGTCTTCCTGAATGACGGAAACCCCGCGTTTTATGCACTTCAAAACTTCTTCGGTATTGATATCCACGCCCAGGCCGTATACATTTTTACGCGTATACAGCATCTCAAGAAGTTCCCCGTCTCCGCACCCGAGGTCAAGTACGCGTGAGTTCTCCTCTATCATTCCGGCAATTTCTTCGTATGTGTGCTTTAGGTAGATTTCTTTGTACATGTTGCTCCTTAAGGCAGATTTAACTTCAGTTCCGTATGCACTATCTTAAAACTTAAAACCGGCCATCATCATATAACTCATTTCACGTTCAAAAGGAAGTTCTTAAAAGCCTGCCCCATTATTTTGTTCTCCGCTATTGTCTTTTTTTCAAGCAGGAACGCGTCATGCCCGTGTATGGACTGTATCTCTATGTATGAAACGTCCTTGTTGTTCATGGTCAGCGCCTGCACTATTTCCTTTGCCTGCGCCGGCGAGAAAAGCCAGTCTGAAGTAAAGGAAACCATGAGTACTTCGGCTTTTATCCTCTTTAAGGCCTTTGTAAGCGACCCGCCGCCGTACCTGTTGTCCACGTCAAAATAATCCATGGCTTTTGTCACATAAAGGTATGAGTTCGCGTCAAAACGCTCGACGAATTTCTTTCCCTGGTGGGCGAGGTAGCCTTCCACGGCAAAACCGTTCTCAAATTGTTTTTCAAAAGGCGTCATTGAAGCGGCCATTGCCGGGTCTTCAGGCCTGCGGCCGAATTTTTTTTCCATTCCCTCTTCGCTTAAGTATGATATGTGGCCTATCATCCTGGCCACAGCGAGGCCTTTTAACGGCTGGTTCTTCGCGTAGTTACCGGCCTGCCAGTCAGGATCCATCTTTATGGCGTTCCTGCCGACCGCGTCCAAAGCAATTTCCTGAGCTGAAAGCGCGGCTGAGGCGGCTATTACTATGACTGATTTCGGGATATCGGGGAACTGCAGAGCCCAGTCAAGCGCCTGCATGCCGCCCATGGAGCCTCCGATGACTGTAACCAGCTTTTCAATGCCCATAGAATCTAAAAGTATCTTCTGGGCTTTTACCATGTCCGGTATGGTCACTTCAGGAAATGTCATACCGAATTCCTTGCCTGTCGCCGGGTTTATGGATGTCGGTCCGGTTGAACCGTAGCAGCTTCCTATGATGCTGGAGCATATGACGAAGTATTTGTTTGTATCCATAGGCTTGCCCGGGCCTATCATTAAGTCCCACCAGCCGGTTTTTTTCTTCGGGCCTTTTATGTCGTCGTCGGTATAGTAACCGGCGGCATGAGCCCCTCCGGAGAGGGCATGGCATACCAGTAACGCGTTTGATTTGTCCTTATTGAGTGTGCCGTAAGTTTCATAGGCTATGGTGACAGGGGCGAGCTTTCCGCCTTTTTCAAGGCTGAGTTCCGCGAACGTGTAGTACTGCGTCTTAACAATACCCACTGAGTCGCCGGGAGGTTTTTCCATTTCTTCTCGTATTCTCCTTGATTTTTTATTTGTTGAAAAAATTATAACATAATCACAAAAAAATGCATTCATTTTTTGCAATTATGTTTATACCGGAAAACCTCTCTGTCGCGCATGCCTTCTTTGTGTCCGCTGCAGGCCGGTTTTCTTTATGGCCTGCGCTACTGCGCAATCCATAAAGAAAACCGGCCTGTGGCGGACACAACCTTACATAAATTATTACGCGGTAACTTTGTCTTCACCCGATGATGTCCTTAAACAGCCACGTGGAAAGGTATCTCTCCCCGGAATCAGGCAGCAGCACCACTATTGTCTTTCCCTTATTCTCAGCCCTTTTTGCCGCTTCTATCGCCGCCCACGCCGCTGCGCCGCTTGATATGCCCACAAGCACGCCTTCCTGCCTTGCCAGCTGCCTTGCTGTTTCTCCGGCGTCAGCGTCTTTTACCCTTATTATTTCATCTATGATTTCCCTGTTTAATACCTTTGGCACAAAATTGGCGCCGATGCCCTGCAGTTTGTGCGGGCCTGCCGTGCCTGTGGATAAAAGCGGCGAAGCGTCAGGCTCAACCGCGATTATTTTTATATCCTTGTTTTTCTTTTTGAGAGCCTCGCCGACTCCCGTGATGGTCCCTCCAGTGCCTATGCCCGCCACAAATATGTCCACTTTTCCGTCCGTATCCTTCCATATTTCCTCAGCCGTGGTTTTTCTGTGTATCTCGGGGTTCGCCGGATTATCAAACTGGCCCATGATGATCGACCCCTTTATTTCGTCGGCAAGCTGTTCTGCTTTCGCAACAGCGCCTTTCATCCCTTCAGAACCCGGCGTTAACACAAGCTGCGCCCCGAGTATTGCGAGCAGCTGCCTGCGCTCTATTGACATGGTGTCAGGCATGGTGAGGATGAGTTTGTATCCCTTTGCTGCGGCTGTAAAAGCAAGCCCGACGCCGGTATTGCCGCTGGTTGGTTCTATCAGGGTATCTCCCGGTTTGATCTTTCCGCGTTTTTCAGCGTCTTCTATCATGGCCACGCCTATCCTGTCCTTAACGCTTGAGAGCGGATTAAAAGACTCCATCTTCGCGAGCACCTGCGCTGCCTCTGTACCTTTTGTAAGCCTGTTAATCCTTACAAGGGGGGTGTTGCCTACTGTTTCTGTGATGTCGTTGTAGATCTTCATAAGTCACCTCGTTTGAAAGCCATAGCCCAAAGCCCAAAGCCCAAGGGAGTGCGTTTCCCTGGGCTATGGGCTCTGGAACTTGAGCTATATTTTATTAAGAGCCTGGTCTATATCCGTGATAATATCATCCGCGTTCTCAATTCCCACTGACAGCCTTATAAAATCTTCCGTAATTCCCGCTGCTTTTTTCTCCGCGTCCGAAAGCTGCTGGTGTGTGGTTGTCCACGGATGAATGACAAGAGTCTTTGCGTCGCCTATGTTCGCGAGATGTGAAAGAAGCTTCACGCTGTTTATAAACTTTACCCCGGCTTGTACTCCGCCTTTTATTCCGAAAGCGATCATTCCTGAAGCGCCTCCCGGAAGGTATTTCTGTGCCAGCGCGTAAGACGGTGAACTTTTAAGCCCGGGATAATTTACCCAGCTTATCTTCTGGTTTGAGCTGAGCCACTGCGCCACCTTCAGGGCGTTTTCACAGTGCCTTGCGACGCGCAGCGACAGTGTTTCCACGCCGAGCAGTATCAGGAACGCGTTAAACGGGCTTAAGGCCGCTCCTGTATCCCTGAGGGTTGATACCCTGAGCTTCAGTATGTAAGCCAGCCCCTTGAAAGCCTCGTAAAATTTCATGCCGTGATATGAAGGGTCCGGGTTAACAAGGTCAGGAAAGTTCCCGTTTGCCCAGTCAAATTTTCCTGAATCAACCACTATCCCGCCCAGCGATGTGCCGTGGCCTCCAAGATATTTTGTGAGTGAATGCACCACTATGTCAGCGCCGTGCTCCAAAGGCCTTAGAATTGAAGGAGGAGTCATCGTTGAGTCCACTATGAGCGGTATTTTTGCTTCCCTGGCTATTTTTCCCACCGCTTCAATGTCCAGTATGTTCAGTTCGGGGTTTCCAAGGGTCTCCGCGTATAGAGCCTTTGTTTTTGCGGTAATGGCTTTTTTAAAGTTTTCCGGATTTTTTGCGTCAACAAAGATAACCTTTATCCCGAGCTTTGGCAGCGTGTGGCCAAAAAGGGTCACTGTTCCGCCGTAAAGGTTTGATGCCGCCACAATCTCGTCGCCCGCAGACGCCAGCCCGAGTATCGCGGCTGTTATGGCGCCCATTCCTGAAGCAAAGGCAAGCGCCGCAGCCCCTCCTTCAAGCGCCGCTACCCTTTTTTCAAGGACATCGGTCGTTGGGTTCATCAGCCTGGTGTATATATTCCCGAATTTTTTCAGCGCGAAAAGGTCTGCTGCGTCGTTCGTGTCTTCAAAAGTATATGATGTTGTCTGGTATATCGGCACCGCCCTTGAATGCGTCTCCTTATCAGGCACGTGCCCCGCGTGAAGCTGTAAAGTTTCAAATTTATATTCTCCCATTTTATTTCTCCTTTTACGCCGAAGCGTTTTTGTTTTTATTGCTCATTTTTCATTGCTAATTATTATTTGCCTTCCGTTGCTTTGCATGAAGTAACTCTCCACCCAGATCTTGTACTTTTTCGCTTTTATCGTATCGGTCATTTTGTTCTCCTTTTTTAACTTCGGGCGATTCGTGAATCGCCCCTACAATTTCACGCCAGTTCTTTTACTCCTGTTTCTTGTCTCCTATCTCCTGTCTCTATATATTATAAACAAACTCCTCAATTGCCCTCTTCTTTACTTCCGTTTCCATCTCCACCAGCTGCCTGAAGTCTATGTTGTCCACTATCCCGCTTATCGCGTCATTTACCCTGGCCCAGATGGGTTTTAATACGCACCTTTTTTCAAAATCACAGTGCTGGTAAGCTGACCTTGACACGCAGGCAATCGGCGCCAGCGGCCCGTCCATCAGTCTTATTATTTCCCCGAGCTTTATTGTCTCGGGCTCTTTTGCTATGGCATAACCGCCGTTCTTGCCGCGCTGGCTTCTTACATAACCCGCGTTTTTTAAACTAAGGAGTATCTGCTCAAGAAATTTCTCCGGAATATCCTGGTCTTTTGATATTTCCTGTATCTGGCTTAAAGCTTCCTGCCCGTTTTGCCTGATATACTTACCGGCAAGAAATACCAGCGACTTAATCGCGTAATCACCTTTATAAGATATCTTCATATTATAGCTCCTTTTAGTTTCTTATCTCGACTTTGTCTATTGCTTTTGTCGACATAACAAATATAACAAAGTTGATAGACAAAGTCAAGTTAATAATATATCATTTTTTATGTTGGTAGCCGCAGCCTTCGAGATGCTATCGCGAGCTTAGCGAAAGAACATTAAATCAGTATAATACCGCTCATCTTGTCGTGTTACTCACGACTGGTCTGACAGCACCGGCCTTTCGCAACCTAAAGGTTGCGGCTACCAGACCCCTTATATTAATGAAAAAGGCAGGCGTTCTTTGCCTGCCGCATATATAACAACCGCTTGTCTTTGAGGGAAAGCGAGCGGAGTTGGCACCATTTCTGGTAACTACCGGCTTTCCCTTAGCCTCTGTACTGCGAGAGGTTCTACTATAGATATAGCACAGGAAAGTCAAAAGTCAAATTATTAATCACAAATCCCAAATCACATATCACATATAAAACCGCGTAATCTAAATAACTGTTTATCACACGGATTATTTATTATACAATGCTTTAATTGATTTTGATCCCTTTGGGATTTGTGATTTGGGATCTGTGATTAAACCAAGGAGACTTATGACCAGGATACTTCTCAACGCTTGCTGCGCACCCGACGCCTATCATAAAGCTTTATCTACCTCGACCCCTCTCCCCTCGAGGGAGAGGGTGATTTTTAGCTCCGCTAAAAATCGGGTGAGGGGGACGGAATGATGCCCAGGATTCTCCTGAACGTTTGCTGCGCGCCTGACGCCACCCATACAATAAACGCTTTAAGGGCCGCCGGCTTCGAACCCGTTACTTTTTTCTACAACCCCAACATCCACCCCCGCGACGAGTATTTTAAGCGCGTGGAGGACATGAAAAAACTGGCAAAAGAAACAAATACGGAAAACATCGAAGACGTACCTTATGATATAGAGGAATGGTTTAAACTGTGCAGGCCTTTTGCAAAAGAGCCTGAGCGCGGCAAACGGTGCGAATTGTGCTTCCGCATGAGAATGGACAAAACCGCTCAGAAAGCAAAGGAACTCGGGATTGAAATATTCGCCACCACCCTCACCATATCCCCGCACAAGGACACCGCCCTGATCAACCGCCTGGGCAGCGAAGCAGCCGCAAAGTACGGCGTCAAATACTATGAGTCCAATTTCAAGAAACAGGACGGCTTTAAAAAATCACTGGTCTTAAGCAAACAGCATGGCCTGTACCGCCAGGATTACTGCGGCTGTTCGTACTCATTATTGGACAGGTTAAAACACAAGCGCGGTAATTGTTGTTAAAAGTTTGGGTAGAAATCCGCCATCCCGGCCTTATTAATAATCCTTAAACCCGACCCAAAGTCAGTTTTTGAGCCTTAATCATTTGCTTTTCATCCCTTTCTTTTATATAATTACTTATCAATAAGGGGAGGTTTTAAATGAAAAAAAATCTTGTCGTTTTATTTTTGGTTGTCCTCGTTTTAGCCTTATCAGCATGCCAGTCCAAAAACCCGTCTGACCCGGCACCGGAGGTTCCTGTTTCCCTCGAGCAGGGCGCAGCACTTGATGATTTCAATGACGGGGATTTAAACGCGGCTTTTTCCGGGGTAACAGGCACTTGGTCGGGAGGAAATGACTCGGCTTTCCCGGGCGGGACTTCCACAATACAGCCTTTGGGCTCTTCCACCGGTATGCTGGGTGTGACATTTACCGCTAGTGCTTCGCTTCTTGTTTCAGCAGGAGAGTATACCGCTGCTTCAGTTTCGACTTACTATTACGGATATGTCACGGTTGAACTCCAGTTAAGCAAAGCCGTGGACATTGTCGCCAACAATAATTCCATTTCATACTGGATTAAGTGCGTAAATGCGGCAAACACATACTACAAAATATACATCTACAACAGCAGCGGTAATTTCTGCAAATCCACTTCATGGTACGGGATAACCACATCGGGATATCTTACGGTTATGTCCCTTCCGGCATACTTTGATGTCCCTTCAGGAGCCGTGTACACTGAAGAATCAGTCTTCTCAGCAGTTAAAAAAATTGTTTTTGTCTTCAAATACTCAAGCACGACACAATACAGCACAGAGACGTCGGAGATATACCTGGACGACCTGACGTTCCAGAGTGTTATCTGAACCGTTTTTAATGCAAAACCCGGAAAGGCATAAGCCTTTCCGGGTTTTGCATTTCATGCCATAAACGAAAGGCCGCGCGCCTTAAAAATGTGATAAGAAATTATTTACGCCGGCAGCGTAAACTTGAAAGTACTTCCTTTGCCCATGCCCTCGGACTCCACCCATATCCTGCCGCCGTGGGATTCTACTATTTTTCTGCATATGGCAAGACCCATGCCCGTGCCTTCATATTCTTCCCTTGAGTTTAAGCGCTGGAATATCTGGAATATCTTTTCCTTATACTGCATCTCCATGCCTATGCCGTTGTCCCGGCACATAAATGTATATTGCTCCCCGGATTTTTCAGCGCTTATGATAACAACCGGCGGCCTTCCGTCGGTAAATTTCAGGGCGTTGCCTATGAGGTTCTGAAAAAGCTGCTCAATATGTGTTTTCTCCGCCTTTATCACGGGCAGTTTTCCCTCCACGGTTACCGAGGCGTGCCTGTCCTGAATCTTGAATTTCATCATGCTGATGACATTATTTACCTCTTCCCCGGTATCCACGTCGTTTATGTCTTTTTGCGCCTTTCTAACCCTTGAGTACTCTAAAAGCCCCTCTATGAGCCCGGACATCCTGATGGCCCCGTCAGAGGCGAAGTTTATGTAGTCATTCCCGTCAGCGCCAAGCTTGTCCATGAATTTTTTCCGTATCAGCTGCACGTAGCTTGTGACCATGCGCAGCGGTTCCTTGAGGTCATGGGAAGCCACATAGGCAAAATCCTCAAGCTCCTCATTTGACCTTTTTAATTCCCTTACAGTGTCTACTAAGTCCAGGTCCGCCTTCCTCTTTCCTGTTATGTCCCTGACGGAAAATATCCTGCCCGAAGCGTTCTGGTCCTTTATTACCTGCCTGCTTGATATGAGGACTGTTTTTCTTTTTCCCAGGAAATCAATGAATGTGGTCTCGACATTGGTGGCTTCGGTCCCGGAAGCGGCTACTCCCGCGTTTTTTATCTGGTTTTCAATGAACCCCGCGATGCTTTCACTTACCTGGCCTTCATGAAACCCGAATATTTCCATGGCCGCGCGGTTCGCGGAAGTCAGCGCCCCGTAATTGTCAAGGAGCATAACCCCCTCGTCTATGAGTTCCATTATCCTGTCCGCGTTCCTTGTGGAGGAAAGGTTGAATGTCTCATACTTTTCCGCGCTGTATATGAAACCTCCGACAAATATCAGGAACACCACGTTAACATCCACCGGATTATATACCCCGATATAATTCATGATTACGCTGCCTACCGTGCCTATGGTAAAAACAGCCCCCGCGCTTATTATCATTACTTCCGCTACGTGTTTCTCGCTTTTCACCCTGGTTGTATTTCTGTGCCTAACAAGCAGAAACGTGCCCCAAAAAAACAGAATTATATAGTAAGCAAAATAAGCATAAGCCCAGAAGCCGTTTTTCCATGTTCCGCCTATGCCATACCCCATGTTTTTGCAGCAAACGAGCACCTCTCCGCTGTAATTCTGAAACACAAAAATTAAAGGCAGCAGCACCAGCCCAAGATGCAGAAACGGGTTTGAAAGCATTTTTTTATTGTTTGTCATGAAAAGCATGAAAAGAAAGTAATACGCGATGAAGCTTGCCCAGCCCACGCTCTGGACCTTCATTACAACTGCGGCAGTCGCCATGTCCACTAAGCTGTTGTCAAGTATGGTGCTGCAGGCGCTCCACAGCGCGAAATAAAAGAACAGCACGGAAAGCACCCAGTTAATGATGGCAAACGGATTTTTAGTGATTACATAGAATATGGCAAATGTATAAACGCAGAAACTCAGGAAGTGAACCAGTGTCCAAAAATTCAATTTGTCCCCGCCCTTTTTTAATGTTTATGAAACTTCATTTAATGCCATATGTATTATATCATAAACATTAAAGAAAATTGATTTATTTGGATCTATTAGGATTTTTAGCCCTCTTTGGGATATGTGATTTGGGATTTGTGGCTGCCTTCCGCCCCTCCACCCAGTCATATACCACGGGTATGACAATAAGGGTAAGGAATGTCGAAGTAATAAGCCCGCCTATTACGGCGATAGGCATTGTCTTTGCCATGATGACCGATTCGCCGAAACCTAAAGCCAGCGGCATCATTCCGAATATCATGGAAAAAGTGGTCATTAATATTGGCCGGAGGCGTATGGGGCCGGCGTGGGTGAGGGCGTCCCTCGCGCTCATTCCTTCCGCCTTTTTCTGGTTCGTAAAATCAATCAGCAGGATGCCGTTCTTTGCCACAAGCCCGAGCACCATCAGGATGCCTATCATTGCCATGATATCAAGCTGCTGTCCGGTTATAAGCAGGGCCAAAAACGCGCCGATGATGGCCAGCGGCACAGATATCATTAATATAAGCGGCTGTATGAGTGAGTTATAAAGCGACGCAAGTATCATGTACATGAAAAGAAGCGCCAGCAGCATTGCCGTGCCCATCTGCACGATGGTCTCCTTTAACTGCGTGGCCTGCCCTCCGAAAGAATACTCGTAGCCGTACGGTATTATTACCTGCTGTTTTATCCTTGTTTCCACGGCCTTAACCACGTCGCCTATGGCAAAACCCTCCTTTAAGCTTCCCGTTACCTTCACTATCTTCTTCTTGTTCTCCCTTTTTATCTCGACCGGACCGGAGCCGTACTCGAAATGGGCCACTGCGGAGAGCGGCACTTTCTGGCCTGAAGGCGCGGTAAGCATTATGTCCCTTACCGAGCCGATGGACTGCTTTTCACTGCGCGGCAGTTCCATTATTACCGGGTATTCCTTCTCGCCCTTTTTAAACTTCGATATTTCCCTTCCGTTTATCATGATGTTTAATACCGCGCCGATATCGTAAGTGGAAAGCCCCATTCTGGCGGCTTTGATCCTGTCTGTGACTATTGTAATCTCCGGCTTGCCAGGCCTGTACGATGTATTCGTAGTTGCCACGCCAGGAGTTTCATCTGCCGCCTTTTTTATCTTCCTTGCCAGGTCCTCTATTACTTTTATATCCTCTCCCGTTATATTGATGGTAATAGGATAACTGTCTCCGCCTCCGGAGAGCACCTGCCCCGCGCCGGAATCCTGCATGATGAGCAGCACATCGTTGCCCAGCACCTGCTCGATTTTTTTATACTCCTGCAGCGCGGCAGGCGTTGACTTCCTGCCGCCTTTTTTTATCTTCGCGTAAATTGAACCTATGTTTTTCTCGGATGTGCCGCGCGAACCCTCGCCGCCAGCCACAACGTAATATTTTTCTATGTCAGGCACTGTCTTTAAGTACGCCTCAACCTTTTTAAGTTTTGCGTCCACCACGTCTATGGTCGCGTCAGGCCTGCATTCCACAGAATATTCTATGTCGCCGTAGTCAGAATCCGGCATGAAGGCAAACCCCAAAAACATTACGGCGAAAAATGACGCCAGCAGAAGTCCCAGGGTCCCGAATACAACTGTTTTTTTATGGTCAAGGCTCCAGTCAAGCAGGCCCACATATACTTCCTTAATGCTTTCATAGAACTTTTCCCAGTTCGTGTGTACATCATGGAAGAACCCTGTTTTCTTCTTTTCAGTATCTTCCTTTTTCCACCAGTAGGCGGAAAGCATGGGCGCCGTGGTAAATGCGTCAAGCAGCGATATCATAAGCGCGAAAGCTATAGTAAGTCCGAATTGCTTGAAAAACTGGCCGACAATACCGTTTAAAAACGATATGGGGATGAAGACTGCCATGATGGACGCGGTCGTGGCAATGACCGCCAGCGCCACCTCGTTTGTCCCTTTTACAGCGGCTTCTTTCGGGCTCATGCCTTTTTCTATGTATCTGAAAATATTTTCGCGCACGACTATGGAATCGTCTATTAAAAGCCCTATGGAAAGGGACAGGGCGAGCAGCACCATCATGTTAATTGTAAAGCCCGCGTTATGAATGAAAAAGAACGCGCCTAAAAGCGAATTTGGCAGCGCAATCGCCGTTATCATGGTGGAGCGGAATGACCCTAAAAAGAGCCAGACTATTACGATGGCGCATAGCGCGCCGAGTATAATATCCGTCTGCAGCCCCTCTATGGATTTTTCCACGTGAATGGTCGGGTCCCTGAATATCTCGAATTTTACCCCCTGAGGCAGCTTCTCGCTTAATTTTTTAACCTTTTGTTTTACTGTCCTGGCGATTTCAACGCTGTTCTCGCCGGACTGTTTGTAAACGCCGAATATGATTGCGTTCTCGCCGTTTATGCGGGCGCGCCTTTTTTCATCGTCAAGGCCGAAGCTCACTTTTGCGATATCCTTTACCCTGACAGTGCCCCCGGCGTATGTCTTAATCACCGTGTTTTCAATCTCGGATGTGCTGGCGTACCTTCCCTTTACCCTGACGTCTATGGAGCGCTCTTTTTTTTCAATGGCGCCGGCGGGTATGTTCATGTTTTCCTTTTTTATCGCCTCTATGACCTGGCTGAAGGATACAAGCCTGGCAGAGAGCGCGGCCTTATCCACTGTTATTTTCACGGCCCTGCTGCGGCCGCCCCATATATCGACCCTTCCGACTCCTTTTACTTTTTCTATCTCGGGTTTTAAAGAATCATCTATTATCTCGGTCAAAGTGGCCATGTCTTTCTGGCCCCTGACCGACATGGCCACTACAGGTATCCACTCAGCCGCGGAAAAGCGCTGGATGGAAGGGTCTTCCGCGTCTTCAGGGAGTTTCCACTTTGCCTTGTTTACCGCGTCGCGTACCTTTGTCTCGGCGTACTTTACATCAGCGCCGAGGCTGAAACGCGCGGTTATTATGGATACTGACTCGGCAGATGTTGAAGACAGGGTGTCTAGCCCCTCCACGACTGCGAGCGCGTCTTCCATGGGTTTTGTCACAAGGTTTTCTATTTCTTCGGCTGAAGCGCCGGCATAGACGGTAGTTACGGAAATTGTGGGGTATTCAATGTCAGGAAGCATGTCCACTCCCATCGAGTTGTATCCTATGAAGCCGAGGGTAAGTATGGATACGACTATCATGATGACAAATATGGGGCGCTTTATTGCTAACTCTGCTATATTCATGAAACTCTCCTTGGTTTAATCACATGTCCCAAATCACAAATAAGACATGATAAATCACAAAACTCAAATCACTATCCGCCTTTCTTTGGGATTGTGATTTGGGAGATGTGATTATCTTACTTCGATCTTTGTCCCGTCACTCAGTTTAAAATTCCCTTCCGTTATAACCTGCGCGCCTTCTGTTACCCCGCTTTTTGCCTCTATCTCGGCGCCGGACATGAAACCGGTCTCTATATCAGCCCTTTTTGCCTTGCCTGCTTCATTTATATATACATATGTTTTCCCGTCGCCCATCAAAACCGCGCTTTCCGGCAGCATGACAGCTTTTCTTTTGCCTATAAGAACCCGGACATCCACGGACATACCGGGCTTTATCAGCATGCCTGCGTTTTTTCCTTTTACTATTATGGTGCCTGACATGGTGTCTGAATCAATAAAAGGCGTGGATGAATATACCGTGGCCTTTATGGCCTTATCCGCGTCATAGACTGATTTTATCTCCGCTTCCATGCCATTTTTGACCTTTACCATTTCTTCCTCGCCCACGCTTAACACTACTTTTATGTTTTCCGGGTCAGCCACTTCCGCTATGGGGTAGTCTGAGGAAACCGATGCCCCCCTGTCGGAAAAATATATTTTTGTGACGATTCCGTTTATCGGTGATTTTACCGGCGCGAGCTGGTAATCCATGCCGCCGACCATGTCGCGGTTTATGTAAATTATTGCCTGATCCTTTCTCACGCGGTCGCCTTCGGTTACAAGGGCGCGCTCAAACTTGCCCTTGACTATCGGGTAAACCTTTACCTGAGGGTCGCCCTGGGCCACTCCCTGTATGGCCACATCTTCAATGATTTCCTTGGCCTGAGCCGCGACAAAAGAAACTTTTACGGACTGTTCCGCCTCTTTTTTATTAACCCTGATGAGTTTTATAGCTATCTGAACGACAATTATAAGCACCAGCGCCGCTACGGTTATCAGCGCCCATTTCTGAACTTTTTTTCTGTCCATGTTATCTCCTTTAAATACAGTCTCAATAATCTCAAAACAACTCTTAAGAAAACCATTCATTCGTTGCCGCTTAAATGCGCCTGTTCTTTTGCCTTCGTAGGTGCGAGCCGGTGGCTCGCCCGAAACACAGGCAGTCTAAACCGATTTTAAGACAAAAGCCGGGCGAGTCAGCGCCTCGCCCCTACGAAAACCAAATCAATAATACCAGCTGCCCAATAAATACTTATTTCTCAAACCGCTTCGTCAATATCTCCTTAGTCCTTTTCACAAAAACATTCACTATCTTTCTTTCCACATGGTTGAGCTTTGAGAGGTATTTATCTATGTACTCAATCCCGATGTTCCTGTTAAAATCCACCAGTTCTTTGCCCTTTTTCGTTATGGTCATGATGACTTTCCTTCTGTCCTTATCCGAGTGCTTCCTCGCGGCGTAGCCCATGGCCACAAGCTTTGACATGATGTCTGTCATGGTGGGCATCTGCACTCGTGCCAGCGCGGCAAGCTCGCCCATGGTTAACCCTTCGCTGTCGTAAAGGAAGTAAAGGGCGGTTATCTGCGCGAAGTTAAGCTTTTCCATGCCGCCCTGAAAGATTTCTATGTTTTTATTGGACCGCACGGCGCGCACTATGTCCACGATGTGGTTAAAAAGCTCTGCCGCGTCCTGTTTTTCCTTCATTAACTGCTCCCTCGTCCGCCGAAGCCGGTTCTATCGGCGAAGGCGGATCCTTAGTAAAACATAATATTTAGGTAAGGCTAAGTATATATTATTTAAACCTTAAAGTCAATTAGCAATTGTCAATTCCATACCACAAATGTTTACAACCACGTAGGGGACGCATATATGCGTCCCCTGCAATACAAACCCGTGCTATTTCAGGACCGTCATACGAAACAAAAAAGGCGCGGTTTCCCGCGCCTTTTTTGTTTACCACAGTTATCTTATTTTGCCTTTTTTAATTTGAGTTTCTTTAATGCCTTCAGCTTTTCCTCTTTTTTCCTCATCGCCCTTGTCTCAAAGTGCTCATATACAACAGGCACGACTACCAGCGTTAAGAACGTGGATGTAAGCAGGCCTCCTATTACAACCGTGGCGAGGCCTTCCCTTCCTTTGGAACCTTCTCCGAGCGACATGGCTATCGGCAGCATTCCGAAAATCATGGCGAATGTCGTCATCAAAATCGGCCTTAACCGGATGGGGGCCGCGTGAAGTATGGCTTCCCTCATTTTCATGCCCTGGTCGCGCATCTTGTTCGTAAAATCAAGGAGCAATATGCCGTTTTTCGCCACGAGCCCTATGACCATGAGCATTCCGATGAACCCGAAGAGGTCCAGGTCATAACCCGTAAGCAGCAGCGCCAAAAACGCGCCAATGATGGCAAGCGGCACGGCGACCATTATATAGAGAGGCTGGACATACGAGTTATAAAGCGATGCCAGAATCATGTACATGAAAAGTATGGCCAAAAGCATGGCCTTTCCCATCTCGAGCCCGAGCGATGCAAATTCCTTTGACTGGCCGCCCGCGGTGTATGCGTAGCCCTTCGGGAAAATTACGCTTTTTTCTATTGCGGCCTTTATCTTCTGGTTCACAAGCCCTATGTTTCCTCCCGGCGCGATATTGGCCGTAACCTTAACCACCCTGACCTTGTTTTCCCTGCGTATTTCGGAAGGGCCTGAAGTATAGTTGAAATCCACAACCGATGTCAGAGGAACCTTTTTGCCCATCCTGGTGGTTATGACTATACTTTTTAGATCGTCAACTTTTCTCCTGTTTGCCTTGTCCATCTGCATGGTTATGTCATACTGCTTTTCGCCTTTTTTAAAGTTGGTAATCTTAGTGCCCTGCATTAAGGTGCGCAGGAGCCCGCCTATCTCTGCCGTGGATATCCCGAGCTTTTCCGACTTTATCGGGTCAACTTTCAGCACGATTTCCGGAAGGCCGGGTTTTAACGAGACATCCGCGTCAGCGGCACCCGGCGTTTCCTGTACTATTTTCTTTATCTGCGACGAGAGGTTCTCAAGCACTTTCAGGTCATCGCCTGAGAGGCTGATTAATACAGGCAGGTATGAATCATCGCCTCCGCCCATGCCGCTTGTTATATTTAAATTGATGTATTTATCAAGTTTGCTTTCCTTCATAAAATTCCTGACCCTTTCGGCCTGCTTGTCAGTGGAAAGTTTCCTTTTGCCAAGCGGCTTCATGGAAACCAGGAGCGACCCTCTGTTAGTCCCCACGTTGCCGGACATGTCCGTACCTGCCATGACAAAGTATGATTCTATGTCCTTTTCTTTTGAAATAAAGTCCTCGATCATGGATACGTACTGCGATGTTTTTTCAAGCGGCGCGCCTGAGTATGTTTCCATGCTCGCCATGAACATGCCGCGGTCGGAGTTCATGAAGCTTTTGCCTATGAAAGGCACAAGGAAGAAACTTCCTATGAAAAGCCCCACTGCCCACCCTATGACTGTTTTTTTATGATTAAGCGACCACTCAAGTATTTCGCCGTACCAGACAGCCGCATCTTCATAAAATTCATTCCATTTGTCGGAAATTTCATACGCGGCCTTTATAAACCCGGTCTTCTTTGTCCTGTCTTCTTTTTTGTACCAGTATGCCGAGAGCATGGGCGCCGTGGTAAATGCGTCCAGCAGCGAGATGCCAAGCGCGAAAGCCACTGTCAGCCCGAACTGCTTAAAAAACTGGCCTATGACCCCGGATAAAAATGATATCGGAAGGAATACGGCCATGATTGAAAGAGTTGTTGATATTACGGCAAGCGCTACTTCGTTCGTGCCGAACTCAGCCGCTTTTTTCGGCTCCATGCCCGCTTCTATGTGCCTGAATATGTTCTCGCGCACGACTATGGAGTCGTCAATTAAAAGCCCGACCGCAAGTGACAGCGAGAGCAGTGTGATGGTATTTATGGAAAAACCCGCTATCATCATAAGGAAGAACGAGCCTATGATGGAATTCGGCAGGGCCACTGCGGTGATTATGGCTGACCTGAAATTGCCCAAAAAGAGCCAGACTATAAGTATGGCAAGTATGGCGCCTATTAAAATATTCTCAAGTATGCCCTCGACGCTTCTTTTTATTCCGGTGGTGGTATCCCCGGCTGAGGCGAGCTTTACGTCTGACGGGAGGGTCTTTTGTATTTCCTTTATCTGTTTTAAGACATTATTGGCCACTTCGACGGAATTCGCGCCGCTTTGTTTTAACACCGAGAACATGACAGCAGGGGACTTGTTTACCCTGACCTTTACGGTTTCGTCCTCAAGCGTAAAGTTTACTTTGGCCACATCCTTTATCCTTACTATTTTTCCCGTATTGGATGTCAGCGGCAGGTTTCCTATGTCTTCCACATTCTGGAACTCGCCCAATATCCTGACCGTAATATTTTTTTCAGTTCCCTCGACCACGCCTACGGGGAAGTTAAGGTTCCTGCCGTTTATCGCGCCTGTTATCATCCCTGTGGTGATGCCCCTGGCTAAAAGCAGCGCCTTGTTAACCTCTATCTTTACCATCTTTTTCTGGCCGCCGAAAATATTAATCGACGCCACGCCCGGGATCCTTTCAAGCTGCGGTTTTATGTCGTCCTCAAGCAGCTCGCGCAGGTCCGCCGACGTCCTTTTCCCGGATACTGACATGAACTGTATGGGAATGTCGGAAAAACTGAATTTCTGTATGATGGGCTCCTGTATGTCGTCAGGCAAAATAGTCTTTGTGGCGGCTACCTTGTCCCTTACCTTTATCTCGGCGAATTTGACATCCGTGCCGAGCGTAAAGGAAACGCCAATCATTGCGACACCTTCCCTGCACGAAGTGGTCACCTTATCTAGCCCTTCAAGGGTGGAAAAGGAATCTTCAAGCGGCTTTGCCACTATGGTTTCCATTTCCTCAGCTGACGCCCCGGGGTATATTACCGTGACCGAGACAGTCGGAAAGTCCACGTTAGGCATTAAGTCCCACGGAAGGCTGGTATACCCGAGCCAGCCCAGGGTAATGATGGATAAAACTATCATTACGATGAATACCGGTCTCTTTATAGCTAATGCTGCTATGTTCATGTTGAACTCCTTGTTAATAAGTTATAAGTAATAGGTAATAAGTCAGAAGTGACGCTTTACTTTTTTCCTTTTGCCTTTGCATTGAGTGTGAGCGTGCCGTTATCCACCGACGCGCCTTCAAAAAGCCTGAAGTTTCCGTCAGTTACTACGGTGTCGCCTTCAGAAAGCGGCCCGTCAATTTCTATCATGTCATTAATCCTGAATCCTGTATTTACTTTTACCTGCGATACTTTTCCGCCCTTGTTCACATATACATAAGCCCCGGATTCACCCAGGAGCACTGCTTTTTCGGGAACAACGAAACCCTCTTTTTCCTCGGTCAAAACATCCACGTTCACAGACATGCCAATTTTCATGGTTTTTCCCTTGTTTGCCGCCTTTACCACCACGGTACCAGCCATGATATCCTTGTCCACCACCGGCGGCACTGACGCCACTGTGGCGGTTACTGAGATGGCGCTGTCATTGACAAAAAATATCTGCGCGCTCTGGCCCTTATGCACCTTTAAAAGGTCGTCCTGGCCGAGGTTGAAAACGACTTTTATATTATCCTCATTTGCCACTTCAGCCACGGGCATCTGCGGCGATACTGAATCGCCCTTGTCCATGTAATAAAGTTTAGTTATCATGCCGGTAACCGGCGCCTTTACAGGGGCGAGCTCAAACGTGGCGCCCACTATGTCGCGGTCTATGAATGAAATAATGTCCCCGCGGTTTACCATCTGGCCTTCAACCACGTTGTTCCTTGAAAATTTTCCCGGCACCTGCGGGTAAACTTTAACCTGCGGGTCGCCTTCCAATATGCCCTGCACCGATAGTATGTGCGGCACTTTCTGCTTTGCCAGCTTTACGTCCGATATGTTAAAAATTACATCCTTCTGTTTCTTCGCGCCGTTTGCGATCGAAATCACAACGCGGATTAGGATAAACGCCACGAGCGCTATCCCCGCCCACTTTAATATTGTTTTTGCAAGTTCCCTGTTCATTTCAAACCTCCGTGTTTAGTTAATTTTTACAGCGGCTACCAACCTAATTTATAAAGTCCTTAAGCTTCTGCGCCGTTGTTATGTAGTTATACATCGCGTTTAAGTAATTCATCTTCGCGCGAAGCATGCCTGTCTCGGCGTTTAAAAGGTCCACTGACTGTATGAGCCCGTTCCTGTAGGACTCTTTCGCTATCCTGTAGCCTTCCTCCGCCGTCTTTATAAGGTCGTCCGCCGCCTCTATTATCTTGGCGTTCTGCTCGAGCGAGGTGTACAACTGGTCCATCTGTATGGTCAGCATGTTGTCCACGTTTTCCTTATTAAGCTCGGCTTTTTCGGCGTTAGCGCACGCTTCTTTTACTGAAGCCACGTTCTTAAAGGAGTCAAATATGGTCCACTGCAGCCCTATTGTTATGTCCCACGCGGTATTCCAGTAACCCGCCTCGCTGTGGAACGCTGAGGAAGTATCGTTATAGTAGCTGTAGTTAGCCGAAAGGGCTATATTCGGCAGCAGCATGGCAGCCTGCAGGTTCCTGTTGTATTTCGCTATGTTGGCCACGGCCTCTATCTGCTCGCTGTCGTCATTTTGTTCCGCAAATTTTTTCTTAATCTCGTCATATGTCATGTCCAGCTTCTGGTACTCGGGCGTGCCTGAAAGGGCCACTGGCTGGTCAAGAGGGACTCCTATGGTGTTTTTCAGCATCTGCATGGCGAGTTTTGCGCCGTCAACGGCTTTTTGCGCGTCCGGTATGGAGTTCGCGTACTGTACCTGCGCCTGAAGCACGTCAAAGTTTGATGCCTGCCCGTTGGCGTATTTGGTCTTTGTTATCCTTAAGTATTCCTCGTTTGCCTTCATGGTCTCGGTCATGGTCTTTGCCATTTCCTGTGCTATCAGGGCGTAGTAAAAAGAGTTCATCACGTCAAGTTTGAGCTTTTCGTTCGCCTTCTTGAAATTTATCTTGGCTATCTTGTACCCTTCCTCCGCCATCTTAAAGCCGAAGAAAGTCTTTCCAAAGGTGAATAAAGGCTGGGAAAGCGAAACGCGCGCCGAATAATAATTCTGGGGCATTATGGATACCGGCGTGTCATTTGGCGGGAAGCCTGGCCCGAGCATGTCTTTCGGGAATATTGAGGTCGACAGTTTAGTAAAAGGCTCATAACCGCCCATTATTGATATAGTCGGACCAAATGAAGCCGCTCCCTTTGCAAGCTGCGCCTCAGCCGCCGTCATGTCCAGTTTGGCTATCTTAAAATCCCTGTTCTTATCAGACGCCATTTTATAGCAGTCGTCAAAAGAAAGCACCGGGCTGTTTTCCACCGATACCGAAGGGTTTAATGTGGCCACCGCGACCACAACCGCTGTTTCAGCCGCCGTTGCCTCCGCTTGCGGCACAGCCGCAGCCCTGGCTTTGGACTTGACCGGCTTTACCGCCGCTGTATTTTCCGCCGCCATCACAGGCGCCGCCAGTAAAAGCGCCGCCATTACCGTGCTTATAATTGAAAATTTAAAATTGACAATTGAGAATGTTTTCATCTTTTCCTCCGTTTAGTAATATATTTGCCATGCGAGCCCTGCTTTAAATACCTGTATCTCGCCCTGGCCTTTTACTGTGCTTATGTTTGAATATGACGGCCTTTCTATCCTTAAGGAAAGCACCGCTATGTCCTCGACGTTCCAGTTGACTGAAAACCCGAAGTTATAATAATCTGCAACCCACGAGCTATCCCTGTCAAAGAGAGCGGTATTGGGCCCGTATACAACCTCATATTGCGAGTGTATGTTAGCCGCAGCCTTTCCGTACTCAAACATAAGCCCGGGGTAAACCGGCCATGAGGGGAATATATTTGCCTTTATGCCCGCGTATACCGGAAGAAACGAGCAGTTCTCCTGGGGGTTTGCGGTGAATATGAAAGGCTGAAAAGACCCTCCTATATATACCTCCGCCCACCTGCAGATGGAAACTCCGGCCTTGGCGTCAAATAGCGCGGTATCATAGGTTCCTGTGGAGTTGTTCTCGATGTTCCTCGGCGTTATCATTGAGCCGTATGAAACGCCGTATTCCGTAAATACAAATTTTTCAGCCATTACAGGCGCGAAAAACGCCGTGACAGCCAGCAAAGCAAGTACAATAATTTTGTTTTTCATGTCAGTTTGCCCTTTCCATGTATTTTTTTAATTTTTTGAGTATGTTCAAAGCCTGTTTCTTTTCTTCAGTGCTGAGCACGGACATAAGGCCGCTTACTTCATCGTCCTTCTGCTTTATGTGTCCGCATACCATCTTTTCCACGTTCTTAGTGATATGCACCCATACCGTGCGCCTGTCTTTTTCGTCATGCTCCCTTTTTAAAAGCCCCATGCCCACCAGCCTGTTTACGGTGTCTGTCATGGAAGGAAGTTTCACCTCGGCGAATTTTGCCAGTTCGCTCATCTTTGCCTTCTTTTTTTCATAAAGGAAAGCCATGAGGTTCAGCTGGGAAATGGTGATGTCCTTTACCCCTCCCTTAAAAGGAGACTGGACTTTCCGCCCCTTGGCAAAAGGGGACATGCTCTTTAGCATTATTACCAGTTCTTTAGTCAGCTCGTCCATGTTTTTACCTCGATACTTTTAATACCTAATAGTTAGGTAGCCGAAGTATATCAGTGAGGGGGGTGTTTGTCAAGATTAAAATGCAATCACAAATCTCAAATCACATATCCCAAATTAAGTCCGATAAAAACCCTGGTTTTGGGATTTGTGATTTCTTTACTCCAGGTAGTCCACAAACTCATCGCTTGTCATGGTCTTCATAAAGTGTTCCTTCGCGAAGTCCGTTATCTTCCTGTCGGATGAGACTATGAGGTGGTTTTTTGCCTTGCCTTTGCGTTTTTTTATCATTTCTATTATATAGTCGTCTGCTATCTCTCCCTGGGCCGAGTAATACAGCTTTATTCCGGATTTCACGTCCATGCCGCGCTGGGTGGATGGATTGTTCCTGCCGTCAAAAACCACGAGCATTTCATTGGGGTTAATAGCCAGAAACTCCGCGAGTATCTCAAGCATCTTTTCCCGCTTACGCTCAAGCGAGCCCTCCACGCCGAGCCTGTACATTAAATTATAACCGTCGATGATGATCTTCATAAGATCCCTTTCTAACTGAAAACTTAAAACTGAAAGTTGAAACAATACAAGCCGCATCAACTTTCAGTTTTAAGTTTTCAGCTTTACGTTTACGAATCTATCCTATACCCCGCCAGCATATTTATATCCATCGGTTTTACTTTCACCGTCTCTTTGACCATGCCTTTTGAAACTTCTATCTCCACTTCCGCGTCCGGGTTTGCCTTGGCGTGCGAGTAGCCCGCGGTAGCCGAGGCTATGAACATTTTTGAGTCATCGTCCATCTCGCCTAAGGCCAATGTGACTGGCCCGGGCATTCCTTTGCACTCGAATATGTATCCCTTGTCCTTAAATTTTAATATCTCAATATTCTCGTCGTGTTTCCTGCCGACTATGAACTTCATCTTATGCCTGGCAAACTGCCTGCCTAATGTGAGCAGATATACATCATCTTTTTGTATCTCGCCTTTATACCGTATTAAAAAATCACGGAGCCGCTTGGCGTAGCTTTCATCCGTGAGTATGCATCCGCCCGCAGGCGCTTTTACATAATCGCCCCAGCCTATGTCCTCGGCCATTTGCAGCTGCGGTTTCCTCGTCCTTCCGGAAAAATCCAGGAGTTTTTCCCTGTCCACCCAGCCGAGTTTTTCGGGTTCAGTGGGTTCCAGGTGTTTCGCGCACAAAGGACGCAGGAGGTATCCTTCAAGCCCCGATTCTTTTTCAATTTTTACAATTGCCTGCGGGTTCTGGGTCATAGGCCTCTGCCCGATGACCTCGCCGGTAATAAGGAACCCCGCGTCAAAAGCCGGGAGAAGTTCCTTGATTTTCCTCATCATCATTATCTTGCAGTCGATGCACGGGTTCATGTTTGACCCGAAACCGTGAACCGGAGCGCGCATCATCCGGAAAAAATCCTTTGAAATGTCCACTACCACCGGGTTTATCTCAGGCGGCATGACACCCTTGAATTTTTTTTCCTCAATTGTCCCGTTCTTATAAAGAGCCGCAAATTCAATCAGCTGATCGCCGGGGGCAAGTTCCTCATAAGCCCCGAAAAAGAATCCATGGTCAAAGTTTACAGGTATGACCTTAATCCCCTGGTCAAGCATAACGCGGATTGCAAGCAAAGAGTCCAGCCCGCCGGAAAACATAGCCAAACAAGTTTTTTCTTTCATTTTATAATTACCTTTCCTCATAATGGTTTAATAAACAACCCAATTATACCACAGTTCCTGTTGCTTTTCAAAACTACGTTGTGCGCTATTGCCTCTGTAGGGCGATTCGTGCAAAGTCCCGTGGAAATCGCCCCTACAAATACAAAATAAATAACACCAACAAAAACAACCCGTAGAGAGGCGGCTTGCTGCCTCTCTACGCGGGTCTTTGCCTCCGTAAGCGGGAGCAAGCCCCCGCTCTACAGTGGAATTTAAGTTGCAGCCGTTGCCCTTGTAGGGGCGATTCACGAATCGCCCAACAGGGACAAAACCAAATCATATAAAAACAAAAAGCGGGGCTTTCGCCCCGCCTGTATGCTTTCAATCCAGAATCCAGAATCTAGAATTGTTTCAGCGCAAAACCGCCAATTTTGATATACAGAACTTCTTCTCAGAATTTCTCTTCGCGTCTATCCTGTAAAAATATATCCCGGTCGCCGCCTTATTCCCCGCGTCGTTTAATCCGTCCCACCTTACGCGGTTCTCTCCGCCCCTGGTGTCTGCCTGGCCGACAAGCAGCGTCTTAAACACAGCCCACGGTATGGTGCGGATGAGCTCGCCTGATATGGTGTAGACCTTCAGCGAACAGTCAGCCTGTACTGTGAGGGTAAATAGTATAGTGGTATCGCCCGCGAACGGGTTCGGGTAATTTGTCACCGGCTTTAGGTCAAGCACAGGCACATTTGAAATCAGGTTCGTCATATTGGAGGCAAACGACCCCAGAGACCCCGCGGAACTCGCGTAAGCAGTGTTCTGATACGTCTCGCCTGAATTTAAGTTGTTATTCATATATGCGATAAACCACACATCCACCCCGGGCGCGCCCGTCGGCAGGCTCGGTATGGTCCATCGCATGACCCCCGCAGCGTCAGGAGGCGTGCCCCCCGGGCTTATGGATGAGAATAAGTGTTTGTTAGGCAGTGTGTCCCAGATGTTTACGCCGGCCGCCGCTACATTTGAACTTTCTATATGTATGTTATAACTCACGGTATCGCCCGGCCCGGCTGTCAGCGGGCTGACTGATTTTGTAAGGACAAGGGTTGTGATGGGAGTCGCTGTCGGAGTAGCGGTATATGTAGGGGTAGCCGTCTGTGTTGCGGTGGGCGTGCCAGAAGGTGTAGCTGAAGGCGTGGCAGTGCTTGTAAATGTTGAAGTAGGTGACGCGGTTTTTGTAGGAGTATATGTAAATGTCTCCGTAAACGTAGCCGTCTGCGGGCAGACCGTGACATTCATTGAAACAGTATTTGAATCTGTTGGAGGGGCTTCTACCGTGTCAAGTGTCGCCTTATTTAAAAGCGTCCCGCAATAATTAACTACAGCCCATAACTCCATGTGATATACCACATCTGTAAACGCCGTGAAAATTTTCCACAATACAGGAGTTCCTGCTCCGCCGGGATTTGTCGGGCCTGAATGCGTTATGTCCGCGGCAGTGCCGCCTATGTATGTCAGTTCTGTAGGCAGTGTGTCATACAACACCGGATAAGACATTGTTGTTTTATCTATTTTAAGGTTATCATATCTGTTCCCGTTTGTCCTGTGAGCCTGAAAGCCAACGTAACCGCAATCAGGTATTGGCGCGGTTACGTCAGTGGCATCAAGTGTATATGCCCCAGGCTCTGCCGTTCCCCTTACCCAAACTTTTGCCTGTACCCTTACCCCGTTACCCGGATCCGTAACATGGATTTTTATTGTATACCATGTTGCAACATTTATTGCCGGTGAAGGTACCCCAAACCCGAAAGCGCCTCCCGGTATTCCAGTGCAATATTTTTGGATCCACAATCTATGATTGTTGTCCCCGTCAGGACCATCCGTTGAAATTCCAACACCATAAGCGCATCCGGGCGCTCCTGAGAGGTTATTATCCCTGAATGCAATTAACGCGTCATTATTTACGCCTGACTCTATGTACACATCACCCTGAATGTCTCCAAAACAAAAATTTGTAGGAGTATCTCTTAATAAATGGGGATAATATCCGGGATCCGGCCCAGCCTGCGCAACGGAAGCTACATAACCTCCGCCGTTTGTAAACCCGGGTCCTGGCCCTACAGTATGAAATCCGGCAAGGGTGCTGTCAAAATTATCAATGGACCAGAACGCCAGCCCACCTGCGTTAAAATCATATGTGTAAGTCACAGTATCACCTATCGCCGCGTCGGTTACATTTTCACTTTTTGTAAAAGAAAAATCAGGGCCTATCATGACCGGCGCGTCGGCGCTTGAGCCCGTGACTGTCCCGAGCGTGCCCGGGTCTATCAATGACCAGCTTGCTATATCGCTTATTACCGTACCAGGAGGCGTGCCCGAATTTATCTGGACCACATACCATACTTTGTCTATTATGCGTGACGCGGTGTTTCCAATATTCCATGTAAGCCCGGATCCCGCGGCAGTGCCGCCGCTTGTCCCGCCCAGGCTCTGGGATATCAGGGTACAGTTTGCCGGCACAGCATCTGTAATTTGACAGCTGTTCGCGTTTGCAAAATTATAATCTATGGTATGCAGCACATAATCTCCGGGCCTTGCGGTAGTTGCCTCAACTGTTTTTGATATGACGCCGCCTGTCATAGGCGGCGGGGTTGAAAATGATATGTAATCATAAGTAGAGCCTAATACACGGCTTGTCCAATCGCCTCCGCAGTCTATGGAGTAATCCTTTGCCCCGACTATTATAAAATATGACATGCCTTCGGACAGAGTTGATGGAACTGTTAAATTATAAGTCCATGTAAACGCAACAGTTGACCCTCCGGACCCATTGTCATTTGTGTCATAACCTTTTGTATAACCTGAAACAGGCGGGCCGTTCTGGTTGTTTTCATAGGTTACAAAATACTGCCCGGTTGTTGCTCCGCTGTTGCAGTCCTGTGTATTTGATACATTTGAAAACGCTATCATAAGGAATGTTTTTGTATATGATGGCACATCATACCTGAAAGTCACGGCAACCGTGCTTCCGGGAGCTGCAACGGGAGGAACCACGCTTATTACATCAACACCGCTGATTGGGCCCGCAGATATGTTTGAAACTGAAAAGAAAAGGATTGCGAGACTAAAAATAAGGATGCTTGTTTTGTTCTTCATTTTTCCCCGCTTTTTCTTTTAAAATGTAATGTTTACCGTTAAACACCATTATAATACTTTTGACACCCGTTTTCAAGAATAGTTTTGCTTTTATTGAATTTAATTATTTTGTCAGTATAACACGCCGTTAAAACAAGCGGTATTTTGCCTGTTTTCATGTTAAAACCGGCTTGTGTATTTTAACCTCGCCCTCTTTACCCGCTCTGTGTTATAATATGGAAAACCAAAATACGGAGGGTCTTTTGAACCTTATTGCTTCAGTTTCTCTGGGACTTCTTGCGGCGTTCATTATTATAACCCTTGCCGCTTACCGCAAAAACCTGCCCGCGCTTTTTTCCTCGGCGCGCGTTTCGCGCCATTTTTATTACAGCGCCATATTTTCCGCGGGTTTTTTTCTTTACCCGGAAAAGATGAACATGCCCTGGCTGCCGCAGTTTATATCCGGGCTGGTGCTTATCAACCTTCTTTTCGCATCCAGCATGGTATTAAATAATATCTATGACGTAAAAATAGACAAAGAAAACTCAAAATCAAACGCCCTGCTCATAAAAGGGTTTTCAAAAAAACGCTACTACCTTTTTTACGTAGTGCCTTTCATCCTCTCCGTCCCTTTTTCCCTTTCTCTTTCACTGAAGGTTTTATACGCCAGCCTTGCCATACACTTTACCGCGTGGGCCTACTCCTGCCCTCCCATGCGGCTGAAGAAATATTTTCCCGTGAACATCATGCTCATATCCTTTTCCACGGTGCTGGCCTTTATCCTCGGCTTTAATTCCTCCCCGTTTCCGGGAAGGGAATTCCCCTTCCGCCTCGCGCTGGCTTTCTTTGGCGCGCTCTCGCTGGCATTTAACACCAAGGACATAAATGATTATTCCGGCGATAAAAAATACGGTGTCTCGACCATCATGACCATCTTCGGCGCCAAAAAAGGCAAAAACATAATAGCGCTCCTGGCCCTTGCGGGTTATTTCTTTGTCCCGGTCATACTCGGCGCGTGGAACATCCTGCCCCAGGCGGCGCTCTGCGGCACAGCCACCTGCGCGCACATACTCATAGCGAAGGAAAAAGTAAACGAACCGCTCATCTTTTTTATATTTTTCCTCTTCGCAGGTTTTTTTGCGGCTTCATTTTTCCCGTTTAAGTAGGAAATTACCGTTTTTCAGGGCCTTCCCCCTCTCCTCTTAGGAGAGGGCCGGGGTGAGGTGAAACAAGCCTGCGTCCCCTCACCCTACCCTCTCCCGGAGGGAGAGGGATAAAAAATCATACAACCGCTGTTCTTTTTCCTTTTGTTTTATACAGATTTTCCCCCCTCTCCTCTTAGGAGAGGCCCGGGGTGAGGTGAAACAAGCCTGAGCCCCCTCACCCTACCATCTCCCGGAGGGAGAGGGATAAAAAATCAAACAACCGCTGTTTTTTTTACTTTTCTTTTATACAGATCTTCCCCCTCTCCTCTTAGGAGAGGGCCGGGGTGAGGTGAAACAAGCCTGTGTCCCCTTAACCTGCCCTCCCTCTGCCGCAGGAGTGACTATAAATAGCCGGGGGATATGGACAAAAGCACATATCCCTGTCTTCATTTTGTGTTATTGTTATGCTATAATACCTTAAATGAGGTTATGTTCACTTCTGACTTATAACTTATTATTTATCACTTAACCTGGAGGTTCCATGTACCCGTACTACTACCTCGGCACTTACACGGTTTCCACATACTATGTCATGGCGGCGCTCGGCTCCATAGCCGGGTTCCTCGCGCTTTTATACAACACCCGCGCTGAAAAAAAATCCGTCATCCGTTCTTATTTTATATTTGCCGCCCTTATCTTCATCCCTTTTTACGCAGGCGCGCGGCTGGGATATATTGTGGAATGTATTGCCTTTAAAAGGGAATCCTGCGGCCTTGGATTTTTCGGCGCTGCCTCGCTGTGGCCCGGGCTGGTAACCGCGACGCTCTGCGCTTTTCCCCTGGCCCATTTTTTAAAAACCGATGTTTGGAAGGCGGCTGATTATTTTTCCCCTTCCATTGCCATTGGCGGATTTTTCATGCGCCTGGGCTGCCTTTTGCGCGGCTGCTGCTTTGGCACTCCGTGCCCGCTTGATAACCCCCTGGGAACTTTTTTTTCCCCTTACTCATCCGCGTACAGCACTTACGGCAACGTGCCGTTATACCCTTCGCAGGTATTTTCATCCCTTGCCTGGCTTGTTGTTTTCATCATCCTGGAAATAAGAATTTCCAGGAAATCATTTAAAGGCGAAATAATACTTATAATGACTTTCCTGTATTCTTTGTTTACCCTGATTATTGACCGGTTCAGGTACCACGACACTTCCTTTCCCGAAAACAGCGGTTTCTCCATTTTTTTCATGGTTGTATCGGCAATTCTGTATGCCCTATTCTACAGGAAAATCCTTAAAAACTGAGCAAAGCAATACATTTGGATATGCGTTCATGTTTTCTTCTATATTATATGCATAATATAAAATCATAAGTTTACAAATTACTTGACAAAATATTGCCTGCTGATTATACTATTAATGAGGGATCTACAGACTAAAAGGATGATGCCATGAAAACTCTAAGGAAAAAGAGCGGTTTTACTTTCATAGAGACCATGATTTCCGCGATTGTTGTTACTTTCGTTATTTTAGCCACTATAAACCTCATGACTTCAGTATATAAGGGCATTGTAACCCTTCAGCAAAAGACCTTTTCCACATCCATTGCCACTGAAGAACTTGACCTCATGAAACAGACCGGCTTTGCCAACCTGCCCATTACGCCTGACGACTGCCTTCCCGAGCCTTTGAACAACCTTTACAGCGCGACAAACCTGATGCCTCCGGTCACCTCAAAAAACACCAGTTTTGGATATACTGTTTTTAAAGTGGTGCAGCAGGCACAGGAAGACTCGGACGGCACCATAAAGCCCGTTCTGCAGGCCGACCTTCCCGCTGACGCGGACCTTAACATAAAATACCTCGCCGTATATGTGGCCTACCAGTCCATGGGAGTTACAAAAACCACCAGGGCAACCGGACTTCTTGCAAACAGGGAAATCGGCCTGAAAGGCTCCTCTGTTTCCGGCAGAATATATAAAATACTCCCCAGCGGCACTCCTGTGGCGCCCGGCGTGGGTTCAAACGCCACTGTGTATGTAGTCGGCTTCCCTGAGTACACTTCGCTGCAGTACGACGCAAACGGGAATTATACTATTGAAAATGTCATGCCCGGCTCGTTCATACTCCACGCGGCCGGCGTCGGCTTTGCCGATACATATTACGCTTCCAACCCCCTTGTTATATCCAGCACCGCGCAGACAATAACCGGGGTTAATTTTAACTGCGCCGCCGTTGACGGCGCGTCTGTCACAGGAAATGTTTACATCGGCATTGTCATTACCCCGTCCGCGACGCCGACGCCTCTTGCCACCGTAGCCACAGCAGCGCCTACCGCGGTGTGCAACACTGCCGTGCTTATGGCCACGGGCATCATGGGGTCAAAAGTATCTGACTGGGACAACCATGACGAAATAACGTACCAGGATAGCCGCTGGGCAAGCGAGTCTTCCACAAATGACAAACTCATCTATACTAACTTTGATGACACTACCATAGCAAATGTTGTTATTTCAAACGTCGAGGTAAAGGCATACACGCAAATACGGTACCTTCTGTTTAACCCGGGCACCAGGGTGTCCAATCTGCAGATAACAAATAACAGCGGCACCAGCTGGGCTAATACCTGCTGCCCTTCGCCAAATGGATGGACCGGCACAATTACCACAAGTTTCGCCGGAATTACATTCGCGAACGCTGCCGCTGTGCAGTCCATAAACATAACAAGCCTTTATACCACATGGGACTGGGCAAAAGTAAACGCACTGGGCGCTGCTGTGCGCACAAAAAATCTCACATCATGGAGCGGAGCTTACATGGACGCCATGTGGCTTGAGGTTGATTACTGCCAGTTTACGCCGACTCCGGTAAACACAAATACGTTTACGCCCACTCCAAACTCCACACCGACGGCAACGCCCATTCCGTGCGCTAACGGCGCCATTGTAAAAGCCCTGGACGGCCTTTCCCTTCAGACCACCACGTCAGGTTGTTACTACCAGATAACGGATATAAACCCTGCCACGGGGTTTACTTCAGTGTCAGCTTCTTTTGCCTACGCCGGCCGCTCATACTACAAGCTCATGACAGGCGTGCCTGTCGCGGCAAGCGTTACCACTTAC
This sequence comes from candidate division FCPU426 bacterium, assembly GCA_963840035.1. Taxonomy (GTDB): domain Bacteria; phylum Oederibacteriota; class PGYV01; order PGYV01; family Palsa-1178; genus CAWIXE01. The sequence goes on from CAWIXE010000001.1 coordinate 329,880, forward strand.
CTGGATATAATGCTTGAGGAAACTTCCGGCATACCTACCATAAACGGCTTTGTATATGACGCGCAGAATACTTCCCTGCCATTAGTCGGGGTGGACGTTTATCTGTCCGACCCCACGGCAGTATCGCCCACCACTTCCGGCGGCGGCGCTTACACCATAAACCCGGCTGATACAGGCACCTGGACTCTCTATGCGGCAGCGCCGGGTTATGTCATACAAAACAACATTAACATAACCGTCGTAAACGGCATTAATACAGCCCCGAATATCTACATGTACAGGGTGGGCGACCTCTCAGGCGTTGTCACTGATTATTCCGACGGCTCGCCCGTGGCAGGCAGGGAGATACAGATCCTTGACAGCTCCAATACCGTTATAAAAACAGGTACCTCTGACGTTGACGGAAACTATCTGATTAAGGACATCCCCGTTGCCGCGAATTATAAGGTTTACATAAACCTTACATCTTCAGGGTACACATGCTCTTTCCCCTCGGCAGGTTATTACAAGCCGGTATCCATCATTCACGGCGGCACAGTCACCAATAAGAACTTCAAGATAAAGCAGACCACAGATTTAATAAAAGGAAAGATCCAGTTAAACGGCGCGGACATACCTGACGGCGTCATGGTCCTGGCTTACCCGTCTTCCGTCACCTATCATGCCCAGGATTACATAAAAACCAGCACTAACCCACTGCTCCAGTCTTTTACAGGCCGCAACAGGATGACATACCCCATATACGGTTTTATCAGCCAGCGCGACGCCTCATACTCCATCGACGTCCCCACCGGCGTTAATTACGACATATACGCCTATTACTCCATTATTAATTACACCACCAATCCAAGGACGGTCACAAATTACTATAAAAAAATTACAGGCATAGCGCCTGGAAGCTCGGGCCAGGATATCACCGGAAACTTATCAGCCTGGACTCCATACTAATAAGGCGGACTTATGAATCTGATAAAAAAGAAAAAAGGCTTTACGCTGCTTGAGCTCATGCTTTCCGTGGCCATTTTATCCATAGTCGGCGTCGGTCTGCTCGGCCTTTTCAGGGACGGACTGATGATGTGGAACATGGGCACTGCCAGGCTCTCCCTTACAGCCGAGGCCAGGGTGGCCATGATGGCGGTAAGGAAAATGATACAGCAGTGCCAGGGCGCCACCATATCCATATCCCGTTTTAACAGCAGCCAGCCTGCCAACAGTTACATCTCGGCAGTGCTTATGGAGTCCGTGTTTATCGAAACCGTGCAGACCCGCTGCGGCTGCGGCGGAGCCACAGATCCCATCACCGTAGGCGCCACAGGCGCGCCGGTTGAACTTTTTCAGAAAGGCACCAACCTTTTAAGCGTTTTTCCCGTTGTCGCGCCCGGTACTGACTGGACGGATAAGGCGGAGGTTACCGCAAACACGACATATAAGACGCTTACCATATCGGCAAACGTAGAGTCCATCATGTTCTCCTTCCTTGACTCTAAAAAAGGCAACGTCGTCGTGGTCGGCGCCAGGTTCTCAAAAAAGGCCTGGCAGAACAGGCCTCCTGTTAGCGTATATATTAAAGAATCCGTCATAGTAAAACATATGCATTCAGCCGGATATTACTACAATTAGAGTTTGGCTCATGAGAGGCAGAAAAATGAATAAAAAAAAGGTAAAGAAACAAAAAAACATATTAAGAAAACTAAAAAAAACAAAAGGACAGTCCCTGCCCGTCATACTGGTGCTTGCCTCGCTTTTGGGCATTCTCGCTACAGCACTGTTAAACCTGCTGGTTTATGAGTCAAAATTCATGGTCAAATCCAGCTGCATCACGCAAAAACAGGAGCTAGCTACGCTGGCCCTGGAGCATGTCATGTACAAACTCCAGCAGGAGGATCTGTGGACAAATCCGCCTGCCACTTTTTACGGTTACACCCATGAGTTTACATCCGACCTCGGCAATTACGCGGTCCATGTGACCCCGGGAAACTTGTTTTTTACCACCCTTACAGACCCGTCCACAAGGCAGGCTAAAACCGAGTTTAAAACCATAGGTATAAAGGTCAAGACATCCACCTTAAACTGCACCGGCGCCTATTATGCCGTTATCCAGCGCATGTCCTTTGGCGGCCCTCTTGTGTCCAAGGGCAAGATAGCTCTTCCATGCACTACGGCAAAAGCGGACGACCCTAATTTTTACTGGGGCGATATTTTCTCCGCGAATACAAATACAGGCTACTGCAGGATTCCCCTTGTAAACGTCACCAAACAGGTGGCCGGCTACCGCGCGCAGTGGCTGCCTAAAGTTTATTCAAATAACGACATCTTCACCACCGTGGGTTACGGCACAGGCAGGACCGGCACATACATTTTTGCCACCACTTATGACGACATGAGCCCGACCGCGCACTGCCACCCTTACTCGGAATTCGCGCAGGCACCTGAAGTGGATTATGATTCATACAGGATGCAGGCAAAACTGCAGGGTTCCTATTACGGGCCCCCGACTATCCCCGGCATTGGCGCGAATCCGTACTACATAAACGACGGTCTTCACGACGTTGTCACTGCCGGCACCATGACAAATGACGTAACTCAGGCAAATGTCGTGAACATCATGGGAAAACTGCGCAATATCGCCTCAGTACTCTTCATAGACACCACAGACGGCCTGCCTGTAAGGACAACGCCATGCAACACATACGCAGGCAGCGTCAACATAACCGCGAACTACGCCACTGATAAAGCACTGCGTTTCTATGTCAGCGACACAAACCAGTATATGACAGCAGGGACCCTTGTTGTTCAGGGGCCGCTCATGCTTATCGGCGACAGGCCTGATAAAATAGCGGCGCCGGGCGGTTTTATCTGGGGCTACGGCTTCGGGTCAGGCACCACAGCGGACGATATCTGGAACGTAAAGCACCCTGATAATAATTACTACCCTCAAAATAACGACGGAGCCCATTATGTCAGGAACTTTGCGGACGACTCCCTTTCACGCCTTGAAAATGTCAAACACTACGGCACCATATATATGGGCGGCGAACTGCGCATAGGCGGCCCGCGCACAGCCGGCGCTCCTGTTTCCAACGTGTGTATCTACGGCGCCATTTACCTGGATCCTCTTGGAAAACTCAGCATGGAAGGCGAAACAGCCACCACATATGACAATTCCCTTCTTTATGTTTACTATAACAGGGATTTTAATTCTTTCGGCATGCAGGGCGGCTCGGTTGAAGTGGTCTCTTTCAGCGAATTTACTTTCCTTATACCCACTCCGAACCCGGTTTATCCCGCTTCCTTCTGATAAATGGCAGCCATGCTGAATAAGGCCTTAAAACTTTCGCCGCTTTTTTTTATTCTATCAATGCTTTTCTTTTCATCCAATTTGTATGATTCGTTTCAGCTGGCAAAAACCGCGGCTCTGGCCCTCGGGCTGGTTTTTTTTCTGATTATTTACCTTATCTCCGGCAGCAAACCCATGTTTTCCTTTTCCCTTGCGGCCGCGTTCCTGCTTTTTTTATGGTTCTCATTCTCCCTTATTTCTTCGCGCAATAACCCGCCGCTTTTTCAGGGGCTTTTGTTTTTAGCCCCGGCAGCGTTCTTTGTTTTTTACCTGAAACCTCCCCATATCCGCAGTCTCCTGCTTGCCTTAAACCTGACGGCCCTCACAGCCATGGCATACGGCCTGTGGCAGTTTTCCTTTGGAGGGCAGTCAAGGCCGTACTCGTTTTTCGGCAACCCTATTTTTTTCGCCGAATTCTGCGCCGGGCTGCTCCCTTTCATGCTTGCCGGCCTGATAATACCCGGCAGGCACAGGATTTTTTCGCTTGTGAATGTTGTCCTTTTTCCGGCGGTGCTCATCGTGTGCTCTTCAAGGGGCGCAGCCATTTCCTCTGCGGTATCGTTGGCGGTGTTCATATACTATTACGCGCGTTCGGGATATAAGAACGGCCCAGGCTTAAAAACAGCCGGTATTATTCTGGCCTCTTTTCTTGCCGTCGCAATTTTACTGCCTGGGTTTTCCTCTTCCCTGCAGTCAGCCGTATCCAGGGCAAAATTTCTCATCTCCTCCTCAAACCCGGAAATTAAGAACAGGATATTGATGGTAAAAACAGCCGCTGAAATTTTTAAAACATCCCCTGCCGCGGGCGCCGGCGCGGGCGCGGTCAGGCTGCTGCATCCGGCCATGCAGGCAAAGGAAATAAAGAACAACCCCGGATTTGATTATGTCAGCACTTCCTACTCCCACAACGACTACGCCCAGCTCCTGGCTGAGACAGGCGCCGTGGGGCTGCTGCTATACCTTGCCTTTATATTCTCCGTAATGGCAGGCGCTGAAAAAGCGGCGCCGTACATGGATAAGGACAGCCTTATTATTTCCTCCGCGGGCGCGTGCTCCATTCTTTTTTTCATGTGTGAATCATTTTTCAATTTTCCCCTTTTTTCCATGCCCTCCGCGCTGCTGCTTTTCGCCGTCTGCGGCATTACGGCCTCCATCACCCTAAAGTTCACTGAAAAAATCATAATACTGCCCCGCGCTGTAACTGCCGCGGCTGTTATCGTCATACTGACCATAACCGGTTTTTGCGCTTTCCGCGGAGCGGGCCCTCTTGTGTCAAATTTTTCCCTTAAATACGCGCAGGCCCTGGACGCGCAGGATAGCCCCTACGCGGATGTTTACTATAAAAAAGCCATAAAGCTTGACCCGTCCGGTTTTTACGCTTATGCGGCCTTCGCGGATTACCTTGCCAGGTATAAGGCGTTAAACGAGGCCTTTGACATGTACGCGTTGGCCTCAAAAATAATGCCCTATTCCTCCGACATGATATATAATATGGGAAACATGCTTTTTATGCTTAACAGGCCTGAGGATGCCGTTGCGTACTATGAGAAAGCCATATTTTATTTCCCGGCGTTCGCGCAGGCTCATTACATGATGTACAGGTCGCTGATGGCCCTTAAAAAGGAAAATGAAGCTGTTAAATTCCTGCAGGCCGCCATCAAAGCCGACCCTTCAGTGGTAAAAAACTCATTCAAGGGGCAGATAATGTATTTCGGGGAAGTGACAAAATGAAGGAAAAAAAAGGAAACACCGGGGTTGAAAAACTTTTTTCATACGCTGAAAACTACCCCATAACGCCCGCGGCCTACATGGCTGTGTTTTTATGCATTTCATTCATAAGGAATTTTATGGAAGGAGCCCTTGAAAAATCCCGCTCCATCGGAACACACCCCGCGTCCATAGATACGACATTCATGCAGATGGGCGTGCTCTTTAACCTGGAGTGGATAACCCTTCTGGCTGCCATTGCCCTTGCCGTACGCGCCGCCACAGGCCAAAAAATAGCCGCTGTCATGAAAGTCATTCTTTTTTTCTACGTATGGATTGCAATTGTCCCCTTCTTTGATTTTTTCGCCTATTACCCATCCGGCTGCTCCATTGAATATCTTTATACCTTTAAGGACTATCTGAACGCCCTGGCCTTCTTTTTTGTCCCTTTTAAGGACGCGGGCGTATGCGCCGGCATCAGATTTGAGGTTTTTGCCGCCTTTATTTTCTGCGCCGCCTATGTTTTTATCAAAACAAGATCGCTGTTAAAATCATCATCCGCGGCGCTGGCGCTTTATTTTCTGGCAGTCTCTTCCATGGCTTTCCCGGTTTTCATACTCCTGCCCGCGCTTCCCTTTAACATGCCCAGCAGCGACAGCTTCATAAAGACATTTTTCTTCGGAGTTTCATACGGCCCGGACTTTTTTGGCAGGGTTTCCCTTATGATTATTTTTCTTCTTGTCCCTGTATTAACGGCGGTTTTATACCTTCACAAAGGCGCGGCTGAATTTAAAAAAACCATATCTTCGCTTTTTTCGCCTTTTGCCCTGGCTTTCCCCGCGCTTTATCTTGCCGGAGCGCTTCAATATAAAGGCGGCCTTGAGCTTCCTTTCTTATCCTATCCCTTTGACCCGGCGTACCTTGCGGCAGGCCTGCTCGGCGCCCTGCTTGTCGGGTTTTTTGTGGAATCTTTTTCAAAACAGGCTGGCGGGTTTTCCGCTTCTTTTATCCCGGCCCTTGCCGGATTCCTGTTCGTTGCGCTTTCATTCAGGGTCTTCCTCGTATATGTTTTTATCATGAGCCTTGTTTATCTTTTTTACTCCGCTCCGTTTAAGCTTTCGCGCTTTAAGGGTTTTGAACCCCTGTTTTTTGCCCTGATTTTCCCCTGCGTTTTTTTATCAGGCTACGCGTCCGTCGCCGGCGCCTCATTTTTATCGCTGAACCTGCAGCTGGCTGCCTCGATAATTCCACTGTGCCTGTTTGCGTCATTAAAACCAGGCATACTTCCAAAATCCGCCCACGCTTCGCTTATGATGCTTTCATGCCTGATGATTCCTGTGGCGGCGCGGGTTCCTTCGCTATTTTTCCCGGCAATCGCCGCGGCCCTGATATCGGCGGCAATAGTCTTCATAAAAATCCCCGACAACCGTAAGAAGACGCTGCTTTATACCTTGCTTTCATTATTTATGGTGATGCTGGGGGTTTATATTAAGTTTGGTGGGTAGTGGGTGGTGGCGCTGCCGGCGGCGGGAGTGGCTGGTGTTTTTTGATACAGCACAGGCTCAAACTGCTGCTTCAAGTAAACTCGCGACATTTTCTCCGGCACGTGCGGATACTCTCAAAGTAACCCTCTGAACCTCACGCGTGTTATATTCCCCACTTTTGGATAACCTCGCCCAATTAAACCCGTATCAAAAAAACAGCAGACGCTCACACCGACGGCTATGGGATGTGGGTTGAAGGTAAGGTCAAAAGTGGACAGGATATGGCAAAAATAACCGCAACGCTGCCGGCGGCGGGAGTGGCTGGTGTTTTTTTGATATAGCACAGGCTCAAACTACTGCTTCAAAATATCTCCCGCAAATCTCTCCGGCACGTCCGCACACCCTCAAAGTAACCCTCTGAACCTCACGCGTGTTATATTATCAACTTCCGGATAACCTCGCCCAATTAAACATGTATCAAAAAAACAGCAGACGCTCACGCCGCCGTACAATGGGCTATGTGTAATATTTTTCCGGGTTCCAGCGTGCGGGCCGCCACATGGGGCGGCCCCTACATGGTAAGTAATAATTCATAAAACACAAAAGCGGGCTTTCGCCCGCTTTTGTTTGTTTCTATTTTATTCTTTCTTCTGGTTTTATCTTTACTTCTGTCTCTTGTCTCCTGACTCTTGCCTCCTAAAATTTTCGCTAAACGAAAATTTTAGCGCACACCATGTCAGGGTTATTGCCCAGCACCCTTTGTATCACGGCGTCTTCCTTTACTATCTTTTTTACCATTTCCCTGCCGGCTTCCGCGCTTCTGTTGGTGTACTTCATGATAGTGTCCCGCACTTCCGTGGGTTCTGACTGCGCCACGTACTGAAGCAGCAGCTTTACGTTATTCTCTATCGAATAAATGGTAGCGTACCTTAAAAGTATGTTTATGCGCCTTTTTGACATCTTAGGCGGCGGCCCGAGGCCGTTTAAGCAGTTGAACACAAAGTCCATGTAATTGGCGACCGCGTCGTCGCGCGAAGCCGCGTCGACAAGTTCCGATGATATGACCATGTTCATTTTCTTGTCCTGGCCGGTCCACTTTACCTGTGCCGTCTTTTCAATTTTTCCGGTATAGTCTCCCATGAACGTGCCTTCATTTATTTCGCCGCGGTAATCAAATATTGCGTCCTTGGCAAGGTACATGCCGATGGCTTTCATGACCTGAAAATCAATCGGTGAAAATGAAACTTTAGCGCCTTTTTTGCCCGGCTCGCCGGTGACAAAACCCATGATAAACCTGTCTTCAAGGAAATCAACGTAATTCCTGATGGGTTCTATTAGGATGGGCGGTATAAGCCAGTTGCCATCCTCATCTTTAGGGAAGGCGTTCGTGTGTATGGCAAGAAGTTTTTTAAGCGATTCCATTACCGCGCCCGGCGTGCAGAAATAGGAATCATTCGCGCGCGCAAGATCCGGTATCTGCGAGTTTAAAAGTATCCTGGCCCCTGAATAGGGCACCCTGTTTCCTGACTTTTCCGAAGCGCTTACTATGAAGCTGTTGATTATGGATACGTCCCGTTTTATAAGGTCCGTATGCTCCGATGTAAAGGAATCCACGGCGCTGTTATCCTCGGCCGCGACAGCCGATGAAGCCTTCATTATCTCCAGTTCCTTCTGCTTTATGTCGTCTATCTTTTCCTTTATCTGGTCCACGCATTCCTGCGACCTGGCGAAAGCCTCGGCGTAAAGCTTTGTGAAGTCCGAGAGCATTTTTGCCATCATGTCGGTCCTTGCCGCGAGCAGGTCTTTCATTTTCTTTTCCTCGGGCGCAAGCTTGTTTCCCTTGCCGAGTATCCCCAGGTATGTGTTAAGGCCGTCATAATTGAGCTTTAGATTTTTCAGCTTTATGGCGTCTATCTGGCTTATTTTGTCGAAATATGAACCCAGCGTCCTTATGGTGTTCGCGGCTATCTTTAAACTGTCGTTTTTCTTCCATTCAAGCGCGGCTTTGAGTTTCTTCGGGTCAACCTTGTCTTCAAGCTTTTTGGATTTTCTTTTTCCCGAGGTGTCTATGAGCTCTATCTTTCCTTCCGCTATGGCTTTCATCTTGTCGGTAACGGAATAAACTATGTTCGCGAACGGGCTGTTTTCCTCTTTTTTCCAGAAATCCGCGAAGAGCTGCGCGTAAACGGCCGGGTCCATGAGCGTTACCTTATTGCCGTTAAAGTCCACAGTGTCCGCTATGGCGCCGGTGCACATGAAAAGTTCCTGATGTTTGTTCATGGTGTTCATTTTTTCGTTTATCAGGGCCGTCACAAGGGTGTTGTACGCGTTCCTGAGCTTGTTTACCTTTACCACATCCTCTATCTTGTTTCCATTGTCTGATTTTTCCTTGCCGAAAAATTCCAGCGCGGTCATCACGCTTTCTCTAACGGCAGGGTCCAGCCCTTCAAAAATGTGATTTATTGCTTCTCCCTCTTTTACCTGCGTTGCTTCCATTTTTTCTTTCTCCTTCCATTTTATAAGAAAAGAATTTTAGTCTGTATTATTTTTTTGCGCGTCTTTTAGCGAGAACTTCGTTTATTATCGCGGCGATTTTCGGGTTGGAAAGAAGTATTTTTTTAAAGTCCTTTTTATAAAGTATGAAAAGTTCCCCGGATTCCACGGTGGTGACTGTCGCGGTCCTTGGAAGGTCGGTGACAAGCGCCATTTCCCCGAAGAAAGCCCCCTGCCCGAGTTCCGCCACTTTTTTGTTGTTTATTGTTACGGCGAATGCGCCGGCGCCGATCAAGAAAAATTTATCGCCAATCTCGCCCTGTTTGATTATGACTTCGCCCTTTTTTGCCATCCTTTTTTTCAGGGATTTTATAAGCGCGTCAAGGTCGGAAATATTCAGCGAGTAAAAAAAATCGACCTGTTTTAATGAATCCCTTAACATTGACATGTCGTCTAAAGCCATTGCCGTCACCTCTATGCAGATAGTTTAACCCCGCCGGTAAGCCGGCGCGCCGCCTTAAATAACCCCCATGGCTAAAACCAGCGGCACGGGTTCTTTTCACGCCAAATTCCTTTTAAAACAACAACAAAATCCATTTTATACCTGTTTTTTTACTTTGTCAACGGTGTTTTATAATAGGGAAAGGGGGTAGTAAAACCAAATATAAGTCATAAACCAGGAAGAATCTCAGACCGGATGTCCGCAAGGATGTGATAATAATCGCTTTATTTGACAACAAATAATAATATCATTATATTTTATTAGGGTTTATTTTGATAATGTCTTGAATCAAGGCACAGTGTTGGGTTTGTTGGCTTGCGGTGTTCGGCGGGTATAAGAAGAATAATTTTATTCCAATTTTGTAAGTTTTACATGCATTTGCACATTGTGCTTTATTTATAAGGGTGTTTTTCTGCCATTGTCTATTGTCAAGGCACGATGTTGTGTTGTTATTAATCGCACTTAATGTGCGAAAAATACTTGATGTTATCTTCATTTCCGGTTGTTTTCCCGATTAATCAAGATCAAATGGGAATTTTTTAATGGGCACAAATACAATTACAAAAAACGCAAATAACAATCTTAAACTCAATAATATTTTTGCATTATTATTGATACAACTTCCAAATATTTCTTCAACATTTGCCAACATAAAAAAAACAAGAAAAACAAAAACCATAATTATTCGAAAAAATATTTTATAGTTTTTTCTTCTTGAAACTGCTTTATCAAAGTTATCTCTTAGCATTTCAAGCTTTTTCAATTTATTAATTATTCTGTTATTTTCCATTATATGTGCTTTGCATTTATTTAATACTTCAAAAAAGAAAAAGTTGCTGTTGAATAGACCGCTTATTTGTAAGTTTTCCTTGTCGTTGTTTTTGTATAAAATTTCTAAACCATATGAATCAAACATATCCGAAAGCATAATTCCATAAATTTTATTGTATTGAATCTCATTTCGTAAAGTTTTTCCACTAAATAACAACTGTACAATTGTAAACCTATCCTCTTCCATTTCTATCCATTCCCTTCCAACCCGTCTTAAAAACTTCCCGTCATAAATCATAATTATAATACTTGCCACAGCCATACCGAATCCTGACTTATCTCTAACCGCATTATCTATACCAAATATTAATATTTCAAAAACTAATATAAATACAGCAAATAATACCATTAACATTAAATATTTGTACCTATATAAATCATACTTGTATTTTTTAATCATACTCATTTACTTTCCTTCTATACATATAGGTTTAATTATAAAATGATTTATTAATGCGATACTAAGCGGAATTTCTGGTGCAAATAAAGACGTTACAACCATAGCAACTGAAACTGTACATTCATAACTCATTTTATAAAGTGCTTTTTTAGGATCTTTTTCACTTTCTTGTATATATTTTAAATTTGAATCAAGTGAAATGGCTTCAAATATTCCACCTTCTAATTTAAAAATTCTACTAAGTTTAAGAAAATTCGCTTTTTTAATCAAATGTGCGCTTTTTTCAAGTGAGTATGAAATTAATATCGTTCCGAATGAACTTTCCTCAACAAATTCTCGACTATAATTTTCTGTAGCTAATCCTTTATCCCCATCTTCGTAATTTTCCTTAACTTTGCTTCCATTTTCTTTACTTTGTTCTTCAAAATCAGCATCTAAATGAGCCTTCATTGCTTTTAGCGCTTCTTTATAAGCATCACTTCCTGGTTCTAATGTATTTATTCCATATGAGTCTGAATTATATTCCCCAGCAGCAACATTTATATAATAACGCCCATTCTCATCATATGCTTCCCCATATTTATCAGTTAATCCTAAAGGATTGTTGTTACAATACTCATAACTATTTATTATATTATTTTCATTCAGCACAGGATCAATTTCTTGTCCTGCCTGTCAATTATTGTCACTTTTTACCCCGCAAATTGGTTGACATTTTGTTCTCCGGATTTGATCAAACACAACCCCATATCTACAACTGATTTTACCACGGCCTTCCTCACAACGTCAAGTTTATCCAGTCCCGGTATTTTCTGTTTTTCAATTTCCGCAATCGCATTTTCAGCTTTTTTAATTAGCTCATGCTTTTCTTCGTTTTTGTATATTTCTCCGTTTTTGAAAACTTCAGCGCTTGTTTTGCCGTCAAATATACGCCGCGGCATTTCGTGATTAATCTCATAAATCGCTCTTTCAAATTTGGCGTATACTTTTTCGTAATTTAACCCTCCTTTTTCAGTTTTCAGATATTTCTCAAATATCTGATTTTCGCGCTCCAGTTTCCCGTTGAAAAGCGGATAATGCCCGGGGCTGGGCATCGTGAGAATCTCTTTTTCTTTCAAATAACTTATTAATACTTCGTTCTGAAACTCAGAACCCCTGTCAGTTTTAACCACAAGCGGTTTTATTCCCTGCTCGTTCATCACGCGTTCAAGCAGGATTTTCGCCTTTTCACCGGTATTTGAATAACTCATAATCCAACCAAGCACACACCTTGAGTACTCCTCAAATACCAGCTGAACATACACATACCCTTCTTCGCAGCGTATTTTAATCGTATCTAGCGCCCAGCTGACATGCTTTTTTAGCCATTCAACTGACTTGTACTCTTTCTTTCCCGCTTTTTGCTTTTTCCTGGGCCCAAAATACTCATAAACTATTTTTGCAACGCTGCTTGGCGATATACCCGCTTTTATTGCCAAAACATAATTAGTTGATATTTCCGAAAACCTCCGTTTTAATTCCAGCACCCGGAGTATTGTTTCACCAGACAAGGCCCACGGCGCATGTTTCGGCCCTGTCTTTTGGGGTTCCAGGGTATCTTTCTTTTTCCACGCATAATAATACTCCCTTGGAACCCCGATTGAATCAAAATACGCCTTTATACTTCCTCCGTTTTGTACGGTTTCTTCGGCACTTCTGAGTATATTTCTTTTAACACTTTCCGCATATTGGCGTTTTTTTTTGCGCCGTCTTCATCGTTTTTTTCAAAGAAGCTCGTTGCTTTCCTGGCTATCTGCAGTTCCTGTGTCGCCTTTTTCTTTTCTTCCTCCAGTATCCGGATCTTTTCCTCCAGCTTCCGCTGTTCTTCCTGCGCCTTTGTCACTGTTTCCCTCAGATCCTCTTCCTTCACGTAGTTCTTCGGCTTCCTGCCTCTCTTCTCCGTCTTCAGGAACGCCCTGGCTATCCCTTCCAGCGCTATTTTCTTCCACTCCCGGAACGTCTCCCTCGATATATCCATCTCCTCGCAGACCTGTTTCACCTTCTTTTCCTTTGCCATTACTTTCAGTACTGCCTGAAACTTCACCTCGTATGGGATTTCCCTGTAGTACTTCGTGGATTTCTGTTCCATCATTTCCTGCTGAATTTTCTCCTGTTCCATTTTCAATTACCCCCTTATTTTCTTTATTTTCCTTTTTTTCCTCCACTGCATCTAACCCCTCAACCATAACACTTCCTTCTTTTGCTATTACCCGTATTTCTTTTCCGCCTATTTTTCCGATTAAATACATAGGCTCTTTTAATTTTCTCGGGTCAACAATTAGCGCGTCTTTTACCATTCCTGCCCCTTTTTCCATAACTTCACGCACCGACTTTTCAACGCTGAAAAACCTGTCAGCAGGCAGTAACCCATCAATCCCCTGATGCGGCCTTTTGAAGTTATACCATTCCACCCATTTTCCTATCTTTTCCTGCGCGTCTTCAAAGCTGGATATCGGCTCTTTACTTAGTAATTCCTGGTACATATTCCGCCAGAGCGATTCAACTTTTCCGCAGGTTTGGGGATGATACGGCCGGCTTCTCAAATGGCTTATTCCGCTTCTTGTAAGGAATTTTTGAAATGTGCTTTTCCCCCTCCAACTGGCAAACTGCCTGCCGTTATCAGTAAGCACTTCTTTTGGCATGCCGTACTTTTCTATCGCGTTTTTTAGCACATCCAGGACCCTGTCGCTGGTTTGGTTCCGAAATACCCCTATACTGACGACAAACCGCGAATAATCATCCAGACATGCTATTACATATATCCGGTACAGCCCCTGCAGCATAAATGTCATTATATCCATCTGGTACATGTCGCCGGGTTTGCTTCTTTCAAAACGCTGCGGTTCCTTTTGACTATTTCCATGCCGCAGGCTTTTTTCCTGTACCATTGTTGCTGTCTGAGGGTCGGTTCGGAGGACTTTTTCAATACCGTCGCGGCATACTTTTACGAACTTATTGCGCATCAAATAATCCCCGATTTTCTTAACTCCAATTCCGGGATTTTCCAGCTTTAATTTGACTATTTCCGCTTTTACCGCTTCCGGTACTTCCTGCGCTACTTTGCCGCCGCGGTTATCTTCCAGCCCCTCTTCACCGCCTGTTTTGTACCTTTCTTGCCAGCTTTTAAAAGTACCGACGCCCATTCCATACCACTTACAGAACATAGTAATAGGCGCACCTATCTGTTCAAATTCTTTTAGCAGTTTTAGTTTTTCTTCTTTTGAGTAGATTTTACCGGCGGAGTCGCTTTTTGTGTATTTTCTCTTTCCCTTTTCTTTCTTTTTCTTCATGAACCACATATATTTTACCTCCTCTTTCGTTGAATTTCCAGAGGTAAAATGTCAACCTATTTCAATGGGTTAGCAGTTATGATAATTGACGGCTAGGATAACCCTTGTCTTCCCGCTTCCGGCGCCGGCAAGAATCAGTATGGGCCCGTCCTTGTGCTTTACAGCCTCAAGCTGTTCTTTATTCATAAGTTCATTAATATTGCTGTTTGTCAATGCTTTGGCTCCATGTTTTTTTCCTGAGTGGTCATACAATTCCTAAAGATTATATAATGGAAAGGAGTTTTGTCAAGCAAGGATTAAAAACATTTCTAATCTTATTTATATATATAATTATATTTCTCGTAATTTATTTGGTTGCGTTTCTTTGAAACTGAGTATTAACGCACGAGTTAGATTTAAGTATTTGTGCCCTTCCGTTTCCTTAAAACTGTTGACATACAATCTATTAACAACACACTTAGCGACATACCAAATATGCATGTTATTATTCCGATTTTAAATGCCATCTGAAAAAACTCCCTATACTTGATAAATTTTTTTGATTCCTCTATTAGGTCGTTGTTAAAAATTAAAAACAAAAAAAACACCGCGGATGTAATTATTATGCTTATAATAATTCTTGCATATCGCCGTATTTTATTTTTATCCCCCAAAACAGAGTAAGCATCCTCAACAAAAAACGGAATTAATATAACAAACATAAGGTATGTGGAAATTAAATAAGAAATATATTTTTTAAATCCAACTTTTTCCAATAACAATGATAATACAACACAGCTTATTAACACACAACTATATACAATAAATTTTAATATTGCCTTTTCGTTTTTTTTAGGTTTGTTCAACTCAAATCATCTCCAGCCTTCAATAATATCCGTTAAAGCTAAATAACCACCTTGTTCTATTAAAATAAGTCCTGTCCCCTTTGCAAGGAATCCTGGCAATCCCGGTATATTGGTTTTAAGCAATAAACTTCCAGCTCCGATCAGGTATGTTTTAAGCTTTCCGTCACTCATGTCAAATGGATCAAATTCTTGTTTAACTAATGGTTGTGTCATTAAAACCGCATCAAATATCAAACAAGAATTATCGTAAAAGTCCGAAGAGAAAAAGTCATTGTCTGTTGTTTCTAAGTAATTGTTGTCACTAATTACTTTATCATCACCATTTATATACTCAATCTCAGCTTCGTTGGGACAAGAAGTATTATAAGGATTTCCATAATTATCATTATTCGGGTCATCATACATATTCGTTGATTTTGGATTTCTCCAATCGTTTTCTTCATCAACTTCATAATCAACATCATTATTTGAAGTAGCTTCCTCCTCAGATCTCATTTCCTCACAATCTGCCTCAATATGAGTCCATCCATCAGAATCAACATAATCCTCTCCATACCTATCTATTAGATTTGTGGGATTGTTTGCGCAATACTCATACGTATTAATTATGTTATTTCCTTCCAACACAGGATCGTTTTCAATAAATCTCCCCGTATTTGCATCATACCACCTTGCGGCAAAGTAGTAAAGCCCGGTGTCGGGGTCGTACATGTTTGAGGACAGGCCGAATTTGCTTATGCCGTTTCCTGTCCTTTTCCCGAACTCATCATCTGTTTCCCTCTCCAGCACCTGTCCTTTCTCATCACAGACCATATATACGCTTCCTATGCGGTCGGGGTATTGCTAAGACAGCGTCTTCAGTTCTACTTCCAAATAATGGGCGAGGTATTTCAGAAACTGGCTGTTGTCAGGTAAAAAAAAGGTGAATTTACGGTTGTTTTTTCCGATATATTTAATAGTTGCTATTTTAAAACATATGGCTTAAAATTAAAAAAGTAAAAATTACGGGGTGAATGTTGAAAAAGTTCATGTTTTCCGCGGTATTCATATGCTTTTTAAGCGGCTTTTCGTTTGCCGGCGCCGAGCTTGTCGGCACAACAAGCGAAAATTTCAGCAAGATACCCCCTTTTGCCAGGGCCGCGGCCATGGGTGAGGCTTTTACGGCCGTGTCCGACGGCACATACGGACTTTATTACAACCCCGCCGGTATGACCCTTATATCGGGTTATGAGGCGCAGCTAACGCATATAGCCTGGTTCCAGGACATTAATTATGAATTCTTATCTCTTGTCGCGCCTTTTCCCATGATGGACTTTGGGAAGATAGGCCTTGCGCTCGCGTGGTTCCGCGTGGACGAGCTTACAAAAACATCCGCTCTTGCTTCATACGACCCGGCATACCTTGACACTGTTGACTACTCCCAGTTCACGGAAAAATTTTCCCCATTTGACCTTTCAGTCACCCTTGCCTACGCCCTGGACCTCAAGGAAAACTTTTCGGCCGGCGCTTCGCTTAAATACACCTCGCAGTTCATAGACAAATTCAACGGCTCCAACATTACCGCCGAGATAGGCTTCCTGTACCGCGTGATATCATACGGCAATTACCTCCGCCTGGGAATTGATATGACCAACCTGGGCTCTGACTTAAAGCTGCACGACATAGGTTTTGAGCCGCCGAAACTTTTAAAGGTCGGCCTCTCAGACCAGCTGCAGATATGGAACGGCACCATGTTAATCGCGGCGCAGGCGGTCCTACCCGCGGATTACGCGCCGGTTTATTCCATAGGATTTGAATACTGGCTTTTTGACATGGTGGCTCTGCGCTTCGGTTATAAGACAGGCGGCTTTGACCACCCCACCTTTGGCGCCGGTTTCCGGTATAATAATTTTGAAATTGATTACGCTTACATACGTTACGATGAGCTCGGCAACACGCACAGGTTTTCCCTTCTTTACAGCTGGGGCTCGCCCGCGGTAAAGCTTAAAGTTACCCCGGCCCTTTTCTCGCCCAATAAGGATAACTTCCTTGATACTGTTTCATTCATACCCGTGTTAAAAAACCCGGAGAAGCTCAAGGCCCTTAAGCTTTCCATATTCGGCGGCGATAAGGAAACCGCGCTTGCCTCATTTAATCTCCAGGATAAGGCGGCTAAGTCTGTGCCGTGGGGCGGAAACACTAAAGCGGGAGTCCTCCCTGACGCTGTTTACCAGGCCTCCATCACCGCCGAGTATGATAACGGCACCTCCGAATCAAACCGTGTCTCAGTTGAGATAGACAACACGCCGCCGGTAACAAAAGTGGACGGCGACCCGAAGCTGTTAAAACCCGGGCAAAAAGACTCGCTCATCATACCCGCCACATTCACTTTCTTCGCGCAAGACAGGAATAAGGTTTCGAAGTGGCAGTTTGTAATATGGGATTACGATAAAAAAGTGTTTTACTCCACACAGGGCAGCGGCGAACCTCCGCTCTCCATAATATGGGACGGCAAAAGCAACGACGGCTCATACGTAAAAACAGGCGAAGTTTATCATTACAGCCTTATCGCCTATGATACCGTGGGCAACCGCGGGCAGACAGCGATACAGTCAGTGGTTGTGCTCTTAAAGGAAATAAAGCTTACCTTCGCCTCAGACGCGCTTTTTGACCTTGGCGAGGCGGACGTTAAGATCTCCGCATACTCTGTCTTAAAAGATATGAAAAAGACCATAGACGCGCACCCTGATTCGGAAATAGTTGTCGCCGGATATACGGATAACATACAGCCCAGGGGCATAAAGTATAAGGACAACACCGAACTTTCAAAAGCGAGGGCCGACGCTGTCAAGTTCTTCATGGTAAACCTTCTTGAATACGATGAAAAAAGGATCAAGACCGAGGGTTACGGGGAGCTTATGCCCATTGCCGATAATAACACGGAAGAAGGCAGGCTGAAAAACCGCAGGGTGGATATCATCATACGCAGTACCATTTATAAATAAGTTGTGCTTGTTCCAGAAATCCCTCTCTCATCTCCCTTTCTAAAACAAAGGGAGACGATTACGGTACTTGTATTTATCGTTGAGGCGGATGGACCTGCGGCGGCGGGAGTGGCTGGTATTTTTTTGATATAACTTTGGCTCAAACTTCCGCTGCAAGTAGACTCCCGGAAATCTCTCCGGCCCGGTTGAATACCCGCAAAGTAATCCCTGAACCTCCCGCGTGTCATATTATTATTTTCCGGACAACCTCGCCAAATTTGACATATTATCAAAAAAATAGCGGACGCTCACGCCGCCGTGTGGGTTTTGGTTTGAAATTTGGAGATGTTTGAATGGTATTGATTTAATCACTGGAACTTATTTCTTCTTTTTCTTTCCTGTTTGTTTCTTTTCTGTTTTCTTTTCCGGTGTGGGCTTGTATTGCTTGTTCAGGGCTTCCATCTTTGCCGCTGTCTCGTCGCTCATGTGGTGTTCCATTCCGCAGGATTCCTCTTTTGCTTTTTCCGGGTCGGATTTTAAGACGTTTGTGAGGAATTCAAATAACGCCTTGTTCTTTGCCAGTATTTTTTCCGCGATGGACTTTCCGGCCTCGGTTAATGTTATAAAGCCGTAGCGTTCGTGGGTTATGAGCTCGTTTTTCTTCAGGTATGTGACTGCCGCCACCACGCTGGCTTTTTTTACGTTTAAGTGCCTGCCTATGTCTGAAACTCTCGCTACTTTGCTTTTGTTTTCAAGCTGGAGAATTGTTTTTATATAATCTTCCATTGCCGCTGAAAGATTTACATCCTGCATCGAACACCGCCCTTAACTTCTAAGTTATATCTGCCTAACAAATATTGTAATACTCAAACAAAAAATGTCAATAGTATTTACTTGCATAAATTCATTTTGTTTGTTTTTTGATTTTTTAACTTGACATTTAGTCCTGCTTTTTTATGCGGCTTTTTTATTTTTCACGATGATATATATATTGACGCATATTATTACGGCGCACCAGGCCGCTATTATGCCGGGCCTTATTTTTCCGGCATCCCATAGCTGCGGGAATATCCACGATATGTCAGACCGCGCTGCCTGGGATAAAAATTTCATGACCCAGTTTACGCCGTTCCCTTTGTTCCACCTGAACCACGGTACCAGAAGGATTATGTACGTCATAAACAGCCCCCAGCATGCCGCAGCCTTAAAAACCGCTTTTTCAATCTTCCCTTTTGCCTCTTTATAAACCGCCGCGATAAAGAGCGAGAATATGAATATTACCGCCACCATGAACCGCGAAGATGCGCCGCCGCCGCCGTTCCATACGACCCACGAGGAAACAAGCGCGTAGTAAGGCACTATTAAAAGCAGCGTGTAATAGAATACCTTTTTGCTTTCCCTGTATAAAAACCAGGCGCCGACTAAGAAAAGCATGTACACGGGCGTGTAAAAGAAAAGCCCGAACTCCTGGTCCAGAAGCGTCCCCAAAAACCCGTTTATGCCCGTTAAAAACTGCTTTGATATATCCGCAGCCTGCTGGGTCTGCCTCGGTATCAGCTGCCTGAAATGGGCGTAATTAAAGGAAAACAGGGCCGCCAGGGAAATGGCCTGAAAAAGGAGGAAAAATGCGGTTTCCTTTATCCTGGCGCGGTTCTCCCAGACAAAGATGGCTGCCAGAAACGCCCACAAAAATCCGTTGCGGACATGCGCCCACGGCGCCAAAGCCAGGATAATCGAGGCAAAAACAGGGTGCTGCTTTTTATACAATATCATGTAGAAAGCCGAAACCACGATAAGCCCGCTTAAGGATTCGGCGCATATCTGGTTTGCGTACATTATCACAGGCATGGAAAGCCCTGTAATGAGCGCCGTATGCGCGGCAATCCTGTTATCCTTAAAAACAGCCGCGACCAGCAGGAATATTATTGCCATATAAAGCGCCGTAACAAAGTCTGTTAATAATGTCGCGCCGAATCTGCCTGCTGCAAGGTAAAAAGGCTGTATGATGAATGATATCAGCATGGGGTGGTACGGATAAAGTTTCCCGGAGACTTCTATCTCCTGCGGCGCGAGTTCTTTGTCATAAAACCCCAGGTAGTCCCTGTTTTCATAATTATTTTTCAAGTCTATGTCCCTGTCATGGATCATGCTGTGCGCCGCAAGCAAGTAAACAGGCTCGTCGCCGGTCGGCTGGTTGGCGTAGTTAAACCACAGGGTCACGCCGAAATAAAAAACCATGAAGAAAGTAAAAATGGAAATAAACAATTTTTTTTCCGTGGTTTTCATGTAATCCGCGGACTTATTTACCATGAAAATAACCTGGCCGGCTAGGACAGCGATAAAAGTGGCGTATGACGCGCCGAGTAAAAGTTCAAACTTCCTCAGAGTAAAATTATGCGGGTCCGGAAAAACAACTTTCATGACAACGGGCGCAAGGAAAAGTATTAAAAATGAAAATGTTGCCGGCGAAAGCTTTTTAAAAATTTTGAAAAACCCTTCCTTGGTCCAGCATCTGACGCCTGCAGCTGCCAGCGATAAAAAAATATATACTGCCGCCGGGAGAATATAAACCGGATATATGAACCCTCCGGGATTGTTCAGCGCGAATGCTTTCATGTAAACAATATAACTTATGACAAAACATATGTTTGCCGCAAGCGCGAGCATCGCTATTTTAACTCCAGCAAAAATATATCATCAGCATAAAAACTTTCCTTCTTTGATACCTTATAATACCTGCTGACCCACGGCAGTTTATTTATGTCAGGCGGCTCCCCTGAATCATAATTTGAATTCCATATATTTCCTATCGGCAGCCATATTTCTTTCATGCCTATCTTGTTGTCCCTGACAAACCATACCCTCCTGTATTTCCCCGGGAGACCCATGGCGTCCTGTGAAGTCAGCGTGTTTTTGTCAAAACCCGCGTATATATCCATCCCGAATTTCTTCAGCAGCACTTCATTCTTGAAGGCCCTCCACATGTCCCTTATTTTAAACCTCAGCCCGCTGCCTTTAAATTCAGGTATTTCGCCCATGAGCCTGTTGGATATTTTAGTGTTGCTCATGTACCTGCTGTAGAATTCAAATGACGAGTATGAAGCCATGAAGCTGTGGACAATGACGTCCCCTTCCCTGAAATTTTCAGCTACCTGCGTGTACTGCTTTTTATAATCCGCTTTCTGGTATTTTTCCACAAAATAATAATTGTATAAAGCCAGCGAGTATATCCCGAACATGACTGTCATGGCCAGTGTTTTACCCTGCATAGACATATATGATATCCCTATGGAAAGCAGCACGATGATAAGAGCTGAAACAAGTATGAACGTCCTTTCCGAGTATATGGACTTCCCGGTCAGAACCGATATGATCCACGGAAACAACATGAACCCGGCCGAGACCCAGAATATTATGCCTGTTATTTTTATGGATTTTTGCCTGTAAGTAAACGCGCCTATTATGACAAGGTAAAGGGCCGCGACAAGGGCTATGACCGTGAAAATACCCCAGTCAAAAGTCATGCCGAAGAGGTAATTTTTCATGGAATAAAACGGGGCTAAAAACATCTGCATGTTGTGGTAGTATGACTCCGCGGAAGAGGCTTTAAGCAGGAACATGAACATCGGCAGGAGAAAAACGGCTATTACTGCCTGCGCTTTAAGCCACAGGTTGAGCCTTATCTCCTCCCTGTATCCTATTATAAGCACTCCATTCATCACCAAAAGCAGTATGACGGCAAAAGCGTGCGTATATATTCCCAGCACGCTCCAGAATACGAAAGGCCCCGCCATGAAGGAATTGTATTTTATCGACATCAGGAAGTAGTACATCATGAGCATGGATACCACCAGGAACATGGTATAATTTCTGGCTTCCTGCGCGTAATATATCTGATACGGGTTCAGGCAGAAAAGCGCCGTGGCAATCAGGCTCGTCTCCTCGCTAAAAAACGCCCTCACAAATCTGTAGAAAACAAACATGGAAATGACGCCGAAAACAAACGGCAGGAACCTTAAACTGAGCTCGCTGTACCCGAAGATGCCGCAGAAAATATGCTCAAGCATGTAAAACATTGGCGGATGCATGTCCTTGGCAAAAACGTCCCAGAAGACCATGATCAGGTCCTTATTTGCGGCAAACCGCGCCGTGCAGAACTCGTCTATCCAGACAGACTGGCCGCCCAATTTAAAGAACCTTAAAAATATTCCAATTGCGAATATGATTATGAGTATGACCGTACTCTTGTTTTTTATTTGTATTACCTGTTTCATTTTACACCTTTCAATGCCGTTATTTAATATCATGCATACATCTATTTTAACAAAACAAAGAATTAATTCAATTTTTATTATGTCTTTTATGAATGGATCTGCCTACGGAGTCGGTGTTATAGTGGGAGTCGGTGTTACAGTTGCGGTCGCTGATGTTATCAGATCCACCTGCAATACCTCATTTGTATAAACACCGCCGGCTTTTAATCCGGCTGTCATCCAGTATTGCCCGTTCAGGTCAACTAGCCCCTGAAACGCCCTTCCTGTGAAATCTTCGTCCTGTGTCTCGCGGACCCAGTTTATCCCGTTATCCGTCGACCATATCTCTCCATATTGTGTTGAGGCATCCGCGCCTCCTACCGCCCATAGTCTTCCATTTGCGCTTATCAATCCCATTGCGCACCTCGGACTGAATCCGGGCGACGCCGTTGCTCTGCTCCATGTCGCTCCATCGGTTGAATGCCACACTTCGCTGCTGTACGACCCTCCACCGAAATTGCCGCCAACAACCCATATCTCTCCATTGAAAACAGCACATCCTATCAGGTCCCTCGGCGTGAACCCGGCTGATGACGTCTCCTGCATCCATGTTGTTCCATTGCTTGAGCTCCACACGTCATTTTTCATTACACCGCCGGTCGTATTTCCGGCTATTATCCACATTTTCCCGTTGAATACCACACTGCCGTGGTTTGTCCGGTATCCTACTGACGTAGTAGAGGCTTCCAACGCCCATATCACTCCATCTGTGGAACTGTATATGTCCCTCTTTATCGCTCCTGAATATCCTCCCATGATCCACATCCTGCCGTTATATGCCACTGAGGAGTGACCGTACCTTTCGGAAAATGCCGCGGATCCTGTTGCCTGCGTCCATGATACCCCGTCAGGCGAATACCAGACATCGTTCATGTCTCCGCCAACGCTGCTCGATCCCGCTATTATCCATATCTTATTATTGTATATCAGGGTCGTATGCGCCGCCCTTCCCGGTAACGTCGCTGTAAAAGTCGGGGTAAAGGTCCTGGTTATCGTGCTGGTTGGAGAAAATGTTCTGGTGTTTGTTTGCGAAGGTGTTTTTGTTGTAAAAGTCAAGGTCGGTGTTATCTGGGTTGAGGTGAATGTTAGGCTCGGCGTTGGAAATACAGGTGACGGAAGGTTTCTTTTAGAACTGCATGCCTGGAAAAAAAATATGGCACACACCAATAATAATATCGCTGTCCTCAAGAATTTAGCCATGAAAACACCCTCCAATTATTTATCGTTTTTATATTATAACATATCAGGAAATGATATGGGCATATGTTTTCTGATATATATGCATAATGATGTAATATTTAAATTAACTGGGGTTTAATGATTGATAAGAATTTTCGGAAAGTTTGTATATTTGCTTTTTTATTGTGCTAGTTTTGCATATATTTTAAGAGTTTCTTCCGCAGTCTCTTTCCATGAAAATTTTTCCGCCTGCTTAAACCCCTTTTCCTTCAGGGACTCCCTTTTTGACTCGCTCTTTTCAAGCTCATCGAGCCCGCGGACAATGTCCTCCACGGAAAAAGGGTCTATGAGCATGGCCGCGTCCCCGGCCACCTCTGAGAGCGACGTATTGTTTGAAGTCACCACAGGCAGCCCGCAAAGAAAAGCCTCCAGCACCTGCAGCCCGAAACCTTCCCACATGGAAGGGAACAGGAACATGAACGCCGCGTTATAAAGCAGGATCATGTCCTCCTCGGGCGCGTACTCTGTTATAATCACGTGCTTTTCCAGGTTCAGTTCCTTAATTATATCCGCGATATTCGTGGTGTCCATCTCTTTTTTTCCGATGGAGGTGATCACCAGCTGGTATTTGAATTCCGTCATGTTATTGAACATGTTAAAGGCTTCAAGCGAGCGCGCAGTGTTTTTCCTCATGTCGGAGGCCGCGCTTAAAAGTACAAACGGCTTTGTGATGCCGTATTTCTGTTTTATGCCGGCAATCTTTTTTTCGTCGTTTATGACGCGGTATTTTTTATCCGCGGCTTCCTTTATGACTGTCACTTTTTCTTCTTTGACGTGCATGTGCTTCATAATGTCCGATTTTGAATATTCGGAAACAGTTATTACATGGTCCGCTATCCTGCCGGAATGGGGTATTGAAAATTTATTATACGCGTCCACCATGCGCTGCTTGAACGTCGGTTTTGATATTGCTTTTGCCAGCGGCCGCACGAACATGGTGTCGTGTATGGTCACTACCTTTTTTCCCTGATAGTAAGGGCTTAAATACGGAAGCGTATTGTCGGTCCCGTGCAGTATGTCGAGCTTATCCTTCGCCGCTTCCATAGGAAGCAGAAACTGCTCATATAAAAGGGCGTTCGCGGTATTTAACCTCTTGAACCTGCAGTTTTTCGCCGCTATATATTCATTAAGGGTGGAACGCTTGTCCAGGTAAACGATGTATTCGTTTTTTTTGTCTATCTCAAGGAGGTTCTTAACCAGGTTTTCAATATACCTGCCCACACCCCTCTTGAAAATTATCCTGGCGTCAATTCCTATTCTCACAATTCACCGCTTTTTTGTTCATTGTTCCTCGTTCATTGTTCTGTTGCCACCCTCCACTCACCACCCACTACTCACAACTTTCTATACCCTTCTTTCTCCCCACCACTATAAACCCTCCGCCTTTTTCCGGCAGAAGTTTTGTCATTATCGCGTCTATGGCGTCAAGCTTCCAAAATATGAATTTTTCCGGCAATTTGCCTATGATATTCTCAAGGCCCTTGGGCATCCTTAAATAATTTGTTGATATGGTCTTTTCCACTTCAAACCCGGCCTTATACATGAGATCTTTTACCTCTTTCGGGTTGAAGTTAAAAAGGTGGTCCTTGTGCTCTATCTCCAGTTTTTTCGCGTGCTTTTTAAACATGAGCTTATAAAACGCGTCCTTGTTGGTGAGGGTTACTATTATGATGCCGCCTTCTTTTAAGGCGTTGTAGGCGTTTTTTATGACCTTGCCGGGCTCATAGGTGTGGTCAAGGACTTCCTTTATCAGGCAGGCGTCGTACGCGCAGGATTCCTCCAGCGTCTCGCCTGTGCCGTGCCTTAACTCAAAATCCTCTTCCTTTATCTCGTCATGAAGCATGTTCTCGGATGGCTCTATGCCGGTATATTTTTTTACAATATCGCGCGAGAGCTTGTAAAAATCCCCCCTGCCCGCCCCTATATCCAGCAGGCTTAAGTACTCATTGCGCGCCACGACTTCCTTGGCCAGTATGGAGATGACGGTCTTATTGAGCCTTTTCCACTTTTTTTTCATCATCTCTGTGGCAGAGCTCTCCAGCAGCTCGGTATCATCCCACTTAAGCTGCGTCTCTTCCCAGGCTTTTACCTTATCGTCGTTTTCCATAAATCTCCCGGCTGTTGTGTTGATATGACTTATTTTAACAAAAACAGAGGTATATTTAAAGGTGTAATAAGGGATTTTATTGTTCTCGTAGAGAGGGGGCTTGCCCCCTCTCAAACGCAGGCCTGCCTTGAGATCCAGCAAGCCGGCTCTCTACAGTTATATAAAACCACAACAAAGTTCTCGTAGAGAGGGGGCTTGCCCCCTCTCCAGCGCAGGTCCTGCCCTGAGAGGCAGCAAGCCGCCTCTCTACAGGTTCTCTAACTTCTTCCGTTCCTCAAACAATTCATACCATTCCTTCTCTTCCATGCCGGGTTCATAAACCATTGGGTTGTTTAATATATACTCACTTGCAAAAAAATACTCAAATTCTCCCCGTATTATCCTGTCATAAAACCCTTCCTGCCAAAATTTCCTGCCGGGTTTCTGTTGTAATTTATTAATTGCTATCGTTGATTTTGATTTAAAAACGCATATCATATCGTGGAGTGTTTTGCCTGTTTTCCTGCCAATCCGGATAATACCGTGCATATGATCCGGCATAAACATAAAATCGCCAAGAGCAATGTTTTCAAACTTACTTTTTAGTTCGATCCAGCATGCTGTTGCCGCCTTTCCGGCGTCTGACAAAAACATTTTTCGGTCTTTTATAGAACCAAAAAAGTTATGCCGTTTATCAAGACAGATGGTGACAGAATAATCCCCTTCCGATGAATAGTCATATTCTTTTAAATGATTTGATTCGATACGGTATTTGTTGTTGTAAAGCGACATATAAACCCCTCTATTTTACGATTTATATCCCCAAAATACGTTTTACTTGCCCCCTCTCAAACGCAGTCCAGCCCTGAGAGCCAGCAAGCCGGCTCTCTACAGTTTTATAAATACAAAACAACGCTCTCGTAGAGAGGGGGCTTGCCCCCTCTCAAACGCAGGCCCTGCCCTGAGAGCCAGCAAGCCGGCTCTCTACAAATTATATATATTATTTAACTTCCGCCTTATACTTCACCAGCCGCTGTTTTTTCTTCCCTTCCAGCATCTCCAGCGCGAGCCTTCCTATGAACTCAGCTGGTATTTCCAGGCATTCCTTGTAAATGTCCTTCCTGTTGCATATGGCAAGCCCGCACGGGCTGCATTTGACGTGCCTGTCTACTATTACGGCCTTGTCTCCCATGGCTCCCCACTCCTGGTACCTTGCGGAACCGCTGAATATGGTGAGCGACTTTACGCCGAAAGCCGCCGCGATATGGACGGCCGCGGAATCATTACCTATGACGAGAGAGGCGTGTTTTATAATGGCTTTCATTTCCTTTAAGTTGAGCATACCTGCCAGGTTTACCACGTGCCTGCCGCGTATCTTTTCTATGCCCCTGTCTTTTTTCCCGCCGACTACGACGGTCTTTATGCCGCGCGACATGAATTCAGCCAGGCTGTTGTACTTTTCCATGTCCCAGTCTTTGGACGTGTGCCCAGAGACAGGGTGCATGACTATGTATTTCGTGACTTTTCCTTTTTCAAGAAGGGCTTTTATGTTGTCTTCCGATACCTTATCTGTTTTAAGCGCTGTTTTTGCTGGAAGCTTTACGCCTGTTATTTCTTTTAGCAGGAGCATGTTTTTTTCCGCGGCGTGGGATGAGATCGGCGGGTGGCTTACAATATGGTTGATGCCAAACCCCATTTTGCCGGTATCGTATCCGTATTTGTCCTTTGCCTTTGCCATGGAGAGTATAAACGAAGTGAGCCTGTCCTGCCAGCGCATGCCAATTATCATGTCATACTTTCCGGCGTTTAAAAGGGATATGAGTTTGAATGCGGAAAACCATCTTACGAAAAACGGCTTTGGCTCGTACTTAAGCCATTGCGCGTCAAATGTCTTAACTTCATCAAAACACCCGAGCCCGTCTAAAACCTGCGAGCCCGCGGGGCTTAAGAACGCGGTGATGTGGGCGTCCTTAAAATGTTTCCTCAGTCCCAAAAAAAATGGAGACGCAAGTACTGCGTCTCCGATACCGTCTGTTTTTATGACCGCGATGCGTAGCCTGTTTTCCATGATGTGCCGCCCACAATCACAGATCCCAAATCACATATCCCAAATTATTACAAAATCTTTGGGATTTGTGATATGGGATTTGTGATTATTATTTAATCTAAAAACCCTTTTAAATTCTTCGCCCTCGCCGGGTGCCTGAGTTTGCGGAGCGCCTTTGCCTCTATCTGCCTGACGCGCTCGCGGGTGACTTTGAATATCTTTCCCACTTCTTCCAGCGTATGCGGCACTCCGTCGCCTATGCCGAACCTTAAGCGCAGCACTTCGGCTTCCCTATCCTTTAATGTGTGGAGTACTTTTTCAATCTGTTCCTTTAAGAGTACGTTAACCGCTGCCGATGCCGGCGATACCGCGTCTTTGTCCTCTATGAAATCCCCTAAGTGCGAGTCTTTTTCCTCGCCTATGGGCGTCTCAAGCGATATGGGGTGCTGTGATATTTTCAGCACTGACCTTACCTTGTCGGCTGACATGGCCATCTTTTTTGCGATTTCTTCCGGCTTTGGCTCCCTGCCGAACTGCTGTACAAAAATCCTGGCGACCTTGTTAAGTTTGTTTATGGTCTCTATCATATGGACGGGTATCCTGATGGTCCTTGCCTGGTCGGCAATCGCCCTTGTGATAGCCTGCCTTATCCACCATGTGGCGTACGTTGAGAACTTATATCCCCTCTTGTACTCGAACCTCTCCACCGCCCTCATCAGCCCGATGTTTCCTTCCTGTATGAGGTCCAAAAATGAGAGGCCTTTGTTTATGTATTTTTTGGCGATGGAAACCACGAGCCTTAAATTGGCCACCACAAGCTCTTTCCTGGTCTTCCTGGCTTCGAACATGTTCTTCCTTATCATGTGCGCGAGCCCTTTTAAGTCCTCGTACTTCATGCCTATCTCGTTTTCTTCATTGCGTATTAAAGCCATAATCTCGCTTACTTTTGCCGTTATCTTCTTGAATTCCTCGCCCTTCATGCGTTTCTTTTTAAGGAGAAGCTTGAACTCTTTCCTGCTCCTCTGGAGGTTCTTTACCTCGGCCATTTTCATGCCGAAGCGCTTTTCATATCCCTGCAGTTCCTTCTCGTCCTTGGTTATCTTCGAGACCATGTTTATTATCTTTTTTGCTATGAGGTTTATCTGCTCGTTATTTAGCTTAAGCATGTGCAGGTAATCGCGTTTTTTCTTCCTGAACTTTTCGAATATCCTCTTGTACTTTTCCCTCTGCTTGGGCTTTAAGTTCTTCTTTTCAAGTTTTTCCTTTACGCGCTCTATTTCCTTCTGTGACTTTTCCGCCTGCCTTATGTATTTTTCAAAGCGCTCCTTGAGCCGCTCTTCCACCGAAGGCGGTATGTCGCCCTCGAGTTTTGTCTTGATGATGTCCGTGATGCGCACTGTGCCGTTCTTTAAATCGTCGTTTATTTTTTCAAGCTCGTCAAATCCGACCTTTGTGTCAAAGATCGCGTTCTTCATGTTTATTTCCGCGTTCTCTATCTTCTTTGCTATCCTGACCTCGTCCTCCCTGCGCTCCAAAAGCGGGACCTTTCCCATTTCATGAAGGTACATCTGTACCGGGTCGGATGAGAAGCCTTCGGCGTCAAGGAAATCCACTTCCTCGGCCTTTTCAGCCTGCTTGCCGGATAGGATCTTGTCTATCTTTCCTTCTTCCCTTATCTCAATGTCCATCTCGTCCATGATGTTTAACATGTCGTCGATGTCCTCGACGGATGTAAAATCCTGGGGAAGGGAATCGTTGAGCTCCTCGTAGGTTAAGAACCCTTTTTCCTTGCCTTTTTTTATCAGTTCCTGTACTTCAGGAAGACTCTTTAGATTCTTACTCAAAATCGCCACCTCTTTGATTTAATATTTTTTGCAGCCTCTGTTTTTCAACCATGGCCGCCTTTAGTTTTTCCATGTCTCCCGAGCTTTCAGCCTGCATCATGGCCTCATTTACGCCTTCCATGTCCCTGGCCGCTTTTTCTTTCTGCAGTTTCTGGATCCAGTCTGAAATGGGCTTTAAAATATCCTGGCTTTGTTTCTTAAGTTTCGGGTCTTTTGCCTTTTCATCCATTTCCCTGCGGGCTCTTTCAGCCAGCAGTTCCGATATGATGGAATTTAAATCGTCGTTATCCACGTAATCCATCTCTATTTTCTTCAATATTTCCTTTTCGCCCGCGTTAAAGTAGGCCTTTATCTTCTGCATTATCTGGCTGTATGCCGTGTTCTTAAAATCCTCATATTTTAGCCCCGCCAGTTCCCTGCGCTCGGCTATGTGCCTGAGCACAGTAGCCTCATCGTCGGTTCCCAGGCAGTTTACTGCCGCGGATATTATATTTCTTTCCGCCAGCTTCATTCCCTTTTCGCTTAACACCCTGGTGTCGTCAACCATCTCATCGACCTGCGCGGCTGATTCCTGCTTTATATCCAGGTACCTTTCCACGACGTTAGGCTGCACAAAGAGCATGTCAGCCGTCTTCCTTACCGCGTCGCCGCGGACTATGGATGAGTCCGACTTTGATATGAGTGCCGCCACTTCCTTAATGATCGTTTCCTTGTAATATGAATTATTCGCGTCCCCGTCTTTTTTCAGCTGGTTTATCTTATAGCTTATAAAGGGTTCGGCCTTGGCTATTTTTTCCTTAAGTTTTTCCACTCCGAACTTTTTAATATAATCGTCCGGGTCCTTTACCTCATCAAAGCTGACCACGTACGCGTCCATGCCTTCCGCGAATAAATGGTCGCCCGCGCGCACGGCGCCCTGCCTGCCGGCGTCGTCCATGTCGTACATGATGACCGCTTTTGCCGCGTATCTTTTTAAGAGCTTTGCCTGGTCCGCTGTCATGGCCGTACCCAGCGTGGCCACCACGTTCTTGATGCCCGCGCTGTAAACGCTCACGCAATCCATGTAGCCTTCCACTATTACCGCGGTCCCGTCCGTATGCTTGCGGGCGTTATTTAAGTTATATAGGTTCCTTCCCTTAATATAAATGGAAGTTTCCTTTGAATTAATATACTTGGCCGGATTGTCGTCCATGGCCCTTCCGCCGAACGCTATCGCGTCCCCGTAGATGTTGAATATCGGGAACATGAACCTGTCGCGGAATGTGTCATAGATGCCCGTGGTGCCTTTATTGACAAGCCATGATTTTATCGCCGCGTCTTCGGTGATGCCTTTGTTTTTAAGGTATACGGCAAGCCCTCCTTCTCCCGGCGCGAAACCGATCTTGAAATCATCCAGCGCGGTTTCATTCAAGCCTCTTGATACGGCGTATGCCTTTGCCTTATCGCTTTTTAAGAACATCTCATGAAAATAATTTATAGCTTCCTTGTTCGCGGCGAGGAGTTTTTCCTTCTCGCTGTAATCCGTGGCGTTATAATTCCTGTCTTCGTCTATGTTTATGCCGGCTCTTTTCGCCAGCATCCTGACAGACTCGACAAAGTTCAGGTTCTCTATCCTTTGTATAAAAGTGAACGCGTTCCCGCCCTGGCCGCAGCCGAAGCAGTGGAATATCTGCTTTTCGCGGTTGACCATGAATGACGGCGTCTTTTCCTGGTGGAAAGGGCAAAGCCCCTTAAAACTTGAGCCTGCCTGCCGCAGCGCGAGGTAGCCGCCTATAACGTCAACTATGTCGCTCGCGTTTTTTATTTCCTCGATCTTTTCCTGCGATATCAATTGCCTGCACCTGTTCCCTTTAAAATTGCTTTTTCTATTGAAGCTCCGAGCCTTTTGCGGTCGTCCGCCGTGTACGCTGACGGCCCGCTTATCCTCGGCTTGCCTTTTTTAGCGCGCATCGCTTTTTTTTCAATTGCCGCGATGTTTACTTTTCTTTCCAGTTCGTCCTCGCCGTAAATCCTGCCGCGCTGGCTTACCACAGTCACGCCTTTTGAAGCCAGAAATAACGCGAGCCCCGTATCCGAGGTAACCGCTATGTCGCCTTTTTCAGCGAGGTTCATTATCTTTATATCAGCTTCCTGCTTGCGGTTGTCCACAAGCACTGTCATGTCCGCGCCGATATCGTTTTCCGAGTAATGCGAGACGCTCATTACAAAGAGCGTCTTTATCCCGTGCTTTTTTGCCGCCGCTGTTATTGCGTCCTTTGCCGGCTGCGAATCAGCGTCTACGATTATTTTCAAAGGCTACTTCTTTTTGTCCCTGCTGAATCTGGTAAAACCTGAAGCTTCAATAACTTCAAACTTGCCCAGTTTTTTCATCATCTTATCAAGCAGCACGTTCATGCCGAGCGAATCCGATGATATATGGCCGGCTATTACGGCGTTTAACTGCGCCTCTTCTATGGCTTTCTTATGGTCTGCCGAGAAATGCATGCCCACGACCGTGTCCACGCCTTTATCGCACAGTTTTTTATAAACATCAGCCGGCCCTTCTGTCCCGCCTGTCATGTCCACGAATACTTTCTGCACCCTGCGGCTTTTATCGCCCACAAGGATAACCGGCGGAGCGCTGCGCTTTGCGGATTCCGCGTACTCAGGCTCCTCATAAAGCATGTCCATTATGTCGGATACCCTTTTTGGCTTTTCCTTATCAAACCTTTCCTGAAGGTATTTCACCACGCAGTTATCCGCGGGCGTATGCATGTTAAATATGGATAAGTTCAGCAGTTTTGCCGCGTCAGCTGTCTGATAGTGGTTTGAAGGCATGAAGCGCTCGTTGACGTCCCTCATCCTTTTGGAAAGCATGGATTCGGCCGACGAGATGGTAACGCCGAATTTATTGAAGATGTCTGACTGCATGTTCATAACGTCAGTGAATCCGGCGGAGGCCTTGCCGCTGGGATGGTGCGCGAAAACAGCGTCTATCTTTTTTCCTTTTTCATTGAGCCTGTCGGCCAGCACAAGCTCGCCGACTTCCATGTCTATGCCGGCTATGACGCACTTGATATCCTTGCCCGAGTCAAATATGATGCGGGAGTCATTATAAGGGTTGGTAAGGCATTCTTCGTCAAAATACTTTTTTTCTTTTTCGGAAAGGGCTTCATATTTTTTTTTCTGGTTTTTAAGGTATTCATTAACATCCGCGGCGCTGCGCGGGTCCATGGAGATGCCTATTTCAACTGCCGCTGAGTAAAGTTGTTTTAACTTCATATCGCCTCCGGTGTTATTGTTGATAGTAGATTGTTGATTGCGGATTAAATTTCTCAATGAACCTGTTCATTAATCCGCATTCTTCAATCCAAAATCTTCAATTACTTACGTACTTATTTCCCTTTATCCAAAACCTCCACTTTAAGTGAAGGCCGTTCTTTATCCCTATCCTGGAGCCGCGTAAAATAATCACTTTTTCCTTTTTTCCTTCAGCCACGTAAAGCTCGTTGCCCAGCAGTCCTGCGTGGTTTTGTTCCCTGCTAATCCCAAGCGCCTGCGTCAGTTTGCCCGGGCCGTTGGTGAGTTTTTCTATGATTGCGGTCCTGCGTAATTTTTTCATGGTCTCAATGCCCGATACAGGCTCCAGCGCCCTGATAAGAACCGCGCCTGCTGTCCCTTCTTTTTCCGTCACTATGTTAAAGAGAAAATGGTTCCCGTAACAAAAGTAAACGTAAGCGACAGCGGGAGGCCCGAACATTACGGAGTTTCTGGGAGTTTTACTTTTATAGGCGTGGCTTCCGGGGTCATTTTTTCCGGTGTAAGCTTCCGTTTCGACAATTTTACCGGCCAGGATTTTTCCCTTGTATTTTCTTACCAGGTATTTTCCCAGGAGGCTCCTTGCGATTGTAACCGTGGGTTTTTCATAAAACCCGGGTTTGAGCTTACGTAACTTGTTTGCCGTTTTATTAACCCTTCAGCATTTCTTTTAATATGTTGTTAATCCGCCCGCCGTCAGCCCTTCCCTTGACCTTCGGCATTACCACGGCCATGACTTTTCCCATTTCTTTTATAGTCGAGGCGGCGGTCGATTTGACCGCCTCCTCAACTATTGTTTTAAGCTCGGCGTCAGAAAGCTGCTCGGGAAGGTACGCTTTAAGGATGGCCATTTCCAGCTCTTCCTTGGCGATCAAGTCTTCCCTGCCTCCCTTTCTGAAACTCTCGATAGATTCCACATGCGATTTTGCGAGCGATGCTATGACATCTATGACCTCTGTGTCGGAAAGGTCCTTCTTTTTGGCGACTTCCTTTTTCATGACCTCGGTTTTAATCTGCCTTAGGCAGTTCATCCGGGTCTCATCTTTGGCTTTCATGGCTTCTTTTAAATCGCTGTTTATCTTTTCGAGTTGAGTCATATGCTTATACCCTTCTTTTCACTTTTTTCCTTTTCTTGCTCGCTGCCCACATCTTCTGCTTGCGCTTGACTGAAGGCGGTTCATAGAATTCCCTTTTCTTCATTTCCTGGAGAATACCCGCGTCCTGGACTTTTTTCTTAAAGCGTTTCATCGCGTCGTCTAAGGACTCGTTCTCCTTGATAAGGATCTCTGTCATTTAAATCATCACCCGTCTTTCTATTATGAATTTAAGTTCTTTAATTCAACTTTGACGTCATTGCGAGGAGCCGCTTTTATATTTATGGCGACGAAGCAATCTCTTCCTTACAACGCAATGACAACTTAAAACCACACAAATAAAAAAGTAGCCTGTCAAGTATGCAAAAATCACGGGAAAACCCGCGAAATACTTAACAGACTGGTGTTACAGGTAAATTATACACCATAGAAAACGTAAGTCAAGTTTATTCTATATTATATAGGGGCTTTTCCAGATATTTCCCACATTAAGAAACTGATTTCTTAATATGAAACAAGCTATTTTGTTCCATATTTTAAAGGCCTTTGTATGGTTGTTTGTATAGATTTGTTCGCATCTACTAACATTTGGCGTCATCAGAAAAAAAATTATATTTTGAGTTAAATTTGAATTCAACAGGTTAATGATGTATATTTTATACAGGGCATCCCTGAATCAAACCTATCCTTTATGGAGGTGTTTTATGAAAGTTTATCTTGTCCAGCACGGCAAAGCGGCTGATGAAAAACAGGATCCCAACAGGCCGCTGACGAAAGAGGGCGTCGATGAAACAAAATCAGTGGCGCAGATAGCGTTGATGGGCATGATAAGGCCGGCCATGATATTCCACAGCGGAAAGATCAGGGCCATGCAGACCGCGGAAATATTTGATGACGCGCTGAAGCCCTCCAGGGGCGTGCATGAACTTGATTCCATGGCTCCCAACGACGATGTTTTAAGGGCTCTCGAAGTGATAAATTCCGAGTCCATTGACATCATGCTGGTGGGCCATCTGCCGCACCTGTCAAAACTTGTTTCAAAACTGGTGACAGGGGATGAAAAAAAGAAAATTGTGTCATTTAAAAACTCAGGTATTATTTGTCTTGAAAAACAGGAGGACTCATCCTGGGCAATAGTGCCCCTGGTTTTTTATTAATCCAGAATTTAGAATTAAACTTACTCAATAAATATCGAGCTCTTAATTACCTTTTCCATATGGGGGTATGAGGAATACGTCGCCATAATCCTTAAATTAACCCCGTAAGTATTCCCGCTTTTTAAAATAGAACTGTATACCGCGGGGATATCCCATTCTATCGAATTCCTGCCCATCTCCAGACCCGTTGAATTGCACACCTCAACGGGTTTTACCCCGTCGTCCGGCGGGACCAGTTCAATGCATACATAACTTTTTTCCGTGAGCATGAAATCAAACCTCAGCCTGATTACGTCCTCTATTTTTGTGCTTCTGACGGTAAAATCCCTCGCGTCGCTGCCTATCCAGAAATATTGCGCGGATTCTTTGTCGGAAATAAATACCTGGCCGTAGTGCTTGTAAATGGCTATACCCGTCGGGTTCTCAAACTCATAGTCATTATTTCCGTATTTCCCGAACTCCGCGATGAAGCGCAGGTCAGGCGAAAATTTATATATCATGGAGTTTAAGGTGTCCACTATGTACACGTTGCCGTAATAGTCCTGTTCAAGCGTCGTTAAGAAGACATTCCTCCCGAGTATTTCATTGACCCTGATGGACTGAAGGAGGTTCCCGTTA
Organism: candidate division FCPU426 bacterium; assembly: GCA_963840035.1. Lineage (GTDB taxonomy): Bacteria > Oederibacteriota > PGYV01 > PGYV01 > Palsa-1178 > CAWIXE01. Next base: position 365,466 of record CAWIXE010000001.1, read on the forward strand.
AAATCAAATTTCTGCATCCTGTTGTTGTTGCCGTCTATTATGTAAATGCAGTTCTGCCTGTATCCGGTGTAACGCTCGCCGTCATCGCAAACACATATACCCTGAGGGTTTAGAATCCCTTTTTCCTGCCCGATTGAAGCTAGGTACCCTCCGGACTTGCCGAAAAGCTGTATCCTGTTGTTCCCGGAATCGGAAACATAAATCCTTCCTGCTGAGTCAAGCGCCACATAGGAAGGGTTGAGGAACTTCCCCTTGTCGCTGCCCTTGCCGCCGATGGTCCTTATGAATTTTACTTTTTTTCCGTTGTTATAATAGCGTACTATCCTGTTGTTTCCGGTATCGGCTATGTAAATGTCCCCGTACTCGTTGCAGGCAATGCCCTTTGGGTCAAGCATCTCTCCCTCTCCGCTTCCGCGGCCGCCAAATACGGCGAGCGTGTGCATTGACGGGTTATAAATGACCTCTCCCCTGCCGGAATTTACCCCATAAACGGTCAGCTGCCAGTCGTCCTTATCCTTGTTTATCTTGCCGTAATCCTTAAGCAGTTTGGTGCACGCCAAATCCTGCGGCCCGTCAAAAAAAGTCCTGGTCCCGAGGAAAAGTTTTAAATGCATCTGGGTGCCTTTATGTATGCCAAAAGGGGTATGCCAGAAACTCGGGTAAATGAGGGTGGTGGGCTGGTCCATGACCGTGGTCATCTTGTTCTCGTCATCCTCCGCCGTGGAGGCTTTAGTGTCCTCCGCGAGAATAAAACAAGATGATGAAATAATCAGTGATAATATAAGCAGCAGCCTTTTTAGCATCCTTCACCCTGAATTGCATTTTTTTGTAGAGACACAGCTTGCTGTGTCTCGCATTTAACGCCTGGAACCCAACGTCTGAGACGCAGCCATTCGATATGTATATGTCATGAGAGTATTATAGGACTCATGGCATATGCAAGCTGCGTCTCTACAGAAAACTAAAAACACTACATTAACCGTTTATGTATTTCGTAGAGACACAGCTTGCTGTGTCTCGCCTTAACACCTGGAATCCAACGTCTGAGACGCAGGCAAGTCTGCGTCTCTACAGAGAACTAAAAGAACACTACATTAACCGTTTATGTATTTCGTAGAGACACAGCTTGCTGTGTCTCGCCTTTCAGTCCGCGTCCCTGGCAGAAACCTAAAAATTATACGACAAACTAACGCCGTTCATCGCGGGCGTAAATGATACGTTCTTGGGCATGTCAAGGTTGTTTATGACTTTTCCCGTCACAATACCTATCACCGCGCCCAGAAGCACGTCCGATGGCCAGTGCGCGCCCCTGTAGATACGCGCGATCCCTGTCAGCGCTGCGGCCGGATATGTGATCCATCCTATGTCATACCTGTCGCCAATTATCGTCGCGGCCACAAATGCCGTTGTGGTATGCCCCGAAGGATACGCCGCGTCGTCAAACGTAAACCAGGTGAATGCAAGTGAGTCGTCAGTCTGCGACGGCCTTTCCCTTCCGCAGATTATTTTTATTACGTTTGTAATGGCCCCTGCCACCGCAAGCCCTTCAACCACGCTCACGGCGGTTTTCTTTTCTTTCTCCCCGCCGAGAGAAAATAAGAGGGCGTCCCCGGCAAGTACAGTCAGACCGTCGCCGCCGCGGTTGAAAATATCAAAAAAAGTGTCTTTAAATTTATTTGGCCCTGACCTTACTGTTTTTGATATCCACAAATCGTTTTTAATCAGAAGGTAAGTGGCCGCCCCGAACCCGGCCGTAATTAATCCTGTTTTTAAAGGGTCCTCAATCACCGCGCCGCCGATAGCCTTAAAATCATCAAAAAAAACGCGGTTCCATATGGTATCCTCCGCGAAAACAGAAGAATAAAAAAACAATAAAACCAGTATTGTTATTATTTCATACTTCAGGATAGAAGCTCCGGACTTTTTCATTTGTTCTTTATGCCCCACTTTTGACTTTTGAGTTTTGACATTTGACTTTACCTGCAGCCCGCCACTCACTACCCACCACCCACTCCGCTATTTGTAAAGTTTCTGTTCCTTTATATACCCGCTCACCTTTGCCCCGAGCTCCTCGGTGCAGTCCTCGCCGCTTCTTAACCTGAACCTGATGTCTGTTGAGGATATGTGTATGAGCCCGGTGTGCGCCCAGAAAGCCGCGTTGGTGAGCTTCTCGAGCTTTTTGGCAATCATGTCCTTGGTAAAGCCCGCCCTGGGGAAAACTATGAAGTCTATGAGCGATACGAGCTCCTGCGATTTTTTCCATGTATCTATGTGGAAGAAGGCGTCCGAACCTATGAGAAAGTGTATTTTTGCCTCCGGGAATTCCGTCCTGAAATGTTTTATGGTATCTATGGAGTATGATACCGACTTTTTATTTATCTCGTAATCCGAAAGTATGAAGTCCTCGTTGCCGTTTATAAGGAGCTTAACCATCTCCATCCTGTTCTCGGCGTCCATTACGTTCCTGGGTTCCTTGTGTGGCGGGATGTAAGCAGGCACGAAAAATACCTTATCCAGGTTAAACTCGGTTTTTGCTTCCTTTGCCAGGGCGTAGTGTCCCATGTGGGGAGGGTTGAAGGTCCCGCCGAATATCCCTATGTTCTTATAGTTAGCCACGTATCTGCCCGCTTCCCCTTACTATGTACTTCTCAGAGGTAAGTTCATTTAATCCCATGGGCCCGCGCACGTGGAGCTTCTGGTTTGAGATTCCCATCTCGGCGCCGAGCCCGAATTCAAAGCCGTCGTGCAGGCGCGTCGAGGCGTTTACAAAGACAGCGGCCGAATCCACCTCGGCCTCAAAACGTTCCGCTGCTTTTTTATCCCTGGTGATGATGGCGTCTGAGTGGTGCGAGCCGTACGTGTTTATGTGGCTGATGGCCTCGTCAAGCGACGCCACAACCTTTATATTAAGTTTTAAATCATTGTATTCTTTCCTGAAATCCTCATCAGCCGCGTTTTTCGCCGTAGGAAGGAATTTTTTAGCCGCTGCTTCGGCCTTTAACTCCACATTCCCGTTTAAAAATTCCTTTTCCGCCATAGGCAGGAATTTTTCAGCTATGTCCTTATGCACCAGCAGCGTCTCCATGGCGTTGCATGTGGAGGGCCTCTGTACCTTCGCGTTATATGATACCTTTATTGCCATTTCCAGGTCGGCCTGCTTATCCACGTAAGTGTGGCATATGCCCGCGTCATGGTATATTACCGGTATCATGGAATTCTCCGCGACAAAATCAACAAGCCCTTTTCCTCCGCGCGGGATTATGACGTCTATGTAGTCCTTTAATTTGAGCATCTCGGCTATCGCGTCCCTGTCCGTGGTTTCCACGACTTCGACGCACCCTTCAGGCAGCCCGGCTTTTACAAGAGCTCCGCGTATTATTTTCCCGAGGCACATGTTGGAATTATAAGCGTCGGAACCGCCGCGCAGTATCACGCTGTTTCCTGATTTAAGGGTAAGCGATGAAGCCTCCACACCGACATTGGGCCTTGATTCAAATATTATGCCGACCGTTCCCAGGGGCATCCTGACCTTCATTACCCTCATGCCATTCGGGCGTTTTACGCTTGATGTTACCTTACCCACGGGGTCAGGCAGTTTTATGACGTCCTTAACAGACTTTATCATGGTGTCTATGTATTTGTCGTCCAGGGTAAGCCTGTCTATGAATGCTTTGGTAAGGCCGCTTTTTATCCCGGCTTCTATGTCTTTTTTATTCTCGGCGATAATTACAGCCCTGTTCTTATCAAGCTCTTCTGCTATGGTGTTTAAGGCCGCGTTCTTTACCTTGGTGGCTGTCTTCATCAGCACATAAGACGCGTCCTTCGCCCTCTTTGCCTGTTGTAGTATCTTTTCCTTAATGTCCGCCATGTTTCATCCTTTTTGTTTTGTAAAACCTTAACCCTTATCCTCATCCTTATCCTAAGCCTGTAGCTCTTGCTTTTAGATCTAAGGCTAAGTGCTAAGGGTAAGGATTAAGTATAAGGATAAGGTTCTTCCTAACCCTTGTTAAAAGAACTTCTGTATTATCTCATTTGATATCAAAAAGCCCTTCCTGGTCAGGCTGAAGCTTTCGCCGCTTTTATTAGCCAGCCCTTCGTCCGCCAGTCTGGCTACAATATTACTATATTTTGAATAAAAATCATATTTAAAAATCCTCTCAAACTCCTTAAAATCAATCCCTTCGCAGGTACGGAGCTTGAGCATGATGTATTCTTTCCGGGAGTTTTCCGGGGTCACGGTTTCCGTAATATCCGCCGGGTCGTCGGATTTTTTCAGCCTTTTAATATACTCCGCGGGTGACGTTGTATTTGTGTACCTTTTGCCCTGGAAAAACGAGGAAGCTGCCGAGCCTATGCCTATGTATTCCCCGGAATCCCAGTAGTTAAGGTTATGCACGCATTTCTTTCCGGGCATGGCGAAGTTTGAAATTTCATACTGCTTGTATCCGGCTTTTTCAAGCTCTTCCGCGCCCCTTAAATACATGTGCTCTAAAACCTCTTCATGCGGCAGGTTTAAAAGCCCGCTCTCCGCCTTTTTACCGAAAGGCGTGTGTCCGTAAAGGGTCAGCATATAAAATGACACGTGCTCCGGCTTTAACTTTATCGCCTCACCTATGTTGTGGAGCACGTCAGCCGTGGACTGCCCTTCTACACCGTACATAAGGTCTATATTTATGTTCTTTATATTCTGTTTCCTTAAGAGTTCATAAGCGCTGTATATGGCCTTGGTGCCGTGTATCCTGGTGAGCTTTTCCAGGAACTTGTCGTGAAAACTCTGGCACCCCAGGCTTACCCTGTTTACATTCGCTTCCAATACCCTGGCTTTTCTTTCCGTAATGGTCTCGGGGTTTGCCTCTATGGTGATTTCCCTGAGTTTCTTCCTTTCAACCATGCCGTATATACCGGTAAAAAGCGAATCAAGCTGCTTGTCGGTGAGCACCGTGGGCGTCCCGCCGCCGATGAATAAGGTATCGAATGATATTTCAAAATTATTCCTGTAATACTTAAGTTCCCTTAACGCGGCTTCTATGTAGTCGTCGGCCAGGTATATGACATCGTCATAAGAGGAAAAATCGCAGTACTCGCATTTTTTGACGCAGAAAGGGATGTGCAGGTAAAGGCCGGGCATATTTACTCCTTGTGTTTTATATAAAACCTTAACCCTTACCCTCACCCTTATCCTTAGCCTGTAGCTCTTGCATTTAGATTTAGAGCCAGAGCCAAATGCTAAGGTTAAGAATTAAGGATAAGGGTTAAGGTGCTACTTAACCCTCACCCTTAGCCTGTAGCTCTTGCATTTAGATTTAGAGCCAGAGCCAAATGCTAAGGTTAAGAATTAAGGATAAGGGTTAAGGTGCTACTTAACCCTCACCCTTAGCCTGTAGCTCTTGCATTTAGATTTAGAGCCAGAGCCAAATGCTAAGGTTAAGAATTAAGGATAAGGGTTAAGGTGCTACTTAACCCTTACCCTTACCCTTAGCCTGTAGCTCTTGCATTTAGATTTAGAGCCAAAGCCAAATGCTAAGGTTAAGAATTAAGGACAAGGGTTAAGGTGCTACTTAACCCTTACCCTCACCCTTAGCCTGTAGCTCTTGCATTTAGATTTAGAGCCAGAGCCAAATGCTAAGGTTAAGAATTAAGGATAAGGGTTAAGGTGCTACTTAACCCTTACCCTCATCCTTATCCTTAGCCTGTAGCTCTTGCATTTAGATTTAGAGCCAGAGCCAAATGCTAAGGTTAAGAATTAAGGATAAGGGTTAAGGTGCTACTTAACCCTTACCCTCATCCTTAGCCTGTAGCTCTTGCATTTAGATTTAGGCCCAGAGCCAAATGCTAAGGTTAAGAATTAAGGATAAGGATTAAGGTGCTACCTGACTTCCACCGCTGCCGCATTATTCGCCGTATTGCTTTTTACGTCGGCGTCTATAAAGTACTGCTTTACGACCGTCCATCTTTTCGGCGGCCAGTAAACCAGCCACGCCCTTCCGCGGAAATACTCCCCGGGCAAAAAACCCCAGTGGCGCGAATCAGCCGAATTATCCCTGTTGTCGCCCATCATAAAATAGGAACCTGCCGGAACTTTTATCGGCCCGAAATTGTCCCTGTATGAATCACCGTATGTTTTTTTATCGCTGTGCCACACATAAGGCTCTGATATTATTTTATTATTTATGAATAGCTGTTTGTTCTTTACCTGTATGATGTCCCCCGGCAGGCCGACGCAGCGCTTTATGAACATTATATTAATATCCTGGGGATAGCGGAATATAGCGATTTCCCCCCTTTTTGGCATGGGAAACTTTACTGCTTTTTGCGCCTTTTCCGGAAGCAGCGAGCCGTATGCCCATTTATTAACGAGCAGCTGGTCCCCTTTAAGGAACGTATGCTCCATGGATTCCGAAGGTATCCTGAAGGCCTGTATGAAAAATATCCTTAAAACCGCCGCCACGGCCATGGCAAAAAACGCCGGCTCCACCCAGTCCCGCAGTTCTGAATCCTTTACGCGTAATATGAATACGATAAGTATCTCAGCGAGGAAAAGCGTGCCGAACAGGGACCAGAAAATTATTTCCGTTACTTCCATGGCATCTCCACTTGTTTTTTTTGTCATTGCGAGGAACAGCATTTGTTCCATGGTGACGAAGCAATCTCTGTATTTTACCGATATAACAGGGATTGCTTCGTCGGCATACTTCAAAAACGCCTTCTCGCAATAACACCCGCATAAATACAAAACCTTGTGTCATTTTAAGTAATTTTACCTGCCCCGTCAATGCATATCTCCTCAAGTAAACGCTGTTATTAAGGAATTATTAGACTCAAACCCGACTTTTACCGTAATGCGGTCGTTATTACCGGTATTTTTATATTATAACCCAATAAAATAGGCAGTTTTTTTATTGACATCCGCTATTAAATGGGTTATAACTAAGCATAACCAAAAAAACATAACGTAATTGATTTCTTTTTTAAGGAGACTTTTTTTGCCAAAAGCAGGAAAAAGGGAAATTCGCTCCATTTTAAAGGATCTGAGCCAGAAAATCCTGGCTCCTGTTGTTGTTCTTTTAAAAAAAACAGGAATAACCCCTGACATCCTTACCTGGACAGGGTTCCTGCTGAACTTACCCGCGGTTTACTTCATTATTAAGGGTAATTTCGCAATAGCCGCTCTCATAGTTCTTTTTGCCGCCATTTTTGACATGTTAGACGGCGCTTTAGCCCGCATGGGAAACATGAAGACCAAATTCGGCGGGTTTCTTGATTCTACGGTGGACAGGTTTATAGAGGGAATTTTGTACTTCGGACTTCTTGTATACTATATTGAAACCGGAAATAAATACGGCATCATGTTAAGTTACGCGGTGTTGTTCTTTTCCTTTCTTGTCAGCTATTTGCGGGCAAGGGCCGGAGGGCTTAAGATTGACTGTGAAGTCGGGATCTTTACGCGGCCTGAAAGGCTTGTTGTTCTTATATTAGGGCTTCTTTTTAACCTGGTTTTTTATGTGCTGGTTATACTGGTTGTGGCGTCGTTTATCACCGCGGTACAGCGCATGATGCTTGTTTATGCTGAGGCCAAAAAGTTGGATAAAAAAAGGAAATAATTTCAAGGAGGGTTTTTGAAGATGGAAAAGAAGAAAATCAGACTCGCGATTGTCGGACTCGGAAACTGCGCCTGGTCTCTTATGCAGGGGCTGGAGTACTATAAAAACGTAAAAGATGACGCGCAGATACAGGGATTAATGCACGCCAACCTCGGCGGTTACAGGATTAAGGACATAGAACTTGTGGCCGCGTTTGATGTTGATTCCAATAAGGTCGGTAAGGACGCCAAAGAAGCCCTTGAATCACCTCCGAACAATACCATTGAATTCGCGAAATTAAAAAAGACCGGGGTTAAGGTCATGATGGGAAAGACCCTGGACGGCCTCGGCAAATATTACAGGACCGTCGTAAAAGAAGCCACGGCAAAACCCGTTGACATAGCAAAAACATTAAAAAAAGTTAAGGCTGATGTCCTCGTATCATACCTCCCTGTCGGCTCGGAAAAAGCCGTTAAATTTTACGCTACCGAATGCCTGAAGGCAAAGGTCGCTTTTGTAAACGCCATCCCGGTTTTTGTCGCCTCAAACCCGGAATGGGCTGAGAAATTCAAAAAAGCCGGCGTGCCTATTATCGGCGACGACATCAAGTCGCAGGTCGGCGCCACCATAGTACACAGGGTATTAACGCAGCTGTTCGGAGACAGAGGCTGCAAGATTTACAGGACATACCAGATAAACTTCGGCGGCAATATGGACTTCATGAATATGCTGGAGAGGGAAAGGCTTTACTCCAAGAAAATATCCAAGACTAACGCCGTGCTAAGCCAGATGCAGAACCCGATAAACGCCGCGGAAGACGTCCACGTCGGCCCGAGCGACTACGTGCCGTGGTTAAAGGACAGGAAATGGTGCTATATAAAGATAGAAGGCTCCAATTTCGGCGAAGTTCCCATCGACATAGAGCTAAAGCTTGAGGTCTGGGATTCCCCCAACAGCGCCGGAGTTATCATTGACGCTGTAAGATGCGCGAAGATCGCCCTGGACAGGAAGATCGGCGGCATACTTGAAGGCCCTTCGGCGTATTTCATGAAAACGCCTCCCAAACAGTACAACGACTCAAAAGCAAAGCAAATGGTCGAGGACTTCATTAAGGAAAGATAAATGTACATACTGCTCAAACTCACAGAGCTGATAATACAAAATATCCCGCGTAAAGCGGGATATTTTATTTTTACCGTTTTTTCAAAAATGTCATTCATCTTTAACAAAAAACGCAGGGAGACTCTCCGGGAAAACTTGAGCGCAGCCATCGGCGCGGATAAAGTAGATGACGCGCTCTTAAAAAAGGTATTTGTCAATTACGGCAAGTATTACTGCGACCTTTTCATGAAAACCACCAGCCTGCAGGCCTATATCCCGGCGGAGTGCGGCAATTATTTTCGTGACACCATTGTTCCCGTTGTAAATTCATACCTTACCAAAGGGCGCGGCGTTATTTTTGCGTCCATGCATTACGGCAGCTGGGACATAGCCGGCAGTTTTGCCGCCGGGTACTTTAAGGGAAAGCTCAATGTTGTTGTTGAAAAGCTCTCAGGCGGTATGTTTAAATGGTTCATGGAGAAACGCGGCGTCCTGGGCATGAAGCCGATCGAATCCACCGACATCAAATCCATGATCAGGGTTTTAAAAGCCGGCGAAATACTCATCTTAATGGCCGACCGCGACCTGGACAAACGCGGCTATAAAATGGATTATTTCGGGAAGAAAGCGTGCATCCCCAGCGGCCCGGCGAAGATATCGTTAATGGCTAAAACCCCGATATTCATAGGCGTGGCACCGAGGGATAAGGACGATAACTTCTGGCCAATGCTTAACATACCGCCGATTAACGCGGAATGCGTCGAAAGGTCGGAAGAAGCGGCGGAAAACATAACAAAACAGCTTGTCGCCGCGATGGAGAAGTTCGTAAGAAACGACCCGTCACAGTGGTGTATGCTGCAGGAGGTCTTTGTAAAGGAAGATAAGTAATAGAAAAACGGAGCTGGATTATCACTTCTCCTGTCTCCAATCTCTTGTCTCTTAACCTCTAAGGAGCAACAACTTTTGACAAAAAGTAAAAGTTTTAAAAAAATAGCCATAGTAACGCCGTACTACTACCCGCTGTTTGGCGGCGTACAGGAGTATGTCTATCACTTAAAGAAAGAATATAAAAAACTCGGCTACTATGTCCGCGTTATAACCGGCACTTTTAAGAGGGAGCACAGCAAGGACGAGAACGAGGTCCTTCGCATGGGGCTCGGCGTGCCGATAAAGTTTAACGGCTCGGTAGGCAGGATCATCATGATACGCCGCGGTGAAAAGGTCAGGCAGACCCTTGATTATTATAACTTTGACATCATCCACCTCCAGGAACCCTTTGTTCCCTTCCTTTCGCACGACGTTATTAAGTATTCAAAAGCCGTCAATGTCGCCACCTTCCACGCCAATTTTGAGACAAACTTCTTTTACAGCTTTGGCAGGGTTTTCCTCCTGCCTTTGTGGGACAGGCTTGCCGGCAGGATAGCTGTATCGCCTTCGGCTAAATCAAGCATTACCAAATATTTCAGCGGCAAAGATGTTGAAATAATACCCAACGGCGTTGACACTTCCCGCTTCACGCCTAAAAACAAAAAGATAAAGAGATTTGATGACGGTATGACAAATATTCTTTTTACAGGCAGGGTGGAAAAACGCAAAGGCCTGATATATCTGCTCCAGGCTTTCGGCGGGTTAAAGAAAAAACACCCGAAGATACGCCTTATAGTCGTAGGCAGGGGCCCTCTTTTAAAGCATCACAAAAAATATGTAGAAGACAATAAAATCAAAGACGTCCACTTCGAGGGTTTTGTTCCCATAGACGACCTTCCGCGTTATTATTCCACGGCCGACATCTACTGCTCCCCGGCTTTATTCGGGGAATCATTCGGCATAGTCCTGCTTGAGGCCATGGCCTCGGCGGTTCCTGTTGTGGCTTTCAACATAAGCGGGTATAATGACGTGGTCTCGAACTTAAGCGACGGCCTGCTCGCCGAGCCGCGAAACATACACGACCTGGCAGAAAAGCTGGAACTGCTTATAACCGATAAGAAACTGCGGCGCACTCTCGGGTCAAACGGCCTGAAAAAAGCGCGCAAATTCACATGGAAAGAGATAGCAGCGCGCAACATTGCGTATTATAAAAAACTCTGGGAGAACAAAAAATAATGTATTACATCCTCCGCTTTGCCACCTGGTTCATCTGCCTTTTCCCCATTAAGCCGCTTTACGCATTCGCCGGCTGGGCCACTAAAATAGTTTTTAAGTTCTGGAAGGAAAAACGGGAAAACATCCATAGAAATTACTCCGTGATTCTGTCAAAAAAGTACGGAAGGCCGGCCACTGGAGAAGAGATTAATGCCGTAATGGAGGATAACTACATCAACTACGGCAAGTTCAATGTAGAGTTCCTCTATATGAACAAGCTGATAAAAATGTCAAACCTTCCGCCCGCAAGGAATATTGAGCGCATTGACGAAGGCTTAAAACCCGGCAAAGGCCTCATGATATGTACCCTTCACTTTTCCAACTGGGACGTGGCAGGCGCCATCATATCCGGCCATTATAAAGATAAATGCGAAGTCTGGGCCATAGCCGACGACTTAGGCGGCGGTTATTCAAAGTTCATCCAGGATTCCAGAAACCGCTACGGCATCAAGATAGTTCTGGGTAACAAGAACATAAAAGACGCCTACGGCTGCTTAAACAGGGGCGGCATATTGAACGTGCTCTTAGACAGGCCATTGCCCCGCACAGACAAAAGCGGCGTTGAAGTGGAATTCTTCGGCAAAAAGATATGGGTAGCCTCCACAGCCGCCCGCATAGCCCTTAAAACAGGCTGCAGGATGTTAGTAGGCTACGCAGTAAGGGAAGGCATGTCCTTCTACGGCCAGCCCGGCCCGCTGCTGGAATACACCCTCACAGGCGACAAAGACAAGGACGTCCAGATAATCACCCAGTCAGCCATGAGAGACGCGGAAAAACTCATCATGGACCACCCGGAACAGTGGTATATGTTCAGGAATATGTGGACTTAAAACAAATTTTCAATTCTAAATTTTCAATTTTCAATTAAATTCTTGCGTTTTAATAATCGCACTGTATAATGTCTTTTGTTATTATTTGTTATTAATTGAAAATTTAAAATATAAAATTGAAAATCGGAAGGTTGACAATGCCAAAAAAAGTATTTAAAAACAACAAACTACCAAAAGGTTTTTCAAAGGCCGACTACCACATCCACACCTCCATAGGCGACGCGGTAATGACGCCTCAGGAGCTGGTTGACTTCTGCGAGCATAAGACCGACTTAAAAGTAATCGCCGTCACAGACCACGACCAGATAAAAGGGGCCATAGAGGCTCAGCAGTACGCCAAAAAGAAAAAGTACAAGCTGGAAGTCATAGTGGGTGAGGAAGTCTCCACACTTAAAGGCCACCTCATAGGCCTCTTCATGAAACAGCGCATCAGAAGGTACACGACGCTCCCCAAAACCATAAAGATGATACACGAACAGGGCGGCATAGTCATAGTCCCCCACCCATTGTCATGGTTGACCACCAGCGTGGGTGAGATGGCCTTCAGGCAGATAATAAAGTCAAAGGATCCCAACATATATTTCGACGCTGTAGAATTAATAAATCCGGCGATAGCCGGGAAGATAACGGACGGAAAGGCTCAGAAACTTAACGATAAAGTTTGGAAACTCCCCGTCACAGGCGGCTCAGACGCCCACTCCATAGACGGCATAGGCTCAGCATACACAATCTTCAAAGGCAAAACCGCCGAAGACTTCCGCAAAGCGATCTTAAACGGCACAACCACATACGGCGGTTGTTACTGGAACTTCAGGGAGCATTGGGATTTGTTTGTGGAAAAATTTAAAAAGTTTAAAGTTTTTTAATTTAATATTTCTATTAAACCTTTAATATAAAACATTCCTGCGTTTCAAAACATAACATTTCTGTTCTATTTTTTAACATTTTCCGTTCTATTTTTAAACACTTTTATCCACATTTCCCCATTATAAATCACAAATAGTAAATTTTAAATGGGTTTTTCACTCTGGCACACCCCTTGCTTTTTAATAATTTGAAACCGCTAACAATGGCGGGAATAAAAAACAAGGAGGCGAGTTGTATGAGACATCTTGAAAGGCACGACTTACCGGTTTTAAGAAGTAACACCTTTTTTCCCAGCTTTTTCGACGACTTTTTAGGGAAAGAGGACTTCATGGGGCTTTCGAAGTTTACGCCGGCGGTTGATGTCGCGGAGGAAAAGGACAGGTATGTTGTGAAGGCGGATTTCCCGGGCATGAAACAGGAAGACATCAGGGTTGAGGTGGACGCTAACACGCTGACTATCTCGGGGGAAAGAAAGCACGAGAAAGAGGAAAAAGACGACAAAAAACACTACCACTACTATGAGCGCAGCTACGGCTCTTTCGAACGCACCTTCACCCTCCCGCACGACGCTGACGGCGACAAGATCAAAGCCAAAGTGGAACACGGGGTCCTCACGGTTGACATACCGAAATCAGAGACGAAAAAGGCTAAGGAAATAAAGGTGGAGTAACGCAAGGACAAATGAAACCTGAGGGCGCATAATATGCGCCCTCTACGGTTTTATGAATTGTCTTCCTCCTAAACCCCTAATCCTTACCCTTATGTTCCTGCCTTGAGACGCAGACAAGCTGCGTCTCTACAATGGTTGTAAATATTTCAGCTGTGAAAACCCGTAGAGACGGGACCCGTGCCCGTCTCCGCGCTGCTGCGTTGCTGCCCTGAGACGCAGACAAGCTGCGTCTCTACAGTGTGCGTAAATATTTCAGTTCTTAAAACCCGTAGAGACGGGACCCGTGCCCGTCTCCGCGCTGCTGCGTTGCTGCCCTGAGACGCAGACAAGCTGCGTCTCTACAGTGGTTATAAATATTTCAGCTGTAAAAACCGTAGAGACGGGCCTTGTGCCCGTCTCCACGCTGCTGCGTTGTTGCACTGAGACGCAGACAAGCTGCGTCTCTACAGTGGGTGTAAATATTTACAGCTGTTAAACCCGCAGAGACGGGACCCGTGCCCGTCTCCGCGCTGCTGCGTTGCTGCCCTGAGACGCAGACAAGCTGCGTCTCTACAATGGGTGTAAATATTTACAGCTGTTAAACCCGTAGAGACGGGACTCGTGCCCGTCTCCGCGCTGCTGCGTTGCTGCCCTGAGACGCAGACAAGCTGCGTCTCTACAATGGTTGTAAATATTTCAGCTGTTAAAACCGTAGAGACGGGACCCGTGCCCGTCTCCGCGCTGCTGCGTTGCTGCCCTGAGACGCAGACAAGCTGCGTCTCTACAATGGTTGTAAATATTTCAGCTGTGAAAACCCGTAGAGACGGGACCCGTGCCCGTCTCCGCGCTGCTGCGTTGCTGCCCTGAGACGCAGACAAGCTGCGTCTCTACAATGGTTGTAAATATTTCAGCTGTGAAAACCCGTAGAGACGGGACCCGTGCCCGTCTCCGCGCTGCTGCGTTGCTGCCCTGAGACGCAGACAAGCTGCGTCTCTACAATGGTTGTAAATATTTCAGCTGTTAAAACCGTAGAGACGGGCCTTGTGCCCGTCTCCGCGCTGCTGCGTTGCTGCCCTGAGACGCAGACAAGCTGCGTCTCTACAATGGTTGTAAATATTTCAGCTGTTAAAACCGTAGAGACGGGCCTCGTGCCCGTCTAAACCCCGGATCGATCCAGACCCCCACGAGGGGCGTCTCTACGAATCTCTTGCATTTTCCTGTCACCTGCAATATAATACATTCATATTAAACAAACGGGGAGATTATATGATAGACAACAAACAGGAAGACAACATAGACCTGATTAACCTTGTGCTCATGCTCAATCAGAACGCCTTAATATCTTTGGGTGAGGCTTCGCGGTTTGCCGGCGGGAAAAAGTCAGAGAACCTTCCCCACGCGCGGCAGGCCATCAACATGCTTAAATCCATACAGGAAAAGACCAAAAACAACCTCACTCCCGGCGAGACAAAGCTTATTTTCAGGCTGCTGGGCGATTTGCAGGCCAAGTATGTGAAAGCCGCCGGGCTCGACAGGCCGGGGGAAGTCAAGTCCTCAAACCCCAAACGGGATAAGCTCGAAGCGGCACTGGATAAGTTCAAGACCGATGACCTTGCAAAGATACTCGCTGACCTCGCCAAAAAATCAGCAGATAAATAATACCTGATGCTTCAATATCAAAACATAAAAAAAATAGGAGTTATTTCGGATACCCACATACCCACGCGCGCCGAGAGCCTTCCTGAAAAAATATCTTCAATTTTTAAGGGCGTTGACCTTATAATTCATTGCGGCGATATTGTTTCCGATGACGTTCTTGTGGAACTCTCTTCCATAGCGCCTGTGGCCGCTGTAAAGGGCAACATGGACTCATACGGAATAAGCCTTCCTGTTGAGGAAATCATAAAAATAAATGACACCTTCACCATTTGCGCGTCCCACGGCGCGGGTTCTCCTTTTAGCATTAAAGAACGCCTTTATAAGGCCTTTAAACAATACGCCCCGTCCTTGGTCTTATACGGCCACACGCACATAGCAGCGAAGGATGAATACATGGGCATACCATTTTTTAATCCGGGCAGCCCCACGGCAGGCTCTTCTTTTGACTCCGTGGGCATTATACTTATAGAAGAAAATATATTAAATACAGAAGTTATAAAGCTCTAACTTTTGAAATACGTTTACTTATTGTGAATTCGTACCTTTGGGGGCATTACCAACCAATAAAACACCTTAAAAATATAGCATTTATTATACTGGTGTTATTGTGTATAAGTGTTAATTGATTGTGGATAAGTAGGAGTTTGTACGAAAATTTCCGAAAACACATAATACCTTATTTTCTACGATTTTAGTATTTGTTAGGATTGTCATTGCGAGGAGCCGTATTTGTCTTATGGCGACGAAGCAATCTCTGTATTTCGCCAGTAGAACAGAGATTGCTTCGTCGGCGAAATTCAAATTCGCCTCCTCGCAATGACGTCTATATATACTACTCTTTCGCCCTTATTATCGAATATGGCCCCGGGACTTCATTTGACCCTATTTCAATTACATAATCTTTATACTGCTTTGTATGCGTGTATTCCATTCCATCCGTGTCCGTAATCCCCTTAATTACAATATTAAATGTTTTACCCTCCGGCGTATACACTTCAAAGGTATCGCCTATCTTCATGGTGGCTTTCACATCAGCTAAAAACCTGTTCTTATCCCTGTTCTCCCTGATAAAACCCGCGTATCTGTACGTGGCCTGGTAGTCTGATGATTTGTAATTCTGGTTTATCCCGCCATCAGGAAAATAAAGCCCGTCAGTGAATTCCCTGTGAGAAACTTTTTCAAGTTCTTTTATGTATTCAGTGTTAAAAACATATCCGCCGGGGTCTTTCATGTATGAGTCCACGATGCTCCTGTATACCGAGGCTGTAACCGCCGCGTAATGTGACGACTTCATCCTTCCTTCTATCTTGAAACTTTCAATCCCTATCTCCATAAACTTATGCAGTTCCGGCGCAGAGCACAGGTCTTTTGAGTTGAATATATAAGTGCCTCTTTCATCCTCCATGACCGGCATGTATTCTCCCGGCCTTTTTTCCTCCACCAGTTTATAGCTCCACCTGCACGGCTGGCTGCACTCGCCCTTGTTCGCGTCCCTGCCTGTCATATAGTTTGACATCAGGCACCTGCCGGACAATGACATGCATATGGCGCCGTGGACAAATACCTCAAGCTCCATGTCCGGGCACTTTTCCCTTATTGTTTTAATGTCGGCAAACGGAAGTTCCCTGGCCAGCACCACCCTTTTCGCGCCCGCCTTCTGCCATGCCTTAACTTCCATATAGTTCATATTGTTCGCCTGCACTGATATGTGCGCGGCAAGAGAAGGAGCCTCTTCTTTGAGCAGCTGCATGACACCGGGGTCTGAAATGATGACAGCGTCAACCTTAAGGCTTTCAAGATAACGGAAATAAACCCTCATGGGTTCTATGTCGCTGTTATACGGGAAGATGTTGGCGGTTATATAGATTTTTTTTCCGGCGGCGTGTGTTTTTTCAACCGCGGTTTTTAATCCGTCATGGCTGAAATTTCCCGCGGAAGAGCGCAGGCCGAAGTTTTCGCCCGCGGCGTACACCGCGTCAGCTCCGAAACGCAGGGCAAACTCAAGTTTTTCCAGGTTTCCGGCGGGGGAGAGTATCTCAGGCTTTTTCATTTAAAACATTTCTTTTCTTTCAATTATTGCCTGCCCCAGGGTTATCTCGTCGGCATAGCGTATATCCGAACCGGTTGGAAGCCCTTTTGCGAGCCTGCTGATCTTTACATTCAGCCCCGCGTCCTTAATGAGCCCTGACAGATATAAAGCCGTGGCGTCGCCTTCGACGGAATGGTTTATGGCAAGTATGAGTTCGGTTATTGTGTTTCCTTTTTCCCGGATCCTTCCCATTAGCTCTTCTATGCGGAGATTATCCGGCAGCATGTTGTTTAACGGGTTAATGAGCCCCTGAAGTATGTGGTAGTAGCCCTTAAACTTGCCCGTGCGCTCCACTGTAATGACGTCCTCGGCCGACTCCAGCACGCATATTACAGTCGCGTCCCTTTCATCGTCGGCGCATATGGTACAAAGGTCCCCTTCGCTGACATTAAAACACTTTTTGCAAAAACGCAGCTGTTTTATCTCTTCCAGGGTGTTCTTGAATTCATCCAGGTATTCGTGGTCTTTTTTAAGCATATGAAGCGATATTCTTTCGGCCATACGCGGGCCTATGCCCGGTAGTTTTGATATTTCGTTTATGAGTTTCTGGAGTTTATGCGGATAAGAAAACATTTAACCCTTTAGAACAAGCCGGGAATATTCAGCCCGCCGGCTATCTTTTTTGATTCCTCATCCATCATGGCCTGAGCCTTGTTCATGGCCTCATTTACAGCCGCTTTAACGAGGTCCTGTAGCATTTCATTGTCCCCTGATGACGCGAGTTCCTTGTCTATCTTTATATCAAGCACCTCTTTGGCGCCGTTTACCTTTACAGTCACAGCCCCGCCGCCCGCGGAAGCTTCCACTTCTTTTTTCTTAAGGTCTTCCTGCATCTTTGCCAGTTCCATCTGCATTTTCTGGGCCTTCCGCATCATATCGCCCATATTGCCCATTCCTCCGCGCATAATATTACCTCCTCAAGTATGTCATCTCGCCTCCACCATCACCCCATTCATTTTCCCTCTCCTTTAAGGAGAGGGCCAGGGTGAGGTGAGCATCTGGTGGCGAGCGTTTGATCTGCCTTTTTTCCATATTCCCAATTACCCATTCCCTACTTCACGTTTTTCTTTACCTCAACGCTTGATACCTTGAAAATTGTGCTCAACTGTTTCACTACCGGGTGGTTCTTGGCTTCTTCCTCCGCCACTTCATGCTTTGCCTTGTGCTTTAAATTATATTCGCTTTTTTCAAGTATGCTCAGCGAGAAATCCCTTTTCAGTTCCTCTTTTAGAACTTCTTTAATCGCGTCTGAATGTTTTTTCAGTATGTCCGTAAAAAATTTATTCTCGCCGGTTATCAAAAGCGCCGGCTCGGCATACGACACGACTCCTGCCGTTGTCATGGACTGGGCAAGCTCTTCCAGGTCCTGCTTGCCCTTTATCCTTTCAATTATTGAGTCCCAGTGGTGCTCTATGACTTCCCTGGTGACTTTTAATATCTTCTCTTCCTCCACTATCTCGTCGATTAACATCGCGCCACCCTGGGGTTTTTCTTCCTCAGGTTCTTCCGCTTTTATTTCAACAGGCGCTGCCGCTTCCGCGGTTTTAACCGGCGCAGGCGCCGCCTTTATTTCAGTTTTTACGGGTTCAGTTTTTGCCTCAATTTTTTTTTCAGCGGGTTTTTCCGGCAGGCGTATTTCCGCTGCCGCGGCGCCCGTGCCCAGGGAAAATATCATGTCAGCCGCCATGGCTTCCATTACTATGGCGGGCATTGACGTCCTGGAAAGGAGCTGTTCCGAATCAAGGGCTTTCTGAAGCATATAAAGTATCTCTTCCTTTGTGACAGCGGCTGTAAGCGATTTTAAAAATTCATATTCCACGCCTGCCGCCTCTATTGTTTCCCTGCTGTCTATTGTTTTAATAATCAGCATTGACCGCAGCGACTCCACAGTATCCTCAAGGAACCTCTTTAAGTCATATCCTTTTTCAAAAACGGATTCCATGGCTGCCATCGCGGCTTTTATATCTTTGCTCATGATTCCGGCTAAGAGCCTGTTTAAAAGATCAGTATCTATCTCTCCGAGCATTTCCGCGGCCATGGCTGTCGTGATTTGTTCGCCGCGCGCGTAAGTCACTGCCTGGTCAAAAATCCTCTGGCCGTCGCGAAGCGCGCCGTCAGCGGCCCTTGCCACCATGTAAAAAGCCTCTTCCTCGCATGAGACATTTTCCTTGGACGCTATCATCTTTAAATTTTCAACTATCAGGTTTACCGGCATCCTCCTGAACCTGAAGTGCTGGCAGCGCGAGAGTATTGTGGCCGGTATGTTCTGCGGGTCAGTGGTGGCGAATATGAATATGACATGCTTGGGCGGCTCTTCGAGCGTTTTTAAGAGCGCGTTAAAGGCTTCCTTGGTTAACATATGGACTTCGTCTATGATGTAAACTTTATACCTTGAATGCGCCGAAGCCAGGCCTATGTGTTCCCGGAGTTCCCTGATTTCGTCTATGCCCCTGTTTGAGGCTCCGTCTATCTCTATTACATCCAGCGAATTTCCCTCGACAACCGCCACGCATGACGGGCAAACGTTACACGGGGTTACGGTCGGCCCTTTTACGCAGTTTACGGCCTTTGCAAAGACCCTGGCCGTTGTGGTCTTGCCGACGCCCCGGGGCCCTGAAAAGAGGTAGGAATGCATGATTCTGCCCTGTTCTATGGCCCTCTGAAGGGGTTCCGTGACCTGTGTCTGGCCTATTACGTCCTCAAAAAGCTGAGGCCGCCATTTTCTGGTATATACGAGGTACTTATTATCGTTGTCGCTCAAATTATTCTCCTGTTGTTATTGTATGGTTCTGTAGTGGCAATTCATGAATTGCCGATCCTTCCCTGGGCGATTCGTGAATCGCCCCTACAAAAACAATGCTCATTTTTAAATAAAGCCGGGTATCCGATAACTCCTTCCGGGCATCCGGTACCGTTGCTTCCTTCCGGACCTGGCGGGGTTGCGGAGCCGGCAAGCGCATCAGACCCGGCCTTATTTTGTTTGTTTTGTTTTTATATTGTCATTGCGAGGAACCGCATTTGTTCTATGGTGACGAAGCAATCTCTGTATTTTACCAATAGAACAGGGATTGCTTCGTCGGCATATTACTAAAACGCCTCCTCGCAATGACAATAAGCTCCCTGAAATCATACAGTATACTTTTTATATGGTCAATGTTTATTTGTTTTTTGCCTTTGTTATATAGCCGAAGGCCATAAGTATCGCGGCGAAATATACCAGTGCCATGATATCCATTACCGGCGGGTTTTTGGCAAACGACGGGAATATCCACAGCAGTATTTTATCCGCCGAGCCTATTGCCGCGTATATCTTTTCTTTTGAAACCGCGTAGCGCAGCGGCGGAGCCGCCATCATGGCAAATGAAGAGACCAGCGTTACCCCGAGCATAATCATAAATGTTTTTGTCTTCTGGAATCCCATGGCGTCCATAAAGTACGCGTAAAAGACAGCCCACATCATGGCCATGGGCACCATCTGCCTGGCCGGTATCATGGAGCCTGTCCAGTCGCTCCAGAATAAAAAGAGGCTGTAATACGGTATGGTAAAGGCAAATACCAGCAGCAGCCTGAAATTTTTCCTCTGCCACGCCAGCATGACGCCCCACAGGGATATGATGAAAAGCGGATTGTAGATAAATAGCCCGTAATTCCTGTCAAACATCATGGCAAAAAAAGACTTTATCGCGTTCCATAAATCAAAGACAAAAAAGTAAGAGGTGTTCTCGTGTATGGATTTTATCCCTGACAGGGCAAAAACCCCGAATACCGAGTAATAATAAAATACAAAAAGGCCCCCTATAATTCCAAGCGTTGCGTTATTTGCAATTTCCGACGGGGCTTTGTATGCTTTCTTCCTCCAGGTCACGGCATAATACGCGGCGTAAAATATAAGCGACATTATGGCCAGCTTTGAGTGGAGCCAAGTCATGCATCCGATGCAGGCAAAATAAATTATTGAGGCGCCTTTGACCCTTATACCCGCCAGGTCAATCTCATAAAAACCCTCATTTTTTTCATATATGGAATAAATATACGCCGCGCAGTACAGGATAAGTATTGCGGCGGGTATTTCCGTTAACGCGAGCGAAGAGCACATAAGCACGGGCGACGTTATGGAAAATATCATGGAGGTAAATACCGCCGCATTATTTTTAATGTTAATTTTTATAAGAAAAATAAATAACAATGCCCCGAGGAACGCGGTTAAGGCGTTCATCAGCAGCCCCACTCCCAAACGTCCGCCGGCTTTTAGAAACGGCGCCATGAGGAAGGATACTCCGGCGTTATGCGTGGAATAAAGCCCTGTGCCGCCCCTGCCTTTTGTATTATGGAGGTTCTCATATTCCAGCTCCACCGGGTAAAAACTTTTATATGTCTTTCCCGTCACATACTGGTTTTCAAGGTTTACATCCAGGTCGTCTCCCAGACTTTTGGCTATTGTCAGGTAATGCGGCTCATCACCTGTAGGGGGGTAAATCACCGTAACCCATGATGTGGTCACTGCCGTAAAAAGGAATATTCCGAGGAATATCATTTTTGCGGTTTTTATCGCGCCGAATTTTTCCGACGCGTCATGCGTCATCTTTATAAAACGTATCATTATTGGAAAACAAAGCAGCATTATGATAACGGATATCGCTGTCAAAATAAAATAACCCGAAGCCGTGAAATGTGTAAATCCCCCGGCCGGCTTATAAACCCAGCCGAGCACTTTCAGGTCAAGTGTAGATAATCTGTCGTTTAGTTTAAAGAAAACCGGCAGTAAAAGAAACGCAAGCGACGGCAGGCCGAATATAATGGAGTTTGTTTTCATCTCGTCGTGCGGGTCGGTCCCGAAAACCTTCATGAACGCGGCTGAAATAAAAAGCCATAGTATTGAAAAAAGTATTGAATAGGAAATTATGGATAAACAAAGGCTGCCCGGGTTTATGGCTGATACCAGAAAGGCCTTATCCCCGGCCATGGACGCGGCTATGTATGCGTAAATACCTGTTATTCCGCCTGATAAGGCAGGCAGGACCGGATACAGCGGGTTGTTTTTCATTTTATCTTCTTCTGGTCGTCTGTTTTTTTCCTGTAATGGCTCCACGGCTTTGAGCCAAGAACATACACCCTTACTTTTTTCCTTCCCCATTTCAGGGCTTCCTTTGTGGTGTTATAGCACAGGTCTATCCTCTTTCCTTTAATATCGCCGCCGGTGTCGCCGGCCCATGCAAAGCCGTAGCCGTCAACGTATATAAGCGAGCGCAGCGCGATTATCCTGGGGTCCACAGCCGCTATGCCGTAGCGCGTCCTCCAGCCAAGCGCGGTAATGCCCGCCCATTCCACCCCGTTTGACTCGGGGGACGGGTCATACGCCGTGGCTTCCATGTCATATGTATAATGCGCGTATGTTTCCTTAGGGACGGTGACGGGGTTTGTTTTTTTTGAATGACCCAGGACAAGCATGGCTTCAACGGGTTTTTTCAGGACGCCTGTTTCAAATATTATATTTTGCTTTACCGGTATTCCGGCAAATGAAAAATTTTCAGTCACCGCGTTTTTATACCCGGGGGAGCCTTCCTTAACCCATACTTTCCAGCCTTCCTGAAGGAATCCGCTGTGTTTTTTCTTTATTTTATACTGGATCGACTGCCTGCCTATAGAGTATGAGGATGAGGAAAACATGGCAAACAAGGACGTACCAAGCCACAAAACCAGCATGACAGCGCAGGCAGCTGTTATAAATGACCTTTCTTTTTTTTCCATGACTTCCCCTTAAAAAAGCATCTTTCTTGTCTTTACCGAATATATATTAAACAATCCTGTTTTCCCTTTTACTTCCACAGGCGGCAGCACGTCAATCTCTATCATATGTTCCATTATCTTGTATATGTCATCTGATATAAGCACCTGCCCGTTTGCCGCTTTGCTGCAGAGCCTGCTGGCAAAATTAACCGTATCTCCTATTACAGTATACTCCATGCGCTCTTCGCTGCCGATATTTCCGGCTATAACTTCGCCCCTTGCCAGCCCGATGCCGAGCCCCAGGTTAAGGTCCGGTATCAGTTCTTTTTTCCACTTTTCCATGAGCACGGTAAACTGCGCCTGAATGTCGATGGCGGATATTATGGCCTTATCCGGATCCGAATAATCCCTGTATTTTGCCTGTTCCTCAAAAACCGCCATAACAGCGTCACCGATATATTTATTTACCCTGCCGCCGTTCTTGTCTATCATTTTAGTGGCCATGGAAAGGTAGTCGTTAAGTATTGATATTACCTTTGCCGGCTCATAAGTCTCGGTAAGCCTGGTAAACCCCCGCAAATCGGAAAAAAATACTGTCATTGTCTTCTTTTTTCCGCCGATGTATATCTCGCCTATGCCCCTTCCGTCTATTTCTTTTTTCAGGTGCGGGTCGAGGTAGGTTTCCACGGTCCTGGCGAATTTGTCCTTGTCCTGCTTTACAGTAACAAAGGCCTGAATGAAAGAATCAAAAATATTAATGATGTCATGATATGTATGCTTAAAACCCATGCTTTTATGCGGCTTGAATTTTATAGGAAGGAGTTCCTTTGACCTGAGTTCCTTTACCAGGTGGGAAAGCACGTGCTTTGAAAAAACGCCGAGCATTGACATTACGAAAAAGTAAATGAGTATCCCGAAATATACAATTCCCATCACCGAGATTGACGCTATGTCCACCCACGGCTCTATTTTCAGGAATTTGTTTATGGTGGAGGTGACAAGGCTGTTTAAAGGGACATAACCGAAAGCTATCAAAAGCCCTATTATGACGCTTGCAAGAAAGATCCCGGTTACAGGAGCCTTTGCTTTGCGTGACATGTCAGCGCTTCCTGAATAATGAATAAAGCTTCTTGATTGAGAAGCTCCTTAAAATCCCTGACCTTCATATCCGCGCCTTTGATGTCGTGGCTTGTGTCCCTGTTTATGGCCACGCACCTTATTTTGGCGTTTACCGCTGCGTCAATGCCTATCTGGGCGTCCTCAAAAACCACGCAGTTCTCCGGTTTAAGGCCGAGCCTTTTAGCGGCGGTTAAAAATATGGACGGATGCGGCTTGCCGTACTTTAAGCTCGCGCCCTCCACCTCAGCGTCAAAATAAGGGTATATGTTCACCTTTTGAAGTATCGGCCTGGCGTTTTTACTCGATGAGGCCATGGCCAGCTTGAACCCTTTTTTCTTGAGGAGTTTTATAAAGTTGAGGGTGGATTTAAAAACTTTTATTTTTCCGGTTTTTAAAATTTTTTCAAACTGCACCTGTTTTGCCGCGCATATCTTTTCTATCTCGGAATTAGGCAGGTCGGGCATGATGGTCTTCGCGCCTTTGGCGCGCGGCTTTCCGTCAACCTTGCTTTTAAAATCCTTAAATGTAAAATTAACGCCGTAATTTTTCAGGACAATTTCCCATGATTTGTGATGGATGTGCGCCGTGTCGACTATTACGCCGTCCACGTCAAATATTACACCTTTAAAATCAGCTTCGCTTCCAGCATGCTTCCCGGTCATTTTTACTGCCTTCCCGTCATACGCAGAGTTCTTTTAAGCGCTCAAGGTCTGTTATGACAAGTTTCCTGTTTTTGGCCTGAAGAAGGCCGTCGTCTTCCATTAATTTAAGAGTCCTGGTCGTGGTCTCGCGCGTTAAACCGGCTAAGTCCGCTATCTCCTGATGGGTAAATTTCGTGCTTTTTATATCATCCGCCAGGTCAAGCATGACGCTTGCTATCCTGGCCCTGGCATCGCCTAAAGCAAGGTTTTTAATGTCCCTGTCCGCCTTGGCAAGCCTCTCAGAGAGTGTCTTGATGATTTGCATGGGTATGGATGGTTCCTGCTTGATAAGCGTCTCAAAATCTTCCTTTGAGATGCTCACCGTTATGACATCCTCAATGGCTTCCACGGTGGCCGACCTTACGTCTTTTGTGAGTATGGCCATCTCGCCGAAGCTGTCGTTTTCCCGCAGGATTGCGAGTGTCTTTGTCTTTCCGTCCTTATTATATTTTGTTATTTTAACTTTTCCCTTTTTTATAAGGTGCAGCGTTTCGCCGCTATCGCCTTCTGAAAAAACAATATCGCCCTTCCTGAACTTATTTTCCCGCGACTGCCTTGCGATAAGCGCCAGCCCTTTTGTCGATATCTCTTTGAAAAGCCTTGTTCCCTTTAAAAACGGGATAATGTCTTTAATGGCCATAAAGCTCCTTAACAACAAATTTTCAATTTTCTATTTTAAATTTTCTATTAAAATCAATCAGCTTCAAAGCATTAAATGTCGAGGTTCTTAACTTCCAGCGCGTGCGTTTCTATGAACTGCCTTCTGGGCTCGACTTCGTCGCCCATTAAGATGTTAAATATATCGTCGGCTTTCCCGGCGTCCTGCAGGGTCACCTGCAGCATGGTCCTTCTTTCCGGGTCCATGGTCGTTTCCCACAGCTGTTCCGGGTTCATTTCTCCCAAGCCTTTGTAACGCTGTATTCCCAGGCCTCTTTTTCCCCTTGCCTTGATGAAGTCTATCAGTTCCTTGGCGGAAAAAAGCAGGGTTTCGCCTTCGTCGTCTATGGCTTTAAACATCGCGCTTAAGTTTTTCTTTTTTTCATCGTCATCGTCCTTGCCCGCTTCATTGAGTACCTCTACCTCTTCCTCAAAAAGCTCGTCCGCGTCAAGGCCCTTGTTCTCGAGTTTTTTCATTATTTCTTCAGCCACGCGCAGCTCAGCCCTGTCGCGCAGGTCAATGATCTTTAAGTCCTCTTTTTTCTTTGCGGCTTCTTCCATTATTTCCTCAAGCGTATATTTCTTAGTGACCTTTGGAAGCGCCTTTTTAAGCAATTCCGGCAGCTCTTTTTCGCTTTCAGCGTATTCCACATCTCCCTTGAAATTTACCTCGAACATCGGGATCTTTTTCCACTTGCCCCTGGAAGCAAGGTAGCTTTCAATGTTTATGCCGGCCTTTTTTATCCTGGGTATCAGGTGCTCTATCTCGATGATATCATTTAATATTTCTATTAATGTCTTTTCATGCAGTTCTTTGCTTCCTTTTCCTTTTTTGGAAAGCTGAACCAGCTTTAAATCCTTTGTACCTTCGTCCGTTAAGTATATGTTCATGGCCTTGTCATCGAGCATGTACTGCTCTGACTTTCCTTTTTTAACCTTGTAAAGCGGCGGCTGGGCTATGTAAACGTAACCCGCGTCAATAAGCGGCCTCATCTGCCTGAAGAAGAACGTAAGGATAAGCGTCCTTATGTGCGCGCCGTCCACGTCGGCGTCGGTCATTATCACTATCTTGTGGTAGCGCACGTTTTCAAGGTTAAAAGTATCCTTGCCTATTCCTCCGCCTATGGCTGTTATCATGGTCCTGATTTCGTCGTTATTTAAAACCTTGTCTATCCTGGCCTTTTCCACGTTCAAAATTTTACCCTTTAGCGGCAATATGGCCTGGGTCTTTCTTGAACGCGCCTGTTTTGCCGAACCGCCTGCGGAATCTCCCTCAACCAGATAAAGCTCGCAAAGCGCCGGGTCTTTTTCCTGGCAGTCAGCCAGTTTTCCCGGGAGCCCTCCGGAATCAAGGGCGCTTTTCCTGCGCGCCAAGTCCCTTGCTTTTTTGGCGGCTTCGCGCGCTTCAGCCGCGCCTAAAGCCTTGTTTATTATTCTTTTTGCCTCTGTCGGATTTTCCTCGAAATATGCGGCAAGTTTTTCATAAACAAGCGAGTTCACTATGCCTTCGACTTCTGAGTTCCCCAGCTTGCCTTTTGTCTGCCCCTCAAACTGAGGGTCCGGAACTTTTACGCTCACGATGGCGTTTAAACCCTCGCGCACATCGTCACCCTGAAGCGAAATATTGTCATTTTTGATAAGGTTGTTCTTCTTAGCAAAGCTGGCCGCGGCTTTTGTCAGCGCAGTCTTAAAACCAGAGAGATGGGTCCCGCCTTCTATTGTCCTGATATTATTGACGAATGAAAGCATATTATCGGAAAATCCGTCGTTATACTGTATGGATACTTCCACCATTATTTTATCTTTCTCACCCTCTATGTATATCGGCTTTTTATTTATGGTTTCCCTGTTCTTGTTCAGGTACTTTACAAACTCGATTATGCCGCCTTCAAACTGGAAAATATCCTCTTTGCCTTCCGTCCTCTCGTCCTTAATCTTTATCTTTATGCCCTTGTTAAGGAACGCAAGCTCGCGGAGGCGGTTTGCAAGAGTGTCGTAATTATAAACAAGCACTTCAAATATCTTGGAGTCAGGCTTGAACCTGGTCTTGGTCCCTGTTTTTTTCGCGTCGCCGATGGTTTTTACGTCCTCGTCCGGCACGCCCCTTACGTAGCGCTGGTAATACGCCTTGCCGCCGCGCCTTACTTCCACTTCAAGCCACTCAGAGAGCGCGTTAACTACGGAAGCGCCGACGCCGTGCAGGCCTCCGGATACCTTGTATGAATTATGGTCAAACTTTCCGCCGGCGTGAAGCACGGTCATGATGACTTCAAGGGCTGATTTCTTTTTGCCTTTATGCATGTCAACGGGTATGCCTCGGCCGTTATCGCCGACTGTTATGGAATTGTCCGTATGGATGGTGACAGAAATTTCATTGCAGAACCCGGCCATGGCTTCGTCCACGGAATTGTCCACCAGCTCATATACGAGGTGGTGAAGCCCGGCAGTCGAGGTCGAACCTATGTACATGGCCGGCCTTTTGCGTACTGCTTCGAGCCCCTCAAGCACCGTTATCTTGTCGGCGCCGTAGGAATTATCCTTGGGAAGGTCCGCTTTTCCGGTATCGTGCTCTTCCTCTTCTTCCCTTGCCTTCCTTTTTGTTTCAAAAAGGTCTTCGCTCTGTTTTGTTTCTTTTTTATCTTTTTTCTTTGCTTCTTTTTTAACTTTCTTTGCCATCTAATCCTCCTGAAGAATCATTCAACGCGCGTTTTATGAGCCGTCCCGCGGAGATCTTTGAAAAATAAAGCAGGCATTTTTTGTCGCTGCCCGCCAGTATAAAAGTCCTGTTTTTGTCCGACATGTTTCTCGCTAAAAATCCGGCCCGGAATTTATCCATAAGCAGGCCGTTCCCGGCTTCCGCCTTAAATATGCCTATTATTTCCTTCGGGCTTAATGTAATGCCGTCCCCTATATGCAGGGCCCTTCTCATTGCCTCATCCTGCATATGATTTCCGTGACGGTTTCTTTCCTGAAATAATTGTTAATTTTCTTCATTAATGCCCGTTTTTTATATGTTATTTCACTCATTATAACACTATTCTCAGCGTAAATAAATAGTTTCTTTTTATCGTATTTAAAAGGCTTTGTGCCTTTTGCCAGCATGCCAGCGACCGCGTCCCATTTATCAAATATTACCCCGCCGGCGTCCTCCTTGCCTATCTCGTTTTTCTTAAGGAAACCTTCCAACAGATTTTTAATATGGTCCATTTAAGCCTTTTGCGTCGACAAAAAACGGCGTATCAAAGTACAGGTTCCCTGAAAGCGTGACAAGGGGGTATAAAAAAGCCCCGTTATTCGGCAGGACACAGTTAAATGTGCCTTCCAGTTTCAGTGAAAAGAACTTCACAGGATAGTATTCAAGGCCGATTCCGCCCTGCGCCGCCAGGCATGGCTGGTTGTTCTTTTTTGTGGTCCCGTCGCTGAACTTGAACTCTTCCGACAATATTGCAAGCCCGAGCCCTATTTTTCCATATGGTATCAGGAACGCATTTTTTTTATATCCAAAATACCCGTAGCCGCAAAAAAGCAGGTCATATATGCTTACCGAGTGCCTGTATGTGTCTCCTTCTGTCTTGGAAAGCCATACTCCGCCAAGGTCAAGGCCGAAAAGGAAGGCCCCGGTTATACTGCATGTGAAAGTGCCGTTAACACTCAAACCCAGTGCGGCGTCTTTCTGCACACGCGGCGGCGTCAGCGGCATGACGGCGTTAAACGCGCCGCCGACGCTGACCCTGGATGGCTCTTCGTCCGGCCTTTTTAAATTCAGGTAAATCTTAACCAGCGATATGAACGCGTCCGTGGGTTCCCACAGCTTGAAAGGCCCCTTGGAATACGGTTCAAAGACCACCTTACCGGCTTTTTCGTTATTCTTTTTGTCAAAGATGAATTCATTTATTCCTTTTACTTCCGAGTATC
This sequence comes from candidate division FCPU426 bacterium, assembly GCA_963840035.1. GTDB lineage: Bacteria > Oederibacteriota > PGYV01 > PGYV01 > Palsa-1178 > CAWIXE01. The sequence goes on from CAWIXE010000001.1 coordinate 394,502, forward strand.
CCCAGTAATTTTCTTTGGCATCAACATCCCAGGCCGAGTAATTTGTCAGGTTTACCTGGTTTTTGAAAAAATTATTGTTTTTTATAAGCATCTGGGCTTTTGGTATGTCCTTTAAATATACCGCGAACCTTCCGTTATTAAATGTATTTTGCTCTATGGTAAATTTCATCTCTTTTCCTTCGGCATAAACCCCGTAAGTGTCGTTATAAAAATAATTATCCTTGATAAGGGCGTTTGAAAAATGAAACAGTTCTATGCCGGTGGAATTAAGGATGTAGTTATTTGTTATTATTATGTTGCTGCCTTCACAGGATATGGCGCCTCTGATCATTATTGTAAACTCAATGGTGTTTTTGTAGCGGCTCTCGAACCTTATGCCGTCATAGAAACTCTCGCCGTCAAAAGGAAGCATTCGGACCGGATTTTTCGGATCGCCCTTGGAATAAAGCGCGCCCTTTACCAGAATTTTTGAGTCTTTTTTGAATTTTACCACAGTTCCGGGATAAATTTTCAGGAAACCTTTTTTATCAATGGTTAAGGTTCCGTCTACAATATACGGGGAATTTTTAGGGGTCCAGTTTTCCGTCTTATCTATGAGGGAAGGGGCATTCGTTTCGCCATACGCGCTGCCGCATATTAAAATTATGGCCAGGCTAAAAACTATCGCCTTGAAATTTTTCAAAACTTCACCCCTGTTTATCCGACGCCTTTGTCATCTTCCAGGTCAGGCAGCGGAGGAAGTTCGTCCGGAAGCTTTAAATCCTCTTTTTTCGCGGCCGGAGGCGCGGCTGGTTTGCCCATAAGTTCCGGAGGCACTACCGTCCCCTTGCCTGGCAGCTCAACTTTTTTTGAATTCATTGACATGGCGTCAAAATTTAAAAGGTCATTTACCGTGGGAAGCTTTTCATCCGGTTTCGCTGCCGGGGCGGCCATTGGTGTGTCCATGGCATTTCTCTGAATTTTAAAGCCTCCCTGCTCGGGCTGCCGGGGAGTTGCTTCAGCGGCCTGTGGAAGCGGCTTAATTGCCGCGTCCGGCTGTGAAAGACCCGATGGCTTCGGCCCCTCGGGCGGCTTTATCGCGGCCGGTTTTCCGGTATCAGCGGAAGATTTCGGAAGCGATATGACAAATGTCTTTCCTTTTCCTATTTCAGATTCTATTGTTATTTCGCCGCCCATGTTATTTACAATGGCTTTTATTATGGGGAACCTTAAACCGCTGTTTACAAACTCAGGGCCTGCTCCGGATTCCGGCCCGTGGAAATTAACGAAAAGGACGCCCGCTTTTGACTGCGGCATGGACATCCCGAAATCACTCACCCTTATTATTACGTTTTTGCCGTCTTCCTTTGTCTCCACCAGCACCTGTCCGCCCCTCGGCGATACCTTAATGGCCTGGTTTAAAAGCTGGCTTGTAACGCTGGATAACCTGCCGGAATCCCCGAACGCCGTGGGCAGTGTCGGCGAAAAATTCACTTTCATATCGACTTTTTTAATATCAGCCTGGGGCTGTATCGCGAATATGACATCCTGTATCACGGTGTTGATCTCAAGCGGCTGCCTGCCGAGTTTTATCTCCCCTTTTTCAAGCCTTGCCAGCTCCGTTAAGTCATTGATCAGCCTTTCCAGCCTTGCCGATTTATTTATGACAACCCCGAGAAACTGCTGCTGCGCGTCGGTTATCTTTCCTTCGCCGCCGAGCACAGAGGAAATATATGTTTTAATGACGGATAAAACTCCCTTTAATTCGGTATTCATCATGAGGACCGAGTCCATCCTCATATTTTCCTTTTCAACAGGCACTTTTGATTCCTGGGCTTTTTTGAGTTCCTGTTTTTCCTTATCAAGGGCTTTTTCAGCGGCCGATAATTTCGCCGCCCAATCCGCCTTTTCAGACTCAAGTTTTTGCTCCGCTTCCTTTTTAACCTTCGGGACCTCGGATTTTAATTTTGCTATCTCATCCTCAAGTGCTGCCTTGCCGTTCTCTGCGATCTTAATGGCGTCGCGAAGTTCGGATATTTCCATGTCTGATTTTGACGCTTCCTTTGAGAGTTCTTCTTCGCTTTCCTTGAGCATGGCGGAAAGCTTTCCCGCCTTTTCTTCCGAGGACTTCACCCTTCCTCCGAGTATGACAAGGGAGTCAAGAAGCTTCTTATACTCGCCTTTTTTTATCTTCGGAAGAAGTTCCTGGAAGCTCGCTTCATCTATGTGAGTTAAAGCTTTTACTATCCTCTTAAGCGGGGCGTAAGGCTCGGCGCTGATTGAAAAAACCATTATAAGCGCCAGCAGCAGGACTGCCGCGAGTATCGCGTAAACCGGGGCGATAAGCGATGTGTCCATAAATACCATCTGTTCTGTTTTCGGGTTTGTCCTTATTGATTTGTAATCCGCGTATGGGGTAAATACCAGTATTACCATTTCAAGGGCTTCCTGTGTCTTATAACCCAGGCTTCCCTTCAGGCCGTTATACTGCCCTTCCTTGACGTTCTTTCCGGTCTCATCCTCGTTTACCGCGGCTTTTATGTCCGCGTTTGAGAAGCACGTTTTCAGTGTTTTCCTTGGAAGCGTCTGAATTTAGAAGCACTGACCCGGAAGTGTTCACTATCATGTTCACTCCGTTTTTGGATATGACGCTTTTTCTCATTGCGTTGGCTTTTTCCGATATGTCTGATTTTACATAAAGAACCGCGGCCAGCTTGTCCTTGGCGTCAAAGATAGGAACAAAATACTCCGCCGTGCCGGCCGTAAAGTTTATTTCAAATATCGCGTTTTTGGACGATGTAGCCTGTATGAATTTTGTGTTTGATTTAAGGTTAATGGCTTTCAAGGTATCCTTGTTTGCCTCAACCACGTTTCCGGCGGGCAATAAAAGGGCCATATCTTCTTTCATAAGTTTCGCGGTCTTTAAGAAAACCGCTTTTACTTTCTGGGCCTGGTCTTTCTTTGAAAAATTCGCGGTTTTGATGGTTTTATCATTGATAATTCCGGCGTATTTTTTAAGGGCTGTTCCGGGGTTTAACTCCTCAACCTGCCTGCTTAACTCATCCACCTTATTCAACACCTGAGAGTTCACCACGTCTATTTCCTTTACATTGTCCGCGTAAAGAACCCGCTGTTTCATGTTATTGATGGACGCCACCCTTTTGGCGTCAAAATGGTACATGAGGTATACCGGTACGGCAAATACCAGTATTATAAGAAATATTACCTTTGTCAAAAGGCTTGACTTGTTCATTATGGATCCTCCTGCGGGGAAAAAACTTATTTAGCTTTTTCTTCTCCGCTATCTGTTTCTTCTTCTTCCACTACGCGGGCGACCGCGCCGACAGCCTCTCCGTCTTTGAGCTTTATGAGGCGCACTCCCTGCGTGTTTCTTCCTATTGTTTTGATGTCCTTAATCTTTGTCCTTATCAGCGTCCCTTTGGTGGTAATCAGTATGAGCTCATCCGTGTCGCTGACAAGCTTTATGTCGACCACGCTTCCGGTCTTGTCGGTTACTTTTACGTTAATGAGCCCTTTTCCGCCGCGGCTCTGTTCCCTGTACTCCTTTACCTTTGTCCTCTTGCCGAACCCTTTTTCTGTGACAGTAAGGAGCGTTACGTCCTTATCTTCGGAATGCAGTACGGTCATGGAAACAACCTTGTCCTTCTTGTCGAGGTTGATGCCGCGCACTCCCATTCCTGTCCTTCCTATCTCCCTGATATCCTTGGCGTCAAAGCGTATGGCCTTGCCTTCGCTTGTGGCTATGAATATCTGGTCCTGCACCTTTGCCAGCTTTGTCTCTATCAGGGCGTCGCCTTCGCTTAAACCTATGGCAATGATGCCGCCGGAGCGCGGATTGGCAAAGAGCGACAGGTTTGTCCTCTTTACCGTCCCGTCCTGCGTGACCATCAGCAGGAACTGGTCATCCTTAAAATCCTTTACCGCGACATAAGCCGCTATTTTTTCGCCGTCCTCAATTTTAATCATGTTTACTATTGCCTTGCCCTTGGCAGTCCTTGCCGCCTCGGGTATCTCGTAAACCTTAAGCCAGTGGCAGCGGCCTTTGGAGGTAAAGAACATCATGTAATCGTGGGTATTGGCCACGAAGACATCCTGGACAAAATCCTCATCCTGCGTGGTGACGGCTATGATTCCCCTGCCGCCGCGCTTCTGGGCTTTGTATGAAGTGGACGGTGTCCTTTTGATAAACCCTTTATGGGTCATGGTCACTATCATGTCCTCTTCCTGTATCATATCCTCAACCGTGAGCTCTTTTTCTTTTTGTATTATTTCCGTCCTGCGCGGGTCCGCGAACTTGTTCTTTATGTCAAGAAGCTCAACCGTGATAAGCGCGAGCATTTTCTTTTCGCTTGCCAGCAGCGACTTTAATTCCTCAATGAGTTTTTTCAGCTCCGCGAGTTCTTTCTCGATCTTCTCGACTTCAAGGGCAGTTAACTGCTGCAGTTTCATGTCGAGGATGGCCTGCGCCTGTATCGGCGTGAGTTTGAAAGTCTTAATCAGCCCTTCTTTTGCCTCTTCCACATTATCGGAAGCCCTGATGAGCTTTATTACCCTGTCAAGGTACTTTAAGGCAATCAGCAACCCTTCAAGTATGTGGGCGCGTCTCTCTGCCTTTTTCAGTTCGAACTTTGTCCTTCTTATGATAACTTCTTTCCTGAACTCGATAAAGTTCTGGAGCACTTCCTTTAGTGAAAGGGTCTTCGGCCTGCCGTTGACCAGCGCTAGCATGTTAATACCGAACGTCGTGCGCATTACCGTATGCTTGTAAAGCTGGTTTAAGATAACTTCCGCGTTGTCGTTCCTGGATATTTCAACGACCGCCCTTACTCCGTCCTTGTCAGACTCGTCGCGCAGGTCTGTTATTCCCTCTATCTTTTTATCGCGCACCAGGTCTGATATGGTCTCAAGCAGCTGCGCTTTATTTACCATGTAAGGAAGTTCTGTTATGACTATCTGCTGCTTTCCTTTTTTTGTTTCCTCTATCTTGACCTTTGACTGCATGGTAATGGAGCCGCGCCCGGTTTCATACGCTTTTTTGATGCCTTCCCTGCCGATAATATACGCTCCCGTCGGAAAATCAGGGCCGCTTACTATCTTTAAAAGGTCGTCTGTCTTTATATTTTTGTCCTTGTTTTCTATTATATATATAGTGGCGTCAATTATCTCTCCCAGGTTATGCGGCGGTATGTTTGTGGCCATGCCGACAGCGATGCCTGATGAGCCGTTAACCAGCAGCTGAGGGAACCTTACCGGAAGTACCGTGGGTTCCTTTCCTGATTCGTCATAGGTCGGGATAAAGTCAACGGTGTCCTTATCAAGGTCTTTTATAAGCTCTTCCGTTATCTTCTGCATCCTTGCTTCCGTATAACGCATGGCCGCGGGCGGGTCTCCGTCGACGGATCCGAAATTTCCCTGTCCGTCAATCAAAGGCATCCTGAATGTAAAAGTCTGCGCCATCCTGACTAACGCTTCGTAAATGGATGAGTCTCCGTGCGGATGGTAATTTCCCATCACTTCTCCGACTATCTTCGCGCATTTCCTGTAAGGCTTTCCATAATATAATCCCACATCATAAGTTGAAAAAAGTATCCTTCTCTGTACGGGCTTTAAACCGTCGCGTACGTCGGGAAGGGCCCTTCCAACGATAACTGACATGGAGTAATCGAGATATGATGTCTGCATCTCGTCTTCCAATATTGCCGGCTGTATCCTGGAAATTATCTGTTCATCCATTTATGTTATTCTCCGTTCAATTTGTAAAATTATTATTTTCTGATGGGCATTACTATGTAGAGGTACTCGTCGTCGCCTTTTGCCTTCATGACGCCCGGATTCATCGAGCTTATTAATTTTAATTCCACTGAATCGGTTTCAACCACTTTTAATACATCCATAATATAAGCGGCGTTATATGAGACTTCTATGGGCTCGCCGTCATATTTTATGTCTATTTCTTCCATGCCCTCTCCCTCATCCTGGGCCTGCGAAGTAATGGTAAGCTTATTTTTTTCAAGTTTTAAAATTACAATCTTTGACTTATCGGAAGTGATAGTGGCTGCCCTTCTTACGGCCGACGCCAGGTCTTCTTTTCCTATTATGGCTTCCATGGAAAATTCCTTTGGTATGACCTGGTTATAGTTGGGGTAATTCTCGTCTATTATCCTTGAGACAATGTCGATATTTTCGAGCTGAAATTCTATAACCTTGTCATAAAAATTAATTGTAAGTTCTTTTTTCTCGTCATCCGATAAAACTTTCGCGATCTCATTTATGGTGCGCAGCGGTATGATATATTCAAATTTTGATTTGAGCCCCGATTTTATCTCTGTCTTGCAGTAAGCCAGCCTGTGAGCGTCTGTGGCAACTGCTTCTATCTTGTTATTTTCAAATTTAAAAAATACCCCGTTTAAATTTCTTTTTGAAGTATCTTTTAACGCCGCGTAGGATATCCTCGCTATTATGGTCTTTAATAATTTCTGCGGTATTTTTAATGTCTCAAGCTTTTTTTCATCAGGCTGAAGAACGGGAAAATCCTCCGCTGGAAGGCCGTTAATTTTATATGAGGCTTTTTTGCATACCACTTTTGTATTATCGCTTTTATCAGTCTCTATTTTTATATCATCATCTGTAAATTCTTTTATAAGCGCTATGATCTTTTTTGGTATGGTTGTTTTTCCGGGCTGTTCTATTTTTTCAACTTTGCATTTAATCCTGACTGATATATCCATGTCTGTGGCCGAGAGATAAAGAAAATCATTATCAGCTTCAAATAATATGTTCGATAACAGTGGTAATGTCGCTCCCGTCGATATAAAATACTGGGCAATCTGCAGGGACTCCAGGATCTCGTTCTTTTTTGTCTTTAATTTCATGTACTCCTCCTTTTAATTTGTCCACATTTTTTGGTTTACAACAGTAATAATACTCTTATGTATATATAAAGATTGTTGCTGTTGTTGTACTGTTAATTACCTTAATAACTTTAAAGTTCCTTAAAAAAATAGCTTATTTAAACCTTATTAATGTTAATTATAGCTATATTTTAATACATAAAGGGCTATTTATCCACAATAAACTTAAGGCTGAATTTATTATCAACAGCCCATAACAGGGTAATACACATACTATTAACAGTTATTTTTTGATCCTTACTATGAGTTCTTCCACTGTGGTCCTGAATTTATCGTCTGATTTCATGAGCTGTTCCACTTTCTTATTGGCGTGCATGACGGTGGTGTGGTCCTTGCCCCCGAAATACTGCCCAATCTGAACCAGAGAATAGTCAGTAAGCGTCCTCGTTATATACATGGCTATCTGCCTGGCGTTTGCAATATTTTCCGGCCTTTTTCTTGATGAAAGGTCCTGTACTTTTATGCCGTAATATTCGGCTACAACCTGCTGTATAAGGTCGATGCCTATTTTTTTATTTGATTCAAATAAAGGGTTGGTAAGCTTAAGCGCCTGTTTTGCCAGGTCCAGGCTTATGTCATTGCCCGGCTGCATGGAGAGCGCTATCATGGTGACGAACGCGGAGCCAAGCGAACGTACGCTAGTATCCACGTGGTCGGCTATGAACGAGAGTATATTGTCCGGGATGACCCTGTTTATTTCCTTTGCCTTTAAGCGCAGTATGGCGACCCTGGTTTCAAAGTTAGGCGGCTGAATGTCGGCGATAATGCCGGCTGCAAAGCGCGATTTTAAGCGGTCTTCCAGCTTTAATTCCTGGGGAGGCGAATCTGACGTGGCCACAATCTGTTTGTTTAAGTTCGTCAGTTCGTTAAATGTATGGAAAAATTCCTCCCTTGCCTGCTCGCCTTTCTGGAGGAACTCGATATCGTCGACTAAAAGAAGGTCGGCGCTGCGGTACTTTTCCTTGAATTCGTCCATCTTTTTATTGCCTATGTGCTGGACCACTTCTATGATGAATTTCTCCGCTGTGGTAATTAATATTTTTGTCTGCGGATTTTTCTCGTATACCAAATTGCCTATGGCGTGCAAAAGGTGTGTCTTGCCGAGCCCTACGCCGCCGTATATGAATAAAGGGTTATATGTCTGCCCCGGCGCCTCTGCAACTGCCTTGGAGGCCGCGTGGGCGAACCTGTTGGCGTCGCCTACAATAAAGTTGTCAAATTTGAACTTGGGGTTAAGGTAAGGTATGTGCCCTGAAGGGGAATCAAGGGGAAGCGGTATCTGCTGGCCCTTAATGATGATCTTGTGCTCGTTATCCTTCTTGTCAGAGGCTGATTTTTTTACCTCAATGGAAAAAGAAACCGAGTCATTGACGGATGATTTTAACGCGTTTAAAACATCATCCACAAATTTTTCATTCAGGTTTTTTTTATGAAGGCTGCTTGGCACTTCTATGACGCACCTGTTCTCCGCGCTGTCAAAGGCTGCCGTTGATTTATCAAGCCACATATAAAGGGTAGGTGATTCCGCCTTTATTTTTTCTAAAATTTCATTCCAGTCAAAAGCCATTATTTAATTGCCACCTCATCATAAGATATCCACATAATCAACAGTGTTAACTTTGAACATATACACCAAATAAACAACCATGTTTTTAAGGCATTTTATTACTTATCCACAAACGCAGTCTGCGTGTTGTTAACAATTTAATAACAATGATTTTAGTAGAACAATACTCACTAAAACATGGCTTATTATAACATATCAGTAATTAATTTCAACAAAAAAAAACCCCGGATGGCGAATAACCATCCGGGGTTTTGCCTTCAACTGAAATTAAGCTGTTTTAATATTTATTACTTTCCCCACTTGTAATTCAGGGCTATGCTTGAAGCAAGTGCATCTCCGCCAAGCGAGTTTCCTGATATGAAATACGGCCCATAAAGCAGGATTGCCGGGTTGAGAAGCGCATCGATCGATAGGTCTCCGATAGTGCCTGTTACTCCGATAGTGCCTGAGACTGCACCGTTTGAATACAGGTTAGTTGTGCAGGTTTCACCGGTCTTTTTTCCATCGGTCGTTGACTGTGCGATATTATTGGCATAATTAAGCTGAAGCAGCTGTTTGTAAACGCCGGCGCTCATTGACCATGTTTCATTGAGTTTGCATGTTATGGCAACATAGACTGGTATCTGGAAATTTTTTGTATTGGTGATGTTGGCATCATATGTCTTTGTTGTTGTCTTTGCTACCTTATTTTCTAAGGTTGCAACAGCGCCGTTGCTTGTGAATTTTGAGTATAACCCTGAGCCATAGGTGATTGCCATGGTGTCGGATACTTTCATGGTGTTTGCGCCGTCGATATTTACCGACCAATCAGTGTTAGCGGTGGAAGCAATTGTCCATGTGTCGCCCGTATCCGTGAAGCTGCCGTTTGCGTTAGCGTCAACCATGTTAGTTGTTGACCTTGTGCCTGTGGTGATATTTCCCATTAAGTTAAGCATCCAGCCGTTGATCTTTGTCCTGCCATTCATGTCGATTGCCAGGAGGGTATCGCCTGTCCAGCTTTCTCCAACAAGCTTACCGTCAGTATTAAAGTTCCTGACCTGGTTGGTTTCTATTCTTCCCGGGATTGTCAACGCGATAGATGAGTCAACAGGAAGGTCAGCCACTTTTAAGGATGCGCCAACATTGACCTTGATGTAGGAATTATTATCGCCGGCTGTTGAGTCTTTTTCCTTGTTAAATATGTTTTCGTTAAAATCAGTGATTCTCTGTCCATACAGGACGTATCCGCCTACATTCATTGCGCCTAAATTTGTTCCGTAAAAAGCTCCCGTAACGGCAGGAAGAACATAGACCATGCCAAGTCCGCCCGGAATAGCAATTCCAGGGTTCGATCTGCCTGAAATTCCGACCACGCCAAGAGATGTATCAATGAAGGAATATGCGGAAGGATTGTCGAAATCGGTCATTTCAACAACGGCGATATTCTTAAAGTTCTGAATCAGGGACGGATAAACATTTACGATCTGGTCAAGATTTGTCATGGTCACAGGAAGTCCGCCGAGCGACAACAGTTTTGTCTGCGACGCGAATGCGGATGAAGCGAAAACGAGTGAAACAATGGCAATTACGACTAAAAATTTCTTCATTAAGTTCCCTCCTAGGATTTTTAACTCTTTTGCCGACCTTTTTTCAGAAGAATGTAATGCATTCTTCCACGAAATTAAGCTGTACCACCCCCTTTCAAGGGTTTTATACAACAAATTTTGTATTAGTCTGCGAAATTTTCCCTATATCTTAAACTAATTATAACATTTTTTTTAGAAATGTCAATATTTATTGGCTATTTATAGGCCGGCGGTCTTTAAGGGGATTATTGCGTTTTTTGGTGGCCGGAGGCCGACTGATCAACGGTTTTATTCTCATTGGAGGCCTGTTTAAGCTCGGCTTCATGGAGCATTTGCTGCATGTTAAAATTGAATGAGAATGTGGCAAAATCAATGGCCCTGCCATAGATGCATCTTTTATTGACGTCAGCGCCGGCATTTATCAAGGCCCTGACATTCTCCATGCTGCCGTTGAATACGGCCTGCATCAGCGGGGTAAATCCTTCTGCTGACTGTTCATCAAGCCGCGCCCCTTTTTTTATGAGAATTTCAGTTATTTCGGGGGAAGGCAATTTTGCCGCGGCCATCAAAGGAGTCATTCCTGTCCTGGTCTTTTGGAAAATATCAGCCCCTTTTTCAATTAAAAACGAGGTCATTGTCGGGCTGCCGGCGTCGACTGCCATATATAAGGAAGTTTTCATGTCTTCGGCTGTTGCCGTTAAGTTCGCGCCGGCTGAAACCAGGTAAAAGGCCGTATCATAACACTTTGACCTTACTGACCTTAAAAGCGCCGTGTCACCGTCATCGCAAGCAAGGTTTATATCCGCGCCTTTTTCTATCAGGTACCGGCACATATCAGTATCGCCTTTGCCGGCGGCAATCATCAGGCCTGTAGAGCCGTCATATTGCCTGAAGTTAATGGGAAAATTTTCTGTTTCCACGTATGTTTTCATCAGGCCGAGGTTTGAGTCGGAAATTGCGCTGAAAAATTTGATTGAGGCGCAGGAAACCAGCATGAGAGAAATACACACCATGACAATAATTTTTTTCAAATGAAGCTCCTTATGATTTTATTTATTTTATCAGTAATAAGCGGTAAACGCAAAGAAAAAATTTACAGGTTGATTACGGCAAAACACTGTGATATTATTAGGAAAATAATCGATGGAGGGTAACATGGATAAATTCATTAAAATGCTTTTGGCCGGTATCTTTGCGGGGTTCATCCTTTTTTTAGTCGCAAGCGTTTCATATAACTACACGCATAAGATCTCAGACCCGTCGCTAAGGGAACTTTTCAGGGAAACTATTTCCATGAAGTGGTTCTATAAGCTGATGCTTTTTAATGTCGGAATGGGCCTTATTATGGCGCTTTTTTACGCGCTCATGGCTAAAGGAATGCCCGGAGGATATCTTGTTAAAGGGATGTTCTGGGGATTTACAGTCTGGTTCATACTGATTTCGCAGCCGCTCATAATATCCCTTGTCAACGGCGCGTTCACGCAGGACATGATAATATCCTGGCTAGCGCAGGGGCTGGTAAGCTACGTGGCGGCGGGGTTGTGTATTTCGTTAATATATAAAGAGTAGAATAAGAAAGAGACTGGAGACAGGAGACAAGAGTAGAAATAAACTCTAAATCTCCGTTCGCCAGTCTCTTTTTTTGTCTTCAATCTATTTTTGTCTCCAGTCTCTTGTCTCGCTATCCCTCTTAAATACCTACCCCGCTATTTTATTCCACTCCACCGTATAACACAGGCACTTCTTCCCCTCTTCCTCGCTGACAAACGCCTCTTTTGCTTTTATCGCTTTTACCGCGTGCTGCATCCAGCCGAAGATTGATTTGGCAAGGTATGGCGAGACAGGAAGGTTCTTAATGCAGACATGCACCTTATTGTCCTTTATATATTTTATTTCAGCGGCGCCGGCCGAGTAGTACGAACAAAACACAGCACCGGCGTTTGAAAAAACAGATTCAATGGAGAGGTCCTTGAAAAGTTTATGGGAATTATTAAAGGCGTCTTTTGCTGCGTGCTCGCCTATTTTAAAAAGAAGAGACGCGTCACCGAAGCCAAAATATTTATCGACACATTCAGAAAATTTCAGAAGTTCATCAAGGCTGTACCAGTTAAGGTCGTCATATTTCCTTATCTTTTCAAACTGCGGGTGGCATTGGAAAAATGATTTAACTTTTTTTTGATCGTATTTTTCTTCAAGGTAATCAAGTGTTGCCTTAAAAGCCTTGCCTTTTGCTCCCATATTTCCTCCGTCAAGTAAGTATATGCGAAAGGGCTTAATGTAACTAATACATTTTTATCACAAAGCATGTATTTTGTCAATTTGATTAGAGGTATTATGGAAGCAAAAAGGTTTCAGAAAAAAATAAGCCCTTATAAATAAGGTGGTTTTTAATTTGTTGTTTTTCAGGTTTTTATTTACAATTGACAATTGTCAATGATCAATTATAATTATGTCCCTAATGCTCCATAAAAAAATGCATCTTTATATGGTATTTTTAGCCTTTAATTCAAAATTTAGAATTCAGAATTGAAAATTGGTCTTATTGCTCCATAGCCTTTTTCATCTCTTTTATGGCGCAGAACTCCCCGCACATGGAGCAGACATCCTTATTCTGCGGAGGAAGCGAATCCCTCATTTTTCTGGATTTATCTTTATCAATGGAGAGGTTTATTTGGGCTTCCCAGTCAAGGGCTTTACGCGCTTTTGCCATCTTAATATCCCATTCAAGTGCGCCGGGTATGCCGCGCGCTATGTCTGCCGCGTGAGCCGCGATTTTTGAGACTATCACACCCTCGCGCACCTCATTTATGTCCGGAAGTTTTAAATGCTCCGCCGCTGTTACATAGCAGAGAAAATCAGCGCCTGACGAAGCCGCAAGCGCGCCTCCTATGGCGGCTGTGATATGGTCATATCCCGGGGCAATGTCGGTCACAAGGGGACCCAGGACATAAAACGGGGCGTTGTTGCACAATTTTTTTTGTATCTGCATGTTTGTCACTATCTGGTTTATGGGCACGTGTCCCGGGCCTTCTATCATGACCTGTACGTTCTTATCAAACGCGCGTTTTGCCAGCTCGCCTAAGGTGATGAGCTCGTGAATCTGCGCGCGGTCAGTGGCGTCAGCCAGGCAGCCCGGCCTCATGCCGTCGCCTAATGAAAGTGTCATGTCATATTTGTACGCTATATCCAGAAGCCTGTCATACTGCTCATAAAGCGGATTTTCTTTTTTATTTTTCATTATCCAGGCCGCAAGGATTGTGCCTCCGCGGCTTACCATATCAAGAATCCTGCCCTGCTTTAAAAGAGAATCAACAGAAGCCTGTGTCACGCCGCAGTGTACCGTGATAAAATCCACGCCTTCTTTTGCCTGTTCTTCTATTACCGTAAATAAATCCTCGGCTGTCATGCTTGTGAGTTCCCGTTTTTCCTTTGCCGCCTTTACAGCTGCCTCGTATATGGGCACTGTGCCGATGGGCACGGTGGATTCCTTTATTATAGCGGAGCGTATGGCCTTAAGGTCGCCTCCGGTGGAGAGGTCCATGACAGCGTCCGCGCCCGCGGCAATGGATACGCGCAGTTTTTCAAGCTCATTGCCTATGGAACACGCGTCCTGCGAACTGCCAATATTGGCGTTAACCTTTATTTTCATCTTTTTGCCTATGCCGGTGGGCTTTGAGTGTTTGTGATTGATGTTCTTTGTAATGATGACTTCGCCGGAGGCTATGTATCCCATGAGCTCATTTACGTCTATCATTTCGTTCTTTGCAACCTCGCGCATTTCAGGCGTTACTATCCCTTTTTTTGCCATTTCAAGCTGTGTCATTATTTCTCCTTGCGGTAAATTATGGATTTTACCATCTTTGTTTTTTTAAGGATGTTCCTGCTCCCGAGTATGGCGGAAATAAAGCAGAAATTATTTATGCCGGCTTTTTTAAGCCGCGGGATATTATAACCGTTAATGCCTCCGATTGCAACTATGGGAGTCGATAATTTTGAAGCCAGCGTTTTCATGGCTGCTATACCCAGCGGTTTTGTGGATTTTTGCGCTGTGGCGAATACCGGGCCTATGCCTATATAGTCGGCTTTCATTTTGTCCGCGCGCATTGCTTCACGCATGGTCGAAGCGGAAACGCCCAAAACATAATTTTTTTTCAATATTTTTCTGGCTTTAACAACGGACATGTCTTTTGTCCCCACGTGCGCCCCGGCGGCTTTGGAATCCGCCGCGATTGCGGGAAAATCATTTATTATCAGCGGAACTTTGTATTTTCTGCAGATTTTATTCATCGCGACGGCAAGTTTTAAAAATTCATCCTTTGCGGAGTGTTTTGCCCTGAGCTGAACGGCTGATGCCCCGCCCTTTAAAACAGACACAAGGGCGGCATAAGGGTTTATTTTTTTTAAATTAAGGTAGTCAATGTCTATGATGACATAGAGGCTGAAATCCATGGTTTTCATTTTATGACAGGATTTCTTTTTCCAGGACGTATGTTTTATAGCGGAGTTCCTTGAACATGGCTGCTGATTTTACGTTTACAAGCTTTGATATTTCTTCCAGTACCCTTAAGGATTCCTCCACGCGCTTAAAGTTGGATATGAGGATATGGGTTACGGATTTTCTGGCAAATTCGCTTTTGTTCCTGGAGTGGCGTCCGGCGTCGTCATCGGAAAAACGGTTTTTAAGCAGCTGCCTGTGGTCAGGCGAGACGGGTTTTAAGGCAGAGTCAATGCCATGGCGGATGGATTTTAATGCTGATGTTTTCTTCGGGTCCGAGAGGAGGAACCGCGAGACATCCTCGATAACCCTTAAGCCTTCTTTAGCGCGGTTTATATTCGCGTCAATAAGGGTATAAATATTTTTCCGGTTTTTCATTGGTGTTTGATGGACATGGAAGAAATAAGATTCTTGAAGACCTGCCTGAAGGAGACGCCCTCATCCTTCCACTTTCCGATATAATAACCCAGGGCCATTAAAGCCATGATAAAAAGTGTTTTCTTAAAGCCAAATATGACAAGCAGCAGCGCCAAAGAAAATCCGGCAAGCACGCCTGTAATCTTCCAAAAATTCAGGATTATGTATTTCAATATCTCGTTCATTTTTCCTCTTCCTTTGACTTGAATACAACTTTGCTTACAACTACCGTAGGCTTGATTTCAGTCTCGATGCCAAGAGTAAACTGTATATACTGTATGATGGCTTCCTGGACTTCCTGTGTGACATCAGCCACGGACCTGTCGGAGAAAAGGGTGACATGCGCCGTTACTTTTAGCCCTTTGCGGGTCGATATGACCTTTCCTTTTATGTCCTTTACGCCCTTTACCTGGTTCTTTACGACCCTGGAAAAATCCTCAATGGCGCTTAATGATACCATAATCTCGCCATTCGGGGACTGAAGGACAACCGTCCTTTCAGTGCGTCTTTTTTCTATGTTCCCCCAGATTGTAAAAAATGCAACGGCCAGAAGGAAAATACCCGTGGAGAGAACAGCGAGCCTTATCGCGATTATATTCGCGGTATCTGATTTGGAGAGCGAGTTAATGAGGTTCTGGGCGGTTGTAAGCGACCACGTATTGGCGCCCTGCGTGCTTGACATGGCCACCATAACGGCGCCGACTAAAATAAACAAAAGGGTGTTTATTATGATTATAATTCTGTTGAAATATCTCATTTAAAATCCTCCTTGGATCAGATATTGTAGGGGGTATCTTTGCTTATGGCGGAAGGTTTTCTGACTCCGTTAATATTTACATTTACCCTGTCGACCACGAAGCCTGTCATTGTCTCGATAGATTCGCGGACCCTGTCCTGGACCTCGGTGGCTATGTCGGATACTTCCCTTCCGAAAGAGACTATGAGGTTGATATCAAGATTAACAGTTTCATTTAACAGTTCCACCTTTACGCCTTTTGAGGAATCTTTGACTCCGAAGGCTTCGGCTAAGGCAGCGGAAGGTCCGCCATCCAGGTCCACAACGCCGTCAACATCCTTCGCGGCGATTGCAGCTATGGCCGCAACGGCATCATCCGATATTTTTACGTTTCCTGAATCGCTTTTATTATCCGGCATGTTTTATTTATCCTTTTCCATCTTTTCAATGAAACTGGTGGAATAATTATTGTTAATGAAGTCCTTGTTGTCGAGTATCTTCTTGTGAAGCGGTATAGTGGTCTTTATGCCTTCAATGACAAACTCATCAAGGGCCCTTTTCATCCTGGCGATAGCTTCTGTCCTGTCCTTGCCCTTGGCGATTATTTTTGCCACCATGGAATCATAGTTCGGGGGGATCCTGTATCCCTTATACACATGCGTATCGACCCTGATTCCCGGGCCTCCGGGGACATTATATTCGGTGATTGTGCCGGGCGACGGGCAGAAGTTATTATCCGGGTCCTCGGCGTTAATCCTGCATTCTATGGCGTGGCCGCGGAGTTTAAGTTCCCTGTTCGGGATGGTCATTCTTTCACCGGCGGCGACTTTTATCTGTTCCTTTATCAGGTCAAAACCCGTGACTTCCTCTGTGACCGTGTGCTCTACCTGAATCCTGGTGTTCATTTCCATGAAGAAGAAATGGCCCCATTTATCCATGATGAATTCTATGGTGCCGGCCCCTTCATATTTGACGGCGCGGGCGAGCCTTACTGCCTGCGCGCACATTTCATGCCTTGTCTTTTCAACAAGCCTGGGTGACGGCGATTCTTCTATGAGTTTCTGGTGGCGCCTCTGCACCGAACAGTCCCTCTCTCCCAACGCCACGTAGTTTCCGTGGTTGTCGCACATTATCTGGATCTCAACGTGCCTTGGTTCTTCAATGAATTTTTCGAGGTAAACAGCGGGGTTATTAAAAGCTGTCGCCGCTTCCTGGCTGGCTGTTTTAAATGCTGACCTTAATGATAGTTCGGTGTGCGCTATCCTCATGCCGCGTCCGCCGCCTCCTGCCGTGGCCTTTATCATAACAGGAAAGCCGATACGCTTGGCAATCTCAACCGCGTCATTTTCATCCTTTAATATCCTGCCGGAACCGGGTACAGTGGTGACTTTATTGGCTGTGGCCGTGGCGATAGCCTGGGCTTTGTCGCCCATGGCCCTGATGGAAGCGGGCGATGGACCGATAAATTTTATATTGCACTGTCCGCATAACTCGGCGAAGTGAGCGTTCTCCGCTAAAAATCCGTAGCCGGGATGTATGGCTTCGGCGTCGGTAACTTCAGCGGCGGAAATTATAGCCGGGATGTTTAAGTAACTGTCCTTGGAAGGAGGCGGGCCGATGCATACGGCGTGGTCAGCGTACCTTACGTGGAGGGAATTTTCATCAGCCTCTGAAAATACGGCGACTGTCTCGACTCCCATTTCCTTGCAGGCGCGTATTATGCGCAGGGCAATTTCGCCCCTGTTTGCGATAAGTATTCTTTTAAACAAATTTATCCACCTTCCGCAAATTTAGTTTTAGGATTTCTCTATGATAATGAGAGGCTGGTTGTATTCCACAGCCTGCGCGTTTTCAACGACTATTTCCTTTACTTTGCCTTTTATTTCCGCCTTAATCTCGTTCATGATTTTCATGGCTTCGATGATACATACTGTTTTGCCGGGTTCCACCATGTCGCCGACCTTTACAAAAGGAGGGGCGTCGGGTGATGAGGCTTTATAGAAGGTGCCGACCATCGGTGATTTGATTATGCCGGTCTTCGCGTCTTCGACGGGCTTTTTGGATTCCGGAGCCGCCGCTGCGGGCGCAGCCGTTGGTGCCGCTGCCGGCGCCTGGATATACTGGGGAGCCGCCATCTGCACGCCGCTCATCATGCCGGCTTTTTTCATCTGGATCTTTAAGCCGCCGTCCTCATATATAAGTTCGGCAAGGGCTCCTTTTTCCATAATCCTTAATGCTTCGTTTAGAACGTCCACTTTTACTTTACCTGTTGTCTCTTTTTTTGCCATTTTACACCGCCTTAACTTTTTTTAGAGCAGTTAAAATTGTAAATGCCTTAAACCCTCTCGACGTACTCGCTGGTCCTGGTATCTATCCTGATAGTATCGCCTTCCTTTATAAATAAAGGAACCAGTACTTCGGCCCCAGTTTCAAGCGTAACTAGTTTGGTCGCGTTTCCTACGGTATCGCCTTTTGAAGCCGGCGGCGCCGTGGTAACGATGAGGTCTACTTTATTGGGTACGTTTACTCCCAGTACCTCTCCCTCATATATAAGCATCGATACAAGCATGTCTTCCTTAAGGAACTGGCTCTGTTCGCCGACCTGCTTCTGGTTGAACTCATACTGCTCATAGTTGCCGGTATCCATGAAATGATACTCGTCATTGAGCTTATACTGGAACTGAAGCTTTCTTTCTTCCACATAGGCGTCTTCGAACTTATCATCAGGGGAGAAAGTCCTCTCCACTATGGTTCCAAGCTTGAAATTCCTCATTTTAAGCCTTACGAGAGGCGCGAGCCTCGGCCTCTGAACGTGGTGAAACTGTACGACTTCCCATAAAGTGCCTTCGTGCTTAAAGACTGTGCCGGGCCTTACATCTGCTGCTAGTGCCATTAAAAAGTCCTCCTTGAAATGTCAGCCACTAAAGAATCATTAGTGAGTCACTTAGTTTGCCCAGTTTAACCGGGCCAATATCAGTTATCAGGTAGTCGTCTTCTATCCTGATGCCGTATTTTCCTTCAAAATAAATACCGGGCTCACAGGAAAAAACCATGCCCGGTTCGAACTTGAGTTCTTCTTTTGAGTTCACCGAAGGCGGCTCGTGAACGTCTATGCCGAGTGAATGTCCCAGGGAGTGCGTAAAATACGCCCCGAGGCCCGCTTCAGCCAGGAAATCCCTGGCCTGCCTGTCAGCTTCCTTTATTATGTTGCCCGCTTTGTAATAACCTACGCCGGCTTTCTTGGCGTTTTGCACTATTTTATAGTGTTTTTGAATATCTTTTAAGCGAGTTCCAATTATACCGAATGCCATTACCCTTGTCAAGTCTGAACAGTACCCGCGGTACTTGACCCCGCAGTCCATGAGCACCACCGAGCCTTTGGTTAATTTTTTAGAGGATGTTCCATGATGCGGGACAGCTCCGTTTTCATTGAAAGCAATTATTGAAGGAAAGGAACAGCCGTCAGCCCCGCACTTCCTGGCGAAATACTCAAATTCATTTGAGAGGTCCTTTTCAGTCACGCCTGTTTTTAAGAGCGACGCCGTATGCAGTATGGCCTTTTCATTTATGGAAACGGCTTTTTCCATCAGCTTAATCTCATAAGGCTCTTTTATCATCCTCATATCGCGGACAATTTCATCCGTGCTTATGTTCAGGCACAGGTCCTTAATCATAAGATAATCAGAAAGGGGTATGTTTTTGCTTAAGAGCGCTTCAGGGCAGCCTTTTATAAGCTGTTTTAGGTCGCTGCGGAAATTCTTGGTGATAATGACCTCATATGAGCCTTCGATTCCAAGCTTCCGTACAAAGCCGTCATAGCGCGGGTCAGTAAGAAAATACGCTTTTTTTTCTTTAACGACTATCTTGCCGAAGGTGCCTGAAAAACCTGTAAGGTAAAATACATCGGAAGGGTCGGAGATATAATAAGCTTGCCCTCGTGAAAGCGATTTAAGGATCTTGTTGATGCGTTTTTTTATCATTATTTGATGTCTATAATCCCGAGATTGTATTCAATAATCGGGGTGTACGGCGGGAATTTTTCAAGGAGGTCCTCCACGCGGTCAAAGAACTTTATGGCGCCGGGGGTATTAACCCAGCATACCCTCGCGGAGAAATGCTTTATCTCAAAAGGCCTGCCTGAAGACTCGAGGATGGCCTTAAACCTTTTCTGATTGAAGTGCTGATGGTTGTTTAGCAGGGTCAGGTTGACGTAAAAAAGCGGGTTATACCTGTTGGCTTCCACGACTATGACCCTTTTTTTTGCCACGCGGACCATTTCCTTTAAGGCTTTTTCAGGGTTAGCCGCGTGGTGCAGCATGTCCTTTTCAAAGACGGTGTCAAAACTTTTGTTCTTAAAGGGCAGTTTCTCCGAATCGCACTGCTTGAAGGTTAGGCCTTTGCCTGAGAATTCCTTCCAGCGCGGGTCAGGGACTATGTCGGTCGCAGTTATTTTTTTAAAGAATTTTTTGCGCAGCCAGGCGTCCTCACCGTCGCCGCATCCGGAGTCAAGAAGGGTGGCGCCCGCATAGTACGCGCTTGTCTTTGCCACAACCCGTTCTTTATACTGAAAAGCGTTTGCCGCTGTTTTACCTGTCATATTTTTTAAGCTCCGTTATGACTTTTGAAAGTTCAGGCACGTCAAAGACCTTTTTGCGCGATATTTCATTTGTGACGGATAAGTACATCTGCGAGAGCAGTGTCTTTAATTCAGGCTCGAGGGGCGGAGGCATAACCTTAACTGTTTTTTTCCAGTCTGAACCGCCGTTCTTTTTTGCCTTTTCAACTTCCGTAAACCAATCAGTCTTCCTGTAATACCTTCTGGCGAACTCCTTGCTTATATGGAAGCCGTCATACAGGAACCTGCACTCATCGGGCGTGCCGAGCACGTCGACTATCTCTATGTTGCCTTTGACATCAAGGGCGAACTCAAACTTGCCGTCCACATTTTCTATACCTGCTTTTTTACAGGCCGCGGTTATGACGCCGTCTATTTCAACAACGGTCTTTTTAAGTTTTTTCATTTTATTGTCATCGAGCCCTGAGATGGCCTTTGCCTCAGGCCACAGGATATAGCGGTCCGTATGTTCGAGTTTTGTGGAAACGTCAAGGATGGGCTTCTTTAAGGTTTCGTTTACCACAGGCTCGTGGTCATAACCGAGGTCCTTAAAAGTTACCTGGCCGTCCTTTACCCTTTTAAAGACCGACGAACCGTCGGTAAGTTTGTTCCTGTAGATTACTTCAAGGGGGATCAGGTAGTTGGCCTGTTTGGTTTTGTAAACATCATAATTGTATTTGTTCGAGGCTTTATCATATGAAGGCTTTAATACCCTTACCACCTTCACGCGCATTTTGTTTGACGAGCCGTTCATCTTTGAAAATTTCTTGAGCCTGCCGTCCTCTACAAGGCCGAGGAAATGGGTCTTGATTCCCTTTTTTTCAAGCTGTTCAAAAAAGAATGAGGAAAGCATGCACAGCGCACTGCCCTTTCTTTCTATTAAGTCCGGCATTTCTCCCCAGTCAAATACAGAGTACCTGTCTGAGAATACAAATTCGCCTTCTCCCTCAGTCTTTAGGTCTGCCTGCTTGAGAATCTCTACTTCCTTTACGCTGCCCATATGACACCTCATTTTCAATTTTCTATTTTAAATTTTCAATTAAAACCTAAAACATTTTAACAGATTAGCTTAAAAAACGGAAATAAAATATCTTTGGGGTGATTGTATGGGGGTTTATTATTAAAGGCGTTAAAACGCGGAGATACTATAAAACTAACGGTGTTAGGCCCGTATAACTTATCACAATTCCTTTACTTTACCGGCGGTAACTTCAAACTCCTTCGCGGGCTTAAAGCCGCGCAGATTTTCCTTATATGTAGTGGTAATAAGTATCTGTTTAAAAAGCGAGAAAGTATTTCCTATAAATCCCCTGTTTGGTTCGTCAAGTTCGGAAGAAAAATCATCCAGCATAACAACAGGATAACTTCCGCGTTTTGAATTAATATATAATCCTTCTGAAAGTTTTAAAAGTATTGTGGTCAGCCTTTGCTGCCCTTCTGACGCGAAATTTTTTGCGGCTTTCCCGTTATAAGATATATTCAGGTCGTCCCTGTGCGGGCCGATTAAAGTGATGGCGCGCGCTATCTCTTCATCGACACGCGTCCTGAAAAAATCCGTGTATGTTTCGCGGATATTTTTTTCATCATACTCCTTAAAAACTTTTGATTCATAGGCGATGTGCACGGAAAATTTTCCTTCTGTTAATTTTTCATCCAGGATAGCGTTTAAGTCCCTGATGGCGGCTGCCCTGTGCAGCAGTATCCTTGTTCCGTTATCCGTTATCTGTTTATTCCAGACATCAAGATTCTCTTTCTTCACCTTGCCGTCACGTATTCCTTTAAGCAGATAATTCCTGTGTGATACTTCCTTGGAGTACTTCATTAACGCCTGGAGGTAGTTGTTATCCACCTGTGAGAGCATATCGTCCAGGAACCTGCGCCTTAATGAAGGTTCCCCCTTCACTATCATGATATTTTCCGGGGAAAAAAGCACCACAGGCACCTTTCCAACGGCCATGGACATCCTGGCAAGCTTTGTTCCGTTCTCTTTGATGGTTTTCTTCCGGTTAGCCATGTCATATTCCAGGAGGTATTCCTTATCTATGCCGTTAAAGGACGAGTTTATATCTATAGAGGCCGCTTCCCTGCCCTCTTTTACCAGTATTGAGTCCTCGGATGACCTGAAAGACCTGGTCATGGAGAGCCAGTATATGGATTCAAGTATATTGGTTTTGCCCGAGCCATTTTCGCCGTAGAAAACATTGATCCCGGGAGTAAGCTTGAGCTTTAAGCTGTCATAATTGCGGAAGTTGTTAAGCGCAAGTGTCTTTATGTACATAGAGCTCCTTTGATTCTGGATTCTGGATTAATACCTCTTACTTACAGGACTATTGTTCCACGTGGAACATTTTAGCAGTTTTTAATAAAAATTCAAACTGCTACATTCAATGTTTAAGTGCAACACATCTTGTTAAATGCTTCGTTTGGAGTTTTCCAGCCCAAACATTTCCTTGGTAAATTATTCAGCCAATTTTCAAGTTCTTTTATCCTGCCGGAGCTTATCATATCAAAGTCTGTGCCTTTTGGGTATATCCTTCTCGCCAATCCTATTGTGTTCTCAACCGTGCCTTTTTCATAGGGACTTTTTTCATGGCAAAAGTATGATTTACACCCTATCTGTTTATTAATCTTTTCGTGCTCAACATTTTCTTTTCCGTTGTCATAAGTTATGCTTAACCGAACGCCTTCAGGCACACTTCGTAATGATTTCATTATGTTTCTTCTGTTATGCCTTGCGGTTATTACTCTTAACTTATATATCTTCGTTAACCGTGTTTTTCTTTCCACTGTAAAGGTTAGTCCTGAATTTTTCTTTTGTAATCCAGCCATTGTGTCGCTTTCCCAATGCCCGACCTGTTTACGTTCGTCTATTTGTTTAGGCCTTAATTCTATTGATATTTTATTGGGTATACGACCTTTTGTATGCGTCTTTCTCTGACCTTTTAAGTGCCTTTTCATGTGGTGCCTAGTTAAACATCCTCTAAATCCCGGCTCTTCTTTATATACAAACATGTATATTGTTTCAGTACTAATACTTTTCCCCGGTAGTTCTTCCGCTATCCTTCCTGAAATTCTTTCAGGAGACCAACCGTTTTTAAGTTTATCTATCACATACGACTTTATTGCTGTATCCCTTATTCTGCCCTGGGGGACACTTAATCTTCGTCTGTATGATGTGTTTGCATCTCTAGCAACATATTCTCCGGTTTCTATGTTGCTGTTCCTAGTTATTTCTCTGTGTATCGTGGATCTGTGTCTTCCAAGCTCAGCTGCTATTTCACCAACTGTGAACCCTTGGTCCTGTAAAATAACAATTTTTGCTCTTTCTTCTATGCCTAAATGCTTGTATAATTTCATTGGTGCAACCTCCTTCTGTATTCTTTACTCGACATAAAGATTTTAACAGAAGTGTTGCACTTTTACCTTGAATTCAAGACTCCAAATCAGATAATTCACAGTCAATGTTCCACGTGGAACAATAGTAATGGATACTTATGCACCTTAACCCTTATCCTTAGCTCTTAGCCTTTGCCGTTCAGATCAAAGGCCAAGAGCTAAGGATAAGAATTAAGGATAAGGGTTAAGGTTCCCCTGTCCGTATGTTAGTAAAGATTAGTTTGTATTTAGAATTCAGAATTCGTCCTACAATGACTATTCACATAGGGGTTTGTTTTTGATTTAAAATCCAGAATTCAGAATCCAGAATTTAGAATCCGTTTTATAAAGGCTTTTTCTTTATCGACCCGTACACCCTCGGGTAAATGGCCGGGGTTTTCCACATCTTGTTAACAGAAACTATTGTGTGGCTGCCGCAGCCTTCGGGAAGTTCGTAGTGGTGCATGCCATCAAAAACGCATCCGAGTTCCTTAAAGCACGGCATGTCTTTGTTTATTTCTGCGGCCTGTTTGGCGCTGGCGTAATACATGACGGCGCCTCCGGGTTTTACAAATGAAGCGGATAATTCCAGGCCTATGGAAAAAGAAGCAAGCGCCCTCATGCATGCCGCGTCAAAAAATTCGCGGAATTCGCCCGTGTGCGAAAGCGTCTCGGCCCTGCCTTCGAGGATTTCCATGTTGCGCAGGTTTAAGGAATCCTTAATGTGAAGAAGAAACGTTACCTTCTTGCCGTTTGATTCATTCAGGAAAATTTTCTTGCCGGGGAAAGCTATAGCCAGAGGTATGCCGGGAAAGCCGGCGCCGGCGCCTATATCCACTATAGTTTGCCATGTCATACTTTTGTTTGGTTTAACTAACACTAATGAATCCACAAAATGCTTTATTATTATATCCCTGTCATCAGTTATGGAAGTAAGGTTGAATTTTTCGTTCCACCCTTTGAGTTCATCAAGGAGTAAACTGAATTTGTCCGCCATCTCAGGGGTTAAGAGGTTTGGGTATGATTCACCGATGTATTTTTCTATCATTTCTTTTGTTGTCATGGGTAGATTATTACACGCCCGTATAATAAGAGCAAGTTTTTTTTGGGATATTGCATTGCGGGCGCGTAGTTGCTATATTGATTAAAACGGGACGCGGGAGGGCGGGCATCATGGAAAACAGCTTGAATCTTGTATCAGGGGCATTCGGATATACAGGCGGGTACATAACCTCCCTGCTGCTTGAAAAAGGCGTGAAGGTTGTAACCCTGACAAATTCCTCAGGCAGGGAAAACGCCTTCAGCGGAATGGTGGCTGCGAAGCCTTACGATTTTAATGACGCGGAAAAGCTGGCGGAAAGTTTTAAGGGTGTTTCGGTATTTTACAATACATACTGGGTGAGGTTCGCGTACGCTGGCACCGGCCATAAACAGGCGTATGAAAATACGGTAAAGCTTTTTGACGCGGCGAAAAAAGCAGGGGTAAAAAGGATAGTCCACATAAGCGTCGCTAATTCATCGGCTGAATCCAAATTTTCCTATTACAGATATAAGGCGCTGGCGGAAGAATACCTTAAAAATCTCGGTGTTTCATATTGCATACTGAAACCTGCCGCGCTCTTCGGGGGAAGCGGCATCCTTATTAATAACATAGCCTGGATGATAAGGCATTTGCCCGTCTTCGGCATATTCGGGAAAGGCGGTTATTATTTCAGCCCTGTCCATGTTGAAGACCTTGCTTTACTGGCAGTGGAGCAGGGACAGGCAAAAGAAAACGCCTCTATCAACGCCGTAGGCCCTGAAAATTTTACATATAATGAACTCATAGCGTCCATTGGTTCAATTATCGGAAAAAAGCCGTTTATGGCGCATGTGCCTCCAATACTCGGCTTTATCGCAGGGGCGGTTCTTGGATTTATCAAAAGGGATGTGACGCTGACATATGATGAGATTTACAGCTTAACCTCGGACATGCTCCACATCCGGACACAGGCAACATGCAGGACAAAACTGACGGACTGGCTTGAGGCAAATAAAGAAACAGTTGGTAGAAAGTATTTCAGTGAAGTTGCCAGGAGGAAGGACAAAAAAAGGGCATACGAAAGCATATAGGCGGATCTCAAAAATATTTGAAAATCATAAAAGTTTTGTCTTATTGTGCGTGAAGCCTGCCGGCTTTTACGAAGGCAAAAATCCAGAATATTTTGCACAATCCGGGGATAAATGAAACATAAACAAATTATCCTGTTATTGGCCATAGCAGTTGCCATACTTATGTCTTCATGCAATAAAAAATCAAGCCCCGCAGCCCCGTACCTTGTAGATTTTGACACAGGTGAAAATACCGGGCTAAACGGCACTCCCGACGCCGCAATAGGTATGTGGGGCGCCATCGCGCCGACTGGACTAATATCAGCCTCAGATACAAAACCTGTGCTGTTTATACACGGTATGGCTGACTCGTCGGTGCCTTTTGCCAGCGGACATCCATTTGGCTTTAATTAATTTCCTGTGGCATATGGAAGCAGCTTGATCAACTGCAGGCTGGATACACTGGGCTTTACTGATAAGAAAAAACTTTTTTGTGACAGGCGCGGGGCATGAATTTTACAGGACAAACAACGGCCTGTGGACAGGCGGCACAGGAGGAAACGATTACTGGACGCCGGTGGTCAACACCATTGCTGATTTTCTGTACGGGTTGTAAGCTGCATATGAAGAGGGAAATAAAAACAAAAACCCGGGCTTTCACCCGGGCCTTGTATTTAATCCAGAATTTAGAATCCGGAATCTAGAATTGATTTACCATCCCGTTGATTTCCCTGATTTGGATTTTACCTGCACTTTTACAGGCGCTGCCGTCGGCATTACTGTGGGCTGTGCCGGAGGTACCGTGGTTTGAGGCTGCTGTGCTGCGGACGGAGATGTTTTAGCAGGCATTGATACGGCAGCAGGCGGTTCATTTGAAGAAATTTTTATGACCATAACCTCGGCCCTTCTGTTCTTGTATTTATTATCTGCCGTATCATTCGGAACAACGGGTTTTTTGTCAGCAAATCCTGCCACTGAAATCCTTGAAGCTTCTATGCCGTGCTTGTCTATGAGATATTTTTTAACCGCGTTAGCGCGGGCAAGCGATAATTCGTAGTTGTTCTTGAACCTTTTTGATTTTATGGGAACGTTGTCAGTATGCCCTTCTATGACTATGGGCGAGTTATGTGCCTTCATTATCTTTACCATGTCATCCAGGACTGGGAAGAACTCGGGCTTTATGTTTGAAAGAGCGGTGTCATAATGTATTACCGGGTAAAATAAAAGTTTGTCACCCTGCTGGACGGTCTTTACCGAGAGACTTTCAGGCTGCGCAGGGACTTCAGGCGCTGCCGCGGCAGGAGTTTCAGGAGCTGTTGTCCCTGAGTCCATTCCAGCGGGAAGCTGTGTGGCAGCCGCTTGCGCCGGCTTTGCCCCTTCTTTAATTGTAAATACATCTTCCTGTTTCTTAGGAGTTTCCCCCGGTGGAGGAACAGGAGTGGCAGTAGGCAGAGGCTCCGCAAGTACCCTGAAAAGCCAGGCGGGAGAAACGCCGCCGCTTGAGGTAAGCTTGGCCCTTGCTGATTTGTCAATGGACATTGACCATATTTCAGGCTGATATTTGTCCGTTATATAGCTTGAAAAAATAACTTTTGAGCCGTCGTGGTTAAAGATGGGGCAGTTGCTTTTTCC
Organism: candidate division FCPU426 bacterium; assembly: GCA_963840035.1. Lineage (GTDB taxonomy): Bacteria > Oederibacteriota > PGYV01 > PGYV01 > Palsa-1178 > CAWIXE01. The sequence continues at coordinate 421,906 of CAWIXE010000001.1, forward strand.
GTCATATGTAAGGGGTTCTTCTTTTTTAGAGGCAATGGAGGTAACATAAACATTTATGGAATCCATATCCTCTATGGTAAATACGATTTTCTGCCCATCGGGAGAGAAGCTCGGCGAACCCGCTTTTTTACCAAGCAGGTTTGTCAGCTTTTCAGCCATGACGCTATCGATGTTTTTCATATACAGGTTTGTCGTGGTTTCAGATTCCTTTACGGCATAAACAAGCTTATTATCCTTTGAAAGCGCGGGGGAGTAGCAGTTGTGCGTGTCAGTGAGCGATACCTGGTCAAAACCGTCCCTGCTTATCTTCCATATGTCGTTCGACCTGGAATAAACGACAAACTGCGAATCAGCGCTCCAGGAGGTGGAATTTTTCATGTTAAAATTTTGTATGTCGCTGTCAAGGCCGTCCGCGTCGAACGTAACCTGGAAAGCTTTCCTTTTCTTGAAGTCGCCTATCCACAGGTTATAACTTTTTCCCGACTGCGCCCAGTATGACATGAACCATCCGTCCGGCGAAACAGAAGGGAACCATTTGGAAGTGTTGTCAGGGAATATTTCCTGCCTGTTATTTCCATCCGGGTCCATCCAGAGGACATTACCGTTAAATGTGAATATTATTTTTTCCAGTTTTGGCTGCGGCGTGGCCGTAGGCACTGGCGTGGGCTGGATGGTAACTTTTGCTTTTTTACAGCCCTGGGTACCCGTAAGAATGAATACTGCCAGGATGACAGCAGCCATTATGATCGCGAAACTTTTGCGCATTATATTCTCCGTTATTTTGCAGCCGTCGGGCTGACTTTTATGTCCGCTACTACAGGAAAGTAAACGCTGAAATTATAAGTGAGCCTTCTTTTGTCCTTAGTCGCGATAGTTGTTATGTACATGTCGCTTCCTTCCACATACACGAGCTCTTTGCCATCCGGCGTCCAGCAGGGCGAAAAGCCGCGGTTAAAAGTTATCTGCTGCGATTCAGCGCCGTCAGGTTTGGTTATCCAGACATTCGGAGCGCCGCTTTCATCGAGAATGCACGCTATGAAATTGGCTTTTCTGTCATTATTTGCCTTTGACCACCCGATGTCATTTTCAGGGTAAAACGTCTGTTTTATGAACCTGTCATTTACGCCGTTATACTCTATCCTGGAAATACCGCGAAAAAAAGAATAAGCCACTTCTAAGTTGTCTCCCCAGTCAAAAGCCGGGCTGATGATGTTGCTCGGGGTTATCTGTTTTAACTGGGTGCCGTTTGTGTGAATAATCCAGAGTCCGTTATGGCGTTTTGTTTTTTCGCGCGAGAAAAGTATTTTTTCCCTGTCAGGGGAAAGCTTGAAGGAGGTTACATCATGAAATATGCTAAGCGATGAAGGCGTCTCGCCGTCATCATCAACTTCCCAAATATCGTTATTTTTGAGGTAAAACAGGGTTTTTCCGTCTTTTGCCCAGTCAATTTGCCCCCTGTTATAGAGGTCAATGGCATGAATGTTTTCCTTGTTAAAGGACATCTGTTCCTGTTTTGAGCCGTCTGTGTTCATGATCCATAAATTTGCGAAACCCGAGCGGTCTGAATAGAAAGCAATCTTTTCGCCGCTGGGTGAGACCGTAGGCGCCCAGTTATTGCCGGCATTGGTGCAGGTTTTTTTATTTTCGCCGTTTAGGTCCATGATGGCAATCTGATATAATCCGCGGCCGTCCTCGAGGATATATATTATTTTTTTCATAAATACATCCTGTGGAGGGGCGCCGGATAGCTGCGCGTCTGCGGCAATAATAAAACAGTTGAGTAATAATAATGAAAGAGAGAAGAAAATTAACGAAATTATGCGTTTTCCGCCCATTTTTACCTCAATGTTCAGATTTTGATGTTATTTTATACGGTTTTTTTGATTTTGTCAATGTTTTTTGTTAAGTTTCATTTAAAACGCTGATTGTTGAGAGCCTGGGTGGAAAAAGACAAAATAGGGTATTTTAAGTGTACTGTTAAGAAGATGTGTTTACATGTTGTCATTGCGAGGAGCCGTTGTTGGTTTATGGCGACGAAGCAATCTCGTTTTCTCCATCTGGAACAGCTGGATTGCTTCGTCGGCAAGAAACAAAAACGCCTCCTCGCAATGACAGGCCTAAGACTGTAAACAAAATATGTTAAAAGTACATTTTAATGTTTACTTTTTGGTTTTGACTTTATATGATAACCATCGCGTCGCCGTATGAAAAGAGCCTGTATTTTTCCTTTATGGCTTCTTCATAGGCGCGTTTTATGTTTTCATTTCCCGCGAACGCGGAAACCAGGGCGAGCAGCGATGTCCGCGGCAGGTGAAAGTTTGTGATAAGGCCGCCGCAGATTTTAAAATCATAACCCGGAAAAATGAAAATATCGGTCATGGACCGCCGGGCAATCACTTCGCGGCCGGCGGAGGAGGAAGCTTCAAGCGCGCGCATCGAGGTAGTGCCGATGGCTATTACTTTTTTTCCCGCCGCGTTAACACTGTTTATTATTTCCGCGTTTTCAGGGGTTATTTCGAATAATTCCGAGTGCATTTTATGCTCCCTTATATCTTCCTTTTCCACGGATTCAAAAGTGCCCATGCCGACGTGAAGTGTGATATAGGCTGTTTTTACCTGTTTTTCAGCCATTTTTCTCAAAATTTCCGGTGTAAAATGGAGGCCGGCTGTCGGAGCGGCTTTCGCCCCTTCATTTTTTGCGTAGATTGTCTGGTACCTTTCCCTGTGGGACGGGTCCTTAATGTTGGCTTTTATATAAGGAGGAAGCGGCATGGTGCCCAGCCTCCATAATTTCTCCACAAGTTCCCTGGGGGCGCAGTTGAATTCCACTTCAACTATTTTGCCTTTTTTTTCAATGACAGTTAATTTTAAACCGCCGTTAAAGGATACAATATCGCCCGGCATGACCCTTTTGGAATTTTTCATGATGACATCCCATTTGTTATCACCGGTATTATCAAGGACAAGTATGCCGATTTTCGCGCCTGTTTTTTCCGAGGCGCCGTCTAAGTTAGCCGGTAGCACCTTTGTATCGTTCATGACCAGGCAGTCACCTGGGCTTATATGGTTTATGATGTCAGTGAATTTTTCATGTGATATTGCTCCCGTAGCGCGGGAAAGGGCCATCAGGCGCGAGGAAGACCTGTCAGAAAGGGGCTCCTGCGCGATAAGTTCCTTCGGGAAGCTGTAGTCATAATTTTCAAGGCTGTATATGTTTTTCATGGGAAGAGTATAACATAAAAATAAGTAAGAAGTAATAAGGCAGAAGCCAGAAGTAGAAATAACCGGTCTTATTGCCTTACTTCTGGCTTATTATTTCTTTCTTAAACATACTTCCTTATCCGTTGACACCTTAAAAATCATATGCTTTAATTAGTTATCAAAATTTACAGGAGGGTTTCATGAAAAAAATTATTATGTTATTTGTTTTTGTAATGGCCTTATCGGCTGTTTCCTTTTGCGCGGCTTCTTCCGACGATATGTTCTCCTACATCCCTTACAAAAGCGCCAGCTGGAAATCGCAGGTAACTATGGAAGGCAATGACGGGACAAACACCTTTGACCAGGTTATTTCTTTCAAAGGAAAAAAGATGCGCATGGAAGGAAAACTCAAGGACAAGTCCAGCGGGGAAACAGTAAATCAGGTCATCATAATGGACAGCAAGGCCATATACATAATTAACAGCGACAAAAAATCAGCCATGAAGATGTCTCTTAAAAACAACATGAATCCGGAAAAATACAGCCAGGAAGCGGCCAAGTACAGGAAAAAAGCGAAGATGATAGGCACGCAGACCATAGGCGGTGTGGCATGCGAAATTTTTGTGTATGATTATGAGATGGAAGGCAATGACAAACCCATCAAGATGAAAGAGTGGAGGGCCGCGGACGGATTTATAATGAAGAGCACTTCTGAAATGGAAAATATGAAAACCACGTCGGTTGTATCCGACCTGAAAAAGAACCCGTCGCTTTCAGACTCGCTGTTCGTTCCGGAAAAAGACATCACTATAATGGATATGGACAACCTCATGAAAGGCGCTTTTAAAGCCGCGGATGAAGAGGAAAAGGCTGAAAAAGCAGCTGAAAAGACGCTGAATAAGAAGGAAAAAGCAGAGGAAGAAGCAACGCCGGTTGACGCCGGGGAAGCCGTAAAAAAAGCGCTGCAGGACGAGGGCGCTGACGCGGCAAAGGACGCTTTAAAAGGGTTGTTTGGGCAGTAATAGAAAGTCAAAATTAATAAGTCAAAAGCAAAAGGTGAAGCAGATGAATAGAAACAAAATTATTATTTTTGTAATATTTATTTTATTGTTAACTCAGGTATGTTTTGCCGGTGAAATAGGTTCCGTGTTTCCATCCTTTACAGGTAAAGCTATCGATGACGCAGTAACTTCTGTTGCTTCAGGCGTGACGCTGAAAGCGGAAGTGGTTGTGATGACTTTTTCCAGGCAGGACATGGCAATAACCGATTCATGGGTAAACACTGTGGCGGCAAAATACGCCGGCAATCAAAATGTGGCTGTCAGGGAAGTGGCGGTCATACCTGACATGCCTTTTATAACAGGGATAATACTTAACGGCATCAAAGGCGCAATAGCGCAGAATAAGTGGAAGGATTTTATAATATACTCCGGGGACAAGGAAGCCATGATGAAATCCCTCGGTGCGGAAGACGCGTCTTTGTTTTATGTTTACGTGGTCGGCAAAGGCGGGGTAATAAAGTGGTTTAAGAAAGGCGCAAAACCTGCTGAAGAAGACATTGCGGGTATTATGAAGGCTGTTGAGAAAGAGATAAAGCGCGGCAGTTAATAGTTGTATTGAAAGAATTCAAGATGTCATTGCGAGGAGGCGTATTTGTGTTTTGCCGACGAAGCAATCTTGCTGCTTTTAAGAGAAGAAACTAGATTGCTTCGTCGCCATAAATCAAATACGGCTCCTCGCAATGACAAACTGTAAAAATAAATATTGAATACCGCAAACTTAAAACTGCTTTTATCTGATTTTTCAACAGCTGGACAAAAACCGTTTTATATACTCTTCCTTTATGTCCTTGTTATCCACCAAAAAATCCTCCGCAAGAGCCTGGCGCATGTCCGGCGGTATGGCGTATTTAGACCAGATGAAGCGCACCCCGGGTATCATCAGAAGCGCCTCGCTGAAATTTTCAGTGTAGACAAGAACGCTGTCAAAACCCGCGGTATTGTCAGGGCCGACAATCTTATAATAAAGGCTTAGAAATTCCTTCAATTTTTCATCTTTTGAGTCGAACACAATGGCGTCCGCTTTTCTCAGCATGTCGTATGTGATGTCCATGACGGAAAGTATAACATAAAACAATAATTTCTAATTCCTTATTTCTGATTTCTAATTATACAAGACTACGGGACTAACCTGTACTGCCGTTATCAGAAATTAGAAATGAGAAATTAGAAATTTTAAGTTTTAAGTTGATAACCCTTTATTGACCTGCCATTTTATTTATGCTAAAATCTCTCATTAGTCTACAAGAGCGGATTTTGTCCTTTTACTTCTTTATAAGGAGGAAGGGTGAAGATAAAGACCGATTTTTTCCTTGGTACTGCTTTCATTATTATACTATCCATAGCTGCCACAGCATTTGTCCTGGCAAATGACGCCAGGCTGATGCTAAAACAGGAGATAGGCGACAAAGCAAACCTGTTAATTAACGGCATACGCGGCGTGGCCGTCGAATCACTCATAAAAAAAGACCTTCTTTCCCTCAATTATTTTATTAAGGAAGCAGCCGCAACCAGGGGCATTCTGTATATCCTCGTAACTGACAGGAACGGGAACATTGCCGCTTCAAACAATCCCAAAGACAACGGAATGCACATTGCCGAAGCTTATCCCCTTATAGAGCCGGTTACGGGCACCATGGACATTAACATCTCCGGAACCGCGCACAGGGCGCTTAATTTTACCGAAGAGATGGATATAAAAAACGCTGATAAAAAAATCACGGCAGGCAGGATATACGTGGGCTTTGACAGGAATTACATAGAGAATAAAATGATGATGATATATATAAAAAGCGCGGTGATAGCGTTAATCGTCATGATAATCGCGGTCTTCCTCGTTATGTACATGGTCGGGAGGATAACAAGGCCCATGAAGCAGCTTGTGGACGGAACCGATGTTATCGCGCAGGGGGACTTAAAGCACCGGATAAAGGTGGACGTTAAAAACGAGTTCCAGTCGCTGGCAAATTCGTTCAATTCCATGACGCAAAAGCTTGACGAATATTACGAAGGCATATTGAACGCCTTTACCATAGCGGTAGACTCAAAAAACAAATATACCACCGGCCATTCACGCAGGGTATCAAAATACGCGCTCGCCCTGGGCAGGGAACTAAAACTCGGCCAGCAGCAGCTGGAAAATATCCGCATAGCGTCAATACTGATGGACATCGGGAACCTCGGGGTAAAGGACGCGGTGTTTACAAAGACAGATTCCCTCACAGCCGAGGATTTCATACAGATACAAAAGCACCCTGAAATAAGCGCAAAGATACTGAAAAATATCCCCGCCTTAAATGAAGTGGTGCCCATCATAATCCAGCATCATGAAAGGCACGACGGCATGGGTTATCCCTCGGGGTTAAAGGGAGACCAGATATCCATCGAGGCAAAGGTGCTTTCTTTGGCGGACGCGTACGACGCCATGACCACACAGAGGGAGCACAGGAAGGCCCTTTCCATGGACGAGGCCGTATATGAGCTCAGGAATAACAAGGAAAAGCAGTTTGACCCCAAAGTCACGGAAGCTTTCATCGGAGTCATCAACAGAGAGGGCGGGGCGGCATAATGGCAAAGAAAAAGAAGAAAAAAGGCTTAAGGATATCGCTCAGTTTCAAGTTCAGCTTTTTTGTCGGGCTGCTATTGACGGGAATTATGATAGCCCTCACCATATTTATTTATAACCAGGAAAAAACAGCTCTTTCTTCTGAAGTTAAAAAGAGGGGCACTGCCATAGCGAAAAATCTCGCTAACAACGCTGAAGAGGCGCTGACCACGAACGAAGAGCTGACGCTTTTTGTGCTGGCCAAGCAGGCGGTGCAGGACCCGCCGGCAGGGCAGGAAGCCGAGACACAAAACTTCTGGATAGCGGTTCTCATGAACCTTAAAGACGATATTATGGGAAATATCATAGAGACAAAGCCCGTAAAAAATGAGGGCATCCTTGACGCGGTCGTGGTAAAAAAAGGCATTATCGCGTCCGCCAGCAACGCCACGTTGAACAAGCAGGGCGATGAGTATAACCTTCCGGCAGGGATAAAACCGCTCGCGCCGTCGGATGACGTGCTTATTCAGGATTATTCCGAGAACGGAAAGGAATATTTTGATATTGCGGTGCCGATCACTTCGCTCGGCAGCACCGTGCTCGGCGAAGTACACTTAAAAGTGTCGCAGGACCTCATATCAAAGGTAGTCACGGCAGCGGCCATTAAAGTCGTCCTTATCACAATAGCCGCGCTTATCGTAGGAATTATTGTTTCCATAATACTTGTGACTATAATTACCAACCCGATAAAATATCTGGTAAGCGGCGTGCGCGCGATGGGAGAAGGCGACTTCGACACACAGATAAAGATTAAATCAAGCGACGAACTCGGCGAGCTTACAGAGGCGTTTAATGCCACCGCAAAAAGCTTAAAGGAAAAGGAACTTTTAAAAGGCGCGTTTTCCACTTACGTATCCGGAGCGCTCATGGAGGAAATATTAAAGGACCCGACAAAACTTTCCCTCCACGGGAAAAAATTAAAGGCAACCATGCTCTTCACCGACATCAGGGGGTTTACGTCAATGTCAGAGACCCTGGACCCGGTCGAGGTTGTTTCCATAATAAACGAATACCTGACGCTGCAGACCGATAAGGTCATGAAATGGCAGGGAGTTCTTGACAAATTCGTCGGTGACTGCGTCATGGCCGTATACGGCGTGCCGTTTCCCAAGGAAGACGATTCATACAGGGCTATCCGGACCGCGCTTGACATAAGGGACGGCCTTATCAAGCTTAATTCCATAAGGGAAAGGCGCGGCCAGAAAATTGTGGGCATCGGCATCGGCATAAATACCGGGGAAGTCGTTTCCGGAAATATGGGTTCCCCTCAGAAAATGGATTATACCGTCATCGGCGATAACGTGAACCTGGCAGCGAGGCTTGAGGCAAACGCGCCGGCGGGCAGGATATATGTCAGTGAGTCCACATACCTGGAAACAAAAGACAGGATCGAATACATACAGCTGGAGTCAATCATGGTAAAGGGAAAGAAAGAACCGATAAATGTCTACGAGCCCATCAGGGCACTTATAGCATAAGAAGGCGGAGAATGGAAGATAAGAAGGATATAATAAAAACCATCACACGGTACACACAGGCAGGGGACTGGCCCAAAGCCATCAAGGAGTATGAAAAACTTCTTGCCATGGACCCCAATGACATAAATATTTTTAACTCCCTGGGCGAAGCTTTATCCAAGGTCGGGGAGAACAGGAAAGCCTTTGAGTATTTCAAAAAAGTGCTTGAGGATTACCAGGCAAAGGGCAATGCCTCAAAAATAATGTTCCTATATAAAAAGATAGCGAAACTTGACCCGAAAAAGTTCGACCTTGAAGGAAAGGCAATGCATGAAAAAATATCAAAGATAGTGACGGCCATAACCATGGCGGACGCCGGCGACGCGGGCGCGCTGGATTTTTTAAGGGAAGCCGAGAAGATAGACAGGTATAACTATGAGATACTCACCAGGATCGGCGAAATATGCGAAAAGAAAAACATGATAGGCGAGGCTGTTGAGGCCTACACAAAGTCCATCAGGGTGCTTGTGGAAAAAGGAAAGAAAGACGAGGCCATAATCATAGCGAACAAAGTGCTGGTCATGGACAAGGAAAACACCGAAGCCATGGCAATGGTGGCCGACGACATGCTTTCAAAGGGTAAAAAAGAGCAGGCCGAGGCGATATTCAAGGACCTGCTTATAACCATGGCGGAAAAGGATAAGATAGCGGACGGCAAGCAGGTGGCAAAGCGCGCCATGGACCTGAACATAATGTACGGCAAGCAGTTCTACGCTTACTTTCTTTTTAAGGACAATAACATCGAAGAGGCAAAAAAAATACTCGAGCACGGCGAGGAACTATCAGCCGAGGAAAAAGTGCTGCTCGGGAAAATATATTTCAAGGGCTGCGAATATGACAAGTCAAAATCCGTCCTGATGTCGCTGGACCCGGAAATAATCAACACCAATGTGGAAATTTTGGAGATTATAGCCGACTCGCTGCTTAAACTGAGGGAATACAAAAACGCGGCGGAAAATTACCTGAAGGCGCTTAAGATTCTCAAGTCCGAAGGCAGCCTGGATGACGCCATAATGATGGCAAATAAAATGATGAACGTGGAAACGGAAAATACCGAGCTTCACGAGATAATGGCTGAGATTTATACAAAGAAAAACATGAAAGCAAAGGTCATAGACGAATACACCAAGCTGGCCGCGCTCTACGACAAGAATGGCCGCGGCGAAGACTCGGTAAAAATAAAGCAGGCCCTTGCGAAACTTAAGCTGATATGAAGGCCTTTGACTGTGATTTCTGCGCCTTAAAAGCAAAGGCGCAGGACACCGTGGTGAAATGGCACTATGACGCCTCAAAAAAACTCTCCTGTAATTTCCAGGTGGTCCATGACAGGGTCCCGTGCAATGTCAAAGGCGAAGGGGCTTTTTTTAACAGGTCCCTGCCGCTTTTATATGTCTTTAAAAATATGCCGGAGTTCCTTTACTTTGTTTCAAGGCACGAGGTGAACAAAAAGGAGCTGAAAAAATTTACTGAACGCGTGGAAAAAGACAGGTCATATATAAGACGGCATACAGTGGATAAGAAGGAAGTAAAGAAGCTGATAATAAGGATGGAAGGTATGGGTGAAGGGTGAAAGGTGATAGGAAAAGCAAGATGAAGGCAGTTTTAAGTTTAAAGTTTTAAGATGTTATGTGGGGCCTTATCTTTAAACTTAAAACTTCAAACTGATATTATCTGATTTCACAGGAGACATATGGAACATAAGGACGTACGGGCAAAACTGAAAGAATACACAGTTGACGAACTTGATAAGGACACCATGCGGGAAATGGAAATCCATATTGAGACATGCGTGATATGCAAAAAGGAACTTCTTTTATGGCAGGAAGTCATAGCCAAGCAGAAGGAAAACGCCAGGATCAGGCAGTTTATACCGTCAGGCACCTTCCGTGAACGCATAAATTACAGGATGAACAGGATGGAAAGCGAAAAAAACCTCCCTCCCTTAATAATGAGGATGAAAGCCATAGAGCGCGCCTTGACAAGCACCACAGGCAGGATGATAATACAGATGTCAGTGCTTCTTCTGGGTTTCCTTTGGCTTCTTTTTGTGGTAAAAAAAGGGACCAGTTTATTGTCTTTATTCTTCCTCATGATAGGATTTGGCGCGCTGTTTTTCCTGATACTTAAGAGGAAGAAAAAATAGAGGAAGCCCCTTCATTATTATATTCAGAAGCAGTTTTCAATAATTCAACAAACCATTAATATATTTGTAAATAGGGCTTTATTTTTTGTAGTTTTTTTGGTAAATTTATATAAAGGACCATTTACAGGGAAAAACCATAAAAACGAGGTTAAAATTGAGAAAGTCAGTCTTTCTTGCGTTATTGGTATGCTTTCTTGCGCCTATTGCCATGGCCGCTCCAAGCGCGACAAAGACACCTTATCAGGCAAAGACTGTTTTTACCGGCGGAGGGACAACAGAAAACGCGCTTACCGCAAAATATTACGCTGCCGCGGTTAATTACCACAAGAAGAAAGACTTTAAAAACGCCCTCATGTATTATAACGCCGCCATCAAAAAAGACAGGAAGTTCTGGCAGGCATGGCTGGGGCTTGGCATCTGTTATTATTCCATGGCCAAGTACAGGAACGCGAAACTCATATTCCAGTATGTGCTTTCCTTAAAGCCGGACGAACCGACCGCAAAAAAATACTACGATATCATGTCGCCTAAAAAAGCAAAAGCCGGGGCAATAGCCCCGATAAACAGGGCAAAAGGGGAACTCATGTGGCGCTCGGCGCTGCTGCCGGGGCTCGGCCAGTTTTATAACGAGGAAATAGCGAAGGGATATATTTATTCCCTTGCTTATGTGGCAAGCATAGCGGCAATTGTAAAGTACATCATAGACCAGCAAAGCGCGGTGGCCGCATATAATAACGCAAATAATGATTTTGAAGTAAAGTATAAGGCAATACAGGACGCTCAGACAAAAGTTATCATACCGGTGGCGACCGCCGCGGTAGTGTGGGGAATATCCGTGCTGGACGCGTACTTAAGCGGCAAGGACGAGAAGCCGGCGGCGGCGAAAAGAACAAACACGGTGGAATTCAAATACGACGGCGGGGTTACAGTGGCGGTCAACCTTTTACAGGCGAGTTTCTAAGGTGAAGATGAAAAAAACATGCGTTATAATCACAGCGGCGCTGGCGCTTTTAATTGCGGCTTCATGCGCGCAGTATAAGAGGAACAATCCGTATGACCCCGGAGGCGAAGCTTACGCCGGCATAACATACAAAGGCAGCGCGTGGTATCCCATGTCCACCGAGATAAAAGGAATGGTTGTGAATCAGGGCTTCCTGAATTTCGCGGCCTATCAGACGGGGCCCGGGGACTGCGTCATAAAGATGACCGGCGCGCAGGCTTTTACCGTAATAGGGTCAACGGGGACCGCCACGGGAAGTTTTAATTTTATCAATGACATTGCCGCGGATAATTCCGGAAACCTGTACGTGACGGATAAGACGGCAAAAGTGCAGGTCATAAGCGCGGCGAACACGGTAACGAGCTGGCCCATATCCGCCACGGGCGTGGATAACCTCTACCTTGAGTGGCTTAATAATTATATTTTCATTAGCAACTCCATGGACGATACCGTCACGAAATATACGCAATCAGGCGTCTATGACAGCCAGATATCCATAACTACAACCGCGCTAGGGAATTTTAAGCCGGGCAGGATTTTCAGGTCGTCTTCAAACCTTTTTGTGGTAAACGAACTTGATAAAAGCCAGGTGGTTAAGATGACGGATACCCTCATAAACTCCGATATCAAGGATTTTCCCGCGTCCATATATGACGGTGCGGCGGCCATAACAGGAATGCAGCTGGTTTCAAGCAGGGTTGTTTACAAAGTTGACAGCAACATGGTGCTTTCCCTTAAATGGGGTGATTTCGGCGAAGGGCCGGGAAGGATATTAAACGGCAAACTCGCGGCTTATGACGGGGCAACCAATATGACATACATACTTGACAGTTCCACAATAAAGGTATTTGGAGAGTAAATGAAAAATTTTTTACGGGTCAGTTTAATCGTTTTATCTGTTTTGTGCGCGGCAGCTTTATTTGCCGTGGAAGCCGCGCCGGCGGAAGATGCCGGATTGCCAGAACAGGACCGGCAGCAGGCTGACGTATTACAGGACATAATGCCGGCGCGAACACAGTACACAAAAACAGAACTTTACATACTGCAGGGGGACAAGTTTTTTAACGCGGGAAACTTTACAAACGCCGTGAAATACTATTATGCCGTAGCGAAACTTGAGCCTAAAAACCTGAAAGCTTGGAAAAAAACGGCTTTTTGTTATTACCAGATGAAACAGCATAAATACGCCTACTTCTGTTTTCAGAAGGTTCTGGCCATTGATAAAGCCGATAAGGACGCCGTGGAATTCATGGATTATTATAAGACAATAGTCGGCCAGTCAAAAAAAACCGCCGTTAAACGCGAGATGGCTGATTCCCTGTGGCGCGCGTCAGTGCTTCCGGGATTCGGGCAGTTTTATAACAACCAGTACAGCAAGGGAATAGTGATAGCGGGGAGTTTTATATGCTCGCTGGGGCTGACAATATTCAGCGTAGCCGATGAAAAGATGAAATATGAAAAATACCTGAAAGCAAACGAGAACCAGGACCTGGCTTTCAAGGAAGCGCAGGACGCGTATACAAACGCCCTCATATGGGGGCTCATCGCAGGCGGGGTCTACGCCATAGGGATTGTAGACGCGGCGTTGAATTACAACTGCGAGGAAGCAAGGTCAATCGGCATGGAAGTAAAAAACAACGCTGTTTACCTGGCGGCGGGGATGAAGTGGTAGGATGAGACAATTTACAATTTTCAATTTACAATTTTCAATTAAAAGAGAGGCAGCCATAGTCCTGTTTATATTGCTTATTCTGGCAGGGTGCACGCCGTTGGATAAGAAGAATCCCACCGACCCTCAGGCAACAAATTATATTGGCATGCATTACATAGGCACCATAAGCGACCCAAAGCAGAAATCCATATCCGACATTTGTTTTTTCGGGACGGATATATTTGTCCTTGATGAAAGCGAGAGCATGGTATTCAGGTATAAAAAAGACGGGCAGCTAAGGTATAATTTTTACAACGGCTCATTGGCCTACCCGTCGGGTGCCGCCGCTGATTCATCCTTAATATATATCGTGGACAAGGATTCGGTCGTGGGAAATATAAAAATAATTGATCCCGCACCTGATACTCCTACAGTTACGGCATACCCTGCCACAAACCCGGACCCGCTGGAAAAATGCGCGGTAACAGCAGGATTTATTTATGTTTCAACGGAAACGAACATTTATAAATATGCGCTTCCGGGAGTCACACCTTCGGTCTTTACGGTATCAGGGAGCCCCGCGTTTTTTTCTATCACAGATATCGAGATAGGCCCGGGAAACGAGATTGTGGTTGCGGATTCCATACTAAAAAAAATTATAATATTGGACAGCAGCGGCGCATTCATGAGGGAGTATTCATTTGCGTATAACATTGAAGGTATAGGCATAAGTAACGGATACATTTACATACCATCGGACGACGGCATACATAAAATAGATTTTAACACCGGAACCCAGGTCCTGAAATTCGCGGATTACGGCGACGGAAACGGAAGGATATCCGCGCCAGGCCCATGCGAGGCTTCAGGAAGCAGGGTTTGCGTGGGCGAGATGAATATAATAAAGGTTTTTGAACCTTAAAAGCAGTGGGTAGTGGGTGGTGAGTAGTGTGTGGCGGACAGTGGATTGCAATCGCGTGTGACGCATGTTTTAGTCCAGATTGATTTGGGATTTGTGATTGCATGCTGAGCTTGTCGAAGCATGGGATATGTGATTAATTTTTAAAAGGAGCCGTTTTGGGAAACCCAAGGTTTTTTGTGAACAAATTTGAAGGAGCCACAGCTGAGATTACAGGCGAGGATTATGACCATGCCGTACGGGTGCTTCGCTTAAAAGAAGGAGACAGGGTCAATGTGTTTAACCGTGAGAGCGGCGAGTTTGAAGCCGAGATAAAGGCCATAAATACCAGGGATCATATTGTAAGAACGGAAAATATATCAGCCGCAAAACTCAGGGAACACACCGGCGCGAATATCACGGCTATAATAGCCCTGATAAAAAAAGACAATATGGAATTTGTCCTTGAAAAAATGACAGAGTTGGGCATTGACGCCATAGTGCCGCTGGTGACAAAAAGGTCCGTGATTAAAATAAAGGAAGAGGAAAAAAAGCATAAACGCTGGGAGACCATAATATACTCGGCAGTCAAGCAGTGCGGCAGGATATCCGCGCCTGAGCTTTTTGAGACAGTGGAAGGCGTGGAAAACTTAGCGCCGGCATCCGGCGCCGGGTTTTTCATTTATGAAAAAGAGGAAGGCCGCCTTCTGATAGAAGAGGCTGTAAAGGCCGCGGGCGCTAGAGAGGCTTCATTCATCATAGGCCCTGAGGGCGGGTTTGAGGAGTCAGAGGCAAAAATAATAATTGAAAAAGGGTATTTGCCGGTTTCCATAGGAGATACCATACTGCGCGCTGAAACAGCGGCTATAGCCGCCGGGAGCGTCCTCGCGCAGGCGTTAAGGAGGGGAAATTGGAAAAGCTGATAGAGGCTGTAAAATCTGAAATATCAAAGAGAAAAATAAAAGCTGACATATACCTCGAGGAAAACACCAGGACAGAGGTGGCTGTCAATGACGGCAGCGTGGACAGGATTTCCCAGGCAGTCTCTTTCGGCATGGGATTAAGGATCTTTAAGGACTCAAAAATGGGTTTTGGGTTTTCCACGGTAAAGACAGCGGCGCAGGCCGCGGAACTCATGGACAAAACGGAAAAAAACGCGCGCGCCGAAGGGTACGCGGCGTACGAATTCGGGCCGGCGTTTGAACCGGGAAAAATAAACATGGCGGACCCGGGATATTTAAGCGTTACCATGGAGCAGAGGAAAGCCAGGGCGCTTTCCATGGAAGCTTCCGTAAAAAAATCTTCCGGAAAAATAAAGTCGGCATGCGACACGACATGCGTGGACAATTACTCAAGGATATTTTACTTAAACAGCGCGGGCGCGCAATATAATTATGAAAAGACATATTCTTTCGCGTTCACTTCGGCTGTTGCCACGGACGGCAGGTCCGACGAAGTGGTTGACGCCATGGAAGGCAGCGTCATATGGAATGAAGTTGACGCGGATAAGGCAGGCGCTCTTGCCGGCGAAAAAGCCGCCGGGCTTTTATCAGGCGGACCGGTAAAAAGCGGAAGGTATAACCTCATCATACCGCCTGCCGCGGCAGTGGAGTTCCTGCAGGTAATATCGCCGATGTTTTCAGGGGCCAACCTGCGCAAGGGAAAGACGCTTTTAATGAATGTAAAAAAAGGCGAAAAAATCGGGGCTGATATGCTCAGCATAGTTGATAACCCGCTGATGGATAACAGGATAGGCTCTTACCCGGCAGACGGCGAAGGGGTCAGGGGTTTTGAAAAAGAGGTCATATCCGCGGGCGCGTTCGGGACTTTTTTATATGACATGGTTTCAGGCGCGCATTTCAAGACAGCTTCCACCGGCAACGCCGTCAGGGGCTCGTATAAGGCCATGCCTGACATAAGCGTCTCAAATTTTTATATAAAGCCGGGGGAAAAAGGCGGCGCGGAGAAGATAATGAAAGAAAAAGGCATACTGATAAACTCAATGATGGGCCTTCACATGACAGATACGGTATCAGGCAACTTTTCGTTGGGCATTAACGGATGGCTCGTAGAGAACGGCGAAAAAATACAGCCTGTCAAGGAAGTGCTGATAACCGGTAACATAAGGGAGTTTTTAATGAACATCCGCGCCATAGGCGACGATCTGAAATTCTACTTCAATTTCGGCTCGCCGACCATACTGGCGGGGGATATAATGGTTGCTGGAAAGTAAAAACAGTGGCGAGTGGCGTGTGCTAAGTGTTACGGTAAGGCAGAACGGGCACATAGCACGCGTCACATAGCACATAGCATGAAAAAGGAGTATTTATGGCAAAGAACATCACAGGAATCATAGGCTACCCTCTTTCACACACGCTCTCTCCCGCCATGCACAATAATTCATATAAGCATTTTAAAATGGACTGGGAGTATGATGTTTTTGAGATGAAGGCTGAGGCAATCGCTGATTTTATGAAAAAGGTACGGGCCGATGGCATAAAAGGGCTCAACGTCACCATACCGCATAAGCATGTAGTTATGAAATACCTGGACAGGGTGGATAAGGCGGCGAAGGTAATAGGCGCTGTAAATACCGTGGTGAATAAGGACGGTATACTTACGGGTTATAATACGGATTACATCGGGTTTATAAAGTCCCTTGAAAAACATAAAGTGGACTTAACCGGGAAAAAAGTGGTCATGATAGGCGCGGGAGGCGCGGCGCACGCCATTGGATACGCGCTGAATACTTTTAATCCAAAGTCATTCCACATTTACAACATAGACATACCCATGATGATAGGCCTGGTCAAACAGCTGAAACTCAAGGGCATAAAAGCTGCTGATATAAAACCATCGGAAGAAAAAGACGCGGTAATAGCCTCGGCTGATTTTATTATCAACTGCACATCGGTTGGAATGCACGGCGACGCAGTGCCATATGACATAAAAAAATTCAAAAAATCCGCGGTAGTGTTTGACCTGATATATAACCCGGCAAAGACCCCGTTTTTAAAAAACGCTGAGAAAAAAGGGGCAAAGGTCATCAATGGCTTGGACATGCTCATATACCAGGGCATAGAGGCTTTTTATCTCTGGACAGGCAAAACCCCGACATACGACCTGGTAAAAAAAGCGGTCAACGCCTACTGGAGAAAGAAATAAATACTGCGGCAAAATTTCCGTTATGTGTTTGTTATTGTAGGGGCAATTCATGAATTGCCCGCCTTGGTTGGGCGATTCGTGAATCGCCCCTACAAAACCTAACCAGGAACTGTAACAAGTAGTGATTTTAAAAAAGGAGTGATTAATGAAAAAATTTTTTGAGTTCTTTAAAAAACCGGCCGTTATAAAAACCCTGCTCGCGATACTATTCATAGTCCTGGCAATCTGGGGATTTAAGTGCGCCAGGGGAAATGATTTTTACGTATACTACGACGCGGGAAAGAAATTTATGGTGCTTGAGGACAACCTCTACAGGCCCGGGCAGATATCCGGCATGATAAACCACTACCCGCCTGTTTTTTCCATGCTCATGGTGCCGCTTGCGCTGCTGCCTCCGGTTGTCGCGGCTTATATTTTCTTTGTGATAAAGGTGCTCTTTACCGTATGGGCATTTAAGGTAATGCCAAAACTTTTTCCGGGGGGAAAAGTCAAACCAATTGTTTACGCCCTCGGGTTTTTAACGGCACTGAGGTTTTTTAACGATGATTTTAAGCTGGGGCAGGTCAACGTACTGATATTTGACTTCATCATCATAGGCCTTGCCATGTTCAAGGACAAAAAATTATTTACAGCCGCGCTTTTCATGGTGCTTGCCACTACCATAAAAATATATCCCGGGATATTCCTCTTTTATTTCCTTTTCAGGAAGGAATATAAATTCGTCCTTATTTCTTCGGTGATGCTCCTTGTGTTAAACGCGCTGCCTGCCGTGTTTTACCTCGACAGGTTCCCCCCGCTGTTCGGATACTTCCTGCAGGATTCCATATTTAACGCGGCGTCAGACCCGAACTCAGGCATCGCCAACCAGTCCATCTTCGCGCTTATCATGAGGTTCTTCGGCCACAACCCGAC
Organism: candidate division FCPU426 bacterium; assembly: GCA_963840035.1. GTDB lineage: Bacteria > Oederibacteriota > PGYV01 > PGYV01 > Palsa-1178 > CAWIXE01. Next base: position 440,056 of record CAWIXE010000001.1, read on the forward strand.
AGACACGGCATATCCCGCGTATGTAAATTTTATGAATTTAGGTTTCGGGACGCTCAAGATGGTATTTTACGCGATTGGCGCGATATCGATCGCGATTGTGGCTATAATGGCATGGAAGGGAAATGAAAAAACAAGGATCTTTGAGATAGGGGTGGTCATGGTAATCGCCGTGGCGTTCCCCATGGTATCAAGGAAGGCAAACTTTGTGTTCCTGATGTTCCCGGCTATGGTGGTCTTTTGGCACATGTTCGAGGGAAAAAACCCGGGACAGGTTTTTAAGATACTGGCATGGCTTGCATTTGGCATGCTGCTTTTGACGTCTGACGGGGTTGCGGGGAGAAAACTGAGCAATATTTTTGAAGCGCTGTCATTTATAACCATAGGCGCGGTGCTGCTGGCTAAGATGAACGGGTATCTTTACCTAAAGGGAATTGGGAATCGGGAATAGGGAATGCGTTTGGTTTTGTAGGGGCGGACCTGTGTGTCCGCCCGACAACGTTGCGGGCCGCCACATAGGGCGGCCCCTACAGGGACAATTATTGGGGTGAATCTAAATATGAAAAAAATATTTCTTGTCTTAATTATTTTCGCCTTCATCTCAGGCTGCGCAAAGGAAAAAGAAGAAAAGCCGCAGATTATAGGCGGCAAGGACAGTTATGGCTGCATTCCCGGCGCGGGATATACCTGGTGCGAAAAAAAGCATAAGTGCTTGAGGGTATGGGAAGAGAAGTGCGAATAGACAATTGAAATTTTATGACAGAATAACGGGGGGGGGGAGATTTTTTGAAAACAATAAAAACCGGAATAATACTCCTTGTATCTTTGGTTGTTCTTTCATGCACAAAGCCTGTTTTGCAATATGATAACCGGGGAATTTATTATTGGAAAACGGTATTTAATATTTCGGAGAGGGACAATGTTGTCTTTAAGAAGCTGAAGATAGATAAATTATATCTGAGAATTACGGATGTCATATTTGACGAAAAGAATAAAATCCCGGTACCTTCAGCTCCGGTGGTTTTAGACAGCAAAATACCGGATGGAATGGAATTAGTGCCTGTTGTTTTCATTGTCCCGGACGTTTTCAAAAAAATATCCGATCATCAGGCAAAAGAACTTGCCATTAACATTACTAACGCCTGCTTTATGGCAGGAAAAGCCGCGGGGAAGGCTATTGAGGAAATCCAGATTGATTATGACTGGACGCCTTCAACAAGAGAAAGATATTTTTACTTTTTGGAGTGCCTGAAAAAAGAAATTGAAACGCAAAAATTTGCGGCTGATCTTTCATGTACATTAAGGCTTCACCAGGTAAAATATATGAAAAAAACAGGGGTACCACCGGTTAACAGAACATCTTTGATGCTTTATAATATGGTTGATTCAAGAAAAGTAAGCGGCGAAAATACAATTTACAGCTTAAAGGAGATGAAAAAGTATACTTCATCCATAAAAAAATATCCGATAAAAATGGACCTAATCTTTCCTGTTTTTTCAGAAACCCTTATTTACAGGAACAACCATTTAGCGGGGATGATGAACCTGCATGACCCGGAAAGGCTTAAAGACAGTGAAAATTTCAAAAAGTCAGGGAAGGATACGTTTATATCCTTAAAGAGCAATGTTTACGGGGGCTACGAACTTAACGCCGGCGATGTAATAAAAGCGGAAAAACCAGATTTAAATGAAGTGAGGCGTGGGGCCTTACTGTTGGCAGGTAATAAAATACAATGGGGGTCGCTGAGTTTTTATGATTATGACCCGGGGGAGGGTTTAAGTGAAAAAGAAATGGATGTTATCGGCAATATTTTTGGCAATTAGCTGGAGTCAGCTTAATTCATGCGGCATTGAGGTGCTTTTTCCAAGCGTGCCATTTTTTATTTCGGAGAGCATCAGTACGGTAGAACCGGATTTTACTTCGGAATATCCTATTGAAAAAAATGAGGACACAGAAGTTATTATGCAGGAGTGGAAAGAGTACCTGGATGGAAAAATTTCTGAGAACGACATCAGTATGCTGCTTTTTCAAATGAGTCCTGATGATATACGCGACGACAGGCGGTTAAAGGATGATGTTGAGACAAGGAATTATCTTATATCCCTGAGAAAATATTATGCAAATCCCGGTGACGAAAAAAAACCCGGGGGAATATGGAATATATTTAAAATATTCACAAAGAAAAAGGATGAAAAAGAGATCGATATTAAAAAAAGCGCATATGATAAAAATTTGAATGAATTTTTGAGGACAAGATATGCGTATCTGTATATGAAAACGCTTGATGATACCGGCGGCAATGATGATGAAATTATAAATATATATAATGATTTTTTTGCGGATAATGAAAAAACAATTTTAAAATGGTGGGCTCAGAGGGTCTGTGCAATAGCATATATAAGAAAAGATCAAAAGGAAAAAGCCGCCGATATGCTTTTAGAACTATACAACAGCCTGGAAACATACCGAAGGACGGTAAAAAGAATAATTGGAGGAAATTTTACTGATGCAGAATTAAAGGGCATATATACCAATATTTCCGGAAAAGAGAAAAAGGCAACACTTGCGTGCCTTATGAGGGACACTAAACTTATATACGAGTCAGACCCGTTAAGCGCAAGGACAAGGCAGATATTTTACGAAAAAACAGTTGAACTGGGGAATACATACATATACAACAACCTGGAGAAGCTTCTATTTGGGACGGAAAAAAGATATAATACCGGCGCCCGGGCATCCCAGGTCAAAGACGCCTTAAATAAGGAACTTACGGAGCTAAAATTATACTCGAAAAAGATTATGGACGTAACAACGGACGAAAAAATAAAGCTGACCTGGAAGCTTAGTTACGGTTTTCTTTGTATATTGAGCGCTGAAAACAAGGAAGCGGAAAAATACCTGACAGAATATGAAAATGCGTTCAAAGACGCACCGCCGGACAGTTTTATGGAATCCAACCTTAAACAGGCAAAAATCCTGATCGCATTGAACGCGTTGATGGCCGGTTCGGATATTTACAATGAAAATGTTCAGGATAAAATACTGGCGGCATTATTAAGTTTTGACAAGAAAAAGTTCGGGGAAAACAACTATCCCGGAAGCGGCGGCATAGCTGACGTTTATACGGATTTGCTGGTATTAACCGCGCAAAGATATATAGCTGAAGGGGACCTGGCAAGGGCTACTGCCTGTTATAAGGATACCTATTATGAAGACTACGGTAATTTTTTAATTGATATTATGGCAGGCCCGGGCGACATGGATAAATTCCTGAGTTTTATAAGGAAAGAAAAACCGCAAAAAATGGATGATTTTTTAGTTGGAAAACTAAAGTTTTCAGAGGATGACATCCATTACCTTACCTCAATGAAATACTTAAGAGACGCGAAATTTAAGGTTGCCCTTGGCGAAATAGATAAAATAAAAGATGGAGAATACTGGGCTACAAAAGAACAATTTAATAAATACGGGACATGGGATTCAGAAGGCGACAGTTATGCAAAATTTTTAAATATTACCTTTGACGGTAAAAATTATGGAGAAATGACAAAAAAAGAAATGGTGGAAAAATTTGTGGAATTAGATACCATCCAAAAGGACAGGGAACTTACTGCAAGCAACAAAATGAAGTTAGGTTGCGCGTTTTTTTACAATAATCTTGTGGGGTATTCGGACATAGCATGGAAAGGAAGCCTGATAATCTTTTCGCATAATTATATGTGGTATGATCCGGCTTATAATTACTACATGGAAGCGTGGCCGATAAATGCGGCGATATCCTCAAAAGAGACGAACTCGATTATGAAAGAGTTTTTTGAAAAAAAACATAATTACAGGCGTACGTCGGCAAAGTTTTTTGAAGAGGCAAAAAATGCCACGACAAACAAGGAATTTGGGGCGGCCTGCTTGGGTTACATACTGCAGACAAAACCGGCATATGGCGAAGACCTGATAAAGTCTGACAGGTTCAAGGAATTTAAGAACAAATACAACTCAACTGAATTTTATAAGGATTTTACCAGCAAATGTTCCTGGTTGAGTGAAGCGTTATACCCGGATAAAGATAAAAAGAAGGACTTAAAGAAGTAATTTTAATTATCAGGACTGTCAGCAGGCAATAGCTGTCATCATATAAGGAAGTCTTTTATGTTCTTTCTTTCCGGTTTTCTTCCTTTTTCCGCGGGTTTTCCCACGGCGAGCACTGTCATTAATTCAAGCCCCTTTGGCGTTTTTAAAACCTTTTCCGCCTTTTCCCTGCAGCTTAGTATCCCTCCGACCCAGCACATGCCAAGGCCGAGCGATACCGCTTCAAGCCACATGTTTTGTATGCACGCGCCTGTGGACTGGGAATTGCGGATTTTATCCACGGGGGAGTTAAGGTCTATGAAGATGGCTATTAATAAGGAAGAGGATTGAATAGCTTCCACCGAGTCGGTACAGCGGGCCACCTGCATCATTTCAACCCTGTCTTTTATGATTTTGAATTTCCATGGCTGGTTGTTTAATCCTGATGGCGCCCAGCGGCCGGCTTCGAGTATGGAGGCAAGCTGTTTTTCAGTAAGCCTGTAGTTAAGCTTAAATTTCCTGATGCTTCGCCGAGATTTAATAAGTTTTAAAGCGTCCATATAAACACCTCCCCGGTGTGAAAACATTATATATTTAACAAGGCAAAAGTCAATGATTTACCGACTTTCAGTTTTGTTCAGTTTTGTAGGGGACGCGCTCCCGCGCGTCCCGAATGGTTGTTTCCAGAAGGCGATTTTTTGCGAACAAAATACGATTAATTGTAAATCATTTCGCCTCGTTGAATAGGATTATCCGGCATGTGGCGGCCAGCGACGTTGTCGGGCGGACACACAGGTCCGCCCCTACAAGGGATTTAAAAAAATTCAAAAATATCACTTGACAATTAGCATACATATTGTATACTAATGTCATGAAAAAACATACACTCGACGAAAGAGAAACAGAAACACTGCGGCAGATTCGCAACTGGCTTATGAGCAAGGGCTACTCACCTTCGGTGAGGGATCTGACAAGTGCCCTGGGGTACAAATCACCCAGGTCTATCTCAGTCCTGCTCGAAAAGCTTACGGAAAAACAGGCTATAAAAAGGGATAAGGAAGGCAACATCCAGATTATCAATAATTTCGCGGGAGACGAGTCCAGGGTGGCCACCACTGACATTCCGCTGGTCGGCTCGGTTGCCTGCGGAGCGCCGGTTTTTGCCGAGGAAAACATCGTGGACAGGATACCCGTCGACACCAGGCTGGTAAAAGCGCCGCACCGTTATTTCTTTTTAACGGCAAAGGGCGATTCCATGAATTTAAAGGGCATTAATGAAGGAGACATGCTCTTAATCCGCCAGCAGAACACTGCCAAGGAAGGAGACATAGTCGTGGCGCTTATTAATGACGAAGCCACGGTAAAGGAATTTTCCAGGACAAAGAACCTGGTCATCTTAAAACCACATTCAAAAAATACGAAACACAAACCCATAATAGTCACGCAGGACCTTATGATACAGGGTATTGTCACTTCAGTAATACCTACCGCATAAAATCCGGCAGGTTCAAGGTTAATTATTTGTAGAGCGGCGGCTTGCTGCCGCTCAAACGGCAGAAGTAATATATGGAAAACCCGCCAAAGGCGGTGTAAAACACGGAGTAAAGCCACGGGGCTTAGAGGGAGAGTACCATGAGTGACGACAAGAAAAAAGCTTTAGAACTCGCGATTAGCCAGATTGAAAAGCAGTTCGGGAAAGGTTCCATCATGAAACTTGGAAAAGCGCAGGCAACAAGGGTCGAAACCATAACAACAGGCGCGCTCTCGCTTGACCTCGCCCTCGGCGGCGGCATACCGCGCGGCAGGATAATTGAAGTATTCGGGCCGGAATCATCAGGCAAGTCAACTCTCGCAATGTCCATCGTGGCAAAGTGCCAGCAAAACGGCGGCAATGCCGCGTATGTGGACGCTGAAAACGCCATGGACGTTGATTACGCTAAAAATGTCGGCATAGACGTCGATAACCTGCTTATATCACAGCCGGACACCGGCGAGCAGGCGCTTGACATAGTGGAGACGCTTGTGCGCTCCGGCGCTGTTGATGTTATCGTGGTTGACTCGGTAGCGGCGCTTGTGCCAAAGGCCGAGATAGAAGGCGAGATGGGCGATTCCCACATGGGGCTTCAGGCAAGGCTTATGTCACAGGCCATGAGGAAATTAACAGCTATCATCAGCAAGTCAAAAACAATAGTAATCTTCATCAATCAGATAAGGGAAAAGATCGGCGTTATGTTCGGAAACCCGGAAACAACCCCGGGCGGACGCGCGCTTAAGTTCTATTCATCAGTGAGGATAGACATACGCAGGGTGGAAGCCATTAAAAAAGGCGACGTGGTCGTAGGAAACAGGGTAAAGGGAAAGATAGTAAAAAATAAAGTGGCGCCGCCTTTCAGGGAAGCCATATTTGAGATCATATTTGGCAAGGGTATAGTTGCCGAGACAGCCATGCTTGACGTGGCAGTGGATAACGGCGTGCTTGAAAAATCAGGGACATGGTACATATACAACGGCACAAAGATAGGCCAGGGAAGGGAATCAGCGATTACTTACTTAACTGAGAATCCCGAGGTAGCCAGGGAAATAGACAAAAAGACCAGGGAAAAATATTTCACCAAGGAAACCCCGGCGGCAAAGCCTGCTGATGAGGCGGACGATCCGGGAGAAATGCCGGAAGAGGATGAGGAAGTAAAGGATACGCCTGTTGCGGATATGTCCAGGGTGAAGACAAAGGAAGAGATGAAGGACGCGGCAAAGGAAGCAAAAGAGGCAAGAAAAGCAGCTAAAAAAAGGTAAGTATATGGAAATAAAAAGGCCGGTTCCTCAAAGGACCGGCCTTTTGTTTTTTCATTCGGTTTAAAAATACTAAAGTAATACTTTAGTATTGACATTGATGTTTTCCTCCACTATACTTTTATTAAGGCCAGACGATTAAAAGGAGGTAAACAACAATGCCAAGAGTCGTAACCTTTACGGTAAAGATTGAAGATGATAAGAGGGACTTACTCAGGGAGTATTGTAATAAAAGCGGCATTAAGATACAGAAGTTTTTAGGCAACGCGATTCAGCACGAAGTGGAGAGGGAAACCATGAAGGAAGATTTAATGATATATCAGGATTATATTAAGCGCGGGAAAAAGACCGCACGAAGCTATAGCCAGGGGGAATTTTCCAGGGAAATGGGATATAAAATTAAATGACGGCAATGAATCTTGTGAGTTTTACACAGCAGGCAAAGTCTGACCTAAAAATACTCCATCCCGCGCCGGCGCAGGGTAAAGAAATCGCAGACTATATCTTTAAAACCCTGAGCCGGAGGAATAAACCCATGGATGAGTACGAAGACACGTACAGGATTCAGGCAGACTTTTTTTGCTGTGTACATTTAAATACGGGGATATATTTTGAAAGGGAAAAGAACGGGACTGTCATCATATCAAGGATAATTCAAAGATAACGGGAGCTTTTGTCTGTAATGGATTTATTTGGCCTGCCACGGGATAGTATAATGCCTGCAACGCGGTTGGATATAATCCGCCCGCTTCAAAAACAACCCCAAAAAAAGCCTTTAAAACCCCACCTTTACGGTATATAATACTCAAATGATTTTGCATTTTATGTAAAGGGAAAAGGAAAGGACAGGAAATGAAGGCATTTTTTAAGGTTTTTTTCATCATTACAGCGGTCATACTTGCGCTTATTATTGCGGCTGTGGCCACTATACCATTATGGCTGCCTGCTGATAAGCTTAAGGACATGCTCGTGGAGCAGATAACCGCGCAGACAGGCAGGGACGCGGTCATAGACGGGCTGAAGTTTGACATATTTAAGGGCATAGAACTGACCGGCGTCTCGCTTAAGGAGTCGGCAAGGTATAAAAAACGCGACTTTATCAAAGACGATAAAATAATTTTAAAATACAACCTGCCCGCGCTTTTCGCGGGGGAACTGGTCATAAGCAAGTTTGAGCTCATAGCCCCTTACTGCGAAATAGTAAAGGAAGAAACGGGTAAGTTCAATTTTTCCGACATCATAGAGTTTCAGTCCAGGAAAAAGGAAGAGAAAACAATAAAAGAAGGGGCCTTAAGCGCTCAGAAAAAAAACCCGGGTACAGCCGCAAAAAAGATACCATTCCTGAAAAACATAATTATTACATCGGTGAAAGTCAGCGGCGGAAAATTCGCTTACGCGGACTACTCAAAGGAAAAGCCCGTCTATTCAAAACTTGAGGATTTTAATTTTGACATAGAGGATATTGTCTTAAGCGCCGTCAAACCCATATCCATGGAACTTTCCTGCGTTGCTTTCTACAACGAGTATAAACTGCCTGTATCTGCAAAGGCAAAGATAAAGGCGGACCTGATAAACAAGTCAGCTGACCTGTCGCTGACAAGCTTCCTGTTGGGAGGGATATCATCCACGGGAACGGTTAAAATAACAAACTTTTCAGACGCGAAAGGCACCATGACATCTTCATCCACGCTGAAAAAAATGATGGAGATACTTCCCGGGGAAATGACGGATAAGTTAAAGGATATTAACGCCGATATGGACGTGACCAACGAGGCAAATTTCTCATATATATCCGGAAAACTTAAATACGACGATACGCTGAGCATGGACAAAGGATCGGTTTTATATAAGGACAGGAAAGCGGCCGAGAATATAAAAGGCAAGATAAAAATTAACAGTGATTTTGACATGACCGGCGAGGCGTCATTGCTTCTGACCGGAAACGAAGTAAGCGTTAAGCTTTCAGGAAGCGACATCATGGATACGGACAGGGGCAGGGTAAACGTGGACATATATTCCCCCAAGTTTGCCGTTGAGTATCTGGTCGCCATGTTTCCTAAAAAATCAACTTCCACGGCAAAGGCAGCCGCAAAATCAAAAAGCAAAACAGCCGCAAAAAAGAAGGAGATAAAATCTCCGGGGGTTTATATATCCCTGAAAGCTGATTCCATTTATTATAAGGATGTAACCGCGGGAAAGACCATATCAAGCATAAGGTTCAATAAAGGGAAATTATATTCTGAAACATCCATGTCGGCTTATGAAGGGCATCTGAACATCAACCTGATAGCTGACATAAATACCGAAGACTATTCTGTAGAGGCGCTGATTAATAAGGTTAAGATACACGAGTTTGTGGATGACGCCATAACAGTTATGCCCAGGAAAGACCCGAAAAAGAAGACCATACTTGACGATATGAAGGATAAGGTCTACGGCACCATGGATATGAAGGCCGGGTTTTCAGGAAGCACATTTAAAGATACTGCGCATACCATGTCAGGTAAAGGCGGTTTTTCAGTTAAAAACGGAAGGCTGACCGCCGTGAAAATGGCTGAGAATATCGGCAAAGCCCTGAAAATAGACTCACTGCAGAAAGACATACCTTTTGAGCTCATGGCTGCTGATTTTGCCATGGCAGGCGGGAAAATATCCACGAATAATTTCAGGATATATAACGGGCCCAACGGCATGGAAGGCGACATGAAAATAGAAGGCGCCGGTTATGAGACCGTGGACGATAAAATCGATTTCAGGATGAAAATAGACTTTAATCCCAGGGTGGCAAAGGAAATACTTGGATCAATAGGAGGCATGCTCTCCATAAAGGACACGCAGTTCGCCTGTAATAAAGATGGCTGGCTGCCTGTGGATGTCAGGGTTTACAATACCGTAAAAGAACAAAAATACGACTTAAGCCAGCCCAGGATGACGGATAACATAAAAAAGAATATGGTTAAAAAGGTTGAAGACCAGGGCAAAAAATACATAGAAGATAAGGCCAAAGACCTTATTAAAAATCTTTTCGGCAAATGAAAAAAATACTTCTCATAACGCTGCTGCCGGTTTTCTTCATGGCAGGCTGCGCCACAAATCCCGTGAAAGTTTATAAGGACGCGGGAGAGGCGGACGTAATTTTAACCGGGGACATTATGCTCGGAAGGTCCATGGACCCTCTGACGGACAAGAACGGCGTTAACTACCCCTTTGACGATATAGCAAAATACTTAAAGCCCTATCCGGTGATATTCGGCAACCTTGAGGCTCCCTTCGTGGATGAAGAGAACATGCCGTCAGTTAAAAAATATAAAAAAAAGTCGATATACCTCTATGTTGACGACAGGATGGCCGACGGATTCCTTAACGCCGGGTTTAACGTATTGTCCCTTGCCAATAACCATATACTTGATTACGGGCAGGAAGGGCTTTTGCACACAATGCAGGTGCTGGAAAAGAAAAAAATATTATACGGGGGCATAGTCAAAGGAGACCTTGGAAAGCCGAATGAGCCTATAATCATTGAGAGCAATGGCGTAAGGATAGGCTTCCTGTGCTATTCAAGGGTGTCACACAAGGGATTCAAGGCAAGCCCGAAAAATTACGGCACTATCCCGGGAATGTATAAGGAAATAAAAAGGGATATGAAGAACGCAAGGCCAAAGGTTGACATACTCGCCGTTTACATGCACTGGGGGCTGGAAGGAAGGGAAGTACAGCCTAAGCAGGTGTCGCTTGCCAGGGGAATAATAGGGCTCGGCGCGGACGTGGTCTTCGGCTCGCATACGCATCTATTCCAGGACATTGAGAAATATAAAGGGAAATACATTTTTTACGGGCTTGGGAATTTCATATTCGACATGAAGGCGGATATTTCAAGGTACAGCGGTTTCGTTACCCTGCATATTAAGGATAAAAAGATAAAGTCCGCGGAAGTAACCCCGCTATACCTGACGGATTTCAGGCCGGAGGTTATAACTGATAAGGCGGAGCTGGACAAGTTCTTCTCCGGGGTGAAGCTTAAAAACTTAAAGAAAGAGGAAATATACAAGGCGCAATAAGGCAGGAAATATTAAGGCAAACCGGCTATAAACAACATAAATAAAAAAAGCGGGGCTTTCGCCCCGCCTGATATTTTGGTGGGCCCTGATGGACTTGAACCATCGGCCAACAGATTATGAGTCTGCTGCTCTAACCGACTGAGCTAAGGGCCCACGCTATTTTGAATAGATACTATTTTATTTTTTTTGCCTTCTAAAGTCAAGGGTTATTTAGGGGAATACATATTTGATGAATATTCGGTATTTTATGATAATATGTATATAGCGCCGGTTAAAAGTATATATTTAAGGAGAAAACAATGAAAAAAACAGCTTTAGCCCTTGCCATATTAATGGTTTTTGCCGGATTTTTAGCGGCGAAATCAAAGCAGAGAGTTGAGGCTAACCCCGGGGACATATTAAAATACATCCACTGGCTCCATCATTCAAGTTTTAAAATTGAGGCTATGGGAAGGGTCATATACATCGATCCATACCAGGTTAAAGACACAACACCTGCTGATTATATTTTCATTACGCATGCCCATCCGGACCACTTCTCAATTCCTGACATAAATAAACTTAAGAAAAAAGATACCCTGATAATATGCCCTAAAAAGGTGGCGGAAAAACTAAAAGGCTATAATGTAAAGGAAGTAAAGCCCGGGGATATTCTCTTAATGGCCGGGGTAAAAGCCGAGGCAGTTCCTGCATACAATAACTGGAAAATATTCCACCCGAAGGGCGACCTCAACGTTGGATATGTGCTTACCATAAACGGTTGGAGGATTTACCACGCGGGCGATACGGACTTTATCCCTGAAATGAAGCAGCTGCAAAACCTGACCGTTGCCATGGTGCCCATAGACGGAATTTTTGCCATGTCGGCAAAAGAAGCGGCTAAGGCCATAAATACGATGAAGCCCCTTTATGCCGTGCCCATGCATTACGGATTCAATAAACTTGTAAAAAAGGATGCCGCTGAAAAATTCAAGGCGCTGGTTGATAATGGCATTACAGTGGAGATATTAAAACAGGAAGAGTGATGTGGTAAGAGGAAAGAAGAGACTGGAGACAAGAGACAGGAACCAGGTGGTATGTTTTTGTTCTGACTATTGAGACCACTGAGACTTCTGAGATTATTGAGACTGCCTTTATGATTGAAGATCTTGAACCACCGGGGGTGTTGTATGTTATCGCAGGAGCAAAAGAAGGAACTTTTAGTACTTGCCAGAACCACCATAGAAAACTATGTTGAAAAAGGGACTATGCCAAAATATATCCCGACAGACCCTGTGCTTAAGGAAAAATGCGGGGCGTTTGTGACCATACATAACAGCGGCCGGCTCAGGGGATGCATAGGTATGATAGAGGGCAGGCAGCCGCTTACTGACACTATAATAGAAATGTCAATTGAAGCGTCAAACAATGACCCCAGGTTTGACCCGGTGGAAAAAGAGGAATTAAAGGAAATTGATATTGAGATATCAGTGCTCTTCCCTCCAAGGAAGATAGCCTCATATGAGGAAGTGGAGCTTGGAAAGCACGGCGTGATAGTAAAAAGGGGGTTTGCCAGCGGCGTATTTCTGCCGCAGGTGGCCACAGAGACCGGCTGGTCTCTGGATGAATTCATGAGCAATCTCTGCGCAGGCAAAGCCGGCCTTCCGGCGGACAGCTATAAAGACCCGAAAACGGAAATATATGTTTTTGATGCGGAAGTGTTCAGCGAAAAAGAAATGCTAAAATAGCAAAGATGAAAAATAATCAATCAACATTGTTCGGGGTTGTGCCAGCCACAGGACGATTTTCCTTATGGATTGCGCAGCACAGTCCGCCGAAGCTTTAGCGAAGACGGATAGCGCAGGCCATAAGGAAAATCGTCCTGCAACTGGCACATTGGGAATTAAACTTAACTTAAGGCACGGAGGGCGCACATAGCACGCGCCACCCACCACGAATTTGATCGAACAAGGAAATTAAGGAGCATATATGGATTTCGCGCCAGCAGAATGGAAAGACACACATAAAGTCAAGGTTTATGAATCTGACAATTTACAGAGGGGCGGGCTTGTCACGCTTTTTAATTATTTTCAGAACGCGGCGTGGGCGCATTACAATGAAGTGGATAAGGCGCGCGGTCCGTTTCTTACAGCCACGCAGATATGGGCAATGACGCGCGCGGAAATACAGGTATACAGGCCTGCGAAGTGGCAGGAGGAAGTCACGGTTGAGACGTGGTCGCGCGGCATGGAAAAACTCATGGCTTACAGGGATTTTATCATATGGGATTCAAACGGGAATAAAATCGCGGCAGGCACCGCGTCTTGGGTGGTACTTGACCTGGCAACGAAACGCATAATCAGGTTAAATGATATTGCTTCAAAATGGCCGGCAAAAGCTGACGCTTTAAGCATAGGCAAGAACGCGGACAAAATCGAGTCGCCGCAGAACCCTGAAAAAGGCAGGCCTTTTACCGTCAATTACAGCGACATGGATTTAAACCAGCACGTAAACAGCGCCAGGTACATACAGTGGATGACAGACAGCCTGGGAAGGGATTTTCTTGAAAAGCATGATGCTGTTAAGTGCGAAGTAAATTATATAGACGAAGCCATGCCTGGCGAAGAAGTATGCATAGGAAAACAGCCGATAAACAACGGGCTTGTATATAACCTGAACGTGGTCCGTATAAGCGACAACAAGGAAATGTGCAGGGCAAAAGTGGAGTTTAAGGCAAGGCAGTAATTTTGTAGTCGCACCCTCTACGCTTCATCGGGGTGCGTACGTGGTGGCTGTTATTTAATGGAAATTAATTTGGGTGTGGGTAAACCAGCAACTGTATAACCCTCATCCTGACCTTCTACCCCTCGAGGGGGTACTGAAAATAGCCCCTAAAAGGGGGAAGGAGATGTTACCCCGATAAGCCCGGGGTTTTATTTATCATACGGGAGGGAACATGAAGAAAACTTTACTCGTGCTCGCGCTGCTGCTTTTCGTCCCTTTTATTTTTGGAGGAAAAATGGAGAGATTTACCGTCACAAGCAAGGCGTTTTCTAACGGAGGGGAGATACCATCAGAGTACACATGCGATAGCATAAACATTTCACCGGATATTTCATGGATTGGGGCCCCTAAAAACACAGTAAGTTTCCTGCTCATATGCGATGATCCGGACATACCTGTAAAGACTAAAGTTATGCAGGAGTGGGTACATTGGGTTATGTATAACATACCTGTTGATGTTAAATCTATAGCCAAATCCCAGGTAAAACTATCCGTACTGCCCTGGGGAGCCAGGCAGGGCAAGAATGATTCTAAATCCAGCGGTTACAGCGGGCCGTGCCCTCCCAACGGCGAGCACAGGTACTTTTTCAGGGTATACGCCCTTGATTGTATGCTTGATATAGACCCTTCCAAAGCCACCAAAAGGGCGGTCCTTGACATGGCCAAAGGGCATATACTGGGAAGCGGCGAGCTAATGGGAAAATATAAAAGGAAGAAACAATAGAAAATGGAGCAATTACTTTCAAATACCGGGGCTGCGTTTTTAAGCGGGTTATTTCTTTATATTATGACAGCCCTGGGAAGTTCCCTGTTTAAAGCGGTAAAATTTAATTTTGACGATGGCGCGGAAAACTTCATGTTTTCCTTCAGCGCGGGTGTAATTGTTTTTTCACTGCTAATTTTAGCCGCGGGCAAGCTTGGATTTTATACAAAACCCGTATTTTTAGGAATAACTTCAATTGTTGTCCTGCTCTCAATTCCGGGAATGAAAAAAGCAGCTTCAGCATTTAAATCGGCAATCACAGCAATAGGCTCGGTAAAGGGATGGCTTCTTATTATTTCCCTGATAATTTTTTTACCCCGTTTCATATCCTCGGCTTTCGGCATGTTCCTTCCGCTTACCGGCTATGACACCATGGCATACCACTACGCGCTTCCGGCTATGTATCTTTCAAAAGGGCAGGTCTTCTGCGTTCCTTTTATGTACCATGCCAACTGGCCGCAGCACATGGAAATCATATTCGGCTGGGCCATGGGAGTATACAATGACATATTCGCCAACGGCGTGTCGTACGCTTACACTCTGGCGCTGTTAGCCGCCGTATACGCTGTCGCGGCAAAAATTTCCGGGCCGGGCGCGGGCTTGCTTGCGGCGGCCCTGATGGGTTCTTTTTATGTCTTTAAGGTGGAGTCCTCAAACGGATATGTGGACATAGGTACAGCGTTTTTTGAGACAGCGGCCGTGTACGGCGCGTATATGTACTATAAAACCGGTGATAAGAAATTCATTTTCGCGTCAGCGGCATGCGCGGGCGGCGCTGCTTCGGTAAAAATTCTCGGGGTGTTTTCAGCAGTCTTCCTTCCGTTCTTTATAATTTTGTCAGGCGGCGGAAAAAAACTGCGTTTTAAGGAAGCAATCATATTCGCGTTAATGGCCGGGCTTATCGCCTCTCCGTGGTATATAAAAAGCTGGATAGACACGGGTAATCCGGTATGGCCGTTTGCCTATAAAATATTCGGCGGAAAATACTGGTCGCAGGAGCTTTCCGACTTCAGGAGCGTGTATTACAGCGGCAAAGGCGGGGGGAAGGACCTGCTTGGGCTTCTGACACTTCCGTTTTCAATGGTGCTTTCAAAAAAGATAGACGGCTACATGGGCAACAACATGATAGTTTTTTACCTGCTCCTGCCTTTTATTATTTATTCCGCCGCAGTCAAAAAAGAAAAGGCAAAGGGATTCTTCCTTATTTACACGGCGGTCTTTACGATGTTCTGGTATTTCTCGGCTAAAATGGTAAGATTCTACCTGCCAGGGCTTGCGGTGATCGCTGCTTTAACCGCTGCAGAGGCTGTCAAGCTGATGGAAGGCAAAAACAGGGTATGGAAATACGCGGCGTTTGCCATGATGGTATTTTTGCTAACTTACGGTTTCCCGAGGGACCTTTCCAGGTTCATACTTTTCAGCGGAGCGGAAAAAAGGGACGCGTACCTGGATAAAAACCTGGACTGCTACAAACTTTATGAAAAAATAAACAAGGATTCGTCCATAGACGGGAGGATAGTCCTCTTTAAGGAAGTAAGGGGTTATTACCTTAAAAAGGATTATATGTGGGGCGACCCGGTAAACCAGGGTTTGATCAGTTATAAATCCGCTGACGCCACGCTAAAGGACCTGAAAAACAACGGCGTTAAATATGTCCTATATAACAACAATAATTTCAATGTGGCGTATAATGATGACGGATATACGCCGCTTACTTTTTCCATAATGAAGGAAATCGCGGAAAAAAAGTGTGATTTGTTGTACTGCGAAAATCGGGTCTGCCTTTACAAAATAAGAAATTAATAAGGTATTTGTAGAGACGCAGCTTGCCGCGTCTCAGACGGCGGCTGTTAAGAAGTTAAATGCGAGACACAGCAAGCTGTGTCTCTACAAAAAAAGTTAGTTGTATATAAGGTGGCTATAAATGGATGTTAAAAAAATTACTGACATGCAGACAATTAAGGAATTCCTTTTTAAAGACCCGTACCTCCACCTTTATGAGATAGGCAACCTGCAGGAAAAGCTTTTTCACCATATCACGTGGCACGCGGCAGTGGATGCGGGGGTAATTAAGGCGGTTTCAATGCTGTACATCTCTGAAAAACACAGCCAGCCGATATTTTTTCTCCTTGAGAACACCGACATGAAAGCTGCCGCTGCCATCATAGAGGCGGTCAAAGAAGAACTGCCGGATAATTTCTACGCGCATATTTCAAAGTCTTTAAGCGCCGGGCTAAAGGACAAATATGAAACATCGCAGCCGCACATGTATGACAAGATGAAGTTAACCGGAGATATCCTGCTGGATAAAAACATAATTTATCCCGAACACACCTTCAGGATTAACGCCAATGATTTTGAAACGGTAAATGAGCTGCTGCGCGGCGTAAATCCTTCCGCGTTTTTTGTCCCGGCCATGTTAAAGACGGGAAAATATTTCTGCGTGAGGAAGAACGCCGAGCTCATGTCCATGGCAGGGGTACATTTTTATTCCACAGACCTCGGGATTGCCGCCATAGGCAACGTCATGACCCTGCCCCAACACAGGGGAAAAGGATATGCCGCGTCAGTCACGGCAAGCCTGTGCAGGGATTTGTGGAAGGAAGTCAAATACATAGGCTTAAACGTGCGTTCTGACAACACAACCGCTATAAAGGTTTATACCAGGATGGGGTTTCAGTACCACTCAACGCACGAGGAGATAACGGCTGTTAAGAAGGCATAATTACAAATTACGAATGACTAATAAAGGAAAAGGACGGGTGCTGTGAGGCATCCGTCCTTTTTGCTTTGTTAGTGCCGGGCGAGCCACCGGCTCGCCCCTACGAAGGCATTGTCCTGTTTTCGTAGGGGTGAGCCGGTGGCTCACCCGGTAGTTGTATTAGAAATTATTATTTCACTGCCGCCGGCGTTAACTGCAGCGACGGGGTTTTGGGCGGTTCCGGCGCGTCTATCTTCCAGTGTTTTATCACCTTGATCCTGTTTAAAGGCCAGTAGACAATGGCTGCCTGGCCGCGGAGTTTGTTCTCGGGCAGGAATCCCCAGAACCTGCTGTCATAGGAATAATCCCTGTTATCTCCCATGGCAAAGATGGTGCCTTCAGGAACTGTCTGAGGGGCAAAGTTATCCCGCGGCGTGTACATGGCCGGATAAACTTTGGGGTCTTTGTGCACCGCGTATGGCTCGTCAAGTTTTTTTCCGTTTAAGTAGAGGTCCTTGTTTTTCATTTCAACGGTATCACCGGGTATGGCTATGCATCTTTTTATCCACATGGCAGTGGTCTTATTTGTCGGGTCGCGGAAGATAATGACATCCCCGCGTTTTGGTTTTTTGAACTGGAGTATCAGTTTTTTATCCAGCGGATTGTAGATGCCGTAAGCAAACTTGATGGCCATGGGGTGCTCGCCGACTAAGAGGGTATTTTCCATGGACGGCGTGGGTATGGCAAAGGCCTGAATGATAAACGTCCTTAATATGGTGGCGATGATGATAGCCTCGAAAGCCGGCTCCACCCAGTCGCGCACCACGTGCTTCTTATCGAGCTTATAGACGAAGACCACCAGTATCTCGCCTATGGTTAAAAGCGCGAACAAACTCCAGTAAATGATCTCTGACCAGTCAATGAACTTCATTTTGTTACCTCCGTTTTTTCTGAAAGGAATATATCCTCAATTTTTGAGTTAAAAAATTTTGCTATCTTAAAAGCCAGCTCCAGCGAAGGGTCATACCTGCCGCTTTCAATGGCTATGATTGTCTGGCGCGTGACCTTCACTTTTTTGGCGAGGTCGTCCTGGGTAATATCAAGGCCGGCGCGCAGGACCCGTATCTTATTTTCCACTTAGCCGACCTTCTTTAACCAGGCGTACATTATGACGTCTATGGTGAGCATTACGCAAACTGAAAAAGCAAGGGTATAACCCACGGCAGTATATAATGAAGGCCCGTTTTTGCCGAGGATGATAAGTATGTTGCCGGTCGCGGCCGCTGATATGTTGAATACGATATAAGAAAACCGCGAAGCGCGCATGGAAAGGAGCTTTAACCGCTCGTCCTCCGTTATGACCTCGCTGAAATTTTTCTTAAGTATTATTGAGGCAAAAACAGCCGTTATAACAGCAAGGGTTGGAAGGACATAATTCTGGTGCCGTATGCCGAAAAACACGGCAACTGCGGCTGCCAGGAATATCAGGAAAAGAAGGAACTTATACATTTTTTCGCCCATAAAGGCCTCCTTTATTTGCTAAAAACAAGTGTAAAGGATACTTTACATTTTGTCAAGTAGTATTTACAATGAAAAATTTTCTTTTTCTACGGGGTTGGGGTGAGATTAAGGGGCCAAAGAACAAGATTCACCTCACCCCAGCCCCTCTCCTAAGAGGAGAGGGGTAACGCATAACACACAAACCGACTTTTTATCCCTCTCCCTTGGGAGAGGGTAGGGTGAGGGGATAAAGTATTTGTCTTGCCTTTGTATAAGGGGGTGTTAAAATATAAGAATCAAGGGATGAAAGGGAAAATAATGAAAAAAATCAAAAGGCCTCAAGCTGTAATAGTTCTTACAACAATTTACGCAATTATAACCGGCTTTCTGTTTATAAGAGCATTTGCAGGACTATTACTATCATTTAGCGCCGACAAATCAGGTAAGTATTATTTTATTAACTATATAGATTGGTCTGTTTCACTGATATTTGCGACAACAATGCTGTTTGCGGTTTCAAATTTTTACAAGATGAAAAAAGTTGGTAAAAACTTATTGGTCTTCATTAATTGGGCGTGGATGATTTTAATGGTTGCGGTTGGACTTGCTATTCCAATAGGTGCGTGTATTACAACGAAATCTTTATACTTTTCAGTCGCAACAGTTATTCCAGTACTTTTATTTTTAGTCCCCGCGGCGCCTGCATATATTTTAAATATGTATTTAAATGACAAAAGTCTTGTAAAAGTTATGAAGTAAAATATAATATTTATTTAATTGTTTGTTTTTCTTTCCTTCATAAACTTCTCTATCGCCGCCACAGTATCCCTTACCCCGTCTTCCTTATTTAATTCAACTCCGAACTTTTCAGCCGCGGTCTTCATCTGGTGCGATTGCGCCGCGGTTTTCATGTTATCGGCGAGTTCCTGCGGGGTGAAATTTATGTAGTCGAGCGGCTTGGTGGCTATGCCGAGTTTCCATAATTTGTTTGCCCACGCTTTTTGTTCGTCCATGAAATACAGCGGGACTGACGGCACCCCGTGGCGCGCTACTGTGTGCGTCGTGCCAGCGCCGCAGTGGTGCACAACCGCGGAGCAGAAGGGAAATATTTCCCTGTGGGGCATTTTTTCCGAAAAGTAAATATTCTGCAGGAAAGAATCAGCGGGGTATTTGGCGGTGGCTGTCTGTATGATGACGCGCGATTTATAAAGTTTGGCCGTTTCCACCAGGTTGAACATGCCGCGGTCCGGGTCCACCTGCATGGAGGAGCCAAGGGTCATGAAAACCGGATGGTCGCCGCGCCGCGTCAAAAATTCCTTTAAGTTCGGCGGGAACTGGTAGTGCTCCGCCGATACCGGCATATTTAAAAATCCCGTAATCTTTACATTTCCCTTATCAAGCCAGTCTTTAGGTTCCGTATAAAAAAGCCTGCTGCATGCCGCAATGTTCAGGCTCTCCGACATCCACGCGTCTGTCATGACGTGCTTAATGGCAGGCAGGCCTTCAGAGGCAAAGAGTTCGGATATCTTTTTTTTCAGCATGGAGTCCATGACGGTCATGAAAAGAGACCATGCCATCTTTGTGGGGCCTGCGCCCATATTCGGCATGCCAAGCGGCGGTTCCGTGTCTGAGGGCATAAGGCCCGGCCAGTAGCAAACGCTTATATGCGGGATTCCTTTTTTATTAGCGGCTATTTTCAGGTAATGGCAGGAAAAATGTCCTATTACAAGTTCATTCCTCTCGCAGAGGTATTTAGACCCTTCAAACAGTTCGGGAATATAAGAGTAAAGTGTTTTTTCGAGGAGCTGCTGCATCATTTCATTTGATTTGGTGAGCTTTCCGTTTTTTGAAACAAGGCCGTCAAGGACAGCTTCGATTTTATCAGGTTTTTTTATCATGGTAATGCCGGTTTTGGCGCAGACGCCCGCGTATGATTTGTTATCCACGCTGGCTATCATGATGGTGACTTCATGGCCTGCCTGTTTTAAGCCGGAGGCAAGGGCTATCATGGGACGTATGTCGCCGTCAGAACCCCAGGTTTGGATACCTATACGCATGAAACCCCCAAATGTTCAATTTACGATTTTCAATTGTAAGTGCAAACCGCAGTTAATTATACTACAAATGGATGAAAAAGATAATTGATTAATTGGGGAATATGATAAAATACATGTAATAAGTGATAAGCCAGAATCCAGAAGTAAGGCAAAATAGCAGTAAGGCGTTTTTGTAATACTTCTTGCTTTTGACTTATAACTTTATACTTTAAGGAGCATTATATGAATATTTGCGTGTTTTGTTCCTCTTCAGATGCTGCCGCACGGAAGTACTTTACCGCTGCGGAAAAGCTGGGGCTGGAAATGGTAAAAAACGGTTATGGCCTTGTGTATGGCGGCGGCAACATTGGTTTAATGGGGCATATCGCTTCTGCCGTGAAAATGGGCGGCGGCAAAGTGACCGGGGTCATACCAAAGGCTCTGCAGGAATACGGCCTGGCAAAAGAGGGTCTTGACGAGCTAATAGTGACGGATAATCTAAGGAACAGGAAAGGGGTAATGGAACTAAAGTCCGACGCTTTCATATTTCTGCCAGGCGGCGTGGGAACCCTGGAAGAGGCAATGGAAATTTTGACGTTGAAGCAGCTGCACTACCACAATAAACCGCTGGTTTTTTTAAATACCGGCGGGTTTTATAAAAAGCTGATGGGATTTTTTAAATTAATGGAAAAGGAAAAGTTCATAAAGAAAGAACTTTACGGCATGTTTTATCTGGCAAAAGACGAAAAGGCCGCTGTTAAGTACATAAAGAATTATAAGCCAAAAATTTCAAAAGGGAAGTGGTTTTAAAAGCGGTTTAATCCGTTTGTTGTGTCCCTGATTAAATTTTCCCATGGATTGCGCAGTAGCGCAGGCCATGGGAAAATTTAATCAGGGACACATTTGGCTGCGCTTAAAAATTAAAACCAAAAATTGTAGAGAGGGGGCTTGCCCCCTATCAGACGCAGGCCCTGCCTTGAGAGCCAGCCATTCGGGATGTATATTTCATGGGTAGTATGAGTTCGTTTATAAAGGCAAATCCAATTGTCCTTTTTTCTTAACAGGCACTTTATCTTCAAATCCGTGCATTGAAACCCCAAGCAGCCTGATCTTCTTCGTTCCTGCTTCTGTTTTTTTGAGGAGTTCAAGGATGTAACGGTATATTGTGGCGCCGGACTGGATTTTTTTGTCTATTGTGACGCTTCTGGTTATTTGTTTGAAATCAAGGTACTTTATTTTTAGCGTTATGGTCCTGCCTTTTTTGTCCTCCTGCTTCATGTCCTTTTCCACGTCAAAACATAATTCCTCAAGGATTTCTTTTATCGTATCCATGTCAGTGATGTCTTCAGGTAGGGTGGTCTCGCGGCCTACGGATTTTCTTTCCCAGTTTGGCTCCACGGATGAGTCGTCTATGCCGCGGGCCAGGTTGTAGAACCATTCCGCGGATTTGCCGAAGTGTTCTTCAAGGAACGGCAGTGATTTTGACCTTAAATCCGCGCCGGTAAATATACCCAGGGAGTGCATGTACTTTTCAGTTACCTTGCCGACGCCGTGGAAGGCGCCGATTTTGAGCTTGTCAATGAATTCAAGCGCCTTTTCCGGAATGACCACTGTAAGGCCGTCTGGCTTTTTAAAACCCGAGGCGATTTTTGCCAGGAATTTGCAGTATGAAACCCCGGCAGACGCGGTTAAGCCGGTGGCTTCAAATATTTTCTGCTTGATTTCTTTTGCTATTTGCGTGGCTGATTTTATTTCCATGAAGTTATCCGTCACATCCAGGTAAGCCTCGTCAAGGGAGAGCGGCTCCACAAGGTTGGTGTATTCATGGAATATCTTATGTATCTGCCCGGATGCTTCAGTGTATTTGGAAAAATCCGGACGCACAAGTATGCATTCAGGGCATAGCCTCATGGCCGTGGCTGTTGCCATAGCCGAGTGTATGCCGAATTTACGCGCTTCGTACGAGCATGCGGCAACAACCCCGCGCTCTTTTGCCGAGCCGCCGACTATGACGGGCTTGCCCCGGAGGTCCGGGTTATCCCGCTGCTCTACAGACGCGTAAAAGGCGTCCATGTCCACGTGTATTATTTTGCGTGTGTTCATAATGAAAGTATAAGGGAAAGAGAGACAAAAGAAAAGAGACAAAAGTAAATCATAAATTCCTGTAGGGGCCGCCCCATGTGGCGGCCCGCAACGTTGGCGGGCGGACACTTAGGTCCGCCCCTACAGGGGTTGTAAATATTTACAACCACTGTAGAGCCGCTGCTTGCTGCGGCTCAATGTCGGCAGTCATCCGCCGTCCCACAGCAATTGTAAATATTTACAACCACTGAAAGGCAAATGCCGGGCGAGCCACCGGCTCGCCCCTACGAAAACAAAACAAAACAAAAAACTATTTAGACCCTATACAGGGGCATACAGGGGTCGCTAAAAATGTGTTATAATAACATACCAAAACCGGGACGCTCGCAGAGCGTCTCTACAAACAAAGGACAAAAATGAAACGCGCGCTGCTTATTAATCCGTGGGTTTATGACTTTAAATGCCACGACTTTTGGATGAAACCTGTCGGGCTTTTACGGCTTGCCACTTTCCTTAAGGCCAACGGCTTTGAAGTGGACCTGATTGACTGCATGGACAGGCTTGATGAGACAGTTCCGGAGCAGTTCAGGAAGTCGGATGAATACGGCCGCGGGGAGTATTATTCTGAAGAGCTAAATAAAACCGGGCCTTACACAAAGGTGCCGAGAAAATATAAGCGTTATGGAATCACTCCTGACGCTTTTAAGGAAAAACTCACAAAAATATCCAGCCCTGACATCATATTTACAACCTCCGGGATGACATATAACTATGAGGGCGTTGTGTCGGCAAACAGAATGATTAAGGAACAATACAACGCGCCTATTATCCTGGGCGGAATATACGCGACGCTTTGCAGGGACCACGCCCAGAAATATTCAAATGCAGACATCATATGGCAGGGGGAGATAAACAACAATTTCCTCATGATGTTAAACAAGGTCTGCAGGATACGCATTGATTTAAAACAGGACAAGGACTACCACAACCTCGCGCCTGATTACACGCTTTATAAAAACCTGGAATCTGTGGCAGTCAAGTTTACCGGAGGCTGCCCGTACTCATGCACTTACTGCGCCATAAAACAGCTCTCCCCGTCATTTTACCAGAGGCCGCAGGAGGATGTTTTAAAGGAACTGGATTATTATAAAAGCAGGGGCGTTAAAAATATCGCTTTTTATGACGACGCGCTGCTATATAAGAATTTTTACATCAAAGCCATATTAAAGGAAGCAATAAAACGGGGTTATGGCTTTAATTTCCATACGCCAAACGGGATGCACGCGGCGTACATAGACGATGAAACCGCGAAACTGCTGAAGGACTCCGGGTTTAAGGACTTAAGGATATCGCTTGAATCCACGGACTACAACATACAGAAGCTTACAGGCAGTAAAGTAAACAATACGGTATTTAAGGAAGCCGTTGCCAGGCTGCAAAAGGCAGGATTTACAAATGATGACATAGGGGTTTATACATTAGCAGGACTTCCCGGCCAGACATATGACTCGGTGATGAAGGATGTGGAGTATATAAAAGCGATGGGGCTTAAAGTAAAGATGGCGAATTACTCGCCCATACCCGGTACAGTTGATTTCATGAAGATACGTTCTGATTACCGCGCCGAACTTATGAAGGAACCCATGATGCAGAACGAATTTTATTTTTTAATGATAAATCCCGAGTACGGCTGGGACGCGAATAATAAAATAAAGGCAATTTTGAATTCTAAATTTTAAATTTTCAATTAAAGGAAAAACCAACCGGTTTATTTTAATTCAAAATTGAAAATGGAAAATTGAAAATCCGTTTTCCACCCCGTTTGACTTTGTAAGGCTCATAATATATACTGTTATTGTATTTTATATAAGGAGAAAACAACAAAATGAAGAAAATTATCATGTTTTTACTTATTATTACGGCATTTTACGGGTTTTGTTCCGCGGCCAAGTATGACCCCATGGCTGAAAACCAGTATATGGAGCAGGCAAACAACATATTCAGCATGGGAAAATACAAGCAGGCGCTGAAGCTTTATGAGACGGCATTTAAAATTAACGCGGACAACATACAGGCTGTAATAGGCCAGGGAAATTGCCATGAAATGATGGGCGAGCCAAAAGCGTCAAAGGTGGATTATGATCTGGCTAAGTCAATGGACCCTTCGTTTGTAAAACCCGACCTCTCAAGGTATAAAGCCATGGACAAGGAACGCGCGAAAGGAAAATCCGCGGATGATATCCGCGCCAAATATTATGACCTTTTTCCCGGAATGAAAAAAGGGGTGACCACAACCCCGGCGACAGGAGACAGGAACATGGTAAACGCCATGGCAGGCGGGCCTCCGGCGGGGCAGGCAGAAGCATCCGGCTCCACTAAAACATCCGTTTCCATGGAAGCAACCGGCGCCGCAACAGTGCTGACGGAAAATGACGTAAAAAAAATGACAGTGACGGAAAAAGCAAAACCCGACATGGATAAGCTGACAAATGAGGAAGCGCAGCAGTTTATGGACGACAGGCTCTATGATTTCCGCGGCGGCCACGGCAAGATGGAAGCTTTGGGAGGCATGCGCCACATAATACCGGACATGACCACATCCATGGACGGCGGCTCTTTCGGGCTGGATACGGCGCTTTTATTCAGGAAGAAAACCCACGTTTTTAACCTTGAGCCTTTTTATGGATTGTATACAAAGAACACCACATACAATACCCCGGACCCGAAGATTACAAATAACTACAGGACGCAGCTTATCTCGCTCGAAGACTCGGTGGGAGAGCTGAATTTCCCGAGCCAGTATTTTTTCAACAGGGTCAAGCCGTTTTTGTCCAACTCATTCATGGAAGGCCGGCTGGATAACATGCCCGTCCCGCCTGCGAGTATCCGTATGGCAAATACCGGAAGCTTCTTCGGCGGCGAATACACCCTCGGATTTAAACCAATATCGCTCATGGGTTTTACAATAGCATCGGGATATGAGTACTCGCCATATTATCAAGATATAAGCGTTGGTGTCACGCACACCACAACCACAATAACCAACATGCAGTTTTACTGGCGCGCGGGAGTCGGAGTTTACCTCCCTTATTTATTCACGAAGAACGACCAGCTCGAGGCGCATATAAATTACGGGGCATACAGGCCCGAGGCGCTTGTGGCTGATTTGCGGAACAACAAGCTGTTCGGCATGCCGTACAGCCTGATAAACGATTATTCAAAAAAGATAACGGAACACGGCGCGACGCCGTATGATTTCAGCATGAGGTATGAGGACTCCAATAACATGGAAGCCACGGGCAATAATATAAAGGCAAGCGTGCATTACATGTACGGCAACAACCTGCAGGAAGTGTTTTTCTTTTATGAGATGCCGCACAACATAAAATATAAAGTGAGCAAGACAAGCGACCTGTTTGTGGAGGGTTCGGCTGTCCCGATATCATCCACCGTGGTAGTGCAGGAAGACGCAGGCACTGAAAAGCGCTGGAACGGAAAAACAGGCTTCAGGTCCAATTTCAGGTACCTGACTATAGGATTAAGATACGAATATGACAGCAGGGAAACTTACATATCGTCGACATATACCGTTGACTACCAGGCGCCGGCCATTTTTGACCAGCTTGTGCCGCAGGGCGCGCTTTTGAAAGGCCGCGAATATGAGAAAAACACAAGGCTCACGCTTGGCGTTAATTTAACGCCGGTGGACCTGATAAACCTCCCGTTTGAATATGAGACAAACCAGTATTACATCAATATGGGTGGAAGCATAATGACTTCGGATTCATATGTTTTCAGGGGAGGATTGCAGCTAAAACCCACCCCGTTCTTCGCGATAAGGGGCGGTATTTCCTACGAGGTATTCAGGTATGGCGGGACAGGTTTTGGGGACCCCGGAACTGACAGCAACCCCACAAGGAACATCTTAGGCTACCACTTCGGCGCCGGCATTGACATGCCGCTCTTTGAATTTAACGCCGGCGGAGCCATTAAAACCCTCACGCGAAGCCCGCTTCCCGCAGCCCTGTCTTCGGAAACCAATACCTACATGTACGGGTATGTGGATTTTAACATATATATATAATAACAATTGTTGATTCATTTTACCGCAACATCAATCAGGATTTTTATAGGTTATGTTTAATTTTTAAGGTGTCATTGCGAGGAGGCGGTTTAGTATTATGCCGACGAAGCAATCTTGTTGCCTTGTCGGTTTAAAACGAGATTGCTTCGTCGCCGCAAGACAAATGCGGCTCCTCGCAATGACAGCATTTGAACGCTTCTTCTTAACAGCGCATCCAATCGTCAATTGTCAATTAATTATTGTATTATAAGCCAAAATCTTATATAATTTACCCCAATATACACTTATTTCCGTTATGACTATAATAAGGAGAGGTGCGCGCATGTCTAATTACAACCAGTTTTTTATCCGTATGCAGGACGGGACCATAAAACAGATAAACCCTTTTACGGGGACTGAAGTATGGACGGTTCCGGGCAGGGCAAGCAAGCCTATCGTTAATGCCGTTCCTGATACTGCTAAAAAGCTTGAAGTAAAAAAGAAGGACGATTATTGTAATTTCTGCGAAACAAAATACCAGAACACTCCCCCTGAAAAGGAAAGGCTTGTTAAAGTCGCCGGCAAATACGTATCCATGAAGGACTTAAAGCCCGGGATTTTAAGCCAGACTTACGCGGAATTCCGCAGGGTGCCGAACTTATTTGAAATAGTCACGATGGAATACTGGAAGAAAAATTTCGGGTACCAGTTTCCCGAGGAAATACGCAAGAGAAAAGAGGAATACCTGGCTGACAAGGCGGGATATGAGCATGTCATGCATATCGTGGACATGAAATTAAAACTTCTCGGAAAAGATCCTACAAAGATAGCTGAGCAGGACAAGATAGACATAGCTGACGCGTTTTTTGCCGGCGGCCATGAGCTTATCGTTGGCGGAAGGCACTTTATTGACAACGCCGAGTTTGACACGCAGTTGTGCAACTCAGGCGAACTTACCCCTGACGAGCACTTTCACTACCTGAAATTCACCATAAAGGGAATGAAGGACATATACGATAATAACAAGCACGTGCGCTATGTTTCGGTCTTCCAGAACTGGCTGAAACCGGCGGGCGCGTCCTTTGACCACCTGCACAAGCAGCTCGTGGCCATAGACGAGTGGGGCGTGTCCATAGAGCGCGAGATTAATTTAATCAGGAAAAATCCGAACATATACAACGAGATGGGCGCGAACCTTGCCATGTATTTTAACCTGGTAGTCGCGGAAAATGAGCACGCCATTGCCTTCTCGGACATAGGGCACAGGTACCCGACCATATGCGTCTTCTCAAAAAGCGAGGCGGTATTTCCCTATGAAATGACGGATAAAGAGCTGCGCGGATTCTCGGATATGACTCATGCCATGCACCACGCGCTTACCTCACAGATAGCCACAAACGAGGAATGGTATTACACGCCGAAGGATTCCATAGACGCCATGCCGCTTCACATACTGATAAAGCTGCGCGTTAATACGCCGGCGGGTTTTGAAGGCGGGACAAAAGTTTACATAAACCCCATGAACCCATATGAGCTTCGCGACAAGCTTATCACAAGGCTTTTAGACGCGAAGAAGGATGATAAGATTGCAAAGATGAGCATAGGCGAAGAGTGCAACACGCAGCCGAACTCGCTGTCGTATTATAAGAAGTATTATAAGGCTTAATTTTACATTTTCAATTTTGAATTTTAAATTAAAACAGGAGAAACAAATGAAAAAATTTATTGTATTGTTCGCTTCGTGCGTTATGGTTGTTTTGTTGACCGGCGCGGGGTGTGAGACTACGGGGACTTATGTAAAGGACGACGGGGGGATATCATCCTCTTCAATCACCACCCAGGACATAGCAAAAGCCGAGAATCCTAAAAAGGACGATGCTTCCGCGGATAAGACCGGCGGAAACGAGGCGGGGATGCCTGAGGACAGCGGGGAAAGCGTTAAAAAACTTGATAGCGACACTGTCGCCATAATCGGCGCTTACGTGCTTACAAAACAAAGGTATAAGGTCATCACAGATTACATGAACCAGCGTTTTGACTATAAGTTAAACAGCGAGCAGGAAAAGGAATTCATACAGTTCATAGTCAACAAGAAACTCATGGCCATGGAAGCGCGCAAGCAGGGTTACGCTGAGAGGCCGGACCTTAAGACAAAATATGACTGGGATTTTGACGACATCCTCTCGCACGTGTACTTTGCCGAGAATGTGGAAAATAAGGCGAAGGTAACTGAAAAAGAAGCCAGGGAATACTATGACAAGCATACCGGCGATTTCGTGGAGATAAAGGCGCAGCACATACTCGTTAAGAATAAAACCCTCGCGGATTCCCTTGAAAAAAGGATACGCTCAGGGGAGGATTTCAGCGAGATAGCCAGGAAATATTCCGACGACGCCACCACCAAGGAAAAAGGCGGGGACCTCGGGTTCTTTACAAAAGGGCTGATGGTGGAGGAGTTTGAGGCGGCCGCTTACGCGCTCTCAGACGGGGAAGTGTCACAGCCTGTCAAAACGGTTTACGGATACCACATCATAAAGGTAAACGAGAGAAAGAAATACTCATACGACGAATCCAAAGACAAGATACTCAAGATGATACAGGAAAAGAAACAGCAGGGCGTATTTGACGCCGAGATGAACAGCTTAAAGAAAAAGTATAAGGTCATCATAAACCAGGATGTTTTAAATAAATGAAAAACAAATTACAAATTACTAATTACAAATTACTAATAACGGCGCTGGTGGTTATTTCTGTTTTTGTGTTCATGGCGGGTTGCGTGCCTGCAAAGCTGATAAAGAGCTCGGACTCCGCCATCAGGGACAAGCTTACATCCGTGTCTGACACAGAGTATGAGCAGTGGAAAATACTTTTAAAGGAAGGAAAGGACTCGGGAGAGCGCTCTAAGGCGGCTTTCTGGTGCGGGCAGTATAACTATAACAAAAAGAATTATCCGGAAGCCCTTAAATATTTTAATTACAACGAAAAATATTACGCCGACGTGGACTGGGGCTACCTTTCCATGCTGCGTACCTTTGACCTGCTTATGGATACCGGGAAAAAAGAGCCGGCCATGGAAAAAATGAAGCTCCTCCTGGAAAAACGCCATCAGTTCTCGCAGTTTGAGGACGTGGCCGCAAAAAGGCTTGAGGAAATAATCTCGGCCGCGGGCAGGGAAGAGTTAAAAACCCTTTACGCGAAACATTACCATAAGATGGTGGACGAATACATCCTTTACAACCTCTGCCTTCTTGACCTTAAGGAAGGGAATTATGACGAGTTTTACGTCCACTCGAACGCTTTCCTCATAGATTTCCGCGACTCGGCTTTTTACGCGGACATAACCGCGAAGTATAAGGAGTCGGTCAAATACAAGCCGGTTAACAATAAAAAACTTGCCGTAGTCATACCTCTTACCGGAAAATCCATGGATATAGGCAGCCTGGTAAAAACCGGGCTTGAAATGGCGGCCGTGGAATTTAACGAAGGCAAGCTACCTGAGGCAAAGGTGGGCTTCATATATATTGACGAAGAGGACCCGAAGCTTGAGCAGGCCGTGATAAAGGCCATAGAAACCGACGGCGTAATAGCTGTAATAGGGCCGCTGTATTCAAAGACTGTAAAGACCCTTATCCCTGTTATGGAGCGTTATAATACCGTGCTGTTTTCATCCACGGCCGCGCAGCCGGACCTTGTGGGCAAAAGCCAGTATTTTTTCAGGAACTGCGCCACGGCCAAGGGCCAGGCATATGCCACCGCAAAATATTTAATAGACGACACGCAGTTCAGGAAATTGGCGTGCATATATTCTGACAACGCCTATGGAAAGACCTTAAACGATTATTTCACTCAGAGGTTCACGGCCTCAGGCGGCGAGATAATCCGGCAGGCCGCGTATGACCCCAAGGCCAATGACTTCCAGGACCAGATGGTGCTCTTAGGCGGCGTCAATACTATGCTGCT
Organism: candidate division FCPU426 bacterium; assembly: GCA_963840035.1. Classification (GTDB taxonomy): domain Bacteria; phylum Oederibacteriota; class PGYV01; order PGYV01; family Palsa-1178; genus CAWIXE01. The sequence goes on from CAWIXE010000001.1 coordinate 470,835, forward strand.
TAAGGAAAAACGCTCCGATGAAAAAATGAAGCTCGACGGCCTGATGGAAGACGCGGCAAAGGGAATGATGCAGAAGGTATTTGATTACCTGAATATAACCCCGCCGGATGAAAATGCCGTGCCGAAACCCACCCCTGACCCGAATATGCAGAAGGTATCAATCGCGGTGCTTCACATAGCGCCCATAGGCGACGACATAAAAAGATACCAGCTGGATGACGACATGACCAAAAAAATCTCATATACCATGGCAAAGTCGAGCGTGCTCAACATTACAAAGCAGAGCGTGTGCGACGGGGCCATGGATTCCATCGGCGTGGGCGCCGAGGACCTTGACAGGGAGCTTGCCTTAAATGTGGCGTCGAAACTCGGCTCAGAGATACTCATCTGGGGAAAGATAGTGGAGGCAAAGACAGAGACAAACACGGCGAACTTCCTGCCGGCGGTGGAAGTGGATAAAAAAGGAAACACAAATGTTGTTTATAATTTCTCCGACGATGATTATTTCACTTACACAATAAAATTATACGCCATCGCGGTGGCTGACGAGGCCGTCATTGACGAGTTCGATGTAAAGTTTAAAAAGGTGAAGGAACCGAAGAAGAACCCCATCACCCTTGACGCCTTATACATACCCGCCACTGACAGAAAAATGGTGCTGATAAAGGACCAGTTGCGCTTCTATGATTTTGACATACCGGTTTTTGGAAGCTCGGCGCTTAACAGCCAGTACATCACGGGATTTAAGGATTCCATGGAAGGCGTCATATATCCGGTGGAATTCTACCCCGAAGACCAGGACGCTGCAGTTCAGGATTTTGTCAAAAAGTACAGGGACAAGTACGCCATATTGCCTGACGCCATCACGGCAGCTTCATACGACGTGATGAAAATAATAGGCACGCTTCTTGAAAGGGACATAACCTCAAGGGAAAATTTCAAGACAGTGCTTTCTTCAGTGCGCAATTACCAGGGCGCCACAGGGCTATTCTCCTTTGACAGCCAGGGCGATTCCATAAAGGAATATTACATGATGAAGGTTGAAAAGGACGGAATAAAATATTTAAAAGACGTAACGGGGGAATAGGATGAAGTATCAGCGTCTGCGCGGGGTAAAGGACGTAACGCCGCAGGAAAGCCCGGTATGGGAACACATATCCGCCGCGGCGTCGGCGGTTTTTAAGCTGTATGACTACCAGCTGATGATAACTCCCACCATAGAAGAGATAGGGCTTTTTGCCAGGGGGCTTGGCGAGGGTTCCGACATAGTCATGAAGGAAATGTACGACTTTAAGGATAAAAAAGGCAGGCATATAGTTTTAAGGCCTGAAGGCACCGCGTCAATAGTCCGCGCTTATATAGAAAACAACCTGCCCCCGCGTTCAAATATTTTTTACACAGGCCAGATGTTCCGCTACGAGAGGCCGCAGGCGGGCCGTTACAGGGAATTTTACCAGATAGGCGCCGAGTCTTTCGGAGACCCCACGCCGTACAAAGACGCGGAAGTAATACGCCTGGCAGCGGACCTGATAAAAGCCATTGGTGTAACAGGAAGCGTGCTGCACATAAATTGCCTCGCCGCAGAAGACGGATATAATGAGAAATTGAAGGCATTCATAGAATCAAAAAAATCCCAACTATGCGAGGACTGCGTGCATAAACTTGAGCGCGCGCCAATCAGGGTGCTGGACTGCAAAAAGGAAGAATGCAAGAAAGCGGTCGCTGACGCGCCTCTTATAACGCAAAATTTAAAACCCGAGGCAGCGGCGCATTACGCGCTTGTAAAAGAACTTTTAACAGCCGCCGGAGTGAACTTTGTTGAGAACCCTTCCATGGTCAGGGGGCTTGATTATTACACAGGCACGGTCTTTGAATTCATAACTGATAAGCTGGGGCCGCAGCAAAACACCATACTTGCCGGCGGCAGGTATGATAATTTAGTCGAAGAGTTCGGCGGAAAAAAGACGCCGGCCACAGGCTTTGCCTTAGGCATAGAGCGCATGGCAGAGGTGCTAAAAGCCGAAGGCAAAGACACGGCAGGCGCAGGGCTCGACGCGTTTATCGTGGCTGACAAGGCTTACATAAAAGAAGGCTTTGTTCTGCTTAATAAGTTAAGGCAGGCGGGAGTAAAGGCGGCAATGGGTTTTGAAGACCGCAGTTTCAAGTCGCAGTTCCGCGAGGCTGAGTCAAAAAAATCAAAATACGCCATAGTCATAGGCGAGAATGAAATTAAGTCGGGCAGGTACGCTGTAAAGAACATGGCAAACGGCGAGCAAAAGGACGTTATACAGGAAGAACTCATAGCACTATTTAGTAAGAATCTGTAGAGAGGCGGCAAGCCCCCTCTCTACAATTATTTATGTGAGGTATTATGAAACGAATGAAAATCGCAATTACCATGGGCGACCCCGCAGGCGTGGGCCCCGAAATAATTGTGAAGATGTTTAAAAAGGAAGACCTTTATAAATACGCCGATGTGATCGTAATCGGGGACCTCTTCCCCATGTTATCGGCGCAGCGCAGGATATCAAACAAATTAGCCATAAAGCCAGTCAGCCATATAGATAAATTATCAACAGATAGAAACGTTATAAATCTTCTTGACCTGAAGCAGTTGCACATGAACGACTACTGTATAGGCGAGGCATCGGCAAAAGCGGGAAAAGCCTCGTTTGAATACATAAAAAAGGCCATTGAACTCGCTATGTCTAAAAAAGTGGACGCGGTTGTGACAGCGCCCATAAACAAGCACAGCCTTCACATGGCCGGCATTAAGTTCCCCGGCCATACAGAGATATTCGCCAGGTTCACAAAGACAAAAAAATACGCCATGATGTTAATGGGCAGGGACCTGAAGGTAATACTCGCCACCATACACACCGCGCTAAAGAACGTGCCAAAAGAGCTAAGCGTAAGCGGCCTTGTGTCGCTCATGGAACTCGCGGATAAATCACTTTCAAATGATTTCGGCATTTTCGGCCCCATAACGGCCGTGTGCGGCTTAAACCCGCACGCGGGCGAAGCGGGGGCTTTTGGCAACGAGGAAGAAAGAATCATAATACCGGCGATAAAAAAAGCAAAAGCAAAAGGGGTAAAAGTCGAAGGCCCTTATCCCGCGGACACGATATTTCACAGGGTTGTAAAATATAAAACGCACGACGCGGTAATCGCCATGTACCACGACCAGGGCCTTGTGCCGCTGAAACTATTATCGTTCGATACTGGAGTCAACGTCACGTTAGGCCTGCCCATAGTAAGGACCTCCCCGGACCACGGCACGGCGTATGACATAGCAGGTACGGGAAAAGCAGGGGAAGGGTCGATAATGGCGGCTTTTAAAACGGCGATAGAGATAGCAAAAAACAGGAAACAGTCAAGGATATGAAGGAATTATTCGCCTATGATCCCGGCGCAAAGACAGGAAAAACCGCCATTTTAATAATGCTCATACTGGCCGTTATTTTTTTTGCCGCAAGGTTCATACAGCCCCAGTATCAGCCGGAATTTGAGTATGATGAGATAACGGATATGTATGAAGGCGTATTAAAGCAATATGGCGGGGAGAACTTTTTTTATTATAATCCGCTTAAGGGCGCCGCCGGGAACCTCTTAAACCAGATATGTTTTTTTACGTCCCCGATAGTCAAAGAAAATATCGAATACTACAAATACGCCGGGGCAGCGCTCCTGCCGTTTTTGGCCGCGGGTATCTTCCTTCTGACACTTAATCTTTTCGGAATGGCCGCGGCCATAGCAGCGGTATTTGTACTGTGCCAGTCCTTCTGGAATTATCATACTTCAGGTTTTTTCCTCGCAAACAATCTGACGCCTGTCCTTGCAGCCTTTGCTTTTTATTTCATAAGTAAAAAGTCCATTAAAATACCCGATATTGCCGCTTTCATTGTAGTTACCGTTCTGTGCGTGAACACATATATATTATGGATGCTCGCAGTGCCTCTTTTTTTATATATTTTTTATGAAAGGTTCAGGGGAACGGACGATCCTTCAGAGAAAAACTTGGCAAAAAACTCTTCAATAGCACTTATAATCACCGTGGCGGCCGCGATGCTTTTTTTCCTGTTCAGCGCAGACAGCAGCGTATTCGTAAGATTTTTCCAGGTGTCCGTGGTAAAGAACAAATGGGGCGCTGAGGGCATACTTCAAAACTTAAAGGACCTGGGATTTATTTTCAGGCTGCCCTTTTTAAACCCGGTTGAATGGATCTTCTTCATCTGGGGGTTTGCCCTGGTGTGCTTAAACCTTAAAGAAAGGCCATTCAGGGTGCTGCTTTTCATGTTCATTATTTTCAGCCTTCCCTTGGTCATTTCAGGGTTTCATCAGGGCAGGAGCGTGCTCATGCAGATACCTGCCTTTATCATCATCGCACTCGGAATACGGCAGCTTCTGACATTAAAATCCAAGAAATATTTTATAATAGTACCCGTACTCATGTGTATTTTCCCCGCTTATTACATGGGAAAGCAGTTGGTAGCTGTCAACTCTCTTGCGCCGCAGGATACCATGGACCGCTCCATCGCGAAATATCTGAATTCCACATACGGGGATAAGGTGAGTTACCTGCCAGAATTTGAGTATGTGTACATGGACGACCCGAGGAAAGTGACAATCAGGCTTAAAAGCACTTATAAAAGGAACGGCCTTACGGACTATACCGCATTGCGTTTCAACATGTTTTGGAAAAATGACCTGGAGAAGTATTTTAAAAGGAATAATGTGAACACTTCCACTCATTTATTTGAAAGTTCGGTAACAGGAAGGTATAAAAAATTTCCTTCGGTTCTTGTAGTAATACCCGCGGGTTCCGCCGTGGAAAAAAAGCTGCGCGGTTATGACGCGGCTTTAAGGGAAATAAAGCTGAAAATGCCATGGCAGTCGGGACAGGATATTATTGACAGCCTTAACTCGCATTTTTCATCGTCAGAGGATGATGTTATAATGAACACGGTCTTAAAGGACCTGAAGTCTGACACGTACCTGAACATGGGCATGCCTGAGATGGCGGTAAACGTCCTTCTTGACAGGACATACCCTTCATTCATGCCCGGGGATTTTATTATGAGGATCGAAAGAATCAAAAGGGCAATAAAACAAAGAGCGCAGGAAGGGAAAAATGGATAAAAAGGAAAGCAGCGGAAAATTCCGCTACAAAAAAGGGCTCGGCCAGAACTTCCTTCATAATACTTCGAAGCTCGGGCAGATGGCGTCGTTAATTGACGTAAAAGCCGGGGATACCGTCATAGAGATCGGGCCCGGGGCCGGCGCGCTAACACAGAGGCTGCTCGCAACGGCTGGAAAAGTCATAGCCATCGAGATCGACAGGGAAGCCATCGCAAAGCTAAAGGAAAAACTCGGCGAGCCGGACAATCTGGCAATAATAAACGCGGATTTCCTTGAATTTAACCTTGATGCCATGCTGAAAAGCATAAATTCAAAAGTACAGGTTGTCGGCAATATTCCGTATTATATAACCACTCCAATAATTGAAAAACTCATAGAACATAAAGCGATGATAAGCAGGGCTTTCCTGACCGTACAGAAGGAAGTCGGGGAGCGCATGGCAGCCAGGGAAGGGTCAAAAACATACGGGTCACTAACGGTTTACTGCCAGTACCACGCTGATGTTAAAATGCTCCTTAAAATAGACAGGAAGTCTTTTTTTCCCATACCCAATGTGGACTCGGCTTTTGTTTCCATGGACTTTACAAAGACCCCGATGCTGGACGTCAAGGATGAGGCGCTGTTCTTCAAGATATCAAGGGCAGGTTTTGGACAGCGCAGGAAGATGTTCATGAAGAATCTGAAACGGGAATTGGGAATAGGCAGCGGGGAATTGGAAGAGGCGTTTAGAACCCTTTCTATTGACGACAAAGCCCGTGCAGAGACGGTCTCCATAATAAAATTTGCCGAACTTACAAATTTGCTGTATAATAAGCGGGATTAGAATAGAAAACATCAGTTTTAAGTTTGAAGTTTTAAGATGAATGAGGATAAGGCCAGTTTTTATCTTAAAACTAAAAACTTTAAACTGCTCATCTTGTTTTTCGGAGGAATGATAATGTGTGGTATCATAGGCTACATCGGCGATGAGAACGCCGCAGAGAGGATAATATACGGGCTTCATAAACTTGAATACCGCGGCTATGACTCTGCCGGCATTGCCATCATAGATAACGGCAAACTAACCCGCTTCCGTTCAAAGGGCAAACTTGAAAACCTGCAGGCAAGGATAAAGAGAGAGAAACTAAACGGTAAGATAGGCATAGGCCATACGCGCTGGGCGACCCACGGCAAACCCTCGGAGGAAAACGCCCATCCCCACATAGACTGCTCGGGCGAGATTACCATAATTCACAACGGAATTATAGAAAATTACTTTGAGATAAAGGAAGAACTCAGAAAGAAAGGGCATAAATTCGCCTCGGAAACAGACACCGAGATATTCGCCCACCTCATAGAGGATAATATTTCAAAAGGTTTTGAAAAAGCAGTATTCGCCGCCTTAAAAAGGATCCGCGGCATGTACGCCATGGTCATACTTTATTCGGGGGAACCGGACAAGATAATCGCTGCCAGGCAGGGCTCACCGCTGGTGCTGGGCATCGGCAAAGGCGAAAATTATATAGCCTCTGATGTGCCTTCATTCCTTAAGTACACAAAAAAAGCCATGTTCATGGAAGACGGGGACGCGGCTATAATCACAAAAAATAAAATAGATATTTATAATTCGGGGAAAAAAGTTAAACGCCAGGTTACGGATATTAAATGGACCGCGGGGCAGGCTGAAAAATCAGGCTACCCGCATTACATGCTCAAGGAAATATCAGAGGAAGCACAGGCTTTTGAGGACACCATAATAGGAAGATTTGATAAAAACGGGATTAATTTTGATAATATAGACACAAAAAAACTTAAAAAAATTGACAATATCAGGATAGTCGCATGCGGCACATCATACCACGCGGCGTATACAGCCAAGTACATCATAGAAAAATACGCGGGAATAAGCACCAGTGTGGATGTGGCTTCCGAGATACGGTACGGAAATCCAGTGGTTGATAAATCCACGCTGTTAATCGCAGTTTCACAGTCAGGCGAGACCATAGACACCATAGAGGCCTTTAAGAACATGCAGGAGAGGGCCGGATACTCCATAGCCATAGTAAATGTGGTGGGTTCCACCTTAAGCAGGATGCTCGACGGGGTCATATATACCCATGCCGGGCCGGAAATAGGTGTTGCAGCGACAAAGACTTTCATCAGCCAGTTGGCGGTCCTTTATCTTTTTGCTTTTTACATCGCCGGGATAAAAGGCAAAGCTGACGGAAAATTCATAAAGGCAGGGGTCAAAAACCTCCGCAAAATACCGGGCCACATCAGGGAAATTTTAAAGGACAGGAAGAAAATTGAAAAAATAGCGGTAAAATACAATAAGTTCAGGGACTTCCTTTATTACGGACGCAACATCAATTACCCGATGGCCATGGAAGGCGCGCTTAAGCTTAAGGAAATTTCATACATACACGCGGAAGGTTACGCGGCAGGGGAGATGAAGCACGGGCCTATCGCACTTGTGGATGACAAGACACCGAACGTATTCATAGCGCCTGAGAACGCTCTCTACGAGAAGATAATCAGCAACATACAGGAGATAAAGGCGCGCTCCGGCACAATAATAGCCATAACAAATAAATCAAACAAAACCATGACGCGTTTCGCGGATGATATTTTTTACATACCGGACATAGACGAGGATTTTTACCCGCTGCTGGCCGCCATCCCCATGCAGCTGCTGGCATACTATATAGGCGTTAAAAAAGGCATAGACGTGGATAAGCCGAGGAATCTCGCAAAGTCTGTGACGGTTGAATAAAGCTGATTTTATATTTTAGATTTTAAATTTTAGATTTAATGTAATCCGGCCTGTGGCCGGATAACGGAATTATTATAATAGAAAGTGCAATAGCACACCTTAAATATAAAATATAAAATGAAACCAGGTGAAAACATTGGATTATCCAGAAATAGTTTTAAAAAAGGGGGAAGAAGAGCGCATACTTGCGGGCCATCCCTGGGTTTTTGACAACGAGATAGACAAGATATCCGACACATATGTAAACGGCTCGCTGTTTCTTTTTAAAAACAGCGAAGGGCTTTACATCGGCCTGGGTTATGTCAATGAAAAATCTGTTATTTCCGGGCGGCTCCTGGACATACTGAAAAAACCGGCGGAAAAATATGAGAACTACGCGGACATAGAAAACCTGCTTAAGGACAAGATAGCCATCGCGATAAAAAAAAGGGATAAGGTCAAAAACACCGACGCCATCCGCTACATTTATTCCGAAGCTGATTCGCTGCCCGGGCTCATTGTGGACAAATACAAGGACACCGCGGTTATACAAATAACCACCCTCGGCATGGAAAATTTAAAGCCGGTGATAGTAAAGATAATAGACGAAGCATTAAAACCGGAAGTCATATATGAAAAATCAATTTCACAGTCCAGGCAGAAGGAAGGCCTCGAAAAAACAGAAGGCGCGTTAAAAGGCGAATTAAAACCAATTATCATTACAGAGAACGGCGTGAAATTTGAAGTCAACCCGGCATCAGGGTCAAAGACAGGCTTTTACCTGGACCAGAGGGACAACAGGGAACGCATCAAGGATTTTGTCAAGGGCAAGGATGTCCTGGACCTTTTCTGCTATACCGGCGGCTTCTCCGCCTACGCCGGAAAATACGGCGCGAAATCAATAAAGGCAATTGACTCATCGGCCGCTGCCCTTGATGTAGCCGAGAAAAACATGGAAATGAACAATCTTACAGATTTTTGCCTGGTTAAGGCGGATGTCTTTGACGAGATGAAAAGGATGGCAACGGCAGGGGAAAAATATGACGTTATAATACTTGACCCGCCCCCGTTTTCAAAAGGCCATGCGGAAAAAGCAGGGGCAATAAAGGGTTTCAGGGACCTGCATAATAAGGCTTTTAAGCTGTTAAATTCGGGAGGGGTTATATTTACTTTTTCCTGCTCGCAAAACATACCCATGGCGGAACTCATACAGTCCGCCAAAGACGCGGCGCGAAAGCTCAAGTTCAAAGTGGAAATTGCCGGACAGATGTTCCAGGCAAAGGACCATCCGTATAACACGGCAATTCCGGAGACGTTCTACCTTAAAGGCGCGATAATTAAGAAAATATAAATACAGACAGTGGGTGGTTGGTGGTGAGTAGTGGGTAGGCTGCCAGGGCTGGCTACTGAGACTTCTGAGATCACTGAGACTGTTTTAGGAAAGGCATAATGAAAAATCCAAAACTAAACAACATCCTCCTCATCAGGCCTGCGCCGGCGCAAGAGCAGTTTGGCGACGAGTCATTCATGCCGCTGGGGCTGGCATACATAGCCGCGGCCCTGGAAAAAGAGGGGTATAATGTCAAAGTATTGGACCTTCTGATAGATAAAATGGATGAGCCTTCCTTATATAAAACCATTAATGAATTCAAACCTGACGCCGCGGGTTTTACAGCCGTGACCCCTGTTGTAAAAGGGGCTTTTAAGATTGCCGGGAAGCTAAAAAAAATAAATTCAAACATAATAACTATCATCGGCGGGCCCCATGCCACTGCCATGGCTGACGAATGCCTTGAGAATTCAATGGATTTTGTGGTGTCAGGCGAAGGCGAGGAAACAATAACAGACCTTCTATATAATATAGACTCGCCTGAAAATGTCCTTTCAATAGTTTTTAAGAAAAACAAAAGCATAATAAGGACAAAAGAACGGCCTTTTATACAAAATCTTGACACACTTCCATTTCCCGCGAGGCACTTATTCCCTGCCATTTCAAAATACAAAGGCCAGGAAGCCCTTGGTTCCCTTAACCCCGTAGGCTCCATCATGACTTCGCGCGGCTGCCCGTACGCATGCAAATTCTGTTTTAAGGCTGTCTTCGGCAATAAGTTCAGGGCCAGGTCAGCGGCAAACGTGCTCTCCGAGTGGACGCACCTTGTGGACCAGTACAAAGTCAAAGAGATAGCCATAGTTGACGACAGTTTTACAACGGACATAAAGCGCGTGCATGAAATATGCGACGGCATCATAAAATCTGGAAAAAAAATACGCTGGAGCTGTCCGAACGGCATCAGGGTCGACCTTGGCGGATATGAGATGCTGAAAAAAATGAAGGACGCCGGATGTTACCGCGTGGCTTTAGGCATAGAGTCAGGGTCGCAGAAGGTGCTGGATTCCATAGGAAAAAAGATAACGCTGGCCCAGATAGAGGAGACCGTCAGGAACTGCCGCAGGGCAGGGATAAAGACAATGGGTTTCTACATGCTGGGAAACCTCGGGGAAACACAGGAAACAATGGAAGAGACAATTAAGTTCGCGAAAAAGGTGAATACCGACTACGCGCAGTTTTTAATTGCCATACCATACCCGGGGACCGCCCTGTATGACGAGATAAAAAAGAACGGAAAACTTTACATAACCGACTGGGACCAGTACGGACAGTATGAATCCAGCGCTTGTTTTGAATATGGCAGTTTAAATCCGGATCTTCTTTCCATGATGAGCAAAAAAGCGGAGAGGGAATATTACCTGAACCCGGCTTATATTATAAAGCAGTTATTTAACTCTGAGACGTACAAATTTCTGCCCAGGAGGCTGAAAGCGGCTTTCAGGGTGGTATTTAAATAGAATTGTAATTATATTTATTATTAATCAGTCATTGCGAGGAGGCGATTTGGCATTATGCCGACGAAGTCCTTCGACTTCGTTCAGGACCATGAGCCTGTCGAATGGCAATCTGGTAGTTTTTGTCAGAAACGAGATTGTGGTTCGATGAACTCACCATCGTGAGCCTGTCGAACGACTTCGTCGCCATAAAACGAGAGCGGCTCCTCGCAATGACAACAAAAAGACAAAGCCGGTTTCTGACGGTATCATTAAAAAAGCACATAAGGAGGGCTCTATGCCGGAAAAAATCAAGGCAGTGGCTTTAAGGATAAAAACTTTGAGGGAAATATCCGGGGAAAGCATCAGGGATGTTTCTATGAAAATGAACGTGCCGGAGGAAGCCTATGCCGGGTTTGAAAGCGGGAAAACAGACATACCCATGAGTTTCCTGTATGAAGTGGCGAATTATTTCAAGGTGGAACTGACCGCCCTTTTAACCGGGGGAGAACCGCACATGCACACCTACAGCCTGGTGCGCGCAGGGTCCGGCCCCGTTGTGGAGCGCAGGAAAGAATATAAATATGCGGATATGGCCTATAATTTCCAGCATAAAAAAATGGAAGTCTTTGAGGTAACCGTGGAACCGGAGAAAGGCGGAAAAAAAGCGCGCTTAAATTCCCATCCCGGTCAGGAGTATAACTACTGCCTGGAAGGTTCGTTAAAGGTCACGCTCGGAAAAAATGAGGTAATAATGAACAAGGGAGACTCGCTTTACTTTGATTCAGCCATCATGCACTCAATGGAAGCCATGGATAACAAACCGGCCAGATTCCTGGCCATATTATTATAGGAGCCAAAACATGACGACAAATAACGGCAAAGACGCATCGCTGCTCGACATTTACGCTCCGGGCGAATTCAGCTCATATGAGGATTTTTCAAAGAACTTTAAAATAAGGGTGCCGGATGATTTTAATTTCGGGTTTGACGTGGTGGATGAAATGGCAAAGAGGTCGCCTTCACAGAAGGCCCTCGTGTGGTGCGACGATGCCGGTCATGAGGCGGTTTTTACTTTCGCGGAAATGAAAAAGCACAGCAACAGGGCGGCAAACGCGCTTTCCTCTCTGGGCATAGTAAAAGGCGACGTGGTCATGCTCGTATTAAAAAGGCGCTATGAATTCTGGTTTCTGTCCGTGGCGCTGCATAAACTCGGCGCGGTCTGCATACCTGCCACGCATCTGCTCACGGTCAAGGATGTTTCATACAGGGTCAAAGCCGCAAAAATTAAAATGATAATAACGGTCAATGAGGCGCCTGTAATGGAATGTGTGGACGCGGCGCATAAGGATTCGCCTTCACTGATGATAAAGGCTGTAATTGGAACGGACAGGCCGGGCTGGGTAAATATAACGGAAGCTATGGAAAAAGCAGCGGATGATTTTAAAAGGCCCTCAGGGGACAAGGCAACAAAAAATGATGATATATTCCTTATTTATTTCACATCGGGCACGACAGGCCTGCCCAAGATGGTGCGCCACAGTTTTACATACCCGCTGGGGCATATCTTAACTGCCAGATACTGGCAGAATGTTACGCCGGGAGGGATACATTTAACCGTGGCTGACACCGGATGGGCAAAAGCTGCCTGGGGAAAAATATACGGCCAGTGGATATGCGGCTCCGCCGTAATGGTTTATGATTACGACAGGTTCGTGCCGAAAAACATGCTGGATGTCATTGTAAAGCACAGGGTCACGACATTTTGCGCGCCTCCGACCATATTCAGGTACCTGATAAAGGAGGATTTAAGCGGATATGATTTTTCCGCCCTTAAATACTGCGCCACCGCGGGCGAGCCTTTAAACCCCGAGGTTTACAGCCAGTTCCTGAAGATGACCGGCCACAGGCTCATGGAAGGCTTCGGGCAGACAGAGACTGTGGTCGCGGTAGCGACATACCCGTGGCTTGAACCCAAGCCTGGGTCCATGGGAAAACCTTCGCCGGGTTATGATATGGACATAGTCAACGACAGAGGCCTCTCATGCGAAGCCGGCGAGGAAGGCCAGATAATAATAAGGACGGCTAAAGGAAAACCCGTGGGCATGTTTGACGGGTATTATATGTCCGATGAGATTACGAAAAAGGCATGGCATGACAGCATGTATTATACGGGCGACGTGGGTTTCCGCGACGAGGACGGGTATTACTGGTTTGTGGGAAGGGCGGATGACTGTTTTAAAAGTTCGGGCTACCGCATAGGCCCGTTTGAAATAGAAAGCGCGCTGCTTGAGCACCCGGCAGTGCTGGAATGCGCCATTACAGGCGAGCCTGACCCTGAAAGGGGGCTGGTCGTGAAGGCCACAATAGTGCTTACAAAAAGTTATACAGGCTCGGATGAACTTGTAAAGTTACTTCAGGAACACGTTAAAAAGGTCACGGCGCCGTATAAGTACCCGCGCATAATAGAATTCGTAAAAGAACTTCCCAAGACCATAAGCGGCAAGATAAGGCGCGTGGAAATAAGAAAGTCCAAATAGGGTTTTGACAAGGTTTTTGATTTGTAATAAAATACTGCGGCAGGGTTAATATTATGAACAGGGAGAAAAAATGAAAAAAACCATTTTAGTGGCCGGAGGCGCCGGATTCTTAGGCTCACACCTCTGCGAGAAACTTGTCAGCGAAGGTTATAAAGTCATATGCCTTGATAATCTGGGCACAGGGCGCAGGGAAAACCTCAAAGGAATAATCAAAAATCCGCGGTTTAAGTTTATAAAGGCCGATATCAGGAAAAAGATAAACATAAAAGGGCCGGTGCATTATGTATTTCACCTTGCCTCATATGCCTCACCGCCGTATTACCAGACAAAATCTATAGAAACGCTCCTTACAAATTCAGTGGGGACTTATAACGTCCTTGAGTTCTGCAGGCAGAAAAAAGCCCGCTACCTGATCACTTCCACGTCGGAAACATACGGGGATCCGCTTGAGCACCCTCAGAAGGAAACATACTGGGGAAATGTAAATCCCGTCGGGATCAGGAGCTGCTATGACGAGGCAAAGAGGTTCGCTGAAGCTTTGACCATGGAGTTTGTGAGGAAACATAAAACAGACGCGAGGATAATAAGGATATTTAATACCTACGGCCCGCGCCTTCAGAAGGACGACGGAAGGGTGATATCAAATTTCATTAACCAGGCATTAAACGGCGAAGACCTCACCATTTACGGGAGCGGAGAACAGACACGGAGCTTTTGTTTCGTTTCCGACCAGGTAGCCGGCCTTTTCGCGGCCATGATGAAACCCGGGATAGCCGGCGAAGTCATTAATATCGGAAACCCTGATGAGTTTACGGTAAAAGAAGCGGCGCATATAATTAAGGAAATGACAGGCTCAAAGTCAAAGATCGTGTATAAACCGCTGCCAAAGGACGACCCGACAAGGCGCAAACCGGACATATCAAAAGCAAAAAGCCTGCTCGGCTGGGAGCCCAAGATAAGGTTAAAGGAAGGGCTGAAGAAAACAATTGACTGGTTCAAGGGATGAAAAAAAGGGTAATACTGTTTTTTATAGTATTATTCATATTTGTCCCGCTATTTTTTTTCCGCGGCGGTTTTGAAAAAGGGAAAGTCTTCAACTCATACGACCTATACACCCTTGACGCGGCTTTCAGGACCTTCGCACAGGACCAGATGCTTCATCACGGGAGTTTTCCTTTATGGATGCCGTATATTTTTGCCGGCATGCCGGCGATCGATTCGGCCAGCGTTCCGTTCTTATATCCTTCAAACCTGATAACCACACTGCTGGGGATACCTGCGGCTATGACCTTCAATTACGACATGATATTTCATATGCTGCTGGCGGCAGCCGGAATGTTTTTATTTTTAAGGAAAGCAGTTTCTGAAAAATACGGCGCTGTTTTCGGGGCGCTTGTGTTCATGTGCAGCGGAATCATGGTGTCGTACGTTTCCGCAGGGCACTTCTGCAATATAGAGGCCGCAACGTATTTTCCGTGGATATTTTATTTTCTTTACAGGGGTACCACGGAAAAAAAGCTCCTCTGGTTCGCGGGCGCGGGTTTGTGCATAGGCATGCAGGTCGCCGTCATGGGAATGCAGGTGATGACATATAATATGATGGCCGCGGCTGCCTATACGGCATGGCTGGCATTGAGGGAAAAAGGAGGGGTAAAAGGGATTTTGTTCCCGGCGGGCGGGCTTGTTTTTGCGCTCCTGGCATGCTTTATTTTTTCTTCGCCGCAGTTGGTGCCCCTGATGCAGTACGTAAAGGAAACGTGGAGGTGGGGCAGGGGGTATGAATACTTCATATCCTGGTCATTCCCGCCGGCGGAAACAATTACATTCATCCTGCCGCAGTTCTTCGGGCTGACAGGCGACACTTACTGGGGAACCAGCGGATTCAACGCGAATACGTTCTATATGGGCATAATACCTCTCCTGCTTTTACCGGCCGCTTTTGCCGCTAAAAGCAGGAGAGGGCCGGCCCTTTTTTTTATCGTTACAGCCGCAGTATTTTTACTGCTTAGCTACGGCGGTTTTACGCCGCTTGCAAAATTGACGTACAAAATACCGATAATAAACGGTTTCAGGACTGCAAACAGGTACCTGTACGTATTTACCCTGTGCATAACGGCCGTCGCGGCCATTGGGTTGTCCAATATTTTTAATATGGAAAAAAAAGAGGAAAAAGCCCTGTTAAAAACGGTAAAAATTTCAGCTTCGTGTTTTTTATCAGCCGCCGTTATAATCCTGATAATGTCACATACATCTTTTATGTTAAACGCGGTGAGCGGCATTTTCAGGCAAATAAAGGGATTTGAATTGGGCAGACCCGGGCTGGACTACATCATGTCCATGATAAAACAGGACGCGGCCGCGTTCCTCGCTATCGCGGCTGTTTTTTACGGCGCAATCATGTTTTACCTGCGCAGGGGAGAAAAATACGCGGCGGCCATCCTGGCGGTAATTTGCGTTGTGCATGCGGCGGACATATACAGGATAGAAAAACAGTACATAACTTACGTAGATGAAAAACAGATAACGGCAAAAATGGAAAAGGCATTTGAGTATTTGCGCGGGGACAAAGACATATTCAGGGTCATGGAACCTGGAGGGTCATTCTTCCGTAACATCAATATATTTTACGGGATAGAGTTTTTGACCGGATATCACGCCTTTACGCAGGGCAAAGTACTCAAGATGATTGAAGCCGGGGATTTTAACAAACCGTCTGTGGCCCGGGCCTTGAATGTGAAATATTATATACTGGCGAAAGGCCCTGCAGTGCAGTCGTCAGGCGGCGGTTACTCTGACGGCGATTTTACCATACAGAGGGACCCTTTATGCAAGCCCAGGTTTTATGTGGCAGATGAGGTCATAAAATTATCCGGCGACGCAGAGGCATATTCTTACTTTACCTCGCAGGCCTTTAATCCCGGGCAGGCAGTGGTAACTGCCGCGGACGCGCCTTTATTTGCCCCTCAAAAAGCCTCATACAGGGTGCGGGTATCCGAATACACCCCGTCGCGCATAAAACTTACGGTTGATTCGGAAAATGACGGCATGCTTGTGATATCAAATTATTTTTACCACAGGTGGAAAGCATTTATTGATAAAAACCCGGTAAAAATTTATAATGTAAATTATCTGGTAAGCGGGGTGGCTGTAAAGAAAGGCAAAAATGAGGTGCTTTTGTATTACGATGGAAGTTACCTGTGGCCATGGGTCCTGCTGGCGGCAGCGGCTTTTGCCGGGTTAACAGCCTGGATTATTTATGAACTAAGGAGGAAAAGTGGCACAAAAGGAAAAGGAAAAAAAGGGAAATAGACTGTTTATTATCGTAACTGGGGCATCGCTCTTCGGGGTTTTGCTGGCGCTTTTTTACGGAGCGTTTACTCCAGGAACTTTCCTTTTTGGGCATGACACGGTAAACATATACATGCCTTTTAAAATTTTCGCGCAGCAGGCAGCCGCGAAATTTCACGACATTCCGCTGTGGATGCCGGGCCTGTTTTTAGGCATTCCGCTTATAGCCTCGTCGAGCCTTCTGTATTATTATCCCACGGATATTTTTTCAATACTGTTAAACTTAAACGCCCCGTCTTTTTATACCGCCGACATGATTATTCACCTGTTAATAGGTTTTTTCGGGATGTACCTGTTTTTAAGGCAGCTGAAAATCAGGAGGGAAAGCGCGTTCTTCGGCGGATTGGCCTTTATGCTGTCCGGGTTCATAGTCACTTACGTAAACGCGGGGCACTGGAATAATATAAAGGCAGGGGCGCTTATTCCATTCATATTTTATTTTACTGAAAAGGCGATGGCGGAGAAAAAACTGCTGCACCTGCTTAACGCTTCCATATTCCTGGCGCTGCAGATACTTTCAACAGGGATGCAGATTATGGCGTATACCTACATGGCGCTGCTTATTTACGCGGGATTCAGGGCGTTTACAGGGGAATATACCGCCAAAGAAAAAGTGAGGATGCTTGTCTGGATCGGAATCGGTGCTGTTTTTATAGCGCTTTTTTCCGCGCTTCAGCTGCTGCCGTCCATGGGATACACGAAATACTCCTGGAGGGGCGATTTTACTTACAAAAATTTCATTTCCTGGTCGCTCCCGCCGGCTGAGACAATCACGCTGCTGCTGCCGCAGTTTTTCGGGATAAAAGAAAATTACTGCGGCTTCATGCTTTTTAACCTCACATCGTATTACGCGGGCGTCATGCCTTATCTGCTGCTGCCGTTTGCCTTCATGGACGCTAAAAAAAGAAAGATGGCCGCGTTTTTTTCCATGGGAGCAGTCCTTATGCTGCTGCTTTCATACGGCGGAAATACACCGCTTTACCCGTTATTTTATTATGTGCCGGTCTTTAACCAGTTCAGGAACCCGGCAAGGTTCATGTATATTTTCACCTTCTTTATCCTTGTGCTTGCCGGCATGGGGTTAAACAATATTTTTAATATGTCTGAAAATGAGGAAAAAACCCAGCTGCCCAGAAAATTCCTGAAATATACGGCGCTTGCGGCGGCAATTACAGCGGCGGGGCTGTTCATCATGGCGCTTGATTCAAACCTGTATGGAATGATAGGGGCTTTCTACAAACAGGCGAAATCCACAACCATTGACGCGAACATGGCCGGAAAAATAGGGGAAGGCATAAGGCAGGATGTGCTTGCGTTTGCGTGCGTATCAGCCATGTTTTTAGCGATGGCGTGGCTGGTGATAAACAAAAAGATGAAAAACACGCTCTTAGCCGCGGTGATACTGGCGGCAGTCCATTCCGCGGATGTTTTAAGGATTGACAGCAAGTTTATCAGTTACCAGCAGTTTGGAAGCTATGTGCCGGTATCAGACGCGTTCTCAAAGGTATTAAAGGAGGACGATTCAATATTCAGGGTATATGATTTCGGCTATTTCTGGCGCGAGATCAGGATGCCCAACATCCACCTGTACTATGGAGTGGAAGGGGTTAACGGAATGCACGGCCTGATGCCTTCCAAATTCATAAAAATGTACGATTCGGGTATTTTCGGCATGCCCGCGGTATCCGCGTACATGAACATCAAATATCTCATACTTGAGAGCGACGTAAACATTCCCGGGCTGACAAAAGTCGCGGACCAGGGGGCAAAACTTTACAGGAATGAAAATGTAAGGCCGCGCTTTGAGTTTACCGACAGGTTATACAGGTACGCGGCAGATGACATGATACTGGAGGATATGAAGAAACCGGGATTTGACTTCGGCGGCGCGGCAACAACGCAGGAGATAACCCTCGCCCCAGGCAAAGAGGCGCTGAAATCCGCCGTCGCGGTTGATTATTACTCGCCCAACCTGATAAAGCTTAATGTGGAAACCAATAAAGAGGCGGTTCTGGTCATTAAAAACGCCTATTATCCCCAGTGGAAAGTAAAAGTTGATAATAAAGATGAAAGACTCTATAATGTCAATTACGCTTTCATGGGTGTAAAAACAGCCCCCGGCAGACACAGCGTGGAAATAAGGTACTCAAAGGACGGTTTTTATCTTGCGCTGTTGCTGACGCTTTTAGGGGCGATTGCTTACGCGGCCATATTTTATTATACCGCGCGGAAAAGAGAGGAAAAATGAAAACCCTTATAGTCATACCTACTTACAACGAAAAGGAAAACATTAGCAAGATCATACCCGCTATTAAGAAGTCATTTAAGCAGGCGCATATACTCGTAGTCGACGACGCCTCGCCTGACGGCACCGGCGCTGCTGTAAAAGCCATGGCAAAAAAAGACAGTTCCATTAAGCTTATCGAACGCGACGGCAAATACGGGCTGGGTACGGCATATGTGGATGGATTTAAATACGCAGTTAAAAACAAATACGACTATATATTTGAGATGGACGCGGACTATTCCCACGACCCGAAATACCTGCCGGATTTTATGAACGCCATAAAAGGCGCTGACCTTGTGGTGGGTTCCAGGTATGTCAACGGCGTCTCAGTAATTAACTGGCCTTTGCGCAGGCTCATGCTGTCAAAATTCGCCAATTTTTACGCCAGGACCATTACCGGATTGCCCATGACAGACTGCACAAGCGGATTTAAATGTTATAAAAGGAAGGTCCTGGAGGCCATAGACCTAAACTCTATTCATTCCGACGGTTATGCATTTCAGATAGAGATGCATTATAAGGCGTGGAAAAAGGGCTTTAAGATAAAAGAAACCCCCATTATATTTGTGGACAGGATAAACGGCACATCAAAGATGTCAAGGCGGGTCATAGCCGAGGCCGCGTGGATAGTATGGAAGTTAAAGATGGGGATGATAAAATAAGCCAAAAGCTCAAAGCCCATAGCCCAAGGGTAATAAGCCACCTTGAGCTTTGGGCTCTGGGCTATGGATTAATCAGGAGGTTTTTATGTCAAAAACAGTTCTAGTAACCGGCGGGGCCGGGTTTATCGGGTCTAACTTAAGCGATGAGCTGATAAAGCGCGGGTATAAGGTCATCATAATTGACAGCCTTGTGACAGGGGAAAAGAAATATATAAATAAAGAGGCGAAATTTTATAAGGGCGATGTGCGCAAAACAAAGGACCTGGATAAGGTATTCAAAAATAAGATAGACGCCATATTCCACATAGCCGGCTGCGCTTCCACCATCAAATCGTTTGACGACCCTGCCGCTGACCTTTACACAAACGTGCTCGGGACTATAAATATTATAAATTACGCGGTTAAACATAAAGTACCCCGCCTTTTATACGCCTCTTCCATGACTTCATACGGCGTGCCTGACTCCATACCTGTTAAGGAAACCATGGGCACCAGGCCGATTGCATACTACGGCATTACAAAATACGCGGGGGAGCGCTATGTGCTTGCCACGGGACTGCGGGAAGACATGGGATTTAAGCTTAACACCACGGCCTTCCGCATGTTTAACGTATACGGCAGGAGGCAGTCGCTTACCAACCCTTACCAGGGAGTGGTATCCATATTCATAGGAAACGTGCTCCGCGGCGAGACAGTTAATATTTTCGGGGACGGCGAGCAGTCGCGCGATTATGTGCACATAAGCGACGTGGCAGAAGCCTGGATATCCGCCATAGACAACCCGAAGGCTTTCGGGGAGGTATTCAACCTGGGTTCAGGCATACGCGTATCAGTCAATAAGCTCGTGCATACCATACTCCGGAGTTTTGGAAAATCGCATACCGGGTATGAAATATTACATCATAACGCCAGGCCCGGCGACCAGCGCCACATGCAGGCAGACATATCAAAAGCCGGGAAGCTGCTCAAGTGGAAGCCGAAGGTTAAATTCGCGGACGGCCTGCTGGACGTCATAAACTGGGCAAGGGAAACAGGAAAAAAAGGAAGGTAATTAATGTGATCAGGGCTTTCATAGGAATACCGCTCGAAGACAGCGTAAAAAAGCGCCTGGCCAGCATACTGCCCGATTTTGGAAGGGTTAAACTTGTTGAAAAGGAAAACCTGCACATCACCCTGAAGTACTTAGGCGACATAGACGAAGCAAACCTTGATAATATCAAAAAGTGCATCGATGAAGCCGCGGCGGAAACGGAAAAGATCAGCATTACCATAAACTCCATAGAGGCTTTCCCGTCAGTTCCGCGGGCAAAGGTAATGTGGGCAGGCATAGACATAGGGGCCTATGAGATAGGGCTGGTATTTAAAAACCTGGAAGAGTCCTTAACGGGCATTGGTTTTAAGAAGGAAGAAAGGGATTTTACCGCGCACGTGACAGTGGCGCGCACAAAAGACTGGATAGACATAAGCTTTACGCAGAATATGAATTTCATAATACCCGGCACAGCAGGGTCATTAGTGCTGTATAAAAGCAAACTCACGGCAAACGGTCCGGTGTATGAGGAGCTTTATGTAAGGGAAATGGGTGGGTAGTGAGTGGTGGGTAGTGTGTGGCAGGCAGCAAGTAAAAACACATACGACTGATGAGATCATTGAGACTATTGAGATTTCTGAGACCAAAGCAAAAATAACTTTTTTATAAGGAAGGCAGCATATGGTAGTCGAACGCGACACGGTATCAAACTACGAGAGATGGTTCTTAACCCCGGCGGGGATGTATACAGACGATAAGGAGAAAGAACTGCTTATTAATTCCATGAGGTTTAAGCGCGGCGAACGCGTGCTTGAGATAGGCTGCGGCACGGGCAGGACGCTGGAATACCTCACAGACCTCGGAATGGATGCCGTGGGAGTGGAACCTGTGGATGACCTCATAAAAAAGGCGCGGTTAAAATCCACCATAAAGCAGGACCAGGTGATAAAATCCGCGTATGAAAAAATACCTGTGGCTGACGGGTCGTTCGAGAACGTGATATTCATGTCGACCTTTGCCTTTGCCAATGACAGGCAGGCGGCCCTTAAGGAAGCGTACAGGATAGCATCCAAAAAAGTAGGCATAGGGTTTTTAAATAAAAACTCACTGACAAACCTCTTCAAGGCAAAAGAAAGAAGGATGGTATATCAGGACGCGGCGCCTCTTTCAGGCGAAGAGATGACGGCAATTGCGAGGGAAGCGTTAAAGGGAAGGGAAAAGGAATATGAAATAC
Source organism: candidate division FCPU426 bacterium (assembly GCA_963840035.1). Lineage (GTDB taxonomy): Bacteria > Oederibacteriota > PGYV01 > PGYV01 > Palsa-1178 > CAWIXE01. The sequence goes on from CAWIXE010000001.1 coordinate 492,629, forward strand.
AGATAAGGTATACCCTGTATATGCCTGTAAAGGTCGGGTATATGTTCTCTTTTGTTGATGACATGCTGGAAAAGATGAACCTGCCTCTCGGGGATTTCGGGATGGCGGTTATTAAGAAAAAATAGACCAAAGCCCATAGCTCAAAGCCCAAGGGGTAATACCTTCCCTGGGCTTTGGGATTTGGGCTCTTGGATTCTGCGTGGAGGCTCCATTGGCGGTTATCGGTTTCATGTTCACAGCGGCCGGGTATCAGTATGTGAACCTCGGCAAGAAGGCATACGACTCCTCCTGGTCAATGAGGCAGTATTATGACAGGGTGGAGAAAAAATACCCTGACTACAAGATAAACAAGCTTTCGTTCATCGGGCCGGAAGAGGAGCTCATGCGCGAGGATAACGGCATTATCATAAACGCGGTTTATCAGCGGGGCATAGTGGATATTCTGAAGGATTATAAGACATTTCCGGAGCAGCTCTTCGGATACAAGTCCGGGGAAATAATGGCGCTTGTATGCGCGGAGGCCATATCTTTTGACGACGCTATGGCGTTCCTTTTCAAAAAAAGGGAAATAGTGGCGCAGGACGTGGGAAGGGATTTTTTCAGCCACATACTTGTAAATACTGTGGCAGTGGCATCAGTGGAAAAGATAATTTATGAATTAAGGGCGTCCATAAAGGCCGATGTGGTTTCATATAACGGCAAGGACTCGACGGTTATAGTATGCGAAACAAAGTCAAAGGATAAACTGGTGGATGTATTTAAAAAGCTCGGCGGCTCGATAATCGACGTGTCGCACGAGGAGTTCGCGTGCTTCCCGATGCTAAAACCCGTGGCTGAGAAATTAAAGGAAGAGTTCCTGAAAATCCCCATGGACAAACCCATCAAAAGGGTGATATGCCAGACAACAGGAGAGTTTTATGAGAATGTGCAGGAGATAAAGGACAGGTTCCTCGATTATATCTGGAAACCCTCCCGGCTGGACCTTGCGCTGGAGACCATGATAAAAAACGGGGTAAATACTTTCGTGGAAATAGGCGCGGGCACGTTCCTCTCAAGGATGTCCAGAAAACGCGACAGCGGAAAAAGAAGTTTAAACACAAACGACCTGGGAGAACTAAGTAAGACAGTAAAACTAGCGAATTAGTGTATTTAGTATTGGTTTTAGTTTTCGTAGGGGCGAGCCGGTGGCTCGCCCGGCTTTAAAGTACTAGTTTTTCCGTAAACTCCAAAAGACCCGCATAATCCCCATTATCCGCTTCCTTCAAACAATGGATATACCTCTTCCGTATATCCGTGGTCTCAACCATATCCTTATCCGGCCAAAGCGGCAGCTTTTTCCCGCGCCCCGACAGGAAAATATCAGCTATCATTCGGGCGTGCCTGCCATTGCCGTTTAAGAACGGGTGAATGCGCACAAGTCTGTGGTGTATGCGGACGCTTTGTTCTAAAATATTTACATTTTTAGATTTTTCCCAGAAGGCAATATCGTCGCATAATTTTTTAATCTCAACCGGGATTGCAAACCATTCAACGCCAAGGTTCAGGTTTTCTTTCCTGAAACTTCCGGCCCATTTCCATGTAAGGCCGAACATTTCTTTATGGACCGCGGTTATCAGGCCGGGAGAAATAGCCCTTTTGCGCGATGTCTTTAAGTACCTGTTGTAAGCTTTAAGGATATTTTCAGCTTCCCATTCATCCAGCGCGGATTTTACCGTGATGCCTGAAGGTATCAAACCTGACAGGTCGTTTATGGGCGTGGAATCCTCCGGTGTTTTTAACAATCTAGTCCTCCCACAGGAATGAACCGGGATGCAAAGCGTATTCTTCGGTCAATTCTTTTAAACGGTCGTCATAATTTTTTCCGGATGGAGCCTGTTTTTCAAGGGCCATGGTTCCGTAAACCCTGTCTAATGCCTGTTTTGCCTTAAGTGCGGCCCTGGACCTTACGGTTTTTTCAAGGGGCTCAGATACCGATAAGCTAAACATAAGGTTTAGGTTAAGCGCAGCCAGGACATGAGTAATGGTTTTAATACTTGATGATTCAATGTGTTTTTCTATCTTATTTAATGTCGGAGCCGACACTTTAAGGTGCTTTGCCATCTGCCTCTGTGTCATACCAAGCGCGTCACGCACTTGTTTTATATACACGCCAAGCCCTGAAGGGGATATAAGAGCCCCTTTTTGTAATGAATCTGAAAGCTGTTTAAGCCTTTGTTTATTCATTTGTCTGTTCATATTACCTCCAAATAAGTTAGCATATAAACTAATAAATGTAATAAAAATATTAGCTTTTAAGCTAACATAATTATAGCCTATAATACTTGATAAATCAAATTATATTTAAAGTTTTCATTCCCCTTTCCGATATATTTAGTGAAGCGGTTAAGCAAAATCAGGAGAAAAGACATGACACAGGACAGGGCCACAATCAGGCACTTTTTAGAGACTGCGAACGTTAAAGACCTTAAAAAGGTTAAGGATTACCTTAATCATAAACCCATGGCGTCTGTCATGGAGGTCATGGAAAAGACCGGGGTTTCCTCCACGTCTATAAAGTATTACCTGGAAACAGGGGTATTAAAGATAAAGAACGTGTCATAACATCAACCCGGTATAAGGACCGGTAAAATATATTAAGGTAGAAGCGGGGCGAAATGCCCCGCTTTTTGTTTAATAGAGAGCAGTTGATTTTGTGGTTGTGTGCTGATAGGTTTGTCTCTTTATCCCTCTCCCCTTGGCTCTTTATAGTCCCCCCTTGAGGGGGAGAGAGGGTAGGGTGAGGGGAATAAGGCAATTAGTTTCACCTCACCCCAGCCCCTCTCCTAAGAGGAGAGGGGAGGAAAAAGAAAGAATAAACCAAAATCTTTATAATAAAAAAGTAAATTTTAAATAATCTGCAAAAAGTGTGCGGCTTGCAAAGGCTGATAATATGGTAGAATAGATAGCAACAGGGGATAAAATAAATGATAAAAGGGAGTGAAGAACATTAACAGTAAAAGAGTAATTATTTTTCTTGGCTTCCTTGCTTTTTCTTCACCCTGTTTTGCGCATGATTTTGAAAGAAAAGGCGACATGTATACTTACAGCGTAAATTCGCTGACAGATACTGCCGCGGCCTGCGGCATGGCGGGGGAAGCCCTTGATAATTACAGGCAGGCGGTTTTAGAGAGCGCCTCGGAAAACCTCCTTGTCAAATACGTGGACGCGATGAATTTCAGATACTCGACGCTGGAGTGCGGCAAAGATAAGGCTTCGGAAGCCAACAAAGAGTGTTTTGCCGCTGTTGATAAATACTGCGCTGATAACGCGGCGGCTACGGTTACAGCCGCAATAAACTACTGTTATCTTATTCTTTGGGGAAGGTTCGCGGAAATGGCAAACCCGCTGGAAGCCATAAACAGCGGCGTGGCGGATAAGATAAAGGCCTACGGGGAAAAATTATACGGCTTTGATAAAACCTACGGAAAGCACACTGCAGGGCTCATACTCGGCAGGATGCATTACAAAGCGCCAAATATCCCGTTTATAATCCCGTGGCCGGATAAGGATAAAGCCAGGGCATACCTCGAGGAATGCGTCAAACTCTCGCCTAAAAACCTGACAGCCGCGTTTTTCCTCGCGGACGCGCTCTGGGATGCCGGGGATGAGGGAAGAAAAAGGGCAATAAAGCTCTTTGATGAAGTCAGCTCGGCAAAACCGGATAAGAATTATTATTTCAATGATTTATCAACCATCAGGCAATGCAAAGACAGGATGAAAGAACTGGGTTTAAATTAATATACCGAATCCTTCCTTGACAAAAACTCTTTCCATTATATAATCTTTAGGAATTGCATGACCATTCACGAAAAAAATATGGAGCCAAAGCATTGACACATTCAAATATTGACGAACTCATGAATAAGGAACAGCTTGAGGCTGTAAAGCACAAGGACGGGCCCATACTTATCTTAGCCGGCGCCGGAAGCGGGAAGACGAGGGTCATTACCTACAGGATAGCCCACCTGATAGCGGAATACAAAATATCACCTGAAAATATACTTGCCGTAACCTTTACCAATAAAGCGGCTGAAGAGATGAAAAACCGTATTAAAAAGGTCGTTGGCAAGAACGCAAACCTTATAACCATGTCCACTTTCCACTCCCTGGGGTGCAGGATGCTCCGGGCGCACGCTGAAAAACTCGGGTATACCAAAAGTTTTTCCATATACGACGAGGACGATAGGGAAAGGCTTATAAAGGAAAGCATGCACGAGGCCAAGGTTTCAGACAAGGAAATGAGGCCTTACGACATCATAAAGCGCATATCAAACATTAAAAATGAGCTTATAACGCCCCAGGAATTTGAGGACAAATACGCGAATGATTACGAGTCAAAAGCCATATCCAGGGTTTACTCCATAAGCGAGGCAAAGCTTAACAAGAACAACGCCGTTGATTTTGACGACCTTATATCAAAACCCATAGAGCTTTTAAGGAAACATAAGGATGTTCTTGAAGCTTACAGGGAAAAATACAAATACATCCTCATAGACGAGTACCAGGACATTAACAACTCGCAGTACACCCTCATATCCATGCTCGCGGAAAAGTATAAGAATATCTGTGTGGTGGGCGACGATGACCAGTCCATATACCGTTTCAGGGGCGCGGACATCACAAACATCCTCGAGTTTGAGGAGGATTACAAGAACGCTAAGGTAATAAGGCTCGAGCAGAACTACCGCTCCACAAAAACCATACTGAAGGCCGCCCACAGCGTCATTAAGAATAACGAAGGCAGGAAGGGCAAGGAGTTATGGACTAATAATGACGAAGGCGAGAAAATAACTTTTTATTACACTGACGACGAGATAATGGAGTCAGAGGCTGTTGTCAATGAAGTCTTCAAACTTTTAAACGCCAGCGGCGTGCACTTAAAGGACATGGCTGTTTTTTACAGGACCAATGCCCAGTCGCGCGTGGTCGAGGACAGGTTCCGCAGGGCGGGAGTGCGTTACAAATTAGTCGGGGGCATATCCTTCTATTCCAGGCTGGAAATAAAGGACATGCTGGCTTATTTGCGCGTTATTTCAAACCCGCGGGATGTCATGAGCTTTAAGCGCATCATAAACGTGCCGCCCAGGGGCATTACAGACACTACCGTTGACAAGATGGAGGCTTTTGCCTTCGCCAATAACCTGCCGTTCCTGGACGCCATGGAAAAATCATACGAGATGACAGACATAAAAGACGCGGCAAAACAGTCGCTGAAGGCCTTTCATGATTTTATAAAATATTTAAGCGAGAACAAGGATTCACTGACCATGAAGGATTTATCCGCGAGGATTTTAACCGGGACAGGTTACATAGATTACTGGCAGAGCGACCCGTCGCCAAAGGCAAAGGAAAGGGTTGAGAATGTAAAGGAATTTGTCTCGGCCATGGACGAATATGAGGAGGACAGTTTAAAGTCTGGTAAAAAAGCCAGCCTTGATGAATATTTAAACCAGGTGGCGCTCATGTCGTCTGTGGATAAACTCGATGAAAGCCAGGAAGCTGTCACATTAATGACCATACACAGCGCTAAGGGGTTGGAGTTTGATGTAGTATTCCTTACAGGCATGAACGAGGGTTTCTTTCCACACAAAAACTGTATTGATGAGCCAGGTGGAATAGAAGAAGAAAGAAGACTTGCATATGTGGCTATCACGCGTGCAAGGAAGAAACTATTTATAATGAGTGCTGCGGTACGCAGGCAAGCTGGCATGAAAAATGCCGGAAAAATATCAAGATTTATAAACGAAATACCCGAGGAACTACTAATTCATAAAGGACGGTTACCCCAAAAACAGACACAAGAAAAATTTTACGGAAACGGCCCTGACGCGGACCCGACGGCAGCTGCGGAAGCATGCCCGACGCCGGGGAGCGATGTTGTATATAATGACGAGCCTGAAGAGGTCCAGTATAAGCCCGGACAGAAGGTAAAGCATAAAAAGATGGGGCAGGGGACAATAGTAAAATCAGAGCCTTACGGAGATGATTTAAGGCTGACAGTGGTCTTTAAGACATCGGGAAAGAAAACCCTGTCGGCAAAATACGCGGGGTTAGAGATTATTTAAATTTGCAATTGTTTATACTGTTTGTAAGGTGCTGCAATCTGTCATTGCGAGGAGCCGCACTTGTTTTTCGGCGACGAAGTCGTACGACAGGCTCACGATGGTGAGTTCATCGAACCACAATCTCGTTTCAAGCTAACAAGACAGCAAGATTGCTTCGTCGGCAAGAAACTAAAACGCCTCCTCGCAATGACACCTTAAAACAATAAACATAACCGACAATCGCAAATCAAACCCACAACTTCAAAGAATTAAAATCGTATTTTTATGCTATAATTAAAATCATTTCAATTACGGGATAATAAGGAGAAACATGAACAAAAAATTCATACCAGCGTTATTGCTGCTTGTAATGACTCTTATATATTTTACTCCCGAACTTTTTTTGGGCAAATCATTTACCGGCGGCGATTCGGCTTACCTGGGGCTTCCGATGTCCAAGTTTTATTCCGAGACCATAAGCAAGGGTGAAGTGCCGCTTTGGATCCCGCATATGCTCAACGGATTCCCGGCATTGGGGACCTTTTACTACCCATTCAACCTGCTGCTTACAAACATACCCGCGCATAAATCCCTGACCATAAACCTGGCGATACATTTCCTGCTTGGCGGGATATTTATGCTTATGTTCGCCTCTTTATTCGCTGAAAGCGCGTCAGCCTTTTTTATAGCGGCTGTTATGTGGTCGTTTTCCGGGCTTTTTTCCTACAGGGCCGAGCAGCTCGGGGTGCTGCAGGGGCTGGCCTGGACGCCCTTCTTTTTTTACTGCGCTGAAAAATATGTCAGGAAAAGCGACATACTCTGGCTTTTCGCCATAAGTTTTGCCGTGACCCTGAATGTTTTTGCCGGCCACGGGCAGAGTACATTTAATCTTCTGCTGGGCGTCCCCGTATATTACGGGGTAAGGATGCTCATGGAAAAGAAAAACATTTTTTCAAAAAACACCCTGATGCTGCTGTTCTTTATGGCATTTGGCATCATCATGTCCGCGGCTTATGTACTGCCCCTGTTCGAGGCCATATCCTTTTCCATGAGGAGCAAAGGCATGAGCACGGCAGGGATACTGAGCTCTGAAACCACCCACTGGCTGAACCTGCTGAACATATTCTTCCCGTTCCTGTACGGGTCCATGAGCAACAATACTTATATAGGGACTTACATTTTCAAGTCTTTCTATATTTCATATATTGCCCTTTACACAGGCTTTGTGGCGGCTGCCGCGTATTACCTTGCGGCAGCCAGGTACATAAAGGAAAATATCATAAAACTTTTTCTTGGGTTCATAATATTTTCATTCTTTTTCTCCCTGGGCGGGAATTTTTTCCTGAATACATACCTGGCAAAGATACCCGTGCTGAACCTTTTCAGGAATCCGGACATGATGCTGCAGTTCTTTGTCTTTTTTACGGCTGCGACGGCAGCCTATGTGCTGGACAGGGTGAAAAAGGAAGACATAAACGGCGGTGTAATAAAAATACTTGCAGCGCTGTCGTCCGTTTTTGTTTTTATATCCGGCGCAGTTTGTATATTTAAGAAAGATATTCTCACCGCGGCCGGACCGGCAATCGCAGCCTTCATAAATTCAAAAGTGATAAATACAAAGTTCCATCATTTTGATTTTGAATATTACATGAGTAAGTTTGTCAATTCATTTGATTTTATTTCGGCCCATGTATTTTTTCAGTCCATATTTATCACAATCATAATCTTACTCTTCGCGTATTTCGCGCATGGAAAGATTGCAAAAGGCAAATTCATAATGGCGCTGGCAGCGGTGACATGCCTGGAGCTTTTATTTAATATGCAGGGCTACCAGCCGGTTCAGCCGGATAAGTTCTATGATAACATTCCGCAGAGCGCTAAATTCCTCTCAAAGGACCCGTACTCAAGGGTGCTGCAGTGGCGCTATTTTGAGGCCGATAAATTATACTTTAAGGAAGGCGCATACCGGGGAGAGCTGGAGGAGCACCTGGCAAAGCAGGAACTCATGCCGCCGAACCAGAATGTTTCCTACGGAGTCATGTCTTTCTGGGGATACCACCCGCTTGCGTATAAGAAATACCTTAAATATTATGATTCATTTGACAGGGCAGTGTTAAAAGGCGGGGAAGAGTCGGACTTATGCCTTATAACAGGAGCCACATTGCTTGACGCCTCGGCTGTTAAGTACATATTGACACCGTTTGAGCTTAAAATTCCCGGGCTAAAAAAATCAGGGACCTTCGGTAATGTATCTATTTATGAAAGAATCGGCTCACCCGGCCTCATATCTTTCGCTACAAAGGCCGAGTTCATGAAGGACGAGGACCTTATTCTGAAGGATTTAAGCGACGGAAAATTCAGCATCAAAGGAAAGGTACTTATAATGTCTGCCGATAACCGCACAGAGGATTTCGGGAAAGGCGCGGCTAAAATTGACATCACACAATGGGACAACCGCGGCATAAAAGCCAAAATAAAGGCCGAGACAGCCGGTTACGCGGTAATAGCAAGCTCCAATTACCCGGGATGGAAAGCATATGTGGATGGAACCCCGGCAGCCATACAAAGGGCAAATTACCTCTTTTCTGCCGTTAAAATAGAAAAAGGAGACCACGAGTTCTCAATGACCTATTCCCCGGAATCAGTTAAAAGAGGCGTTTTAATATCAATACTGTCCTTCATGGCGTTTGCTGTGGGGCTTATTTTTGCTTTATTTTTAAGGAGTAAAAGCAGCCGTTCCCGGATGTAAATAATACTGCACAACAGGTTGATTTTATTATATAATGATTATAGCGGGTTTATATCATAACTTTATTTATTTTATTATTAGCTGGGCTAAAATCCGGAGGATAAAGTGCTGGATGACGACGATTTTAAGATAAGCATGGACGACATTAAGGACATGGTCTCCGAGCTTTTCGGCGAAAAGGTCGATAAGGTCGAAGCTGAAGCCGCGAAAAAGATCCTTAAGCAGGAAATGCTTGAGTTTTTTGAAAGCGGCTTAGACAGCGTGTCCGACACCCGGCTTAACGCGGATGAAGAAAAACTCCTGAAGGAATACGAATCAAACCAGGCAGAGGAAACTGCCGCGCCTGCGCCGGTCATACCGCCTGTCCCTGAGCAAAAACCCAATCCCGGGGGTCTGCCGGAAATTGATGAAGCTGCTTTCCATAAAAATCTTGAAGAGCGGAAAACTGAAGACGGCATGAGGGAAAAGATAAAAAAGGAGCTCGAAGAGGAACAGGCAAGGAAAAAGGAAGCTACATTAAAGAAAATTGAGGAATCAAAAAGGCAAAGCGCGGCGTACCAGGCCGAGCTGACAAGGCCCGCGGCAAATCCCGGGGCATCAGGCGCGCTTTCGCTTAATTACACGGAAATCATAAATATCCTCAATATGTTTGACCAGACGCAAAAAGTGTTCGCCACCATATTAAGCAAGCTTATAAAAAGAAAACCTGTTGAGACCATGTTTTTGCGGACCCTGGAAAAAACCATGGAAAAGCACACTGAAGTGCTGAAAAAAGCCGACTTAAACCAGGGAGGCAAAGTCAGGGACGACGGGTCAATCGAGACCATGAGGGTCGCGGCAAACTTAAACGGCATGCACCTGCCCGAGGAGAAGCGCGCAAAAAGATTCCTTCTGGCGCTTCATGACGTATTTGAGGAAAGGCTCATCGCCACTGAACTGGCCACCAGCCTGGAGACCAAGGATGACGTTACATCGGCTATAATAATGCAGACGGAAAAGATATTTGAGGTAAAAGCATACACTACAAAACTCCAGGATATATTTATGGAACATGTCATACCAAACACCACCATGAAAGCAGGGGATTAAACCGATGGCTGATGATATAAACCCAAAGTTATCAGATGAGGAAGAGCAGCTCCTGCGCGAGTTTGAGCAGGAACGCTCGCGCTTAAGGACAGAAATGGAAGCCGAAGTCAGGCAGGAGGTTAAGCAGGAGCTTGCCGACGAGGTCAAATCCGTCATGGAAAAGGAAGTGGAAGGGGCCATGACAGCCGAGGTAAATAAAGCTGTCGAGGAAGAAGTGGAAGCCCAGGTAAAGCAGGAAGTCGAGATAGGCATCATGGACGGCAAAAGCGGAGCTTTGGACGAAGCCGCCATGCGCAAATCCATGGAAACCGAACTGCGCGGCAAGATAGAGGGAGAACTCAGAAAGCAGCTCGAGGAAGAAGCAAGGAAAAGGATCGACGAGACCAGGGCAGAACTCGAGATAAAGATAAGGCGCGAGATGGAAGAAAAGGAAAAACTGAAAAAAGCCGAAGTCATAAAAAAGCTCCAGGCTTTAAAGCAGATAGAGGATGAAAACAACAAATCACATGAAGAGGAACTTAAAGTAAAGATAGCGGAAGAAATGCGCCGCGAGCAGCAGGAAAAGGAAAAGAAAAGGAAAGAAGAGATTTTAAAGAGCCTGCAGAAGATCGAAAAGGTGGAAACCGAGGCGAAGAAGCTGCAGGATGAGGATATCAAAAGCAAAATGAAGGAAGAAATAAAGCTTGAGATGGAAGAGGAACGAAGGAAAAAGAAGCAGGAGATACTCAGCAAGCTCGAGTCGGTAAAAGTGCAGAACGCGGAATTCCAGCAGAAGATGTCGCAGATTACCCTTAACTACAGCGAACAGACCGCCATGCTGCAGTTCTTTGAGGAAACACAGAAGATATTTTTTACCTACTTATCGGCCAGGAAGGATAAGAAGGACACGGAGTCCATATTTTTCAAGGGAGTCATGAATGCCGAAAGGAAATGCCCGGACATACTGCGCAGGTGCATCACTGACAGGGACGGGAACCTAAAAAAAGACGGAGTCCTTGAGGCTGCCAGGGTGATCGCGAACACGAACGCGCTTTCACTGCCGGAATCTGACAAGGCAAAAAAATTCCTCGCGGGTTTAAGGGAAATATTTGAGGAAAGGCTCATAGGGGCGGAGACAGCCACCAATCTTGACATAAAGGAAAGGGTCATAACCGACACCTTAGGCCAGATAAGAAAGCTCATAGGAACGGGAAAATACCCGAAAAAAATAACTGACACATTCATGGAGCACGTGGTGCCTAATACCACGCTCCAGCAGGGAGATTAAGTGGCTGAAAATTATATTTTAACACGCGAAAAGCTGGAAAAACTTGAAAGGGAGATCCTTGCGCCATACGCGATGAAAAGCAGCGAGACGCGCGGCAGGAAATACAGGGAACCGGAGCACCCATTCCGCTCAGTATACCAGAGGGATCGCGACAGGATTATTCATTCCACGGCCTTCAGAAGGCTCGAATATAAGACGCAGGTATTCGTCAACCTTGAGGGCGATTACTACAGAACCAGGCTCACGCATACAAATGAAGTGGCGCAGATCGCCCGCTCAGTGGCAAAAGCCCTGCGGTTAAACGAAGAACTGACAGAGTCAATCGCCTTAGCGCATGACATAGGGCACACGCCGTTCGGCCATTCAGGCGAGACAGTACTCGACAGGCTGATGAAAGACGAGGGCGGGTTTGAGCATAACGCGCAGAGCCTCCGCGTACTCGATGAACTCGAGCAGAAGTATCCGGATTTTGACGGCGTTAACCTCACATGGGAAACAAAGGAAGGCATCATAAAACACACCACCGACTATGACAACCCGGCATGCAAGGAATACGACCCCAAGCTCTCGCCCACCATGGAGGCGCAGATAGTAAACCTGGCTGATGAGATAGCCTATAATTCCCACGACCTTGACGACGGCATAACATCGGGAATACTCAATATCGGGATGCTCAAGTCGACCATTATCTGGGAAAAAATAGAAAAATCCCTGGATAAGGTAAAGTTTGATTCCCTTCCGCTGGACATGCAGAAATATAACCTCTGCAGGGCGCTTATAAACCTGCAGATTACCAACCTTATTGAAAACACGGTTGTCAATATCAGCGAATACGGGATTGACTCCGTGGAAAAAGTCAGAAAACATAAAAAACTCTTAATAGAGTTTGACGACGACATGAAAAAAATGCATAAGGACTTCAAAAGCTTCCTCTATAAGAATTTTTACAAGCACTATAAAGTCATACGCATGGAATACAAGGCCGAAAAAATAATTGACGACCTTTTTAAGATATATGAAAAGCGCGGCGACGTGACGGACAAACGGAACGTGACTTCATCCATACTGCCCCCGGACGCGAGGAAAAGGCTGGGTAAGGATTCTTTAAAAAGGGTGATCTGTGATTACATAGCGGGCATGACCGACAGGTTCATACTCGAGGAATATAAGAAACTGTTTGACCCGTACGAGAACGTGTAAGCACAAGTCAAAACTCAAAAGTCAAAAGTCAAAAGTGAAGCGGCATTTTAGTTCCACTTTTGAATTTTGAGTTTTGACTTTTGACTTTGTTTGGTTGAAGGAAGAAACTAAAATTTTGCGCGTTTTGGAGGATGTATTGTGAACCTTATTGATATTTTACAGCAGGCAGCCGATTCAGCCGGCGGTAAAGTATTTATGCAGGACGGCAGGGTTAAGAAAACCTTCCGCGGGGCATATGACGACATGCGCCAGTTTGCCGCCGGCCTTAAGAACCTGGGCGTTAAAAAGGGCGACAGGGTCGCCATACTGCTTAATAACAGCATGGAATTTGTAACAGCCTATTTCGCCACCATATATCTGGGCGCGGAGATAGTGCCGCTGAATACTTTTTTAAGGGTTTCAGAAGTCGTATACATACTAAACGACTGCAGCGCAAAAATACTGGTATCATCATATGATTTTGCCGGGATTATATCGGAAATAAAACGGGGGGAAGTGCCGTCGCTTGAAAAGATCATTGCCACGGACAACCTGCCCGGCAAGCATCTGAAATTCAGCGATGTTTACCTGAAAGACACATTTGATAAAAGTTACATCAATACGGATGATACGGCTGTTATTATATATACGTCCGGGACCACGGGCCATCCAAAAGGCGCCATGCTCACTCACAGGAACCTTCTGGCCAATGTCCAGTCCGCGACAAAAGCCATACAGGTAAATGTTAATGACAGGTTCATACTTTTTCTTCCCATGTTCCACGCTTTTTCATTTACCGTGTGCGTTTTAATACCCATATACAGGACAAATTACCTGCGGATAATGAAATCAGTCCAGCCTTTTTCAAACATAGTAAAATCACTTGTCTTTGACAGGATAACAATATTTGTCGCCATACCGCAGGTATTTAACGTTCTTTCAATGAGGAAAATACCCAGGATCGCGTTATGGCTTATAAAAATCAGGATCTGTATTTCAGGGGCCGCGCCCCTTGCGGGCGAAGTATTGAAACGCTTTGAGGAAAAATTCGGCATCCCGCTTCTGGAAGGGTACGGGCTTTCTGAAGCCTCTCCTGTCGTATCTGTAAACCCCATAGACGGTGCCAGAAAAGCCGGTTCTGTAGGGCCTGCCATACCCGGGGTAAAAGTAACTATCATAGATGAGAACGGGGCTGAGTTAAAAGCCGGCGAGATAGGGGAGATAGCCGTAAAGGGCGAAAATGTGATGAAAGGCTATTTTAACAAGCCGGTTGAGACAGCTGAAGTCATAAAAAACGGTTTGCTTTTGACAGGAGACATCGGAAAAATGGACGAAGACGGATACATATACATAATGGACAGAAAAAAAGACCTGATAATAGTCAACGGAATGAACCTTTACCCGAGGGAAGTGGAAGAGGTGCTTTACCGCCACCCGATGGTGGAGGAGGCTTCCGTAGTCGGCAAAAAGGACGCAACGCACGGCGAAGTTCCGGTTGGGGTAATAAAATTAAAGGAAGGCGCGGCAATAACGGACAAGGAACTAAGGAAGTACTGCAGGGAGGCCCTTGCCACTTTTAAAGTGCCGCACCGTTTTGAATTCTGGGATGAGCTTCCCAAGACAGGGACCGGTAAAGTATTAAAGAGGGAAATAAAAAGGATAATCAATGAAAAAAAATAATAAGTCAGTCAGGTTTTTCCTCGCGCAGGTTGACACCACGGTGGGGGACATAAAGGGCAATACGGCCGTTATAATAGACAAGATAGGCGCGGCCAGGGCCGCCGGCGCCGACATTGTAATTTTTCCAGAACTTACCATCACAGGCTACCCGCCGGAGGACCTTGTCCATAAAAAAAGATTTGTGGCCAATAACCTGCTCGCGCTGAAGGAAATAACAGAGGCAACATCAGGCATAACAGCCGTAGTCGGATTTGTGCGGTCAAAGAAAAATGATATTTATAACTCAGCCGCGATCATAAGCGATAAAAAGGTTACAGGGACATATGATAAAATAAACCTGCCGAATTACGGCGTCTTTGACGAAAAAAGGTATTTCACGCCGGGCAACAAACCGCATATTTTCAAGGTTAATGGCTTTAAGATCGGGCTTTCCATATGTGAGGACCTATGGGTAGACTGCGCAGTTTTGAAAAAGACAGCGGGTAAAATGGATTTTTTGATTAACATAAGCGCGTCGCCTTACCACATGTCAAAGTGGAAGGAAAGGGCTTCGCTTTTTAAGTCCAGGGCAATTGAATATAAGGCACACCTGCTGTACTGCAACTTAATCGGGGGACAGGATGAACTTGTATTTGACGGGCACAGCCTGGTGATGGACGACAAAGGCGGAATACTTGCCCACGGAAAACAGTTTGAAGAGCATGACGTAATATTTGAAACGAATTTAAGGTCAAAAGCCAAAAAAATAAAAATGGAGCCCATGCTGCCGGAAGAAGAAGTTTATTCCGCGCTTGTACTGGGCACGCGGGATTATGTAAAAAAGAACGGGTTTAAAAAAGTGGTGCTTGGCTTAAGCGGAGGGGTGGATTCCGCGCTTGTGGCCGCGATTGCCGTTGACGCGCTCGGCAGGGAAAACGTTAACCTTATCTTCATGCCTTCAAAGTTTTCCTCGAAGGAATCCCTCGATGACGCGCGGAAGATAGCGGACAACCTCGGTATAAAAATGAAAAACATAGGGATACAGGATATGGTCGACATATTCCTTGAAAAACTCGCCCCGGAATTTGCCGGCACAAAGCCGGATACCACGGAAGAGAACCTGCAGGCGCGCCTGCGCGGAAACATTAACATGGCTTTTTCAAACAAGTTTAACTGGCTTGTGCTTACCACAGGCAATAAAAGCGAAATGTCCACGGGTTATGCCACGCTTTACGGCGACATGGCAGGAGGGTTTGCCGTGATAAAGGACGTGCCAAAAACGCTTGTCTACAGGCTTGTGGAAATGAGGAATAAGAAAGCCGGTTTTGACATGATACCGAAGAACATTATCATAAAAGCGCCGACAGCCGAGTTAAGGTTCAACCAGAAAGACTCGGACTCGCTCCCTGAATATGCCCTCTTAGACAGGATAATTGAGGATTACATTGAAAACGACAAGACCTACCTGGACTTAAAAGGCAAGTATGACGACGCGGTATTAAAAAAGGTAATAAGGATGATTGACATAAACGAATATAAAAGAAGGCAGGCCCCTCCCGGGATAAAGATAACGCCGAAATCATTCGGCAGGGACAGAAGGATGCCTATAACTAATAAGTACAGGGAGTAATCACAAATCCCAAAGGAAAGCAATTTTTGGGATTTGTGATTTGAGATTTGTGATTTGGAGGGACTATGATCCTTGTTTCTGCGTGCTTAGCCGGCGTTAAAACGCGGCATGACGGCACTGACAGGTTAAACAGTGCGATAAGGGAATTGGTGGGCTCGAATAAAGCCATACCGCTTTGCCCGGAAGTAATGGGCGGAAGGGCCATACCGCGCGAGCCTGTGGAAATAACCGGCGGAGAAGGTCTGCGGGTGCTCGCAGGCGGCGCGAAAGTCGTTGACGCGAAAGGCATGGACCACACCAAAGAGATAATAGACGGGGTAAAAGCATTCATGAAAGCCGTGAAAAGGATGGATGTAAAGGCGGTTATATTAAAAACAAAAAGCCCGACATGCGGCTACGGCAAAATATACGACGGGACCTTCAAGGGAAACCTTATTGAAGGAAACGGAGTCCTCGCCGCGGAGCTTGAAAAAGAGGGCATAAAGATATATACTGAAGAGAACTGCGGGGAGTTTATAAGGACTTTATAGCGAGAAAAGATTCCGGCGCATTATTTGAGACGCCTTATCTGAGACGAACCACCTGAGACGATTCATCTGGGTCAAAAGGCGGATTTTAAAAGGAGGTTTTATCATGGCTGACATGTACTTTCTGGCTGATTACCCGATATACAGGGATTTTGACGCTGAAGACATAGAAATACTCGGCAAGATATGCGAGGAAAAAAAGTACGCCAACGGCCAGGCTGTTTTTAAGGAAAACGAAACAGGCGACGGTCTGTATATAATCAGGAAAGGCGTCGTAAAGATATTAAAAGAAAATAAAACAAGAAAAAAACTCATTGCCACCCTTGCCGAAGGGGAGTTTTTCGGCGAGATGTCATTGATAGACGGCTCGCCGCGCTCAGCGTCAGTGGAAGCCTCCGGCGAGGTGGAGCTTGTAAAGCTTACAAAGGACGGCTTTGAAAAATTAAAGACAGAGTATTCCCGCACGGGATTCAAGTTCGTGGGGGTGCTGCTGAAATTCATGAGTTACAGGATAAGAAGGACTACAAAGAAGGCGGCCAAGCTGATGAAGGGGAGAAAGAAGAAAAAGTAATTTACAATTTTCAATTTACGATTTACAATTAAAGAGGTAAACTAAAGCAGGGAAAAATGTGTCAAAATAATATATGAATTTATAAACGGAGGTAATTATGAAAAAAATATTTGCAATACTGGCGTTTTTTGGCTTTGCGGCAGGTCTTTTTGCCGCCCCGAACCTTTACGTGGGTTATGATAAGGCAAAAAAAATAACAGTCATAGACTCGGCTGTAAATGAGGCAACCGGAGACATAGTCCTGAAAACCGCCGTCTCCGACATGAAACTTGACCCGGATGACAGGTATCTATATTATACCAGCAGGGAAGCAAACGCGCTTTACAGGATAAAAACAAAGAACCTGACTGTTGACGCTGATTTTACAAGCACGGGCTACGCGCCGGTCGGGATAGCCATAAAAAATGACAACAAGGCAATATATGTAATAAACTCCAAATCAAACAACATTTCCGTAATAGACCCGCAGACCATGGAATCAATCGGAGACCCCATCACGCTGCCGGCGAGCCCCAGGGCGATAGTAATAACCGATGACGACAGGAAAGCGTACATAGCCCTCTCGGATACCAACGGAGTGGCTCTTTTGGATATCGCGACCGGCAAGATCACCGGAGTCATACCCACCGGCGCGGACCCTTACGCGCTTACCACTTATAATAACAAACTGCTTTTTGTCACGAACGAAGGCATGGCTAGCGTCTCTGTTATAGACATGAAAAAGAACGCGGTTATAAATGAAATAGTCACCACTGACATGCCCAGGGGCATGGCTGTGTATGGCAACCTGCTTTATGTATCCGTAATGAACGGTATTGATATTTTTGAGCTTAAAGGCTTTACCAAGCCGTCATCAGTGGGGCTTGATTATACGCCGTTTGACTGCGAATTCGGCAAAACTCCGTCAGGCCCGAGGATATTCTCGGCGGGTTACGCGGACGGAGCCACATCGGGTAAAGTCACCGTATTTAACCCGGCCGAAGGCGACATAATAACGGAGATAGAACTTGAAGGCGCGCCAAAGTACCTTGAGATAAGGAAAATAAAACCCACACCGGTACCGACAGCCACTTTAGTCCCGACAAAAGTGCCGACCGCCGTCCCGACGGAAGTGCCAACAAAAGTTCCGACCATAGCCCCGACAAAGGTTCCGACAAAAATCCCGACAAAGGCGCCTACGCCGAAACCTACACCAATTCCGAAAAAGAAAAAGAAACCGACTCCGGTGCCGACAGTAGACATGATGCTCAAGGCTGACTTAAAGGGAAGGCTGTTTTTTGAGAACAGGCCGGTTGCCGCAGGCATCAAGGTAAAGGCGCTTTCAAAGCACAGCGATAAGGTTTATACGGTATTAACAGACGATAGCGGCAGGTTCATATTTGAAAAACTGCCCATAGGCGCGTATGTCGTGTCCGTGGACGCCACTTATATAAAGGAAAAAGCAGTCCCGGTTACGGTAAACAGGGGATCAAACCCGGTTCTTGAGATCAATACCGTGAAGAGGACACAATGAAGAAACATCACGCAAAAGCAAAGGACGCTGACGCGATAAAGAAGGAAAAGGAAGGGGTCATTATCCTTTCCGTGGCGTCCAACGCGGTGCTTGTCATATTCAAGCTTATAATAGGCTTTATGACAGGATTGGTAAGCGTTATAGCAGAGGCGCTGCATTCAGCAAATGACCTGCTGGCATCAGTCATAGCCTACTTCGGGGTTAAGGGGTCTTTAAGGCCGCCTGACAAGGAACATCCTTACGGACACGGCAAGGTGGAGATAATAACCGGATGGATAGAAAATTTTCTCATCCTGATAATAGGGATAGGGATTATTTATGAGGGATATAAAAAGTTCACGGAAAGGTCTGAGCCAAAGCTTATTATCGTAGGTATAGCCATAATGATACTTTCCGGCATAGTCAACTGGTTTGTCTCGGTATACCTGATTAAAAAAGGCAAGGAACTCCGGTCAGTTGGCATAGAAGTTGACGGGGAACACCTGCGCGCCGATGTCATCACTTCTTTCGGAATTGCCGCGGCGCTTATAGTCATGCAGTTAAGCGGAATATGGTGGCTTGACCCGCTTGGAGCGGTTTTCGTGGGGGTATGGGTACTCGGCATATTTGTGAGGCTTTCATACAAGCTCACGCACCAGATTATTGACATGGGGCTTTCTGACGAAGAGACAGCAAGGATCGAAGAAGTCCTGAGAAACACAAAGGGAATTAAGGAATACCATAAGTTAAGGACCCGCCAGAGCGGATCAACAGTATTTATAGACATGCACGTTTTAGTTGACGGCAAAATGACCGTGAAGGCGTCCCATGACATGACTGAAAAGATACAGAAACAATTAAGGCATATGTTCGGGGATGTTAATTCAATGATACATGTGGAACCATATAACAAATAATTTTATATTTTCAATTTTAGATTTGAAATTTGAAAAACGGAAGGTCAGAAGCTTTTTACTTCAACACACTTCAGATACTTTAACACGTTTTTCCTGTCAATAAAACACGACCCCAGCCTTTCCAGGTTCGCGGCCGCAGCGGCCACAGCCCATTTGCATGACTTCTCCATGTCCATGCCTTTTGAGAGCCCGTATACAAGCCCTGCTGAGAACGCGTCCCCGGAACCTACAGGGGAAACAAGATATTTTACCTTAAGCGCGGGGTAAAAAAGGAAAGAGCCGCGGTCAAACAGCACGGCGCCTTTTTCATTAAGCGTTACTATGATGACGGGCACGCCGTATTTTGAGGAGATTTTTACGATGAATTTTTTAAGCGCCGCCTTCCCTTCAAGTTTCACATTAAAAGCTGATTCGAGTTCGTGTATGTTCTGCTTTAATATTTGGGGCCTGCCTTTTATGCCGTGCATGAGGTATTTGGAGGAAGTGTCCAGCAGCACCGCTGCGTTGTCGCGGGTTGTTTCAACCGCTGTCCTGTAAAAGTCAGCTGGCAGGGAAACCGGAAGGCTGCCCGAGAGGACCACGTGCGAGGACTTCTTTGAAAGAACCCCGAGTTTTTTTAAAAGAAGGCTTATTTCCTTTTTTGTTATATCAATGTCCGATTCGCTGTTGATGACAGTCTCACAGGCGCGGACGGATGTGTCCGTAATAAGAAGGCATATCCTGTTTGAGCCGGTGCATGTGACAAAGTCCGAGTCCACATTGTGGTGGCTTAAAAAATGGGAAGTCTCGCGCGAGTCCCTGATGCCCACAAATCCCGTGGCAAATGTATCGGCTCCGAGCGCGGATAAGGCGCGCGATACGTTGGTGCCTTTGCCCCCGGGATAGGAGTAAATTGTCTTTGTGCGGGAAACTGAGCCGGCATTGAGCTTTTTAACGGGGGCTACAATGTCAATGGCGGGGTTTAAGGTTACGGTAAGTATCATTTTACAAAATAAACTATTATGATGGCGGTTATTACATAAAGGATGATGTTGATGATCATGGGCCGGTCTTTCAGGAATACTGCCTCTGGCGAGCCGCCTAAGTTCTTCTTGTGCATTAAGTACAGGTAGCGGAAAATGCCGTAAAGCACGAAAGGTATGGTCAGCATGAGAAGGTTGTGGCGCGCAGCTGTTTCCGAGGTAAAGGTGTAAAGCGAATAGGCAATGACTGTTGAGGCGGTAACAACGGATATCATCTGGTCCAGGAGCTGCACCGAATACTCATCTAAAATTTTTCTGTGTTTATTGGCCTCGGGCAGCGAGAGCTCATGGCGCCTTTTTGCCATGGCCACAAATAATGTGACAAGGGTGGTGCATATGATAAGCCACGGGGATATGGTAACCGAAATAACCACCGCGCCGGCGATTGCGCGCAGCACGTAGAACGCGGACAGCAGGAACACGTCAAGTATGACTATGTGTTTTAATTTAATGGTATAGAGCGTGGTTAAAACAAGGTAAACCGCTATGACAATGCCAAAATTAAAATTCAGGGCGAAAGAGCCTGCCAGGGAAATGATCATCAGAATAAAGCTTAAAACAAACGCGAAGTTTTTATCCACCGCTCCCGATGCTATGGGGCGGTTTTTCTTTTCGGAATGGAGGCGGTCTTCCTTATAGTCGGAGATGTCGTTCATTATATAGAGCGAGCTTGCGGCGAAACACAGCAGGAAAAAAGCGACGGTTGTCTTGAAAAAATAAAGCTGGTTAAAAAGGTTGCTTGTGAATATGAGGGCGGCGTAAACGAGGAAATTCTTGGACCACTGTTTTACCCGGAGCAGATCGAGTATAACCCTGGCTTGGAGTTTCATTTATTAGGGGTTAAGCCTGATGTAGTCTATGTAAAGCGTTATGTCTTTTGGCTGGCCCTTGGTGTCCATATAAATGGAAAATGAGGTCATGTTCGTAAGGTCAATCCTCGCGGTTTTGACGTCTTCCAGGAGTATTTCAACTTTATTCCTGCCGTTTTTCATGGGCCTCTGGGCAAGGTACTCTTTTCCTGAGGCGTCCACAAGCTTTATGAAAATGTCGGGGGAGGTCTGGTCAGCCACATATACGTCAAAGGCGAATTTCTTATAGCCTGTCCAGTCTATGGTCCTTAAGGGTGTTAATGTCGAGATGGACATGGTCATGGAGGATATCCATGTGGTAACCCTGGCTGCCTGCGTGGTTGTCAGGAAATCAACCGGGACTGAAAATACAGCCTTGGCTGAGAACTTTCCTTTTGTGGCGTACTTTTTCATCTGTTCCAGGTTCACATAGCCGTTTGTTTCAATCTCAAAATCGCCGATTGAAATCTCGCTGGCGACGGTTTCAAAGCTGTTTATGACCTCAAGCGGCTTCTTTTTTGACTTTGCGTTGCCGCAGCCGGTCAAAAGAAGGAGAAAACTGAGTATAATAACGGTAAAAACCTTTAAAACGCGGCTATCTTTCACAATTGCCCTCCGTGAAAATAAGTTTTAGATTACGGATATTTTAGCAATAATGTCCTCAATTGTCAATTATCAATAATGGTCAATTTTCTTTACAACGCGCCCGCTTTTTGTTATCGTATTAGCATATCATATAAAAGGAGACATCCGGAGTATGGCCGAATTTACCCCCGAATTTAAGGATTTTCTTAAAAAATACAGGATAGAGTTCCTCTTAGCCGCCATCGCGGCCATAATAATATTTGAGATATCCTTTGCCTTCGCAGGAAAGTCCATCATAGGATTTGTAAAGGAGGAGTGGGGCATAAGGGGTTACAACCTCATTGTATTCATTATGGGGCTGGTGCTGTTATTTGCCGCCCTTATTTCATACCCCAAGATATACAAGTTCAAGATACTCTTATCCGCGTCGGCGCTGGTCTCATACATGATCATGTTCACCATGATAACGAACATATTCCCGGTCAAAATAGCGGTCATGGATTTCAGGCTGGATTTTTACGAGCCTGCCTGGCGCGACGGGATGAGGTTTTCAAACACTTTTTTGATGACATTACTTAACTTAAACCTCCTGGGCGTGGTGCTGGTAAACTCCACGGTGAATTATAATAAGGGAAAAGCATCCGCGCTCTGGGCGTTTTTGGGAAATCTCGCGCTTTCCATGCTTGTGATATTCTTAATCGAAGGAAATTATTTCATAGACCGCACCACAAAAACAGGCTTTGTGAAATTCGCCGGGGATTTTGTGGACGCGTTTAACAAATATGTCCTGCCGCTGAATTTCCTTGTTTTCATATTCATGGCCGTGCTTTCGGTTTTTAATATTGAAGAAGAACACAATTACGGCTCCATAATCATGGCCATTGCCTCGCTTAATTTTTACACGCTGCTTGTGCTTTTATACCCGGACGGATACTGGAAACTGAAGCTCATGCTGCCATTCATGTCGCTCATACTCATCGTGGGGATATTCGTGCACTGGATGGCGTGCCTGCACCACAAAGCGCATTATGACCCGCTCTTAAAGATATATAACCGCCAGCATATGGATTCGATCATAAGCGGCGTGGCGGACATAAAGCTTGGAAAGGCTTTTTCCGTTTTTATGTGCGACATAGACCACTTCAAGGCTGTAAACGACACATACGGCCACGGCGCCGGGGACGAAGTGCTCTTCCGCGTGGCGCAGGTCATACGCGACACGGCGCTGCCTGAGGGCGTGGTGTGCAGGTACGGCGGCGAGGAAATCATAGTTTTCATCCGCGAAAAGACAGAAGAGGAAGCCGTGCTCAAGGCGGAAAAAATAAGGAAAGAAGTAAAAAAACAGACAGTGAAGGTCAAGTCAAAATCCATAAAAGTAACCATGTCCATAGGCGTGGCCTCGACTACCAAGGGCATTGAGGATATAAATAAAATGATAAAGCGCGCTGATGAGAATGTTTATAAGGCAAAAAAACGCGGCCGCGATAAAGTGGTGTCGGAGTAAACAAAATTTTCAATTTAAAACCATCGTAAAATAACAAATAATATAATGAACTTTGAAGGCTGCCCCGCCGTCTAACATTTGAAAGGCAAAAAATTCAGGCAGGAGGGCGGCATGAAAAAGATAGCTTTGTTTTTAACGGCTGTATTTATCGCGGCTCTTGCCATTTACGCGCAGGCAGACGCGGCCGTTGACTCCTCCTATAATTCACCCCTCAAATACTCAAATGCGGCAACCGGCAGCCTTAAATTTATTTCCCATAAAAAACACAGCCACAGCGCGCCTGTAAAAGGCGGCCATAAGACATCCATAACAGGGGAAGAAAGAGAAAATGAGGAGATACAGGCAATACCTGTGGCCCTTAAACTCAATACCCGGCCAAACGTTATAGCCTCCGTAAATACTTTAATAAACAATACAACATACAAAGAGAAGACAAACTTAACCATCCTGAAAACCCGTAAATAAACTCCTTTTCATTTTTTATCTGTTTTTGACGCTATTTTTATGCCAAAAAACAAAAAAATAAAAGGAGAACTACCATGAAAAAACTAATAGCCCTTATCCTCTCGCTCGCTTTTGTATCAGCCTTTGCCTTAGCCGCGGAAAAACCGGCTGTAAAAGTTCCTGTTTCAGCATCAGTTACGGCGCCGGCCGCGGTTACACCGGCCGCAAAAACGGCAAAAGTTTACAAAAAGTCAAAGAAAATTTCTGCCGTCAAGGCAGGAACAGCAGTTTCTGTTAAGCCGGCTGTGAAGTAAGGATCCTACCAGGGAAGGCGCGCTGTATATGTATCGCGCAGGGCGCGCCTTCCCGACCAAAAAAAATCAGGAGGCGTTTTATGAAAAAATTAATTGTAATAGCAATGGCGGCAATGATAATGGCAGCGGCGGCTTTTGCGGCTGAAACAACAGCACCTTCAGGGATGGCGGTTGCAAAGCACGCAAAGCACGTCAAGCATGTAAAGCACCATAAAAGTACCACGGCAAAGGTTACAGCCACACCTGAAACAAAGTAAAAAACAGTGCGCGCCCGCTAAAAGCGCGGCAGGCGCGGACGGACATGCGCAATAAAAGCGCTAAAAAAAACAATGGAGGATTTGAAATGAAAAAAATTATCGTACTGGCAACAGCAGCTTTATTCGCGGTATCAATGGCATTCGCGGCGGAAACAAAAGCGCCGGCACCGGCAGCTACAGTGGCGGCGGCAGCAGCTTCAACAACACCGGCGGCTAAAGACGCGGTTGTTAAAAAGGGAAAAAAAGGAAAAAAGGGAAAAAAGGCGGCGGAGGCAACAGCAGCGGTTACACCGGCAGCAGCAGTAACTCCGGCCGCAAAGTAATCAGATAAAAAGAGTTCGAGTGCTATTGGGGCATGCCGCGCAGGGCATGCCCCTTGGCATTTCATGATATGAATTGCAAATTACTGATATAGAGCGGACGGAGGGACAAGAGATTTTTCCGTTTCAAAAGGGGGTATCCACCACAGAAAAAGCTTATAATATGAAGCCTGCACGGAATGTTTAAGCTTTATATGATGAAACCCCTTGCTGAGTGTTATTGTACCGCTGAAAAGCGCTGTTTTATTTATGCTTGTTTCAAGAACCGTTGTTTCGGCAACTATTTTTCCATCTATGCGCAGTGATGAATAATCCCTGGATTGTAACAGGAAGGTATAGGGGCCCGGAGCGTCAATCATGAGCCTGCCAGACCACTCAGCCGATGAAGGCGGTTTTATGGGTGACACAGTCCAAAAAAACAGAGGAAGGTATTTTTTTTCGGAGAAAACAGGTTTTCCGGACCATGAGGGGCCTTCATAATACCTGCCTGTTAACCCCCGGGTTTTTTCCGATTCAAGCCATTGTTTTATTTCTTCTTTCCTTACGGCAAGCGCGGTAAAGCAAAGTTCGTCCCCGGTTAACGGGTCTTTTCCTTGTGTCACTGCGGCCGCAGGGAATGTGTTTTTTAATGCTGCGCTTATGGGATAGTATTCCTTCGAAATAAGGAACGCGGTATCTGTTTCTTCCCCTTTTATAAAGGGGAGGATATTATTCACGTCAAACATTTCCGGCCTGAAGGAGCCGTCTCCCGCGATGAACCTGAAAGTGCTTCCGTAATTATAGATGTTATCCGCGATTAAAACGCGCCAACCGGGCCCGAGTTTATTTACATAAGAAGCGGCCTGATATTCATCCAGGGAAAAATTTTTCCTGCATGCGGCGTCATGCGCCTGCGGGCCAAAATAGAGGCATATATTCCAGGCCGCTGCCGCAGATAAAAGCGCGGCTATAAAAAGAGCGGCATAAAACGGTTTTTTAATGCTGCCGGCAATGACCCTTAAATAAGAAAGGGCAAAATATATTAACGCAGGGATGACGGTTATGACCCTTAAGGATTGCGGCGCTTCTATGGAGAAAAAACCCGCGCACGCGAAAACAAGAAAATATGAAATGAAGGCAAAATTTTCGAACCTGCGCGGGCCAAAAAGGATAAAACCAAAGCCGGCCGCTGCCGCAAGGCCCGTAAAAAAATCCAGAGCCGGACTTCCGGGGAGGTTATGCCTTCCGTTCATGTCCCCCCTGAAATTAAACATGCCTAAAGTTTTAATAACCGCGTCAGATATGGCCGCGGCCATGTTTTTATCCGGGCCGTAATTCATCCTGACAACTTCCCTGTCAAAAAGCGAGACCTGGGACTGCCTTTCAAAAAAGTGGGGCATTTTTTTTATGGAATACAGGCCAAGAGGCGCGTACAGCAGCATGGCGACAAACACGGCAGCCGCCATATTTTTTAAGTTTGCCGCGAAAAATTTTCTGTCCGTAATAAAAATATACAGGAGAACCACGGCAAGCCACGGGGCTAAAAGCCTCGAAGCCATGTATGTGTACTGGCAAAGGACGGCGGTTACCGCGGCCAGGATGAAATCACCGGTCTTTGCCTTCCTGTACGCGCGTATGACGTAATACAATGTAAGGGCCAGCAGAGTGACCAGTAAAATGCAGTTGAAGCCTATGCGCGAAAAATTAATGTGCCACCTCATAACAGCCAGGAGAAAAGCGCCGGCAATCCCCATGGCCGGGCCGGCCAGGTACCGCATAAGGAAATATACCGCGGCGACAGCCATAACGCCGAGCAGGGCTGAACCCATCCGCATCTGAAGGGCACCCGCGCCAAATAATTTAAAAAACGCGCTTATAATAAAGAGATAGGCTCCGCCGTCGCCTGACGGAAATTCACCCATATTTCCGCCGGAGGACGCCAGTCTGTCCGCGATTAAGGCCCCGTCCGCTTCATCCACGTAAAATCCCGCCGGGATACTATCGAGGGAAACAAGCCTTAACACGGCCGATAGAATAATGATAAGGGAAAATATCATAGCCTCGTGTATTTTGGAAATATTAAGCGTTGTTTCAGAGACTGCATTGTACTTTAAGAGAAGCCCCGCGGACAGCAGGAAGAGCAGTATGCCCGGGATTGGAAGCTTAAAATAATAGAGAAAAACCTGGCCAAAAAGCGCGGCTGTAAATGAAAAAAGAGGCAGGCAATTGGAATGCATGGATCTATTGGAAAGTATCATAAGGCCCCTTTGAGCATATTTTTATCATTATATTCACCCTTTTCCAAAAAGGTCAATATAAATAAGAGGTTTATGGAGGAATAATGGCTGTTTTCAAAAGAAACCGGGCCGGCGCTTGATGTTTAAAAAAACCACGAAGTGTGTTATAATAGCCGTATGATTGACAGGAGGAACATTTGAAAAAAATTTGTGTTGTATACGTCACGGTTAATGAAAGGAAAGCGGCTGACAGGATAACCGGCGTACTGATTGACAAACAGCTCGCGGCAAGCGTTAACCGCGTGACCGGAGTGGAATCCACTTACAGGTGGAAAGGCAAAGTGGAGAGGACAGGGGAACTGCTCCTTATCATAAAGACAAAGGCAAGCCTGTTAAAGGCCGTGATAAAAGAGGTTAAAAAACTGCATCCATATGAAGTGCCTGAGATCATAAGCATGAATGTAGACGGCGGAAGCCCGGAATACATTAAATGGGTAAATGACGTGACTATACAGGGAAAAGCATAATAAGGGAAGAACAGCAGCCATGAAAAAAACAAAAATAACAGCCACACTGGGCCCGGCGACAAAAGACTACGGCAAAATAAGGGAGCTTATTTCCGCCGGGGTCAATGTCTTCAGGATGAATTTTTCCCACGGAGACTACGGATTTTTCAGCGCGCTTTTAAGCAATATCAAAAGGGCGAGGCTTGCCGAGGGCCAACCCGTGGCCATATTACAGGATTTGCAGGGGCCAAAGATAAGGGTAAAGCAAATGAGCGCGTCCGTAATTGTTAAAAGAGGGGAAGCGCTCATCATAGAGGGTTCGAGCAAGGAGACAAGAGACAAAAGTATATCCATAGATTTCAAGGGGCTGTATAAATATGTAAAAACGGGCAGCCGCATTCTCATAAACGACGGGATGGTATCGCTCAGGGTTGAAAAAATAAAATCAGGCGACATATACTGTACTGTCATAAACGGAGGGGAAATCGCGGGCAGGAAGGGAGTTAACCTCCCTGGCGTTAAGCTGCCTCTCTCGTCCATGACAAAAAAAGACAAAGAAAACCTGAAGTTCGGCCTTAAAAAAGGCGTGGAAATTGTTTCCCTTTCATTTGTGCGCACCGCTGACGATGTCATTGCCCTGAAAAAAGAGATCGCAAAACAGAAAAAATGCCGCCCCATCATTATAGCCAAGATAGAAAAACCCGAAGCCGTAAAAAATATCAAAGCCATACTTCATGAAGCCGACGGCATTATGGTGGCAAGGGGAGACCTCGCTGTGGAGGCCGGTTATAAAAAAATACCCGGAATACAGAAAAAAATAGTAACGCTGGCCAATGAAGAGGGCAAGATTGTCATAGTGGCCACGCAGATGCTCGAGTCCATGACCAACAACCCGTACCCGGAGAGGGCGGAGATAACGGACGTTTATAACGCCGTACTAGACGGCGCTGACGCGCTCATGCTCTCGGGAGAAACATCCGTGGGAAAATATCCGGTAAAAACAGTCAGGGTAATGTCAGACATCATAAAAAAAGCCGAGGCAGAATCGCTTAAGACCTGCCGCGAGAAGACAGCCATAAAGACCGAAAACAATTATGAAAACACCCTTTCATACGCGGCCGCCGCAGCCCAGGAAATGCTTCCGGGTTCTGAAGTGGCTGTTAATGCCAATACAATCGAAGACGTATCATATATTTCGGATTACAGGCCTAAAAAATCAGTAATTTGCGTGACGCGCGATAAGGACCTATACAATAAGATGGCGGTATATCATTCCATACAGCCGGTGCTTGTTAAGGGCAACAATCCTGAAAAATCAGCCGCGGAAATAGCGCGTAAAATCAGGAACGTTAAGAACCTGATATACGTTGAATATGGCGGGAGCAAAAAAAGAAACGGCTCCATGACCTTATTGAAGGTTAGCGATTCAAAATAAGCGGAGTTTTTTGTAGCGGAAGGATTTTATCCTGCCGACGCAAAGGCCAGCCAGATATGCGCCCGCTACGAAGGTTTTCGGCATGTGAACAAAAACATATCGAAATACGTCAAAATGGAAATATACTACAGGAGGAAACAATGAAACTTATTAAATTAGCGGCAGTGATTTCCGTATTCATGTTTACGGCGGCATGTACCCAGCAGGCAGCGGCGGCTACCAAGGCCACTCCTGTACCGACAAAAGCAAAGGCAGCGGCGGCAAAACCCGCTGCCGTAAAAACAAAGCAGGCGGCCAACGAGGATTATTCCATCGCGTATGTCAATGACTTTGACGGCGAGTGCGAGATAAAGAGAAAAGGCGAAGACATACCCGAGGCGCTGCAGGACCTTTACATACCGCTTTATGAAGGTGACACCATATCCACCGGAAGCGACGCGGCCATGGAAGTGGTCTTTGACGATTCGACCATTATTAAGATGGATTCAAGGTCAACCCTTGTGATTAGGAATTTGAACAGAAAAAAAGAATCAAAGACCATGCTTGAGCTGTTAAAAGGCAGGGTTGTGGCAATAGTAAAAAAACTGATGGAAAAGGATGAGTTCTCGGTAAAGACCAAGATGGCAATGGCCGCGGTAAAAGGGACGGAATTCATAGTGGACTCCGGGGATGAAAAAGTCGGAGTGTATGAAGGGGCCGTGGAAGTATCAGGCATGGACATGAGCGGGAACGTGCTCAATAAAGTGGTCCTGCAAAAAGACCAGGAAACGATAATAATAAAGAACCTCCGCAGGCCCGACAGGATAAGGCCCATATCGGCGAATTTTGTAAAGCGCTATAAGGAAGTAAAGGACCTGCGCGCCAAGATAGAAATGATGAGGGAACTGCGGCGCTCCGGCAAGATAAAGAAGTTCAAGGTGGAGAGAAGGCTTAAAAGGATAGAAAGCCTGAGGACCATGATGAACGCCGACCCGGATAAGTTCAATAACCTGCCCGAAGGGCAGAAGGCGCTGGTAAAGGAAATAATGAAGGAAGAACCGGCCTTAAACGCGCAGAAGGAAGAGCTGGAAAAGGAAAAGCGCAAGGATAAGATGAACAGGTTAAAGATGATGTTAAAGAAGAAAAAAACGGATAATAACGAGGAATAATAAAGCAGGGTATAATGCATAAAAAGGCCGGCTGAAAAAGCCGGCCTTTTTATGTTTGTTCCTGATTGTTTGGTTTTAATCTAAAATCGAAAATTCATAATCCAGAATCCTGTTTTTGTAAAGAACCCTTGTATAACCCCGCTTTTAGTAGTATAATTGAATCTGATCCAAAAAATCACATTTTCAAATGCATTTTGGGTTTAAAAGATGCGGCAAAAAGCTTGGACTTAAAGCCTGCCACATGCGGGAAGGCCCCTTAAGCGGCGGTTTTTCCGGCGGGAGATGATTCACATGACTCAGAAAAAGGAATTTTGCGAAAGCCTGAACTATCCGGCCAAGAACTTAAGGCCGCTGGGAAAAGAACCCATATCTGTCCCAAAAGACCCCATGATAACCGATTTCTCGCCGTTCAAAGGCAGCACTGTCACGCCAAAGCACTTCCATTACGGGCTGTATTTTACTGCCTTTGACGTGCGCGATTACGGCCCGCAGATAAAAAAATTCATGAAGATTTTCGCTCCGCTTGACGTAAAAAAAGTTTACCTTGAGACATACCGCGACGGGTACACCGTTGATAAAGCCGTGCTTGAAGCCGCCAAGAAAGCCCTGCATGAGGAGAAGTACCACGTCTCCGGCGGGATTACACCCACGCACTTTTCCGACAGGGAAAAGAACGAGTTCCCTACGGCCTCAGGCTGTTTTACCGACAGGGAAGCAAACAGAAAAATGAAAAAAATATTTGAGTTTACCGCCGAGATATTTGACGAAATAATCATAGACGACTGGTTTTTTACGGCGTGCGAATGCGCGGACTGTAAAAAAGCCAAAGGCAAAAAGACATGGCAGGAATTCAGGTCCAAGCTCATGTTTGACGTCTCAAAAAAATACATCATAGAACCGGCTAAAAAGATAAACAAGAACGTCAACCTCATATTAAAGCTCCCGAACTGGTACGAACGTTTCTATGACAGGGGCTACGACCTGACAAAACTCGTGGATATTTACGACGAGATAGCGGTCGGAACCGAGACCAGGGACTATAACGAGGCGCGCTTCATGCCGGCGTACGGTTCCATGCTCTTTAAGTATATAAAGCAGATGGCGCCGGACAAGGTTAAAAAAGCGTGGTTCGACGTGTACCAGTGCAATAAAGAAATATACACTGAGCAGGCATACCAGTCCATCTTAGGCGGCGCGCACGAGATAATACTTTTCTGCGCCGGAATAATGCCGCAGCCGCTCATCAGGCCGGTCGTGGAAGAGCTCATAGAAAAGACAAATAAGATAGACAGGCTCTCCTCGTTCGGCAAAATGTTCTCTGTGCCGATGCTCAGGGAGGCGAACACTTACGGCGACGAGCTTTTCAACCAGTACCTGCTCATGATGGGCATACCGTGCTACATGTCGGACAAACCCAACCATAAGGAAAAAATGATAGTCCTGACAGCACAGTCCGCGCACAGGGAGGATTACTCCTCGCTTTTTAACCACCTTTTAAAGCAGAAAAAATACATGTTCATCACTTCGACATTCGCAAAGGAACTCAAAAAATATTTCCACATAGAAAAACTCAAGGAAGAAGTAAAGGTGGAGTTTGTGGCGTATAAGACCGCCGAGGCCTTCATGGATAACGACGTCTATATTACCCACGAGATAAATAACGGCAAGAGGATAGCGCTGGTAAATAACGCGTACTCATTTATCAGCGTATTTAAGATAAAAGAATCGAACATCTGGGTTTTGAACATGCCCTATACCACGGATGAAATATCCACCCACACGGGCGCGAAAATAAGCGAGAATTTCAGGTTCCTGTTAAGGAACGAGCAGGCGCTGCGCGCCATACAGTCGGCATTTGACAGCTACGCGAACATAAAGCTTTTTGACGCGGTAAAGACTTTTTATAAGTACAAGATTTAGTTTTTATTGCTGTGATCTGTTACAACGTTGGTAGCCGCAGCCTTTAGGCTGCGTAACGGGGTACCGCAACCTGAAGGTTGCGACTACCAAAAACACATTTCCATATTGGCAACGATTAAAAAAAAGGGGTAATACATGGCAAAATCAGAAAAACCAAAAATGAACATGATACTGCTCTGCTGCCTCGGATTCGTGGGGCTGGCGGGAATACACCGTTTCTATTCAGGCAAGGTACTCACAGGCATACTATGGCTGATAACGGCCGGGCTGTGCGGCATAGGCACCATATATGACCTGATTGTAATCGGCACGGACAATTTCAAGGATTCAAACGGCAATACAATAAGCGACAAGTAAATACGGACTAAATTCAAACCATCAAATGGAACAAAAAAAAGTTAAATAGCCGTCATTAAAAATAAGGAGGCGTTATATGGCAGGGGTAAGTTTTATAACACATAACGGAATAAGGATCCTGTATGAAGACTATTCAGAAAGCAAACCCGCTGAAGTATTAGGGTTTCTTGAAAAAGCAAAAACGATTATTGCCGCGGAACCTCCAAATTCGGTGCTCGCGCTTGTTAACGTAAAGGGGTCAAATTTTGACAGGACCGTCGCGAACGCCATGAAGGAATTCGTAAAAGCAAACACCCCGTACATAAAATGCTCGGCCGTTTATGGGGTCGAAGGGCTCATGGAGGTTGTATTTAAGGGCGTTATAGCTTTTTCCGGGAGGAAAAATCTCGTGCTTTTCAATGTGCTTGAAGAGGCAAAGGAGTATCTTGCAAACCTGAAATAACAATTTTAAGGGGAGAAAACATGGCCGGAATCAGCTTTATAATGCACAACGCAAAGAGGATGCTGTACCTGGATTTTTCAAACATGAACATGGAACAGTTTTTTGAAAGCCTGGAAAAGGCAAAAGCAATGATATCCTCAGAACCTGAAAAGTCAGTGCTCACCCTTGTTAACGTAAAAGGCGGAAAATTTGACACAAAGGTAAGCGGGGCCCTGAAGGAATTCGTAAAATCAAATACCCCTTACATAAAAGCCACTGCTGTTTACGGCGTGGAAGGACTTATGGACATTATTTTCAAAAGCATACTCGCGGTTTCAGGCAGGAAAAACCTTGTTTCTTTTACTGACCTGGATAAGGCAAAAGACTACCTCTCCGGACAGAAGTAAAAATCACCCGCAACCCATGGCGTTTTCATGCGTTATATAGATATGAAGCAAAACACATAAGGAGATGCCATGAAAAAGACAATCATAATCCTCGCACTTGCAGCCTTATTAGCGCCTGTTTACGCGGCGGATATTTCCATAGACACATCCAAGGGCCGCTCGCCCATTTCAAAGTATATCTACGGCACGAACCAGGACCTGGCTTTAAACACAAATTACACCGCCCGCAGGCTCGGCGGCAACAGGATGACAGGTTATAACTGGGAAAATAACGCCTCAAACGCCGGCCAGGACTGGCAGCACTCAAGCGACAACTATCTGCTGGATTCCTTAAGCGAACCCGTGACCGACCAGAACGAAGCCGGAAAACTCCTTACGGCATTCCACGATAAGTCCCTAACCATGAACGCCTACTCAATTATTACACTGCCGCTTGCCGGATATGTTGCAAAAGACAAAGGCGGGCCTGTCAGCGCGAAGGAAAAAGCGCCATCGGCAAGATGGGCAAAGGTAATGTTCAGCAAAAAAGGGGAACTTTCCCTGGAACCCGATAAAAATGACGACACAGTATATCTTGATGAGGAGGTAAATTTCCTTGTCAATAAATACGGAAAAGCAAATACCCCGACCGGAATAAAAGGGTATTCGCTGGACAACGAGCCTGACATATGGGCGTCCACACACCCGATGATACATCCTGATAAAGCAGGCGCGGAGGAGTACATACAGAAATCAATAGAAGCGTGTACTGTCATAAAAAAACTGGATCCTTACGCGGAAACTTACGGACCTGCCTCTTACGGTTTCAACGGTTTCAAAACGTTCCAGGACGCGCCGGATTACACCAAGCAGCAGTGGACCTACGGCTGGTACCTGGCTTACTACCTGGATGCCATGGCAAAAGCCTCAAAAAAATCCGGGAAAGGCTGCTTGATGTCCTTGATGTGCACTGGTACCCGGAGGCATCGGCAAACGGCAAGAGGATAGTCTTCTCGCAGGGCGCGGCTGATGAGACGGCGGAGGCGCGCGTGCAGGCGCCGCGCTCGCTGTGGGACCCGGATTATACGGAATCCAGCTGGATATGCTCCAGCGGAAACTGCCCCATCACGCTCATACCGAAACTAAACGACATGATAAAAAAGTATAACCCCGGAACAAAACTCTCGTTTACTGAATATGAATACGGCGCGGGCTATCATATCTCGGGAGGCATTGCCGAGGCTGACGTGCTTGGAATTTTCGGAAAGTACGGAGTGTACATGGCGAATTACTGGATGGTGGAGCTCGGGGCTTATACGCTGGCGGCATTCAGGCTCTACAGGAATTACGACGGCGAGAACGGAATGTACGGAGATACGAATGTAAAAGCGGACAGCTCGGATGTGGAAAAGATAACGACTTACGCTTCGATAATAGGAAATGACGAAAGCAAGCTTCACATAATCGCTATTAACAAAGACCTGGGCAATACGCAGACGGCAAACGTAACGATAAAGTCGGATCAGATGTTTACGGAAGGCAAGGCATACGGTTTTGACAAGGCAGGCGGCCCGGGCATTACTTTAAGGGAGACATTCAGCGGGGTTAAGGGAAACAAGTTGTCGTTTGTCATGCCGCCGCTGTCGGCGTACCACCTGGTATTGGTTTCAACAGGTGTAAAGAAGACTACAAAGAAAAAATAGCGGTTTAGATATTAAATATTTACAGCCCCTGTTACGGGCGGACACCTGCTTTCGCTGAAGCTTCAGCAGTCAAGCATAGGTCCTCCCCTACAGGGGTTATTTTGTTTGTTATGCATGGATAAAGTAAGCCAAAAACATAATTTGACTTACTTTATTTTTATGTGTAAGATATGGATATAGGAGGTGTAGCCATGTATACCATAACCGTAACGCAAAAAGGGCAGGTTGTCATACCTGCAGGCATAAGAAAGAGGCTTCATATAAAAAAGGGGACAAAACTGCTTGTCCGCGAGGATGCGCAGAATATAATAATAACCCCTGAGAGTGCGGACAAGATATCCCAAATGCGCGGCGCACTTAGGTGTGAAGGATCCATGACAGAGTTCCTTCTAAACGAGCGCTCAAGCGAGTCGGAATACATGGGGCGTAAATGGGAAAAATAGTATTTGATACATACGCCATAGCCGCGTTTTTTTATGATGAAAAAGGGGCTGGTGAGGTCGAAAATATATTAAAACACGCGGCCAAAAACGGCGGACGGATGATGATTTCCGCGGTAAATTATGGCGAGTTATTTTATGCTGTGCTTAAAAAGTCGGGCAAAGACGCGGCATTAAAAGCAAGGGACATGGTTGACGTGCTGGGGATTGAAGTAATCGACGCCGGCAGGGAATTATCCCTTCTGGCAGGAAGCTATAAAGCGTCAAATAAGATGTCATTTTCCGACTGTTTCTGCGCAGCGCTGGCAAAACTGCATGGGGCTGTTGTCATTACAGGCGACAAAGAATTTAAGGAAGTCGAAAGGGAGATAAAGATACACTGGATTTAGAAATACATGGATTACCGTAGGGGCTATTCACGAATCTCTCTCCGCGTTTTCGCACATCACTGCCTTGCACAAAAGCGGGCGATTCGTGAATAGCCCCTACAAAAAAAGGAGATTTTATGAATACAATTATCTACTACTACACAGGCACAGGCAATTCCTTATGGACTGCGCGGCTGCTTGCGGCGGAACTTGGGGACACGTCAATTATCCCTATGGCGGGAAATCATAAACCGGAAAAAGCACAACGTGTTGGGTTTGTTTTTCCGGTGCACATGTGGGGAGTACCCGGGGCAATAATTAAATTTCTTGAAAAACTTGAAAAAACCCCGGACACGTATTACTTCGCGGCTGCGGTAAATGCCGGGGAAGTATCCAGGACATTAATCCAGCTTCAGGAAATCTTCTCGGCAGCGGGCGTAAAACTATCAGCGGGCATTGACGTTGTCATGCCGTCGAACTACGTGCCATGGGGCGGGCCGGGGACGGATGAGCAGGTAAAAGAAATTACCGCAAAGGCAGAGAAGGCTGTTAAAGAAGCCGCGGCATATATAAAGGCCGGCAATTCCGGAAGGATAGACAAAGGGCCGCTGTGGCAGAGGATAGTATACACGTGGATATATAAAAGTTCATTCAAATGGATATTCCAGATGGATAAGGGATTCCGGGTGGATGACAAGTGCAACTCGTGCGGTATCTGCGAAAAAGTATGCCCCGCCAAAAATATTACCATGGCCGGCGGCAAGCCCGTATGGAACCATAAGTGCGAGCAGTGCCTGGCGTGCATTCAGTGGTGCCCGGTGGCGTCCATACAGTACGGGAAGAAGACGCCGATGTATCCCAGGTATCATCAGGGGACGGTAAAAGTGGCGGATATGATAAATAGTCTTAAAGATTAGCGGAGGAAGATCGAGACAAGAGACTGGAGACAGGAATAAGTAAGACATAGTTCACGGAGGTTCACATGAAAATATGGGACTCATGGCAGGCGCTGGCTTTTGCATCCGCGTTATTCGCGGGGTTGACCGCCATATTTGGCAAGATTGGCGTGGCAGGGGTTAATTCAAACCTCGCTACACTCATACGCACGGTTGTAATTATCGTAGTGCTGGCTCTTATCGTTACCTGGCGAAATGAATGGCAGCCGCTTGCGAGTATTTCAAAGCATACATGGATATTCCTTACATTATCAGCGCTTGCCACCGGCGCGTCGTGGATTTGTTATTACCGCGCGCTTCAGACAGGGCCGGCGTCGAGGGTCGCGCCGATTGATAAGATGAGCGTGGTTGTGGCCATGGTTTTGGCGGCCATTTTCCTGAAGGAAACATTCACGTGGAAGGCGATATTAGGCGGCATCATGGTCGCGGCAGGGGCGCTGCTTTTAGCAATAGCGTAGAGACGCCTGTGGGTCCAGTTACAACAAAAAATGAGCGTATTAAGATTTAGTACTTTGTAGAGACACAGCCCTTTGGCCTGTTTTGGGATCCGGCGTCTGAGACGCAGCAAGCTGCGTCTCTACGAAAAACAAGGACTTTGTCCACAAATAGGCGGTTTACAACCCTTTCAAAAATGTTATATAATGCATCCAAGACAAACAAGGGAGGGTCCATGAACAAACTCGTCAAGGAATACGACTACAAAATAAACATGTCAAAAATGATATGGCCCGTACTTTTATTCGGGGCCGCCGCCGTGTTTTTATTCCGCGAGGCCATGACAAACGACAGGGGGCTTATTATTAACGGCATCATAACGCTTGATACGGGCGGCGCGACAATTTTCTTTTATGTGCTTGCCGGGTTGTCAGCGGGGTTTGTGCTGCTGGGGATATTAATCGGCCTGTCATCATTACTTGAAAAGGATTCCCCGAAGGTAAAGCTTTACGACGACCGCTTCGAATACCCCGCAGGAGTCCTTGCCAAAAACGACGCAACAGCGCCTACAGCCGGGAAAAAGACGGTTTATAAGCAGGTGTTATATAATACAATGGCGTCTGTGAACCTGCTGGACATATATAAGACAAGGATTATAGAAGTGACAACAACAGAAAACAAAAAACACTCTCTTGTGGACTCAAAGTTCAAAACAAGGCAGGAGCTGGAAGAGGTATTTAATTTTTTATATGAGAACAGGGTGAAATGATTTTGGCAATGTAGTCGCACCCTCTGCGTTCCATCGGGGTGCGTACGCGGGACAACAATAAGGAGCGAAAATAATGCCGGACAAAAAAGTCGAACTAAAGGTAAGAATAACCCTCGAGGATTACAGGGACTGGAACTTAAACCTGATATTCACAACGAGGTTGATGTTCCTGTCGTTGGTAATACTTATTTTCATGCTGCTGTCGCTTTCATTTTCGTTTTTAGCCGGCAGGAGCATTGGATACTTCATGGGAACCTTCGCCCCTGTAATTGGCATCTTCGCCGCGTTTGTCATCCTGCTCTCAGTCATGACCTACATAAACGCGAAAAAAATGTACGACAGCGACAAGCTCATCCAGGAAGAACAGACATACGCGATAGACACCGAAGCGATAAACACTACAACAAACTATTCCTCGTCCAGAATCACATGGGACAAGATATACAGGGTAACAGCGGACAAAAAATACATATGCGTATACCTCTCAAAAATGAGGGCATTTTTGCTGCCGAAGAAGTGCTTTACGTCGGCAGCGGATATAAATACAATGATAGAGATAATAAAGGAAAAGATGGATAAGAAAAAGATAAAAATTAGTAAATGACGCGTAACGTGATTTTCGTAGAGCCGCCGCTTGCTGCGGCTCAGGGCAGGCCTTGTTTGTAATGCCTTCGTAGTCGCAGGCCTTCGTTCCACCGGCCTGCGTCTAGATAAGGGATTCAACTTCTCAAACCGCCGACAGTTCACGCGAGGTTGATAGCATGGTTTAATAGCAGGCAATCCATGAATAGGCGCGCCCCGATGAAACGAAGAGGGCACGACTACAAAATACCAGCCCTGAGCCGCAGCAAGCATATGTCGTGAGTTCTATAATATACTCACGACATATACGTATCGAACAGCGGCGGCTCTACAGTGGGGTTTAGAAATTTTGAAGGTCTAAAAAAAGAAAAAAGGGGTTTTATGAAAAAAACAACGTTGCTCATCCTTCTCTGCCTTGCCATACCCACCTTCACTATAGCAGGCGAGCTGCGCGTATCCCAGCTGGGCTCAGGCTGGCTTGTACCGGACGAATATGTGGACGCGCTTTATAACCCGGCGAGGATAAATTATATTATTCCAAATACGTTGATTGCAAATTTAAGTGCTGAATATTTTTATGATGCTCCAGAAACATCTTCTATAAATAATCGTCAAGGAATTATAACAAAACCAAATGGTGTATTTTTGGGAAAATTAGGGGACGTATATTATGGAATAAGCTCAGGCATCATTTATGATTATCGTTTTTATAATAATCCATCAATTGATTTGCATCAAACATTTGATGAATCAATTATGGGAATAGCCGGAATGAGATTTAATGAAAATGTTTGTATAGGCGCTAAATTAAGTTATTTGAATGGATATCTTTCAAATTATATTTCCGTTAAGGGCGCAAGTTTAGGACTTAATTATGAAAAAGATGGTTTGGATTTAGGCGTTAATATTTCGGGCAGCAGCGGTTTTGATGAAATTGAGCGATATGCAGCAAGCATAGATCTGATGGGAGGTTTAAAAATATCGGATAATGCAGAAATTAGATTTATTAACACTATTGAATATGGCGCAAATGAGCAAAAGATTGACAGTGAAATATTACCTGCAAATCTTACGGGAGAGTATTTTGGAAAAAAGGTTTTATCGGATATTACAGGAGTTTCCGCTATAATAAAATCAGAAGACACAAAATATGTATTTGGAGTATCAAATGCGTGGACGATTTTTCATTATTACAGTGAATTTGACGGGATAGGACAATTTAAAGCGTTGGATATTGCAGATTATTTAAAAATAAACATAGGTATTGAAACACCGTTAATTGTTGATTGGCTTCTATTTAGGATAAATTATAATCCGCTGACTATATTTTATATGCATGAAAAAAGGACTCACGGATTTTCTGATGATAAAGAATCAACTGATATTTCATTTCTTAAGCCGTACACTGTTGATGTTGGATTTTGTATAATTACAAGTGCAGTTTCTAAAATTGATATTGGATTCTTTGGAAGTGGATTATATTCATATAATTACGACAATTATTATTCTGATTATGACTCTGAACACAAGCAGGCATATTATAGATTACATTTTAAAGCGGAATACACTCAAAAATTTTAGGAGGTTTTATGAAACCCGTTGACCCAAAAATTATTACAACCGGCATTCTCCTCATACTTTCCCTCGCCTCAGGTTTCTGGGTAACAAACTCAGGGCGTCCGCTGAATACCGTCATATTTACCATCCACAAACTTATAGCGCTGGCAGGGATTATATTCTCTATAATCATTATCAACAACCTGCGCAAGGGAGTTGCAATTGAAGGTGCGATACTGGCGGCAATTGTATGCGCCGGCGTGTTTCTGTTGATGACTTTCGTGTCAGGGGCCATATCGAGCTTTGAAAAGCCGATACCTGATTTGGTAAAAATAATGCATAAGGCAGGGCCGGTGCTTTTTACGGTGTCGGTTTTTACGGCTGTTGTTTTGATGTTAAGGAAATTGTAGAGCCGCCGCTTGCATATGCCGTGAGTTCTATAATATACTCACGACATATACGTATCGAACGGCTGCGGCTCAGGGCAGGATATTTGTTTTTATGAATTCGTAGTCGCAGGCCTTCGGTTCATCGGCCTGCGTCTATATAAGGCATTCAGATATGCAAACCATTGACAGTCCACTCGAGGTTATCCGAAAGGTTTGATCGCAGGCAATACTTAATAGGCGCACCCCGATAGGACGAAGGGGTGCGACTACAAAAACCAACCTTGCATGCTTTGAGCCGCAGCAAGCGGCGGCTCTACAAAACCGAAAACACAACCTTTACCTTCATGTTCTTGCCCACCGGCAATGACACAAACCCCTCTTTTGAATTAAAATCCTCATATGGCTTTCCGTCTATCTCAACCGACTTTATTACCACCGCCGGGTCTTCCAGCAGGTTTACGTAATGCTTTTCCCCTGCCGTGTCCGCGCTTAGGTTGAAGTACAGCGTTGCCTCTGTTTTATACACGTACAGGCTTAAGTACAGGTATGAAAAGAGTGCCTGTTCCATGGAGTGGTAGGCTGATTTATATGAATCTGCTTTTTCCAGTTTGGTCGGTTTTCCTTTTCTTGTCAGCGCCTGGTAGCACTCGCCGTTTTTTCTGTCTATAAAATATTTGTCCCAGAACTGCGCGCCCTGTTCAAAATACTTCAGGTACTCTTTTTTATGCGGGGAGAGGGTTATCATCAGGTTGTTGCCTTCCTCTTGTGTCCACCAGTCTTTCGTCTCTGTCACGTCTTCGGGGGTGTCTGACTGAAAGTGGAAGAACCAGCCGTGGTATTTTTTGTCCCACGTGTATTTGACCTGGCCTTCGGCTATTTTTAAGGCGGCGTCCAGGTATTTTTTATCGCCTGTCAGACCATACAGCCTGGTGAGCACCCAGCCTGTTTTCAGGTTGTGTCCCACCCAGAGGTTTGGCTGCTGCGAGACCCATTCGCGCGAGTATGACTCGCCGACAAAGCCTGTCTTCGGGTCAACCATGCGGGCCACTATCACGTCGCCTACGGCAATTAAGTCCTTTAATATTGCCGGGTCCTTGGTGGCCAGGTAGTAATATATAAGGTAAGCGGTGCAGGTATCAAGGATGGAGTTAAATGATTTTGTGTAAGTCACATTCTCCCACGCGTTGCCGACAGAGGCGTAGTAGCCGCCAAATTCCTTGTCCCATGCTTTTGTCTGCATGAGCTCGTGCGTCTTTGAGACAAGGGAAAGCGCGTTCTTGTCTCCGGTGGCCATATAATAGAATATGGGGCCGAGATTGCCGTATGTTTCGTCAAAAAGATTTTTCCAGCCCGTGTCAGGTTCGTTCTCTTCATCCACGTTAGTAACCCAGCCGCCGGACTGTTTGTCCCAGCAGTATTCGGATAAAAAATCCATGGCGTGTTTGGCGAAGGGAAGGTACTTTTCATCGCCAGAGAGCATGTATGCCGCGGAAAAACCAAAGAGTATCCTCGAGTTCATGCGCGAGTATTTATTCGCGGCCGCGCCGATGGAGCCGTCTTCATTTACATTGGTATAGAACCCGCCGTAGTCCTTATCGATTGTTTTTTCCCAGAAAGGAATGAGATCTGTTAAAGCCTGGTTTTTCCAGTATTCCGGGTTCAGGACATTTTTTACGTCAGCCGGAGGGGCAGCAATGCAGGAGGAAAAGAGCAGCAATAATATGAAGAGGGGGAGTAATTTTTTCAAGGTGTTTTTCATGAATTCTCCTTATTTATATGGTATTTTTAGTTAAGTCTTCGTAGGGGCGAGCCCAGCTTCGCTGGACATGGCCGGTGGCTTGCCCGGCCTTTAAACTACAGGCACAACATTATAACGCAAACATGAAGGAAAGGGTGCATTTAAGGCGGAGATTTCCGGCGAGCGTGGGTGCCACTAAAGCATCCCCCACCCTAGCCCTCCCCCTTGAAAAGGGGGAGGGAAGCGGAAGGGGGTCAATAGGGGGCGGGTAGAAATGTGTTGCAATTAGAGGCGTAATTTGATATTATTACACGTTTTCAAATACACCATGCTTCACGGATTTCGGGCTGGTCCCGCTTGTCGGGTTGCCCGGAAGATGAAGTAAGCAGAGGTTAAAACCAAACGGAGGTAGTAGAATTATGCCACAGGTATCAATGAAAGCACTTCTCGAAAGCGGCGTCCATTTCGGACACCAAACCAAACGCTGGAACCCGAAGATGAAACCTTATATCTTTGCGGCACGTAACGGCATTTACATCATCGACCTGCAGAAGACACTCAAGTACACCAAGGACGCCATCGTGTTCGTAAAAGACATCGTCCGCAAGGGCAAGAACATCATGTTCGTCGGAACAAAAAAACAGGCCAAAGACGCCATCAAGGAAGAAGCCATACGCTGCGGCATGCCTTTCGTATGCTCCAGGTGGTTAGGCGGCACCATGACTAACTTCGAGACCATCAGGAAAAGGATGGAAAGGTTAAGGCAGCTTGAAGAAATGGACGCATCCGGCGGATTCGAACGCTATCCGATCAAGGAAAAAATGTCCATGCAGAAAGAACTCAGGAAACTTTCAGAGAACTTAGGCGGCCTTAAGGAAATGGGAACGCTCCCGGGAGCCATATTTGTCATAGACACAAAGCGCGAAGAAAACGCCGTTAAAGAAGGAAACAAACTCGGAATTCCCGTCATAGCCGTGGTTGACACGAACTGCGACCCGGAACCTATCGACGTTTTAATCCCGGGAAATGACGACGCCATCCGCGCCGTACGCTTAATGTGCAAGATCATGGCGGACACCATCATAGAGGAAAAAGTTGCCATGGAAAAAGAGAAAGAACAGCAGATAAAGCAGGAAGCTGAAACAGCGGCTATCGCCGCTGACGCCGCAGCCGCCTCATCGCCGGAAGAAAAAGAAAAGATAGCGGCGCAGGTTGTGGACACCACGGATTACGCGGAAGTTTTCGTTGATGAACTTGACGCAGAGGGAAACGTAAAGCCGAGGAAAGCGAAGAAAAAAGAGGGCGAAGAATAGTAATCGGATTCTGAATTCTAAATTTTAGATTCTGGATTGAAAGGCAAGACCTAAAACTTACATAACATCTTAAGGAGATAAGTCATGGCTGAGATATCAAAGGATCTGGTAAAAGATTTACGCGAGAAATCAGGCGCCGGGATGGGCGATTGCTTAAAGGCGCTTCAGGAAACCAACGGCGATATGACAAAGGCAATGGAAGTATTAAGGCAGAAGGGCATAGCTTCGGCTGATAAGCGCACGGCGCGCAAGGCAAAAGAAGGGCTCGTATACGCTTACATCCATGGCGGCGGAAAAGTCGGCACCATGGTGGAGATAAACTGCGAAACAGACTTTGTGGCAAGGACCAAGGAATTTGAGGACCTGTGCAAGGAAGTCGCCATGCAGGTGGCCGCAATGTCGCCGAGATGGGTAAAAAGGGAAGAAGTTCCGGCCGAGATAGTCGCGAAAGAAAAAGAAATATACGCGGCGCAGATGGCGGACCAGAAAAAACCGCCAAATGTCATAGAGAAGATCATCGAGGGAAAACTCGAAAAATTTTACAAAGACACATGCTTAATTGAGCAGGCGTATATAAAGGATGATTCAAAGAACATAGATACGATAGTAAAAGAAGCCATAGGAAAGATCGGCGAAAATATAGTGGTAAAAAGGTTTTCAAGGTTTGTACTTGGAGAAGAAATTTAAAAGTCAGTGCGGAGGGTAAAGTTCGGAGTTCGGAGTTGACATAATTAACCGAACTAATGCGGTTGTTTATGTTGAACTCCGAACTCCGAACCCCGAACTCCGAACTTAATTTTGTTAAACCAACTGGGGGCCGCGTATGGGAAAAACAAAAAAGTACAAGAGAATCATGCTGAAAATCTCCGGCGAAGCGCTTGGCGGGGAAAAAGGCTCGGGCATCGATTATGATACTGTGTATTCCATAGCTGAAGAAATAAAAGAAGTGCACAAACAGGGGGTCCAG
The DNA here is from genome assembly GCA_963840035.1 of candidate division FCPU426 bacterium. Lineage (GTDB taxonomy): Bacteria > Oederibacteriota > PGYV01 > PGYV01 > Palsa-1178 > CAWIXE01. The sequence continues at coordinate 536,692 of CAWIXE010000001.1, forward strand.
ATAGCCCTCGTAATAGGCGGCGGGAACATCTTCCGCGGCGGCAGGGGAAAAAATTTCAAGATAGACCGCGTGGTCGGCGATTATATGGGCATGCTCGCCACCGTCATAAACGCCATGGCATTCCAGGACGTGCTCGAGCAGATGGGCGTAAAGACCAGGGTATTATCCGCCATTGAAATGCAGAAAATAGCCGAGCCATTCATACGCCGCAGGGCGCAGAGGCACCTCGAAAAAGGGCGCGTCGTTATCTTCGCCGGAGGCACCGGAAACCCTTACTTCACCACGGATACGGCGGCAGCGCTGCGCGCCATTGAGATAGGCTCCGAAGTCGTGCTTAAAGCCACCAAAGTCGGCGGCGTTTACACGGGCGACCCGGAAAAAGACAAAACCGCGAAAAAATACGACACCTTAAAATACATCGACGTCTTAAACCAGCACCTTCAGGTCATAGACTCGACGGCCATATCGCTTTGCATGGACAACAAGATACCGGTAATTATTTTCAACCTTAAGGAAAAAGGCAATATTCAGAAGGTGGTTAACGGAAAGAAAATAGGGACGATCATTCAATAATCTCCTGGAGGGAATCATGGATAAAGTATTCGCCGAGCTTGAAACAAAAATGAAAAAAACAACCGAGGTTTTTCAGAAAGAACTTTCAAATATCAGGACAGGCAGGGCAAGCGCCGCGGTTTTAGACGGCGTGCGCGTAATGTACTACGGCAACCCCATGCCGATAAACCAGGTCGCGGCCATTTCAGTGGTTGAGGCAAAGACCCTCGACATCAAGCCGTGGGACAAAGGCGTGGTAAAGGACCTTGAAAAAGCCATCATGGAAGCAAACCTTGGACTCTCCATTGTCAATACGGGAGATTCGCTGAAGGTAAGGTTCCCGGATTTAACGGAAGAGACCAGGAAAGATCTCGTAAAAAAAGTTAAAAAGATGTCGGAAGAGTCAAAAGTGGACCTCCGCAACATACGCAGGGATTTTAATGAAAAGGTTAAGGACCAGGAGAAGAACAAGGAAATATCACAGGACGAATTAAAGCTCGCCGAAACACACATACAAAAAGCCACGGATAAGCACATACTCAACATAGACAACATAGTAAAGGACAAAGAAAAAGAATTAATGACCATATAAAATACATGTCGGATATCGGATGTCGGATATCGGATATAAACTGCAAGATCCGCAAACCGCAATCTGCGATCCGCAAGCGCATGATTGGATGATAATGGATAAAAAAATGAAAGTCCCGGCCCACATTGCCATCATCATGGACGGTAACGGCAGATGGGCCAATAAAAGGAACCTTCCCAGGGTGCTAGGCCATAAGGAAGGGGCAAAATCTGTCAAGGCCATCACCGAAGCTTGCGCCGAGCTCGGGGTAAAATACCTCACTTTATACGCTTTCTCCACCGAAAACTGGAAAAGGCCGGAAAAGGAAGTGGGATTCCTCATGGATCTTTTATCCAGCCACCTCGACAATGAAAAAAAGACAATGATGAAAAACAACGTCCGCCTTTTAACCATCGGCGACATAGACAGGCTTCCCGCGAAAGTCACAAAAAAACTAGATTCCGTGAAAAAAGCCACATCAAAAAATACCGGACTTAAACTCGTGCTCGCCCTGAATTACGGGTCAAAAAGGGAAATTACAAAGGCCGTGCGCGACATAGCCGCAAAGGCAAAAAAAGGCAGGATAAAAATATCAGATATAAATGAAGAGACAATATCAGGCCATCTTTACACAAAGGGGATGCCTGACCCTGACCTTCTTATCCGGACCAGCGGGGAGATGAGGATATCAAATTTTCTGCTGTGGCAGATTGCCTATTCGGAGATATATGTGACAGATGTGCTCTGGCCCGATTTCAGAAAAAAAGAACTCCTTGCCGCGCTTGAGAATTTCAGCGCGCGCGAAAGAAGATTCGGAGGCGTTACCGCGTCATGAAAACAAGGCTGATACTCTCCCTTATAATAGTACCCATATTTGCTTTCATTCTTTTTAACACCAACCCCTGGCCGTTAATCGGAGTAATGATAGTGGCGCTTACATGGGCCCTGACAGAAGTGTATTCGATGCTGAGGGCAAAGGAATTAAAACCCTACGACTGGGCCGGGGTTATTTTCGGCCTTTACATTTACGCGATGACGCTGCTAAAAATGGACGCGGCCATACTATACGGCTGGGCAGTATTTATGATACTGATATTCACCCTTGCTGTTTTATCAAGGAATGAAATGAATTTTACGCGTATCGGGGCCACATACCTGCCTTTAATTTATATTTCCTCCCTGGGTATATTCGGGCTGAAACTGAGAATGATGGATCACGGGTATTACATGACGTTCCTGCTATTTCTTTATACACTTGTCTATGACGGCGGGGCGTATTTTGCCGGTTCGTTTTTCGGAAAGAACAAACTTATACCTGAAATTTCAAAAGGTAAAACAATAGAAGGCTGCGTCGGCGGGGTAATAGTGAGCATGATAACGGTCATCATTGTAGGGCTAACATGGCTGCCGAAGGACCTCTTCGGGCCAAATACGATGATTCACCTTATAATACTTTCAGTCCTGCTCTCAGTTGTTGGCCAGCTCGGCGACTTAAGCGCCTCTTTATTAAAGAGGTTCTGCGGCGTAAAAAACTCATCAAACCTTCTGCCCGAGATGGGCGGGGTCCTGGATAAGATAGACTCGGCAATGTTTAACGCGCCAGTGCTGTTTTTGTATGCTGTTTTTGTGACGAAGTTGTTTTAGCAGGTTATATTGGATATACGATATGCGATATTAGATATAAACTATACAATATTTGATATACGATATAGGATATTAGATATAAAACCGGCGGTTTAAGCCATATATCTAATATCCGATATCCAATATCCAATATTACCAAGGATGACTTATGAAAAAAGTGGTAATCATCGGTTCCACCGGGTCCATAGGAAAGTCGGCGCTTGACCTTTTTGACACCGTGCTTAAGGATTATCAGGTGCTGGCGTTATCCGCAAACGAAAACGTTGTGGAACTGGCAAAACAGGTAAAAAAATACAGGCCGAAATACGCCGTCATAACAAACCCTGAGAATAATAACATCATAAAAAAGGCCAACAAATCCACAAAAGTCTTAAACGGCATTAACGGATTGATGGAGATAGCTTCGTTAAAAGAAGCTGACCTCATACTGCTCGGGCTTGTCGGGTCCGTCGGCATAGTCCCTTTAATGGCGGCGGCGCGCGCTGGAAAGCGCATTGCCATGGCAAACAAGGAATCCCTGGTAATGGCCGGTTCCATAGTGTTAAACGAAGTAAAAAAATACGGCGCCGAAATAATACCCGTGGACTCGGAGCACAGCGCCATATTCCAGTGCCTTCAGGGCAATGATGTTGAAAACGTAAAAAGGCTCATCATCACAGCTTCAGGCGGCCCGTTTAAAAATTTAAAGGCTTCAGGGTTAAAGCACATCACGCCTGAGCAGGCCTTAAACCATCCGACATGGAAAATGGGAAAAAAAATCACCATAGACTCATCCACACTGATGAACAAGGGGCTGGAAGTCATAGAAGCGCATTACCTCTTCGGCCTGCCCTTTGAAAAAATAGACGTCGTCATACACCCGCAGTCCATCATTCACTCCATGGTGGAGTACATAGACGGCTCCATCATGGCGCAGATGTCGCACCCTGACATGAGGCTGCCTATACTTTACGCGCTGACATATCCGGGCAGGCGCGCCGGCGTCATAAAGCCCATGAGTTTTTCAGAAATAGCAAGGCTGGATTTTTTCAAAGTGGACTTCAAGAAGTTTCCGTGCTTTGAGCTTGCTTTATCCGCGGGAAAGACGGGCGGCACTATGCCCGCTGTCATGAACGGCGCGAACGAGGCAGCCGTGAATAATTTCCTAAATAAAAAAATTGCTTTTGATAAAATACCGTATTATGTGAGGAAGACTATGGAATCGCATAAAACCGTGAAGAAGCCGGGAATAGATGAAGTGCTGCGAGCGGACCTTCTGGCCCGCGCAAGCGTGGAGGAGATGATAAATGGTTGAGATACTGTACATAATAATAACGATAGGCCTGACAATATTTGTCCATGAGCTGGGCCATTTTGTGGCCGCAAAAAGGCTCGGGGTAAAAGTCGAAAAATTCGCCATAGGTTGGGGGCCCAAGATTGCTTCTTTTAAAAAAGGCGACACAGAATACTTAATAGCCCTGTTTTTCTTCCTGGGCGGTTACGTAAAGATGGCGGGGGAAAATCCTGAGGAAGCAGAGGCCATAGGGGACCGCGCGTTCTTAAAACAGGCGCCGTGGAAAAAAATAGTTATATCGGTTTCCGGGGTAATACAAAACGCCATCTTCGCGGTATTCCTCATGTGGATAGTATTTCTTTTCGGCACGGATTCATTAAAGCCGGTCATTGACGACGTTAAAAAAGGCTACCCCGCATATGAAGCCGGGTTAAAACGCGGGGATATCATTACAGGAATAAACAGCGAGAAGGTGCTCTACTGGAACCAGATATCGGAGTTCATATCAGCCACAAAAGGGGAACCGGTAAAAATTTCGGTGAACCGCGAAGGTAAAGCCATTGAGTTTACCCTAAAGCCTGTTATGGAGGAGAGCGAGGATATATTAAAGGATAAGAAAATGAAACCGATCCTCGGGATTACGCCGCTGACGATACTTCCCGTGGTTGAGGAATTAAAAAAAGGCTTTCCCGCGGAAGCCGCCGGGATGAAAAAAGGCGATATAATCAAAAAAATAGACGGCAAAGAGATAAAATACTGGGAAGACTTTACCGCCGCGATACAATCCTCAAAAGGAAAAGAAATTAAAATGACCCTGGAAAGGGCGGATAAAACGCTGAAGACAGGGACAGTGGAAGTGCGCCTCTCGCCGAAGATGGTGATTACCGAGGACGAGGAAAAGAAAAAAATAGAGACATATCAGATAGGCATATCACCGCTTGGAAACTATACCAAGGAGCATTACGGCCCGGTAAAAGCCCTGGAAAAAGGGGCAAAGCAGGCGTGGTTCTTTACAGAGATAACCGTAAAATCCATATATAAGATGATAGCGCGCAAAATAGAGCCTGACATAGCCGGCCCCATAGGCGTGGCTCAGATAGCCTATAAGGTGGCAAAGACAGGGCTTATAAACCTGCTGCTGTTAATCGCCATCATTAACATCAACCTAGCGCTTTTCAACCTCCTGCCGCTTATTCCTTTCGACGGCGGGCTCATAGTAATGTTCCTGGTGGAAGCAATCACGGGAAAAGCAGTGCCTTTAAAAGCGCAGGAGATAATGATGGAAATAGGCTGGGCCCTTGTCATAGTGCTGATACTGTTTGTGACGTACAGCGATATAATGAGGCTTATAAAAGGATAATGCGGATTGGCGATTGCGGAATGCGGAATAAATACAAAACCAGGCGGAAGATGAATGACAAATAAAGTAAAGATCGGAAAAGTTACCATAGGCGGGGGGAATCCCATCGCGGTGCAGTCCATGACGAATACAAAGACTGCCAACGTGAAGGCTACTGTCGCGCAGATTCAGCGGCTAACTTCCGCCGGCTGTGAGATAGTGCGCTGCGGCATACCTGACATGGAGTCGGCGCAGGCGCTTAAAGACATTAAGAAAAAAATTAAAATACCTCTCGTGGCGGATATCCATTACGATTACAGGCTTGCCATAGAGTCCATGAAGAACGGGGCGGACAAGATAAGGATCAACCCGGGAAATATCGGCGCGGCTGAAAAAGTGCAGGCAGTCATAGAAGCGGCGCAGAAATACAAATGCGCCATAAGGGTGGGAGTGAATTCAGGATCGCTAAAGGCAGCTGAAAATTTAAAACTGAAAATTGAAAGTGGAAACAAAACCGCAAACACCATGGTTGGTTCGCTTATGGAACATATTGAGTTCTTTGAACGGTTGGAATTTTCCGACATTGTCGTATCGCTTAAAGCCTCCGACATACTCACCACGTTTGAAGCGTACAAACTTTTTTCAAAGCTGCGCGATTATCCCACACACATAGGGATTACCGAGGCGGGAACGGAACTTGGCGGCGTTATAAAATCATCAGCCGGCCTCGCGCTGCTTTTAAATGAGGGTATCGGCGATACCATGAGGGTTTCGCTTACTGCGGAGCCTGAAAAGGAAATATATGTGGCGTACAGGATACTCGACGCGCTAAATAAAAGGAAGAGGGGCGTGGATATCATCTCGTGCCCCACGTGCGCAAGGACAGAGATAGACGTGATAAAACTGGCGCATGACGTGGAGAAGATGACAATGAACGTGGAAAAACCCCTGAAAGTGGCTGTTATGGGCTGCTCAGTCAACGGCCCCGGCGAAGCTTCCCACGCGGACATAGGAGTGGCAGGAGGCAGGGGAATAGGGCTGATATTTAAGAAAGGAAAGATAATAAAGAAAGTGAAGAAGGCTGTGCTGTTGAAGGAGTTTAGTAAAGAACTTAAGAAGAGTTTAAGAGACAAGAGATAGGAGCCAGGAGTAAGGAAAAACAACGGCAGCAAAAGAGTCGTTTTTCGGTTTACTTCTGTCTCCAATCTCTTGTCTCTTGTCTCAAAAATTTTATTTTAAGGAGCCTCACATGCGCTGGTCAAAAGCCCTTATTAATACCCTCCGCGAAACGCCGAAAGAAGCGGAAACCGTCGCCCACAAATATATGCTGCGCGCGGCCATGATAAAAAAACTCGGGGCGGGAGTATACGACTGGATGCCGCTCGGGTTTAAATCATTATCAAAGGTAACAGCCATCATACGCGAAGAGATGAACCGCGCCGGCGCGCAGGAAGTGCTTTTGCCTGTGCTCTCCCCAGCCGAACTATGGAAGGAAACAAACAGATGGAACGTTTATGGCAAAGAACTTATGAGGATCACAGACAGGCACAACAATGAATTCGCGCTCGGGCCCACGCACGAAGAGGTCATAACCGATTTAATCCGCAGGGAAGTCAATTCATACAAGCAGCTCCCGCAGAACCTCTACCAGATACAGGTTAAGTTCCGCGACGAGATAAGGCCGCGTTTCGGAGTAATGCGTTCGCGCGAATTCATGATGAAAGACGCCTACTCCTTTGACCGCGATGAAAAAGGCGCGATGGAAAGCTATAAAACCATGTTTGAGACATATGTCAGGATATGCAAGCGCATAGGATTCAAATTCAGGCCGGTTGAGGCCGACTCGGGCGCCATAGGCGGAAATTTATCCTCGGAATTCATGGTCTTAGCCGACACCGGAGAAGACACAATAGTATACTGCGACAAATGCGAATACGCCGCGAACCTTGAAAAAGCAGTGTCAAAAAAACCGGAACAGCAGACAGCCGCTGAAGAACCGCTGACAAAGGTCCATACCCCGAATATAAAGACGGTTGAAGAACTTGCCGCGTTCCTTGGAAAGAAACCTGAGGACACCGCCAAGACAATTCTGTACATTGTAAACGGAACCAAGATGGCGGGGGCGGTAATCAGAGGGGACAGGGAAATCAACGAAGTAAAATTAAAAAACGCGCTGGGCGCGAATGAAATAAGGCTGGCCACACCCGAGGAAATCCTGGAAAAAACAGGCGCGCCGGTAGGCTTTGCCGGGCCCATAGGCTTAAGGGAAAAAGGAATAAGGCTTGCCATAGACGAAACAGCCGCGGTATTAAAAAACACGGTAACAGGCGGGAACGAAACGGACTACCACTATACGGGCGTAAACAAAACAAGGGACTACCAGGAAAACCTGATAGCGGATTTTGCCAAAGCGGGCAAAGGCGACACCTGCGCCAAATGCGGCGGCACCCTGCAGGAACAAAAAGGAATAGAAATGGGCCACGTATTCTTCCTGGGCAACAAATATTCCAAATCCATGAAAGCCACATACCTGGACGAGACAGGCAAAACCCAGGAAATGGTAATGGGATGCTACGGCATAGGAGTATCAAGGGTCGTGGCCGCGTCCATAGAGCAAAACAACGACGAAAACGGCATAATCTGGCCCATGGCCATCGCGCCGTATGAAGTGAATGTGATACCGGTAAACGTAAAATACGAGGAAGGCATGAAATACGCCGAAGAAATATACACGAAGTTAAAGGAAGCCGGCATAGACGTAATAATGGACGACCGGGACATATCGCCCGGGGTTAAGTTCAAGGACTCGGACCTGATAGGCTTCCCGCTGCGCGTGGTCGTGGGGGAGAAGAATTTTAAGGACGGGAAAGTGGAAATGAAGATGAGAAGGGATAAGGATTTTGAGTTGATGGATAAGGCGGATGTGTTTAATAAGGTTATGGAGATTGTAAAGAAAGAGAAAGCAATCTAATATTTGTTGTTGTCGTTCGTTATGTGGGCGATTCGTGAATCGCCCCTACAAGGGCGTCCTGTTGTTGTTGGTGTTTGGGTAATTCGTGAATTGTCACACAAATATGTTCTGCTGTTGTCATTGTAGGGGCGATTCACGAATCGCCCAAACCAAGGCCTTAAATCAGCATATGAGGGATGTTGATGACTTACAACCCAAAAATCCACCACAGGCGTTCCATACGAATAAAGGATTATGATTATTCCTCAGGGCATGCCTATTACATCACAATCTGCACGCAGGACAGGTTATGCGTTTTAGGAGATGTTAAGGACGGGATAATAGAACTAAACTCAAACGGAAGAACCGTTAAAGACACACTTAAAAACCTGCCAAGCCGGTATCCCGGGTCAAGTCTTGAATCCTACGTCATCATGCCAAACCACGTCCATTTTATAATACAGCTGCGTGGGGCGATTCGTGAATCGCCCCTACAAGGGATGAATGCAAGACGGCAGATGACTTTGCCTAAGACAATAGGATTTTTAAAAATGAATACAGCAAAAGCTATTAACAAAATGCGTGGTACTTCTGGCGGGAAAGTCTGGCAGAAGGATTATTTTGAGCATATTATACGGAACGAAAAATCATATGGTGAGATTACGGAGTATATTTATAACAATCCGTATTTATGGCATGAGGATGAGTACAATCCTAACAAGCCGGTAAAGCCGTTGGGCGATTCGTGAATCGCCCCTACAGGGGCAGACAAAGCGTGTTGTGGGTGATTTGTATACCGTTTGGGCGATTCGTGAATCGCCCCTACAAGGGCAGACAAACCGTGTTAGTGGGTGATTTGCATACCGTAGTTTTAGTTGTTGTATAAATCGAATTTGTAGGGGCGATTCACGAATCGCCCAAGGCGGGTAATTCAGCATAAAACCATGTTTTTAATCGACAATTGACAATCGTCAATCCCCAATCTAAAAAGTGTAAGATGAAATGCACCATCTGAGTAAATAAAAAGTCCCACCAAGCACTTGTGTTATTATGTTGTTTGCGAAGACACCATAAAAAACACGAGGTGAATGATGGGACAAGTCAAGATTACCACAAGGGACAGGAAAAACAAGTATTTAAGTTTAAAAGAACGGTACCAGATTGAGGCTCTGCGCGATAAGAAGTGTACTGGGCGTGAGATAGCCGAACAACTTGGAAGAGACCCAAGCACGATAAATCGTGAGATAAAAAGAGGTTCTGTAATACAGACGGATTGGGAACTCAAAGAGAGATTGGTATATAGGGCCGATCATGGACAGCTGGACTATGATGAAAAACAAAAGAACAAAGGACGCCCGTTAAAGATCGGGTTTGACCACGAACTAAGCAGGCATATAGAACGGAAGATAACGCAGGATAAGTATTCGCCGGCAGCAGTAATAGGCGAAATAATGCGAACCAAGCTGGGGTTTAAGACATATCTGTGCATAAAGACAGTTTACAATTATATACATTCCGGTGTGTTTGCAGGTGTTGGAGAAGCAGAACTGGTATATGGAGGAAGGCGTAAAAAGAAGTATCGGAAGGTCGGAAAAGTAAATAGAAGCAGGCTTTTCAAGAGCATAGAAGAAAGACCAAAGGCGGCAAACGAAAGAACGGAGTATGGTCACTGGGAGATAGATGTTGTTAAGGGTATTAAATGGACAAGAGCATGTCTTCTGACAATCAGCGAACGTATGACAAGACAGGAAATAATAATTAAGATGAACTGTTGCAAGGTCGAAGAAGTGGACAAGGCGTTGACTGGACTCGAAAGGACTTATGGCGGTTTGTTTGCCAGGATATTCAAGACGATAACCGCAGACAACGGTTCGGAGTTTCTCGATTGGAGAACCCTTGAAGAGAGTAAATTAAAGCCAGGGACAAAAAGGACCATGCTATATTACGCGCATCCTTTCAGTTCTTTTGAAAGAGGAACCAACGAGAATACAAACCGCATAATAAGGCGGTTCGTACCTAAAGGGACGGATATAGGGGAAGTGTCTGTAGAAACGGTAAAAAAGGCCCAAAATTGGATAAACAACTATCCCAGAGGGATATTTGGATACAAAACAGCCAACGACATGATAATTCAAAATGCTACAAGAAAAATGTGTGGGATTCAGGGAGTGGTGCATTAAAACTTGCAACTTACCCGTCAATCCCCAATCGTTTTTAGCTATTGACTTAAAAGGGCAATGTGCTATTATGACCGCACAATTTGTAGGATTCGTTCTACAAGAATTTTTTAATCTAGTGGAGGTTTTAGTTATGCCGAAGGGAAAAGTGAAATGGTTTAATGACAAGAAAGGTTATGGCTTCATCGAACAGGAAGGCGGAAAAGACGTGTTTGTGCACTACGCAGCAATCCAGGGCGACGGCTTCAAGACCTTAAAAGAAGGCCAGGAAGTTACTTTTGACGTCACAGAAGGCGCAAAGGGACCGCAGGCTGCTAACGTAGTATCAGCATAAGCCAACCATATACCAGAAAAAAGCCCGGCGGACAACCGCCGGGCTTTTTTATTTGTAGAGAAGGGGTTTACCCCTTCTCCGGCGCGGGTAACTCTGTTGATATGCCGGATTGATACCATACCCGCGTATGGCCGCCAGGCGGGGAGTGATTTTTTGAATTAGCTGACGGTTTCATAGCAGACATAGTTGATAGCATAAATAACTTGAGGTTTTGATATATGGTCTGTTTGTATCCTACCGGACAGCTTGTTTGGTTCACAGTATATTTGATGGCAGGCCTCATTTCCCGTAAGCTTCTTCAAAAAAGTCATCTCCCCGCCTGGCGGCCCCTACATTTCTGCATGATAAAAGGTAAAAAAAATATGAGGGCAATGGAGAATCCCCATTTATAAAAAGCAAAAAATACATTTATGTGTTATTCACTTGAATAATCCGTAGAACACCCATATTAAAAATTGACAAAATACCTGTAAAATGATAAAATTAAGATGGACTAAGTGTCTCTATATTTACATTTTTGGAGGTATATATGAAAGGAATTTTCATTACAGCGGGTATTGTATTGGCGTTAGCGGGTTATTTTCTCATCGGTTCTGAAAACGTAAGCCAGATGTTGGAAAAATATTCCGTGGAAAAAATGAAGGGGACAGACCTCGAAGACGCAGCAGCTTTCAACATCAGGTACATGGATTTTACCGGAAAATACGACAGGTGCCTTGAGCTCATAAGCAAATTCAATGAAAGGTACGAGGAAAAATCAAAATATCTTCCTGAGTTTATGTTAACACAGGCAAGGATACTGGAACTGCGGCTTAAGACCGCCGCTGCCAGGGACATTTACCAGAAATATGTCGATACTTATCCGGACGCGGCGAATGTTAATGATATAAAATATAAAATCATGGAACTTAAATAAGGCTTTTAAGCAGGAGGAAAAATGAAGAAAAATTTCTTATTTCCGGCATTATTAACCATTTCATTATTTATACCCGCCTTTTTATTTGCCGCGGATGAAGCTGCTGCGGCTGCCGAAGCCGCTGCCATTACCGCGTCTCCTGAAGCCACTGCTGAAGCAACTGCCGCGGCCACTGTTGAAGCTACGGTTGAACCTACTGCCGTATCAACTGTTGAAACCACAGTTGAACCGACCGCCGAAGCCACTGCTGAAGCAACTGCCGCACCTACGACAATACCCACTGTAACCGAAAAAGTTGAAGTTGATACATCATATAAAGCAGATGATGAAGGCGTGGTTATACTCTCGCCAGGGGAAACATCCATGGAAGAACTTGAAAAATATATATTAACAAAAAGAAAACCCGCGCAACAGGAAGAAACCGACAACGGCGACGTGACAATGACATTTGAACCCGAGTCAGCCGAAGAGGAAAACGGCGGGATCATACTCATGGAAGATGAGAAAAAAGGAAAGATGGAAAGCACGGGATATGTGATGGTTGAGAGGGGCGGGTTCATATCAGACAACTTCAAGGAAGACGGAATAGTATATTCGCTTGACGGCAGGGAAATACTCGCGGCCGGCGATAACGTATACATAAAGCTCACCGTGGGTAAAGGCGTTAAAAAAGGGACTGAATTCATAGTCTATGACGACTCGGAATCGGTTATAAACCCCATGACAGACGAAAATATGGGGAAAAAGATAAAGATCGTCGCGGTAGGGAAAGTCAGGGGCAGCGCGGACGCCGATGACAACATATGGAAGGCAAAACTCACAAAGACCTACGAACCTGCCGGAAATAATTTTAAGATTAAGATCAGGAAAGAACTCAAGGATTATTACAACAAGCTTATCACAAAGATAAAGAAAAAACCGCAGCCGCTGGAAGGGTTCATCATAAGCGTAAACGGCGGAACCCAGGGCATCAATAACAAGGACGTTGTTTACATAGACAGGGGACTTAAGGACGGGATCGCCCCCGGGGATATCCTGACCGTGGTAAGGCTCTCCGAGGACAAGGAAACCGGCGCCATGAAAAAATATAACACCATAGGAAAAGTCATGGTCATAAATACCATGAGGAGTTCCTCGGTAGGCATCATAAGCGGCCAGACTGATGTAATAAAAGTCGGGGACCTGGTAAAGACCAAATAAAACAACCGCCGGGCCCTTTTCCGGCGGAAACCGCAACCACCATATAGAGAGGTAAAAAATGAAATTTGGCAGCAAGAAAAGCGTGCTCATTTTGTGCGGAATATTCGTAACACTTCTTGCCGTAAGTTTTACCAGGATAAACAGCAGTTATATTTTCCTGGCAGCGGGCCTGGCCGCCTCGCTCATTTCCTTTAACGGAGGGTGGGTTAACGGGGTTTTCATGTCGCTGCTTTTTAATTTTACTTTTTACTCGCTCCACACCGCTATGGGCGTCCAGAGCATGGTTTTAAATATAGCGGTTTTTTCAGCTCTTTCTGTGCTTGCGGACAGGCTTAAGATAGGAAGCAATGCTCCGGTTCAGAAGGATTCAAATCCCGAGGAAAAAGCTTTTGTAAACAAAGTAATAAATTCGTTCATGCTTGGCCATGACATGGTACGCGAGATAAAAAAAGGGATAACAAGGAGCGAACTGCTCGCTCTATTCGCGCGCAATGTATCAAACTTGACAGGCGCCGACCAGGTGCTGGTTTATACCGGTGAAAACGCCCCGGAAGGAAAGTTAAAGCTCACGCTCTCCGCGGGAAAATACCAGGAGAGGGTCATAGAGCCTGAAGCTGAAATTGAGAGTGTACTCTGTTTGTCGGAGAAAAACCTTCCCGCAAATGAAGCCGGATTCATAAAGAGCGTCAGCGACGGGTACGCCATCATAATGCCGGTCAATGAAAAGGGAAAAGCCGGGGACATCGCTGTGCTTTACAAGGGAAATGAGTTCTCATACAGCGACATATACATAGCCGAATTTTTCAGCGCGCAGATATTTGTCATAATGGAAAAGCAGGAACTCCTTAAAAAGATGTCGGGAAATTACGAGCGCATCATAGAAGCCCTCGCCCTGGCCATAGATACCAAGGACCACGAGACGCACGGCCACTCGCTGGCCACCATGAAGTACGCCGTAAAAATCGCGGAAAAAATGAACCTGCCTGATGAGGAAAGGGAAATGATAAAATACGCCTCCCTCCTGCATGACATAGGAAAGATAAACATAAGCAGCGCCATACTTAACAAGCCCGACAAGCTTACGGCTGAGGAATTTGACATCATAAAAAAGCACCCGGAAGAGGGCGTGCACATTTTGGACAGGATGGACATATTCGGGGAGATACTCCCGCTTGTTATGCACCATCACGAGCATTTTGACGGCAAAGGCTACCCAAAGAAGCTAAAGGGGGACAGCATCCCGCTGGGGTCCAGAATTTGCTCGATTGCGGACGCGTACTCGGTGATGGTGGCGGACCGCCCCTACAGGAAAGCGCGCACAAGGGATGAGGCCATTAATGAGCTGAAACGCTGCTCCGGGACGCAGTTTGACAGGCAGATAGTGGATGTCTTCCTCGGGATAATAAAGGAAGAAAACACGCAGGAAGCGGCATTACATAATATTACCGGCGCAGGGCCGGTAAACTGATGGATGAGTTAACCGCGTTTAATAATATTAAGGCGCTGATATTGAAGGAAAAATTCCTAGATGTCACGCAGTACAAGGAAAATTACCTGAAACGAAGGCTGGCGGTGCGGATGAGGGCGCTTAACGCCCACACGTACACCGACTACCTCGCGGTGATGGAAAAAAACAAGAACGAACTGAACATACTTTTGGATAAGCTGACGATAAACGTAACGCAGTTCTTCAGGGACCCAGAAGTCTTCGTGGAACTTGAGAATGTCATACTGCCGGAACTTTTAGCCGGCGGAAAGACCGACTTAAGGGTGTGGAGCGCCGGATGTTCCTCAGGCGAGGAGCCTTACTCGATTGCCATTTCCATAGAGGAGACAGCGGAGCGGCTCGGTTTGAAAAACCTGAGATATGAGATTTATGCCACGGACTTAGACGATGAAATACTGCGCAGGGCCCTTGAAGGCAAGTACGAAGGCAGGACCCTGGACAACATAGCGGAGTCACGTAAGAGAAAATATTTTGATTTTGACGGAAAAAAATATTCCGTTACGCAGAGGATACGCAAAAACATCCTGTTTTTTAAGCATAACCTGATGGAACCGTACAAAAAGGATTTTTTTAACCTGGTTTTCTGCAGGAATGTCATCATTTATTTTACGAGGGAACTGCAAAAAACGGTGTTACAGCACTATTATGATTCCATGAAGGAGGGCGCGGTACTGTACCTGGGAAAGACCGAGACCATGCTCATGGAACACAGGAATAATTTTGAATGTATAAATATTAAGGAAAGGATATTCAGGAAAATATAATGGACACAGTACAGGACCACATAAATCTCGGGCTGGCCTTTGCCATGAGCAAGCGCTATGACCAGGCCATAAAAGAATTTGAAAAGGCCCTCAGCATAAACGCTGACGACGCAGAGGTACTAAAGCACCTGGCTAACGCCTACGTTTATAAAGGCGAATATGACCAGGCCATAAACTCATATGAAAAAGCCCTCAAGATCAATCCCATGAACGCCGAGGTAATAATGAAACTCGGAAAATTATACGCGAACATGGCCAATTTTGACAAGGCTCTGGTGCAGTATAAAAAAGGGCTTGAGATCAACTCTACAGACTCAGCCTTAAGGCACGCGCTGGCAGACCTGTACGTGAAGATGGGAAAAAACGCCGAGGCCGAGGCCGAGTACAGGAAGATGATAGAAAAGGAACCGGCTAATATGGAGCTTATTTTCAAGCTCGGCTATATATTTGAATCCGAGAAAAAATACGCCGAAGCAGCGGTGGAATACGAGAAAGTCGTAAAGGCAAACCCTAAAAGCCCCGGCATTAATTCCATGCTTGGAAATGTTTACAGGGAATTAAAGCAGTTTGACAAGGCCATAGAGCATTATGACAAGGCCGTTAAGATAAATCCCAGGGATACCGCTGTGGCTTTTAACCTGGGGGTCCTGTATTTTGAAAGCGGGCAGAACGAAAAGGCCATAACGCAGCTGGAGATAGCCAAGAAAAACAAGTTTAAAAATTCGGAAATATTCATAATCCTTGGGGAAGTGTACTCCAGGCTCGGCAGAAAAAAAGAAGCGCTTGAGGAATATAAAAAGGTAGCCGAGCTCGGGAGCGCGGACGCGGAAACGCATAAAGCCCTCGGGTTCATATACATGGAAGAGGACCAGCTCGACGACGCCCTCGCCGAATACAAAAAGGCCATGGAAACAAAATCAGACGACCCCGCGATATATGAGAATATGGGGCAGATATACTATAAAAAAATAATGTATAAGGAAGCGAAGGAATATTTCTCAAAGGCCATAGAGGCCGGCAGGGAAAGCGCGGACATGTTCTACAAGCTGGGGAACATATATATGAAGGAATCCAACCCGGAAAAGGCCAAGGAAAACTGGAACAAGTCGCTTAAGATATACCCGGAGAACGAGATAATAAAAAAGAATCTGAAACTGCTCGGCTGAGTTTAAAGTCAGGTTTTAAATTGCAGGGGGAAATGAATGGAACTTTATAAAAAACAGGACAAGAGTTTGGGCGAACTCCTAATACAGGCGGGATTTATAACAAACGAGCAGCTGAAAGAATGCCTGCTGGAACAGCACTCGACAGGCGAGCCCCTGGGGAAAATCCTCATATCAAAGCATTATGTCAGGGAAGAGAACATCATAAACGTCTTAAAGGGTATGCTCGTGGTGGTGGTCGAGGTTAATAATGAAAAATTCGGAATAGAGATCATATACGCCAGGGAAATTATAAAATACAAAAAAATATCCGCCCTTCCGAACCTGCCGGACTACATCCTGGGCATGATGTCGCTTCGGGAGGATGTCATCCCGGTAGTCAGCCTTAATAAGAAAATTTTCAACAGGGAAGACGCCATAACAGAAAACTCAAAGATAATAATTATAGACGGCAAAAAGGACCTGATGGGTGTTTTAGTGGATGAAGTCATAAACGTAAAGAATTACCAGTCGTCGGATTTTGCCAATATCACAAAATACACCTTTACCATAGACAGAAAATACATCGCCGGGCTGATAAAGGACGGCGACGGGGTAATAACCCTAATAAAGCCGGAAATCCTTTTTGAAGGCAGGTAAGCATGGAAAAACCGGACAAAACGCCTTCAAAGGAATCAAAGTCTGAAAATGACGCCATAGAGCTTAATAATGTGGGCGTATATTATTATTCCAAGGGAATGTATCAGGAAGCCATCGAGCAGTTCAAAAAAGCGCTGACTATAAACCCGTCATACGGACAGGCGCAGGGAAATTTAAAAGCAGTCAATAAGCAGACCGGCATTTACGACAGGGCAATATCCGCGTACAGGAAGGCGGTACAGCTTTATCCTTCGGACCCTGAGGCGAACTTCAACCTTGGAAAGTCGCTGTGCTACACGGGCGATTATGAAAGCGCGGTAAAGTCGTTAAAGAGGGCGCTCGAGCTCAACCCCGAGCACTTAATGGCGCAGAACCTTCTGGGAGTAATTTACAAGAATATGGGGGATTACGACCTGGCTGAAAAAGTTTTCAGGGAAGCCATGAAAAAATTCCCGAATTACGCGGAGTTAAGGAACAACCTTGGCGAGACGCTTTATAAAAAAGGGGCCTATGACGAGGCGGAAGAACAGCTGAAAAAGGCCATCCAGCTTAACAAGGAATACGCGCTGGCATACTATAACATAAGTTTTGTTTACGGCGAAACAGGCAAGGACGAGGACGCGGGCATATGCTATAACCGCGCGGTGGAACTTAACCCCTCATTCATCAAATCAAACAAATCCCTGGTCATCGACTATTACGAGTCAAACGCCGCCTCAAACTTAAAACGCGGCGAGGAAGTCGAAAAGATGGACGACGGAAAAAGGAAGGAAGAAGCCTACTTCAACCTCGCGAAGGTGTATAAGCTCAAAGGCTACACTGATGACGCCATCACCCAGATAAAATCGGCCATTACTTTCAATTCCAAACAGCCCCAGTACTATAACTTTTTCGGAGAGCTGCTCATAAAAAAAGGAATACTCAAGGAAGCCATTGAAATTTTCAAGCAGACCATAAAGTTAAAACCCGACATGGTGGAGGCAAAAGTAAATATTGCCGTAGCTTACAGGGAAATGAAGGAATTTGAAAAGGCCAGGGCGGTTCTTGACGCCATACAGGAGGAAAACCCGGAGTATACCAGGGTGGAACTCGAGCGCGGAATAATCCTTTATAAGGAAGAGCGCATAGAGGAAGCCATCACCCTTCTTTTAAAGCACCTTGAGACCGAGCCTTATGATGACGAGGCAAGGTATTTCCTGGGGGTCTCATACTACAAACTGAAAAAATATGACGAGGCCGTGACCGAACTGCGCAAAGCCCTCGAGCTGCTCCCGAATTACATAAAGAAACCGGACATAAACCTCTACCTCGGCCTGGTCTTAACCGACAAGGGCAGGAATGAGGAGGCCATAATAGAGTACCAGAAGGCCATAGCTGTCCAGCCAAATAACGCGGTCGCGCATAATTCAATGGGCGTGGCCTTTAAAAACATGGGGAATGTGGACCGCGCCATAGAGGAATATCAAAAGGCTGTGGAAATAGATAAGGAGTATTACAAGGCATATAACAACCTCGGGGTAGCATATTATAAGAAGAACTTTTTTAAGGAAGCCCAGAAATACTTCGAGCAGGCCCTGAAAATCAACCCGGAGTATTCTGTGGCAAAAAAGAACCTGGATGCCGCGCAGAAAAAGGACGTGGTTTTCAAGGAAACCATTGAAAAATTAAGGGAAAAACAGGCTGAGGCGCCGGTGGACAGCATAGTCGCCTACGATCTTGGCAACGCGTACAGAAATACTGGACAATTGCAGGAGGCTATTGTAGAATATAAGAAAGTGCTTGCGGCAAGCCCCGGAAATACCGAGGCATTAAACAGCGTAGGGTCTGTGTATTTTGACACAGGCGACTATGATAATGCCGTAAAAGCCTTCATAACCGTCGTATCTCAGGACCCGAAAAACGCCAAAGGGCATCTTAACCTGGCCAACGCCTATTTTAAAAAGGAATGGTGGGACGAAGCCGACATCGAGTACCATAAAGCCCTTGAAATGAACGCTGACTTCGCGGAAGTGTATTTTAAGCTCGGCGAGGTATACAGGTGGAAGGGCTGGTGGGACGAGGCCATTGATATGTGGAAAAAATACGTGGAAAAAGCGCCCGACACGGAGATGGCAAGGCTGGCGCAGGAAAATTTAAGGATGGTGGAAGTGTGGAAAAAAGAACTCATGCTTTCTCCTTCTTCAAGCAGGAAAAAGCTCATAAAATAACAGGGGACCGGCAAATAAAATGAAAAAAGTAACAGTCATAGTTCAGCCGGTAAAATTTGAAGCCATAAAAAAAGAACTCGTGGAAATGGGAGTCAACGGGATCACCATATCGGACTGCGAAGGCTATGGCTTTCAGAAAAGGAAAATTGACGTGCTTGAGGGCAAGGATGTATCGGTGGAGTTCCTTCCCAAGGTAAAAATAGAAATAGTGCTGAAAGACGACGAAGTGGAAAAAATTATTGAAAAAATAATAGAAATAACCAGAACCGGAAGGATAGGCGACGGAAAGATATTCATAACCGATGTCGCGGAGGTCATAAGGATAAGGACCGGCGAGCGCGGGGAATACGCGGTTTAGAAAAAAGAAGTCTCAGTAGACTCAGCAGTCTCAGTGATCTCAATAGATTTAGAACTGACTTTTGAGACCATTGAGACTACTGAGATTGTTGAGACTAAATAAATAAAAAATTAAAAGGAGAACTACAATGGCAAAAAGGATCTTAATAGCTGACGACGCGGCGTTTATGAGGATGATGCTTAAAAACATCCTGACAGCCGGAGGATATGACGTGGTGGGGGAGGCCGGAAACGGCCGCGAAGCCATAGCGAAATATAAAGAACTTAAGCCGGACATGCTGATTTCCGACATGGTTATGCCGGAGATGGGCGGCATTGACGTCTTAAAAAATGTGATAGCTGAATTCCCGGCCGCGAATGTTTTAATATGCAGCGCCATAGGCCAGCAGGCGCTGGTCATAGAGGCTATACAGGCGGGAGCCAAGGATTACATCGTAAAACCTTTTGAACAGTCAAACGTGCTTGAGACCGTAGCAAAAATACTGGGAGCATAAGATGGCGGAAAATAAATTAAGCGAATTCCAGCGGGACGCCCTTAAAGAACTTGGCAATATAGGCGCGGGAAGCGCGGCCACGGCGTTATCGCAGCTGCTTGGAAAAGACATTAACATAGACGTACCTTCCATTACCATGGTCCCCATAGAAAAGATGGCTGAGATGGCTGCGCAGGATACAAAGATAGTGGCGGCCGTGTACATGAGGATATACGGCGAAATACAGGCAAGGGCGCTGCTTTTATTCCCGCAGGACAAGGTATTTTTCATGCTTGATTTGCTGATGAAAAGAAAACTCGGGCAGACCACGGAATTCGGCGAGACCGAACAGTCAGCCCTTAAAGAAATAGGGAACATCCTTATATCCGCGTACTTAAACGCCATAGCCAAATTCATAGGGTTAAATTCCGTGCCGTCGGTGCCGGCGCTTGCCGTGGACATGACAGACGCGATATTTGAGACCATATCCGCCGAACTTGCGGAAGTGGGCCCGGAAGCCATGCTCATAGAAAATGAGATGATGGAATCAGTGACCAACTTAAAGACAAAGTTATTCATAATACCTGATAAGGCGGCAATGGCAAAGATCCTTGAGGCCCTGAATAATACAATACAGGGCGCCTGAGATAAATGGCCGGCGAGATCATAAAAGTAAACATGGGTGAGCTTAAAATCGGCCGGCAGGAGGACATACTTGCCGCGTACGGAGTGGGCTCATGCATCATCGTGGCCTGCTATCAGAGGAACAACATGACGGCCGGCATGCTGCACGGGATTTTGCCCGAGAAACCCGGCACAAAGGGAACTAACGACAACAAGTACTTAAACACCGGCATAGAGAACCTGGTAAAGGCCATGATGAAAGAGGGACTGTCGATAAACGGCCTTGAAGCCAAGATTTTCGGCGGGGCAAAGATGTTTGACATGACCAGCGATACGGCGGCCATAGGCGAGCGCAATATAAAGATGGCAAAGATGATGCTCGATAAAAAGGGCATTAAGATAGCGGCGGAAGACACGGGCAGCAATTACGGCAGGACCATAGAATTCAGGGTAAATGACAAGTCGGCAACTATAAGGAGTTTTCAGAAAGGCACCATAATAATTTAAACGGCGGTTAACAATGGCGGGAAAACACGACGACTGGTTGAGAAAGATAGTAATGATAAACGCAGGGGCCGGAATCGGGTCGGCCCTTATATTCGGATTATTATGCGCGCTGCTGCATATAAAAACGGACAGTGTGATATTTTTTGTCCTGTTACTTATACTTGCCGGGGTTTTAATGGCCGTTAATTCCATAGCGGGGATGAAGATAGGCGCTGATAAATTTGACAAGCTCGCGGTAAAATTTGAAAAAATAGCGTCAGGAGACCTCACGGATGAAGTCAAAATAAAGGGCGGTTTTGTAAAGTCCATAACAATGAGCGTCAATAAAATGATAGACGACCTCCGGAACATGCTCGGAAAACTCGACGATTCCACGGGCGTCATTATGAACCTGGCCGAGAATTTATCGGCTTCCACGCAGGAGATAAACGCCTCCGCGGAGGAAATATCCTCCACGGTCCAGCAGATAGCGCGCGGCGTGGAGCAGCAGGCGGAGAGGACAGTGGAGACTTCCCGCATCATGGAAAACATGTCGAACTCCATACAGGAAGTGGCGCAGAAGTCAGAAGAAGTGCTCGGCGTGGCAAAATCAGCCAAGGACGCCTCGGAGCACGGCATACATTCCGTGGACGAGACCGTAAAAAAGATGGAAGAGATAGTCATAGTGACAAAGAAAGCCAAGGAATCCATAGAGGAACTGAAAGTTTATTCCGAAAAAATCGAGGAAGTCGTCAACATAATAACTGATATAGCGGACCAGACCAACCTTCTGGCTTTAAACGCCGCCATTGAGGCTGCGCGCGCCGGCGAGGCGGGTAGGGGATTTGCGGTTGTCGCCGACGAAGTAAGGAAGCTCGCGGAAGGCTCGGCAGGAGCCGCGAAGGAAATCACGCGCCTAGTGGAGGACATACACGAGAAGACTGAGAATGTCGTAAAGGACATAGTCGTCGGCGTGAAGGAAACTGAAGAGGGAAAACAGGTTGCCAAGCAGAGCGGGGACGCCCTGCGCAAGATAGACGACATAGTAAGCAGGGTTGTATCGCTTTCAAACGAGATTACAAGCCTCTCAAAAGCGCAGGCAGAGGACACGGACAGGGTGGTAAAAGCAGTCGAGGAAATAGCGGCCGTAGCCGAGGAAACAGCTGCAGGAACGCAGCAGGCATCGGCCTCCACGCAGCAGCAGACGGCATCCATGGAAGAAATCGCGGCGCAGGCGCAGGAGCTGGCCCAGACCGCGGAAGTATTAAAAGGCATGATGTCAAAGTTCAGGAGATAAAAATTGGAAAATAAGATTGTAGGGTTTAAGCTTAGGGATGATGAATTCGCCTTCGATATCATGAAGGTTGTGGAAATCATCAGGCTTAAAAACCAGATAACCGAGGTGCCCACGGCGCCAAAGTTCATAGAAGGGGTCATAAACTTAAGGGGCAAGATCATCCCCATCATAGACCTGCGCAAGCGTTTTAATATGGAGGATAAGGAAGCCACCAAGCAGGCCAGGATAATAATCACGGAATTCCTGAAAAACCAGCTCGTCGGGGTGGTGGTGGACGAAGTTACCAAAGTCTTAAACGTCAGGCCTGAGGAAGCGCTTCCGGCGCCGCCGTCTGTTACAGGCGTGGGAGGAAGGTACATACAGTCGCTGGTTAAGACAGGCGAAAAAATAATAGTCCTGCTCGACATAGAAAAAATCTTCACCGAACAGGAGCAGGAAGACATAAAGGAATTGCTACAATCCGAAGGAGGCAAAATTGAAGAAAGTTCTAATCGTTGATGATACCAAATTCATGAGGAACATCCTGGCCTCCATACTTAAGAAAAAAGACCTGGAGGTCGTGGGAGAAGCCGTGAACGGCAGGGAAGCCATAGAGAAGTATAAGGAATTAAGGCCGGACCTTGTCACTATGGACATAATAATGCCCGAGATTGACGGCATACAGGCAGTGAAGGAAATAATGAAGATAGACCCGGCGGCAAAGATACTTATGTGCAGCGCCATGGGACAGCAGGCTCTGGTAATAGAAGCCATACAGGCGGGCGCCAAGGATTTTGTGATCAAACCTTTCCAGCCGACAAGGGTTTTGGAAGCAGTCGACAGAACGTTCCAGGAGTAAACCATAATGGGAAAGATCAGGGTCCTTGTAGTGGATGACTCGGCCTTCATGAGGAAAATAATTCCGGACATGTTAAATGAAGACAGCTCCATAGAGGTCATAGCCACGGCAAAAGACGGCAAGGACGCTTTTAAAAAGGTTATGGAATTAAAGCCGGATGTTGTCACCCTTGACGTTGAAATGCCCGGCATGGACGGGTTACAGACGCTCGGATACATCATGAGCGAACAGCCCACCCCGGTAATCATGCTCTCCGCGTACACCCCCCAGGGAGCCGAGACCACTATCAAATCATTGCAGTACGGCGCCGTGGATTTTGTGTGCAAGCCTTCCGGAGAGATATCACTCGACATAAAAAAAGTGCAGGCCGAGCTTGTGGAAAAAATAAAGGCCGCGAAAAACATAGACACATCCACCGTTAAATTCCTCCTTCCTGACAACTCGGAGCCGGCAAAAAAAGAAAAAATAACAGCCCGCAAGAATGAACTGCTCGTCATCATAGCCGCCTCAACCGGCGGGCCCAGGGCCCTGACAGAAGTGGTCCCAAACATACCGCGCGACCTTCCGGCGGCATTTCTCATCATACAGCACATGTCCGAAGGCTTTACAAAGACGCTGGCGGAGCGCTTAAACTCGCTTTCCATGATACAGATAAAGGAAGCCGAGCACGGCGAAGTGATCAAAGCCGGAAACGCCTACCTGGCCCCGGGCGATTATCACATGGAAATTTCCAAAAGCGGCGACGAATACTGCATAGACTTAAACCAGAAACCATCCAGGCTCGGAGTGAGGCCATGCGCTGACATGACTTTTTTCTCGGCGGCTAAAGTTTTTGGCGGAAAAATAATCGGGGTTGTTTTAACGGGAATGGGCAAGGACGGCACTGCCGGAGCTGAAATGATAAGGCAGAAAAACGCGAGAATCATAGCGCAGGATAAGGAAACAAGCGTCATATACGGCATGCCCAAGTCAGTGGCTGAAAAAGGGTATGTGGACAGGGTGCTGCCGATTACATCGATTGCCGCGGCCATTACTGACGAGATAAAAAGGGCATTAGAGGAAGTCAAATAATATCGTAGAGACGCCACCGGTGGGCGTCTCAGGGCTGGAGCTAGTCGGGAACGGGTCCCGTCTCTACGAAGACATTAAGAAGGATAGAAACGCCGGTAGCCGCAGCCTTTAGGCTGCGAAACGATGTGTGAAGTATGGAGGAAGTAAATAAATGAACACAGAAGATTATAAAGAAGCGTTTTTAGAGGAAGCCGCTGAGAATGTAAACATTCTCAACAAAGCCTTGCTTGCCTTTGAAAAAAACATAGATGACTTAACGCCGTTAAACGAACTTTTCCGCGCGGCGCATACCTTAAAAGGCATGTCAGCCACCATGGGCTACGATAAGATGGCGGAATTCACCCACATGCTCGAAGAAGTCATGGATAAGATACGCGGGGGAATGCTCGCGCCCGGCCTCGACGTGGTGAACCTGCTTTTTAAGTCCATAGATATAATGCAGGAATTTGTGGAAAACATTAAAACAAAAAACGTGGATTTTGCCGATGGCTACCGGGAAACCATAGACCGTATAAAGCAGATAAAGGGAACCTCGTCCGAAGAAATAAAAACCGCCCCGGCAAAACCGCAGCCGGCCCCGGCCATTCCCGGCGCCCGCGCCCTGGCAGGCGTGTCCATAGACCTTGAAATAGAAGCAATGGCCCTTGAAGAAGCGGCAAAGCAGTCCATGAAGGTTTTTAAAATACGCGTGGCCGTGGCAAGGTCTTGCGCCTTTAAAAATGTGCGCTCATTTATGGTATTCAGGAACCTCTCCGAAAAAGGGGAAATAATAAAAGCAAACCCGAAAGCCAAGGACATAGAAGAGGGTAATTTTGATTACGCGTTCACCCTGGGGTATGTGACAAGCTTATCAGCTGATGAGGTGAACAAGCTCATCTCCAGGATCGCCGAGATTGACAGCGTCGAAGTCGAGGAAATAAAGCTTCCGGAAAATCCGGCCGGGGCCCCGGCATCGGCGCAGGAAGACAGGGATGAAAAACAGGAACACGCAGATGAAAAAAAAGAAAAAGCGCCGAAGGACAAAAAAGGCCCGCTTTCACAGAGCGTGAGGGTGAATATAGAAAAACTTGACTCCATGATGAACTTAGTCGGGGAGCTTGTGATAAACAAGATAAGGCTCGACCAGATAACCAAGAGCAAATCATTCGGGGAGTTATCGCCCACGGTCGCTGAATTTGACAGGATCATAGACGCGCTGCAGATAGAAGTAACGGATGTCCGCATGCTTCCCGTGTCGCACATATTCGACAGGTACCCGAGGGTCATCAGGGATTTAGCCGCGGACGCAGGCAAACAGATAGAAGTGGAAATAATCGGAGGAGACATTGAAATAGACAGGACAGTGCTTGAGGAGATAAACGAGCCTGTCATGCACTTAATCAGGAATTCCGTGGCGCACGGCATAGAGATACCTGACAAGAGGGAAATGGCGGGAAAGAACAGAAAAGGCGTGATAAGGATGTCCGCGCGCAGGGAACGCAACTCAGTTATCATAGAAGTATCGGACGACGGCGCAGGGGTTAACGTGGAAAAGGTCAGAAAAAAAGCGGTGGAAAAGGGCATAATGCCTGCGGATAAAATAGAGAGTTTGTCTGAAGAAGAAGCGGTAAATCTAATAACCCTCCCGGGTTTTTCCACGGTAGATAAGGTTAATACGGTATCAGGAAGGGGCGTCGGCGTCGACGTTGTAAAAACAAAAGTCGAGGCGTTCGGCGGTATCTTTAAGATAGAAAACCATCCCGGCGAGGGAATGAAGTCGATTCTAAAACTGCCGCTTACGCTGGCAATCATACAGGCGCTTTTAGTCAAGGCGGGCGGCGGAATATACGCCATACCGGTCATACATACCATAGAAACAGTGGAACTCCCGATAACCGAGATAAAAGTCATTCAGGACCGCAGGGTGCTGGTGCTGCGGGATGAAGTTGTGCCTGTGCTCTCGCTGGCTGAGCTTATAGGCAAGCCCAGGGACGTGCATGATGTGGTGCACATGGTCATCATAGAGTCGCGTGAAAAGAAGATAGCCATGGAAGTGGAGGCTGTAATCGGCCAGCAGGAAATAGCCATCAAAAGCCTCGGTGAATTTTTAAAGTACGCAAAGGGTTTTTCCGGAGTGACAATACTTGGCGACGGGTCGATAAGCCTTATAGTGGACGTGCAGTCGCTCATTGAGGCGAATATAAAGCTGGTGTAATACAATTTTATATTTGAAATTTTCAATTTTAAATTAATTGCAAGAAAGACGAAATAAGGAGAATACAATGGCGGACGGAAGTTTACAGAATCTTTCGGACATACAGACAGACGCGTTAAAAGAGGTCGGGAACATAGGCGCGGGGCACGCTGCCACGGCGCTTTCCCAGCTTATAAAGAAAAAAATAATGATATCAGTGCCGACGGTAAAAGTCATCAAGTCGCAGGACATAGAGACACTTCTGGGCGACCCGAACACGCTGGTGGCCGGCATCATTATGAATGTATTGGGCGATATAACCGCGAAAATCCTTCTTCTTTTAACCAGGGAATCGGCCCTTTCGCTTGTGGATATGCTACTGCAGAAACCCGTCGGGTCCACAAAAGTATTATCCGAGGTGGGAAACTCCGCCATAAAGGAAACAGGAAACATCCTAGCCGGGGCATACATGAATTCTTTGAACGAGTTTCTGGGGCTCATGCTTTTGCCGTCGGTCCCGAATCTCGTATTTGATATCTCAAGCGCGATACTTTCATCGCTCTCTGACGGTTTTGACGGGATGTCACAGCACATCCTTTCCATAGAAACGCAGTTTTCGGAAGCAAATGAAAAGGTCATTAAAGGTTATTTACTCCTGATACCGGACGAGCCTTCGGTGAAGGTGTTGTTGCAGTCGATAAAGGTTGGGTAAGCAGTAAACCGTGCGGGATGGATCGTGCGGGGTGCGGGATGGATCGTGCGGGGTGCGGGATGGATCGTGCGGGGTGCGGGATAAGGCGTGCGTAATTTAAAATACGCACGGACGGCGCACTGCGGGCGCACGAATTTTCAGGCACGTATCACGTTATAGGGAGAAATAATGGCCGTTTTCGCTTTAGACATAGGAACCCGCAAGGTAGCCGGCATATTAGGCGAGCTTCGCGGAGAGAGAGTGCACATCATAGATGCCGTTTTAATGGAGCATGAAAAACGCGCCATGATAGACGGGCAGATACACTCCATAGAGGGCGTCACAGACATTGTGCGCAAAATAAAGAACGAGCTTGAAATGCGCAACGGCATTATAATTGAAAAGGTCACAACAGCGCTCGCGGGCAGGAGCCTTCATACGGAAAAGACGGATGTTATCATAGAAAAAAAGGGCGATGTCACGAAGGAAGACCTGGCTTACCTGGAGATGTTAAGCGTAAAGCAGGCAAATGAAAAGCTGACCGGCCAGAAAAAACTTGATTATTACTGCGTGGGTTATTCCACGGTTTCATTCTCCGTCGACGGCGAGGTAATGAAGTCCCCGCTGCAGCAGCTGGCAAAAAGGTCGCTTGGCATTTCCACCATAGTTACATTCCTTCCCAAACCGGTATTTGACTCCATGGTCACGGTCTTAAACAACTGCGGCCTGGTCATAGACGCGATAACGCTTGAGCCAATAGCGGCGTTATCAGTCACAATCCCGGAGGACATGAGGCTTTTAAACCTCGCGCTTGTGGACGTGGGCGCGGGAACATCGGACATCGCGATAACTGACAAGGGTAAAATAACAGCGTATGGCATGATACCAAAAGCAGGGGACGAGATAACTGAAGCGATCTGCCATGAATTCCTGGTGGATTTTAACACGGCGGAAAAAGTAAAGAGGAAAGCTGAAAGCCCGGAAGAAGCCGGGGCTAAAGACATATTTAATAACCCTGTGATTGTTACCGCGGAAAAATTCCGCGAGGCGGTATTTGCAAAGACAGAAGAAGTGGCCAAAGATGTTGCAGACGGAATTTTAATGTTAAACGGAAAACAGCCGCAGGCGGTTGTCATGGTAGGCGGCGGAAGTTCGCTTATGCTTTTACGCGAGCGCGTGGCCGCGAATTTAAGCCTGCCGGTGGGCAGGGTCGGCGCGAGGACCCCGGAGACCATTACAAACATAGAAAACCTGCCTGACGTGTTAAAGGGCACTGAAGGAATAACCCCCCTTGGCATACTCGAGACCGCGCTTTTCAAAAGGGGCATAGGATTTGTGGATGTCACTGTAAACGGCGAAAAAGAATACGTCATAAACCTCGACCAGGAGATAAAAGTCGTGGACGTGCTGGCGTCGCGCGGCATGGAAATGAAGAGGCTTTACGGAAAACCCGGAAACTCGCTTACCTTTACATTTAACGGAGAGCTTAAGATACTGCGCGGGAGCCACGGCGAACACGCGAAAATATATGTCAACAACGACGAGAGACAGCTTGAAGACAGGGTATATAAAGGCGACGCCATATTCATAACGTCGGCAAAAGACGGCGCTTCAGCCTCGGCCATAATAAGGGACATCATAGGCGAACACTACGTCACAGTAGTTGAGATAAACGGCAAGAAACACGAGATAGCGCCGCTGGTCCTGCGCGAAGGCAGGGAAGTCACAATAGACGAGCCTTTAACGGACAGGGCGGATATTACAGCGGAGAGGATAGACATGGCCGCGGACGTGCTTGCAAGGGCCGGCTATGAGATAAAGGCGTCGAACGAGCGCGACATCATAATAACAGTCAACGGCGAACCGCAGGTTTTAAAGCAGAGGAACTACCAGCTGAAGGTAAACGGCGTAGAAGTCGCGGCCGATTATAAGCTGCGCAACATGGACAGGGTGGAATACAAGGACACGCCGGCGTATTACAGGGTAAAAGACGTGCTGAAAACCTCGCGCAAGCACAAGATAAGCGTCATCATAAACGGCAAGCCTTTTGAGATGGAACAGGAAAATTCCGGAATATTCATGAACGGAAAGAAAGTCTCGGAGGACGAGTTCCTCATTAACGGCGCCTCCATAGACATAAAATCAAACGAAGAAAAAATGATACTATCCTCGGTATTTAAGTTCTACCCCATAGACACGCAGAGAATCAAAGGAAGGCTCCTGGAGCTGAAGGTTAACGGCGAAAAAGCCGGCTACACCACCCAGATAACCGAAGGCGCAAACATAGAAATAAACTTCACAGACGCGGTATAAAAACAGGGAAGCATAAGGGCAAATTCTTGAAATATTCAGTATTTTAAAACTCTTAACAAAACAAGTCCATGCGGAGGTTCCATGAAAAAATTACTGATTTTAGTTGTTATGTGTCTGTCATTTCCGGCGTTGTATGCATCCGATGAAACTGCCGCAGCGCAGACAGTGACCCCGGCCGCAAAGAACGCGGTGATATTTGACGGCGCATCAGGTTCAATAACAATGATAGCAAAAGCAATCAAGGCACCGGCGACAATAGGCATAACCGGGCTTTCATTCAGGTTCTTAAACTCTAAATGGGAAGGATTTGAGATACCAGTAGGAATATCATTTTCATCCAGTGGGGCAGACCAATCAGGCAACAATGATTTTCGCGTTGGAGGAAGTATATATACAGGGTATAAGCTCATAATACCGTCATTTATGAATGAGTATATAAGGATATATTCTATACCGGGAATTACAGGAAGTTATCAATTCCAGTACGAACACTATAATAGCACGAGTGACCCGGCTTATACAGAATTAAGCCATAGCTTTGGTTTGACCCTGTATGCAGGGTTGGAGATTGAAGTGCCGATAGGCAAACTTCTGTCGCTCCCGCCAAATACAATATGTGTTTCAAGCGGTGTTTCAGTTTATGGAGGCGGGACTGTAACGACAAATTATGTAAACGGAAAATATAAGAAAATAACCGCAAATATGAACTGCAGCACAGGCTCATCAGGAACAAGCCTGACAACACTGTCAGTAAGGTATTATTTTTAAGGACACGAAAATACAATGACGGATAATAAAACAGCAATACAAGAACAGGCAGAAAAACCATTATCCATATTTATTAAAGGGCTGGTAATTGGGGTTGTCGTACTTATAACAGGCGTAGTCATCTATATAGCCGCGTTTGTTTTGCCTGTCGCGTTAACCCTTTCAGGCTGGGAATAAACTGTAGAGAGGCGGCTTGCTGCCTCTCACAGCAGAACGCCGCGTCTGAGAGGGGGCAAGCCCCCTCTCTACAAGATCAAAATATTTGACAAAAACTTCCTTAGAGTGTATACTTGAAGTGTACACTTAAGGAGGCGGTTATGAAGGCGAACTTTTTGGACTTTAGAAAACACACAAAGAACATCATCAAAGCCCTTGAATTAAACGAAACTGTCACAGTTATGTACCGTGGCAAGGAAAAGGGCAAACTATACCCCACCGGCAGCCAAAAAAACACAAAAACATCGGTTAAAGATCATCCTGTGTTCGGCATGTGGAAGAACAGGCAGGACATGACGGATCCTGTCAAATACGTGCGCAAGATAAGGGAGTCGCGGCATGATTTTTGATACGGATATTTTGATATGGGTAATGCGTGGAAATGAAAAGGCCGCAAAGCTGGTGCAATCGGCGTACAGACGTTTTATTTCAGTGGTTACTTATATGGAACTTATTCAGGGCTGCAGGGATAAGGGCGAATTACTTAATATTAAATCTTTTTTGGAAGAATTTGATTTTGATATGCTTGCATTAACTGAAAATACAGGTCACAGGGCGTCCATTTATATTGAACAATACGCTTTAAAGTCAGGGATGAGGCTGGCAGACGCCTTAATCGCATCAACCGCGGTAGAGCGTGCGTTGCCTTTATCCACGGCAAATGTTAAAGATTATAAAATGATTACTGATATTGATTTAAAGGCGTTTCATCCTTAAAAAAACACCTGAGTGACCCTTATTTTTTTATCCTTCGATATTGACGCGCCTGTTCCAACCAGCGTGTAATCCCCGTTTAAAATATTTTTCCTGTGGCCTTCGCTGTTCATCCAGCCCCTGACAATCCTCCACGCCATCTGGTCGACCGGCTCTAAATACGGCGATTCAACCCCGTTTTCCTCCATATAAGACTGGTGCTGGGCAATGTTTTCGCCAACGCCTATGCGGGTGGAGTTCTTTTTTTCCAGCCTGATGTTATATCCGGCTTTTTTTGCACGGTCATTCGGGGACAAACCTTCTGGGGTGACGTGCGAGGTGTAATCCCTTTTTGCCATGTCAGTGGAGTGGGCTGAGGCGATTTGGGAAAGTTTGGCTGAGGCTTTCAGGGGCTTAAGGCCGTTTTTGACCCGTTCTTTGTTGACGTAAGAGAAGACCTTTTGCTCGAGGGTGGTCTTATAGTCGGAGGCATGGCAGAGTATTGGCGTTAAGGATAAAACAAAAAGAAACAGTAATAATTTTTTCATATAATAATTATATATCACGATATGATGAAAGTAAAGACGCAGTCGTAGAGACGGGGCTCGTCCCCGTCTAAGTGCAGGGGTTTGCAATCAAGGCAGTAGACGCCCACGAGGGGCGTCTCTACGAGTTCTAAAACCAACACGCGGGCCGCCACATAGCCATGTCCCGCAAAGCGGGAGGCGGCCCCTACAGGGAATGTCTGTTTTATTTGCCCCTGTAGGGGCGACCTCCCGCTTTGCGGGACATGGCCATGTGGTCGCCCGACAGGCAAGTAATTATTTATTGACTAATCATTTGTTTGTGTTTATATTATCTGCTACAAGGTAGGGTTTGCAATTGGGAATTGCAAATTACAAATACAAACATATAGGGGGCTATATGGATTCACGTACTGCTTTAATTGCTTTGAACATGGTGCCGGGGATTGGTTCTGTAAAACTCAACAGGCTAATCGGCGCTTTCGGGTCGCCTGAGGACGTATTTAAGGCATGCGCGGAAGATTTGGCGCGCGTGGAAGGCATCGGCACTGAGATAATAAGGCACATCATTAATTTTCCGGATATTTTCAACATAGATAAGGAACTAAAGGAATGCGAAGAGAAATCCATAAAGATCATAACCATATACGACGACGCCTACCCAGTTCTTTTAAAAAAGATATTTGACCCGCCGCCCGTGCTTTATACCGCAGGCGCTTTTGAGAGATGGCCGGACCATTCCATGAACTTAGGCATTGTCGGCACCAGGATGGCTTCAGATTATGGCGAGCGCGCTTTAAAAAAAATCATAGAAGAGATACGCGCCTCAAAACTGCGCTTTAACACTGTCTCGGGCATGGCGCGGGGAATAGACGTTATCGCGCACATGGAGTCATTAAAGTGCGGCATTTATACGGCGGCTGTCCTGGGGTTCGGGCTTAACAAGCTTTATCCCTTTGACAAACATTACATTGCAGGGCATATAATAAAGAACGGCTGCCTTGTGTCGGAGTTCCCGCTGAACATGCTTCCTTTAAAGCAGAACTTCCCCCGCAGGAACAGGGTCATATCGGGCTTGTCCGACGCGGTGCTTGTCGTGGAGGCGGGCGAAAGGAGCGGCGCTCTTATTACTTCGGACTACGCGCTTGAGCAGGGCAGGGACGTTTTTGCGGTGCCGGGGTCCATATTCGCGGACAAATGCATGGGCACGAACTGGCTGATAAAGCAGGGGGCAAAACCCGTCACATCCTTTTTTGACATTGCCGAGGAGTATGAACTGCTGGGAAAGCCGGGACACAAGCAGATGGAACTGAAGCTGACCCTGCCGGATATGAACGAAAATGAGAGGAAAATATACGATATTTTGACTTTTGAAAAAAAACATATTGACAATATAGCAATTGAAAGTAATATAGAGGTTATTAAATTGGGCGCCACACTCACCATAATGGAGATGAAAGGCGCGGTCAAGCAGTTAAGCGGCAAGAACTTCATAAAAGCCGTATAAACCAAAGCGGAGAGACAAGTGGAAGAAAACAAACCTGAAGAAAAAAAGCCTGAGACGATATCCACGGAAACATCAACGCCCGCGGACGAGCAAGAGCAGACACCAGGGGATGTAACCACTGAAGCAGGGACGCCGGAAACCGAGACAGGCGCGGCGCCCAAGAAAAAAGCAAAGGCAAAGGCGAAGAAAGCCAAAACAAAAAAACCAAAGGGCGGGAAGATAATCCTCGTTGAGTCGCCCACCAAGGTCCACACCATACAAAAATACGTCAAAGGAAAATACCATGTCATGGCCACCAAGGGCCACGTCAAGGACCTTCCAAAATCAAAGCTCGGCATTGACATAGAGCATAACTTCGAACCGTACTACATAGTTTTAAAGGACAAGAGGAAGATACTCTCCGAGATAAAAAAGGAAGTCAAGAAAGTCGACGAGGTATACCTGGCTACCGACCCTGACCGCGAGGGAGAAGCCATATGCTGGCACGTAGCCGAAGAAGTCAAGAAATTAGGCGGGGATAAGAAGATATTCAGGGTCATGTTCAATGAAATCACAAAGACTGCCGTATTAAAAGCGCTGGAAAACCCGCGCGAGATAAACATGAACCTGGTTAACGCCCAGCAGGCAAGAAGGGTTTTGGACAGGCTCGTGGGATACAAGATAAGCCCGCTGTTATGGAAAGCCATCAGGAAAGGCCTCTCAGCCGGACGCGTCCAGTCGGTCGCGCTAAAGCTCATAGTTGAAAGGCAGGCGGAGATAGACAAATTCAACCCTGTGGAATACTGGTCCATACGCGCCATACTGGAAAACAGCGGCAAGATGGCCATTGACTCTAAATTAACCGAGAAAAACGGCGAAAAGATAGACTTAAAAAATGAGGCGGACAGCGGCGCCATAGTGGAAGAGTTAAAGAACGCGGAATATATAATAAGCGAAGTGGTAAAAAAGGAACGGCGCAGGAAAGCGCTCCCTCCTTTCATCACTTCAACCCTCCAGCAGGACTCGGCGCGCAAGTACCATTTCACGGCGCAAAAGACCATGATGATAGCCCAGCAGTTATACGAGGGCGTGACTATCGCGGGAGAGGGCCAGGTCGGTTTGATAACATACATGAGGACCGACTCGCTGCGTGTATCCGAAGAAGCGCAGAAAGAAGCAGTGGCGTACATAGAATCCAGCCTCGGAAAAGAATTCCTTCCAGAGACCCCCAACGTTTACAAATCAAGAAAGTCGGCGCAGGACGCGCATGAAGCCATAAGGCCTTCTTCAGTGGCGCGCCACCCCAACGACATAAAAGAAAACCTCGACAACGACCAGTTCAAGGTTTACTCGTTAATATGGAAAAGGTTCGTCGCCTCGCAGATGTCGCCGGCAGTGTTTGACGATACGCGCGTAAAGATAGCGGCCGGGCCATACACATTCCAGGCAAACGGCTCCATACAGAAATTTGAAGGCTTCTTAAAGGTATATGAAGTCATAACAGACGCTGAGAAACCCGCTGAGAACAGCAATGGCGCCGGCAATGACGAGGACAAACCCGAAGACAGGCGCCTGCCGGAAGTAACGCAGGGGGAAAAGCTTGACTTAAAGGAACTCCTGCCCGAACAGCACTTTACACAGCCGCCTCCGGCATTCTCGGACGCCACGCTCGTTAAAGCGCTTGAAGAAAAGGACATCGGAAGGCCGTCCACATACGCGCCGATTATAACGACGCTGGTCGCGCGCAAGTATATTACAAGGGACAGGGGAAAGTTCGAGCCCACAGAACTGGGCACGCTTGTTTCCGACATACTGCTTAAACATTTTTCCACCATTATAAATGAAGAGTTCACTGCCAAAATGGAAACAGACCTGGACAAGGTCGAGGAAGGTTCCATAGAATGGCACGACCTCATGAGGACTTTTTACACGACCTTTGATGTGCTTTTAAAGGCGGCAGAGCCTTTCATGCTGGACATGCGCAAGGATATCGAAGGCGACACCGGCGAGATATGCGAAAAGTGCGGGGGAAAGATGATCATAAAGTGGGGCAGGCACGGCAAGTTCATGTCCTGCGAAAAATACCCCGAGTGCAAAAACGCAAAGCCGCTCGGCGAGGACGGCAAGAAAAAGGAAGAGGTGCAGCTAAACGAGAACTGCCCGACATGCGGCGCGCCGCTTATCATAAAGCACGGGCCATACGGAGAGTTCATAGCGTGCTCAAAGTACCCGGAGTGCAAATACACCAAGCAGATAGTAAAAAAGGTCGGCGTCAACTGCCCGGACTGCGGCGGGGACATCATAGAGAGGACCTTCAAGCGCTTCAGGAAATTCTACGGCTGCTCGAACTACCCCACATGCAAATTCATGGTATGGGACAAGCCGCTGGCGGAAAAGTGCCCGAAGTGCGGGGCTGACTACCTCCTCGAAAAATGGAAAAAGACAGGGTCCATAGTATACTGCAAAAAATGCGACTACAAAGCTGACAAGGTTCAGGCGGAGGAAACACCTCCTACCCCGAAAAATGAGTAACGCGGAAGAAAACCTCGCGTCTTATACGAAATACCTGTCACATGAAAAAAACTATTCCATACACACCGTGGACAACTACTCCCGCGACATACGCCAGTTCCTGGAATTCACCGGCGGCGAAATAAACGTCAACGAGGCAAAGCTCAGGGGTTTCCTTGAGTTTTTAGGCAAAAAAAAATACGACAAGACTTCGGTGGTCCGCAAGATAGTGGCGGTGAGGAACTTCTACAAATACCTGGCCAGGCATAAAATAATCACAAAGAACCCTTTCCTGTACATACTCACCCCAAAAGACGACAAGAAGCTTCCCACATATTTAACCGAGGCCGAGGCAGCGGCCCTGCTGGACACCATGGACACTTCGGATTTTTTTAAGCTGCGCGACAGGGTCATGCTGGAACTTTTATATTCTACAGGAATCCGCGTGCACGAGATTACCACGCTGGATACGGGAGATGTGGATTTTGTAAATGAGGAAGTAAAAGTGCTGGGCAAGGGCGGCAAGGAGCGTATTGTCCCGTGCGGAGGCAAAGCAATAACGCTGCTGCGCGATTACATGAAAAAACTTAAAAGTTACGGGGCAGCAGACATATTATTCATCAACCAGCGCAACGGCAGGCTGACCCCGCGCTCGATTGAAATGATGATAAAGCAGGCAGCGATAAAAGCCGGCATAGACAAGAAAGTAACGCCGCATACCCTGCGCCATTCATTTGCCACCCACATGCTCGACCACGGCGCTGACCTGCGCTCCGTGCAGGAACTGCTCGGCCACGCGAACCTGTCCACCACCCAAATATACACCCACCTTTCCATCGGAAAGCTGAAGAAAGAATATGATAAGGCGCATCCGAGGGCAAAAAAACCAATTTAGAACTTTCAATTTTAAATTTTCAATTAATGGCTAAAACAGGTGGTTTTACCGTTTTTTATAATTGAAAATTGAAAATTTGGAATAGAAAATTAGTCCTGTTTTATCTATTTGAAAACCCCTCTTTTATATAGTATAATAAGGAAAGGCGGGAACATCATAATTAACCCTTTTATTACAGGGGTTTATTATACGCACACCGGGAATTACATGAGAAAACCGTTAATATGACGGTTTGGAAACGGGAATTTATTGTCTTTTAAAGCATTATCAGTAAAGGCATTTAAAAGAGCTGGTTTGATATTTGCCATGATTTTTATTATGGCTATATTTACTAATGCGGCAACAATAATATTACCTGCTACCGGTCTAATGTCCGGGGAAACCACGGATCCGAACTGGCAAAACCCCGCCGGCATAAGCGCGCCGGATTATCAATACGCTTCAGCCACAGCCAAGGACCAGAAGCTTTATACAGCTTTTAACCAGATGCCATTGAACGGCGTGATAATTAACTCCATAACACTGCACGTCATGCACGTAACCGAGGGGACAATAACCCCCGGGGATACAATGCAATTAAATTATTCTTTTGATAACGGCTCCAGCTGGCATTCTGCAACAACACTTCTGTCAAACATCATGGAAAATTCCGCTGTCGGCATTGACATATCTGAATTTGACCCGTGTGATGAAACCAGGGTTAATTCATTCGGGCTTGACATATCGCCTGTCAGCGATACTTTTGACCGTTTTATGATTGATTATACATATCTGCTTGTCGATTACACCGTGCCTTCGCAGACAGTCACTTTTACCCCGAGTTTTACAGCCACCCATACAGACACTCCGTCGGCTACGGAAACAACAACCGAAACCGCGACACAGACAGCTACGGAAACAGCGACACAGACAGCAACGGAAACGGAGACCTGCACAATAACACAAACCATTACGAAAACACAGACAGAAACAGCGACGCAGACAATCACTCAGACCGCGACTGTTACTTATACATCCACGCCTGAGGTGCAGGCATACATTGAGCCGAAATCCGCGGTCATGGGGGATACGGTAATATATACATACCGCGTGATTGCGCGGGGCAACGGGGCCATAAATAGCCTGCTTATCACGGCGCCGGGAGTTGCCATGACAGGCGTAGTGAGCTCAAGGGGAGGGGCCATATCCTATCCGGGAGTAAACGTACAGGTTACATACGGCACCGCATGGAACACATTAAGCGACCCGAATTTTGACGTGATAACATTTACAGGAGTAATAACAACTGCAGGCACAAAGACATTTACCGGCCTTATAAACGGCGGATTTTTATCCACGGTTCCGTCAGGGTATACAAACCAGGTCAGCGTGTCATCCCCAACATTTACAGTAACCTGTACTGTAACACCCACAGACACGCAGACTATAACCGCCACAGATACGCAGACTTTGACGCAGACACAGACGCAAACTATAACGCAGACGGCAACAGAGACCGCGACTCAAAGCGTCACTCAGACAAAAACACAGACAGCGACACAGACCGCAACAGAAACCGTGACGCAGACAGATACGAAAACCGCGACGCAGACACTTACGCAGACCATAACGCAGACAGACACGCCGACCATGACGCAAACAGCCACGCCCAGCGTGACGGTGACGTATACATCCACTCCGGAGGCGCAGGCATATATACAGCCTGAAACGGCAATAATGGGGGATACGGTAACATATACATACCGGGTAATTGCGCGGGGCAACGGGGCCATAAACAGCCTGCTCATCATGGCTCCGGATGTCACAATGGCCGGCGCAGTGAGCGCGAACGGCGGCGTCATAACACAGCCCGGCGGGAACATACAGGTAAATTACGGGACCGCGTGGAATTCATCAAGCGACCCGAATTTTGACGTGATAACATTTACGGGGGTAATAACAGTAACAGGCGCAAAGACATTTACAGGGCTGATAAACGGCGGGTATTCATGCACGGTACCGGCCGGGTATACAAATCAGGTAAGTGTGGCGTCGCCGACATTTACTGCAACAAGGACGGCAACGCAGACTGTAACACAGACAATAACACAAACCCCTACGCAGACATGCACACAAACAATTACACAGACCGCGACTCAGACCAACACTCAGACCGCGACACAAACCGCGACACAGACGATAACGGAGACTGCGACGCAGACCATAACAGCCACAGTAACACAAACCGCGACGCAGACCGGGACACAGACCATAACGGAAACCGCGACGCAGACCATAACAAGTACAGCAACACAGTCAGCCACGCAGACTGTAACGAAGACTGCAACCGGAACCGTGACACAGACAGCAACGCAGACAATATCACAGACAGCCACGCAGTCCATAACGGAAACCATCACCCAGACCGCGACGCAGACTGTTACGGGAACAGTGACGCAGACAATCACGCAGACAGCGACGCAAACTGCCTCTCCCACATGCACACCGACATCATACCTTTCAGTTTCCATAGGCCCGGCAAATCCGGCGTCAGCAAATTACATGTTTGACGAGGCAAACGCCGTCTCCATGCAGATAAGGCTTTCGGCAAATAACGGGAATGTTGGGGTTGGAAGAATAGCATTTGTATCATCAGGGTCGCTCGTGGATTATACTGAGATAACAACTGCAAGGCTTTATATTGACAGCGGTACTACGCCGGGAGTGCTGGACGGGTCCGACGTACAGGTGGGAGATAATGAGCCGTTTGTCATGTTCGTTGTCGGGGATGGCAGGGTGGTTTTTGAAAAATCACCGCTTCTTTTCGGGGTAAGCCCGGGCACGCCAGTGGACCTTATACTTGTGGTAAGCCTGAATTCAATCGGCGGAAAAAACTTCAGGGACGCGACTACGGCCGCGGACATAAACGCTTTTGACCAGGCTTTCCTGCCGGTGGTTGTATCCGGTTCGGCAACAGGCAATTTCCATAATGTCATAGCACCGACCATGACAGTAACCCAGACATTTACGCCGAGCGCCACACAGACTGTGACGCAGACGGCTACGCAGACCATAACGGAGATATTTACAAAGTCAGTAACACAAACGGTGACGCCGACAGGAACGTCAACAATAACTCAGACTATTACCGAGACCGTAACGCAGACAGCCACTCAGACAATAACGCAGACCGCCACTCAGACGGCCACCGAAACAGTGACTCAGACAGCAACGCAGTCAGCAACACAGAGCGTAACTGAGACGGTTACGCAAACAGCGACGCAGACAGCCACTCAGACAATAACGCAGACAGTCACACAGACAGTAACCGGGACAATAACACAGACTGTAACGCAGACAATAACGCGGACAGTGACGCAGACTGTGACACAGACTGTAACTGAAACAGCGACGCAGACAGCGACGCAAACCGCAACGCAGACCATAACGCAAACCGCGACTCAGACGGCAACACAGTCAGTGACCCAGACAATAACACAGACAATGACGCAGACAGCAACACAGTCAGTAACTGAAACAATTACACAGACTGCTACACAGACCGCCACACAGACTGTCACCCGGACCGCGACCGAAACCGTGACACAGACGGTGACCAAGACCGTGACTGAAACTGTCACACAGACAGTAACACAGACTGCCACGCCGACTGTCACTCAGACCGCGACCCAGACCGTGACGCCTACGACCGTATCCACGCCGGCGGCATACGCTTACATACAGCCTGAAATTGCGGTCAGCGGCGACAGGACAGTGTATTCATATAAGGTAATATCGTACGGCAACGGAATGATAGACAGCCTGTTAATCGACGTGCCGCCGGGAGTGACGCTTAATAACACCCCTTCCACATCAATGCCGGGCACGACAGTGTCAACCCCGTCGGGAGACATACTTGTTAATTACTCCACCCCGTGGAATGTTTTCTCAGGACAGGATTTTGACATCATAACATTTGACGCCACATCATCTTCAGGGGATAAATATTACGGGAGCACTTTAAACGGGCTTGTTGACGCGCGCGGCCTGACGCTTGGCGGACGCACGCAGATAGTGGCCATATCCACCCCGACATTTACCATAACAGCCACCGCAACCCCGACTTTTACCGCGACGCAGACCATAACACAGACTGTTACACAGACGGCCACTCAAACAGCCTCGCAGACAATCACTCAGACCATAACGCAAACCGCGACGCAAACCGCCACACAGACAATAACACAGACAGCCACGCAGACCGGGACGCAGACGGCAACGCAGACCGGCACACAGACAATAACGCAGACGGCCACGCAGACGATAACGCAGACCGCCACACAGACAATTACACGGACTATAACGCAGACAGCGACACAGACAGCAACGCAGACAGGGACACAGACACAGACGCAGACTGTGACACAGACCGCGACTCAGACCGGGACGCCTACATATACGGTAACAGCCACTTCAACGCCGACATTTACAGTCACGGTGACTTCAACATTTACATATACCGTGACGCAGACCGGGACGCCGACATCTACGGCCACGCAGACAGCCACACCAACCGGCACGTTTACAATGACGGTGACGCCTACCTTTACAGAAACAAAAACGGCAACACCCACAAACACCGCGACCCCGTCAAATACGCCCACATTTACCGTCACTATGACTTTCACTCAGACGGCTACACCGACAATGACCGCTACCACAACTGCCACTCCGACAAATACTCCGGTATTCAGGATGATGGCGCTGGCGCCGGGAGAGACTCCGCTTGCGTCAGCACCGGGGTATACGGGCACGCCGCTTACGCAGGAAGCGGGAAAACTTGTGACCATCACTGTCAGGGCTTATGACGATGTGTTATTTAATCAGATAAATGTTTCAAACCTTATAACCATATCCTCATCGCAGAACGCCTGGACCGTACTGGATCAGGATAAAAATATGGCGGCAGGTGAGGCGCAGTTTTATGTAAGGTTCTTAAGGCCGGGTATTTATACCATTACAGCAAGGGACTTAAACGGCGAGTTTGCGGACGCTCCGACAAACTTAATACCGGTAATAGTTACAGGCTTCGGCAATAACGCGCTTGTATCAAGGCTCATTTATAATGTTCAGACAGCCGTTAAAGGCGAAAAGAACGCGAGGGTGATGGATTTCACAGTCACAAACCCGAACTCCGGAGGGGCCCCGTACAGGCTAACAGGAGTTACCCTTACGGTATCCACGGCAGTTAATTCCGCCATAGAGCGCATAGTCATCAGGGACGGGACAAACACACAGATAAACCAGGTACCATGGGGCGCGGTAAAGCAGGTTTTTGTGCCTGTTAACATTTTAATAGACCCGCTGGCAAGCCAGACCATATCCATAAACCTTGACATTTTAAACAGCGCGCCGGACGGGGCTTTCAGCGTTTCAATCGTGTCAGCCGCCAATGTGCTTGTGGAAAAGCTCGACGACACGAGGCAGTTTGTGGAAAGCTCGACAGGCACATTCCCGTACACAACCACGTCAATAAACGTCACGTCAGGCGACCTGACATCAAGCTTCTATAACTAC
This sequence comes from candidate division FCPU426 bacterium, assembly GCA_963840035.1. Taxonomy (GTDB): domain Bacteria; phylum Oederibacteriota; class PGYV01; order PGYV01; family Palsa-1178; genus CAWIXE01. Next base: position 578,900 of record CAWIXE010000001.1, read on the forward strand.
CCCAATCCGTTCAAAGCCGGCTCGGAGCAGACCCTGATACAGTACTTCCTGGATAAGGACTCAAAAGTATCGCTTAAGATATATGACTTAACCAGCAGAAAAGTAAAAACCATAACAGAGTCGCAGCAGCAGACAGGCGGCATGATGTACAGGTTAAGCTGGGACGGAAGAAACGACGAGAACAAGCTGGTCTTAAACGGGGTATATTACGCGGTGATTAAAATAGACGGCGGCAAGCAGTACCATACGAAGATAATAGTGGTAAAATAATGGCGAAAAAAAACACGAACACGGCGGTCATCAAAAACAGGAAAGCGTATTACGACTATGAAATACTAGAAAAATACGAGGCGGGAATAGTCCTGCAGGGCACGGAAGTAAAATCCATCCGTGAAGGCAGGGTGGACATAAAAGACGCCTTTGCCAGGATGTTCCGCGACGAACTATGGCTGATGAACTGCCACATAAACCCCTACACCCACGGAAACATAAACAACCACGACCCGTTAAGGGACAGGAAGCTTTTAATGCACAGGAGCGAGATAATAAAACTCGTTGGAAAAATACAGAAAAAAGGGTTCAATTTAATAGCTCTCTCCATGTATTTTAAGGACGGCAAGGTAAAGGTGGAGCTCGGGCTCGGAGTGGGGAAGAAGGCTTATGATAAGAGGGAGTCGATAAAGAAAAAGGACATACAGAGGGAAGAAGGAAGGCATGATATAAGGATGTAGGGAAAGGCTGTAAAACAAATACCGCAAAAATATTATTTTTTTAATCGTGTTAATGTTTCTCTAATGATTCAAAATTTTGTTGTAAAAGCATATAAATACTGATTACGGTAAAAAATAAACCAATAGCGGCATCTGAAACATATATGTTTGAAAAACTAAAATGCTGAACGTTTCGCAATATTTCAACAGAGTTCTCAATTAATTTCGGTAAATAATCCACTAGACACACCAATACAAATGATTTAATAATTAAAATGGTAGTTTTTTTATCAAAATTTTTGGCCTTTATATTTATAATTTTTTTATCGTTGTTTATAATTATATTTGATAATGTTTTAGAACCCGCAAACAAAAGCAAAACGACGATTAAGTTTAGGCATGAATAAAACAATGTTAAAAATATTGCAAGGTTTTTTTGATAATCTGTTTCAAATTTATAAACCGACCCAACAGAATATAGGGCAATCCCTAAAGATTGTAAAAAAAACAAAATGAAAACAAATGATAAAAACTTCAGCATGTATTCCATGATTTTTTTGGTTGTTATAATCATTTTGATTGATTGTTCTTAGGATAGATATAATTTACTATCTTCGTTGCATAGTAAATAAAGCATAAACCAAGTATCACCATAAATATAGCCGCAACGATTTTTGATGTGCCATAAGATAAAAATTTTATGCCTTCGGTCGACACCCCATAATCTTTGTTATAAGTAAAATATGTCAAAGATTGGGAAAACTTGTTCACATAGTTCAATAGTACAGTCCAGCCTGTTGTGACTATTATGAGCTCAAATACAGAGCTTGCGTTCTTGCCATCTTTAAAAAATGTGATCTTCATGTCGGTTTTCATTGTTTCATTGGTTATATATTCTGTTTTTCTCAATAAAAAATAGGAAATTATAAAATATGCAATAGGCACCAATGCCAGCAAAACAACTCTGATAGCATCGCTTGAATCAAGAATATAATGATTATCAAGAGGTTTTTTTGCAATGATGGATAAAACACCCACCGGCAGCGTTGTACACCCTAAAATTATTGAATATATACCTAACACCTTTAAAATTAGCTTATAAATTTCCTTTTTTGTCATTTATCCCCACCCCTTTTACTTACTGAATATAGGTATATTTTATCACCTTAAATCTTTATTTTCAAGAAATGAGTTGAATTATACTGTTTTAGCAAGTATATTATATATGCTTTCTGATCTATTACCCTTTACCATATGGGGGCGACCGGATTCGACAGGTCTCGCGTAGATGTAAGGAGCATGCCAGTGCCCATGTCACTGTATAAACGTGGAACACGTAACTGCAAACGATTACGCTTTAGCAGCATAAGCTGCACCTCTTCTACTTCTTTTGCCTGCGGGATATAGAAGGGGACCAACAGCAGGCCGCTCAGTTAAGCGTTCTCCTTGCTTAGCTGCTAAGACTAAGGGAGAGTAGCGCCGGGTGATTGTGTCCGGTCAAGCAAACGGCGCGAAACCAAATACCGGAACAAGCATGTAGCCGCCTTTATCGAAACAGGTCTGGACGTGGGTTCAAGTCCCACCGCCTCCACCAATTATTGTTTTTCATTTTATAGAGAAATGAAAAATGATTTTTTACCGAAAAAGAAAGAGTTTTATTGGTAATCAAAGAGTTCAATAGTAGGATTTTCAAAAAATCACCCTGTTGAGCGAAAGTAAGAGTTTTATATCGATAAATAAAGAGATTCACGAGTTCAATAGTAAAAAGTGCTTTGTCGAGAGAACGACCCGAAAAACCCTTCCTCGCGTCAACCAACTGGGCCTCAACGTTCCTTATGAGGCCCATATACTCGGCGTTCTTTTCTTTCCAGAACGCCTCGTCAATCCTGCGGTCCGCCCGGTCGTCGTAAAGAGTGGAAACCCGACCAGTCAAAATTTTCTTTTCATTTTCCAACCGCGATATTGTCTGAGCGGAAATCTCATTGTCATTACTGGCAGCGTTGGTCAGATGCTGCTTGATTGACTTTATGGCCTCGGCTGGCAAGTGTAACGGCGCAATTTGAGTGTGGAACAGTTTAGACATTTCCTCTGGTGAGATATAACAGTTCTTATGCTTACCCCTACCAAGAGTGCAATGATATCTTTCATACTTTCCCTTCTTATAAAACGTTCCAATAACCGAACACCCACAGAGCCCACATTTCAAAATACCGTTGAATGGAAACTTTACACAGCGTTCTTTTTGTTTGCGCGGGAAAACACCATAAGAGTCCTGTGCTTTTTGCCACAGGTCTCTTGAAACCAGAGGTTTGTGCGCGCCTTTATAGAACCCACCGTTCCAATTAAACTCGCCATAATAAAACGGGTCGCGTAATAACTTTGCCATTCTGGACCTAACAACTCTCATGTTCCCTGGAAACTTAGTACCCAACTTGCGAGACCTCAAACCCTTTTGGTAGAGTATCTCTACTATCTCGTCTATGGTTTTATACTTGGCCTTTAACTCAAAAGCCATTTTAACAAGCGGTCCACGGACAGGGTCGATATCAAGGACCTTTGTGACAGAGTTGTTAAGATAACCCAGCGGTGCTATAGCCGGGAACTGGCCTTTCTCTACCGTAGAGTCCATACCTTTGCGGATACGTTTGGAAAGGTCGGCCGAATATTTTTCAGCCATTAAGACCTCTATCCCGAACATAAAAAATTCATCACTATCGGAATACTTATGTAGTTTCTTGTTAGTTCGGGCGAAATGAACCGTAACGCCGTCGTGTCGTATCAGTTTGCGAACTCTGATTTTATCATCCTCATTTCTGGTCATTCTATCCGGGACATCAAAGACAAGGTGTTTGATTTTATTTTTTGCAACGTAGTCCAACATCTCTACAAAGTTCTTACGAACCCGGTCGCCGTCGTCCTTGCTGTCGTTTTTCCAAGCCGATTCAGGCCCGCGCCACAACTTTACTATTTCCAAACCGTTCAAATCCGCGTAATGCCTACCTGTTTTTTCTTGTGAGTCCATGCTTGTGTTGTCCTGTTGTTCCTCTGAAGAAACCCGGACATATAAAACCGCCAATTCTTTCATGACACACCACCGTAAAAAGATTTGTTGTGGACTCTAACGCGTGAGTGATTTTAAGTCAAGAAATACCAATTTAGACCAAATTAATTAGTTTTTGTCTATTTTTGTTTTTGCGTAAATAATTGTTGACAAGCGGTATTTCCATGATATATTTGCGCTGGCAGAAAGAAATTAAGTCGCGCTTTGTTTGTGGGGTTCGCAAGCCCACAGTATGGGCGACACCCAGCCACGCGGGATATGCGCTCCGGGCTGATTAACTCATGAAGTCAGTAGACGGATTCACGAGTTTAAATCAGTGCAAGGAGCAGCGCAAATGCCCAGAAATCCGAACATCAATAACCCCTGCGTTATAGGTCTGTCCGTAATTACTGTTTGCCTGCTCACTCATCTTATGTTCTGCAACGTGAAACCAATCTTAAAATATTTTTAATTTAAGGTCATAAATCTGCTTATGTTTTTATATTTACAGAAGAGATAGGAACGGAAAGGACAGGAGTTCGAAGGCATGTCGTGCCGAAAAAGGAGTAGTAAATGGTCAATCAAAACAACGCAAATGACAAGAATCAGAGGCCTGGTGGGACACCATTAAGTCCGATACACGGACAATGCTCCATCCCAAACGACAACCATGCCTCTGATATTTTTTTATCCCCTAAACAATACTATCGAGTATCAGTTGAAATTGCTCAATGGGCACATTCCGCTAATATTAAATCTGCCAACCATAAAGGACAACACAAGTACGGAATCGCCGATTCTCTGGTTTACTCTGTGTTATTTGAAAGGTTTTGTTTCTATTTTAGTCAAGACCAGTTAAAAGATGGTTGGTTCTACCAAAGTATCAGACAATTATCCAAAGCCACAGGTTTGTCTTTAAAACGAGTGCATATAGCATTGCGGTTACTTTCGAGGCATCAAGGTAATTGTATTGAGGTTAGAAAAGGCAATGCAAGTGTTGGAGAAGCAAATTGGTATAAAATTGTCAACGCCGAACTTGAACCAAGATATACAAAAACGATAGGTTCAAAATGCAAAAATATGAATTATAAAAAAACATGCAATTACTGCTCGTATTTTATTGAATGTCAAAAAAAGAAACTTTTGATATATATTCCCGGGAATAAAATCTTTGCACCCATAAGAAACAAATACATAACTATCCCCCCACGCATTGTAAAGACCCTTGGTATTAATGCTGCAGCGATTTATGGAGTATTAAAAGGACAGCAAATAACAAACTTAAAGAAAAGCAAACATGATGCCCAAAAATCCATTTCTAAATTGTCCAATTTGCTTATGTTAAAACCCGACACGGTAATAAGCAACCTAAAGAAACTTGAAAGTAAAGGACTTATAGTTATCAGCAGAAAAATGCGTGGTAATTGTAATACTTACAAAACAAACCCAATAAACAAAGTTATACCTGTTTCCAAATCCAACGACGCCACCCCTATTCAGCCACAGCCCTGTTCCAATATGGATACAGGTTTAGTACATGGGACTACCCCCATTCAGCCACGGGGTAGTCCCATTCAGAAACATATAATAAATAAAACAAGTAAATATACAGACAGTAAGACATTAAATACACATATAGAAATAGTTAAATGCGGCCAAGAAGAAATGGCCGCATGTGAAGATATATTTCTTTTTGAAGAACAAAACCAAAAACCCTCAATATGTGAAGTGTCTTGTTTTGATAAGTGTAACTCTAATGAAGGAAGTGTTTTTGGAAATGGGTTTGGTGGTTATGGATGGACCATTGCGAAGTTACGTAGCGAAGGCATGGCGGATGCCGATATCAAGTCATTGGTTGCGGAACAACAGCAGCAGTTACAATTCGGGATAGTGCATGACTTGGTGCGTATTTTTTCTATGTCTTACGCATGTCCCAGAGAGGAGGTGGAAAACGACAAGTAAAAGAAATGTACTTTGATTAACTCTACGGAGAAAGGAGTCAGTTATGCGCAATAGAACGGAATGGAAAGACCCGGATGAGGTTATGTTCGGGGAGTACATAGACCCGGACGAACGTAAGTTCGAGGTCTGGCACGGCCCAGAGGAAGCCGCGGTGGCCCACTGGATTAAAACGATAGAAGAACGCAGGAAAACACCCGGATACCAGAATCTACAAGGAGGAAAAAAATGGGAAGAGTAAAACAATGGGTAATAGAAATGCAAGAGTGTGGATACATAGGTGAAAAACTTACTGTTCCAGGATACGAGGGAAAGAAAACAAAATTCAGGAGGCCAACAATGGTTGACTTTAAAGAAGAGGTTTTTGATTTAAGCATGAAGCAGATAGAAGATGGCGATTTCAACAAAAAAGTCGAGGCAACTGCGACACTAAGCAGAGACGACCATCGGTATTGGAAAGAAGTACTTTATCAAAACGCAAGGACCGGGTACTACTACCTTGTAGTAGAAGGCGGATGCATATCACCTTGGGGACAGATGATAGAAAACCCTTCCAATATAGTTTATTGGACCAGCATGGGCAAATTGTACATTGAAGGAAAAAAAGGCGAGGAAAAAGTATACGCGCCATGCCAGAGGATATACACTCTCGTTGGCCAAGAGGAAGAAGCCCTTTGGATTAAAAAAGTAGAAACAGAAGAAAAAATGGGTATATGTAAAATCGAGAGATTTACCCAAGAAAAAAAGATTGAGTCCATTCCATACGTTGGGTAGTAAATGCTTTAATCAAGACAGGTTGAGAGCAAACACTCTTGCCTATACTAAAACATGAGGAGAAAAATAATGTTTGATTATGGAAACGAAATGTTCAACTTAACGGCAAGTGACTTAAGGAAAAGACCGTTCCTTAAGGTATGTGGATTCAAGGCAACTATTAAGCGCAACGAAGAAGAATACTGGGAAGAAACTCTTTATTGGAATGAATCCACAAAGAAACACTACATTGTGGGCTCAGGTGGTTATAATTCACCATGGATGGAAGTGGCTGATACTCCAACAAAAATTCTATATTGGAACAAGCATGGTAGATTACACATTGATAGAACAATGTTGGTTGAGTACGGATGGTGCCCAGGCAGGCGGATATATCAAGTTACAACAGATGAAATGAAGCAGTGGCGTCAGGAAAACGTAAAAAAGATAGGTGATGGAACATGTAGGATTAGCGTTGTAAGGAGAACGAAGTCCAGCAGACCAGTCAAAACTAAAACTAAAAGTAAAAAGTAATTTAGTTGTGCTGACGATTAAGTGCGGAGGGATATATTCCCCAATAATCACTTAATGAACTTTTGGTGACTTGCTAATGCGCGGCGAAGGGTCTGACACAATGACTTGTGAGTGGTTCTGGTAACGGCGTAGACCGTCTGGTTGTACATATTCCTCTATCCAATACTGTTTCTTGTAGCCGGGCATTTCGAGAGTAACGACGCAGCCCTTGAAAGCATTAGGTTTATTTTTATCCATTTTTTAACTCCTTGAATTTTGTCGGTCTTTACTGATACCGCAATAGACCGTTTGCGTCAATATCTTTCCCTTTCCTGCCCACGTACGACCCCGTTGTTACGAGCGGAATCGGGCCTATTTTGAGCCATGTCGCAGAGCCCCCTGACCTTACCCACCCCTGATTAAATCAAGGTGACGTAGTGGTCGTATTGGCCTTTTCTATTTTGAAATGCCTAAGGCCAACATTGTGGAACACTCTTATCCCATGGTCTTTGAGTTCGTTTACGAAACCACCTGGAAAGCGAAGATCCTTAGCAAGGAAAACAAGGTCTTTTACCTGCTCTCTCTTTATGGCGTCCAATTCTACGAGGTCGCTGACACTTTTCGCGGCCTCAAAGTTTTCAGCCGTAAAGGTCTTTAATGAGACAAGAGAAAGGCGGTTGTTCCTTGCGAACTTGTTGATTATCATACGTGTCTTTAGTGCCTCGCAATTCGATGCAGACCTGCTTGAAAGGACTATTATCCCTACGGCGTTGTGTGTCATTTTCAAATCGTTCAAGAACTGGACTACGCTCAGCATGTTGGCAGGCGACGGATTGAATTGCCGTGTGAACCATGCGTTCACGGTATGCGTGCTTACCCCCAGCAACATGGACATCTCTGCGTTTGTGAGTTTGAGTTCCCGGCGTATTTTATTCAACTCCAACAACATAGGACTGGCTATCTGATAATCTATATCTTCTGTTTCCATTTTCCCCTCCGCGATTCGTGTGTGTTTGGGCTTGGGATTTTGGTCATGCCCACCAACACCTTGAAATATCAACCGATACTACTTAATGTTAGTAAATACCTTTTTATAGCCAAGTTTGAACCCGTTTTGTATGGATAAAATACAATAAAGGTGCTAAAATTACTCAATCAATATTTCTAAAATATAGGTGGTGTTATGAGTAAGAAAGCAGGTTTAGCAAAGCATAAGTTCCTTTTGGGGGAGTTATTCTGTGGTCCTGGTGGTTTGGCTTTAGGTGCTATCAGTTCCGTCATTAAAAATAAGACCTCAAACTTAACAATTGGTCATTCATGGGCAAATGATTACGATGAAGATACATGTAAAACCTATGCACATAATATATGCCCAAAAAGTCCTGAAACAGTTATATGTGAGGACGTTAGAAAACTAAATATTGAAAAACTTCCTGAAATTGACGCGTTTGCATATGGATTCCCTTGTAATGATTTTAGTATTGTAGGAAAACAAAAAGGTTTTGATGGAGAATTTGGACCATTATATACATATGGTGTCAAAATCATTAATAAATTTAGGCCAAAATTCTTTATTGCAGAAAATGTTGGCGGATTAAGAAACGCAAATGAAGGCAAGGCCTTTAAAAAGATATTACACGATTTACGTAGTTCGGGAAATGGTTATGAGTTGACGACTAACCTATACAAATCAGAAGAATATGGAGTCCCTCAGACAAGACATAGGATAATAATAGTTGGAATAGATAAGAAATATGGCATGAGATTTGAAGTTCCAGCACCTACTACAAAAGGTGACCCTATTACAACAAGGGAAGCATTTGAAAATCCAATAATACAAAAAGATGCGCCAAATAATGATTTTACAAAAGTGTCTGATGTAGTAATCGAACGGTTAAAACTAATAAAGCCCGGTCAAAATGTCTGGAATGCCGATTTACCTCAGCATTTGAAATTGAATGTAAAAGGTGCAAAATTAAGTCAAATTTATAAACGACTTGACCCAAATAAGCCATCCTATACGCTTACTGGCAGTGGCGGAGGTGGCACGCATGGATATCATTATGAACACCCAAGGCCATTAACTAATCGTGAAAGAGCAAGAATTCAAACCTTTCCTGACTGGTTTACTTTTATTGGTTCAAGAGAGAGTGTAAGAAAGCAAATTGGTATGGCTGTACCTGTGAAACTATCAAATATCATTTTTACATCTGTTTTGAAAATGTTTGCACATATCGATTATCCAAGTACGAAACCAAGTGTTGAAGAAGAAACGCAAGAGGTCGTATTTTAATAATAAAAGGGGTAAAAAATGACTGCAGAAGAAGTTCTACTCAAAATTTCGGAATTTATCCATACAAGCCCCGAGGAAAGCGCAAAAATATTTGAAAAAGCAGTAGCGAGCAAAGAGATTACCGATGACAAAGATACCGGTCTGATAGATGACTGGTTTAATAACAGATTTAAATCCAACATTGTATTTATAGACCAAGAAGGTTATGCAAAAATGTGCATTGATGCGCTTAAAATTGTTGGAACTATTGCGGCCACTGATTATGGAAGTAGCAGACAACGAGACCTCGGCCAATTGTGGGCAGATATGACTCGTGGATATTTAGGTGAACTTGCTTTTACAAAATTGTTGAAGGAAAGATGGGATATAGATTCCACATTAGACCACAGTGCAGGGGCATTGGACGATTTTATAAACTTAGACATCCACAAAATCAAAAAGCCAAACGAACTTGAACGCCCTCCAAAGTTGAACATTGGAATAAAAACAACAAAATGGAATGGCATATGGCTTGATATCCCAGGAGACCAATTTAATCATTCAGATATCCATATATTTATAAAAGTTGGTACTGGTAGAGACCATTTATTTGCTTACTTTAGAGAAATAAGTGTATTTAAAGATAAAATTTTGAAAAAAGGAACTGATAGTGGCATCTTGAACCAGTCAGAAGCGGATGATTTGTATGATAAACTTCCAAAATTTCATTCCATCCCCGCATACATTTGTGGCTTTGTTGAAAGAGATAAAAAATATAAAAAACTATCATATGGTGGGTCGAAAGGTAGAAAAAATTATAAAATTGACGAATGGCATGGTCCAATGGAACCGTCTGACTTACCAATTATAAAAGAAAAAGAAGAAGTTTACGGTAAAGTTTCCTTTGAAGGTATCGGTGAATTTTCAAATAGCAAACGATACTTATTTAATGCTGGTAATTTATTATGGAAAAAAGAAGATTGGGACAAAGTTATAGAAAGGATTTAAAATTAGGCAACATTATCCTAGCCGTCAATTATCATAACTGCTAACCCATTGAAATAGGTTGACATTTTACCTCTGGAAATTCAACGAAAGAGGAGGTAAAATATATGTGGTTCATGAAGAAAAAGAAAGAAAAGGGAAAGAGAAAATACACAAAAAGCGACTCCGCCGGTAAAATCTACTCAAAAGAAGAAAAACTAAAACTGCTAAAAGAATTTGAACAGATAGGTGCGCCTATTACTATGTTCTGTAAGTGGTATGGAATGGGCGTCGGTACTTTTAAAAGCTGGCAAGAAAGGTACAAAACAGGCGGTGAAGAGGGGCTGGAAGATAACCGCGGCGGCAAAGTAGCGCAGGAAGTACCGGAAGCGGTAAAAGCGGAAATAGTCAAATTAAAGCTGGAAAATCCCGGAATTGGAGTTAAGAAAATCGGGGATTATTTGATGCGCAATAAGTTCGTAAAAGTATGCCGCGACGGTATTGAAAAAGTCCTCCGAACCGACCCTCAGACAGCAACAATGGTACAGGAAAAAAGCCTGCGGCATGGAAATAGTCAAAAGGAACCGCAGCGTTTTGAAAGAAGCAAACCCGGCGACATGTACCAGATGGATATAATGACATTTATGCTGCAGGGGCTGTACCGGATATATGTAATAGCATGTCTGGATGATTATTCGCGGTTTGTCGTCAGTATAGGGGTATTTCGGAACCAAACCAGCGACAGGGTCCTGGATGTGCTAAAAAACGCGATAGAAAAGTACGGCATGCCAAAAGAAGTGCTTACTGATAACGGCAGGCAGTTTGCCAGTTGGAGGGGGAAAAGCACATTTCAAAAATTCCTTACAAGAAGCGGAATAAGCCATTTGAGAAGCCGGCCGTATCATCCCCAAACCTGCGGAAAAGTTGAATCGCTCTGGCGGAATATGTACCAGGAATTACTAAGTAAAGAGCCGATATCCAGCTTTGAAGACGCGCAGGAAAAGATAGGAAAATGGGTGGAATGGTATAACTTCAAAAGGCCGCATCAGGGGATTGATGGGTTACTGCCTGCTGACAGGTTTTTCAGCGTTGAAAAGTCGGTGCGTGAAGTTATGGAAAAAGGGGCAGGAATGGTAAAAGACGCGCTAATTGTTGACCCGAGAAAATTAAAAGAGCCTATGTATTTAATCGGAAAAATAGGCGGAAAAGAAATACGGGTAATAGCAAAAGAAGGAAGTGTTATGGTTGAGGGGTTAGATGCAGTGGAGGAAAAAAAGGAAAATAAAGAAAATAAGGGGGTAATTGAAAATGGAACAGGAGAAAATTCAGCAGGAAATGATGGAACAGAAATCCACGAAGTACTACAGGGAAATCCCATACGAGGTGAAGTTTCAGGCAGTACTGAAAGTAATGGCAAAGGAAAAGAAGGTGAAACAGGTCTGCGAGGAGATGGATATATCGAGGGAGACGTTCCGGGAGTGGAAGAAAATAGCGCTGGAAGGGATAGCCAGGGCGTTCCTGAAGACGGAGAAGAGAGGCAGGAAGCCGAAGAACTACGTGAAGGAAGAGGATCTGAGGGAAACAGTGACAAAGGCGCAGGAAGAACAGCGGAAGCTGGAGGAAAAGATCCGGATACTGGAGGAAGAAAAGAAAAAGGCGACACAGGAACTGCAGATAGCCAGGAAAGCAACGAGCTTCTTTGAAAAAAACGATGAAGACGGCGCAAAAAAAAACGCCAATATGCGGAAAGTGTTAAAAGAAATATACTCAGAAGTGCCGAAGAAACCGTACAAAACGGAGGAAGTATAAAGGCGTATTTTGATTCAATCGGGGTTCCAAGGGAGTATTATTATGCGTGGAAAAAGAAAGATACCCTGGAACCCCAAAAGACAGGGCCGAAACATGCGCCGTGGGCCTTGTCTGGTGAAACAATACTCCGGGTGCTGGAATTAAAACGGAGGTTTTCGGAAATATCAACTAATTATGTTTTGGCAATAAAAGCGGGTATATCGCCAAGCAGCGTTGCAAAAATAGTTTATGAGTATTTTGGGCCCAGGAAAAAGCAAAAAGCGGGAAAGAAAGAGTACAAGTCAGTTGAATGGCTAAAAAAGCATGTCAGCTGGGCGCTAGATACGATTAAAATACGCTGCGAAGAAGGGTATGTGTATGTTCAGCTGGTATTTGAGGAGTACTCAAGGTGTGTGCTTGGTTGGATTATGAGTTATTCAAATACCGGTGAAAAGGCGAAAATCCTGCTTGAACGCGTGATGAACGAGCAGGGAATAAAACCGCTTGTGGTTAAAACTGACAGGGGTTCTGAGTTTCAGAACGAAGTATTAATAAGTTATTTGAAAGAAAAAGAGATTCTCACGATGCCCAGCCCCGGGCATTATCCGCTTTTCAACGGGAAACTGGAGCGCGAAAATCAGATATTTGAGAAATATCTGAAAACTGAAAAAGGAGGGTTAAATTACGAAAAAGTATACGCCAAATTTGAAAGAGCGATTTATGAGATTAATCACGAAATGCCGCGGCGTATATTTGACGGCAAAACAAGCGCTGAAGTTTTCAAAAACGGAGAAATATACAAAAACGAAGAAAAGCATGAGCTAATTAAAAAAGCTGAAAATGCGATTGCGGAAATTGAAAAACAGAAAATACCGGGACTGGATAAACTTGACGTTGTGAGGAAGGCCGTGGTAAAATCAGTTGTAGATATGGGGTTGTGTTTGATCAAATCCGGAGAACAAAATGTCAACCAATTTGCGGGGTAAAAAGTGACAATAATTGACAGGCAGGACAATCATGAAGACCCTGAGTTTATCGCAGCGTGTAAGAAGAGCGATGCTGAAAAGGAACTGAGAGAAGCCAACTTAAGACGCGATTTTGGGGCAAAAGTTCTCAGTGAGCAAGGCAAAGATAAGACAATTGTGTTGGATAAGGTTGGTATGATATTCCTTGCGAGGTCTGGTAAGGCACTATATACGACCTCTTGCGAGATAGAGGTAGATGGCGGATACACGGCCGAGATAGGGTTTAGAGAGGACACATACCCGGAACTGTTGCGGATATTGAAACAAAGGTTACCTGAGCATTACAGGACAAAGATAACTGACAAACTTGAAAAGGAGTACACAAAGCCCATATACATACCCTGGTTCACAGCGTTTGACTTTCGAATCGAAGCAGTGTTAGGTTCGCCATTACACCATCAGGATGGCAGAGAGTTTATCCCTTTCTATGCCACTAAGGTTGAGGAAATTAGAGTGGAATACAGTAAACGTAAGAAGAGGCAGTCAAAAAAACCACAAGTTTAGTCGGTAAGGGCCTTTACTGGTTTTAATACTTGCCTTTGCAATTAAAGGTGCTAAAATGGGTTAAATTAATCAGGGAGGTTTATAATGTCCGCACAAAAACTATCAGAAGAATTAAAAAACTTGATGTTAGAAAAAGAAGTGAAAGCAAAAATGTTAGAAGTTGAAAAAATAGGACTTAAACCTACTGGCGAAGATTTTGAAAAGTATTGCCAAGTAAGAAGAGTCAAAGAAAATACCTCAAGGGCTATAATCCTACAAATTATGCTTGACTATTGCGACGACCTACTCAGAGAACACAAAAAATAGTTTTGAATTATAAAGGGTGAACAATGACACGAGTATCAATAATTTATTCAAATGGTTCTGCAAAAATAGAAATGCCCGACAAGGAAAATGTAGAGATGACTTTTCCAAGTGGGGCATCTACACATTTTCATTTTAAAGATTTTGTTCGGAATTGTAGTTTCGCTATTGCTCATACAAGCGATGAATGGAGTTTTTTGTATGATAAAAATAGTTACTGGCAATCGCCGCTAAATGTACGAGGGACAGATGAATTAATGGCTGTAGTTAGTTTATTTCATTTTTGTCATGAAATCTTTGGAAACAATAAAACAAAAACAACTGATTTTTTAAGCAATGTCTTTGTTGATTCATTACCTGCTGGTAACTACTTGATAGTTCCCGGAGTAGAATTACAGAACGAACTAAAAGAATTCCCTATTTTTGTAAATAAAGGAAGAGTATACAAGTGTGAGATTGAAATGGACGGGTCTGCAAAAATTGAGTTTTATTTTAGGCCCTACAACACACCTATGTTAAGTATGAGTCAAATCAATGAAAAGGAAAGAGATTTGAACGACAAGTTAAAAAGTGAATATCGTAGGATACTCGGCAATGTTTAGAGCATATATTGCCACCCTAATTGCAAACCTTGTTGACGCATATTACATTTATGTTATTTCCTATCTTATAGGGATGATTCCATTTGTGTGGGTCAGTATACCAAAAATTCGAAAGAACCACTGGATTGCCGTTAAGGACAACAAGGTCTACGATAACGGGGATATTAAGAAAGACAACATGTACCTAAATGGAATAATTGAGGAACTTATACCACTTGGTAATCTAACATTCGCAATTGCCTTTTTAGCAGATAAGGAGTTAAGTCCTATTGCAAGAGAATTAGCGATTATATTTTTTGTAATTTGTTTTATTGCATTTACAATTTCAAACATTAAAAATATTAAAGATACGAAGTTTGTATATCATGTACATACGTTTTTGATGTTTTTAGGTGCAGCGATTGTATTCTATTTTTACTTTATAAAATAACCAGTTATTTCTAAGGTAATTATTTACAAGTTATATCAGTTCGGTTCTCTGGCGCCGACAAACTGCGCAACCGTTCGTAGGTGGAATCGAAATCATCGGTGGTAAACCAATTTTGAAGTGAGGCAAAACTCGGACACTCAAAATATCCCACCGCCTCCACCAAACAAAAACATCCGCGAAAGCGGATTTTTTTGTTTGGTGGAAAAACAGGTAAAAAGCAAATCCAAATTTGTATCAGAAGCAAACTTGCCCGTGGCACATACATGTGATATACTGGTTTATCGGTAACCTAATACCAGGAGGAACTATGAATATCCGGGACATCGCGAAGCTTGCGGGCGTGACTCATACTACTGTTTCAAAGATACTTAATAACAAAGGCAGCATATCAGAGGAAACAAAAAAGAAGGTCCTTGCCATAATAAAAAAGAATAATTTTTACCCAAGCGAGGCGGCGCGGCGGACTTCTCTGGGGCGCGGGGGGGAGATTGCTTTTGTCAGCTCCAAGTACGCTTCTCCTTTTATTTCCTCAGTGCTGGAGGGTGTGGAGAACAGTTCTTATGGCGCGGGCAAGTATGAAAGAATGCTTTCAACATACTCAACCCGCGGCTCAGGCGATATAAAGGACGAGATATTCATGAAAATAGCTACGGGGCATCTTGCCGATGCCGTGATAGTGCTGGCGCTTAAGCCAAATGAAGACGCCATGAAGGAATTTAAGAAATCCGGCATACCCGTGATACTACTTGAAAGCAGGATGAAAGGCGCGGACTCGATCACTGTCGATAATGTATCCGGCGCTTATGACGCCGTGTCATACCTGGCAAAATCAGGCAGAAAGAATATAGCCATAATCCGCGGCGAAACCGGCAATGAAGAGGTAGGGCCTGTGCCTCTTGACAGGGAAAAAGGCTATAAAAAGGCATTGCTGGACGCAGGGCTTAAAGCTGACAAAGACCTGCTGGAAGAGGTAATAGAGTATACATTTGAGGAAGGCAGGGCAGCGCTTGATAATTTGCTAAGCCGGAACAAAAAATTGGACTCGATATTCTGCGCCGCAGGCGACATGTGCGCGCTCGGCGTAATGCAAAGGGCTCAGGAACTTAAGATACAAATACCGCGTGATATTTCCATAATAGGTTTTGATGACATACCGGCGGCTGCTTTGGTAAAACCCGGGCTTGCCACTGTCAGACAGCCCGTAAGTGAGATGGGAAAAAAGGCCTTTACAATGGCTGTTGATTACGCCGAAAGCAGGCTTTTGGAACCTATAAATGTGGTTATTAAGCCCAAATTAATAATAAGGCCATCCGCCGGATAGCAGCGAATAACAATTTGCGAAACACACTTGACTTTTCGCGAAAATATTGTATATTTAGGTTACCGGTAACCTAAACCTTAAAGCGGAGGGTGATATGGATAAGTCAAAAGCATTATTGGATGAGATTTATTTAAAAGCCTCAGAGTCGTCAAATATATATGAACTCATCATGAACCTGATGAAAGAGACATCCTTAAAACTGCGGGCGGCCGGCATCAATGACATGTATTTATCTTCCGGGGTTGTAAGTAAACCCGGGGAGAGCGGGCAATTATGAATATTTTAAAGGCTGTCAGTGGCGGGGCGTCGTCAGTCCGTAACAAAATCATAATTGCGGCATTCTTTTTTATCGCATTAACCTCTTCCTTATATTCCGCGCCGTGCTGGAACCTTGTTTGGGCTGATGAATTTGACAAGGGATACATAGATACAAATAACTGGAATTTTAATACCGGCTGCTCCGGGTGGGGAAACAGTGAGTGGGAAAACTACACAAATTCCGCAACCAACTCTTATATTGAAAACGGAAATCTTGTTTTAAACGCCGTCAATACCGGAGGCGGCAATTGCGGTTACACGTCCGCGCGTTTAACCACCCAGGGAAAAGTGCACTTCACCTACGGCAGGATTGAAGCCAGGATTAAGTGCCCGTACGGCCAGGGGATATGGCCCGCGTTCTGGATGCTGGGGGAAAATATAAGTTCAGTAAACTGGCCCGCCTGCGGAGAACTTGATATTATGGAAATGGTGGGCGGCGGTTCAGGCAAGGACAATGTGACGGTAGGCACCGCGCACTGGGACAACGGAGGTCACGCTTCTTACGGGCTCACAGCTTCGGTAGGCTGGCCCGCCAAACTTTCCGATGATTACCACATATACGCCATTGAGTGGGATGCCACGCAGATAAGGTGGTATTTTGACACCAATAATTACGTTACGCTTAACACAAACGGCGCTTCCATGGAGGAATTTGTAGGAAAGGATTACTTCATATTATTAAACCTGGCAGTTGGCGGGCAGTGGCCGGGTTATCCTGACGGCTCAACCGTGTTCCCGCAAAAAATGTATGTTGACTACGTGCGCTGGTACCAGGACGGCGCGTGCGGCCCGACCAATACGCCAACGCCTACTCCGACGCTTGTAGTTACCAATATCCCGGGCAATGTCCAGTTTGAAAATTATATGAACAGCGGCGAAGGAGTATCTTACCATGATACTACAGCTGGAAATACTCCCGGACAATACAGGAGCGACGGCGTGGACATTGAGGCCTGCTCTGAAGCGGGCGGCGGTTATGATGTGGGTTATACCGCAGCCGGAGAGTGGCTCAATTACAGGATAAATGTTCTTCAGGCAGGGACTTATAATATAGGAGTCCACGCGGCGTCACTCGGCGCGGGCGGGACATTTCATCTGGAACTCGACGGAGCAAATATTTCCGGACAGCTGACTGTCCCCGACACTGGCGGATGGCAGACGTGGCAGACGCTTACAGTCAATAATATCAGTATTAGTTCTGCCGGCCTTAAAACTTTGAAGCTCGTAATGGACTCAAACGGCGCCACAGGGAGTATCGGGAATTTTAATTACGTATCCTTTACCGCCGGTATTAATGCAACACCCACATTTACACCCGCAGCGTCAAACACACCGCCTCCGGGCAGCGACGCGCTCATACCCTTAAACGCCGGCAAGACCATGACCTGCCAGTTCATTAACAACACAGGCAATTATTCCGACAGCCAGATATATGTGATTGTAATAGGCTTAAACGCTGCCATGAAATACTGCCGGCTGGACACCGCGGGAAACATGATTCCGTGCGTCTCCGGGGATAATGCCGCCCCATATTTTATCCCTCTCTCGTCCATAAACGGTCTGCAGTTTCCCGATACCATGATATCAGTAAGGCTTTATGTGTCGCTTGGCGCGCCGCTTAACATACCTTTTAATACTGACGGCGGAGGCAATGTGGGCATCGCGTATCCGAGCATAGATAACCCCTCTGACCCGTCCTATAACTCGGTTTTTGATTTTGTGGAATTTAACCTGCAAAATAATATTATATTCCTCAATTCGTCGCAGGTGGATATGTTCGGCGTGCCTACGCAGTTAAGGCTATATGATAACGGGACTCCCACGTATACGCTTAACGGGCAGATGGGGATACCGTACAGTTTGGCCCAGATTGCTTCGGACTGGGCAGCGCAGGTACCGGCAGAATTCCAGCACCTGTACGCCAACGGCAGGATTGTGTCGCCCACGCATGGGCAGTTTGCGGCAGGAAGGGCATACGCGAATTATTTTGACGCATATATAAACAGCATCTGGAGCCAGTACGCGTCAAGCGACCTGGTGCTGACCATAGGCGCGAGCGTTTTTACAGGCCGCGTAGGAGGGGATACCAGGATTGCGTTCACAACTCCCGGAGACCCGGTAACTTATTACGTCGAGAAACCAAATACGCAGGATGTTTTTATGGGAGCCGGGACGCTGGCAAAGGGCAACGGCGTGGAAAAACAACTGGAGGCGCAGATATGCGCGGCATTTAACAGGCATGTAATGCAGAATATTTCCCTCGCGAATACGCCTTCCGCTTTTTACCAGGCTTCGCCCGCGAACTGGTACGCGAAATTTTGGCACGACCATTCGCTTTTTAACATGGCATATGGTTTCTGCTACGACGATGTCAGCAACCAGTCAACTACACTGGTCTCCACAAATCCCCGCGGTATGGTGGTCGTAATAGGAGCCAACAACCAGGTCCCTGCCACATACACAATGACAAGAACGCCTGTTAATACCGCAACAAAAACATTTACAGTTACCTTTACGGCGACGAGGATAAACACAAGCACTTCAACGGCGACGTCCACAGCGACCGGCACAACCACGGTGCCTGCCGCGACCTTTACCGCGACTCCGGCAAATACGGGAACATTAACATCTACCCATACCGCGACTATTACCCTGACTCCGGCAAATACAGGAACATTAACAGCGACCCGCACGGCTACAGTTGATGTTTCTCCGACTGTGACTTCGTCAAACACAGTCATTTTAACAGCAACCAGCACTGCTACAGTAAGCGCGGCTACATCAACCGCTACAGCCACAAACACCGTGACAGTTATATATACAAAGACTCAGACGGCTGTAAATACGCCAACGTGTACTCCCACAAAAACAAATACTGCCGCGTTTACTTCAACCAGGACAAGCACTCCTGCTTCCACGCGGACTTTTACCGCCACAAGAACATCAACAACAACACCTGTAAACACTCCTACCACGACGGTAACAAAAACACAGGATGGAAAACTCGGGATACAGGACACCGTTGCGTATCCAAATCCAATCAGTAAAATGGACAATACAGGGATTAATGTCAGCTTTAAACTTTCGGCAATTGCCACAAAGTTAAAGTTCAGGCAGTTTACCACCGGCTACAGGTTAATACGGGAAGTATCGTTTACAGCCGGCGAGGTAAATGGGGGCCTGGACTCAGGGATTAATGTTATCACCGTACCCGCAAAATACTTAAAGGGATTATCCGCCGGCACCTATTATTATGTGCTGTCAGCTGAGGATGGCCGGGGGAATAAAACTTCTTCAGGGCTTAAAATTGTCATCGTATTATGACAAAATGGTTTAAAGAAATCATTTTAAGCTGAGTGAGCAGGTATAATTTAAAAACAAAAACATCCGCTTTTGCGGATGTTTTTGTTTTTGTGGCCGGAATAATCATTAAACCATTTACATATTTAGGTTAATGTTATATTGGCCAATCTTTTTAGATATAAATATTGACAAAAAATATGCCGGGGAGTAACATTAATTATCAGTTTTTTTGTCCCGGGAGGGCTCAATTGAAAAAAATATACGCAATCCTTATATTAATCCTGGTTTTTCAGCCGGTTATGCTTTTATATTCCATCCCGTGTGTTACTGAAGGGTGTTTTGGTTCAGGCAGTGTATTTAAGGCTTGCGGGGATTACTGGGAGGATAATTATGCCGGGGTGCATTATCATTGTCATTGCGTATGCGGGCCCTGTGACAGCGTCAAAAATCCATGTGTCGCTGTGGTATCCGGCGGGGCGGGCGGGGGTTCGGCTTCTGCGCAGGTAAATTTAAACAGCGATGTAAATGGTTCAGCGTATTTTTCACGCAATGACCTTTTTGCCATTGAAGACTGGGCAAATGACAACGATACAAAATGGAAATCTTTCATGGACAGGTCCCTTGAGAGAGGTTACGGGAACCTTTCCTCCTTTATTAACGGCGACGGAAGCGGAATGCCTTTCAATGATTTTGTCTATCAAACCACAATGAAATACCTTAATAACAATTACTTTAACGGAGGCAGCGGCGACCCAAGGCTGCTTCGGGACGATTCAACTATACCTAACGCCTCTTTTTACGCCGGGTATGGGAAAAAGACAGGCGGAAAAGGCGCGGACGACGGCCCGCCACCTCCGGCTCCAAAAATTCCTGACGGTATTTCCTGGGTCGACAGCGGCGGTGTTTATATAGGAAACGGCAAGACGCCAAAACTGCTCCGCGGAGGGGATGAGGATGTCACGTTTGAGGAGCGCGAAAGGGCGCGCTTAAATACCGTAATAGACGAGAGGAAGCTTGTTAAGATGGACAATGAGGCCTTTGATTACGCGGCAGGGCAGGCTGAGCAGGCGGGTACGGAATC
Organism: candidate division FCPU426 bacterium; assembly: GCA_963840035.1. GTDB lineage: Bacteria > Oederibacteriota > PGYV01 > PGYV01 > Palsa-1178 > CAWIXE01. The sequence goes on from CAWIXE010000001.1 coordinate 599,806, forward strand.
GGATAAAAATAACGGCATGATGCGCAAAGTTTTGAATTTCTTCTTTGAAAAGGCGCAGGACAAAGTGGAATCTGATTCTATTGACGAGATAAAGGAACTTATAACAGGCGGGGATGAGGCTAAAAAAGAGCGTCTCGGCACGGCCCTTGACGTTATTGACGGTACAAAAGAACTGAAGAAATTGTACGACATGCGCGGAGACCAGCAGGCGCTGACTGAAGAGACATCAAAGAACATGGAAAAGCTCATGGCAGGCCAGTTAAAGGGGATGCAAAAAGAGGTATCGGACAAGGGAAGGGACCTGTATAAGAAATTCATGGAAAACAAATTAAACTCGGTAATAAACGAGGTAAAAAACGGAAGCAACGCCATCATAAAGACATTTACAGGCAAGCCATTAAACGCTGACGAACAGGACATCATAAACAGGGCGACGGGGAGGAATGAATAACATGAAAAAAATAATTCTGGCATTCCTTATAACCGTTTGCGCCGCGGCTGCCGCCGCAGGCAGTTACCTTGACAAAACATTTGTCCTGCTGCCGGCAGACAGCGGGCTGAAATTCAGCTGGATCATGGCGCCCGGCACAGTAAATGCGGAAGGGTCAGGCATAATATTCAGGATGGGAAAAAGCGGCAACGCCTGGTTCGGACGCGACGGAAAGTATCTGATGAGTTTAAAGGACGGATTTGTAATCGAATTAAAGGGCGGATATGATGATTTTACGGTCAATGGCGAGGGCAAACCTCTTATAATGGCAAAGGGTTATCTGGGGTTGATACCTCCGGTAAAGGACCCGCAGGGCACCGGCAGGCTTTTCCTTCCAGCCGCTCGCAAAACTTCCGGCTGACAACTGCAAGTTTTATCCGGCTGCAAATGGCGGAGTTTACATAACAGGCGGCAATGCCGTTTTTGTGGCGGGAGGGGAAAGCGGCGTAATAAATATAGAAGGAAAGGGAAAAGCGTTATCATACAGGAAGGTATTTTCCTCGGAAAAGTCCGTTTCATCGGCTGCGGGTGACGGGAAAACAACTTTCATCGCGACGGACAGGCTTGTAATACGCGTAAAGCCGGGCTCGGAAAAGGCTGAAGGTTTTTTCATGCATCCGAAGGAAAAAATTACAGGGCTGGCATATGACGCGTCAGCCGGGGTTTTTTACTGCACTGAAAAAGGGGTCGGTTTCGCGTCAAAGGACGGCAGCCTGGAATTCCTGAAAGTCTCCAAACCTTCCATTGCCGCGTCAGCAGGAAAACTATACGTTTATCTGCCTGATGAAAACGGCATCCTGGAAATAGCAAGCATTAATAATTTTAAAGGGCTTATAAAAACCGGCGGGGTAAAAAATAAAAAATGAGAGATAAAATAAAAAGCTTGTTAAGCCTGTCAATACTGGCGCTGGCCTGTTTGTTTCCGCTGCAGGTTGCCGCGGCTTCTGAAAGCGGGCCGTTTAACCCTGATACATATGTCAGCTCAGCCATAAAATACCGCAGCCCTGATGCGGGAAAGCCTTTCTTTGCCGCGGATGCCTTAAACGCGGCCAGGGGATACCTGGTGCTTGGATATCTTCCGGAGGCGGTCGACAGGTATAAAGCCCTGTATAACGGCGGTTCCAGGGACGGGGTTATAACCGAATACGCGTACGCGCTGGCTTTAAGCGGTTATAACGAGCCTGCCATGTTATACCTTGACAGCGCGCATTTAAGCGACCCTTCAGGCGCTGAGCCATATTATTACGCCGGGAATATATTTGCTTTTGCAGGATACGGCGATATAGCAAAAAATTTCATGAAGATAGCGCAGGGGGATAAGGATGAATTTTCCGGGCTTGCGTCAAAACCGGCTGCATTAAGAAAAAACATCGGCGTTATTTCATACGCTGACCTGGATAATGATTTTAAGAAAGAACTGGGATACGCCGAAAAAACCGGCGTTGTCGTGCTCAATGTTTTTCCGGGGCCGGAAATGTTCAGAAGCCCCCTGGAAACACGGGATATAATAATGAAGATAGGCGACAGCGGTGTAAAGGACATGAAGGCTTTTCAGGAAATGGTAAACAATAAACCGGCAGGAAGCGGCTTAAACCTGACAATATGGCGCGGCGGCGAGAAAAGGAACATATCAGTAAAGGTGCGTTCAGTCGATGACCTGCCGGGGCTTCCGGCTTTAAAAGGAAGAAAACTTGAGCCATCTGATAAAGCCAAGGCAAAGCTCGTAAAGGCCGTAACCCTGCTTGCCGATAAAAAATATTTTACATCCATACTCATATACAGGGAACTGGTCGATGAATATCCGGACTGGGAAATACCATACCTGGGGTATACGCTTGCGCTTGAGAAAGCCGGCGCGTTTGCCTGCGCGAAAAAAGCGTCGGAGCAGGCCGCTGCCGCTGCCGCGGATGATAAGGAAGCAAGGACACAGTTTAAAAACAAGTCAAAAGAGCTTGGAGAATTGCCTGCCAACAAACAGAGCAGCTGGAGGCAGGAGCAATCCAGGGAAACATTGCGGGATAATCCAAAAGTTTTTTACCTGGGTTTTGGCGGAGGGCAGCTGTACTTTGGCGGTAACACTGACTTAAGGCTGATGCTTAACGGAAGGATAGGGCTGCTCCTTGATACGGGCATAGATTTATCAGCCAGCCTCGGCATAGACACTTCAAGCGGCATAGACCTCGGGATTACGGCCGTGCAGCGATTTAAATACGGAAAAGATTTCGGTTTAAACGCGGGCGGTACTGTGGCGTTTAACACAGGCAGGGGAGAACTTGCGGTGGGTGTTTTAGGCGGGGGCTCATGGTACATGGACAGCAGCAACAGCCTGGACCTGATGATCAATATGCGCGCGTACCTTGGCGGAAACAGCACGCCAGGCGCGGTTATTTACATCGGCACGACAAGGTTCTTATAATGAAAAAAAACATCAGCTTAAGCGCTGTGTTATTGCTGCTGACGCTCTTTGCCTCCGCCGCAACAGGAGCGGAAGACATACGGATAAGCGCTGAAAAATTCAAAAAAACATCTTTTTACACCAACCAGAAGATATTTGAGGACGCATTTATATCAGCTCAGGGAAACCTCGTGCTCACAGCCTCCGCGGGATTTTTAGCCCTTAAGCAGGGGGTTAAAGAAACCATTTCAAAGGACGCCATATACGCGTGGAAGCAGGCGTCAAAAATATCAGGACGGGCTGTTTTCGTGGAGATAAGGGAAGGCGATAAATGCACCACACTGTGGAAATCAGAGGGAAATAATTCCGCTGTCATGGTTGAACAGTGGGGCCCGGGAATTGTCCCGGATAGCGGAAGGCGTATTTTCATGTCAGGGGCGGTCACCGCGAATACGGCGCAGGAAGGCGCGGTCATAAGCGGAACCATAGGGACTTATTTTTTCAAGGACATCCTTGACACGGCGCTGAACCTGTCGGTATCAGGCAGCAGCGCGAGCGTCGGCTTAAGCGCAAAAGCGCATTACCTCATAACACCGTTGTGGGATTTAAACGGGGGCATTCAGTTAAGCTTAACCGGCAACGGGGATAACAGCGCGTTTGAAATGGCAGCGCTTATCGGCGCGAGCAACTTTTTATCATACAGGAGCAGCCTTGATTTCAGCGCGAGCATAGGAAATACCGGCGCTTTCATGATAGGTTCAGGTGTGACATATTATTTTGACGGCAGGCCGGAAATGGGGACACAACCAGCCCCGATAAAAAAAGAGGATGTAAAAAGAGCGGCCACTCCTTTGTTTACCGCCACTGAAATCCCGGCGAGGGAAGAAGAACCGGCTCCCACAGACACACCCCGTCCGGAATCTACGCCGTGGCCGACATCAACGCGTGTGCCGGAAGCAACCGCGACCAATGAACCGACACAGGAAATAATACCCACAGTAGGGGCGTCAAATGAAAAAGAAACAGAGGCAACGCCCGCTGAAATAAAAGCGCAGCCTGAAGAAACCCCGGCCGCGCGTGAAACACAGGAACGTGTAGAAAACACCGGGGCTGACGTCCAGGAACGCCCGGCTGATCAAAAGGAAGGAACTACCGCGGGATTTTTTATGGAATCCGATATACTGAACCTGGCAACATCCATTCCTGACAGGTGGGTGAACATTAATTTAACGTTCGGTTTCGGTACTGACAGCATATTTGGCATGAGCATAACGCCGGGCTACATGACGCTGGAAAAAGGCGGGCCTGTCACATATGACCTGCTCAGCGTAAATGTTGCCCTGGATTTTTACCCGCTGGGAAGGTCGCCTTCGGGGATTTATCTCGGGCCTGTCGTGGGTTTCAGGCATTATATTGACGCAGTGCATGAACCGCTGGATGTCACAAATACGGAAGACAAAGTCCTTTACGGCGGGCAGGCGGGAGTAAGGGTGCTGGCAGCTGGTTTTGTAATGGATGCGGCAGCCGTTTACATGATGAATGAAAGCGCAAAAGCAGGATGGCCGTCTGAAATGGTCAATGACCTGAAATTCCGGGCCGGGATAGGAATTATGTTTTACGCCGGGGATGAAAACGGGCAGGAATCTGATGAAGATATCAAGGAAGGCACCACAGAAGGGACCTTTTTTGAGGTAGACGGAATGAGCGCTTACAGGATGATGAAGAATGACGATTTTGAAGGCGATGTCAGGTTCGGTTTCGGCGACGACGGCATCCTTGGAATGAACTTCACGCTTGGCGGGAAATACATAGAACAGTTCGGATTCCAGAAATATTCGGCAATGGCCAGGTTGGCGCTGGACCTATACCCATTTGACAGGTCGCCGTCCGGATTATACTTCGGTGCGCTGGCCGGGGCAGGTTACCGTGTGGACAGGCAGGATTTTGGCATGGGTTATGTAATTGACAATTATCCTGTTTTGGCGGCAGGCGGTGAGGCCGGTTTAAGGATACTCATGAACATGCTTGTGCTGGACATAGCCATCGAATATGATATTTACACATACCCTCTAAAGGCAAGGGCAATGGAGATCCAGGAAGAATTTATAATGCGCGCGGGGGTAGGGTTGATGTTTTATGATTTTAAAAAAGTAAAATAATTATTGGCATTTCCGGATGAATTGAATTACAGCACAAATATGATATAATGTGTTTGAAGAACTGACATGAATTGTTTTAAGGGGGGATTTAAATTAACAATTTTAGTTTGTCATTGCGAGGAGGCGTTTTGTTTCTTGCCGACGAAGCAATCCTGCTGTTTTATAATATTGAAACGAGATTGCTTCGTCGCCATAAAGCAAATACGGCTTCTCGCAATGACATACTGTAAACATGAACATAACTGTCGAATATATAGGCAGTTACAGACGTAAGCGTTTTAAGGGGGAATTAAATGTTACAGGGTTTTTCCGACCGTTTTAAGGACGTGACGATACTCCTTGTGGAAGACGACCACGGGGTATCTGAGCTTATGAACACGCTGATAAAAGAAGAAATCGGCAGCGGAGTGCGCATAACCAAGGCGGCGACGCTGGATGCGGCCCTGGCTGAGAACTGCAAAACAAGGCACAGCATAGTGCTTTTGGACCTGAACCTTCCCGACAGCAGGGGCATAGAAACCCTGCAATCATTCCGTAAAAAATTCGCGGATACCCCGGTTATCATATTGACAGCGCTTGCAGACCCGGACTTCGCGCTGTCAATAGCCAATGAAGGCGCTCAGGATTACCTCATAAAGGGGGATACGGAACCTTCGGTAATTGTCAGGTCAATATATTATGCCATTGAAAGGAACAGGATGTACCTGGACCTTAAAAAAAGCAGGGAAGAGCTTCAGCAAAGTTACACAAAACTAAAGACCATATCGGACGGCTTCATACAGGCCATAGAAAAGATAGTGGAAACCCGCGACCCGTATACTGCCGGACACCAGAGAAGGGTGGGAGATATCGCGAAAGCCATCGCGATGAAGCTGAATATGACGACGGATAAGGTGACGGGAGTATATATGGCGGCAGTGATACATGATGTCGGTAAAATATACGTGCCTGCGGAGATACTTTCAAAACCCGGTAAAATGTCGGATATTGAAATGAGCATCATCAGGACCCACCCGCAGGTCGGCCACGACATATTAAAGACCATAGAATTTCCCTGGGAGATAGACAAGATAGTGTATCAGCATCATGAACGCGAGGACGGGAGCGGCTATCCGCAGGGATTAAAGTCAGGCCAGATAATGGAGGAAGCTGCCATTATTTCAATTGCGGATGTGGTGGAGGCCATGGCCTCATCCAGGCCTTACAGGCCGGCGCTGGGGATTGACAAGGCGTTAGAGGAGATAGAAAATAATAAGGGCAGGTTATACAGGACAGCGCCGGCGGACGCGTGCCTTGAGATGTTCCGCGATAAATCATTCCACATTTCCTGAGATAGTATTACATAAATTACATGATTTATAACCATTGACATTTACAGCGGTTATTTTATAATTATTTTATTACAAAAGGGTGTATACGTGATCTAAAATTACGGTACACGAATCATAGGATTTGAGCGGTTTAAAGCAATCAGCCCGACTTACAAATGTGTCGCCGCCTCACTCCTCTAGATATACCCCCTTATATCATTTGCCACGGATATGTGGCTCACGCCTAGTAAAGGCGGCGACACTTTTGTGGGCCGGAATAAAACGAATTTTCAATTTTCGAATTTCAATTTTGAATTGAATTCAAAAACATCATCGCTACATCGTCAATTGACAATTGGCAATCGTCAATCCTTCGTTATCCCTTGACGGGCGTGCGTTTTCTGTTATACTAAAAAAAGTAAAAAATCAAAACAACAAAGGACCTTATATGGATCTTAAAACAGTATTATATGACGAACACGTCAGGTTAAACGCGCTCATGGCGCCTTTTGCCGGATGGAACATGCCCATACATTACGGCTCCATAATCGAAGAAACCAAACACACCCGCACGGCCTGCTCTGTTTTTGACATATGCCACATGGGGGAATTCATCGTCAATGAAGACCCGGCCAAATCAACCCTTGATGAGGCCATAACAAACCCTGTCATAAAGATGAAAAACCTCTCGTGCAAGTACGGTTTTTTGCTTAACGCCAACGGCACGGCAATCGACGACCTCATAGTATACCGGATAAAAGACGATAAGTGGATGATAGTGGTAAATGCCTCGAACATAGCGCGCGACGCCAAGGAAATAAGCGGGAACATCGCAAAAGAAGCGGCATTTGAAGACATCTCAGATAAGACGGTAAAGCTCGACGTGCAGGGCCCAAAATCATACGAAGTCATGAAGTCACTGGTAGGCGATTCCATAGGAAAACTGAAATATTTCGGGTTTGATACCTTTGACCTTCTCGGGGGTAAATACATAATCAGCAGGACCGGTTATACCGGGGAACTGGGTTATGAAGTTTATATTGATAATTCAAAAGGCGTGGAACTCTGGAAAATGCTTTTGAAAAACCCGCTTGTCAAACCCGCGGGTCTGGGAGCGCGCGACATATTAAGGCTCGAAGCGGGCCTGCCGCTTTACGGGGATGAACTGACGGAAAGCTATACGCCCATAGAAGCGGGCATGGAAAGGTTCCTGGATTTTTCCAAGGATTTCACAGGAAAAGAAGCGCTTGAAAAGCAGAAAAGGGACGGCGTTAAAAGGATCCTTGCAGGCATTACTGTCGACGGCCGCAGGACGCCCAGGCATACCAATAAAATATTCATAGCCGAGAACGAAGTCGGTGTTGTGACAAGCGGAGTGTTCTCGCCGTTTGTAAACAAAGGCATCGGTTTCGCGTACATAGATAAGGAATTTGCGGCCGAAGGCAGGGATATAGTCATAAAGCTGGACAAAGGCGAGGTTAAAGGCGTTGTAACACCGCCGCCGTTTGTGAAAAATACTTCTATAAGAACGCTGACGGCGTAAAATAATAATTACTAATTACTAATAAATGTGCGCGGTTGCGCTTTCTATTATAATATTGCAAGGGCAAAGCCCGCGGCAATAGACCATAATTAGTCATTAATCATCGGCATTTAAAACACAATATTTCAAGGAGGGCTAAGATGAACATACCGGAAAAGTACTTTTTCACAAAGGAACACGAGTGGGTAAAAATAGAAGGCAATAAGGCGAAGGTCGGCATATCCGACTACGCGCAGCATAAGCTGGGGGACATAACTTTTGTTGACCTTCCCGCAGCGGGAAAGACGGTAAAACAGCTGGAAGTATTAACGGGGATAGAATCCGTGAAGGCAGCCAGCGATATCTATTCACCGGTTTCCGGAAAAGTAGTGTCAGTCAACAGCGCTTTAGAAGGCGCTCCTGAACTTGTCAACAAGTCGCCATATGAACAGGGCTGGATAGCCGAACTTGAAATATCCAATTCAGGGGAGACAGCCAACCTCATGGATTCAGCGGCATATAAGGCGTATGTAGCCGGCCTGGAGTAATTATGGCCAAATTTACCCCTCACACAGAATCTGAAATAAGGGAAATGCTTGCCGTAACCGGATCAAAAGATATTGACGCGCTTTTCGCGGACATTCCGGCGGGTTTAAAGCCGAAATCATTTGACCTGCCCGCGGGCATGACCGAGTATGAAGCCCTTTCAAAATTAAACTCCCTTGCTTCCAAAAACAAAACAAACCTTACTGTCTTTGCAGGCGGCGGATATTACGACCACTTCATACCCGCGGCAGTTGACGCCATATCCTCGCGCGCGGAATTTTATACCGCTTACACCCCTTACCAGCCCGAGGCTTCGCAGGGGACGCTTCAGGCCATATTTGAATACCAGACCATGATGGCGAAATTAACCGGGCTTGAAGTGTCAAACGCCTCATTATACGACGGCGGCACGGCGCTCTATGAGGCGATAGCCATGGCTGTGCGCACTAACAACAGGTCCAGGATAATCATAGACAAAGGCGTGAACCCGCTTTACAGGCAGATAGTGAAGACATATGTCATAAACCAGGAAGTAGAAATAGTGGAAGTTGACCTTAAGGATGTTTCAACGGACAGGGAGAAGATCAAAGCCCTGCTTGATGAAAAGGCATCGGCGCTTGTGCTCCAGACACCGAACTTTTTCGGAATGGCAGACGATTATACCGACCTCTTCGCGGCGGCGGAAGCAAAAGGAATTACAAAAATAGCGGTATTTTATCCCATGTCACTGGGCATCATGAAAACACCGGGGGAAATGGGCGCGGATATCGCGGTCGGCGACGGGCAGTCGCTCGGGCTCCCGCTTTCATTCGGCGGGCCGTACCTCGGAGTCATGGCCGCGTCAAAAGGATATGTCAGAAAAATGCCGGGCAGGATAGTGGGGGAGACAGTTGATAAGAACGGCACCAAGTGCTACGTGCTGACCTTACAGGCGCGCGAGCAGCATATACGAAGGGAAAAGGCCACGTCAAACATCTGCTCCAACCAGGCGCTCTGCGCCTTAAGGGCTGTCGTGTACCTTTCACTTATGGGCAAGGAAGGCTTCAGGAAAGCCTCACTTTTAAACCTGCAGAAGGGCGAGGAACTAAAAGAAGCCATAAAGAAAATAGCGGATGTAAAACCGGGCGCTACGTTTAATGAATTTACGGTTGACCTGAAAACAAACGCCGCGGAATTCGCCAAAAAAATGGAAAGCAAAGGGTTCCTGGCGGGAGTGCCGGCTTCCATACATTTTCCGGAGATGAAAAACTACCTTGTGGTCGCAGCAACGGAAAAAAGAACGCAGGACGAAATAACCAAATATGCCGAAGCCTTTAAATCGGCCCTCAAGGGGGCTTAAAGCATGGAAAATATATTCGAAATATCCGTAAAGGGAAGGCACGGGGTAGACCCGGGCTCCCCGGATGAAAGCTGCTTAAAAAAAGTGCCGTCAGGATTATTACGCTCCACCGAGAGTAGTCTGCCGGAGTTATCTGAACTTGACGTGGTCAGGCATTACACCAGGCTCTCCCAGCTTAATTTTTCCGTTGATACACATTTTTACCCGCTTGGTTCATGCACCATGAAATACAACCCAAAAGTAAATGAAGCTGCGGCTGTAATCCCGGGATTCACCGGGCTGCACCCGTACGCGCCTTACATAGATGAAAATTCATCGCAGGGAGCCCTTGAAGTTGTGCATGATCTTTCAAAACAACTTTGCGAGATAACAGGCATGAAAAGATTCACCACGCAGCCATACGCCGGCGCGCACGGCGAACTTTTGGGAATACTGTTGATCGCGGCTTACCATAAGAATAAAGGCAATAAAAAGAAATACATAGTGGTGCCGGAGTCGGCGCACGGCACAAACCCGGCAAGCGCGGCAGTCGCGGGATATACCATTATTACCGTGCCGGTTGATAAAGAAGGCGGCATGGACCTCGCCGCGTTTAAGGAAAAAATGAATGATGAAGTCGCCGGAGTAATGATGACTCTCCCTTCAACCCTCGGGGTATTTGAGAGGAAGATAACTGAGATAGTAGAGGCAGCCAGGAAGCACGACGCGCTCATGTATTACGACGGAGCGAACTTAAACGCCATCATGGGCAGGTTAAGGCCCGGAGACGTGGGTTTTGACATAGTTCACATAAACCTGCACAAGACTTTTTCAACCCCTCACGGCGGCGGAGGCCCCGGCTCAGGCGTGGTCGGCGTGTCAGAGCGGCTTGTTGATTTCATGCCGGTGCCCTACGTGGTAAAGGGCGCTGACGGAAAATTTTCCATGGATTTCGGGCTTAAGAATTCGATAGGAAAGATAGCTTCGTTCTTCGGCAATTTCGGGGTGATGCTTAAGGCTTACACATACAACCTGATGCTTGGAAAAGAAGGGTTAAAAGACGTGACTGACATGGCGGTCTTAAACGCCAATTATGTAATGGCAAAACTAAAAGGCATTTATGACCTTCCGTATGACAGGATATGCATGCATGAGGCTGTATTTACGGCAAAGAACCAGATTAAAAACGGGGTGCACGCGCTGGATATTGCAAAGGCTTTAATTGACCGCGGCATACACCCGCCCACCATATACTTCCCGCTTGTCGTGGAAGAAGCCATAATGATTGAACCCACTGAGACGGAGTCAAAGCAGGAAATGGACATTTTTATCGGCGTCATGAAGGAAATAGCTGAAACAAGCAAATACGAGCCGGAAAAGATAAAAAGTTCCCCTTCTAAGACGGCAATATCCAGGCCTGATGAGACTAAGGCGGCGAGGGAATTAAAGCTAACTTGTTTTTAAAACAGATAAAGACAGGGAAAGTTTTAAGTTTAAAGTTTGAAGATGAGGCTGTTCTTATCTTAAATCTTAAAACTTCAAACTTCCCTTTCTCAGAAGGAACTCATGCAAACTAAAACCGTCCGCTTCATCCCTTTCGCCTACTACTCGCCCTATGAGAACATGGCCATAGATGAGTTCCTTATATCATATTATGAAAAAACAAAAATTCCGGTATTAAGGCTCTATTCATGGCGGCCAGCCGGCATATCAGCAGGAAAAAACCAGGACGTAAATCTCGACATAGATATTGCCGCATGCAAAGCCGCGGGAATTCCCGTAGTCAGGCGGTTAACCGGAGGCGGCGCCATATTCCACAAGAACGAATTAACCTACTCCATTGCCTGCTCTGACACGGACTTTATCGGCAAGAAAGCTGGGGTTAAAGAATCGTTTGAAAACCTGAATGCCTTTATACTTAAAATGTATTTTAAATTCGGGCTTGAAGCTTCGTACGGCAAAGATGCATTCCCGGGTGAAAAGAGTCTGGGCGCGAGGCAGGGGTTCTGCTTTGCCGGCAATGAGGAATATGACATCATAATTAAAGGAAAAAAGACCGGAGGCAACGCGCAGTACAGGCGCAGGGAGATAATATTTCAGCACGGGTCAATACCCCTGGATGAAAATGAGGACGCGCAGAAATACTTCAAATGCCCGGTAAACAGGGATAACTTCACATCGCTCGATAGGCTGCTCGGAAGGGAAGTAACAGCGGGAGAAGTTGCGGCGAACCTGGGGGCGGCGTTCATGGAAACGTTTGGATGCGATTTAAAGGAAGAGACGCTGTCCATGGATGAAAAACGAGGAGCCATCGGCATAATGACGTCTAAATATGCTACGGATAACTGGAACTTAAAAAAAATATAATGAATAATGAAGGTGTGTGGTGGCACGTGTTATTTAAAAAGACTTCCGCGTGCCGCTCTTGCAGGGTATGAATGTTTACGGCCACTGTAGAGAGGGGGCTTGCCCCCTCTCAAACGCAGGCCCAATGCCTGAGAGGGGGCAAGCCCCCTCTCTACGAAACATGTGTGGGTAGCTGCAAATGGCAGTTCAAATAGGATGTAATGATTCAAATAAAAGGAAAAACATGCAAAAGCCAACGTACGCCAAAAAGAAGATAGACTTCAAACAGATGCACGAAACCGAATCAGCTCTTGCGGGGCTTAAACTTCATACCGTCTGCCACCAGGCGCGCTGTCCCAATATATCAGAATGTTTTGGCAGGGGCACGGCTACGTTCCTCATACTCGGCGATACCTGTACGAGGAATTGTTCGTTCTGCAACGTAAAAAAAGGTGTTCCTGCTGCAGCGGACTTAAGCGAACCTGCGAGAATCGCCGAAGCTGTGGAAAAACTTAAATTGAAATACGCCGTAATAACTTCTGTGACGAGAGATGATATGGAAGACGGTGGAGCTGGGGTTTTTGCTGAGGTAATAAAACAGATTAATCACAGGTCCCAAATCCCAAATCCCAAAGAAGGGCAATTGAATTCACGCAAAGTCAAAGTTGAGGTGCTTGTTCCTGATTTTAAAGCTGACAGAAATGCTATAAAAACAGTCCTGGACGCCGGGCCTGATGTATTTGCCCATAACGTTGAGACAGTGCCTTCATTATATAAGGTAAGGAAAGGCGCGGATTATAAACGGAGCCTTGAGGTGTTAAGGCTGGCAAAGGAAATATCGCCGAAGGCAGTGACAAAATCAGCGGTGCTGCTGGGGCTCGGCGAAAAAGAGGAAGAGCTGCGGACAGTATTTGACGACCTGGTAAAAGCGGGCTGTGATTACATAAGCATCGGGCAATACCTGCAGCCTGACAAGCAACATCATGAAGTGGTGGAATATATAAAGCCGGCAGTGTTTGATTGGTATAAAAAACAGGCGTATAAAGCCGGATTTAAGCATGTCGAGAGCGGAGTATGGGTAAGAAGTTCATATATGGCGGAAACGTATAATAGTACGCAAAAACAGTTTTAGATTTCGTAGGGGCGAGCCGGTGGCTCGCCCGGTTTTAGACCCTCGGTCTGAGGGCCGGGCGAGCCACCGGCTCGCCCCTACGAAGACAAACAATAAAAATACCCGGGTTGCAATACGGTAAAATTTGAGCTATTATAATAATGAAACTATTTTGAATGTAACAAACGGAGGGTAATAATAATGTATGATATTCTAATCATCGGTTCCGGGCCTGCAGGCCATACCGCGGCTCTGGAAGCGGCAAAACTAAAATTAAAGACCGCTGTAATAGAGAGGGACCCTTCAAAACTCGGGGGCGTGTGCTTAAATGAGGGGTGCATACCTTTAAAAGGGCTGCTTCACTATTCCCAGCATGAGACCGATTATCACGCCATACGCGGCAACGTTATGCAGAGGGTCCAGTTCATAAAGGACGGACTAAAGGCAAGGATGCTCGGAGCGGGAATAGAAATAATAGAGGGCGACGCAAAGTTTACATCGGCGTCAGCCGTGGAAGTGCGCGGTAAAAAAATTGAGGCAAAGCATATAATCATAGCGGTCGGTTCATCCCCCAAAAAAATATTCAGCAATCCCGCGGTGCTTTCACCGGATAAGATATTTGAACTCGATGAAGTGCCGAAAAAAGCCCTTATAATCGGAGGAGGCGTCATAGGCTGTGAGTATGCGTCTTTTCTTAATAATATAGGCGTAACAGTTGAAATAGTGGAACTCTTGGATACCATACTCTTCGGCGAAGACGAGGAAGCGGTAAGGACGCTTTCGCGCGAGTTTAAGAAGAAAAAGATAAGGCTGTATGAAAAAAGCGAAGTGACCGGAATCAGCACTGACGGAGTGGTAAATATTAAAAGCGGGGACACAATAATAACCGACAAGTATGACATGATTATTGAGGCCATAGGCAGGAGGCCAAACACCGGCAGGCTGGGACTTGAGGCCGCCGGCATAGAAACTGACCAGCGCGGATTTATTAAGGTAAATAACAGCATGCAGACCACTGCGGCAGGGGTTTATGCCATAGGCGACTGCATACCCACCCCGATGCTCGCTTATACCGGGTACAAGGAAGCGGAAGCGGCGATAAACCACATTACAAAAGGTTTTCAGGGGAACCTGGACTACGGTACGGCGCCGAAACTGGTATTCTCATGCCCGCAGCTTGGGTCCACCGGATTAAGTGAGGCAAAGGCAAAAGAGCAGGGAATAAATTATAAAATCCATAAATACTTCTTTAAAGCCATAGGCAAAGCCGTGGTCGAAGGCAAAGATGCCGGGTATTTAAAGATGTTGGTAGATACCGACAGAAACGTTGTAATAGGCGCGACGGCTGTGGGAAGCGAGATAACGGAGCTTATAAACGAGCTCACGGTCATCATAAAAGCGCAGGTTAAAGTTGATATCCTTAAGGAATGCATGCACATACATCCATCCTACTCGGAAATAATTATAGAGGCGCTCAACTTCGGGTAAGCGCCTCAGAAATCCACGTTAAGGCTCCAGAAATCCTCCTCTTATCCTCCTTTCTGGAACAAAGGAGGACGATTAGTTGAGTAGTCATATACTGGAGACGGAACATACAACGAAAAAATTGATGTCTGTTACGCCTCAAGTCCTGATACAAGTGAAGTAATCGTCTCCCTTTGTTTCAGAAAGGGAGATAAGAGAGGGATTTCTGAGGCTCTAACGATGACGGTGAGACACGGGATGAATTTCAAAAAGTATTTCAAACAAATCGCAAGTACGGCTATTTCTCTGTTTTTACTGTCGTCCTGCGCCACAAATCCATTACAACAAACCCCCGTTGATACCATGACCAAGCCGGGCGAAGTCTCTTTTTGCGCGGCGGGGGATGTGATGCTAGACCGGGGGGTGAAACAGCGGATAGTTGATAACGGTCTGGATTACATTTTTAAGAAAACAGGGTCATTTATCAAGGTCAGAAACATTTCATTCTGCAACCTGGAAGGGCCTGTTTCAACAAGGGGAAAAAGAAAGAACGGAGGCTTTGCTTTCAGGGCTGAGCCTGATTACCTCGCTGCTGTAAAAAATACCGGGTTCAACCTGGTATCCGTGGGAAATAACCACATGATGGACTACGGCGCGGACGCATTAACCGACACCTTAAATTACCTGGATGATAGAGGCATCGCATACGCCGGAGCCGGATTAAACAGGGCGCAGGCGAGGGGCTTTAAGATAGTTGAAGTAAACGGGGTTAAGATAGCATTAATTGCCGACCTGGATATGCCTTTTAAAGTGGAGGAAGTTCCTGACGATCCGGAAGTTCCCCAGATGTCAGAAAGGCGCGGGCTTGAGGAAATGGTAAAGGAAATAAAGCTGGCGAAAACGCAGGCTGATTTTGTCGTCGTGTCATACCACTGGGGTTATGAATATGTGAATTACCCAATAACCGACCAGTCATTGCTGGCGCGCGGCTGCATAGACGCGGGGGCTGACCTGGTACTGGGGCATCACCCTCATGTGGCGCAGGGCGTGGAAACGTACAAAGGAAAGCCTATCATATACAGCATGGGAAACCTGGTTTTTGACCAGTTCAGGGAGATCACATCCAGGACATTCTTTTTTGCCTGCGATTTTCTAAAGGACGGCTCCATTAAAAACGCCTTCATAACCCCGGTGTTGATAGTGAAAAACCGGCCTGAGTTCGCTAAAGGAAAAGAAGGAAAACGAATCAGGGATAGGGTAATAAAGCTTTCAAAGAAGTTTGGGACGGTATTTACGGAAAAGGACGGAAGGTTGTATCTTAAGGGATTTTGAGATAAAGCAAGTTTTTAGTTTTAGGTTTGAAGATGCAGGTCCGCAGGCTGTCTAAATCTTAAAACTAAAAACTTCAAACTTTTCTATCTGCATCACCGATCCAAACCCAGCGCCTTCATCTTCGCCACCCAGTCTTTTGCCATGGTATAGTTCGGGTCATATTCCAGGGTTTTGGTCAGTTCCTTATATGCCAGCTTGTATTCCTTCATCCTGAAATACGCGGCTCCGAGGTTGTAGCGCGCTTCGAGGCTCGCGGGCTTGTACTTTAGCACTTCGAGGTACATGTCGCGCGATTTTGGAAAATCACCCTGGTTAAAATAGATGTTTGCCAGGTTGTTTAAGGCCGCGGTGAATTTCGGGTTTAACGCCAGGACCGCGTTATATTCCGCTATGGCCTTATCCAGCATGTTGTTATTCATATATACATTTCCCACGTTATAATGCGATTCTATGAAATGAGGGAACATTTTTAAGCCTTTGTTATAATACTCCACAGCTTTATCAATGTTTTTTTCCGCGTTGTAGGCGTTGCCGTTGTATAGCACAAGTTCTATAACGTCAGTACCGCGCGGGTTTGAACTTAAGCCCCGCTCAAAAAAACCGCGTGCCTCGTCATATCTTCCCGCGGCAAAAGAAGCCTGGCCGGTTTTTATGCAGGAGTTGGATAAAAGCGTGGAAAACTGAAGGCCCGAGACAAAAGCGGCAACGATAATGAGCAGTATAGCGGCAAAACCGTTAAATTTCCGTCCTGTGAATGTAATGGTTTTTCTTTCCTCGGCCAGCGACAGTATGGCGAATATGGACCACAGCAGGATGAGCGTGGTGGCTACGCGCCATGGAAAATTCAACAGCGCGTTTATCATGAAAGCTATGGCCGCGCCGGAGACGCCCAGCAGGATGTTTTTCGTCAGCGTATCAGGTTCTTTTAACGCCCTTCCGATGGATATGGATAAAAGCGCCGCCAAAAGCCAGATGAAAACGCCAAGGCCTAAAAAACCCTGCTCGGCGAATGTCTGGAGGTAATCATTATGAGTGTATAATTCCACATGCGGTTCCACCTGCGCGGCCATATCAGGCGCGGCTTTAAGCCACCTGTCATAAACCTTTTTCTGGTAAAAGGAGGTATTAAGCGAAAATCCGCCGATGCCGGCGCCTAGGATGGGGTTATGCATTCCCATCTGAACGGCTGACTCCCAGTAAAAAAGCCTGACAGAGGCTGAGTTGCTGGTAAGGGATAAGCCGCTTTTTAGCCTGTCCACGAGCGACTGGCTGTTTTTATTTATGGGGTTCGGGAAGGAAAATATAAGGACAAGAAATATTACAAAAGCCGCGATTGAGGCCGTAAAGACCTTCTGCTTCGCGAAAAAATCCTTCCCGTAGAGCACCGCGAACATTATGAACATGTAAACAAGGGAGCCTAAAAAACCCAGCCACGCGCCGCGGCCATGGGAGACAATTATGAGGAAAAACATCATGGATAAAAAAAGCGCGAGAACGAACTTGATAAGCCTGGTGATTGGCGAGAGTATGAGCACTATCATCAGCGGTATAAGTATGGAAAACTGGGCAGCCATGTAGTCCGGGTTGCCCATGGTGGAATAGACCCTGCCTTCCCCGAATGAAACCCACTTAATAAAATCAACGCCAAAGTACTGGAGGATGCCGTAGGCCACCACTATGAAATGCGCCGCGAATATAAAATAGAGCAGTTTGAAAATATCGTTTTTGGAGAATACGTTTATAATAAGGAAGTACAGCAGCCCGTTGGCAAGGATGAACTTGAAATACTGCCAGTGCATGGGCCCCGCGTTCGCGTTAAGGTAAAGGCCCTTAAAAAGGGAAAGCATTGCCACGGCAATTACAGCCGCCGCAGGTATGGAAAACGATGACCATTTGAAATAAAAATTACCCGACAGGGCCTGTCTGGCCAGGAACAGAACCGTGCTAATGGCAATCAGCGAGTAAAATATGGAGGTTTTAGGGGTCTCAAAAGCTTCGTTGGCGGAAAGCCAGAAGGAAAGGGGTACTATGAAAAGTATGGAATATATGGAAAGTTGAAGAGCTTTATCCAGGTACTTTTTAAGTATGTCCGTGTTCAAACCTTCCTCCTTATATATAAGCGTTATAGTGATTGTATTTTAGAGGGAAATAAAAGTCAATAAGGGAATTACTTTGATTCTAGATTCCGGATTCTAGATTTTGGATTAATGGCAAGTTCCAAACAATCCAGAATCAAGAATCCGGAATTTAGAATTGACTTTATGCAGCCCTTATGTTATATTTAACCAAATGGTTAAACTAAACGGTTAATTAACATTAAACCCGGAAGTGAAGGCAAATGAAGAATAAAAAAGCAAAGCCCGCAATCAAAAGGAAACCAAAGAAAGTTAAAAGCACAAACATAAAACAGGTGGCTAAGGCTATTGCTGCCTGGGTTTATTAGGAGGGCGCGTGGTTAAGAAAAGCATAAAAGGGCAGGATGAGGGCAGGACTAAGGACAGGATACTGAAGGCCGCCATAGGGGAATTTGTCGAATACGGGTTTTACGGGGCCAGGACGCAGCGCATCGCCACACGGGCAGGGGTGAATAAAGCACTCCTTCATTATTACTTTACAAACAAGGAAAACATATACGAACAGGTTTTGCAGACCGTGGCAGGAGCCATATTTCAGCGCCTGTCCACCATGAGCGAGGAACCCATGGAACCGCGTGAGAAGATTTCTCAGATTATCGATATATACGTTGATGTTTTCACAAATTACAGCGATAACCTGAAAATAGTATTATATGAGGTCATGAGGGGCGGGGAAATACTCAGGAAGGTAATCTCTTCAAAGGCAAAGCAGATATACCCAACCTTTAAAAAAATAGAATCATATTTTAAAAACGAGATGAAAAAAGGCACCATAAGAAAATTCAGCGTCATCCACCTTTTAATAAGCATGGTAAGCCAGATGGCTCCCGTGTATGTGGGAAGGCAGATGATCGGAAAAGTAGCCGGGGCAATAGGCTTAGACAGGCTCCTGGGTGACGCGATAGTAAATGACAGGAAGAAGTTCGTTATGGAGCTTATAATGAACGGTATTAAAAAAGATTGAGGATAGTTGATCGTGGATTGCAGATTAATGAACGGGAAACCGTAAAACAAACGGGCCATAAATTGTTTATTAATCCGCAATCTTCAATCTGCTATCTACAATAACAAAGGAGGTATATATGGACATTAAGAAAATTGAAAAAGCAAGGCCGGTTATAGCGGCGGTGGTGATTTTGACCATACTGGGGTTCTGGCTGCTGCCTAAAGTATTTGTGGATAAGTCTCATGTGAGGGCTTCGGGGACTGTCGAGATAAAGGAAGTGGATGTCTCCTCCAGAATATCAAGCAGGGTCACGGCCTTAAAAAAGGACGAGGGCCAGGAAGTAAAAAAAGGCGAGTTAATGGCCGTGCTAGACGATTCCATAGTAGCGGCACAGCGCGACGCCGCTCAGGCCATGTATAATAACGCGGCTGACATATACACAAGGATGAAGAACCTTTTTTCATCCGAATCCGTTTCCCAGCAGCAGTTTGACGCGGCAAGGGCAGGGTACATATCAGCCATGTCACAGTTAAAACAGGCTGAAGTGATGACAGATGAGGCGTCCGTTAAAGCGCCGTGGAGCGGGATAATTCTGAAAAAACACGTGGAAGAAGGGGAACTTGTATCGCCTAACTCGCCGCTTTTCACCATCGGCGACCTTTCAGAGGCGAAGATTACCATATACGTCCCTTTAATGGAAATGACCGTGCTGAAATACGGAATGAAAGCAGCGGTAAAAATAGACGCGTATAAGAACAAGTCGTTTGAGGGAAAAATAACGTACATATCGGGCGCGGCTGAATTTACGCCGAAAAACGTCCAGACACAGGATGAGCGCATTAAAGAAGTATTTGAAGTGCAGGTAACAGTGCCAAACCCTGACGGGATATTAAAACCGGGGATACCGGCTGATGTGGAGATAAAAATATAAATGCGAGCCCAGGGGGAACAGCCCAAAGCTCAGGTATGTTTAAAACAACTTGGGCTATGGGCTATTAGCTTTGGGATCACAGGAGTTGTATGGAAACCGTAATCAGCGTAACAGGGTTGTATAAGAGCTTTGGCAGCGTTAAGGCCGTGGACGGGGTTGACTTCGCTGTCAACCGCGGGGAGATATTTGGCATTATCGGGCCTGACGGCGGGGGCAAGACCACCACTCTGCGGTTGCTTTCAGGGATAATGAAACATGAGCAGGGCAGCGCAATTATCCTTGGAAGAAAACTTCCTGAAGAGGCTGAAGGCATAAAAGAACACATAGGCTATATGTGCCAGAGGTTTTCATTATATACTGACTTAACCGTCGCTGAAAATGTAACTTTTTTTTCAGAGGTTTACCAGATAGAAAAAAAAGTGCTTGAGGAAAGGCTCGAACCGCTCCTGAAAATGACAAGGCTCGCGCCTTTTAAAGACAGGCTTGCCGGAAATTTATCCGGCGGCATGAAACAAAAACTGGCCTTAATGTGCACATTAATTCACCGCCCTGAAATACTTTTTCTTGACGAGCCGACCACGGGAGTGGACCCGGTATCGCGCAGGGAATTCTGGGAGATTCTCCAGCAGATACACGCCGACGGCGTGACCATTGTAGTAACCACGCCGTATATGGACGAGGCTGAACAGTGCTCGCGCATCGCTCTGATGTTCAAAGGCAGGATAATTGCCATGGACACGCCGAGGAACATGAAAAAGGCGTTTAACGGAATAGTCCTTGAGGCGCATCCCGAGGACTGCGCGGGTTTCTTAAGCCTTATAAAAACGTCTTCATATATTAAGGACTGGCAGCAGCTGGGGGAAAGGTTCCATATAGTTTTCAATGACGAAGCCGGGGCGGAGGATTTTACGCAAAAAGCAGGCCCATGCGCCAACACACGCAGGATAGCGGCAAGCGTGGAGGATGTTTTTGTGGAGCGCATTAAAACATAGTCACAGGACCCAAGTCCCATGACCCAGGTCAGGGTTAGTGATGTAACTTGGATCCTGGGTCATGAGTCTTGAGACAAACAAGGAGTTTTATGGCTACATCCGTAAAAGCAGACCGCCTACAGCGTAAGTTCGGCGATTTTACCGCCGTTGACTCCATATCCTTTGAAGTGGAGAAGGGCGAGGTATATGGATTTTTGGGGGCTAACGGCGCGGGCAAGACCACTACTATCAGGATGTTGTGCGGATTGCTTGAGCCAACTTCAGGAGACGCCATGGTCGCCGGATTTTCAATAAAAAAAGAGCCTGATGAGGTAAAGAAAAGGCTCGGATACATGTCTCAAAAGTTCTCCCTGTATCCGCTGCTAAATGTGAAGGAAAATATTGATTTTTACGCGGGCATATACGGTTTAACAGACGCGGAAATTTTGAAAAGGACGCCTGAACTGTGCGAACTGCTGGAACTTACGGAATTCGCGGACAGGCCGGTCGGTGAAATGCCGGGCGGGTTAAAGCAAAGGGTTTCGCTTGCCTGCGCCATCGCCCACAAACCCGAGATAGTATTTCTGGACGAACCTACTGCAGGGGTGGACCCGATACTGCGCAGGCGTTTTTGGGAAATAATACGGGTGCTTGCCGACGGCGGGACGACCGTATTTGTCACGACGCATTACATGGACGAGGTGGAGCACTGCAACAGGATAGCGCTCATGCACTCAGGCCGGATAATAAGGGAAGGCACAATATCCCAGATAAAAAAATCGGTCTTTTCAAAACCGATACTTGAAACAGAAACGGATTTCCCTGTGAAAGCGTTCGAATTGCTGGAGGCTGAAAAGGGGACGCTCGGCGATATTTCAATGCACGGCGCGCTTCTTCACGTGATACCTGCCGCTGATATTTCCGCGGCAAAAGAGGCCATGGAGAGGATACTAACGGCTGCGTCCTTAAGATTCACAAAACCAGAGGAAGTGGAGCCGACTATGGATGACGTGTTTGTGAATCTGGTGAAACAGTATGAGGGCGGGAGTAAATCATGAAAACAGTCTCAGTGATCTCAATGATCTCAGAAGTCTCAGCAGGCGTTTTTAGGACGCTCATTGAGACCTCTGAGATCACTGAGATTATTGAGACTAAAGAAGGAGGGCGTCTTGGCTGAAGACAAAGGCAGTTTAAACCCAGCGCGCATAATGCCTGTCATGCGCAAGGAGTTTCTTCATATCGTGCGCGATCCGCGCTCGCTGGCCATCGCGCTGCTTGCGCCTGTGATATTGCTGGTATTATACGCGTACGCCGTGACATTTGACATAAAGAAGATAGACTTGGGCGTCGTGGATTACGACAACTCGTCAATGTCCAGGGAACTGGTGCAGAAATTCACATCAAGCGGGTACTTTGAGATAAATCAAAGCTGCGTAAATTCAATGGAGAAATGCGTTGAGACACTGCGCTTAAACGGGATAAAAATGATTCTTATTATACCTCGCGGAATGTCAACGGACATAAAAAGGAACAGGGACGTCAGGATACAGATGATAGGTGACGGGTCCGAGGCAAACACCGTGGCCATCGGCATAGGTTACGCCGGGGCTATCGTTGCCCAGCAATCCACAAAAATTATGCTTGAAGAAGTTCGCTCGAGGGGTTTTAACCCGAAGGTAATCCCCATGGTACAGCCTGTGCCGAGGGTATGGTATAACCCGGAACTGAAATCAACCAATT
Organism: candidate division FCPU426 bacterium; assembly: GCA_963840035.1. Taxonomy (GTDB): domain Bacteria; phylum Oederibacteriota; class PGYV01; order PGYV01; family Palsa-1178; genus CAWIXE01. Next base: position 622,522 of record CAWIXE010000001.1, read on the forward strand.
ACATAGTGCCCGGGCTGGCCGCGATAATAATGATGCTTATCTCGGCGCTGTTAACGTCGCTTACAATAGTCCGCGAAAAGGAAAATAACACTTATGAGCAGCTGGTGTCAACGCCGCTTAAACCCCTTGAGCTCATGATAGGGAAGATAACGCCTTACATACTGCTCTGCTTAATTGACGTGGCAATAATAGTGGCTGTCGGCGTACTTTGGTTCCATGTGCCGTTTAAGGGCAATTACATTACGCTCACGGTATTCTCGATACTTTTTCTTTTCTGCGCGCTGGGCTTAGGTCTTTTAATATCCGCAGTGGCGCCGAACCAGCAGGTGGCTGTCATGGGAACCGCGCTTGGAACGTTGCTGCCTTCGATACTTTTATCGGGGTTTGTATTTCCGATTGCGTCCATGCCCGGCATCATACAGGCGATAAGCTATGTGGTTCCGGCGAAATATTTTATGGTCGCGCTTCGTACCATATTTTTAAAAGCGGATACCGGCATAATGACTCTGTGGCGCGAGGGGCTTTTCCTCCTGTTTTTCGGGGTATTATTCCTGGCGATTTCCGCAAAGAGGTTTAAAAAGACGATTGATTAGTATGGAAGAACAGTCTCAATGATCTCAATGGTCTCAGAGGTCTCAATAGAAAAGGCGAAAGAACAGGCCTTAACTTTTGAGATCATTGAGATTGCTGAGACTATTGAGACTGCATAAAGGCGGTGTTTGTGTTCAATATTAAGGAGTTTTTCGGGCCTGTAAAGCATGTGATGAAAAAAGAATTCATAGAGATGAAAAAATCCAAACTTATCGCCATACTTATAGTCGCGCCGATAATTCAGGCTATCATATTCGGCTTTGTGGCTACCACTGACATACTTCATGTGCCCACCATGATATGCGACGAGGACGGCTCAGCCATGAGCAGGAAGCTGACGGATAAATTTTTAAACAGCGAGTATTTTAATATAACCATGGTGACGCGGGACCCTAAGGCGATTCAGGGCGAGTTGGGCGCGAATAGGGCCAGAGTTTGCGTAAGGATACCTGTGGATTTTGAGGAACTCATAAAGAAAGGCAAAAGGGTGCCTGTACAGGTCATCGGCGACGGCACTGACTCAAACAGCGCCACTCAGACCATGGTAAGGGCGCAGCTTATGATAAACGCCTTTTCCGGGGAGGTTTTTAAGGACAAACTTGCCATGATGAAATCCACCATCGGAGACCTGCCTTCCATAACACTTCATGAGAGGGTATGGTATAACCCGGAGCTTAAAAGCGCGAATGTCATGGTGCCCGGCGTCATAGGCCTGATACTTGCCATAGTGACCATGGTGATAATGTCGGTATCAATAGTAAGGGAAAAGGAGTCGGGAAACATAGAGCAGATGGTTGTAAGCCCGATAACGCCGCTGCAGATAATAGCCGGGAAGATAATTCCTTACATAGCCATCGGGTTAATAGACGTCATCATAGTGGTAATAACGTGCGGAGTGGTATTTAAAACGCCGTTCGAAGGCAGCTTCGCGCTCCTGCTTACCCTGTCATTTTTCATGATCATGGTTAACTTGGGCGTGGGCATATTCATATCCACCATATCCACCACGCAGCAGCAGGCCATGTTCTCCGCCATATTCTTCATGCTGCCGAACATACTGCTCTCAGGCTTCCTTTTCCCGATAAAGAACATGCCGGTGATACTGCAGTGGCTGACATACATAATACCAATGAGGTATTATATGGTAATAATCAGGGGAATATTTTTAAAAGGGCTGGGTTTCTTTGAATTGCTGCCGGAAACCTTCGCGCTCTTTATATATGGGGCGGTAGTATTTACCATGGCGATAAAGGCATTCAGAAAGACCGTAAGTTAATCACATTATAGAAATTTTGGTAGCCGCACCCTCTACGCCTCACCGGGGTGCGTACGCAGGGGTGTGAACAGGCAATGGTTTGCGTCCGTCAATTCCATATTTAGGCGCAGGCCGGTGGGACGCAGGCCTGCGACTACGAAATCCAACTGTGAGTCAGCTTAGGAACATATTGTTTATGTGCATATTCTACTGTCTTGAAAATTACAAAAAAATCATCTATAATTAAACACATGAAGCGCATACTCATAATCTTAGTCATCACAGCCTGTATCCCTTTCAGCCTTCTGGCGAAGAACTCTTTTAAAGATGGAAACAAACTCTATCTGCAGGGCGATTATGCCAATGCCTTAAATGAGTATAACCAGTTCATCCAGGATAAACCCAAAAAATTTGAAGGTTATTATAACGCCGGAAACGCGCTTTTCAGGCAGGAGCAGTATGAGCAGGCTCTCGGGATGTATAATAAGGCGCTGGAATTAAACCCCAAAGATGAGGATACAAAGGTAAATATTGAAGTAACTCAGGAAAAGATAAAGAACCAGCCTAAAGACAAGAAAGAGCAGGATAAGAAAAAGCAGGAACAGGACAAGCAGAACCAGCAAAACCAGCAGGGACAGAACGGACAGAATAAGCAGGGGGAAAAGGGGCAGCAGGGCAAAGAGCAAAGTGCTAAGGATAAGGGTGAGGATAAGGATAAGAAGGGCGACAAACAGCAGGGGCAAAAGCCTGGTGATAAGCCGCAGCAAAACGGGCAGCAGGGGCAGCAGGCACAGCAGCCTGAAAAGCAGCCTCCTTCAGGCATGACAAAGGACGAAGTGCAGGCGCTTATGAATACCATGCAGAACCAGGAAAAGCAGTACAGGGGTTATTTTGGAAAGCAGAACCAGCCTAAGAACAATGACCCTTCCAATATGTCTCCAATGGAACTCATGCAGTACATGCAGCAGCAGATGATGGACCCGAACGTGACGCAGCAGGCGCCGAAGAACAGCGGGAATGAGAAGGATTGGTAGAGTGAAGGGGCGTAAAGCCCAGAGATCAGAGCCCAAAGCTCAAGGGGGTTATGGTCTGAAAGCATTTCCTTGGGCTATGAGCTTTGGGCTTTGTAACCAACATAAAAAACCACCGGAGCATTAATGCGCAAGTACTTCACCGAGGAGATCCCCAAATACATCGACAGCTATGAGGAGCGGCCCGAGCAGTCTGCAATGGCTCAGGCTGTTAAGGAAGCCATCGATAACAGCGAGAGCCTTATAATCGAAGCCGGCACTGGCGTCGGAAAGACCCTTGCTTACCTTATACCCATGGCTGAATACGCCATTGCGGATAAAAAACGCGTCATCATATCCACATATTCAAAGGCCCTCCAGAGCCAGATATTCAAGAAAGACCTTCCTCTGGTAAAAAAAATATTCCCTGAACTGAAATATGACATTATTTTCGGCGCGGGCAACTATGTCTGCACGAGGCGTTTCAGGGATTTTTCAAAAAAGGGGTCAATATTCGCCAACGCGAAGGACGTAAAGGACATGATGCATTTTATCGCCGAGGGCGAAGGGCTGCGCGAAAACACCAAGTTCCACATACCCCAGGACATATGGGAGTCCATACGCCGCGAAAAACCGCTGTGCCGCGAGGAATCGTGCGCGCATTTCCACAAGTGCTATTACTGGTCCATGCGCCACAGGCTGCGCAAGTCCCACATAATAGTGGTAAACCATCACTTATTTTTTTCCGACCTGATGGTCAATAAAAAACTGCTCCCCGAGTCGTCCGCCGTGGTTTTTGACGAGGCGCACAAGCTTGAGGACACCATGCGGGACATGTTCTCCATGCGTTTTTCCATGGTGGATTACTACCGCGTCCTGCACGACCTGGAGGAGTTTTTACGCAATAAGAAAAAAACATCAAAAAAGGACTACAGCGAGGCAAAGCACGGCATAAAATCGGCGAAAAAGGACATGGAGGAGTTTGTCATGTCTTTGCGGGAAAACAGGGAACTAAAGCTGATGACAAACAGCAGCGCGCTTTTGGATCCCGACGCGCGCACCATAGAATTCGGGCCTGACATCAGGCGGCCGCTGCGCGACGTTATTTATGAGATTAACGGCTCCATAAGGGAAGAGGAGGACAAGAATAAGAAAAAATATTTTGAATACCTCCTTGAATCCGTGGGCAACCACGCTGACGTCTTTGACAGGTGGATAAACAAAAAGGAAAAATCATACTTTTACTGGCTGGAGCAGGCGCCCAACAAGACACGCGACATATCCCTGTACATAACTCCCTATGACCTGCGCAAGGATTTTGAGGAGCATGTGAGGTTCAATTACGAATGCGTCGTATTCACCTCGGCCACGCTTTCAGCGGGGGATAATTTCAACTACGTTGTAAAGCAGTTCGGGCTTGAGGACGCGGAAAAAGGGCTGCTGAAGTCGCCTTTCGATTATCAGAACAACTCCATGCTGTATGTGGAAAAGCACATGTCGTCGCCCCAGTCCGAGGAATTTAAGGGACAGCTTGAGGAAAAAATAATTGACTTCATAAAGATAACAAAAGGGAACATGTTTGTCCTTTTTACAAGCGTTGACCTGATGAAAAAGATGTACAAGCAGGTATCCAACCGCATTTCCAGCATACCAATGCTTATACAGGGCCAGGCAAGCCCCATGGAAATTGTGGCTGAGTTTAAGAAGGAGCCGTCCGTGCTCTTTGCCACTTCCACTTTCTGGCAGGGCATAGACATAAAAGGCGACGATCTGCGCTGCGTATTAATAACGAGGCTGCCGTTTGAAATGCCCGAGCACCCCATGCAAAAGGCCATATACGCGCATGTCAAGGAAGAAGGCGGCAGCGATTTTGAGGAGATAGCGCTGCCGCGCGCCATATTCATGTTAAAGCAGGGGTTCGGCAGGTTAATCAGGTCCAAGGACGATTACGGGGTGGTGGCTATTTTGGACAGCAGAATATCAACGAAATCATACGGAAAGCGTTTTATAAAATCACTTCCCGAAGCAAAACTTACGTCAGACATGCATGAGGTTGATAAATTTTTCAAGGATAGGGTTTTAAACGGCATTAAGGGTTAGTCTGTCAGGGGGAGGCAAAGTCATGACCGGGGAAATAAAAAAGTACGGCAAATATCCATATTCCATAGCGCTGCTCCATGGCGGGCCCGGGGCCCAGGGCGAAATGGCGCCTGTCGCGGAATACCTTTCAAAAAAATTCAGCGTTGCCGAACCATACCAGTCGGCCGACTCTGTCCATAAACAGGTTGACGAATTAAAAAAACAGCTCGACAGCTGCGCGGTTTACCCTGTCATACTCGCCGGTTATTCCTGGGGCGCGTGGCTGGCGTGGATATTCGCGGCAAAATACCCTAAAACAGTAAAAAAAATAATATTGATATCAAGCGGGCCGTTCCTTGAGAGTTACACCGCCGCTATAAAAGAAACCAGGCTTTCAAGGCTGAATAACCCGGAAAGGCAGGAGGCTGAATTCCTGCTTGACAACCTGGATAACAGGGCTGTTACAGACAGGGTAAAATTATTATCAAGAATAGGCGAACTTATGTCAAAAGCCGATTCATTAGACCCGGACTATAACTATTCGGGAAAGACGGTTATAACCCCCGGGGTTTTTGAGAAAGTCTGGCCCGAAGCTGAGCAAATGAGGAAAACAGGGGAGCTCATCGGGCTTTCAAAGATGATAAAATGCCCTGTCACGGCAATACACGGCGACTATGACCCGCATCCGGCCGAAGGTGTAAGCGGCCCTTTATCTAAAGAACTAAAAAAATTTAAATTAATACTTTTAAAGAACTGCGGCCATACGCCGTGGATTGAAAAACAGGCCAGGGATGATTTTTTCAGGGAACTTGAGGCTGAGATAACAACGTAAATAAAAGGTGGATAAAGACCTTGTCTTGTTCCCCTCACCCCTACCCCTTTCTCCTCCGCAAGTGGGGACTATAAATAGCCAAATGGGAGAGAGAGTAAAAGTACGTATTTGATTTGTACACTGGTGTAATGATTTGTTCTTTTTTCCCTCTCCCATTTGGGAGAGGGTAGGGTGAGGGGAATAAGGCTGTTGGTATCACCTCACCCCAGCCCCTCTCTCCCCCGCAAGGGGGGACTGTAAATAGCCAAGAGGAGAGGGGGAAACGGAGATAAAATAAATCAACACACAATTATATGCAATACAATGGATAAAGTGTTTTTGACTTTCCCATCCAAATGTATTAAACTTAGCATATCAACAAAAACGGGGTGTTTATGATACGTGAAGCTGTAGTCGCAGGGGTTTTTTACGACGCTGATGGCGACAAACTCAAAAAAAACATTTCATCCCTATGCCCTGAAAAAAAGGAACAAATATGCGCCAGGGCTGTGATTGTGCCGCATGCCGGCTACATATACTCCGGCAAAGTCGCGGCTGAAACTTTCGCTTCGGTAGAACTTCCTGACACATTTATAATACTCGGGCCCAACCACACGGGGCTTGGGAAACCCATTTCTGTTTACCCGGAAGGGTCATGGCAGACACCCCTTGGCGAAGCCAGGATAGACGCGCTTTTGTCGGGGGATATCATCAAAAACTGCAAATCCGCCTCAAAAGACATAATGGCCCACGCGAGGGAGCATTCCATCGAGGTGCAGCTGCCATTCATTCAGTATCATAAAAAAGATTTCAGGTTCGCGGCAATCGCCCTGGGAGACCCCGATCTGCTCCATTTAAAAGAACTCGGGATTGCGATAGCGCAGGCCATAAAAGGCAGGGACGTGATGCTCGTGGCGTCCACGGACTTAACTCACTACGAAGAGGCTTCGGAGGCCAAGGTAAAGGATGATATGGTGCTTAAATCCATTGAAAATATGGACCCGGAACAGCTGGCAAAGGACGTGCACAAGCACGGCATATCCATGTGCGGATGGATGCCGGTATATACCGTTATGCACGCGTGCATGGCGCTGGGTTCTAAAGAGGCAAAAATAATAAGGTACATGAATTCCGGGGACACGAGCGGCGATTATGACGAAGTTGTCGGATACGCAGGAGCGGTTATTATATGAAGGAATTTTCGCTGTTATTTCCCCCAATAGCGCACTTTGGTTTCGGCAGCATTGAAAAGCTTGCCATATCCGGTATAAAAGGGCAAAAAGGGCTTATAATTACAGGCAAGCATTCCGCGAAAAAATCAGGGTTCCTGGCAAAAGTAAAAAAAATGCTCAAGGCCCAGGATAAGGAAGTATTTGTTTTTGATGATGTTGAGCCTGAAGTATCGGTTGAAACCGTGGACCGGGCTGCCGAGCATGCCAGGCGCTATAAAGTGGACTTCATAGTTGGTTTGGGAGGCGGGTCTGCCATAGACTGCGCCAAAGCAGCTGCCGGAATTTACAAAGAAAAAATAAGCGTCAAGGAATACCTCGATAAAAAAATAAATGTAAGGAAAGAACCCGGATTCTTCATAGCCATACCCACTACCGCCGGAACAGGTTCCGAGGCCACAAAGAACGCGGTGCTGACATATACTTCAAAAAAAATAAAGATAAGCCTGCGCGGAGACGTGCTGGTGCCGTCGCTTGTGATACTTGATCCCGGGCTGACCATGGGGCTGCCGCCGGAGCTTACCGCTTTTACGGGTATGGACGCTTTAACACACGCTGTGGAATCATACTTTTCAAAGAATGCCAATGACGTCACAAAGCAGCTTTCTTACAGGGCTATAATGCTCATAACGCAGTCCCTGCACAAGGCGTATAAGGACGGAAGCGATAAAAAAGCCAGGCATGACATGCTGCTGGGCAGCTTCACGGCAGGCATTGCTTTCGCAAATGCCGGCTTAGGCGCTGTGCACGGCATCGGCCACCCGATAGGCGCGGTATGCTCACTGCCGCACGGACAGGTAAACGCCATCCTTTTACCGGCAATCATGGAGTATAATGCGCGAGGCTGTGAAAAAGAACTGGAAGAGTTTAATCTGTCAGCCGGATTTGATCTTATTAAAAAGATAAAGGACCTGAATAAAAAAATGGGCATCCCGTCAAAAATATCAAAAGTATGCCGCGGCGCAGGATCCCTTACGGAAGAGATAATAAAAAGGGTGGAGTATTCAGCTTCCATGTCATATAATCCTGTAACAATGGACGAGGAAAAAGTGCGCGAAGTATTAAAGGAAGTGCTCTGATGAAGGAAAAAGCCATAACAAAGATGGAAATAGTTTTCCTGCTGCTTGCGTGTGTTCTGGCCATTTTCATCAGGATTGATTCGCCGTCTATCCCGCTTGACCGCGATGAGGGGACCATAGCGTATATCGCTGACGGGCTGGGAAGCGGGATGCTTCCATACAGGGACACGTTTGACCATAATCCTCCCATGATGTATTTTATTTTCCGGGCCGGTTTTTCCATTTTTAACGGAGGGCCTGACAGCATCCGGGCCACAGCCGGATGCGCCGTAGTTATGACTATGATACTTATTTACATGTTCATGCGGATGTATTCCGGCGCGTTCCTGGCCATGCTGGCGGCTTTTATTTATGCCGTGTTCCAAAATAGCTTTTCTATGCGCGGCCTGGGGGCGGGCAGCGAGATATTTGCCCAATTTTTTTTAGTGGCTTCGATGCTGTTTATAAGCGACAGGGACAATAAATATGGGCATATCAGCGGTTTTATATCCGGTTTTTTTGCGGCAGCGGCATGGATGACGGCGCCAATAACCCTGTTTTTTATTCTTGTTCCAGCGGTATACATATTGAAATACGTTAAAAATAAAAAGAGGGACATTATCTGGTACGCAAGCGGCGTGATTTTTGTATTTATAACGGCAATATCATGGGCCGCCGCGAACAGCATTGCCGGTGAGTTCATTGATTGTGTGTTCATGTATGATCTGAGGAACTCCGCAGGCACAAATTTTATAACAGTTTTCAGAAGCGTCATTATCGGCAGCGCGGATTATGCCTCCGCATCCCTGCTGATTGTCGCAGGGGTGGTTTATGCCGTTTATAAAACGGTTTCAAAAAATAATGACAGGCTTTTATTTCTGGCCCTTATTACATTTATTTCCTTGTATGCCGGGATAGTTTTATTTAAAGGGGCGTACCCTCATTATTACCTGATACTTGCGTCAGCCGGGGCAATCATGGCGGCGGTTTTTATCAGGGATTTATCCGCATATGTTTCAAAAAAAGAAGGCGGGAAGATTGGGGCTATTGTGGCCGCGGGTTTGCTAATAGCCGGCATCACAATTCATTTTGTAGCGGAGAACGCCTATGATATTGTAAAAAACGGGAGGTTTACGCACGGCATATTTTATGAATCCCGCGCCATGGCAGACGCCATAAACAGCAGCAAAAACAAGGACACAACTGTTTTTGTCTGGCCCAATGAACCGGAAATATATTACCTGACCCGGACAAAACCTCCGGGCAGGTTCATATATTCATATCCACTGAATGATTATGTTGGGGAGGGAAAGCAGCTTGAGCAGGAGCTTTTCCTGAAAAAACCCGATTATTTTGTCCTGGAAAACGGTACGGAGGGAAAGTTCGCGCAGCAGCAGCTGGGTTATTACAAAAAGTCGGTTGAGGGAAGATACCTTACACTTTACAGAAAAGCATCCAAGGAGGAAAAAAATGAACCGCATAAATGACGCGGATGTGGAATTTAAGAATAAAGTTTCAGGCTCAAAATACCTTTTTAACCAGGAAAACAAATACGCCTTTGGAACGGCTTACTTAAGGCCCGGTGACGAGATAAAAGACCACTCGCACCCGGATGAAGTGGAGCTTTTTTACTTTATATCAGGCTCCCCGAAATTTATAGCTGACGGAAAGGAATTCAGGGTGAAGGCCGGAGACGCTTTCAAAGTCGAAGCGAAAGAAATGCATTATATGGTAAATGACACGAAGGAAACGGCGCACCTGAATTTTATAAAGATTAAGGTTTGATTGTTGCGGATTTGGAAGCCGCAACCTTCAGGTTGCGAAACAATGAGCGGCGTAAGGCGATACTATCATTAATTGTGCGTAAATTGATTTGTTCTTTTTTCCCCTCTCCTAAGAGGAGAGGGAGAAAGACGTTTATAATGAAAACAATCATATTATCGGCCAAAATGAATTTACACTTTATTATATACAATATCGTGTAAGGCCTGGTTGACGCAATAATGCTCCTTTATGATATAATGATATTACTTTAAAGGGAGAGGATAATCCATGGATTCAAAACGTCTGAGCATAGCCTTAAAGGTCATATTCGGGGTTGTATTCGCGGCGGCGCTTTTTGCCGCGAGTTATAACTCGTTTTTATCGCCGGAGACTTTCAGGCACGCCGCCCTGGGCAAGGAATTTTTAAAGGACCTCGGCTTTCCCAAGGCTGATAATTTTTCCTACGCGGGGCCGGCGTCATGGGACAGGAGCTCGTGGCTTTTTGATTTTTTCATATACTCCCTGTGCTATTTAGGAGGAGTGGATAACCTTGTTTACCTGAAATTCTTCCTCTTCGCGCTTTTTACAGGAGTGCTATTTCTTATTATATACAAAAAACAGCAGGGAAAGTATATAAGCATAACCATACCCATTGGGGTGCTCGTCCTATGGATGCTGGATAACTATTTTAAGATAATCCCGCCGATATTTTCCTACGTTTTTACAATGTATTTTATATTTGTCCTTGAACAGGAGCCGACGAAAAGGAATTCGATGTTATATTACACCCTGCCTTTTATAGCGCTTTTCTGGGCAAATACAAGCAGTACTGCGCCGGCCGCGGCCGCGCTCACGCTTGTTTACCTCCTTTATTATATAGCGGACTCATATGAGATGCCGGAGCGCAGGGAAAAGTACAATTCTCCCGCGATCCTTATAGCATTTGCCGGCGTTCTGGGAGCCACTTTTTTAAGCCCTGATTTTACGGGAGCTTACATAAATTTATATGAAGGATTTAAGACAGGGTTCGGGTCCTGGAAGGAAGCCATCATGAACGGCGGCGGGGCTGAGTGGATTCAGCTGCTGTTTTTCTTCCTTTACATGATTGGCGCTCTTGTAATACTTTTTTTCAACGAGCGCGGCGCCGACGTCGGAAGGAAATCGGAACTCATAAAAGACATTGCCGTGGTGGTGCTGCTGCTTGCGGCGAGTTATTCCGACAGGGGTTATGTGCCGGTATTTATTTCCGCGACCCTGCCGCTTCTCATGTATTACGCGTACCTGATATTCCGCTGGAATATCGTGTGGCCGCTGCAATGGACTGAAAAAAACCTGTTGAGGGTTAAAAACACCACGTATTTGATACTCATACCGCTCGTTATCGCCTTCATCGTTGTCAGGATTACGGGCGCGGTAAAGCAGGATTATCCGCAGGAAGCCAAGAATTACTTGCTAGCTAATAAAATTGCGACTAATTTATTTGTCGAGCCCGAATGGACCGGGTTTGCCGAGTATTACCTGTACCCGGCATACCAGGTAATGTCCGACGCGAATAAAAGCAGGGACGGCCAGCTTAAGAGGGAATACGACCTCGTGGCTTCCACTGACATGACCATCACCCCGATACTAATTAAGTACGGAATAAACTCATTTCTGGTAAAGTCAGGTTCAAGACTCGCGGGAAAGATGGCGTCCATGGGATATAAGACCGCATATTTTGACGGCCAAAATGAAGTGCTGGTCAACCCTGAGCAGGCTAAGGAATATTTTAAATTCATAAATACAAACAACGGCGACGATTTTTATGACAAAAACAATCTGGGGCCGTCGCTTAAGGAAATGCTGGCTTTTGCCGAGAAATACCCGTCGGTTAAGGCGCACTTAATGGCGGCGAAGCTTTACGCCGCCGTAAACAGGAAAAGGGCGAAGGCCTACCTGGAGGAGACCATAAGCAATTTTGAAAGCGAATACCCGTTGTATAATTACCTCGGAAAGATATATTTTGACGAGGGGGAGTATGTAAGCGCCATGGAGGTATGGGAGCAGTCAAAGGAAGTGGACGTGAAGACGGCCCAGCTTATGAAGGCGGCGAAAAAAAGGCTGGAACGGGAAGAGGAATAGACCCGCGCAGAATGATTGTTGGGATAAAACTGAGAGATAGAACTGAGAGATAGAACTGAGAGATAGAACCAGTATAACGTTTAAACAAAATGTTCCACCTAGTGAAAAGAAAATGAAGTTTTGATTGAATATGTTTTGACGCAGGATGTCCCATTAGATATACTTAATGCATATATAAAATATTAGTATTTCATAACGTCAAATATAACTGATTCACGGGGATGGGATGATTATAAAATTTCTAAAATCAAAAATATTTTTTTTATTATTTATACTATTTATTTTAATCAATTTACAAATACAAGCCGTGCCTATTACCTGGACACAAAATTCAGATGGGTCAATCACTGTTTCTGCAACCCTTAACGAAAGTATGTACGGCCCCTACACGCATTATAATCCTGATTACGAATGGACTGCCGGATACGTCTACGCGGTATTAATTGGAGGCGGCACTACTGCAAAATTTTTAGGTTTTGTAGGACCTCAAATGACACCTGTTGAAAGTCAGCTAAGTGTGGAGATTCGTCAGGTTTAATGACATGATGGTTTTAGGTTGTGCTCTCAAGTAAAAATGAGTAAAATTGAAAGAAAAAGGAGCGCAACATGGATAAGAATAAAATCGAAGAAGCAGACACAATAGAGGTAGAACCGGGAAATACAGAACGGATGATAAAACGGGTTAAAAGGCACACCAAAAAGCGTTATACCGCCGAAGAAAAAATCAGGATAGTCCTCGAAGCATTCCGTAAGGAAATCAGCGTGGCAGAGCTATGCCGCAGAGAAGGTATCCACGCGCAGGTATATTACGGCTGGTTGAGGGACTTCATGGAAGCAGGCAAAGAACGGCTTCAGGGTGATGTTTTAAGACAGGCAAACAAAGGCGAAGTTAAGGACCTGAAGAAAGAGAATGAACGGTTAAAGAACGTCATCGGGGATATGGCTCTTGAGAATAACTTGTTAAAAAAAATTATGAAAAAGTAGAAAAGCCGCACTTGGGCATGGACGCCGAGGAAAAAACCGTGCTTTTAGCCCGGTTGAGGGCAATAAGGCGGGGCGAAAAACGCAGTACGCTCAAGACCCTGAAAATACCCGAATCAACGTATTACAAGTGGAGAAAAGTTCTTTACGAGGAAGGCGTAGCCGGGCTGATGAAACAAAGAAAGCCCGCGATACCGTGGAACAAGCTTCTGCCTGAAGAGGAATCAGAAGTAGTGGCAGCTGCAAAAGAACACACGGAAATGTCGCCGAGAGAGATAGCGGTTTTGATAACGGACACAGGCACTTTCAGCGTCAGTGAAAAGACGGTGCAAAGGATCTTGAAAAGGCACGACCTGCTAGCTCTAAGGCCGAAGGAAGAGTATCCTGCCGCAAAAGAATGGCACACAAAGACTGCTTCGCCTGATGAAATCTGGCAAATGGATGGCACTGCGATGTTCGTAACTAACTGGGGCTATTACAAGTATATACCAGTGATTGACGACTACTCAAGAAGAGTCATGAATTCCAGGCTTATGTTGGACGAAAGCGGATACTCCGCGTCAGATGCGGTTGAGATATCGCTGGAGGAAGCAAAAAGTCTTGGACATGTGCTAAATAGGCACCCGGTAATGCTGACCGACAACGGGCCGGCCTTCAGCGGTTGGGTGTTATCTGACTATCTCAATAACAAGGGTATTCGGCACATTTTTGGCAGACCATATCACCCGCAGACACAGGGCAAGGTTGAGAGGTTTAACAGGACAATTAAGGACCATCTATTTGTAGTGAATTACGACAGCCCAGAAAAACTTCAGGAGGCTTTGACAGAAGGCGTTGCCTGGTACAACAACAGGCCACATGAATCACTACAAAACGTTAGTCCAAACGATGTCTATGCAGGTCGGAAGGAGGAAATCCTCGAGCGCAGGGCAAAGAAAAAGGAATTGACCATCGAAAGGCGCAAGGCGTATAATCTTAGCAAGGAGATTGGGAATGAATAACGCAACCGAAAGCCATCAAGTTAAAGGCGAGTCAAGACTCTACAATGTGCTGACTACGCACAACCCGATTGGAATATTAGGAGACATTAATTTATATGAATATGTTCAAAATAATTCTGTCAACATTATTGATCTAAATGGATTGTGTGGATGTAAGGATATAAAAGGGTATTTTGGATGTATTTTAAGAATAATGGCTAGATCCCCTGAAATTCCTCTTTGCGGACAAATATGTAGTCTGTGTTATATTATTCCTCCCAGTCCATTAAAACTTGCTACTTGTCTAGGATGTTTAGCATGTATTTCGTATGAAGTATCTAAAGAATTAGAATGTCTTAAAACTTACTGCAGATAAAAGGAGAAACAAAAATGCAAAAAATGGATGTTAATAGAAACGAAATGAGAATTACTACAATTAGTACAATGATTTTTAGTGTGCTTTATATTGTTTATTACCTAATGAATTTCATTTTAGAAAACAATCCAAAAGAATACAATAATCCAGCGGCAGCAAAATTTAACATTCTATTGTCGTTAATTTTAGTCACTTTCTTTATTGTAAAATTTGTTATTGTTAAAACAATAAAATTTAAAATACAATACCTAATACTCGTATTATATTACACAGTTTATGATATAAGTAATTATTTAATCGTAATAAAATTTGCAAATACATATATGCAAACCGTTGTTTTTGCCTTATCTTTTTTAATGATTGTTGTTTTTTCTGTACTAAATAAAAAAATAATTTATGAACAGCTTTTTTATAAAATTTTAATGGGGGCGGGAATACTTGCCGTGTTTTTCCTCGCACTTATGAAACATATTTTACAATTTTAATATAACGAGAGATTTAATTCAAAAATTAATAGGTGGGTTTGGTAATAATATTTGTAATTATTCAACATAAAGGGAATTGAATAAGTATTAGTAATTAAATAAAAAGGGATATCTAAAATGACTAAAAAAGTGAAAAACACAACCACATTGTTAATCATTTTATTCTTTTCTAATATAATCAATGCAGATTGGTCTGTGTTGAAAGTCAGCTAAGAGTGGAGACTCGTCAGGTTTAATGACATGATGGTTTTAGTGTTGAAAGTCAGCTAAGAGTGGAGACTCGTCAGGTTTAATGACATGATGGTTTTAGGTTGTGCTCTCAAGTAAAAATGAGTAAAATTGAAAGAAAAAGGAGCGCAACATGGATAAGAATAAAATCGAAGAAGCAGACACAATAGAGGTAGAACCGGGAAATACAGAACGGATGATAAAACGGGTTAAAAGGCACACCAAAAAGCGTTATACCGCCGAAGAAAAAATCAGGATAGTCCTCGAAGCATTCCGTAAGGAAATCAGCGTGGCAGAGCTATGCCGCAGAGAAGGTATCCACGCGCAGGTATATTACGGCTGGTTGAGGGACTTCATGGAAGCAGGCAAAGAACGGCTTCAGGGTGATGTTTTAAGACAGGCAAACAAAGGCGAAGTTAAGGACCTGAAGAAAGAGAATGAACGGTTAAAGAACGTCATCGGGGATATGGCTCTTGAGAATAACTTGTTAAAAAAAATTATGAAAAAGTAGAAAAGCCGCACTTGGGCATGGACGCCGAGGAAAAAACCGTGCTTTTAGCCCGGTTGAGGGCAATAAGGCGGGGTGAAAAACGTAGTACGCTCAAGACCCTGAAAATACCAGAATCAACGTATTACAAGTGGAGAAAAGTTCTTTACGAGGAAGGCGTAGCCGGGCTGATGAAACAAAGAAAGCCTGTGATACCGTGGAACAAGCTTCTGCCTGAAGAAGAAGTTGAAGTCGTGGCAGCAGCAAAAGAACACACGGAAATGTCGCCAAGAGAGATAGCGGTTTTGATAACGGATACAGGTACTTTCAGTGTCAGTGAAAAGACCGTGCAGAGGATCCTGAAGAGGCACAATCTTATTGCACTCAGGCCGAAGGAAGAGCAGCCTGCCGCAAAAGAATGGCACACAAAAACAGCCTCGCCTGATGAAATCTGGCAGATGGATGGAACCGTGATGTTCGTAACTAACTGGGGCTATTACAAGTACTTGCCAGTGATTGACGACTACTCAAGAAGGGTCATGAATTCCAGGCTTATGTTTGACGAGAGCGGATACTCCGCGTCAGATGCGGTTGAGATATCGCTGGAGGAAGCAAAAAGTCTTGGACATGTGCTAAATAGGCACCCAGTGATGCTGACCGACAACGGCCCGGCTTTCAGCGGTTGGGTGTTATCTGATTACCTCAATAACAAGGGCATCAGGCACATCTTTGGAAGGCCATACCACCCACAAACGCAGGGTAAGGTTGAGAGGTTTAACCGGACGATTAAGGATCACCTTTTTGTTGTAAATTACGACAGTCCAGAAAAACTGCAGGAGGCGTTGACAGAAGGTGTTGCCTGGTACAACAACAGACCGCATGAAGCGCTGCAGAACGTAAGCCCAAATGATGTTTATGCCGGACGAAAGGAGGAGGTACTTGAACGCAGGGCGAAGAAAAAGGAATTGACCATCGAAAGGCGCAAGGCGTATAATCTTAGCAAGGAGATTGGGAATGAATAACACAACCGAAAGCCATCAAGTTAAAGGCGAGTCAAGACTCTACAATGTGCTGACTACGCACAACGATCGTTAGCGGTGATTTTGGTGACAGCCAGACTCGGTACTTGAAAGTAACCTTTACTGCAAGCACGGGAAGTATCGTACAAAATGGTTACGTTGAGGTCCAGACACGATTTAACAAGCAAGATTGGAGTTCCTACACGCAGTCCAATGACTGGAGTTACGTCAATTATACTGATTTTACAAATTGGGATAAAGTTGTTGTATTAGTCGATGGATCAAAGGTCTGGGGAATGGCACCGGGGGTTGGATTATTGAGCATTTCAAAGATACAGCCCACAAGGAAAATCACCATAGAACCACTGTCGGAAAAAAGCGTTTACAATTATCCCAACCCATTTAGCGGTGAAACGGTAATAAGGTACTCATTAGACAATGTTTCCGATGTACAAATATCAATTTATGATTCAAATAACAAGCCAGTATGGTCAAGGTCTTTGGAGTCAGCGGAGGTTACTATGGGAGTAAATACGATAACATGGAACGCAAAAAACGGTAAAGGCAAAAGGGTTTCAAACGGTATTTATATGCTTGAGATTAAATCAGGAAATAAAGTTGTCATAAAAAAGATAGCAGTAATAAAATAACAGGAGATAATAAATGAAAAAAGCAATTTTGACGTTTGTAATTATTCTATTAAGCAGCAATATTGTATTTGCTGAAACAGCGGATAAAATAATGACAAAGGCGTACGAAGGTTTTGACAAAATAAAATCCTTTAGCGCTAAATTTTCATATAGCACAAAGGAAACAGGGAAAAACAAAAATATAAAGGAAAACAAAAGCGTTAAGAGCATAACTTTTAATAAGGATGAAACAAAGAATGCAGAATCGAAAAACAAAACAACCGTAACAACAGGCCAAAACACAGCCGACGACAAGACAATTACAAAACTTTATCCCGAATGTCTGTTTAATATAAAAGAATTTTTAAGCAATTATGAGCTGAGCATCCGGGAAAAGGATGAAAGAATCAAAATGGGGAGCGAAGAAATAATTGCCATACCAAAAGGACAAAAAACAGCTTATCCCCAAATTCGGGTACTTGTTGCGGCCGGGAAAGTAATGCAAATGAAATTTTATGATATGGCCGGTAAAAAATATTACGATGTCAAGGTTAACACCTATGAAAAACAAAACGGCATCGACATGCCGGTTGATATTGATGAATCAATAATCTCAGCAAACAACCGTATTGACAGCAAGATTGAATACGCTGAAGCAACAGTAAAATAGAGCGTTTTGACTTAAATATGCGGCTGTAAAGATTTCATTCAATCTATATTTATTGGAAAAGGACTATAACCTGATGAAGAAAATCATGAAAACAAAAACTAGGCAAAAAAGGAAACTGCATAAAACTGCCGTTGAGGACAACAGGGAAGCGCGGCGGTTTTTGTTTGTTACGGGCGTGACAATGGCCGTTTTCATGGCGCTTAATTTTATATCCATACTTTGGCTTCAGGATTTGTCGAAAAAATACATTAAGAAACCCGCCGCAGCTGCGGTTGCGGCGCCTGCTCCGGCAATCAATAAAAGCTATAAGGAAAAGTCGGATGAAATGCGCTACAGGAACCCCGAACTGGAAAAAATGAAGGATTTGAAGATTGGCGGGGAAATTGAAAAACCCATGCCTGTATTTGAAAAACTCAAATTTACCATGTCTGATGAGCCTGTTTTTGGAGGCGAAAACCCCGTATACTCCCTCTCTGTATGCTGCCCGGGCGGCCTGGCCAAGGAATTCTACACCGCTAAAATGCCGTGGGCCTTCATAATGTACGAGTATGAGCAGGGGCTGCCGACAGTAACGGTTTTTGAAATGGACAAAGGAAAAAAGCAGGGGCGTTTTGAGATAGTTGTCCTGGACGCGAAAGCCGATATGGAAAAACTTATGGCTGTGTCAGTGGGAATATACGCGGAGCTTTTAAAGGCATATATGCCCGGGTATGAATGGAGAGGGTCGGTAAGGCAGGAGATAAACTAATCACAGATCCCAAATCACAAATCCCAAAGAAAGAAGCAATTTGTGATTTGGGATTTGTGATTGTGTTTTAAAATTCCCTTGAAACTCCCCCTAAAGTGTGATAAATTACCTATACTTTAACACGGCACGATTTTTGCTTATAGGAGTTTTTAAATGGCAATTACAAAAAAAGACGTAGAGTACATCGCCAACCTTTCCAGGCTGGAGATTACAGAGCCGGAAGCGGATGAGTACACAAAGCAGTTATCCGACATATTAGAACACGTCAACCGCTTAAGCAAACTAAACACAGATAACGTGGAACCCACGTTTTTTGTCATTGATATGAAGAATGTAACAAGAAAAGATGAAGTGGTACCGTCAGTAGACAGGCAGAAAGTTTTTGACGCGGCGCCGTCGATAGAAAACGGCGGGTTTAAGGTGCCGAAGATTATTTAGTCACATGACCCAAGACCCAGGACCCAAGTGTGCAACTTGAGTCATGAGTCCTGGGTCTTGGGACAAACAAAGGTGTTTATGGAACTGTACCAGCAAACAATAGAGCAGCTGCACAAACAGCTCATAGAGAAGAAGATAAAGCCTTCGGAAATACTTGATTCCGTGTATAAGCGTATTGACGCTGTCGAACCCAAAGTAAAGGCTTACCTGCGTTTGACAAAGGAACTTGCTTATGAACAGGCTAAAAAGGCTGAAGAGCGCATCATGTCAGGGACAAATGTCACGGAACTCACGGGCATACCGCTGGGTATTAAGGACAACATGTGCCTGGAAGGTTATGAAACCACATGCGCATCCAAAATGCTTGAAGGATATAAACCCCCATATACGGCCACGGTGCTGCAGCGTTTAATCGACGCGGGCGCGGTGTTTACCGGAAAACTTAATATGGACGAATTCGCGTTCGGTTCCTCCACTGAAAACTCCGCTTATCATACGACCTGCAACCCATGGGATGTGACCAGGGTTCCGGGAGGTTCTTCAGGCGGGTCAGCGGCGGCAGTCGCGGCAGACATGTGTATCGCGGCTCTTGGCTCTGACACAGGCGGGTCCATAAAACAGCCTGCGGGACTCTGTAATGTGACAGGACTGCGCCCCACGTACGGCAGGGTGTCGCGCTTCGGGCTCATAGCGTTCGGCTCATCCCTCGACCAGATAGGGCCCATGACAAAGACGGTCAAGGACAACGCAATACTTTTAAAATACATGGCAGGCATTGACAGGGCTGATTCCACTTCAGCCCCCGTTGAAGTGCCTGACTACTACAAAAAAATAAAAACAGACGTTAAGGGATTAAAGATAGGCATACCTTCGGAATACTTCATAGACGGCATGGACGCGGAAGTAAAGGCGAAGATAATGGACGCCATAAACATGCTGGAAAAAGAGGGCGCGAAGCTCGAGAAGATATCTCTGCCGAATACGGATTACGCGCTTGACGTGTATTATGTGGTGGCGCCTGCCGAGGCTTCATCAAACCTGGCCAGGTTTGACGGGGTGCAGTACGGGCTGCGCGACAAAACAGCGGACAACATGATAGACATGTACAAAAAATCAAGACGCGCCGGCTTCGGCAAGGAAACAAAAAGAAGGATAATGCTCGGCACTTACGTGCTCTCGTCAGGCTACTATGACGCTTATTATAAGAAAGCGCAGAAGGTAAGGACTCTCATTAAAAATGACTTTGACAGGGCTTTTGAAAAAGTGGACGTAATACTCACCCCCACATCGCCGACCACCGCGTTTAAGATCGGCGAAAAAGCCGCTGACCCGCTGACCATGTATTTATCCGACATATTTACCATAGCGCCTAACATGGCGGGCATGCCAGGCATGTCGATACCCGCGGGATTTGACTCTAAGGGCCTGCCAATCGGAATGCAGATAATGGCGGCGCCGTTCAAAGAGCAGGCCATATTTGACGTGGCTGATTTTTACCAGTCCAAAACAGACTGGCACACTAAAAAACCAAAAATTTAACATATTACAGGAGGCTCTCATGAAATGCAGAAATTGCGAGAACAAGACAGGATTTTTAGTAATGGTTACGGATTACAAGCCGCTTGAGCTCTGGGAGTTCGCGGGCGGAACATTTACCAGGTACGACCAGAAGGATTCAGGGGACATGGAACAGACACTGCAGTGCGCCGCGTGCGGATCGGATGACATAGACACCGAGGGCATGGACACGCAGAACTATTCAGACAGGCCGCTGGTAATCCTTTCTGAAGAAGAGTGGGAAGGCAAAACAGCCGAATTCAAAAAAGAAGAGCCGGCTGAAGAGGATAAATAAAAAAAGATGAACGTCAGGGACAAGTACGAGGTAGTCATAGGGCTCGAGGTACATGCCGAGCTCAACACAAAGACCAAAATATTCTGCGGGTGCAAGAACGAGTTCGGCGCCCCGCCGAATACCTATATCTGCCCGAACTGCCTGGGCCTTCCAGGGAGCCTGCCTGTTTTTAACGAAGGCGTGCTTTACAGGGCGATAAAGGCGGGGCTTGCGTTAAACTGTACAATCGCTGAGAAATCAAAGTTTGACAGGAAAAATTACTACTATCCGGACCTTCCAAAGGCATATCAGATATCACAGTTTGACATGCCCATTGCGATAAACGGATCTGTGACAATAGTGGAAAAGGACGGCACCAGAAAAAAACTCGGAATCACCCGTCTGCACATGGAAGAGGACGCGGGAAAACTCCTGCACTTAACCAAGAGCGGCCAGATAGGCGACGCTGAAGCGTCGCTTGTGGATTATAACAGGGGCGGCGTGCCGTTAATCGAGATAGTATCAGAGCCTGACATGAGGACCTCCGAGGAAGCCTACCTGTACCTTAACTCCGTAAAAGCCATATTGAAATTCATAGACGTATCCGACTGCAACATGGAAGAGGGGTCGCTGCGCTGCGACGCCAATATTTCAGTGATGGAAAAAGGCGCGAAACAGTTCGGCACAAAAGTCGAGATAAAGAACATGAACTCCTTTAAGAACGTGCAGAAGGCCATCGATTATGAAGTGGAGCGCCAGATAAAGGCGGTCGAGGCCAAGGAAACCATAATACAGGAAACAAGGCTGTGGGATAACGACAAGGAAAAGACATTCTCCATGAGGTCCAAGGAAGGCTCGCACGACTACCGCTACTTCCCGGAACCGGACATCCCGCCCATGGTAATAACAAAAGAATTCATAGCAAAGATAAAGGCGGAGCTCCCCGAGCTGCCGCTGCAGAAAGCCGAGAGGTTTGTGACGGAATATGGCATCCCCGCGTATGACGCCGGAGTGCTGACCTCGGAGATAATCACGGCTGATTATTTTGAAAAAGCGGCCAAACTTTCAGGAGAGCCCAAACAGTGCTCGAACTGGATAATGGTGGAAATGCCCGCGAAGATGAACGAGGCAGGCATAGATAAAATCACACAGACAAAGATACCCCCGGAGAAACTGGCCGGCATGATAAAGCTCATCAAGGACGGCACCATAAGCGGAAAGATTGCAAAGACAGTCTTTGACGAGATGTTCAAGACAGGCGACGACGCGGATAAGATAGTCAAGGAAAAAGGGCTGGTGCAGATATCGGACACAGGCGCCATAGAAAAGGCAGTTGACGCGGTACTCGCGGCAAACGCGAAGGTAGTTGAGGAGATAAAAGGCGGAAAGACCGGAGGCATAGGATTTTTGGTAGGACAGGTAATGAAGACAACGGGCGGGAAGGCAAACCCTAAGATGGTAAATGAGATAATAGCTAAAAAAATCAGCGGATAATTACAAATTACCAATTACTAATTACAAATATATGAGGCGCCGAAAGGCGCCTTTTTTGTTTATTCTATTTATTTGTTTTTTTGAATAATACCAGTTCCTGCGCCGTCTTCAGGGCGCGGGTTGTTTTGATATCCACTGTCAGAGGTATGAATTTTTTTCCTAAACCCAAAAGTTCGGCATATTTTTCTTTTAGTTTTTTGTCTATAGACGAAATCAAAACACGCTTTTCATCTTTTGGGCCGAAGTAGCAGGTTGCTTTAAAGGAACCTTTCCAAACCGAAATCCAGCAGACAGTCTTATCCTTCAGCGTGGCCTTATTAAGCCAGGATCCGCCGTCTTTATAGTAACGCCATTCATTTTTAAGCCCAATCTCTTTTGAGGCGATAAAACCCAGAAAATCCGTCCATAAAATGAAGCTTTTCCCCAATGCTTTTTTTAAAACACCGTTATCAGGGTAGGTATTAATATCGTTTAATAATGGCTTTTCCAAGGAACATCTCCTTGTGCACTTTTGCGCTCCCCGTTTTTCGTAGAGCCGCCGCTTGCTGCGGCTCAAGGTTGGTATTTCGTAGTCGCAGGCCTGCGTTTCACCGGCCTGCGCCTAGATAAGGTATAGATGGACGCAAACCAACGACAGTCCAACCTCCCTACGTACGCACCCCGATGGAACGTAGAGGGTGCGACTACCGCTGTTAAATAGTATGAACCTACAAAATGCCTCATCTGAGCCGCAGCAAGCGGCGGCTCTACAAAAGAAACATTGTTAAATCAAAGGTAAGGTCTCCCAGTGGCCTTTTGAATCATTAAACCTTATTATCTTATCTATATAGATACATCCATCAGCGGGCGAAAGAAAGAAAAAACCGTATTGCGATTCCGTATATGGTTTTCTTTTGTAACAAAAGTAATCCCTTCTCTGCAGTTCTATTTCCACGCCGTCCGGATAACTTTCGTTGTATGGTCTTGCGAGCCTGCAGAGGTAATTGTGGGCTTCCATCAGAATTTTTGCGCGTTCGGATTTAGCTGTGTCTTTATCAAGGACTACAGCCATATTTTCAATCTGAAGAAGGGCGGTTTTGTTGAACTTAACGGGATGAAGGGGGGTCACTTTGGGTATTTAACCTTTTTGGTTATCTGTTTGCCGTCCTTAAAGAACATGTCCTTAAGACCATACCTTCCGGCAACGTCCGCAAAATCAACTGCGGTTTTTGACTCTTTTTCAGCCCTTCCATACTCTGAGGCAAGCCTGGCTTCCGCGACTGATTCTGCTTCGTGTATTATGGCCTGCTCTATGAAATACTGCGCCTTAAGGCCGTATTTTTGCAGGGTGTCCTTGTACAGTTCCTTGACAGAAGGGGATATCTTTACGCTCTGGATAACAACGCCTGATTTTGTCTTCATATAAACCTCCTTAAGCTCTTATACCAGATATAACATTTTACTACTAAAATGTCAAATAGTAATACAAAGTAATACTAAAACAACAACGTGTCAAAGGCGAGAGGGGGCAAGCCCCCTCTCTACAGTTTTGTATTAATTGGAGTTGTAGAGAGCCGGCTTGCTGGCTCTCCGGGCAGGGTATAAATAATTAACAACGAAGTCGGTTTTGTGTTATAATATTTACGTTATACAAGTGCCTGTCGCAAAAGGCGGATAGAACAGATTGATGCTTCGACGAGCTCAGCACAAGTTGTCGATTGTCAATTAGAAGCTAAACCACGACAGGCGAAAAGCCTGTTTTTTTGTTTTATACGGGTTGTTGTATTTGTAGGGGCAATTCATGAATTGCCCAAACCGGGGCGGGCGATTCGTGAATCGCCCCTACAAGAACGTAAAAATGCGAAACGAAAGGAACTACAATGTCAAAAAAACACCAGTACGAAAAGCCGCCGCTTAACGTGGGGGATGAAGTGGAAGTTGATATTATTGACCTGGCTTATGGCGGGGACAGCGTGGGGCGGTACAGGGATTTTACCGTTTTCATACCTTACGGCGTGCCGGGGGCGAAGGTGCGGGCTAAGATAACCGAGGTAAAGAAGAACTTTGCTTCTGGAAACATTACACGCGTTGTGAGCCAGTCGCCCATATATGAAAAACCGCCATGCCCATATTTCGGCAAGTGCGGCGGCTGCGACTGGATGAATGTCAAGTACGGCTCGCAGGTAGCGCATAAAATGCAGTTTATAAAGTTTATGCTGGAAAAAACCGGCGGCATACCCAACGCGCTCATACAGGAACCCGTTAAATATGAAAACCCGCTTCATTACCGCAACAGGGCGCAGTATAAACTTATTATCGAAGGCGACAGGGTAAAGATGGGGTTTTATAAGGCGCGCAGCCATGATGTAATCGGAGTGGACGAATGCCTGCTCCTGCACCCGAAGATAAACGAGATAGCCGCCGTGATAACAGAGGCTTTAAATGAGAAAAGGAAAGAGGTAACTTTATACGACGAAAGGACAAACCGCGGATACTTAAGGCACGTGGCCATCAGGGTAAACCTGCAGGGCGAGAGCCTTGTCACGTTTGTGGCCAATGACAGGGACATCAAACCTTTTGTCCAGTACGCGGCGGATAAGGTCAGGGAAAAAATTGAGGGCTTAAAAGGAATCGTCCTGAACATAAATACCGAGCCGGGCAACAACGTATTCGCGGACAAGGAAAAACTTATTTACGGCCAGACGTATGTAACCGAGCACGCGGCAGGCATGGATTTTAATTTAAGCTCAGCCGCTTTCTTCCAGGTAAACGCGACAATGCTTGAAAAGATGGCCGCGTTTGTAAAGGATAACATCAAGCCGGGCGCGAACGTGCTGGACCTCTACGGCGGCGTCGGCGCGCTCACACTTCCTTCAAGGGATAAGTTCAAGGAAATTTATGTGGTGGAGATAGACACCAGCGCGGCAGAGCGGCTCCACGAGATGACTATTAAAAACAACATAAAAAATGTAACTGTGGTAAACGGAAGGGCGGAAGACGCAGTCGACAGGTTCTTAAGCGACGCGAGGATAACAGACGTGGTAATAGACCCGCCGAGGAAAGGCATACATCCGAAAATTTTGTCGGCGTTGCGCAGGTCCAGGATACAGAACATCATATACATCTCATGCAACCCGGCAAGTTTTGCCAGGGACTTAAACGAACTTAAGGAAAATTATTATCTGCGCGAGACAGTGCCGTTAGACCAGTTCCCGCAGACATACCACGTGGAAATAATGAGCAAACTGGAATTAAAACACGGAGGCGACAGGGCCCGCGAGGACGACAGCAGGGGATACGGCAGAAGCAACCACAGGTCGCAGAATATGAATCACAGGCGCGGGCATAAAAGAAATGACGACAGAGGGTAAATGAAGATAATTGAATTTAACAACATCACAGTCATCAGAGGCGCGGAGCGCATATTAGACAGCGTTAATTTGGATATTTCATCAGGGGATAACACCGTAATTCTCGGACCCAACGGGTCCGGCAAGTCCACCCTGATAAAACTCATGACACGCGAGATATATCCTTATAATATGGAGCCGAATGTCTTTAAGATATTCGGGGAGAATGTGTGGGATATCAATACCCTGCGCGGGTCTCTCGGGATAGTCTCTGATTCCATGATGCTTTTCGCGAACCCTGATGAGACCTGCTTTGAGATAGTGGCCTCAAGTTTTTACAACGCTATGAACCTCTATAATATGGAGGCGGATAAAAATGCCGGGAAAAAGGCCATGGAGCACCTTGAGTTCATGGACATAGCGCACTTAAAGGACAGGCTGATATCGGACGTGTCCACCGGAGAGGCAAGGCGCGTCTTTATAGCCAGGGCGCTCGCGCACAACACTAAGGCGCTGATGCTTGACGAGCCGACCAATTCACTCGACATAAGCGCGGTGCGCAAGTTCAGGGAGACCATGTCAAAGATAGCGAAGAAAGGCGTGACAATCATAATAGCCACGCATACGCTGCAGGACATTATACCTGATATACAAAACGTGATGATGCTGAAAAAGGGGAAGGTTTTTAAGGCCGGGAAGAAGAAGGACGTTTTAACAGACAGGAATTTAACTGATTTATTTGAGACGAAAGTTAAATTATCAGAAAACAAAGGGCATTATAGTATTGTTTGAAAAAGTATTTTGATTTCTCCCTGTAGGGGCCGCCCTATGTGGCGGCCCGCAAGGCAGGATTTGTTTGTGTCGGGCGACCACATGGGGTCGCCCCTACAGGAGAAAATAAAAAAAGAGGACAAATGAAGAAGATTTTTATAAAGACCTTCGGCTGCCAGATGAACCAGTACGATTCCGAGCGCATGGCGGGAGAGCTCGCCGCCAACGGGTATGAGCTCACCATGGACGAACACGCCGCGGAATATGTCGTTATCAACACCTGTAGCGTGCGGCAGCATGCCGAGGACAGGGCGATGAGTTTTATCGGAGCGGCTATTAAGACAAAAAAAGTAATAGTGGCCGGGTGCATGGCTGAGCGCATGAAGCAGGAGCTTGTTGATAAATTTCCGCGCATACACGCGGTGGTCGGGACATTTAACTTTTCCAACATTGCCGAGGTCATAGAGCGAAGGAAATCAAAACTCTACATTGACAACATAAATGAGAAATACACCAAGAATTTAAAACGCACGGACAAATACAGGGCCACGGTGGCCATTATGCAGGGGTGCGACAACTTCTGTTCCTATTGCATAGTGCCTTACGTGCGCGGCAGGGAAAGAAGCAGGGAAGTATCTGAGATACTCGACGAGATAAAGCTTGTAGCCTCCGAGGGTTTCAAGGAAGTCATGCTTTTGGGGCAGAACGTAAACTCATACCTGGACAAAGTATCGGGGACGAATTTCAGCGGCCTTATAAAAAAAGCCGCGGAGATAGAAGGCATAGAATTCATACGTTTCATGACATCGCATCCAAAGGACCTCTCAGACGAACTCATAGAAGCCATATCATCAACCCCCAAAGCCTGCAGGCACATTCATTTGCCGCTCCAGTCAGGTTCTGACAGGGTGCTGGATAAGATGAACAGGAAATACACGCAGCAGTGGTACTTGGGCAGGCTGGAGAAGATAAGGCAGGTCATGCCGGACTGCGCCATAACCTCGGACATACTTGTGGGGTTCCCCGGAGAGACGGAAGAGGACTTCATGGAGACTGTTAATACGGTTGAAAAGGCGCGTTTTGACGCGGCTTTTGTATTTAAGTATTCCCTTAGAAAAGGCACAAAAGCCGCTGATTTCGGGGATGATGTAAACGAAAAGGAGAAGTTAAGGCGTCTAAACATTATCCTTGAAATGCAGAAAAAAATAAGCGAAGATAGTACAAAGAGGTACGCGGGAAAGACCGTAAAAGCCCTTGTTTACACGCAAAATAAGTTTGAACCGGAGTGCATGGAAGCCGCTGCCATGAGCAGCAAGAAGATACTCATAAAAGGCGGAAATGAACTGCTTGGTTTTTCCGGGAACGTGCTCATAACCGGCGCCAAAGGCGCCATGCTTACAGGAGAGGTCATAAAATGAAAAGAATTCTGGCGGCTGTAATGTTCCTTTTTATTACAGCCATATCATACGGCGCGTTTTACGCCAACATGGTGGAAGAGGACGCCTACATCTCATCCATGGAATCATTTGATAAAAAGGATTTTACCGCGGCTAAAAAAGGTTTTGAGGAATTCCTCGCGAAGTTCCCGGAAAGCAAATACAAACCCACAGCGCTCTTAAGGCTTGCCGAGCTTAAAGAGGACATGTCTTCCATAGAAAAGGCATATAATGATGTGATGAAAGCTTACCCTGCCTCGGAGTACGAGGCTGAAGCGGCGTTTTCCCTGGGCAGGATATTTTACTCCAGGGGCGACTATAAAAAATCAAGGGAATACCTGAACATAATACTCAATAAATACCCGAATATGGTGTGGATAGAGGAATCCTACTGGTATCTGCTGCTGTGTTACCTGGCTGAGAAAAATTACACCCTTGTGGACAAAGCGTATGCCGAATATCTCTCAAAAAAGGATTTTTTCATCCAGAAAAAAAGGATACAGCTGGCCTACGCGGACTCCCTTATGGAAAGGGATAAATACGCGGAAGCCGCGGCCATGTATAAGGAACTAATCGACAAAGCCTCTTCAGACGACAGATACATTTATTTACCCGCTGTTTACAAAAGGGCGGCTGAGGCTTATGAAAAAGCCGGGAATGCCGACAGCGCTGAAATACTTTCCACGGACCTTAAGCTTAAATTTCCGGACAGCGACGAGGCAACAGGCAAAGCGCAGAAACCCGCCGCCACAGCGGCGCCGTCAGCCGCGGCAACGCCGAAGGCGGACATCATACCGACAGTCTCATCTACAGCCGCATCAAAAGAGTTTTATACAATCCAGGTGGGCGCGTACACAAATAAAAAGTTCTGCGATTATACGGCAAAACAATATGAGAATAAAAAATATAAGGTGTATGTAAAAAAAGACGGAAAATTTTACCGGCTCATGGTGGGAAAGTTCAACACAAAAGCCGAGGCCGACGCTTTTGCCCCGGGCTTCGCGAAGAAGGAAAAATTAAAGTCTTATCTGGTTAAGCAGGCGTGGGAGTAGGAAGGAAGAGGAAAAACGAGATAAGAGACCGGAGACGGGAATAGCGCAGATGTTTTGGTGTGAGATTTACTCCAATTTCCAGTCTCCTGTCTCTTCAACTCAATGGATGTTTCACTATACGGCCAAAACGAAACTGTGCAGATAAGACATTAAATCCCCGTTTTCTTGATAAAACCGGAGGTTTATAGTATAATAAGGTTCATAAACCCAAGGAGGGATATCATGGCGGAAAAAGATGCGAAAAAAATAGGATTAAGAATGGTCCAGAAAACGGCGATACTGGGCACTGACAAGGAAGGCAATACCACATACAAACTCAGTTTTTTCTCCGAGGACAAGTCGGTAAAGACAAAATCAGGCATGGAAGTTTACGGAATTGAAGTTTTAAATAAGGACGGTGTTTTAAAACGCTACGAGCTTTTCGGGGATATCCCGGACGGCGACGTGGTGGAGTATTATGAAAACGGGCAGGTCATGGTGGAAAAGCATTACGTCAACAGCCAGAAAAACGGCGCGTACATACTTTATTACCCGTCAGGTTCCATGTGGAAGGAAGGACGCTTTGGCAATGACCAGATGATAAGGCTTAAAACTTACGGCGAAAGCGGGAAGCTTTTAACCGATAAAATTTTCGCTGAAATTGTTTCCATAACGACAGGGGACACAGAAGTCTTTTATAAAAACGGCAGGGAAATTGCCCGCTGGACAAAAGGTTCTGACGGAAGCATAAAAAAATACGGCGAGACCATAGACGGCATAGTTAAATATTATGTTGGAAAAACACTTAAGGAAGAGCATATATATGACGAGGGCTACCTCGTTACCATGAAGGTCTATAATAAAAAAGGCCAGCTGGTTTCTGAAAAATCGTTTGTCAAGGGCGAAGGGCCGGATAAGTAAAATTTTCAATTTACTATTTTCAATTTTCAATTAAGAAAAACAGACCTTATATAATAAGTATAAAACCTGAAATTAACGGAGCATCTTCAAAATGATTAAACGTTTCATCATGTTTTTTGCCGCGGTTTTAATTCCGTTAACTGCTTTCGCGGCGGGTGAGATGTTTGATTTTTACATTCCATGGAACGATTCATCTGCTAATGCCATAGACCTTTCTTCATTTATCAGCAGGGACGTCGACGCGGAAGGGTATCTGCGCGCCACCGCGGACGGGCACCTGGCTTTAAACTCCGGAAGGATACGCTTCTGGGGGACCAACCTTACATTCTCCGCGGCTTTCCCCGCCAAATCATACGCTCCGGACCTTGCCGCGCATTTCGCGAAGTACGGCATCAACATGGTGCGCTTCCATCACATGGACATGTTCGCGTCAACCGAAGGTATCTGGAGGACAACTTCATATGACAGACAGATAGACGATACCCAGCGCGATAAGCTGGAATATATGGTTTATCAGCTAAAGCAAAAAGGCGTATATAGCGACATAAACCTGCTGGTGTCCAGGCCTTTTAACAGCCTGACCGACCTTCCTGCCGATATAAATACGGTTACTGACTGGAAAGTGAGGGCAGCGTTAAGTTTTTTTGACCCGCAGCTCCAGCAGCTTCAAAAAGATTACGCGCAGTCGCTTCTGACACATGTGAGCCCATATACGGGGCTGACCTTCGCGCAGGATCCTGCCATAGGGTTTATCGAAATAAATAATGAAAACGGGCTGATACAGGCATACCTTTCAAACCAGATAAACGCGCTGCCTCCTTTTTATAACAATGAACTTCAGGCGCAGTGGAACGCGTGGCTGAAAGCGAAGTATGCGGCAAACGCGGCCATGACAACCGCGTGGGGCGTGATGAATACGCCAGCAGGCGCGGAGAAATTGCTCAACAATGATTTTTCATCGGGCGCAATAGGCCCCAGCTGGTCGCTTCAGGTTATGACAACTGCCGCGGGCAGCGCGGCAGTGACTGCCGACGGCGCCGGCACCGGGTCTGTCAATTCCGCTAAGATAACCATTACAACGGCAGAACCGGCAAACGCGTGGCACGTGCAGTTCATGCAGGCGGGGTTAAGCGTCCAGACGGGAAAGGCATATACGTTTTCATTCTGGGCAAAGTCGGACAGCAACAGGGCCATGGATATAAACATAATGAACAACGCCAATCCGTGGAATAACCTCGGGTTTGCCTCTTCAGTCAACCTAACTTCGGCGTGGCAAAAATTTACTTTTGTGACATCCGTCAATACCACTGTAACAACGGCCAGGATAACATTTTCATCCCTTGCGTCAGCCGCGGGAAATATATGGATAACAGGAGCTTCATTTAAGGAAGGCGGAACGCTCGGGCTTTATCCCGGAGAGGATCTTGATACGGACTCAGTCCTTAATTTTGTAAATACCGGGGGGACGATAGCCAGAACAGACGAGGCAAAGAGGGATTGGTTAAGGTTTTTAAGGGATACCGAGTTAAACTACTGGACCACCTTGCGCGATTATATAAAAAACACACTGGGAGCGAAGGCCCTCATATTTGGCACAATAGTCGGATGCACCACGCCGAACTTAGCCGCCATATTTGACGTGGTGGATACGCACACGTACTGGCAGCACCCGAGTTTCCCCGGCGTTTCTTGGAGCGGGACAGACTGGTACCAGGCTAATGTGGATATGGCAAACACCATGTCAGGCACGACAGTGGGAAATATAGCGGTAAAGAGGGTTTTAAACAAGCCACTTGCCGTGACAGAATACAACCACGCCAGCCCAAACACATACGCGGCTGACGGTTTTTATTTCCTATCCGCGTACGGCGGGCTGCAGGACTGGGACGCGGTGTTTTCATTTGATTACGGCGGCGGCAACGGCGGATGGGATATTAAAAAGACAGAAGGATATTTTGCGGTGGGGCAGAACCCTGCAAAGATGGGCTCGTTTATTCCGGCTGCGCTTTCCTTTATAAGGGGCGATATCGCGCCGGCAAGCCAGCAGATAGTCGCGTCGCTTACAAACGAGGACGAGATTGAGGGCCTGCTCACATCATGGGCATGGCGGCTCGTGGACGGCACCACAGCGGGCATGGACGAGAGGGAGTCATTTGTCCACAGGACAGCAATAGCCGTGGAAGGGCAATCTGTTCCGGGAGGGTCCTTAAGCCCGGGTGCGTCAATTCCGGGAAACATTGCCGTCTCGGATACGAACCAGGTAAAGTGGGATTTATCAACGGCAGGAAAAGGCGTGATAACCGCGGATACAGGGATGTCAAAATTTATTTACGGATTCATAGGCGGCAACACATATCTGATGTCGGGCGGAGTGACGATTACTGCAGGCGCGACACTTCAGAACGGATTCGGTACGCTCGCAATCTCCGCGATAAATGGGGCCTCCATCGCGTCAGCGACAAAAATCGTTGTAACTGCATGCGGCGCTTACCAGAATACAAACCAGATATTTTATACATATCCGTCAACTGTTTCAGCATTCCCGCCTGCCTACGGCATAAACCTTACTTCGCGGGACCAGTGGGGCACATACCCGAGCAGGATTGAGGGAATACCGGCGGTAATTACACTTCCGATACCCTACGCATACGTTAGCGTATGGTCGCTGGGCAGCACGGGAGACAGGGTTTCTTCAGTGGCTGTCACAAACAGCGGCGGTTTCGCGCAGTTTTCAATAGCGCCGTCATACAGTGCCATGTGGTATGAGGTCGTGGTAAATAACCCGTCATTCTCGCCGACTTTTACAAAAACACAGACACCAAACTGGACAGCAACCCCGACTTTTACTCCAACACAGACGGCGACACTGCCTACATGCGATACAGTGGATGATTGTGAAAACCTTGGTACGTCCCAGGACCTCTGGGGCGGCTGGTGGTATACATACCGCGACAGTCTTGGCACGGTTTCTTCAGGCGCGAAAAGAGCCGGCGGGAGCCCTCCTTCACCAGGCGGTTGTTTTTACAGCAGCGGTACGTTCACAGCCGGCGGGTATTGCGGCATTGGGGCAAATCTTTCTTCAGGGGTTTATGTGAACCTATCTTCGTATCAGTTTATAAGTTTGTATGTGAAAGGTGATGGAAAACAGTATGACTTAAGAATAAGCACAAAAGGATTCATAGACGCCGCGGCAAATAATTATTACCAGTACACTTTTACCGCGCCTGCCGCGTGGACTTTGATACAGGCGCCGCTTTCGTCATTTACCCAGCCCGGCGGGACAGCAAGGCCGTTTGATTTAAACCAGGCAAAGGACCTGCTGTGGGCGGCTGACCAGTCTTACAGCATATATCTGGATGATGTCCAATTTTGCAGGCAGCTGCCGACAATGACAAATACGCCGACACCTGTTTCAACAGATACAAATACACCCACAAAAACCGCAACCGCCACTTTTACAAAGACCGCGACAGATACAATTTCCGTGACTTATACGCGGACATATACAATAACGGAAACGGACACTGTTTCACCGACAGCGACTGAAACAATCACGGGGACGCCGCCCACTGAAACAATGACACCGAGCATGACGCTGACAGCGACGGAAACCGTTAGCTATACTGCCACTGATACTTATACGGCCACGCCGAGCGGAACAGGGACGAGCACACACACGCCGACTCTAACGCGCACTGCGACAAATACATCCACCCGCACCGCGACTTCAACCAGGACGCGCACCGCAACGCCGACCTTAACCCGCACGCCGCAGCCAACGGCAACAGTGTCGGTAACGCCTACGGCGACAGTTGCGCAGATAACAGGCGAAGACCTGCCAAAACAGAAACCCGTGCCATATCCCAACCCTTTCAATCCGGATAAGGACGCGCAGCTTAACCTTTCATTTTCAACATCAAAGGACATGTCCTCGGGAAGGCTCCGGGTGTTTACGTCGTCATTCAGGCTTGTGGCAGAAGCCGCATTCATTGAGACAGGGGCGGGAGAACACATAGTATCCGTGCCGTCAAACAGGCTGAAATTCCTGGCAAACGGGCCGTATTATTTTACAGTTGAAGCCGCGTATCAAAATGCGGCAAATGAAACCTCAAGAGCCGAAGTTCTGCTCATCGCAAGGTAAAAAAGTTTGACATAAATATACTGAAGTGGTAATATTTAAAAAGAAAGACGGGGTGGTGCCGCCAAAAAACGACTGCATCTGAGAATATACCCGATGAACCTGATCCGGATAATGCCGGCGGAGGAAGAGTAATTAATTTTAAATTTGAAATTTTAAATTTGAAATTGAGGCCTTCAACCCAATGCCGGGATTGAAGGCTTTTTTGTTTATTAGGCTCAATTTCAAAACTATATGGAGGGTTTTATGGCTGAACTGGTTGAAATAGGGAAAATATCACCGGATTTTTTTGACGAGACCATATATCCGGCGCTCGGAAAAAAGAACCCGAGAGTCCTGGTCGGACCGGAACACGGCGTGGATATAGCGATTGTTGATATCGGCGGGGGAAAGGTTATGGCCACCACCACTGACCCTGTTTTCATAGTGCCTGAGTACGGTTTTGAGCGGGCCGCGTGGTTTGCCATACATATACTTGTCTCTGACGTTGTGACATCGGGTTTTAAGCCTTCATACATGACCATAGACCTGAACCTTCCGCTTTCCATAAAAAAGGAAGATTTCAACACAATGTGGAGGGTAATGTCGCAGGAGTGCGAAAAAATGGGCATTGCAGTCATCAGCGGGCACACAGGAAAGTACGAGGGGTGCGGCTATCCCATGGTGGGCGGGGCCACGGTTATGGCAATCGGTGATAAGAACAAGTATGTCACGCCAAAAGGGGCGCTTGTGGGCGATAAAATAATAGTGACGAAAGGCGCTGCCATAGAAGCTGCCGGGCTTTTTGCCGTGACGTTTGAAAAAAAGATAGAACAGATATTCGGGAAAGATTTTTCAAAAAAGGCATCTGAAATATTTTACAAGATGTCAGTGGTTGACGACGCGCTTATAGCCGCCTCGGTCGGGGTGCGGGATAAAGGAGTCACCTCCATGCACGACGCCACAGAGTGCGGCATCTGGGGAGGCCTTTATGAGGTGGCAAACGCCTCGGGCGTTGGCATGAAGATAATAAAGGAGAACATCCTCATACAGCACGAGGTCAAAGCCATCTGTGATTATTTTAAGATGGACCCGTACTCTTCCATAAGCGAAGGGACGCTGCTTATAACGGCGCGGCCGGATAAGGCGGAGAAGATAGTAAAAAAACTTAAGGATAACAACATAGATTCATCGGTGGTGGGAGCCGTTGTGCCGAAGGAACAGGGTATAAATGTGGTGGAAAAGGGTGTTGAGAAGAAACTTGAGCACCCGCGCATAGACCCGTTCTGGGGCGCGTTTGCTTTAGAACTTAAGAAAAATTACTAGTTAATAATTACGAATTACTAATAAATGTATGCGTCAAATATAATAAACTACGCGAAGCGTTTCCTTCATTTGTAATTAGTAATTATTAATTGGTAATTAGAATTAGAGGAGGTTTTATGCCTAAAAACTTGGTACTTTTAACACTGCTTATGACGTTTGCGTCGCAGGTATCGGCTGTAATGGAGATCGTGGTCCAACCGGAAGAAGAGAGCTATATTTATGACTACAAATATACAACCGGGCAGATCAGCGCGGAAAAGCCCGTAAGCCTGGGCGGAATATTAAACTCCATATCCGAGATAAACATCGCTTCAAAGGGTTTTTCGGCAATCTTAAACGATATTTCCATAAATGGCGGGACGTTTGAGCAGACAGCCGTGCTTTTGGACGGCGTGAAGGTCAATGACAGCCAGACAGGCCACTTTAACCTGGACGTGCCGGTTCCTTCCATATATATAGGCGGGCTCACGATATTGAAAAACGGAAGTTCATCCATAGGCGCGGGAGGATTTACCGGGCTTGTGAACATTGAAACGCCGCAGTACGACAAAGACCTCATAAAGTCATATTTTGAATACGGCACATACAACACCATATATTCAGGGCTCCTGTTTACCAGGAAGTTCTCGGACTTAATCGTGAACTTAAGCGCCGAGAGCGATTCCTCGGACGGGTACCACGCTGACACTGATTTTTACAAGAATACGGCCATGGTGGATTTAAAATACGGAAAACTATGCGCTGTAAAGTTCGGGTATGACGAGAAATCATACGGCGCTTACGATTTTTATTCGCCGGGCAGTAATCTGGATTCCTGGGAATATACAGCTACAAAATACGGGTCCCTTGACCTTTTCAAAGGAGAAGCCTTAAGCGGCGACGCATATTACAGGTCGCACTATGACCACTTTATACTTAAGCGCTCCAACCCGGCTTACTATGAGAACAGGCATAACACGGCTGTATACGGCGCTGACCTTAAGTATGACTGGAAAATAAACAGCGATAACTCACTGGCGGCAAAATACAACTTCCAGCGGGAGGAAATGCAGAGCAAAAATCTGGGAAACCATTACAGGGTAAAGAACATGGCTGTTGTTAACGCGTATCTAAAGCCCATAGACGACCTGGTTTCCAATATCAATTTGTCCATGGAAAACTATGACGTTTACCGCGGCGTTGACCTGCTTCCATCAGCCAGCTTTGTGTATTCGTTCATGCCGCATATAAAATTTAACGCCGGGTACAGCTATTCGGTGCGTTACCCTGATTTTACCGAACTGTATTACAACGACAGCAAGTCCATAGGGAATCCCGGCTTAAAAGCTGAAAAATGCAATGAGTACTCCGGCGGCATGGAGATGAAACTTGCCGGGTCAAAGCTGAGGCTGTCGGCTTTTTACAGAAACGCGTATGACCTGATAGACTGGGGTAAAAATAATATAGCGGAACCCAAATGGACCATCAAAAATATAGGCAGCGTAAATACGGCAGGATACAGCGCCGGGGTGGAAGTACCTTTTGAATGGGCAAACCTTTCGGCCAGCTACACATACCTTGATTCGTACAGGTCTGAAAGCTTTATTTCCAAATACGGCGTGGCGTACTTAAGGAACAAAGTAACAGCATCCGCGGATTTTGAAGTGTTCACTGTAAAGGTAAAGGCGGATTATACATTCAAGAATTACATAAACAGGTCAAAGTTCTGCAACAGCCTGGACATAACCTTAAGCCGCACAATCGTTGAAGGCATCGACCTTTCTTTAAAGGCGGAGAACGCCCTAAACTGGTATTTTGAGGAAACTCCGGGAATACCGGCTGTTGGAAGGATGCTGTCGGTAAGGGTGGAAGCGCAGATTTAACGGTAATCACATATCCCAAATCACAAATCCCAAAGAAAGCAGGGCAATTGCCTCAATTTGGGATATGTGATTTGGGATTTGTGCTTGCTTTAATGCCAACCAAAAACCCCCTTCCTGCGTCTAATACTTGCAAGGCATAGGTCTTTGTACTATAATATGCCTTGAAACAGCCTATATATATAAGGAGTGAAAAATGAAAAAACTGATTGTACTATCTTTATTGTTACTCATGCCTGTTATCGCTTTTTGCGGCTTTATAAAGGGCGGGCAGGAAGAGACTGCGAGAAAACTGGCAGACAAGGACGAAACACCGGTTGTTTTCTTTGACCCGGGCACGGGGGACGCGAAAGGTTACATAATGTACGCGGACATAAACGGCGACGGGAATCAGGAAAAGATCATACCATACAGGATAAGGAAACCCATAGAGCGCATAGAAGCCACGGCAGACATTTATCCGCAGATCCTCTCGGTGGATGTGGTGACAGGGGACAAGAAATTTAAGGGCTTTTTCGAAGTGGAGCTTGCCTATAACCACACCCCGAAAGTATACCTGGCTTCAAAAGCCATAAAAGAAGGGGAACTTCCGAAAGTATTCCTCATGGTATCAGACGGCATAAAGAAAAAGGATTTAAAACTTACCCTCATGTATAACAGCTATGACAAGGCGGACAAGAAAAGGGAACAGAAGGTATTTGAAACGGACAAGATGCCCTTTGAGCTCATACTATACCAGTTCGACAAATCAGAGCCGACCATAACGGAGTTTGACATAAACTACGAGCAGAACTACGGCAAGTTCTACATAAGGCCTTTGGACGGACCGGAAAAGACGGTAAGGGTCTCGGAAGGGGCCATGAAGAAGTTTGAGGAAGAACTGAAGAAGTATAGGAATGATATATTTTTCGAGTATGACGAACCGGAAAAATAAAGGCCTCAGAAATCACCCTCTTGAGATGCGATTGCGACCAAAGGGAGCAAACATTAAATAAATATTTTTACCTCTCATCTTGTCGCGCTATGCACGACATCCCTCTTTCTGAGACAAAGAGGGACGATTACTGGAGGCGGTTTGGCGTGGAGGCGGATGGGCGTTCGGGATTGATATCCCTGTAGGGGCCGCCCCATGTGGCGGCCCGCAACGCATGGAAGTAGGTTAAATGAATGAAGGGGAAAATGAAAACAAAAATTTCGTTTATTCTTTTTTTAGTTTTGACATTCCCGTTATTTATATATGCTATCAATCAAGATACTGACATGGCAATAGCTTTAAAATATGCGGACAAAGATGAAACGCCTGTTGGATATTATGATGTTGAAAAAGGATTTATGGGATATGCTTTAAAAGCAAACTTGGACGGCAAAGATGGAGATGAGTATATAATACCGTATACAAAAAAATCACAAAAACCAAGCAAACACTCGAAAATCATTTACTCTCATTACAAAGAATATTGTTTAACCACAGTATGCCTTATTGTTAGGGGCAAAAGGAAAGAGATATATTCATTTACCGACCAAATCAACCCGATGAAATGTCCAAAAATATATATGACCGTAGAAGGCTTGATTAAAGAAAAATTGCCAGTGCTATTCATTACGGATAATTCTTGGGAAGGATCAAACGGCGTGACGAATATAGTTGGCATTTGTGCCGGATTATATGAAGATGTTTTTCCAGGGCAGGAAATAAAAGACAACAGCGTGTACCTGTATATCGAAAATATAGAATCCATGTTGATTCCATGGGAATATATATTCCATCAATTCGACAGCAAATCAGTGACTTATAATTCTTTTGTTAGAGATGGACCAAATATTTGTTTTGATGTGCGGGGATTGACTAAGGGAACAGTTGTTGGTCAAAAATCAATTGACAAGGAAAAGCTTGCTGAATTTCAAAAAATAGTTGACTATTATTACCATGGAAAAAATATTAGGAAGAAGTAGAGCCGCTGCTTGCTGCGGCTCAAGGAAGGATTTTGTAGTCGCAGGCCTGCGTTTCACCGGCCTGCGCCTAGATTAGGAATTGATATTCGCAAACCAATGACAGTCCACCCACCCGGCGCGCGCACCCCGATGAGGCGAAGGGGTGCGACTACCAGGGATAAATATGTATTAAGGGTCAAAAACTAAAACCGGGCGAGCCACCGGCTCACCCCTACGAGAACAGGGCGGTTTGTTTTGTCTTCTTACAAAAAACAAAAGCGGGCTTTTCAGCCCGCCCTTGTAATTATCTTAAAACTTCAAACTTAAAACTATTTTTGCTCTGCCTTTATCTTATTTATATACGCCTCGTACGCTGTTTTGCCTTCGGCTTTCCAGTAGTCCTCGTAGTACTTCCAGTTCCTGTAATCGCCGTTGGGCGCCCAGTCGTCGTGGGACCAGTTACCGCGCCATTTCCAGTGTTTGCGCGCGTGATTGTGGTGCTTGCCCCAGTGGCCGCTTCCAAAGAGTATTTTTGCCAGCACCAGGATGCCTACAGCCTGCCAGAAGGTCAGTAACTTTAAACCAAAGAGCCCCGGCATGAGCCAGTTCCACAGCGACATTACAACCCAGCCGCCTCCGAAGATAAAGGCCGCTATACCCAGCGGTATGAAGATTGCCATTGCTATGTACTTTACAAACCTTGGTACTTCCGAGAAGTGCCTTCCGTGATAATCCGTTTCGTTTTCATGCATGACTTATCCCTCCTTTTAAGAGAATGTTTTTTATTTTTTCCACGGCGCGCGCTTTGCGTGAGAGCAGCGTGCCTATGGGTTCGTCCCACTCTTCCACGAGTTCCCTGAAAGATATGTCCTCAAATTCTGTGGCAATGACAACTTCACGTTCTTCCTCGCTTAAGGTCCCCATGGCGTAGTGAAAGGCTGCCATGAACTCCTTGCTTTCAAGCCCGCCGTCAGCTGTTTCTTTTGACCGCAATACTGCCAGCAGGGAAAGGCCGTTGTCCTGCGATACCTCGTCAAGCGAGAGGTCGTCCTTTCTTTTCCTCATCATATCCACTATCCTGTTCCTTATAGCCGTATATATATAGGAGGAGAGTTTCTCAAGGGGGATGTTAAGGTCAGCTGATTCATACAGCCTTAACATCACATCCTGAACGATATCCTCGGCGTCCCGGGATGAACCGTCGACAAGTTTCTGCCTTACGAAGTTAACCATCCTCTTATATTCCCTGGTAAAAAAGCCGGCTATGCCGGTCTTTACTGCCTTTTCCATGGTGCTCCTTGTTTAAGAGTAATAAAGAATGGTTGCGATTATGAGGCTTATGTACTTTTTAGTATCTGTTTTTTTTCTCTTGGTTATTGCCTGTTTGCGCCGTTTATTTGCTTTCATACAGTTATAGACGTTATAGTTCTGGTTTTATTGCAATTGATTTAATGAATTTTGTCAAAAAATTGCAGGCGTTTAAATCAAGGTCTAAATCCGGGCGAGCCACCGGCTCGCCCCTACGAGAACAGGGCGGTTTGTATTGTCTTCGTAGGGGCGAGCCGGTGGCTCGCCCGGTATTTGTTTTCGTAGTCGCAGGCCTTCGGTTCACCGGCCTGCGTCTAGTTACGGCATTGATAGACGCAAACCGACGACAGTCCACCCACCCGGCGCGCGCACCCCGATGAAGCGAAGGGGTGCGACTACCATCGTTAAACAGTCTGAGTTGGTATTTGTAGTCGCAGGCCTTCGGTTCACCGGCCTGCGCCTACATGAGGTATTGATAGACGCAAACCGACGACAGTCCACCCACCCGGCGCGCGCACCCCGATGAAGCGAAGGGGTGCGACTACCATCGTTAAACAGTCTGAGTTGGTATTTGTAGTCGCAGGCCTTCGGTTCACCGGCCTGCGTCTAGTTACGGCATTGATAGACGCAAACCGACGGACAGTCCACCCACCCGGCGCGCGCACCCCGATGAAGCGAAGGGGTGCGACTACCATCGTTAAACAGTCTGAGTTGGTATTTGTAGTCGCAGGCCTTCGGTTCACCGGCCTGCGTCTAGTTACGGCATTGATAGACGCAAACCGACGACAGTCCACCCACCCGGCGCGCGCACCCCGATGAAGCGAAGGGGTGCGACTACCATCGTTAAACAGTCTGAGTTGGTATTTGTAGTCGCAGGCCTTCGATCCACCGGCCTGCGCCTACATGAGGTATTGATAGACGCAAACCGACGACAGTCCACCCACCCGGCGCGCGCACCCCGATGAAGCGAAGGGGTGCGACTACCATCGTTAAACAGTCTGAGTTGGTATTTGTAGTCGCAGGCCTTCGATCCACCGGCCTGCGTCTAGTTACGGCATTGATAGACGCAAACCGACGACAGTCCACCCACCCGGCGCGCGCACCCCGATGAAGCGAAGGGGTGCGACTACCATCGTTAAACAGTCTGAGTTGGTATTTGTAGTCGCAGGCCTTCGGTTCACCGGCCTGCGTCTAGTTACGGCATTGATAGACGCAAACCGACGACAGTCCACCCACCCGGCGCGCGCACCCCGATGAAGCGAAGGGGTGCGACTACCATCGTTAAACAGTCTGAGTTGGTATTTGTAGTCGCAGGCCTTCGATCCACCGGCCTGCGCCTACATGAGGTATTGATAGACGCAAACCGACGACAGTTCCCCCACCCGGCGTGTGCACCCCGATGAAGCGAAGGGGTGCGACTACCATCGTTAAACAGTCTGAGTTGGTATTTGTAGTCGCAGGCCTTCGGTTCACCGGCCTGCGTCTAGTTACGGCATTGATAGACGCAAACCGACGACAGTCCACCCACCCGGCGCGCGCACCCCGATGAAGCGAAGGGGTGCGACTACCATCGTTTAACAGTCTGAGTTCTACGGTGTTATTAGTAATTGGTAATTCGTAATTAGTAATTAAAACAGCTCCGTTTTCAGATCCTCTAAAAACTTCCCCGTGAACTTTTTGTTCTTATACTTCTCCACCACCCACGTGCTCCACATATCCGCGTAGTGTATTAATAAGGTGAGGGGATAGGGGTCGCTTTTGATGTCGTCCCAGGCAGGGACAAAGGGGCCGTCGTGGTAGGCGATCGCCTGGAGCTCGTCCTGAGTTAAATCAACGAATTTGGATACCAACAATGCTGATTTATGGCCTCCGCCGTAGCCTAACTGTTTTGTGTTCCAGAAGTAGGGCTGTTTGTCGGAAGTGGAGGTGTTATTTTTATCATATGTGCTGTTGCCGAAGCCGTCCGTTACCTTGTGGGCGTCGTGGAAGAGGGCGCACAGGATGATGGATTCCTCGCTTTTATCGGGCATTAACTGCTCCCTTAATTTAAGCGCCAGTTTTGCCACGCCTACCTGGTGGATGATAAGCCCGCCTTCTATGCACAGGTGGTATTTGGTGGATGCAGGGGCCTTAAAAAGGCCGTGTTTTTCGAGGTAGGCTGAGAGCTCTTTTACGCCTTTACGGGCTGAGATTTTTGATAGAAGTTCGGCATAGTCTGTTTTTGCTTTTTCAAGGTCTGTCATGTGGGTCCCTCCTGTTTTTATCGGTGATGGGTTAATAATACACGAAAGGGGGAGGGGTGTCAAAAGTAAAAGGCGTTCGGAGGGTGGAGGGTGGGGTTCGAAGTTCGAACTAAAACTTTGAACGCCCTATCATCCCCCAGATAGGAGGGTGGGGTTCGAAGTTCGAACTAAAACTTCGAACGCCCTATCATCCCCCAGGTAGGAGGGTGGGGTTCGAAGTTCGAACTAAAACTTTGAACGCCCTATCATCCCCCAGGTAGGAGGGTGGGGTTCGAAGTTCGAACTAAAACTTTGAACGCCCTATCATCCCCCAGATAGGAGGGTGGGGTTCGAAGTTCGAACTAAAACTTCGAACGCCATATCATCCCTCCACCCTCCGAACGCCTTTTATTGTTATCTACCTGCCAATACCTTTATCAAGAAAAATAGTGTAAGGTCTACCTAACATAGTGAATACCACTAACCACAAGGGGTTTGAGCCCTTGTGGTGGTGGTTTTGAATTATAGCCTTATAAATAAGGGGTAAATCAGCCTGTTAGCATATATATAAAAAGGGATGGTTAATCTAACACTTTAACAAAGCTTATATAGTCAAAAACTACCATAAATTAAGGGCTTTCGGATGAAAAAGCACAATATATAGCGTAAACAAAGGGTTTAATGCAACTAAACATACTATATATATGAAAAAATATCCGTTGACAATATTGGCTGCATACCATATATTGTGGACAAGCGGAAAAAAAATACTACATATACGGTTTTTAATCTTGACTTTTCTAAAAAACTCGACTAAAATGCGCCGCATAAAAAATTAAGGAGGAGTGAGGGAATGAACAAAGTTGGCTATATCAGGAAGCGCGACGGCCGCATTGACGCATTTGACTTAAACAAAATAACAGAGGCTATTTTCAAGGCATTCAAGGCAAACAATAACTATGAGAAAGACAAGGCTGACAAGATATCCGAGCAGGTATCCTCCATCCTAAACGTAATCTATAAGGATGGCAAAGTGCCTTCCGTAGAAAACGTCCAGGACCTCGTAGAAACCACCCTCATTAACAACGGTCTGACTAACATCGCGAAATCATACATCCTATACCGTGACCAGCACGCAAAGATGAGGGACGTAAAAAACCTCCTTAATGATTCCACCACCTTAATCGACGATTATATAAGGATGATAGACTGGCGCATAAAAGAAAATTCAAACATGTCTTACTCGCTCCAGGGTTTAAACAACCACGTATCGTCGATTGTCACATCCATGTACTGGCTTAATAAGATCTACACGCCTGAAGTCAAGCAGGCGCACACTGACGGTTCGCTGCACCTTCATGACCTCGGGCTGCTTTCCGTTTACTGCTGCGGCTGGGACTTAAAGGACCTTTTATTCCGCGGCTTCGGAGGCGTGGAAGGGAAGATAGAATCAGCGCCGCCCGCGCATTTTGAGTCCGCGCTCGGCCAGATAGTGAATTTCTTTTACACGCTCCAGGGAGAGGCAGCCGGAGCGCAGGCGTTCGCGAACTTTGACACGCTGCTCGCGCCGTTTATCCGCTACAACCAGCTTCCCTTTGAGGACGTAAAACGCGCCATGAGGCGTTTCATATTTAACATGAACATCCCGACCAGGGTAGGATTCCAGACTCCTTTTACCAACATCACCATGGACCTTACAGTCCCGGCAAACATGAAGGACGAAGCCGTTATAATCGGCGGCGAGATACAGGACTCCACATACGGCGAATACCAGGAAGAAATGTACCTGATAAACCGCGCCTTTGCCGAAGTCATGCTTGAAGGCGACGCCAAGGGAAGGATTTTCACCTTCCCGATACCCACAT
Organism: candidate division FCPU426 bacterium; assembly: GCA_963840035.1. Classification (GTDB taxonomy): domain Bacteria; phylum Oederibacteriota; class PGYV01; order PGYV01; family Palsa-1178; genus CAWIXE01. The sequence goes on from CAWIXE010000001.1 coordinate 666,923, forward strand.
ACAACATCACAAAAGATTTTGACTGGGACAATAAAGAAATGGAACCGGTATGGGAAATGACCGCAAAGTACGGCATACCGTATTTCGCGAACTTTGTTAATTCCGACATGAAGCCTGAGGACGCGCGCTCTATGTGCTGCAGGCTCCGTCTTGACAACAGGGAACTGCGCAAACGCGGCGGCGGGCTTTTCGGATCGAACCCTCTTACAGGCTCCATAGGAGTGGTCACCATAAACATGCCGAGGCTCGGATTTAAACATAAGGGAAATAAAGAAGCTTTTTACGCGGAGCTGACATATCTGATGGACATCGCGAAAGAATCGCTTGAGATAAAAAGAAAAATGCTTGAAAAACTCACGGATCAGGGACTTTACCCGTACTCCAAGCACTACCTCGGAGGAATCAGGGAAAGGGAAGGCGTGTACTGGAAGAATCATTTCTCCACCGTGGGCCTGATCGGAATGAATGAAGCATGCATTAATTATATGGATAAGGACATAACCACGGAAGACGGCACTGCTTTTACAAAAGAAGTGCTCGACTTCATGAGGAACCGCCTCATAGATTATCAGAACGAGACAGGAGACCTGTACAACCTCGAAGCCACGCCCGGCGAAGGCACTTCATACAGGCTGGCCAAGATTGACAAGGAAAAATATCCGGAGATAAAGGCCATGGGCGCCAAGACCCCGTACTACACGAACTCCACACAGCTGCCCGTGTACCACACGCGCGACGTATTCCGCGCGCTCGAGCACCAGGACCCGCTCCAGACAAGGTATACAGGAGGCACGGTATTCCACATATTCCTGGGCGAGAGGCTTACATCCATTGAAGCCACAAAGAACCTTGTCAGGGGAGTATCGGAAAGGTTCCACCTGCCGTATTATTCCATCACGCCGACATTCTCGGTGTGCCCGGTGCACGGCTACATAGCGGGAGAGCATTTTGACTGCCCAGTGTGCAGGACCGACAAGGAAGAGGAACTGAAAAAAGAGATAGAAAAGATAGAAGCGCAGCTGACCTGCTAAAGAGCGGCAAATAATCGGCCAAAGCCGATAAAAGATAAAATTAAAAAATCATATTTTTACGAGGAGGCAAAAGATGGCGGAAAGATCAGAACTTATGATGAAGCTCGAGGAATTAAAGGGCGAGCTGGCAGGAGTCAAAGGAACGGAATGCGAAGTGTACTCGAGGATAGTGGGTTACTTCAGGCCGGTCAAGCAGTGGAACAACGGCAAGCAGGAAGAGTACGCCGACAGGGTAACATTCGAAGCAAAAGTACCGGAAGAAGCAACTGCAGCTGTCAGGATACAGTAATATATAAGATATGCGATAGACGATATTAGATATAAGGCGCAAAGCTTTATAATGTATCGTATATCGCATATTGTATTTTTTAAGGTTTATATCTAATTTCCAATATCACATATCAAATATAACAGGGGCTAAAAAATGCGTATTAACGGCTTTGAAGGGGTTTCCTTAATAGATTTTCCGGGAACGGTCTGTTCCATAGTCTACACGTCGCCGTGCAATTTCAAATGCCCGTTCTGCCACAACCCCGACCTCATAAGCATAAATGAAGACACAATCGGCGAACCGCAGGTAATATCGGAGATAGCCGAGAGGGCCGGTTTTATTGCCGGAGTTACAATTACCGGGGGAGAGCCTCTTTTACAGGAAGACATCGGGCTGTTCCTGAAAATATTAAAGGACATGAAGCTTAAGGTTAAGCTTGACACCAACGGCTACATGCCTGACAAACTAAAATCCCTCATGGATAAAAAGCTGGTCGATTACGTAGCCATGGATATAAAGTCATCCCCTGACAAATATCAGTTTGCCTGCGGCATTAAGACAGACTTAAGCAGGATAAAAGAATCAATAGCGCTTATTAAAGAAAGCGGCATAGACTATGAATTCAGGACCACGGCAGTGCCAAACCTGGTGGAACCGGGCGATATCCCGAAAATAGGCGAACTTATATCTGGCGCGAAGATGTTTTCGCTCCAGCAGTTCCGCAACACCAACACATATGACGAACTATACAAAAAGATAACCCCGTACACCGAGGCAAAACTCGAGGAATTCGCCGAGGAGCTAAGGCTCTACGCGGACAAAGTAAGGGTCCTAAACACCGCCGCCCTGGCGTAAAGAAGCATAAGGATATAGCGATATTTTTATGGAAATACCCCCACCCCTGTGATATAATTTCCGATATTAATTCAGTAAAAATATTTCCCCCCAAGGAGGAAAAAATGGAAATAAAAGAAGGGCTTTTTACCTCGGAATCCGTAACAGCTGGGCATCCTGACAAGGTGGCGGACCAGATATCCGACGCCGTGCTGGATTATATTTACGCCAATGACCCGATGGGCCGCGTGGCATGCGAAACACTTCTTGCCAAGGAACTCGTGGTTGTAGCCGGAGAAATCACCACAAAGACAAAACTTGACCACGCCATTATTGAAAAAATAGTAAGGAAGACATTAAAACAGATAGGATATACCACGCCGGAATCCGGAATCGGAGCCGACACATGCAAAATCATAACGTCTGTCTCAAAACAGTCGCCTGACATAGCCATGGGAGTCGACCGCGAAGGCGCCGGGGACCAGGGTATGATGTTCGGTTACGCTTCAAACGAGACCAAGGAATTCATGCCGCTTCCGATAATTCTCGCCCACAGGCTCGTGGAAAAACTCCACGAAGTCAGGGAGAAAAAGCTTGTGCCTTACTTAAGGCCGGACGGCAAGTCGCAGGTATCAGTGGAATATAAAAAAGGAAAGCCCGTCGGCATCACTGCCATAGTGCTTTCGACCCAGCATGACGAGACAGTATCAGACGACCACTTCAGGATAGAGCAGGATATGAAAAGGCTCGTCATAGACAAAGTAATCCCTAAAAATCTTATCACATCAAAGACAAAAATATACGTCAACCCGACAGGCAAGTTCGAAGTCGGGGGCCCGATGGGCGACACAGGGGTAACAGGAAGAAAGATCATCGTCGATACATACGGCGGGATGGGCAGGCACGGCGGCGGAGCGTTCTCAGGCAAGGATCCGTCGAAGGTTGACCGCTCGGCGGCGTACATGGCGCGCTACATAGCCAAAAACGTAGTGGCAGCGAAGCTCGCGGACAAATGCGAAGTACAGCTTTCCTACGCCATCGGCGTGGCAGACCCGACATCGGTCATGGTAAACACCTTCGGAACAGGAAAATTTCCTGAGGCAAAAATATCAGCGGCCGTTTCGGCCGTATTTAACATGACACCGCGCGGAATCATGGAGACCTTGAACCTCCGCAGGCCCATATACCAGAAATCAGCGGCTTACGGGCACTTCGGCAGGACAGAAAAAGAATTCACATGGGAACACATTGATAAAGTCGCGGCACTTAAGAAAGCCATGAAGGCGAAGGTTAAGAAAACAATAATATAACTTGCAGGGACAGCGCTCCCGCACTGTCCGCACAGTTAATGGAGGCAAGATGAAAAAAGCATACGACATAAAAGATATAAAGCTGGCTGCGGAAGGCAAAAGGAAGATCGAGTGGGCTGAAAAGAATATGCCTGTCCTGCGCCTTATAAGGGAAGATTTTAAGAAGAACAAGCCGCTTAAAGGGCAGACACTTGTGGCCTGCCTTCACATCACCACTGAAACGGCAAACCTTCTCTGGACGCTCAAAGAGGGCGGCGCGAATGTCATAGCATGCGCGTCAAACCCGCTTTCCACACAGGATGATACGGCAGCGGCGCTGGTTAAATACCACAACATCCCGGTGTACGCCATAAAGGGAGAGTCAAACAAAGTTTATTACTCGCACATACTCGCGGCGCTTGAACACAAGCCCACGCTTACCATGGACGACGGGGCAGACACAGTCTCAGTAATTCACAAGACCCACAGGCACCTAATAGACGGAATCATCGGCGGCACTGAAGAGACCACCACCGGCGTAATCAGGCTCAAAGCCATGGAAAAAGAAGGCGTGCTCGAGTACCCGATAATCGCGGTAAACGAGGCAATGACAAAACATTTCTTTGACAACCGCTACGGCACAGGCCAGTCGACACTGGACGGCATAATCCGCGCGACTAACGTGCTGCTCGCGGGACTGAATTTTGTTGTCGCCGGCTATGGCTGGTGCGGCAAGGGCCTGGCGATGAGAGCCTCGGGAATGGGCGCGAACGTAATCGTCACGGAGATAGACCCGATAAAGGCGCTTGAGGCAAAAATGGACGGATACCTGGTAATGCCGATGATAGAAGCCGCGGCTATAGGGAACGTATTCTGCACGGTAACCGGCGACATTAACGTAATCAGGAAAGAGCACTTCCTGAAAATGAAAGATAACGCCATAGTATGCAACTCCGGCCACTTCAACGTGGAAATCGACCTTCCGGCCCTTGAAAAGATTTCAGTCTCCAAAAGGGAAGTAAGAAACCTGGTCATGGAATACAAGCTGAAAAATGGAAACAGGATATGTGTGCTTGCCGACGGCAGGCTAGTTAACCTGGCAACTGCCGAAGGGCATCCGGCCATGGTAATGGACATGTCCTTTGCCAACCAGGCGCAGGGCGCGGAGTACATGGTGAAGAACCACCTCTCGCTGGAGAAAAAAGTTTATAACGTCCCCGAGGATATCGACAGGAAGATAGCGGAGATAAAGCTGAAATCCATGGGAGTAAAGCTGGAAAAACTGACTGCCGAGCAGGTAAAGTACTTAAACAGCTGGCAGGAAGGGACATAAGAAGTTCGGAGGGTGGAGGGTTGAGTTCGGAGTCAAAACCAATACCCACATAAAATAGAAAAGGCGGGCAAAAGCCCGCCTTTTTATTTATTGGAGGTGGCGATCGGAATTGAACCGATGAATAAGGGTTTTGCAGACCCGTGCCTTACCACTTGGCTACGCCACCAAATCGTTTATTTGAAACAGGCATAATTATATAGGTTCGTGGATAATTTTTCAAGTTGTTTTTATGGGTCTTGCAGTTGATATTTTGAATTTTGTAATTTTTTCCCTCTCCCTCCGGGAGAAGGTAGGGTGAGGGGCAGGCAAAGGCATAGTATTATTCACATCACCCCGGCCCTCTCCTAAATAGGAGAGGTAGAAAAAACAGAGCGTTTATTAAGGAGGCTTTTATGTTCAAAAACAGGACTTTGGCTTTTATTGTTTTAACCTACGCTTTAACCGCAGTTTACTCCCTTTTATACCTGAAGTTTCCCTTAGCCGCGAAAGGGCCATCCACTGCCATTACCATGCTTTACATGTTCCTGCCCATTATAGCCGCTCTCATATTGCAGGTAATTGTATACAGGGAGCCGGTTAAGGATATCGGCATAAACCTTAAGTGGTCCAACTGGTTCATTGTGGCGGCGCTGATCCCGGTGGTTTATGCGCTGTGCACTTTCGGAGTGTCCCTTCTCATCCCGGGAATTAAATATGACCCGGATATGGCCGCGTTTATGGAAAAGATGTCAAAGGCCATAACCCCGGAGCAGGTTGAAATGGCAAAAAAACAGATGGAACCTTTAAAGCCGTTTATGCTGCTCATTTCAGTTTTTCAGGCAATTATATACGGCATGACCATAAACGCAGTATTTGCCTTTGGCGAGGAAGCCGGCTGGAGGGGATTCATGCTCAAAAGCCTGCAGGGAAAAAACTTCTATGCCGCGGCGCTTATTATAGGCGCTGTCTGGGGAATCTGGCACGCGCCGGTGATAATACAGGGTCATAATTATCCGGAACACCCGGTAATAGGCATTTTTATGATGACTGTATGGACCATGCTTTTGTCGCCCCTGTTGTCATATGTAACCATCAAATCAGGATCAGTAATCGCGGCAGCCATATTCCATGGGGTCCTTAACGCCTCCGGCGCCATTCCCATCATGTACATATCAGGAGGAAACGACCTGACTACGGGTATAACAGGGCTTGCCGGATTCATAACCCTGATAATATTCAACATTTTGTTATTTGTTTATGACAGGTATATGGCGAAAGACAAAATTATTATAGTTAAAAATTGACGATTGTCGATTGACGATTAAAAGACGGCATTAATTTGTACTGTTAACATGTTCTGTTTACAGTCTTATGCTTGTCATTGCGAGGAGGCGTTTTTGTTACTTGCCGACGAAGCAATCTCGCTGTTCCAGAAGGAGAAAACGAGATTGCTTCGTCGCCACAAGCCAACTGCGGCTCCTCGCAATGACAAACTGTAAACACATCTTCTTAACAGTGCAATTAATTGACAATTGACAATAGTCAATCGTTAATTACCTGCCCTTGACAACACGCCCTAAAAGCCCTATAATTAGCCTGTTTGTTATTGACGCGGATATGACCAGATAAGTTACTGGAGACAGGAAAGGCAATAATAACGCCAGGCCGGTATTATCTATAAAAAAACAAACCCAAAACACAATATTTTTGGATTATTTAAGTGCATTGAAGGAGGTTTATCATGGCGGACGAAGCAAAGAAAGAGGAAACAACAAAGGAAGAGCTAAAAGCTGAAGCACAGCCTGTTCCGGAGGTAAAGGAAAAGACCGTGGAAGAGCTTTTAAAGGAAAAAGACGATAAGATAGCAGAGATGACCGATAAATACCTGCGCGCGCTGGCTGAACAGGATAATTACAGGAAACGGGTGCAAAAGGATAAAGAAGATTTTGTGAAGTATTCAAAAAGCGAATCAATATCTGTCTTCCTTCCTGTTGTTGATAATTTTGAGAGGGCTGTTGCGTCGGCTGACAAGACAAAAGACTATGGACAGCTTAAGAAAGGCATTGAAATGGTATTAAAACAGTTTGAAGGCGTCTTAAAGGAACTCGGCGCGAAAGAGGTGCCCACCAAAGGCGTTTTTGACCCGGCTTTCCACCATGTCATGCATAAGGAGCACGTCGAAGGAAAAAAGGAAGGCGAGATAATCGAGGTTTACCAGAGGGGCTATATGATAGATGACAAGCTGGTAAGGCCGGCGATGGTAAAAATAGCGCATAACGCTGACGATAAGAACAAGAATCATCACGAAAAGAAACAATAAGCTGAAACTTAACCCTTAATTCTTATCTCTTACCCTTAGTATTTGGAATTAGGTTTAGGGCAAGGGCTAAAGGCTGAGGATAAGAATTAAGGATAAGGGTTAAGGTGAATAATAATATAAAGGAGTTTTATGGCTAATAAGGATTTATACGCGATACTCGGCGTATCAAAAAACGCCACACCCGATGAAATGAAAGCCGCGTTCCGGTCAAAAGCGAAGGAAATACACCCTGACAAATTCCAGGACGCGACGGAAAAAAAGCACGCTGAGGAGAAGTTCAAGGAACTCGGCGAGGCATACAGCATATTAAACGACCCGGAAAAAAAGCAGAAATATGACGCCTATGGCTATGAAGGAATGAAAGGCAGCCCGGGTTATTCCAACGCAGGCGGCTTTTCAGGGGATATGGAAGACATGTTCGGCGACATATCCGACATCTTCGGCGATTTTTTCGGGTTTGATTCCGGAGCCAGGGGAAGGCGGGGCGGCGGCGCGCGCGGCGGCAAAAGAAGGCGCGCGGGCGAGGACTTAAGGTATGATACCCTGCTGACATTTGAAGAGATTGCTTCCGGAAAAAAGGAAGTACTTGAAGTTAACAGGAAGGAAGCCTGCGAAACATGCCACGGCGAAGGCATTAAACCGGGAACGTCGAGGACGCAGTGCAGGACCTGCGGCGGCGCCGGAAAAGTAAGGCAGTCCAGCGGATTTTTTTCTGTCGTTACCACATGCCCGGCATGCGGCGGCGCCGGGGAAGTGGCTGAGGCGCACTGCGATGACTGCGGCGGCACCGGAATAAAGACAAAAAAAAGGAAGATAGAAGTGAAAATACCGGCCGGAGTTGACGGAGGGTCATATTTAAAACTATCAGGCGAAGGCCACGCCGGAATAAACGGCGGGCCCAACGGCGACCTGTATGTTGTCATTAACATGGAACCGCATGAAATATTTAAAAGGGAAGGCGAGGATGTCATATTGCCGCTTCCAATCACCATTACACAGGCGGTACTTGGCGATGATGTCGTCATACCGACATTATACGGGGATTACACCCTGAAGATACAGCCGGGCACCCAGCCCGGCGATGTCATTAACATTAAGACAAAGGGATTCCCGCGCACGCATTCACAGCAAAAGGGAGACCTTAAAGTGGTGATATCCGTGGAGACCCCCAGAAACCTAAATTCCAAGTTGAAAGACGCTTTTAAAAATGTTAAAGTGTTGGAGTCGGAAGATAATTACGGCGCGGTTAAGAACGCGTCTAAAACCTTTAAAAAGTATAAAAAAGAGGTGAAGTAAATGGCTGAAGAGAAATTTGACGCGATAGTTGTAGGCGGCGGGCCCGCGGGATTATCAGCGGCTCTGGTAATGGCAAAGGCAGGGATGCAGGTTATAGTGCTTGAAAGGGGTGAATACTGCGGGGCGAAGAACGTATTCGGCGGCATATTCTTCACCAATGTAATGAAGGAGCTTATCCCTGATTTTTTAAAGGACGCCCCCATTGAGCGCAACGTAACGAAAAGGCGTTTTGCGTTCCTCTCAGAGGATGGCGAGTTCGGCGGGGATTTCAAATTTGACAGGTTTAACAAGGACTATTCCAATAACTGCTTTACGGTGCTGCGCGCGAAATTTGACAAGTGGTTCGCGGAAAAGGCTGAAGCGGCCGGAGCCATGATCATAACGGGCGCTGTTGTGGATGACTTTCTTATGAAAGACGGAAAGATAGCCGGCGTAAAAGCCAGGATGGACGACGGCGACATATTGGGCGATGTAATCGTACTCGCTGACGGGGTAAACTCGCTTTTGGCAAAAAAACTCGGCATGCACAAGGAACTCCCGCCGGAATCCACTATCGTGGGCGTGAAGGAAATACTTTCGCTTTCCGAGGAAAAAATACGCGACAGGTTCGGCTTAAACGGCAACGAAGGCGTGGCATATGAATACTTTGGAAACGCCGCCATGGGCGCGATCGGATCCGGATTCATCTATACCAATAAGGACACCATCTCAATAGGCGTGGGCGCGACCATCAAGTCGCTGCTTGAGCACAAATTAAACCCGAACGATGTGCTCGAACATTTCAAAGCCCATCCGTGCATCAAACCGTTCATCCGCGATACCGAGCAGAAGGAATACTCGGCGCACTTGATACCGGACGGCGGATATAAGAAACTCTCAAAACTCTACGCGGATAACATTGTGGTCGCGGGAGACGCGGCCGGATTTGTCAACGCCACGCTTTTCCACGAAGGCACGAACCTTGCCATGGAAACAGGCCGGTTAGCCGGCGAGACGGCCGTTGAAGCCTTTAAGAAAAAAGATTTCTCGGCTACAGCCATGTCGCAGTACGAGACTAAGCTGAAAGATTCATTCGCCATGAGGGATATGAAGCAGTTCAAGCATTCAAGCGAGACCCTTGACCATAACCCGCAGCTTTTTGACAAGTATCCGGCTTTAATGGGAGACCTTATAGCCGAACTTTTCACAGTCGACGGGGAGCCGAAATGGGCCAAGGAAAAAAGGCTGATGTGGAAGCTTTTAACTTCTGAGAATCCTTTAAGGCTTGCGAAGACAGCCATTGACATGAGGAGGGTAATCATATGAAACATTTTACAACCATGGAAGACAAGCTTGGCTTAAATAAATTCACGGCTTTTGAGAAGACGCACCTGAAGTTAAAGCCGGGTGTTGACCCGAAAGTGGTGGAACACAAACTTTTCATATGCCCGGCAAAGGTATATGAATTAAATGACAAAGGCGAGGCAATAGTTTCATTTGAAAACTGCCTTGAGTGCGGCACATGCAGGGTTGCGGCGCCGGAAGAACTTGACTGGGACTACCCTCAGGGCGGTTTCGGCGTAACATATAAGTTCGGATAAACATGGTACTCGTATTTGACATAGGCAACACAAATATAACCATAGGTGTTTTCAGCGGGGCGCAGCTTCTTTTTGACCTGCGCCTTCGCACTAATATAGGATATACAGAGGACCAGTACTACGCGCACCTGCGCACCCTTCTTAATGAAAAGCAGATTGAAAAGGAAGACATCGAAGGCGGCATAGTGGGCAGCGTTGTTCCGGCTGTGACCAGGACTGTCGTGGAGATGTTTAAAAAGTACTTTTCCATGATGCCGGTTTTAATGGACCAGAAGACAAAACTTAATGTAAAAAACCGCTATAAAAACCCCCGTGAAGTCGGCGACGACAGGCTGGCAAACGCGGCGGCCGGCAGGACATATTTCCCCGGCAAGAACCTCATCATAGTGGATTTTGGCACGGGCACCACATTTGACGCCGTGGACAGAAAAGGCAATTATCTCGGAGGGGCCATACTTCCGGGGCTGCACCTCTCGCTCAGGGCGCTTTTTTCCCACACGGCAAGGCTTCCACAGGTGGAGCTTAAATTTCCGGATAAAGTCATAGGCAATACGACTGAAACCTCCATACAAAGCGGCATCATGTACGGCGCGATCGCCTCACTTAATTACTTCATAAAAGGGGTAAAAAAAGAACTCGGCGCAGGGAGCGTAAAGGTCATATTAACAGGCGGCGACGCTGAAATGATACCTTTAAAGCTGATGGATGAAAAGAACGCGCATGTGGACTGCGATTTTACACTCAAAGGGTTTAAGATTATATACGATTTAAATAAATAGTCTCAGGACACAAGACTCATGTCCCAAGACTCATGACCCAGGTTGGACTTGGGACTTGGGTCTTGAGTCTTGTGACTAAAAGCCGCCTGGAAGATCAAATACCAAAAGCAATCAGACATATATGACCTACTGTATATACAAAAATAACTGACAACTAACAAAATAACTGCTTGACAAAAATACAGAAAATGATATAACTTTAAATGCGCAGGGTTGAGCCTACCTTGTAGCTCGTAAAAACCCCTCTATATCCCTGCGCATTTTAAAAAAAGACAAAAAAAAGCCTAACGGCTTTAAATGGCCATATAGTTTCATATAGCAAAAACCAGTTTTATAATACCTAACAAGGTCCCATTTAAACTTGCATGCTTGTAATTTCGCTGTTATTATATACTTATGAGGATAAAACCGATTTTAAGCATAATAATTGTCTTTGTTTTTATGTCTGCATTTATTATTGCTTCCTGCGCGGCAAGGAAGCCTGATACGGTCATTTATGAAGAGCCGCTTAACGCGGTGCCTGCGGGATCCATGATTGAAACCACAGCCACAGCCGGAGCAATAATCCCTGCGCCTACGGCAGCCCCGAAACCCTTCAAAATAAAAAGGAAAAAGAAAAAGGCTGTTTCCGCGGCGCCTTTACAGGATAGAGGGGCAATGCAGGTGTTCGACAGCACAGGCAATAAAATACAATAGAAAATGGTGCAAACATGAAAAAAGGCGTCGCGATAGTTTACCTCACAATCATCATGGTATTTCTCCTGGCTTTCCTGTTTTTTGACATCCGGGTGAAGGTTTCTGATAAAAGCGCCGGTGATTCAATGAAGATAGCCGTTATAAACATGGTTTCCGCGGAGACCAAGGAAAACATATCAGTGTGTGATGACGCTCTTGTCTCTAAAAAAGTAAAGATAAGCATCCCCAATAAAGGGCTTATAAGGTTCATGGCATCTTCCGATAAAATGTACAATTTTGGTGCTGATGCAACGGAAAAATGGCAGGCAATTAAAGACGGGTTGAACGGCGCGGGATTGCTTGGGAACGGTTCAGGTGTGGCTGAAATAGAGGCGGCAAAGATTCCTGCCGCTCTTGAGATGCTAAATTCTGTGGGCAGTCTTTTTAATAAGGCCATGGATAACGGGTATGATTTTGATTTTTAAGCTGTTGAAAGCATGAAAGAAACTAACATAAAATCAAACAGGCCGGCAATTATAATTCTGATTGTCCTCGGACTGGTATTATGGTCCATCATTATGAGGTCGTGCGGCGACAGGGCGCAAAGGGCTGAGATGATAAACAGCCTTTTGCTGGAATGCAGGACAAACGGGGCAGTTCTTAATGTAATGGCAGCGGATGGAACGGAAAACAACAGCGGGTTAAAACTCAAGGTTAAGGCTTTGAATGTTTTTATAGGAAATGAGAGAAAGTTCAGTTTCAGCAAAAGCGCAGGGGAGCGCTGGGACGGCATAAAAAGAAAATTCCGGGAAAAAGGTCTGGTCATGGCAGGAATCGTTGACGCGGAGCTTAAACCCGGAAATGCGCTGGAAATGGCGGGGATTTACAGGGCGCTGTTTGACATGCTCCTTACTGCGGCGCAAAACGGATATGATTTTAAGTACAGGGAATCAGCAGCAGCCGGGAAAACAAGGCAGTTTGAAGAGGCGGTAAATTAGGGGGGGACATGGCAAAAAAGAAGATAAGGAAAGCAGTCAGGAAAACCGCGGGCAGGCCGCGCAAAAAAACTGTAAGGCCGCCGGCTGCGGCAGTAATTCCGGCGGCAGTGCCGGAGGCATTAAAAGCGGCATCAACGGAAGAAAGACTGAACCTCTGGGAGACCCTGAAAAATTCATGGGAGATATTCATAAAAAACATTAAATTTGTATGGATCCCCGCCGTAATAATTAACCTGCCTTTTATTTTTCTTGCCCGAATTGATTTCAAGGACATGCAGCATGCCGACTGGAGGGCTATTTTATACGCCTTCGCCGCGTTCGGGTTTATCGCGCTGTTTTTCAACACTGTCATATACAGGATATATGAGGGAAAGGAAAACAAGCACCCGGCGGCTTACGCATTCTCAAGGTTCCTGCCTGTAATGGGCGTTGGAATTTTATACATGGCCATATTATGCGCCATATTTTTACCGGCTGTTTTTGCCTTTTTGATAATGAAGAATACTGTGGCGGGCATACTCATCGCGCTGCTGATAGCTTTCATCCTTTTAGTCCCGCTTTTTTATGTGAGTGTGGGATTTACTTTCGCCGGCATTATAGCCATGTTAGAGCCGGAAACAGATAACCCATTCGCCAGGTCAATGAAAATCATAAAGGGAAACTTCTGGATGGTTTTCCTTGGCACGCTCGTAATGGCAGGAATCAACCAGGCCATGAACCTGGTATTTTCGCCCATAGGCCTGCTGGTCAGGCTCTTTGACGGAAACATAACCGAATTCGGAGCGCAGATGATATCAGCCTGCATCTACTCGCCAATATACACGCCGTTTTATATGGCGTTTATTTTCGCGATGTATAAGGCTTTAAAGAATAAAGTGTAACCGTACAATCTGCGTTTAATCAAGGGTGTTACAGCCGGATTTCCAAGGTGGGCGATTCGTGAATCGCCCCTACTAAGGCAGACAAAACATCCGTACAACCTTGAGCCGCAGCAAGCAGCGGCTCTACAAAACAAAAAACCGCGGTTTTTATGCCGCGGTTTTGTATTTAATTAAAAATTAGAAATTAGAAATCAGAAATTGATTTAATCGACTTTAAGAATCGCCAGGAACGCTTCCTGCGGGATTTCCACGCTTCCTATGGACTTCATCCTTTTCTTTCCCTCTTTCTGTTTTTCTAAAAGTTTCCTTTTACGCGTGATGTCTCCGCCGTAGCATTTGGCCAGGACGTTCTTCCTCATGGCGGGGATGGTTTCCCTTGATATGATATTGGCCCCTATGGCGCCCTGTATGGGGACCTGGAACATCTGGCGGGGTATTACTTCCTTTAGCCTCTCGACAAGCACTTTTGCCTTTGTGTAAGCGAAGGACTCGTGCGTTATGAACGAGAGCGAGTCCACTTTTTCAAAATTAACAAGGATATCCACTTTTTTCAGCTCGGATGTCCTGTAGTCTATCAATTCATAATCCATGGAAGCGTAGCCCTTTGACATGGATTTTAATTTGTCATAAAAGTCCCAGATGATCTCGGCTAAGGGTATCTCATAAACCAAAAGCGCCCTGGTGGACGAGATGTATTCGGTATTCACATAAGTGCCGCGGCGCTGCTGGCAAAGCTGCATTAAGGCGCCCAGGTATTCAGCCGGCGTTATAAGGTTAAGCTTTACATAAGGCTCTTCCACATGGTCAACAAACGCGAAGTCCGGAAAAGAGGATGGAGCGTCGCATATCATGGTTTCTTTTTTTGTTGTGATGATCTTATACTCCACGTTTGGGGCAGTGGCAATAAGGTTCAGGTTGTATTCGCGCTCGAGCCTTTCCTGAATGATTTCCATGTGGAGCAGGCCTAAAAATCCGCAGCGGTATCCGAAACCGAGGGCTTCAGAGGATTCAGGCTCAAAGAAAAGCGAAGAGTCGTTGAGTTTAAGTTTTGAAAGCGCGTCCTTTAACTCCACATACTGCTCTGATATGACAGGGAAAAGTCCGCAGAAAACCATGGGCTTTATGTCCTTATATCCGGGCAAAGGCGCGTCGCACGGGTTGTCAGCCATGGTCACGGTGTCGCCTATGCGTATGTCGCTTAAAGCTTTTATGCCGGCTGTAAGGAAACCCACCTGGCCGGCGAATAACTCATCAACGTCAACCATACCGGGCCTGAATACGCCGACTCCGTTTATCTCCCAGTCGTTGTTTGACGCCATCATCTTTATCTTCATGCCTTTTTTAATCGAACCGTCAACGAGCCTGACGAATATTATGACGCCCTTGTAAAAATCAAACTGCGCGTCCATGATGAGAGCCTTAAGGGGTTTGTTTACATCGCCTTTGGGAGAAGGTATGTTCTTGACTATGCTGGCTAATATCTCGGCAATGCCAATGCCTTCCTTGGCGCTGGCTAAGACAGCTTCGTCAGCCGGTATGGCAAGGAGCTCCTCGAGCTCGGCCTTTGCCTTGGGGATGTCGGAATTGGGAAGGTCAATTTTATTTATGACAGGTATGAGTTTTAAGTTAAGCGTATTTGCTATGTGGGCATTGGCCATGGTCTGCGCCTCTATGCCCTGGGAAGCGTCAATGACCAAAAGCGCGCCTTCGGAGGCGATAAGCGAACGGGAGACTTCATAGGTGAAATCCACATGGCCGGGCGTGTCGATTAAGTTCATCAGGTATTCCTGGCCGTCCAAGGTATACTTCATCTGCACGGCTTTGGCCTTTATGGTAATGCCGCGTTCGCGCTCCAAGTCCATGGAGTCCAGAATCTGTTCCTTCATCTTGCGCTTGTCAATGGTGCCTGTGAATTCAAGGAGCCTGTCGGCCAGGGTGGACTTGCCGTGGTCAATGTGCGCTATGATTGAAAAATTTCTTATGGATTTCATGTAATCGCTGTTCATTTATCTGACCTCAATGTATTTAAAATCAAAGTACCGCTCCTGGGTGGAGAGGCCGTTATACTGCAGCATGTATGAAATCATCTGCATGTAATCTTTCTTGTAATTGTTGTCCATGGCTTTTACCTGGAAGGTGAGTGTCTTTATCTCGCCCGGAGCCAGGTAGAACTTGTGCACTATGTCGCCGAACATTTCCAGGTTGGAAACCTTTAGCAGTTTTACGTAATAATCCATGGTAATCTGGCCTGTATTTTTTACGTTTATGTCTATGGTAAATACTTCGCCGCGTTTTACCTTATCCGGAAGCTCCCATTTGGCTTCGAAAGGGAAGATGCCGTTTTTTGCGCGCACATAAGAAAAAGAAGCTGCTCCGGCGACGGCCCACTCAAGCGATGAATATGGGCCTTTGGAACCCTTAAAGGCGCGCGTCAGGTCGTGCCAGAAAAGGCCTATGTTAGGGTTAACCGGCATAAGTTCGTCGACTAACATCTGCTGCCTGATGTAATGCTCCTCCGGGCCCGAAGGCCTGTAGGTCCTGCCGAGCAGGTTCCAGTCAACGCACTGGCCAGCGCAGAGGTTTGTCTGGCCTTTTTCCAGATATTCGCGCCAGCTGGTTAACATGCTGGGATATGTGTCGTGGTCTATGGAGTAGAACATGCCGGCGTTTATGTCAACGCCCGCGTCTATGAACATCAGAGGGTCCTGGCCGTGTTCCTTGCCCTGGCGCCATGTAAGCGAAAAGACCCAGAGCGGCTTTGTGATGCCGGCCGCCGCTTTTATCTTTGCGAGCACCGTGGCTATGGAATGGGCGCGCCACCAGTCCCACATTTCTATGAAGCGGCTGTTCTTTTCCACCTCAATCTTATGGCCCATCCAGATCATCCTGTCTTCCTCAGTCATGTCTTTCCAGTCGCGCGGCACGTCCAGAAGAGGCATGTCCTCCACAAACTGGTCAGTGTACTCAAGTCCGCCGAAGTCGGTGCGCATATAATCCAGGCCGATATAATCCACTGCCGGGTTTTCCTGGAATGATTTCATAAGGTCTATCATGTCAGCATGGCGTTTTTCATCAAGTATGGAAACGTAAATAAGGGGGCGCAGCGTGTTGTCAGTGGGGTCATAAGCGATGGTCTGCTTGTAAGGGGAAAGGTCTTTCCTGTTTCCCAGGACAACAAAGCTTGTTATCCACGCGCCGTATTTTAGTCCGTACTTATGCAGGTCGTTTCCGAGGTCTGTGACCTGTTTTAAGGCAACTTTATCCCAGGGAAAGTCGTCAGGTTTCCAGGTGTTCCAGATTTGTGACTGGCCCACGCAGTGCCAGAGCGCGTCAGCGCCCATGAACTTTGCCCAGAGCACGTAATTTTCCCATATCTTAACGGCTTTGCCGCCTATTCCGGGGACCCTTGTGATTATGGAGTCGCCCGGCTCTATGTTCATAACACAGAGGGCTTTCTGCATTTTTAGCGGGGTGCGTTTCGTGACATCGAAATTAATGTTTCCGGCGAATTTTTTTGCGCCGGACCTGAACATGACAACGGCTTTATAAGTGCCGAGTTTTGGCCCCCAGGGAATAGGCCATTTGCCGACCCACTTTTTGCCGGCCGGGTCGTATCTGAAAATAATTTCCTCGGTATTTCCGACAGTTTTAACAGGCTTGTTATCATAAAATATCCTCGCGGAGCAGAGCGCTTCCTGGCGTGTTTTTTCGGCTCCGCCGTTTAAGTCAAGCAGCGGCCCGACATACTCGCAGGTCATTTCCACCAGCTCGTAACGCAGGTATGACGGTTTGGAGGCTTTTATCTTGATCCCTTCGGCGTAAACGCTTGAAATAAAAAGGGAAAAGAGTATAATAATTAAAATTGATTTCTTCATACCGCTCCTTTATGCGTATATAATAATGAAGATGCAAAATATGATTATAAGGATATTTGCCAAAAATACAAGAGAAAAGTGAATATAAACTTGAAACTTAAAGCTGAAAACTGAAAGCGGGAACAATGAACCATGAACAGGCAATAAAAACAGGCAGTCTGAAGGTCAATGAAATCTTCTATGACATAGAGGGAGAAGGCAAATATCAGGGTTATCCCACCCTGTTTATCCGCCTGACCGGATGCAACCTGCGCTGTTCCTGGTGCGATACGAAATACTCTTATTTTAAGGGGAAGATGACTGATATTGACGGCATATTGAAAAAGGCAAAAAAGAGCCCGTATATGAATATAAATATTACAGGCGGCGAGCCGCTTTGCTTTAAAAAAGAGCTTATAGAACTGATAAAAGGGATAAAAAAAATAAGGCCTGATATTACCGTGTCAGTGGAGACCAATGGTTCACTTGATATCTCAGGCGTTCCGGCTGATAACATAAGCATGGATTTAAAGCTGCCGTCGTCAGGGGAGCACGATAAGATGATGTTTTCGAACCTGAATATCTTAAAACCCAAAGACCAGTTAAAACTTGTCATAGGATCGCGGAAAGACCTCGCATGGGCGAGAAAAACACTCGCGGGATATAAAGTCAAATGCGTCATATTTGCCCAGCCCGTATACGGGAAGTTTAAAACCGCTGACATAGGCAGGTTTGTGATGAAGAATAATTTAAAGTGGAAGGTAAGTGTACAGCTGCATAAACTTTAATTTACAATTACGTTCGAGTGCATTATTAAGAAGGTTTGTTTACAGTTTGTCATTGCGAGGAGCCGGTGTTGGTTTATGGCGACGAAGCAATCTCGTTTTTCCATTACTGAACAGCGAGATTGCTTCGTCGGCAAAGACAAAAACGCCTCCTCGCAATGACGGACTAAAGGCTGTAAGCAGAACATATTAGCAGTACAGTTGGATTTAATAGTAAATAGCAAATTTCCGCAAGGGGTGATCATGAAAAAAATATTGTTAATACTTCTAACCTTATTATTTTCGCAGGTTTTAACAGCCTACTTCGACTGGCAGTGCGTAAAGACGGATCAGTTCACGGTTTTCTACGGCCCGGGGTTTGAGGAGCGGGCGAGATACCTTTTGGCCACGCTGGAAAATAACAAACAAATACCCGAGCGCATTACCGGCAACAGGCTCGCGTGGGTACCGGTACTTTTGGAGGACGCGGGCGAATACAATCAGGGTTATGCCGACCCGGCATATTTCAGGATGTCGGTCTTTAATTACGAATACAACGAACCATGGTTCAGGATGGTGGGGATACACGAATACACGCACATGCTGCAGATGACGGAAACGCGCGGCATACCAACTGCCTTTACATTCCTTTTCGGCTCCATAATGTCGCCGAATATTTTCATGCCCCTGTGGGTGCACGAGGGGATAACCACTTATGACGAGTCGCAGGCCTCGCAATACACGGGCCGGCTGAACACGGGCGGGTTTGACGCGTATATGGGGGCGTGCGTTTCCGAAAATAAAATGCCGTCCATAATGAAAGCCACATACGACCCCATGGAAGCGCCTTACGGGCAGACGCCTTACCTTTTCGGCGGCGAGTTCACGCAGTATCTGTCTAAAACATACGGCGAAGAAAAACTTAAGGAATTATACGCGGACATAGGCGGAAATGTATTCATGTACCTTTCCCCTGTTTTTCCGTTTTTGGGCATGGACCAGTCATACAGGAACATACTCGGGAAAAGAACTGACGAACTCTGGCAGGATTTTCTTGAAGGGGAAAAAATAAGGTTTAAGGATTTTAAGATGGACGGGGAAAGGCTTACAAACAGGGGTTATTACACAAACAGCCTTGTCCTGTCAGGGGAAAAACTTTACTACAGCAGCACGACCCTGGAAAAAACCGGTCCTTACAGCCTGTGGGTCATAAACAGGATAGTGGAAAGGGATATTAAAACAGGGAATGAAAAAGAAATTGTGCTGCGCACAGGACAGGTCTTAAAAGCCATGAAGACATACGGCGGAAAGCTGTATTACACGGTGCATGAAATAAAACCGGGATACGCGAACACTTTTAACGGAAGTTTTGGCTACTATTCCGTGGTATATGAGCGCGATATCGCCTCCGGCGATGAAAGGGAAATAGCCAGGGGAGAGATGAACGCTTTCTGCGTAATAAACGGAAAACTTTTATACAGCGTTAACAAACCTTACACTTACGGTTCTGAAATATATTTAAAAGACCTGGATACGATGAAGGCCGTAAAGCTTCCGGACATTGACCGGGTTATTTTCGATTTTGCCGTGACAGACGACGACGAAGGCGTATATGTCTCCGCAAAAAAAGAGGAGGAGAATTTAAGCCTCTTTTACTTTGAATATAAAAAAGGATATTTTACAGCGGTGGCTGACACGCCATGGAGCGAGGAAAAACCCGCCATATACGGGGACAGGCTTTTTTACTCGGCTGACTACGGCAAAGCTGTCAAAAATTACTGCTATGACCTGAAGGCAAAAACATTTTATGCGCTCACCGGCAGCGGCTTCGCGCAGGAGGCGGCATATGACGCGGCCTCAGGCGATATTTATTTCATCGGAATCAACACGGACGGCTTTGACCTTTATAGAAAAAAAGCTGATTTTAAAAAATTCGCACTTCCGGCGGATAAGGCGGACGATTATGTAAATAGGCCCCTTGACCCGGCTTCAGTGTCTAAGGGCTCATACCTGGACAACCTGGCGACGTTGTGGCCAAAAATAAGGGTGCCTTTTATTTACGTGGATGACAATTCAAATACAATGGCGGGATTTACTCTGATGGGTTCGGACGCTATGGGAGACCTGACATACACGGCGGAATTTTCATATAACCTCGCAAAGAAAACAGTGGGAGAAACCATCCTGCTTACCGCGGGTTTCTTAAACCCGTTAAGGCTGGAAGCGCAGTTTAACAACACTTTAGACAGGGATGCGCGCATCGGCGTCGCATATCCGCTTTATACCTCGGTTATTGGCGGGCTCTCAAACATAACCATTGGCGCCCAATACAGGCGTTTTGAAGACCTTACAAAAAACGGATATAATCTTAACCTGAAAGTGGATTCGAAATGGCCTTTGACGCAGTTGTACCTGGTTGGGGTGGCGGAAGCCAGGCCGGAAAACGATATTGATTTTATTACCTCAAAAAGGGTCTTTGGCTACACAATCGCCAGGTTAGTGCAGCATTTCCCTTATTCAAACCTTATCATCGACGCTGTACGCGGATTCTCCGGGAAGCCGGGGGCTGGTTTTGTTTTTAAGGCAAGGGGTTATGATGACGGGCCATATGACCATAACATGACCGCGTTAAACGCGCAGATAACAGCGCCGCTTTTGAAGCTGCGCTTCGGGCTGTGGAACCCGAATATATATTTTGAGGACATTTGTGTGAACCTTTTCTGTGATTCTGTTTTTACAGGCGGTGAAACGCAGCTCTCAGGAGGCGGAGGGCTCCAGCTTGAGACAAAACTGCTGTTCATAGCGAGCACAACCATAGGCGTTGAAGCCGTGCACACAAAAGAAAAGGGCGCGGAATGGATAATCACATACAACCTCGGGTTCGTGTCGTTCGGGTTTTAAGGCGTTTTTTTGGTGCATACAGGAGTGTTTTGTTTTATAATAATCAGGTTAAGGGTGTTGGTTAAAAAATGAAAAACAGATTTTTGTAGAGACGCAGCTTGCTGCGTCTCAGACGTTGGGTTTAAAACAAGGCAAATGCGAGACACAGCAAGCTGTGTCTCTACGAATACAAAAAAGGGCGGATTGATGAAAAAGTTATTATTTGTTTTTTTAGCGTTCCTTTCAGCCGGTATTTTATACGCGGAGAACATGTCCACGTCCACTTACCTGCTTACCGGATCGTATCCGGCATCAGCGGCTAAGGGCGCGGCTTGCGGCGCTTCCAGCGGAGGGGCTCTTGCCTCGGATTTAAACCCGGCGCTTATCGCTTCCGCGGATTATTTCTCATATTCCGCCATGCACGCAGTGCTTCCCGGTATGATGGCCTTAGAAAGGCTCACTGTGGCAAAATCCTTTGATTTCGGCGCAATCGGCGCCGACATTTCATATTATAATTTCGGGGACACGCGCAGGGTCGGGCTTGATATTAATTTAGGCCCGGTTTTTACATCGGATGTCATTTCCTCGCGCGCTTTTGCCGGAGCTGTAACCTACGGCAAAAAATTTGAGAACATAAGTTTCGGTATCGCCTTAAAATACATAGTCGAAAACATAGGTGAATCCCAGTGGTCCATGCCCGCGGCTGACGCCGGAATAATTTTTGAAGGCCTCGGCGCTGAAAACATGGACGCGGGAATAAGCGTCCTTAACTTAAGCGCCGAAGATGCCGATTATGCCCTGCCGCTTACTATAAAAGGCGCGCTTACATATAACTTCAGGTCGCGCGTGGCCGAGAATATGAAACTTACCGCGGGCGCGGATTACCTTGTGCGGGATAACGCTTTAAAGGCCGGGGCGGGATTTGATTATTTTGTGACCGAGGAGATAACGCTGCGCGGCGGAGTCACGGCGGGGCAGAACCAGCCCATAAGGTTTACGGCCGGGTTCGGCGCGAAAGCCCTGGGAGTATCGCTTGATTACGCGTATGTGCCTGACGCGGCAATTGGCGACACGCATAAGGTATCGGTATCCGGTTCGTTTGGAAAACCTGATGAAGACGTGGAAAAACCAGCCGGCAAGGCCGGAGAGTCATACGAAGGTTACAAAAAATCAGGGGATTATTATTATGAAAACAAGCAGTACCGGCAGGCGCTGAAATATTACGAATATTTGAACCTGCTCTACTGGAAAGAGATAGAGGACATGCCCGAGAGGGAGAAGTCGTCATTCTTCCAAAAGCTTGGCATATGCTATTACAACATAAGGGACAATAAAAGGGCGCTGCAGTATTTTGACAGGGCCGTGTATTTTGAAAAGGATAATGAGATATTAAAGCACTGGATAAAACTGCTGAAGTAATTTTATATTTTAAATTTTAGATTTAAGGTATTCCATGGCACTATTATAATAGAGCCGCGGAGCACCTTAAATCTAAAATCTGCAATCTAAAATATAAAATAAACCAGGGAGCATCATGAAAAGAGCAGTACTTGTTTTAACAGCGTTTTTAGCCGCGGGGCTTTTGTTTGCGGCGCCTACAGAGACTTTTACCGAGACGGTTACAGAGACCATAACACTTACTGTTACGGATACTTCGACCGCCACAGTCACGGAAACCGCGACGGCTACGGGAACTTATTCCGTTACGCAAAGCACCACGGAAACTGTCACTGGCACGGCTACGCAGACTCTTACAGAAACTTTTACCTCCACCATGACTGCGACTGAGACATTTACGGTTACATCCACAAGAACATACACTTTCACAACCACGGTCACGGCGTCAAGTACATCAACACCGAGCATAACACCGACATTTACAATGACTGCTACGGTAACCGTCACTCTTACGCCAGTGCCGTCAGCCACAATCCAGGCGGCATATTATGAAAATTACAATTCAACCATATATCCGGACCCTGTAAAAACAGGGGAGTATGTTTACATGCTTTATAACCTGCAGGGAAGCGCGGACATAAAGATTATAATTTACACCATGGACGGCCGGAGCGCGCGCGAGGTAAAAACTTCAGGTTCAGGAAAAGGCATGGCGCGTATCGCTACTTCAGGGCTCGCGCCGGGCATCTATTTTTATACCGTGACATATAAATATGCCACGAAGGAAGACAAACACGCGGCTAAAAAGTTTATTATATCCAGGTAAAGGGGATAAAACATGGCGGATGAAAAAGACTGCAACAAGAACAGATGGCAGGGCAATAACGCGGGCGGCGGGGCCGTGTACGGCTTGGGTTTTATCGGAGCGCTGATTTATTTTATACAGCACGCGACATCGTTCTGGGGCGGGGTTTTAGGCGTTTTAAAAGCGATGATCTGGCCGGTTCTGGCGGTTTATAAATTGCTGGAATTCCTTAAGTTTTAATTGCGCTGATTTCCACAATGAGGAAGAGTTTAAGAGACAAGAGATAGGAGACTGGAGTAAGGAAAACCCGGTTTTTGGCCTGTTTTTGTCTTTAATCTCCAGTCTCCTGTCTCAAATAAGAAATAACGTTGATAACATCCTTTTTATGTTATAATATATTCAGTATTATAGTGCTGCATCGCACAGACCCCGGCCATTTGCCGGGTTTTTTTCATACATGAAAAGGACGGAGAAAACATGCTTCAGGTAAACGAACTTTCGCTTTCATTCGGCGAAGATGAGATCTTAAATAACATAAGCTTTAACATACACGGCGGCGAGCGCATAGGGCTGGTTGGAAGGAACGGTTCCGGCAAAACCACCATTTTCAAGCTTTTAACCGGCGAGATGACTCCCGACAGCGGCCGCATCATAATCCCAAGGCATTACACCATAGGTTATTTAAAGCAGCACCTTAAATTCAACGAACCGACACTCATACAGGAAGCTTGCCTCGGTTTAAAACAGGAAGAACGCAGCCAGATATGGAAAGCCGAAAAAATGCTCGGCGGACTCGGATTCTCGGATGAGGATATGTACAAGTCGCCGGCCGAGTTTTCAGGCGGATTCCAGGTGCGCTTAAACCTGGCAAAGGTACTGCTAGCCGAACCGCACCTTCTGCTTCTTGACGAACCTACAAATTATCTCGACATCATATCCATCCGCTGGCTGACAAAGTTCCTTCAGCAGAGGGAAAACGAGCTTATGATCATAACCCACGACAGGGACTTCATGAACGCGGTCACCACGCATACCATGGGCATATACAGGAAGGGCATAAAAAAGATAGAAGGCCCGACGGATAAACTTTTCTCGCAGATATCCGTGGAAGACGAGGTATATGAAAAGACCAGGGTAAAGGACGACAAAAAAAGGGAAGAAGTGGAAAAATTTATAGCGCGTTTCAGGGCGCAGGCAAGCAAGGCCAGCCTGGTGCAGTCCAAGGTAAAGGCCCTGGAAAAAATGGGGAAGAAGGAAGAAATCGGGAAAGAGGCGTCGCTGGGGTTCAGGTTTAATTACAAGGAATTCCAGGCAAAGCTGGCCATGCGTGTGGAGCACATATCATTCGGATACACGCCGGAGCGGACGCTGATTAAAGACCTTACATTTGAAATAGGAAAAGACGACCGCATCTGCGTCATAGGAAAAAACGGAAAAGGAAAATCAACGCTGTTAAAGCTTCTGGCCAATGAGATGGAACCTAATTCAGGCGTCATAACCCCGCATCCGGTGTGTTCCATAGGATATTTCGGCCAGACAAATATAGAAAGGCTTAACCAGAAAAATACCGTCGAGCAGGAACTCTGGGCAGTAAAGCCGGACATGGCGTATACCAACGTCAGGGGAGTGGCCGGAGCCATGATGTTCTCAGGGGACGCGGCGCTTAAGGAAATATCGGTATTATCAGGAGGGGAAAAATCAAGGGTGTCGCTTGGAAAGATTCTCATACACCCGGCAAACCTGCTTTTGCTCGACGAACCCACAAACCACCTGGACATAGAGTCGTGCGACTCAATGATAGACGCGCTGGATAAATTTCCAGGAGCTGTAGTAATCGTGACCCACAGTGAAATGTTTTTGCACCACCTGGCCACAAGGCTCATAGTTTTTGACGAGGACAAGGTGACGGTATTTGACGGCACATACCAGGACTTTTTAGACAGGATAGGCTGGGAAGAGGAAACACGCAAACCGAAAAAAGAACGCGCAGCCATACTCGCGCCCGCGGAACAGCAGGGCGAGAACGCGGATACCCCGAAAAAGAAGAAAAAAAGGCTCGCGGTGCGCATCGCGGCCATAGAAAAAATGATTGACGAGGCAGAGGCCGCCTTTGAGGAAGTAAACCACAAGCTCGTGGAGGCGTATTCAAAGCCAAGGGCCACCGGCATACAGGAACTGGAAATACAAAGCCATAAATACCAGACGGCAATAGACGACGGCTACGCGGAATTAGACGGCCTTATAGCCGAGATGGATATACTTGAGAAGGAAGAAAAAAAGGAAGATTGACGATTGTCAATCTTCGTAATTTTGTATTTTTAATCCAAAATTTAGAATCCAGAATCTAGAATTACTTTTTTTTAACCGGATACGACTCCGGATGTACCATCCCGAAAGAAGCCACCGATTTCAAACCCTGCTCTACCGTTATGTCCAGATATGAAAGGTCCTCCACCGGTATGACCGCAATTATGCCCTGGGTGGGCGGGGTAAAGGGGACATACACATGGACAGCGGGAACCATGACCCCGTCTTTTTCCACGTTCACCGTGGTTGCCGAAGTGACAAAGCCAAACCTGTTCATTCCGAAAGTCGGGGATTTTATGAGCACCACGTCCCTGAATGTATTTTTATCCCCGGCAAAAAGGGAACTGCTTATTTCTTTTAAGGCGTTGAATACATTGCCCAAAAGCGGGATTTTGGAGAATATGCCTTCATAAACATTGATGGCCCGTTTTACAAAAATATTCCTCGCGAGCATGCCCGTCAGCCAGATAAGGGATAAAAGTACTATTACCCCGATGCCCTTTATGTATCCGTCCTCAAGGTATGATCTGAGGATATTCCCCAGTATCTTATCCAGGGCGTTAAAGGCGATAATGGAAAAGTAAATGGTAAGGGCGAGCGGGAGTATGACGGCGAGCCCCGCAAAAAAATTCTTCATAAGGCCTTCCTGGAATTTCTTAAAGAATGAATCCTGCATATTGGCCTCCTTAAAAACCGTTTTAATTATTTTACATTGTCCGGGCGGGAAAGCAAGAGAATATGGGAGGAGGAGAGGGAGAGACAGGAGATAGGAGACAAGAGACAAGAGACAGGAGGCAGTAGTAAGACAAATAACAACGTATTACTCCAGTCTCTTGTCTCCTATCTCCTGTCTCACGCAAATTTTTCTTGACTTTATAGTATACAAGATGTATACTTTACACAAATAAAGTATACAGAACAAAAAGGAGGCTTACATGAAACTAAACAGCAATGAAAAAGAGGTTATAAGGGAAAGACGGGCTTACAAGGCCCGCAGGCTGCGGGCTTTCCGCAAGTTAAGGCGCTTAGTGCAGGTCAATGTGAAGTTCGGGGATATTTTTTGGGAATTGAGGGCCTGCTGAAAACCGGAATCAGGGGCTTTATTAGTAAAAAAAAATATGGAGGGGTCTTATGAGTGAACAGGAAGCAGTTTTTTCAAAGGCAGTAAGTTCGGGAAAGAAAAAGTACTATATGGACGTGAAGAAAGCCAAGAACGGGAACCTGTACATGACCATCAAGGAAGTCACGATGGGCGATACAGCCGAGGCAAAGGAGCAGCGCAGGATACTTGTTTTTGATGACGCCATAAAAGATTTTGCGGCGGCTTTTGACGCGGCAAAACAACACATACCCAACAGGGAAAGGGCAAAACCGCCGATGGAAAAAGCGGCGTTTTAAAAGGAAGGGATTTTAAAGGCGGCAGGCCGGTCTGCCGCCTTTTACTTTTGTGGGGCGGGGTATAAGGGTAAGGATTAGGGGTTGAGGAGGAAGAAAAAATACTGTAGAGAGGCGGCTTGCTGCCTCTTTAGGCGGGCACTTTTGTTTTTGTATTCAAGGTCGCAATTTGCGACCTTGAACGATACCCGTTTGAGGTACCAAATTGGCACCTCAAAGCGGATTATGTCCTAAAATGTTTTGTGGTCGCAAGCCTGCGTTCCACCGGTCTGCGCCTATATTAGGCATTGAAATATGCAATCGAAAGAAAATCCTGCAAATCTAAAATTTAGGGGGAGATAGGTATGACGGATATGATACCAATCGAAAATATTGCACAGAAGATTTATGTTATAAGGGGACAAAAGGTAATGTTAGACAGCAATCTTGCGGTGTTTTATGGAGTGGAAACAAAGGTTTTAAATCAGGCGGTAAAAAGAAATCTGGACCGTTTTCCTGAAAACTTTATGTTTCAATTGTCCATAGAAGAAAGCAGTTCTTTAAGGTCACAAATTGTGACCTTAAACGACACGACTTTGAGGTCACAAATTGTGACCTCAAAGAGAGGAGGCAGGACATACCTTCCCTACGCTTTTACCGAGCACGGCGTGGTCATGCTATCCAGCGTCCTTAAAAGCAAAAAAGCCGCGCAGGTCAGCATTGCCGTGGTAAACGCTTTTATTAAGATGAGGGAATACCTGGCAACGCATAAACAGATACTGGACAAGCTAAAAAAACATGACGAGAACTTTGTAATAATTTTTAATTTTTTAAAGAAATTGTCTGACAAACCGAAACCGCAGCCAAAACAGATAGGTTTCAGGCAGGTGAAGGATTTGTAGTCGCAGGCCTGCGTATCATCGGCCTGCGCCTATTCAAGTAATAGAAGGACGCAGCCCATCGAAAGTTAACCAACGCGCGCTACAATCATAAAGGACTTCATATAAGGCTAAGGTTTAGGGGTTAAGGAGGAAGAAAGATATTCCGTAGAGACGCCACCCGCTCATGGCCCTGAGTGAATCGAAGGTCGGGTCCCGTCTCTACGAAATACATGCGGATTGCATTTGGTATTAATATTTATAATCACTGTAGAGAGGCGGCTTGCTGCCTCTCAAGGCAGGCACTGCGTCTGAGAGGGGGCAAGCCCCCTCTCTACAATTACATGTTTTTTAAGGTCACAAAATGAGACCTTAAACGAAGCTTCATTGAAGTCACAATCTGTGACCTCAAACAAGTACCCATTTGAGGTGCCAAATTGACACCTCAAACCGCAGGCAAAACATATATGCTTCAGGCAGGTAAAAGACGGGGAGTAAAAGCAGTGTTTGATATTCCGTTTTAGAATATCAAGTCTCAAGGCTGCGAGACGGGTACGGGTCTCGTCTCTACGATTTCTTACGGTTCAAGGTCACAATTTGTGACCTTGAACGTTTATTTAACTTTCTCCTTCAAAAACGGCCCCAGTTTTATATCCGTGGTCATGATGTGGTTTATGACCCAGCCTGTGAGCCAGTTGTAGGTCTTTATGACGTCCGCGCTTGTGACCGCCGCGGCACTTAACTTTTCCTTTTTTTCCAGGAACTCCGCCACCAGTTTTTCATGCTCGGCTTTATGCAACTCATAACCGGGGTAATTGTATTTCTTCATGAGGCCTTCCTCGGTGCCGAAATGCACCACGACATAGTCCTGTATGAACTGCAAAACCTGCGTGAGCCTGTCGCGGCCCTTGCCTTCGGCCATGGCGGATAAAAGGGCGTTAACATGGTTTATGAGTTCCTTATGCTGGTCGTCTATCAGGTTAAAGTGTACGGACAGGCTTTCTTTCCATTCAGCTCTCATAAGCGCCTCCGGGGTTTTAGTCTCATATAATTATATTTGCGGGCTGAATCAAAGTCAAGTTTGTATTTTCCGGCAGGAGTGATATAATACTTGCAGGAATAAAATAACGCCATGAGGGACACATGAAAAAAATATGCGCGGTAATGATGCTTTTATTCGCCTTCACAGCACTGCGGGCCTCGGTAGGGATAACTAACGAGGTTTCAGCGGCAAAGGGTTATATTTCCTATAGCCTCGGCGTTTCAACGGATGACGAACCCTTCTCCATAAACGGCACGCTGGACCTCTCGGGAAGCGAAGGCCATAACTTCACTTTTGGAGCCGGCGCAGGCGGTTATTACACGGTAAATGATAATCTAAGTTTTAACCTCGGGGTTAACTATACGGGAAATACTTCGTATCCTGTCTATAAGACTATAATAACATTTGCCAAGGATTATTACGTATCCTATAAGCAGACATTAAAGGCATGGTCCATAAACCCGGGCGTGGACGCTCAAATTGATTTTTTTAAAATTTCGCCGTACTGCGGCGTGACATTTAACGGGTTGGGCGGATACCTTGAAATAGACGCTGTCCAGGGAGCCGGAAATTACACTAAAAAAATAGCGGAGAGCAATTTTGTGGAATACGCGCCGGGCACCGGGATTTCCTTTAAACTTCCCGAGAAGTTCAGGCTTTCAATGGGCGGGACCGTAAACTTTTATAATGTAAACGTCAGGGAGATACTCGACGCGGGCACATCCACCATCACCGCAAGGTCGCAGACATTAAACCAGGAAGCGTTAAAGACCGCCGTAACTTTTAATGACTTCAGCCTCTCCACAGGGCTTTCAAAAACAATTGACGACCTGTACCTGAAGGTGTCGCTCAACTACTCAAAATACAGGACGCCCTCCGCCGAGACAGCGTTCGGACACAGCGCGGGAATAACGTTGGCGGGTAGCTATGATATCAATGATAACTGCACACTGGGATTAAAGCTGGAAGGCTCCAGGTCATACTACACAGACGGTACTTTTGCCAACAGCGCGTATATATACCTGGACGCGGATTTTTATATAACAGGGGAAGAAAAAACAGGGGAGTAAACATATGTGTTTTATACGTAGAAAAATAAAACGTTGCTGTTAAAAACTCAAGACGCCCACAAGGGGCGTCTCTAAGGGTTTTGTCATTATTTGGATCTTCAAAAACTTGTAGAGACGGGCCTCGTACCCGTCTAAAACGGGGTCACAACACGTTGAAAAGCGAGACGCCCACAAGGGGCGTCTCTACGGGTTTTTTACATTAATCGGGCTTTTAAAAACCTGTAGAGACGGGCCTTGTGCCCGTCTAAAACGGGGTCACAGCGCGTTGAAAAGCGAGACGCCCACGAGGGGCGTCTCTACGGGGTTTTGATATTAATCGAGCCTTTAAAAACCTGTAGATACGGGCCTTGTGCCCGTCTAAAACTGGGTCACAACACGTTGAAAAGCGAGACGCCCACGAGGGGCGTCTCTACGGGTTTTGTCATTATTTGGACCTTCAAAAACCTGTAGAGACGGGCCTTGTGCCCGTCTAAAACGGGGTCACAACACGTTGAAAAGCGAGACGCCCACAAGGGGCGTCTCTACGGGTTTTGTCATTATTTTGACCTTCAAAAACCTGTAGAGACGGGCCTCGTGCCCGTCTAAAACGGGGTCACAGCGCGTTGAAAAGCGAGACGCCCACGAGGGGCGTCTCTACGGGGTTTTGTTTGATACCTTGGATGTTGCCATTTTAACCACTTGTTTCATTATTTTTTCAAATCCGCTTTATTGACAACATACCCCCCTTATTGTTATAATAACTAATACATTTATCCAGTTAAATCAGGAGGGCTTATGGCAACTGCGGTTAAAAAAGAAAAACCTAAAATGTCCCTTGAACAGCTCCAGATCGGGGTTTTTATCCTTATCGGCGCTGTAATCGGGGTGATCTTAAGTTTCTTTATTTTTAAGGGAGTATTTGAGGCTTACCTTGCCATGCAGCGCAAGTATATAGACGAAGACTGGTCAAAGGTGGAATACTTTACCAACAGGATAACAGACCAGGTTATAAACCTTCGCAAGATGCTCTTGGTGGACAAGGCAAAGGCGGATTATGACAAGATAGACTCAATAATCGACCTGCGCAGCAGGGTAATCGGCGGCGACACACTGCAGGATAAAATACCGCTCATGAAAGAACTGATAATAAGTTCCGAGGAGATAATTTCCTACTATAACAGCAGGATGGACTTAAGAAGGAAGCATTTTACATACATAGAATGGGGCATGGCCACGCAGCCGCTCCTGGAAGAATTCAACGACAGCGTAAACGCGTATAATGTTTCCGCTGATGATTTTAACGGCAAGATCCGCATAGTCCCTTATTCGTGGATAGCGGACCTGAAGAAATATAAGAGACTGCCGCTTGTAAAAGGGCTCTTATTGACATCGGTGCAGACGGCTACTGAAGAGTACACCAAGAAGAAAGAGGAGTAGCTCTTCGGAGGAAAGTCCGGACTCCATGAAGCACGGTTCCGGGTGAAAATCCGGGCATGCAGGGGCAATCCTGCATGATGGAAAGTGCAACAGAAAATAACCGCCACGGGTCAAACCGTGGTAAGGGTGAAAAGGCGGGGTAAGAGCCCACCGCGCTTGACCGTAAGGTCAGCGGCTATGAAAACCCAACCGGGAGCAAGGCCAAATAGAGGGCAAATGCCTGGACCCTAACAGGTTCAGGCGGGAACAGTTTCATTCCTTATGCCCGGGTAGGCCGCTTAGAGTAATTGCCGTCACCTGTCACAGCGCAAGCTGCGGCGGGGACAGAATCCGGCTTACGCGCCGGTGTCAATAAGAACCCTTAAAAACTTAAGAGCGTTCGAAGGGCGGAGTTCGGGGTTCGGAGTTGGAAAGGCAAAATGTTATGTTTAGCCTTTGTTCGAACTTCGAACCCCGAACTCCACCCTTCGAACGCTTTTACATTGAGAGGTTTCATGTACAACCTAACCGACCTTCATCTTCACACAAAGTTTTCATGGGATGCCGAACAGACCATGGAAGAGATAGTTAAAAAAGCCTATAAGGAAGACATTGAGTTTATAGGATTTACAGAACACCTTGACTTCCATAAAAATCACCCGGACAGTTTCATGTTTCTGGATTATGAGAAGTACACGAAGGCTTTTCACCATGTCAAAAAGGATTTCCCCGGGCTAATCAAAGGCGTGGAAGTGGGGGAACCGAATTTATATACGGATCTTTATGAGAAGTGGATGGAAGGAAAGGAATTTGACTTTATCATGGCCTCCACCCACTGGATAGACGGCGCAACCCCGGTCTTTGAGGAATATTTTAAAAGGTACAAATCATATGACGACGCTTATAAAAAGTATTTTGAGGAATTATACAAGCTCGTTTCATACGGAAAGTTTGACGTGGCGGCGCACTTAACCCTCGTGCACAGGCAGGGGAAGAACCTGTATAAGGAATACTCCTATGAAAAATACAAAAAGGAACTGGATGATATTTTAAAGATAATAATATCCAAAAATATCGCGCTTGAGGTGAACTGCTCGGGTTTAAGGTTCCCTTCAAAGGAACTCATACCTGACGAGGATGTCATAAAGGCGTATATGAAACTCGGAGGCAATTCGTTCATGATGGGTTCCGACAGCCACAGGGTGAGGGACTCGTTCTTCGGGTTAAATGAGGGGTACGCGGTCTTAGCGCGGCTGGGTGTAAAGGAAGTTACGATATTTGAGAAACGCAGGCAGGTAAAAGTGCCTTTAATAAAGGAATAAAGGCAGTCTCAATAATCTCAATGATCTCAGAGGTCTCAATAGGAAATGCAGCGGTTGTAAGCATTTACTATTGAGATCATTGAGGCTTCTGAGATCACTGAGACCGCATTATAAAAGGAGCAATATGAAAATCTACAAGAACAACATCAACACCGCAAAGCCTTTTGTCACAAAAGATTCATCCATAATACGCTCCATCCTCGACCTCTCCAACGCGAAGGTAAAGAACGTTTCCCTTGCCGAGGCTGTGGTAAAGCCGGGCATGACAACACTTGCGCATGAGCACCGGGCAACAGAGGAGATTTACTATTTTACTTCAGGCAGCGGCAGGATGAAACTCGGAAAAAAGACATTCCCGGTGAAAACCGGCGACGGCGTGCTGATACCTCCGGGCACGAGCCACAAACTTTTTAACACGGGAAAAAAAGACCTCAGCCTTTTATGCGCGTGCGCGCCGCCTTACTCGCACGAGGACACATTTACTTCCGAGTCAAAATACAAGCTCATCATATTTGATTTTGACGGCACGCTTGTGGACTCCGCAACCGGTATCTGGGCTACGGCAAACGCCATGGCAAAGAAGTTCGGGGTAAAGCAGTTTAAGAGGGATATCATTATCGGCGCTGTGGGCACCGGGCTTGACAGTTTCCTGCACGACCTGTTTCCTGCCAAAGAAAAGGAAATCGGAAACAAGGAACTCATAAAAATATACCGCGCCATATATGACGTTAAGTATAAGCAGGGGCTTAAAATTTACAAAAACGTAAAAGAAACTCTTGGATTCCTTTACGCGAAGGGCATGATACTGGCAATAGCTTCAAATAAGTTAAAGCGGTATGTTGTGGACATCAATAAGGAAGTCGGCATAGACGGATTTTTTGACATAACCCTCGGCAGCGCGGATGTAAAGCGGCGCAAACCGGACCCTTTTGTGGTCCACCACCTCATGAAAAAATATAAGGTTAAGGCAAAAGAAGTGCTCTTTGTCGGCGACAGCCAGTATGACGTCCAGACGGCCAAAAACGCCGGCGTGGACTGCGCTTACCTGGAATACGGCTACGCGGATAAGAAAATCATTAAGAAACTGAAACCGGAATACGTCCTGGAAGGATTCAAACAACTCCGGGAAATAATATAAGGCGGGGCATAAGTGGAGCTGATCGCGAACTCAATTATACCGGTATTCATACTTGTAGCGCTGGGGTACTGGTTTAAAAGGGCGAAATTTATAGAGGATGTGACTGAAAAATTCCTGAATAACCTGGCATATTACCTGGTCCTTCCTGCCATGGTATTTGCCTCCATATATAAATCCCCGTTTGAGAAAATATTTTCGCTTAAAATGATAGCCGGGCTTTATCTGGCCGCGTTTGCCGTATTTGTGCTGGCTGCGGCTGCTGCGTCATTTTATCCGAAGGAAAAGCGCGGTTCTTTTGTCCTTCCGTCTTTCAGGACAAATATCGCGTATATAGGCTTCCCCATTATTTTACACGCCTATGGACAGCTGGCTCTGGCGGAGATCGGCGTTATTACCGGGTTTATGGCGCCGTTCATGATAATTCTTTCCATCATTTATCTGAATATAATGAACAAGGATAACGGCACGCACAAAGCATCAATCCTATATTACATAATATCCGACCCGCTGGTAATCAGCTCCATAGTGGGGCTTGTATTTTCATACTTTAAGATCGGCCTTCCGGTGTTCCTGTCAAATACCGTGGAAATGGTTTCTTCCATGGGGTCGCCGCTGATGCTCATTGCCGTGGGCGCCGGACTGAAGATTTCCACCATAAAAAAAGACAGGTGGCATGTTATCCTTGCCACGTCTTTAAAACTTTTCATACAGCCGCTTTTCGCGTGGCTTATTTTTACATTTTTCATTATTTTGCCTTCGCCGCTGGATTTTAAGGTCGCGGTCATGACTTTTACATTTCCGTCAGCGCTTTCCACATACATAATGGTGAAGCAGTATAAAGGCGATGGCGAGCTTACAGCGGCGATAATAATGGTTACAACGCTGCTTTCAATCCTGACAATGTCAGGCTGGATATTATTTTTAGGGAAGTGATTTTGATGCTGGTAGCCGCAGCCTTCAGGCTGCGAAAGGCGGTTTGCGTACTTGGCGGGGAAGCAGAAGACAGAAATATTATTTTCGTTTTTGTAAATATTTGTCCATTTGCGACGTTACGCAGCCTGAAGGCTGCGGCTACAAAACCAATAGAAACAACCATATTCTATTGAAAAAGTGCAGAACTCTGTGGGAAATCCACAGAAAACCCATAATACGCTTTTAAAATATAGGGTTTTATGGAAATAACAGGTGTGGATAGCATGTGGATTAGCAATCTAAAGAGGGCTATAAAAATATGGGGTTTTTGGAGTTATCCACATAATAGATTTTCAATTTTATATTTTCAATTTTCAATTAAATGCCAAAAACAGAACAGAACAAAAACCGTTATATTATTGTCAGGCTGTTTCATAATACGGATTTTAAATTTGACTGGAATTTGAAAAAATGATATTATAAATAGAAAGGAGACCGCAGCTATGATCCGTAAAGTTATCTCATCAAACAAAAAAATACTAAAAGAGGCCCTGACTTTTGACGACGTTTTGCTCGTCCCCCAGATGTCATCGGTGCTTCCCAGACAGGTGGAAGTAAAGACAAAATTCTCCAGGAATATAACCATAAATATACCGCTGGTATCAGCGGCAATGGACACTGTAACAGAGGCCAAGCTGGCTATTGCCATAGCCCAGGAGGGCGGGATCGGCGTCATTCATAAGAACCTGACCATTGAAGAACAGGCAAAAGAGATCGATAAGGTAAAGCGCTCTGAATCAGGCATGATATTAGACCCCATAACCCTGCACCCGGAATCAACGGTCGGTGAAGCGGCTGAATTTATGAACAAGTACAGCGTCTCGGGATTCCCAATATGCGAAGGAAAAAAACTCGTAGGCATACTCACTAACAGGGACTTAAGGTTCGTAAAAAATAAAAAGCAGAAAATCAAGGAACTGATGACGCCTAAAGAAAGGCTCATCGTGGCCAACCACGGCATATCGCTTGAAAAAGCCCAGGAAATACTTCATAAGAACAGGATAGAGAAACTGCCTGTGGTCAGCAAGGATTTTGATTTAAAAGGGCTTATAACGATAAAGGACATCGAGAAAAAACTCAAGCATCCGTTTGCCGCCAAGGATAAATTCGGCAGGCTTATGGTCGCGGCGGCAGTAGGGCCCTCTGATGAACTTTTCGACAGGGCAGCGGCGCTTATTAACGCGGGCGTTGACGCGCTCGTGATTGAAACAGCGCATGGACATTCTGAAAATGTCATAAACGCCGTAAGGGACCTTAAAAAGAAATACAGGAACATCGACATGATAGCCGGAAACATAGCCACCGCGCGCGCGGCACAGGACTTAATAGAAGTGGGCGCGGACGGGGTTAAAGTGGGCATGGGGCCGGGTTCGATATGCACGACCAGGGTGGTAGCCGGAATCGGCGTGCCGCAGATAACAGCCATAATGGACGTTTATGAAGTGACCAGAAAAAAAGGCGTGACACTGATCGCCGACGGCGGAATTAAATATTCCGGGGATATAACAAAAGCCATAGCGGCAGGCGCGGACTCCGTAATGATTGGAAGCCTTTTTGCCGGCACCGAAGAATCGCCGGGAGAGACAGTGCTATTGGACGGCAGGAGCTTCAAGGTACACCGCGGCATGGGCTCTCTGGCTGCCATGAAAAAACGCGGCGGCAGGGAAAGATATTTCCAGTGGGAAGAAGAGGAAGAGAAACTCGTGCCGGAAGGCATTGAAGGAAGGGTTCCGTTCCGCGGCCAGCTTGCCTCCACAGTGCACCAGATGATAGGCGGCGTGCGCGCGGGGATGGGTTACTGCGGGACTGTCAATATAAAAGAGCTTAAGGAAAAAACGCAGTTTGTTAAAATATCAAACGCAAGCCTGAAAGAAAGCCATCCTCACGATGTCATCATCACCAATGAGGCGCCGAATTACAGGATAATGAAGTAAGCACGCAATTTAAAATCTAAAATTTTAAATTTAAAA
Source organism: candidate division FCPU426 bacterium (assembly GCA_963840035.1). Classification (GTDB taxonomy): domain Bacteria; phylum Oederibacteriota; class PGYV01; order PGYV01; family Palsa-1178; genus CAWIXE01. The sequence continues at coordinate 703,358 of CAWIXE010000001.1, forward strand.
TTGAAAAATAAAGGATAAACCATGAAACACGACACGATACTTGTTCTTGATTTCGGTTCCCAGTATACCCAGCTTATCGCGCGCAGGGTCAGGGAGATGGATGTTTATTCGGAGATAATGCCGTTTAACCATTCTTTTGAAAAAATTAAAGAGATGGCGCCCAAGGGCATAATCCTTTCGGGAAGCCCGGCTTCCATATACGATAAAAAAGCGCCGCTTCCTGACATGAGGATATTTGACCTCGGCGTGCCGATTCTGGGCATATGTTACGGCATGCAGGTTGTGGCAAAAAAGTTCGGCGGCAGGGTGGAAAAAGGCGAACACAGGGAATACGGATTTACCGAACTCAGGCTCACTGAGAAAGACCCGCTGTTAAAGGACCTCTTTAAGCAGGAAATAGTCTGGATGAGCCACGGCGACAAACTTGTAAAAAAACCGACTGGGTTCAAGACCCTTGCCGTGACCGACACCTCTGATTTCGCGGTCATATCTAACGCTGAAAAAAAGGTGTGGGCCATACAGTTCCACCCGGAAGTCGTGCACACGAAAAACGGAAAGCTCATATTATATAATTTTGTGACGGACATATGCAGGGCAAAGCAGAACTGGACGCCCGAGTCCTACATAAAGGCTACAGTAGAAGAGATAAAAAACAGGGTCGGCAATGAGCGCGTACTCTGCGCGGTGTCAGGCGGCGTTGACTCGACTGTCGCCTCGGTTTTGATAAGCAAGGCAATCGGCGATAAATTGACCTGCGTTTTTGTGGACAACGGCCTTCTGCGCCTGGATGAAGACAGGAAAGTCATGGAGATGTTTAAAAAGCTCGGCATAAAAGTAACACTAATAAAGGCCGCAGAGGCTTTTTTAACGCGGCTTAAGGGCGTGTCTGACCCTGAGAAAAAAAGGAAGATAATCGGCAATTATTTCATAGACGTATTTGAAAAGCACACGAAGAAGCTCAAGGCAAAGCTCGGAAGGTTCGAGTTTTTGGCGCAGGGCACGCTTTATCCGGACTTGATTGAAAGCGTCTCGGTTAAAGGCCCGTCAGCCATGATAAAGTCGCACCATAACGTGGGCGGGCTTCCGGAAAAAATGGAAATGAAACTCGTGGAGCCGCTGCGCTACCTGTTTAAAGACGAGGTAAGGGAGATAGGAAAAAAATTGGGCATAGCGCAGGACATACTCTGGCGCCAGCCGTTCCCCGGCCCCGGGCTTGCGGTCAGGATACTTGGCGATGTCACAAAAGAAAGAACGACCATATTAAAGAAGGCTGACAACATAATAGTCGAAGAGATAAAAAAGGCCGGGCTGTATTTCAAGATATGGCAGTCCTTCGGTGTGCTCCTGCCGGTTAAGACAGTGGGCGTCATGGGCGATTTGCGCACGTATGAAAATGTCATAGCGCTGCGCGCCGTGGATTCCAAGGACGGCATGACAGCCGAATGGGTGAAGCTTCCTTATGACGTATTGAACAATATTTCCTCGAGGGTAATTAACGAGGTTAAGGGTGTTAACAGGGTGGTGTATGACATAAGCAACAAACCGCCGGCAACGATAGAGTGGGAATAGATTCATTTTAAATTTTAAATTTTATATTTTAGATTTATGGTTAGCGCTGCGCGCTTTTTATCATAATTAAGTGCAAAAGCACACCTTAAATCTAAAATTTAAAATCTAAAATATAAAATTATGAGGGTGGTATAAGGGATGATAAGTTTCGGCCGTCACATTTGCAATGACTTTAACATTGCGATAGAGAAGGAGTGGATAATAACCAACAAAAAGGGAAGCTTTGCTTCCTCCACTATCCTTATGGCCAATACCCGCAAACACCACGGACTGCTTGTGGCCAAGTTTCCCGGCATAGACAACAGGATAGTGGTATTCCCCAACTGCGACGAAGATGTGGAAATAGCAGGACACATCTACAACATATCCACTCATAAATACCGCGAGACAGTATATCCAAAGGGTTTCGCCCACCTGGAGAACTTCGGGTTAAAAGACGACATCATAACCATGCTTTTCCTCATAGACAATGTCCGCCTTAAAAAAGAAATATTCCTCATGAAGGATTCCAATACCACGGTGATAACATATACCGTGCTGACGCCGAATTCATTCGCAAAGCTCCATGTAAAGCCTTTCATCGCCTTCAGGGAAGCTGAAAACCTCATAAGGGAAATGCCGATATTTGACGCAAATGTAACCGTGGAGAGCCCCGATAAAATAAAACTTCAGCCATACATGAACATACCGCCGGCTTATATTTACAACCCTGACGGCGCTGAGTTCAAGCAGGAAGGCGTATGGTACAGGGACTTTTATTATCTGCGGGAGGGCCAGTCCGGTTTTGAATCCACGGAGGACCTTTATAACCTGGGTATATTTACCCTGGACATTGAGTATAACAGCCCAAAATCAATAGTGTTTTCAACGGAGAATCTTACCGGAGTCAGCAGGGAAGGGCTCTGGAAACAATACAGGGCGCAGATAAAGAAGGTAAAGGACCTCTGCAAAGAAACAGGGTCATGCGTAAAAGATGACGATTACAGGATGAATGTGCAGCAGCTTTTAGCCGCGGCGGAATCATTCGCCATAGAAGATAATGACGGGGTTCCCATGGTCGTGGCCGGATATCCGTGGCCGCATTACATATGGTTCAGGGACGCCTTTGCGGCGCTGCCCGGGCTCTTCCTTGTGACGGGAAAATACGCGGACGCCAAGCGCCTGCTTGCCGAATCCATAAAGTTCGAGAAAAACGGGCTGCTGCCCCTTAACATGACCATAAATAAGAACGACATAAAATACGCCTCAGCGGATACCACGCTGTGGTTTTTCTTCGCGCTGTATAAGTATCTGGTATACACAAAGGATTTCTCCCTTGTCGACAAAGGCGGCGAATTTTTCAAAAGGCTAACTTGGATCATACAAAAGCACGTCGAGGGCACTGATTTTAACATACACATGGCGGACGATTCCCTGCTGTACGCGGGTTATCCCGGGCTTCAGCTGACGTGGATGGACACCAAGGTCGGAGCCACAGCCAGGCAGGGCAAGGCCGTGGAAATAAACGCGCTTTGGTATAACGCGATAAAGATCATGGAATTTATATGCAAAAATAACAGCGAGCCGCAAATGGCGGAGTCATACGGCGCCATGGCAAAGAAAGTTTATGACAGCTTCAACGAAAAGTTCTGGGATGAGGAGGCGGGATGCCTTTATGACTGCATTGAAAACGGACATAAGGACGCTTCTGTCAGGCCCAACCAGGTGCTGGCAATAAGCCTGCCTTTTATGCTCATTGAGGATGAAAACAAACGCGAGATGATAATGAATACCGTGATCAAGGAATTATACACGTCATTCGGCTTAAGGACCCTGTCTAACATGAACCCGAATTTCAAGGCACGCTATGACGGAAACCAGGGAGCGCGCGACTCCGCAGCGCACCAGGGTACTGTGTGGGCGTGGACTACGGGCCATTTTGTGACCGCGTACTTAAAGACATACGGCACGGGCAAGGAATCCATGGATTTCATAGAAACCGTATATGAACCCATCTTTGAGCACTTAAAAAACGCCGGGCTGGGCACTGTTTCCGAAATGTTTGACGGGAATTTCCCGTATAACGCGCGCGGAAGGATATCGCACGCGTGGGCCGTGGCAGAACTGCTGCGCTCTTACATCGAAGACTATACAGCGGTAAATGAAAAAGCATAACATACTTGTCATACTGGCAAGCCCGAGGAAGGGGAGCAACTCCGCCCTCGCCGCGCTGTATTTGGCCGGGATCACAGATTCCAGGCTCCAAATCTCAAACTTAAACACCTTAAATATCCACCCGTGCACCGCCTGCGACAAATGCGAAAACACCTTTAAGTGCGTTTTTAATGACGACGCGGGCAAACTCATCAGAAAAATTGAAAAAGCCGATGTTGTCATCGTTGCTTCGCCTGTTTATTTTACCGGGGTACCGGGGGTTTTTAAGGTGTTTATAGACAGGAACCAGAGCGTGTGGAATAAACAGAACTCAAAACTTAAAGCTGAAAATTTAAAACTGAAACAGGGAATAATCATTCTGACCCAGGGCGATAACAAACCAAAATATTTCCGCCCGGCGGAAAGCGAAATACGCTCTTTTTTCGCGGTCAACGGTATAAAGACAAAAGCCGTACTTAAGTTTACCTCCATGGACAGGCAGAAATCCATACTTTCGGATAAAAAAGCGTTGAAAAAAATAAAGGCCGCGGCAGGGTTGATACATGGATGAAAGGGAAGAAGCGTTCATAAATTTCATACAGTTTGAAAAAGGGCTGTCTTCAAACACCATAAAGGCGTACAAATCAGACCTTAAAATATTTAACCAATTCCTTAAATCCCATGAAATAAGTTCCCCTTCCGAAGACGAGATCCTGGATTTTATATTTGAGCTGAAAAATAAAAAACACGCGGAACTTTCCATAGCGAGGGCCCTGGTTACAATCAGGAATTTTTATAAATTCATGGTCAGGACAGGGCATATGAAAAAAAGCCCTTTTGAGGACATGGATTCCTTCAAGACCCACAAGCACATACCCGAAGTACTCACAGGCGCTGACATAGAGCGCATGTCCGCCGCCATAGACCCGGCTAAAAAGGAAGGTATACGCGACAGGGCCATAATGGAACTTTTGTATTCGGCGGGGCTGCGCGTATCCGAGCTTGTCAGCCTTGAGCTGACTGACATTGACCTGGAGGAGAAGATACTACGGTGTTTTGGCAAGGGGTCAAAAGAACGGCTGGTGCCGGTGGGCGATTTTGTGGTAGAATCGCTTTCGGAGTACCTGGACATAAGGAAATCATTCATAAAGGATTTTTCGCCGCATCTTTTTGTGACAAGGCTCGGGAAAAAGTTTACAAGGGAAGGCATATGGAAGGTTGTAAAGGGTTACGCGAAGAAAGCCAAAATAACAAAAGACGTTTACCCGCACATATTCAGGCACTCGTTTGCCACGCACCTGCTCGCAGGCGGCGCTGACCTAAGGAGCGTTCAGGAAATGCTGGGCCACGCGGACATATCCACAACGCAGATTTACACGCACGTGGACAGGACGAGGTTAAAGAAGATACATAAGCAATTTCACCCGCGAGGGTAGTGGGTAGTGGGTGGTGGGTAGTAGGTGGTAGGTGGTGAGTGGTGGTAGCCGCAGCCTTCAGGCTGCGTAAGGAAGGAAGTTAGTTCGGAGGGTGGAGGGTAGAGTTCGGAGTGGTAGAACTAAGAACAACGAACAATAAACAACGAACAACGAACAATGAACAACGAACAACGAACAATGAACAACGAACAATGAACAACGAACAACGAACAACGAACAACGAACAACGAACAACGAACAACGAACAACGAACAACGAACAACGAACAACGAACAACGAACAACGAACAACGAACAACGAACAACGAACAACGAACAACGAATAACGAACAACGAACAACGAACAACGAACAACGAACAACGAACAACGAACAACGAACAACGAACAACGAACAACGAACAACGAACAACAGGAGGACTTATGAGTAAGAGATTTATAACCATGGTAATTCTCGCAACAATTGTGGGAATTATGGCTGTTTATTTCGCGGGGCTGGGCATAAAGAACATCAGTGAGAAAAACTCTCTTCATAAGTTTGAGGCAGTCGTGGAAAAGGTTGTGGACGGGGATACCGTTGTAACCGATGCGGGCGAGAAAGTGCGGTTTCTTGGCGTTGACACCCCGGAGCTTCACCACCCTGACCGGCCTGAGGAGCCTTTCGCGCAGGAGGCAAAGCAGTATGTTAAGGAAAGGATAGAGGGTAAAAAATGCGTTTTTGAGTACACCGACCGCGACCACTATGACAAATACGGAAGGACGCTGGCTTTCATATATATTGACGGCGACCTCCTGAACTCGGAACTTGTGAAAAAAGGGTATGGTTACGCGAGTGTAAGCAAGTTCATATCTAAAACAAAAGAATTCCTTGTGCTTGAAAATATAGCAAAAAAGTTCAGGCTCGGATTATGGCAGTATAAAGAAGGAGGACAGAAGAAAAAATGAATGATGATATGAAGCAGCAAGGCGGATTTGCGTTAAAGGCGGTTGTCGTGGTACTTGCCGCCATAGTGGTCATGTTTTTCGCGAAGATATGGATAGTGGACCCGCTCATGTCAGCGCATGAGGCAAAGGAAGGGCCTGAAGCCTCGGAAGAGCCGTATGAAAAAAAGTGGGATGACGCGGCCAGGCAGCCGGAGAAGAACTGGTCAAAGTTCAAGAAAAAGATAGACTGGAAAAACGCCGGGGACTACATAGACCAGTACGTGGAGGTCGAGGGCACGGTGGTATCCTCGCATAAAACAGAAAAGATATGCTACCTGAACTTTGACAAGGATTATAAAAGGTACATGGCGCTCATCATATTTGCCGGGTCATTTAAGAAGTTCCCGGACAACCCTGAAAAATATTACATGGGCAAGAAAGTAAAGGTTGAAGGCAGGGTAAAGGAATATAAGGGAAGGCTGGAAATAGTATTGGGGTCGCCGGAACAGATAAAGTTGCTGGAGTAGGGAATAAAATGGAAATTAACAGTCGTTTAAAGATTTATTATGTTTCGTAGAGACGCCACCCGTGGGCGTCTCAGTGCTGCGAGACGGGCACGGGTCCCGTCTCTACGGGGGTTTTTACAAGAATGTATTTATGGGTTTAAAACATTATAGATTAATCAGGAGGAAAAGATGAAAAAAGTCGGGCTGTTAATCGCGGTATTTTTTGTATTTACAGTTTTTTCCATGGCGGCAGTGGAGACGAAGTTTTACGGGTTCCAGTGGATAAAATATAATCTGAGCTATACAGGTGCGTCGCAAACATCAAGCACATTTTGCATACCCAGGACTTATTTAAGGTGGAAGATGAAGGACGCGGAAATGGGATGGGAAGGGAACCTCACGCTGGATGTAAATAACGACCAGTACGGGCAGGAAGTAACCACGACCGCCTCCACAGGCAACCTTGACTGGGCCGCGTTCATAAAGCACGGTTATGTGGTATTAAACAAAATACCGCTTTTATCCGACGCCGGAATTTCACTTAAAGTCGGGTTGCAGCCCACATATTACGGCGTCATAGACACATGGTGGTCGCCGCTCATAGAACGCTGCGTGGAGGATATCAGGGGAGTTATTTCAGCCGCTGACCAGGGAATAATAATTGACGGTACCATCCCGGCGGGATTTGGAAGTTATCAGGCGGGCATATATAACGGGACAGGGTACAGAAAGATGGAAAGTGATTTTGAAAAAATGGCGCTGGCAAGGGTTATAATAACGCCGATCAAAGAAGCATATTTACGGGCTTCGTATTTCAGAAATATAACAGGGGGAAAACTTACCGCCTCAACCGATTTTGTGATTGGCGGCGCGGTGGGGCCGGTTGACGGTTTCGCTGAGTATGTTGTGAAAGCCGGCGATATTACTTCCATAGGGTGGAGCGGGTACTTGAATTACAATATAACCGATCCGCTTTCTTTCATGATAAGGTATGACAACTGGAAGGCTGATACGAGACAGGCCAACGTCCAGGAACACGTGTATATCGCCGGTATTAATTACAAAATAATGGGTGAGAATGTTTTGCTGCAGCTTAATTATCAGATGAATAACCTGAGCCTTGGCAGCGGTGTGAACACATATAAGACACAGTATCTGGCGCAGATAAAGTGGTCGTGGTAAGGCCATAAGAAAATTAATAATAAGTAAAGAATAATCAGGGCATAAAAGGGCGCGGATAAAACCGCGTCCTTTTGTTTTTTTTCCTCTCCCATTTGGGAGAGGGTAGGGTGAGGGGAATAAGTCACTTGGTTTCACCTCACCCCAGCCCCTCTCCTAAGAGGAGAGGGGAAGAAGGGGGTTTAAACCGAAATAGGAAAAGCATAAGCGAATTTATATAGAATCAGATACATCAACCTCAAGGTTTTGTCCGTTGTGTTTATTTTGAAACAATGATAGATTATATCCCATAAGGGATACAAAAACTAAAACCCGCGGAGAAGATTAATATGGCTTATGGACATTCCGGATCATTCCTGAAACGAATCCTTGCAACAGCTTTAATTCTTGCGATTTTGCCTTTATCCATATTTGCCGGGGATTTTTATTACGGCGGGCCTGCGCGGCTTCTGTCGCTTGGCGGGCCTGGCGCGGCCATGTTTGATATTTCAAGCGCTGCCGACGGATACTCAGCGGGTTTTGCTTCCGCCATCTTTGCGCGGCCGGCTGTCAATGTCATCACATTAAACCCGCAGGTCATAGCGCTCGCGCGGGACGGCGCGCAGTGGCCCGGGACTTTAGTTATGGACTGGAGATATAAAACCGCAAATGTCAGGCTCAGTAATGAGGATGTGGGTATCATTTACCGCTTAGACGAAGACACATCCTTTGTTATAAAACCGTATGCTGGTTTTTACGGGAATGACCCTTTTTTCAGCGACCACAGCGCCGGGGGTTTTTACGCCGAGGCAGCCCAGAGGTTTTTTGGGCGCTTCTGCGCGGCTATAAGCGGCGGGTGGTACAGGTTAAATTATTCCGAGCCTCAGTATTCGAAAAATATGGGATTTTACCAGGTTTCTTTATCACTGCTTCCCGAGGCAAAGGACGGCTGGGCATATTCCGTATCAGCCGGGAATAAGGGGAAGTCCGCCCTGTATTCGGATTATAAGTTATTGAGATTTGACGCGGCCGCTTCCATGAGGTCAGCGGGAGACATTGAAATGCTTTTTAAGATTGGGACAGGGCCGGGTTATTCCGAGGATATCAGGAGGTATGGTTTTACTTTCACGCAGAGCCAGCCGGTTCAGGCGGACGCAGAGGCTTCCGTAAAAAAAGTTTTTGGGCCAATCACATACGGGCTTAAGCTGAACGCAAAATACGGAACATCCATAACAGGGTTAGACAGCGCGGCAGGTGTTATGGTCAGGATAACAGACACTATTGCGTTGCCGTTTGAGGCGGGATACGCGTTTATTAAAAAGAACCGCGACTACAATAATCAGGGGTACGACCTTTTTTCAGCCTTTTACAAAGTAAGCCTTGGAGCGGAACTGAACATCTCGCCTGAGATGGCGATAAGGGCCGGAATAAATTGTGACGGGCAGAACGATGAATACACCAATATTGATGAGGAATATGGATTCTTAATCACGGAAACAACCGGGGCAGTTGGAACGAAAGATAACCCGCTTTTCCTTTCACCGGGACTGAACATAGGCGCGGGGTATAAGGCCGCTAATTTTGAAGTGAACATAGGGGCAAGGTACGCGAGGCATTTTTGGGCGCCTGAAGACAAATACCACATGGATATGCTCCATTACGGAATTGTGACAATAATAAGCGATTTCAAGTACTATTATTAGCCGGTTCTTTGAAAACCATAAATCAACGATTGCTGTTTTCTAAATACTACATCGCCCTGGTATCCGGATGGATTAGCTTGTTTAACAGCGGTTTTATTTCCATTATCTCGTCAGGCATTCTTACATAAGCCGCGGCGCCGAGCTTCACTAGCCTTTCTTTCATTGCGGGGTCATCGTTTTTCCCATATACAATAATGGGAATGCTTATGGTTGTTCCGCTGCACTTTAGGGCTTTTAATGTATCCTCCCCGCTCATCCCCGGCATGTCCAGGTCCAGTATAATCGCGTCGGGTTGTTCCTTTTGCGCTTTTTCAATCCCGTCCCTGCCGTCAAAAGAAGAAATCATCTGGTGGTGCTCATTGCCGCCGTGCCTTAAGTAATACCCTATAAGTTTGTGCTGCATGTTAGTGTCGTCGATGTATAGAACTTTCATAGTGCACCTCCCGTATCACAGGCCCGTATGACGGGCAGAATAAGGGAAAGTACAGGCGCGATAGCGCGGACAACTCAAGTAAACAATCGATCAAAGCGGGCGTGTGTTGTTCATGTGCCTATAGGATTTGAATTTTTAGCATTTTAGAATCCAATATCTTTCCCCTATGGTATAAATACATTTAAATGGCAAAAAAGTCAAATTTTCGTAAATCCATTTTTTAGATAATTTGAAACAGTGACAAAATCCGGATAATCACGGGAACTAATATGCTGTTTTATATCCTCGTTTTTAATGGCGTTTCATGGTTTAACCATGTTGTCGTAATACGGGTAAAATGAATAAGGCCGGGGCACAATTTCCTCACGTAAAAGGCGAGAGGGAGCAAGCTCCCTCTCTACGAAAAACAAAGACAAAATAAAAACAAAACAAAAACGAGCAAGGGCCATAAATATTTACACCTACTGTAGAAACGCAGATTCCGACTTTGCCAAGGCTTCGCCGGACAGGTGCTGCGGCTCAAGTCAGAATGTAAAAAAAGTTTGCTCCCGTTGTTATCAGCATAGAGGCGACAGAATAGACCCGGAGTCGGTAAACATACAAGCACAACTTCTTGGATATTGACACCAAAGGTCGAATTGGTGTAGAATTAACACGATTTAAGGGGATTTACAATAATTCAAATTGTGGGAGGATTTCATGAAAAAAACTATTTTTAATCTTTTATTACTATCCGTAATTGTTTTTATTGCTTCCTGTGGGGATAAAAAAGCAACCGGCCCCGGCATGGCACCGCCCGAAAATTCAGCGACCGTGACGCAAACTTACACTATCACACTTACAATGACTCCTTACCAGAGTTCTACTATCACGGCGACGAGGACGATAACGCTTACCAATACAGACACGCCGACTTATACGGTGACTCCGACTAAGACCGCAACATCAACCTCGACGGTCACCCCTACAAATACCCCGAAAACATTTAACCTCATACCGGGAAACAACTTAGGCTGCGCTGATGCTGATATCTTAAATTTATCGCCCACAAATAATACCGGAAGCTGCGGCGGCATAAGCATATACGCGGATCCTTCATCAGGCTATACAAAAAGGATCCTGTTGCGTTACGGAGTGGCTTCGGCTTTTATTACTCCGACAGTTGTGGCTGTAAACTTGAAGATGAAGTTAAACGCATATGCCAACAGGAATGGCAATATAAACGTCCACAAGATGAATGCCCCATGGGTTGAAGGAAAATTTTGCGATGCTTCTTCCACTACAACTGTAAGCTGGAGCGGGAGCGGGACTTCGGCGTGGACAACCGCGGGCGGAGACTATGATTCGGGCATTCAGGCTTCATTTCCATTTGATTCATATACGGGGACGGACAGCGTTATCAGGATACCCCTGCCGATATCCGTTTTTCAGGGATGGCTTGCAAACGACGCGACAAATTACGGGCTACTTTTAAAGCTGGCAAACGAAAACCCGGCAGATTCCACAGGTATTTCATTTTACGCGGCGGGTGTAGGGTCTTCGAATAATCCAACGCTTGAGGTTTTATACTATTGATATGATGTGAAGGCAGGCCGTAAAGCCTGCCTTCATCCGGTTTTTGGGGAAGCTAAAATAATAACGGGGCCGCATGCGTCCGTGAAATCCTTCACGGATTCCTTTTCATTTCCGGAAAAATTTATTGGGAGGTTTCCATGAAAAAAATTAGTGTGTGCGGGTGTATTCTTATTTTAGCCCTGTTTATATTTTCCTGCGGGAAAAAATCAACGCCTTCGGGCCCGTCCGGGACACCGGGGCAGGCGGAGACTATGACTGTAACCGCGACGCTGACATCGACAGCGCAGCCCACGGGCACGGCCACGGCAACGAGAACCGCCACACAGTCAGCCACCACGGAAAACAGCGCTACGCTTACCGCCACGAAAACCCACACCCAGGCCATGTCATCAACCGCGACACCGACGGCCACTACGACGCCTGTATTCACGATAAAAGTATCGGCCACATACAAATTTGATGATTTATTTTGCGCGGTGCCGGTGCGCAGCATCGACTGCGTAATACTCAACAATTGGGGCACCGAGGTATTTATCGCAAGTTCAATCATGGTGGACAATCTTTCAGACCCGGCGCCTGCATCGCAAATGCCGGCAACAACCGTTTATGACGGGGGATGTTCCTGTTTTAAGATCACTGACTATGGCGGGCATACGGGCATGATACTCATGCCGCCGGAAGGCTGCAACGACAGCCGCATACTGGCTTTTGCGCCGGGTGATATATTAAGGTTTACTGTAACCATAGCAGGCACAGATACAGTCCTCGAACAGGAAGTGCCGGATATGTCCAGGACAGCCGGCGGGCATACCATACTTATGCCTTCTTCAGGATTTGATTACAGCGTATGTGATACATTTTATGGCTCAGCCTGTGATTCGGGCATAACCCCGCATACTTATACGGTAAATCCTTCAAGGCCTTCGTGCACAGATAAAATTAGCGCGTATTTAAATAAAACAACATTCGCGTACGGCGCGGAAATATATACGGAATCTGAAATGTACTACAGCATAGCCACGGCTACATCGACTTCTACAGCCACGGCCACGGTGACTCCGACAAACACACCCCAGACAGCCTCGTTTCAGCAGGGCGCGAATCTGTATACGGGGTGCGCGGACGCGTCGCTTCTGAGCTCCTCCCCGACTTTTAACAACGGTTCATGCACAATGATATCCATCGGAAAAAGTGGCACAAGCCTCTCAAGGGGAGTAATAAAATTCGTACTTACGTCGCTTTCGGGCGCGCAGGTGCAGTCAGCGCTGCTGACGTTTAAACTGAACACAATAATATCCGGCAGCGGAGATGTGGAAGCATTCAGGCTGGCGAGGGCTTTTACAGAGGGGAACAAGTGCAATGCGGCAGGGGTAAATGAAGCGTGCTGGACAAAAGCATCAGCCACATCCTGGACAAATCCCGGCGGTGACTATACGGTGAGCATGGGAAGCGGAAGTTTCAGCGTGGGTTCCACATATCTTACGATGAGCCTCGACCCGGCGGTGGTGCAGGCATGGATAAACAACTCAGCTGTTAATTATGGGATGCTGCTTAAGACAAAGGAAACAGCGGACGCGGCCGCGCCGGTTTTTACCCAGGATAACGCGACCCAGTCAAACAGGCCCGAGCTGGAGATAATATACTACTGAAGCGGCGTTTGAGAGGGAGCAAGCTCCCTCTCTACAAAAACAAAAAAGATACGGCGGGTTATAAATATTTACACCCACTGTAGAGCCGCTGCTTCCGACTTCGCCAAGGCTACGTCGGACAGGTGCTGCGGCTCTACAGTGGGTTATCAAATATTTGCATTTAAAACAATTCCAGCCTTGAGCCGCAGCAAGCGGCGGCTCTACAAAATATAAAAAGCGCGTATTTGTCCCCGCCTTAAGTGGCGGGAAGCCGCCTCTCTGCACAAGAAGCCAATAGCCAATATACTTGTAGCCAATAATTATGGTTTGTACTATTATAATAATACCGCAAAGCGATACCATATCTAATGGCTAAGCGTATATTGGCTAAATTTTGTCCGGCCCAAAAGGAGTAAAACATGCATAAAATGCCCTTTGAAGTGCGATTAAGCGACACCGATGTCACAGGCCAGGTCTACTATTCCAAGCCGCTTGAGTGGATGGAATGGTGCCGAGTGGACTGGTTCCAGGCAAAGTACGGAAACTTCATGAAACATGTGGAGGAAACAGGCGTAACTTTTTTCCCTTCAAAAGTCAGCGTGGATTACAGGAAGCCAATCCTGTTCGGGGATAAACTTCAGATAGAGATGTCCTCAAAGGATATCAAAAAAGTTTCCTTTGTCCTTGAATATGCCATGAAAAGGCAGGGTGACACCGTGTTACAGGCGGAGGTTTTAATGGTGTGTTTTGATGTTAAGAACAAGAAACTCGCAAAGCTCGAAGGCGGCATGCTTGAGCACATTGGCGGGATTGCTGTCACGGCGTAGTATATGGCTTAAGTGCGAGGTTGAGCTTGCGGCACGTGCAAGCGGCGGTTCTGCAAAATCATGAAAGGCCCGGAGTTGATATTTAATAACCTGGCAAATCCGGGAAAATTGAAAGAACTGGCAAATGATATCCCGATGGTGTATAATAAAAAATAATTACATTATCGCAGAAAGCCACTTTACGGGGTCATATATGAAAACAACGACAGGCAGCCGGGGTTTCTTTTTAAAGAGCGTCTTTGTCCTGCTTTATACCGCTGCCATAGCCTGCGCCTGTGAGGCGGCCACGACTGCGACATTTACGCCGACAGGCACGGCCACCTTCACTAACACTCCCACCCGAACCGCCATTGTCTCTTCGATATGGCGGGTAAATGCGGGCGGGCCACTGTATCCGGACAGCTGGGGCAACACCTGGGCCGCGGATACTAATTTTAACAACGGCACCGGACACTGTGTGACGATGACTGTTGCAAATACCATTGACAGCGTGCTTTACCAGTGTGAAAGATACGGCAGTCCCTTCACGTACGGTTTTAATGTCCCCGCGGGAAATTATCAGGTCACGCTGAAATTCGCGGATTTATTCTGGGAAGCCGCGGGGGAGAGGGTATTTGACGTGTTCATAAACGGCGCGCTGGTGCTGGATAATTTTGACATTATATCGGATTCCGGGTCCGCTTTTACGGCAGTCAGCAAAGTGTTCAACAACATTGCGCCCGTAAGCGGGGCCATAGCATTACAGTTCGGGCCTGCGTCAGTTGATAACGCGCAGGTGTGCGCGATACAGATAAATCCCATGCCGCCCGCGCCGACACCGACTAAGACGCCGTGCCTGCCTACCACTATTAACCCATATATCCGGGTGAATGAAGGAATCTGGTCGCAGAGCAGCAGCGTAACCGTGTTCATGGGCACCGCCGTGAACCTTGGGCCGCAGCCTTTAACCGGCGGAACGTGGAAATGGACCGGCCCGGCCGGGTTTGTTGCCAATTCGCGGGAAATCAGCAATATTCCGCTGACATACGGCGTCAACACGTATACGGTAGTGCACACTAATTCCTGCGGCGGCCAAAACTCCGTGACTTTTACGGTTACGGTTCTGGTGCCTGTCATAACTGAGGCGGTCGGCGGCTGTGCCGCGGCAATAACCACGGACGGAGTCATGAACGAAAGCGAGTGGGATTCAGCGGCATGGAATTCAATATCCAAAATCTGCGAAGGCACCAATCCCGGTAACGTATCAGGAAATTTCAAGCTTTTGTGGGACACAAAGAACCTATACGCGGGTATTGCCATAAACGACGCTTACCTGAACGCGACACAGGTGGCCTGCGCGAATTATAATGATTCTGCCGTTGAAATGTACCTTGATATGGCCAATGACCATGGCGCGCAGAGTTACCCGGGCTCTGTGGGAGATTTTCATTTCATGATCAGTTATGACTGCCTGCAGTTTTGCTTAAACGCCGCGGTGGCCATGGCTCCTTCCGGCATGAAGTACGCCAGCACGCATGATGCCGGCGGGTATGTTATGGAAGTGAAAATTCCCTGGGTGCTTTTGGGGGTTGTGCCCGCCGTAGGAGATACATATCAGTTTGATTTGCAGGTGGATTTCAACAACGGGACCAGCGAGCGCGTGGGACAGCTTGTCTGGAACGGCGACGCCAATAACTGGAAAAGTTCGGCTAATTTTGGAAATGTGCGGCTGGGCTATTGCCCGGGCCCGCCCCTCAAAGAATCATTCCATGTTTTCCCAAACCCCGTCAACCCAAAACAGTCGCAGGCGCGTTTCAATTACAACATTGAAAATGAGTCGGAAATATCCATAGAGATCTTCACCATAAGCGGCAGCCGCGTAAAAACCGTGCTGAATAAAGTTATAAAACCCGCCGGCCAGCATAATGAGGACGCATGGGACTCGAAAAATGAGTCGGGCAAGGAAGTGCTCTCGGGCGTTTACTTATGCGTTCTGGAGGTAAAAGACAGGGTCACTGGCGGGACAACAAGGCTCGTAAAGAAGATGGCGGTACTCAGGTGAGGAAAGAAAAAGCCTCAGCAGTGAGGCTGTATTTATTCATGCTGTTTTTGCTTTCTTCGGCGGCATTTGCGGCGCCGGGGGATTATGGCACGGAAAATGTATTCATGATCGGAGCCGGGTCCAGGCCGGATGGCATGGCCGGCGCTTTTACGGCCGTGGCTGATGATCTCTCCGCGATACACTTTAACCCCGCAGGTATGGTAAACATAAAAAAACAGGAAGTATCCCTTCTATATTATCCGCTCTATGAAGGCGCCTCAATCGGCTCGGCCGCGTACGGGCAGTCCATCCTGAATTTTGGCACGATCGGAGCCGCTTTTTCCGTGTTTTCCTCGGGCAATATGGAGGGTTATGATGAGGCGGGGGAGCTTACATCTGTTTTCAGCAGCCAGCAGTATAAACTGACGGCCTCATACGGGCGTTATCTGGCAGAAGGCCTTTCTGCCGGGGCAAATATCAATATATACTACTCCAATATGTCCAGGTTCAATTACGCGGGATTTGGCGCCGATCTGGGAGTCCTGTACAAACCTTTTTCTTTTTTTTCCGCGGGATTGATGGCCGGAAATATCATTACGCCGGCTTTTTCCATGCAGTCGGTTACAGAGGCGCTTGGCCGCAAATACACTCTCGGGCTTCTGGCAAGGCATCAGATCGCGGATTTTGAATTCAAGGCCGCTTTTGACGCTTCTGCCGGCGAAAAGGAAAACTTTAAAGCAAGGGCCGGCATGGAAGTCAGATGGGCCGGCATAGCGGCTGTGAGGGGCGGTTACAGCGAAGGCGAATTCACTTTCGGGGCGGGGCTGTCGCTATATGACGCGAAATTTGATTACGCGTACATAGCCAACAGGAATTTCGGAAGGATGGACAGGTTCGCGGTTTCATACGCGTTCGGAATGACCATAGATCAGCAGCGGGCGCAGTGGCGCAGGGCCATATATAATGAAGTGCGCAGGATCGTCGACGCCAGGATCAGGATAAAGATAAAGGAAGAGGCGGAAGCGCACTACAGCCGGGCATACGGGTATTATCAAAACGGCGAATACGAAGAAGCGCTTGCCGCGGTGGAGAAGTCCCTGGAGTGGAAGCGCGACCATGAACCTTCTATCATGATGAAGAATATAATTGAGGAGAAACTTAAGGAAAAGCTCAGTTCAGGAGCAGGCATATCCGGGATAAAGGACGCGTATGTCATAGCCGGCATTGAATTTTACGAACAAATGCAGTATGATGAGGCCTTAAAACAGTGGGAACTGGCGTTAAAGGGCAGGCCCGGAAATAAAGCCATTCAATCGCTTATTTTGAAGGCAAGGAAAGCCATGGCAACAGTTCCCAAAAGCAGTCAAGTGCCGAAGGAACAAAAGGAACTGGCGGACAGGATGTACTATATAGCGGTAAACAGCTATACTTCAGGCGACCTGAAAGGCGCTATAGAGATGTGGAAAAAAGTCCTTGCAATAGACCCGGAAGACGTCAAAACGCTCAGGGACTTAAGGAAAGCTCAGGCGGAACTTGAAGAACTCTCCAGGCGGGGAATCGAATGAAGAAAAAATATTCAGGAATAAGGCTTGAAATAATGGCGGTTATTTTGTCCCTTACCCTGGCTGTTACAGCCATCATGAGCTTTATGGTGCTTAACATCCAGAAAAAAAGCCTCACAAACGAGATGGAACTCAGGGGCTTAAGCATGACGAGGAACATAGCGAACAATATCTCGGATTTTATGCTCATGAAATACGAACTCGAGGCCGCAAAAATATTGAAAGAGGCGATGCAGAACAAGGGCGTTAAGTACGCTATGGTTGTCGGCCCAAGCGGCGTAATCCTCGCGCACAACGACATGACGCTGGTAAAAACCGCTTATGCGCCTCCGGGCAGGCTGCTTTATACCACGCCGGGGAAAAACAGCGTTTATGTAACTGCGTCCGGCGAAAAAGTGATAGAGTTTACCTCGGCAGTGGTCGCCAAGCGCAAGGCAAAAATAGGCGTTGTACACGCGGGCATATCTTATGATCTCATAACAAACGCGCTCAAGAGGACATACTTTGACATAATACTTGTGGCCGTTGTTGCCGTACTTTTAAGTTTGCTTGGCGCTTTCCTGCTGAGCGCCGCGTTCACAAAACCGATCCACGCGCTTGCCGAAGGCGCGAGGATAGCGGGAATGGGTGATTTAAAC
Source organism: candidate division FCPU426 bacterium (assembly GCA_963840035.1). Classification (GTDB taxonomy): domain Bacteria; phylum Oederibacteriota; class PGYV01; order PGYV01; family Palsa-1178; genus CAWIXE01. Next base: position 721,467 of record CAWIXE010000001.1, read on the forward strand.
CATAAGATCAGCATAAAAAGCAGGAATGAACTCGGATTGCTGGCGGAGGCTTTCAACAGCATGACCGAGGGTCTGCAAAAAGCGCAGAAAGCCGAGATAGAAAGGCTGGCGCTGGAAAAAGAGCTTGAGATAGCGTGGAAGATTCAGGACTCCCTGCTGCCAAAGTCATTTCCTGAGATGAAGAAATATGAAGTCGCCGCGTTTTACAAGCCGGCAAAGGAAATCGGCGGGGATTACTATGACGTGATACCGCTCTCCGGCAACAGGTTCGGGATGGTGATGGCTGACGTATCGGGTAAAGGAATACCCGCGGCGCTGATTATGACCATGCTCAGCGGCATATTAAATATGGAAGCAAGGGCGAATCAGGATCCTGTAACCGTGCTGACAAAATTAAACGAAGGCCTGCTCGCAAAAGTCGGGGGCGGCATGTTCGCGACGATTTTTTACGCTGTGCTTGATACTGTAAGTAATACGATAGAGATGGTTTCCGCAGGACACCATGAAATACTTGTATACAGGCAAGCGGCGGCTAAGGTCGAATCATACTGCCCCAAAGGCGCTGCCATAGGGATTTTAAACGGCAAAGAGTTTGGGTCAAGGCTGGAAAAGATAACGCTGAAGGCTGAACCGGGCGATAAATTTTTGCTTTTTACAGACGGCATAAGCGAAGCCAGGGCGGACGGCGGAGGCAGGTTTGGCATGGACAGGGCCGCGCAGTCCCTGCAAAAAAACGGCGGCTTGGCGTGCAAGGCGGTGCTCGACGGGCTGCTCGGGGAAGTTGAGAAATTCACAGGCGGCCAGGAACAAAGCGACGATATCGCGGTCCTTTCTATAGGAAGAAACGCTTGAGCGGAGGTGGACAATGGCATTTGAGATCAGGGAAAATGAAGACGGTGAAATAATCATAGTGGCGCTTTTCGGCGAGCTGGATTCCTCGTCGGTTGCGGCTTTTAGCCTGGGGTTTAAGGATATTATTGGCAAGCGAGGCCCTAAGAAATATGTCCTGGATTTAAAAGGGCTTGAATTCATAAGCTCCGCCGGCTGGACCGCGTTTTTGAACGAATTCAAGCAGCTCCGGGCGTCAGGCGGGGATTTGAAGCTTGCCGCCATGCAGCAGGACGCGAAAAGAGTCTATTCGCTTGTGGGCATAGACGGGGTGATAGAAAGTCACGAAACCGTGAAAGAGGCTGTGAAGAGTTATGCCGGGAAAAACTGAAATAATAAGCGCGGAAATCAAAGTGGACGCGGCAGAGGGCAATCTCAGCCTGATAAGGAAATTCATCGGCGGCAACATGAAAAGCACGGGCTTCCCGGGGAAAAAAATATCGGCGCTGGCAGTGTCGGTAACAGAGCACTGCGAAAACCTGATTAAGCACGCTTACGCCAAAAAAACCGGTAAAGTCGCGCTGAAGCTGGCGCTTAAATACCCGGAGGCAAAAATAACGGCATGGGATTCCGGGCCGCGGTTTAACATGAAGGAACAAAAGATACCTGATACCTCCCGGAGAATAAAAAAAGGCCTCGGCGGGAAAATGGGGATTAAGACAATACTGGCATTATGCGACGCGGTCGAATACAAAAGAATAAACGGCCGCAATGAAAATACTTTCATAGTCCGGGCGAAAAGCCTAAGAAAAGGAAAATAATAAATGGCAACGATAAAGGACGTGGCAAAGATAGCGGGGGTCTCCTATAATACCGTTTCTTTTGTGGTCAACGGAGTGGATAAGGTCGCGCCCGCGACAAGGGAAAAGGTCCTGAAGGCAATAGAAAAACTGCATTACAAGCCAAACAAGACCGCGAGGGCCTTAGTAGGCGGTAAAGCGGACTCCATAGCCTTCATAAGCACCAGGTTCACCTCTGTATTCGGCATGAACATATTAAGGGAAATCGAAGACGGCGTTCACTTAGCCGGGCTTTCATCCAACTATGACCTCATACCGTACTCAACAAGGGGCGAAGAGGAATTCAAGGAACAGATAATAGACTCCATAATACGCAACAGAAAAGCGGACGCCATAATCATGCTGGGCATAAAACCCGGCCCGGAAAACATGTCGGAACTCAAAAAGAACGGCATACCGGTGGTCGTCATAGACGGAACAATATCCGGCGGACACAGCGTAAAGTGCGACAATGAAAAAGGCGCTTACCTTGCGACAGATTACCTTATAAAATCCGGCAGGAAAAAAATTGCGTACTTAGGCATGTCCAAAACAGGCGGAGAAACATGGCCGTCGATAATAGAAAGGGAGCAGGGCTATAAAAAAGCGCTCACTGAAAAAAACATCGGCATAAATGACCGCCTGATTGTCACAGTAAACAACAACTACATAAACGAAGGCAGGGCCGTCATGCATACGCTGCTGAAGGCAAACAAGGACATAGACGCAGTCTTCTGCGGAGCCGGCGACAGCACGGCCATCGGAGTTGTGAACGCAATAAAGGAAGCGGGACTTAGCGTCCCAAAAGACATAGCCGTAATAGGCTACGACGACATCCCGGTAGCGTCAGCCATAACGCCGTCGCTGACTACAGTAAGGCAACCCGTGGAAAAAATGGGCAATGAAGCTTTTTTAATGGCGCTTGAAGCCATGCAGGGAAGGCTGAAAGAGCCAAAGAACCTGGTATTTGAGCCGGAGTTGATTGTAAGGGAATCGGCGTAAGTGGGGAAAGGGAATTCGACAAGACAATCTTACATCGGCAATGAAATAAGGTAATTAACCCGGGGTCTGATTTGGTTTTGTTTATTGACAAACAGTATACAAGATGTATACTTTATTTGATTCTTATGAGGGAATCAAATAACCCGTGCAAGGCGGGACAATAGGGGAAAATATGGATAGTCTACCGGTTGTTTTTGAGAATTTTGAGATACGCAGGGTTTATGATGAAAAGAAAGAGGTTTGGTTTTTTTCTGTAGTTGATATTGTGGGGGCGCTTATACAGCAGAAGGATTTTCAGGCGGCGAGGAAGTATTGGAATAAGCTTAAGGAAAGACTGGTAAAGGAAGGAAATCAGTCGGTGACAAATTGTCACCAACTGAAAATGGAAGCGGCAGACGGAAAAAAGTACCTTACAGATGTGGCGGATCCGGAGGTCCTGCTTCGCCTCATCCAGTCCGTCCCGAGCCCCAAGGCTGAGCCAATAAAACTATGGCTTGCCAAGGTCGGTTACGAAAGGATGCAGGAACTGGCTGACCCGGAGCGTTCCTTAAACCGCGCCAGGGAAAACTGGCAAAGGCACGGCAGAAGTGAAAAGTGGATACAGCAGAGGATGATGAGCCAGGAAACCAGGAACAAACTCACCGACTACTGGAAAGACAACGAAATAACACAAAAAGAAGAATACGCCATACTGACAAACATAATACACAAAGAATGGTCCGGACTGGATGTAAAAACCCATAAAATCCTGAAAGGCCTAAAAAGCCAAAACCTGCGGGACCATATGAGCGAGGCGGAGCTCATTTTTACTGCGTTAGCCGAACTCTCCACAAGGCAGATAGCACAGGCAGAGAAAGCAAAGGGCTTAAAGCATAACAGCCGCACCGGAAAAAAAGGCGGGAAGATAGCGGGTAAGGCAAGAAAAGAGCTGGAGAAAAAAACCGGCAGAAGTATTATAACGGGAGACAACTTTCTTCCTCCAAAGAAGTAAGATAAAGGTTTGGTACTGGTACGCTATTGCGTGAAGAAAAATGCGGGGCTTGTTATACACCGTGAAATCGGCAACAGCATGGAATGGTCGTTAAATGAGGACGGCTACGCTTATAAAACGCTTGGGCCATTGTATGAGACTCTTTTTAGGGCTCCGGCGCCGCTTGAGAAGATAAAGGAAGTCATCAAAGAGAACCTGCCAAAAAACATGGTCCTGGAGGCGAAGTTATTCGGTTCCATGGCTAGGGGCGATTACGGCGGAAGCAGTAACGTCTGTGGCGGTCTTAATGGCTGGGGCTGGGCGATTCGTGAATCGCCCCTACAAATGAATGAATCATGGACATAAATACTGTTTTCTGAGACGTTAATTCATTAAAATATAACACCTTTATTTTAAGGGCTTTTATGGAATTAAGCCTTATTTTATAAAAATATCCTTGACAATCAGACTTAAATCGGGTAAATTTGTATTGAAGATATGAACGTTCATATAAATCAATTTACTTAGGAAAAGTATATTTAAAGCGCAAGAATATGAACGTTCATATGATGATAAAGAAAATAACGGAGGATAAAAAATAAAAATGAAAATAAAAATTTCAAAGGGGAGTGGGAAAATGAAAAAAATCTTTTTGTTCCTGATCGTGCTTTTGTCTTTTGTTGTTCCTGTCTTAAACGCGGCGACCTGTACGGTTGACGCGAATGCCACGTACCAGTACATACGCGGCATAGGAGCTTCCAGCGCCTGGTATGGTTTGGCCGGCGCGAGCGCTGCATCGCTTTTTGCGGATGACAACGTCAACGGCCACATCGGAATGTCCATGTTGAGGGCCAGGATAGATCCAAACGGAAGCCACGCAGCTGAAGTCAATAACCTGGTCGCTGCCAAGGCCGCCAATCCCAACCTTCTTTTATGGGCCACAGAGTGGTCGCCGCCAGCGCAGTACAAGGCTAATAATAATGTAAACGGGCCGGCAACCAACAATACCTTCCTTGGCGCCTCATCCGGCGCGCCTAACAGCGCGGATACGGGTTATGCCAATTACCTGGTCTCATATATACAGTACGCGAAAAGCCGCGGCATAGACCTTTACGCCATTTCAGTCCAGAACGAACCAAACTGGAACCCGGACTATGAAGCCTGCCTTTGGACAGCGGGGCAGTTTGAAGTTTTTGCGCGCGCGTTTAAAAGCGCGCTCACAACCGCCGGGCTTACGACCAAGATCATGATACCTGAGCCGATTAATCCGGGGGGATTAAACCTGGCTTCCGCATCCATGAACAACGCGACAACAGCCTCCTATATTAATATAATCGGAACGCACCTTTATGGCGGGATGCCCAACGCCCTTAATACTTACGGCTTCACACAGCTGACAAACCAGGAATTCTGGGAGACAGAGATATCAGCCAATACGACCGATATAGCGGGCGCATTGCAGCAGGCGGGCTGGGTACAGACGTGCCTGGTGAACGCAAGCATGAACGCTTTCCACTACTGGTGGATACAGGATATGGCCACCAACGGCAACCTGAACATAAAGGCTTTTGCCCTGGGCAATTACAGCAAGTTCATAAGGCCGGGATATTACCGCATGGGAGCGACAGCCGCCCCGACATCCGGCGTGCAGGTCAGCGCATTTAAGAACACCAATAATTCCACGCCGTCAAAGATTGTCTTTGTGGCGATTAACAACAACTCTTCGGCAACCAGCCAGACATTCAGCTTAAACGGCCTCAACGTAACATCGGTTACGCCGTGGCGTACAGACGCCAGCACAAACCTGGTGGCACAGGCCGCGGTAAGCGTTTCAGGAAACAGTTTTACTTACAGCCTTCCGGCAAGAAGCATAGTTTCCTTTGTGGGAACAAACGGCACCACCGGGCCTACAGCCACAAACACGGCAATAGTCCCTACATCAACATCCACACCGTGTGCGGCAACAGCTATCGTGCCTTATCTTCAGGCTGACGCAGGCGCATGGCAGCAGGTTGCCAGCGTTACTGTAGCTTCCACCACCTCCGCTGTTAACCTCGGGCCTCAGCCGGCAACCGGCGGTTCCTGGAGCTGGACCGGGCCTAACGGTTTCACATCAACTTCGCGTGAACTTCTCGGTATTGCGTTAAGCGCCGGGAATAACGTATTCACGGCAACATATACGAACGCGTGCGGGGCCAAGTCCACGCAGGCTTTCACTATTATAGTATCAGGTTCGGCCACATCAACGGCCACGGCTGTTGTGACGCCGGTAAACACGCCGATAACGAACTTACTTGGCGGCAATCCGCTCATGTACCAGAAATACACCGCTGACCCGACAGCCTGCTGGTTCAACGGCAGGATGTATATTTACACTTCGCATGATAAAACAGGCGCGACAGGTTACGATATATCCGATGTAACCGTCATGTCATCAGATGACCTTGTTAACTGGACCGACGAAGGCGAAGCGGTCAAGGCGTCAGACACATCATGGGCGGGGCTGACTTACGCGCCGACGAGCGTTTACAGAAACGGATATTACTATGTATATTTCGGCAACGGCGGAGGCAGCATAGGCGTGGTCAGGGGCACGAGCCCGACAGGCCCGTTCACAGACCCTGTAGGACACGCGATTGTAACCGGCTCCACGCCGGGCTGCAGCGGCATGACATACGTATTTGACCCCGCTGTATTTGTTGACGACGACGGACAGGCTTACATGTATTTCGGAGGAGGCGGGCCGGGCAACGCAAGGGTTATAAAGCTCAACGCCGACATGATAAGCGTCAATGGTTCTGCCGTGACGATAGACGCCCCAAGGTATTTTGAGGCTCCATTCATGAATAAGAGAAACGGGATATATTATTACTCGTACTCGACTGATTTCTCGGCGTCACCGGCTGCGACAATTGACTACATGACTAGCAGCAACCCGATGACAGGCTTTGCATACAAAGGAACCATACTCGGGAATCCATCGGATAACTGCGGCAACAACAACCATGCTTCGATTGTGAACATAGGGACCGACTGGTACATAGCTTACCATACCAGGAGGCTTCTCAAACATAAACCTCGGCAACTGCAACGGCATATACCAGAGGAGCGTGGCTTTAGACAGGCTCTACTTTAACGCTGACGGCACCATACAGAAAGTGGTAACGACAACAACAGGCGTAAACGCGCTGAAAACCGTGAACCCGTATACCACATTAAAAGCGGTTATGATGGCAAAAGAATCAGGGATAACCACTGAAATATGCACAGAAGGCGGGCTGAATGTAGCGAACATTGAGAATAATGACTCGATACAGGTCAAGAACCTCGAGTTCGGCACCGGCGCTACAGGATTTAACGCACGCGTGGCGAGCGCGACCAGCGGCGGAAACATAGTGATACACCTTGACAGCGCGACAGGGCCGGTCATCGGCACGTGCGCTGTGACAGGCACCGGCGGATGGCAGACATGGCAGACCAAGTCGTGCGCGATATCCGGCGCGACAGGAAGACACGATGTATACTTTGTGTTTACCGGCGGGTCAGGATTCCTGTTCAATTTCGCGTCCTACAGCTTTACACAGGGAAGCGTAACAGCGACACCTGTAGTAACAAATACAAACACACCGGTTCCTCCTACAGCGACTCCGACAACACCGGTGGCCACAAGCACGCCGGTTGTACCTACAGCTACTCCGACAACACCGGTTATCACGGGCGGATTAAGGGACTTAGCCGCAGCCAAAGGGCTGCTGCTCGGCTCAGAGGCTACGAACAGCCCGCTGCAGAATGAAGCCATATACAGGACCACGCTTGCCAAGGAATTCAACTGGATGGGCGGGGAGAATGAGTTCAAGGCTTATCTTTGGAACGGGCCTTACTCCTATAATTTTGGGACCACTGATTATTACAAGAATTTCAGGGATGCTAATAATATGCAGATGAGGGGACATGTCCTGGTTTATAACGCGGTTGTGCCAAGCTGGATGAGCAGCGGCAGCTATACAAACACCCAGATTGGCGACATGCTCAAGGCATACGTGCTGGCCATGGCCGGCAGGTACAGCGGCAAGATGAATGAATGGGATGTTGTAAACGAGGCAGTCTCAGACGGCGCGCCGTATGGGTATAAGTCCAACGACTTCTGGTACCAGAAGCTTGGCGATTACATCCCGCAGGCGTTCCAGTGGGCAAGGCAGGCAGACCCGAACGCGAAGCTTGTCTACAATGATTACGGCAACGAAGGCTTAAACGCAAAGTCAAACTATATATACACCATGGTCAGCAATATGAAAAACCAGAACATTCCGATCGACGGTGTGGGATGGCAGTGCCACGTAAGCAGCAGCTGGCGCTTAAACGACGACATATGGGAAAACGCGCAGAGGCTCAGCGCGCTTGGCCTGCAGATATCGGTTACCGAACTCGATGTAGCCATACCGGTCCCTGTTGACGCGGCAAAACTGCAGTCGCAGGCAAAGGCGTATGCCGACATGGCTTTCCTTTGCATGACGCATCCGAGCATAAAGAGGATGTTCCTGTGGGGATTCACGGACAAGTATTCGTGGATACCCGGCTTTACGAACGGGGCATCGGACGCGGCCCTGATATATGACGCGAATTACGCCAAAAAACCGGCGTATTACGCGATAGAGTCGGTCTTAAAGCTGCAGCCTGTGGACGGCATTTACAATGGCGGCTTTGAAAGCTCCATTTACTGCTGGAATGAAAGCTCGGGCGGCACCATAGCGGAAGAGACCAGCGTGGTACACAGCGGCACAAAATCAGCCAGGGTTGAGAACAGGACACAGGCATACCAGGGCATAGGCCAGTATGTGCTGCCTTATCTTCTGAAGAACGGACAGGGCAACTACAGCGCAGGCGTGTGGGCAAGGCTCGCCTCCGGCACTGACACGGCAAAGCTGACCCTCTATATAAAGGATGACGCGGGCAGCAAGTATATATCGCTCGGTTCAGCCGCGGTAAACAGCACACAGTGGAGCCAGGTAAACGGTTCGGCAAATGTCACATGGACCGGGCTTTTAAGGGTCGCAAGGCTGTTTGTTGAAACATCCACCGGGACATCGAATTTCTATGTGGACGACATGAGCTTTGCAACGCAGGGAGTTACAACACCTACAAACACGCCGGTAGTACCGACAGCGACACCTACAACACCGGTGCCGACAAACACGCCGGTAGTACCGACAGCGACACCTACAACACCTGTGCCGACAAACACGGCCATAGTTCCTACAGCAACACCTACAACACCGGTGCCGACAAATACGGCCATAGTTCCGACAGAGACACCGACAACACCTGTACCGACAAACACGGCGATAGTTCCTACAGCTACGCCTATAACACCGGTACCTACAAACACGGCAATAGTGCCGACAGCGACACCGACAACGCCGGTACCCACAAACACGCCGATAACACCGACGGCAACACCGACAACGCCTGTGCCCACCAGCACACCGATAACACCGACACCGACCACACCGGTAACAGCAAATATTTCAATACAGCTTAAAAGCGGAGACACCAACAGTTCTACAAGCAGCCCGCATCCGCAGATAAGGATAATAAACACTGGCTCAACAGCGCTTAACATGAATACTGTTGAGGCCCGTTACTGGTTCAGCTATGACGGCGCAGGCCAGTCATTACAGGCTTTTGTTGACTGGGCCGGCAGGATGCCGCAGGGAGCCGGGGTCAGCGGAAATGTCCAGATTTCGGTCGTCGCTAAAACCCAGGGAACCCAGACACATTACATGAGCATCAAATTCACCGGAGGGCTCATGCTGCAGCCTGGGGAATATGTTGAAGTCCAGACAAGGTTCAACAAAAATGACTGGTCATCCATGCTGCAGGCCAATGACTGGAGCTTCGCATCATACACAGGATTTACAACATGGAGCAGGATAACCGGGTATGTGAACGCGGCAAGAGTATGGGGAGAAGAACCTAACGCGGCAATATCAGGCCAGGCGGCGCAGGTTTCCAGCGCGATGAGCTATCCGAATCCGTCAACAGGCGGAACGACAAATCTTTCTTACACCATAGCGGGCACGGGCGCGTCATCGCTTGATATGAATTACACGATACCTGACCCTGACGCGAAAGTATCGCTGAGGATATATACGGTATCAGACAGGCTGGTGTGGGGAAAGGAAATCAGCGGAGTGCAGAATGTATCCGCGGGAAAGCATATTGTAAGCTGGGACGGAAAGACGTCCGGCGGCGTTGAACTTGCAGCCGGGACATACACGCTGAATGTAAGGGTAATCTCAAACGGAAAGATAAGCAGCAAGGATTTTAAGATAATAATGCTGAAGTAAAAAGCCGTTGAAGTGAAAAGCCCTCCTCCGGAAACGGGGAGGGCTTTTTCATTTTAGGCTGTGTGCGGGGCGTCGAGGATTGAAAATAGATCAGCAGGTTCCCAAGGGGAGAGGGAATAAAAGTGCGGTATGTAATTTACACACGATCGTAAACACTGTACGTTTCTTATGCGCCTTGACAATACCAAAATTCAATGATACTTTGAATTTGCAGGAGACATAAAATAACGCGGCCGCGGCGGGCGGATGAGGAAACGTAAATTGAAAAAACTTGTAATCAAGGACATCGCGAGGCTTGCCGGGGTCAGCTACAGCGCGGTATCGAAGACTATCAATAATTATCCGGACATTTCCGACGTTACAAGGAAAAAAATCCAAAAAATAATCATCAAACACAATTACTGCCCCTCAAAATCGGCCCAGGCCCTGCGCAGCGGGAAAAACAACAATATAGCTTTTATGTCCGGGAGGATCGCATCGCATTTTACCGTTGATATACTCGGCGCCATTGAAAGGCGGACTTTTGCCACCGGAAAATATGTGCACGGGATAATCCCTTACTCCACCAATTACGACACCGGCATAATGAATGAAATATTCGACAAGATACTTTATGGCAGGGAAGCTTCGGCTGTCGTGGCGCTGGCCATGAATCCCCCTTCCGGCATACTGCAAAAGCACAGGAAGGCTGGGATTCCGGTGATACTCATAGAGAACTTCATGAAAAATGCCCATACTGTAAATATAGACAACAAAAAAGCCGGATTTATGGCGGCCCAGTACCTTATAAAAAGCGGCAGGAAAAACATAGGAATCATATGCGGCGGGCTCAAAGCCGGGTCAAAATTCGGATACAGTTACGCGGCGGTGGAAAGAAAAGCCGGGTTTGACGCTGCGCTCAAAGAGCATGGGGTCAAATCAGGGGATGAGTACCTGGTAGAATGCGGCCAGTATACGATTTCGGAAGGCATGGAAATCTTTGGCTCGATGATGAAAAAAGGAAAAATCCCGGGCGCCATTTTCTGCGCTTCCGGAGACATGACCGCTGTCGGGGTGATGGAGAGCGCGAAAAAACACGGATTGAAAATACCGGATGACCTGGCGGTCATCGGATTTGATGATTCGGAATGCTCGGCCTTTGTCAATCCGCCGCTGACCACAATAAGGCAGCCGATTGAAAAGATTGGCGCGGAAGTTTTTGACATGGCGGTTGAGGCAATAGGGGGCAAATTAAAAAAATTCAGGCATGTTTTGGTGGAACCGGAGCTAATCATAAGAAAGTCGGCTTAAAATCGATATTGTCAAGAATTGTGTGTAAATTGTTTTGTTCTTTTTTCCCTTTCCCCTTGGGAGAGGGTAGGGTGAGGGGAATAAGACAATTGGTTTCACCTCACCCCAGCCCCTCTCTCCCCCGCAAGGGGGGACTATAAATAGCTAAGAGGAGAGGGGGGAGCAGTGGTAGAAGAAAATTAACACGTTTAATATAAGCAAATATGAATTTACACACGATTGTATACAATAACCTTAAAATCGAGCATATTGACATTTTGAGCTGTTTTTGGTATATTTAACTAAATCGATTTCGATAAATTGGCAAGTCGCGCGATTGCTTTGTAATACTCTCCAGAAAAGCGGGGCATTATGCATGGGAAAAAGAATATGACAAGGTTAAGAGGTGTTATTTTTTACGGCGTCATTTTGCTCCTGCTGTCCGGAGATATATCCGCCGCCTGGAAAAATGTCGTGGTACCGGCCGGCGGCGCCATACAGGATGTCGTATTCAGCAGGGCCGAGCAGGGGCTTAGTTATATCCGCACGGACATGGGCGGGGCTTACCGCAAGGACAATAACAACAGCAACTGGATACCCTTGACTGACTGGCTTGATGACTGGAATTTATACGGGGTCGAGAGCATAGCGCCGGACCCGGTAAATCCGGATATTGTTTATGCCGCTTTAGGGCAGACTTACGCCGGCACAAACGGCGCTTTTATAGTTTCAAATGACCGCGGAAATACATGGACTCAGCATCCCCTTCCTTTTATGTGCGGCGCTAACAATTCCAATAATTACGCCGGCGAACGCCTGGCCATAGACCCAAATCTCAGGACAACGTTATTTTTTGGTTCGCGTCTTGACGGGCTGTGGAAGAGCACAAACTCCGGGGCCGACTGGAACAAAATCACCTCATTTCCGGTAAACGGCGACTCCGGCAACGGATTAAGCTATGTTATTCTTGATAAAAACAGCGGCACTTCAGGGAACGCATCGCAGACAATTTATGTCGGAGTTCAGGCGGTTGGTTCCGGAAACAGCAATCTTTACCGTTCTTTAAACGGCGGAACAACATGGTCCGTGATTCCGGGAGGGCCATCGGGCATGTCCACTCCGCAGGCATCGCTTGGTTCCGATGGAAATCTGTGGGTTGTCTGCAACAATTCAAACACAACCGGGCAGATATGGAAACTAAATACCGGCACCCTTGTGTGGAATAATATATCCCCGGCAGCGGGGCCCGGAGCCGGCTCCGGCGGATACGCCGGTATCAGCGTCGATTATCAGAACGCGCAGCACGCGGTTGTGTCCACGACGGGCTGGTGGGGCGGCACTGACAAGTGTTTCCAGACAACAAACGGCGGGACTTCATGGACCATTATTGCAAATACCCAAAACAACTGGAATTCGGGCCCATACCCGGTTTATAATATAAACGGGGCGCCGTGGACAAGGTTTTGCAGCATATATAACGGCGGCGCCTGGCTGATATCCTGCGTGCAGATAGACCCTTTTAATTCAAACAATGCCATTTATTCGACAGGCGGCGGCATCTGGTCCACGACAAACGTGCTTGCGGCCACGCAGCCGCAGGGGATTACCTGGACATTTACCGACTATGGCATAGAACAAACCGCGGTCCTGTTTATCAACCCGTCCTCAAAAGGCGGAACTTTTTTCAGCTGCCTCGGGGACATAAGCGGAATGCGCTATACAAACCTTGACGCGCCTGCGCCCAATAAATACTGCAGCCCGCACGTGGGAAACACCCTTTGCCTGGATTACGCGGAGAATAACATAAACATCGTGGCGCGCGTCGGCAACAGCGGAGCAGTAGCCACTGACACCGCGTTTTCCACGGACAATGGGCAGAATTGGGCACCTGCGGCGTCAGCTCCGCCGGGCTATGGAACAAGCAATGAGATGCGTTCATGCGCGGTGGCTGCAAACGGGTCGCGCGTGTTAGTTTGTCCCAATGCCGGTTACGGCAATCCCGCTTATACCCTTAACAGCGGTTCGAGCTGGACTGCGTGCAACGGCCTGCCGTCAGGCTCGGATCTGGCATCCGACCGCGTAAACTCCTCTGTTTTCTTTGCCACCAACGGCAGCAACCTATACTTAAGCACCGACGGAGGCGCCAACTTCAGCATGGTTAATAATTTTTCCGGCAACGGGGCGCCGCGCCCGGTTTTCGGATTAACAGGGGAAGTATGGGTGGCTACCGGGGACGGCCTTTACCGCTTTACAAATAACGGTTCGACAAAAACTACAATCAGCAATGTTTCGTCCGCCAACTCAGTTGGTTTCGGCAAAGCCGCGTCAGGACAGCCGCATCCCGCGGTATATCTTTCCGGAACTGCCGGCGGCCAACGCGGATTTTTCAGGTGCGATGACGGGGTTGGGACATCATGGCTTAGGATAAATGACAATGCCCACCAGTACGGATATGCCGGATGGTGCGGCGGGGATCAGGAAGTTTACGGAAGGATGTACATAGGCACCAACGGCCGCGGCACGCTTTACTGCGACAGCGCCTCTGGCACCGCGACCCCGACAACGTCAGGAACGCCGCCGAGCGTTACGTTTACCCCGACAATTACGAAGACACATACTATTACACCGACATACACAGTGACGCCCATGCAGTGCAGTGATGCGATATATTCCGGGGAGGCTCCCCATAACCTGGCATCGGGCGGGAGTTATATAGACACGGGCGGAACTGTAAGCGAAGTCACGGCACAATCACATTCCGCAACGCACAGCATGCAGGTGCATTTTTTATGGCCTGACGGCTGGTATCAGGGTATGGCATATAACTGGGCGAACTGGAACGCGTCAGGGGCATATAACGCGTCAAACGCTTCCGCGCTTAGCGTGTGGCTTAAGTCGGAAACCGGAACCATAAGCACATTATCCGTCTCTTTGCACGATTCGGCGGGTGTTGGCACGAATAATATCCAGGTGACGACATATCTGACAGGGGGCGTAACTACAACCTGGCAGGAGCTTAAGATTCCGCTTTCAGCTTTTACAGGCGCTGATATGTCGCTGCTCTGGGAACTGAGGATAACTACGGGAGGGTCCCAGGCAGGGGACCAGATTATTTATCTTGACGACCTTGCATTCATAAATGGCTGCGATACGCCGACCTTTACGCCTACCGCCATAAACAGCCCCACATATACCAGGACAGCGTCATTGACCGCGACACGCACAGCTACAGCGGCAAATACTTTTACCTCCACGCAGAGCCCTACCGGGACAAGCACATCAACCCGGACTGCAGTTAATACGGCGACTTATACCGGGACGCCGTCGGCGTCAGCCACTACGTCCGTAACAGGTACAGCCACGCCTACACGTACAAGTTCTCCAGGCTTAAGCCCGACAGGGACATGGACAAGTTCGATACCAACATTGACGGATACCCCGACAATAGCCTGGACAGCCACAAATACGGCAGCTATGACCGCGACAAATACATTTACACGGACAAGTACCGCCACAAACACAAATACGCCCTCTCTCACAGCCACGCGCACGAGTGTTAATACCGCGACCGGCACGGCATCTCCTTCAGCCACAAACACGCCGGCAGGCACCATAACCAATACCGCGCTCCCGACATCCACGCTGACCCTTACAAGAACTGTCACGCCAAGCCAGACTCGTACAGCATCACCGGCGGCTACCAGGACAATTACGGCAAGTTTTACGCCCACGCCAAAACCCGACACGCCTACTCCCACACCCACAATAATATTTTCCGATAAATTTGAAATCAAAGATGTGGTGATAATGCCAAACCCGTATAATCCGGCAAAGAGGAATTTCAGCGCCGCGGCCAATCTGACAAGGCCGGCCTCCAGGCTGACTGTAATCATTTATACGGTTTCATTCAGGCGCGTACTGGAGGAAAGCATCAGCGTAAGCGCGTACGGCCCCTGCGTTTTGAGCTTTGCGGCTAAAAAATTCAAAGGGCTATCCAACGGCACGTATTATGCCGTCATATCAGGCGTGACACCCGGCGGAATGAAGGCCGTGTCAAAACCGGCGGTTATGATAATTTTGAAATAGAACCTACCCTTAAGTATTGCAGCCCGCCCGCGGGTTGCCCCACCATTTTTCATTTTTACACGCGATAGGTTATAACCTGGTCATTCAATAGATAACGCAAATTTGGGGACTATCCCTATTTATGCGCTATGTTTTCGTTCAATCTGAGCGGGCATTATCCCTACTTTTATATCGTTGACCGAATCTTTATCGAGGCGTATAATATTTTCATAAGCGGGGAATTGGTAAACCAGGGAAAAATTAACAAAGATAACAGCCTGGCATAAGGGGGGAAAATGAAAGCAATCCATTTGTTTCTTGTCATTATCATAATATCCGTTGTATCATGCGCAAAACGGGGGCCTAACTTTCCTGTGGAAAATACCGCGACTCCCACTTTAACTCAGGCATTGACAGCCACGCCATCAAATACAGCCACTCCGGTAAATACAGGAACGCCGTCAAATACAGCCACTCCATCAAATACAGCCACGCCGTTAAATACAGCCACGCCGTTAAATACAGCCAAGCCGTCAAATACAGCCACACCGTCAATTACAGCTACTCTGTCAAATACAAGCACACCGTCAAATACAGCCACACCGTCAAATACACATACTGATACTGCCACGCCCGTGGAAACCCCTACAAATACAACAACAGCTTCGGATACCCCGACTTTAACCCTGACCCCGTTTGCGTCAGCCACTCATACGCATACAAGTACGCCGACTAAAACCCCCACGCATGGCATCACGCCCGATATTTACGAAGACGACGATGCATATACAAACGCCGGCGTGATAATTTCCGGAGTCCGGCAGGTGCACAATATTTTTCCTTTTCTCGATGAAGACTGGGTGAAATTCAGCCTGCCATACATGTCAAATGTCACTCTGGAGACTTCCGGCCCGGGAACGGGCGATACCACAATATATCTTTATACCCCCGCGGGAGCCGCGGCTTCCACGTATTTTATGTTTGATGCCAACAGCGGTGAAGGCGCTTTTTCAAAAATTACAGCGAATAATCTTGCGTCCGGCGATTATTACATGCGGGTACACAGCCCCATACTATTGCAGGTTATACCCGAATACTACATAGACCTGACCATAGTACCGATAGAAACGCCGACGGATACTCCTTCTCCGAGTGTTACTCCGACAATAACAACTACAGTCACGGCGACACTTTCGCGTACGGCAACAGCGACATCAACCGTAACCGCGACCGCAGGAACTCCGGGGATCACGCCGGTCGAAGTATATTTTCAGTATGGAGTTAATCCGTCTACCGCTTATGCGGGGTCAAAGGACGTATCGTACGACAGCCTGATGCCTGATGACAATTACAGCGCGTCAGCCTTCGGGTATATCGGCGCTTATAACGCGGGCCCGAGGATTTTCCGGACAATCCTGTATTTTGACGTCTCCGAGATACCGGCTAACGCGGTAATCTACGCGGCAACACTTAGGGTGTATACGGGAGGGATCACAGGCACGGTTTATCTTGATGCCTATGCGCTGACCCGCGACTGGAGCGAAACCGCGGCAACCTGGAACTCGCACGATACGGGTTCCGCGTGGACCGCGTCCGGCGGAGATTTCGGGCAGTCAGCAGCCTCTAACGTAGCCGTCTCAGCTATAGACTGGGTCAATATACCGCTCTCGACGGAAGTGGTAAGGCAGTGGGTGGCGGATTCAGCCGTTAATTACGGGCTGCTTCTGAAGGATAAATTTGAAAACCCGTCAGCGTCGAATTTTTGCATAATAGACACAAAAGAATCCACGAATACGAATACCAGGCCGAGGCTGTATGTAAGTTATATGCTGCCGTGAGATAAAGGATGACGCGGTAAAAGTTAAGGCATCAAACGCCGAACAGCGCGTAATTTTAATAAAACATCATACATATCGCAAATTTGGTTTCTGTCCCGATTTTTGCGGTTATTGCCTATATTAACCCCGTCCTGTTCCTGTAATTTTCAAAATAGTTTTACTGAACTATGTATTACCATGTTTATTAAAGAATTCTAACCTGTATGAACAGCCTAAAAATGCAACCATATACATGATAAATCCGGCGGTTAAATTTATTCTTGACAATAAGCGCAAAATAGCATATCATTAGAAATATGTCTAATGATATTAAACCTTTGAGAACCTACAGGCTGAAAAATGAAATACAAATAAAAAGCTATGTCCACCCGGCACGGCTGAATATACTTAAAATGCTGGCGCGGGAGAAACGCACCATAACCGGTGTTGCGGAGGAAATCGGTGTGCATCCGGCCAATATCACCCACCACTTTAAGAACCTTGAAAAATCAGGCCTTATAAAAATTGTGGAAAAAAGGGACATCGGGCGTAATATTGAAAAGTATTACAGGGCCATAGCGTATAGTTTCAGCGTGCGTATAAGCAAGGAAATGAAGATAAACAAGGAAGCGCTTGCCCTGTCCATACTAAGGGACGATATGTCGGCCGCGGTTGAAACGCTAAAAAACAGCAGCCCGGAGGCTGACACTGTGAGGGCTTACATTACTTCGGCAAGGATAGACAGAAAACAGTTTGAGGTTTTCAGCAAAAAACTGGAAAAACTGTTGAAAGATTTCAGGGCATCCGGCCATGCCCGTGGGGCGGCCACAACCATCAACCTTAGCATATACCCAAATGACACTGATTCCATACCGGAAGATGAGGAGGTAATAATCAGATGAAACATGATATCAGGGGAGCTTTTTTTGTGATGTTTATTGCGGCATTTTTAATGGCTGTTGGCTGCACACCAAAAGGAGGTGGTTCTGTGGAGAAGCAACTGCTTGAACAGATTCAGAAAGCCGGAAATGAATACAAAGCAGGTGATTTTAGCGAGGCAAAACTGTCATATTTAAAAGCGCTGGAGCAGTCAAAAAATGACAGCCAGTCCCTGTATGGGCTCGGGAACATAGCGCTTTTTGAAAATCGCGCTGAAGAAGCGGTTGATTATTATAACAAACTGATAGAGGCAGCGCCCTGGTACGCGAAAATCTGGCCATTGAATGTGGAACCTTACTACAGGCTCGGGCAGGCGTATTACCGTAAAGATGATTTTGCAAATGCGGCCAAAGCTTTTAATAAAGCGGCAGGCCCCATGCAGGCAGGGCCTTTTGAAGCGTTAAAAGGGTTAAAAGAAATAGAAAAACAGCTGGCACTTTTTAACGGCATAAAACCCTATGAGATTGAAGGGCAACAGAAAACAAGCATAAAATTTGTGGTAACTGACCCGCTTCCGGTTGTCATGGTATCCATAAACGGGGCTAAACCGGAAGAGTTTTTCCTGGATACCGGAGCTGCAGAGATTGTGCTGGATAAAAAATATGCCGCTGAAATAGGGGCGAAAATCACCGGCTCTATGTCAAGCCAGTATGCGGGCAATAAGAAAAGTGATACAGGGCTTGGAATGATTAACACGATGGTTATAGGCGGAATAACCGTAAAAAATCTTCCGGTTCACACCCTTGACATGACAGATATACCGTCCGTATTAAATGGCAGGCCTGTAAAAGGCGCTATTGGCACGCGCTTTCTTATGCATTTTTTGTCTACGATTGATTATAAAAACGGCGCCCTGATACTGGACAGCAGGGTTCCGGGGAAAAAAGCTGAAGAAAGCAGGGGTATACCTTTTTGGCTGGTTGACATGCATTTTATCCTTGCCAGGGGCACGGTTAACGGGTTTGGCCCGTTTTTGCTTTTTGTTGACACCGGCCTTGCGGGCGCGGGATTTACGGCAAATGAAAATCTGCTTGAAAAATACGGCATGAAACCTGACTGGAGCAAAGCCAAATACGGCGCTGGCGGCGCAGGGAAAGTAAAAGGAACTGAGCTTGTAGTTGATAAACTGACGCTCGGGACAGGGGCTATGGAAATCGTGGAAACAAAAGTTGCCGGAGGCGCGATAGAGGGCGGGACGCCGGTGGTCGGGGACCAGCTTGGATTCCATGTAGGCGGGCTTATATCGCATCAATTTTTCAGAAAACATGCACTCACTTTGAATTTTAGTGATATGAAAATGCTGGTTGAATAGCAAGGCGGAAAAGATGCCAGAGCCGGAAGACGTTCTTGTAATGGCAGCCGCAACCTTCAGGTCTGCGGCTGCCAGCCTTTCCACAAACCAAAACAGCGCCTCACGGGGACAGATTGTAAACATGACATTTTAACAGCACACCATAATTCTTAATTATAAATTGTTAATTGCATTTGCTCTATTTTCTTGACTGTATGTCTATTGAGGCGTATAATCATTTCATAAGCGGGAATTGGGACTAGCGGCTAAGCCGGGGAAAAATCAACAAATGAAAAAATTGCCCGCCATAGGTGTTTCCAAAAATAAGTATTTGTAATAAGGATAAATAGGAGCGAATAGGCATTAAATACAGCAGAAACCCATTCGTAGAGCCGCCTTTTGCTGCGGCTCAGGGCTGGACTTTTAAGTTCTAGGATCCGAGAATCGAGAATCGAAAATTGATCAGCAAGCTTGGATAACTATTATATATAAGGAGGAACATGAAAAAAGCGGCGATATTTCTGGTTTTTGTTTTATCTCTTATCATGTCTTTCGGATGCGCGAAAAACAGCCCAACCACCACGCCGGAGCCTGTTCCTACGGCCACGGCTGTCGGTGTATATGTGCAGGCTGTTGTGATAAACCGGCCTGACACGACAAACAAGACTGTGCCCTACGTGATGCTCAAGCACGGCAACGAGGGAGGAACGGTCATAAACGACGCGACAGTGACATTTAACAGCGCGGCGCTGTCCTTTGACAGCGTCTCAAACTCCTACACAGCGTCAGTCACCTTCGCCGCCGCAGGCACCACAGCCAGCCTCGCGGTTAACTCAGCCTCAGGCAACCTCACAGGCTCGGTAGTGCTCCCGCCCTACATAACAGTAACATCCCCGGCGCAGGGCATAACAGTCTCACACACAACCACAACCATCCCCCTTGTAGTCTCCACAGCCACAGACCCGGGATGGTTCACAATAATCTCAAACCACATGCCCACATACCTGGCCATGTTAGCGGGAGGAATGGGAGACGTAAGAACCTTCAACATCTCCCCGTCGCTTGCTGGGATAGGGGATGACATAGTAATAGTAAGGGCATCATTCACCGGAACCCTGACAGGAGCAACAACAGATTCGGACTTCTGGGCGGAGGACCAGGGCGGACAACTGGTGATGCGGGTGGAGTAGGAAATAGAATCATGAATCAGGACCTGACTAAAAAGTGTAAGATGAAATGCACCATCTGAGTAAATAAAAAGTCCCACCAAGCACTTGTGTTATTATGTTGTTTGCGAAGACACCATAAAAAACACGAGGTGAATGATGGGACAAGTCAAGATTACCACAAGGGACAGGAAAAACAAGTATTTAAGTTTAAAAGAACGGTACCAGATTGAGGCTCTGCGCGATAAGAAGTGTACTGGGCGTGAGATAGCCGAACAACTTGGAAGAGACCCAAGCACGATAAATCGTGAGATAAAAAGAGGTTCTGTAATACAGACGGATTGGGAACTCAAAGAGAGATTGGTATATAGGGCCGATCATGGACAGCTGGACTATGATGAAAAACAAAAGAACAAAGGACGCCCGTTAAAGATCGGGTTTGACCACGAACTAAGCAGGCATATAGAACGGAAGATAACGCAGGATAAGTATTCGCCGGCAGCAGTAATAGGCGAAATAATGCGAACCAAGCTGGGGTTTAAGACATATCTGTGCATAAAGACAGTTTACAATTATATACATTCCGGTGTGTTTGCAGGTGTTGGAGAAGCAGAACTGGTATATGGAGGAAGGCGTAAAAAGAAGTATCGGAAGGTCGGAAAAGTAAATAGAAGCAGGCTTTTCAAGAGCATAGAAGAAAGACCAAAGGCGGCAAACGAAAGAACGGAGTATGGTCACTGGGAGATAGATGTTGTTAAGGGTATTAAATGGACAAGAGCATGTCTTCTGACAATCAGCGAACGTATGACAAGACAGGAAATAATAATTAAGATGAACTGTTGCAAGGTCGAAGAAGTGGACAAGGCGTTGACTGGACTCGAAAGGACTTATGGCGGTTTGTTTGCCAGGATATTCAAGACGATAACCGCAGACAACGGTTCGGAGTTTCTCGATTGGAGAACCCTTGAAGAGAGTAAATTAAAGCCAGGGACAAAAAGGACCATGCTATATTACGCGCATCCTTTCAGTTCTTTTGAAAGAGGAACCAACGAGAATACAAACCGCATAATAAGGCGGTTCGTACCTAAAGGGACGGATATAGGGGAAGTGTCTGTAGAAACGGTAAAAAAGGCCCAAAATTGGATAAACAACTATCCCAGAGGGATATTTGGATACAAAACAGCCAACGACATGATAATTCAAAATGCTACAAGAAAAATGTGTGGGATTCAGGGAGTGGTGCATTAAAACTTGCAACTTACCGAATCAGGACCTGACACCTTTTTCCCTGGCATGGATGTCCCTATCATGGTACGATACCGGATGCAAACAGGGCTTTTTGGATAAAAAAAATAGAAAAGAATAAAAAGCGAGACAAAAGTGTTAAGTTATTTTTGCGAAAAAAGGGTTGGAGTGTAGTCAGAATTTGGCAGCATCAACTAAAAACAATAAAATCTGAAAGGCATTTGAAAAATATACTCTATAAATACTCGACGCCATCGCATCTTTAGTAATTCCTTTTCAATTTAAATAAAGATTTACTTGACTGATAAGTATACAATGTGTATACTTATTGCATAAAGGAAGTTCTTGAATAATGAAGTGTAGATAATTGTATAAAAACCTTGAGAAAAACGGCGAATTAACGTAAAATAATATCACAAAAGATAGGTATCTAAATGAATAAACCGGGAGAATCACAGGTCATGTCAAAGAAATTTGTTGATTTAAAGCCTGGCTTTTTGGATTTTTTTGCGGGTAGTGGCCTTGTTTCCGAAGGTTTAAAGCATTATTTTGATACAATTTGGGCAAATGACAATTGTATAAGAAAACGCAACATATATTGCGCCAATCATAATAGTGATGTTTTCCACTTAAAATCAATTGAAGAAGTCAAAGGTAAAGAACTCCCTCCGGCAATGTTATCTTGGGGTAGTTTTCCGTGTCAGGATTTGTCCCTGGCCGGCAAAATGGCCGGGATTTTTAGTACTAGGAGCGGTTTAGTTTGGCACTGGTTGAGGATTATGGACGAAATGAAACAGAGACCGCCGATTGCTGTGGCGGAAAACGTAGTTGGATTAATATCGTCGGCAAACGGGCAGCATTATAAACGTCTTCACGCCGCATTGGTTGAGCGGGGTTATAAGGTGGGCGCTGTTATTGTAGACGCATCCTATTGGGTTCCGCAGTCTCGCAAACGCGTATTTGTAATTGCGGTTGATAAGAATTTACCAACTAAACAATTTGAATCAGATGTTCCAATATGGTGCCATCCAAAGCCAATTGTTAAAATTGCAGAGAAACTGGATAATTGGGTTTGGTGGAATATGCCCGTTCCTCCGGCAAGAAAACAAAACCTTGAACATATTGTAAATTTTCAAGCCCCGGTCCATGGCAAAGAGAAAAATGAAAAATTATTAAAACTTATATCTCCCAAACATAATTTTATGTTGAAAAATGCCGTTGAAAACGGGCAAATGGTTTTTCCCGGATACAAGCGAACACGCAATAACCGGCAGGTTTTGGAATTGAGATTTGATGGAATTGCGGGCTGCTTGAGAACGCCGGGCGGCGGAAGCAGCAGGCAATGGCTTGTGATAAAGGATAAGGATTTGTTTAAGACGCGTTTATTTACCACGGATGAACTTGCATCGCTTATGGGAGCGCCTAAAGGATATAAACTGACGGGATCATACAATGAGGGTTATAAAGCAATGGGTGATGCGGTAGCGGTTCCAGTTGCTCAGTACCTCGCAAAACAACTGCTTTTGCCGCTGGCCAAACTGGTTGATCGGGGAGACGTAAATGAAAATAGAAAAATCTCTTAACAAGTTTTTTAAAGATAATAGCATGAACAGCAAGGGATCGTTAAGCGTGCTGCTTGTTGTAACAAGATATGCAAAAGAAAAGGGACTTCCAATTAAGACAAAAGATCTCCTTACGGAAGGAGGAGGACAAGTAGTCGGATTGGGCAAAGCGGCGGTTCAGTCCATCTTAAAGGATTATGGGATTGATAGGGTCTTGGCTGAAGAAGGCGGACGAACAAGTCGTGGAAGTGTGGGAAATATGAAAAAATATGTTGAATTTTTAAACGACCTTAAGTTAAAAGAAAAGTTCGAATTGGATTTGATTGAAAGATGGTGTATTGGAAAAGTTAAGGCTTTTCTGTCCGGCAAACCTCTAATATTGAGATTTGATAATTCAAAGTCGTTGAGGTCTATAGTTCATGACCTTTTATT
This sequence comes from candidate division FCPU426 bacterium, assembly GCA_963840035.1. Classification (GTDB taxonomy): domain Bacteria; phylum Oederibacteriota; class PGYV01; order PGYV01; family Palsa-1178; genus CAWIXE01. The sequence continues at coordinate 745,239 of CAWIXE010000001.1, forward strand.
GCAGGCTAAAAAAAGACAGGAACAATCTTCCGGCACGGCCTACCTTGGCGCAATTCTGCAGCATTTGGTCGGCGCAAAACTTCAGATTCTATTGAAGCGTAAAATGAAGAATCATGGTTCTTTTGTCTCCGATGAATCAACGGAGCGTAATGCAGATTTTTCGATTGAAGATGTCACAATTCATGTTACGACGTCTCCAAGCGAGGCGCTTGTTAGAAAATGCAAAGAAAATATAGATAAGAACTTTAAGCCGATAATAATTACTATCAATAAAGGCGTTGATATCGCCGAGGGATTGTGTGAACAGTCAAACATTAAAGATAGAGTTGATGTTTTTGAAGCTGAGCAATTCATAGCCGGAAATTTATATGAATTGGGTAAATTTGCTTTGGAAGGCAGACATTTGACGGCAAATCAATTAATAGAATCATATAATGAAATAATAGATGAATGCGAAACGGACCCTGGCTTACGGATTGAGATATCGCAATAACTTATTTTGTTGGGGAAAACAAATTAATGCGTCAACTGCGGAATAAGGAAAAGGAGACGCAATGACTATTCAAACAAACGTAAGGCATAATAGAAGAGGTACTTTAAAAAAAATTACTGATAAAATGAATCCGGACTTTATTTACCTTATGCAATCTCGTATGGCCCAGGCATCTATAGGGGCATCCTCTCTACGAAATCAAGGGAAATCCAAAGTAATAGAGATATGTCGTAAATTTTGCATGGCTATGGACCTCTCAAAATATACGCCCAAAAGTTTTAAAACCCAGCTGGATAAGGATACGCGTAAACTGCTTAAGCGGTTAGGAATGAAAGAAACCCAGTGGGGAACTGCCAGAAAAGCGATAAATCTATTTTTACGCGATGTTTTTTATAATAAATATTTGGTACCGGTGTATAAAATGGGAAAACTGGATTACTTGTTGGAAGTGCCATTAGATACTCAGGTAGCTGATAAAATCAAAAGGTACTCTCAAGGGGAAGATTTGATATGGCATGGAATAAAACACACTACCGAGAGTGAAAACAAGGCTTTTCAAGATGCGGCTAATCAAATTGCTAATGAAAACATCTCGATTAATTTTAGAGTACATTTGGATTTAATTTTTTGGCGTTATGAAAACGAAAACGTCCTTATTAAAGGTGCCGATTATGAGTAATCAAGCTTGGAGCGTAGCTGAGGTAGAATCTGCTATTAAGGGATATTTTCAATTGTTGGAAAGCGAATTAAGCGGTAAGGCTGTTAATAAAGCTCGATTTATTCGAGAATTAAATACGCATATTAAGGACAGGACCAAAGGTTCAATTGAATATAAATTTGGAAATATAAGCGCGGTTTTGTCCGAAAAGGGGCTTGATTTTTTAAATGGATATGCGCCGTATAATAAATATCAGAACTTGCTTGTAAACATGACCGAGTCATATTTGGATGAAAATCCTAATTTTAGGGTCTTGCTTGAAAAAAAATCTCCCATTTCGAAACCAATTTTAATCGATGACCTTAGGCCTTATCAATCTTACATAGTACCGGTTCCAAAGGTCTCAGAATTGAAAGAGGAACGGGAAAGCTATCCCAGGCATATTGATTTTGCCGCTAAGGACTTTCGGAATAGGCTGTTGGGGAAAAAAGGCGAAGAATTTGTTTATGCGCTGGAAAAGAATAATCTTGAGAAGCAGGGTCTTGATAAACTTGCCACCAAAGTCAAATGGGTATCTCTGGAAGAAGGAGATGGGGCTGGATTTGATATTTTATCTTTTGATGCGAAAGGAAGAGAAAAATATATAGAAGTAAAAACTACGACCCTAAACATTAATACCTCCTTTTATATGAGTGACAGTGAAATTAAGTTTTCAAAGAAACATATGAGTGACTTTTATATGCATCGTCTATACGATTTTTTTAATGAAAGGCGTTTTTATGTTGCCGATACGGAAAAGTTGCTAAAATTCGATATAAAACCATTGCAATTTATGTTGAGCCCAACACCGGAACAGCTTGCAGGATTATAAAATCTAAGCCCCGTTGACTCGGGCCACTGGTTCCTTGACGGCAAGTAAAACACTGTTCCTCATACTATATGGAAGTTAAGAACACGGCCGGCGGGAGACAGAGCAAGTTCTGTCTCTACATAGCACAGAAAAAATATAGAATAAGAAAAAGAAAGTGATGGTGAAGCGTATGAAAGTTGCAAGGTACACCTGGGGCGAGTTTAACAACGTGGAAGAATTGTCAAAGCAGTACCTTAAAGGCATGAGAAAACTTACAAAGACCGAACTGCTTGGGTTTAGTTTTAGGAAGCAGGATGTGGGGAAGGATTTTTATGCGGAAGAGGAATATATAGATTCGGGGGCAGACGGGACGACTGTTAAGTTTTCTTATGCTTTGGAGAAATAGTCAGCTTTCGGCGAAAAAATAGAGTCCCAACACCGTGCCTTGACTAATGACATTACAGAAAAATATGCCCTTAAAATAAGGGTAAAGTATTATTTGTTGACAAATACAGCTGTTTTGTCATTTTGTAATTACACACAATAATTTACAATATGATAATTCTGAACTTATTGAATACCTCTATGTTATATGATATTATGCACTCGTTGGTTGGTTTTATCAAAATACCAATCCGGGGAGGCGTGTTATTCTTAATATACATCAAATACTCAAAAAAAAATTGTATCCGGTTTTATTTATTTTTGTTTTATCCGTTCCTGCCCTTAACATGGCCGCTCCGGCTAAGCCTTCTTATCCTGTTGTCGTTTACCTTCAGGGCGGTAAAAGCATTGACGTTGGCAGGCTTGCCTGGGGGGATATGACTCATGTGGCTGAGGCTTTTGCGCATGCGCGTGCTGACGGGACCCTGTCACACCGTAAGCGGAAGGGGCTTGTTTCCATGGCTCACAGCAGGAATGTCCGCTGTATGCTCAGCATTGGCGGGATGGGGGATTCTAATGAGGACTGGCGGATGGCTATCGGGGCTAATCAGGATGCTTTTGTGAAGAATATTGTTGAATATATAACGATGAATGATTATGACGGTATTGATGTGGACTGGGAATTTCCCCGGGAGCAGGATATGGTTAATTTTACTTCTTTCATGACAAAACTCTCTGCAGCGGTCCATGCGGTAAACGGTTACGACGGAAAGCCGAAAGAGGTCATGTTTTGCATCTGCGAGGCGCCCGGGAGCAACGGGGGATATGATTATCCCTCGCTGGGGAAGATTGTGGATTACGGGATTTTGATGTCTTATAACTCACTGCCCTCGGCACAGGCGGCCAGCCAGTCCGCGATGGAGCTGGGGTTTCCTGCTGAGAAGATGCTCATAGGGCTCGGGCTTTTTGACAGCACCGGGACAAGTTCTGTTTTAAGGGTCATGAATGAAGGCAGTTATATCGGCTATGACGAAAGCCAGGAAACGGGGAGCTATTATTATAAGGGCGCCACGGTAACCGTCAACACCCCGCAATCCATCAGGGCCAGGTTAAAGTGGGTTTTGAACCGGGCCGTCCCGTTCCCAGGCATAGCCGTATGGCAGGCCACATACGCCTACCCGCCGACAGATAAAACCGCAGCGGAATTGTGGGATGCAATCGGCGGCGGGGAAGTTGCTGTGGATGAGGCGCGGTAAGTACGACTCGGGGAAAGGCGGGCGATTCGTGAATCGCCCCTACAAAAACAACAAAATCAAATAAAGAGAAAGAGTCAGACCATTACCTGATACACTCGGGGAGACAGAATGATGCTGATAAAAGAAAAAGAATACAATTACGGACAGAATACCGGCACGTTGATTATGTTGGCTGTTCTGTTTGCCGGGTTTTCGGGGGGGGTTGGCTTGGATGGGGCATACTCATACTGGCGGGTTGGTGATACGGAGTTTAATTAAGCTGAATCAGGGGCAGGCTATATTACTGTACTATACGCTGGCTGTTTCATTTGGGTTGCTTACTATCCTTACGGGCGCCTCGGCTGTTTCTAGCAGGATGGAAAAAAGGAAGCTGATTGTGTACAATGACAGGCTGCTTTTTACCGGGGGCAAAGAGCCTGTTACTCATTTTTTCAGGGATATATCATCGGCAAAAGTGTCACAAATCTCAACCGCACGGTTTCTGGAGGCTGATATGAAAGACGGGAATAAAGTGATGATAGCGGAGGTCAATTTTAGAACCGTAGCGGAATTTGAGGAAGTATCGGCGTATGTAATGGAAGCGGTTAAAAGATAAAGGGCCGTCCGTTTGAATTTATACAGTGCGTTTTCATTTTTTGACCCACAACATCCCCAAAACAAACCGTAGAGACGGCCCTTGTGGCCGTCTCGCTCTGCTTTAGACGGGGACGAGCCCCGTCTCTACGGATTTTTTTTGATTTTTTCATATTTTTAGTATATTATTACCGTACGGTAAATATGGGGTGAAAAATGAGAATAACAGGAAGAATCCTAATACCGTGCCTTGACTCATGACATTGCAGGAAAAAGCGCTTTTAAAATATAGCCATTGTATTATTTCTTCTTAAATATGACGGTTTTATAGAGCAATGGAAACACAAATCTAACTGCATTTCAGGAGGGCCTTATCAGGAAGATATGGATTGTCTTAATGGCGGTTTTTATTTTATCCGTTCCCTTTGTACTTGCAGACACGCCTCCCCGTGAATGGTTTGCAACGGAGCTTGCTGTCAGGGACTGTAAGATGCCAAAGGAAGAATCACAAAAAAAGCTCAGCGAACTGCGGCCTTTGCTGGATAAATATTTCATCGATAACGGCGGCACTATAGCGGCTTACACGCCTGTTTTCCCCCTTGAAGGCTACGATGTCTATGACGCGGACACTAAAGGTTATATCGTTAATGGGTATGATTTTTTTGACGGCAACCAGCATAAGGACCATCCCGCTGTGGACATATTCATACGCGACAGGAATCAGGACTGCCTTGACGACAGGACCGGAAAGCTGGTAAAGATATTTTCCGTAAGCCCCGGGGTCGTGACTGGGATAAATACGGGATGGACGCCCGGCAGCCCTTTGCGGGGAGGAAATTATGTTTTTGTCTATGACCCGTTCACAAAGGGGCTTTTCTATTACGCGCACATGTCTTATACCGCTGTGGACGTGGGGCAGGTGGTAAAGCCCGGGGATTTGCTCGGCACCGTGGGCAGAACCGGGCTTAACGCTTACAAAAAGAAATCCCCGACACACACGCACCTGATGTACCTTAAATACCATGAAAATGGCTACCCCATGCCGGAAAAAGCCGCAAAATTCCTCTATGCCGCGCACAGGCACAGGGAAATTCCCGGGCCTGAAAGCCTTGCCCTGATAGCCTCGCAGATTCTCAAAGGCGCAAAAAATGAGGCCGCGGCCGGAAAAAATTACAAAACAAACTATCCGGAACCGGAAGCCGGCACCGCCGTATTTCACGGCGCTGACGCGGTATTTGAAGCTTTCCTTTTCGCAGGCATAGACCTCAAGGCGCTTATCTCTGAGGATATGCGCCAGAATATCACCGTATATCCGGGCAGGATTATGTGGGATAAGATTAAGGCTGACCCGGATTTCATCGAGGGGCAGTACAACGATATCACAATATTTTTTGACAGGTTCGCCGAGGAGCTTACCCTAAGGACGGATATTTTAAGCCTGCATCAATGGGCGCCGGGTGACGTGGTAATCTGGAGCTATAAAAACGCGTACCATGCCGGCATAATATCCGACAGGAAAGACGGCGCAGGCACGCCATATGTCATCCATTCTTACCCGGGTTATACAGCCGAGGAGGATGTTTTAAATACATGGAAAATAATACGGCATTACAGGTACGGAGGGTAATTCAGCGGAAAGTAGCAATAATTAATTACGACAAAAAATGGCAAAAAACAGCGCTGATTTCGGCGCGTTTTTTACGGCATGGTTTTTTGGAATAAATGGGAGACACTTTTTTTAGGAGGATTGACCATGAAAAACAAGACAAATGTGACAAAGTACGCTTTTTTGTCCCTGATTTATGACCTCGTCTTTACCCCGTTCTTCACTGCGGCGCGCAAAAAGAGTTTTGATATGCTCGGGATAAAGAAAAACGATAAAGTCCTGCTTGTTGGCGTGGGAACCGGGCTGGACATTCCCCTGATTACTCCGGGGGCATGGGTGACCGGGGTGGATTTGTCGCCAGCCATGCTTGAAAAAGCGGAAAAAAAGAAGACTTCACGCACTCAGCTGATAAAGATGAACGCGGAGAAACTGCAGTTTAAAAGCGGGGCTTTTGATGTGGTGGTACTGAACCTCATACTTTCCGTGGTTGAAAAACCTTCGGCTGCCATGCGTGAGGCTTACCGGGTGCTGAAAAAAGGGGGGCGTATTATGGTGTGGGATAAGTTTGCGCCGGGAAAGAAAACAAGCCTGGCCCGTAAGGCCCTGAATGTCATTACCTCGCTAATAGGGACGGACATAACACGGAACTTTGAGGATATAACGCAGGGTATGAAACTGAAGATTTTAAATGACGAAGCTGTAATGTTTGGCGGGAATTACAGGACGATAATAATAAGGAAGTGAATAAAGAAAGGTGTCAGGCCTATACCTGATAAATGACATAAGACGCATAATCAGACTTCGCCAAAGCTTCGCCTGACAAGCCATGCGCCCGCTAATATGAGGTATAAAACCTAAAATTTCACATTAAAAGCGCGGCGTTTTACCGCCAGGGAGGTTATCTTTTCCATTACTTTTTTCCAGTTATAATTCTCCCTGATGTTCGCGGAGGCTTTTGCGCGCATGGCTTTGTATTTTGACAGGGCGTTTTCCTTCATGTTAAGCACGTGTTCTATTTTATTTTTCCACGCTAATTTGGAGGCGAAACCGGCTATGAAGCCGGTTATTTTTTTGATTATAATTTCCTTCGGCCCTCCTATGTCAGAAACCACAACCGGGGCGCCGCAGGCCTGGGCTTCCAGCACTACCATGCCGAATGTGTCGGTGGTGCTGGGGAAGACGAAGAGGTCGGCGGCGGAATACAGCAGGGGCAGGAAGGACTGCTTTTGCCTGCCTGTGAAAATGACGCGCGGGAAAGCGCTCATTTCAGCCTTAAACTCCTCAAGATACGGGCCGTCGCCGACAATCAGCAGGTTTATGTTCGGCCTTTCTTTAAGCAGGTTCGTATAGACCTCTTTTAAGAGCAGGAGGTTCTTGTCCTTTGACACGCGGCCCGAGTACATAAGCAGGGGGCCGTTTTTTATCCTGAATTTACCGCGCACTTTTTGTCCGGCGTTCTTCCTGTAGCCGAAGATATCCAGGTTTATCCCGCGCTCGAAAACAGACATTTTAGCCGCGGGAAATCCGCGCTTTTCAAGTATGGAAATATATTCTTTTGTCGGCACTTTTATCTCATCCATGCAGGAGTAAAACCAGCGCAGGCCGGATTCTATGGAATCCTCAGCGAATTTATTTTTTACTATGGTATTGGCCTGCAGGGTAAAATCAGTGTGGTAAATCCCGGTGGCCCAGATATTGAGCATATTTGAGATAAAAAGCCCGAAGAGCCCGACCGGCCCGGGCGTGGATATGATTATCTCATCCGGCTTGAAATTTTTAACGGCTTCAATGGATTCCGGCAATGACGGAATCTTTAGGGAAAGGTGCTCGTAAAAGGGAAGCTTGAAACTGCAGTAATGAGGCAGGTTCATGACATTGGGGGGAAGTTTTTCGCTGCTTTGTTCGGCGTTTGTCAGGCTTGTGGCCAGCCTGACATCCTTTCCCATTTTATGGGCGGTCCACGCGGCGTTCCTTAAAGTGACGGAAACGCCGTTTAAGTCCGTTAAAGTATCTGTAAACCAGAGAATACGCTTGTTTTCAGCCATTTTGCCCCCCGTTTCTTTATTTGACGCCGGCTGTATGGGAAAGGGTTACAGGAAACCGTATACTCTCTGCAATGTCAAAAAAAGTATGGTTTTCATAGAGTGTTTCTTGTTATATTAGTATTAAAGAAACATTTATAATTCCGATATATATAACAGCAGATATTGGTATGAATAGTTTTGTATAAGGGGAGTAATGAAAAAAACACGCGGGTTGCATATTCAGTTAATAAGACATACGGCACTGGTATTGCTGGTATGTTTTTTGGCATTTAATAGTATTACAGCAGCCGTGGCGCCGTGTTTTATACTGGAGTGGGGGACTACCGGGGCCGGAAACGGACAGTTTAAAAATCCGCTGGGTATCGCTGCGGATGGAGGCGGAACGGTATTTGTTTCTGACTGGGTAAACAAGAGAGTCGAATCTTTTGACAATACGGGAATATACTTGTCGCAATGGGGTGGGGCCGGCACCGGCAATGGGAAGTTTGACGGCCCATACGGTATGGCAATGGGAACCGGAGGAAATGTGTATGTGGTTGATTCTGGAAATAACAGGATCCAAATATTTGACAGCGCCGGAAATTACCTGGGCAAGTGGGGAACACCCGGGCCAGGTAACGGGCAGTTAAATAACCCTACGGGGATTGCGACGGATGTTTCTGGAAATGTGTATGTATGCGACTGGGGAAACGCAAGGATACAAAAATTTGACAGTCTCGGCAATTATCTGAATCAGTGGGGGACATTAGGCCCGGGGAACAGCCAGTTTAACGGGCCTTACGGCATAGCGGTTGACGGATCGGGAAATGTGTTTGTGGCTGACTGGGGCAACAGCAGGATACAAAAATTCAGCAGTGCCGGAACATATATAACGCAGTGGGGCACGGCTGGCAGCGGAGACGGCGAATTTACGGGGCCGTACGGCATAGCAGTGGATACCGCCGGCAATGTATATGTCGCGGATGAATATAATTACAGGATTCAGGTATTCAGCGGCACAGGCGCGTATATAACAAAGTGGGGGTCCATGGGGAGCGGGCCCGGTGAGTTTAATGTTCCTTCGGGAATAGCAGTGGATGGCAGCGGGTACATATATGTTACTGACCGGGATAATAACAGGGTGCAAAAATTCGGGCCGTGTACTACACCGACAATCACTCAGACAACAACACAAACATCGACCCCTACTTTTACACATACACATACGCTTACGCATACTTTTTCACAGACACCCACGCATACCGCTTCCTGGACGCCTACTACGACATGCTCGATGACATTTACCATTACCGCGACCGCAACAAGCACTACAAGCCCTGCAAATACTTCCTCATACACCCGGACAAATACTCCTACATATACCAAAACTCCGGCTTATACCCTGTCAGCCACACCGTCATATACGGCATCATGCACCATGACGGCATCCGGGACTATAACTCCCGGTTATACATCGACCGAAAAGGCTACACTTTCATCCACGCCGACAGATACGCCGACTGCGACAAAAACAGCCACATCCACAATTACAGCCACATCATCGCGCACCGCTTCACAGACGGCTACACCATCAAAAACAATTACGGTATCTGCCGCAAATTCACCCACTGCGACACATACCCCTGTTGCCGCGAACTACAGTGTGGACCTGACAGCGCTGAAGACCGCAAGAGGTGAGGATGTGGCTGTCGGCGCGGTTTATACTTATACGCTCTTACTTGAAAACAATGACAGTCATGAGGCGAAAAACATCAGCATATGGGACACCATCCCTGACGGGCTTGCTGTGATATCAGCGGGGCTTAACCAATACCTTACCGTTACGGGCAATCTTTACAAATGGGACCTGCCGGCATCATACAACCTTTTTCCGGGAGGCCGTGTCGGCATAGATATAACCGTCTCAATAAGCGTTATGCCCCCGGACGGTATTTTTAAGAATATATTTATGTGCGACTATAAAGACCCGGCGCATGATGTTTTAGGCCTGAGGCATGAACCTGTTGCTTCCGGGCAGTGTTTTTACCCGGGCGCGGTGCCTGTGGTGTACCCGAATCCGTTCAAGCTTTCTCTCGCGTACAAAAATATGAAATTCGGCAATATAACACCCGGATCAAATGTGCACGTATATACCTTAAGCGGAGAGAGGGTGTGGACCATGTATTGCAAAGGCATAATGGTTCGATGGGATCTGAAGAATACTTCGGGATTTATTGTTTCCCCGGGAATATACTACTACGTGATAAACAACCTATCAAGCGGTCAGACGCATGCAGGAAAGATATATATTACGAAATAAACGACGACGACTAAAAAGGCAGCAAAAAATATTTTTGTTTGATTTATGATTCAAATAAAAGGAGACAAGATGAATATTTTAATTGTACTTGCAAGCCAGAACAAAAACAGTTTTTGTAAAGCCATAGCGCGGACAGCGGCAAAGGCGCTGAAGGAAAAGGGGTGCGGGGTTGTGTTGCATGACCTTTACCTGGAAAAATTCCCTCCTGTGCTGGAGGAAGGCGAGGATCAAAGCGGCGCAAAACCTCCCGCTATAATACAGAAGCATTGCAGGGACCTGTCCCGGGCTGACGGGATTATAATCGTTCACCCCAACTGGTGGGGCGGGCCTCCGGCTATTCTTAAAGGCTGGATTGACAGGGTCATACGGGCGGGTGTCGCTTATAAGTTTGTAGGGCAGGACAAAGGCGAAGGCGTGCCTGTGGGACTGCTTGGCGCTAAGAAGGCCATGGTATTTAACACTTCAAATACAAAAGCCATAAGGGAAAAGAAAGTGTTCGGCGATCCGCTTGAAACCATCTGGAAGAACTGCGTGTTCGGCCTGTGCGGGGTAAAAGATTTTAAAAGAAAGATTTACGGCGTCATAATAACAAGCGCGGCCGCAGACAGAAAAAAATGGCTGAAGGACGCTGAAAAGACGGTTGTAGGATTTTTTTAAGGGTTTGAAAATTGAAAAGTCAATTTACAAGGTCCGACACCAGTGAATTCCATATACACTTGAGGTATTTTAATTGTCTTTTTTGCAACGTTTTTGGCCGGGGGCGCATTCTATAATATAGAAGAGGCATGATTATGCCTAAAAAGGGAAGAAACGAGGCCGTGCTTATGAAAAGGTCCCTGATCGCGCTGTTATTCGCGTTCCCGCTCAATTTGTTCGCCGCAACTGCCGGCGTGAGCGTGGATTACGGTTCTGATATCAATTATTTCTCCCCAGGCGCGGCTTTTTCCATCAATTCCGGCATATGGGACGGCGCAGGCATCGTCCAGGGCAATGCATGGCAGTTCCAGCGCGCCGGCATCAGGTACATCCGGTTCCCGGGCGGGTCCCACTCCAACAATTATCACTGGAACGGCAGCGGCTATTATGACACGGATAATATATGGCATGTGAACGGGAGCCCCTCGCCGTCAGGCTTCGCCGCCGGGTTCGAGGTCAAGCCGGTTTTCAGGGGCACGACATCCCTCATATACGGGCGCAAGGGGAACGTAACCGATACGGACATGAACACATCGTGGAAGAGTTTCGCCGGCGAGACAGGGCCGCAGTGGATATACCTCAACATACAGACATCCTCCTATCAGCCTGTGGTATGCGACAGGGTTGTCATAGAGTGGGGCGCGGACTACGCCGCCCAGTACAAGGTGCAATATTCGAACGCGAACTGGCCGGGTTCGTACGACGCGTGGATATATAACGACACGGCATGGAAAGACACGTCGCCGGGGACCCTCAGCGGGACCGGAGGACATGACGACCGTTCATTTTCCGTGGTCAGCGCGAAGTTCATCAGGATACTATGCCTCGCGCCGTCTCCGGGAACGCAATATGAGATAAAGGACATAAAGGTATACAACGGCGCGGCGCAGGTATCGGTCAACAGCGACGACCCGGTAACACAGACCGGTACTGTGACATCCTCCATGTCATATGGCGACCGGCCGGACTGGACGCCGGGTTATGACTTTGAGCGCTTCATGACCGTATGCAGGTCGCTTACGCCGGCGGCTGAGCCGCTTATAACAATAAATTTTTTCACAGGCACCACGCAGGAGGCCGCTGACTGGGTGTATTACGCCAACGTGGACAAGGGTTATGCAATTAAGTACTGGGAAATAGGGAATGAAAACTGGGGCAACTGGGAGTCGGGCGGCCCGGCAGGCCCCGAATTCTACTCCAGGAGGTTTGTGGACTTTTATGACGCCATGAAGGCCGTGGACCCGTCGATCACGGTGCTGCCGCAGTTTTGTTCCGCTGATGATCCGTGCAACGTGACATGCAACGCATCCGGGAACCCGTCGGGCAGCGACCACTATATCGAGTCGTTCTTAAAGGGGCTCCAGTCCATGGGAAGATCGGACATAATAACCGGGATATCCATACACAGGTACGCGGCATACAACCCGCCGTCCGAGGCCTCTGTGCTTGCAAGCACAAATACATGGGACTTGGAACTCTCGGGCGCGGGGAAGCTTAATGACTGGATAAACACATACTGCGGAGGGCCGGAGAAGACAAAAATATGGCTCACCGAATACAATGACGGCATAGACAGCAGGTATACCAACAATTATTACAACAGCCTTTTCATACCTTTGTTCATGCTCGGTTTTATAAAGAACGGCGGGGATTACGGGTTCTTATTCACGGATTTCGGAAACCCGGGCATGGGCCAGGCCCCCGGATTATACAGCGACCTTGGCGCCATCGAGAACGGGACCTTAACCGGACAGTACAGCCAGTTTAAGAACCAGCCTCGGTCGTCCTACTGGGGTTTATGGATGCTCAACAACAGGTTCGCAGCCGCAGACTCCCTTGGAAATACCCTTGTCTCGTCATCCTCGACCCTGCCTTCTTTCAGGGTTTACGCTGACAAGCGTGGAGACAGGAAACTATCCGTGATGCTGGTAAATACCGACCCGGTAAACAGCGTGGACGCGAACCTGGCCATAACGGGTTTTACCCCGCTTGCCTCGGCCGATGTCATGTCGTTTTCGCCGCAGCAGTACTCATGGGTGTCCACGCAGCTTACATCCCACGCCGATCCGGACCTGGCGCCGGTGGACTCGCAGATAAGCAACGCCGCACCCGCTTTTTCCGTGAACGTCCCGGCTTATAACATAAAAATAATAACCATGTACGACGCTTCCAGGGAAACCCTGACGCCCTCCGTCACGCCCACGCAGCCGCCCACTCCGACCATATCGCCGACACCGGACGTGAACGCCGGGACAATGCTTGACAACTGCGAGGACGGGAACCTTACGGACTTATGGAACGGGACATGGTCGGCTTACGGCGACGGGGTATCTTTTTATATGGCTCCGGGCATGACATGCGATGGGGCTGGAGCCGCAGGCACGAACTGTTATTTTAAGATAACCGGCACAGTGGCCGCGGGAAACTGGGGTTTCGGGGTAAACTGCACGCTTAGCCCGTCATGGTCGCCGGTGGACCTCTCCGGTTATGACGCTATTGATTTTTACTTTAAGGGCGACGCCGCATCGCAAAAAAGGATAATACTCTCGGCTTCATCCACGGGCAGCGACTCCGCGCATTACGGATATGATTTCACGGCAAATACGGGCTGGACGCGTTATACGATCCCATTTTCGTCGCTCACACAGCCGTCGTGGCTTACCACGCCTGTCGCGTGGACCGGCACTGACATACTCGGGGTGCAGTTCCAGACGCAGAACAACGGCGGCTATGAGGAAATGTGCGCCGACGAGATATCATTCCGGGTCTTCACCAAAACCCCCACAGCGGTAATCACGGCGACATCCACTCCGGCTGTTATCGGGCCCACAGCCACCATAACTCCGACACAAGCGGCATCCGCGCTTATTCCCGGGGCCGGCAAACCCCCGCATATTTACCCTAACCCGTCAAAAGGCCTGGTCAATGTATTTTTGCCCGATGACAGAGGCGCGGATAAAGTCATAGTTACGCTGTATTCCGGCTCTTTCAGGCTTATACGCAGGTCAGAGCATGGCGCAAACCCTGAAAACATATATTCAATGGAGACAAAAGGGCTGGCAAGCGGCTCGTACGTATTGAGGGTAGTCCTGACACGCAAGGGCAGCACCATATACAGCAGCACGCAGCCGGTCATTGTGATAAAATAAGAACACTGGTCGCCTCTTAACCCTTAGCCCTTTAAAGCAGGATCTAAGTGCTGAGGATAAGGGTTAAGTATAAGGATAAGGAAGGTCCGTTTGGACAGGCGGAACTATCAAACAGGCCGCGCAACGGTTTTTGATTTGGCGCATTATATAATAGAGAAGCATATACCTGAAAGGCAGGCGCGGCCATGAAAAAGACCCTTGCGATTTTAATGTTTATTTTGACTTTGTCCGTTTCCGCCTTTGCCAATTACCTCACAACCAATCCATCCTTTGAAACAGGGAACCTGTCCTCATGGGGATTTTTCTGGATGCGGGACAGCGGGCCCGGTACAGCTTCGGCCTCAAATACATATGCCCATACAGGGGCTTACTCTATGGACGTCAATTACCAGGGCTCTCAGGACTGGTCGCTGCCTTATGCCGCGTCAATGACGGTCACCCCGGGCGAGATATGGAGCTACTCGGTATGGGTAAAAACTGTCACAAACACCAACAAGGTGGAATTTTCAGTAACAACAAGGGACTCATCGAATAACGTGCTGAACTGGTCGCACGCGTATCAGTCCCGTACAGGAGTATTTGACTGGCAGCAGGTGCAGACAACTTTCGTAGTGCCGCCCAACTGCGCCAACATACAGTTCAGGTTCATGGGGGTTGGCGCGTGCGACGTTTACTTTGACGACGCGGACCTGGAGAGGACCGCTGCGGCTGTCCAGCCCCTGGATATAAGCGGCCAGGTATTCACCATCAGCAACGGCGGGACATCGCTGGCCTATAACGGCGCCACCGGCAAGTTCGAAATAAAAAAACAATCATGGCCATCGGGATTCATCATGTCCGGTCCGGGCAACGCTTCGCTTACCGCCATCACTCCCACGTCAAGTTCCCTGGACATGCGGCTTGAGTCTGGCGCTGTGGTGGACGAACTTGTTTCCATAGATTCCTCAGGCGACATCACCATGAAATTCACCATGTCGGGGCCGGTCATGGGCGACATGGCATTCCCGGGCAGGCTCGAGTCGGCACCGGGCACATCCTGGGTCCTGCCGCAGAACGAAGGGCTTTTGATACCTTCCAACGACACGTATTACATGCCGCCTTTTGAAAAATATTTTTACATGGGACACTCTGGCTTTTGCATGCCCATGCTGGGGTTAACGGACGGCGCCAGGGGGATATTATACATAATAGAAACGCCTGACGACGCCGGGGTGACGTACACGGCGCCGGCGGGCGGGAACACTTCCGCGTGGCAGGTGGTGTGGCAGCCGTCAAAAGGGGCATTCACATATGACAGGTCCATGAAGGTCCACCTGGAAGACGCGGGCGGGTATGTGTCGCTGGCAAAGGCTTACAGGAATTACGCGGCGCTGCACGGCAAGGCAGTGACGCTCCTTCAGAAAAAAGCAGCGAACCCGAACCTTGATCTTTTAATGGGCGCGGCAGACATATGGTGGTGGCAAAACGCGCCGATTTGGTCGAAGGACTTAAACTGCACAGCAGCGGCAACTGAAATTAAAAACTCGGGATTTGACAGGGTGCTTTGGTCCCAGGAGGCTTCCGGCCAGGCAGTCGATGACATGAACGCCATGGGTTACCTCACAGGCACCTACGATATTTACCAGGATTCATTTGACCCGGCAAACGGGATATCATGGGAACAGACCATAGGCTGGCCCAACGACCTTGTGCGCGACTGGCAGGGAAATATAGTGCCGGGATGGCTGGACATGGTCAATGGCGTCGGATATCAGGGCGGAAAGATATGCTCGCCAAGGGAAATATACTGGGCGGACACCCGCATACCCGGAAATCTCTCGACGCATAATTACAGGGCGCGGTTCATAGACACGACCACGGCCACGGAACTCAACGAATGCTTTGACCCGAACCACCCGACGACCAGGAGCGACGACAGGAACTACAAAGGCCAGCTCCTGGCCAGGATCAAGGATTATTACGGCATGATAACAGGCTCGGAGACGGGCATAGACTGGGGAGCGCCATATGTGCACTACTTCGAGGGTATGATGTCCATCGCGGATTACCGCGTGCCTAACGCCGGTTATGACCTGACCACATACATCGCGCCTTCCGCGGATTACCTGCGTTTTCAGACAGGGCCATTTTACAGGATACCCTTATTCGAGCTTGTCTACCACGACTGTGTGGTGACCACGTGGTACTGGGGCGACGCAAGCAACCGCATACCCGAGCTGTGGGACGACAAGGACCTGTATAACTGCCTCTACGGAACGCTTCCATTATATATAATGGATCCGGCCATCTGGGCGTCGAAAAAAACAAGGTTCGTGCAAAGCTTTAACTTAACCACGGCTGTCACGCGCAGGGTGGGGTATGAGGCCATGACAAAGCACGAATTCATAACAGCGGACCACTCCGTGCAGTGCACGGAATTTTCAGACGGGACAAGGGTGTGCGTGAACTTCGGGACAGCGCCGTATACCCTCAATAACGGAATAGTGCTCGCTGCAAAAGGAATGACCATGACCGCGGCAGCAGGGCCCACAGCCACGCCCACGCCAATCATGACGCCGACCCCGGCCGCGGGGCTTGCGCCCGAGGCTGGCAAACCCCCGCTGGTTTATCCGAACCCGGCAAAAGGGCACATGAACATATTCCTGCCGGACTCCAGGTCCTGCACGAAAGTGTCGGTGAGCCTTTACACCGGGTCATTCAGGCTGATAAGCAGGACCGCGCTTGACGCGGCCCCTGAGAACATATATGCCATATCCTTGAAGGACATGGCAAACGGATGGTATGTGGTGAATGTGACGCTTGAAAAGGACGGGAAGCAGGTATACTCCAACACCCAGCCTTTTATCGTATTAAATTAGTTCGCGGCTTTTTAATCTTAATCATATCCTTAATTCTTATGCCGGGCGCTCTATACCATGACCCGTCTTCGTAAGCGGGAGCAAGCCCCCGCTCTACAGTGTCTTTTGTAGAGAGGCGGCTTGTCCTGCCTCTCACAGTTGGCTATAATGATTTGCCTTTCCCTCGTAGGGGTGATTCACTTGTCCTGAGTTTATTGAAGGACGAATCGCCCGCTTTTTGAGCAGGCCATATAAACGCATCCCCTCTCCCTCGAGGGAGAGGGTGCTGTAGCGGCACAAACCGCAATAAGGCGAACACCGGATTACCGACACCTCAAGCAGGGTCCCGGCGGGATTTTTACGCAAAGTGTGTAGAACAAGAATTGCCTGTCATCACTGACACCTTTATGCAACTCTGAATACTTGCAACCATTCCGGCCTTCACGCATTATACAGGTGTAACAACGCCAGGCCGGAGGTTAAAATGAAAAGGATCGGTTTACTCTTTCTTGCAGTGCTTATCACTGTAAGTTCCCATGCCGCCTTGCTCATCGACGACGCTGAGACGGGTACGGCCGTAAATACGCTCAACGGGAACTGGATAACCTATAATGACGGCCATTCATCCGCAACATTTATCCCTGATTCCGCGCCAGCGTACGCTGGAAGTTACAGCAGGCGTATGGACTGGGAGATGATATCCGGCAGTACGGACCTTTTTGCGGGAACGGCCTGCGGATTGAATTCTTCATGGGCTGCTGTCGACATGAGCGCATATTACGGCCTTCGTTTTTACGCGAAGGGGAGCGGCGATTACGCGGTATATGCCGGGGAGGAAGAGACAAGGGCCGATAACAACCACTATTCCGTGTCTATAACCCTGACTTCCTCCTGGAAGCTATACGAACTGCCTTTTTCCGGATTTGCCCAGACATGGGGGACTCATCAGGTCTGGGACCCCGCGAAAATTTTCTCTATAGGGTTTACCGCCTCCGGGGCGCCGGGCCAGACTGGCGCGCTGTATTTTGACAATGTGGAATTTTACACGCAGGCGGAAGGCGCGCCCCTGGCCGACCCCAACGTGATTATCCTGCAGCCAAAGGTAAACCAGCTTGGATACCTGCCGGCTGAAAAAAAGTATTTTACTGTGGTGACAAATACGGCTTCAGCAAACGACACTTTCAGGATATTTGACGCAGGCGGCAATACCGCCTTTACCGGCACGATAACAGGCGCTCCCGTCGACGAAAGGCAGGTTTCCGGCGAAGGCGTATATAAGGCTGATTTTTCAGGGCTGACAGTCCCGGGCACCTACCATGCGGAAATAAACGGCATGGAAAGCTTTACCTTCAGGATAGCGGAAAACGTATATGACAAACTTTTCAAAGACGCGCTCAGGTGTTTTTACCTGATACGCTGCGGTACTTCCGTGGATGACCCCATAACCGGGCTGCAGCGCAACGCCTGCCATACCGCGCCGGACACCATACGCGGAGGAACAGGAACAAGGGACTTAAGCGGCGGCTGGCACAATGCCGGCGACCTGGGCAAATGGTGCCACGAGGAAGCCATATCATGCTCGTACATGCTCTGGCTTTATGAACTCAAGAAAAGCAAAATGAAAAATATCAAGAACAGCATACCGGAATCAAATAACGCGGTATCCGACCTTTTAGACGAGGCAAAGTGGGGGCTTGACTGGCTGCTGAAACTGCAGCTCCCGGATGGCAGCGTATATCATAAGTCTGACACTGAGCCCAATTTCTGTTTCGGCACCAAACCCGACCTGGACCCTTATGTTCGGTACGCCGCGTTTCAGGGAAAGGACTTTCCACAGACGCCGTCCTCCATAGACGCTGCCGTGTTCGCGGCAGTGATGGCGCAGGCCTCCAGGGTTTATAAGGATATCCTGCCGGCATACGCCGCGGTCTGCCGTGAGGCAGCACTTAAGTCGTGGAACTGGCTCAAGGACCACAGGGGAGTGTCGTCGACCGACCCGTATTATCTCCAGAACCTGAGCGCGCCGGGACCCACGGGCTGGATGAATGACCCGGCAGATACATATCAGGAGGAGGAGTGGGCCATGGCCGAGATATACAGGCTCACCGGAGATCCCACTGTGCTGTCGCTTTTCGACGCGGACACGAACCTGCATCCCCTCGGGACCATTGCCTGGTGGTCGCCGGAATTCTTCGGCTACTTCTCGCTGTACCAGGACCCGAGAACTCCGCAGGCAATAAAGGACAAGATACGCACAAGGATAGACGCGCTGTGCGGCCAGCTTGTAAATACCGCGAACACCGCGGGGTACGGGGTGGTGAACAGCCTCGGCGATTATTACTGGGAGAGCAATGAGAACGTGATGCATAAGGCGAACAACCTTTTGATGGGATATCTGATAACCGGAAAAACAGCGTATAAGGATACGGCGCTGGCGCAGCTGGGTTACATACTGGGCAACAACAGCCTGAACATGGTATTTGTCACAAAGGAAGGGACGAACTACAACCAGCACCCTTATAACTGGATATATTTCGATTACGGCATATTATTCCCGGGCTGGGCTTCCGGCGGGCCCAATGGCAACCTGAGCGCCTACGGCGCGGGGGGCCCTGTGGACGCGCCGCTTACCGCGCTCATCAAACTGGGCACACCGCCGGCAAAATGCTGGCTGGACGTATGCACGTCATCGGGTTCCTACGCGTCCAACGAGGGCGAGACCTCGGCAAACGCGGCGCTCGTGTTCCTGTCGGGTTTTTTTTTAAGCAGTGAGGACGCGGAGGCGGGGCTTGACAGGGCCATGCTGCCGGTTGATAAATCTACGGACGTCGTCGCCTATCCCGTCCCATGCGACATGAGAAAAGGGGCTGCCGGAATAACTTTTGCCAACCTGCCGGCGGGCGCCGAGCTGAGCATATACAACATGAGCGGCGAGCTGGTGCATAAAGCGGAAATAAAAGGGCAGGACGGCATTTATTTCTGGGAATTAAGCGAACTGAGAAGATACAAAAAACTGGCTGCGGGAGTTTATGTTTATTCCGTAGCGGACAAAAAGGGATATTTTTATAAAGAAAAGATAGCTATCATAAGATGAGCAAAGCGCGGCGCTGATTTTTACAAACCCTGCCTGTGATTAAATGAGGATGAATTCACATTAAGGATTTAAGCCGGGTTTCATCCAAACACCATACCCCGGATTCAAGCCGCCTATTATGCGGTTTTTATTTTTTCTGTGAACAGCAATAAATCATGCGGTTATCTAAAGGACTTCACGTATGTCTTATAATCCGTCATGTCAAGGGCCATGAAATACGGGATGCCCGCGGCGGTTACTATGTATAAAAAACTGCTGGCGCCGGGCGTGAGATATCCGGTGCCGATTTGGGACCATGCCGAACCGTTATAATGCATGGCCACGGCGTTATAGTTTCCTCCGTTGAAGACCTGATAGGCGGCATAGATTGAATTCTCGTTTTCCACAAATATTGACCTGTAGGTGCTGACAGCCTGTTCCGCCCCGAAACCGGGAGTCCCGACGTCCGTCCATATGCTCAGGTTGTCGCTGTAGGATTTCACCGACGGTTTATAGCCCTGTGAAGCGGAGGAATACATGACGTAAAGCGAACCGTTATAGAGATATGATGATGAGGAATACTGAGTGTTCGCAATGTTGCCGTTGACTATGGACATCCATACGCCTGAAGCCTGCGTGTATTTGTATACCTGCACTGATTTATCGCTTGATTCCGTATAGGAAACATATGTGGTGGTTCCGTCCGTGGTTAATTTAATGTTATTTGCCTGCGTGGTGACGTATATGGGGGAACCCAGCGTTTCCCACGCCGGGGATGAAAATGATTTTACATATATTTTATTACCGTCGGCTGACTCGCAGTAAGCCGCGTAAGGCACTGAGTTATAGGCGGCCACGGAAATATTTGACGTGCTTGAGGCGGAAAGCGAGCCGCCCACATCAGACCATGAAGCGCCGTCGTATGAAATTACCTTCATAACATAAGGGCTCTGGGTCCTGACCATGGCGTATATATTTGTCCCGGCAGGATCCGCCGCAATCTCAAGGGCCTCGGCATTCGGGCAGAAGGTGCCTGTGCCAAGCCTGGCCCACGAGTCTGTCAGCGCGGAATAACCGTAAACATAAGCGCTGAAATAGTCGCCTCCGCTTTTGGATATATAACCGGCGTAGAGCCCGGCGCCTTTTGCCGCGAGGGTGCTCGGGTATCCTGAAGAGACAAAATAGGTGCCGCCGGTATTGGACCACTTCGGCGTCTGTGTGGAGGTCGGGGTTGCTGTCGAAGTGGAAGTTATCGTTGCTGTCGGCGTTATGGTGGAGGTTTTGGTAGCGGTTGACGTGACAGTTAAAGTCGGCGACATGGTTGATGTCGGCGTTATGGTAGATGTTTTGGTTGCGGTTGACGTGGGAGGAGGGGTGAAAGACTGCGTTATCGTAGGCGTGCATGATGGAGTAAAGACCGGGGCCGGCGAAGAGGGCGTATTTTTTTTGCAGGAAACGGAAAATAAAGCCGGCATAAACAGGATCATAAATATGGACACAATTCTGGTAAGTTTCATAAAGCCTCCTTATATGGTATGAAACAGATTAGCTTATTGGATTTGAAAAGTAAAACAAAATAACGCAAAATAGCAAAAAACCAGAACTCGGAGTTTTGGCAAAAGGCTGCGCTGGTAGCTCTGGTGGGAAAGGCTGAATAAATCCGGAAAGAACAGAGCAAATTCTGCATCATAATTTGTACAGTTAAGATGATGGCTTTACAGCCTGTCATTGCGAGGAGCCGTATTTGTTTTATGGCGACGAAGCAATCTTGTTTAAGCGTTATAAAACAGCCGGATTGCTTCGTCGGCATGGAACTATGACGCCTCCTCGCAATGACAGGCTGTCAAATTGACAACTTAACAGCACACATAATTAACATGTATTTAACAATTATTTGTTAATGTTTATGTTATAAAAGTATTGTATAATTAGCCATCAACAGAAAGGGGACATAATGGAAAAAATAATAGCTGTCGTGGACGACGAGGAAGATATACGCGAGCTTGTGTCCGTCAACCTTAAAAAGGCCGGATATAAGGTAAAGGAATACCCTGACGCTGACGCGTTTTTAAAATCCATTTCAAAATCCATGCCCGACCTTATCATCATGGACATCATGATGCCCGGGACCGACGGCCTGGAAGCCTGCAGGATACTTAAAAAAGAGGCAAAGTATTCGGGCATACCTATAATAATGCTTACGGCAAAAACCGACGTATCAGACAAGATAACCGGCCTGGACACGGGCGCGGATGATTATGTTTCAAAGCCGTTTTCACCCAGGGAACTTACGGCAAGGGTAAAGGCGGTCTTAAGAAGGGGCAAGAAAACTGAAGCGTCAGCTGAGCTGGTAAAGCTGGGCGGGATATCCATAAACAGGGAAAAGCATGAAGTGCTGGTAAAGGGCAAGAGCATAGAACTGACGGCGACGGAATTTAACATACTCGAGATAATGGCTTCAAAGACAGGCAGGGTGTTTTCCAGGGAGCAGCTGCTGGACACCCTGTGGGGAAATGAAAAAACAGTCGTGGACAGGACCGTGGATGTCCACATAAAGCACTTAAGGACAAAACTCGGGGCCGCCGGCAAGATGATAAAGAACGTGCGCGGAGTGGGGTATAAAATAGGATAATGAAAAGGTCAATATTCGGCAGGATATTTTTCAGCTATGTGCTGCTGACAGCGGCGCTTTCCACGTTAATTATATTCTTTTCCTTCCGCGCGGTTAAGGACCATTATATACAGTTTGAAACCGCGAACCTGCGCGAAGAATCCCGCATACTCATACACACCATAGACCCGTACCTGTTAAAAACAGATTATAAGGGAATTGACTCGCTGCTTAAAAAACTCGGGGAAAAAACTGATACCAGGTATACATTAGTCATGGCTGACGGGACTGTAGCCGGGGATTCGGACGCGGCCCCTTCAACAATGGACAACCATAAAAACAGGCCTGAAATAGCCTCGGTGATAAATAATATCAAGGAAGAGACAGCGGTGCGCTTCAGCAACACATTAAAGGAAGATATGCTTTATTACGCCTCGCCGGTCCTGGCTGACGGGAAAAAAGTAAAAGCGGTCATAAGGATTTCAATTCCCTTAAAAGACATAAAGTCCATTGCCGACAGTTTAAACAACGAGATACTTAAAGCTTCGATTCTGGTATTGCTTTTATCGGTTCTGGCGACCTTCCTTTATTCCAGGAGGTTTTACGAGCCCATCAGGGACCTGGCGGACGCGGCAAAAAAAGTGGCAGCCAGGGATTTTGACGTAAAGGTGAATATAAAAAGCGGGGATGAATTAAAAGCCCTGGGCGACAGTTTCAATTATATGACCTCAGAAATAAAGCTTCTTTTTACGGAAGTTACCGAGAAAAAAGGTCAGCTTGACGCTGTGATATCTTCGGTTGCCGAGGGCCTTATAGTGGTGGACGAAAAAGGAAAGATTACATTGATAAATGAAAGCTTCAGAAAACTGGCTGGGACAGAATGCAAAGCCGGGAGTTTTTACTGGGAGTGTTTCATGCCGGTTAAATTCAATGAGATAATGGAATTCGCTATAAAAACCGGAAGGCATTTTTCAGAGCAGGTGGAAATCAAAGGCAGGATGTATCTGGTGGGCTTAAGCTTTTTATCGGCAAAAAAGCAGACCGCCATGGTGCTCCATGATATAACCGAATTCAAGGAACTTGAGCGCATAAAAAGGGATTTTGTGGCGAATGTGTCGCACGAGCTGAAAACTCCCCTGACAGCCATAAAGGGTTTCACTGAAACCGTTGAGCAGGAGACTAAGAATAAGGAATCGCTGCGCTACCTCGAGATAATAAGGAAGAACACGGAGAGGCTCATAAACATAGTAAACGACCTTTTAACCCTGTCGCAGCTCGAGCAGATAGACAGGCTCGGGGTTATAGAGGAAATAGACTTGGAAGAAGTCATCAACAATACCGCTAAAATATTTGAATTAGCCGTGAAAAACAAGGGCCTTACGCTGAAAATATTCCTTGAAAAAGGGCTTCCGGCCGTCAAAGGGGACCCTTTCAGGCTGGAGCATGTGTTTTTAAACCTGATAGATAACGCCGTGAAGTACACTGAAAAAGGGGGCGTTACGGTAAACGCAAGGCACGAGAAGAATACCGTTATAATAGAAGTATCTGATACCGGCTCAGGCATACCCGAAGAGCACCTGGTGAGGGTGTTTGAAAGGTTCTACGTAGTAGACAAGTCACGCTCAAAAAAGCTCGGGGGCACAGGGCTCGGGCTTGCCATAGTAAAACATATAGTGCTCCTGCACCAGGGAAAAATCTCCGTTGAAAGCAAAGTAGGAACTGGAACCACATTTACGGTAACACTGCCCGTATAAATTTTTTTACAAACCCACCCCGCATCTATAGTAGCCAATATTTATGTCTACAGTATGTCATTGCGAGGAGCCGTATTTGATTCATGGCGACGAAGCAATCTCGTTTCTTCCTGCAAAAGCAGCAAGATTGCTTCGTCGGCAAAGAACAAAAACGCCTCCTCGCAATGACATTTTGAAATCTGTCAGCATAATTATAAACTACCCCGCCTTAACCGACAATTAACACACCCGACATTATTAATTAACACCTTTCTTCTATACTTCTGTCTGTAAAAACAAATTGTTCAAAAAGAACCAGGGCATAAAAGCCGGGCCGCAAAGAAATATAAGCAATCAGCCCGAAGCCCAGCCCTTGAAATAAAGAATACAATTTGACGGATGGAAGCAAAAAACCAAGGAGGAAGAAAATGAAAAAAGCGGTAAATTTTGTTCTGGCAGCGGTCTTTGTCCTTTGCATGATAGGAACGGTTTCAGCCGAGCCTGTGTCAAAGTTTTACGGGTACCAGTGGTTAAGGTACGAGGCAAAACAGGCCGGGGCGTCGTTTGACAAAGCGGGGTCTGATTTAAGCTCATTCTCGGTGCCGAGGACCTATTTAAGGTGGAAATTGACGGATACAGGATATGAAGGCAACATAACCCTAGATATAAACAATGTTGCAGGCGGACAGGGCATGGCTAAGATATCACCTGCTGATGTTACCACAACAGGCGTGCCCGCGGCGTCGGTTGACTGGGAAGCGTGGTTAAAATACGCATCAGTTGATTTTCTCAAAGTCCCGGGGCTCGAACAGATAGACGCCCAGATAAGGTTCGGCATCCAGAAGGTGTACTTCGGAACGCTTGACACATGGGAATATCCCCTGATAGACAAAGAACCGGTTGACAGGGCGGGGATTGCCTCAAGCGCGGATTTTGGGGTGGCCATACTGGGAAGGCTTCCGGCGGGATTCGGCTCGTATGAACTCGCGGCGTTCAGCGGCTCAGGATACAAGAAACTCGACGCAAATACGGAAAAAATGTACAACGCGAGCCTTTTAGTCACGCCGCTTCCGGGAATATACGCAAGGGCTTCTTACCTGCATAACATCTCCAGCGACCTGCTCGCGGGCCCGGTCAAAGACATGAACGCCACGGCGCTTGTTGTGGGATACGCTTCAGGCCCGATAGAAGGGTGGACACAGTATGTTACGAAGTTTGACAGGGCGTCATCATCAGCGTCAAAATCAGGCGTATACACGGGCTGGAGCTCATACCTCGGTGTAAGCCTGACGGACGCGATACAGGTAAACGCGATGTGGATACAGAATAACCCGGACACAAAAGTTGTCAGGGATGACAAAAACATCTGGCAGCTCGGCGTTAATTACAAGATGATTGACAACCTTCTCATACAGTGCGGTTACGAGCTTGACCAGCTGAAGTTCCCGAATAATTCGGCAACAACGGGCAATACAACAAACGACACGGCGTCAGCGAACCTGAACTACTTCTGGATTCAGACGAAGTTGTCGTTTTAAGCAAATAGTCTCAAGACCCAAGACCCAGGACCCAGGTCCAGGGAAAAACATACAGAGGAGAAAAAAATGAAAAAGTTTACAAAGATCGCAGTAGCAGCAGTAATGGCTGCCATGCTTGTGTCACCGGCGTTCGCTTGGAACTGGCCGTGGGCCCAGAAAGCGGGAAACAAGTTATCAACTCAGGGTTCCACTACGGTGCTTCCGATAGCTCAGGCTGAGGCTGAGGCATTCATGAAAACGAACAAGGACGCGGACGTATCGGTATCAGGAGGCGGCTCGGGAGTGGGAATCGCGGCTTTGATAGACGGTTCAGCCGACATCGCGAATTCCTCAAGGCCCATTAAGTCAAAAGAAATAGTCCTCGCGAAGCAAAAAGGCGTGAACCCGGTGGGGACGATTATCGCCAATGACGGCATAGCGGTCATAGTAAATAACGCGAATAAAGCGGAAGCAATTACCGTTGAACAGCTAAAAGCCATATACTCGGGCGAGATAACAAAGTGGAGCCAGGCAGGCGGCTCAGGCGACTCGATAGTCGTGATATCGCGCGACAGCGCCTCGGGAACGTTTGAAGTCTTCAATGAACTGGTTTTAAAAGGCGCGAAACTCAGGACAGACTCGCTGATGATGGCATCCAACAAGGAAATAGCCGAGACCATAGCCAGGACACCCGGCGCGATAGGCTACGTGGGATTAGGCTACCTTTCAGGTGATGTTAAAGCCCTGAAAGTAGCCGGGATAGTACCGTCCGACGCAACGGTGTTGAACGGGACCTACAAACTTGCAAGGCCGCTTTACGTCTATACAAACGGCGAGCCCGCGGGCATGGCAAAAGAATTCATCGATTTCATGCTCGGCGCGGAAGGCCAGAAAATAGTAAAAGAGACGGGTTTTGTAACGGTGAAGTAATATCTGATTGCTAAAATATTTTAAGAAGGGTCTGCGTAAGCAGGCCCTTCTTTTTTTATGAGCACAGGGAAAGGTATTCTTCCCTCTCCCTCTGGGAGAGGGTTAGGGTGAGGGCACGCCGGTATTTTGTTCCCCTCACCCCAGCCCCTCTCTCCCCCTCAAGGGGGGACTACAAAGAGCCAGGGGGAGAGGGGGAGAATATTAACACAACCTTAACCCATATGAAACAATGCGTTAACAGCGCCGGGGTATCATTTACATAGAAAGGAAGGCACAAATGTCAACGCACAAAGGAATGAGAAAAAATTTCATAGAGCGCTTATTGCCGGTAGCCGCTTCGGTCTCCCTTATTTTCCTGCTTGGCATAGCTTTCACTCTTGTTACAACGTCGCTGCCTGTTTTCAAATCCGTATCCCTTAAAGGCTTCATATTCGGGACAGAGTGGATTCCCACGGCGGAGACGCCATTGCTGGGGATATGGCCGCTTATCGTCGCCTCCGCGTATGTGACTTTCGGCGCCATAATATTCGCCATACCGCTCGGGGTGGGAAGCGCAGTCTATATTTCCGAGCTTGCGTCCCCGCGGGTAAAGGAACTTTTAAAACCGGTAATGGAAATACTGGCGGGAATACCTTCGGTGGTATTCGGATTTTTCGGGATAGTATTTGTGGCGCCCATAGTTCAGCGGGTATTCCACCTGGATACCGGGCTTTGCGGGATGACCGCCGCTATCATACTCGGCATAATGGTGATACCGACTGTGGCGAGCATATCAGAGGACGCCATATCCGCGATATCAAAAGACTTAAGGAACGCCTCATACGCCCTGGGCGCTAACAAATGGGAGACAATAATAAAAGCGGTACTGCCGGCGGCAAAGTCCGGGATATTCACCTCGATAATACTGGGTATCAGCAGGGCGCTCGGCGAGACCATGACGGTTTTGATGGTAGCCGGCGGGGCCGTAAAAATACCGGGAAGCATCTTTTCGCCGATGAGGCCCATGACCGCGACTATCGCGGGGGAAATGGGGGAGACAGTTGTCGGGAGCCCCCATTACCACGCTTTATTCGCCATGGGGCTTGTGCTTTTTATCGTCAATATCGCGTTTAACCTTATAGCCGACCATTATCAGAAAGGGAAAAGAAATGTCTGACGCGAAAACTTTGAAAATTATCGGAGCCAGGGACGCGATGCAGGAAGCCGGATTTTTGCTTCTAAAATTGTGCGCTCTGACGGTAATCATAGCGCTGGGAGTGGTGGTTTTTTTTATAGCCATCAAAGGCTTCAGGGTGGTAAACCTCGAATTTTTAACCCAGATGCCGCGCGACGGCATGGTAAAGGGCGGGATATTCCCCGCGATACTCGGCACGTTCCTGCTCTCCATGGGGGCGCTTTTATTCGCGCTGCCTGCGGGAGTGCTCACAGCGGTATGGCTGACAGAATACGCCGATAACCAAAAATTTGTGAGGCTGGTAAGGATAGGCATTAACAGCCTGGCAGGCGTGCCCTCCATCGTCTTCGGGTTATTTGGCCTTATGTTCTTTGTAAAATTCATGGATTTTGGCGTATCGCTTTTATCCGGTTCGCTTGTGCTGGGCATCCTCATATTACCCACCATTATAGGCGCGTCAGAAGAGGCGCTTTTAAGCGTTCCAAAGGCATTTAAGGAAGCGTCGCTGGCGCTCGGGGCCACAAGGTGGGAAACAATGTATAAAGTAATACTGCCCAACTCAATATCAGGGATAATTACCGGCATAATATTAAGCGTCGGCAGGGCCGCGGGCGAGACAGCGCCGATACTCATGACAGCCGCGACATTTTTTACGGCGAAACTGCCGGACTCATTATTCTCAAAGGTCATGGCGCTGCCATACCACATATACGCGCTTTTGACAGAGGGCTCAAAGAAAGGGCAGACAGAGATAGCTTACGGAACGGCGCTGGTGCTTTTACTGCTGGTGCTGGCGATAAACAGCGCGGCGATATATATAAGGATAAAGGCGAGAAGGGAACGGAAGTGGTAATAAAACCTTAGTTCGGAGGGTGGAGTTCGGGGTTCGGAGTTGAGTTGGTAGCCGCAGCCTTAAGGCTGCGAAACCCGGGCTTTAGAACCTGCCTTGCGTAACAAGTCGTGAGGAACACGACAAGATGAGAGGTATTGTTCTGATTTATTGTTTGTTCGCCGAAGCTCACAAGGGCATCTTGAAGGTTGCGGCTACCAGAATCTAAAGAGAAAAATTATGGTAAAAGGAGTTTGTAATGGATGAAAAGATGCGAATAACAGTTAAGGATTTCAATGCTTTTTACGGCGAAAAACACGCGTTGAAAAACGTAAACATCGACATACCCGCCAATAAGATCATGGCCATGATAGGGCCTTCGGGGTGCGGGAAGTCAACATTTCTCCGTTCCATAAACAGGATGAACGACTTAATTGAGAATTTTAAGGTAAACGGGCGGATGATGATTGACGGGATGGATGTTTATGACAAAAATATAGACGTCACAAACCTTCGCAGGCGCGTGGGCATGGTATTTCAGAAGCCGAACCCTTTTCCAAAAACAATATTTGAGAACATAGCGTACGGGCTGCGGGTGAACAGGCTCTTTAACGGCAGGGAAGAACTTGAGGCAAAGATAGAAAAGAGCCTCATGGAAGCCGGGCTGTGGGAGGAAGTAAAGGACGACCTGGATAAAAGCGCGTTTGAGCTCTCCGGAGGGCAGCAGCAGAGGCTGTGTATAGCAAGGGCCCTGGTAATAAAGCCGGAGGTAATCTTAATGGACGAGCCCACAGCGTCGCTTGACCCGATTTCCACCGCAAAAATAGAGGAACTCATACAGGTTCTTAAAAAGGACTACACGATAGTCATAGTGACCCACAACATGCAGCAGGCCGCGCGCGTGGCGGATAACACCGCTTTTTTCATGATGGGCGAGCTGGTGGAGTACGACCTGACATCAAAGATGTTCACAAAGCCGGAGAAGAAGATAACGGAAGACTATATAACGGGAAGGTTCGGGTAATTAATGGTTTACCCACATTTTCCCTCCCCCTTTCAGGGGGAGGGTCAGGGTGGGGGTGCTGTGTTTTAAGTTTTAAGTTGGAATTGTTTCAGATTTAAAACAAGACATTAAGGCTTATCCCCACCCTGGCCCTCCCCTTATGAATAAGGGGAGGGAAATGGAAGGTGAAGCTTATTATGATAGGAGGTTTTATGGACAGGCAATTTGACGGGGAGTTAAACAGCTTAAAAAAGAATATCCTTAACATGGCGTCGTTTGTGGATGAGGCTATAGAGCGGTCTATAAAGGCCCTTGTACAGAGGAGCGATGAGGCGGCTGAGGCGGTGGAAGAGGATGACGAGCGCATAGACCTGCTGGAAATCACAATTGAAAAGCAGTGCCTTGAACTTCTGGCGCGGCGCCAGCCCATTGCCATAGACCTGCGCTTCATTACATCCGTCATGAAGATAAACAGCGACTTAGAGCGGATGGGGGACCTGGCGGCGAACATCGCGCACAAAGCCAAAATATTAAGCAAGCTTCCGCAGCTCAAACCGCTCATTGACATACCCAAAATGGCGGAGCTGGTAAGGGCCATGCTGAAGGACTCTATAAACGCCCTGATTAACAACGATTCGGAGCAGGCAAGGCAGATAGCCTTAAGGGACACGAATGTGGACGGGTTTTATGTGCAGGTCTTCAGGGAGGTATTGACATACATGATGGAGAGCAGTAATAATATAAGGGTGGGAATAGAGCTGATACTTATAGCCAAGCACATAGAGCGAATGGCGGACCACATAACGAACATAGACGAGGACATAGTATACATGGTGGAAGCCAAGACGATAAAGCATGACTTTGAGAAGTAGAATATTTTAGATTTTATATTTTAAATTTTAAATTTAAGGTGCTCCGCGGCTCTATTATAATAGTACCATGGAATACCATAAATCTAAAATTTAAAATATAAAATCTAAAATACACGGAGGTATTTATGGACAAGGTAAAGGTGTTATTCGTCTGTATCCACAACTCGGCGCGGTCGCAGATGGCTGAGGCTTTTTTAAACAGCATTGCAGGGGACAGGTTTTTGGCGGAGAGCGCAGGCATAGAGCCGGGAAAGCTTAACCCCATAGTGGTTGATGCCATGAAGGACGCGGGCATAGACATATCCGGCAATAAAACAAAATCGGTATTTGATTTTTACAAGGAAGGCAGGATATTTAACTATGTCATTACCGTGTGCGACCCCGAGGCGGCGGAGCGCTGCCCTTTATTTATAGGAGTAACGGAAAGGCTGCACTGGCCTTTTAAGGATCCGTCTAAGATTGAGGGCACTTATGAACAGAAGCTTGAAGGGACAAAGAAAATCAGGGATGAGATTAAGGCAAAGATAGAGGAATGGATAAAATAACGGATTAACGCGCTGTTGACACGGAAAGCATGGTTGTGTTAGTATGCGGCAGGTAAAACAAATATGAAAGGAGAGCGGCGTTGAAAAAAGAAAAAAAGAACGGATTTGTTATCGTAATGGCGCTGCTTTTTGTATTTGTCGGATGCGCCGAGATTTTTCCGGATAACTGCGGTTTTGACGGCGATATAACGACTACATTAAACGATCTTAAGATGATAGTGCCGCAGGATTTAACCGTGTCGGCGCCTGATAATATAACTTTCAGCATGCAGGTTTCAGTTTTTGCAATAGAATACCCCCCTAAATACAACTCATAAGCCACAAACCGTTTTTAAAAACCTGTTTTATTTATGTCATTAGTCTTTTTATATCATTTATCAGAGGAGGCATTATATATGGATATTTTTGAAATTTTTGAAAATGACGGAAAGGGCCGCGATAACCAGGGGAAATATAAGGGGAAAACTGAAAAACACTCCGGTTACAGCGATAATGAGGAATACAGGGACGAGGTCTACGGAAGGGAACACGGGCATGGCGGGGGATTGGAAGCTTACAAAGATAAGATTGCGCTTTTGCTGAAGGATAAGCGCATTGCCGTTGCCGGGGTTATATTAATTACGGCCATTATGGCAGCAATAATTTTTGCCGTGATTTTGCTCTTTAAATATGTGGATAAGAACGGCGTCAAAGAACTGGTTTTAGCGGTTCAGGGTATTTTATCATGGCTCTGGCAGGGTTCGGGGAAGTGACATGATGGGACTAACAGCCCTGTCCGCGGAATGCGCGTTATATTCAGATAGACTACTTTATGAATTTACCGGCAGGGAAGCTGCTGTGGAGGCGGAAAATGGAAAATAATACTGATATGAAAAAAGGACTTTCCGGGGATGAGGCCGCGTTCAGGCTGAAGACGCACGGGCCCAACAGGCTTCCGGAAGCTGAAAAAAAATCGGTCTTTAAGATAGCCTTTGAAGTTGTAAGGGAGCCGATGTTCCTGCTTTTAGTGGCATGCGGCACGCTCTACCTTATATTGGGCGACATCGAAGAGGCGCTTATGCTCCTTGGTTTTGTATTTGTGGTAATGGGAATAACTTTTTATCAGGAAAGAAAAACAGAACGCGCGCTTGAGGCGCTGCGGGACCTGTCAAGCCCGAGGGCGCTTGTCATAAGGGATTCCGTAAGGATACGCGTCCCGGGCAGCGAAGTGGTGCCCGGCGACCTGGTGGTGTTAAGCGAAGGGGACAGGGTGCCGGCGGACGGCATCGTGGTGGAGTGCGGGAACCTTTCCGTAGACGAATCCCTTTTAACGGGCGAGTCCGTGTCTGTAAGGAAAACAACAGGAAGCACGGACGCGGACATGGGAAAACCGGGCGGGGATAACATGCCTTTTGTTTTTTCAGGGACGCTTATCGTAAGCGGACACGGCCTGGCCCTGATAAAAAAGACCGGAATTGAAACCGAGATAGGAAAGATAGGCAAAGCCCTATCAAAAGTGGAGCTGGAAAACACACTGCTGCAGAAGGAAACCTCTTACCTTGTCAGGAATATCGCCGTTATAGGCGTGATTTTGTGCGCTGCTGTTTTTGTCATATTCGGCCTTACAAGGCAGGACTGGATAAAGGGGTTCCTCGCGGGGTTAAGCCTTGCCATGGCCATGCTGCCGGAAGAGTTCCCGGTGGTGCTGACCATATTTTTCGCGCTGGGCGCGTGGAGGCTCTCAAAGGTAAAAGTCCTTGCCCGCCGCGTCCCCGTAATAGAGACTCTCGGATCGGCCACTGTTTTGTGCGTGGATAAGACAGGGACACTGACCCAGAACATGATGAAAGTAAAAAAGATATACACGCGCGGAAAAATGCACGACGTGGAAGAAAGGGTGCCGGCAAACACCATTGAAGCGGTATTTTTCGGCGCCATGGCGTGCCAGAAGGACCCGTTTGACCCCATGGAAAAGGCCTTTAAGGAACTGCTTAAACTCGGCGGCCCTGAAGCGGAAGGCGGATCCGCGGAATTTACGGAAGTCAGGCATTACCCGATATCCAACGCCATGCTGGCCGTGACCTATGTGCTTAAGGATAAAAAGGGCGGCTTAATAGCCGCGGCAAAAGGCGCGCCCGAGGCTGTCGCGAAATTATGCGGGATAAAGGATGAAAAGTTAAAAGTGTATTTGAGCACAGTGTCAGAAATGGCAAATGAAGGGATGCGCGTGATAGGGATAGCCAAAGCCGTGCCGCCAAAAGGAAACCTTCCTGAAACGCAGGATGGATTTGAATTTGAACTGCTCGGCCTCGCCGGGCTTGCCGACCCTGTCAGGCCGTCGGTTAAGGGCGCAGTGCAGGAATGCTACAGCGCGGGCATACGCGTGGTTATGATAACCGGGGATTACGCCGGTACCGCGAAGTGCATAGCCGGGCAGATAGGCTTAAAAAACCATGACATAGCCATAACCGGCGAAGAACTTGAAAAGATGAATGACGATGAGCTGTCGGTGAAAATAAAGGTGTGCAATATTTTTGCGCGCGTGGTGCCGGAACAGAAGTTAAAGCTTGTAAAAGCCTTAAAAGCCAACGGCGAAATAGTGGCCATGACAGGGGACGGCGTTAATGACGCGCCCGCCCTGAAATCGGCGCACATCGGCATATCCATGGGAGGCAGGGGGACGGATGTGGCCAGGGAGGCATCCTCCATGGTGCTTCTTGAGGATGATTTTTCCTCCATAGTTCAGGCCGTAAGGATGGGCAGGAGGATATTTGAAAATATAAAAAAGGCCCTGTCGTATATAATTTCCGTCCACGTTCCCATAGCAGGGCTTTCGCTGATTCCGGTAATTTTTAAGTGGCCGCTTATCCTCATGCCGGTGCACATAGTATTTCTGGAGCTCATCATAGACCCGGCGTGCTCAACGGTATTTGAGGGCGAGGCCGAGGAAAAGGATTCCATGAAAAAACCGCCGCGCGACAGGACTAAAAAAGTATTCGGCGCGGCCATGATCGGCGCCGCCGTATGCCAGGGGCTCGCTGTCATGGCGGTAATACTGTGCGTGATGTTCATCTCAGGCAGGATAAACGCAAGCGAGGAGGAGTCAAGGGCCATGGCTTTTACCACGCTTGTTGTGGCAAACATGGGGCTGATACTTACAAACCTTTCCAGAACAAGGAACATATTTGAAATCGCGGCAGGGCCGAATAAAACAAAATGGTGGATTCTGTCCGGCGCGGCAGTTATGCTCGCGGCGGTTTTATGCGTGCCGTTTCTGCGCGAATTATTCAGGTTTGGCAAACTCCATGCCGGGGACGTGCTTTTATGCGTCGCTGCAGGCGCGGCGTCCATTATGATATTTGAAATTTTAAAAATTGTACAGGGACGTAAAATGCAAAAAACATAAAAGACCGGCCCGGCAGGGACCATACCCCCCAACCCAAGCTTTACCCCTTTAACCCTGCCGGGCCTTCTTAAAATGCGCCGCATAATAAAAGGCGGGACGCAGCAAGCTGTGTCTCTTATACGGTTTTGTAGAGCCGCCGCTTGCTGCGGCTCAAACGCCGGGTTTAAATTTGTTGTGGTATTTATTATGTTTTATTCATAAACATACGTTTTAATACAGGATACCTTGAGCCGCAGCAAGCGGCGGCTCTACAAAAAACTAGTCTATAGGTTCCGTGGCTGCCCTTGACAAATCCCTTAAAACCCATATAATCAATCAAATCCTATAAACAGGAGTTTTTATGAACCTCTGGCAGCAGATAAAAGACGCGTTTTATAAGCTTATCATAAAAGTGGATAACGGTTTTTTGTGCGACACGTGCAGATACAACCACCCGACAGACTGCAACGAGCCGGACAGGCCCAACGCTAAGGTTTGCAGGGAGTATAAACATAAGTAGTTTATTTTAGATTTTATATTTTAAATTTTCGATTTATGGTATTCCATGGCGATATTATAATAGAGCCGCGGAGCACATTAAATCTAAAATTTTAAATTGAAAATATAAAATTAAGGAGTTTTTAAATGCCAACATACACTTACGAATGCAAGGCCTGCGGGGTTTTCGAGGACGAACACTCCATAAAGCAGGACGCCCATGCCATCTGCCCGAAGTGCGGGGGCAAGGAGATAAAGCGGCTTATAGGACAGAATACAAACTTTATCTTAAAAGGCAGCGGGTTTTATCAGAACGATTATAAGAACAAACCGGAAGCGCCGACGCCATGTGCGGGTTGTGATAAGGCTAAGTCGGGGGAATGCGGCGGATAATACATTTAAAAAGTTAAATTTGAAATTTAAAATTGAATTATAAGGGGCAAATGCAGTACAGCAGGAAAAGGGCTCAGAAACATAGGGGGGTAAATGGATAAGAACGACTTAAAATTGAGGACAAAAAGATTTGCTTTGAAAATTATTGATTTTTCAAACAGCATCCCTTTGTCCAAACAAGGAAAGGTTATTGAAGGGCAGATCATCAGGAGTGGGACGTCTGTCGGATCGAACTACAGGAGCACATGCAGTTCAAAATCCCGCAGGGATTTTATTAATAAGCTTTCTATCGTGCTTGAAGAAATTGATGAAACCAAGTATTGGCTGGAATTGCTTGAAGAATCAGGGACTGTTCCAAAAGAAACCATTGCTCCAATTTATGATGAAGCAAGCCAAATAATGGCAATTATAGTGGCGTCATTAAAAACGGCAAAGTTGAATGG
Source organism: candidate division FCPU426 bacterium (assembly GCA_963840035.1). Taxonomy (GTDB): domain Bacteria; phylum Oederibacteriota; class PGYV01; order PGYV01; family Palsa-1178; genus CAWIXE01. Next base: position 781,070 of record CAWIXE010000001.1, read on the forward strand.
CGCCAAAAAGCAGGCAGTAAGTGCTTAATGTTTCAATTTTAAATTTTAGATTTAAAATTTCAAATTACCTGGAGATTTTATGAACGTAAGCGCAGTAATCATGGCCGCGGGCAAGGGGACGCGCATGATATCGGACAAGACAAAGGTGCTTCACGAAGTCGCGGGCAAGCCAATGCTGGGGCATGTCATAGACGCCTGCTATGAGGCGGGAATTAAGGACGTTGTCATCATAGCCGGCGCCAACTATTCCGAGCTTAAGGGCTTCACGGATAAAGCTTACGCCGGCTGCGGCATCAAGTTTGTCATCCAGAAAAAGCAGCTCGGGACCGCGCATGCCATTTCAACGGCTTTGAAGGCGCGCATACCTTATAAGGAAGCAGTCCTCATATTAAGCGGCGACGTACCCATGATCCAGGCCTCCACTTTGCGCGAACTTATAATGGAGTTTACAAAAGAAAAGTGCGGTGGTATAATCTGTTCCTCAAAAGTGGACGACCCTCACGGGTATGGAAGGGTCATACGGGACAGCCAGGGCTCTATAATAAGGATAGTCGAGGAGAAAAACGCCTCGGATGAGCAGAAGAAAATCAACCTTATAAACGGCGGGATTTACATATTTAACAGGGATTTGCTCAAAAAATATATAAGCAGGGTGAAGTTGGACCCGGTCAAGAAAGAGTACTATCTGACCGACCTTGCGGCTTTGATGGCGGAAAAATCCATAATAATAAGGCCAAAAATCACGGATTACCTCGAGGTTTCAGGGGTAAACGACAGGGTGCAGCTGATGGAAACAGGAAAGCTTAAGAATAAAAAAACTCTTGAAAAGTTAGCGAAAAATGGTATAACTATTGTTGATTTTGATACGGTTTTTATTGATGAAAATGTGAGTATCGGCAAGGATACTGTCATACAACCATTCACTGTCATCAGAGGAAAAACCTCCATCGGCAAAGGCTGTAACATCGGGCCGTTTGCCCACATAAGGCCGGACACGATAATCGGCGATTTTTGCAAGATCGGCAATTATGTGGAAATTAAAAAATCGAAGATAGGAAGCCACACTAATGTGGCTCATTTGAGTTATATTGGCGACGCCGAGCTTGGCGATAAAGTAAACATCGGCGCGGGCACCATCACATGCAATTATGACGGTTTTAAGAAGAATAAAACCGTGATTGGAAACAATGTTTTTGTGGGAAGCGACACGAAATTTGTCGCCCCGGTAAAAATCGGTAATGACGTAGTAATCGCAGCCGGATCTGTAATAACGGAGGACGTGCCGGGAGGCGCGCTGGCAGTAGCCAGGGCCAGGCAGGTAAATAAGGAAAAATGGACGAAAAACAGGAGAGCAAAATGATAATATTTTCCGGCAACTCGAACTTAAAGCTGGCTTCAGCTGTAGCGGCGGAAATGAAGATGAAACTCGGCGACGCGCTCGTGGGAAAGTTCCCCGAAGGCGAAGTCAGGATTAAGATAAATGAAAACGTGCGCGGCAAGGACGTGTTTGTGATACAGTCCACCTGCGCGCCGACTAACGATAATTTAATGGAACTGCTCGCCATGATAGACGCCTTAAAAAGGGCGTCGGCCAAAAGGATCACGGCGGTGCTTCCTTTTTACGGATACGCCAGGCAGGACAGGAAAGACCAGCCGAGGGTGCCGATAACGGCGAAACTCGTGGCAAACTTATTGACGACAGCCGGGGCGCACAGGGTGCTTACCATGGATTTGCACGCCGGACAGATACAGGGATTCTTTGACATCCCGGTCGACCATCTGCTGGCGGCGCCGGTATTCATAAATTATTTCAAGAAAAAGAAACTCAAAAATTTTGTAATATCAACCTCGGATATCGGCGGCATAAAGCTGGCATGGTATTTCGCAGAGAAGCTGGGCACGGAGCTTGCCATAGTCGATAAGAAGCGCAGCGGCCCTGAAACGGTCGAGGCCATGCACATGATAGGCGACGTAAAGGGAAAAGACGTCATCATACCGGACGACATGATAGCCACGGGCGGAACGCTCGTGCAGGCAGCCAAGTTCCTAAAGGCAAAAGGGGCGCGCGACATATATGCCTGCATGACACACGGGCTTTTCTCAGGCACTGCCGTGGAAAAGATAGCGGAGTCGCCGATCAAGGAAGTCGTGGTTACTGATACTATACCGCAGGACGCAAGGAAAGAAGTAAAGAAGATAAAAGTATTATCGGTTGCCGAACTTTTTGGCGAGGCCATAACCAGGATACACGAGGAAAAGACGATATCCCAGCTGTTTAAATAAGCAGCAGTCAACGAATCTATCGGACGCTTGAAAAACGTCCTGATATAGCACCGGACCTAAAGTTTTGCACGCGCGGAAAACGGGTCCGGCGGGCTAATAGAAAACCGGACAGCAGAACGTTGTCAAGGAAAGCAGGAGGAAGAGAAATGGAAAAAGTGATTTTGGAAGCGGCGACAAGAGAAGGAAAGGTGGAATCAAGAAAAGTGAGAAAAGAAGGAAAAGTACCGGCGGTATTGTACGGAAAAGAAACTAAGAGCATGCCCATAGAAATTAAGATCAGGGACATCGAGAAAACGGTAAAACACCTGTCAGAAGGGACGCTTTTAATAACCTTAAAGCTTACCGGCAAGGGTATGAATGAGGAAAAGATCGTAGTCATCCAGGAAGTCCAGAGGGACCCGAAGACTGACGAGATCATCCACGCGGATTTCAAGCAGATCAGCGAAAAAGAAAAATCAACCTTTAAAGTGCCTGTGTTCTCAACCGGCGCATCAGAAGGCGTAAAGATCGGCGGAGTCCTGGAGTTCATCACCAGGTATATTACGGTAAGGTGCCTGCCCAAGGACCTCCCGCAGAAGTTTGAACTCGACATCACGCCGCTTATGATCGGCGACGACATCACTGTTGCCGGACTGCCCAAGATAGAGGGCGTCGAAGTAATGACTGACCCGCATAAGGTCATATTCACCTGCGTTTCCCACAAGATCGAGGAAGCGCCGAAGCCGGAAGACGCGGCAGCGGCAGCAACTGCGGAAGGCGCGCAGCCCGAGCTTATCAAGAAACCGGGAGCTGAAGAAGAAGGCGCTGAAGGCGCCGCACCGGCGGCAGGAGCAAAAGGAGCGGCCCCGGCAAAGGGAGCTGCGGCACCTGCGAAGGACGCAAAGAAGAAATAACACCCAAAAGGTGTTTTATACAAAGGCCCGCGGAAACGCGGGCCTTTTTTTTTGGCTGAAGATGGAACAAAATGTATGTATGGTTGTGGCAGCTGCAGACCGGTTTTTTTCATGGATTGCGCAGTAGCGCAGGCCATGAAAAAAACCGGTCTGCAGCTGCCACAGGTTACACGGTTTTATTAATGAATTACGCAGCATAGTCCGCCGAAGCTTTAGCGAAGACGGATAGCGCAGGCCATGAAGAAACCCGCCCTGCAGCTGCCACAAGCAGCGTAAACGAAAAAACGCCAATGCGACAGCTGCCAAAAAGCGGATTTTTATACCTGCTGATGAGCATAACCGCAATGCTTGATTTTTGCCGGTGTTCATAGTAAAGTATATCTACGGACTAAAACAATGAGAGAGGGAATTAATGAAAAAAACACTTATATTTATTCTGCTCGGATTGATACTTGCCGCAGGGTGCGCCAAGAAAGCTCCAAGCGCCCCGGCTGATAACACCCCTGTTTCTTCAAAGACACCAACTGCCACATGGACAATAACGGGAACCGGGACACAAACAGCCACTTTTACAAATACCGCTACCATAACATGCACCCCCACACATACTCAGACACACACTGCCACGCCCACATCTACAGCCACGGTTACGAACACGCCCTTCAGCCTCATACTCAGGCAGGGCGATAATTCGTATGCCGGTACAACGGACAATTTAATTGACAAGGCAATCCCAAATAAGAATTTTGGAGGTTCTTCGTTTTTTGTTCTATCCGCGTCATCCGGCAACCCGAAAAGAATGCTTGTAAAATATGACCTGGCAGGGCAGTTTGCGGTCACAAATACAGCGGTCGGCGCGGAGTTTGTGCTTGTAACAAATAATTCGAACGGTACCGCGGCATTCGGTATGACTCCTTACAATCTGACGCATTACTGGGCCGAGGGTATTTGTTCCGGTATCGGTTGCGACGGTTATTCCTCATGGAATAATTATGACGCGGCAATGTCACTGACATGGGTATCGCCCTGGACAACGCCGGGAGGGGACTTTGACCCGGCGCCGGCGGGGCCGTCTTCCATGATAATACCCACGGGAACGCTCGGCCAGGAGTATACTTTCCGGCTCAATGAAAGCGTCATAAATGGGTGGATACAAAACGCGGCCGACAATAATGGAATTATCCTCAAGATGGACGACGAGAGCGCCTCGTCAGGATTTATTACCCCGTACACAAAACACATCGTAACAATATCGTACAGGCCCCGCCTGACGATATATTACTATTAAAGGCAAACAAATGAAACTAATCGTGGGGCTCGGAAATCCCGGGCAGAAGTATGAAAAAACAAGGCATAACATAGGTTTTCTTTTTGCCGATTATTTTGCCGGCAAACACGGCGTAAAAATGAAGAACACGGATAAGGCTGAATCCGGGGCAGGCGAAATAAGCGGCGAAAAATTCATGCTTTTAAAGCCGCAGACTTATATGAACCTTTCAGGTCAGGCAGTGCAGCCTGTTGCCGCATATAAAAAAATAGAGGTAAATGACATTCTTATAGTTCATGACGATGTTGACCTGCCGGAGTTTGATGTGCGGATAAAACGCGGCGGCGGCGACGGCGGGCATAACGGGCTTAAATCAATATCAGAACAACTCGGAAATAATTATTACGTCCGCGTCCGTGTGGGCGTGGGCAGGCCGCCGAATCCGAACATGGATACGGCTGACTGGGTGTTAAGCGCTCTGAGCCATGAAAATCTTGACATACTGAACAAGAAGTTTGAAGTTATTGATGAATTTATAGCCAGGTATATTACTGAAGGATATGATAAGGCAGCGGGGAAGTTTAAGGGATAGGGCGTTCGAAGGGTGGGGTTCGGGGTTAGGAGTTCGAGCGAAGGCAGGGACTGAAGGTAAAGCGTTCGGAGGGTGGAGTTCGGGGTTCGGAGTTCGGGCGAGAGCAGGGCTTGAAGGAGAGTCGTTCGGAGGTAAAATATAGGGGGGAGCCATGAAACAGTATAGTTCAAACCGCGATTTTGAAGTTGTTTTTAAGAAAAGGACTAAAAGTTTTGGAATTGCTGTTATAAAAATGTTGGAAGACCTTCCTTATAAAAAATCCACCGCTATTATAAGCAATCAGCTTATGCGCAGCGCTTCTGCGGTAGGGTCCGGTTATAGGGCTGCTTGCAGGGCAAAAACAATTAAGGATTTTATATATAAACTTACAATTGTTGAAGAGGAATCAGACGAATCCTTATACTGGATTGAAATGCTTGAAGAACTTGGGACAATAAACGCGGATGTTTCAGATAAATTAAAAGACGAAATTAAGCAGATTTTGGCCATAACAGTATCGGCAATAAGAAATACCAAGCATAAACAGGAAGGATTTGCAGTTAAGTCTGAACTTCGAACCCCGAACTCCGAACCCCGAACGCTTTCAGAGGTGTAAATTTGATAATAACCAACGAGGAAAAGATAGTTTTAATAACCATTGTCATTGCAGCTGTTGTCGGGCTGGCAATAAATTTCCTTTTTTCATACAATAATAAAATTCAGATAAAAGCGGCCGCATCCGAACGCCTGCTTGTCAATTTAAACACCGCTTCCATGGAGGATTTTGACAAACTGCCGGGCATCGGCAGGATATATGCCGAGAGAATCATAAAAGACAGGGAAAAGAACGGGCCTTTCAGGAGCGTTGAAGGGGTGACGCGCGTTAAGGGCATAACTAAGAGAAAATTTGAGCAGATGAAAAGATATCTGATCGTTACGGAAGAATAATCTAATTTATGAACCGCCCAATACTCTTTGTCACCGCCTCCTTAATGCTTGGCATCGCGGCGGCGCAGATGCTCAACATCCATTACTCCTCGGCAATACTGGCGGCGGTACTCATCGCCGGCACTTACCGTTTATTTATCAAACGCGACGACAAGTTCATGTGGCTGCTTTTTGCCTGCCTCGGCATGCTGCTTTTTTCATTTCAGAATTCATACTTTGCGCCCAACAACCTGAAGAACTTTAAAAACCCTGAAGCCATAAAATCCATAACGGCATCTGTCATATCCGACCCCGAATCAAACGGGGAGAGGGCGTACTTCTACGCTGAAGTCATATCACTGCGGGGAAAAGAAGGGGATTTTGAGAATGTTGACGGGAAAATCAGGGTCACGCTGGAGAAGAGCCTGGGCTTTATCCCGGAATACGGGGATGTGGTTGTCATTAAAGGAAAACTGCGCGCGCCTGAAGGGCCGAAAAATCCCGGGGAATTTGATTATCAAAAATACCTGGCGTTAAAGCAGGTCTATTATACCGTATATGCAAAGGACTCCGCGTGCGAAAAAACCGGGGCAAACAGGGGAAACTGGTTTTTCAGGATGTCATATAAGGCGAAGGAAAGGCTTGTTTCATTAATTTACAGCAGCCTTCCTGAAACCGAGGCTAAAATACTCGACGGGCTTATGCTCGGCAACCAGCGCGCCATACCTGATGATACATATGATAAATTCAAGATTACAGGCACGGTGCACATACTCGCGGTCTCAGGCATGAACGTGGGGCTGATAGCGTTTTTTGTATTCCTGCTGCTTAAGCTCCTGAAGGTTAACAGGAAAATTTGCGCCTTAATAACAATAATACTCATCACGGGTTTCATGATAATAACAGGCGCGGGCGCGTCCATAATCAGGGCTACAATCATGTCGTATTTTATCCTCTTTGGAATCATCATTGAGCGCGATGTGGATGTTTACAGCTCCCTCTCGGCCGCGGCCCTGCTTATACTTCTTTTTAACCCTTCGGACCTGTTTGACGCGGGTTTTCAGATGTCGTTTCTGGCAACAGCGGGGATAGTATATTTCATGGAATGGGCAAATACGTTTTTTCCAAAAATGCCGGAGTGGATAAGGCTGACGCTTGTGACAACCCTGTCCGCGCAGATATTTTTAACGCCTGTCATGATAAATACATTCCACCAGTTATCTTTAATATCGGTACTGGCAAACATGGTCATAGTGCCTTTATCAGGCACCATATCAATTATCGGTTACGCCATGTGGCTGTTTGGGCTGGTATCAGCGGCGGCCGCGAAAATATTCGGCGCTTCCATATGGGTTCTGGTAAAGCTTATGATGCTCATTGTTGACGGCATGGTTTTGGTGCCCTACGCTGCCATTTCAATAAAAACACTGCCGTGGTTGTTTACGGCAGCCTATTACATGTTATTTATGTCCCTGCCACACAGGGACGTGGAGGTAAAGGTAAGGGGAATAAGCCTGAAATATGTGTTATGCGGGGTGTTGTGTTTTTGGTTTGTGCTGCATGTTGCGGTTCCGGCAAAAGCGGCCCTGTATTGCCCTTCCACGAAGGGGATAAACGCTGTTTTTATCCAGACGAAAGACAACAAAAAGATACTGCTTCTGGCAAACGACAGCTTCAGGTCTAAAACCGCCGTGAAGAATTCCGTAGTGCCTTTTTTAAGGAACCTTGGCATAAATAATATCGACACTTTAATAACATACGCTTTAACAGAAAAAGGCAATGCGGACGCGCTTATGCGTAACTTCAGGGTAAAGTCTGTTTACGCGGACAGGGCATCGTCGGGGCCGTTCAAAAACCCCGGCCTGATAGAAGGCGAGTTTTATTTTAAGGAAGGGAAAGGCACGTTCATAAACCTGAATCAGGACAGGGCGGATATAACATCGGGTGAAAGTGAGTTTGTTTTTGTAAAAAACACCGACCCGGACGCGCTTAAGCGGCAGGGGACAACTGTTTACCTCTGCGGATATGACGCAGACACCGCGGTGAAATTCGCTGAAAATAACATGTGCGTGGTAAATTCGGATAATTCGGGAATGTTCCGCAGGCCAAAAACGGCGGAAATCCGGAACGTATGGGATACGGCGGAAAGCGGGTTATTTTATAAGCCGCTTAAATGAACAGCCCGCGGGAAGTGCAGTTCATGAAAATAGGGGAAACTGTGTCTATTTTGCGCCGTTTCTGTTATAATTCAAAAAAAATAAAGGAGAATAAGATGAAAAAATTTTTAATCCTTATGGTAATTTCCATGGCCCTGTTTTTTGCATCATGCAGCAATGACTGCAAGAATTGCCCCACATGCCCGGCGGAACAAAACGACATCCTGGTGATGGAGTTCCAGAACGGGGTCTGGCCGAACGCTCTATACGCGGGCTGCGAAGACACCATGATAAGCTCTTTAAACACAGGGACAAATTACAGCGCCAGTACTTCAATGTATTTTGGACAGAACGGCTCCGGAGTAACCCAGAGGGCGCTTATTAATTTTGACATATCGGCTATTGCGCCGCTAAACGCCGTGATAGTAAAAGCATATCTGACGCTGAGGCATGCCGGATATACTTCATATGTTGATAAGTACACGGCAAATGTGCCTTCATCCGTATGGATGACCGGTTTTGCGACATGGATTAACCGGTTATCTGCCAGTGCGTGGGCGACACCCGGGGGTATTTCCGCGCCGGCAGTACCGGCAAGCGACGAAGTACTGCCAAATTCAACCAGCGATTACATAATTTTTGCCCTTGATACAAGCGTTGTCCAGGGTTGGCTGGCCTCGCCATACCTCTCCAGGGGGGTAGTCATGAAATCCGCGGTGGAAGACGGAAACGACCACATGATGTACGCGTACAGCAGTGATCACGCGACACCGGCATATAGGCCGAAACTGACGGTATATTACAGGCTGCCATGATAAAGCGGCAGAACCTGCAATAAAGCTCATAAAAAGGCGGGCTAAAAAGCCCGCCTTTTTATTTATTAAGCGCTTCAGCCTTTAAAAACAGCTTATTTTCGTATTGAAAACATCGGGCCTTCTATATTATAATAATACATTAAACCATACAGGAGGAATCAGGATGAAAGGCATTATACTCGCCGGAGGGTTAGGGACAAGGCTTCACCCGCTTACAAGGATAACAAACAAGCATCTGCTTCCCGTTTATGACAAGCCAATGATTTATTACCCCATACAGATGCTAATTAACGCCGGGATAAAAGATATAATGATAATAACCGGCGGTACAAATTCAGGGGATTTTTTAAGGCTGCTGGGCAATGGCAAGGAATTCGGGCTTTCCCACCTGCACTACGGGTACCAGGAAGGCGAAGGCGGCATCGCTGACGCCCTCAAACTGTGCGAGGATTTTGTGGGCAATGACAAGATGATAGTCGTTCTGGGGGATAATATAATTGAAAGGACCATAAAGATCCCTGCGGCTGAATTTAAGAAACAGAAAAGAGGCGCTAAAATAATTCTCAAGGAAGTTGACAACCCCTCCGAATACGGCATCGCGGAAGTCTCCGGCGGAAAGATAACAAAAATAATTGAAAAGCCCAAGGACCCAAAAAGCAACCTCGCGGTCATCGGCGTTTATTTTTATCCAAACGACGTTTTCAGGATAATAAAGACCTTAAAGCCTTCCAAAAGGGGCGAACTTGAAATAACGGATGTTAATAACGCGTATCTCAGGAAAAAGCAGCTGACTTATAACGTTCTGGACGGATGGTGGAAGGATGCCGGAGAGTCAAAGGAAGCGCTGCTGGAAACAAATGTTTTTGTGAAGGAACAAGGGGCGAATAAAATATAATAATACGTTCGGAGTTATGGGTTCGGAGTTCGGAGTTGAACAGGCAGAGCCTCGTTTGAACTCCGAACCCCGAACTTCACCCTTCGAACGAAAATGGAGGAGTCATGATTTCAGGCGTTAAAACGAAGAAACTTAACCCCATTCCCGATGAGCGGGGCAGGCTTATGGAAATGATACGCAAAGACGACGACATATTCCTGAAGTTCGGGCAGATGTACATGACCACTGTGAACCCGGGGGCTGTCAAGGCGTGGCACTACCACAAAATACAGCTGGATACTTTTGTGGTGGTAAAAGGCATGCTGAAGCTGGTTCTTTATGACAACAGGCCCAAGTCAAAGACGTACGGGGAAATAAATGAATTTTTCATAGGAGAACACAATAACACGGCAGTACAGATACCCAGCAATGTATATCACGGCTTTAAAGGCATAGCCGAGACGGAAACTATAGTAATAAACGTACCGACAGAGACCTATAACCCGAAAAAACCGGACGAGTACAGGCTGCCGGCGCATACAAAGGAAATACCGTACGAGTGGGGACGCAAGGACAGATAAGGAAAATCCAAAGTTCAGAGCCCAAAGCCCAAAGGGGCACGAAGTTCCCTTGGGATATGGGCTATGGGCTTTGGAATTATACTTGGAGGTTTTTAAGTGAGGATACTTGTAACAGGCGGGGCGGGTTTTATCGGGTCTAATTTTGTGGAGTACATGCTTTCAAAATATCCGGCTTATAAAATAACCGTATTTGACGCCATGACATACGCTTCAAACCCGGAGACTGTCAATAAATTCAGGAAGAATAAGAACTTTGCATTCATTAAGGGCGACATATGCTCGATGAAGCAGGTTGTGAAAGCCGTAAAATCCATGGACGTGGTGGTTAATTTCGCGGCGGAATCCCACGTGGACAGGTCCATAATGGGGCCCGAGGCTTTTATAGAGACAAACATAAAAGGGACATTTAACATGCTGGAGGCGTCAAGGCACGCCGGGATAAAAAAATTCCTGCAGATATCCACCGATGAGGTTTACGGCAGCGTTAAAGCGGGTAAGTCAAAGGAAGGCGACATACTCGACCCGACAAGCCCGTATTCCTCGTCAAAGGCCGCTGCAGACCTCGTGGCGCTTTCATATTTCAAGACTTTTGGGATGCCGGTTGTGATATCCCGCAGCTCAAATAATTTCGGGCCATACCAGCACCCGGAAAAGTTCATACCGCTTTTCATAACAAGGACAGTTGAGGGCGAAGGCCTGCCGCTTTACGGTGACGGGAAGAACGTCAGGAACTGGATATACGTGGAAGACAACTGCTCGGGGCTCGACGCCATTGTCCATAAGGGAAAACCGGGCGAGATTTATAATGTGGGCGGCAATGTCGAAGTAAAGAATATCGACGTGGCACGCGCCATAGTGGAAGCCTTAGGGCAGAAAGAATCTTTGATCAAACCGGTAAAAGACAGGCTCGCGCACGACAGGCGCTATGCCCTTTCCTCCAATAAACTCAAGAAACTCGGGTGGAAGCCTAAGTACTCATTTACCCACGGGCTTGCCGAAACCATAAAGTGGTATACGGATAATATGGAATGGTGGGAATGCTTAAAAAATGACGGATACAAGAAATATTATAAGAAAAATTATAAGAAGTAAACCTTAACCCTTATCCTTAATTCTTATCCTTAGCTCTTGGATCTTAGATCTACAAGCTGAGGATAAGGGTGAGGGTTAAGGGTTAAGGAAAAGCATCAGACAGGGCTACAGGCTTAGGATAAGGGTAAGGGTTAAGGAAAAGCATCAGACAGGGCTACAGGCTGAGGATAAGGGTGAGGGTTAAGGGTTAAGGAAAAGCATCAGACAGGGCTACAGGCTGAGGATAAGGGTAAGGGTTAAGGGTTAAGGAAAAGCATTAGACAGGGCTACAGGTATCGCATAAGGGTAAGGAGTAGGGGTTAAGGAGGAAGAAAAAAATGGAGGGAATCGTATGAAAGTAATGATACTCGGGGCTACCGGACTTTTAGGTTCTGATATAGTCAAGGAATGCGGGAGCGATTTTGAGGTTGTAAGCGCGGGCAGCGCTGACGCGGATATAACAGACCAGGAAGCCATTTATAATTATGTAAAAGCGCACAAACCTGATGTGGTTATTAACAGCGCGGCCCTGACAGACGTGGACAAATGCGAGGAAAATCCGGACATGGCTTACAGGATTAACGCTATGGGGCCGAAAAATGTGGCAATGGCGTGTAGGGATTTTAACGCCAAGCTTATACACTTATCCACCGACTATGTTTTTGACGGGAAAAAGGGAGAGCCTTACACTGAGTTTGACACGGTAAACCCGATAAGCGTATACGGAAAATCCAAAGTTGCCGGCGAGCAGTTCGTGCAGGCCGCCATGAATAAATTCATGATCATAAGGACGGCCTGGATATTCGGCCCTAAAAGGCGCCACTTTGTGGACTATGTCATAGACGCCATAAACAAGGGCGAAGAGATTATCGCGGTAAAGGACATGGTGTCTTCGCCCACCCTATCACAGGACCTGGCGGAAACCATAAAAAAACTTATTCCCATGAACCAGCTCGGCATTTTCCACATAGCAAACAAGGGCTACTGCTCGCGCGTGGAAATGGTGGAAGAGATAATGAAGATAATGAGGAAACAGACGCGCGTGCAGGTACTGAGCCAGAGCCAGTGGAAAAGGCCCGCGGCTAGGCCGCATTTCTCAGCTCTTAAGAACTACCACCTGTCGCTTATTAACGAGGATGTAATGGCGGGCTGGCGCGACGCGCTGAAGCGGTATATAAAGTACAAATATCAGGCGTAAGATATTTAAAAAGTTAAATTTAAAATTTGAAAATGAAAAACAAAGGTTTTGCTCTCAATTTTAAATTTCAAATTTTAATTTTTAAATTGCCACAGGAGGTATTATGAAAGCACTTGTCATAGGCGGAGCGGGTTTTATCGGGGCTAACCTCGCGGACAGGCTGGCGAAAAAGGGTGATGAGGTATGGGTATTTGATAACCTTTCACGCAGGGGTACTGCATGGAACCTGAAATGGCTTCAGAAAAACCATAAAAACGTGAAATTCGTAAAAGGCGACGTCAGGAAATATTCCGATTTAAAGAACCTTTTTAACAGGAACAAAGACTTTGACGCCGTGTTCCACCTTGCCGCGCAGGTTGCCGTAACCACATCGGTCACAAACCCACGGGAAGATTTTGACATAAACGCGCTGGGTACATTTAACGTGTTAGAAGCCATCAGGGAATCAAAATCAAATCCGGCAATTCTTTACTCGTCCACAAACAAAGTGTACGGCGGCATGACTGACATTAAGATAATAAAAAAGAACGGCAGGTACTCGTACAAAGGGCTTCCAAAAGGCATATCAGAGGAGAGGATACTTGATTTCCACTCGCCATATGGCTGCTCAAAAGGCACTGCAGACCAGTACATGATAGATTATTCCAGGATATACGGTTTGAAAACGGTTGTCTTCAGGCAGTCGTGCATATACGGCTACAGGCAGTTTGGCATAGAGGACCAGGGCTGGGTGGCTTGGTTTACCATCGCCACCATGCTGGATAAAAACTTAACCATTTACGGCGACGGCATGCAGGTGCGCGACGTGCTTTTTATAGAAGACCTGCTTGACGCTTATGAGCTGGCAATTAAGAATATTGATAAGGTAAAAGGACAGGCGTTTAACGTGGGCGGCGGGCAGAAAAATACCATGTCGCTGCTGGAACTCATCAAATTCCTCGAAAAATTCTTCGGGAAGAAAATACCCTTAAAGTTCGCCGACTGGCGTCCGGGCGACCAGCCTGTGTTTGTGTGCGACATAACAAAGGCAGGAAAAAAGCTGGGTTGGAAGCCGAAGACCTCGCCGGAAGCCGGAGTTAAAAAATTATATGAATGGGTTAAAGATAATAAGGATTTATTCAAAGACCTGTAACAACAATTTTCAATTTTATATTTTAAATTTTCAATTATTGACAGGCCATACTGTGTTAAAAGCGCGTTGAAGATTTAATTTAAAATTGAAAATTTAAAATTGAAAATCAGGTGTTCATGAAAATACTCTTTGTTTCACACAGTTCCGTCCTGCAATACCACCAGCAGAAGCTTGAGATACTCGCGGCTAAATACGGCCACGAGATATGGCTGGCCACGCCTGATTACTGGAACGAGGGAGGGGTTGAAGTCAAGGCTTACAGGGAAAGCAAAAACATAAAATACGCGGAAACGACAGTTATTAATCCAAAAAAAGGCGTGCATCTTTATCTTAACGCCGAAAGTATCGTAAAGAAAATAAACCCCGACATAATCCACATAGAGGAAGAACCGTATGATTTTCCGGCTTACCAGTTCATAAACGCGGCGAAAAAATACGGAAAGAAAGCCCTGTTCTTTACCTGGGAAAACTTAAGGCGCAGGCACAACTTTTTATATACCTGGTTTAACAATAATTCCATATTCAACGCTGACGCGGCCATAGCCGGAAACGAAGAGGCAAGGCGCATACTGGCTGAAATGAACTTTAAAAAACCCGTTGAAGTCATACCGCAATACGGCGTAAACCTTCAGGATTTCATCCCTAAAAAACCAAAGCAGGACAGGAATAAATTTAATGTCGCCTATATGGGCAGGCTTACGGCGGAAAAGGGGCTGGCGTTTTTAGTCAGCGCGTGCGCGCCGCTTAAGAGCGCGGTTTTGCACCTGGCAGGCGCCGGGAACATGCAGGGAGTTTTGACAGGCATGATAAAACACTTTGGCATTGAAGACCGGGTGAAATTTTACGGGCATGTGGAACATGGAGCTGTTCCTGAGTTTTTAAGCAACATGGACTGCCTGGTGCTGCCGTCAATTACAACAGGGGCATGGAAAGAACAATTCGGTAGGGTGATTATAGAGGCTTTTGCCGCTGGCGTGCCTGTTATAGGGTCGAATTCCGGCGAGATACCAAACGTGATAGGCGACGCCGGGATTGTGTTTAAAGAGAGCAATACCATTGAATTAACGGAAGCAATTAAAGCCATATTGACAGACAGCAACAAGTATAAGGAATGCGTTGAAAAAGGTTTAATAAGGGTAAGAGAAAATTACACTAATGAAATTATAGCAGGAAAAATCAACGGATTATACAGGTTGATTTTGTAACGGCAGGATTACAATCCTACCGGCCAGCGGCGGGCGCATATAATACGCCCGCTACGATTATACGGTTTTGTAGAGCGGCGGCTTGCTGCCGCTCAAACATGGTTACTCATAGGAAACGTTTGCTGCGGCATATGTATCAAATGCCGGGGTTTTAGAGGGGGCAAGCCCCCTCTCTACAGTTTTGTTTAATAATATTTTAAAATATAGAGGGGTTTTGTGCAAATTATTAACGGGTTATTAAGTTTGTTCTATCCAACGGAATGCGCCGGGTGCGGGCGGTATTTAAAGGATTTCAAGCACCTTTACGTTTGCCCGCAGTGCTATGACGACCTCAAATATTTTCCGGCTGTTAACTGCCCGGTTTGCGCCAAACCCATTCATTCGGAACACGCTGACGGCTGCAGGGAGTGCGGGGAGCGCAAGAACCACTTTTCATATATAAAACCCGCGGGTGTTTATGAAGGCGCGTTAAAGGAAATAATACACTACATGAAATTCAACAACAAAAAAGGGCTGGCAAAGGTCGCCGCTGGGTTCATGGTCGAGCGCATTAGTCCGGACGTTTTTAAAGGCGCGGATATGCTGGTGCCGGCGCCTTTATCCAGGGAAGCTCTGGATGGCAGGGGATATAACCAGACGGAGAACGTGGCTTATTTTATTTCAAAGCAAACAGGAATACCCCTTGTAAATGCAGTTAAGAAAATCAAAGAAACCGCGCCTCAGAACACGCTGGACAGAAAAGAGCGTATGAGGAACTTAAAAGGGGCTTTTGAAACTGCGGTTGATGTAGCAGGAAAAACAGTTATAATAGTGGATGACGTATTTACTACAGGAGCTACGGTGAATGAGATAGCAAAGGCGCTGGTTAATTCGGGCGCGGCAGAAGTAAGGGCGGTTGTTATTGCAAGGTCAGTTTGATAAAACGTTGGTAGCCGCAGCCTTTAGGCTGCGAAGGGCAGGCTTTGTTTTTGAATGCTAAATCCAGCCTTACGCAACATGTCGTGAGGAACACGACAAGATGAGCGGAATTATACTGATTTAATATTTGTTCGCTTTAGCTCACAAGGGCATCTTTAAGGTTGCGGCTACCAGGACTTAAAAATGAGGTGATAAAATATGAAATCAAAAGCGTTGGTATTATTAAGCGGCGGTCAGGACAGCACAACATGCCTTTTCTGGGCAAAGAAAAAGTTTGGCAGCGTTGAAACGCTTTCGTTTGACTACGGTCAGCGTCATAAAATAGAACTTAAAAGTGCGAAGAAGATTGCATCAATCGCAAAAGTAAAAAACACCGTCATTAAAATAAAAGAATTTGAGACCATTAAAAACAGCGCACTGCTTGATACCAGTTCCGTCTCTAAAAAACACAAACTAAACAGCAAGCTGCCGGCAACGTTTGTTCCAGGCAGGAACATACTGTTCCTTACGATCGCGGCGGCCGTGGCTTATACCAGGAAGATAGAGAACATTGTCATCGGGGTTTCGCAGGTGGATTACTCCGGATATCCTGACTGCAGGGGCGGATTTATAAAGGCCATGGAAAAAACATTAAGGCTGGGGATGGATTATCCTGTAAAGATACACACTCCCCTGATAAAACTAAATAAAAAAGAGACGGTACTGCTGGCATATGACCTCGGGGTGCTTAAGTACATGGCGCATACGCATACTTGTTATGAAGGAAAGAAAAAACCATGCGGAGTATGCGACGCATGCAAGCTCAGGAAAAAAGGATTTGAGGAAGCAGGTCTGGCGGATTTGTTGTATAGGGATTAAGAGGGTGGATGGTATATTGAAGATTGTAGATAGTGGATTGCGGATTAATATGTATATAGAACTGGAATTCTGTCCATTAATCCGAAATCTACAATCTGCAATCTAAAATTGAAGGGGGATTTATGGAAATGCTAAAAGAAGGCGACCTGGCTCCGGAGTTTGAGTTAAAGGACCAGGATGGAAAAACCGTAAAGCTTTCTGATTATAAAGGAAAACAATCTGTTGTTCTTTTCTTTTACCCAAAGGATTTTTCTCCGGGGTGTACAGCCGAGGCCTGCGCTTTCAGGGATAACTATGACACTTTCAAGCAAAAGGGAGCGGAGGTAATCGGGATAAGCGCGGACGACCCGGAATCGCATACCGGATTTATAAAAAAGCACGGGCTGCAGTTTGAACTGCTCGTGGACCCGAAGGGCGCGACAGCTGAAAAGTACGGGATAAAAAGGCTTCTTCTCGGGCTTTTGCCAGGGAGGGTGACTTTTGTCATTGATAAGCAGGGTATAATAAGGAAGATATTCTCGTCTAATACTGACATGCAAGCGCATGTCAAGGAATCACTGGAAATACTCGGCAATATGTGAAAATAGAACGATAATATCATATATAAAACTATATAATGACGGAATATAGTGCTATACTTATCAATAACATAGCATAGGGAAAAGATATAAAATGTTTTAACAGCACAAGCTGAAAGTAGAAGAAATATTAGGAATTCACTTCCGGTCAAACCATCCTAATTCCGCGGCTTAAACATTGCCGGGGTATACACCATCACAAAACTTATATATTGCCATGCCCGGAAATACAAGGCGAAAAAAGTCGGTATATTTGGCATTTCTGTCATTTGATGACGCGTTTTCAAATGGTATCTTTATCACAGAGAATCAATGCGGTAAATATATTGTCAAAAACGCGGAGGAAAAATGAAAAAGTTAGTGATAAATGTGGTTGCGCTGCTAAGTGTATTCATGTTTTTTGGATGTGCTACAACAAAGCCGGCGCCTGAAGCGCGGGTTATGAGCCTGAAAGTCAAAGTTTACGACCTTGAAAGAAAGATACAGAGGATGGAAAAAGAGATAGACAGGAAAGAAAACTTAAAGAACGCAAATAAAGCAAAGAAAAGCGATGTGAAAAAAGCGCTTGATTCGGCGAAAAAAGGAATCAAAGAAATGCAGGATAAAATAGATAACATGGCGTCGGCAACCGGCGAAGCGTGGGATGGTTTTGTGATGGATCTGGAGCGCGGAGCGGAAAATATTAATGACAATGTGGAAAAAACATTTGCGGAAATAAAAGAACAGCATGAGGAAAATCAAAATAACAGGTAAGTTCGTGCTGTAAAAAGGTGGAAAAATGTCTTATAACTTGCTGCTTGTGGATGATGACCCGGAATTCAGGTTTGAATTCTGCGAATGTTTTGAGGATTATGAGATAACGCAGGCCGCGGACGGCGAAACCTCCCTAGCGCTGCTGAGAAAGCCCAACTCCATCGACCTGGTGCTGCTTGACGTTATGATGCCCGGGATTAAAGGCACAGAAGTGCTTGCCGAGATGAAAAGGCTGAAACCGGATGTAAAAATAATCATGCTCACGGGGAACAGGTCAAAGGACGTGGTCATAGAAAGCCTTAAAAATAAGGCTGATGAATACATAGAAAAACCGATGGATGTGAATGAAACAAGGCGCATCATAATAAAACTGCTCGGCGAAAAAGAATCAAAAGGCATGCCTGAGACGGGAAGCATAAAAGAAAAGATAGAGAAAGTAAAAAAATTCCTTGAGCGCAACTTTGACAAGAAGGTAAGCCTTAAGGACGCGTCAGCGCACGCAGCTTTAAGCGAGAAATACTTAAGCAGGGCTTTTGAGGATGTTACAGGCACGGGATTCAGCGCGTACAAATCATCCGTGAAGGTAAAGAAAGCCATGGAACTCCTAAAGCAGGGTTTTAACATAAACCAGATATCGGACAGGCTGGCTTACGCGAACGCCGAATCCTTCATACGGACCTTTAAAAAGGTAACCGGCGTTACGCCGGCATTATACAGGGACAGGAAAGAGGGCGCGCTGAAGAAAAGCGGCCAGAAAAAATCAAAAGCAAAAAAAATCATAAAACGGGGAAAAAAACATGGCGGAAAATGAAACCAAGGGCACGGGCAGCGAAGAACTGGTGCTGGAACAAAATATCATATATGAGATAAACCTCGACAGCGTCATTACTTCCTGGAACCGCGGGGCTGAGCGCCTCTACGGATGGCTGAAGAATGAGGCTGTGGGAAAGCAGGCATATGAATTGTTCAGGACGGAGTTCCATTTAAAAATGTATAAATTTATAACTGAAACCATTAAAAACTACATATGGACCGGGGAACTCAGCCAGTATAAAAAAGACGGGTCAAAGATAACGGTGTCCAGCCACGCGATTTTGCGCAGGGACAGCGAGGGCAAGCCCGGAGGCATTATATTTGTAAATACCGATATAACTAAATTTAAGAACACAGAAGAAGAACTTAAAAAAAGCGAGGAAACTTTCGCGGTCACACTGAATTCAATAGGCGACGGGGTGCTGTCTACGGATTATAATGGGATAGTTTCATACTTAAATCCCGTGGCTGAAGACATGACTGGATGGACTAACAGACAGGCAGCAGGCAGGCCGGTGCTTGAAGTTTTCCGAATTATCAACCATGACACCCGCAAGACCTCGGCGTTACCGGTAAAAGACACACTTGAAAACGGGACCGTGCACGGTCTTGCCAATCATACCGTTCTTATATCACGCAACGGCAAGGAATATGACATAGCTGATTCCTGCGCGCCGATACGCAACCGCGAGGGAAAGGTCATAGGTGCGGTGCTGGTATTCAGGGATGTCACTGACCAGATGGCAAAAGAAGCGGCGCTTGAAAAAACACGCAAAGAACTCGCAATCACTAAAATAGCCGAAGACGCCGCGCGGGAATACGCGGAGTCACTGATTAATACCGTAAGGGAACCCATGATAGCCCTGGACCAGGATTTACGGGTGGTATCAGCTAGCCGCTCCTTTTATGAGTTCTTCAGGGTCAAGCCGGCGGATACTGTCGGAAAGCTTATTTATAACCTCGGAAACAAACAATGGGATATACCTAAACTCAGAAAATTGCTTGAAACAATACTCCCGGAAAAGTCCACTTTTGATAATTATGAGGTTGAACACGAATTCGCATATATCGGCAGACGGACAATGCTTTTGAACGCGCGGCAGATTCAGAGGGTGCTGGGCAAAGAACGCATCATCCTGCTGGCCATGGAGGATGTTACGCAGCGTACGGAGGCGGAATACCTGCTTGAAAGGATAAACCGTATTTTAAGGGCCATAAGCAATACCAATCAGGAACTGATGCATGAAAAAGACGAGCAGGCATACATGGACAAGGTATGCAAAATAGCCGTAAAAGACTGCGGCCTTAAAATGGCGTGGGTTGGTTTTGCGGGAAATGACGAAAAGAAATCCATAGTTCCGGTATCCAGATACGGCGTTGATGAAGGGTATTTTAAAAAAATAGACCTGACAATGGGTAACGGCAAGAGCGGGAGCAATCCGGCATGCAGGGCTGCCCTGACAGGAAAAACCATAATTTGCCGAAATGTCATGACCGATTCTGCTTTCGCGCCATGGCGCGGCGAGGCAAAAAAACGCGGCTTTATGTCCATGATAGCGCTGCCTTTTAAGTCCATAAACAGGATCTTCGGAGTGTTTATGCTTTATTACCCGGAGCCCCAGCTGTTCCCGGATGCGGAAATAAAACTGCTCGAAGAGCTTGTATATGACCTCTCATACGGGATAATGCTTATCAGGATACGCGGCGAAAAACTCACGGCTGAGCAGGAAATAAAGAGAATAGCTGCGTTTCCAAAGCTTAACCCCAACCCGATAAGCGAAATAGACTCGACAGGCAGGATATATTACATAAACCCGGCATTCAGCAAACTATTCCCGGACGCTTCAAAAGAAACCCTGCTTCATCCGTGGTTTGAAGGCATAGACGCGATATTCCGCAGGCTCAAAGGCGGAAAGAAAAAAGTAATAAAGCGCGACATAAAGGTAAACGAAAGTTATTTTCTTCAGTACATGGTATACATACCGGCGGAGGGGACCATCCGTACTTACGGCATAGACATAACCACGCGCAAGAACGCCGATGACGAGATAAAGAAGCTTTACGGGGAAATGGAAATAAAAGTGCAGCAGCGCACAACGGAACTGCTGGCCTCAAAACACCTGGCAGACATCGGCACGCTTGCGGCCACGGTGGCGCATGAGCTGAGGAACCCGCTTGGCATAATAAACCTCGCGACCTATAACCTGCGGAAAAAAGTCAAGGGCCCGGAAGTGTTAAAACACATCGTTAACATTGAAAAGAAAGTGGCTGAAAGCGTCCAGATAATAAACAACCTTCTGGTATACTCGAAGATGAAAATGCCGCAATTTGAAAAAATAAGCCTGTATGAAATAATTAACGAGTGTGCCGGAAACGCAAAAAAACATTTCAGCAATAAAAGAATATTATTAAAAAAACACATCGGCACCATAAAAAGCGAGATGATGTGGGCGGACCAGCTGCAACTCAAAGAGGTTTTTACCAACCTGATTACGAACGCATACCAGGCCATGGACGGCAAAAAGGGGGCTGTAAGCATACACGCCTCATTAATAAGCGGAAAACGGGTGAGCGTAAGCGTTAAGGATACCGGCGTCGGCATAAGCAGGGAAGATATGGGAAATATCTTCAAACCGTTTTTTACCCGCAAAACAAAGGGGACCGGGCTTGGGCTGGTAATATGCAGGGACATAATTGCCATGCATGACGGCTCAATAAACATAATAAGCAAGGAAGGAAAGGGAAGTACTTTTACAGTGACCCTGCCCTTAAGGCTGAAAAAATGAGCGCAAAAAAAATCCTGATCGCGGATGACGAGCCTGAAATGAGGGAAGAACTCGCGGCGATACTTAAAGATGAAGGATACGAAGTTTTACAGGCGGCAGACGGTAAAGCTGCCTTAAAGTCGATCAAAAAAAATAAAATTGACCTGCTGCTTCTTGACCTGAAAATGCCGGTAATGACGGGCTTTGAAGTCTTAAAAGAATTGAACGCAAAAAAAATCAGGATGAAAACCATAGTATTAACCGGAAGCATACTTGGGACGACGCTTCCGGACGAAAAAGACATAACCCACAGCGAAAAAATGAGGGTTTTGAAATTCGCGGACCTTATAATGAACAAGCCTTTCGATATAGTAAAATTAATGGCAAAAATAAAATATTATACCTCCCGAAACTGAGCAGCCGCGCCACCCGCTATTTATTACCTGTAATTGCGGGGAGCCGTATTTGAATTATGGCAGCGAAGCTATCCTGTTTTAGTCTTTTAATGCTTCACGATTGTTTCGCCGTTATAGAACAAATGCGCCTTCTCGCAACAACTTTGCAAAACGGCAAGTATCAAACCTGATTAAAACAGCGATACCCCCGAGTCAAATCACATAAAGACAATAAATCCATACCCCTGTCATTTTCCATATACTGCCCTGTTGAAATAAGTCTATAAACGGGGGATTGCCGGCATACCTAATTTTCAGGCTGTTGTGTATGCTTGTAATACAAAAGAAGGACAGGTGTAACGTGGATAAAAAAAAGGGAGTTAATACGGCATTGAAACGCGTGATAAATGTCATGCCGGAAAAGCCTTGGGGCAAGCTTGAAAGAGCAAGGGAATATGCCTTTTCGCTTTATGAAAAAAGGGGGTATGTGCTCGGCAATGAGTTAAAGGTCTGGCTTGAGGCTGAAAGAAAAATAAAAAAAGGCTGAAAGTCCGATAGATGAAAATCTTTAAAACGATACTTAGAAATGGAAAAAGGCGGAAAACTGAAGCTGAAAGGCTGATACGGGCCGCTTAAAAATGAAAGATCCGGGAGGATTAAAATGAAAACAACAGGAAAAAGATTTGTAATCTGGATGCTGCCGCTGCTGGCTTTAGCGGCAATGATGGCAATGCCGGCGTGCAAAAATTCGCCGACAGCTCCGCAGAACACGCCGGTTACTACTCGCACGGTGACAATTACAGCTACCATGACAAGTACGATGGACAGCACGGCAACCGCAACAGCTACTGCAACGCAGACATCAACCGCAGTTATTGGGCAGCTTGGAGTAAACTTAAGGACTTCCGCGCGTTTTGCCGTTTTATCAGGAACATCAATAGATGACATCCCCACTTCGGCTATTACAGGCGATGTAGGCGTAAGTTCAGGCGCAAGGTCGACTATAGTAGGGTTACTTGACGGAGACGGACAGGTTGACGCTTTGCACGCGATATACGCCTTTGACGACATATCACCCGCAGGAGTGCCTGCAATGCTGACACAGGCTTTTAACGACGCGACAGCGGCGTATCTTGACGCGACTGATTCGGCACGCGGAACACCGGCGCCGGTTTCAGGCAACTTAAACGGGCTGACACTCTATCCGGGGCTCTATGAATCATCATCTTCAATTGAAATATCAGCGGCAGGATTCCTGTATCTTGACGCTCAGGGCGACAGCAACGCTGTATTTATCATCCGCAGCGCGACATCGATTACCACATCAAGCACCAGCGAAGTGGTCCTGGCCGGAAACGCGCAGGCAAAGAACATCTATTGGACTGCGGGTTCAGCAGTGACCCTTGGCACGAACTCCATAATGAAAGGCACAATCTTAGCCGGCACCGCAATTACCCTTCAGACAGGCTCAAGGCTTGACGGGAGGGCATTGGTTCAGAGCGCGGCCGCGGCAAAGATTTCATTAGATACAAGCACGATCGTATTACCATAAAGAAGAGTGATGAAGCCGGGGCATAAAGCCCCGGCTATTTAAAAAGGAGACAAAAAATGAAAAACATCTTTAAATTTATGCTCGTCGCGCTGGTACCTTTCATCGCGATAGCGGGCTGTTCAAAAAGGCAGGGCATAACGTACCCCGTTACAACACCGGGGATTACAGCTTCAAGGACAAACACGCCGGTTATAATAAACACATCGACGTTTACCAAAACAGCCACAAGGACGCCGGTGTATACATCCACGGCGACGAAGACAAACACACAGGTTGTGGTGAATTCATCAACATCAACGGCTACTGTAACTGAGACATCAACGGGAATATCAACAGCAACATCAACGGCGACAGCTACACAGACAGCGACAAATATCGCGGCGGCAATGGCCACCGCAATAGGCGGCATAGCGCAGCCGACAGTAGCCCTTGGCACATCAGCGCGTTTTGCTGTAATGTCAAATCAGGACCTGACCAACATACCTTCCAGTTCGATTTTCGGGGATGTTGGCATTAGCCCGGGATTAAGGTCAAATATAGTGGCATTAATTGACGGCGACGGGCAGGTTGACGGGACACACGCCATATACGCGGCTGACGACTTAACTCCTCCTGGAGTAGCCGCAATGCTGATACAGGCTTATGACGACGCTGTGGCAGCTTACGGCGACGCTGTAAACGCCTCGCGCGGAACGCCTACCTCGATTTCAGGAGATATAAACGGGCTGACTCTGGCGCCGGGACTTTATGAATCAGGCTCATCCATTGAAATATCGCCTGGCGGAAAACTTTACTTAGACGGCCTTGGCGATTTAAACGCCGTATGGGTGATACGCAGCGCTACTTCAATCACAACAGAAAGCACCAGCGAGGTAATCCTCGCGGGCGGCGCGCAGGCAAAGAACATTTTCTGGGTGGCCGGTTCTACAATTACACTCGGGACAAACTCAATCATGAAAGGCACGCTTATCGCGAGTTCTTCGATATCGCTGCTTAACATGGCTGACTTAAACGGCAGGGCGATCATTCAGAGCGCGGCAGCCGGACAGATATCTTTAAGCCAGAACATCATAGTCCTTCCGTAAGAATAACGATCCGGGCAGGGCAATAAAAACCCTGCCCGGAATCAAAAAAGGAGATAAAAAATGAAAAAGATCATGATAATGCTCGCGCTTTTGTTAACCGCCGGTATCGGAGCGGCGCAGACGCAGTTAACCACGGAAAGCTGGGCAGTAGGAGGCGGTTTAAGCTATCCCAGATACGCTTCCATCAACATAGACGCGCTTAACACAAACATAGGCGCCTACCTTTCAATACAGCGCAATTTCACTGAGCACCTCGGATTAAGGCTTAAGGCGGGATATTCCTACATGGAAGGCCAGTACACTAACGGTTCGCTTGAAGTTATCAACCAGGCAACGGGATTGATAACCGGAGATCTTGATGTGCTGTTTTACCCTGTACCGTGTGAACCGGTTTCGCCGTATTTATTTGCCGGGGCCGGCGGAAATTTCAAAATGATTAAAAATCCGCAGACTGTCATTGAAGACGCGGCAAAAGCAGGAGCGCAGTTAAACCTGGGAGCGGGAGTGGATTTCAGCCTTACTTCAGACCTTAATCTTGTCGGGGAGTTTGGATATCACATAACTGACGGTTCATCCCTTGAAGGCACAATAGTCCCGGGAGAGGTAAGCGCCCAGGACACGTATCTTGCTTTCACCATCGGGGTGAATTATCTTTTTGGAAAAGGCGCGGAGTCAAAGCTATGCGCACCCGGAATTGTTTCCGAAGGCGGCGGAGTAACCCAGGCAATGAAGGACAGAATTAACTACAACAGCAGGGTCATAGACAAGTATGTGCTCTCCATTGCCAATGACAAACTTGTACTGACAGGCGTGAATTTTGAATTCAATAAATCAATCCTGACGCCGGAATCCGATGATACGCTCGATAAAACCGTAAAGATCCTGAAGGACAAACCTTCAATAAAGGTTGAGATACGCGGATACACCGATTCTGAAGGAAGCAATGACTATAATGTAGGCCTTTCCCTGGACAGGGCTAAAGCTGTAAGGAACCATTTAATATCCAAGGGCATAGACGCAAACAGGCTCACAACGGTCAGCATGGGGCAAACTGGCTCGGTGTATGACAATAAGACGGAAGAAGGCAGGGAAATGAACAGGAAAGTGGTTTTAAGGATAATAAAATAAGGATATAAAAAAATGGAGGAATAAAATGAAAAAGATAATTCTATCTGTAGTATGCATTCTCTCGCTCTTTTCCCTTAACTTACTATCTCAGGGATGCTCAAAAGCAAGCCCGGCGTCGCCGGCAGCAACAGCAATACCCACGCCGATTGCCACAGCAGTGGGCGCCGTTGCGCAGGCAACGGTAGTCCTTGGATCGTCTTCAGCGTACGCGATACTTTCAAACTCGGCCATAACCAACATTCCGACTTCATCAATACTTGGTGATGTAGGCATAAGCCCGGGCGCGAGGGTGGATATAGCGGGATTGACCAATCCGGAAGTAACAGGAACGATTTACGCATCGGATGACTCAGCGCCGGTGGCCACCATGCTGACCGAAGCTAAAACCGCCGCGTTAAACGCATACAACGACGCTGTAAACGCAGGACGCGGAACCCCGACGTCAATCGCCGGCAATCTGAACGGCCTGACGCTGGCACCCGGACTTTATGAGTCAGGTTCTTCAATTGAAATATCGCCGGGCGGCATGCTCTATTTAGACGGCGGCGGCGACTCTAACGCCGTATATGTATTCCGCAGCGCGACATCCATCACTACCGAAAGCACCAGCCAGGTAATACTTGCAGGCGGCACGCAGGCAAAAAACATTTTCTGGGTGGCAGGTTCGGCAATAACGCTGGGAACAAACTGCGTAATGAAAGGCACGTTAATCGCGGGCACTTCAATATCATGCCTGACAGGCTCGAGGCTTGACGGCAGGGCGCTGGTACAGGGCGCGGCCGCGGGACAGGTTTCATTGGACCATACAACAATAGTAAAACCGTAGTAAAAACAGCCGGACGGGATAATAATTCCGCCCGGCTAAAAAAAATGGAGAAAAACAAATGAAAAAATTTTTAACAGCAGCCTTAATGCTTTTCGCTTTAGTCTCAGTGGTATCAGCGGAAGACGCAAAAAAAGACCCGTTTCAGACCATCCGCCTCGGGCTTGAAGTGGATTACACAATGCCGGCGATGGAACAGGTCAATGCCCAGCTAAACGACGGCGGGGACAAAGTAACCACAATAGGCCCGGCAATCGGCGCAATGCTGAGCCTGGATGTGGCGCCTGCGCCTTTCATAATGGCCGGGGCAAGGCTTGGATATATATACTGCATGCCGGGAAGCGCGGAATACCTTTTTGGAACAATAAAGGCTACAGCCAACGCGTCATTAATTCCGGTAGAGCTTGGTATCAGCACGAATTTTGAACTGCTTTCAACACCGCTTTCCATCATGGGAGGCATATACGGCGGCTATGGCTTTGCTATGGCATCCAATAAACTGGATTATGACGTACTCGGAGTCACCGCAAGTTCAACGCAGAATTATGACGGGTCAGGCTTCGTCGGCGAGTTTATAGCGTCCATCAATTACAAGCTTGTGTCAGGGGTATCAATAAACTTAAACGGCGGTTACAGGCTGGCTAAGATCCTGCAGCTGAAACAGTCCGCGGATGTGACCTACACGGATTCACTCGGCATAGACCACACGGCGGGCGCGAAGGGCGACGTACTTAAGGATAACTCCAATAACGACCTTGCTTATGATTTCAGCGGGTTCAATATCGGCATAGGGGCAAGCGTAGGGTTCTAATGGACAGCATGAGACTTTAAAAGGCCCGCAGGAAAAGCCGGCCTAAAAAACAGGAGATATAAAATGAACGCGCTTACTATAAAAGGCAACTGGAAGGAAATGGCAGGAAGGCTCAAGCAGCAGTTCGCGAACTTAACCGATGACGACCTTTTGTTCGCCGAAGGAAAAGAAGAGGAACTGCTCGGCAGGCTTGAAAAAAAACTCGGCAAAACAAAGGAAGACGTACGCAGTTTGATTGAAAAGCTCTAAACACTCACGGCCCCGCGCCATTGACGGCGCGGGGCAATAAAAACAAGGGGATAAAAATGAAAAAAATATTTGTTGCTGTAATTATGCTCTTTTTTATCGCGGCAGTTCCGACATCCGCGCAGGCCATGGACGGGATCGGGTTATACGGAAATCTTGCCGGCAATGGCACGGGCGCCGGAGGCGGAGCCGGGCTTACTTTAAGATACGGATCTTTCCCGGTAATCGGGCTTGAGTGGAACTTTATGCCGCATTCATCGGTTATAGGGGCCAGCCTGGACGCGTGGATTGTCAATGACAGGATAGCGGAGAGGCTCTCTTACTATGTCGGAATCGGCGGATACGCGGCCATTTCAGCTCCGGCTCCGAACGTATTTAACTTCGGGGGCAGGGTGCCGCTCGGGCTCCAGTTTTTCCCGGCAGACCCTTTTGAACTGTTCCTAGAACTCTCACCCATGGTGATATTCCTTCCGACTATTGACTGGACCGTGTCAGTCAGGCTCGGATTCAGAATACTATACTAAACCATGAAAATTATAATCAAGGAGAAAAAAGTTATAAACACCCTGTTTGTCGTTGGAATGATCCTTCTGATACTCTGGATACTTGGGATAATAACATCATATACCATGGGTGGAGGAATACATGTAATGCTCGCCCTGGCGGTTATTTTTATTGTTGTCTGGCTCATGACGGGCCGCAAGTAATATATTCCGGCGCGCTGCCGCATAAAAGGCTGCGCGCCCCGGACTCATAATTGAATTCTAAACAGAAATGGCGCGGAACAGCCGCGTGAGTATAAGGGGGAAATAATGAAGGAATTTATGAAAAAGAAACTGTTCATTCCGGCATTGCTGCTGTTTTTGGCTCTTCCGGTATTTTCGGCCGGAGCAGAACTGCCTGTGGACCTGGGCCGCGCATGCGGGTTCGTGGTTTTAGACGGCAGCGGTTTTGCCAATACAGGGTCATCCGTATTAAACGGTGACCTTGGAAGCTATCCCACGACTACTGAGACGCTGGGACCGATTACCATAAACGGGACAGACCATGCGGGAGACGGGTTTACCCAGGACGCAAAGATAGACCTGGTAACAGCTTATAACGACGGAGCCGGCCGCGCGATAACAGGCACTTTGGCCGTGGAACTCGGAGGCAGCACGCTCTTACCCGGAGTTTATGACTCACCAGGGACTTTCGGGCTGACCGGAACACTGACCCTTGACGGCGCCGGCGATGATAACGCGGTCTTCATATTTAAAGCGGCCACCACGCTTACTACAGCGGGAAACAGCCTTATAACCCTTCAAAACGGGGCTCATTCAAAAAACATTTTCTGGATAGTGGGAAGTTCGGCATCAATCGGAGCATCGTGTGATTTTTCAGGGACTATAATTGCGCTTACGTCCATAACACTTATTACCGGAGCCACGGTTGACGGAAGGGTCCTGGCAAGGAACGGGGCAGTGGTGCTCGATGCAAACGTGATAGGGATAGCAAATCCCTGCGCTGTAAATACAGCCACTGCAACACAGACTGAATCGTCAACGGAGATCGCGACGGCAAGCTATACTTCAACGCCGACATCTACAGAAACGTCAACGACAGTCTCGACGGCCAGTTATACTTCAACGCCGACATCGACAGAAACGTCAACTGCAGTGTCAACAGCAAGCTATACTTCAACGCTGACATCCACAGAGACGTCAACGATAGTCTCGACGGCCAGCTATACTTCAACACCGACATCGACAGAAACGTCAACGACAGTGTCAACAGCAAGTTATACTTCAACGCCGACATCCACAGAAACGTCAACGACAGTGCCGACAGCAAGCTATACTTCAACACCGACATCCACAGAAACGTCAACGACAGTGTCAACGGCAAGCTACACTTCAACACCGACATCCACAGAAACGACAACGACAGTGTCAACGGCAAGCTATACTTCAACGCCGACATCTACAGAGACGTCAACGACAGTGCCGACGGCAAGCTATACTTCAACGCCTACATCTACACAAACGTCAACAACAGTGTCGACGGCCAGCTACACTTCAACGCCGACATCTACAGAAACGTCAACGACAGTGTCGACAGCAAGTTATACTTCAACGCCGACATCCACACAAACGTCGACACAGACTGTCACTGAAACAGTTACTAAAACAGCCACAGCAACAGGGACGGGAACTTCGACGCCTACAGCGACAAAGACAATTACCGGAACCGCAACACAGACCGCTACAGGGACAAATACAACAACCCAGACAGCCACAAAAACGGGAACAGGCACCTCAACTGCGACAAAAACACAAACACAGACAATAACACAGACACGCACGCAGACAAATACCGGGACTGCGACACCGACAAAAACTTCTACGGGCACATTTACGGCTACTCCGACATTCACATTAACGTCAACTAAGACATCGACGCGAACCCCGGCTAATACAGCTACGGCAACACCGACCATAACGCTGACATCAACCATAACCCCGACATTTACCATAACGGAAACAGCTACTCCGGTACCGACGCCGTGTCTGGTGTGCGAATGCATTCCAATCTCTTACCCGCAGCCGGCAGTAAATGCGGTTACTTTCGCATACACGCTCTCTTCAGCTTCAAACGTGAAGGTATTTGTTTATAACCTTATGGGAACACAGATTGCCGTATATGAGAGGGCTTCGGTTGCCGCGGGCGTGAATACAATTATCTGCGATGTCAGCAAATACCCGCCGGGTATCTATTTCTACATAATAAAGGCGCCTGGCGCAGGTACTAAATTCAAAGTATCAAAATTCATGGTAGAGAGATAGGTGGATAATATGAAAAAAATAATAATAGTCATCGCGCTGGCCATGGCGGCGGCCGTATCTTACGCTGCCGTAAATGAAAGCGTTTCAATAAGTTTTCCCCTGCTTGACATGGGCGCAGGCGCGCGCGCCTCAGCCATGGGAGATGCCTTTACGGCCGTTGCGGATGATTCAAGCGCGGTTTACTGGAACACAGCGGGCTTAGGGACAATAAAAAGGCCGGAAGTATCGCTTACATACAATAAATGGTTCATGGACACCATGTTTTCCCAGCTGCTTTTGGCCTACCCTGTTTCAACAGGAACGATTGGCTTTGAAGCCGTGTATATGAACCTGGGGGATATGCCAATAAGGGATATTTATGGAATAACAACAATGACGGTATACCCTTACATACTTGGGGGAAGCCTGGGTTATGGCATAAGCATAGGGCAGTTTTCCGCCGGCGCGGCAATAAAAATAATAAGCCAGTCAACCGGAAACAATTCAAACGTGGCCTTTGCCGGGGACGCGGGAGTGCTCATTAAGGCGGGAATGTTCTCAGCGGGTTTATCCATTCAGAACGCCGGATACAGCGGCGGGTATTCGCTGCCCATGAACATAAAGGCCGGCGCCGCGATAATGCCTCTGGACTCGCCACAGCACACGCTAACGCTTGCCATTGATTCACAATACCTTTTTAAGGACGCTGTATCAATAAGCGCCGGCGTGGAATATGTTTTCATGGAAACCCTGGCCCTCAGGGCCGGGTATAAGGCAGGTTTCGGGGAACTGGAACTCGACGGCATCAGGGGAATAAGCGCAGGTCTGGGAGTCAGAGTTTCGGATATAAAAATCGATTATGCCGTAGCGCCGTACGGAGACCTGGGGCTTACGCACAGGGTGACACTATCGCTTATTTTCGGCAGTCAAAAAACCAATGCGGCAGGGGAAAATAAAGCAGGTACGGCGATAAATAAAAAACGCAAATAAGGCACTGATAACATCAGAAAGGCGGCCGGAGCGGAAGTATTTCCGCGGCAAACCGGCAGAACCGGCACACCGCCGGCGGAGTCACAATGTTTTTCAGAAGGAATACAGGATGGGCAAAAATAAGGCGTTTTTTCAGCCTGGACGCGTGGATGGTAAAACTGCTGAATCTCTCAGTGATAAAGGAGCAGTCAGCGCAGCCCGGCGCCGTAGTAATACAGATAGACGGGTTAAGCCGGCTGGAATTTACACGCGCCATCAATAAAGGCGAGATGCCTCATTTGAAACTTCTTTTAAAAAGGGAGGGATATGTAGATTACACTCATTACAGCGGGCAACCTTCCAGCACCCCGGCGGTCCAGGGCGAACTTTTTTACGGCGTAAAAAGCAGCGTCCCGGCATTCAGCTTTAAGGATAAAAAAACGGGAAAGACATTCAATATGTTCAATCCATCGCACGCTTCTAAAATTGAAAAAAATATAAGAAGTAAGGGAGCACCCCTGCTCAAAGGCGGCAGCGCATACGGGGACATATTCACCGGAGGGGCAAAGGAAGCGCATTTTTGCGTTTCCGCAATCGGGTGGGGAACGCTGCTTTCCGCCGCGAACCCGCTGGCAATAGCGGTCTTTACACTGATGCATATCCACATATTATTAAGGGCGGCTATGCTGGCTGTGACGGAATTTTTCCTGGCCATGGTGGATTCAGTAAGGGGATTTATAGGCGGAAAAAACCTCCTGCATGAGATCAAATACATCCCCTTCAGGGTAATCGCCTGCGTAATTATGAGGGAAGTAATAGGCATCGGCGCGAAAATTGACATCGCGCGCGGCATGCCGGTCATACATCTTAACTTCGCGGGGTATGACGAGCAGGCGCATCATCGCGGGCCGAAGTCAATGTTCGCGCACTGGTCGCTGAGGGCCATCGACAGTGTAATAAGGATAGTCTGGAAAGCGGCCAAAAGGTCGCCGCACCGTGATTATGACGTTATAATATATTCCGACCACGGGCAGGAGGAGTCGGAGTATTACACCCATCTTTACGGAAGAAGCGTGCAGGAAGCCGTAAATGAAGTGCTTAAAACTGAAATATCGGCAGCCGCTCAGGGGCTGGAACCCGGCACGGAAACGTCGCACATGAGGGCGGAGCTGCTGCGCAATAAAACCATTAATAACGCGGCTGAAGAAATGAAGGCGGACATCAAGTCCTCAAAGTACGCGGTGATAACCGCGCTTGGCGCAGTCGGCCACATTTATACACCTGAAAAAACCTCAAAAAAACAGAAGGAACACATAGCGCTTTCACTTATTACGTACGCGAAAATACCCCTCGTGCTCGCGTATAAAGGGCGAGGAAAGGCATTCGCCTGGAACTCTGAGGGTAAATTCACTCTTCCAGCGGACGCGTCAGCCGTCCTGGGTCAGGACCATCCGTTCTTAAAGGAAACAGCGCGCGACCTTGCGGAATTATGCGGGCATAAGGACGCCGGGGATATTATTATCTGCGGCATAAGAAAGGCGGGTAAAACAATAACTTTTTATAATGAACGCGGGAGCCACGGGGGCCCCGGAGCGCGTGAAACCGCCGGCTTTGCCATGTTCCCGGCCGATATTGAACTTCCCGCGGCAAAAACAATCACTACAGGCGAAATACGCGAGGCGGTTTTCAGGTCGTTAAACCGCGGCAACGGCAGAAAGTCCCTGATTTCCAAAATAGAGGCGCCTTCCGACGGGCCGGTAAAACTGAAAATAATGAGTTATAACGTGCACGGCTGCAAAGGGACTGACGGAAAAATCAGCCCGGAGAGGATTGCGGAGGTTATTGCCGCGCATAATCCTGACATAGTAGCGCTTCAGGAGGTGGACTTCCGCAACGGGATGAGGCAGGCAAAAACCATAGCCAGGATGTTATCCATGAATTTTTATTACAAATCCAGCGTAATGCTTCAAACAGGGTTCCATGGAAATGCCACCCTCAGCAGGTTTGACATGAAAATGATAAAGCGCGGGGCCCTGCCTAATATCTCCCGGACCGCTTTTTCTGAAAAACGAGGGGCTCTTTGGACTGAAGTGAACGCGCACGGCCGGATACTGCAGGTTTTTAACACGCACCTGAGTTATTTCCGGCCGGATGGAATGGCGCAGATAAAATACCTTTTAGGAAAGGACTGGCTCGGGAACAGTTCCATAAAAAGCCCGCTAATTTTTTGCGGAGATTTCAATTCCCGCCGTAATTCCCGCATTTATAAAGCCATTGAGGAAAAATTCAGCAGCATAAATCTGCACGCGAAAGCTTTGAAATATATGAAAAAGCACCCGGATTATCACGCAACCGGGCTTGAGGACCACATATTCCTGGGGGATGGCGTTAAAGCGCTCAACACTGCGGAGCCGGAGACAAGGCTGGATAAAACAGCGTCAGACCATCTTCCTTTAATAGCGGTGGTAAGGCTGGGTTCCAAAAAACAGGGTGATAAAGATTAATAATATGTTGTATTCAGGAGGAAAATCATGACGGATACCGGGAAGATGGAAAAAGCCAGGAGGGACTTATTAATAACATGCCTTGACAGCAAGGATGGCGCAGTCAGGGAAGCGGCAAGAAATGAGATTGTGACGCTCGGCAGGGATACAATACCTCAGCTTGCTGAAGTGCTGAGGGATTCCAAATCGGAGCAGGCGCGGTGGGAAGCGGCAAAGGCGTTCGGCACCATGGATAACACGGCAGTGATTCTGCCTCTGGTGGAGGCGCTGGAGGACGGTTTTTCAGACGTCGCGTGGCTGGCTGCCAGCGGGCTTAAAAAATATGGAAGAAAGGCATGGGGGCCGATTCTAAGAAGGCTGATGCGTAAAGGGACAGCCTCTTTTTCTTTAAGGCAGGGGGCACACCATGTTTTTATGGACCAGAAAGAGGAAGGGCTTAACGGGCTGCTTTCAGACCTGACGAAAACACTGGAAATCGGCACTGCGCCTGAGCTGATGATACCGGCAGCGCTTGAATTGTTAAAAGGGATGAAGAAAAATATGCCGGCATCGACAGACCAGCCGGCGACGGATACAAATACAAAACAAGGAGAACAGTCATGTTAAACAGCGCGAAGACACTGAAAGGTTACAGACTTAAAAGCATTGACGGCGAAATAGGGGAAGTTAAAGAGTTTTATTTTGATGACAGGTACTGGGCTGTGCGTTATCTGGTCGCTGACGCGGGAAACTGGCTCACAAACAGGCAGGTGCTGATCTCCCCTTACGCGCTTAAGGAAGTAATAAGGGAAGATAAAGATATAGCGGTAAACCTGACGAAAAAGCAGATTGAAGGCAGCCCGTTACTCGACAGCGATAAGCCGGTTTCCAAACAGTTTGAGGAGACCTATTTTAAGTACTATGGCTGGCCCGCTTACTGGGGAGGCCCTTTTATGTGGGGGCATTACTCAAACATACTTCGTAATCCTGAGGGCAGGAAAAAAGACGGGAAGGAAGCAAAGGCATGGGACCCGCACCTTCGCAGCACTCAATACATAACCGGCTACAAGGTCCAGGCAGGAGACGGGGAGATCGGGCATGTGGAGGATTTCATTATTGACGACGTGACCTGGGCAATACGTTATCTGGTAATAAATACCGGAGAATGGATGTCCGGGAAAAAAGTGCTTATATCCCCGAGGTGGATAGACCGGGTCAGCTTTGATGAGTCAAAAGTATTTACCGGGCTTTCCAGGGATGACATTAAGAACTCACCTGAATACACTGAAGCGTCCATGCCGAACAGGGATTATGAGGAGAGGCTTCACCTGCACTATAAGCGCCAGGGTTACTGGGACGATGTGCCTGAATCAGACGTGCATGAAGGCTGAAAGCACCGGGTTCAATATAACCCGGAGGTAATTACAATTTATGAGAGGTGTATAAAATGGCGCTTTTTATGGCTTTATGGATGACGATTTTTCCGGCAGCCCACCCGGCAATGCCCGGAGAAGGGGAACAATTAAAAGCTGAGATTCAGGGAGACAGGTTCTATGCCATGAGCAATTCCATTACAGGCCGGGAGAAAGCCGCGCATAACATTAAAACCGCCATTGACTCTTACGAGAAAGCACTGGGAAGCGGGGCCATAAAAAAGGCTGTCCTGGTAAAATACGTCAGGGCCTGTGATTTTAAATACAGGTACTTAACGGAGACCACCGCGGAAAAGAAAAAAGCGTATGAAGCCATGATAAAAAGGTTTGAACCGCTTGGCGTCAGATTAAAAGGGACAAAAGAGTACAATTATGCTATGGCCCTGCTCTGGGGGAGGCGCGGCGAAATTACCCAGGATGTTATGGATAACGCCAACAAGGACATTGCAGAAAAGATAAAAAAATACGCCGAAGCCCTGTATGGCATGGATAAGGCCTATGAAGGGTATTTTGCCTGTAAAATCCTGGGAAGGATACACTACATAGCGCCAAACATACCATTTGTACTGGGGTGGCCGGATAAGGGAAAGTCAAAAGCATACCTTGAGGAAGTCATGAAAGGCAATCCGGAAAACAGCGAGGCAAAAATGTTCTTAGCCGATACTTTATGGGCGCTGGGCGAGAAGAAAAAGGCGAAAAGACTTTATAGGGAAGTGTCACGGGCTGAGCCCGGGAAGGGCAGCTGGTTTTATGATTCCAGGGCCATTAAGCTGTGCAATATCAGGATGAAAAAACTGGCAATCCTTTAGGGCGCCAATTAAAAAGCACGCGGGCCGGCGGGCAGTATCTCCCTCCCGAGAAACCCCCCGATATCACCGCCGGCCTGTACTTTAAAAAACCTCCGCTGATAAAAGTCAATGGAAAGCAGAATGGCGGCATATCTAAAAAGCTGCCGCGGGGTTACTATCTGTATGTACGGGAAATATATGAAAGCGGTTCAGGGAGGTTACAGATGGATGCAAACAGGACTTTGAAAAAAACGCGAATATTATTTGAGACAGGCAGCAGAAAAAGAGGCCGGTTTTTTGGCCGCTGGGCGCTGCCTCTCTTTTTAAACCTGACATTATCAAGGCGCCAGCCGGAACAGGTTTCCGGGGCAAAAGCGGTAAATGGAAAAGGATGGTTGATTCTTCATGAAAAATAGAGGCAGGGGACTGGCGTTATTAACCGGATCAGGATTGTTTTTTGTGGCCGTACTTATTGCTGCCATGTCATTTTGGGCATTCAGCCAGACAGAGGAAGCGTCTTTAAACAGGGAACAGACCACAACCGTAATCAACAGCGCGTCCGAGCTGCTTTCCGAGATAAAGGACGCGGAGACGGCCATGCGCGGATACGCGCTTACCGGGGATGCAACGTTTTTATTGCCATACAACAGGGTTAAGGATACGATAGGCGCGCACGTTGAGGTGCTTCTTAAATATAAGGTAATACCGGGAGCAAAAAAACACCTGGAATCGCTTGCGCCGCTGGTTGCTGAAAAAATGGAAGAAACAGCGCGGATTGTATCGCTTAAGCAGAACAATCAATCCGCAGAAGCATCATCAGCCATAGCCGCCGGTAAAGGCAGGCGCCTGATGGATTCCATACGCTACGAAATTAACAGCTTTATCGGAACGGAAAAAGGGTTTTTGGAAAGTTTTGAATCGGAATTCAGGACAAACATGCGCAGGCTTTTCGCGGTTTCGGCGGCCGCCAGCGCCTTTATGCTTTTTTTCGCGCTGTCATTTGCCTATATGGTATATAAGGAATCGCGCAACCAGCTTGATATCCTTATCCAGGCTGAAACTCAGCGCCTGCTTTCCGAACAGGAAGTCCTGAATACCAAATTACAGCAGGTCAATTCCATACTGCAGGTCAGCGAGGAAAAGTTCGCTGTAACGCTTAACTCCATCGGCGACGCGGTGCTTGCCACTGATGACGCGGGGTGCGTTACGTTATTAAACCCCCATGCTGAAAAACTCACGGGGTGGAAGCATGCAGAGGCTTTCGGACGACCGGTGGAGCAGGTTTTTATCATCATTAATCAGGAAACACGGCTGCCTTCCGTAATACCGGTCAAGCAGACGCTGGAGCACGGCACGGTCCACGGGCTGGCAAATCACACCATATTGATTTCGAAGGACGGCAGCGAATATGTAATTGCCGACTCCTGCGCGCCGATACGCAACCGCGACGGCAAAGTGGTCGGGGCGGTGCTGGTATTCCGCGATGTGACAGAGCGTTCAGTCATAGAAATGGGGATTGAGAAGACCAGGATACAGCTTGATATTATAAAAAAATCCGAAGACGAAGCAAGGGAATATTCCGAGAGCATAATCAACACTATCCGTGAACCGCTTATCGCGCTGGACCAGGATTTAAGGGTGGTTTCGGTCAGCCGTTCGTTCTATGAGGTTTTCAAGGTAAAAGCCGAGGAAACCGTGGGGCAGCTGATTTATGACCTGGGAAACAAGCAGTGGAACATACCGAAACTCAGGGAACTGCTTGAAAATATCCTGCCGCAAAAGGCTACATTTGACAACTATGAGGTCGAGCATGATTTCGCGACCATAGGCAGGCGCATCATGCTTTTAAACGCCAGGCAGATAAAGAGGGTCCTGGGAAAAGAGCGCGTCATACTTCTTGCCATAGAGGACATAACCGAGAGAAGGGAAATAGAGAACGGCCTGGAAAAAGCGCGCAAGGAACTGGAAGCAACAAAGATATCTGAAGACGCAGCGCGCGAATACTCCGAGAGCATAATAAACACGATACGCGAGCCGCTCATCGCTCTGGACCAGGACTTAAGGGTGGTTTCGGCAAGCAGGGCTTTTTATGAAGTGTTTAAGGTAAAACCCGCTCAGACACTCGGGCAGCTTATTTATGACCTGGGCAATAAGCAGTGGGACATACCGAAACTGCGTGAACTTCTTGAAAACATCCTCCCTCAAAAAGCGACTTTTGATAATTATGAAGTCGAGCATGATTTTACCACGATAGGACGACGCATAATGCTTTTAAATGCCAGGCAAATTGAGCGGTTGATGGGCAAGGAACGAATCATACTGCTTTCAATAGAGGACATAACGATCCGCAGGGAGTTCGAGAACGGCCTTGAAAAGGCCCGTAAGGAACTGGAAGCCACCAAGATATCTGAAGACGCAGCGCGTGAATACTCCGAGAGTATAATAAACACGATCCGTGAGCCGCTTATCGCGCTGGACCAGGACTTAAGGGTGGTTTCGGCAAGCAGGGCTTTTTATGAAGTGTTTAAGGTAAAACCCGCTCAGACACTCGGGCAGCTTATTTATGACCTGGGCAATAAGCAGTGGGACATACCGAAACTGCGTGAACTTCTTGAAAATATCCTCCCTCAAAAAGCGACTTTTGATAATTATGAAGTCGAACATGATTTTGCGGACATAGGAAGGCGCATAATGCTTTTAAACGCCCGGCAGATACAGAGGGTGCTTGGCAAGGAACGCATCATACTTCTATCCATCGAGGATATTACCGTCCGAAGGGAGATAGAGAACGGCCTGGAAAAAGCGCGCAAAGAACTGGCATCGACCAAGATATCCGAAGATGAGGCCAGAGAGTACGCGGAGTCCATGATAAATACGGTGCGCGAGCCGCTTATCGTGCTTGACCAGGACTTAAGGGTGGTTTCGGTCAGCCGTTCATTTTATGAGGTTTTTAAAGTTAAGGTCGCGGATACCGTGGGACAGCTCATTTACGACCTCGGAAACAAGCAGTGGAATATCCCGAAACTCCGGGAACTCCTGGAGACTATTCTTCCCCAAAAAGCCACTTTTGACAACTATGAGGTGGAACATGATTTCGCCACCATAGGAAGGCGCATAATGCTTTTAAACGCCCGGCAGATACAAAGGGTGCTTGGCAAGGAGCGCATCATACTTCTTGCCATAGAGGATATAACCGAAAGAAGGGAAATAGAGAACGGGCTGGAAAAAGCGCGCAAAGAGCTCAAGACCCTGGCAACCGAACTGGAACGCACGGCAAAGGTAAAATCGGAATTCCTGGCGAACATGTCGCACGAACTGCGGACACCGCTTAACTCCATAAACGGTTTTTCAGAGGTGCTTTACGACGAGACATTCGGGCAGCTCAATGAAAAACAGAAAAAATATGTAAACAATGTATTGACCAGCGGCAAGCACCTGCTTTTGCTGATAAACCAGATTCTTGACATGGCAAAAGTTGAGGCCGGGAAGATGAAAGCCGAGCTTATCACGCTGCCGATGAAAAACCTCCTAAATGAGATATCACTGCTGGTGGCAGACCTGGCCGGCAAGAAAAAAATACAAATCCAGCTGGATATAGCGGAAGACCTGCCGGATATAGAGGCCGATGAACTGAAGGTAAAGGAGATTATATATAACCTGCTTTCAAACGCCGTAAAATTCACCCCTGAAGGCGGAAACATAGGTATGAGGGCAAAGAAAAAAGGGAAAAATATAGAGGTCACGGTATGGGATACCGGGGTGGGCATCGCACCTGAAAATATGGAAAAGATATTTGAGGGGTTTTTCCGGGTTGACACACCATTTTCACGCGTGACAGAAGGCACGGGTCTCGGGCTTCCGCTTTCAAAAAAAATGGTGGAACTGCACGGCGGAACCCTTTCAGTGGAATCAAAGGGGCTTGGACGGGGAACTTCGGTTATATTCACCCTTCCCATATCGCCGGAGGGGAAGGCATAGGATGAAAAACAAAATACTTGTTGTTGACGATAACGCGAACAACCTGCTGCTGGAAAAGGACCTCCTGGAAATAGCGGGTTTTGAGGTCTTTGCCGCGGAGGACGCCACGACCGGCATAAATATCGCAAAAAAACACATACCTGACGTGATAGTCATGGACGTAAGGCTGCCTGACATGAGGGGCACGGACGCGGCAATGATACTGCGCAAACACGAGAAAACCAGGGACATCCCCATAGTTTTTGTCACCGCGTCGGTCATGGCTGAAGGGCTTGAAGAAGTAAGGTCCATAATAAATTCCGGTTTTATAGGAAAACCCATCAATACTCGCACATTTGCCGCGGAAATATCCGGATTTATCAGGAAGGCCGGAGGGGAGAAATATAAATGAACGATTTTATAAAAGAATATACGGTAAGCGGGGCAAAGTTCAGGATACTTTGCGTGGACGACGAGCCCCTGAACGTGGAACTGCTCGAGGCTATACTTGTCCCGGTAGGATATGAAGTCATAAAGGCAAGCAGCGGCAATGAGGCGCTCGGGATACTTAAACAGGCTGAAGTGGATATGGTGCTGCTGGATGTGATGATGCCGGGTTTGAACGGCTACGAGGTATGCCGCCTGATAAAGGCATCGCCTGAAACATCGCGGGTACCGGTTATCATGATAACAGCCCTGTCCTCAAAAGAAGACCGCATAACATCCATAGAGGCCGGGGCTGAAGATTTTATAACCAAACCTTTCGAAAAAACAGAAGTGCTTACACGTGTCGGAAAGCTGCTTGAAATTTATGAAAAAAATTCAAAAATAGTATCTTTGTTCAGAGTACTCTCCGGACTGGCCGACAGGGGTAACAGGTCGGCTGAATCCATGAACAAGAGCCCCTTTAATTTTTATTACGAAGTGGACTCCATGATACGGGGTATCACTTCAAGCCGCGGAAGCGGGCCCTCAGGGATGATCCTGGGGACGAACGAGACCGGGTGGATACATTATGAAATGGCGGGAGCAGACAGCCCGCGGCCGGGAAAGGCTTTTCCTGAAGGGAGCCTGTCGTCCCTGCTCGAAGGACAGGCAAGGATATTTTATTCCGGTGAAGGAGAAGCTAAAACCGGCGAGGCGCGCGAAATAGGGGCAGAACTATTAAAGCAGGGAACGCACGCCGGAAATTTTATATGCCGCGCCGGCGGAGGCATATGCCTGATATCTTACGGCCACAGAAAAGGGGTCAGCAGCCAGGATTCGGTGGTTTTAAAAGCCATAGCCATGCAGATAATGTTCCTGCGTTCCGTCGCGGTCCAGATAAAGGAGACCGAAAAAGCGTACGATTACCTGGTGCTCACGCTGGCCCGCGCGGCCGAGGCAAATGACGAGGATACGGGGATGCATATCTTAAGGGTGGGCGAATATGCCGCTATGCTCGCGGAAAAAATGGGGCTTGACAGGGAATTTGTGGAAAAAATAAGGATGCAGGCCCAGATGCACGATGTGGGTAAAATACACATATTTTCCGAGATTTTAAGGAAACCAACGGCGTTAACTGCAGAAGAATTTGAAGTTATGAAACTTCATACTGTTTTCGGGGCAAAAATAATAGGAAAACAGGAGAGGCTTGCAATCGGAAACAGGATTGCCGCGTCACACCATGAAAAGTGGGACGGCAGCGGTTATCCCGAAGGTCTGGAAGGCGAGGAAATACCGCTTGAAGCGCGCATCACAACAATAGCAGACCAGTATGACGCTTTAAGGAACGTAAGGGCATATAAACCGGCGTTAACGCACAAGCAGGCGTATGAAATAATAGTCATAGGCGACGGAAGGACGCATCCGGGCCATTTTGACCCGGCAGTGCTGTCGGTATTCATAAAATACGCGGCGGATTTTGAAAAAATCTATGAAAAATTAAACGGATAAGGGGTAATACAATCATGGAAACGCAGATTTTAATAGTTGATGACGAACATAAAAATATTGAACTGCTTGAGGCGCTTTTAGGCCCTGAGGGTTATAAACTGGTCAAGGCTGAAAGCGGGGAGGACGCGATCCTGTTCCTTTCATCCGAGGTCCCTGACCTGGTGCTCCTTGATGTCATGATGCCGGGTATTTCAGGGTTCACGCTTCTGGAAGAAATCAGGAAAAATGAAAAAACCAAAACATTGCCCGTCATACTGCTTACCGCGCTTAGGGACAGGGAGGACAGGATCAAGGGGATAGTCGCCGGGGCAGACGATTTCATATCCAAGCCTTTTGACAAGGCTGAACTGGTTTTTAAGGTCAGGACGCAGGTGCGCCTTTCCGCCTTAAGAAGGCAGATAAATGAGAAGGAAAAATTATTGAGCGTCATGGAGCTGGTGCTGGAAGGCACTGCCCTGACGGATGACGCCTTTAACATACAGCAGATAAACTTAAAAGCCATTGAGATGCTGGGCATGAAGGACACGTCGGGCAACCTTGCCAACTTTCTCCTTGATAAATACGGCCATGAAATAGATAAAAAAATGGACAGGGGGAGCTTCATAATAGGCAGGGCTGAGACCACGTCAGCGCCGCCTCTGTTTTTGTCGGGGGAATACCGCATGGTGAATAAACCAGGCGGGGAGAAAAACTCCTATGTATTTGTATTTAAAGACGTTACCGAGGAGCATACCAGGAACAAAATGAAGACGGATTTTCTCTCGCTTATATCGCATAAGCTGCGCACCCCTTTAACCGTAATTACCGGATACGCGAAAATGCTGGACGCATTCGCGCCGGACCAGAAATTTAAGGACATGGTTCAGGCCATAGTGCGCAGCAGCGTA
This sequence comes from candidate division FCPU426 bacterium, assembly GCA_963840035.1. Lineage (GTDB taxonomy): Bacteria > Oederibacteriota > PGYV01 > PGYV01 > Palsa-1178 > CAWIXE01. Next base: position 824,024 of record CAWIXE010000001.1, read on the forward strand.
ACACTGGAAAATCTCATAAAAAGGATTCTGTTCTTTGTTGAGATAGATAATACGGCAAAAACAGGCGCTGAGATACCGCTTGATATCAGGGGCATGATGGACTTGTATTCCGGAATATATAAAAAACCATTTGAGCTTATGCTTAATCAGGATGAAATAAACGTGCCGTACTGGCAAAAAACAGCCATCGAAGAGATTATAGAAAATGCCTTCAAGTTTAATGACAAGCCTTTGCTGGCCCTGGATGTCAGGGCTGGACAAGAAAGCGTGGTTGTTGAAGACAACGGACCCGGCATCAGCGCGGAGGAGCGGGAAAAAGTATTCGGGACTTTTTACCAGGTATACAGGAATGCCTCCGGCAATACGCCGGGCGTGGGCCTCGGGCTTTCCATAGTAAAAAAACTTGTTGAATCCTCGGGAATGAGCATAACCCTGGAAAAAGGCAAAAATGGCGGGCTTAGGACAGTGATATTAAAAAAGTAATTTAAAAACTGAACCGAGGTAAACTTGAAGATAAAATTACTTATTGTTGATGATGAACCGCTGAATATAGAACTGCTTGAGGCGTTGCTTGAAGCTGATAATTACACTCTATTTAAGGCAAGAAACGGCGAAGAAGCCTTAGAAAGCATAAAAATCAACGGCCCGGACATAGTCCTTCTTGATATCGTAATGCCTGGCATGTCCGGGTTTGAAGTCCTGGAAGAGATAAGAAAAAATGAGGAGACAAAGGCACTCACCGTCATCCTGCTTACGGCTTTAAGCGGCAGGGAGTCTATGGTAAGGGGTCTTGATGCCGGGGCTGATGATTATATAACCAAACCATTTGATAAAGTTGAGCTGTTAAGCAGGGTGAGGACCCATGTAAGGATGTCTTTATTAAGAAGGCAGATATCTGAAAAAGAAAAACTGGCTGGAGTCATGGAAATAATGCGCGAAGGCGCTGTAGTGACTGACGCAGGGTTCAACATAAAGCAGTTCAATGCAATAGCCATGGAAATGCTTGGGCTTAAAAATTCAGCAATAAACCTGGCGGACCATCTTGAATCAGTTTACGGATATTTATTGGATAAGAACGGTGATTTTGGACGGGCGACAATAAGCAGGAAAGAAAAAAATCCGGATAATCCGCTATTTTTGTCGCTGGATTACCGTATGATTGCCGGCCCGGGCGGCGGCGTGAAATCTTATGTGTTTGTATTTAAAGATGTCACGGAAGAATACACGAGAAACAACATCATACTCCATTTTCTTTCACTGGTATCAAAAAAACTGCAGACCCCGATGAACGTCATAAGCGGTTACGCGAAGATTATAGGCTTTTTTGCGGCTGAAGACAAATTAAGAGGTTCGGTAAGCTCAATAATACGCAACAGCCTGATTATGGAAACACTGATGAAAAGGTCCATGTATTTTGTAGAACTCGGCAACACTTCGACGGTGGGGCATTTAAAAAAAATGGATCTTAAGGAACTGGCCGGGCGGCTTGCCGGAAAATACGGGAAGAAATACAGGTTTGTGAAAGAGCCTGATAACGCTGATGTCCAGTACTGGCAGAGGATTGTGATTGAAGAACTGGTTGAGAACGCTTTCAAATACAACCGTGCGGATGAAGTCGTTCTGGATATAAGGATTGACCATGATGCCATGACAATAGAGGATAACGGGCCAGGAATTTCAGATGAAGAGCGCGAAAAGGTATTTGAGGAATTTTATGAAGTAAACAGGAACCTTCCCGGCAATACATCAAGCGCGGGGCTGGGGCTAGCCATTGTAAAAAGGCTGGCCGAGTCGGTAAACCGCATTGTGACCCTGGAACATTCGCAGCTGGGGGGGCTTAAGGCGGTAATAAGCAAAAAATCGGCAGAGGCAGGGGGATGAAATAAACATGGATATAAAAATACTCATCGTGGACGACGAACCGGTTAATATTGAACTTCTTGAAGCCCTGCTCGGGCCGGAGGAATACATTTTAATCAGGGCAAAAGACGGCGAGGAAGCCCTTGAAATACTTAAAAACACTACGCCCGATATGGTGCTCCTGGATATAATGATGCCGGGTATGTCCGGATACAAGGTGCTTGAAGAAATCAGAAAAAATGAAAAAACCAGCATCATCCCCGTGATACTTCTTACCGCGCTCGCCGACAGGGAGCACAGGATAAAAGGGCTGAAAGCCGGCGCCTCGGATTATATTTCCAAGCCTTTTGATAAGACAGAGCTTGTCACCAAAGTGAAAACGCTTTCCACCATGTCGGTATTAAGGAGGCAGATAAACGAGAAGGACAAACTGATCCATATCATGGAACTGCTGGAGGAGGGTATAGTCGTTACCGATGAACTCTTCAACATACAGCATATGAATACACACGCGCGGGAAATGCGCGGGCTAAAAGGGTGCGGAAAGAACCTCGGTTCTTTTCTGGCTGAAAAATACAGGATAATAATCTCAGGCAATCCTGAAAACTTCGGGTTTATTATGGAAGTACCGGGGACTGATACGGATACGGTTTCATTCATGTCCGCGCGGTTCAGTAAAGCCGCGGAAATACCGGGAACCGCCGGGTCCTACGTTTTTGTCCTGAAGGATGTTTCCGAGGATTACGGAAGGAACATGATGAAAAAGGATTTCATTTCGCTGATCTCAGACAGGCTGCGCGCGCCGCTTGCAATAATTAACGGGTATTCAAACCTTATCGCAACCCAGCCGCCGCACGAACAGCTGCTCGAGCTTACAAAAGCGCTGATACACAACGGCAGACTTATAGATAATCTCATAGGCAGGGTGTTGTATTTTTCCGAACTGGACAATACCTATTATGCGGATGATTATAATGACTCAAGAAATATACCCGTAAGCGAAATGGACTTAAAGCAGACGGCGAACATGTTTGAGATGGCTTATAAAAAGCAGTATGAATTGATAACGGAGAGGGAAATAATAAACGTGAAAAAGTGGCAAAAGACGGCAATTAAGGAAATTATGGAAAATGCCTTCAAATTCAATAATCAAAATAAGCTGGTCCTGAAAGTCACCGTGGGTCCGGAGTGGCTTGTTATTGAGGATAACGGGCCTGGCATAGACGCTGCGGAGCGTGAAAAGGTTTTTGAACCTTTTTATCAGCCGGATATGGATGCAAACATAAAAAATGCAGGCATAGGGCTCGGGCTTGCCATCGTAAAGAGGCTCGCTGAATCCGGGAACCGCGCAGTATTCCTCGGGTCCTCATCATCAGGGGGGCTCAGGGTGATTATCGGAAAAAAACCTGAAGAAAGCGCGATAACAGCAGCACTGGCAGCTGCGGGCAAAAATTCAGCTGTGAATTAAGTCCATGAAAAGATGAATGACGGAGTGTCTATCAGGAATGGATTTATGTATGATTGTATTACAAACAAACAGGAGGTTTAAAATGAGTAAAAAAAACGGGGAAAAACAAATCAATAAGGAACTTACAAAGTACGCTGATAAAGAAATGAAATCGGGAATAAAGAAAGATGCTGACGGCAAAAATGACCTGATCAGCGCGAACGCCTACGCGTTGTTTGAAAAAAGCGGATTCGCCCACGGTAATGACAGGGCTCACTGGCTCGAAGCTGAAAAAATGGTAACAGGGAACAAATAGCAGGTTTAAATAAATAACAAGGTAAAGGAGATTTATATGTGTTTTTCAGCAAGCGCGAGCATTACAGCGGGGGTTTTGCTGACTTTTGTCGGCGTTGAAACCGTAAAAAGGGTGCATAAACCCTCACAGCTGGTATTCGGAATCATACCGCTTTTTTTTGCTTTGCAGCAATTTTCCGAAGGCGTCATATGGCTTACCATGCCGCATACGGAGTACGCGGGGCTTAAGGCCCTGTTTACCTATGTCTTTATAATAATGGCCCAGATATTATGGCCTGTGATGATACCACTCTCAGTGCTGCTAATGGAGCAAAAGACAGGCAGGAAAATGCCGCTTTACGCGCTTTTGTGCGCGGGAATAGCGGTCGGGCTGTATAACGCGTATCTTCTCATCGTACACGGAGTATACGCGCAGGTTAACTTCAGGCACCTTTCTTACCAGAGCGATTCACAGGATAATTTTAACATGATAGCGCTGGCAGTGTACCTGTCTGTCACCGTGTTGCCGCTTTTTGTTTCGAGCGTCAAGACCATGTATGTCCTGGGAATAGTAATGGCTCTTTCTTTCGCTGTATCCGCGATATTTTACATGCAGTGCCTTACATCCGTGTGGTGCTTTTTCGCGGCTGTAATAAGTTTTGTTATCTTTTATATATTAAGGAATGAGTATAAACAGTCGGATTATGACAAAGTACGGAAAAAATAGGGAGATAAAAAATGGAGATGACTATCATTATTTGCGCGATTTTAACGACCGCCGCCATAATTACAGCCACGGTCTATTTTGTACTGACCATGGTGCAGGTAAAAAGGACGGCAAAAGAGTTTGAGGGAGTCGGCAAGATATTTAACATGGCGTCGCCTTTGATGAATCTGGTTTTTCTCGGCGGCGGATTATTTTCAAGGGCCACAAAACAGCTGAAACACTTTTTTGATAAAAAACTGAAAGGAGGTAAATAAAATGAGCGAACATAACGGCGGAGAAGCTATACTTGCGCTGCTTTTAGGCGGAGCCATCGGGGCGGGACTGGGAGTGTTTTTTGCCACACAGTCGGGAAAAGAGACCAGAAAAAGGGTTAAAGTTTTTTTTGATGATGTTGGAATAAAGACAGGGGAATTGATGGAAGAAGGCAAAGAAACCATTGAGGAACTTGTGCACCCAAGGTCAAACGGAAAAAAGTAATCAAAAGAGCGAACCCCGGCATATCAGCCGGGGTTTTTTTCATTTACAGGCAGAGGCCATGATTAAAGGGCTTGAAAAAGAAGGCTGTTTCTAATATCATACTAATACGGCGCTAAATAATGCCGCGATTTTGGAATTATTTCAAAATTATCTGGAGGGTATCATGACTACGAAAAAACAGATAGACGAATTCTTATCAGGAAAGAGGATCGCGGTAATCGGCATGTCCAGGACGAAGATGGAATACTCGAGGATGCTCATGAAAGAGTACGCGGCCGCGGGGTATGAGATCATACCGGTGAATCCGGCAGCGGATAATATAGAAGGGGTCAAGTGCTACAGGAACATAATGGACATTAAGCCTAAACCTGACAGGGCCATACTGCTTCTTCCGCCGGACAAGACAGAACAGGCCATGCTTGACTGCGCGGCGGCGGGAGTTAAAGACGTATGGCTTCACTCGCACATAGCGGGCGGAGTGCAGAATACCAAAGCGATTTACCAGGCAGAGGCGAATAAGATGAACCTTATAACGGGATTTTGCCCCATGATGTTTTTAGCCAAGTCCATGTTCCTGCACAAGATACACGGCGGGGTTTTGAAACTGATGGGGGCGTACCCGAAATAAGACAAAAACAGTCTCAAGACTCAATAGTCTCAGTTGTCTCAAGTCAGTTCTTTTGGCATGACTATTGAGACTACTGAGACATTTGAGACTATTGAGACTGATTTGAAAGGACCTTCATGCGCGTACATTACCTCCAGCACGTTTCATACGAGAACCTCGCGAATATAGAGCCGTGGCTGAAAGAACGCGGGCATAAGGCCGCGCGCACGCGGCTTTACGCGGGGGACGCTTTTCCTGACCTTAAGAAAGTGGACTGGCTTATAATTATGGGCGGTCCCATGAACATATATGAACATGACAAATACCCGTGGCTTATCAAGGAAAAACAATTCATTAAAAAGGCTGTTAAAGCCGGAAAAATAATCCTCGGGATATGCCTCGGGGCGCAGCTTTTATCAGACTGCCTTGGCGGCAAAGTCACCCGCAATAAATACAAAGAGATAGGTTTCTTTCCCGTTTCATTGACGCCTGCCGGGAAAAAGTCAGCGATTTTTGCCGGCATGAAGGATAAATTCACTGCCATGCACTGGCATGGCGACACTTTTTCAATCCCGCCGGGATGCAAATCCCTGGCAAGAAGCGCGGGGTGCAAAAACCAGGCTTTTGAATATGAGGGAAGGGCCTTCGGCATTCAGTTTCATTTTGAGTACTCGGCGGGGCATATAAAGGAGTATTTTAAAGATCCTCAGAACGCGCTTTTGCCGGATAAATATGTTCAGGAATCCGGGAATATCCTGAAAAACAACACGGGATATATTGAAATAAAAAAAATCATGGGACGGATTTTAAATAATGTGGAGAATGCCAAAATTGAAAAATAAAAGAATAGTGGCATTGATTTTTACGGTTTTTATACTGTCAAATATTGTGGTTTTTTCTTATGCGAATGACGTACCTTCCGAAGGCGCGCCGGTTGCGGCTGGAAACGTTACTTCAACTGTGGTTCCTTTGACGGAATTACAAATAGCCGAGCAATTTTACAGGTCGCCTTCAACCGCTTTTTTTGTAACGCAGATCAGGCTCATCCCTTTTGTAACGACATTTATACCTTTTGGAGCGGGGTATTCAAAAATTCCCGGGGATATGGGCTGGGCCGATTACACAGGGTTTGGGCTGTCGGCCGCCAGCGCCGCGTCATTCCTGGCGGGTTATTTTGATCCGCGTAACAGCGCCGCGTGGAACCTCTACGGGCTGTCCCTTTTCGGGCTGGCGTATAATTTTGACCTTGGATACGGAGCATACCTGTGCGCGAATAATACCACAACATTCATTGAGCGGCTCAGAAAACAGAAATTAAATCCGCAGGAAAAGGTTGTTTTTTACAAAGACCCCATCGCGGCCATCGGGCTTAATGTATTTGTCTCCGGCGGCATGGCAAATTCCTACCTTAATCTACAGAAGGAAAGTTTCATATGGTATATTGCAGACGCGGCAGCGGTGCTGGGCATAGGGGGCATAGTGCTGTTTAATGCAGTACCTTCAATGGGTTATGACAATCCTACAATGTACGTGATAGAGCAGGCCGGAGGGGCATATGTCGTCGTCTATCTTATTGTAAAAATAGTGAATTCATTCAACCTGTACCGTGAGGCCGATGCGAATAATATGAGGTTTTATGAGCAGGAAATATACAAACAGCAGGAGTTCGGATTAAAAAACGCAGACAGCAAGGACCCGCTGACCGCCGGCATCATATCTATTACGCTCGGCACCGTATTTCCCGGGGCCGGGAACCTGTACGCCGGGAACGGAGAGACATTTTCCGCTTGTATGGGAAGCACGGTGCTTGGAGGGATAATTTTTGGGTCCGGGTGTCTTATGGGGAAAGATAAGAACACATCAAATAACTTAAAGGCCGTTGGCATAGGATTTTATGTTTTTTCCAGGCTGCTTGATTTCTACACATCCCCGGTCAACGCGTACCTGCACGACGCGCTGTACGGCCAAAAAGCGAAATACGACATGAAAGCCATGATAATCCCGATGATAGGGCAGGACAGCACCGGCGTGACGCTGGCGTATAGTTTTTAGGCTGAAATAGCGGGCCTTGGGCGATTTCCACGGGACTTCGCGTGAATCGCCCCTACGGGGTTGTAAATATTTACAACAGACGTAGAGACGCCACCTGTGGGCGTCTCAGGGCAGGTTCTGCGTCATAGAGGGAGCAGGGTATCCTTTTTTACAGAATCCGGTATGTCGTGGCTATCCATGTAAATTATTACTTGACATTTGTTCTATATAAAGTACAATTGTACTATATATAGAACAAAGGAGAGTACAATGCGCTTGAATTCCGATTTAACTAAAATGTTTGATTCGCCGGCTAAAATCAAGGTTTTAAGATACATAATAAAACCTGGATTCATGATGACAGGCAGGGAAGTAGCCAGGATTGGGAAAATAGCGGCTTCAATGGCGCTTAAGATACTGAAGGAATTTGAGGATATGAACCTTGTAACAGGCAGGCGCGCCGGGAAGTCGGTGGTCTGGTCAGCAAGGGAAGACAGTTACGCTTACTCTGTGGCTGTCAAACTTTTTGGGGCATTCAGTTTATTTAGCCCTGTCGCGTACATAAAGAGCATATTAAAAGAATGGGCAATGGCACGGAAAAAATATGTGGAGAGCGTAGTACTGTTCGGCTCTGTAGCAAGCGGTGAGGAAAACACTTCAAGTGATATAGACCTTTATGTCCGGGTAAAAACAGCCGCGGATAAGCAGGCGGCTGAAAAATCGCTTGAAGACCTGTCAGTGCTCTGCATAAAATTATTCGGAAATGTATTGAATCCGTATATCCTGACTAAAAATGAATGGCAGGTAAAGAAGGACAGCGGGCTCATGGAAAATATTGACAAGGGGGTAAAGATATTATGACGAAAAACATCAAAACAAGGGATGTTGAAAAGGGGTTATTCAGGAATTTCTTACAGAAAGCCGATGAGAACTTCAGCGCGGCGGCAGGAGCGCTCGAAGAAAACAGGTATAACGCCGCGGCTGTAAGCTCCGTCCACTCCGCCATCTCGGCCGCTGACGCGTACTGTGTCCACGGCCTGGGCAAAAGATGCGCGTCCGAGAACCACAAAGACGCCTCAGCCCTGATAATGGACGCGACAAGCGACAAAGAGACAAATAAAAAGATCACAAGTATCTTTGATTCGGTAATAAGGATCAAAAATATGGCTGAATATGAAGAACGGCTGGTACGGCAGAAAGAGGCTCAGAAGGCGGTCAAGGAAGCCGGGGAGCTGCTGGAGATGATAAAGACGGTGATGAGGGAGAAGTAGGTTAAAGGATTTTTGGAGTTATGCATAGACACAGCATGAATCAAGTTGTTTAAAAACAACGTAACAGGAAGTCGGCGTTTAAATATACGGGGGTTGCGAAAAATGAGATTAGTAAATTTTAGAAAATTCATATTTTATACCGGCCCAACGATGTTTCTCATAATTATTTGGATATTGACCAACCTCAAGTTTATATTGTAACTAAATACACTTGAGAGCCGGCTTGCTAGCTCTCAAGGCGGGATTCACGTCTGAGAGGGGGCAAGCCCCCTCTCTACAAAATCAGGTTGTTGGTTTTCATTGAAATGCTTCATGAGCCGACGTCCATTCGTGGGTGCAAAAAGCAACAACCATCGTAGAGATGCCACCTGTGGGCATCTCCAGGCAGGACCTCGTTTCACCCCTTCGTTTTATCGGGGTGCGCCTATTCTACGGTTGCCATTATGTAAACAGTTGACATCCCCTCGAGGGAACTGTCGGTGGTTTGAGGGTATGAATGGCTTTATTAGGCGCAGGCCGGTGAAACGTAGGCCTGCGACTACGAAACATAAATGAGGTTGTTTTTGGGATTTGTGATTTCGGATTTGTGATTGAATTACTACTACCCCTGTGTTATCATCCATATTATGAAAAAAACAGCCATAAACCTAGTCACCATAGCCGCTTTATTCTTCTCCGTGATGCTCCATGCCGCCTTAATCGGCGGGTTGGCTTACGCGGCGGGGATGTTTCCTTCAAAACAGGATGCATATAATAAGGAAACGAAAACATCGAACCGCAACTCTGCTTACGCTCTTTTGCCGGATGTGGAGATAATATCGCAGGAATCCTCATTAAAGAAAAACGAAAACACTGAAAAAACAGTTACAGACCCTGAATCTTTCGGAAAAGCAGGGGCCCAGGCTGTGGAGTCCTCTGATAATACGGACAAATCGGTTTTTTCCTTTGAAGACGCTGTAAAACGCAGGATACAGGAGGCAAGGATGTATCCTGTCGACGCCAAGCGCACCGGCACACAGGGCACGGCAAAGGTGGCGTTTACCCTTACACCCGACGGCGGGGTTTCTTCCGTGAACGTTGTCTCTTCCTCAGGGGATAAGATACTCGATGACGAGGCTGTATCAACCATAAAAAGGGCTTCGCCTTATCCGGTATTTCCGGAGAGCATAAAATCAAACAAAATGGATCTGCAGATAGCTATAGTTTTTAAGCTGAATTAGGCATAAAGGAATTGTCATTGCGAGGAGGCGTTTTTGTTCTTTGCCGACGAAGCAATCTGGCGGTTTTTAAGGCTTAAACGAGATTGCTTCGTCACCATAAGGCAAGAACGGTTCCTCGCAATGACAACAAAACAGGAGAAAAAAATGAAAAAAAGTGCAATAACTTTTATTACGCTCTTATTGCTGCTCATTGCACCGGCTTTAATCCGCGCTGAGGAAATTCAGGGGTTTGTGCCTGCTGTCAGCGAGGCGCCTGACGCTGATATCGGCAGGATAATGGTGGAGGACGAGGAGTCCATAACTGAAAGCGGCATTAATGACGACGGAAAATCATTTGTTATCTATAAAGGCGCTGATGTTTTGTCCGGGGGGGCTGTGAGCGTGGAAGACCTTCTGGAAAATTTGCCGGGTGTTTATTTAAATAAAAGCAGCCTGCTTAACATGGGCACCGGCACATTCGCGGCTTCAAATCTTAAGATACGCGGCCTGGGCGGCGCGCCAAACTCAGGCATACTTGTAATCGTTGACGGCATCCCAAGGTCAATGGGGGTTTTTAAGCACCCTTTGTTCGACACCATCCAGCTGGGGTCCGCGGAATCAGTTGAAATTATCAAAGGGCCATGCGGCGTGCTTTACGGAAACCAGGCAGTGGCCGGGGTAATAAACATTAAGACAAAAACAATTGATAACGAAGGGATGAAAACTTCCATTGGAACCATGATTGGCAACCATTATACCCAGAGCCATTTCATAGAGACCCGTATCAGGAAGCAGGAACTGCAGATAGGCGCCAATGTAAATTACAATTCCACGGCCGGGATCAGGCCGAATTCGGATTCATATGACGAGAACGCGCACGGGTCGCTTAAGTATGACCTGGACGAGAACTGGGTTGTTTCGGCTGAAGGGGATTATTCATATATAAGGGAATTTAACCCCGGCCCGACGGACGCGATAAACTGGGTAAGGGAAGCTGAAAGCTACAGGCTCATACAGCGTGACGGAAAAATATCCATGGAACACAAGCACGGCGATTTATCAGGAAGCTTGACTGCATATACGGATTCAGGCTCAAACCAGTTTTTGAAAAACGCGAAACCGTCTTTGACACCCGGAGTTTACATAATTACCCCGGGTATATATTCAATGTACGAAAATCAGGGCGCCAGGGTGGCGGAGGAATGGATAGCGCTTCCCGGCAATTCAACCAAGTTCGGCTTTGACTGGGATTACCTCGGCGCGTTCTTCGCGGCAGGGCCGAACCATTCAGGATGGCATGAGAATTCATTTTCCCCTTATATCTCCTCCAGCCAGGTTGCCGGTATTTTTACCCTTTCCGCCGGGTTAAGGTGCTACATCAGCTCGGTATGGGGCACAGAATTCATACCCCAGGCAGCTTTTAAAATATCCCTTTTTGAGGGGCAGTACATTTATATAAACGCGTCAAAAGGGTTTAAAACGCCGGCGATAGGCACTGTCATATTCGAGGATTTTGACGGGTTAAAGCCCGAGGATTACTGGCAGTACGAAGTCGGGGTAACACATAATATCATGGACAACGTGAAGTACGGGATATCATTATACCAGACAGAGGGCACAAATCTTTTGAGGTACAATCAGGCGTTATTGAAAACTGAAAACAGCGGCAGGATACTTTTCCGCGGCATTGACACGGACCTGGACATACGCATCCTGACATATCTGCACCTGGGAGGAACGCTCTCATACCTGGACCCGCGGGAAAAGACAGCCGGCCAGGCCATACTTTCCGGGTCGGTATATTATAAAGTCGAGACAGGCGCCTTTGACGCCGGGGTAAACTGCAGTTTTGCCAAGGACAGGTTTGATGGCGACCTGCGCAGCGTAAACGTAGGCGACTACGCCATATTCGGCGCGGATGTATCGTATAAGGCAAAACTTTTCGGGGCGGAAGAAGAATTCTATTTAAATGTTGGAAATATTTTCAACAGGCAGTACCTGGTAAAGACGGGTTATCCCGCGGCAGGGTTTGATTACAAGACCGGTTTAACAATAAAATTCTAGACCTCGTTTGAGCAGCGTTCGGGTGAGCCACCGGCTCACCCCTACGAAGACAAAAAACACGTAGGGGCGAGCCGGTGGCTCGCCCGGTTCTTAAGGGAGAGCACAAATGAAAAGAAGCATGTTATTGGCTGTCATATTTACAACCCTGGTATTATCAGGCTGCATGAAGCCCGTACCTGTCACCGACTCCATACTTTGCGGGACTACCATGATTGAGTCTCTTGTTTTGGACTGCGACCCTGCGGCAAAAGTTTCCACGCTTATACCCGGGGAAGTATGCCCGGGCGGATATGATTTAAAACCCGATGACGCCAGGAAGATAGCGGCGGCAAAGCTATTTATGATACATCCGTTCCAGAAGGACCTTGCGGAAAAGGCATTAAAGACAAACCCGAAATTAATTATTGAATACATAAAGGCGCCGGACATGCAGGTGCCGGAGAATTATTTCCGGGGTTTGCAGGAAGCCGCATTCATACTTGCCAAGAACAACGGGCCCAGGACGCAGTATTACATAGAAAACATGAACTTAAAAATGAGGCAGGTCAGGGAAACTGTTATTAATGAAGCGGCATATATCATGAAGCTTAAGGATAAGAAAATAAAAGTGTTGTGCAGCGTTTTCCAGCAGTCTTTCGCCGAGTACCTTGGCTTTGAAGTTGTCGGGGCGTTTGCCGGGCCTGAGACCATAAACGCGAAGGGGCTCTCAGACCTTCTGGCAAAGGCAAAAGCCTCCCATGCGGGGCTTATAATAAGCAATATGACCGGCGGACACGACGAGACCGCGGATGTGCTCAACAAACAGCTGAAAATAAAAAAGGCAATACTGATCAGTTTTCCGGCGGAGTTAAAAGGGCAGCCGATGTTCATGTCCATGTGGGCGTATAATATGGGCCAGATAAAAGCGGCCTGCGGTGAGTAAATGCATTACTGCGTAAGCGCTGAAAATATAAGCGTCAACCTGGACGGGAAGACAGTCCTTAAAAATATAAATTTAGGCCTTAAGCGCGGCGAATTTGTGACAGTGCTGGGCCCCAGCGGCTCGGGAAAGACGACGCTTTTAAAAACCCTTCTTGGATTTTATAAACCCGCAACAGGCACGATAACCGTGGCCGGGACTTCCGAAACGCGCCTCATCAGAAAAAGGACGGGCTACATGCCGCAGGCCTTTGACGTGGACAGGAATTTCCCCATGCTCGCCGGAGACGTGGCGCGCATAGGAGCTGTCCCGGGGATAGCGGAAGAAAACAAGGACGACCTTAATATCTCATCCCTGGCCGCAAAACCCTTTGGCAGGCTCTCCGGCGGCGAAAAGCAGAAAGTCATGCTTGCAATGGTGTTATCCAGGAAGCCCGGAATACTCATGCTCGATGAGCCAAACTTAAACCTGGACATGAAGTCATACGCTGAGTTTTTAAAGCTTGTAGAAAAGGCGCATAAAAAACACAGCCATACCATAATATTCGTAACCCACCTTATAAGCCACATACCGGCGTCATGCGGCAGGATAATCGTTATGAAAGAAGGGTCTGTGATTTATGACGGGACAAAGGCCGGGCTTTTAAGGAAAAAAAACATAATGGGGTATCTATATGGATGAGCTGGCGTTAAAAGCAATGGCGCTTATGTCCTTAACAGGCGCCGAGTGTGGCTTAATAGGAGTCTTTATATTCCTGCTTAATATCCCGTTTATCGGGGTGGCTATCGCCCACGCTGCCATGGCAGGCGGCATCTGGGGCGCGGCAGCCGGCATAGAGCCGAGGCTTGCAGCCTTTTTAGCCGCGCTTATCCCTTCGGCCGCTGCAGGGCCTGCCGCGGATAAGGCAAAGACAAACCCAAACATTGCGCTGAGCATAATATTCTCGCTTTCCATGGGGCTGGCTTACCTTGGAGCAGGGTTAATGCCCGGCGGCGCGAAAGGCGCTTCAGCTTATTTATGGGGTTCGGTGTTTTTAGCAGGGCCGCAGGACTACGCGCTTATCGCGGCCGTGCTGATAATTGTCATCGGCCTCATATCCGTATATTTCAGGCAGATATCAGCCGTGCTTTTTAACAGGGAAATAGCGGCGTCGGCAGGGATAAACGCAGGGTTTATTTATTACATGATGCTGTTTCTGATAGGAGCGGTGGTAACTGTGAACCTGAACATCATAGGCGGGCTCATGCTTTTTTCGCTGGTTATCACGCCGCCGGCAATCGCCTACCAGCTGACATTTGACCTTAAAAAGTTTTTCATAATTTCCGGGGTTGCCGGCGCAGCCTTAAGCGCGCTGGGAGCAGTCACGTCGTTCGCGCTCAACTGGCCCGTGTCGTCGACTGTCGTAATAGTCAACTCGCTGGCGTACATAGGGGCGTTAATATTGTCGCCGAAAAAGTAGAACGTTTTTGTGATATAATTGTATTGTCAGGCAAGAAATGTTGTCATTGCGAGGAGGCGTTTTTGTTCATTGCCGACGAAGCAATCCCTGTTGTACCGTCAAGTACAGAGATTGCTTCGTCGCCATAAAAAAGGCGGCTCCTCGCAATGACTGTAAAAAAGATGGAGGGTGAAATGAAAAAAATAATTCTCGCATTTACGCTTATTTTCCTTGCGGCATCATACGCAGCCGCGCAGGAACAGGCCACGCCGGGGCAGAAAATGAGGGTTATTGTCGAGGGCGAGGAACAGTCCGCCATCGCAAACGACCTGCAGAAACCCGTGCTCATTAAGACCGAAAAGAAGAAGGCCACAAGCGCGTCCGACTTAAAGGCCATGGCTGAGAAAGCTTCCATGGAAAACGAGATAATTGACGCCATGATAGCCAAGATGACTGACATGGAAGCCCAGATAAAATCCCTCCAGAATAACTTCGTAATATGCACCCTTTTGCTGCTGGGTGCATTGATAATGCTGGTGGCACTGGTCATTAAAAAAAAGAAATAGGCCGTATTAACGCATGTAAATAGCGTTTTTATTGCGCAAACCCCTGCGCAATAACCATCCTTTGCGCACCGCCAATTGTAAAAAACCCTGTAAAATAAGCGTAATCCCGTGGCATGCCCTTTGCTAATTCATATCTGTAAGCAAAAAACAGCGAAGGGAGGAACTAAAATGAACAAAAGGATCTTAATTGCGGTGGCAGCGGCGGCTTTTGCCTGGTCCATGGCGGGATGCGCGGGAACTTCCATAGACAGGAATTACGTCATTACGTCCGTGGGTTACGCGGAAAAAACACCGGGGGCAGCGGGCGTGGAGCGCGAGGCCTATGAGAACGCCAAGACGAACCTTCTTGAAAACCTGCAGATTTTCATGGACTACGAAGTGCCGCTTTCCGACAAAATGGTAAGGAACATTCTTTTCGGCACAAGCATGCTTTCAAGGGGTTACAAGAAGCCGGGCCTTTACTGCGTCACATTAAGTTACAGCTTCGACCTCTACAGGTTCGTGGTGGACAACTTAAGTTTTAAGGAAATAAGGACCTGGAAATTCCTGGGGCTGGACAACTACTACTCGGATTACATGCGCTCGGGCTACCCCATAGGCATCTGGCTGAAGAAAAACCAGAACGCCGGAAGGAAGCACGAACCCACCACGCTGATGATGCTCTCCGCCATACCGGTGTACTCGGGGTTTTTCAACCTGAACAAGGGCATAGAAGCGGGATTCTTCACCTCGGCAAAATCAGCCTGCGCCCTTACAGCGGCTTTTCATCCGGACGTAAAGGCAAAGATGTGGTCATTAGGAGGGCTCATACTCATGACAGCCCTTGATATGTGGGCGGTCTATACTGGCTCGGACACTATCAATAAGAAGCTTAACGCCCTTGAGCAGTCGGTCATTAACGAAGGCGCGGAAACAAAAATCCCGGTATTTACCGGAAAGTTTTAAAAAACACAAGGAGGAAAAGAAAATGAAAACAAAAATTTTGGGAATGGTACTTGGAGCGGCAATTGTTTTAAGCAGCGCGGTTATGGCGGAGAACGGGTATTACCAGGCGCCCGGGTATAACAACGCCAGGGGAGCGGTTCTGGACGTAACAAGGGGCATAGATGAATACGACGCAAGGGCAAACAAGACAGGATACTGGGTGGTGGGAGTGGGCGCGGCTGTAAACAGCCTTCCGCTCTCGGCCTCAAAGTTCACGCTTCCGCTGCTATACGTAGGCTACGAGTCCATTAACAGAAAGTCCATAGGAGACATGGATATGGCGTGGGCTTTCGGGCTCTATGACCTGATGCCGGAAATAGAATTTGCCGTGATGATACCGGCAAAACCGTTTGACTTCAGGATCAGCGCCGGCGGCTTCTATGACGTAATAATCGGCGGAACAGTCGGTGTAATAGCAAAAGCGGGAGTGATCATCAACAAGTCCATGCAGTTTGACCTGGTT
Organism: candidate division FCPU426 bacterium; assembly: GCA_963840035.1. Taxonomy (GTDB): domain Bacteria; phylum Oederibacteriota; class PGYV01; order PGYV01; family Palsa-1178; genus CAWIXE01. The sequence goes on from CAWIXE010000001.1 coordinate 840,371, forward strand.
TTCATCCCGATAGGCACGCAGCCGACAGTATCCTATTCAGAGTCGCTTGCGCAGCAACATATAGTAATGAACGACGGCAAGCACGGCCTTGACTTCCCGGTATTCGGAGTGCAGGTAAGCTACAGGATGTAAGGGGGAATGCGGGGGGCAAAAGGCGGGCGTAAAGCCCGCCTTTTGTTATTCCGCAGACGATAAGAAAAATGTCCTGTTAAAGCAAGAGCTAATTTATTGAAGATAGTAGATTGAAGATTGCGGATTAATAGACGCAGGCCGGTTTTTTAATCCGCAATCTTCAATCTGCTATCTTCAATTACTCAGTCCGTCACCTGTACAAATCCAACTGATACATTTACATAAATGAAAAATAGATTTATAATGGGGCAATTAAACAATCGGAGGCTTTGTGGAAAAGAAACGGCTTTTGAAAGCTTCAGTCACAGGGGAGACGCGGCTGGATATTTACATAAAAGAGGCCGCTTCCATCGACAGGAAAGCCGCGCGCGCTTTAATAGACTCGGGCAAGGTATGCGTAAACGGCGAGGTTCAGGCAAAGTACCACAGGCTGGTGCGGCCGGGCGATGATGTCAGCTATAATATGGAAGTAAAGGAAAAACAGGAACTGAAGCCTTACGCGGCGGAACTTGAGATATTATATGAGGACCCTGAAATGATTGCCGTAAACAAACCGGCGGGCATGCTCGTGCACCCGACAAAATTCAGGGAGCATGACACGCTTGTAAACGCTGTAATGGCGAAATACGGCGTAAAGACCGCGCACCCCGCTAACAGGCTGGACAGGGAAACCTCGGGCATAGTTTTCGTGGCTTTAAACAGCGCGCGGGCCCAGGAGCTTTCGACACTGTTTGAAAAAAGGCAGGTTAAGAAGGAATACCTGTGCCTGGTACACGGAAAGATGGCAAAAAAAGGGGAGATAAAAATAGGGGTATCAAAAGGCGGGGGCGGCATAAAGTCAAGGGAAACAGTGGAGGAAGGCGGCCATGAAGCGCACACAATATACGAGCCTGTTGAAGTATTTGACCATGCTACGCTCCTTAAAATAGTTATTAAGACCGGAAGGACACACCAGATCAGGTCGCATATGCGTTTTATAAAACATCCGGTAATCGGAGATACGGTTTACGGGGATGGTGGCCTGGACGAAGCGCTCTTCGGGGCGGGTAAAAGCCCCGGAAGGCAGATGCTGCACTCGGCGTTTACGGAATTTACACTCGCAGGGAAAGAGGTTATTTCCGTCAAAGCGCCGCTGCCAAAGGATTTTGAAGAGGCGATTAAGCACTTGAAGGCCAGGATGAGAGGTGTTTAAGAATCGTTTTGTTCCCCTCACCCCTACCCCTCTCCCAAGGGGAGAGGGAATAAAAGTGCAATGTATATTTACGCATTGTTACGAGCAACATAGCGGGTTAAAAACAATTGCCTTTTCAACGGCGCGGGGGTAAAATTATTGCATGATATATAACCTTATAATAGCAGCGGCTATAATTAACATCATTCTTGGCGTTCTCGCGCTTGTAAAGGGCAGGAACCGCCTGAACCTCTCATTTTTCATACTCTCCATGCTTTTTGCCGCCTGGAACACATGCATAGTACTCTGGCAGGGGTACGGGCTGGATGTTTTTTCCAGGATCAATTTCTTATTCATCGACTTCATACCGCCGGTATCGCTCTATTTTGTCATGAGCCTTTTTGGCAAGCCTGAGGAAGAGGAAGGCTTTACCTCGTGGCTTTATAAGTTTTATGTGCTCATGGCCGTATCGTGGGCAATATTTACATCCGCCACTTTTTTATCCCCAGCGCTTAAAGATATATATTTTTCTTACGCATGCAGGGCGATAATCGCCCTTTATGAATTTGTCACCTTAGCCGGGACGCTCTCCGTCATCATATTCAGGTACCTTAAGATAAGGTTCAAGCAGGAGAGGACCAAGGTCGGCTATGTTATCTTCGCCTTCAGCATCCTTTTCATCGGCGGTATGTCGGACATGACCGGCGCGCTTAAGCTGCACAGCGTGGAATATGCCGGCAATATTTCGAATGTGATATACGCAGTCATCATCTTTTACGCCATATTCCGACTAAGGCTCCTGGACGCCGGCGTTGTCCTGAAAAATTTTATTGTTTACACTTTCATGGCAGTGGTACTGGCAGCCCTTTACACGGGAGCGGCATTGCTTCTTGCCAATCAGCCCAAAGTCATGACCGGCGCTTTTTCAATCATCAGCCTTATTGCCGTTTATTACGTGAAGTCTATCCATACCCGTCTGGCGCTTTTTATCCAGTCAATAGGCGGAAAGTCAGGGGCGTCTGAGGCAAAGAAAGGTTTAAATTACATAAGGTCCATGCAGCTCGGCGAAGAGGAAAAAATAATCAACACCATGCAGCTGCTCACAAAGCACCTGGAAATGGACGCGGCTGTCTACATAAAACAATCAGGCTACCTGACCATGGCATGGGCCGCGGGAAACGCCGGATTTCCTTACATGGTGGAAGGCGACGGAGGGACGGGGGCACTGGTCATAAGGTATGAAACAAAAAAGCAGGAAGAAATGGAACTGCTTGACGTATTCGGCGCGTCAATGCTGGCGCAGCTTAATTACGGAAATGAAAAACTGGGCGTGCTGGCGGCGAAAAAACAGACAGAGGATATTTCTTTTACCCAGGACGAAACCGACATTATATGCGAGATAGCCGCCGCGATATCTTTTTATATGAAGGCGCTGACTCTACAGAAGAAACTGATTGAAGAAGAGAACATGAAGCGCATCGGACTTATGGCGCGGCAGATGGCTCACGAGATAAAAAATCCCCTGACAGCGCTCTGGGGGCAGCGCAGCTGCTCGAAGGCAAGAGCGACATGGAAAAGGACAATGTCTCCATTATAAAGGAAGAGATACAGCGGCTGACGGGAATACTTGACTCGTGGAAGGATTTTTCCGGGGAAATAAAGCTCGACAGGGCCGAGACTGACATGATAGCCGTCTTAGCCGACGTGGTCCGCATGATAAGCCTCCAGGACCAGAGGGTGAAGGTGGCCTTCAAGCAGAAGGAAGGGGAAAAATATTTTGCGCCGGCTGACAAAGACAAGATTAAGCAGGTGCTCTTAAACCTTGCCATAAATTCGCTCCAGGCCATGTCAGGGACTATAAGCCCCGAGCTGAAAATCGACATATTAAAAAAATCAGGATTCATAACGGTAAAAATGCGCGATAACGGCAGCGGCATCTCAAAGGAAGACATGGGGAAGCTGAAGCAGCCCCTGTTTACGACAAAGGCAAAAGGGACGGGGTTGGGGCTTGCCGTCTCTGAACGCATAATAAAGGCCCATGGAGGGTCGCTGATATTTAACAGCGACGGAAGGACTTATACCGAGGCAACTGTTTCAATTCCTGAAAAATGAGACCGCGGGCATTTGATCCGGCTGACAAATTTTCTTATGGATTGGCAGTAGCCAGGCCATAAGAAAATTTGTCAGCCGGGTCAAACGCCGGGGTTAAGGGCAAAACAGGTAAAATTAAAATAACGGGAGGACATATGGCGAAGATATTAATTGTGGACGACGAGGTAAATATACGCAAGGTATTAAGGGGGTTGCTTAACAAGAACGGATTTGACAGTATCACGCAGGCGGAAAACGGGAAAGACGCTTTTGATCTGATTCAGGAGGAGAATTTTGACCTTATAATTTCCGACCTTAATATGCCGGTTATGGACGGCATGCAGCTTTTTGAAAAAATAAAAAATGAAGGAATACCCTTTATCATACTGACCGCTTACGGGTCCATAGAGTCGGCGGTCGCGGCTGTTAAGAGCGGGGTTTATGATTTCATAGCAAAGCCTTTTGACGAGCAGAACCTGATTAACACCGTGAATAAAGCCCTGAAGGAATCGGTTAAGGGAAGCCTTGACCTTAAAGCAGGCAGCGCTGAAGAATTCTTTTTCAGGACTGAAAATAAGGACATACTAAAGATAAAGGAAAACCTGGACAGGGTTGTAAAGACAAAGGCCGGGATACTTATTATCGGGGAGACAGGGACAGGAAAAGGGGTCTTAGCCTCCATAATACACGCGCAGAGCCCGGAAAAAAACGCGCCGCTTATCAAGATTAACTGCGCGGCAATACCGGAAAACCTCCTTGAGTCCGAGCTCTTTGGTTACGCTAAGGGCGCCTTTACCGGCGCTGTGACAGAGAAACCGGGAAAGTTTGAAATGGCTGACGGCGGAACTATCTTTCTGGATGAGATTGGGGAGCTGGGCATGGACCTTCAGGCAAAGCTTCTAACCGCCATACAGGAAAAAGAAACCACGAGGCTCGGCGAGAACAAACCCAGAAAAGTTGACATAAGGATAATCGCGGCCACAAACGCCGACATGCCCGCGCTTATCGCGGAAAAGAAATTCAGGGAGGACCTCTTCTACAGGCTCAACGTTGTGGAATATAAGATACCGCCCCTGCGCGAAAGGAAACAGGACATACCGGGGCTCGCGGATTATTTCGCGGCAAAGTACGCGAAAGAGTATGATAACCCCAAAAAGTCCTTTGACGCCGAGGCGTCAGAGCATTTATGCGGGTACGCTTGGCCGGGAAATGTCAGGGAACTGGAGAACGTCATACAGAAGCTGACCATAATGGAAAAGGAAAATGTTGTCACAAAGGAAAACCTGGAGAATTATATAAAGAAGGAAGACGCCGCGTATGAGAGCGGCGGCGCGACCCTGTTTGAAGCCGGAAAAAGCGAAAAGGCAAAACTGGAAGCGCAGCTCATAAAGGACGCCATAGCAAAGACAGGCGGAAACAAGACAAAAGCCGCGGAACTGCTGGGGATAAGCCGGAGGACTTTGTTGTATAGGGTGAAAGAATACGGGTTGTAGCGGGTAGTTGGGGATATTGTTCATAATTGGGTGTAATTGATTTGTTTCTTTTTCCCTCTCCCCTTGGGAGAGGGTAGGGTGAGGGGAATAAGACGATTGGTTTCACCTCACCCCAGCCCCTCTCCTAAGAGGAGAGGGGGATACAAAAAGAAGCAAGCCACCCCTGTTTATAATGAATAAATATGAATTTACAAACAATAATATACAATAACTGTAGTGGGTGAAAAACTTGAAATCCATGGGCGAAAGGGTATAATGATTCTGAGAAATTAAAGGAGATTTTATGATAACCGGACTTATCGCGATACTTATAATAGTGCTTGTGCTGCCTTTTGTTTTTAAAAAGGTTGAGGAAGAGCTGGAGATATTCCTTTTTATTATGGGGCTTCTGGCTGTGACTGTTTCGGGGTTGTGGAGCCTCTACCTTTTAAAAGAGGCTCTCATAGAACCGGTAAAAATCACAATAGCCGTTTTAATCGCCGGAATCATATTTAAATACCTGCAAAAACCCATGGATAAAAACATGAATAAGATCATGGGAATGCTGGGCAGGCGTTTTTTTGTGTTTTTGCTGGTTGTATTGCTCGGGTTGCTGTCAAGCGTGATTACAGCGATAGTCGCGGCGCTGGTGTTAGTCGAGATAATAGGCCATCTGAAAATGGACAAAAAAAGCGAACTGATGGTCGTGGTGCTTTCGTGCTTTTCCATAGGCATGGGCGCGGCCTTAACCCCGATAGGAGAGCCGCTTTCAACAATTGCCATTGGAAAACTCGCCGGGCCGCCACACAACGCCGGGTTCTGGTTTTTATTCAGGCAATTATGGGCTTATGTCATCCCGGGAGTTTTTGCCATGGGCATTTTTGCCGCCTTCATAATAAAGGATAAGAAAGAATCAAGCCAGGGCCTTGTGGAAAAAGGGCAGGAGACTTTTAAGGAGATATTCATCAGGACGGGCAAGATTTATTTGTTTGTTATGGCGCTCGTATTCCTGGGCACGGGCTTCAAGCCCATAGTTGACGAATATATTTCAAAGATACCGGCCGCGGGCCTTTACTGGATAAACATAATATCAGCCGTGCTGGATAACGCGACGCTCGCCGCGGCGGAGATAGGGCCGAACATGACAATAGGCCAGATAGACTCGGCGATCATCGGGCTCATACTCGCGGGAGGGATTTTAATTCCGGGAAACATTCCGAATATAATTTCAGCCTCCAAGCTTGGCATTAAAAGCAAGGAATGGGCGAAAATAGGATTGCCTGTCGGGCTGGTTTTGATGGCGGTTTATTTTGTGGCTTTAACGTTCACCGGCAAGTTTTGACGCGTTGTAGTCGCAGGCCTGCGTTTCACCGGCCTGCGCCTATTCACGTATATGAAAGGCTCAAGTATCGACAGTTCACACTGTTTTTGCAGTGAAAATTTCACGCAAAACCCCGTGAAAATCGTTAAAAGCAGGGCGGGCGATTCGTGAATCGCCCCTACAGGAATTGTATAAAACATAACAATTAGCAGGAGGTTTTATGGACAGCGTAATTTTAGGTAACACACTTTTAAAGTACGCGATTGCGTTTGGCATATTTGCGGGCGGTTCATTTATAGTCTGGATGTTTTCCACCGTTATCCTTATTAAACTTAAAAAAATGGCGGAAAAGACCGAGACCACGGTTGATGATTTTGTAATTTCTGTGCTGCAGAAAGTCATAACCCCGGTGTTGTACCTTGCTTCATTTTATATCGCCGTTAACAACCTGTACATGGCTGACATCGCGCGGGTAATAATAAACAAGGGCACCATAGTCCTCATCACCTATTTCGGCATACAGGCGGCCATAATGCTCGTGGACTACATAGTCACCGAAGTGATGACAAAAAAGGACAGCGACGAGACCAGAGTCAAATCGGTAAAAGGTCTAATGGTGCTGGTAAAAGGGCTTATATGGCTCATCGGAATAATCCTGCTGCTGGATAACATGGGCTATAAAGTATCCACCATAGTGGCGGGCTTAGGCATAGGCGGCATAGCTGTCGCACTGGCCGCGCAGGCGGTACTCGGGGACCTTTTCAGCTACATATCCATAATTTTTGACAAGCCGTTCCAGTCAGGCGATTTCATAACGGTTGACGGGTATATGGGCACTGTTGAGAATATAGGGATAAAAACCACCAGGATAAGGTCCATAGACGGGGAGGAAATAATATTCTCAAATTCCAACCTGACCTCTTCGAGGATAAAGAATTTCAAAAGGCTGATTTCCAGGCGCGTGGTCATGACGCTCGGCGTGACATACCAGACGCCAATAGAAAAGATGAAAAAGATACCGGAGATGATAAAAAGGATAATAACCGGGGTAAAAGGCGCGGCATTTGACAGGGCGCATTTCAATAACTTCGGCGCCTCAAGCCAGGACTTTGAAGTGGTGTACCTTGTGCAGGGCAATGACTACATACAGTTCATGGACATAAAGCAGGAGATAAACTACAAAATAGCCGAGGAGTTCGCGAAGCTGGGCGTGGATTTCGCGTACCCCACGCAGACGGTGTTTTTAAACAAGTAAAATTACAAATTACTAATGACCAATTACTAATAAGGGCAATATCAGCCTTCTGGAGGACTTATGAATATCGGGTTCGGAGAACTGCTTTTTATACTTGCGGCTGTGCTCATGTTATTCGGGGCAGAGAAAATACCGGAGTTGGCAAGGTCCATAGGCAGGGCAATTTCCGAATTTAAGGACGCGGCAGGAAAAACCGCCGGCGGCGAAGATAAGATAAAAAAGAGCCGCACCGGCAGATACAGAAAATCAAAAAACGCGAAAAATCCCTATGCCAACATTAAAAATTAAACCTTATTTAAACCACCTTAAGGAATTCCGGTCACGCCTCATATACACAGCCCTGTTCCTGGCGGCAACCCTGTTTGCGGCTTTGTTTTTTTCCGAAAAAATCATGATCTTTATTAAGGCGCCCCTTAAGGAAATGCAGGATGTGCTGGTTTATTTCAGGCCTTATGACAAGTTCATGGCGTATATAAAAGCCTCTTTTTTCGCGGCTGTTTTCATAACCGTTCCTTTCGCTCTGCTTCAGCTGGCATTATTCATATTCCCGGCCCTTAAAAAGAATGAAAGGCCGGCATTTTACGCTTTAACAGCCGCGGCTCCGGTTGTCTTTATCGCGGGCTGCGCATTTTCATACGCGGTCATAGTGCCGGCGGCAGTCGCGTTTTTTATAGGTTTCGCGCCGGGTGACGGCATAAAACCTTTCTGGGGCGTGGCTGAATACCTTGATATGTTCCTTGCGCTGGTGCTTTTAACCGGAGCGGTATTTGAACTGCCGCTGCCAATACTCGGGCTGGTAAAAGCAGGTATTATTAAAGCGGAAGCCCTTTCAAAATCCAGGAAATATATTATAATAGGAATACTGGTTGTGGCGGCTGTTATAACACCGACGCCGGATATGGTAACGCAGCTTTTGGTTTCGGTGCCCATGTATTTACTGTATGAGGCGACTGTGGTGATTGCAAGGATGATTAAACCGTAGAATAGTGCCGGCCTAGAGACGCCCACGAGGGGCGTCTCTACGGTGGTGTAAATATTAACGAATATGAAGTATTTGTAGAGACGGGGCTTGTCCCCGTCTCAAGGTTGGGTTTAAGGTGGAACATTATTATAGGAGGGACTTATGAAACGCAGGGAATTTATTAAAAAAAGTTTGCAGGCTGGTCTTGTCGCGGGTATCGCTTACGGGTTCGGCGGGTTTGATAAAATCATGGGGGCCACTTCCGGAACGCCTGACCTTGTGGCTGTAAAGGGAGGAACACCTGAGGCCATGTTCTTAGCCGGCATAAAAGAACTCGGGGGCATGAAAGCCTTTGTCAAAAAAGGGCAAAGTGTCGTTGTAAAACCGAACATAGGCTGGGATGTGGAGCCTGAGTTCGCCGCCAATACCAACCCCGGGCTTGTGGCCGAAATAATAAAAAGCTGCCTTGAGGCGGGAGCGTCAAAGGTGCAGGTATTTGACCATACGTGCGACAACTGGGAAGACACATATGTAACAAGCGGAATTGCAAAGGCAGTAAAGAGCGCGGGCGGGAAAATAGCCCCCGCAAATAAAAAAGAAATGTATAAGAAAGTAATAATACCCGGCGGCAAGACATTAAAATCAGCGCTGGTGCATGAGATAATACTGTCCTCGGACGTTTTCATCAATGTGCCGGTATTAAAAAGCCACGGCACCACAAAACTCACCATTGCCATGAAAAACCACATGGGCATAGTATGGGACAGGGGCACGTGGCACGGGACCGGAATCCACGAGTGCATAGCGGACTTCGCCGCGTACAGGAAGCCTGACCTGAACATTGTGGACTGCTACAGGGTCATGACGCAGAACGGGCCAAGGGGAGTTAATTCCTCCGAGGATGTGGCTGAGTTAAAAAGCCTTATCCTCTCAAAAGACATAGTCGCGGCCGACGCCGCGGCAACGAAGGTATTCGGGCTTGACCCTGCGAAGATAAAATACATAACCCTGGCGCATGACAAAGGCGTGGGGAATATGAATCTGGACAAGCTGAATATAAAGAAGATATATATTTAGAAAGAAAAGCTGTTTTATTGTCATTGCGAGGAGGCGTTCTTGAATTTTGCCGACGAAGTCCTTCGACTTCGTTCAGGACCATGAGCCTGTCGAATGGCAATTTCTGTACTTAGCGGTAAAACAGAGATTGTGGTTCGATGAACTCACCATCGTGAGCCTGTCGAACGACTTCGTCGCCGTAAAACAAGGCCGGCTTCTCGCAATGACAGCAAAAACACAACATTGAAAAGGACTACATGAAAAACCTAAAAAACATCAGGGTCTTTGTTTCGCTTTTCTTTTTTATCTCCTTTATATGGACCTTCCTGGAGATAACAAAGCCTAACGAGTACTTCACCCACACGGTATCGGCGCTGCAGTTTGTGCCTTCTTTCCTTGAATTTACAGCCACTGTATTCATGGGAGGCGGGGCCGGGTTCATACTCATACTTATTATTACGGCTATTTTCGGCAGGGTGTACTGTTCCTTTTTATGCCCGCTTGGCACGCTTCAGGACTGTTTCATAGGATCAAAACGCGCCATGACAAGAACAAAAAACTCCTACATGAAGCCTTTCCCGTGGCTCCAGTACCTGGTGCTGGCCGCTGTCATAGTTTCATTCATGATGGGCAGCGCCGTGCTTCTCGGGGCGAACGATCCGTTTGCCATATTCGGCAGGATAATTTCAGACTTAATAAAACCCGGGTTTGTCAGGGTGACAAACTGGATTTCGTGGGTTCTGGGCGCTTTTGACATATACGCCATGAGGCCCAGGCAGACGCATGTGATATCCATGAGTATCTTCATATACTCCGCGTTCTTTTTCTTCCTCGTTGGCGGAATGTCGCTATGGAAGGGGCGGCTTTACTGCAATACAGTGTGCCCCGTGGGAGGGTTATTATCGCTTGTGTCGAAATTATCAGTGAATAAGCTGGTCTTTGACACGGATAAATGCACATCATGCGGACTGTGTGAAAAAGCGTGCAAGGCAAACTGCATTGATTATAAGGAGAAGAAAATAGATTTTGACAGGTGCGTGGACTGTTATGACTGTATTGAGGCGTGCAAATTCGGCGCGGTAAAATATGAGAACACCTGGAAAAAAGCGCTGGCGCCGTCGAAAGGCAGGAGAAAAGCCATAGCCGCTTTCTCTGCAGGCGCGGCAATCGCGGCGCTTCACGTAACCGGAGTTGAAAAAATAGCGGCAAAAACCGCCTTGCCGATTGTTCCGCCCGGCGCAAAGTCAATACAGAGGTTCAAGTCAAAATGCATAGGGTGCCATTTATGCGTGACAACATGCCCGTCCAAAGTTTTAACACCGTCGCCGCTTTCCGTGCCCGGCATGGCTGCCCAGCCATTCATGGATTACACCGCGTCATTTTGCGCGTATAATTGCAACCTGTGCACGAGGGTATGCCCGACAGGCGCCTTAATGTCCCTGACAATAGCGGATAAAAGGCTGACACAGCTGGGAGTCGCGAAATTTACGGAGAATAACTGTATAGTAAAGACAAAAGGAAAACAATGCACCATATGCAATGAATACTGCCCGACAAAGGCGTGTTCCATGGTTGCCTATAAGAACGGCCTTGAGATACCAAAAGTAATTGACAACCTGTGCATAGGCTGCGGCGCGTGCGAACGCGTGTGCCCGGCTGTGCCGAAAAAAGCAATAATAGTAAAATCAAATGAAGTGCATAAAAAAGCGGAAAAACCCGCGGTTAAAAAGGAAAAATCAAGGGATTTTAAGGCGTTTCCGTTTTAAGGAAGAGTAAAGGAGAGACAGGAGATAGGAGACAGGAAAGAGGAAAAGCAAGACAGGAGACTGGAGACAAGAGGATGCCAAAAGCGCGGTTCGCTGTTTTACTCCTGTCTCCAGTCTCTTGTTTCTGAAACTCAAACGCAAAGGAGTATTTATGAGCAGATTAATCGCCCTAAACAAAGAATCAGACATCCCGGCAAAATACATGGGTACTCCCGTGGAAATGCTTATCCGCTACCAGAACTTCGGCGAGGCCTTTGCAGAGTGCACCAACGCCCAGATACTCGTGGGCATGTGCATGGACAACAGGAAGGTCCTAAAAGTGCCGGAAAATTTTGCCTTTGTCCTGCGCACGGGCGGCGGCAATTTAAGGCAGAATGAGTTTAAGGTTTCTTTTGCCATCGCGGTCGGAGGGGTGACCGCAATCGCCTTAGTCGGCCATACCAACTGCGGAATGGTGAATGTTTACTCCAAGAGGGACCAGTTCATAAACGGCATGGTGGAGCGCGCCGGCTGGACCCAGGAGCAGGCAAAGGAACATTTCATGACATTGGCGCCCCTTTTTGAGATAGATAATGAGGAAGAATTTGTCTTAAGCGAGGCGCACAGGCTGACACGCAAGTACCCGAAGATTTTAATAGCGCCTTTTATATATAAGCTGGAAGATAATAAACTTTATATGGTGGAAGAATAGGAAGAAGAGGAGAAAGCAGACAGGAGACTGGAGATAAGAGGATGCCAAAAGCGCGGTTTGCAGTTTTACTCCTGTCTCCAGTCTCTTGTCTCTGAAACTCAAACGAAAAACAAGGTGGCAGGATGAAAAAATTAGTGTTATTAATAGCGTTATTGACGTTTCCTTTATTTTTATTCTCTGCCGATAAATGGGATTCCATCATAATTGACGCGCATAAAAGGGATTATAAGGTGCATGTGCCGAAGTCATATGACAAATCAAAAGCTGTCCCGCTTATTATCGCTGTTCACGGCGGCGGAGGGCAGGCGTGGTCCATGGAAAAGCTGACGAAATTCAGCGTCCTCTCCGAAAAGGAAGGATTTATAGTGGTTTACCCGGAAGGGTTTGAGAAGCAGTGGAATGACGGAAGGGAAGTTCTGCAGATAAGCGCGCAGAGGAAGAATATAAATGACGTGGGTTTCATATCAAAAGTGATAGATAAGGTGGCGGAAAAATACTCAATAGACAAAAAGAAAGTTTATGCCGCGGGCATATCCAACGGCGGATTCATGTGCCAGCGCCTGGCGTGCGAACTCTCCGATAAGCTCGCGGCTGTTGTGTCCGTCTCCGCGGCAATGCCGGAGAAGATAAAGGATAAATGCCGGCCCGCAAACCGCATATCAGTGATGTTCATTAACGGCACTGAAGACCCGTTGGTGCCTTATGACGGCGGTTCTGTTAAGGTTGGAAAAAAGGAACGCGGGGAAATAACCTCCACGGAAGAATCCGTGGCGCTGTGGGTAAACAGGAACGGATGCCAGAAGGTTAAAAGCGACGTTATAAAAACTGACCTTGAGGTTGACTGCGACTATTACAGGGACAAACAGGGCACGGAAGTGGTGCTCTATACGGTAAAAGGCGGAGGACATACCTGGCCCGGCGGGCCGCAGTATCTGCCCCAGGGGCTGGTGGGGAAGGTTTGTAAGGGGATGGATGCTACGGGGGAGATTTGGAAATTCTTTCAGAGGCACAATAAGTAGTGAGTGGTGTGTAGTTGTGGGTAGAGGAAAGAACAGATAGGAGACTGGAGACAAGAGTAAGTCTAAAACAAGTATTACAGCTTTACTCCTATCTCCAGTCTCTTGTCTCTTAAACTCAAACGAATGGAGCCAAACATGAACCAAACGTTGAAGGAAATGAAGCAAGTCTACAAACTACAGCACTCCGCCATCCAGCGCGCGCTTAAATCTTACCGCGCGAAGTGGGAGAAGGGGACTGAGGAGGACGTGCTTGCCGAGATGCTTTTCTGCATATTAACCCCGCAGTCCAAGGCCAAAGGATGCTGGTCGTGCATGGAGTCCATAATAAAAAAGAAACTCATAAAAGCGGGCAATGAAAAAGAAATACTGGCGGAGCTTAAGTACCCACGCTTCAAGTATAAAAAGGCGAAATTTTTTATAGAAGCGCGCGATAAGTTCGTGAAGAACGGCAAAGTTGCCATAAAGCAGTTCATGTCGGGTTTTAAGAACGTTGTTGAAATGCGCGATTGGTTCCAGGCAAATATAAAGGGATACGGCTTAAAAGAAGCCTCGCACTTCCTGCGCAACGTGGGATTTGGCGAGGATATAGCGATACTCGACAGGCATATACTGAGGAACCTGGCAAAACTTGGCGTTATCAAGGAAGTCCCGGCGCATATAACGCCGAAGATGTACCATGAGATAGAGGAAGACATGAAAAAGTTCGCGAAGAAAATGAAGATTCCCATGGCGGCACTGGACCTGATACTTTGGGCTAAGGAGACAGGGGAAGTTTTTAAATAGACGCAAAAGAATAGCGCGTTATTGATAAGGTATGAGCGTTTAGATAATTAAGTCGAAGGCCTGAAAAATAATACTTTGATAAGGGATGGACAATGGGAAAAAATTTAAATATTTTTATCTTCATATTAATGGCTGCTTTCCCATGTGGCGTATCTGGGGTTTGGGCGGATGTGGATGGTATAGGGCAGGAAAGTGTCAGGATAACAAGCACCATTATTACCGACCTTACTCCGTCATTTTATTTTGACGGTTCCGGGAACCCGTCTGTCGCATGGGAGGATTATGGATACGCCAACAGCGAGATATGCTACCAGAAATGGAACAGTACGGCGTGGGTGGACGCGGATGGAACGGGCCTGGAAAGCATAAATATTTCCAATACAGGCGGGAGTTCGCAATACGCCAGGCTGTGTGTGGATAGCGCCGGGAACCCGCATATTGTATGGTATGACATGACATCCGGAAACTATGAGATATATTATCTGAAATGGGATGGAACAGCGTGGGTCGATGCGGATGGTACGGGACGTGAAAGCATAAATGTTTCCAATGCAAGCGGAAGCTCGTTTTATCCGTCATTTTGCCTGGATAGCGGAGGCAATGCTCACATCGCGTGGGCTGATGACAATTCCGGAACGCAGGATATATATTACCTTAAATGGAACGGTTCGGCCTGGGTGGACGCAGACGGGGTTGGTAAGGGCGATATAAACATATCAGGCAGTACCGGAGGCACGTGGAATCCGTCGCTATCGCTCGACAGCGCGGGGAATCCGCACATAGCCTGGATAGACGGCAGGGATGGAAACAGGGAGGTATATTACCTGCAGTGGAACGGGACAGCATGGGTGGATGCTGACGGGACCGGGCAGGAGGGTATAAATATATCAAATACAGCAGGGGAATCATTTGCCCCGTCGTTATTTCTGGACGGCTCGGGTGAACCGCATATCGCATGGAATGAAAATGTGTCAGGGAATAAGGAGATATATTACCTTCGGTGGAACGGGACCGCATGGGTGGATGCCGACGGGACGGGACAGGAAAGCATTAATGTCTCCAATACAGGCACAAATTCGATAATGCCGTCACTTTGCCTGGACAGCGCTGGAAATCCGCACATCGCGTGGAATGAAGAAAAAACCAATAATGAAATATATTACCTTCAGTGGAACGGGGCGGAATGGGTGGATGCCGACGGGGCAGGGCAGGAAAGCATTAATATATCCAATAACAGCGGAGAGTCGCAGGACCCGTCGCTGCGGCTGGATGGCGCAGGAAATCCGCGCATCGTATGGGATGACAATACGGCTTTAAAAAAAGACATATATTATCTGCAATGGATACCGGAAATGACCCCGACCAAAACGGGCACTGTTTCGCCGAGCCCTACATTTACTGAAGAAACCGCCACAATAACAGCCACGGAAACAACCACAGAAACGGTCACGGAAACAGCCACCGGCACAGGTACTGCGACACCCACAAAAACGGCTACTGAAACAGCCACATATACAGGCACTGCGACACCCACAAAAACTGCCACGGAAACAGCCACAGATACAGGCACTGCGACACCCACAAAAACTGCCACGGAAACAGCCACACGCACTGGCACGGTATCAGTCACGACAACATATACAAAAACAACCACAGAGACCATGACAATAACTATTACAGCCACGTTGACTCCTTCTCCCACAATCAGCGCCACATATGATTTTTCCGGCACACCTCTGGTGTACCCCAACCCCTGCAGTTTTAAAAAAACCAGTCTTAAGTTCCAAAATATGCCGCAGGGGGCGATTATACAGATATTGACTTTATCAGGGGAGGTTGTGGCAAACCTGCATGTAAATTATCCCAAAGAGCACTGGAACGGCAGGAATAACTATGACGCCCAGATATCTCCGGGAATATATTTTTATCTTGTGCTAAAAGACAATAAAGCTTTTTTAAGCGGAAAATTATTTGTGGTAAATTAGATTTTTTTGCAGAAACAGATTCCGGAATGGGCGAAGATGCACCGCAAAATTGAGGAAGATATGAAAAAGTCCGCGAAGATAATGAAAACACCAATGACGGCGCTGGATCTGATACTGTGGGCGAATCGTGAATCGCCCCTTCACGGGAACGCCGTTTCCTTTAAAATAATCTTTTCAGCGGCGGTTAAAATGTGATAGTATATCCACATTGGGTCAATCAAGGGAAAAACAGGAGGGTTTATGGCTAAAAAAACGTCCGTCTGGAAACTCATCATCAAGTACTTAACGCTCGCCTTAGTCTTCATCGCTGTGCCGGCATTCATCAATTTTTTCAACCGGTCTGAATACGGGGTTTTTGAGGGCATGTCGCGGTTCGCGGCGCGGTACCAGCTATTCGCGGGCATCATCATATTTGCCCTGGCTTACGCGCTCAGGGTGCTTGTCAAAAAGCAGACTCCCGAGCTCACAAAGGGCGCTGCCGCGTTCCTCTTAGGCGGGCTTATTACCATGGTGCTGTTAAAGACCATCCCGTACCTGAATACTTTCCAGAACCTGTCGATAATGTACCTGACGGGCTGGGCCATGTTCCTTTCATATTACTTCCTTGAGGAACTGCCGGGCATTGCGGCAGGCCTGAAGGAATTCGTGGAAACCGCCTCAAAGACAGCGGGACATGTCATCAAGTGGATATGGCTGGCTTTTTTAGTGCTGGCCATGCCGTTCATCCTCCTGCATATAATGAACAATGATTACAACCTATCCGAGACTTTCCGCGCTAATTTTGTGGCACTGGGGCTCGTGTTTTTCCTGATTCCCGCTGCCTGGCGCTTTTTTATAAAAAAGGAAAAGTTCAGCTTCCTCCTCTCGTCGGGAATATTCATATTGACCGGAATTATCGCGCTTCTGCTGCAAAACTTATTTTTAAAACTTAACTTTATCGATGCCAGGATTTACCGCTACTTCGGCGTTATGATCGCCGCTTATTTATCCATGCGCGACGCCGCGGTGATGAACTTCCTTCACGCGGTAAGGGACAAGGTGTGGTCGTGGCTCGGCCCGAAAATGAAGAAAACCCTGACGGCTGCCGGCGAATTTCTCGGGAAATATTCCAAAAAATCAGCGGGCAAGATAAAGGAAGTAAAGAACAAAAGGATAAAGGCCTTGATTGCCGCCGGAATCGTGGTCGCCGCGATTGCCCTTTTTAATCTCGGCAAATTCATATACGACAGGTCCTTCGTCTCAGTGCTGGCGCTCTCCCCGCAGGGGGAAGTGGGCAATAACATCATGATTACGGCCGAGTTTTCGAAGCCGGTTGACTTAAAAGTAAAGGATGTTACGGAACTCCGGTGTTTCACCATAACGCCGGAGCTTAAGGGCAAATACACATTTGAAAATAAAAAGACAGTCATGTTCTCGCCGGACGAGCCTTTGAAGCCGTCAACCGATTATGAAGTTACCATGGATATCGGAAAGTTCTTCACAGCCCCTGGAAAGCAGTTAATCGGCGCGCCTAAGACGCAGTTCCATACGCCTTACATGAAAATAACGGACAGCAGGTTCTTCGTCAATAAGGACATACTTAAAAACGAGGAAAAGGAAGTGGTCGGCGAGGTTAATTTCAATTACCCGGCCAGCATCGAGGACTTTAAGAACTCGGTGGAAGTGACAAAAATAATAATGCCCAATTGCAGCCAGCTGGCGAAGAACGAGTCCTCCATGAAATTTACCGTGGAGAAGTCAGAGTCGCCGACGCGTTTTTACATACGCATACCGGACATCCAGAGGAGTTATGACTGCCAGGAAATAAGGGTCGGGATAGCAAGCGGCATAAAATGCCCGGAATGCACTATAGGAATGGCAGACAGGTTCGAAACCTCGGTGAACATATCGCAGAAAGTGCTCCTGGGCGTGGAAAGCGTGGCGCCGTGGCAGGAGGAAGGCTCCTCATCAGTGGCCATCAGGTTTAACATGCCGGTGTCCGAGGAGCAGGTCAGGAAATATGTCACTATAATAAGGAAGCCCACCATAAACAAGCCCGCAGTGCAGATACCATTTACATTAAAGACGGAATACTGCTACGCCATGCTCTCGGGCGATTTTGAGCCGAACATAGCCTACGAGGTCACAATAGGCTCCGGCATAACATCCAAAAGCGGGGATCCTTTCTCATACGCCAAGGGTTACACAACGTCAGTTACCGTGCGCGACCTGCCCTCTAGCCTGGATTACGCCGAGGAAGGCGAGATAGTAAGCGCGGCAGGGCCCATGAACGTGGCTCTGCGCGTCATGAACCTGGACAGGATATATGTAAGGCTCTATAAGGTATTTAAAAACAACCTCGTGCATTACTTAAGATACCAGGACATAGGAAATAACGGCAACCAGATATACGCCGGTAACTACGACATAACAGGCGGGAAAATAAACCAGGAGATAACAGAGTACATAAACTTTGACAAATTCTCAAAGGAACCATACAAGGGAATATTTGTGGCGGAAATATCAGACCCGAAAAGCGGCTGGGAAAATAAGAGAAAGCTCATCAGGTGCACGAACCTTGGCATGATAGCCAAGACCTCGGGCAAAGACCTGCACGTAAAGGTGATGTACATCAACAACCTCCAGCCCGCCGCGGACATAACGGTAAAGCTCATGTCCACCACCAACCAGGTCATGAAGGAATTCAAGACCGACGCTTCGGGCAAAGTCGTATACAAAAACTGGCGCGAGGCCATGTATAACTTCAGCCCGTATCTCGTACTGGCGGAGAACGGCGAGGATTTCTCATACCTTTTATTTGACGGCTCCATGCTGGATAACTACAGGTTTGACACGGGCGGCGAGCCAACCTTAAACGAGGGCATGAAAGGCTACTTAACCTCGGACAGGGGGCTTTACAGGCCGGGAGAGACAGTCAACTTGACCGCGATAGTGCGCAATAACGACATGACCATGCCCCCGGGCATAATTATAGAGAACAGGATCATAGGGCCTCAGGGCGAAGTGGTACAGTCTGAAAAGAAAGCCTTAAACACCCAGGCCATGGAAACGTTCAGGCTCAAGCTTACGCTCTCGTCCACCACCGGGGAGTACCGCTCCGAGATAAGGTTAAATGACGACAGGGTGATAGGTTCGGCCACATTCAAGGTGGAGGAGTTTATACCTGATAAGCTCGTGGTGGACGTGAAAAGCGAGACACCCGAGATAAACGCGGGAAGCCCTCTGCTCTTTACCGTGCAGGCCAACCAGATGTTCGGTCCGCCTGCCGCGGGAAACAGGGCCGAGACCGAAGTAAAGTTCATAGACTACACCTTCCAGTCTAAAAAATTCAAGGACTATGTCTTCAGGGACCCGCAGAAAAATTTCTCGGAAAAATTCGAGAGGCTCGGCAATGAGAACCTGGACCCGCTGGGCCGCGCGCGCTACGAAGTGCCTGTGCCGTCAAACGCCAACCCGCCCTCAGCCCTTTTGGCCGAGATATACACGGAAGTGTATGACGACGGGGGAAGGCCGGTGGGCGCTTATAAGACCATACCGGTGCACATTTACAACTATTACCTCGGCCTGAAGTTAAAGGACCCGAGGAAGATATATAAGCGCGGGGACAAGGTGGAACTCGACATCGCCGCCATTAATTCCGCCGATGAACCGCAGAAGGTGAAAAACGTCGAAGTCATAGTAAAAAGGAAAGTATGGTACTCCATATTCCGCGCCACAAGGTGGAACAGGCAGAGCTATGATTCCTCATACTACGAAGAGGCTGTTGTTTATAAAAACATGGACATAAGCGGCCAGGCATCGCTTGCCTTTGACGCGGATGTGGAGGGCGAATACTACGTCTACGTGGGCAACCAGGAAAAAATGAGGACCGGCATCACCATAAACGTATCCGGCCCGGGCTTTACCACCTATGACATGTCAAACGCGGAAAAAGTCACCATAGCAACTGACAAGGAAAAATATAAAGCAGGCGATACAGCGGTAGTATCCATAAAAGCGCCCTTTGACGGCATGGCATATGTCACGCTCGACAGGGACAAGATTTACTACGAGCGCTACGTGGCCCTGGTCAACGGCAGCGCCACCATAGAGATACCCGTGAAGGAAGAATACCTGCCTAACGTCTACTTAAACGTCGTGGCAGTCAGGAAACCTGACGAGAAATACACGTCACTGCCTTTTGCCGCTTACGGCGTGCAGAACATTTCCATAGACAAGTCGGCGAAAGACCTGGATCCGAAGATCACCTGCAAGGATGAGGCCATGTCCACAGAGGGAATAAACGTGGAGATATCAGGCCTGCCAGCGGGCACTGCCGCGGTATTAGCCGCGGTGGACGAGGGCATACTGCAGATAATACGCTTTGAGACGCCGGACCCGCTCGCTTTCTACTACAGGAAAAAAGCCATGGAAACAAACACGTATACCATATGGAACAAGCTCTTAACCGACGTGGCCGCGAAAAAGCGCGCCATCGGCGGGGACTATGACGCCGGGCCCATGGCAAAGCATTTGAACCCCATAGTGGCGAAAAACGTGGAGTCCTACGCGAAGTTCTCAGGAATACTCTTCGCGGGCGAGGGCGGCACCATAAACTACAAATTTGATACCAAGAAATTCAACGGCAAGGTAAGGGTCATGGTCTTTACGGTCAAGAACGACAAGTTCGGCTCTGACGCAAAAAAAGTGAACGTGGTGGACCCCATAGTAATCACGCCGACGCTCCCGAGGTTTTTAGCGCCGGGAGACGAGTTCTTCCTGCCGGTGAGGGTTTATAACAACACGGCAAAAGACTCGCCATTTGAAATAAAAGTGGATACGGAAGGGCCGGTTACTTTTGAGAAATCCGTGCTCACTGAGGAAGTCTTAAAGAGCAAGGGCGAGAAGATATTTACTTTCAGGGGGCGCGCAAAAGAGGAAGCGGGCAAAGCTGTCTTTAACATAACTGCCTCCGGCGCGGATGAAGTCATGAGCGTGGCGCGCGAACTGGCGGTCAGGCCCGCGGCGCATCTCGAGACAAAGGTATACAGGGGTTCGCTGGAAACGGGCAAGGACATCAAGTTCGACGTTCCGGGAAATTACATAACACAGGGAAAAAAGACGCGGGTTTTCATGTCATACAGCCGCGCGGCAGAGTACGCCGGGGCGTTTAATTACCTGATACAGTACCCCTACGGCTGCATAGAGCAGACCACGTCGTCGGCCTTCCCGCTTATATTTTTTAAGGACCTGGGCATAGTAAAGATGCTCATGGAATACCAGGGCATAAACGTGGAAACTTACGTCAATGATGCGATAAAGAGGCTCAGGGCTTTTGTGCTGCCGGGCAACAGGGTTACGTTCTGGCCGGGCTCCTCATATGACGCCTCGGACTGGACAAAACTTTACGTGGCGCACTTCCTCATAGAGGCAAAAAGAAAAGGTTATTTTGTGCCTGAAGACCTTTATGATTCAGTGCTTTCCGCTGCGGGATTGACCGCAAACACTCAGGTAAGCATGCAGGTGGAGAACACCGAAGAACAGCAGGGAAATGAAGGCGAAGGAGAGGGTGAAGGCGGAGGAGACGGATATGAAGGCGGCGGGGACTCGGAGTCCCAGGCTGAGCAGGCATACACTCCGGTTCCTGCGCCAAGGCTGGACCGGCGCGCTGTTAATGCCGGGGAATACAATTTTGAAAATAACATTTACAAGCTTTACCTTAAAACCCTCATGGAGCAGCCTGATTCCAACACCATGAAGTATTATGAGGACCTCTTCACCATATACGTCAAAAAGAAACTTAAAAAAGAGAGCGTGCTGAAGGAACTCGGATACACATCGGAAAAGATAAGGAACATGCAGTCGTCGCTGGAAAAGGACTACCTCTTAAAGGGCAACCTCATAGAGAGGACAGCGGCTGATTTTGCCAACGGGCTTGATGAGAGGGACAAATTCCTCTTATCCATGAGTTACGCGCAGTACAATAACCCTGAGGCCGCGCGCATGGTGATTTTTGACGATTTCAAGTCAAAGTACATGGTAAGGGAGCTTAACGGCTTCTTTAATTCCTACGCGAGGAACTTAGGCATGTACCTGGCTGCCCTGTCGCAGGCGGAAGGCAAGCCGGGCGCGAGGATAGACTTTAATGAGGACCTTCTGTTAAAGCAGATAAAAGAGGACGGCTCATTTGGAAACACGCAGGAGACGGCATGGGCATTAATCGGGCTGGGTAACGCCGCTAAAGTGCGTTCCAAAGGCCAGCCGATCGCCGCTGACATATACATAAACGGCGCTTTAAGCAAGAGCACATCGGGCGAAGAGGACCTGGCGCTTTTTGACAAAACAAACACGTGGAAAAACCTGAAGATACAGTCAAAAGGGCCGGCAAAATTTTATTACAATATCTTCGTGGAAGGCACGCCCAGGGAAAAGAATAAAAAGTCCATGTCAAAGAACCTTAAAATATCAAGGAAGTATTATGACGAAGAGGGCAGGGAAGCCAACCTCACTAATGTTGTACAGGGCAAGCTCATCGTGGTATCGGTTACATTAGAGCCGCAGGCCGGAAGGCAGCTGGATAACGTGGTCGTAGTCGACCTACTCCCGGCGGGATTTGAGATAGAGAACCCGAGGTTAAAGACGCGCGGGTCGCTGAAGTTTAACCCCGTCTCAAACTTTAACGCCGTATATGAGGACATAAGGGATGACAGGATGCTGATGTTCACGGGAGCATTCTCGTCCGCCATGACATTCTCATACACGGTCAGGGCCGTATCACCGGGAAAGTTCACCATCCCGAACGCGTACGCGGAAGCCATGTATGACCCGGATGTAAAGGCTGAGTCGTATGAGGGCGATTACCTGGTGGTGGCGCCGAATAAATTTTAGATTTTATATTTTAGATTTTAAATTTAAGGTTGGTGGAGCGCTGATTATAATATAATGCGCGAAACGCAACAATAGACATAAAACGTATTATGATGAAACCTATTAAAATATTGCAGGATTTTTATTTACAGCATAAAAAGATGATCATCGCAGGGGGCGCCTTAATCGGCGCCCTGCTGCTTATTTTTATTTCCTTAAGCCTCATATTTCCCCTGCCCATCCATAAGATTGAGGATGATTTTTCCGGGCTTCATCTGGACTCTTCCGGGAACTTAGTCAGGATAACACTATCCGAATCCGGAAAGTACAGGATAAAGATGAAGCTTGAGGGGATATCGGATTATGTGAAAAAGGGCTTCATAGAGTATGAGGACAGGAGCTACTTTTACAACCCCGGGGTCAACCCGTTTGCCATAGCAAGGGCCGCTTTCCTGAATTTGAAAAAGCAAAAGGTGGTCTCCGGCGGGTCCACCATAACCATGCAGCTGGCAAAACTTCTGGAACCCAAGAAAAAAAGGGATATCTGGGCAAAGATACAGGAGGCCTTCCGCGCGTTTCAGCTTGAGGCAAGATATTCAAAAAAAGAACTGTTTGAGATTTATTTAAACACCATACCCATGGGCGGCAACATAGAAGGCGTTGCGGCCGCGTCCTATTTTTACTTTAACAAGCCGCCTTCAAAACTATCCCTGGGAGAAGCCGCGCTGTTAATAGCTCTTCCCAAGCAGCCAAACAGGCTCCGGCCTGACAGGCACTTAAAGGAAGCTTATGCCGCCAGGGACATGGTGCTCGGGAGGGTTGCAAACGGGTTAAAACTCGGGGGGGATATTCTCGCTCGCTCGCTTAAAGAAGAGTACCCGGGAAAAAGGTTCACAAACCCCTATGGCCTGCCGCACCTGGTTAACAGGAAATTTGCGGGAAATAATCTGATAAGGCATTATTTCATAGACGCAGGAATACAGGCGCTTGCGGAGTATAAGCTCAAGAACGCTGTTGTTAGATTAAAGGATGCCGGCGTCTATAACGGCGCCGTCATGATAGTGGAAAATAAAAGCGGGCGCGTCATAGCCTACGCCGGGTCGCCTGACTTTAACGACAAGGAACACGCCGGCGAGATAGACGGCGCGAACATTTACCGCTCGCCCGGGTCTGCTTTAAAACCGCTGCTTTACGCCATGGCGCTTGATAAGGGCATCATCACCCCGAAAAAAATAACATACGACATACCCGTGGAATACGACGGGTATAACCCGGCGAACGCCCAGAAAAAATTCTTCGGCATGATAACTGCCCAGGAGGCGCTGCGACACTCATATAACTCCATAGCCGTTTACCTGGAAAATGAGCTGGGAAAGGATGGGCTCTTAAAGTGCCTGAAGAAAAACGGCTTTACCGACATGAAAAGGAACAACATAGTGCCCGGTCTTTCAGTGGTGCTTGGCACATACCCCATGACGCTGGAGGAACTGGTTACCATATTTTCAGCCCTGGCAAACAATGGCGAGATGAAAAAGTTAAAATACATATCCGAGCAGGAAAATAAAAAGGAAAAGCCTGTGAGGCTTGTTTCGCCTGAGAGCGCTTATATAATATCTGAAATGTTAGCCGGGGGCGAGAGGCCTGATTTGCCGCAGTCCTGGGAGTTCACTTATTACAGGGGCAAGGTCGCCTTTAAGACGGGGACCTCTTTCGGGCTGGTGGACGCGCTTTGCGTGGGATATACGCCGGACTATACCGTGGGCGTGTGGCTGGGAAACGCGGACTGCACGCCGTCGCATGAGTTAGTGGGCATTCGCGCCGCGGCGCCGCTCATGATGGATATTTTTAACGGCCTGGTCAGGCACAAGGATTCGTGGTTTGACAAACCTGCCGGTGTGGATACGAGGAAGATTTGCCCCGTGTCAGGGGACGCGCCCGGGCCATACTGCAAAAACACCGCTGACGACATGTACATAAAAGGGACGACAGGAAACATAACCTGCAGCGTACACAAGGAAATATATATAAATAAAAAAACCGGCTTAAGGGCCGACCCGGCGCACATGAAATCAGGCGCGGGCAATTACACGAAAAAAACAGTGGAAGACTGGCCGCCTGTGGCAGCGGCATTTTTAAGGCAGACGGGCGGTATGTTGGCGGAAATCCCGCCGTATGGCAGGGACGAAGCTCCGGACGGCTCCAACTCAAAACCTGAAATAACCAGCCCCGTGGAGGGCAACATATATTTTTTAAACGGCGCCATGCCGGAAAAATACCAGAAAATCCCGCTTAAAGTGGCTGTGGCAGGCGGGGCAGAGTCAAAGGTATTCTGGTTCGCGAACGGAAAGGTCATAGCACAGGGAAGCGCGGATAAACCCTACTTTTTTAAGCCGGAGCCCGGGGAGTATAAAGTATCGGTGCAGGATGCCACAGGGGAGTCGGATTCGGTGAGGTTTAAGGTGTATGAAGGCAAGTGAACAGCGGGTAGTGGGTGGGAAATACGTTGTATGAAAAAAAGCAGGGGGCAATTCACGAATTGCGCGACATTGAAAAGGCGGGAAAAATGAAAATAAAGGTTTTGCTGATTTCTGTTTTTATTCTCCTTTCAGGCATCGTTTATGCAGGGGATGTGCGGGTAAGGGTGTTTTGTAAATATGAAGTGGATAACCTGCGCATAAGCGCCGCTAATAATGGAACGCATGAGAGCGCATATTTAAAACTTGATAATGGGGCTATAAAAGCCGGGCCGGGATGCAAAGGCAGCAGTTCCGCAGGGAACAGGCTTTTTTGGCCAAAGAATAAGGACGGATATTTATTGCGGTACGGCAGCGAAACGCGTTTAATACCCGGGGCTGTGGAAGTAACATTGATGCCGGGTGAAGATGGAATGGTAATCATAACCACAATGGACACAGAGGACTACGTGCCCTGCGTTCTTTCCTCGGAAATGGACGCAGCCATTTATAAGCCTGAGCTGGCAAAAGCCTTTGCCGTCACAATACGCACATTCGCGAAGAACAATAACAGACGGCACAAGGGGTATGACTTCTGCGATCTAACGCACTGTGAGGTTTTTAAAGGCGTCCCTCCCGATAAAAAGATGTGGTACAGGGCCTCAGGGGATACGAAGGGCCTGGTGCTTACGGGCCCCTGCGCGAAAGAGGCGGTATATTTTTCCGCGTGCTGCGGCGGTGTTACTGAAAACGCCGGCGAGTTTGCCAAGGGCAGGGCGGACAAGTGCGGGCTAAGCAAGCCTGATGTTTTTAACGGGAAGAATTTATGCGAAAGCCACAGGTATTTTTCATGGGTAAAGCGGCTTAATAAAAGTGATGTGGAAACGGCCCTTAAAAGTTTCACTACAGATAAGGATATAAAAATAACCAGCATGAAGATTACGGCAAAGTCAGCCGCAGGCAGGGTTAAGGTAATTGATTTTACATATGAGGCAGAGGGCCTGCAAAAGCACGCAGCAATAGACGCAAATAAGTATTTTTCGGCCTTCGGCAAGATAGCAGGCTGGGCGCTGGTGCCTTCGAAGTGGTTTGATGTGAAGAAAGAAGGCAACGGATTTATATTGACAGGCCATGGCCACGGGCATGGGGTAGGTTTGTGCCTTCAGGGCGGGTATACACTGGCTGGGATGGGGAAAAATTACAAAGAGATACTGGCGTTTTATTTTCCGGATCTGAAAATAGGGTGGGAGTTTTAAGGGTTCATCTTCTGAGAGAGCAAGCCCCTTCTCTACGAAACATAAGCAGGTCCGGGGTATAAATATTTACAACCACTGTTGAGACATCCCTTGCGGGCGTCTCAAGGCAAGGGCCTGCGTCTGAGACGGGCACGAGGCCCGTCTCTACGGGGACCACTTTTATTTGCCAAAAACATCAATTATTAGGTATAATACTATTTACTTGATCAAATCCCGCAGCGGCAAACTGCGTAAAAGGTGAAAAATGGAACACAACACATACAATTACTTCCTGAGTTCAAAAACAGCAGCGCAATGGAAAAAATTCGGCATTTCACGCCGGGCGGGAGTGCTGGCGCCCTTGTTTTCCATTTACTCCGAGAATTCCTGCGGCATCGGCGAATACCCCGATATAAAGCTCCTTGCCGACTGGTGCGTCAAGTGCGGCATGTCCATAGTTCAGCTCCTGCCATTAAACGACACGGGGTATGATTTTGCCCCTTATTCCTGCCAGTCAACTTTTGCCTTAGAGCCCATGTACCTGCGCATGGCGGATATAAAAGGGGTAAAGACCCATGAATTTGACAGGGAAATGCAGCATGTCTTCGGCAGATGCAAGGCCGGGGAAAAGCGCGTGGATTACTCCATAAAGAAAAAGAAACTCGGCGTGCTCTGGAAGATGTTCGAGTCACTGAAGGAAGACGCGCCGGAATTCATAAAATTCAAAAAAACAAACAAGTTCTGGCTGGATGATTACGCCGTTTATAAGGTTTTAAAGGATAAATCCAACCAGGCCTCTTGGGAATCATGGGAAGAAAAATATAAATATAAGGAAGCCGGCGCCATAGAGGATTTTGTCATGGCCAATGACGAGGAAGTGAATTTTCACAAGTGGCTCCAGTGGCAGATACACATCCAGTTTTCCGCGGTCAAGGAGTACGCCAACTCAAAGGGCGTTTTCATACAGGGCGACCTTCCTTTCCTCGTGGCGCGCGATTCCGCGGACGTGTGGTCGCACCAGAATTATTTCAAGCTCGATGTTTCCTCGGGGGCGCCGCCTGACATGTACTTCGCAAAGGGGCAGCGCTGGGGAATGCCCACGTATAACTGGGAACGCATAAAGGCGAAAGGCTTTGATTATCTCCAGGAAAAAGTCAGGTTCGCGCAGAATTTCTACGACATGTTCCGCATAGACCACTTTGTCGGGCTCTTCAGGCTCTGGACAATAAAACTTGATGAGCCGGCCGACACTTTCGGCCTTAACGGTTTTTTTGACCCTGAAGACGACAATACATGGAAAGAGCACGGACAGATGATACTGGAGGCAATGACCGATAATACAGACATGCTGCCGTGCGCCGAGGACTTAGGCGTGGTTCCGGCATGTTCATATGAAACACTCAAGGAATTTGCCATACCCGGCATGGACGTGCAGAGGTGGACGCGCGACTGGGGAAACACATATGACTTTAAAGCGCCGGACAAATACAGGGAAAACTCAATATCAATAATATCAAGCCACGACATGTCGCCTCTTACGCTGTGGTGGGAACATGAAGCCTCCACAGTGGACGCGCTGCTTGTGGAAAAGATTTGCAGGGAAAATGATTTCGGTCTGGATCAGGTGCACTTCCATCTTTTTGACATGAGCCGCTCAACAAAGGACAGGCTGCGCTGGTATACGGATGTAAATACCCCGGACGAAGCGCTCCGGCGCCTGAATAAGGCCAGGGATGAAGCCTGGATGTTCTACGACATGCACAGGGAATCATACGACGAGAAAAAGAAATTCTGGGAATATATCGGGTTAAAGGGCGAACCTCGCGATAAGGCGGACAAGGAATTTGTAGCCGCGGCCATAAGGAAAGTATCGTCCACGAAGTCGGTTTTTTCCATACAACTGCTCCAGGACTGGATGTCGCTGGGTAATTATTTCGACAAATGGGACATCAGGGACATCCGTGTAAACGTCCCCGGCACCATGGACGCCACAAACTGGTCCATAATAATGCCCATACCGCTGGAAGCCATGCTGGCCATGGAGATCAATATGGAAATAGCCGCCATCAATAAGGAAGCGGGAAGGGTTTAGTTTTTAAATTAATTGCCAATTAAAAATGACTGTTAAAAGAAAAAATAGGTTACCTAAATCATTTGACTAACAACCTGCGCACATTCTATAAGCCGAGGTGTTTTTGTGGTACAGCAAAACGCAAGCCAGGCAATAAAAAAAGAGCGCGGGATAAACGCGGTGAAACCGCAGGTATATGATTTTGAGCCGTCGGAAGCCGCGCTGGAAACAATTTTTGGAAGCCTTAGAACCGCGGAAAAGGGGCTGTCAGATAAAGAGGCGGCATCCAGGCTCCATGAATACGGGTATAACCAGCCTGCCAGGAAAAAAGAACTCGGCATCGCGGCGCAGATTCTCGCCAAATTCATAAATCCACTTGTTGTTGTCCTGCTTATAATAGGCGGGCTATCCCTTTTTTTTGGAGAAATAATAAGCGCCGTACTTGTCCTTGCCATGATAATACTCTCCGTATTCCTCAGTTATTTTCAGGAGTACCGTTCCGGTAAAGAAGTGGAAAAACTCATGGAAATGGTAAAAACAACCACTACTGTTTACAGAAACGGCAAACCCAGGGAAGTAAACATCATGGAAATAGTGCCAGGGGATATTGTCGACCTGTACGCGGGCGACATGATACCTGCGGATTTGCGCATTATTTCATGCAAGGACCTCTTTATTAACCAGGCGACGCTGACCGGCGAATCCATCCCTGTGGAAAAGACCTCAAAACCCATGGATAAAAAACCAGGGTCTATCGCCGAGATGACAAACCTTGCTTTCATGGGGTCGTCAGTTGTAAGCGGCACCGGCCTTGGCGTCGTAGTCCATACCGGGCTTTATACGCAGTTTGGGGAGCTTTCAAAGAGGCTCTCGACCATGGTGGCGGAGTCGAGCTTTGACAAAGGCGTAAATAAATTCACATGGTCCATGATACAGGTCATGGTCGTGATGGTGGTCGTGATTTTCGCCATAAACTGGGGATTAAAGAAAAATTTTCTTGAGGCGCTTATGTTCTCCCTGGCTGTGGCAGTGGGATTGACGCCGGAAATGCTCCCGCTTATCATCACCATAAACCTTTCAAAAGGCGCCATTCAGATGGCAAAGAAAAAAGTTATAGTAAAGCGGCTTAACGCCATCCAGAACCTGGGCGCCATGGATATTCTCTGCACGGATAAAACAGGCACGATCACCATGGATAAGGTCGTGCTGGAAAAATACTGCGACGTAATGAGGCACGACGACAAGGACGTGCTCCGGCACGCGTGCTTAAACAGCTATTATCAGACGGGGTTAAAGAACATCCTGGACCGAGCCATATTGAAATACGCCAACAAGCAGGAGGGCTTTGACATCACAAGTTTCAAGAAAGTCGACGAGATCCCCTTTGATTTTTCCAGGAGGATAATGTCCGTGGCTGTGGAGATGGAGGGCAAGACCAGGCTCATATCCAAGGGCGCGCCTGAGGAGATTTTCAAGCGGTGCACGAGATACGAACTTGACGGGGACATACTGGAGATGGAGTACCTGATACTCGCCGACTTAAAAGACGAGTACGACAGGCTCTCGGCGGACGGCTTCAGGGTGCTGGCAATCGCGTACAGGGATTTTGACGGCAGTAAAACAGACCTCGCGCGCGACGACGAGAGTTCCCTCATACTCAAAGGCTATGTGGCTTTCCTGGACCCACCCAAGGCAAGCTCTGAGAAGGCCATCAAGATGCTGCGCCACTACGGCGTGCAGGTAAAAGTTTTAACAGGGGACAACGAGCTCGTAAGCAGGAAAATATGCGGCGACGTGGGGCTTGATGTGAAGGGCATGATAACAGGCGACGCCGTGGATAAGATGGACGACATACAGCTGCAGTCGACAGTGGAGATTACTACGGTGTTTGCCAGGCTATCGCCCGTACAGAAGGAACGCGTCATACACGCGCTCCACGCAAACAAGCACATAGTGGGTTTCATGGGCGACGGCATCAATGACGCGCTCGCCTTAAAAGCAGCGGACGTCGGCATATCGGTCAATAACGCGGTGGATATCGCGAAAGAATCCGCGGACATAATACTGCTTGAGAAAAAACTTTCGGTGCTTGAAGACGGGGTCATAGAGGGCAGGAAAACTTTCGGGAACATTACGAAGTACATAAAGATGGCCTCATCGTCAAACTTCGGCAACATGCTATCCATGACAGGAGCCTCATTATTCCTGCCGTTTTTGCCCATGACCCCGATACAGGTACTGTTTAATAACTTCCTTTACGACATATCGCAGACAGCCATACCCACTGACGAGGTGGACGAGGAATACATAAAGTCGCCAAGGCCGTGGAATGTCTCGGCCATCAGGAAGTACATGTTCTTCATAGGGCCGGTGAGTTCCATATTTGACTTTGCCACGTTTGCCGTGATGATTTTCATCTTCAACTGCACCGCGGCCACGCAGGGTCTTTTCCACACGGGCTGGTTCATAGAGTCGCTCGTGTCACAGACGCTGGTGATTTATATAATAAGGACGGCAAAGGTACCCATAGCACAGTCCAGGCCGAGTAAATTCCTGGTTTTTACAACGCTTGCCATAATAGCAGCAGGAATTATAATCCCATTTACGCCCATGGCGCACTGGTTCGGTTTTGAACACCCGCCGGCAAAATACTTCATAATACTTGAACTTCTGATAGCCGCGTATTTGTTCCTGGTTTACTACGTGCAGAAATTCTTTATAAAGAAGTTCGGGGCGGACTAATAACGATTACACAAATTACCAATTACTAATTACTAGGGAAAACGTCTTTTATTTGTAATTAGTAATTTGTAATTGGTAATTAAAGGATTTTCGTTAAATAATCCCAATTTTGAACGGGTTTTATGGAATTCCGTAACTTTGCCACTTTCAATTTGTCTTAAATATGGCTGTATGCTATACTTATAACACTGAATTTAACCGATTAACTTGTGTATAGGAGATTGCGGAATATGAAAAGGCATTTCATTTTAATCGCACTCATTTTCAATTTTATATTTTCAATTTTCAATTATTCCTTTGCAGATACCTGCACCATGCCTTTCCCCCAGAACGCTACATACCCATATGGCATAAAACCTGACAACTATACGCAGTCACAGATGGCCCAGCATTGTCTGGATTGGTATAATTTATGGCGCGCTAAGTATGTCACAAACAACGGGTGCAACGCAGGGGAATACCGGCTGCAAAGGACAGAGACAGGGGACCTGGTATATAACATTAATAACGATACGGTCAGTGAAGGTATCGGATATGGCATGGTCATCATGGTTTACATGTCTTCTGCTACAAATAATACAAAGCAGTATTTTGACGGGATGTGGAATTATTACTGGCGCTACAGGAACGGCAACAACCTCATGAACTGGAGGATAAACGGCGCAGGAGGACAGGCGCCAAACGGCGCCAACGGCGCGACTGATGCTGACGAGGATGTGGCATTCGCCCTCATCGCAGCTGACAAGCAGTGGGGGTCAGGCGGCGTTATCAACTATAAGCAGAAAGCTACGGACCTGATTGGAGAGATACTCTCACATGAAATAGAAGCTGATTTTGACATAAGGCCGGGTGACGGATGGGATTACGGCAACCCGTCCTACTTCGCCCCGTATGAATACAGGATGTTCGGGGACTATACCGCGAATAACGCCTGGTATAACGCGGCAACCCACACATACAATACGATTGTAAAATATTATTACAACTCACCACTGACTTATAATTCCGGGCTTGGCATATCAACAGGGTTACAGCCAAACTGGTGCGCTTATGACGGCACGCCGCAACACGCGGGCGGGTACCCGACAGACAGCCAGTTCTGGTGGGACGCATGCAGGCACCCGTGGAGGCAGAGCTATGATTACCTGCTTTACGGCACGCAGAACCACCAGCTTGCCTATGATAATAATTACAGGATATCATATTTTTTTAAGACCAAATATGCCGGCGACCCGAGCCTGATATTGTCACACTATAACTTAAACGGGACAGAGATGACATGGAAGACATCGGACCATCCGGAAAATGATTATGACACCGCCCACCCACACACCGACCTGGCATTAGAGGATGTAATGAACCTGCCTGGCGTGGTCGGGGCAATAGGAATCGCATCCATGGTTGAAGGCGACCAGGACTGGACCAACAGCCTGTATGACAGACTCGTTAACATGGATGCGGGAAACGGGCCCGGGCAGCTTACGGAAACGAATATAAGCTGGGGGACTGACTACTTTTGCGATATTTTAAAAATGCAGTACCTGCTGATAATGACAGGCAACATGCCAAACCCGCTCGGGAATTATCCGTCGCCGACGCCCACAAATACCTGGGACATATTGCAGCCCACATATACTGCGACACCTGTCGTAGGCCAGGGTATGTTTGATGACTTTGAAACAGGGTCACTTAAGAACCTGGACCTGCCCGCGGCACAGACAGGGTTTACCGGAGTGATAAATTCAGGCGACCTGCCGTATACCGGGACAAGGTCCGTAAAAATTACATCAGTAAACAACGGCTGGGGAGGTTTCGGGATAGACTCGCCGTACGCCGGGGC
Organism: candidate division FCPU426 bacterium; assembly: GCA_963840035.1. Lineage (GTDB taxonomy): Bacteria > Oederibacteriota > PGYV01 > PGYV01 > Palsa-1178 > CAWIXE01. The sequence goes on from CAWIXE010000001.1 coordinate 873,261, forward strand.
TTCAGGATACAGAAATTTTTCAGGCGCTACAGCCATCGAGTTTGACATACGCTCATCGGCGGCGCTCACATTTTTCATAAAAATCATAGAAAATAACGGGGAAGAGTGGTCGAACAGGGGCGCGACCAGGTCAATAACCGCAAATACATGGACACATATAACCATCACTATAGCCAGCCTTGCCGTGGATTATGTTGTTGGCGATAATGTAAAAGACCTGTCCGTAATTCAAAAATTCTTTCTTCAGACTAATACGCCGCCGGGAGCCGCCATTTACATAGACAACATACAGTTCACAGGGCCGATTGCTACATATACCAGAACCGTAACAGCCTCCCCGACCAAAACACCATTTGGGACAAAGACCATAACACCGACCTTCTCAAAAACGGCAACAAACACGCCGTATTTCACGCCGACAATAACACCCACTTTTACTGCAACCGGCACGGACACGCCGTATTACTCGCCTACAAACACACCCACGTTCACATCCACCGTCAGCGTGGCTTTCGGAATATTTGACGATTTTGAGACCGGAGTTCTTGAGTCGCCTGACCAGTCAACCAGCGGATGCGCCCCGGAATACAGCAACAGCACCGCGAGGCCCAATACGGGCAGCAGGTCGCTTTTGTCGCCTTACACCGCGTGCCAGCCTGGCGGATGGGGTTCATATATAGCCATAGGCTCTCCTTATAATACAGCCACGGACCCTGATTTTTACAGGGACTTTACAGGCGCGACAGCCATAGAGTTTTATATATACGCCCCCGCTAATACAAACTTTTTCATAAAACTGGAAGAGTGGGATTCCGGCATGGGCGGAACAAACCCGGATGGCGAGGATTGGTATAATAAGGCTTCGACCACAATAACCGCGGGACAAGCCAATATCTGGACAAAGATAACATACAACCTTACCACCGGAGCCACGGGGATTTTCGGGCAGTATGGAAGCTCCGGAAGGCAGGGCGGCAATGGGGCGCTGAACTTAAGCGGCATTGAAAGGGTCGGTTTCCAGTTCAACGGCGGTACCACCGGCCCCATTTACATAGACAACATTAAATTCACGGGAATGTCCACTCCGACATATACACGCACGCCTTCATACACAAGGACATCAACAAGGACGCCTTTGATAACTCCGACATTTACAAAAACTTCCACGGGGACACCGACCACGGAGGACACCGCCACGCTTACCGGAACGCCGTCGAGGACATATACCGCCACATTTACGGCGACAAATACTCCGCAGCAGCCGACAAATACTTTTACCATGACATATACCGCCACGGCCACTTATATCATAATGGTCTATTCACCGACATTCACACCGACTTATACAAAGACCCATACGGTTACATTGACGTCAACCGCCACTAAAACATATACCCCTGAAAATACCGCGACGAGAACAGCCACGGAAACATTTACCGCGACTGAGACATTTACCGTGACGGTGACGCTCACGCATACTGCCACGCCGACTTTTACCATATCGCGGACGCACACCATAACCCAGACTGCGACTCAGACCATAACAGGCACACCGCCCACTGAAACCTATACGCCGTCCATAACGCAGACTTGGACCAGTTCAGCCACCTATACGAATACGGCGACAAAGACTGCGACGGTCACGCTGACATCCTCGCCGGTTAATACCTCCACTTTTACAGCCACTCATTCGCCGACCTTAAACCCCAGTTCTACATCAACACCGGCGGCGACTGACACAAAGACATCCACGCCCGCGCCGAGCGCCACGATAACACACACATATACGCCCGGCTTTACATCAACCCCGACTCCGGTTGCCACCACCACCGGGTTCCACATAGATGAAGAAAAAGTTTATCCCTGCCCGTATGACGGGAAAAGCGGGGGATTAAAAATAACATTCAGGTCCACTAAAAACCTGAAAAACGCCTCGGCCAGGATATATACCACCGGCTACAGGCTTGTGACAAAAACCAGGGATACCGGGGCAAGGGAAGTGGGCAGGGTCATAATGGACATTCCAACCGGCGATTTAAAAGGCCTGGCAGCAGGTTCGTACTACTATATTATAGACGCTGAGTCAGACGACTCCATAAAAGTTGTATCAAAAATAGGGCTCATACAGATTATAAAGTAATTGCTGCATAAAATTTGATGACGGGTTAAAAGAGGGGCGGCTTGATGTGCCGCCCTTGATTTTTTTCAGGTTTTGCATTACAATGAAGAAAATAGGGAAGGGATGTGCATATGAGGGCTACAACCATAAAGGACATAGGAAAAAAGCTGGGCGTAAGCCACACTACTGTATCCAGGGCAATTACCGGCGATACGCGCATAAGCGAAAAGACAAGGGCCCTGGTGCTAAAGACAGCCAAAGAGATGCACTATACCCCGAACGCGGCGGCCCGCGGGCTTGTCAGGGGAAAATCAAACACCGTGGCCATAGTGGCTCCGACATATTTCGCCAACTTCTCCACGGATATCATGAGGGGCATAGAGCCTGAAATGATAAAGACCCGCTATGATATCAACTACTACTCCACAAGCATGTACACCACCATAGGCACACAGGGCAGGGACAACTATGTTTTTGAAAAGATACTAAACGAGAAAAAAGCGGATGCCATCATAATATTGAATACTTCGCTCATGGGCGAGGACGGGATACTAGAGCGTTATAAAAAAGCGGGCATTCATGTGGTGTATATAGAAGGCGGCGGAGACTGGGGTCACAGGGTGCATTACGACAACCACATGGCCGCGTCCCTGGCTGTAAAGCACCTGATAGAGCGGGGCAGGAAAAGGATAGGGCTTCTAATCGGCAACTGGCAGTATGTGGCTTCACAGAAGGAAAGGGTTGACGGGTTTAAAAAAGGCATGCAGGAATACGGCGGAAAGCTGGAAAAGGAATCCATCTACAGTTTTTACGAGGACTTCGGGGATGAGTGCAGGAACGCGCTCCATCATTTTATAGAAAATAAGATAAACGCCATTTACGTCGGCACCGGGGACGAGGACGCGGCAAAAATAATAGCTGAAGCAAACAAGCTCGGGTTAAAGGTTCCGGAAGACCTCTCGATAGTCGGGCAGGATGATATCAGGATGGCCGGATACCTGGGATTAACCACAGTCAAGCAGCCAATAGTGGCAATGGGGCAGAAAGCCGTGGAGCTCGCGGTGAATGCCATAGAAAAAAATGAAGTAAAGAACATGCGGGATGAAATTTTTTACCCTGAACTCATAATCAGAAAGACCACATAAACTAAAAAGGGACGTTTTTTACCTTTTCACGCAAAAACCTCAAAAATCATTAACCAGTTAACCAGCCCGTTTTCATGTTAAAACTGGCACGCCTATTGTTTCACGTGTTAAACTTGACAATAACGTTCATATTTAGTATAACTATAGTAGTTCACACGTGTGAATTGCACACGTGTGGAATAGCAGAAAACGGAAGCATGCCTTCCGTATTTTTTTCGGCCGACCGGTTAATCGTTACAATAAAACCGGCGGTTCTATAAGGAGATTACAATGGGTATCAAAGCAATCGGGGTTGTAAGAAATTTAATTCTGGTTTTTGCGGTGACCTTCTTGTCAGCGGCCGCGGCTAATGCCGGAACTTCCAGCGTGAACGCAGGTGTTACCCACCAGGTCATCCGCGGTTTCGGAGCGAGCAATGCCTGGTCTGACTGCGGTTCCTGCACCCCTGGCAGCGCGAAGAACGCCTGGTTTACCCCGGCCAATCTTGACATGCTTTTTTCCACCAGCGGAAACGGCATCGGCCTTTCCATAATAAGAATGCGTATCCCGCCTGATTCGTCCCAGTTCGGAAGCGCCATTGCGCCCGTGCAGGGGGCAGCGGCAAGGGGAGCAATAGTCATGGCCACGGAGTGGACGCCGCCGCCGCAGTGGAAGAGCGCGAATACAACGGCTAACTCCAACGGCGAGTACCTGCTGCCTGCCAATTACCAGAATTACGCGAATTACCTCCGGGATTTTGTCAATACCATGAAAAACACTTACAACGTCAACATATACGCTTTATGCGGTTCCAACGAGCCTGATTACAAGGTGAGTTATGACGGCTGCTCGTGGGACGGCACCCAGGAATTGAATTTCATCAAGAATTACCTGGGGCCGACTTTTGCGACGGCAGGGCTGGCAACGAAAATAATCGTCGGTGAGTCATACGCGAATAATTTCGCGATTACCGACCCTACCCTCAATGACCCCGTAGCGGCAAATTACGTATCAATAGCCGCGGTACACACATACGGCGGCGGGCCTTCTGCTTACCCGCTGGCAGTGTCAAAGGGCAAGGAGTACTGGATGACAGAGATGGCTAATTTTCAGCCGTACGAAAGCGACATGACCGGTACAAACGGTGGCGGGCTTGTCTGGGCGGGAAGGATTCACACCGGGCTCGTGAACTCGGAATATAACGCTTGGATTTACTGGTGGCTGTCCTCGGACGCCAGCAATGAGGGGCTCACACACCCGACTCTCGGCAACCCGAAACGTTTTTACGTCATGGGCAATTACAGCAAGTTTATCAGGCCCGGATTTATAAGGATAGACGCGTCGCAGCCGGGTTCGGGAGTCACATGCTCGGCTTATAAGGAGCCGTCCGGAACAGGCTATGTAATAGTGGCGATTAATACAGGCGCCGCAGTGAACACCACGTTTAACCTGACAGGAATAAGCGCCGCGTCATTTACGCCGCATATTACTTCATCATCACTGAACCTGGCAGCGCAGGCAGCGGTGACGGTATCGGGCAGTTCGTTTACCTACACACTCCCGGCGCAGAGCGTGGTGAGTTTTGTCGCCAGCGGGCCCCCGGCCACCGCCACACACACTCCGAACCCGGCATGGTCCAAAACTTTTACGCCGACAGCTTCCCCCACGCCGTACGGCGTGATGCTCGACACCATGGAGGACGGGGATAACGCGAACAACTGGGGCGGCAACTGGTACTCGTACTCAGGGACAGGAACAACCATTACGCCTAAACCCTTTAACATGACAGCGGGAGGCATGACAGGCTCGGCAAACTACAGGGCCTCAATAATAGCCACAGTGGCTGACTATGCCGGCATGGGAACAAACTTAAACGCGGCTGAGACAGCGGTGGACATGACAAACTACACATCCGTTGAGTTCTATGTAAAAGGAAACGGCGGATCGTACTGGTTTCAGTTTACGCAGCCATCCATAACAGACGGCGATAATTTCGGCATGACATTTACAGCGCCTGCCACGTGGACAAAAGTGACTATACCGCTGGACGCGGAAGTACTTACCCAGCGCGGTTACGGCGCGGCGTCAACATTTACAAAGAACGCGATAGCCGCGCTGCAGTGGGCGAGCAACGCCAACGGCGCGCTTGACATACAGATAGATAACGTGCAGTTTTTGTCTTCAGTGCCAATGTCGCCGACAAATACCCCGCCCGTACCTACGTCCACATTCACAAGGACCCCTGTGCCGCCTACAGCGACGTTTACAAAGACAAATACAGCTGTGGCGCCTACGGGCACATTTACAAGGACGCCCGTACCGCCGACTTCAACGTTTACAATGACAAATACGCCTGTACCGCCCACGGCGACACAGACAAAAACAAATACGGCTGTCGCGCCCACATCGACAAGCTCGGCAGTGCCTTCAGCCACTAACACGCAGATTATTCCGGTGAATACGGCAACGGCAACCGCTGTAATTCCTTCAGCCACGCCTACGGCAAATATCCCGGTACCGACAAACACAAATACGGCAGTACCGCCCACGGCGCTTCCCACGAACACAAACACGGCAGTACCGCCCACGGCGCTTCCCACGAACACAAACACGGCAGTACCGCCCACGGCGCTTCCCACTAACACAAACACGGCAGTACCGCCCACGGCGCTTCCCACGAACACAAATACGGCAGTGCCGCCGACTGCGATGCCGACGAAGACAAATACCCCTGTACCGCCGACAGCATTGCCGACAAAAACAAATACGCCATATATCCCGGCCGCAAGCGCGACATTTACGCCGACCACGGGCCCGGTTATTATTTCGTTTAAGATAATGCTGAAGGAAGCCGACAATAATAACAGCACAAACAGTCCGCACCCGCAGTTCCGGATAGTCAACACGGGCAATATGCCGCTTAACTTAAATAACGTGGAGGTCAGGTACTGGTTCAACTGTGACTGCACAGGCCAGGCGCTGCAGGTATATGTGGACTATGCAGATTTGAAATCGGGTAATTCCGTAACAGCGGTAACATCAAAATTAAACACTGCAATTGCAGCTACAACGCTCGGAAATCAGTCGCATTATGTCTCGTTCAGGTTTAACAGCGGCACAATGCCGGCAATAATAGTGCCGCCGGGAGATCATGCAGAAGTGCAGGCCAGGTTCAACAAGTCTGACTGGTCGCCCATGCTGCAGTCAAATGACTGGAGCTATACAAACACGTCTAATTTCATCGACTGGAATAAAGTAACGGGATACACTAACGGAACCCTTGTTTACGGGCAGGAACCGGCCTCGGCGGCAAGCACTCTGAAGGTGGCCAGTGTAACCACCTACCCGAACCCGGCGCAGCAGTCAGCCGGAGCGACCATCAAATACACGATCAACAGTTCAGGCACAACAGCGCTTTCAGCGAATGAGGCCGGCATCACGGACCCGTCAGCAACTGTTGTCATTCAGATGTACACGGTATACGGCAGGCTTGTATGGGAGAAAAAACTAAGCGGCGCGCCTTATGTTTCCACGGGCGAACACGTGACGCAGTGGGATGGAAAAGTTATGGGCACATCCACCCTTGCAGCCGGATTATATACGCTGAAAGTTTCCATAACATCAAACGACGGGACAAGCAACGGCTTTTCCAGGATGGTGCTTTTAAAATAGTGCTGTTTTAAAATGTTTGCCAAGTAGAGACGGGGCTGGTTCCCGTCGCAGACAACGGCGCGGAGATTCAACCGAGACGCCCGCGAGGGGCGTCTTTACGGATTTTATTTTTTTGATGGATTGACAACGAAAAAAACTTGTAGAGACGTGGCTAGTCCCCGTCTCAGACAACTGCACGTTTAAACCGAGACGCCCGCGAGGGGCGTCTCTACGGATTTTATATAATAATGATTCAAAGCGAGGCAAAGATGAAAAGGCAGGTCTTAAAAGCACTTGTGCTGGCGTTGCTTCTTATTGCCGGTGTGGACCTGTTCGCTGCAGACAAGCAGTATGCTTTCGCCCTTGATTATTCCGCCATACCCGCGGATATATTCAAAAAGCAGATAACCATAAGCGTGTCAGTGGGAACGGCAGCCTCGTGCAATGTAACCGCGGACGGAGTGAGCATCGCAAATAATTATAACGCCGCAGCCGGGACATGCTGGTTCTCGCTTACAAGGACTGCCGCAAGCGTAGTGGTTACCGCGGTGAACTGGACAGCCGGAGGAACGGGCGCCGCCACAAAGACAACCCTTTTCAACAACAAAAAATGGGCTTACTCCTTCACCTTTGACGACAATTACGCCGCGGATTATACGATTGTATACCCATACTTTTCCGCGAGGAATTTAAGGGCGGGCATAGGTGTTGTCACAAACTGGATAGGCGGGGGAGGGTACTTAAACAGGACGCAGCTTGACGCGCTTTTTAACGCGGGCTGGTCTATCATAAACCATTCTGTCAGCCACCCTCAGGGGACGATATCCTGCTCTAACCTTGCCGCAAATATAGGCGCGGCAAAAACCACGCTGGAGTCATGGTACCCGACAAACTATAAAAACATATGGTATATATATCCGTATCTGGAAATGGGTTATAAGACCTGCTTGTCCACAGCCGGTTACGTGCGCGGGGCAGAAGGCGTGGACGGCACTAATTACGTGGATAATTTCCCCACTGATTTTTACAACACATACAGGCACGGGCTTTACGCGAATGTCCCGGCTGCCACGGCAAATGGCTGGGCTGATTCAGCGGCGTCAAACGCAAGGCCCGTGTGGATGATAACATTTACCCACAACACCGTGGCGGGCAGCGGATCTCCGGGAACTTATGATACCAATCAGGCAACACTTGAATCGCACATCAATTACGTGTACACCACATACGGCGAGGGCGGGACAACAAAGAACATGTGGTTCGCGCCCTCCGATGAAGTGCTTATGTACCTTTATACGAGGCAATACCTCGTTATCAGCGCTGTGGCTGTCCAGACGCCGACAAACACGCCAATAATAGCCACACATACATTTACACCATCTAAAACATATACATGGACCGCTACCGTCACCCATACGGCAACAAGGACCATAACAGCCTCGCCGATTAATACCGCCACACATACGCCGACAGTCACGCTCACATCAAGCCGCAGCGCTACAGCCAGCCCGACGTTTTCACCTGTTAACACGGCGACATTTACCGCCACTGTTTCCTCCACGCACACGGCAACAACAAACCCCACGGAAACTTTTACTGAAACAAAATCCTGCACACAAACGCAAACCCCGGCAATATCTTCCACGGGTACATCCACGGCCCAGCCGACGCATACCGCTACGCTGGTTCATACTGATACGGCGACATTAACGGCCACGCCGCAGCACAGCGCGACATTAACGGCGACAGCCACGCCCACAAGTCCGGCAGCGGAAACCTCTACAAATACGCCATTATCAACTGCCACAAATACTCCGGCAGATACCTCAACCGTTACGCCGCAGCCGACAAAAACAAATACATCCCAGCCGTCCGCGACAAATACTTTTACAGCGGTTATCATACCATCAGCCACTGTTACGCCTACAAGCACGGCAACAAAGATATCAACCGCCGTGCCCACTCAGACAAACACCCCGGCCGTACCGTCGCCGACATTTACCCCGACAGCCGCCGCAACACAAGCGGATTTCAGGGTAACGGTGGAAAACATTTATCCAAATCCGTACTATCCGGCGAAATCCGACGTTAAGCTTATAATACACGTGAATAATAATTCCGGATGGTACAGCCTGAAGATTTACACATCCGCGTTCCGGCTCGTCAGGAACATACCCCTTTATGGCAACCCCGCAGCAGGCAGGGATGTGCTTACGGCAAACCGCAGGAATTTCGCAGGGCTTTCCGGCGGGACATATTACTACGCGCTCGCGGCAGTATCGGACAAGGGCGCCACTGTATTGAGTAAACCCGGTTATATCATGATACTAAATACACCTTAACCCTTACCCTTAATTCTTATCCTTAGCCTTTAGACCTTGCTGTAAAAAAGCAAAGGCTAAGAGCTAAGGGTACGGGATAAGGATGAGGGTTAAGGAGTGCCTTAACCCTTACCCTTAATTCTTATCCTTAGCCTTTAGACCTTGCTGTAAAAAAGCAAAGGCTAAGAGCTAAGGGTAAGGGATAAGGATGAGGGTTAAGGAGCGCCTTAACCCTTACCCTTAATTCTTATCCTTAGCCTTTAGACCTTGCTGTAAAAAAGCAAAGGCTAAGAGCTAAGGGTACGGGATAAGGATGAGGGTTAAGGAGTGCCTTAACCCTTACCCTTAATTCTTATCCTTAGCCTTTGGACCTTGCTATAAAAAAGCAAAGGCTAAGAGCTAAGGGTAAGGGATAAGGATGAGGGTTAAGGAGCGCCTTAACCCTTACCCTTAATTCTTATCCTTAGCCTTTGGACCTAGCTGATTAAAAAGCAAAGTCTAAGAGCTAAGGGTAAGGGTTAAGTATAAGGGTTAAGGGAACCGTATATAACCCCGCCCCGTATGATATTGATTTATCCAGGTTAATAATTTATAATAGGTTTATATTCAAAAGGGAGAATGTTTTGAAACAGCAGATAAAAACAACAACCATAAAAGATATCGCAAAAAAGCTCGGGATAAACCACTCTACCGTTTCCAGGGCCTTAAGGGGCCATCATTCCGTGAAAAAGGAAACAGCCGACAGGATAAAGCAGCTGGCCGCAGAGATGGATTATATGCCGAACATGGCAGCGCGCGGGCTTGTGAAGGGCAAATCCGAAGCCATAGCCTTTATCAGCACCCGTTTTGCCGCGCCTTTTATATCAAATGTCCTTGATTCCTTTGAACAGCGCGCGTTCTATACAAACCGTTATGTGCACGGCATTTCACCCTACTCCACCCGCAACGAAGAGCCGCTTAAAGAACTGCTTTTAAAGAGGATTTTACGCGGAAAGATGGCTGACGCGGTTGTTATGCTGACCTTAAGGCCGCGTGAGGAAACACTGGAGGAGTATAAAAGAGCCGGAGTGCCTGTCATACTTATCGAGTACAGCATGAAAGGCGCCCACTCAATAACCATTAATAATTTTGGCGGAGCTGAGAAAGCAGTCAGGCACTTAATAGGCATGGGCCGGAAAAATATCGGGCTTATAAACGGAGAAACCATACAGCCGCCGAGCATGGACGTGAACACTGTGGCTGTGGACAGGAAGATGGGTTATGTGGCGGCCCTTGAAAAGCACGGGATGCAGGCGAAAGAAAGCAATATGGAAGTGATACACGCGTACAGATATGAAGACGGAAAAAAAGCGCTCGACAATTTCCTGAAAAAATCCGTGAAGCCGGACGCTATATTCTGCGCGGCCGGGGATATCGTGGCTATGGGAGTGCTGGAGCGCGCGGATGAGCTTGGAATAAAAATACCAGGGGATATCGCGGTAGTCGGCTTTGACGACGTGCTCGCGGCCAGGCACTTAAACCCTCCGCTGACCACGGTGCGGCAGCCGCTGGAAGAGATAGGAAACATGGCTTTTGATATAACCATAGAGGCCATAGACGGCAAACTTAAAAAGGATAAGAATGTGATTATAGAACCGGAACTTATTATAAGGAAGTCCGCATGATAACAATCAAGGACATCGCGAAAAAACTCGGGATAAACCACGGCACTGTTTCCCGCGCCATACACAATGACCCGCGGGTTAACGCGGTCACTAAGCGCAGGGTCATGGAACTTGTTAAAGAGATGAATTACGTGCCGAATATGGCTGCCAGGGGGCTGGCCCGGGGCAAGTCCTACACCATAGCGGTCGTAACTTTTTCATATTTTTCCACTTTTGCCGCGGAGCTTATGAGGGGCATAGAAACGGAGATCATAAAAACAAAATATGGCATCATATATTACTCCACCAGCAGGTTTACATACGTCGGCACCGCGGACAGGGACGCATATATATATGAAAAAATCCTGAATGAAAAAAAGGCTGACGCGCTCATAGTTTTTTCCGGGATATTGTACGGAAAAAAAGGAATTACCGAGCGTTATAAAAAGGCCGGGATTCCGCTGGTCTTCATCGAAGGCAAGGATACCTGGGGAAGCAGGGTGCATTACGACAACATGGCGGCCGCCGGTTTGGCTGTAAAGCATTTTCAGGAGAGGAAAAGGAAGAAGATAGGCATGTTAACCGGAAATACCCTGGATGTGCAGAGCTTCAAGGAGAGAAAAGCCGGATTTTTAAAAGCCCTCGGCCAGGACGCGGCGGCGAATATATTTGAGTATCAGGAAAATACTCCCGAGATGATAGTAAGCGCCTATAATTTTTTTAAGCTCAATAAGATAGACGCGGTCTATGTGGCCTCAGGCGATGACCACGCGCTGAAGCTTTTGAAGGAAGCGCAAAAAATGGGGCTGCGGGTTCCGGAGGACATGGCAATAATAGGCCAGGACGACACCACAGCCGCTGTCGCGGGTGACATAACCACGATAAGGCAGCCCATAACAGAGATGGGAAAAAAGGCGGTGGAAATCGCGGTCAGGGCGCTGGATGAAAAGGATGATACTTTAAGGGATGAGGTACTATATCCGGAGCTGGTTGTAAGGAAGACGACATAGGGCAATTTTCAATTTTATATTTTCGATTTTCAATTAACCGCATTTTGTGCTGTTGAAAATTCAGGCTGCTGATTGTCATTGCGAGGAGCCGTTCTTGATTTGTGGCGACGAAGCAATCTCGTTTTAACACTAAAGCAGCAAGATTGCTTCGTCGGCAGATAACAAATGCGCCTCCTCGCAATGACAGATGTGTTATACCGCAATAAAACACCCGCCAGCATTAACCAGTTAATCATGGCTTTTTCATTGTGAAAATACGGGACACGGGTTTCACGTGTTAAACTTGACGAAACCGCTTTCCCGGAGTATACTCATTATGAACTAGAGTTTAGCAAACAGCAACGAAGACCAATTTTTTTTGTCCAATTATTTAACCGTTTTACTAATACCGGCGCAGTTAAAACAACAGGAGCGGCAGATGAAAAAGTTTTTTAACATCCAGTCTGTAATACTTGCTGCATTTATTTTGCTGCCTGTGATAACGCACGCCGCGGCTGTGCCCGGCAGGATAACCGTCAGCGGCACACAGTTTTCCGTGTGCGGCTCACGCATATGGATGAGCGGATGCAATACTCCGTGGGATAACTGGAATGATTTTGGCGGCACTTATGACTCAGCCTTTTGGGAAACGCACTTTGCCGCGCTTGAGGCGGCCGGCGTGAATTCCAGCAGGATTTGGATTACATGCAGCGGCGAGGTTGGCATAAACATAGACACGGCGGGCAACGTTACCGGCGCGACAGCGGCGCACTGGTCAAATCTGGATGACATGTTTGCCAGGGCGCAGGCGCACGGCGTATATATAATGGCAACCTTAATCTCATTTGACCACTTTAAAAATACATACACCACTTATCAGCGCTGGAGGAACTGGATTGCCAGCGACGCCAATATCGACAGCTATGTAACTAATTACATAGTCCCTTTCCTCACGCGGTACGGTAACAACCCGGCGCTGTGGTCCATAGATTTAAATAACGAACCCGAGTGGGAGAGCAGCACGGAAAATACTGCTGAGCCCGCCGTATACGGGGCAATCAGCTGGACGCGTATACAGACATATTTTGCCAAAGCTGCGGTGGCCATACATAAATGGAACGCGTCAAACGGCAGCGGCCCGCTCGTGACAGTGGGCATGGGGTACATAAAATACAATTCAGACTCGCGCAGCGGAGCCTTAGGCGGCGAGAATAAACTTGCTGACGCGGATTTGTCCGCGCTTATAAGCGTGGCCGCGGACAAGCCGCTGGCAAAAATGGATTTCTGGTCCACGCATTACTACCCCTGGCAGGATACTTACGGCGGGAAGCCGTTTACCGTAACGCCGCTTGCCTTCGGGCTGCCAAATGACAGGCCCGCGGTTGTGGGCGAGTGCCCGAATAAATACGGCTCTACAAACGGCGGCACAAATACCGCGGGATATCTAAAGACTGATTATTCAAACGCGTATAGTAACGGATGGCAGGGAGTTATGCCATGGACATCCAACGGCGCGGGGTCAGGCGATTTCGGCGATCTTACAAATGAGTTAAGCGGCGCGTCCGGGCAGATGCTTACCATGATTCCCACGCTTGTGCGGCCTTCCTGCGCGGCAAACTCGCCGACTTTCACTCCGACGCGTACCAGGACACAGACATTTACCCCGACAAAGTCATCAACGCCGGCAAACACCGCCACATCCACCGCAACTCAGAGTTTGACACAGACAAAAAGTTCTACTTCCACATCCACAAGAACAGCAACGCCCACATATACGATGCAGATAACAGCCACATACACTTCCACTCTGACAGCCACAAAAACAAACACAACTCAGCCAACCCCGACATTTACATCCACTAAAACAAACACACCCGCGGCTACGCCAAGCCCCACGCAGACCTCCACGCCCGCCGGAGCCTGCTGGAATCTCATATGGTCTGATGAATTTAACGGGGCCGCGATAGATCCGGCAAACTGGAATTTTGAAACCGGCTGCTCGGGTTGGGGGAACGGCGAGTGGGAAAACTACACAAATAACGGTTCAAACGCGTATGTTTCAGCGGGGAGTTTGTTCATAAAAGCGGTTAATACCGGAGGCGGGAACTGCGGCTTTACCTCGGCTCGCATGACAACAAAGGGAAAAGTGGAAAATACTTACGGCAGGATAGAAGCCAGGATCAAAGTGCCCTACGGCCAGGGAATATGGCCCGCCTTCTGGATGCTCGGGGCCAACATAGACACGGTCAACTGGCCGGCGTGCGGCGAGATAGACATAATGGAAATGATAGGCGGAGGCGCGACACGGGATAACGTGGCATACGGCACCGGACACTGGGACAACGGCGGCCACGCTTCATACGGCCTATCCGCTTCAGTGGCATGGCCGGAAAAACTTTCCGATAACTTCCATACATATTCGGTGGAGTGGACCGCCACGCAGCTTAAATGGTATTTTGACGGGACGCTTTACTGCACATTAAACACCAATGGCGCCGGTATGGGCTCGTTTGTCGGGAGGAATTTTTTCCTGCTTCTTAACGTGGCTGTCGGAGGCACATGGCCGGGCTACCCGGACGCGACAACCGTTTTCCCGCAGCAGATGGAAGTGGACTACGTGCGCTGGTATCAGCAGGGCGCGTGCTTACCCACCCAGACCGTAAGCCCGTCGCCGCAGAACACAATGACGCAGACGCCGCAGGCAACAGCCACAAGGACCTCTTCGGCCACGCGAACCGCCACGCCAACCGCCACGTGGACATCCACGGCAATAATATTTACGCCGACTGATACGGCGACACAAACATCGACCGCGGTTGTTTTCTCGCCGACAAACACGGCTGTGGTGCCGTCAAACACGGCAACACCTTCATCCACCGCCGGTTCAACCCCGTCATATACGGCAACGCCGGTTAATTCCGCGACATATACAAGCACGGCCGTATCCACGGCCACCCGTACTTACACAACAACGCCGGTTAACACCCCGGTAAATACGCCGTCGCCTGTTAACACCGCCACAAAGACGTACACATTAATATCTACGGCCACCGGGACAGCCACAAAAATCCCGACCGGCACATATACCGCCACAAAAACAAACACGGTACTGCCGTCCGCCACGCCCACATTTACAATGACGGCTGTAACGGGCGGGGACTTCGGGATTGAAGGCGTAACCGCATTCCCCAACCCGTACACAAAGGGCGGTATGGGAGTATCCTTTTACCTGACGCGCCCGGCAAAGGAAATAAAGGCAGCTATATATACCGCGTCTTTCAGGAAAATAGCTGAGATAACACGCACGGGGTACTGCGCAGATAGGACGGCAATAAGTATTCCTGAAAAAGCGCTCTCAAGGTTCGGCAGCGGGACATATTACATCGCGGTTACCGGGGTATCCACTGAAGGGAAAAAGGCGGCATCACGCCTGCAAAAGTTCCTTATCATAAGATAGCCGTAAAATAAATAATGGCGCTGTCTTCCGCGGCTCCTTTGCCACCCGGGGAGCGTCAGCTTAAAAACAGCCTGCGGCCTCATACCAAATTATCCCGGAGCCGCGAAACCCGGAGCATAACCATCACAAAACCGCATAAATCCGCGCGTCTTGACATTCGGCGCTTGTTTTATGGTTTTTTGGGGGTATAATTGTTACATGGGCTCCAAATGCGGTTAAAAGGGGAATCAATTGGATAAGCTAAAATTCCGCGTGAATCCAGGCTCCGGGCGTACAAAAAAAAAGATGTCATCGTATTTTTGCCATGAAAAATTCAGGCGTGCATGAGCTGGTTCCCGCTTGCGCCCATGGTCCATTTTGCCGCGTTTACCATATATATAGTCCTCATAATCACGATACTCACCAGGAATTTTTACAGCACAGCGAACCGCTTCGCGGCCGGATTGCTTGCCTGTTTTTCAATATGGAGCTTCTGCAAGATATTTCTGCATAATCCGGATACACCTTACTATTTCGCGGTCCTGTTTGAAAAAATAAGCGTCGTGGGCTGGGCCTCATTCCCTGTTTTTGGTTTCTGGCTGTGGATTTCGCTCACCGGAAAAAAGGGGCTTTTTAACTCCCCGGCTGCGGTTGTTTTATCCGTGGTCCTGCCGGTATTTTTCATACTGCTTCACTGGACAGGGCTTCTCATGTACGCGCCCCGGCGCATGTATTACGGCTGGATGAATACCTGGATACAGGGAAGCGTATTTACATACATGTTTTACGCCTATTACGCGGGCGCGCTCATAGCCGGGATGGCCTACCACATCCGGTCGCAGAATAAAGTTATATCCGGCCTGAAGAAAAAGCAGAATGTAATATTGTACGTCTCCGCGGTGCTTACCATACTGGTCGGAACGTTTTTTGAGGTCCTGATACCGGTTTTCAGGATAAAAGTCGGGATACTCCAGGACGTCACCAATGTATACATACTCATATGGGCCGCTGGCATTTTTGTCGTATTTTTCAGGTATAAATTCATGGCCATGGACCCGTCTTCCGCGTCCGAAGCCATTATAAATTCCATGAATGAGGCTCTGATACTGCTGGATGATGAGATGAACATAAGTTTTATGAACCGCCACGCGCAGGAGATGCTGGGCTACGGCGGGAATGAAATCAAGGGCAGGCCTTTTGATAAGGCGATTTATGACGGCGCAGCGGCGGCGGTTTTCATCAGGGAAGTGACAAAAAACCGCGAATTTAAGAGCCAGGATTTCGTCATGCGCCGCAGGGACGGAAAGCCATTAAACTGTTTTCTTTCGGCTTCTGTTGTAATGGAGTTCGGGGATATCCGGGGTATCATATGCGTGGCGACCGACATAACCGCCCTGAAAATAGCCGAGGACGGCGTGAGGGATGAGCGCGACATGGCGCAAAAGCTCATGGCCGAGCTTAAGGCGAGCTATGACAGGCTCAAGGAGATCGACATTCTTAAATCAAACTTCACATCCATGGTGTCGCATGAATTCAGGACGCCGCTGACTTCCATCAAGGGGTTTGTTTCCTTTCTGTCGCACGGTGTGGGAGGCCCGCTGAGCGTGCAGCAGCGCGAATTCCTGGACAGCGTGAGGAACAATTCTGACAGGCTGTTAAACCTGATAAACGACCTTCTTGACGTATCTAAAATGGAGTCGGGGGGGTTTTCCATAAATAAAAAACCGGCGGAACTGAACCTCGTGATCAGCAGGTGCATGAAAGACTTAAGCTCCCTTTCGGAAAGCAGGAAAATAGATGTTTTCCTGGAATCTTCCGTAAAAAAATGCGTTATATCCGCGGATGAATACCGTGTATCACAGGCAGTGGTAAACCTGCTGAATAACGCGATGAAATTTTCTCCGGAAAATTCAAGGATAACCGTCTTGCTGGAGCTGCTGCCCCTGGAGGAAATAAGCATTCCCGGATACGCGGATGCTGCCGCGCTTGTCCCGGGGAATTACGCGCGCGTAAAGTTTGTCGACCGGGGATGCGGCATCCCTCAGGATAAGATCATGCGGATATTCGAAAGGTATTACCAGGTTGAGAATATAAACACGCGTTCCTGCCAGGGGACCGGGCTGGGCCTTAGCATCGTAAAAAAAATAGCTGATCTGCATGGCGGCGCGGTATGGGCCGAATCCAGAGGCCCTGGCCTGGGATGCGTTTTTACGCTTATACTGCCTGAAAAGTAGAGGCCTGTCTTGCCATATTCTGGGCATGGTTCCATGCAATAGAACTGGAATTTTTATCCGGCTGTATGGCCTTTTCCTTAATAAAAGGCGAAATCCACAATTGTGACCTAAATCACACTTTACAAAACTCCGGGTTCTTCCGATAAGATTAACCGCTTCATTTTATCGTAAAAACGGCATGTTTATAATCTTGTTATTTATAGCCTGTTTTTGTATATTTATGGCATGAATAACAGGGAGAAATAACGTTGAAAAGCGGCAAATTGCATAAAAATAATATCAGAGCGGCTTTTATGCTTTTCTTTATTATAGTATGCGCCTCTTCCGTGTTTGCGGCAAGATACATGGAAAAGCTGAACCGCGGCGTCGTGGCAGTGCGCGTGAACGCTTCAAGTGTCTACGTCGGCTGGCGCATGTTCGGCACCGATCCCGCTGATATTTCATTTAACGTTTACCGCGGCGGAGTAAAGGTAAACGTGAACCCCATAATAAATTCAACTAATTTCACTGACGCGACCACGGCATCCTCCACGTACTACGTACGGTCTATAATAGGAGGAGTGGAACAGGCTCCGTCTGAGACAGCCACACTCTGGTCAACTCAGTATAAAACAATCCCGATTATCCAGCCACCCATGCAAACCATGCCGGACGGGACAACGTGCACTTCAACCGCCAATGACTGCTCCACGGGCGATCTGGACGGCGACGGAGAATATGAGATAGTTTTAAAATGGGACCCGACAAATTCAAAGGATAATTCTCAGGGCGGATATACAGGCGATGTGTTCCTCGACGCGTATAAATTAAACGGGACAAGGCTGTGGTCCATAGACTTGGGCCGCAATATCCGCGCCGGCGCCCATTACACCCAGTTCCAGGTTTATGACCTTGACAGCGACGGCAAGGCTGAGGTTGTCTGCAAGACTGCGCCCGGCACCAAAGATTCATCCGGCGCGTACCTAAGCATGGGGCCGGCCGCGTCTGATAATGACGCCACTGATTACCGCAACACTTCAGGCTATATATTATCCGGGCCCGAGTACCTCACGCTTTTTAAAGGCGACACAGGACGGGAAGCGTATACCATGAATTACAACCCCGCGCGCGGGACCGTATCGTCATGGGGCGATAATTACGGCAACAGAGTGGACAGGTTTTTAGCGTGCGTGGCATATTTAGACGGCGTGCGGCCGAGCGTGGTCATGTGCCGCGGCTATTATACGAGGGCCGTGCTTGTGGCCTATGACTGGAACGGCACAGCGCTTACCCAGCGCTGGATATTTGACTCGAACACGGCCGGCAACGTCGCTTACGCGGGACAGGGCAACCATAACCTCGCAGTCGGCGATACTGACGGCGACGGCAAAGATGAAATAGTATACGGCGCGTGCGCCATCAATGATAATGGTACAGGCATGTACACCACGGGATTGGGCCACGGCGACGCGGGGCACCTGGGAAAGATGGACCCTGACAGGGCAGGGCTGCAATATTTTCAGCCGCACGAAGGCGCGTCAGCCTCAAGCGGCGGCGAGTACCGCAACGCCGCGACAGGCGCGCTGCTGTGGGGATACGCGGCAACGGGAGATACCGGGCGCGGCCTCGCGGCTGACATAGACGCGAATTACCGCGGATGGGAATATTGGAGCACTTCAACGGACGGCACTTATAATGTTAGCGGCGCGCACGTCTCAACGTCAAGGCCGTCGGTTAACTTCAGGATATACTGGGACGGCGATCTGCAGGACGAACTTTTGGACGGCACAAAACTTGACAAGTGGACGGGCGCAGGCACTACAAGGCTGTATACATTTTATAACTTCAGGAGCTCGCAGGAAATAAACGGCACAAAGGCAAACCCGTGCCTTTCGGCTGATTTGCTCGGTGATTGGCGCGAGGAAGTGATATACAGGAATTCAAACAACCAGGAACTGAATATATTTACCACGACTACACCGACAACATACCGTTTTTATACATTAATGCATGATTTTGTGTACCGCTGCGCTATCGCGTGGCAAAATACCGCCTACAACCAGCCGCCGCATGTGGGATTTTATCTGGGCGACGGGCCAACTGCGCAGCCGGTGGAAGCCATAATATACCCGGGCAGCGGCACAACCCCGACTAATACGCCCGCATTTACAAAAACATTTACCGGGACACATACAAAGACATCCACCGCGACGCAGACAAAAACATCCACGGCAAGCGTCACTTTTACGCGCACATCCACTGCCACCCGCAGCATGACCCCGAGCTTTACTCAAACCGCGACTGAATATACCGGGACGCCTACGCCTTTCACGCCGTCTTATACAAGCACCGCTACGGGAACATTTACCGCGACCATGACATTAACTCTCTATAATTCGCCTACTTATACTGTTACGGCGTCCGGTACATTTACAATGCCTAATACGCCGACCATAACCGTGACAGTGACTCCGACAACCGCGCCAGCGGGATATACCGAACTTCAGGCGGAGTCAGCATGCTCTTATGACGGGATATTTGAGACCATACACGCGGGTTTTACAGGGATTGGATACGCTAATTTATATAATGCCACAGGTTCGTCAATCATGTTTTTTGTGGACTCTGACGCGGCCCGGACAATAAATCTCACTTACAGGTACGCAAACGGCGGGGCAAATCCCAGGGATATGCGCATCATGGTTAACGACGTGACGCAGCCGGCTTCGTTATTATTCCCGGTCACAGGCGCCTGGACCGCGTGGCAGGATTCCACGGTCAGCGTGGATTTATCAGCGGGCAGGAACGAAATAACCATCGAGGCACTGACCGCTGACGGCGGGCCGAACATGGACAGGATATCTTTTACAGCCCCGGGAGTTACGCTCGCGGACTGCGTGGTATACGCTACGCCCACGCAAATAGAAACTGACACGCCGCAGGAAACGCCGGAGCCCAGCGAAACATTTACGCTGACTCCCACGGTAACCGGGAGTGAAACCATAAGCCCGACTCCCAGCATGACGCCGACTTTAAGCGCGACTGCCCAGGGTTCGCCGACATGTACCGGCACTGTCACGCCTTCAAATTCCCCGACTAAAACATGGACGGCGCAGGCAGACTCGCCGACCGTGACGGCAACCGTAAGCAAAAGCATGACCGTGAGCCCCAGCGTGACATTCACCGCGTCTCCGCAGAATACCGCGACAATAACGCGGACAATCCAGACGCCGAGCAGGACCATAACTCAGACAAGTACATGTAGTGCAACGCCGACTACCACGGCAACAGCGGCTGAACCCTTTGACCCTGTTGTATACCCGAACCCGTATATAGCCGCCTCCGGAAAGCTGAAAATAGATTTTTACGCGGAGGAGGGGTGTAAAGAACTGGAATTCAGGCTTTATACTTCAGCATTCAGGCTTGTCATAAGCAAAAAAATAAGCGGGCCATTTATTGGCAGGGCTGCCGCTGAAATTGACAATGCCTGTTTTAAGCGCGTTGCCAGGGGTACATATTATTACGTGATTTACAGCTTGTCGGACGCGGACGAAAGGAAAAAGACCGCGATAGGCGTGTTGTCGGTGCTAAGGTGAAAAGAGTATTATTAGCCGCGCTGATATTGTCCGCTGCGGCAAATATTTACGGCGCGGCCATTGTGGACGGCATAGCCGGATTTGCCGCGCAAAACGGCGGCACTACCGGCGGCGCGGGCGGGCCGGAGGTTACAGTCTCAACGCTGGCGGATTTTAGTTCCTACGCCACTGATAACAACCCGCGGATTATAAAAGTTTCTGGCGAGATAAACAGCGGTGATGACAAAGGCGCGTCAGTGCGCGTGGGAAACAATAAGACCATCCTCGGCTGCGGCAGCGGCGCGTTCTTTAACGGCGTCGGGCTTTTAATAAGCAGCAAGACAAATATAATAATAAGGAATATCAAGTTCTCCATGGTGGCTATCACCACCCGGATAGACGAGGCGGGTGTTTATTCATCCACCGGAGATGAGGGCAGGCCGCAGATACTCACCAACGGCGGGGACTGCATAGGCATACAGGGCACCAGCGCCAACATATGGATAGACCACTGCGAGTTTTACGCTGAAGACCCGCACGTGCAGACAAACCAGGACCTCTATGACGGCTTAATCGACGCGAAAAACGGGAGCCAGTACATAACAATTTCGTGGTGTTACTTCCACGACCATCATAAGTGCCACCTTATAGGAAGTTCAGATACCGACAACTATGACAGGAAAATTACTTTTCACCACAATTATTACCGCAACATAAAGGAAAGGATGCCCAGCTACAGGTTTGGCACAGGGCATGTGTATAATAATTACTATCTGGACGTGCTTTCCATGGCTGTCAACTCAAGGATGGGCGCGTGCCTGCGCGTTGAGAGGAATTATTTTGAGGATTCAAGCGACCCGGTAATCACAAAGAACAGCACCTCGGACGGGAACTGGGACTTATCCGACAGCGTAAGCGGCGCGGTTAACTCAAATATTTACTTAAACTGCACGGGCTCCATGCCAGCGGCATCAACCTGCGCGTTTGACCCTCCTTATATATACGCGGCGTATCTCGACGCGGCAGCGGATGTGAAGGCGAATGTGCTTGCTAACGCGGGCGTTGGAAAGATAACAATCAACTGCGGCGGAGCCACAGAAACCCCCACGCCGTATCAGTCACCCACAAGGACCAGGACGCAGACATTTACCAGAACGCAGACCGCTACAAAGACGGCGACGCTGTCTGCTACGCAGACAGGGACTTCGCAACTGACAAATACTTTTACAGCCACTAAGACACTAACTCTAACCGGGACATGTACCGCCACAAGGACGGCGACACTGACGCCTTCCGTGACACACAGCGCAACCCCGGTTTCCAGCGTGACATCATCGCGGACGCCGTATGAAACATTTACTGAAACACCGGGAATGACAAATACGGCGGTTTTAACTGTTACTTTTACCCGGACAAAGACAAGCACGGCGCTTCCTTCAGAAACGCAGACCTTTACCCCGACGCCGGAAAATACCGCGACAGCCACGCCTGCGGACACGGGCGCATTTACCGCGACAGCCACGGCCACCGCAGTAAGCACAGCCACAAAAACCAATACATCAACAAAGACGAGCACGCAAACAGCGACGGCTGCCTGCACGCGAACGCTGACAGTTTTGCCGTCAGCCACGGCAACGAAGACCTCCACTCCGGCGCCCACGGCGACTGCGGAGTGGGGAAATAAATTTGAAATAACAGACGCCCTTTTATACCCGAACCCAGCCAGGCGCTACCTTGACGACATAAAGGTGAAAATAGACATTACAAGGCCGGCCATGGAAACAAAGATAAGGATATTCACAGTAAACTTCAGGCTCATATATGAAAAGCCGTACGGCGCTGTAAGCGCAAGGCGGGCGGTATTGACAATCCCGGCGGCGGATTTTAAGGACTTTGCGGCAGGGGTCTATTACCTTGTAGTGACGGGACGGGATGATAAGGGCAGCGCAACATCAAAACCGAGGGTGCTTATAATAATACAGTAAATATGATGTATTGAGCATTAAACGGATGTCTAACTGCAATACGGCCTCGCTGCCGCGTTTTTGCCCGGCCGGAGATAACTCGGCAATGGGCGCCAAGGAAACCTTAAAAGAAGCCGGGCTATAATTCCTAAGGATAAAGCGGTCATAAGCTGCGGGGGCATAATTTCAGGCTCAGCAGTAACCCCAAACTTATAACAATTATAGAACCGTCTGAAAAAATAGGCCGGATAAACCTGCTTGATTAATCGGGCATAATCGGGTATAATCGGGTATAGTTAAAATAATTGCGGGAGAAACATATGATTGAAAGGATGAACAAAAGGCTTTTAGAACTGGATGGCGTTACAATTTCCAAAATATACCGGAAAATTTCCGCCATAGATGAATTCAAGGGCTGGTTTAAGGCCGGGCTTGTCTTAAGCCCTCAAATACTCGGGCGCTTAAAAAAAAGCGTGGTGGTTTCTTCGACCGGCGCTTCGACCAGGATTGAAGGCTCGAAAATGTCCGACGCTGAAGTAGAGGCCATGCTCAAGGGCCTGAAAGTAAACAGGTTAAAAGACAGGGATTCACAGGAAGTGGCGGGATATGCAGAGCTGACAAACACTGTTTTTGACAGCTATGACCATATAAAAATCACAGAGAGCGAAATAATGAACCTGCACAGGATATTATTAAAATATTCCGGAAAAGACGAACGTCACAAAGGCCGTTACAAAAATGTTTCCAATAAAGTGACGGCGCGGGACGGCGAAGGCAGAGTGTCGGTTGTTTTTGAGCCGACCGAACCATACCTTGTGCAAACTGAAATGCGCGGCCTGACAGAGTGGCTGCAAAAAGCGGCAAAAGAAGAGGCGTTTCATCCGCTTTTGACAACAGCGAATTTCATCCTGGAATTTCTGTCCATCCATCCTTTTCAGGACGGTAACGGCCGTTTAAGCCGGGTTTTGACAAATCTGATGATGCTTAAATACGGCTACAGATATGCGCAGTACGCTTCGCTGGAAAAGATTGTAGAGGATAATAAGGCTGAGTATTATCTGGCGCTGCGTAAGAGCCAGAAGAACAGGAAGAAGTCAAAAGAGGACATAAGCCCGTGGCTTATTTTCTTTTTTGATATGCTGACAAAGCAGGCTGAGGCAGCCCGTGAAATCACTGGGGAAAAAGCGGGTGAAGACCTTTTATCCGCAAATCAGGCCGGGGTGCTTGCCATGTTTGACGGCATGGAAAGGATAACAAATAGGGATGTGGCGAAATACCTGGACACAAACCGCGATACGGCCAAACAGATACTGAACCGGCTCCTGAAGCTTAAGATGGTAAAAAGGACAGGAGCGGGAAGAAATACGGGATATGTAAAAGTTAATAAATAGAAAAAAGCGACATCCGGAGACTTATAAACCGGAAGATAATTATTTTAAGGAGGCAAAAATGCAGGATCCCAAAACGCACCTTGACAGGAATGAAACCCTTCGCAGCATAAGGGACAGGAGGAGCATACGCACGTTCTCGGACTCCGGAGTAAGCGATAATGACCTTTTGACAATCCTTCACGCCGCCCATCAGGCGCCATCCGCGCATAATCAACAGTCGTGGAAATTTATAGTCTTGAAAGACAAGGCAAAAAGCGACCTTGCCGCGATGGTAAATGAACGTTCGGTTAATTTCCCGAAGGCTTCGTCAGTTTTACTCAGGATGGCCTCGCGCTCCATCATAAACGCGCCGGTAGTGGTAGCGGTCATGAATACCGGCGAGCTCATAGCCAGAGGGACGGAACTTTTTAAGATAGATAAGGAAGCCGCGCACGACTTTTTCAGGATCATGGAAGTCCAAAGCTCCGCAGCGGCCGTACAAAACATGCTCCTGGCAGCGACATCGCTGGGGCTGGGAACAGTGTGGCTCGGAGTGCTCGCGCTGATGCAGAAGGATTTGCTTACGTTCCTTGGCCAGCCCGAAGGCGAATTCATGGCCATAATCCCCATAGGCTACGCGGCTAAACCCGGCGTCCAGCCGTCAAAACACGGGCTTGATATGGTGGTAAAGTATTTGTAATTTTTTTGGTTATTTAAACAAATCCAAATACTAAACAGGTCAAACATCCTGTTCTTTGACTGTCCTGTTGTTTCCCTGAGTATTCCATGACTGCTTAAATCCTTTACAAGCCTGGATGCGGTTGAAAAAGAAATTTTAAGATGGTGATGAGGTTCAGGTTCAATATTGGGGCAGTAAAAAACAGCATAAGAAGCTGTTTTGCAAGAGGTGCAATAAAATATTAGGATTGGGTAAAAAAGCAAAAAAGAAAGACCATCGCAATCACAGTCAAACCCGACAGGACAGTGGAAATATACATGCCCGAGGGTGCCGCCATAATTACCTTTGGCGCCACGCTTAACCCTCCCATGTACAACACGCTCATGGCCATGAGCATGTTCGGCGGGATCCTGATGCTGGCATGGTTCATAATGATAGCGCTGCGGTTCTTTAAAATCAGCGGGAAATTTTAAAATCGATCCTGAAAGATGATGTTTGTACATCAGGTTTTTACGTTGACTGCCGTTTCATACATTATTATAATCCCACCTTTTAATTTTGCGAAATAAATGAGCTTTTAAAAGTAAATGACCCTTCAAAGTACACAATAATGGTGCTATTTCGACCAAAAAACAAGGATTATGGTCAATCACGGTTGACCAAAAATCCGGAACCGGTCAAAAATTGCAATAAATACAAGTAAATACTGGATATAATGGACATGGAAGAAATATCACAAAATTGTTGACAACAACAGGGAAGGTGGTAATATAATTTTACGATATAAAAGTGGAGGCAATACGTGCGGTTGAGCAGATGACGGGGTTATCTTTCAAACCATTCAAAAATCCAGGCCAAGAAGTATCCATGCGCATTTTTCACCCTTATAAGTCTCTACCCGGAGGAATCAAATGAAAAAAATGCTATTAATTTTAGCAATGTTTCTGTCATTTAATTTTAGTTTTGGCGCTTGCACAACCACTGAATGGGCGGTTATCTGCGATGACGGGACTGTGTCCTGCAGATTTTGCCATGTTGTAGTCGCTGCGAACGGTATGATGCCCATAATATCAGGAATTGGCGGCAGCGGGTCATCCGGATATATATTTCATTGTTGTCCTGGTCTTTTGAATTATTTATCAGGGTTCGGGTATGATATAGCAGCCGTTTGTCACTGTACATCAATAACTAATGTAGAATGCAGCACCGATTCCAGCGGAATAAATGGAACCGCGAATTTCGGCAACGACAGCATGGGGCAGAGCATCATTAACAGGAATCGGATTTTTGAGACCGGCGATTGGGCGGATGATAACATGCGAAAATGGGAGGCTCTGGAAGCCAGAGCATTGGCGGCCGGATTTAGTAACATGACCGATTTTGCAAGGGCCAACCCGGGAGCCACGCCGTTTGATATATTTGCCATCATGAAACAGATAAAGTGCCTGGATGACGGATACTATGACAACGGCATTAAGCCGGCTATCAACACCATGAAAGAATCCCCGGAAAACAACAATGCGGGCATAACTTCGGGCAAACAGGGTGACGGACCAAAATGGCCCGAAGGAATAACGCCGATTGATGACGGAGGGGTTTATATAGGGAACGGGACCACACCGTTGTTGCTGCGGGACAAGGATGCGATAATTACACCGGAACAGGCGGCAGTGATGCGCATCAATTCCACGGTTGATACAACAAGGCTTATTACCGGCAACCCTGATGAACTCCAGTCCATGCAGGATGAGCTGACATCGGGCCAGGATAGTTTTAATCAACAATCAAAGATTCTCGGGGAAATGGTGGAATTAACGACGGGGCCGGGAAAGGACGGGATCTATGGGGAATTGGCAAAATTTGCCGGTGAAACGATCGGCATAGGGGCGGATAACGGGGAAAAAGGCTTTAACACTATAACCGGACTAGTGACCCTATATGGAATAAAAAAATCATTATCTGAAGGCGATAAGCTCGGTGCCCTAAGCGGAACAAAAGATTTTTTAGTTTCGCTTATCCCCGATGTATTGGGAGGTGCGGTTGCGACCGCTGCGGTAACCGGCGGTTTTACAGCATTTATAAGCAAAGAGATAGGCATAGCTACCGTCAACACATTTGACAGCGGGTTGAAGGATCTTGGGGGAACCGGAATCCTCAAAAATGGGGAAGACGCGTGGACTTCCATTAAAGGCGTTGTTAATGAAGGTTTAGGCGAAAACATTGATAAATTAAAGACATGGGCGTTAACTCCAAATCTTTAAAAAGAATAAACAGGACGGTGGAAATGAATAGAAAATTCAGAATGCTTATAACGGCGCTTATATGCCTGCAATTCGCCGCTGCCGGGATGGCCGCCAATGCAGGGCGCATAAAAAATCAAAAATTCATATCCGGGGTAGTGATCATGCTGCCAGCCAAAACGAAATTAGTATTTAGCTGGCTTATGCCGCCTCAGGAAAGCAATGGCATGAAACCGGATATAGAAAAAAATCTGCAGTTTGCGGTTGATGGAAAAGGAACGCTCTGGTTGGGCCGGGACAATGATTTGATTGCTAATTTCAGCAGGAAACATTTTATGATAAAACTTGATGTGCCTTACCGGGAATTTGTTTCAATGGAGAATGGGATGCTGATTTTTTCCACTGACAAGTATATTGGATTTATACCCGGAATCGGAAAGAATTCGCCTATGGGTGAAGACCGTATAATGAAAGTCCCTTTTCAACCTTTAGTGGGCCTTCCTGAACCGGAAAGCAGCATCTATGCTGGCGACGGGGATATTTTGTACATAAAAGGCTTCAACGCTGAAAACGGTACGGATAATGTATATTCTTTCGGAGGGAAAGGGACATTGGAACAGTCGACTGATAAAAGAGCAGCCTTGTGCTATAAGGAGATCTTTTCCATAAAAAAGCACATATCAGCCGTGGCCGGGAACGGGAAGAAAACATATGTAGCTATGGGGCGCATGATCGCAGAGATTACAAAAGGAATGGGCAAAATTAGGGGCTTTTTTGTCCATCCGCAGGAAGACATAACAGGAATGGCTTACAGCGAAAAATCCGGGCTCTTTTATACTACGGATTCTTTTGTCGGATACGCCGGAGAGAACGGGCCAATCGACTTTATAAGGGCACACAAACCCAGGATAGTCCTGAAAAACAACACATTATATGTTTTTATGGCCGATAATTGCGGGATCCTGAAGATAAACAATATTGATGACATGAAAAAGCATGATTTTAAATCAAAGAAAAAAAGCGGGGATGGGAAATAAACGTGGCCAAAACTAAAATTTGCGGTCTAAAAACAGCTGTTTTTGCGGCTTTAACTGTAATGTTTTTGTTCGAAATGCCTGCTGCGGCATGGGCCGATGTCATCCTTCCGTCCTTCAATCCCCAAAAATACTCAGCCGGGGAAATACCTTCACGCGACCCGTGGGGGGAGAAACCCTGGTTTATTGCCCCTTTTAGTGAAGCGCGCGGATACCTCGTGCTCGGGTATTTGTCCGAAGCGATGGATAAGTACAAAGCATTAAGCAACACGGTATACTGGAATAATTTGAAGCCCGAATACGGATACCTGATGGGGCTGAACGGGTATTATGAACCGGCTATGACATACCTTGACGAGGCGCACATTAAGACACCGTCAGGGGGAAGCCCGTATTATTACGCTGGTTGGGTATTTGCTTTCGCCGGATACGGGGATATTGCAAAAAACTTCTGGAAAATAGCCCAAGGGGGTACTGACCCTGTATCGGGTATGGCTTCCGACGCATTAAACAACGGGAAAAACATCGGAGCCCAGTCATTTGCGGGACTGGATAAGGACTTTATAAAAGAACTGGATTATCCTGGAAGCGAAGGGGCTGTCATTCTTAACGTTTATCCCGGTAAATTCATGACGAAACTCCAGCCCCGCGACATAATAATACAAGCCGGGGATAAAGTAATAGATGACACTGAAAGCCTTGCGGAAGTCATTAACAGCAGGCCTTCCGGCAGCACGCTGGGCCTGGTCGTATGGCGCGGCGGCGTGAAACAGTCGCTAGATGTTAAGGTAAATTCCATGGAAGATATATCGGGTATGCCTGAACCGACGGGCAGAGTTTTAGAGCCGCCAAAAAAAGCAAAGGG
The DNA here is from genome assembly GCA_963840035.1 of candidate division FCPU426 bacterium. Lineage (GTDB taxonomy): Bacteria > Oederibacteriota > PGYV01 > PGYV01 > Palsa-1178 > CAWIXE01. The sequence goes on from CAWIXE010000001.1 coordinate 902,484, forward strand.
CATGCTTGCAGGGGCATTATCTATGTTCATAAAGAAGAGGTATTTTACCTCCATCCTTTTATACAGGCGGATAATAGAAGAATATCCCGACTGGTCCATACCGTACCTGGGATATTCGCTCGCCCTTGAAAAAGTCGGGGCATTTCAGTGCGCGAAAAAAGCCGTAGAGCAGGCTGTCAAGGCGGCTGAAAATGACCGGGAAACAAAGAATGAACTGAAGGAAAAATTAAAGCAATTAAAAACAATGCCGATAGCCGACCAGAATAGCTGGCGGCAGTCACAAGCCTTAAACAGCCTTTCCGAAAATCCTCCTGTATATTACCTCGGATTTGGCGGGGGTCAGTTGTCATTCGGCGGAAAAAATGGATTTTCAGGCTCGATAAGCGGCCGAATTGGAATGCTCACGAACACAAATACCGACCTTTCCTTAAATTTAGGTTACAGCAGCGGCGGGGGAACGGTTTTTAATATGAACCTGGCACAGAGAATGTACACCGGGGATACGTTCAGTTTTAATCCGGGTTTCAATCTTTCTTACGGAGCATCAGGGTTATCCTGCGGAGTTTCCGCAGGGGTATCATCATACATAATTAACGACAAAAACAGCATGAGCATGGATCTTGTACTAAGCGTACCGTCTGTTTTTTCAGGAGTAAGCTTACAATCGATCCTTATGTATTTCGGAGTAACTTACTATCTTTAATAATGAGGCTAAATTGATGAAAAAGAGCATACGAATTTTAATGATGTTACCTGTGTTGTTATTATTTTATTCAGCAGTAAGTTCCGCGGATGATGCTGCTGTTTTTGTTGCGGATTTCAAAAAAACCGCTGTTTATCGGGATTTTTTTGATGGCGCGTCCATCTCGGGAAAGGAAAACCTGGTTATTCTGGCTTCTACAAAATTCATGGCCATGGAACAGGGTGCAAGAGACGGTATTTCCAGGGAAGCGGTAAATGCCTGGAAGCAAATATCCAAAACTAATGACAGGATAGCATATGTGGAGATACGGGAAGGCAATATAAGAACAACATTATGGGAATCAAAAGGCAGGGATGCGGCTGTAATAGCGGAGCAGTGGGGACAGCAGAGAAATGCTGAAACCGGACTTAATGTATTTTTATCAGGGGGTATGAACGGGTCCTTTGAATCAAAAGAAACTCTGGCAACCTCCGCATACGCGACTGTCGGGACATATTTTTTCCAGAACATGCTGGACTCATCTTTTAATTATAGTTACTCTAAGGGCGGGTCGTATATCCTCGGGCTAAGCGGCAGGGTTCATTTTTTGATAGACCCGAAATGGGATTTTAATCTTGGTGTTCAGGGGAGCTATGCATCCGGCGGAGGGGCGTTGGACCTGTCGGGGCTTATAGGTTTCAGTAATTTTATCGCTTACAGGAGCAGCCTTGACCTGACGCTGAGCCTGGGAGCCTCCGGAGTATGCACGCTTGGAGCCGGCATAACCCATTATTTTGACTACGGAAAAGATTTTGACAGCAGGCCTAAAACCAATAAACAGTCTGTATACAACAGGATAGAACAGGGGTTTACATCAATCAGCACCCCGTCAAGAACCTTGTCAATGGCGGAAAATACTCCATGGCCTACTTTTACCATGGAGCCAACGCCCCGGCCTACCCCGGCCGCCGAGCAAGTTCAGGAAGCCACGGAAATACAAACTGCGCCGGTCAGCGGGGAAACAAAGGACATACAGCCGCCTGATACCACGTCTGAAAGCACGCCGACGCCGTACGCAACGAAATATGACGGAAAAAAGGAAACGCAAAAGGAACTTGAGGAAAGGCTCAAGAAGGAAATAAGGGACGAGCTCAGGGACGAGCAAACCCAAAAAAAACCAGCGGTAAAAAAAGACGGCACTACGGCGGGGATATTCATTGAATACGACATGATGAGCTTTGGAAGGTCATTTGTGAACAATTGGACAGACTGGAACGGAAGGCTGGGGTTCGGAGATGACGGAAATTTCGGGATGGTGTTCATAATAGACGGCATGAAATATGATGATGCCAATATGACGGGGCTCACTGTGGGCCTTGATATCGGGTTTGATATTTATCCTTTCGGGCGCTCGCCGTCGGGTTTTTATATAGGTCCGGTCATCGGCGGAAGAACCAACCATTTAAAAGTAAATCTAAAAAACAGCTACGATTTTTACACGATAGCGGCCGGAGGGGAAGCCGGAATAAGGGCGCTGATGAACTGGCTTGTCCTTGACCTGGGTTTTGCATACACCGCAGGCATAGATATCTATGGCCCTAGTTCGGAGCTGAACGTTTCAGAAATCAAACAGCAGATAAAGGGCGATTGTTTTTTCCGCGCCGGCCTGGGGGTCATGTTCTATGCATCAGACAGCTCCAAAAAAAAGTAAAATATCTCAGGGAGAACTGACATGAAAAAAAGAATGGATGCTTTATGCGCGGTTTTACTTGCCTTGCTATTTTTATCCGCATGCAACAAGCATAATCCATATGAACCATTTAAAAATCTTGCCGATTACGCGGCGCTTGTGGATGTACCGGGAGGGACATACCTCCAATCCGACGGAGTATATAGCTTCGTCCATACCGTATCGTCATTTAAAATGGGTAAATATGAAGTAACATGGGATATCTGGGAACCGGTCAAAAAGTGGGGCGACGCAAATGGCTACTCTTTTGCCATGGGAACAGGCAGCACGGGAATGCCCGTTACAAATGTGAGATGGCGTGATGTGATGGTGTGGTGCAATGCCTACAGCGTAAAGTCCGGGCTGACGCCATGTTATACTTTCGGAGGCGCGGCAATTAAAGATGCAAACAACGCGGCTGCAAGTGACAACGCGGTCTGCGTCTGGTCCAATAACGGATTCAGGCTGCCGACTGAAGGCGAGTGGCAGTATGCGGCGAGTTATATAAACGGGACAAACTGGACGCCATTTAACTATGCCAGCGGGGCGAATGCGTATTACGGCAATACGACAGAGAATAACAGAGTGTCATGGACAAGCGCAAATTCCGGGCTTGTCAAACATACGGCCGGCACCAGAGAAGCCAATTATCTGGGAATCTTCGATATGACAGGCAATGTCTGGGAATTGTGCTGGGATTTTTACGGCGCGTACCCGGGCACATCGACAGATTACAGGGGACCATCAAGCGGCACACAGAGGGTGACCAAGGGTGGAAGTTACATTAGATCTGTTTATTACTACGGGGAAGTTGGCTCCCGTGCCTCGGAATATTCTTATATTGCAGGCGAGGATATAGGATTCCGCATCGCAAGGTCTTTTTAGAAATCAACATAGAAACTTATTAAAATTGATTACCTTTCAAAACCGCAGTATAATCTTTACATAAGTTACTAATTCGACGGCTGGAGCGATAATGAAACGATTTGTTGCGGCCATTAAAGCACACTTTCAAACCCGGAGGTTAAGGATTAAAAACTTCGATTTTGTGGTTGCCAATCCGCCTTTCAGCTACAATCATGGTCCAACGGCGTGGACATTAATAATGACCCGCATGAACGCTTTACCGGGTTTGGCGTGCCTCCAGCAAAAAACGGCGATTATGCGTTTTTGCTCCATATTATCCGTTCAATGAAAACCAGAGCAAAAGGCGCTGTAATATTGCCGCATGGAGTTTTATTCCGCGGAAATACGGAAGGCAATAACAGGACTAATATCATGGGCGACCGCGTCAGAGCCTGATTCGTGATTCTATTTTCCCGTGTAAATCACAATTTCCTTACGCAACAGTATAGGGTGAAGCAAGTACAAACAGACAATACTCCAACCGTTAATCGAAGTAATCAAATGTCAACGCAGAATTGGTGTCAGGCACTAAAACTGCGTTGACAACTTGTAAAGTGGAGAAAGCCCGGAAAAACAAATCCGCAAAATTTCCTTGACGGTCGCAGTATGAGGCGTTAAGGGCTGTAAATAAAGAGTTAATAGTTTTGTATTTGGATTTAGGAAGAATGATTTACGAAAAGCAGATGGTGTTGAAGTGGGGAAAGGCTGTTGTGGAGAATCTGGCAATTGATCTGCAATTAGAATACCCGGGAACTAAAGGATTTTCCAGCAGGAACATATGGAGAATGAAGGCTTTTTATGAAATGTGTCAAACTGACCCAAAACTGCCACCAATGGTGGCAGAAATCAGCTGGGCTAAAAATATAGCTATAATGGAATCATGCAGGGATATCAAAGAGCGCATATTCTATATAAAAATGACGAAAAAATTCGGCTGGACAAAAAACGTGCTCATACACCAGATAGAAGGGAACAGTTACCGGGCTTATCTTGAAAACCAGACCAATTTTGATGCTTCGGTGCCGGAAAAATACAGGAACCAGGCCAAACTCGCCGTGAAAGACGAATATACGTTTGATTTCCTTGAACTGCCTGAGCAGCATGCTGAGCGGGAACTTGAAGAACAGCTGATTATGAAAATAAACAGGTTCCTGGCGGAGATGGGCGGTTATTTCAGTTTTGTGGGAAGCCAGTACAGGCTGGAGGTCGATGGGCACGAGTTTTTTGTAGACCTGCTTTTTTATCACCGGGCTCTTAAATGTCTTATCGCATTGGAATTAAAAACGGGAGAATATAAAGCCGAGTACGCGGGAAAAATGCAGTTTTATCTTTCTGTTCTAAATGACAGGGTAAAACTCAGCGGAGAGAATCCTTCCATAGGGATAATCCTGTGTAAAACAAAAAACAGGACAATTGTGGAGTATTCACTGACATCAGTCAAGCATCCCATAGGCGTAGCCTCATACCGGCTTACGGACAAACTGCCGGTGAAGTACAGAAAACATATAGGTCCTGTTGAATCAATTGCCGGCAGAATTTTCCAATAGGCATGGAAAAATCAGTCAGCGGAAGAAGACTAAAAAAACGGGAACCTGCCCTTCAGCCTCCGCTGAAGCTTTGGCTGTTAGTAGGGTTAATTGTTGATAAGGCTGAGTAATATAGGAAAGGAGGTTTAATGAAATTTAAGGCAATTAAAGTTGTCTTAAATAGCCAATATTTTCTATGTTAAAACCTAGTTGACTGGAATTGACTGTTATTGTATAATTTAAGTCAACTATAGTTTACTTAAAATGCAATATTATAGAATAAGTCTAAAATATAGGACTTAAAGGAGTGTTTTTATGAGTGGCAGGGTAGGGGGGTTTGTTAGTCAGGCTTTGGGGTTTAAATCGTTTATGCCTGAATTGTTGACTTCGGAAAAGTTTAAAATTCACAGTGATGAAGAGCTGATATTGCTGCTCTCAGAGGCAGACCGCAGCCTTGCCTATCTGGACGGAAGCACGCAGATATTGCCGGATATAGATTTTTTCATATTCATGTATGTGAAAAAGGAAGCCTTGCTTAGTTCACAGATAGAAGGCACACAGGCTTCTTTGCAGGGCGTGCTTGAGTTTGAAGCTGATTTGACGCCTAAGGGTGAAAAAATAAATGATATAAAAGAGGTAGTTAATTATCAGAAGGCACTTGATTATGGGCTCGGGCGGATAAAGGACCTGCCTTTATCGCTGCGGCTGATAAATGAAATACACACAATACTGATGGAAGGAACGAGGGGACACGAAAAAACTCCGGGTGAATTCAGGCGGAGCCAGAACTGGATAGGGGCGCATGGCGCCACTATAAAAACCGCGGTTTTTGTCCCGCCGCCTCATACAGAGATAATAGCCTTAATGGGCGACATGGAAAAGTACATTCACCTTGAAGACAAGGTTCCGCCCCTTATAAAAATAGCTTTGATACACTATCAGTTTGAGACCATACATCCGTATCTTGACGGGAATGGCAGGATAGGCCGCCTTCTGATAACTTTCTACCTGCTGTGGAAAAACATACTGCAGTCACCGGTGCTGTACCTGAGTTATTATTTTAAAAAGAACAGGCCGGAATACTATGAGAGGCTCAATGATGTCAGAAGAAAGGACGATGTGGAAGGATGGGTTAAATTTTTCCTGAAAGGGATAATAGAGGTGAGCAGGGATGCTTCCGCCGCATCAAGGGAGATAATCAATCTAAGGGAGCGCCTGATAGATAAACACAGCCAAAAATCAATCCATGCGGTGAGATTGATCAACTACCTCTTTCATATGCCTTTCATCAGCGGAAAAGAAATCGAGAACCATCTGAAAATATCGAAACAAACAGCCCTCATACTGCTGAAAGAATTTGAAAGAGAAGGCGTTCTGAAAGAGTATACGGGAAAAAAGAGATGGAAAAAATATCTTTTTAGTGAATACGTTTCTATAATAAAAAAAGGAACGGAAGAATAAACGGGATAAATAAGGTCAATGGAATTCTTGGGCTGTGGGAAAAGCTGCGTAATGAAGATTTCAAAGGGGTAGAATTCGACTCCTTTGTGTACCATTCTTTATTTGCGATGGAATTGCCCGGAAGGTTTATGGTATAATTATTTTACATAATAACCGGGGGTTGCATATGAAAAAAACAGTTTTTATAATTTTGATTGCCATGTATGTTTTTGTCCTTGTCAGCTGCGCCACAAAACATCCAACCGGGCCAATAACGGTTGTATCCACGGCGACTGCCACGCGCACGCAGGTTGCGGCGACTTCAACTCATACACCAACACGCACAAAGACCCCGGACAACACTGCCACTGCGTCATTTTCCGCGACAGGCACCTTAACAGCCACGGACACCGGCACCAAAACATTTACACCGACCTTAACCCCGACCAAAACAGCCACTATGACCGTTACGGAAACGCCAACCATAACCGCGACTGGGACAGTCACGTCCACCATTACAGTATCGCCGACAGCCTCTATTTCAGCGACATATACTGAAACAGCCACTGACACACCGGTGTACTCGCCGACCACAACCCCGACAGCTTTAAACTGCAGCTATTCGGGAAATGAAGTGGTGATAAGCCAGATATACGGCGGGGCAAGTTCTTCGGTCTTCGGGGGCAGTTATAATTATGATTTTGTAGTCCTGCACAACAGGTCAGACTGCGCTTTTACAATGACCAACTGGAGCATACAGTACGCCGCGGCAATGGGAACTTCGATTAGTTCCAAGTTTACGCTCAACGGCACCATACAACCCGGCGGATATTATCTTATAAGGATGTACGGCCCGGGCATAGAAGGCAGCGCGCTGCCGGCAGCTGACGCGTCAACCAGCATGAGCATTGCTTCCAACGCGGGAATGTTCTATCTGCACAACCAGACTACAGACGTGCCCCTTGCCGCCTACGGGTGCCCGGCCGGTACTATCAAGGATTTTGTAGGGTACGGCGGAGCCGGCGGGGTCAACTGCTGGGATGGCACTTCCCCGGTGAGCTCGCCATTGATTAATCAGGGCTGCATAAGGAAAACCAGCGGATGCCAGGATACGAACAGTAATTACAACGACTTTACGGTAGGAATCCCATCACCGCAGAATTCCGCGTCCACGGCAGTCATCTGCCCGTAGGGAACGCGCGGCGTTTGAATGACGTGACAGGATGCGGGGCTAGAGCTGACAATCGAAGGTCTGATACCATTCTCTTTATAGAAATGAAACGAGATATTATTAGCTTCTAAAACAGATACAGCTAAAAATACGAGAGGAAACTTTGTGAAGAAATTCTACAAACTTGTGATATTTGATTTTGATGGGACCCTTGTTGATTCCGCCGACGGCATATGGCACACGGCAAACGAAATGGCAAAAAAGTATAACCTGAAGATATTTAAAAGGGAATTTATTGAGAAGGCACTCGGGACAGGCATGGATAATTTTTTTAACGATATTTTCCCGGAACAGGTCAAACAGCTTGGACTAAAAGAAGTCGCCAGGATAAACCTAGCTATATACGATATGATGTACAAAGAAGGGCTGAAAATATACCCAAATGTAAAGCGGACGCTGAAGCACCTCCATTCGCGCGGGATCAAACTCGCAATCGCCTCAAACAAATTAAAAAAGTATGTAACTTTAATAAGCAAGGAGTTAGGGATAAAGGAATACTTCGATATAATTTTAGGCGGAGAGGATGTAAAGCGCCGAAAACCCGATCCGTTTGTCGTGTATTATCTCATGAAAAAGTACGTATTAAAGAAAGAAGATGTGCTTTTTGTTGGGGATAGCCAATATGACGTTGAGACCGCCAAAAATGCGGGTGTTGACTGCGTATTCCTCAAATACGGTTACGCTGACAGGGCCATCGTGAAAAAACTTAAACCAGAATTTCAGTTTAAGGATTTCGGGGATATAAAAGACATAATATAATATGGGGAGTAATTAGCATTATGAAATCAATTACAGACTGCCGGTTGTTATTTTTTTATTAATCACACTCCTTTGCTCCTGCGGTAAGCTTCCCATAAACGAACCCGGTAAAACTGTCCCTCCGTTTACCACTGATTTTGAATCCGGGAACATAGACGGGTGGAGGAAAAATTACAATGAGTAAACCACTTCCTTTAATATAGTCTCTGACATAACCGCACGCAAGTGGTTATATTGCGGCAAGTTCACTAAGGGCGACCGCGTCAGAGCCTGATTCGTGATTCTATTTTCCCGTGTAAATCACAATTTCCTTACGCAACAGTATAGGGTGAAGCAAGTACAAACAGACAATACGCCAACCGTTAATCGAAGTAATCAAATGTCAACGCAGAATTGGTGTCAGGCACTAAAACTGCGTTGACAACTTGTAAAATTGAGAATGCCCGGCCAATTAATCCGGGGAATTTTATCGGACCGATTATTTTTGGAAAGGTTCGGGGCGGAAAAGATGATATCTACACTATTGAGAAAATTGACAGGGTCCTATGACGCATGCTGGTTTCACAGGCAGGGATTAATTTTCACTATACAACACGCAAGAAAAAAGGTAAAATATGTAAAGTTCTTGAGGCTTTAATATTAAAAGGAAAGAAACCAGACTGTTTCTTTCCCTGCTGCTGATGCGGACGCTTTCTGTTCGGATTATCAGACTAAACTAAACGGTGCCAAAAAATGAACAGAAAAACGGACGTACCAAAACTATTTTTAATAATTGTATTGACCTTTGTACCTGCATTTATATCGGCAGCCACCTGGACCATATGCCCTTCAGGCTGCGACTACACTTCCATTCAGACCGCCTATAGCAACGCCTTAGCAGGCGACACCCTTGAACTGCGCGCAAACCTTGCGGAAAATCTCTACATGATGAACGCGAAAGCATGCAACATAACTTCCCAGACAGGGAACAGGTTTACCTGGGACGGCGCAAATGACGGCAACCCAACACTGACCGTCGAGTCATACGGCTCGGCATACAATGCCTGGACCATCTCAAACATTGTGATGGACCACTCCAGCGCGAGCGGAGGTTATGTCATCCGGATGTACAGGGGAAGCAACGGCGACATAAACCCGAACCTGACAATAACTCAGAGCATACTTATGAGGACATCACCTTCAAATACCAACGGCGCGATCATCAGCAGCCAGGGGTCGACATGGAACGGCACGGATTCAACGGCAGTAACGCTGACAAGGACAGAACTAATAGGCTCATCAAATTGCGACGGGCTCTGGTATGACGGCGGAAATAACACCCATCCTTATGACCTGACCAACTGCATACTCAGGGGTTTTACCGGAACAAGGCGCGCCATTTTTGACGGCGGAAACAACTGGGCTATAAGCGTGGCAATGACAAATTGCACTTTTTTTAACAATAATGAGGCGTACAGGGCCGCAAGCTCTGCCAACGGCCCGAAGCAGTATATAAAAAATTGCCTGTTCATAGGAAATACCTCTGATATCGCAAACCTTAGCGCAAGCAGGAAAGCGGACATAACATACTGCGCCATATCAGGCTCGGGTTACGGAACCGGCTGCCAGTATAACCCGGTGGCGGCTAATGAAGTGGTGAATCCTGACACATCAGGAACGCCGGATCTCCACCTGCTTTCCACCGCGCCAAAAAGCCTTGATAAAGGAACAAACACAGGAGCGCCGGCAGTGGATTATCCGGGAAATCCAAGGCCGTTTAATCTCATAACGGACATAGGCGCATACGAATATGTGCCTTCGCTTATGATATCAAAATCCGCGAACGTTAACGCGGCGTACCTTGGCGACACCATCACATACTGCATAACATATACCAACAGCTCCACGACAGAGGATAAGGAAACAGACATATGGGACACCATCCCGGGAAATATGGTGTTTTCAGGGTGCAATAATAGCTGCGACGTGCAGGCATTCGGGATATATAGTTTAGTGCACTGGTACATTGCGGTCCCGCCGGGGGCGTATGGAACCATGTGTTTTTACGCCAGGATTACTGATTACGTAAGGCCTTAGAACAAGTACACTTCTGAATTTACAAACAATTCCTGACCCCCATTACTGATATTGTCAAGAATTGTGTGTAAATTGTTTTGTTCTTTTTTCCCTCTCCCCTTGGGAGAGGGCAGGGTGAGGGGAATAAGACAATTGGTTTCACCTCACCCCAGCCCCTCTCCTAAGAGGAGAGGGGGAGCAGTGGTAGAAGAAAATTAACACGTTTAATATAAGCAAATATGAATTTACACACGATTATATACAATAACCCCATTACTCCATTACTTGAATTATTGCCGCATTCGGGTATACTTGTGTATACGGTGATTATTAGAACCGGCAAAAAACAGCAGAGGTGAATATGTATTTTACAATGTCGTGGGATATTGAAGGCGATGACAAGGCTTTTACGAGGATAAGCAGCCTTATCATGGATATTATCAAGAAACACTCCATGATGACAACAGAGCCTGTCTCAAAGTACCTGATGGTGAAGATTGAATCAGAGGCCTACTGGAACATCATTTTAAAATCTTTAACCGGAATCTGCGAGATGTATAAGGGCAAGGTGAACTTCATAATGTCGCCTCCGCTTTCGGGCGGGCAGTGTAATGGAAGGATAAAGGACTGGACAAAGGTCAATGAGGTAATGAAGTAGGCGGAAACTTTGAGAATCGAAAACCGAGAATTGATCAGCGCTCCTTAGAGGGTTCAGCTTCGACGCGCAGGCAAGTTTGGAAAGTTATTATATAAAAGCAGGGGGGTAAAATGAAAAAAAATTTAACTTTGGTAGTTTTATTGGCAATGGTTGTTTTTGTCTTTTCGGGATGCAGGACTTACATGGTGCAGGTTGACTCCATAAGCGACAGCACGGTGAAGCTGAATAAAACTTATGTCATCGCTTCCGGAAATAAGGATACGGGGGTAAATGACCTTCAGTTTAAGGAATTCGCGGGGCTGCTGGTCAAGGCCATGGCAATACAGGGCTACATGCTGGCGGCAACGGCGCAGGCCGCGGACATCCAGGTCTTTTTATCTTATGGCATAGGTGTGCCGGAAACGCACGTGTATACGTACCTTGATTCGGTTTGGGGCCAGACAGGCGTAAATATCTACACTCAGACAAACCAGCAGGCAGGTCCTGATAATACCGTCACCCAGTATACTTCCACATACATGGAGCCGCAGTACGGGGTGACAGGGTATGTGGAAAAGACAGGACAGTACACGGTTTATGACAAATATGTTTTGATAGACGCATATGACATTAAAAACAGCACTAAGGGGTCGCAGTTAAAGGAAATATGGAAAACATCCATGACTGCCAATGGAAAATCAAAAGATTTAAGAAAAGTTTTCCCGGGGCTTCTGGCAGCCGGGTCAAAATACATAGGTATTAATACGGGAGAGAACCTTACGGTGGAAGTCACGCCGGATTCGCCGGAGTTAAAGGCAATAAAGGGGAATTAATCATAAGTCCGGTTTTACGCTTCCTGTACTGAAATATAAAAAGGAGGGTGGAATGAACAAAATAACAACATGTCTGTGGTATGACAACCGCGCTGAAGAGGCTGTAAATTTTTACGCGTCAATCCTTAAAAATGTTAAGATCGGAAAATTATCGCGCTATGATGAGGAAGGCGCTAAAGTTTCGGGGCAAAAAGCCGGAACCGTGCTGACCGTGCCTTTTTCCATAGACGGGCAGAAGTTCGTGGCTTTGAACGGCGGGCCAATATTTAAGTTCACGCCGGCGATATCTTTCCAGATAAACTGCAAGGACCAGGCAGAGGTGGACTATCTGTGGGAAAAACTGTCCGAGGGCGGGGGAAAAAGCCAGTGCGGGTGGATAACGGATAAATTCGGGGTATCATGGCAGATAGTACCTCTGGCGCTTGGAAAACTGCTCGCGGACAAGGATCCTGTAAAGTCAAGGCGCGTAATGGATGCCATGCTGAAGATGACAAAAATAGACATAGCGGGGTTGATCAAAGCATATAAAAACAAATAAATGGGGGTGACTATGGGAGTGGAATGGATAGAACACAGGGGAAAGAAGATACTTTATTCGGATTTCAGCAACATACGCAGGCCCGAGGAATCCATAGAGCAGCTTTACTTAATGGAAAAGAAATTCAGGGAGTCAAAGGAAAAGGTAAGGCACATGCTGAACTTTGAAAACACGGCGGTGTCGCCGGAATTCATGGACGCGGCAAAGAAAGTGGGCCTCGGGCTGATGCCTGACGCGCAGAAGAACGCTTTTGTAAAGGTCTCTCCTTTGAAGACGGTGCTTTTAAAAGGCTTCCTTTTTTTTACCAACGGCAATGAAAAAACAAAGGCTTTTGATTCAATAGACGAGGCCAAGGACTGGCTTATAGGGTAGTTTTTTTATTTGCGTGAGTTAATAACAGTAACTGCAAAAACGGCGTCAAACCGGCGCCGGCATTGCAGTCATAATAACGGGAAGGCTGCGTCATAATTTTCTGTCCGCTGCACGGGATTGGCGGGCAGCCATTTTAGACTGCGTTAGGGCACACACGGGGAATATTGACAAAACTATCAAAAACATCAAAGCCCGTGCTGATAAAAAGAAATCCGCCTAACAAATGCTTATTTAACCGCGTTATCAAGCAGTTTTTGTTTTGCGGTTTTGTACTCTTCCTCTGTAATTAATTTCTTGTCTTTTAAACTCTTTAATTCCTTTAACTTTTGTTCGAGAGATTTAGGGATTTCCGCTGTATTTTTTTCAGCGCCAGGCGGTCCCGGCGGAGGAATGGTTCTGGCCGTGTTAATTACAGGTTTGTCCGTGTTTTCCGGGATAAAGTTCCGGTTCCCGCCCATGGCGTGCCATATGGCAGTTTCGCCGCTATCGGCCATCCTTGAGCACATCCATCCCGTAAGGGTCTTTTTATTCTTGTCAAAATAGAACCAGTACCTGTCCCCGTAAAAACGCGTAACTGCCTGCGTTTCTGTGTCTGAAGAGGCTTCCTTTAAAAAACTACCGGCATGATAAACTGTATTGCCTTTATTTATTAATTTGGCATTATAATATTCGGCAAGTATCGTATCTTTGTCTTCTGAAACCTTTGTGGGCTGGCCCTTTTCCGACAGCAGTTCATCATATGTCCATTTATATAAGCGCGGGTTGTATTTTTCACGCATTGTATTTACGCCGTCATCGTTTGACAACAACACTAACCCGAGCAGGCCGGCTATTGCTGCCGTACTTACTACAACAATAAGGACAGTGTTATCCTGGCCGGCGGCAAATACGGGTTCCGGAGTTGCTGCGGTAACCGCAATGGAAAAACAGCATATCATGAGGATTGTTATTATTTTTTTCATTTATTTACACCGCCTTATTTGATAATTTATCATGACAGGGAAGGCCCTTAAAGTCAATGGGTAACGGGCCTATATACCGGAAAATGCGGCATTATCCGCCGCCGATACTGTTATTAATTGTGTAAATGATTTGTTCTTTTTCCCTATCCCATTTGGGCGAGGGTAGGGTGAGGGGAATAAGAAAATTGGTTTCACCTCACCCCTGCCCCTCTCCTAAGAGGAGAGGGGAGAAAGCCGTTTACAATAACTCCGCTAACTCGCCTGTTTACTTTGACATTCACTTGATTTATAATATCCTGATGAAAGGGGAACCATGGGAAAAAACACAAATATAGCGGTTATCACAACCAATCTTACAAACGGTTTCGGCGCGCAGCTTCTCTGGGGCATGCAGACCGAGGCGCTTGAAACCGAGAATGACATACTTCTTTACACCACTAAATCCGCATATAACAAAGGCGGCATCGAATTCCTTCACAACAAAATTACCGCTGAAAAAAAGGCGGATGTTGCCATAATCATGGCGTATCAGGTCAACGACGCAATCGCGGACATGTATGAAAAAGCGGGGATAAAACTGGTGCTTTTAGATACCATATATAAAGACTTAAGCTCAGTGACCTCAAATAATGAAAAAGGCGCTTACGACGCGGGTATGTATATGGCAAAAAGCGGGCGCAAGCGTATGGGTGTTGTAGTCGGTGACGACAGAAACGTGGCCTCACAGAAGGAACGGCTGTATGGATTCATAAGGGCGCTTGATGAAAGCGGCATAAGTTTTGACACAAACCTTATTTACAGGATAGAAGAATACACGTACAGCGCTGGCAAGGAAGCCCTAAAATATATGGTAATGAATGACGTGGACGGCGTGTTTTGCGCTGCCGGGGATTACGTGGCGCAGGGGTTTTTAAGCGAAGCTTCAAGGCACGGGGTGAACATACCCATGTCCATGGGAGTGGTGGGGTTTGACGATATTGAGGTGGCAAAAGACCTTGAAATGACGACGGTTAAGCAGCCGCTGGACTTAATGGGCAGGGAGGCCTTTAAAATAGCAAAGGCGATGATAGATAACCCGGATATAGGGCCCATAAAAAAGGTTTTTGACTGTACATTTATCCAGAGAAACTCCGCATAATTAGATGTAAACTTTTTTGCGTTTAAAACGTCTAAATAACATTATTGGGCCGTGGTATGCGGCAAAAAATTCAGGGAGGGCAATATGAAAAAAGCAACAGCAGCAGCACTATTAGTTCTGATCATCGCAGTAGCAGCCGGATGCGCCGGGGCGGCAATCAACCAGGAGGCGTTTACAAAGGTTAAATACGCGGGCATCCTGAGCCTGACAGTAAAGAAATGCGGGCCGGTAAACGCGGGCAATGAAGAAGTAATCCAGGCAGTGGCAAATTACGCTTTAGGCCAGGCCGAGGCGGCTCTTAAAAAAGTACGTTCATTTAAGATGGTATCGGCGGGCGCGCTTTATAAGGTGCCTGAGTATCAGAACGCGGGCACAGTGGCAAAAGCAACCGGCGCATTGGCATACCTTAAAAATAACCCGGAAGCCATGAATCAGGATATGAAAACCACAGAGACCTCCGGCGATTTCATGACCGCCCTTAAAGCGGGACTGAAGGCTGCCGCTGACTCGAATGCCGTACACGATAACCCGGCAGCCGCGGCGCAGGCAAGGCTGGACAAATTTAAGGAAGAGCTTGCCGGAGCGGCTGGGCTCCCGTTCATCCCGTACCAGGTAATCAACAATAATACGCCGGGCACGACAACCGTGACATACGTAAACGGCGTAAAGCAGGGCGGGGAAAATGAAGGCTTAAAGATGACGATGATAGAAGAGGCAAAAGCAGTGTGCGCGAAGACCAGGCTGGATGCCGTAATCATAGTGTTTGTTGACACTGCCGCTGACAAGCCCAAAGGCGTTTATGTCATCACCGGAGGCAACAGGGTGCTAGGAACTTTAAGGCTTAACATGACAATGGTAATGATAGATAAAAACGGCGAAATAATTTATGACTTGGACTGGCCGTCCATGGACGATCTGGCCCCTATGAGGCTGGCGCATCCGTCGAACATCGTCACAAAGTGGTATACGCAGGGCAAGTCCGTGGCTGAGACTGCCGTGGACTTAAAGGATCCGGGCGGCGATGTATTGAGGAATTACAAGGAAATGGTGGTTGAAAGCAGCAACAGAATGGTGGAGACGCTTCGCAAGGACTTAGGCGAGATAAAATAAATATTATTCAGATAAAAAAAGCCGCGGGTTAACAGCCCGCGGTTTTTTTTATGCAAAATCGGCGGCGTGAGCGTCTGATATTTTTTTTGATACCTGTCAATTGTGTTGAGGCGAAGCCGGCGAAAATAGACGGATATGTTTGAGGCAAGTTGATGTATGCGCGCGCTGAATTCAGCCGGGCCGGACTGAGGGGCGATAGTTGGCTTGATGCAAAGGTTCACTCTCCGGCATTATCAAAAAAATATCAGCCACTCCCGCCGCCGGCCGAGGTTATGAACGGATTGTGTATACTCCTGTCTCCAGTCTCTTGTCTCGTTCTTCCTCAACCCACGCACCCATCCATCATAACCCGGCTCAGGGTCTGTTGCTTGACAAATGAAGTTTATATGATATACTTGTGCTTAATTAAACGGTTAATCAAAGGGGCTATATGACACCGGAAGAACTGAAAAAAAGGCAGTCCAACAGGCTCGACATAGAGAGGGAAATGTATATACTTCAGGCAGCCGCAAGCAACGAACTTTTCCCGTCATTTCCGCCTATAGTCACGGTAAAAAATATTTCAGAAGGCGGCATATGCGTAGTCTCCGACAGCGAGCTGCGCGCGGGCACCGTGCTGGAAGCCGAAATACTTCTGCGCTCTCATGACCTGGAGCGCTTTAAAGTTTTTTGCCAGGCTGTATGGACGAAAAAATCAACAGGCGGATATGAAACCGGCATGCAGTTCCTGGGGATAAAAGAAACAGACGGGATGCAGTTGAAGCAATACATTAAAGAGCATTATAATTAAAGGCAGTCTCAATAATCTCAGAAGTCTCAGTGATCTCAGTAGTCCAAAGCGAGACTGCCTTACTCCGCCAGCCATTCCTTCGCTTTCTCGACGTCGTCAAATACCTTTGCCCTCTCAGAGCCTCCCGTGAAGAGCAGGAATCCCTTGAGCATTACGGATTTTAACGGGGAGACTTTGCAGTACGCGTCTTTATATCCTATGGGTATGTATTTTTTTCCTATGACCTTTGCTTTTTCCATGAAGTCGGGTGAAAGGTTTGTATTTTCAAAATTCATCAGGTGCCGCACTTTCTCGCCCTTTTCCGGGAATGATTTGTCCACCTGGTCAAGCATGGCAAGGGCCTCGTCAGGCCTTAAGTTTGAAAAATCTGACAGAAGAATATTTTTCCCTTTGTGCGTAATCCAGGTGCATGACATGTGAGCCTCCCTGAGCCTGTTTTCACCAGTATATGACAAAATTAAAAAAAATCAACCTGCAATTAAATGCGGATTGACAATAGTTAATATCGGTTTATAATTAAGGCAAGGACAGGGAGGTTTATAAAAATAATGAATTCAAACAAAAGGATCGCGGTTATCACGCCTAATATCCTCAACGGGTACGCGGCTAAACTGGTATGGTCCATACAGGCGGAAGCGTTTCAAACAGGTTACGATGTTGTCACCTACATAGCGAATTCCATGCATTTAGTCGGCGGCCCCGAATATTTTTATCATAAACTGACCATGGATAAAAGCGCGGATTCAGTGATAATAATATCATGCGGCGTAAATGAGCAGATAATATCCGGGTTTAAGGGAGCCGGAATCACTCCGGTGCTTATAGATGTCCGGTGGGAAGGCATAAACTGCGTCAGGTCCGACAATGAAAAAGGGGCGCATGACGCGGGAACGCATTTCGGCAGGCTCGGAAGGAAGAAAATCGGAATGATAACAGGCGATCTGGAACAGGCTGAAACACAGCGGGAAAGGTTCGCCGGGTTTGCCAGGGGCCTGAAGGAATACGGGCGCGTGGTTTATCCGGAATGCGTCTGGAAAAATGAGATGTACACATATCAGTCGGGCAAAGAGGCTTTCAGGTTCATGGTGATGAATGACGTGGACGCTGTTTTTTGCGCGGCCGGCGATTACGTGGCGCAGGGGTTTTTAAATGAAGCCAGAAAAAACGGCATGGACATACCAAGGGCCATGTCGCTGATAGGTTTTGATGACATAGAATCCTCGGCAGACATGGAACTGACAACAATCAGGCAGCCGCTGGAGGATATGGGAAAAGAGGCGCTTCATATGGCTGTGGAGTCGCTGCAGAATCCGGCGGCAAAAGTCAGGGATAAGGTATTTGACTGCAGGCTTATCCTGAGGGAAACCGCGTAAAACAAGGATCCGGTAAAAAATCCTTTACCTTTCATTATTGTTATAGTATTATGACAACTTGTTTGAGGGCAAAGTATCCCCGCCCTGAAGACTAAAGAACTATCCCCACCCTGGCCCTCCCCTTAAGAAGGGGAGGGAAAATGTAGGTGGAACTTTATTATAGGGAGGTTTTGCATGAGCTTTATTGAAGAGGTAAAAGGCAGGCAGGTCATAGATTCACGCGGTAACCCGACAGTAGAAGTAGATGTCATCACTTGCGACGGTATTATAGGAAGGGCCGCAGTGCCTTCCGGCGCTTCCACAGGCACAAAAGAAGCGGTTGAGCTCCGTGACGGCGACAAGAAAAAATGGGGCGGCAAGTCGGTATTAAAAGCCGTTAAAAACGTAAATGAAACCATCGCAAAAGCCTTAAAAGGCATGAGCGTAATGGACCAGAACAAGCTGGATAAAACCATGATCGAGCTTGACGGCTCGGCAAACAAAGGCAAGCTCGGCGCTAACGCCATACTGGGCGTATCGCTCGCCGCTGCAAAGGCAGCTGCGAACACGCTGGGCATGCCGCTTTACAGGTATATCGGCGGATGCAACGCGAAAGAACTGCCGGTTCCTATGGCAAACGTGGTAAACGGCGGAGCACACGCAGACTCCAACGTGGACATACAGGAATTCATGATCATGCCGGTGGGCGCGCCTTCATTCTCGGAAGCCATGAGATGGGGAGCGGAAACATTCCACGCGTTAAAATCAGTCTTAAAATCAAGGGGCTATAACACGGCAGTGGGCGACGAGGGCGGATTCGCGCCGAGCTGCAAGTCAAACGAAGAGCCGCTCCAGTGCCTAGTTGAGGCCATAGAAAAAGCCGGATACAAACCGGGCGAAGACATCTGCATAGCCATGGACCCGGCCGCGTCGGAATTTTATGACGAAGCCAAGAAAAGGTACATCTTTAAAAAATCCACAAAAGAAGAGCTCACGTCAGAACAGATGGTGGACTTCTGGATAAACCTGGTAAACAAATATCCGATCATTTCAATCGAAGACGGCATGTCCGAGCATGACTGGGCAGGACACAAGCTCATGACGGAAAAGCTCGGCAAGAGGATACAGCTTGTAGGAGACGATCTTTTTGTAACAAACCCGGCAATCCTGAAAAAAGGGATCGCGGAAAATACCTGCAACTCCATCTTAATCAAGGTAAACCAGATCGGCACGCTCACAGAGACCCTCGACGCCATTGAAATGGCCAAAAGGGCAAGCTACACGGCAGTCGTATCGCACCGCTCAGGAGAGACAGAAGACTCCACAATAGCGGACATCGCGGTAGCCACAAACGCCGGCCAGATAAAGACCGGTTCCTTCTCCAGGACAGACCGCATCGCGAAATACAACCAGCTCCTCAGGATAGAAGAAGAGCTCGGAGACCTCGCGCAGTACAACGGCAGGGCGAATTTCTACAACTTAAAGTAATATCTTAAATAGCAGTTCAAAAGGCCGCCTGAAAAGGCGGCCTTTTTTTGTAGGGACAGCGCTCCCGCGCTGTCCGCGCGTCGGGTGTTTTAGAACGCTGTCGGCCTGCGCCGGGCTTGCCGCGGTTTTTCCGGATTGACCGGTTATGATATTCTTTACATTAATGCGGGCAGGCCTCAAAAACCACGACAAGCCTGACGCGGGCCAGGGTAAAACGTGGCGGGATAAGTAAAAGCTATTTCACCTCACCCCAGCCCCTCTCCTAAGAGGAGAGGGGAGTCGCAACAACCAAAACCGTACTTTTATCCCTCTCCCTCTGGGAGAGGGTAGGGTGAGGGGCAGTGATAAATGTTAAACTTTTTTGTTTTTATGATATTATATTTCATATACAAGTGTTTTGAATTTTATCGGGGGAAGAAATGGAAAAGTTCAACTTACAGACCCTTGGCTGGGATGAGTGGTTTGAAAAACACTTTGCTTCTTATAAGGAAGCAGGTTTTGAGCCTGCCCGTGTCATAGCTGAATACAAGGAACGTTATATTGTTGTCACTCGCCATGGCGAAATGGACGCGGAGGTCACGGGGAAGCTCCTTCATACATCGGAAAAACCGTCGGACTTCCCGAAAACCGGGGACTGGGTCTGCGCGCAGGTTTTTATTGGCGAAAATAAGGCTTTGATTCACGCCGTGCTACCCAGGAAAACATCCTTTTCCAGAAAGGCCGCCGGCATAAAATCCGAAGAGCAGATAATTGCGGTAAACATAGACACGCTCTTCATCGTTCAGGGGCTTGATAACAACTACAACCGCATGAGGCTGCTGCGCTACATAGCTGCTTTAAAAGGCAGCGGCATAGAGGCTGTCGTGGTGCTAAACAAGACGGATTTAAATAATGAATCCTTAAAAATCCTGGAAGAGACCGCGGAACTTATCAGCCCGGTCCCGGTTCTGCGCATAAGCGCTAAAACCGGGGAAGGCATGGACAGCCTGGCCGCGTACATGAAACCTGGAAAGACATACGCCTTTGCCGGTTCTTCAGGCGCGGGCAAATCCAGCATAATAAACTCGGTTGCCGGGTTTAAAATAGCACAGACAAAGGAAGTAAGGGAAGACGACTCAAGGGGCAGGCACACGACCGTAACCCGCCAGCTCTACATGATAGGCACCCACGGAATGCTGATAGACACTCCCGGAATGCGGGAGCTTTCCCTTTGGACTGAAAGCGGGGTAAATGACCCGGGTTTTGATATAGTCTCCGAATACGCCATGAAGTGCAAATTCGCGGACTGCACGCACGAACACGAACCCGGCTGCGCTGTTAAAGAAGCCGCAGAAAAAGGAAAAATACCGGCGGAGATTATGGGGAGTTATTTTAAGCTTAAAAAAGAGATGGCTTATACAGCGTCAAGAACGGATGTAAAAGCGGCAATGGACAGGAAAAAGAAAGAGAAGAAACTGGGGAAGTTGATAAAGGAAGTAACAAGCCACAAGCAAGGGAAGCGTTTGTAGTCGCACCCTCTACGCTTCATCGGGGTGCGTACGCCGGGTTAGCAGGCTGTTTGTCGTTTGCTTCCATCAATGCGTATATATGACGGAAAAACCGTGGGTTCCGTAGAGACGCCACCTGTGGGCGTCTCAGGCGGGACGATAGACGGGCACGTCTCCCGTCTCTACAGGTTTTGGACGATTCATCCTTCGACCAGCTCAGGACGTGGGGGAATCGCACCCGCCAAGCCGGCAATAATTTAACGGCAATTTATCTGCAATTTATCTGCAATGATTATTGACCAGCGCGCCTGGGAGTGGTATAATGTGTTAAAGGATGGTGGGTAATGGACAAAAAATGGCAGCCCAAATACGGGATTTCGAATAATATAATGGAATTTTTGATGAAAATTGCGTCAATGCGGGACATGATAGCAAAGGAAGCAATCGCCCCAAAAGTTGAAGCGAAATTAAAGCATGAAGCGCGGTTAAGGGCTACGCATTATTCGACCAGAATAGAAGGAAACAGGCTCTCTTTAAGGCAGACGAAAGATGTAATTGATGAAAACAGAAAAGATCTTTTCGGCAGGGAAAGGGATGTAAAGGAAGTAGAAAACTACTGGAACGCGCTCATAGAAACAGAAAAGCTGGCGCGAAAGCAGGCTGTGTTCAGCGAAGAACTTATAAAAAAGATACATGCCCTGGTCGAATCCGGGAAAAAAGGCAAATCCACTCCATACAGGCCGCAGCAAAATGTCATAAAAGATTCCATGACGGGCGGGATTGTGTATCTGCCGCCGGAAGCAAAAGACGTTCCGGGGCTGATGAAAAAGCTTGTTAACTGGGTGAAATGGGCAGAGGAAACAAAGGTCCCGGTCCCGATTGTTGCGGCGCTGGTACATTATCAGTTTGTGACTATTCATCCATATTATGATGGTAATGGCAGGACGGCCAGGCTGTTGGCCACGTTTGTCATGCAGAAGGGTAATTTCGGGCTCAATGGCATGTTCTCTCTGGAAGAGTATCACGCAAAGGAAATAGAAACGTATTACAGGGAACTTTCAACGCACCCTCATCATAATTACTATTTTGGACGTGAGACCGCGGACCTTACTGGCTGGGTGGTTTATTTTTTAAAGCTGATTGAGGAGGCTTTTACAGAACTCAAGGAGACGATACAGTCCCGGACACCGTCCGGCAGCAGGAAAAATATGGAGAATTTAAAGCAGCTTGACCGCAGGGCGAAAGAGATATATCCGCTTTTTGAGTCTTCCATGAACATAACATCATCGGATATTGCGCGGGTATTGAAGGTAAAAAACCGCATGGCCGCGTATCTGGCAAAGGATTGGGTCAAAAAAGGATTTCTCGTTGCTGTCGGCGGTTCAAATAAGACCAGGGCATATGTACTGGCAGATAAGTATAAGTAAGGATTTATCTGCAATTTAAATGCAATTAATCCGCAATAAGAATAAGGGGGAAGTAATGACAAGAAAAATTATCTTAGTACTGTTCGTTTTGCTCTGGGCCTTCGGCCTTGCAGCCGACAACCTTACGCTTTTATACCACAAGTTTGAATACTCCACCACCGACCTGTATGCCGTCATGCCCGAGGTTTTTGAGTGGCAGGTCAATTATATCAAAAAGAAGAACCTGGACATCATCAGGCTCAAGCAGATGACGGATTTTTATGATAAAGGCACAGGCAGCATCGACAAAACCGCGCTTATCACTTTTGACGACGGATGGGAGAGCGAGATGAAAGTCCTGCCCATTCTTGAAAAATACAGCGCGCCGGTCACTTACTACCTCTACAAGCTGGTCCTTAACAGGTCCAGCCACTACATGTCATACGCCGACATTGATGCCCTAAAAACAGCGGGGCTTGCCGACTTTGGTTGCCACAGTTATACCCACATACCCCTCATAAAAAAAGATGAAAAGACCCTGGAACATGAGGTTGTAGACGCGAAAGCCGCTGATGAGGGCGTGCTGAAGATGAAGCTGGATACGTTTGCCTATCCATACGGGATGTATGACCACGCCGCAAAAAATAAGGTTAAGGAAAACTTTAAAATCGCCTTCGGCGTCAATGACGGGTGGAACAAGGCAGGAACGGATAAATACAACCTGTGCAGGTGGGTGATATACAAGTCCACGGGTTTCGGGGAGTTCATGTCCTATGTCAATTACGCGGCCGGCGAAAAAGACAGGGGCTATAAGTCGCACTTCATCGGGACCGGGCGCGATGATGAGGGCCATTTTGACAGGATACAGTTCAAGGTATATAAGTTCCCGGAGGAAGATATGGCAAAAACAGCGCTGATAATTCCGTCGTCCGGCGCGGGTCCGGCATGGGCACATAAGCTCATAAAGAACCTCAACGCGTCAGGTTTTGAGTGCCACCTCGTCTCCGGCAGGAATAATTACATACCTTTTTACAGGCCTGATGAAGTCATGAAGGTTGTTAAAGACTGGGGGCTTGAAGAGGCCATAAGGGACTTAAAGGAAGTTCTTGACTATAAAGGGCTTGAAAACAGAAAAGCTGTTGTTTTTGCCTGGGGCGACGGGTTTGATACGCTCATGGCGCTGCTCGGGACTTACCCGGAATACGCGGCTAAATTAAGCGGCATAATAGCGGTAAATCCTTCCCTGGAGGGCGGCAAGGCAAATCTGGAATACTATAAAGGGGAGATTGATAATTATGAAGCCATGATAGCATCCGGCAAATACGAGGCGTCAAGCCTGGAATATTTTTTAAAGATTAAGACCCTCATGGATCTTTTTGTGGTAAAACCGGACGGGTTAAGCCCCTTCGGCAAAACAATGGGTTTCCCCGGGGCCACAAACAGCGCCCTGCTTGCGAAGTTCATAAACGCCGGCAACCGTGCGGAACTGGGGATTGACCTGAAAAAGGAGGCCTCTCTGCTGAAAGACTTCAGGGAAGCCTGCGTCCAGCCCGCGCCGATGTTCGGCATGGTCATACCTGCGGAATACATGCTTGATTTGAATAAGCTGTGGTACGGGGATTTTTACTCAAAAGATATGGGCGTGGTGCACGCCGGAAAAATAAAACTTCCGGCTGCTTTTCTTTTACTCGAAATTATATTCCGCTAACGAAACCGCGGCTAAAGCTGCGTTTGCCTCGCTTAAAGTCACGGGGGAATACGCGTGGGACGACGAGTCAACCGTGGAAATACTATTTGATGACGGATTCATAAGCAGGGCAATACCCCAGGCAGGCCTTATGCATTCAGGGAAATAAGTGCGGCAGCCGCAGTATTAGCTGCGGACAGTTGCGGATGACTTGTTATGCTTGTTCAAAAGGTTCAGCCAGTTTTTGAATGTTTTAAATAAAGAGTTTTTTGTCTCGATTATAGGCGGGCTGCTCAGTTTAACAGCGGCAGAAACCGCGCGGGCGGTTTTCGGGGCCAGCACTGCCACTGACATTTCACCGTCGGTATAATATAGGTCACCGTTTCCATTCTTCCTGCTTATTGCCGGTCCTATCCCGGACACTTGATAATACTTTTCAACACGGCCGGATTTTATTAGCCCTTCCACGAGAGAATCCCTTTCAGTATCTATGTCCGGGGCGATGCAATGGGTGACCTCCCCGGTATAATGGCTGAACTCAAGCCCTTTGTCAAAGGTGGCGGCCCCCGCCCACAGGGGCGTTCCGTTTGATGTTTTTTTATCAGTCATCCAGAAACGCACATGGTGCCTTTTTCGCAGCCGCGGGTCTGTGACTATTTCAAAAGCAAAGTCTTCACGTTTTCCATAGAGGAACAGGTCAGATACGGGGGCTGAAAGGTATTTCCTTTTGAGCATGAGTCCCAGCGCTGTCTTAACGGAACTTTTAAGCGTTATGTTGTCGGCCTTTGACCAGCCCGCGGATATCATGGAGTTTATAAGCGCTTCCTTATCCGCCGCTATCATGATATTTATGGGATCACCGTGTATACCGTAGCGGGTGTATGTTATCTTTTGTATGGCGGAGAGAGAGGGGTGATGTTCGTAATGCACCCAGAATTCGGGAAGGAGCAAGTAGGCAATGACAATGTAAATTATCAAAAACCCGAGTGCCGGGTATATGATGAGCCTGTCCATGGCTGAATTGATTTTTGTTTTCATGGTAAAATTTTATTATTATTCCGGGTGTAAGTCAAGGCAGTATTCAGGATTGCATCTAAAGGGTTGAAATAAGAGACAGAGCAGGCTCTGTCTGTATAAAAAAAATGGCCTTGTAGAGCCGCCGCTTGCTGCGGCTCAGGGCAGGTGTTAGACGGGCACGAGGCCCGTCTCTACGAGTTTTGGGAGATTTGTGAATCGCCCCTGCGTGGCAATAAATATTTACAACCACTGTAGAGACGCCCCTGGTGGGCGTCTCAGGGCAGGTGTTAGACGGGGACGAGCCCCGTCTCTACGAGTTTTGGGAGATTTGTGAATCGCCCCTGCGTGGCAATAAATATTTACAACCACTGTAGAGACGCCCCTTGTGGGCGTCTCAGGGCAGGTGTTAGACGGGCACGAGGCCCGTCTCTACGAGTTTTGGGAGATTTGTGAATCGCCCCTGCGTGGCAATAAATATTTACAACCACTGTAGAGACGCCCCTGGTGGGCGTCTCAGGGCAGGTGTTAGACGGGGACGAGCCCCGTCTCTACGAGTTTTGGGAGATTTGTGAATCGCCCCTGCGTGGCAATAAATATTTACAACCACTGTAGAGACGCCCCTTGTGGGCGTCTCAGGGCAGGTGTTAGACGGGGACGAGCCCCGTCTCTACGAGTTTTGGGCGATTCGTGAATTGTCCTAACGGGGCTGTAAATATTTACAACCACTGTAGAGACGCCCCTGGTGGGCGTCTCAGGGCAGGTGTTAGACGGGCACGAGGCCCGTCTCTACGAGTTTTGGGAGATTTGTGAATCGCCCCTGCGTGGCAATAAATATTTACAACCACTGTAGAGACGCCCCTTGTGGGCGTCTCAGGGCAGGTGTTAGACGGGGACGAGCCCCGTCTCTACGAGTTTTGGGCGATTCGTGAATTGTCCTAACGGGGCTGTAAATATTTACAACCACTGTAGAGACGCCCCTGGTGGGCGTCTCAGGTCAGGACCCTGAAGGTGTCATATATGGACGTTGTTTATTATTTACCATTCCCAGTATTTGTTGTAATATATCCCCGTTATCAAATTATACCTGGAGGTTCATTTATGAAAAAAGTCCTTTTAATTATCCGTGACGGCTGGGGCATAGGCCCTGATTCCGCTTACAATGCCGTGAAGAACGCAAACAAGCCGCGCACTGACGCGATGCTTAAAAAATACCCTTCCAGCGTCCTTGAAGCGTCGGGATTATCCGTCGGAGTTCCCGCGGGATATATGGGAAGCTCGGAAGTCGGGCATCTTAACATGGGGGCGGCCCGCATAGTAAAGCAGGAAGTCGTGCGCATTAACGAAGCCATCGAGGCCGGCACGGTATTCGGTAATCCCAACATGAAGCGGGCTTTTGACGCGGCGAAAAAAAGCGGAGCGCTGCATGTGATGGGGCTGGTACAGGATGAGGGAGTACACGCGCACCAGGAACATATGTATGCCATTGTAAAGGAAGCGGCGGCGCAGAAGATTGCCAATGTATACATCCACTTCTTCGCTGACGGCCGCGACACATACCCAAAAAGCGCCCTTACCTATCTGGACGCGCTTGAGGCAAAATTCAAGGAATACGGGCTGGGCACTGTCGGGACATTGATGGGCAGGTATTATGCCATGGACCGCGGCAAGAACTGGGACCTTATTGATAAGGCTTATAACTGCATGACAAAGTGCGAGGGCAAAAAAGCCGCCACCGCGCGTGAAGCCATAGAGGAAAGCTATAAGAATGACAAGCTCTCAAACGGCGATGAAATGACTGACGAGTACATACCGCCCACGGTAATCGGGAATTTCCCGGGCATAAAGGACGGCGACGGCGTCATACACACCAATTACCGCCAGGACCGCGCCATACAGCTCACAAACATTTTTGTCGATGACGTTTACCCGGGCAAACGCTGGAAGAAGCTCGACATAGCTTACTGCGGGCTTACCCGGTATTATGACGCGTTCAAGTTTAACGTGCTCCCGCCGCTTGATGAGGGCGGCGACATGGTGAACTTAGTCGGCGAAGAAGTCTCAAAAAAAGGCATGAAGCAGCTGCGCATAACAGAGACGCAGAAGTTCAAGCACGTCACATCATTCTTTAACGGCAAGATGCTCGAGCCATACAAGGGCGAGGACCGCATTGAGTTAAAGGGCCGTTTCGACCCGGCATCATTCGCGGAACACCCTGAGATGGAAGCTTACCTGGTTGCTGACCGCGCCGTTGAGGAAATAAAGTCAAACAAATATGATTTCATCACAATAAACTTCGCCAACTGCGACATGGTGGGACATACAGGCTCATACGAAGCCGCGCGAAAAGCCGTGGAAGTTGTGGATGAATGCACGGGTAAAGTAACGGACGCCGCATTAGCCGCAGGCTATGTGACTTTGATTACCGCTGATCATGGCAACGCCGAAGAAATGGCTGACGCGGCTACAGGCGCCGCTAAGACGGCGCATACCACTTATCCGGTGGAGTTTATTTACGCCGGAGCCGACGCGGATAAGGTAAAGCTGCGTAAAAAAGGGGTTCTTGCCGACATCGGAGCGACGGTCCTGGACCTGCTGGAAATACCCAAACCTAAAGAAGCCACGGCAGAGAGCCTTATATTAAAATAGATGAGACATATTATTGATACGCGAAAAATAGCCCTGGTATTAGTGCTTGTCCTTGTTTGCGCGGGTTTTGTCCGCGCAGCCCCGGGCATACAGGACATAAACCGGTTTGCCTTTGAACTGTATTCAAACAGCGGTACGGCAGACAGGAATATTCTCATCTCCCCGTACGCTGTTTTTTCCGCCATGGCTATGGTGTCAGAGGGCGCAAGGGGAAAGACCTCGGATGAGATAATGGCAGCGCTCCATTTTCCGGCAGCCGCAGGCGACTTAAGGCAAAACCTTTCCTTCCTGCGCGATATCATGACAAAAAAAGAGAGGCAGTTCGAATTTACCAGCGCCAGCGCGCTGTGGGCAAGCGATCTCTACAGCCTGCATAATGATTTTATTTCAAGGCTGAAACAGGATTATTTTGGCAACGTAAACAGCCTTGATTTTTCCGGCAATTCCGAGAATTCCCGCACTGCCATGAAATTCATGGTTTGAGTCAGCCACGGGAAGGCGCGCAAAACAGCCCGCGTCAGAAGGGCTGCTGGGCACAAGGACAAAGATGGTCTTAACCAGCGCCGCATGCTTAAAAACCGACTGGAAATATAAATTCAGTTTAAAGGATACAAAGACGGAGTATTTTTCAGGCCCTGCCGGAAAGGCGACGGCTGTGGAAATGATGCACGCGAAAATGAACGCTCTGCTGGATGAGGAATACTGGCCCGGCACAAGCGTGCTTGAAATGGAACTGGCGGGGAACGCCCTTTCCATGGTGGTCTTTTTGCCGGTGGACGGCGATATTGCAGGGCTGGAAAAACTGCTTACCCCCGAGAATATGGCGTCCTGGAAGGAATCACTCGAGCAGACCCATCATAAAGCCGAAGCGGTTGATGTAAGTCTCCCAAAATTCAGGATAGATTCCAGAAAACTGCTTGGCGGCAGCCTCTCACAGCTGGGCATGCCTTCGGTATTTACCGACGCTGATATGTCGGGAATGTCAGGAAACGAAAGGGCTGCTTATTTCACAGGCCATACATCAGGCTTATCTTGACGTAAATGAGGAAGGAACCGAGGACGCGCAGGTTAAGGCGTCATCGTTCATAGCGTTCAGGAACATGACCATGAGCATAGGAAAACCCGCGGTATTCAGGGCGGACAGGCCTTTTATTTTTATGATAAGGGAAAACACATCGGGTGTGATACTATTTATAGGGAAGTTTGTCAACCCTGAGGAAGCAGCGTAAGATCGAAATGATTATTTCCTTCTCCCCTTGGGAGAAGGTCAGGATGAGGGGTAATAATGCCTTGTGTTGTTCCCATCACCCCTACCCCTCTCCCAAAGGACGGACCGCTGGATTTACGGAAGATTGTCTGATATAATTGTAAAAAACATACGGGGGATTAATGCACACACTCATACTTCTGCGCCACGGCGAATCCACATGGAATAAAGAAAACCGCTTTACGGGCTGGACTGACGTGGACCTTTCTGAAAAGGGGCTGCTCGAGGCGCGTAAAGCAGGGGAATACCTAAAAAAAGCAGGCATGAGATTTGACGTGGCTTTCACCTCGCGCTTAAAGCGCGCTGTCATTACGCTTAACATTGTCCAGGAAGTGATGGACTTATTATGGGTCCCGGTTGTCCGCGCGTGGGAACTAAATGAAAGGCACTACGGAGCGCTGCAGGGGCTCAATAAATCCGAGATGGCTTTAAAATACGGCGAGGCGCAGGTAAAGATATGGCGCAGGAGTTATGACGTACGTCCCCCCGCTCTTGAGTTAAATGACGGGAGACACCCATCAAAGGAAGAAAAATACAGGGATTTAACACCGGCGCAGCTGCCTTCGTGCGAGTGCCTGAAGGATACAGTCCTGAGGGCGGTCCCATATTATGAAAAGATGATAGTGCCGTGTCTGAAGGCCGGACAGACCGTTATGATAGCCGCGCACGGCAATTCGCTCAGGGCGCTGGTAAAATACCTGGACAATGTGGCGGAGGATGTAATTACGGAGCTGAATATCCCCACCGGATTACCGCTTATTTATGAGCTTGGGGATGATCTTAAAGTTGAAAAAAGTTATTACCTGGGTGATCCTGAAGAGGTAAAAAAGGCGATGGAAGCGGTCGCCAACCAGGGGAAGGCAAAAAAATAGATATTTACAATTTTTAATTTACGATTTACAATTGAGTCGCGATATAAAATTTCTATTAATTGGAGGAGGAAATGAAAATGCACCTATGGTCACTGTTCTTCGGAGTGTTTTTTGTCCTGATCGGAATTAACATCATTCTTAAAACGTTCTTTCACTTTGACATTCCGTTCTTTAGGATTGCTTTTGCTTTGCTCGTAATAGCAGTCGGTGTTTCCATCATGTTCCCGGGTACTTTTGGGAAGTGCTGCCCGCCAAATTCTGTAATTGACGAAAAGACAACGATGTTTGGAGAGCAGAATATCGGAGGCGACAAAATACCGGGCGAGCACAGCGTTGTATTTGGTTCGCTTAACCTTGATTTGACAAAGGTTGATATCAGCAAGGAAACAGTTAAGGTAAAAGTAGACGCGGTTTTTGCCGGAGCTGAAATAAGAATTGACGCCACTAAACCTGTCCGTATCGTCGGAAGTTCGGCATTCGGAGGAATAGTAATGCCTAATGGCAACACGGCGGCATTCGGGACGTCCATATACCAGTCAGATTCATATAAAGAAGGCCAGCCTTACCTGAACATAGATGTTAACGCTGTGTTCGGAGGGGTGGAGATTAAGAGATAATTTCTAATTACAAATTACTAATTACTAATAGTTGTGGGGCGGCGAAAGCCGCCCTTTTTATTAATATGTGATTTGGGACACAGTTATCATTATGGGAACGGGTATCTTAATGGCGAAATCAGGGGTGTTTTAAGAATGGGCCTTATTTATAAAGCGTTTTTTGGAATTGGATTTTTTTATGCGGTTTCGTTTAAACTTGACAACTTGCTTTTTCGTATTATATAATAGATTCAGCTGGATTTTATTCTCTCTACCTACTTGATTAAGGAGGAAATAACGAATGGGAATGACTCAGGCAGAAGCTATCGCAGAAAGACTTAAAGGGGAAGCAAAAAGACTTTACGCAGGCGCACTTATCAGGGTTTCTCTGGATGCTTATCCGAATGATGACGGAGCCGATGTTTACATCTATGCCCCGAGGAAGTTTTCAGACATGCTGCTGACAAAATTGAAAGCAGCCAGGATTACTTTTCTTAAGCCGACGAAAGTAAACGGCGATAAACTAAGGATCTTCATGGAAGACTCAGAGAATATGTCACCTGAGCTTAAGGCGAGGCTCACGGCGGCTAACGCGGCTCCGGCAGCACCACAGCCGCCACAGAAATAAACCCGCAAAGGGGATAAAGCTTTGAATTTTGACTACGGGATAAGTGTCCCTGTATATTTTTATTTTTATTGATATGAGGTATTGATGAAAAGGCAGAAAAGAAAAAAGCATTTCACACTGATGGTTGTCCCCGATGACCACGGAAAAGTACTTTCCGTAAAACTCGGGGCAAGGCTGTTTATATCCGTGCTTATCATATGGATAGCCAGCGTCGGCGTATCCGCGTATATCATAACAAGGCATGCGGATTACCGCGCCACAAAAGCGTATGACAAATATTTAACGCAAAAACACCAGGAGTTCGCTAAGGAAGTCCTGGAAGTCAGGGATTCGGTCAAACGGGTTTCGGAGATAGACAAACAGCTGCGTGACATGCTCCAGTTAAAAAGCCGCAACGCAATCATAAAATACACGGGCTTCGGCGGGCCGTCGTATATAGACACAAAACTCCTGGAAAAACACGTCAAGGAAAATGACGAGGTAATAAGCAGGCGCGCGTTTGAGATAGCGGTCCAGTACGTGCAGGACCAGGCAAAAAACAGCGAAGCTTCATTCCAGGACATAGTAAGTTATATAACCGAGCAGAGGGCAAGGCTCACGGCAGTCCCTTCAGGATGGCCCATCAAGGGCTGGATTACGGCTTCATTCGGTTCCAGGATAGACCCTTTTACGGGCTCGCTTTCATACCATGCCGGTGTCGACATAGCCAATGACATGGGCACGCCGGTTAAAACAACGGCCGACGGCGTCGTGGCTTTCGCGGAGTTTGACAGCGGCGGCTACGGAAACCTCGTGACAGTCAACCACGGAAACGGATACATGACAAAGTACGGCCACATGATAAAATATGTGGCGTCGCCCGGCCAGCATGTGAAAAAAGGCCAGGTAATAGGGTACGTCGGAAATACCGGACGCTCCACAGCACCGCACCTTCACTACGAGATAAAGCTGAACGGCGTGGCGGTTAATCCGGTTAAATACTTAAACAGAGAGATAGCGTTAAAATAAATTTTCAATTTTAAATTTTCTATTTTCGATTAAAATCAAAAACATGTTAAGGAGATATAATGATATCCGCAGGGCTTGAGACTATCATAGGGAAGAGCTGTGAAACAAAAGGCGGCATATCGTCAAAGGGCGGCATCAGGGTTGACGGCCGCGTGGAAGGCGATGTCATATCGGAAGACTCGGTTATCATAGGCGAGAGCGCTGTTGTCAAAGGCGACGTTAAAGGCACGCACGTTGTCATAGGCGGCAAGGTAAGCGGAGATGTGATAGCCACCGTAAAACTCGAAATACTTCATACCGGAAAACTATACGGGGACATTAAAACCCCGAAACTCGCGATATCCGAAGGCGTGGTTTTTGAAGGCACGTGCGAGATGGAAAAGGACTATCAGGAAGCGCTGCCTTTAAAAAAATAGCAGGGAAAGTTTGACCCAGGTCCCATGACCCAAAACCCAAGTCATAAAACCCAACTTTCAAAAACAGCAAAAGTTTCTTTCGTATTAACTTGGGTCATGAGTCCTGGGTCTTGTGACTGAAATACCGTCCGCTCTTGATAAAACTCCTGCAATCATATATACTATTGTTACAAATTAAAAAATGGATGGTGAGTTAATGGTTAAAGTAAGGTTTGCCCCCAGCCCCACAGGATACCTTCACATAGGAGGCGCGAGGACCGCGCTTTTTAATTATCTTTACGCGAGGCACAACAACGGAAAGTTTGTCCTGCGTATAGAGGACACGGACAAAGAACGGTCCACTAAGGAATCAGAGGTTGAAATACTTGAATCCATGAAATGGCTCGGCCTGAACTGGGACGAAGGCCCGGGAGTCTCCGCGGATGATTCCATGTACTATCAGACAAGAAGGCTGGATGTTTACCACAAGTACGCGGAGAAACTCTTAAGCGAAGGCAAGGCGTATAAATGTTTCTGCACTAAAGAGGAGCTGGACGCCGACAGAAAAAAAGCCGAAGCTGAAAAGCGCGCATTCAAATACGACGGCAAGTGCGGCCGCTTAAGCGCGGAAGAGGTAAAGGCAAACGAAGCCGCGGGAAAACCATTTGTGGTAAGGATCCGCGTCGAGCAGACAGGCGAGACTATAGTTAAGGATATCGTAAGGGGGGACGTAAAGGTTCAGAACTCAACCCTGGATGACGTTATAATCCTTCGCACCGATAAAATGCCAATCTATAATTTTGTCGTGGTGGTTGATGACGTGGAAATGGGCATTACGCATGTCATACGCGGCGAGGACCATCTTTCAAACACACCAAAGCAGATACACATATATAAAGCCCTGGGTTTCCCCATGCCGGAATTCGCGCACATACCGCTTATTTTAGGGCAGGACAAGTCAAAGCTTTCCAAAAGGCACGGCGAGACTTCGGTCATGAGGTACAAGGAACTTGGATACCTTCCAGAGGCGCTTGTAAATTACCTGGCGCTGCTGGGCTGGTCACCTGATAACGAGGATACTATATTTTCCATGGAACAGCTCATTGAGAAGTTCGCCCTTGACCGCGTGCACAAGTCGGGCGCCATGTTTGACAACAAGAAACTGATGTACATAAACGGCGTCCACATCAGGGGCAAATCAGCCGATGAACTGACAAAAATGTGCGTGCCGTATCTTATTAAAGACGGCGTTATCACGGAAGATGACGTCAAAAACCGTTATGATTTTGTGAAGCACACAGTTGTGCTGCAGCAGGAAAAGCTGCAGGTGTTATCGGAAATATCCGCGCTGTCGTCATATTTTTACAAGGATGAGTATGAGATGAACGAGGACGCGGCGAAGGTATGGGAGAAAAACGCGGCCGAGAGGGTTAAGATACTTGAAATATTTAAAAAGATAGTTGAAGAAACCGGAGTTGATAAAGTGAAGGTTGAGGAGCGCTTAAAAGCGGACATGGAAGCCGCGGGAATAAAAGCAAAAGCATTCATGCATGTGATTAGGGTGGTCCTCTCAGGGACAACCATGGGGCCAGGCCTTTTTGACATAGTTGAGACGCTGGGAAAAGATAAGTGTTTGAAAAGGATAGCAAAGTACGGTGGGTAGTGGATGGCGAGTAGAGTGTGGAAGCCGCATCATCTGAGACGGTTTATCTGAGACGATTTAAGAGGGGTGTTATGTCAATTATAGAAACAATTCATAAGCGCACATCGTGGCGTACTTTTTCAAAGACTCCTGTTGAGCATGAAAAAATCGCGGCACTAAGGGAATTTATGGCGTCAAATACTACGGGCGTATTCGGGTCAAAGATACGTTTTGACCTGGTGGATTTCGCTGAAACTCCCCATGAACTTTTAAAATCCCTTGGCACTTACAGTGTTATAAAAGACGCCAGGCTTTTCATGGCCGGCTGCGTTTCAAATACAGGCAGGTACCTGGAAGATTACGGCTATGCCATGGAAAAGAACATATTAAAGGCAGTGGAACTGGGGCTGGCTACATGCTGGCTTGGCGCCACTTTTAACAGGAACGGTTTTTCCGAACTGCTCAGGGCTTCTGAACATGAGAATATTCCGGCTGTTTCACCTGTCGGCTACCCCGCGGATAAAAGGCGCCTGGCGGACAATATGATGAGGAAGGTCGCGAATTCCGACACCAGAAAACACCTTTTTGAGATTTCCTTCCTTGATGACTTTGACACGCCGCGCGTGCCTGCCAATAAGTTTAAGACCGTGCTTGAATGCGTGAAACTCGGGCCGTCAGCCACAAACCAGCAGCCGTGGAGGTTTGTAAAGGAAGACAGCAAGCTGATATTCCATCTTTTTCTGGAGCGCACGAAAGGGTATCTGTATCCGGCAGGCCAGAATATAGACATGGGTATTGCAATGTGCCATTTTGAACTGGCGGCAAGGGAACTTGGGTTTACAGGGGAATGGGTTGTTTCAGATCCGGGAATTGAAGCGGGCGGCAGGGAGTATATAGCGACTTGGAAGTAGTTAGTCTCAAGACTCATGACCCAAGACCCAAGTGAAAACAGACAGTCACGAAATTTTATTAGATGACAAGTTTTAAAGATAGGATTTTAAGGCCGGATATTAGGACTTGAGTCATGGGTCATGGGACTTGGGTCGAAGAACTAAATCCCCCGTTTTACGTAAACCTTCCCATACTTCGCCTGTCCTATCGCGATCAGTTTGTTTTCATGTATGAGCTTTATAAATCCCGCTTTTGTGGATGTCATGTTGTCTATGGTCATGCCGTTTTTGACCTTCCCAAAATTCTCGTCTGATAAGACCATTTCCGGTATTGCGTATAGCGCTTCCCTCATGGAGACAAGGTTGCCTTCGAGCGTATCAAGGGAGGCTGTCATGTGGGACTGTTTTAATGTGAATTCGCCGATCTTGGTCCTGACTAAGGCTGAAAGATAAGCGGCGCTGCCGAGTTTTTCACCCATGTCGCGGGCAATAGACCTCATGTAGGTTCCCGAAGAACACGCCACCCTTAAGGTTGCCTTATCACCGGAGCATCCCATAATTTCTATTGAGTGCACAGTGACCTGCCTTGGCTCGGGATTAACTTCCTTGCCGGCGCGGGCCAGGTCGTATAATTTCTGGCCGTCTTTTTTAATTGCGGAGAATTTTGGCGGGATCTGCGTGATTTCGCCGGTAAACTCCGGCAGCAGCCCTTTTATTTTTTCTTCAAGGTTTTCCGGGACAGGCGCTTCTTTTAATGTTTCGCCCTCGGCATCGTCAGTATTTGTCGACCTTCCAAAAGTTACTTCCATCTCATATTCTTTATTAGAAGGGAGGTAGTCGCTGATCTTAGTGGCTTTGCCTATCATTATCATAAGGAGGCCTGTGGCAAGGGGGTCTAAGGTACCGGAATGGCCGACTTTTTTAAGTTTGAACTTCCTTTTTACCTGCTCTATGGCACCGAATGATGTGGGGCCTTTTTCCTTATTAATAAGCAAAATTCCGTCCATGATAACATTTTCCTCTCCCCTCTCCCTTCAAGGGAGAGGGCCAGGGTGAGGGTGACGCCCTGACGCCAATAATATAAAAACGCATTCAAATATTATCCGATTTTAATGAATAAAGCAACCTCAATAAAAGCCTTCGTAGGGGCGAGCCGGTGGCTCGCCCGGATCTCAGGTATTGAACCACGGTCAACAGCCGGGCGAGCCACCGGCTCGCCCCTACGAAGAACAGAACATTATTTATAAAAACACGCTTGACACATTAGTATACATAGTGTATACTTTAACCATGAAAAGTATACGGCGGGGCTGAAACAAAAACATCCCCACCCTGGCCCTCCCCTTTAGTAAAAGGGGAGGGAAAATGTAGGTGGAACACTATTATAGGAGGGTTTATGGAACAGACAATTGAAGTAAGGTCAGAGTATTACGACGTGGAGTTTAAGGCCTTTACACAGACGGCGCTTGCGACATTTAACAGGTTAAAACCCGTATATTTCCTGCCTAAAAACAGGGCTGCAGAGGCCCCCCAGGAAACACTTTTTTCAAAGGCTATAAATGCAGGCGCTAAAAGGTATTGTATGGATATAAAGAGGGCAAAGGCAGGCACGTTATGCCTTACCATCTGCGAGACGACATCAGGCCTGAGGGAATCAAAAGAAACCCGCAGGATAGTGGTATTTGACAGCGCGGAAGAAGTAAGGGAAGAAAGGGCAGTGTCATAAGGAAGAGGAAATGAGAGACAGGAGATAGGAGACAGGAAGCACGAATAAAGCATTTATAACAAACCGGAAGCCGGAAGAGAAGTTGGATAATTATATGAGGAAAAAGTGCCCCTTTTGCTTAATATAAAATAAACCCAAACCTCCGGCTCCGGTTTTTATGTTTAAATCAGGGGATTAACAGGGGATATGTGCTGTAACAAATAATAGAGCAAATTTTATATAACTCGCAGTATTGCTGCTTGACTGACATAAAATTTTATGTCATAATTCAATGGGTGGAGGGGAGTAATGCCGATATGGAGGGTGGTATATTTCCGGACTAAATCAGGGAATATTCCGGTACGTGAACTGATAGAATCCCAGGGTGCGGAAAAAGAAGCAAAGATTCTTGCTTATATAACGGAACTGGAACTAAAAGGCAACATGATTGACCGTTCTATAAGTAAAAAAATTACCAGAAATCTATTTGAGTTAAAAGTGTCGGATGTGAGGCTGTTGTACTATTTTGGCGGGAAAGGGCATATAGTAATCGTGCTTGGAGTGGTGAAGAAAAGGCAGGACCCGGACAGCGGCGATATAAAACTTGCCGAGAAAAACAGGAAAGAATTCATGGGAAGGTTCAATATATAGGAGGAAGGTGCGAAGATGAAGGCAAAAAGCAGGATAAAAGTAAAAAAACATGAAGTATTATCCGCGGGTGATTTTTTCCGGGCCCATCTAAAAGAAAAACTTAAGGATAAGAAGTTTGCGGATGGTTATAAAAGGGAAAAGCGGCTTCTTGATGTCACCATAAAGCTTGCGGAACTGAGAAGAAAAAAACACATGTCACAGCGGGCGCTTGCTGTTAGGGCCAATGTGCCTCAGCAGGAGATATCAAATATTGAGCAGGGTAAAAGAAATATCACTTTAAATACCCTTGAAAAAATAGCGGCAGGCCTGGACGCGGAAATAGACATAATAGTAAGGCCTCATGCGGTTTGATGAGCAGGATCCGACAGGGGGTATTGTATTGGTAGCCGCAACCTTCAGGCTGCGAAACGAGGGACCTGCCTTGCGCAGCATGCAGAGGTATTATCCTGATTTAATGCTTGTTTGCTGAAGCTCACAATGGCATCTTGAAGGCTGCGGCTGCCAATGTTTTAACACCCGGATTGCGTGAAAATCTAAAGTTTATTCCTTAACATTATCCTTACATCCAATTAACTTGATTTTGCCCCTTTTCTGTATTACAATCATTGTATTATCTAAAAAACGAGGTGGGAAATATGACCAAAAAATTCATTTTATTTATTTCGGTTTTTGCTGTTATTGCCTTCGGCGCGGCGGTTTTTGCCGCTGAAAAGGCTGCTACTACAACGGCCGCCAAACCGGTATTTATCAAACTCAATGTGGAAGGGATAATTGACGCGGCAATCGCGGATTATCTTATCCGCGGGGTTGAAGAGGCTGAAAAAACAGGCGCTGCGGGCGTGGTTGTGACCATGCAGACGCCGGGCGGGCTTGATAAATCCATGAGGAAGATATGCGAGAAGTTCCTGGCCGCGAAAGTGCCGGTAATATGCTATATCACGCCAAAAGGCTCCAGGGCGGCGTCCGCAGGGGTATTCATACTTATGGCGTCGCATGTGGCTGTAATGGCAGAGGGAACCAACATAGGCACGGCGCATCCCGTGGATTTCCAGGGCAACAGCGTTTCCGAGAAGATCACAAACGACGCGGTCGCGTACATAATCAACCTCGCCAGGATGAAAGGCAAAAATGTGAAATGGGCCGAGGACGCTGTATTAAAGAACGTGTCATCTTCAGAAATTGAAGCGCTCAAGATGAAAGTCATAGATTTTACCGCCACAGACATAACGGAACTCATGAAAAAACTGGATAAGAAAAAAGTAAAGGTTGCAGAAAAGGAAGTGGTTATAAATACCGAAGGTTATGAATTCAAAGACATACCGCTCTCCTCAAAACATAAATTCCTGCACGCGCTTTCCGACCCCAATATTGTTTATGTGCTTTTCCTCATAGGCATTTACGGGCTTATTTTTGAGCTTGCAAACGCCGGGACAGTTGTTCTTCCGGGCATAGTGGGCGCGATTGCCATAGTGCTCGCGTTTATGGGTTTTGACAGCCTGCCGATTAATATGGCCGGGACAATATTCATCGGATTGTCAGCGCTTCTTTTCTTCATGGATATGATGACCCCCACACACGGGGCATTGACTTTCGGCGGCATAATATCACTCATCATAGGTTCCCTGCTGTTATTTCCAAACAGGGGTATGGGTGAAGAATGGGCGGTGTCTTACGTGTTAATGGCGGTGATGATACTCATTACTATCGCGTTTTTTGTGCTTGTGGTTGCCCTGGTGGTAAAATCATACAGGAGCAAAGTAATAACCGGCATGCAGTCCGTGCTGGGGTTAAAGGGAATGGCGTCAACAGACGTGAACGCTGACGGCGGCGTGGTGAATGTGGGCGGTGAAGACTGGCAGGCCACATCGGATGAACCCATTGCCGCGCGCGACCTTGTCGAGGTGCTTGAAGTGAACGGTTTAAAGGTAAAAGTTAAAAAAATTCCAAGAAAATAGGAGGGACAAAGACATGTGGGTAGGAATAATCATTGCAGTAGTCGTACTTGTAATTGTATTGCCGTCATTTATTAAGATCGTGCCGGAGTACCAGAGGTTGGTAGTTTTCAGGCTTGGACGCTGTATCGGAGCGGTCGGGCCGGGGCTCATTATCCTCATACCTTTTGTTGATAAGCCGGTATGGGTGGATTTAAGGGAGTTGTTCCTTGAAATACCGGGGCAGACATGCATTACGAAAGATAACGCCCCGATATCCATCGACTTCCTCATTTACTGGAAGGTTGTGGAGCCGGTTAAGACAGTGGTGCAGGTAGGCAACTTCGCGGGCGCTTCGCAGGGTATCGCGACAACCACGCTGCGCGCAATCGTCGGAGACATCCCGTTAGACGACGTTCTCGCAAAAAGGGAAGAGATTAATTTAAGGCTCAGGACAAAAATGGACGAGGTAACCGAGCGCTGGGGCGTGAAGGTCACTTCGGTCGAGATAAGGGAAATCCTGCCGCCAAAAGAAATTCAGGATTCCATGAACAAACAGATGTCGGCTGAGCGTTCCAGAAGGGCGCTTGTAACGGAGGCTGAAGGCAAGAAATCAGCGTCAATCACCGTCGCCGAGGGAGACAAGCAGTCCAAGATCCTCCAGGCAGAGGGCGAAAGGCAGTCGCAGATACTGCGCGCCGAAGGTTACGCCAAGGCTTTGGAGCAGATATTCGGGGCTGCCGGCAAGATAGACTCGAAGACCATGCTCATCCAGTACTTCGAAGCTTTAAAGGCGCTTGGAAACAGCGCGTCAACAAAGTTTGTCATACCCATGGAATTTACTTCCATGATAGAGCCCATCATAAGCAAGGCAAAGGAATCCTTGAAGTGA
This sequence comes from candidate division FCPU426 bacterium, assembly GCA_963840035.1. Lineage (GTDB taxonomy): Bacteria > Oederibacteriota > PGYV01 > PGYV01 > Palsa-1178 > CAWIXE01. The sequence continues at coordinate 942,752 of CAWIXE010000001.1, forward strand.
ACGCGGAAGTCTTAACTATCGGGACCGAGCTTTTGCTCGGCCAGATAATAGATACAAACGCCTCCTACCTCGGCAAAAAACTTGCCGAGGTAGGGGTGAACTTATACTACAAGACCACGGTCGGCGACAACATAGGGCGGGTCAGGGAAGCCTTAACCGCGGCCATAAACAGGGCGGACCTGATTGTCATAACCGGCGGCTTAGGTCCCACGGTCGACGACATAACGCGCCAGGCAGTGGCTGAGTTCGCGGGATTAAAACTTACGCTCGACGAACCATCCCTTAAATTCATAGAAGACCGCTTCAAAACCCGCAATTATAAACTGACTGATAATAATAAACTGCAGGCATATTTTCCTTCCGGCGCCGTCATACTTGAAAACAACAACGGCACCGCCCCCGGTTTTATACTCGAATACGAGTCAAAAATAATAGCCGCCATGCCCGGGGTGCCTTCGGAAATGTACCCCATGATGGAAAACAGCGTAATACCATACCTGTATAAAAAAATGGGCGGATCCCATCAGGTAATAAAATCGCTGTCGTTAAGGATAACGGGCATGGGCGAATCAAACGTGGATGATAAAATACAGGACCTTTTCAGGGAATCAACAAATCCCACCATCGGAGTATACGCGCATGCATTAGAGGTGGAAGTGCGGCTAACGGCCAAGGCAGAAACCCCGGAAAAAGCCGACGCGCTAATAAGCGGCTTAAAAGAAAAGGTGTACGGAAGGATCGGGGAGCATATTTACAGCGAGGGCGGGGAAACGCTGGAAGAACGCGTGGCTTCCATGCTTGTCGAAAAGAAATTGACCGTAGCGACAGCGGAGTCGTGTACGGCCGGGCTCGTGGCGCACAGGCTCACGAATGTCCCTGGTTCTTCGGCATATTATGTCGGCGGGGTTAACTCCTATTCCAATGAGGTTAAAACAGGGGTGCTCGGTGTTCCTGAAGAAATACTTAAAGCGCACGGGGCAGTCAGCCCTGAGTGCGCCGCGTCCATGGCGTCCCGCGCAAGGGAAGTTTTTAAGACATCCATAGGCATATCCGTAACAGGCATAGCCGGGCCTGACGGCGGCACCGCGGAAAAACCAGTGGGGCTGATTTACATAGGATTAGACATGATGGGAAAGGTAAGAACATATAAGAATAATTTTCCGGGCAGCAGGGATATGGCGCGCGCGCGCTCGGCCCAGGCCGCCCTGTTTTTGTTGTATAAGGCGTTAAGAATGGGGAATAGGGAATGATAAAAAAGAACCCTGGCTTGAAAGCTTATCATAGCCGGCTGGATGAGCCTCTTAAAGAGCGCATGAAGAAAAATTCCATTACCAACATACTTTTCTTTGTCCTGACATTTCCGCTGATGTTCATTTTAACGCCTATGATCCTTAAATACACGGGAAAAGAAGCGTACGGCATCTGGGCAATTACCGGGACCATACTTGTATTCCTTGAATTCATAGGGCTGCAGACGCCCGCGGCTATCGGCATAGTAGTGCCGAAATGCGACCCGAAGAATGAACCCGGGGAGATAAACTCGCTTGCAAATACGCTTTTTGTCTTTTATATTGCGGCGGCCGCGCTCGCGCTTGCAATATTTTTTCCGTTTAAAGGGCAGATTATCAGCGCGTTCTTTAAGGTGACCCCTGAACTTGTGCCGCTGGCCGCCGCCGTATTGACCGTAAGCGTCGGTTTATACCTGCTGAATTTTGTCATCCTGAGCTTCGCGTATATACTAAACGGGCTTAACCTTTATTACCCCGGCAACATCGCGCATATTGTGGCGGGATACTTAAGGACGGGCCTGACCATCGCGGCACTGATGAAAGGCTATGGCATCATGGGCGTGGCGTCCATACAGCTGTGTTCGGTCATTGCCGAGACAGTGTTCCTTGTCATCTGGCTAAAGGTGGTTTTCCCGCCGCTGAAGTTCGACCCGTTCTTATTCAGCATGAAGAAGCTCGGTACCCTGCTGCGCTTAAGCGTGAGGCTTATGTTCACAAGGCTCGCGTCAGCCATAAATTACAACATAGACAAACTGGCGCTGGGCTACTTTTTAAACCCGGTCGCGGTCGTTTACTACCAGCTCGGCTCCTCAATTTCAAAATACATAACAACAATACCGGACATGATAACTTCAGGATCGCTTATGCCGGCAGCGTCGGAATTAAGACACAAAAAACAGGACGACAAGATAAGGAACCTCTTCGGAAGGGTGAACAAGTATACCTTTGCCGCGGCCATATTCATCGCGGCGGGCATCGCGGTTTTCGGCAGGGAGTTCATCACGCTGTGGCTCGGCCCGGGTTATGAGGACGCATATCTTGTCATGGTTGTGCTCGGGTTTGCATACACTTTCAGCCTGCTCGGAGTGCCGGCGTCACAGATACTAAACGGCCTGGAAAAGATAAACGCGCCTATGGTTGTATCATTTATTTCCGCCGGGCTGAATATAATACTCAGCGTGATACTGGCCAAGTTCTACGGATTAAAAGGCGCGCTAATCGGAACATCTATAGCGGTTTTCATAGGGACAATCCTTATGTTCGGTGTTTTTTATAAAACTACAGGAATAGGTTTAAACATCTGGCATGTCTTCATAAAGCCGGTCTTATCAGCGCTGTTTTCATTCGGCGCGGTATATTTTGCCTTTAAATACATGACATTACCCGCGGGCTGGACAGGGTTCCTTATCAAAACAGGTTTATTCACGGCCGTTTTTGGGTTGATCGACATTATAATATTTAAGCACCTGGATTGGTATGACATTGAGTTGTTAAAAGGGTATATGCCGGGCGTCAAGAAAAAGGCTTGAAACCGAAGTAAAAACTTGTATAATATTAAAACCAATAACGAAAAAGTTGCTGGTGCGCTCGTAGCTCAGTTGGATTAGAGTATCTGGCTACGAACCAGAGGGTCACAGGTTCGAGTCCTGTCGAGCGCACCAGCAATTTTCATTTACAAACACAAAAGCCCGCTTACTTGCGGGCTTTTGTGTTTGTGGTTTTCTGATGTGTCTTTTGTAGGGGCCGCCCTATGTGGCGGCCCGCTGCCTTTGTCCTGTATTTTACCATGTAAAAATCAAACCCCAACGTTCAGGCCGACACCGGCTTTCGCCTTATCTTCAGCCGGCAAGCACAGACCGGCCCCCTACAGGGGATGTAAATATTTATAATGTTTGTAGAGACGCCACCATGAACCACGAGGGTTCATGGCACGGCCTGTGGGCGTCTCAAGGCAGGTCCTGCGCTGAGACGGGCACGGGTCCCGTCTCTACAGCATAATTACGCACCGATTAGATACGGTCCTAAAGTTTTACCCTTGTTTTTGTCATCCTAAATGATAAAATATGAACATAATAACAAAGGGGAATATATGAAAAAAACCTCAGATTTAATCCTTGTTGTAGCAGATTATATGTTATTGACGGTATTTTTTGTTATCTGGATTATGTTTTTTAAATCTGATAATATGAATTCATTAAAATTATTCTATGCGGGATTGTTAGCTGCAATATTTTTTTCTAATTTCATATACCTGTTATTTTTGAAGGAAATTACAGCGGTCAATATTGCAAATATTCGTTCAATGATATTGTTTTGCGGTATGACATTATATGGTTTGTTAAAAGAAGTACTTTATAGAATGTTCTCATATAATCTGTCATATATTGTGGTTTTGGCTTGTTGGGCAATAACGCTTGGTTTGGTTTTTCCATTGTTATACATAAAGTTTGGCCGCGATAATTTTATGTGGTTGATGCGGCGAGATAAGGCCAAAGAAAAAGATGTAAGCAAGAAGGGAATTGCGGTAAGAGTCTCGGGCATTATTATTTTGTTAATCGTGATATTTTATTTTTTTAATTATTTAGGGAAATTATAAAAGAAAATATTTAATCAGGAGGTTTAAACCATGCAAAAAAAAGTTTTTAATCTTAAAACTATAAAAAGCGTCATATTTGTCCGTCTTGGCAAGCTTGGCGATATGATGATTGCCAGCCGTATACTCAGGAAAACAAGGCAGGCATACCCGCATTTAAAGATCGGGCTTATAACCCTCAATAAAAGCCGGGAACTCTTCCGATATAATGATGACGTTGACGTACTTAAGATATGGCAGCCTTTGACCCTGCCGGTACTGGCCGTTGCCGAGCGTCTGCGCGGGTGGGACCTTCTTGTTGACTTAAATGACGAGCCTTCAAGGCGTTCCATACTCGCGAAAAAACTGGTCGGCGGAAAGCATTCAATTGCCTTTAATAACCGTAAAAGCGAAGGCGTCTTTGAAAAAACAATCCCGACACTCATAAAGGAAAAATCACATGTCCTGCAGCGCTTAAATGTCATGGCTGCGGCGCTCGGGATGCCATTTAAGGCAAACGAGGCCATACCTGCGGTTTCACTCAAGCCGGGATTAAAGGAAGAGATTATCAGGGAAAGGGAAGCGTTAACCGGCAAAGGAAAAAAGGTCATCGCGATAAACCTTTCAGCGGGACACGCTTCGAGGTATTGGGCCGTGGAAAAGTGGGAGAGCCTGATAAGGGCCCTCGTGAAAAAGCACCCGAAAGCATTTATTAAGATACTTTGTTCGCCCGCCGACATTAAAGAGGCAAAAGCCCTCGCTGCATGGATAAATTCGCCAAAGATACTTCCTGTAAAGACATCAAACCTCCATGGCTTCCTTGCTGAGATTGCCGCAAGCGACATGCTGATAACACCTGACACTTCTGCGGTCCACGCGGCATGTGCCCTTGGCGTGCCTGTGCTGGGGTTGTATCCTGAGCCTTACTGGAATTTTGTTTCATGGAAGCCTTCAGGAAAGAACAATATGGCAATCCGTTCAAAAAATGATGGCGTGGACGGGATTGGACTTGATGAAGTGTGCAAGGCAGCCTTGAAAATGGCGGGGATGATTTTAAGGTAGTTATTTGCTTGTTTATCGGTTTGGTAGCCGCAACCTTCAGGTTGCGATACGAAGGGTCCTGCCTTGCGCAACATGTCGTGAGGAACACGACAAGATGAGAAGGTATTATTCTGACTTAATGTTTGTTCGCTTAAGCTCACAAGGACATCTTGAAGGTTGCGGCTACCAGCGTACAAAACAAACCAAAAAAACTTATTTTTTATCCGCCGTCAGCAGCGCAATCTCCGCGAAGACCGACGGCACCTGCATGAAATTCTCGCACACTATGTACCTCGGGTGCCACGACGGGCTGAACTCGTCTTTTTCCTTTCTTAAAGACCATATATCCCTGTATTTTTCGCCGTAATTATACAGGGCAGAACCGGCTTTGTTCCACGCCGGAGAATATGAATTAAGGTCTATGGATGAGGACGGCGTCAGGCCGAGGTTGAAAAAGGCGAAATGTTTTTCCTTTCCCCAGAGTATCAGTTTGTACTTAATATACCTTTCAATGTCCTGGGTTGTGCCTTTTATGGAACGCAGCATGTCTATCCTGAACTCGTCTTTTAAGGCCCCTGACAGGACTGTGGCAAAAGCGATGAGTTTTTCCTGCTTGTATACCGCTGCAATGTGGAAATGACGCAGGTATTCCTGGTTGAAAAAACCTATTATAAATCCCGGCTCTTTAATCTTTTTGGCAATCAGCCATTCTTTTGAAACTTCAACCGCGCTTTTTAAAAACGATGATGAACTCTCTCGCGGAAGTACGCGGAAAGAAAAACCTGCCGTCTCAAGCCTGCGGGTTAATGACTGCAGGACGGCGTCTTTTTTCCTGTCAACCGGATAGTATTCAAGGGCGACTGCCGCGTCGTCGCCAATTTTGTAAAAATTAAACATGGCGTCCTTGTAAAAGTGCAGGTTTTCCTGGTTGACATTGAAAAAAACCGGCTTGGCCTGTGACTGCCTGGCCAGGCGCTTGAATTTCCATATCATCTCCTCTGTTTCCGCGTAAGGGCCGTACGGGTCCCCGAGCGCGACAAAGTGGCTCCCGCACTGGGCGTACATGATAAACGACTGCCTTGACCATGAAAAAAGCAGCTGTTTATCGCCGGATAAGGAAAGCAGGGAAATCGCGTCAGAGGAATCAAAAGCGATCCTGCCGGCGGCATCAGCGTCATATTTTGGGGCTGAGTGCGGGGAAGGCTTGTCAGGCATGAAAATATAACTCACCATCCATGTGATGCCAAGAATCAATGAAAGCAAAAACGGGAGAAATCCGCGAGCGGACAGGGCGTTAATCCCGGAGGGCATGGACAGGTATATTATCACCGCGCACGCTGAAAATACCGCTGTTATAGAAAACAGGATTCCTCGGGTGGGCCTCTCGGCGAAGACGCCTGTTTTCCTGAAAAAATATTCTTTGAAGACAAGCATTATGCCGAAGAGTACTATACATAGCGCTGAAATTTCATAACTTAAACCCGACAGCAGCAGGAAAAAACTTCCGGAGACCAACAGCCACAGAGTCAGTATATACGAGGCGGAAACTGATTTTTGCAGGCCGCGCGAGAGCATTAACAAACCTGCGCCGGAAAAAAAACACAGGTAAAGAGATAATGACTGAAGCGCGGGCGGAAGTATGGCATTAAGAGAAGCAACCCTGTCCGCGCCTGCCGGTATTGAGCCTGTGAGCATCATGGCAGCCCCGGCTATGAAAGAGAAAAATGAAAGCACGTAACCCGGGGTGGAGGAGAGCAGGTCCTTAATCTCGCCCGCCTTTGAAAAAATGGTCTTTCTTTCAGCCTCGGCCTCTGACTCGCCGTAAACAAAATATGACACTGCCAGCGGCAGTATGTAGTAGATCAGCCTGTACATAATGATGGCGCTGACAACAGGAACGGCGCTGCCTGAAACCGGTGAGAGCATGGATATGGCGGCCGCGTCAAATACGCCGAGCCCGCCGGGGATGTTGCTTATGATTCCCAGGAATTCCGACGCAATGTAGACTGCGAAAAAAACAGGGAGAGGCCCCGGTTCGGGCAGCAGGACATATAATGCCGCTCCGGCAAAAGCCCATTCAAGGATGGATACGATTATCTGCGGTATGGAAACCAGCGGCCGCGGTGGCTTGACGGGGATACTGAAAAGCAGGATATCTTTTTTTATGATAAGGGGCCACAGAATGTAAAGGACGAGCGCGGATACCATGATAACAGAGGAAACAACCAGCAGGGTCTTTAGCGCAAACGGAACAGAAGCGGGAAGCGCGCCGGGGATAAGAATTATCGCGGAGAGCGCGGTGAAACCGGATAATGATGAAAGGGTGCAGAAGGCTATGACCTGGGCGGTCTCAGCCGCGGTGTACCTCCACATGGAATACATGCGCAGCCGGACAGCGGAAGAGCTTAGGAGGGACAGCCCGAGGCTGTTGCCGAAGGCGTTAGCCGTAAAAGAAACCGCGGCGCATTTTAAAAATTCAGGTTTTTTGCCGATGTGTATCACGGCAAGGTAATCATAGAATATGAGGAAGAAATAGCTCAATGCGGCAAAAAGCAGGGACAGGCCGATCTTACCCGGGGATATGGAGATAAAACCGGATATGATACCGGACCCGCCGTGGTTTTTAAAGAAACCGGCAAGTATGAAAATGGACGCAAGAAATGAAAAAGCTGTAAAAGCGGCCCCTATGCGCCGCAGGAGTTTTGTATTCATATGATAATGATATAAACACAATTGACAATTGTCAATTGTCAATTTACAATGCAATACGCAAGCTTTAAGGCATAAAAAAATCCGGAGGTATGAGAATGAAGCATAATTCGTATTTTGAAGGGAATGTCCAGAGTTTAAGCCTCAATACTGAAAGGGGCAGCGCCACAGTCGGCGTGATTGCCCCGGGTAAATACAGTTTTGGGACCGTTACCGAGGAAACCATGGCAATTGTTTCAGGCGGCCTGAAGTATAAGCTTGCCGGAAAAGACTGGCAGATTGCCGTAAAAGGCAGTGATTTTGTTGTACCCGCAAATGAGAAGTTTGAAGTGGAAACGGACAAGGATACAGCCTATATTTGTTATTACAAATAGATTGTCTATATAAATGGCAGTATTTAAAGGGAAAAAATAGAAGAACTAAGTTTTTGTAAATTTCACTGCCGGGGCCAGGTATGATTACCAGAGCAAGTTTGGAGGGGCTTTTGTCCCGCGTTTTGTCCTGACAAAGCAGTTCGGAAACTTTCACTTCAAGGGCATGGCCAACTTCGCCTACCGGTCGCCGAGCATTCTTAATATAGACGGAAATCAGAACATCAAGCCTGAATTCACGACGGATTACGAGCTGGAACTTGGATACAAGCTCGGAAACCTTTCACTTGTGCTTAACGGTTTTGACACAAGGATAAAGGACGCCATAGTATACGATACGGTAATAGACCCGCCTAATTTTTATTTCAATTCCGGAAAAGTCGGCACGCAGGGGCTTGAAGCGCAGCTTAATTTCGCTGAAAAATGGGGCAGCGTAAAAGCCGCGTATTCCTATTACCGCACCGTTGAAAATACCGTGCCCCAGTATATGTCATATGATGTTTCAGGAAATGAAGTGACAGGCATAAACACCGGCATGCCGGCGCACAAAATCACTCTGGCAGGAAGCGTAAAGATAGCCGACATAATCACCGTAAGCCCGTCGGCATTTTACCTTTCGGAGAGATATAACACATACTACTCTGACGCGGTTGGCGGAGATGTTTACCAGAAGCTCGGCCAGGTGGCTGTAACAAACCTGGTATTGAGCGGGGAGATTATAAAAAACCAGCTTTCTCTTTCACTGGCTTGCTACAATGTATTTGACGCGGATTATTCCGTGGCCCCCGGATACTATGATTATGACAGGGAAACACCGGGAAATTCCAGGGAGTATATGGCAAAATTAAACTATAAATTTTAATATGGCGTTTAAATAAGGCGGCATCAGGCCCCGCGGGTAAAACCGCGGGGCTTATTATTTGTGCCTTGAGTTTTGAGGTTAATTGGATTATAATATAAATGCGGCATCATACCAGGTTTTCTGCGGCTCAAATTTACGTACGGCAAATAATATGTTTGTTTTTTTGCGTTGAATATACAACAGGCGGTGGAAATGATCTGTCTTGAGCTTCCGGCATTCCTTCATTTTGCTGCTTTCCTTGCCTATTTTTCGCTTGCCATATACATGGTTTCCGGAAAATTATCGACAAACCAGCGGATGAGGATATTTCTGATTGCCTGCTGCCTTGCCGTGGGCAGCCTTGAAAGGCTCATAGCTCATAATACATGCGTGACACCTGAGGTTTTAAAGGCGGCTGAACTGATAACAAGGCCGGCATGGATAGCGGCGACGCCTCTGTGTTTTTTGCTCCTGCTCGGACTTTCAAAATTATGGAAAGTTTCAGATTCCATATGGACTAACCTTGTTATCGCGGTATATATACTTGCCGCGTATTTAATAGACATTACAGGGCAGGGTTATATTGTGGAAAAAACCGGCTTTGGATGGTTAATCAGCTATACGTCCAAGTGTTCGTTCGTATATTACATCTGCGATATGGTTCTGACTTATGCCGCGCTTGCCGCGGCATTATACGCGATAATCGACAGGAAAGACAATTTGAGCCGGTTGCAGGCTTCGATTGTGGGCGGCTTCGGGTTTGTTGCCGTAGCAGGTTTGACCGTTTCACAGATTGTCCTGCCCCATTCATTTATTTCCGATTCAGCCGACCTGTTTAACATCATTCTTGTGGCCGGAGCGGTACTCGCCATAAACCGTTTTGGTTTTGTATCGCTAACCACCGCTTTTGTTTCCGAGGCTGTATTCCGGTCCATTTCTGAAATGATGATGGTGGTGGATTTAAACGGAATGATAATCGAGGCGAATGAATCGCTAAAGAAAAAGGCCGGTTTTAACGACGGCAGAAAAAAAGGGAATAGTATGTCGGTGCTGTTTTTGGATGGCGAAAGCGAAGTCCAAAGGATACGGGAGCGCGTCATGTCCTCCGGGAGCATAGTCTCAATGGAAATAAAACTTGCGGATAAAGGCACGGGACTTCTGACCGCTTCAACGATAAAAATTGGGGGCATCAACGCGGGAATAGCCTGTGTAATAGCTGATATAACAGCCATCAAAAAAATGCAGGATGAGATCCAGAGGAATTACGACAGGATGATAGTGCTGGATTCCATGAAGACAAGCTTAACGCACAGCTTAACGCACGACCTTAAAACACCCATGGTTTCGATAAAAGGGTTTGTGGCGATGATGCTCAAGGGCGACGCGGGCGCCATAAGCGAAAGACAAAAGGAAATGCTTGAAATAATGAACAGGAACATATCCAGGCAGCTAAAACTAATCAGCGACATGCTTGGCGTGGCTAAGATGGAAGGAAGCGGGGTAAAACTTGACATAAGGGAATTTAACATGGCGTCGGCTGCGGCAGACTGCCTGCTGGAACTGACAGGCGCGGCGGCTGAAAAAAAGATCAGGTTTGAGCTTACAAAACCCGCGGAAGCGCTCATTGTGCGCGCCGATGAGTTCCGGATATGGCAGGTAATGGAGAATATTTTAGGCAATGCGGTGAAATTTTCGCCCGAGGGATCTGTCATAAAAATAAGCGTTTCCGCATCTAACCCTGAGAACGCGGTTATTCCGCAGTACGCGGATACGCTAGCGTTAAAAAAATCGCCGTATGCTTTATTTTCGGTTACTAACCCGGGCACGGGGATTTCAGGGCAGGACATCGACAGGATATTTATCCGTTTTGAACAGGCCGGCGACACGCAGTCGCGCAATAAAGGCACCGGGCTCGGGCTTTCAATCGCGAAATCCATAATACAGGCGCATGGAGGCGCAATATGGGCTGAATCAGAAGGGGCGGATAAGGGCGCTGTATTTAAGTTTGTTTTGCCGGTATAAAAAGGTAAGTTATTTTCACTGATTACCGAACCCGCAAAAAACGCGGGAATTTTTTTTATTAAAACCATGGAGGCGGAATGGAAAAAAAATTTAAATGGCCCGGCGGGGCAAAAGGGGCTGTGTCGCTTACTTATGATGACGGCCTCATAACTCAGCTGGAAAACGCCATGCCGCAACTGGACCGGGCTGGCATTAAAGCCACTTTTTTTCCTTCAGGGGAAAGTCTTAGGGAAAAATCTTATGCCCCTGCGTGGAAGAGAGCGGTAAAAGCAGGCCATGAACTTGGCTGCCATACCATGAACCACCCCTGCGATAAAAAACATGAGTTTGTCATTCCAGGCTATAGCCTCCAGGAATACTCCGCGCAGAGGATGAAGGATGAAATAATTGAAAACATGAAAGTGCTTAAGGGTTTTGGGTGCGCTAAAACAGAGTCCTTTGCCTATCCCTGCGCTGAGACTTCGCTTGGAAATAACATGTCGGAAAGTTACATCCCCCTGATCAGGGGGATGTTCACGGCAGCAAGGGGGATAAAGGATGAAATCGCGGACCCTTATACGGTTGAACTGTATGACACCCCTTCAATCGGGGTTACGTGCGGCGGCAAAGAAATGATAGACCTGGTAAAACAGGCTGAAAGCTCGGGCGGGTGGATGATATTTCTTTTTCACGGCGTCGGAGGGGACTACATATCAGTCACAACGGATGCGCACGCGCAGCTGGTCGAATACCTTTCAGGCAACAGGAACTCAGTGTATACGGATACCTTTGGGAAGATAGCTGGGCATATTAAAAAGAAAAGGTAAAATACCCCCGGTTTGTGATATAATTCTGATATCAAAAAAATGGAGGAAAGCATGAAAAAAATTTTATTGGCTGCGGCAGTGATTTCGGCTGTACTGGCATGCGGCTGCGCAAGCGCACCGGCAGTGGAATTGAAAAATGACGTAAAAGCCCTTGGTTCGGAAACTGTTGATACGGGAAAAGCAGCGGTTGAAGTCGGCAAGTCAGCCGGAAAATTGATTGCTGACGAAGCAGCAAAAAAAGCAGAGGCGGTTAAAAGTGCAGCCGGCGCTGTTGCAAAGACAACAAAGGACGCAGCTGTAAAAACAGGTTCAGCGCTGCTTTCAAAAGGTAAATCGCTCATAAAAGGCGCTGTCCAGTCAGCTGCTGACACAGTAACTACAACTGCGGTAAATAAGGCCGACAGTGCTGTACAAAAGGCCGGGGATACAGTAAATAACCTTGTAAAATAATGATTTTTATAAAAGGGCAGCCTGTAAAAAGGCTGCTTTTTTTTTCATAAGAGAGAGTCTTAAGCCGGAATTGATGATTAGAATCAGATTATATACAAATCCTCCTATTATTTACTTGAAAAAATGGAATTTATACTATATATTTAAGGTATATAAAGAGTCAAAGAGGTGCTTGCTTGTTTGAATTTAAAATGCCTATATTTAGTATTTTCAACAAAAAAGTTGACAAATTACTAAACATGGGTATTTTTTTGTTTTTTTTAACGTTACCTTATTATATATACTCAGTCCCGCCGGATCATTTTAATCTTAACTCGCCCGGAACAGTTTCCGCCGGTTCGATTTTTTATGTGACGGCAACAGCCATGAATATAAATGAAACTGTTATGACTTCATACAATGGTACAGCGGGTTTTGATTCATCAGCCTCACAAACCATATTTCCGGCCGATTACGCGTATATTGCCGGCGATAACGGCGCGCATGTTTTTCCCATACAGCTGATGAACGCAGGAGAACAATCACTGACCATATTTGATACTGCCAATATTAATTCCTACGGAAGCGCGCTCATGACGGTGGATCCCGGGGAACCTTCGAGTTTTATTGTTTCAGCGCCTTCGTCGATTAAGGCGGGAGTTTTATTTTATGTGACTGTAACCGCAAAAGACGCTTACAATAATACCATAATAAAATACAACGGGACCTCCCATTTTTATTCGACTGATCCCGCGGCTGTATTGCCGTCGGACAGTACTTTTCAAAATGATGATTATGGGGTAAAGGTGCTGCCTGTCATGTTAAAGACAAAAGGAACGCATGTAGTTTCAGTTGTTGACCTTTTAAGCAGCACGGTAAACGGGTCAAGCAACGCGATAGACGTAACCAGCGGCATTCCAACCAGGTTTTCCGTTAGCGCGCCTACCACGGCAAACCCGGGAACCGGTTTTAACCTGGCCATATCCGCCATGGACGCGTTTAATAATGTTGTTGATTGGTACACGGGGATGGTCCACTTCACATCGACTGACGCGGGAGCTGTTTTGCCGGGTAATTATACTTTTCAGGCCGGTGACTATGGCAACAGGATATTTTCCGCGTCACTGCTTAACACCCCGACACAATCCATAAGCGTAAATGACGCGGTTGCCAATACCATAAACGGATCAAGCGGCGCCATAACGGTAAGCGCGGGAAGCGATAAGTATTCCCAGCCGCTTATGCTTACTTCATATCTGTCGCAGGCAAACATGTACCAGTTTGTATATATCATGTTCGCAAATCCTTCCCTGACACTTATTCCAAATAATGCCTATCTCGAATATGATGTTTTCATACCTGAATACAGCGCGGATTTTTACACGGGCACTGAATTTGGCAGAAAGTCAGTGGTCGGGTCATGGATCATGAGGGATTTCGGGGCGCCAAATTACCTTATAGACCAGAACGCCGTAAGGTGCCATCCGTCCATGGATCTTAAAAATTACGCGTCAGGAAAATGGTATCACAGAAAATTCAACATAGCGGCCCTTAACGGCCTATCTTATAATCAGGCGCAGCTCGCGCAGGATACGGGAAACTCGGGCGCTAACGGAGCGCCTTCAAACAGCGCGGGCACTTTCAACGGGATTTATGACAATATAAAGATAACCGATTCGGGCGGCGGGTCGCTGATAAATCTGTTTTCAAATGCGAACACCATACCCATGAGCGGCGGAGTCTCGGTTGACGGGAACATAGCCGGAAACAGGGGCGACGGGGGTATAAGCACGGCGGACGCGACCCATGCCGCGCCGCTGGATAATTACATATGGCTGATAAAGGACATGTCGCTTACCGCTTCTCCGGCTTCAAACATTGTGGCTGACGGAGTGAGCCCTTGCACGATTACCGCGAATCTTTTCGCGCCGGGAGGCGCGGGCGTGTCTTTCGCGCTTGCTGATTTTGTTTCTGACAGGGGCGTGGATACGATTTCCCCGGTTGCGGTGAGCGCCAACGTAAAAGCAATAACCGACGGGGCAGGCAACGCTAAGGCCGTCATCAGGTCGACTAAAGCCGGGGCGGCGAATATAACGGTCCGTTCCGCGCACATAAGTAAAATAATAACGGTAAACTTTGTAGCAGGGCCTTCTGCCAAAGTAAGGATAATACCTGACTGGCTTTCCATCGTGTCAGGAGTCAACGGTACCATAAAAACAAGGCTTGAAGACGCTTACGGCAATTTTTCACCGGCCGCGAAAAACGTTACTATTACTTCAAGCTCGGGAAGCATGAGGTTCTCATCAGACAATGGATCAACATGGTCGCAGACACTTGTTGTAAACGGCATGATAGAGTCAAATGTTCTGGTCAATGACACGACACCGGGAGACGCGATGGTTACGGCTTCCGCCGCGCTTTTAACTTCGGGCAGCGCGGTGGTGCACGTAAATGATTCCCCGGCTAAATTCCTGTCAATTATTCCTGTGACACAGACAGCCAAGGCCGGAAATCAGGGTTTGTTTACGATAAGGTCCCTGGATGCTTCCGGAAACAACTGCTTTTCTACGGACAGTGTTTTTGTGACGCCTACATCCGCAACCATGATGTTTTCACTTAACGGTAATTTTTACTACAGCAGCATAACGGCAACCCTGATAGACGGAAGGGCGGATGTTTACTATAAGGATACTAAGGTCGGGGTTAATGTCACGGTAACAGCAAAAGCAGCAGGTTATACGGACGGAAAAGCGTATTTTACCACGATTGCAAATGATCCGGCCATACTTGACGGATGGTCCGATAAATACGCCGTAACTGCAGGCCAATCAGTTACGATAACGGCAAAGATCACCGACCTTTATGGGAACGCAATTGCAGGAAAGTTTATAACATTTACGGCGCAGGTGGAGGGCGGGCTTGGTGATTCGGCGATTACACCTTCAGGGAACAGTACAAATGCGTCAGGGCTAGTTACTGTCGTATACAGGACAAAAAGCTCGTCTGCGGCCCAGAATTACTGTATTATTAATTCAACAGGGCTGCTGGGAAAAACCCTGACAATAGCGGGCTCGACGGCCGCGGTAGCATTTTCATTCCTGCCTAATCCGCTCGCGCTTGGAGCGGATATAAACGGAACGCTTTATATAAATGCAAAGGATACGAACGGCTACAACGCCCCTCCGGGCACAGGGCATTCTGATATTTATGTATATGTAACTTCCCCCGCGGGAAGCATGAGTATTTTCTTTTCCAAGAACAGCGGGGCAAGCTGGTTCAACAGCCTTACAACCACAGTTGACTCGGGAGGCTCCGCGCAGCTCCTGGTAAGGTCACATGTGCCGGGAACTTATGTCCTGATGGGGATCGATACCAATTCCGTCACACCTATGGCGCCGGCCGGATCCACGCTTACTGTTTCCACATCGCATTTTATTTCAATAACTCCGTCCGCGGCGTCATCAGCGCAGGCCGGCGGCACGCACCTGATAACCGCGCAGATAGTCGATCAGAACGGAACGCCGGTTTCCCTGCAGGGAGTCAGGGCAGATTTTTCCACAAATAACGGATCGGTTTCCCCGGTTACGGCATTCACTGACTCTACGGGAAAAGTAACTACGCTGCTTAGCATGGCAATCGCGCCTTATGCGCAGCATCTCGTAACTGTATCCACCACGAGCCCGGACAGCGTTTCTACAACGGGGTCCATCATATCCATACCGGTAATTACTTTTGATGTGTCCCTGCCGGCTACCGCCACAAAACTTGTTCCGGTTTCAGTAGTGGTCAGGGCGAGAGACGCCTACGGCGCGACCATTACGAATTACACGGGAAGGGTGCATTTAACTTCGACTGACGGCGGAGTTGTGCTGTCTTTGGATTATACTTTTCTTGCTGGAGACAAGGGTGTAAAGACCTTCGGTGCGACTTTTTCCGCAGCAGGAACATGGACGGTAACGGCGACCGATACCGTGACATCTTCCATAACAGGCACAAGCAACGATATAGTTATATTTAATGCGCCTACGCCTTCGCCGACATTTACCGCCACCAGGACCAATTCACCCACAAAGACTGTCACGCCTACCATAACGCAGACATGGACCAATTCGCCGACGTACACGATAACAAATACGCATACCGTGTCTGATACGCCGACTTTTACGATCACAAGGACTTCGACTCCGACTTTTACGGAGACTTTTTCGCTGACCCCTACAGGGACGGCCACACCGACCAGGACCGCGACCGGGACATATACAGGAACATCAACGGCAACTCCGACTATCACAGAGACTTCGACTAAAACAGCAACCCCGACAATCACGCAGACACATACGGATACTCCCGTTTATTCGCCGACGCCTACCTCGACGCAAACACCCACATCAACGGCAACTCCGACAAAAACTGCTACCGGAACAAACACGGCGACTTTGACTCCGAGCGCCACCAGGACAGTTACACAGACGGCTACTTGTACTTCGACAAAAACTATAACCACGACAATCACGGCGACATATACGAATTCTCCGGTTTATACACGCACGATGACACCGTCAATTACTGTAACTTTTACAGGGACAAGCAGCAAGACGATAACCCCGACTGTGACACCTTCACCGACATCGTCAAACACCCCCACGATAACTCCGACAAAAACCGCCACGAGCACCCTGACGGCAACACGCACGATAACACAAACTCATACGGTTTCCCCGACGAGCACGCACACACCTACTATTACGGCAACTCCGACGATAACACTGACACCGGTGTTTAATACGGCGGCGGCCGGGTCAAGTTATGTATGCCCGCAGCCGGCTAAGGATAACCTCAGCATAGTGTTCAACTTAACCGAACCAGCGGACATGACGGTTTATTTTTATAACGCGGCAGGCATGCCTGTCGGAAACGCGGCGGACAGGGGCTTTGCGTTTAACGCGAATAAGATAGACATAAACTTAAAAAAGTTCGCGCCGGGCGTATATTTTTATGTGCTCAGGGCAAAGACTGATTCAGGGAAAGAGATTGTTTTTAAGACGGGAAAGTTCCTGGTAATAAAATAATAAAAGGAGGCGGGAAATGCGTGTTAAAAGTGTCTTGGCGGCAGCGGTCGTGTGTCTGTATTTCACCGTCCTCCAGGCCGAAATACAGGATAGCGCCGGAATTATATTTCCATCCATTGAGTTAAGCGCGGGAGCCAGGGCGTCTGCCATGGGAGAGGCGTATACGGCAATTGCAGAGGGATCAAGTGGACCTATCTTTAACCCGGCGGGCCTTGGGTTCCTTCAGAAAACGGAAGTTTCCACTGCCTTTAATAAATGGTTTGTGGATTCTTTTTACCAGCACTTCATGGCTGCGGTTCCGCTTGAGACCGGGGCTGTCGGTATAGATATTTTCTATATTAATTTTGGTATTTTTGAAAGGCTGACCACGCTGGGATATGCCGAATCCGGCACGCCGATGAACCCGTTCACTTTTCAGGGTTTGATATCCTACGGCATGCAGTTTGGGAACAGGTTTTCAGCAGGAATCGGGCTAAAATATTTCGGGCAGTCGCTTGACCAGACCATGCAGTCAGGCATAGCAGGGAACCTAGGATTATTGTACAGGGCCGGAGGGGTTTCGGCCGGGCTGGCAGTGAGTAATTTGGGATCAGCAGGAGCGTACGCTCTGCCGCTGAGCATAAAAGCCGGCGGGTCATTTGAATTTATGAAGACACAGCAGCACTTTTTTATCGGCACTGTGGATGTTAATTACATTTTAAACGGCATGCCCGGGATAAACGCCGGGATTGAGTACACATACGCAGGAATAGTTTCAGCGCGCGCAGGATACAGGCTTTACCTTGGGGAGGACAACCTCACCGGTTTAAAAGGACTTTCCGCAGGCGCGGGAATACAGCTCGGACAGTTCGGGCTTGATTACGCCTTTACGCCGTACGGGGAGCTTGGCATGGCACACATGGTTTCACTCAAGTATATATTTGAAAAATCAGAGGAAGAAAAGGAAAAGTTAAAACCCAGAGGCAGCGAGGCCGTAAAAAAAGGGCAGGCGACAAAGGCGGACCTTTACCTTATGCTCGGAGAAGCCGGGACCATGGAAAATGAAGGCGACCTGAAGGCGGCGGAGCTTAAATACAGGGAAATCATCGGTATTGATAAAAACTACGCTGACGCCTGGAAACGCCTCGGCGCTGTTTACTATAAGGAAGACAGGAAAGGCGACGCTATCAGGGCGTTCGAGGCATACCTGAAGATAAGGCCTGATGACGAGGCTGTCGCCAACTGGCTTAAAAAGCACGGCAACGAAAAGTAAAGACCTCAGAAAACACCCTCTTGAGATGTTTTTGCGAATGCAGTGAGCAAATATATCATGCGATATTCCTCTCATCTTGTCGTGCTTCGCACGACATCCCTCTTTCTGAAACAAAGAGGGACGATTACACCCCTTTTATCTAACCTTGAGACGAATATCACTTCGAATGTTTGTCCGTGTGCCCATCCGCATCCAGGCTGACACTCCTCCAGCTATCGTTCCCCTTTGTATCAGAAAGGGGAATAAGAAGGGGATTTCTGAGGCGTTTAAGGTTGACATTAAAACTATTTATGTGTATATTTGTTCTGATTGGAACTGTTCCATTTGGAACAATCGCGGGAGGGCGTTATGTCTGGGCATGTGGATGCGGTCCGTGAAATACTGGGGCTTGTGAGGCAGATTAACATAAGCATGAAACGCAGGATGATGTGCGGCGCGGCGGCCATGGGTTATTCCATGCCGCAGTTTTTGGTGATGTACCAGCTCACGCAGGACGGGAGTGTGTCCATGCACGAGCTCGTGGATAAGACCGGGCTGCCAAAATCGACGCTTTCCAGGATAGTTGACCAGCTGGTCAGGCGCGGCGTCCTGAAACGCCACAGGCCGGAGAACAACAGAAGGACTGTCATGCTTTCTGTGACAGACGCGTACACTAAGAAAAAAGCCAGGTTAAAAAAATCAGTTGCTGACAAGATCGCGCTGGGAATGCCCGGAGGCAAAGCAGCGGGCATAAATAGAGCGCTTAAGGAACTGTATGATATATTAAAATTTGAAGAAGAGAAAGAGGTGTAACATGCCGGACAAAAAAGCACATCAATACGCGCCAGCAGCCGGGGCGCGGGAGACTGAGAAAAAAGGTCCATGGTGGAAGAATAAAAGGGCGCAGATAGCATTTAAGCTTTTAGGAGGGCTTTTTGCCGCCGGTTTCATAATGTGGTTTTTTCTTTATATGCCTTTTACCGCCACGGATGACGCCAGAGTGGACGCGCACACCATAAGGGCGGCAAACCTGGGCGCAAGCGGACAGATTATCAAAGTCTATGTAAAGGAAGGCGACAGGGTCACCGCGGGACAGGTACTTGCGGAACTCGACCATGCTACCGCCCAGGCGCAGCTTGAAAAAGCCGCAGCTATGGCGAACTTTACAGCGCTTGACGCGAAAAGGTCGAAGGCGATGGTTTCCCAGCAGGGCATGAGCCAGCAGCGCTTGACCGCGCCCAGCAGACGGCCAATGCCTCTCAGGCTGATTTAAAACTGGCGCAGATAGCTCTTGACCGCACATACATTAAGAGCCCGGTTGACGGGATTGTTATACAGAAAACAGCCGACGAAGGAAACATCCTTGAGGGCAACCAGTCGGCATTTATAGTGGCGGATACGGAACACGCCTGGGTATCGGCAAACATACTTGAAAAAGCCGTAAGCGACGTAAAGATAGGACAAAAAGTGTTCATAACCGTCGATGAGGGCGGTAAGCTCACGGGAAAAGTAATGGATGTCAGGAGAGCATCGACATCGGTTTTTTCACTTATACCTTCGGACAACGCGGCAGGCAATTTCACAAAAGTGGAGCAGCGCATTCCGGTAAAGATAGAACTTGACCCGCACCCGGGAGTTGACTTAAGGGTGGGCCAGTCGGTGGAGATTAAAATAAAGATCAGATAAAAACAGTTTGAAGTTTTAAGTTTTAAGATTAAAAAACCATCTAAAAACTTTAAACTTAAAACTGATTTTATCTGTATTTGATGAAAGGTCCATATGGAAAAGAACATGTACGAACAGGTGCCGCCGGGATATAAATGGTCGGTTATGTATATAATTATGATGGGCATGATGATGGCTACCATTGACTCGTCCATTGTAAATGTATCCCTGCCAAAGATTATGGCTGATTTCGGCGTAAACATAGACGATATTGAATGGGTCCTGACCGGATACATGCTTGCTTTTGCCGTGTCCATGCCTTTAACCGGATGGCTGCGCGAGAGGATAGGATATAAGAATATTTACATCGGGTCCCTCGTGCTTTTTACGGCCGGGTCAGTATTATGCGGCCTGGCATGGAATTTTCCGTCATTAATTATCGCCAGGATTTTGCAGGCAATCGGAGGAGGGGCCATGCAGCCAACGGGCATGGCGCTTATGACAGAGGTCTTCCCGCCTAAAGAGCGCGGCAAGGCCATGGGCCTTTTTGGCGTGGGTATTATTTTAGGCCCGGCAATCGGCCCTACCCTTGGCGGGTATTTGACTGATTATTTTGGATGGCGGTCCATATTCCTCGTTAACCTCCCGTTTGGCATAGTTACCATACTCATGGCAATTGAAATCATGCTGGTCGACGCCCCGCACAAGCTTGTGAAGAAACCTTTTGATTTTTGGGGGTTCGCGTTTTTAACAGCATGTCTTATAGGGATTCTGCTTGGCATGTCAAAAGGGCAGAAAGAAGGCTGGGGCTCTGTTTTCATAGTTTCATGTTTTATTATTTCATTTATCGGGTTTGTCGGTTTCCTGCTTGTGGAAACCCACACGGAAAACCCGATTGTGGACCTAAGTCTCTTTAAAATCCCGACTTTTGCCACAGCCTCGGTTATAACCGTGGCAAGGTCCATAGGGCTTTTTGGATCCATATTCCTTATACCGCTTTTTGTCCAGCAGCAGATGGGGTTTACCGCGCTTCAAAGCGGGCTGCTTATGCTTCCGCCGTCGCTTTTCATGGCAGTGGTGTTCCCGCTTTTTGGCCGCATGGCTGACAAAGTCGGGCCGAGAATCCCTTCGGTTATTGGTATAATTATAACCGCGTACAGCCTGTATTTATATAAGGACATAAACCTTAACATGACATCCTGGGCAATTATATACCCCATGATGGTAAGGTCAATTGGAATGGGGCTTTTGATGGCGCCAATTACAACGGCGGTAATGAACTCAGTCCCCCAGCATAAAGTGGCGGCCGCTTCCTCGTTAAATAACATATTAATGCAGGTCGGCGCGTCTATTGGAATTGCAGTTTTCGCGACCATGCTTTCAAACAGGGCCACTTACCATGTGGCCATAGTTGGCCAGGCAGCGAAAGCCACAAACCCGGTTTTTACGGCAACCGTGGCGGAACTTATAAGGAAGGGACATTCAGTGGGCTTAAGCCTGGCCCAGTCCGCAGGCACGGCAAAGGCTTATCTGATGCAGGTCATGACAAAATCAGCCCTGGTAAACGCCTTTCAGGATGTCTTCATACTTGGCGCGATAATAGTCGCGCTGACCATTCCGCTGGCTTTCATGCTGCCGGCACAGGTGGTCCACCAGCCGCACAAAGGCCCTACGTTGCCGGGAGAGTAAAATATTTGTATTTGTCAACAGTATGTACCTCAGAAATCCCATTCTTATTCCCCTTTCTGAAACAAAGGGGAATAATCACTTCACTTGTATTCAGCCGTGAGGCGGATATCACTTCAAAGTTTATTCGTTTGCCCATATGTCTGCTTTTGGCCGCAAATGTATCCTAAGTAGAGAATTTCTGAGGACCCAATAGCGCAAACCTGATGGTTTATATTGACAACCCCATTTATTAGTAATAAAATTGCTTCTGCACCATTATGCATATCACGGAGGCGATTATGAAGGTAAAAGAACTCAAGGAAATAACGGAGAATGTACACGAAGAACATTCGAAACAGGACAAATACGAAATCGTTACAGGGCTTTTAATGGCGCTTTTCGCGGCCATACTGGGCATAACCGAGATAGGTGATAAGAAGGCCGAGGCAAAATACATAGTCTCCAATAATGAGAAGTCAAACGCCTACCAGTGGTACCAGTCAAAATCAATAAAGCAGAATATCGCTGACGGGCAGAAAGACATGCTTCAGGCAATACTGGATTCTGGGGCGGTTAAAGCTGACAGACAGCAGGCGGTCAAACAGGTAATAGCGGGACTTGCGGAAAAGTCCTCAAAGTATGAGGAGGAAAAGGCAGAAATCCTCGGGGTAAAACAGGCTGAAAAAACAGTCCCGGAACACGCCGCGTCTGCTGAAAAGAAAGATGAAAAAGAGAAGATCATAAGCGCCGCAGAGTGGGAAGAAAAAGCGCATAAATACCATGTCATGGGCAATGATTTCGCCATGGCCGCGCTGTTCCTCCAGTTGTGCCTTGTAATCGGCGCGGTGAGCCTGATGATACATGAAAAAATGATAAGGACCGTACTGCTTTCCATATTCATAGCATCCGGAACAGCAGGAATAATATATTCCATTATCGCGTACATTAAATTTTTTGCCATGCTGCACGCGTAAAAAGGGGGATTCATGAACGCTGTTGTCATTCTGATTATCGCGCTGTGCGTGTTTACGCTCGCATACAGGTTTTATGGCGCTTTTTTATCCGCTAAAGTGCTCGCGCTTGACCCGAAACGGGTCACCCCGTCGCACAGGTTAACTGATGGGCACGATTATGTGCCCACAAACAAATGGGTGCTTTTTGGGCATCATTTCGCGGCTATTGCCGGAGCAGGGCCGCTTATAGGGCCGGTGCTTGCCGCGCAGTTCGGATATTTGCCGGGGCTTATGTGGATTTTAATCGGATCTGTTTTAGCGGGCGCTGTACATGATTATGTCATATTATTTGCCTCTGTCCGCCATAACGGCGAGCCGCTTCATAAAATAGCCGGCGCCTATGTCGGAAAAATAACAGGCGGCGCTTCGGCAGTCGGGGTGCTCTTCATTATTATTACAGCGCTTGCCGGCTTATCTATAGCCGTTGTAAACGCCCTGGCGGAAAGCGCGTGGGGGACATTTACCATAGCGCTGACCATACCGGCAGCCATGTTTGTCGGGTTATACATGACTAAATTCAGGAAAGACAAAATAATTGAAGCGTCTTTAATTGGCGTTGCTTTGCTGTTATTCGGCGTCTTTTTCGGGCACTATGTTCAGAACTCATCATTGGCGCAATATTTTACCTACGGAAGGAAAGACCTTGCGGTCATACTCGCCGTATATGGATTTTTTGCTTCGGTGCTTCCTGTTTGGCTGCTGCTGGTGCCCAGGGATTACTTAAGTTCATACCTTAAGATAGGCACTATCGCGCTGCTTGGCGTGGGTATACTGCTTGTCATGCCGAAGATACAGATGCCGGCCATTACGCAGTATGTAAACGGCGGCGGCCCCATAATACCGGGAAAAGTCTGGCCTTACGTATGCATTACAATCGCGTGCGGAGCCATTTCGGGGTTCCATTCGCTCATATCCTCAGGCACTACACCCAAGATGCTCAATAATGAAAGGGACATGCTGCCCATCGGGTACGGCGCCATGCTTGTGGAAAGTTTTGTTTCCATAATGGCGTTGATTGCCGCTACGTCGCTTGTACCGGCTGATTACTTCGCGATAAACTGCAAGCCTGAAGTATTCGCGACGCTCGGCATGGTGCCCGAGCGCTTAAGCGAGCTTTCAATGATGGTCCAGGAAAATGTCGCGGGAAGGCCGGGCGGAGCAGTGTCGCTGGCAGTGGGTATGGCCTATATATTTTCCGGCATACCCGGCATGAAAGGCCTCATGGGTTTCTGGTACCACTTTATAATTATGTTCGAGGCTCTCTTTATATTAACTACAATTGACGCGGGTACAAGGGTGGCGCGCTACATACTGCAGGACATAACAGGAAAAGCAATAAAACCCTTTGCAAACAGAAAATGGGTGCCCGGAGTTATAATTACAAGCGCCGTGATTGTTTTCGCGTGGGGTTACCTTGTTTATAACGGCGACATATCCACGATATGGCCCATGTTCGGCGTGGCAAACCAGCTGCTGGCCACCGCGGCTTTAGCCATAGGCACGTCCATAATAATGAAAAACAACAAGCATAAGGCCTACGGCCTTGTGACTTTTATCCCCATGCTTTTCATGCTGGCCACAACCCTTTCAGCCGGATTGCAGAACATATTCGGCAACTACCTGCCGCAGAAGACCTTTAACGGAAATTTAAACGCGTTCCTCTCCTCCGCAATGCTTTTGCTGGTGCTCATAATTGTGGCCGACTGTTTTGTTAAGTGGACGCAGTATATAAGGAAGTACGGATGGGTACATGTGCCGGAAAAGGTTATTATAAAGGGCACGCATGAAGAGACTATGCCGGACTTGGGGGATTAGAAAGGCAGTTTAAAATTTAAAGTTTAAATTTGAAAGTGAATGCGGGTTGTTGGCGGAGAGGGAGGGATTCGAACCCTCGGAGGCTTTCACCTCACACGCTTTCCAGGCGTGCTCCTTAAACCACTCGGAAACCTCTCCACGGCACATCAATATAATACTTTTTATTAAATAATAGTCAATATAAAAACAATGCTATTTCTTTTTCACATCCCTTTTTGCCTTAAAAAAACCGCTTAGTATTTTGGAACATTCGGCGGCAGATACCCCTTTAATGAGTTCCAATTCATGGTTGTTCAGGCCGTTATTAAGTATGGAATAGACAGAACCGCATGCGCCGGTTTTCGGGTCTGTAGCGCCAAATATCAGCGTTTTAATTCGGGCAAGAAGGATTGCGCCGGCACACATTGAGCACGGCTCAAGGGTCACATAAAGAGAGGCGCCTATAAGCCTTTCATTTTTTATTTTTTTGCAGGCTTTCCTTATCGCCACGATTTCAGCATGTGCGGTAGGATCGTTTTTTGCGCGTATAAGGTTGTGTCCTTCAGCTATGACTTTGTTGTTTAATACAATTACGGCTCCGACAGGAACTTCATCTTTTTTTTGTGCTTTATGGGCTTCTTTTAAAGCCAGGGACATAAAATAGTTATGCGAGGATTCCGTTGTCATTTTTAACCCGATTCAGATAAAACGTTCAAAGCGGTCTTTTTTTGCTTTGCATATCGGGCAGATTTCAGGCGGGTTTTCCCTGGCGCATAAATAGCCGCATACTTTGCAGCGCCATACCGGCAATGACAGGGAAGTAAACGCGGCAACGGCTTTTTTCTGCAGTTTTTCCCTTTCTTCGGCTGATGGCCTGCGCTCCGGTATTGAATGCGCTTTAATCTCACCGCTTACCACCCTGTTAGACACATACAGCGCACAGTAGCACGCGTCGTGCTCCAGAACATCCGCGTCGCGGTAGTCGCACGGGCATATTATGTCGAGGTCCTTTTGTTTATCGCCGGTTGAAAGGCGGCACGGGCAGTTCATGTAACCGTAGCGTTTTTCGTTTATAAGCAGGCTTTCCACGAGCCCTTTTGTGAACTCAACGTCAGGGTTAAGGTTATACCCGCCTGACCTGGCCTCTTTGTCCAGCTTCTCATAAAGCACGTCTGTGTCGGCCTGAGGGATAATTATCCGTTCTTTCATTTTCCGAACTTCTTTTTAAGCCTGTCTTCGTCAAAGCCGCTGGTAAAGAATTTATCATCGACTATGATAAGCGGGAAGGAAGGGTCTGAAACGTACTTTTCCATTTCTTCAGATATCCTTTTTTCATCGTCGCCTTCAAGCAGGTCCACGTCCTCATAGGAGTGTTCTATGCCGAGTTCCTTAAGAAGCGCCTTGGTCTTTTTGCACCATATGCAGGTGCTTAATGTATAAAGCATTACTTTTCCCTTGTTTGTGCCCTTTACATGTGTCATAAATACCTCCTTAGTATGGTTATATTATAGCTGAAAAAGCGGCTATAAGGTAATATTTTTTTCTTGCTTTTACCCCTTTATTTAGTTAAAATTCTAACGCGGTTCAGCCTTTGCATTTAATTCAAAATTTAGAATCCAGAATATAGAATTGATTTTGGGGCAATAGCTCAGTTGGGAGAGCGCGTCGTTCGCAACGACGAGGCCGTCGGTTCGATCCCGATTTGCTCCACCAAAAATGACAATAGCGGCGATTTCGCCGCTATTGTCATTTTTGGTGGAGCTCTGAGGGTCGACCGGATAACCCCAAATATGTACAAAGACAACCCACGGTTCGAAGATGCCCTTGTCCGATGCAAATCGGACATATATTAAATATAGATTCATCTACCTATCATCTTGCCGGCTACTGCCGGCCTCCCGATTTGCTCCACTAGGTGGTATAACCGTTATTGTCATTTTTGGTGGAGCTCTGAGGGTGCCAGCTACTGCTGGCCTCCCGATTTGCTCCACTAGGTGGTATAACCGTTATTGTCATTTTTGGTGGAGCTCTGAGGGTGCCGGCTACTGCCGGCATCCCGATTTGCTCCACTAGGCGGTTTAACCGACATCGTCATTAAGGGTCAACCGAATACCCCAAATTAATCCTCCCTACCAAAAAAGTCTTTTGCAAGTTGTGGCCACCGCAGGCCGATTTTATTTATGGATTGCGCAGTAGCGCAGGCCATAAATAAAATCGGCCTGCGGCAGCCACAAGCCGGGTATTGGCGAAAGTCAATGCATGACTAAAAACCGCCACATTTGCATAATAATCATCGTATCAATTTCAAATCTAAAATCAGTCAATTTGTCTATACATACACAAAAATAATGCAGATTTTAAGATGATTCTATTTTAATCCTTTAAAATAAAGCGCTTTTTAACAATCCAAATTGTCAGTTTTTTTGTCAATTATTTGACTTTTACCCTTTTATTGTGTATATCTACTGTATAACGAAATTGAACCGGTTTTAAGGCTTAAATAAAGGCTTTCTAAAATATACGGTCTAAAAAGAGGTGCCTCATGCGTGAGAAGGGAAGAAACAGGAAAGAGAAAAAGATTCTTATCAGGGTGAGCAAGGATGAGAAAGACCTTGCTGAGCAGCTTCTCCAGGAAAGAAGGGAAGAATACGTCGGAATTCTTCAGGTCAATGATTAACATGCATGCTGAAACCAAGACACTTGACAAGCACATGAAGATCATAGAAGAATACGAAAGCACCCTTCAAAAATACAGGCAGCTGCTTGAAGAAATGGCTAAAAAAGGCCAGCAATAACGAATAAGTCAAAAGTGATAAGAAATAAGCGGGCATACGGGGGTAAGGCGCTTATTTCCGGTTACTTTTGACTTATTTCTTTTTATCTGTTGACTATTTTATTTGAACCATTTATTATGTAAAACCTGAGCAGGTCGAAGAGCCGAACAGCCGGGCTGTTGCCTGCGGCAACTATACATAAAGGATTTAAGCAGGTCGAACAGCCGAATAGCCGGGTTGTTGCCTGCGGCAACTATACATAAAGGACTTAAGCAGGTCGAACAGCCGAGCAGCCGAACAATCGAGCTGTTGCCTGCGGCAACGCGGAGAGGTGTCAGAGTGGCCGATAGTACCTGACTCGAAATCAGGTGTCCCGCAAGGGACCGTGGGTTCAAATCCCACCCTCTCCGCCAAATTTTGCATGGGCAAAATTTGGCGAGAAAGGTGAGAGCAGATAGGAGAAAGTAGAAAATCACTGTAAATCAAAACCCCTCGTAACGCACTTATATCCACAGTTTTTTCACCTATCTCCTATCTACTCTCTCGAGCACTTGATCTACCCAAATCCCTATTTACACCTTATTTCCTTTATGTTATTATTATCCTTGTAAAACCATGTTTTTCACATCAGGAGGGCTACGTATATGGCAACGGAAAATGACATATTAAACCAATTCGGCCGTAAATACTCGGCAGGCGAATATATTTTTAAGGCCGGCGACCATGGCGAAGAAATGTTCATCATACACAGCGGCAGCATAAACATAACAGTAAAAACAGACGAGGGCGAGAAGGTGCTTGTAACTTTAAGCGCCGGAGATTTTTTCGGGGAAATGGCAGTCATAGACAAAGGCCCAAGGTCGGCTAACGCCGTGGCTGCGGATGAAGCGGTCTGCATAGTTTTAAATGAGGAACTTTTTGAACAGCAGATGCAGAGGAACGCCAAAATCGTAAAGAAGATTCTCAAGAACATGAGCGCCAGGCTGCGCGCCATGAATGAACAGCTTCAGATGCTTACATCCAAGGATTACAACATGAGGGTGGTAAATGTGCTGCTGCTGCATGTCAATAAGAGCGGTGAAAACACGTCGCTGCCGCTTTCATCCGTAATTCAGCAGACGAACATGGAAGAAAATAAGCCGAAGCTTGACGAGATATTGACGGCCATGGCAAAGGCAAGGGTCATAACCATGTCGGGCGAGACTGTCACGGTCTCGAGCTCGGCGAACATAGAAAAGTACAAGCAGTACCTTGAAATGAAAAAAGCTTTCGGTGAAAGCTAATATAAAGTGAAAAAAAGCCTTCACGTATTTTACATCCTGATTACATCCGCCATAATTGCGTCTTTTGTTGTTTTCTACGACCGCATCCATTCATACGGCTTCTCAAGCCTTCAGGATTCCGTGCCGGGAAAGATATCCATGGATAAGGTTGTTTTTCTGGACGGCTCATTTTCCATGGAGGAGTATTCGGCGATAGCGGACAGGATAAAAAAACTCGACAACTCGGTATCCCTTTTTGTATCCCAGGTCTTTAACATAAAGATAAACGACTACCTGGAGAACATAGAGCCGGCAGCCATAGCCGCAGCCAAAGAAGGATACAGGAATTTTTCCATAAAACTTGCCGAGGCGCAGAATGTTATTCCCGTTGTTTTTTTATCCAGGACACAGGAAGCGCCGAACCAGGTGGATGCCTCTTCATTCAAATATTTCGACGCGTCATCGCTCCCGGACTTCAGCATGCCGGAATACGTATACGCGCGGGTCATGTCGAAAAAAATATGGGCCAGCGTCTCCGGCGTCGGGTTTTATGAGGAGTATCTGTATTACCCGTACAGGATACCCGTGCTTTTTAATTACAAAGGCGCGGTGCTTTTAAATGCGGCGGTTGAAGCGGTCAGGAAATACTACAAGCTTACAAAAAACAGGATATCAGTTGAAAATAGCATGCTTAAGATCGGCGATATCATAAGCGTGCCGCTTTTAAGCGACGGTTCCATCATGGTGCACAAGTTTAAAGGCAGGCCGCAGTCATATTCGTACGGCAAATTCCTTGACGCCGCTGACGCGGAATTAAACGACAAAATAATCATAGTAAGGTCCACCAACATATCAGGCCCGGCCACGCTGAGCCTGGGCGTTGCGGTGGCCAGCATCATGCAGGGCGCGTTCATAAAATACAGCGTAGCCGGCAATTACGCGGCGGCAGCGGCGCTTTTTCTTGTTTTCTTTTTCAGCTACAGGTCCCTGAAATTCAGGTTTGGATTCCCGCTATTCCTGGCTTCCCTGGCCGGCCTGTATTTTGGTTCGGCAGCTTTAATGGCACAGAACATTTTTGCGGATTTTACTGTATTTGTACTGGCCGACCTGCTGGCTTTCTTTTCATTTTACTATTATTCCATTCTCAGCCGTGCGGCTGACAGGAAAAAAAGGTCCCGGGAGCTGTTGAAGGTAATGCACCCCAAAGCGGTAAAGGCTTTTATAGCCAAGAACAGGGACATAAGGGTGAAGAACATCTGGGCGCCGGCATATGTCATATACGTCACATTTGAAGAGCCCGCGGCAATCGACCCGGAAAAGATCAAAATAACTTTTGAAAAAGTAAGGGACTTGATATATAATAAAACCAGGGAATTCATTATAAAGCGCCACAATAACAGCGACCTCGCTGTCGTTATCTTTCAGGATTCGGCAGACCTTAAAAAAGCCGTGGGCGCGGCGCTCGATCTCAGGGACAAGATCACAGACCTTAAATTTAACATGGCTTTTAATATATCGGACGTCTTTGTTTTCAGCCAGTCGGGTGAAACAGGCTTCATAGATAAGGAATACCCCAAGGCCGCAGCGGCCGGGGGAGTGGAAAAGAAAAAATATATTATAGTAAGCGAAGCCGACATACAGAAATTCGTGAACGTTGCGAAGTTCCAGAAAATATCCGAAAAATCCGGCGTGGTGCTTTTTAACATAGCAGGCATGCGGGAGGAGGCTGTAGATGAAAATTAAGACCTTAGGGTGTTATGGCGGCCAGCTGCCCGGAAAAAACCTGACCGGATTACTGCTAAATGGAGACACTCTTATAGACGCGGGAACCGTTGCGCTGAATTCCACGATCGCTGAGCAGCGCAAGATCAGGAATGTCTTCATTTCGCACGCGCACCTTGACCATACCGGTTCGCTGCCGTTTTTTGCGGTGAATATAGTGAGTAATAAGAGCGACGGGGTTGTCATCACGTCCACCGAGTTCACAATTAACGCGATAAAAAACCACCTCATGAACGGCACCACATGGCCTGATTTTACAAAGATAAACAATTTCGGGGGAAAACCGGTGTTTAAATATAACCCGATTGAGGAAAATAAATGGCAGGACGCCGGCGGGTATAAACTAATGGCTGTGCCTGTAAACCATACTGTGCCTTGCACCGGATTCCTGATAGGCAGGGGCTCGCAGTACATGCTTTACAGCGGAGACACAAAGGACACCGACGCCATATGGGCGGAAGGCAAAAAGCTCGGGAAGAAACTAAAGTCGTGCTTCATAGAGCTGGCCTTTCCCGATGAGGTTGCCTTCCTGGCGGAATCAAGCTGCCACCTGACCCCAAAGTCACTTGAAAAACAGCTTGAGAAACTCCTGCCGCTGAAGCCCAAAATATTCGTTTACCATTTAAAACCCGAATACATGAAGGAAATCAAAGCCGGACTGAAAAAAATAAAGGGATATAAGATAACCGTGCTCGATGATGGAAAGACATATAAAATATAATAAGCCTGTTTTTTATACCGGGCCTGACAGGGCGCATGATAATATATCGTAACGCGAAAAAATCAGACATACCCCGCATCGTTGACATAGACAGAGTATCCCATCCAAAACCGTGGGATGAAAAAGCTTTTCTCTGCGAGCTTTCAAAGCAGGCTTCGGGATATAATATCTTCCTGGTGGCGGAGGACGGCGAAAGCGGGGAAACCGCGGGATATATAACCGGCAACATAATAGTGGATTACGCGCATATAATAAATGTGACGGTAAATGAAAAGTACAGGCGCAAAGGCATAGGGGAACAGCTGGTAATGAGGGTGGAACAGGAAGCCTTTAAAAGGAAGCTTGGCTCCGTAACCCTGGAGGTCAGGGAGTCAAATACCGGGGCCATAAATCTTTATAAAAAGCGCGGATATATGGAAAAAGCCAGGCGGGAAAAGGCTTATGACAATAAGGAAGACGAGATAATATACTGGAAAATGTTCTAAAAATAAGTAAAAACCGGGGTTTATCCCCACCCTAACCCTCTACCCCGCAAGGGGGTACTAGAAATAGCCCTTAGAAAGGGGAGGGAAAATGTAGGTAAACCTTTTATTGATAAGATACGTCATATATATAAGGAAGAAGGCAAATGGAGCATACAGAGATAAAGTACAGGGAAGACAGCGAAATAATAAAAGAGATAAAGGCAGGCAGCGAGGCTGCGGCCGATGAGCTCATTAAAAAATACCAGAAAAGGGTTTATAATACCCTCTACGGGATGTGTATGAACTATGACACTGCCTGGGATGTATCACAGGAGGCTTTTATAAAGGCTATCGTTAATATAAAGTCCTTCCGCGGGGAGTCGTCGTTTTGGACCTTTCTTTACAGGGTCACAATGAACGCTTTTTATGACTTTACCAGGAAGGCAAAGGTAAGGGGCCGCGTAGGCAACTTCTCGGACTATGAGGATGACGACGGCGGCAGAAAATTCGAAGTAAGGGATCTTGTTAATATAGAAGAGGATTTTGAAAAGAAAGATATGAAGGAAAAACTGAAAAAAGCCCTTGAGATTTTAACCGAGGTACAGAAGGAAGTATTTGTGTTAAAGACCACGGAAGGGTTAAAGATACGCGAGATTGCCCAGCTTTTAAGGATATCCGAGGGCACGGTAAAGTCGCACTTAAACAGGGCGACTGAAAAAGTAAAAAACCTGTTGGGAGGCGTTGCGTCATGAAAAAATGCGGAGTAGATAACAGCCTCCTTGCCGATTACATATACGGCGAGATTGAGGACGCTTCAAAAGTTAAAGAGCTGGAAGGCCATATAAAAGGCTGCGCCGAGTGCGCTAAAGAAACGGACGCGCTGCGCGCCGTGCTTAAGGCCTCTAAACTGTCCCGGGTCAACTTTTCCGAGGAAGTATGGTCCATGCAGAGGCAGGATATCCTAAGGAAAGTAAGGCAGTCAAAGCCGACGCCTGTTTCTTTTATGAAGGCTTTCTTTGGATTGTTCAGTTTTAAAAAACTCGGTCTTGCCGTGCTTATAGTGGTAATGGCGGGTGTCGGGACACAGTACTTCAGGTATGTAAAATCCGTGGAGCAGCAAAAAGCCATAGCGGAAAAGATGGAACTTTTGCAGAACCTGGCGATTATCGAGCGGCTTGATTTCTACGAGAAGATAAGCGGGTTATAAGGCAATTTAAAATTTAAAGCTTGAAACTGAAAGTTGTGAAATAATTATAAGTGAGGTAAAAATGAAAAAAGTATTTATGCTGGTGTTGGCCGTGATGTTTGCGGTTGTGGTTGTGGCGGCGGATAAGGCTTCGGGTACTACGGCGGGCAAGAAATGGGATTCCATGACTGAAGAGGAAAAGGCGCAGGTCAGGGAGATATATTCCAAGTCAAACGAGGTAACAGGCACTGTTGAGGCTTATTTTGACAGCGGTAACGCGAAGTTCGACCAGCTTTCCCAGGATGAAAAAAAGAAAATGGAAAAGGCTTATGGCGAGTGGGAAAAACTCTCCCCCCAGATGAAAAAGACCCTGGCTGAGAAGTATAAGAAGTGGAAAGAACTTTCCCCGGAACAGAAGAAAAAGATTAAGGAAGCATATGAGAAATATAAGACCATGACTGCGGATGAAAAGGCGAAATTAAGGGAAGAAGTGAAGGAGAAAAAGTAATTTTCAATTCTAAATTTTCAATTTTCAATTAAATAAAAGGGCGGCCGAAAGGCCGCCTTTGTTTTTTCGGTTATTGAAGATTTGCTTTTTTATCCCTCTCCCTCCGGGAGAGGGTAGGGTGAGGGGACAATACCGTAAAATGGGATCAAAACCCAAAACCCACAATTCAGAATGCAAAATCCTTAATTCTGTGATAAAATCTTTCATTATAATAATGAGAGGGAGATGTATGCAAAAAGCTGCTTTATACCTTCAAAAAGCCTTTGAAACGCTCATGCTTTTTACCCTTTTCTTCTGCGGGCTGGTGTTTTTTACCGGGGCTAACGACCCTTTCTGGGTCACTGAGAAATTTTTCATCTATTTTTCGACCGGACTGCTGTTTTTCGCTTTTTTTGCCCTTTGCATAGCCAGGGGTTCTTTTCCTTTCTTTAAAACTCCTTTTGACATGCCTTTTGCCCTGTTCCTGGCGGCAAACTTAATCGGCGTTATCGGCGTCATGAATATATACTCATTCGGGGCAAGGGTTTTTATTAATCTGTGTTACCTGGTTATTTTTTATCTTGTTGTGTATTACGGGACTCTTGCAAAAGAAAATATAAAAAAGGCCATGCTGGCAGTCATACTTGCCGGGTCTGTGATGGCTTTTTACGGGCTTATGCAGACCTCGGGCATGGACTTCATATCCTGGGGAAATACTTTCGCGGGCAGGGCGGCTTCCACGCTGGGCAACCCTAATTTCTTAGCCGGGCACGTGCTCCTTTTATCGCCGCTGGCGCTTGCCCTCTTTTTATCGTCTAAAAAACCGCTTGTTAAAACAGGCCTGTTTTTTGCCGCTGCAATAATGATAATCGCCCTTTTTGCCACCCAGACAAGGGGCGCTTACATCGGGTTCGTTGTGGCCGTCATAACGCTTGTATGGCTCTTCGTTTCATTTGAAAAAGAAACCATAATAAAATACAAAAAGGCGGCAATAGCTGCGGCGGTCATACTGTTAGTCATATCGGGGCTTTATTTTATTTCAAATCCGCAGGCCATAAAAAGGGCAGGGGATATCCTGGCGCTGAAGGATGAGGCCGCGAACATCAGGGTGGCGTTGTGGAAAAACTCGCTTTACCTCATCAAGGACCATTTTGTAAAAGGATCCGGTGCGGGTAATTTCCCCGGGCTTTATTCTTTCTACCAGGCAAAGTCGCTTTCCCCGGAATATTTCAGGGACAGTTCATACTATAAGTCGGGACACGCGCATAATGATTTTATACAGTTCGCGGCAGAGTACGGCGTCATAGGCCTTGGCGCCATGCTGTGGTTCTTTATCCTGCTTTTTGATACGGCCCTGAAGTACCTGAAAAAACAGGAAGGCGACAGGGCCGCGGTGATCGGCATAATGGCCGGTTCGGCTGGCCTTCTGACGCATGCTTTTTTTAATTTCCCTTTCCAGATAGCCCCGACAGCCGCGGTATTCTTCGCGCTTGCCGCCGCTGCTGTTTCCGCGGAAGGCATGCCGGTGGAAACAGCCCCTAAGAAACGGATGAAATACATTTATGCATTCCTTGCCATTATCTTTGTCGCGGGATTTATTTTATCAGGCAGAGCCTTAAGCGCCGACGCTTACTTAAGGAAGGCGAAAGAAAGCGCCCACTTCGGAAGAACATACGAAACGGTCAATTACGCTTCAGAGGCCGCGGATTTAAACCCCTGGGACGACGAGCTTGTTTTCTATTACTCCCAGGCGCTTGTAAATAATAACAACCCTGAAAAGGCATTTGAAATGTCGAAGAAGGTATTTATGCTAAATCCCGGCCACTGGGAAAACCTCGAATACCTATTCTCGCAGTACACCGCAAAAAATGACAACAAAAACGTGCTTGATGTTTCATTTAACATGTACAGGATCTCACCGTACTCTGATAAGGCCATTATGGCCCGCGGTTACGCGCTGTATCTGACAGCCGGCTATGACGAGGCTGTCGCGCTGTATGAAAAGGCTATGAAAATAAAGGGTGAGACAGCTTCGCTTTTAAGCCAGATATCGGCCATATACGGCGCAATGGGAAATGTATCCAGGACGCTTGAGTACGCGGCCAGGGCGCTGGAAAAGGACCCTGAATTCGCGGACGCTTATTACAACCAGGCGGTTGCGTATTACAGGATGAGGGACTATAAGTCCGCGGCAAAATCCTTAAGGTCGCTGCTGAAAATTTTGCCCGGCGATAAAAGGGCCGAAGGATTCCTGCAAAAGGTGCTTGAAGATGCAAAATAAGGCAAAAGCCATAATTCCCGCGCTTCTTTTCCTGGCGGTATTTTTTGTGTATACGCGTACTTTAAACCCGGCTTTTCACGCTGACGATTCCCCGGAGACTATCGCGTGCTCTTATACGCTGGGCATTCAGCATCCGCCCGGATACCCGCTTCCAACGATAATCGGAAAAATATTTTCCATGATTCCCGCCGGAGGCGCCGCGTTCAGGGCAAACCTTCAGGCCGCGGTTTTCGGGGCGCTGTTTATAGTTCTGTTTTACCTGATAATGGCCGACACGCTTAAGTCAAAGGATGGCGATGAGAAAAAGTCCATATCCGCCGCGCTTATTGCCGCTTTAATGCTGGCCTTTTCATTTACCGTGTGGAACCAGTCCATGTCCGCCAAAGGCGGCATATACACCTTAAACGCCTGCATGCTCGCGGCTGTATACTATTCGCTTTTCCTCTGGGAGAGGACAAAACAGTATAAATATTTTTATCTCGGGACATTTATATACGGGTTGTCGCTGGGCAACCACTGGGAATCCATGGGCGTGGCTTTTCCGGCGCTGCTGACGTTCATCATACTTGTATTCATGAAGGACGGGTATTATAAGACCATCACGCCGCGCAGGTTCTTAACGGCGCTGGGGCTGGGATTCACGGCCGTCTTTATTTACGCGTACCTGGTGATAAGGGCGCAGGCAGGCACATTTTTAAACTGGGGCGACCCGGTGGACTTAAAGCAGCTCCTGTGGGTGGTGACCAGGGCTGAGTATACCGCTTTAGAGCAGGCAAAGGACTTTACAATTGTTTTCAAGCAGGTATCCAGGATTGCGGGGCTTGTCTTAAGCGAGATAACGCTTCCGGGATTCCTGCTTTTCATAGCGGGCATTTACGGCATGATAACCACAGGAAGGAAACAGCGCGTAATATCACTGGGCGTGCTTTTTATTACCGTCATTATAAGCCTCGCGTTTTATTTGAACCTTAAGGACGAAATGATGTGGATTATGGACGTATTCCTGATACCCGCGTATTTTGTTATGGCGGTTTTCGCGGGGGCCGGGGTATATGCCCTATTGCGGATTGCGGATCGCGGATTGCGGATTGAAAAAGAGACGTCTGACAGCCGTAGCGCTGATTCCACAATCCGAATTCCGCAATCTGCAATCCTAAAGGTTCTTCCACTGGCTGTGTGTGTCCTTGCCACGACCATCCCTGTTTTTCTTTTTGTCGCGAACTTTAAAAAGGCTGACCAGTCGCATTATTATTATTCTTACGACTTCGGGATGAATATCATAAAATCCGTGGACGAGCCGGGCGCCATGGCCATGCTTGAAGGGGATTTTGCCGTGCTGCCTATGATGTATTTTAAGTATGTGGAGAAAAAACTCCATTTCTGCCCTGTCACAACCATATTTCTATATGTGCCGTGGAGCGTTAAGAACCTTAACAATGAGTGCCCTGACGTAAAGATGACAGTGCCTGTGACGGCATCCTTAACAGACAAGATACATGATATTATAAATTCAAATTACAAACAGAAGCCCATTTACACCTCGGTTTTCAGAAAAACCATGGAGGAATACTACCCGCAGGCAGGGGCAGTGCTTTCGCCGTACGGGCTGCTGATGAAATTTTCATCAGATAAGGCAGGGGACTTAAAGCAGGCAATGCGGAAATTAAAGATCCTTTCCTACAGGAACCTTCTTGTTGACAGGCTATTTATGGACACTACTACAAGGCTGGGAATGT
Organism: candidate division FCPU426 bacterium; assembly: GCA_963840035.1. Classification (GTDB taxonomy): domain Bacteria; phylum Oederibacteriota; class PGYV01; order PGYV01; family Palsa-1178; genus CAWIXE01. The sequence continues at coordinate 979,965 of CAWIXE010000001.1, forward strand.
CTAATTATGCCAGCGTATACATGGAAACAGGCAATGCCTTATCCGCGGCAGGAAATTATTCGCTGGCGCTTAAGTATCTGCAGGCTGCCACGGCAATAGCCACACAGCAGACGCTTGGCTTAAGTTATGTGCACCTGGGTGTCTTAAAAACAAAAATGAAGGATTACACGGGCGCGGTAGAGCTTTACCTTAAGGCCATTAAGTCAAACCCGGAACTCATTGAGGCTTACACTAACCTGGCAGGGCTTTATAACAACGAAAAAAAATACGACGAGGCACTCGCCCTTTGCGAGAGGGCAGTGAAGGTAAACCCCTCAAATTCCGAGGTTTATAACAATATGGCCCTTGCATGGTATTATAAAGGGTCGCTTTCAAAAGCCGTGGAACTGCTGGAAAAAGCTGTGTCGTTAAACCCGAATAATGCCATTGCGGTCCAGAACCTGCAGATTTTAAAGGGGATGAAAAAATGAACATACTCATAATATCTCCGGTACTGCCATACGGGCCCTCTGACGGGGACAGAATCAGGATATATAACATCGCGAAGGAACTTAAAAAGAACGGACACAGGCTCTTTCTGGTATCGTTTATCAGAAAAGGCGAGGAATCATACCTGCCGCGGCTTAAACCGTTTTATGATGCGGTTGAAACTGTAAAAATATCAAAATTAAAAATTTATTACAACGCCATGCTGTCGTTTTTCAGGATGATTCCTTTTAATACGGGTTCCTATGAGAGCAAGGCAATGGATAAGAAGGTAAGGGAAGCTGTAAAAAAATACGGCATAGAACATGTGTTTGCCTACAGGCTCAGGTCGGCGCAGTTCGCGGAAAACATCGAACTGCCAAAGTCCATTGATTACGTGGATTCCCTAGCGCTTTACATGGAACGATCGCTTAAATATGAAAAAAACCCGGCATACCTGCTTTACTATATCATGGACCGTAAAAAGGTGCTTTCCTGCGAAAGGAAAACAGCGGCCAAATTTGACAGCGTCTTTATAAACTCCGGAGAGGACAGGGACTACTTGAATTGCGCAAACATAATTGCGGCGCCGAACGGCGCGGATATAAAAAAAGTAAAGGCGCGTAAAAACAGCGTTTTCACCATCGGATTCTTCGGGAATATTAACTACAGGCCCAACATAGACGGCCTTACATGGTTTTTAAAAAACATATGGAAAAAACTTGTTGATTCTGATAAAAATATAAGGCTGGTTATAGCGGGCAGCGGCGGCGAAAAGGCGGCTCCGCTTATTGCCGGCACGCCGGCGGAAATAAAGGGTTTTATGGAGAACATAGACGCGGAGGCTGCTTCGTGGGATGTCAGCGTTGTTCCGGTCAGGTTCGGGGCGGGCAGGCAGAACAAGATACTGCAGTCCTGGGCAAACGGGGTGCCTGTGGTGGCCACGGCTTTCACCGCCAAAGGGGTGGAAGGGAAAGACGGATATAACCTGCTCGTGGCGGACACACAAGAGCAGTTCATAAGGCAGATACAAAGGATAAAAAAAGACAAGGCTCTGCGCGGCAGGCTGATTAAAGGCGGGCTTGCAACGCTTAAAAAATATTTCAGCTGGGAAGAGACGGGGAAGATAATAGACAAGGCAATAAAAAAGTAGGGCTGTGCGCGCCGCGGGACTGATTTTTTTATGGATTGCGCAGTAGCGCAGGCCATAAAAAAATCAGTCCCGCAGCACGCACTTTTGGAAGGACAGGGAAGGACAGGGAAGGACAGGGAAGGACAGGGAAGGACAGGGAAGGACAGGGAAGGACAGGGAAGGACAGGGTAGGACGAGGATGATAAGGACAGAACAGGAACGGGATGTTGTTATATCCGTGTTTTAGAAAATAAAAAAGACGAGGAAGAGGATAAAAAATGAAAAAAGCAATTATCATAGCGGCAATATCGGCGGTTTTATTTGCGTCTTGCTCGACGCTGAAAAAAGAAAAGATAGTCGAGGTTCCGAAAACTGTCAATGAGCAGACGCGGGTGGAAAAAGTGGCTAAGGAATCATATGACAACGGCGACTATTTGGACGCCATAGGCAACTTAAAGGCGCTTTTAAAAAAGCACCCGAAAAATCCTGTTTACTGGGGGCAGCTCGGCAGCGCTTACGCGCAGTTAAACGAGTATAATTACTCCATATTCGCATATCAGAATTCCATAAAATACGACCCGAAAAACGTCAAGGCCATGTATAACCTTTCCATTGTTTACGGGGAAAAGGGGAGTACGGCCGACGCCAAGCAGGTGCTGAAAAAAGCGCTCAAGATAGACCCGAAAAACCCGCTGCTGCAGGCGAGCCTTGGCAACATCATGATTGACGAGGAAAAATATGACAAAGCCAAGGTGTTATACGAGAGGATCGTGGACGTGAAACCTGATTTTGACATCGGCCATTTTAACCTGGGGGTCATCAATTACCAGGAACGAAACCTTGATGAAGCCAAGAAAAATTACGGCGACGTGCTTAAGATAAATCCGGACGACTACGAGGCCAAGGAAAACATAGCGGCCATTAACATACTGGATAATAATTACGAAGAAGCCATAAAATATTTAAAGGAAGTAATAGACGCCAACCCGTCGGATGACATAACCCTCGAAAATGCTTATTACAACCTCGGGGTCGCCTACCTGCGTATCAAGGAGTATAAAAAGTCCCTTGACGCCTTTGAGATGGCCATTTCCATAGAACCGTGGGACATGGCGGCTTATGTAAACGCGGCAATCCTCGCGGAGCAGCTGGGCGAAAAGGAAAAGGCAATCAAGTACTGGCAGAAATATAACAGGCTGCTCCCGGTCAATACCAGAAAGAAGGAAATGGCCAGGAGGCTTAAAAGCATGGGCGCCGGCACGGAAAAAGACAACCCGGCTGACACTACAAAAACAGCGGAACCGGCCGGCAAGTAGCATTGAAAAAAATTGCGCCCTGCATTCTTTTTATGTTTCTTTCGGCAGTGTGTTTTGCCGCGACAGCCGATGAGCTGCTTCTCTCGGCGGAGAAAGCCATGTCCGCGGATAAACACGGGGAAGCCATTGAATATTTAAAGCAGGCTGAAAAAGCATCAAAGCCGGCCATGCTCATGACCATATATCTTGACCTCGGGGTATGTTACAGGAAGGCCGGGAATTATGACATGGCAATTGCATATTATCAGAAAGCGGCTGTGCTCTCGCCAAAGATGGCGGATATTTATTATAACATCGGGCTTGCCCATTATTATAAAGGGGATTACAGCAGGGCTGTTGTGGAATATCAAAAAGCTCTGGCGTTATCCCCGAAATATACAGAGGCTTTTGGCGCGGCTGCCATGGCTTACAGAGATATGGGCGATACTGACAGGGCAATCAAGGTTATAAAGGAAGCGCTCAAGATTAATCCGTCGTATCCGGGCGGTTATAACATACTGGGCAACTGCTGCATGGATAAAGGCTGGAAACAGAAGGCCATATCCATGTACAAACGCGCCATAATTTTAAGGCCTGATTACACGTCGGCATTTTATAACCTGGGCGTGGCGTATGACGATGTGGAAGAATACACCAGCGCGATAGACGCGTATAAACAGGCGCTGAAACTCAACGCCAAAGACCCTGAGATTCATTACAACCTCGGGGTGTCCCTTATGCACCAGGGCGATTATGAAGCGGCGCAGGACTATTTCAAGCAGACTATAAAATTAGACAGCAATAACAGGAACGCGTATGAAAATCTCGTGATATGCTTAAAGAACAGCGGCATGCCGAGGGAAGCCAGCCAGTGGGAGGAGATTAAAACCTCCAGATTCGGGGAGCAGTGATGGACAGGGTGAAAAAGTATCTGATACTCGCGGTTTCTTTCGCGGCAATGGCAGTCCTGGAAGTTTACTATCCGTCGCCAAAATCAGGGCTGTATTACCTTCTAAATTCCGTTTTTTTTATTGTTGTGCTGGCCATTTACCTGGCATTCGGGGAAAGGGTGCTGCGCCTGATGAAATCGGGATTTACCGGGGCGTTAAGGTTTGGCGCGGGGCTTGCCATATCGCTCGGGTTTACCGGCACAATTGTATTCTTAGCCGGTCTGGCGGGATTTTTTAATCCGCTGGTCATATTCGGGATACTCGTACTTATGATAATTTTCTCCTTTAAGGAATTCAAAGCGCTGTATCTGGAGGCTGTGGATGCCATAAAGAAGCTGCAGACTGTTTCCGTGGATATTAAAAGCGCGGTATTTTATTTCCTGTCTGCGGCAGTGTTTTTATACCTCCTGCTGCTCTCCATGCTCCCGCCTGTTTATTACGACACCCTGGTATACCACCTCGCTGTCCCCGCGCAGTATTACGCGGCGGGAAGCGTCATAAACATGCCGGAAAATATTTATTCGTATTTTCCGTGCCTGATGGGGATGAATTACGCCGTATTCATGTGTTTTGCCGGGAATCTGGGGCCGGGGCTTCTCCAGTTTGTCCTGGCACTGCTCACGGCTTTAATAATAAAGGAACTTGCCGGGCCGTTGAACGCTTCCGGCAGGTGGGCGCTGCTGCTCATTATTACTTTCCCTCTTTTTGTGCTTAACGCCGCGAGGGTGACGGCTGAAATGCCGCTGATGTTCTTTACCTCGCTTATGTTCCTGCTTTTCGAAAAGAAAAAAGATGAATTTACGATACCGGACGCGGCAATAGCCGGCCTGGCAATGGGGGCGATGCTGGCGTCAAAATACACCGCGGTTATTATGTATGTGTTTGGCGTTTTATATGTCATGCGCCTGTTTATAATCAAAAAAACAGGGCTGCCGCAGGCTTTCATTGTCATGTTATTCCCGCTGCTGCTTCTGCTGCCTTATTCCATAAGGAATTTAATGTTTACGGGAAACCCCCTCTACCCGTTCTTAACCGGGTTTTTCAATACGCCCGAAGTTTTAAAACAGGCGGCGCAGGCGTATGTGGGCCATGTGTCGGGTTTCGCCTTAAGCCATAATATCCTGAACCTTTTCGCGGCGCCGGTTTACCTTGTCTTTAAGCCATCGCTTTTTGGCGGGGATGTAGTATCGCCATTATTCATCATAGGCATATTTGCCATGTTCCTTGCTGACTTTAAGCGCAGCCTTACGCTTATCCTCTTTTTTATTTTCTATTTTGTTGTGTGGTTCTTTACAGGCGAGGTCCTGCGTTTCCTGCTTCCTGCCGCCATCGCCCTTGTGATAATCACAACCGCGGCAGCCGGGAGTTTCGGGAAAAAGACAAAAGCAGCCCTTTTAGGGTCGCTTGTTATAGTGCAGCTTTTTATGTCCATACAGATGGCGGAAAAACACCTGACGCCTTTCAAACTTTTTGACTCCACCAGGGAGGAGTATATGGCAGGGACTCTCACATATTACGGAGGCACCCAAGCCATTAACAAGTTCCCCTCCGACGATAACAGGGCAGTGCTTTTCCTGGGCGAGGCAAGGACTTTTTTCACTGACAGGCGAGTCATAGCGTATACCGTATTTAACGATGATTTTCTCCTGAAAGATTTTACGCCGGCGTCAGCCGACGGGATCATAGCCAGGCTTAAAAGCCTGAATATCGGATATGTGATGATAAACTTTGACGAACTTGACAGGCTTAAAGACGGCGGTTTTGAGGAACAGTACAGGATAATCAAGGCAAAGGATTTTGAAAATTTTATGGACAAATATTTTACGCGGATATATAGTGTAGACAAGCTTTTGCTTTTTAAGATGAACTAAACGGAGGGCGTGATGGCATATGCGGTAATTGGTATATCAGCTTTCATACTGGGGCTTGTTTTTACGCCGCTGGCCATGAAAGCGGCTTTTAAGCTCGGGGTACTTGACCACCCGGTGACGCATTTAAAAGGGCATAAAAAGCCCATGCCTTACCTGGGCGGGGCGGCCATGTTCCTGGCGTTTATCATACCGGTGGTTGCCGCGAAGTTTGTTATGCACCAGCAGATATTTGGAGTTGTAGGTATTATTTCCGGCGCTTTCATAATGGTTGTATTGGGGCTAATTGACGACATAAAACCGCTCGGCCCCGTTGTAAAGCTTATATTCCAGCTCATCGTGGCGGCTATCATGATAAAGGTTAACGTTCATATAAAGTTCATGGATAATACCATTATCAACGCCGTGCTTACAGTTATCTGGATAGTCGGCATCACAAACGCCATGAATCTGCTGGATATCATGGACGGGCTGGCCGGGGGCGTGGCCGCTGTAGCCTCGCTTGCTTTTTTTATAGTGGCTGTACTGGCAGGCAGGATAAATGACATGATACCGGCAATCGCGCTCTTCGGCGCTGTCACCGCCTTCCTTATATATAACAAGCCGCCCGCGAAGATATACATGGGGGATTCAGGCTCCCTTTTTCTGGGTTTCATGATGGCGTCGCTGGCCTTAAATGAAAGCTATTCCAGGGTAAATATTATAGCCGTGCTCAGCCCGATTCTCATACTTTCCGCGCCTATTTTTGACACGCTTTTAGTCTCGGTTATCAGGATACAAAAAGGCATGCTCCCCATATACGGCTCCAACGACCACACCGCGCAGAGGCTGGTCATGATGGGGCTTACAAAACCCCAGGCCGTGCTTGTGATAGTTTCGGTTACCGCGCTTTTTTCCGCGATAGCGGTATGGTCCACTTTCCTGAATTTTACAACCGCCCTGCTTTTATACCTCATCGTGGCCTTCGCGGCGGTAGTCGCGGCCATGTTCATAGGGAACGTGGATATGAAGGATTACCATAAGAGAAAACATTGATTTTCTATTTTAAATTTTCAATTTTAAATTGTGGGACAAAAGATGCCGCCGTATGTTTTAGGTACAATTGAAAATTTAGAATTGAAAATTATTTCGGAGGCTTCATGAAAGTAGTGATTATCGGCGCCGGCTTAGCGGGTATTTCCGCCGGGCACAGGCTTAATAAAGATTACTTCATCATAGAGAAAAACCTAAAACCCGGCGGATTGTGCCGTACTGATATGGTTGACGGGTTTACCTTTGATTACACCGGTCATTTCCTCCACATAAGGTCCAAAGAAACCGAAAAACTTATATTTTCAAACGTGAAGGTCCCCCTTAAGAAAATCGCCAGAAAATCATTCATTTTTAGCAAGGGCGTTTACACGGGATATCCCTACCAGGTCAACAACTACGGCCTGCCTTATGATACAGTGGCTGAGAACATAACAGGTTTCATCCGCGCGAAAATGGCCGGGCCGGCGTCGCAGAAGAACTTTAAGGAGTGGGTATCAACCGCGTTAGGCGAAGGCATCGCTAAAAACTTTATGTTCCCTTATAATCTAAAACTTTTCAAATATCCCCTGGATAAGCTTACGGTAAAATGGCTCGGCAGGTTCGTGCCAAACCCCGGCATATCCGAAATAATGCACGGCATCATGCCCAAAGGCAGGGAAGATGTGGGCTATAACGCCCACTTTTATTACCCGTCAAAGGGCGGCATCGAGACTGTCGTGCGCGGGCTTTTTGAAAAGGTAAAAAAGAACACACTGCTAGGCTCCACGGTCAATAAAATTGACATAAAGAGAAAGATCGTATATTACGATTCCGGACACGAGGCGCCGTACTCATCCCTTATCTCAACCATGCCGCTTAAGGAACTTTTAAGGGTTGTAAACGACAGGGAGCTGAACGGCTACGCGAAAAAACTCGAGGCGACATCTGTATATTCGCTGAACATTGGCTTTAAGAAAAGCGGGCCCATAGGGAAACACTGGGTGTATGTGCCGGAAAAAGAGTATCCCTTCTACAGGATAGGTTTCCCCTCTGAAATCACGGAGTCAAACGCGCCAAAAGGACATTCCTCGGTATTTACGGAAGTATCCTACCGCGGTGCCGCGCCGAAGAATATTGACAACGGTATTATAAAGGGGCTCATAGGCATGGGAATAATAGGTTCAAAGAGGGACATAACCGTAAAACACGCCATGATACTTAAGGACGCGTATGTCATATATAATGAAGAGCGCGAGTGGGTGCTTCCGGCGATAAAGAAAATCCTTGAAAAAAACAACATCCACACCGCCGGCAGATGGGGCAACTGGGAATACGGGTCCATGGAGGACGCGATTTTGGAAGGGCTGGCTTTAGGGGAGAGACTGAAGTAGGGCAGTCTCAACAATCTCAATGATCTCAATGATCTCAATAGTCTCAACAGGAAAAACGAACATGTTTGTATTTTCTATTGAGACTTCTGAGATTCTTGAGATTATTGAGACCACATACAGGAGAATCATGTGATAAAAAAGAACATCGCCATCGTAATCACCCGCCTTGACCTTGGAGGCGCTCAGAAGGTTGCTTTATATCTCGCGGAGAACCTTGACCGCAAGAAGTATAATGTGCATCTCATAGCGGGCAAAGGCGGAAAACTAGATGAGGAAGTTTTAGGTTTTAAGTTTGAAGATAAGGCGCAAAACAGTTCCCATCTTAAAACTTCAAACTTAAAACTGACTGTCAATCTCTGGGAAGAACTTGTCCACCCGATAAGCCCGATACTTGATTTTCTTGCGGTAATAAAACTTATCAGCTATTTTGAAAAGAATAAAATAGATATTGTCCACACCCATTCCTCAAAAGCCGGCCTGCTCGGAAGGGTGGCGGCTCATTACGCTGATGTGCCAAAGATTGTTCACACGGTACACGGGTTTCCTTTTCATGAATATCAAAACCCGATTATGCATTTCATCTATGTCATGTTGGAAAAAATAGCGGCAAAAATAACGACGAAGCTTGTAAGCGTCGGTAATGACGTTACCGGATATGGGCTGAAAAAATCCGTCGGGACAGCGGAACAATACGTTATGATAAGGGCTGCGGTGGACCTTAAGGCGTTCGGAGGTCGGAGGTCGGAGTTCGGAGTAAAGGGGAAAGGCAGGGCGAAATTCCTCGGGCAATACGGCCTTGCGCCGGATAAATTTACCGTTGGCATGATCGGGAACCTGAAAAAACAGAAGAACCCTTCGGGATTCATAAAGGTTGCGGCTGAAGCTATCAAGCTTGACCCTGATTTACAGTTTATATTCGCGGGCGGCGGGGACGGCATGGAAGACCTTGTGGAGATGACAAGGCATTATGACATACATGATAAAGTCAAGTTCATTGGCTGGGTTGAAAAACCGGAAATATTTATGGCTTCCATTGACCTGTTTCTTTTAACTTCGCTGTGGGAGGGTTTACCGTGCACGCTGGCGCAGGCTTTTGCCGCTGGAAAGCCTGTTGTGGCAAGCGATATTGGCGGCAACAGGGAATTCGTGGAAAAATTCAGCGCGGGGTGGCTGTATCCGCCTTTTGATTATAAAACTGCCGCGAGGGAAATCTTCGAGGCAAAAAGAAAAATGATAAAATACGAACCGCGTAAAAAGGGTTTTGATGAATTTGAGCTAAAGGACATGCTTAAAAAGTACGAAAGGCTCTTTGCAGGACTATTTTAAGGTGTTATATTACCGGAAAAATCGTTTTTATAAGCCTTGATTCTGTACTTGTAGGGGCGATTCACGAATCGCCCGCCTTGGTTGGTTTATGTTTAATGTATGGTTGTGACCGCCACAGGCCGGGTTTCTTCATGGATTGCGCAGTAGCGCAGGCCATGAAGAAACCCGGCCTGCAGCGGTCACAAATATGATCAATGCTATTATATGTACTTGTAGGGGCGATTCACGAATCGCCCGCCTTGGTTGGTTTTGATTAATGTATGGTTGTGCCGGACACAGGTTTGATTTTCTTATGGATTGCGCAGTAGCGCAGGCCATAAGAAAATCAAACCTGTGTCCGACACAAATGGAACCTGAGGCAATTATAAGGTTACAGTGTCAGTTGTGACTAAAATCACCGCATATATTAAGGGGTTTTGTTAGACTCTCTTCATTAGGGCAAATAAAAAAACTTTAAAAATGATGTAAACTAAAAAAACCGTTTATACGTCTAAAACGCATAAAGCAATAATAGTTAAGGAGGTGAGTGCGGATTTTAAATTAGACTTCACATAGCGCTGTATTTGTGGTATATTTTATTTATCAAAATGATAAGGAGGGCAACAAAATGAGGAAAATTCTCGCAATTTTATTAGTTTTATCACTTGCTTTTACTGCTGTAGGCTTTTGCGGAGTATCGGAAAAGGTGGAGAAATTGATCGGAACCAACCAGGCAAACCTTGAAAGGACATACTACCCGAGGGACCAGAGGCCCAACCAGTTGGCCATCAAGCTCGGACCGCCGCTTTTTCTCGGCGTTGAGTATACCTATAATGTAATGCCGGCGCTCGGCGTAAATGTCGGCGTAGGCACGCTTGTTCCGGGATTCTCGGCGGATTTAGGGGTAATATACTACATACTTCCCACGACATTCACACCGTACTTAAGGGGCGGCATCTGCTACCTCGGCAACTTCACGCAGAATATCATCGCTGCGAATCTGGGCGCCGGACTTGATATCGCGCTGGATAACACGATTGCTTTACAGATAGGCGTGGACTGGGCAAAGTCGCTTTCAAACGCGGGCGCTCCTTTCCAGAACGCGGTATATAACGGCGATGTAAACTGGTTTAACATTTCAGGCGGAGTGGGCTTCAGGTTCTAATACAAAAATAAATCAAGCATAAAAGGAGGAGCAACATGAAAAAGATTTTAACGGTATTGGCGGTAATCGCGGTATCTGTGATCTTTGCTTCCTGCGCTGGCATGACCGTGCAGAGGGTAGCCACAGACACTGTAACAGACCTTTCAGGAAGGTGGAACGACACTGACTCGCAGCTTGTTGCCGAGCAGATGGTAAAGGAAGCGCTTGAGTTCCCGTGGCTTAACAGGTTCATGAAAAAAGAAAGCAGGAACCCGAGGGTCATCGTAGGGGCTATCGTAAATAAAACAGACGAGCACATCGAAACAGACGTGTTCCGCAAGGCCATAGAAAGGGAACTCATAAAGTCAGACGCGGTTGAGTTCGTAGCTTCAAAGGACGACAGGGAAGAAGTAAGGGCGGAGAGGGAAGACCAGCAGGAGTATTCCTCGGAAACCACAAAGAAGAACTTTAAGAAGGAAGAGGCTGCCGATTACATGTTAAAAGGCGTCATTACTTCCGTTGTCGACCAGATAGAGGGCAAGAAAGCCGTATTCTATCAGGTGGACATGCAGTTAACGGACATAGAGACAAACAAGATAGTATGGCCGGGCCAGAAGAGGATCAAAAAGGTCATCGACAGGCCGAAATTCGGATTCTAATATTGAACCATACAAAGCAGGGACAGGTTTAAAAAACCTGTCCCTGTTTCTTTTTCAAAGAGTTTTTGTTTTATGGACGAGGGGAAAACATACTAAAAAAGGGGAAACAATGAATAAAAAATTAGCCGTAGTAATAGTGGCGCTTGCCGTCCTGCTCGCGGGCTGCACAGTTCCTTTCAGGAAGACGCTGGATTCATATTTAACGCTCGGACAGTACCAGAAAGCGGACGCCCTCATAGAGAAAGAGAAAAAGGACGGATCGGAATACAAGGACAAGAACGAGATACTTTATTATTTTGACAAGGGGTCCGTCACCCAGATGCTCGGGGATTACGGCGTTTCAAACGGATTCTTAAACACGGCCAACGAGCAGATAGAACTGTCTTACACCAGAAGCGTCGTGGACGAGGCGAACTCGTTCCTTTCAAACGATTTAAGCCTGAAATATTCCGGCGAGGATTTTGAGCAGGTTATGGTAAACATAATGACCTGTCTGAATTATATGTACGAGGGAAAATTTGACGACGCCAGGATAGAGGCTAAAAAGGTCAATAACAAGCTGAACCTGTTGGCGGACACCATGGGCGATAAGGCGATTTACACCGATGACGCCTTCGCGCGTTACCTCTCGGCGTTTTGCTATGAGGCAAAAGGCGATATAAACGACGCTTACATCGACTACAAGAAGAGCCTGCAGACATATGAAAAATACACTTCAGTATACGGCATGGAAATGCCGGAGATGATAAAGCAGGATTTTTTAAGGACTGCCACGGCGCTTAAGTTCAAGGATGACATTGACGAATTCACAAAGGCAAACGGGGAAGTAAAGTTCACACCGGAGTCCGAACTAAATACAAAAGCCGAAGTGCTGATAGTTGTTTACGACGGCCTTCCGGCATATAAGATAGACTCAAACAGCTGGCCTAAGTTTGTGGAAAGGCCGGAGCCGCTCGAATCAGTTATGGTCACCGCAAATAAGGCGACCGCTGATTTCTACGTGGCGCAGGACATATCAAAAATGGGCGTTAAGAACCTCGAACTGCGCGTCGGGCAGATTATGCTGAAAAAAGTGGCAAGCTCCGTTGTCAAGCAGCTGGCAAAACAGGTGGCAATACTGAGTCTTTTTGTTCAGGATGATAAAGCTGACACGCGTTCCTGGAGGACCATACCGGCAAGGTTCAGGGTGGCAAGGCTCATGCTTGAACCGGGCAAGACGAAAATTACCGTCACATTGAACCCGGCAGGCAAGGGCGCACCTGTAACCCAGGTTTTTGATGTGAACATGAAAAAGGGCGAAAAGAAAGCCATACCGGTTTTCTTTTTCCGCTAATTATAATATGCGGAGAACCAAAGTATGAAAAAGATAATAATTGCAGCGGCAGTACTGGCTGTTTTTTTTACCGGCTGCGCAATGCCGTTTCGGCAGAAGCTTGATTCTTACCTCTCCACGCAGAAGTATATGGAGGCGGACCAGCTTATTGAAAAAGAGCAAAAAGAAGGCTCCGAGTATAAGGATAAGAACGAACTGCTGTATTACTTTGACAGGGGTTCTGTTTCCCAGATGCTCGGGGAATACGGCCTTTCAAACGACTACCTGGCAAAAGCTGACGGGATGATAGAAAAGCTTTATACCAGGAATGTCGCTGACGAGGCGTATTCTTTTCTGTCAAACGACATGAACCTGATGTATACGGGCGAGGATTTTGAGCAGGTGATGGTAAACATCCTGCGCTCCCTTAACTTCATGTACGAAGGCAATTTCAAGGACGCCAGGATAGAAGCCAAAAAAGTAAACAATAAGCTCAACTGGTTCGCGGATACTTACGGGGATAAGGCAGTTTACACGGATGACGCTTTTGCCAGGTACCTTTCGGCTTTCTCATATGAGGCAAACGGCGACATTAATGACGCTTATATTGATTACAAAAAAAGTCTTCAGGTATATGAACGCTATGGCCCGGCGTATAAGATGGAGATACCGGGTTATTTAAAAAAGGATCTTTTAAGGACCGCGACAGCGCTAAGATTTAAAAATGACGTGGATGAGTATAAAAAGAAGTTCGGGGATATTAAATTCGCGAAAGACGCTGACCTTAAGTCAAATGCCGAGGTACTGGTAGTGGTGTATGACGGGCTTTCAGCATATAAAGAAGCGGGTTTTAATAATTTCCCCAAATATGTCCTCAGGGAATACGCTGTGCAGTCCATAAGCGTGACAGCGCAGGCCGCAAAGTCTGAAGCGGAGTTCTATGACGCGCAGGACGTGGCCAGGATGGCGCATACTAGCCTGGAAGCCAGGGCCGCGCAGATAATGACAAAAAGGATGGCCAGCACCCTGCTTAAGGAAGCGGCGAAAAGGGTGCCACTGGTCGGGCTTTTCGTGCAGGATGACAAAGCAGATACCCGCTCGTGGAGGACGCTGCCCTCGAGGTTCCTTGTAACCAGGATGACATTAAGTCCGGGCAAGTCAAAAGTTAAGGTAATCATCTATCCGAGGGGATATGATGAGGATAAGACAGGCACAATAGCTGTTGTGGAAAAAGAAATCGAGATAAAACTAAAGGCCGGGGAAAAGAAAGTAATTCCCATATTTTTTCAGATTTAACATATAACTGACATACGGAGAAGAATATGAAAAAAATCATCCTTGCTGCAGCAACCGTTTTGGTTATGGCGCTTACAGGCTGCGCCCCGCTTAACTTTTACGGCAAGCTCGACCCCATGCTCGTATCCGGCGATTATAAGTCCGCGGACGAGCTTGTGGAGAAGTCAAAGGAACAGTACAAGGGCCAGCATGAGATGCTCTACTACTTTGACAAGGGCGCCATACTGCAGATGGCCGGGGACTATAAGGGAAGCGTTTCTTTCCTGGAGCAGGCTGACCTGAAGATAGACGAACTTTACACAAAAAGCGCCACGCAGGAAATAGGGTCGTTCTTTTCAAACGACATGAACCTGCCTTATGACGGCGAGAACTTTGAGCAGGTCATGGTGAACGTCATGAAGTGCCTTGACTTCCTTTACGCCGATAATTTCCAGGACGCGCAGATAGAAGCGCGCAAGGTTAACAACAGGATGAACCTGCTGGTGGACAAATTCGAGGGCAAGACCACGTATAAGGACGACGCTTTTGCCCGGTACCTCTCGGCGCTGTCATATGAGGGTACGGGAAAATTAAATGACGCGTACATAGATTATAAGGCATCCTATAAAGCCTACCAGGAATACGAAAAACTTTACGGCACGCCTGTGCCGCAGCAGCTTAAAAAAGACCTGCTCCGCATATCCGAGGCCATCAAGTTCTACGACGATTATGACGGATATAAAAAGGATTTTGAAGGCTTGTCATATGTTAAGCAGCAGGATATGAAAGGCAGCGGCGAGTTTGTCATAGTGGTATATGACGGAATGGCGCCTGTCAAGGAAAGCAAGTTTTTAATGCATAGTTATTATGACGAAAAGGCAAACAAGTACCATCAGATACCCATAGCCTTCCCGCATTTTAAGGCCCCGAGGCCGGTGCTCGCGGGAGCGTCCGCCTCGTATAAGACAGCCGGCTATGAAGGGTTTGTGGCCGAGGATGTGGGCGCCATAGCTGTAAAAAGCCTGGAGGAACGTAACGTTTTGATTATGGCAAAGGCCGTGGCCCGAGCTATTACAAAGTTTGTGGCAAAGCAGGCTTTAAGCAATGGCGGCAAGAACGCGATGATGGACATGCTGGGAACGATTTATCAGTTCGCTTCGGAGCAGGCAGACACCCGCTCGTGGAGGACCCTGCCTAACAAGTTCTATATCATAAGAGGCAGGCTCGCCCCGGGAAAGTATGATTTGAAAGTAACACTCACCATGGCGGACGGGACAACAAGGGAAGAGGTTGTGAAGGTAAAAATCAAGGACGGCAAGAAGGATATAGTGCCGTTGTTCGCTCTAAAGTAAGAGTTTAAGAGACAGGAGATAGGAGACAGGAGTAAGACAGAAAATGCGAAAAACCCTGTTTTTCTTGACTATTAGGGGGTTTTAATATATGCTTAATACATGTAAACCAAAAATAAGGGTAAGGCGTCTAATATTTATGAAATCAAAAACTATTAAGGAGGCGTGAATATGAAACTTAGAAGGTTTTTAACGGCAGCAGCGATAGCTTGTTTTGTGTCTTCGGCATTTGCTTACATCCCTGAAAATTCGGAGGAAAACTCATTTCAGGCGAAAATCGTTGACCAGATGACAGAGGTATCAAACCTGGTAAATGACGGCATCAAATCAATACGCCAGGAAGTGGTAAGCTCGACTTACCAGAACGTAAAGGGCACAAAGTTGGGCGACGGCGGGCTTGCTGAAGGCGAAGCCGGCGAGGAAAATGTTACTTCCAAGGAAATCCTCTACTATGAACCGAAAGAAGAGATATATGAGGCGCGCGACGCCATGGACGAAATGCTCATATGGATAAACATGTATAACACAAAGTCAGGCGACGATGTTATTACTTTCAAGAAGATCAAGGGATATGTAAGTGACAAGTCCAAAGCCCTTGATAAGATGATAAACGCCTTAAAGTATGAGAAGGACAACAAGGATTCGGTAATGAAGGCAAAAATAGCCATTAAAAAAGTGGACAAGGACTTTGCCAGGTACGTGAAAAGGCTTAAAGGAAAGATAGTCCTGATAGACGGAAAGCCGCTCCCTGAACCGACAAAAGACAAAGATTAAAGCAGGAAAGACATAAACAAAGGCCGCGGAAACGCGGCCTTTGTTGTTTTATGGGCGGTGTACTGCCGGTATTTGGCGTGGATGTTTTTGATGTTTTGTAGCCGCACCCTCTACGCTTCACCGGGGTGTGTACGCAGGATGTGGCTTGTCATTGGTTTGCGTCCATCAATGCCTTATCTAGGCGCAGGCCGGTGGAACGAAGGCCTGCGACTACGAAAACAATACCGGGCGAGCCATCCGTCTTCGCCTAAGCTTCGACGGACATGGCCGGCTCGCCCTACGAGTTCTAAGATAAAACAACTGGTTTTTGTAGAGACACAGCTTGCTGTGTCTCGCCTTCAGCGTTTGAGACGCAGCAAGCTGCGTCTCTACAAATGCTTAATAAACGACGTATGAAGAGGCGGCATAAGTTCAAAATCCTTGCTTATTACCCTGATTTGTATTAAAATTAAAAGATTTTACATTACGAAACCATTTGACTTATATTAAGGAGAAGCTAATATCATGGACAAAAAAGACACATCCATACACCTTCCAAAGACCGGTTTTCCCATGAAAGGGAACTTAAACCAGCGCGAGCCGGAGATGTTTAAAAAGTGGGAAGAGGATAAGCTTTATGAGACTATGCTGGCAAAACGCGAAGGGGCGGAAAAGTACATACTTCACGACGGCCCGCCTTACGCCAACGGCAATATACACATGGGGCATACTTTAAATAAAGTTTTGAAAGATATTATTGTCCGTTATAAAAACTTCAAGGGTTACTACGCGCCCTATGTGCCGGGATGGGACTGCCACGGCATGCCTATCGAGCATAAAGTCATGGAAAACCTCGGCTCAAAAGCCGCGTCAATGACAAAAGCTGAGATACGCCAGCAGTGCACGACTTACGCCATGAAATACGTAAAACTCCAGATGGAGCAGTTTAAGAGGCTTGGAATAATCGGCTCATGGGACAACCCGTACCTGACGCTGAATAAATCATATGAAGACAAGATGGTGGATATATTCTGGGAAATGTACAAAAAGGGGATGATATACCGCGGCTTAAAGCCGGTTTACTGGTGCTACAAGTGCGAGACAGCCCTTGCCGAAGCTGAAGTGGAATACCACGACCACTCCACGCCTTCGGTTTATGTCAAGTTCAGCATCAAAGACGACTCCGCGTCAAAGGCCAAGCCGGGCAATGACGCCAGCATAGTGATATGGACCACCACGCCATGGACGCTTCCGGCAAATGTGGCGATAGCCGTGCACCCTGATTTTGTCTATGTCCTTTTTGAATCAGCGGGTGTGAAATACATAGTCGCAAAAGAACTTCTTAATTCATTTGCTGAAAAAGCCGGATTAAAGGATATAAAAGAAATCCGCACATTCAAAGGCGCTGACCTTGAGCTGATAAAGTGCAGCCATCCATTCCTGGAAAGGGATTCGCTGGTTATCACTGCTGATTACGTAACTTTAGAAACAGGTACGGGCTGCGTGCACATAGCGCCGGGCCACGGGCATGAGGACTATGTCTCAAGCTTAAGGTATAAACTGCCCATACTTAACCCTGTAGATAACAAGGGACGCTTCACGGACGAATTCGCGCCGATGAAAGGCGACAATGTATTTGCGGCAAACCCAAAGGTTGTTGAACTGCTGCGCTCAAAAGGCGCGTTAATGGCAGAGGAAAAAATTAACCACTCATACCCGCACTGCTGGCGCTGCAAAAGCCCGATTATATTCCGCGCCACCAACCAGTGGTTCATATCCATGGAAAAGAACAACTTCAGGCAGCAGGCTGTGGAAGCGGTCAAGACCGTGAAATGGATGAATGACTGGGGCGAGTCCAGGATTACCAAGATGATAGAGGGCAGGCCTGACTGGTGCGTATCCAGGCAGAGGTCGTGGGGCGTACCCATATTCGTATTTTCCTGCTCTGACTGCGGCGAGACCATAGTCACGAAGGAAACAATAGAAAAGATACATGAGCTCATAAGGAAAGACGGAAGCGACGGATGGTACACGCATACCGCGGCAGAGATATTAGGCGGCATAAAATGCCCCAAATGCGGCGGGTCAAAGATAGAAAAAGAAAACGACATATTTGACGTGTGGTTTGACTCAGGCGCGTCCTCGTTTTCCGTGCTGGAAAACTATAAGGAACTTGCCTGGCCCGCGGACCTTTACATAGAAGGTTCTGACCAATACAGGGGATGGTTTCAGTCATCGCTTTTAACCGCTGTCGGCGTAAACGGAAAGGCGCCTTTTAAGTCTGTCATCAGCCACGGCTGGATATTAGACGGACAGGGAAAAGCCATGCACAAGTCGCTGGGTAATGTCATAGACCCGCTGAACTTAATTAAGAACGGAGGGGCTGACGTGCTGCGCCTGTGGGTGGCATCGGAAGATTTTAAGACTGACCAGCCTATTTCTGACGAGATAATGGCGCGCGTGACAGATTCCTACAGAAGGATTAGAAATACATTCAGGTTCATGCTCGGCGCTCTTGAGGATTTCACCAAAAAAGACGAAGTGCCTTACGATAAGATGCTCAAGTTTGACCAGTACGCGCTGCATAAACTCGCGGAAATGGAAGAAACAATAGAGGCGTCGTATGAGTCGTTTGAATTTTACAAAGTATACAGGGAATACATCCAGTTCTGTTCCACTTTCCTGTCATCCTTTTATTTTGACGTTTTAAAGGACAAACTTTATACCTATAAAAATGATTCTTTGGGCAGGCGCAGCGGCCAGACTGTCGTGTATAAGATGGCGAAAAAGATGATAAAGCTGATAGCGCCGGTGCTGGCATATACCGCTGACGAGGCGTGGCAGTTTATGCCCGAAGGGTTAAAAGACGAAAAACACGTGCAGTGGGAGCTCTGGAACGAACCCAAAGAAACAAAGCTCTCAGGCGTGGACGCGGCTGACTGGGAAGTCATATCAAAGGTGCGCGACCTGGCTTTAAAAGAGATAGAAAAGAAGAGGGCCGCGGGAGAAATAAAGCACCCGTACGAGTCGGCAATAACAGTTAAGTATTCGTCAAAGTCACTTGACGGGATATTCAAAAAATACAAAAACGAGCTTGAGCCGGTGTTTATCGTCTCAAAGATAGTTTACGCGCCGTATGACTTAAAGGACGGGGCCATAGAAGAGGGCTTAAGCATCGAAGCGGCAAAAGCCGAAGGCGTTAAGTGCTCCAGGTGCTGGAGATTTACCGACGACGTGGGTAAACACGCGGAGTATCCGGAACTTTGCGGAAGGTGCGTTGAGAACTTATAAAAACGTGGGAAGTGGCGAGTGGTATGTGATATGTGGCTGTTTTTTATCACGTAGCACTTAGCACATACCACTAAGCACGAATTTGTATTTAAAGAGGAATCATGGCAAAGAAAAAACAGAAACACAAAAGCATCTACGGCTCTGACCTTGCCCTCACGCAGAAACTTGCGGCTATTTTTGAGGCGCGGCATATTGAGGAATATATTGACATGAGAAAAAGGCCTTGGAAGCTCATTTATTTGAATTTCATTATCGGGCTTTCGCGCGGGTTTGGGTTTCTGCTCGGGGCAACCGTTGTGGGCGCGCTTTTAATAGCGTTTGCCAAAACAAGCCTCCATCATCTCGGCGGTATGCCGTGGATAGGCGAGAAGATAGCGCAGGCTTACCTGTACGTAAGTGAAATAGTAAAAAATTCCGCCGCAGGAGGAAACTAGATGGCAGCAACGACCGCAGACCCTGTACTTGCAAGGAAAAAAGGGCTGATCTACATAAGGGCCATACTGACCCTGTGCCTTATCCTGCTGGCCGCTTATAACGGCACCGGCGAGAACGTCAATGTGCCGCTTATCGGGGGATATCTACTCGTGCTTTTAGCCAGCAACATAGTCTTCATCCAGATGCCCAAGGAAAGCTATGAAGGTTTAAGGCTGCACTATATCATATTCATAACCGACATCATACTGCTGAGCCTTGGCACTTACTGGATGGCAAACCTTGATTTTCAGTTTTTCATCACGATGTTTTTGACCATATTCATCTGCGCACTGAGCCGTTCCATAGGTTTTTCCCTGATTGTCGCGCTGGTGGTGAATATGGTTTACCTTTACATGAAATCAATACAGCTCGGAGGCGTCAGTTTACTTTTGCAGGATAAGATACTTTTAAATATCCCCTTTCTTTTTATAGTTGCGCTTCATTCAAGCTACCTGGCAGAAAAGGCAAGCGAAGAGGAAGGCGACAGGAAGAGGCTGGAACGCTCCAAAAACAACCTGGTGGAACAGGTGAAAAGCAGGGATTGCGAGATGGAGGAGTTGTCCTCATTTAACATCCATGTATATGACAGTTTTAAGGAAGGCGTCATAGTCCTGGACAGCGCAGGCGTAATAAAAGTGTTTAACAGCCGCGCCGAATTAATTTTTAACACAAAAAGGGGCAAGGTAATTAACTATTTTTACCGCGAGGCAAGGATACTCGGGGAGGTAATAGACATCATGACGGAATTGAAAGCCAGGAAGATGGCCGCGGTCGACAGGGAAGTATTTGCCATGATTGACGGCCAGAATAAAAAACTAATTGTAAATACCGCCGCCGTAAAAGGCGATGGGGACGTACCCGCCGGGATGCTATGCACCGTGCGGCATATAAATCAGGAAACAGGAAAGGAAAGCGCATAATGCCACTGCTAATAATTTCAGCTGTTTCAATAGTGCTGCTTGACCAGTATGTCAAATACATCGTAAAGACAAAGATGGCCATGTACCAGTCCATACCGGTCATAAAGGATTTTTTCCACATTACGTACATAGAAAACAGCGGCATATCATTCGGCATGCTCGGCCAGATAGACCACCCGGCCAAGAGGTGGATACTGCTCGGCATAGTACTGCTCGCCATTGTAATGATACTTGTTTACTGGATAAAGTACGGCAAGGGAAAACCGGTGTACAGCCTTTCCTGCGGGCTTATAATCGGAGGCGCGCTCGGAAACTTTATCGACAGGCTTGTGACAGGCAGGATAGTGGATTTTCTTGAGTTCGGCATAAAGAACAGCCGGTTCCCGGTATTTAACATCGCTGACTCGGCGGTGACCGTGGGAGTTACCATATTCATCATTTACATGCTCTTCTCAAAAGAGGCAAAAGGGGATACACCGGATGCATCCGATACTGTTCAGCCTGGGTAGTTTTAAAATAACGGTTTATGGTTTTATGACAGCCGTGGCTTTTTTAACCGGAATATATCTTTCCTCAATGGCCGCGAAAAAAAAGGGGATAGACCCAGATACCATACTGGATCTCGGGCTTGTCATAATAATCTCGGCTGTAATTGGCGCAAGGCTGCTGTATGTGATGGTTTGGTGGAACTATTATTCAAAGAACTTTGTTGACATATTCAAAGTATGGGAAGGCGGCCTGGTTTTCTATGGCGGCTTCATCGGCGCGCTTGGCGGATCCATATGGTGGATACTAAAAAAGAAACTGCCGTTTTTGAAGCTTGGGGACATATTCATGCCGTTTTTGGCCTTATCCCACGCCATAGGCAGGATAGGCTGCTACTATAACGCGTGCTGCTACGGAGCGGTAAACGACAAATGCGGAGTCATTTTCCCGGCGCTAAATGACAACCTAAGGCACCTGCCTACCCAACTGTATGAGTCAGTACTAAATTTTCTGAACTTTGTTGTGCTGATTATGTTTTTCAGCAACAAGAAAAGGAAGGAAGGCGATGTGTTCTTCCTTTACTTCCTTAACTATGGCATCATACGTTTTGTCATTGAGCTCTTCAGGGGCGACCCGGAACGCGGGGCGATACTGGGGATGTCGACATCGTCGTTTATCAGCTTGTTTCTGATTGTTACAGGCGTTGTGGGGATTGTATATTTGCGGGTTAAAAACAAAGGCGTGCAAAAGAACTGAGGCGTGCGGTACGGCTTAAGGGACGTGCGGTAGAACTTAGGAACGTGCGAAAATCGCACGGCGGGCGCACGGTTTATCCCGCACGCATTACCTGGCACGTTCTATGTTAAACATGAAACAAAGAGGAATAATGGAAAAGATAATTCTCACCGTTGAAATCACAGGCAAGCAGCGCATCGACGCTTACATGCGCGACCATACAGACCTTTCCCGCGGGCAGGTGCAGAAGCTTGTCGAAGGCGCGAGGGTTTATGTTAATAAGAAAATAGCCAAAGCTTACAGCCAGCAGGTAAAAAATGGCGACATCATAGAGTTTGTTGAAGACATCCCCAAAGAAGCTGTGCCGGCACACAACGACATCCCTGTTGACATCATATACGAAGACAAAGATATCCTTGTCATAAACAAACAGCCCGGGCTTGTGGTGCATCCGGCGCCGGGCCACAGCGACGGCACGCTTGTAAATGCCATCATAGAAAAGCACGTGGACGCGGAGGATTTTCAGGAAGGCACCAACAGGATGGGGGTTGTGCACAGGCTGGATAAGGATACCTCAGGCATCATGGTAATCGCAAGGCATGACAAAGCCATGATGAAGCTTGTAAAGATGTTCAAGGGCCGGGAACTTGAGAAGACCTATAAGACGCTTGTTCACGGCAGGATAGAAAAAGAGGGCAAGCTTGAAACTTACATAGACCGAGACACGCATGACAGGAAAAAATTCACCGCAAGACTGACCCATGGCAAAGAGGCACAGACGCTCTTTTTCCCCGAGGAAGTTTTCTACAACGCCACATTGCTGAAAGTAAAGATACTCACAGGCCGGACGCATCAGATAAGGGTGCACATGCAGTACTTAAAGCACCCGGTGGCAGGAGACGCGGTTTACGGGGATAAAAACCTGGACATGCAGCTGACTTCGTACCTGGGCTATGACGAAAAATCAGCGGCGGACATCCTGCCGCGCCAGATGCTCCACGCGTACAACCTGAAATTCATTCACCCTATGACAGGGAAAAAATGCGATTTTACAGCGCCGCTGCCGGAGGACTTTGGAAGAGTATTGAAGATGCTACGGAAGAAGTTATAACGGATTTGATGTTTTTGTTCTTTTATCCCTCTCCCCTTGGGAGAGGGTAGGGTGAGGGGAATAGGACAATTGGTTTCACCTCACCCCAGCCCCTCTCCTAAGAGGAGAGGGGAAAATACTGCTTAAAGGAATATAAATGACCTTAGTTCAAATGTCACAATCCAGAACTCAAAAACTTATTGAAAAATACCTGAAGCTGTATTTGTATTTCCTTGTCTTATTCCTCCCCCTTGTTTTCATACAAAAATGCGAAGACGCTTATTACATGCCTAAGCTGATTCTTCTGACAGGCGGCATGCAGTTCCTGTCGGTTACGGTTTTTGGACCGGCAAGGAAAAGGTTCGACGCTCTGGACTGGTCTCTTCTCGCGTTCGCGGTGCTTTACGCCACAGGGTTGATAAAAGCGGGGGATAAAATAACGGCTGTTATTTCTGTGGCCGAATGGTTCTGCTGCGCGGGTGTGTTTCTTTTTATCAGGCATTATTTGAGGCCTTCTGAAATAAAAAGGACGGTCATCCTGATGCTTTTATCGGCGCTAATTGCCGGGATTTACGCTCTGCTTCAGTCTTTTAACTTCGACTTAAAAGGATGGGTTACTGATTTTTCCGGCAGGGCGTTTTCGTCCATGGGTAATCCCGACTTTTTGGGCGGATTTTTGATACTCGTCATCCCGCTTGCTTTTTATGACGGGGCGTTTAACCGGACAAAATTCCTGGCGCCGCTTATATTCATATTCCTGTCAGCCGTATTGATCCTCAGCCAGACCAGGAGCTCGCTGGCGGCCTTTGGCGTATCCCTGATATTGCTGGCGTTCCTGGTGCCGGGTTATTTCAAAAGGCATTATAAATACCTGGCCGGCGGAGGCGTTATTTTAGCGGCGGTAATTGTATTAAGCGGGGTGCTCGGGCCGCTTATTACAAGGATAACTTCCTCTTTTGGGCCGCACGGAACGGACTTAAGCGGCAGATTTGGATTGTGGTTAGCAGGGCTTCATATGGTGTGGGATAATTTCTTTACCGGGGCAGGTATTAATTCCATTAACAGTATTTTTACCCTGTACAGGCAGGCTGGTGCGGGATACCTGGAAACAGACCATCTGCATAATGATTTTATTGAAATATTCGCGGCATCAGGGGTTTTGGCTTTCGGCGCTTTTGCCATATTTTTGTCATTGCTGGCAGCCGCATTAATGCGGAAAAACAGCGAACTCTCCAGAATAGGTTTTGTATGTTTTATAGCCATGATGATACAGGCGTTTTTTAATTTCCCGTTTTTCATACTGGATTCAAAACTATATTTCTTCGCGATTGCCGGGCTTAGCCTTGCAGGGGATCAGGGAAAAGAACGCGTGTCTGTCAGGGCTTTTGCGGCAGGCGCAGCGTTATTTTTTATCTCTGCCGCCGTCACCTGCGTATTCCTGGCGGCTTCCTGTTATCTGAATTACGCCATTAACTCCGCGAACACCCCGGCAGCCGGGCAATATTATGAATCAGCGCGTTTTTACCCCGGCGCAAAAAAATATTATTACACAGCAGGCATGAAACTTGAACAGGGACGCATGGCTGAGGCAATGGCGGATAACCAGATGTACCTTTTTGCGTTCCCGTACTCCAAACAGGGAAAGATACAGCAGGGCATTATTTCAGCCGAATCAGGCGATCCGGGAAAAGCCATAAAGGTATTTGATTCGTTCCTGAAGTATTACCCGGAAGACACGGATGTTTTAAACAACAAAGGCAGGGCGCTTTACATGAAAGGCGACAAAAAAGAGGCTATTGAGCTGTTCAAAGCTATTATTAAAAAGGACCCTTCAAACGCTGTTGCGCATAATAATTTATATGGTATATACTATATGAACGGGATGAAACAGGACGCTTTAAAAGAACAGGAACGGTGGGAAATAATAACTACGGATTATCAGATTAGGATGTAGAAAATGCAGTCTCAATGATCTCAATAGTCTCAGGGGTCTCAGTGGTCTAAAGCGGACTATTGAGATTTGTGGGACCATTGAGATTATTGAGACCAGCCCTGGAGGAAACACTTGCTTTCAAAGAAACTGCAGACCCTCGTCGTAGAGCTCGTCCACGGCGACATCACAGAAGCCACAACAGACATCATAGTAAACGCTGCGAATAATTCCCTTTGGATGGGCGCGGGTGTGGCCGGCGCGTTAAAGATGAAAGGCGGGCCTGAGATAGAAAAAGAGGCCATAGCGCAGGGCCCCATCCCCATAGGTACCACAGCGGTCACAAAAGCAGGAAAATTAAAAGCCAGGTTTGTCATCCACGCCGCTGTCATGGGCGACGACCTTAAGACAAATGCCAACTACATAGCCTTAGCCACCTGGAATTCTTTTGCCAGGGCAGAGCAGCTAAAAATGGATTCCATAGCCTTCCCGGCATTGGGAACAGGAGTGGGAGCCTTCCCGATACCAACCTGCGCGGAGCTCATGCTGGAGATAACAAAAAAGATAGACGAGGCAGGGCCGAAGTATTTAAAACGGGTGGTGTTTGTACTTTATACGCAGAAAGCGTATGATGAGTTTTTAAAGATTTATAGAACTTTATGATTTTCAATTTTCTATTTTAAATTTTCAATTAAAAGCACGGCGCGGATTGAAATAACATCCGTAGAGATGCCACCTGTGGGCATCTCGGTGCAGAATGTCAGCCTTGAGACGGGCACGGGTCCCGTCTCTACGGTACATGCGGCATGATTGCACCGCGTAATTTTATAAACGTAATGACGCGTTACATTTATGTAACACATGTTACATAAATGTAACAGGATAAAGAATAATGCTTCATGAGTTGGTTTTTTTCCCGTTTGACTTATGAAAATCCTTGTTTTATAATGGTTTTATGGTTTTAATTGAAAATTAAAAATTTAGAATTGAAAATCATCCCTTCTGGAGGTTTTATGAAAGCCATTATTTTAGCCGGCGGTTTTGGAACCCGCCTTCGCCCTCTTACCACCAATATCCCCAAACCAATGGCACCTGTAATGAACACGCCCATGCTCGAGCATATCATCAACCTTATAAAGAAAAACGGCATCACGGAAATAACCATGATGCTTTACTTTCAGCCTGAGGTAATATCGGGCTACTTCAGGGACGGCTCGGATTTCGGGGTTAAGATAAACTACCTGACTTCGGAAAGCGACCTTGGGACAGCGGGATGTATTACTCTTGCAAAAGAACAGATGAAAGATGACGATTTTATCATAGTAAGCGGTGACGTTTTGACCAACTTTAACCTCTCAGACGCCATTGAATTCCATAAGAAGAACGCGGCCATCGGCACTATCGTGCTGACAAAGACCACGGACCCGCTGCGCTACGGCATTGTAGTAACTGAGAAGGACGGCAGGGTTAAAAGGCTTCTGGAAAAACCATCCTGGGGAGAAGTTTTCTCGGATACAATCAATACCGGTATCTACGTATTCTCACCCGAGGTTTTTAAATACATACCAATGGGCGTGGATTTTGACTTTTCAAAACAGCTCTTTCCGGCTCTTCTTGCAAAGAACGAAAAGCTGTACGGTTTTACCGGCGAAGGCTACTGGAAGGACATCGGCACGCTCGCCGAATACAGGCAGGTTCATGAGGACATTCTCAATGGCGAAATAGACTGCGAGATAAAGGGCGAAAGAAAGGGCAAGATAGGCCGTGATGTATGGGTGGGAAAGAACGTAAAGATAAGCCCTAAGGCAAAACTAAAGGATTCTGTCGTAATCGGAAACAACGTCACAATAGAAGACGGCGCTGAGATATCAAACACGGTAATCGGCGATAATGTCTACATAGACAACGGCGCGAAAATTGTGCGCTCAATCATTTGGAACAACAATGTCATAGAAAAGGAAGTTGATATTAAAGAGGCTGTGGTCGGCAATAATAACAAGATACGCTATAAAGCCTATATCGGCGTCGGCGCAGTTATTTCTGACAACTGTTTTGTCGGCAAAGAGTCGGTTATCAAACCCGAAGTAAAACTCTGGCCAAATAAGATAGTAGACGACTTTTCAGTGGTATCGTCCTCGCTTATCCACGGCGAGCGCTGGTCAAACAGGCTTTTTGATATCTACGGCATCACGTCCATGGCAAATATCGAACTTACGCCGGAGATTGGCGCGAAAATAGGCGCGGCTTACGGCTCCACCTTTAAAAAGGGAAGCTACATATTGATGTCGCGCGATTATCACAGGACTTCGTTCATGTTAGAGCGTGCCATAATGTCGGGCATACTTTCCTCGGGGGTCAATATTTACGACTTCCGCATCATGCCTTTGCCCGTGACAAAGTTCGTCGCAAAGTCGCTGAAAGTGGCGGGCGGAATGCACATCAGGAAGTCGCCTTATGACGAGAAAATGATAGACATAAAATTCTTCGACGCGGACGGCATGGACATAGGCTTAAACCAGGAAAAATCCATCGAGAGCTCGTTTTTCCGCGAGGAATACCGCAGGGCTGACAACGACTCCATAGGCGTCATATCATACCCGCCGCGCGCGCTGGAGTATTACAAGGACGGCTTCATGAAGGCAGTGGATTTTGACCTTATTAAAAAGCGCAGGCTTCAGGGTTATCATTGATTATTCCTACTCGAACGCGCTGAACATATTCCCGTCGATACTCGGCGAGCTTAACTGCGAAGTCATAGCGCTAAACGCCTACAATGACGAGAAGAGGCTTACCAGGACAGGCGAAAAGTTTGAGGATTCGCTCGAAAAAATCGGCGAGATGGTAAAAACGCTTAAGGCTGACGCGGGTGTCATGATAGACGCCGGAGCGCAGAAGATAT
The DNA here is from genome assembly GCA_963840035.1 of candidate division FCPU426 bacterium. GTDB lineage: Bacteria > Oederibacteriota > PGYV01 > PGYV01 > Palsa-1178 > CAWIXE01. The sequence continues at coordinate 1,007,699 of CAWIXE010000001.1, forward strand.
TTGTCGTAGACGACGCGGGAAAAGTACTTGTGGATGACGACGCTCTGATAGTCATGTCCAAGCTCTTTCTGGCAAGGAACAAGGGCGCTTCGGTTGCCGTTCCCGTCAACGTGGCCACTGCTGTGGACAGGGCCATAGAAGCGGCCGGAGGCAAGCCCTTCAGGGTCGGCACAAGCTACCGCGCCATGATGACCGCGGCCAATACCAAGAAAGCGGATTTTGTCATGGAGGAAAAGGGCGGCTACATATTCTCGGCTTTCCAGCCTACCTTTGACGCCATGATGTCCACTGTAAAATTCCTTGAATGCCTGGCTGCGTACGGCAAGCCGCTTTCAACACTGACAGACGCCATACCTTCATACATTAAGATAGTGGATTCGGTGGTGGTGCCGTGGGAAAAACGCGGCCACGTCATGATGGAACTGGCAGCGCTTAAGGATAACAATACCGATGAAGACATTGAAGGCATACAGTTCAAAGACGGAGACTCAAGGGTGCTCATAATACCGGACAACGACAGGCCGGTATTCCAGATATATGTGGAAGCAAAGACAAAACAGGGCGCAAAGGCATTACTCGAAAAGAACAAGAAATTTTTGGGGAAGTTTGTCGAGAAGATCTGATTTTCAATTTTAAATTTTGAATTTTCAATTATAAACAGGGCGCGCAAACGCCCTGTTTTTCTTTGCATTTAAGGCTTTAATTGAAAATTGAAAGTATTGAATTGAAAATTTGACGTAAAAAAACATATAGCAAAAACCCCCAAAATTTGATAAATTATTACATCGTTTTAATTGAAAATTTCAAATTGAAAATTCAAAATTGGAGTTTATATGAAAAACACTGTCGCGGTAATCGGAAGCGTAAATCTTGACATACTGGTAAAGACTGAAGCCATGCCTGAGAGGGGCGAGACCATTTCCGGGGATGAAGTCCACTTCCTGCCGGGCGGCAAGGGCGCGAACCAGGCTGTGTCAATCGCCAGGCTCGGTAAAAAGGTGAATTTTGTGGCGAAAACCGGAAAAGACACCGTGCCGGGCAATGCCATAAAGAATTTAACCCACCCTAATATTAATTTAAAATACATGATAACGGACAGCGCCCTTATAACAGGGATAGCTCTTGTCAATACGACCGGAAAAAAAGGGAACAAGGTTACCTGGTACACGGGAGCCAATAATTTCCTGACCCCGGCAGACATTGAAAAGTCTTCGGAAGCAATCCAGAACTCGTCAATTGTGCTTATCTGCACCGAACTTCCGGTGGCAACGGCGAAAAAGGCCGTGGAACTCGCGAAAAAATTCGGCAAGAAAATAATAATATCTATCGGCGCGTTAACCGGAAAAAAGAGGGAGGACATCATGTCCCTTTTAGACGGCGCGTACCTCGTGGTTATGAATGAAAAAGAGGGCGGATACCTTTCAAACAGGGTCATCTCGCACATGGAGACAGGAAACCTAACAGGCAAGGAACTCCTGGCAAAGGGCGTCGAGAACGTCATAATAACAATGGGCCGCGAGGCTTTATTTGTAAACGCGAAAGGCGCTGAAGTGTTCCCGGGCTACGGCGTGAAAGTCGTGGACACCATCGGAGGCGGGGACGCATTCGCGGGCGCGCTTACTGTGGCGATACTTGAAGGCAAGCCGATGGCCGAGGCCATAGATTTTGCCAACGCGTCAGGCGGGATGAATTCCATGTTCACGGGCGCGCAGGAAGGAATGCCTGAGAGGGACAAGCTCGACAGCTTTGTTTCCAAAAGAAGCGGCGAGGGCGGACACTACAGGGATTACAATGACACCATAAAAATGCTGGAAAAACGCACGACAAAAATGCGCGTTAATATAATCAAGATGCTCGGCTGTTCCAAATCAGGGCACCCGGGAGGGTCGCTTTCAGCCATTGATATTGTATCCACACTTTACCTTCACACCATGAACGTGGACCCGAAGAACCCTAAAAAAGAGGACCGCGATAAATTCGTATTATCAAAAGGCCACGGCGCTCCCGCTTTATACGCGGCGCTTGCGGAAGCCGGATTTTTTCCCGAGGAAAAACTGTGGCAGCTTCGCAAGATTGACAATGACTTATCAGGCCACCCGGACATGAAAAAAACCCCGGGTGTTGATATGACCACGGGTTCGCTCGGGCAGGGGCTCTCGGTAGGAAACGGCATGGCGCTCGCGGCGAAGCTTAAAGGGCTTCCGACCAGGGTATATGTGATGATGGGCGACGGCGAGATGCAGGAAGGCCAGATATGGGAAGCGGCCATGACCTCGTACCACAGGAGGCTTGATAATGTCTGCGCCATACTTGACTACAACGGCCTGCAGATAGACGGCTCAATCGGCGAGGTAAAGTCGGGCTTAGAGCCGCTCGTGGAAAAATGGAAGGCGTTTAACTGGAACGTCATAGAGATAGACGGGCATAATTATGAGCAGATAATAGAGGCGTTTGAAGCGGCGAAAGCTTACAAAGGCGCGCCGAGCATAATAATCGCAAGGACCGTCAAAGGCAAGGGAGTATCATTCATGGAGAGGAAGGTCGAGTATCACGGCGTAGCGCCCACACCGGACGAGGAAAAGCGCGCGTTAAAAGAACTCGGCTGTGGTGAGTAACATGGCTAAAACATCGATGAGAGGCGTTTACGGAGAGACGCTTGTAAAGTTAGGCGCCAAGTATAAAAATATAGTCGTGCTGGACGCGGACCTGGCGAAATCCACGCAGACAGGAAAGTTCGGCAAGGCGTTTCCCGACAGGTTCTTTGACATGGGCATAGCCGAGCAGGACATGATAGGGACGGCAGCGGGGCTGGCAGCCTCGGGCATGAACCCTTTTGCCTCAACTTTTGCCATGTTCGGCTCAGGCAGGCCCTGGGAGCAGATAAGGAACTCAGTGGCATACCCGAAACTTCCGGTTAAGATAGTCGTAACCCACGCGGGAATTTCCGTCGGAGAGGACGGCCCCACGCACCAGGCATGCGAGGACATATCCATAATGAGGTCCATCCCGAACATGAAAGTGGTGGCGCCCGCTGATTCGGTGGAGACCGAGAAACTCATAGAGTACCTGGCTGAGTATTATGATTCTCCGGTATATGTAAGGCTCACCAGGATGAATACAGATGTCGTATTCGGTCCGGATTATAAATTCGTATTCGGCAAGGGCATCATCATGAGGAAGGGAACGGATATCACCATAATAAGCACGGGCATAATGCTTTTCCAGGCGCTTGGAGCCGCTGATATCCTGAAGTCAAAAGGGATATCCGCTGAAGTCATCCACATGCCCACGATTAAGCCCATAGACGAGAAGATGATAATTGCCTCTGCGAAAAAGACGGGAAAAGTCATAACGATAGAGGAACACTCCATAATAGGCGGACTCGGTTCTGCCGTCGCAGAAGTGCTTTCCGAGAAGCTGCCGGTTAAGATGAAAAGGGTGGGCGTTAATGACCTGTTCGCGGAGTCAGGAGTGCCGGAAGCTCTGTTTGAGAAGTATGGACTTACCCCGGAAAATCTGGCAAAGCAGGCAAAAGCGCTGGTTGGCGATTCTAAAGTTGTTAAAAAATTGAGCAAGGCTTTTAAGGTTAAATCAGTTAAGGTGACGAAAGCAAAGAAGAAAAAGAAGTAAGGGCCTCAGAAATCCTTCTCTTATCTCCCTTTCTGAAACAAAGGGAGACGATTAGTGGAGGAGTCTTTTGGTTGAGGCGGAATTATACAACGGAGTTTTTTTCAAAAACTGACTGACATATGTTAATGAGGGGCGTATGTATAGTTATAAATACAATAACAAATCAAAAGGCCAGGCGCGGTTTCTGCGCAATAATATGACAGCGGCTGAGAAAGTCCTATGGAATCATTACCTGAAAAAATCAAAATTCAGATATCTTAGACAGAAGCCAATAGAAGGTTTTATCGCGGATTTTTACTGTGCTAAGTTGAAGTTGGTTATAGAACTGGATGGAATCACACATGAATTTTCAACATCAAAGAAACGGGACAAGAAACGAACTGACAGATTCAATAAATATGATATTAAAGTAATAAGATTTAAGAATGAAGAGGTGTTTAATAAGCTGAACGGGGTTGTAGGCGAGATTAAACGTATTGAAGAAGAAGAAAACGGAAGGGTTGCCCATTCGCCTCAAGTTAAAGACTCCTCAAGCGGTCGTCCCTCTTTGTTTCAGAAAGAGGGATAAGAGGGTGATTTCTGAAGTCTTAACGCGGAACCGCTAAAAATATAATAAATAATTAGGGAGACTATATGTCAAAAAAGATATTTAAATGGGTTTTTATTTCGTTAATAATAACGACAATTGTATTTGTTGTATTTGCATTTAACACTCCCGGCAGCACGCCTGCCATAAAAGGCGCGGACCGGAAGCCTCTGGCCGGCAGCATTGCCGCTCTTGAACAGGTGGAGCTCGGCGGAGTAAAACAGTGGGTATTAATGCGCGGTTATGACACTTCGAAACCTGTTCTTCTTATCCTTCACGGCGGGCCGGGTTCGCCTGAGATGCCTATGGTCAGGGCTTATAATTCCGGACTGGAAAAGAATTTTATTGTAGTAAACTGGGACCAGCGCGGGGCAGGCAAGTCATATTCGAAAAGCATTAAGCCGGAAACCATGAAGATCGCGCTTTTCGTATCTGACGCTGAAGAACTGGTTAATTACCTAAGAAAAAGGTTCAACAAGGACAAGATTTATATTGAGGGACATTCGTGGGGATCGGCCTTGGGGACGCTGCTTGTCCAGAAGATTCCACAGTATGTTAAAGCATATATAGCCGTGGGTCAGGTCAGCAACATGATTGAAAGCGAAAAGAATGTTTATAATTATGTTCTGGCGCAAGCACAGGCAAAAGGCGATAAGAAAGCCATGAAGGAACTTGAATCAGCCAAAAGTCTGGCTGACGGCGACCTGAAAAAAATCATGGTCCAGAGAAAATGGTCCATGAAATACGGCGGGCTTATTTACAAAGACCCGATGAAACTCCTATCGGGGTCATTCTCAAAGTCGCCTGAATACTCCTTAAGAGACGCGCTTATTAATTATTATTCCGGATCAAAACTTTCACTTTACAGCATGTGGGATGAGCTGGTAAAGGGCGACATGTTTACTTCGGCCGCCGTATGGAAAGTACCGGTATATTTCATCATTGGCAGGCACGATACCACTATAGACCCGTATCTGGCCGAGAAATACTTTAATTACCTGAAGGCGCCCAAAAAGAAGTTCTTCTGGTTTGAGAATTCGTCGCATATGGCCGCGTACGAGGAACCGGAGAAGTACGAAAATATTATGGTAAATACTGTCCTGATTGATAACGAAGTACCAAATAAAAAATAATAAGCGGAGGTTTTATGGAACTCAATGAAAAGACAATAAACACTAACAGGCAGCTGATATACTGGCAGCTGGCGTTATCGCCGCTTATTTACCTGGTAATGTGCGAGCTGCTGATTAAATATGTATTTAAAGCCGGCCAGACGGGGTTTGTGCCGCTTCCGGCCGTACAATACGGGATGATTAAAACGGGGCTTATCATACTGGCTGCCATCGAGGCCGGTTTTATCCTCAGCATCAGGATGTGCATACACTCAGGCAATCTGACGTGGCCGGGCAGCATGATACTGAAGCCCTATGTGGGACGCAAAGGAAATGAATACGCCATAGAACAGGGCTTCATGATAATGATACTCGCAATCTGCGTTTCAATATCCGTGTACGGACTCACGCTGTTTTTCTTAAACGGCATCAGGCTGGACGCGTATGCTTTTATGGGCGTTTCGCAGGCGCTCACGCTGCTCTTTATGCCGACGAAGGTCTATACCGATAAATTCAGGGCGCTCAAAAGCAGCGCGGTGAATAAATAGGGATTTGCCGGAGTTTTTGATTTGATCAGGGATTGTGCGTAATTTCAAAAAAAATAATGCAAATATAACAATTATTGCCTTATCCCCCGGAGAGGGAATAAAAGAATGATACTTAATTTACGTATTGTTACAACAATGGCTTAGAAAAAAACCTTGCGTTTTTATACTGTTTTTTGTAATATATTCACGTACGAGGGGTTACGGGACACAACTAAAATTCAGACTTAAATCAAAATCTGTAACTATATTTTTTTGCGTATTTATTTATGCGTTTAACCAAACCGCGTACAAGGCGCGGGGCTAGGGATATATGGAGGGTGCTACAGTGTTTAAAAAGGGGATTATTATATTTACTTCGATGGCTATTGCCGCGCTTGTCATTACTTCGTGCGGTAAGGAAACTCCGGGAGGGCCTCTGGGCGTGAATAAAATAAAATTGACATACACACCTACCGCTACACCGGATGTGTCTTTCTGCGTTAGAATCTGTCAGGAGCAGACACCTGTGTCAGACGTTGCTGTCAGCGTATATTCAATTGATACAGGGGTTACTCTTACATCCAAAACAGCCACAGACGGTATAGCCGGGTTTCCTGTGCATAATGGCGGGGAGTGGCGGGTGGATGTGGCTTCGTTTAACGGTTTTGATACGAGGCAGGCAATAGTAGAACCTGTTGGAAACAGCGTGTGCGTACTGAACTATGGCATACCATGGCTCGAAGTGGAGTTACTAAGCGGGAGTGAAATGGTGCCTATAGCTGGGGAAACTTTGCAGTACAAGGTAACATATCATACAAAACACCCGAGGCTGGAAAGTATCAGTTTTAGTTTTGGTGAGACGTTACAAGTATCGCCCAAAAACCAGGTTGTTAGGGGAAATATGGATTTTAAAATATATGACATAATAATACCAAAAAGTTTTGAAAATTATGAATCTGACAAAAAGACACTAAAATTTACTATAATAGGGCGGCCGACAGAGGGAGATAATACCGAGTCAGCAAAAAGAACACTGACAAAAGACTGGTATATGGTTGTAATTGCAAAGTATCATTTCATGGCAATATATGATTATTATGGCAAAGGGCAATATACGTCATATTACGCGGGAATAGAAGAAGCAAATCTGTCGTATTCGCATAACGTTAACTGGAACCCGCCGATAAATTATGAAGTGATAGCGGCGGCAAGTTCAGGCGATGCCGGGGAGGAAACTCCGGTATTAACGAATATCACGGTTCCTTCCTGGACGGATTTTGGGAATATTGTGGCTGCCGGACGCATACCAACCAATAACGGATGGGACTACGCAAGCAGTCATCCTGATAATAATGGATGGGTTAAAATCCGTTTTTATGACCAGGGTGATGTGGACATAGTGCGGACTTTCAGCACTACAAACGGCTGGGGCATAGCATGCGCGTATGGAGACTGTGTACCTGTGCCGTTACCTCCTAATCCGGGTTCAAAAAAATGCGGGGCAATACCTCCCGGAAGTTGTTTCTTAGGATTTACATATTTACCGTCGAGAGTATACCGGGAAAGAAAAGAAACTATAACTTTGCAGGAATAAAAATGGAGGTAATAATGGAAAAAGTCATGAGGTTATTGGTAATTATTGTTTTCGTAACATTGTTTTCATCGTGCGTGACAAAAGGCCCGGCCGGGCCCACAGGCCCTGCAGGCCCGCAGACTCCGGGGCTGAACTATACCAGGGTCTTCCAGCAAGGGGTATACTCAAGCACATATTCAGGACAGGTACAGGCAGAATTATGCACGTGGACATCAGGAACAACATATACAAGTAATCTCAATCCTCTGGGCGTTGGCGCAAAAGTAACAGACGGATCAGATGATTACAGGACGATAATAAAGTTTAATCTAGAAAGCTTGCCAAGTACTAAAATAATTGTTGATAAGGCCGAATTAACACTTCATACAACATCGCTGTCAATGGGGGGTGGTGCTGATAACATGGAAATACATAAAGTTATAGCGCCATGGACTATATATTTTGCCAGGTGGGGATCGGCATCAAGCGGAGTGCCGTGGACAAACGACGGCGGTGACTTTTCGGCGGCAACCATGACAGCAAACGCCGCGTTCTACGACATTGCCGCTGACAGCGAATATACAATCGGGCTGGCTCCGGAGGTCGTTCAGGACTGGATGGAAAACCCGGCAACGAATTACGGCATGTTTCTAAAAGTTCAGGACGAACTTAAAATAAATTTTGCGCAGTTTTATTCATCCGGAGCGGTATTGCCTTCAAACAGGCCAATGTTAAAGATTTGGTATTATACAATCGAATAATAATTTAAAAATATGGGGGGTTAAAATGGTGAAAAGTTATGGCTGTTTTTATCGGTTTTATTTGTTTTTGCAGTTTTTATGCCGGGGTGCGGGAAAAATCCGACTGCGCCTCAGACGGATAATGTCAAAAGAATCAGCAAAGCTACCATGTAAGTAGTTTTTGAACACGAGAACGGGATTGATAATAACAAAATATTTGAAAACATTCAGGAGTACAAAATATTATTTGAGTATTAATCACGCAGGGCTTGTAACTATAGAGGGGTTTTTGCGTGCTGAGGCGGCGGGTAAAACCGCCGCCTTTATAATTATTTTTTTTGCCATATTCTACAGGACAAAATAGTGGCCGCAAAACTTGAGAAATCAACAGTCATGTGCTATAATAGTACTGAAAGAGAAAGAGAAACAGAAAGGGAACAGAAATAGCACCGGAAAGAGTCCCGGAAATAGCACGAGAACGGGAAGCGGAAAGAGCACCGGAAACAGTACCAGCAACAGGAGTTGCACCAGAACCAGCTGTAGAAGTCCTGCAGTAGAACGGTTCTGGGGCGGTTTGGGTAAACACTCGAGAAGAACGGGCCTAACAAAAGCCTAAATGATTAAAAATCTCCTCCGAGAATGCCTGAATCGCCTCCCTTTTTTTTATACCCCCGGATATACCCGCCACAATCCACATATTTTCTATCAAACAGCAAGATGCTTAACTACTTAAGCAAAAACAACGTTTTTTCACTCATTTATCCTGGTTTTCACGTACATACTGTGATGATTAATGCGTTAACCCCGGCATGTAAATATTTTGTCATAGGGGCTAAATTTGACTTCAGTTAGACAGGGATATACAATTGATATAAGATATAAAAACATATATAGAGGGGTTTTTATGAACTTTAGCAAATTTCATAGGACAACAGGGGTTGTTCATTTTTTTTCACCCCCTGTTAAACCGTTTAAACGCGATCCCGCTTATAACGCATGCATGCTGATTGTTACCGTATTTCTTATGTTTTTTTACGATAACTGCCTGGCATGGGTAAATGCCGGCTTTGAAACCGGAGACACTTCTTCCTGGAGTGTGAGCAGGAGCGTTACAACAAGGGCGGATGTCGTTTATACGCCGACAGTAACTGTAGCAACTCACGGAGCCGCACCGCATACGCAGGGAACCATATGCGCCGCGCCGGCTGTATGCCTTGATAAAGTGCGCTCGGGCAATTATGCGGCACAGATGCATTCGGGCCGCGGCGGGAGCGATGGATTTGACGACTGGGCTAGGATACAGCAGACTGATTTAGTTCCAACAAACGGTAATACCTGCCTTTCTTTCTGGTTTTCTGCTGTCTTAACAGGAAAACATTATCTTTCTGACGGCGCGCCTGATGAGGACGCAAATATACTTCTTGAAGTAATAGTGAACGGCAGGGTTGTTGCCAGTCAGAGCTTTAACTATTTTACAATGCTAAACCAGCTGGTTGATGACGGCGCCGATCCGTATGGAGCGCCGGACCCCGTAGACGGCGGCGGCGATGATACGCAGGACCAGTGGCGGCACCTGCCTTGGACGCAGTTTTATGTCAACCTTGCGGCTTACGCCGGGCAAAACGCCACGGTACGGTTTACCGCTTACGGCTGCAGCCAGGGCGGCCATGACTGCTACGGATTCCTGGATGATGTGAGCTGGGCGGCGTGCCCCGTGGTGGACATGACCCTTGTCAAATCAAACAGCCCGGCTGGCGTTGTGCACCCTAACGGGAACATAACCTATACACTGAACTATACAACAACGGGGACGGCGGGAATACTCGGGGTAAAAATCTACGATACAATACCCCCAGGAACGTCATATGTAAATAATTCCGCTTCAAGCGTGCCGCATTATCCGCTGGTAACTGTCTACGGTGGTATGATTGAATGGGATATGGGATACCTGCCGCCCGGAGCGTCCGGAAGCCTAAGTTTCCGCGTAAGGGTCAATACAGCATGTACATCCGTATCCAATACCGCTTCAGAGTCTGACCTGCAGACAGACGGCTTGAAATCCAACACGGTTTCCAATATTATAGACGGCTGCACGCCGACCGTGACAATGACTTCAACACGCACAATTACAAATACTGTTACCAAGACAATAACAAGGACCACAACACCGACTGTCACCATGACTGCTACAGCAACAAATACAAAGACGGTCACTGAAACCGTGACGCCGTCCGTTTCCAAAACATATACGGCAACAAAGAGCGATACGCCTACACATACAAGCACTCGGACGGCCACAGAGACTTCTACAGACACCGCCACATATACCCCGACAAAAACAATGACGCCGACTAAAACGCCTACAAATACCAATTCGCCGGTTGCCTCTGTCACGCATACACCTACAGTGACTGCCACAAAAACCGCCACACCTACACATACAATGACTTCTACAGCCACACATACAAAAACAGCCACGCAGACATTTACGGCCACGCAGACATTTACGGCCACGCAGACATTTACGGCCACGCAGACATTTACGGCCACCGGGACAACATCGTATACATATACTGCCACACCGACACATACCGCTACAAAAACTTTCACAAATACATCTACGCCGACAAATACCAATACTGCGACTGGGACGGTTACTTCCACGCGCACATCTACGGCTACAAGTACCGCGACAGCAACTGCGACAGCCACGAAAAGCGGCACAAATACATTTACGCATACCCGCACCGCGACACGCACGGTTACTGTTACCGTGACACTGACCCCGATGCCGACGTTTACGATAACGGCGACGCTGACGGTGTCGGAGACGCCGTATATACCGGTGCGAGGTTTTCTTTTGAGCATTAACGTATATAATTCGGCAGGCGAGGTTGTCAGGCATATAGCGGGCATGGCTACGCTTTCAAACATGACATCCGCTGATGTCCGTATTGACGGGGATGAAAGCGCCAGCGTAATAGGGGAGAACTCAGTGATGGCCATATACCTGCCAGGTGTGCGGCCATCGGCAAATCCCGGGATGTCAGGGCTTTCATTCACGTGGGATGGAAAGAATGACGCGGGCCAGTTCCTGGCATCAGGCGCGTATATGGTAAAAATTGAGGAAATTGACACATATGACCGTCTTACAACTTATAACAGGGATATAACCGTAATGAGGGTCCAGACCTATGCGAAGCTTAAAGTGTTCAACACCGCCGGAGAACTGGTGCGGATTATAACCGAGATGGGAAAGGTTGTCCCTGATTCGATCTTTCTTGGCAATGACGCAGAGGGGACGCAGGGGGTTAAGGCCCTGGCAAATCCTGATGTGATAGTAATAAACAATAATAAGCCAAACGACATTAACATAACATACGGGACAGGCGATAATGACTTTATTATATGGGATGGAAGGAACAGTTTCGGACTGGCAGTTTCAAGCGGCATATACGAACTGCAGGTTTGTTTACGGACGCGGGAGGGTTTTTTAAAAGAGGCCACAAGGACCGTGTTCATACGCAACGAAGGGAAAAAATATCTGGGAAACATAAGCATCGTGCCAAATCCTTACAGAGGGACAACAAACGGCATAGAGATACGGTGGGATTTGGGCGGGGTTACCTGGATGCCGGACCCCGGCGGCGCTCAGACAGGTGAAGTAGCGGTCCTTATATGTTCCGTTTCAGGCGAACAGGTCAGAAAGATCTACGGCAAACTTCAGGCGGGCCGGGTTGTATGGGATTTAAAAAGCGCCTCAGGAGAACTGGTTACAACAGGTATTTACATAGCGGTAATAGAGGCAAAGAGTTCGGACGGATATCTGGAAAGGAAGACGCAGAAGATCGCGGTTGCGGAGTACCGGTTCAAATACTGACTTTTCTGAGGCTGTTATGATATAATTATCCCCGTAATCAATTCATCTGCGGAGGCTTATATGGTCGACAGCACAGGATTGCCGGGGCTTGATAAGATCCTAAACGGCATCATTCCGGGGGACAATATTGTATGGCAGACTGATTCCATAGAAGACTTTACGCCTTATGTAAAACCTTACTGCGATTACGCAAAATCCATCGGCAGGAAGCTGGTATATTTCCGGTTTGCCAAGCATCAGGCGTTTGTGGACGCGGAATCAGGGGCTGAAGTCTGCGTATTAAAGCCGGAGGAAGGTTTTGAAAAATTTATAACGGGAATGCACGAAGTCATAACGCGCGTGGGAGACGGCGGGTATTATATTTTTGACTCGCTTTCAGAGCTCGCTGTCGAGCACTTTTCCGAGGCTATGATTGAAAATTTCTTTGTCTTAACCTGCCCCAGGCTCCTGAAAATGAAATGCATCGCTTACTTCATGGTGCTGCGCAATTATAACTCATACCACGCCACCCAGCTTATCACCCGCACAACCCAGCTGATTCTCGATGTTTATAACCAGTCCGGAAAGGAATACATACATCCGGTAAAGGTGGACGGGCGCTACTCGCCAACCATGTATATGCTGCATGAACGCCTCGGGGATGATTTTATTCCGGTCATGGATTCCACTGTGGTGGCGGATGTTTCGGTGTCCGGGCCGTGGTATGGCCTGCAGTCCGCGCCATACAGGGCGGTCGGGCTATGGGACAAGCTTTTCATTGAGGCTGAAAATATCACCGAATCGTGCAGGCGCGGAGAATGCTCGCAGGAAACAGTGCGGGAAGTGTTTAAACGCCAGCTGCGTCAGCTAATCGCCACGGATGAGCGCATGCTCGAGATGGCGGCAAAACACATGGACCTGGCCGGGCTGATACATATATGGAAACGCACCATAGGCTCGGGAATGATAGGCGGAAAATCCGTGGGCATGCTTTTGGCCCATGACATATTAAAAAAAGGGTTTAAGCGTTATGACGAGATAATTGAAAAGCATGACTCATTTTATATCGGTTCCGACATATTTTATTCCTTTCTTGTGCAGAACGGGTGCTGGCATATAAGGCAAAAGCAGAAGGACCCGGAGACGCTTTTTGACGGCATAGAAGAGGCGCGCGAGCGCATCCTCGCGGGTAAATTCCCCAACGAGGTAATAAAAAGATTCTCTGACATGCTTGACTATTTCGGACAAGCCCCTGTAATAGTCCGCTCCAGCAGCCTTCTCGAGGACAACTTCGGCAATGCATTTTCAGGAAAGTATGAATCCATATTCTGCGTAAATAACGGCACGCGGGAGGAGCGGTTGAAGTATTTCCTCGACGCTGTGCGCGTCATATACGCTTCCACCATGTCCAGGGAGGCGCTGGCTTACAGGGCGCGGCGCGGAGTCCTGGAAAATGACGAGCAGATGGCGCTTTTGGTGCAGCGGGTCTCGGGGGCAAGGCATAAGAACGTGTTTTTTCCGGAACTCGCCGGGGTCGGTTTTTCCTACAATTCATATACCTGGGATGAGTCCATAGACCCGGACGCGGGACTGTTGCGGTTAGTTTACGGGCTGGGCACAAGGGCCGTGGACAGGCACGATGATGATTACACCAGGATAGTCGCGCTTAACGCGCCTGAAAAGAGGCCGGAAGGCAATACCAGGGAAGTCCTGAAATTCACCCAGAAAAGGGTGGACGTGCTTAACATAAAAAAAAATGACCATGAAACCGCCTACTTTACGGATATTATAAAAGCAAACCCGGACATTGACGTGAGGCTGTTCAGCGCAATAGTGGAAAAGAATGACATGAGCCATAAGGTCATTGATTTCAGCGGGATATTTTCGGAAACGGCATTCATAAATGATATGAGCGAAATTTTAAGGATATTAAGGGACGCTTACGCAAGCCAGGTCGACATAGAGTTTACCGCCAATTTTTTCCCTGACGGCAGGTATAAGATAAACCTACTGCAATGCAGGCCGCAACTGGTAAAAAAGGATACCTCGGCGAAGAGCGCGCTTCCGCAGATGGAGTCCGGGAATATAATTTTAAAGGCGGGAAGCGGAGTCGTGGGACAGGGAAGGATGGCCGCAATCGACAGGCTTATATATGTGGTGCCGTCAAAGTACGGCGCGCTGCCTGAGCAGGACAGGTACGCTGTCGCAAGGCTCATAGGCAAACTCGCCCATCATGAGACGTCTGACGCGAATAAGACCATAATGCTTATGGGCCCGGGAAGGTGGGGGACCAGGATGCCGTCGCTGGGAATACCCGCGACTTTTTCGGAAATAAACACGGCCTCGGTAATATGCGAGATTGGCGTGATGCACGAGGGATTAACCCCGGACCTTTCAATGGGCACCCACTTTTTTAACGATATGGTCGAGATGAACACCCTGTATATAGGTTTCTTCCCGTCCAAAGAAGGCAATGTCCTAAATGAAGAAATGCTGCTTAAACTGCCTGACCATTTCCCTTACCTGATGCCTGAGGAACCGGGATGGAAAGGCGTTATAAAAGTTATAGATTCAGACGCTCTGGAAGGCGGTAAAAAACTATATCTGAACGCTGATTCTGTAAAACAGGTGGCTGTTTTATATATAGGATGAAGATTATTGATAATCGTCAATAAACGATTTTTAAATTTGCCTCATATGGCATTCCCTTACAATTAGTGCTATAATTAGCATGTGAAATATGGGGAATCCCGGAGGAAAAATGAAAAAAATCATATTTATATTAACGGCTATATTTGTCCCGTTATGCCTCATGTCCGCTGACGGCGGACGGGAAAATTACTGTCCGCTTGGTATAAACCAGAACTGGGTATACTCGCTTTTCAGCAAAAAAGACAATGTACAAAAAGACGACATTCATACTTTTATAAAAACAATTGAAAAATTCGACGGGACGGACTGTTATTTCTATGAGGCCCCGTCAAAATCAATATATGTATATTTTATCACCGGCGTTACGGGTATATACGCCAAAGCTGTGCGCACAAACCTGCCTGTGCTGGGATTTATTAATGTGGATATAGTTTTTGACCCGCCCGGGCTTTTACTTAAGTCTGAAATAAAAGACGGGGATAAATGGCGGTATGAAGGCAAGGCTGTCCTGAAAACCCTCGCCATTATAAACATAGAAACAAAAGTATCGGCTGACATAAAGATGATAGGCATGGAAAACATAACGGTGCATGGCCGCAAGTTCAAAGCCTACCACGCCGAGGCTACCGCAAGCAGGAACTGGAATGACGAGACGCCCATGAAGTTCGACTGCTGGCTCGTGAAAAATGTTGGGCTGGTAAAGGGCGAGACAAAAAATTCCCTGCTGGAAATAAAGGAATGCTACACGGAATAACTTAAAATTTGTAGTTTAAAATGAAAGCGAGTGAAAAGCGTTATGTTTATAGAAACGGAAGTGCTGATAAAAAAGCTGCTTCGTGTCTTTAATCCCGATGAGATCATGATAAGGCTGTTAAAACTTTCAAGGCTGGACAAGCCGGCCGACCAGCCAGGCCTCATTATGATTCAGATTGACGGACTGGGTTATGACCAGTTCAAGACAGCCCTTGAAAAAGGGCAAATGCGCAACATGAAAAGAATCGTTAAAAAAGAGGGCTTCTCATACGGCCGGCTTTACCCGGGGCTGCCTTCAAGTACTGCCGCGGTACAGGGGGAACTTTTTTACGGCGTGAAAAAGGCAATCCCGTCTTTTAGCTACAGGGACAGCAGCACGGGTAAAATATTTAACATGCTGAATCCGGAGTCGACACTGTCCGTTGAAACGCGCCTGCGGGAGGCCGGCGGCGAACCGCTTTTGAAAGGCGGAAGCGTATTCGGCAATATGTTCACCGGCGGGTCTGATGAAGCGCACTTCTGCGTCTCGGCTGCCGGATGGAAGCGGTTTTTCAGGACCGCAAGTTTTGTCGCTTTTACCCTTTCCATATTACTCCACCTGCATATCTTCATAAGTTTGATATTCGAATTAATTTTACAAACCCTCATCGGGTTATTTGTTGTTTTCCGGTCAGTTTTCAGGCTGGAAAAGATAGGCGACGGGTTAAGAAACAGCGTTATCAGGGCGCTTGTATGCTCGCTGATGAAGGATATTATCACCATAGGCGCCAGGATAGACGTGGCGCGCGGCCTGCCGGTAATACATTTGAACCTTGTGGGATACGATGAAATGTCGCATCTGATGGGGCCGAAATCATTTACGGCCCACCAGTATCTGCGGGGCATAGACAGGGTGATAGGAGACATGTGGAAAGCGGCGCACAGTTACAAGCTCCGGGATTACGAATTCTGTATTTATTCCGACCACGGACAGGAAGAAACCGTTTACTACGCGAATGAGACAGGCAGGTCAATCCAGGAAGCCATCAATTCAATATTTAAAAACACCATCATGTCAGCGGGCTGGAGGGCTTCTTTAAAGGCTCACACGCATTATTCAAGGGCTGACCTTTTAAGGAACAGGCCGAAAAAAATAAAACCACAGCCGCAGCCGCCTGCAGACGCCCACGCGGCGGTGGAGGCCATCGGGCCCGTAGGGCATATTTATCCGCCTGTTTCGCTTTCATCCGAGGAAAAGCAGCAGCTTGCCGCGGAGCTGGTGAAAAATGCGGCCATACCAACGGTAATGTATTTTGACGAAAAAAACAGGGCTGTCGCCAGGGACGCGCAAGGAAGTTTTTTCCTGCCGGAAGGCGCGGACAGGATAATAGACAGGGGCCATCCGTTCTATGAAAGCACGGCAGAAGATTTAAAGAACCTTTGTCTTCACCCGGATTCAGGCGCGCTCATATTGCTGGGCTGGAGAAAAAACAGGAAACCACTGACATTTTATAATGAACACGGGAGCCATGCCGGGCCCGGCCCTGAGGAGACATCCGCTTTTGCGGTGCTTTCCGAAAAGGAGATAGGGCATCCGTGGCCGCGTCCAATCACCATCGGGGATCTGCGCGAAGCCGCTCTGCGCGCGCAGGGAAGGCTCAAGGCCGGCGCCGCGCACCCGCACAGCCATAAAAAACCGGAAGGGGTCATAAGGGTCATGAGTTATAACGTACATGGCTGCGCCGGAAGGGACGGCAGGATCTCCCCCGAAAGGATCGCGAGGGTTATTGCCGCGCATGACCCGGACATAGTCGCGCTGCAGGAACTCGACGCGAACGACGCCGTACATCAGGCAGAAATAATAGCAAAGAGTCTTTCCATGTCGCACCATTACCACGCTTCCGTATTGCTAAGGCACGGATGGCATGGCAACGCCGTGCTGAGCAGGTATGACTTAAAGCTTATTCACAGCGCCGGGCTAAAGAGGCTGATGAAAACCAGGATCCTGGAACCACGCAGCGCGTTATGGGTTGAAGCGGATGTGGACGGGAAAAAAGTGCAGATATTTACCACGCATTTAAGCCTTTTCCCCGGGGAAAACCTGCTGCAGGCAAAGGACATATTAGGGCATGATTGGATTGGAAGCCCCAAAATATCCGGGCATGTAATACTGTGCGGCGATTTTAACGCTACAGCCAGGTCAAAAACGTGTAAGGAGATAAAGAAAGTATTAAAAGACGCGCATCATGGCCTCAAAGGCAGGTACGGGATCAGGACTTTTCCGAGCATGTATCCGGTGAGCAAGATAGACCACATATTTACCGACAGCGGCATTAAGACAATACCGGTATGTCATGTGATTTCCAGGCTTGAAAGAAAGGCCTCGGACCACCTGCCGCTGATAGCGGACCTTGTCATATAAATACAATTAAAAATTCAAAATTTAAAATTAATAATTATAGTGTGCTGTTGCGCTTACTATTATGATAATGCGAGGAGCCTGCGGCGAGCCTGTTCCGCAATTTTGAATTTTTTAATTACTTTTACCCTATTTATCTATTATCCAATTCGCCTGTTTTGTGCTAATATATATCATAAAATTTGACTGCGATTGGAGCGAGATGAAGATAGCCTGTATAGACTTTGAGACCGCGAACCCCTTCTGGGGCAGTATCTGCGCGGTTGGAATGACAGTGATAGAAGACGGGAAAATAGTGCATTCACTCAACACCTATATAAAGCCGCATCCGGAGCACGGTGTTTTTAACAGGGACAACATACGCGTGCACGGGATAAAACCCGAGATGGTAAAAGATTCCCCTGAATTTAAGGACATATACCCTCAGATAAAGCCCTACATTGAAAATGGTTTTGTCGCCGCGCATAATTCCTCTTTTGACATAGTATGCCTAAAGGATGTCCTTACGCTTTATAACATTCCCATACCGGGCTTTGAATACATCTGTACCTGCGAGATATCAAGGAAAGCCTGGCAGGGGCTGAAAAACTACAGGTTAAAAACAGTGGCTACCCATCTGGGGCATAAGTTCAAACACCACGACGCGGGCGAGGACGCCGAGGCCAGCGCGAACATCCTGATAAAAGCCATGGAGCAATCCAAGGCTGCCGACGTGCATAAACTCGCGGAAGAGCTTGGCGTGAAGGTAGGGGTGGTTAAGGCCGGGGAGATTCACATACTGAGCTCGGTTAAAAGCGCCCAGAAGAAACTTGACAGCGTTGACGCGGCCACTATCAAGGCTGAATCCGATAAATTTGACGAATCAAGCCAATTTTATAACAAGGAAATAGTATTTACGGGAAAGTTCATGAACGGAGTAACCCGCAGGCAGACCATGCAGATGGCGGTAAACGCGGGCGCGAAACTTTCAAATTATGTCCGCATGGCGACTGATTTCCTGGTCCAGGGAGCGGATGAAACAGGCGCGGAGAGTTCCAAGACAAGAAGCGCTAAGAAATACATACAGGGTGGAAGCAAGCTGCGGATTATTACAGAGGACGAGTTCCTTAGTAAAATAAAGATATAATACAGTCTCAATAATCTCAGAGGTCTCAATGATCTCAATGGTTAGAACAGGCCTGTTTTTTGTCCCGACTATTGAGATCATTGAGACTTATGAGATCACTGAGACTGCTTTCGAGGCACCTATGGATCTAATAACCGAGCTTTCCGGCATTGATTCAAAACACAGGATAAGCGTAAAAAAGGCTGCTGCGGAAATTGTATTTCAGGGGGCCGGGCTTTATGACCTGGTTTTTGAGAGGGCCCTTTCAGCTGAAGGCGTCCTGGCAGAGCGCTGCGCGGAAAGCTGCGCGAGGGCCGCGAGGGAAATCCCGTCGCTGGCGCAAAAGCATAAGAACGAACTTGTCACCGCAATCCGTAAAAATCCAAAAGGCAACATGAGATACTTTCTTGCCTCCATTCTTATAAACGTCAATCCCGGCAAAAAGCAGGCTAAAGATTGCGCGCGTATTATCCATAAGTGGCTCAATGATGAAGTGGGCAAAGGTGCAAAAGCGTGTTTTCTGGAAGCAATTGTATCGCTTTCCCGGAACAACCCGGATGTCCTGCCGCTTGCGCGGAAACTCATCGCAGAAGCATTAAAGTCTGATGTGGCCTCGTACTCGGCAAGGGCAAGGGTTGTAATGGGAAAAGGCAGGAAATTATCTATTAGCCGGCACTTGTA
Source organism: candidate division FCPU426 bacterium (assembly GCA_963840035.1). Classification (GTDB taxonomy): domain Bacteria; phylum Oederibacteriota; class PGYV01; order PGYV01; family Palsa-1178; genus CAWIXE01. The sequence continues at coordinate 1,027,315 of CAWIXE010000001.1, forward strand.
GAGCCGCCGCTTGCTGCGGCTCAAGGTTGGATTCGTTTTTTATGATGATGTTCGAACCTGTTTGGCATCTGCTGATAACAACAATACCGACTTTGAGCCGCAGCAAGCGGCGGCTCTACAAAAACTGTGTTATTTGCTTGTAGGGGCGATTCACGAATCGCCCAGAGGCAGGATGTGGTTTTGGAGATTTTATATATGAGGGCTTAGAAAAAATGTAATAAGAAGTTTGAGATTACGGGTGAAAAAAGTGAATTCCCAACTTTTGGGCGATTCGTGAATAGCCCCTGCAACAGCAAATAATCCAAAAACAAAAAAACCAGCCTGCAAAAACAGCTTTATTTTTAATTAAAACCCAATCCCCACCCTAAACTCAAACTTTTCCTTTTTATTATCCAGCAGGTTCTCACCGAAGCCGTGGAAAAACTGGAAGGTCAGCATGGGCAGGATTTTTTTCGCGAAGGCCTTGTTTATGCGGAAGGTTATTTCCTGGCCGCCTTTTAGCGGGTCTATGAGGTAATCGCCGCCCGGGTATATCCTGATGGTCAGATCGTTCCTGTCAAAAATGTGCGCCAGTACATTTCTTACCGTAAACTGCAGTTCGTATATGCCCCGGTATTTGGCGATGTCTAAACTTGTGCTGTCATATCCAAAAGGAAACCATGCTTTGACCAGCCAATAGAGCTCGTGCTCGCCGGCTATGTCCGCGGCTGATGAGTATCGCAGGTAAACGTGGTTCCAGCCGCATGAGTCGCCGCCGCCCAAACCGTTAGACTCGTGTTCCACGCCTAAGTCAAGCCACAGGAGGTTTTCCCGGGATACGACAAAGCGGTAGAATAACTCGGGGTTGTAGTTTAAGTCCCTCATGGGCTGGGAATCAGCCCATAAATCCCACATCATGAGCTGGGAGTAGGCAAAGTAGAAATCAACGTCCTCTATCATCTTAATCTTAAAACTTACTGAAAGTTTTGAGGCGTTAAAGCCAAGAAGGAAATAGTTGGACCTGTATCCCTCGGCGGCCCAGTGCGGCCCGTCGAATTCATTTACGTAGGCTTTTAAGCCGGAAAATGTGAAAAAAAATATGAGCATTGCCATGTAAGTTGTTTTTTTTCGCACGAGTGTCCCCCGGTAATTTTTATCAGATGATTATAAATTGAAGTAAGGGAGTTAGTCAAGGGTAATAATAAAAAGGGTGCCTTTTGCAATAGTGCGTAAATCAAATGCCGTCATCTTAATTGTTGTCCTATTTTGTCAACGCAGTTTTGGTGCCTGACACCAAAACTGCGTTGACAAAAGGTGCGGGCTGCGGGAATACCGTGGCAGGTGTTGATGTTTCGGGCGGACACATAGGTCCGCTCATGCGGGGGATTGTAATGATTAATTGCCTGCTTTGAGCCGTAATATCCGTCTTTGGCGGGCTTCGACTCACATGCAGCGGAGGTTAAAGGCATGAACTGTGTTTGGTTGGCACAATTAGGATTACAGTGATAAGAATACCCGCCTTGAGCCGCAGCAAGCGGCGGCTCTACGAAAGGCAAAACAGGACAGACACCTTTTTTACCCAAACAAAACAGGGTGTTTTTTTATGTTGAACTCTTCCTTATATATATGGTATTATATGGCGTTGTTTTTAAGACGGGTGAAAAAACACAAGGCGCACTAAAAGTGCGTCTTAACATTTTGGAGGATTACATGCAGAGAAGGATGCAAATTACGCTGTTTATAACGTTATGCCTTGTCATTTTTTCAGTATGGAAAATATGGCCGCCTTTTGACATGAAGGACAGCCAGGGGGAGATTTTGACAAAGGGAAAGATAAAGCTCGGACTCGACCTTCAGGGAGGCATGTACTTAAAGCTTGCCATTGATACTGAAAAGATGCCTGCGGGCGTCAAACTCGAGGAAGCCGTGTCGCGCGCACTTGAGATTTTAAGGAACAGGATAGACGCGCTCGGCGTGGCTGAGCCGCTGATTACCCGCGAAGGGGACAAGTACATAGTAGTCCAGCTTCCGGGAGTCAAGGACCCTGAAAGGGCGCTGAATATTGTGGGAAAGACAGCGCTGCTTGAATTTAAAATGGTGGATGAAAGAAATAAAATATCGGACATGACCGACGCCAGCGGCAATACAGTCGCTTCGAAAATACCGGCGGATGTAAAGATCGTAGCGGACCGCAACGGCGAGCGCCTGGTTATATCAAACAAAGACCTCTTAACCGGAGCTGACCTTGTTGACGCCAAGGTGCAGATGGGGCAGAGCATGCCGGTTGTATGGTTCAAGTTCTCGCCGACCGGCGGAACAAGGTTCGCTGAAATAACCGGAGACAATGTCGGCAGAAGGCTCGCCATCATTCTTGATGATAAGGTTTATTCGGATCCGGTCATTAAAACCAGGATAAGCGGCGGGGAAGGCATCATAGAAGGAAACTTCACGCTTGAAGACGCGAGGGACTTATCGCTCATACTCAGGGCAGGAGCGCTTCCCGCGCCTGTAAAGATCATCAACAAATACGTCGTCGGGCCTTCGCTCGGCGCGGATTCCATAGCCAAGGGCCAGAAATCCATCATGATCGGCGCTTTAATCGTGGTAATTTTCATGGTGCTGTATTACGGGCTCTCGGGCCTTATCGCGGATTTCGCCCTTTTATTCAACATACTTTTTGTAATGGGCATACTCGCGGCTTTAAACGCGACGCTCACATTGCCGGGTATCGCGGGCTTGACGCTGACCCTCGGTATGGCAGTTGACGCGAACGTCCTTATCCTTGAGAGGATAAGGGAGGAGATGAGGGGCGGCAAGACCATAAGGGCGGCAATAGACGCCGGATACAACAGGGCCTGGCTTACCATACTTGACTCGCACGTTACATCGCTTATCACGGCCGCCATACTTTTCCAGTTCGGAACCGGCGCCATTCGCGGTTTCGCTGTTACGCTTTTCTGGGGCCTTGTAATCTCGCTTTTCACGGCGTATTTCATAACTCAGTCAATATTTGACATGAGAAAACAATACAACAAACTCAGCATATAATCCCAAGGAGGGTATAATGATTGAAATAATTAAGAACCCAAAAATTGATTTTATCGGATTAAAAAAGGTTACATACATAATTTCCATACTTCTGGTTTTAAACGGGCTCTTCGCGGTTTATAAAGTCGCCACAGGCAAGGCTAAGATGGGGCTGGATTTCACCGGCGGTGTTTCCATACAGCTGAAGTTTGCCAAGGATGTAAAGGTTGATGACATACGCTCAATACTTGACAAACAGAAAATGAGCCAGGCAGTCATACAGCAGGTAGGAGCCCCGGCTGATAAGGTCATCATGATCAGGGTCGGGACACAGGACTTAAAGAGTGAGAACGCTTCGGGCGTCATAACGGATATTATAAGGACCGAAACAGGCGACACTCAGATGACCGTCCTGGAACAAAATGAAATAGGCGGAGTTGTAAGCGCCCAGTTAAAGGAAAAAGCCATGCAGGCTGTTTTTTGGGCGTTAATCGGCATATTGCTCTACATCTGGGTCAGGTTCAAGTTCAAGTTCGCGGTAGTGGCGACTGTGGCCACGCTTCATGACGTGCTTGCGGTGCTCGGGCTTTTGGTCCTTTTGAACAAGGAAATAGACCTGCTGACCATCACCGCGCTTTTAACCGTCGCCGGCTACTCACTTACCGACACTGTCGTTGTTTTTGACAGGATAAGGGAGAACATGAGGCATATTTTAAAGCAGACATATAAAGAACTTGTAAACATGTCTATTAATGAAGTTTTAAGCAGGACCATCATAACGTCTTTTACTACCATAGTAGTTGCGCTTTCGCTATTTTTATTCGGCGGCGACGTGCTGCATGTTTTCTCGCTTACGCTGGTCATAGGCATCGTGGTGGGCACGTATTCATCGGATCTGCTTGCCTCGCCTTTAATAGTGGACTGGGAAGAGTTTGAGAAGAAAAACAGGACGGGGATTAAGTAATAATTTACAATTTTGAATTTGCGATTTACAATTTGGTTTACCGGCGTTTTAAATTGTAAATCGTAAATTGTAAATAATAAATGGTAAATTGAGGTTCACATGATCCTTCATATCATCCTTGGGTTAATCAGTCTTATCATAATCCTTATTGCGTGCGAATTTTTTTCCAATTCCGCGGCGTGGGCGATTAAAAAATACAGCCTTGGCCGCGGGCCGGCCGGCAGGATTTTATCTGTCATGGCCACAGCGCTTCCTGAAACCATAATACCCCTGACTGCCCTGCTGCTGATTCCCGGCAGAAGCGGCGCTGAAATGGCGCAGGGCGCCATACTGGGCGCGCCTCTCATGCTATCAACGCTTGCCTTCGGCATAACAGGCATTACCGCGGCTGTATTATCCCTTAAAGATAAAACGCGCGGAGCTGTTATAGGCTCCGGACATACAGCCCTTCTACGCGGGCTCTTATTCTTTACCGTAACCTTCACACTTGCCATTATATTTTCCTGGTTTCACCCAGCGGCAAAAAAAGCCGCGGCTGTTGTCTTCCTCGTTATTTACGCGTATTACCTGCACCTTTGCGCGGCGGATAAGGTCGTTGACGCGGAAAACCAGGATGGACTCTATTTTTCCCCCGGGGCCAACCCGGCTGTACAGCTTGTAGTATTCCAGCTTGCGGCGGCGGCCGGCGGCATCGTGCTGGGCGCAGGGATTTTTGTGGACACTTTAAAGTATTTTTCAGCGGAATTCAGGATTGACGCATTTTTACTCGCGCTTTTTGCAGCGCCCTTCATAACGGAATTTCCTGACAGCCTGAACATTGTCAGCCGTTTGAAGCAAAAAAAGGACGATGCGGCGCTTTCCGGAATAGCGGGAGCGCTCGTTTTCCAGTCGTGCGTGGTGGTGTTTGCCGGGCTTGTGGCCACGCCATGGGATTTAAGCAATACCGCGAAAGTATCCGCGCTCATTGCGATAGTGTCGGCGGCTTACCTGGCAGCGTATATCAAAATATTTAAGAAGCTGCACGCCGCGGCGCTTATCGTGCCGTTTTTATTTTATATTTTATTCATATTGTTCGCTGTAAAAGGCGGATTTTAAAATGGTAAAGGCCGCGGCTTGCTGCCTCATACTTCTGCACGGAGCCATGTTTTTTATTAAGAAACCCCGGTTTAAACTGATTTACCTGTACATCCTGGACGCGCTGTTTTTGGGGATTATGATTATTTCAGGGTCAGGCCCGGCGCAGGCCCTTTTTTTTACCGCGGCTGCTTTTGCCGTGAATATCTTCCTGTGCGCGCCGGAAGCCGCCGCGCCTGAGTTTAAATTCGGGAAAGATGAGTTTTTATTGTGCGTTTTTGGCGCGGCAACCATCGCGTACGGAGCCTTCTTTGCGGCAAAGAATCCCGGGGAATTTTTACCGGACACACAAGGGCAGTGGCCTGTTACGGCGCTTTTTATGCTTTTATCCGCGGTATTCACCTTTGTTTATTTTATCTCCAGGCAGGAAAAAGGGGCGGCCCATGAATGAAATAATGATCCCTGCGGCAATATTTTTCGCACTTATGGCGGCCTTTTTACTTTTTGTTAAAAATGACAATCCGGCCGCGTTCAAAATATTCCTTATAATAATAAAAGGAATGCTTATGTGGTCCATATTATCGGGGGCTTTCGCGGCGTCGCCGGGAGTGTTCGGGGCTTTTTTCACGCTGATGGCAGCCGTGGTTTTCGGATTTTACCTCCTGCCTGAAGGAAAAAACACCGGACGCAGGCGCCATTTTGCGGCGGCAGCCGGCCTTTTCGCCGCGGTCCTGATATTTTCATCGGGTTGTTCGGGGCAGGGCGGAATGAAGTATCCTGCAATATCGGATTACATGGACCTGGGTTTTGTCCCTTCCGCCATATTAAGCGGCGAAAAAAACACCGTATATGTGGCAACTGAAAGGTCAAAAATAATATACCTGTATAACACCATGGAAAAAAAGAGGATCACATCAATAGGCGCGGGATACATGCCTGCGGATATAAAGGTGTCAGGGGGCAAATTGTACTCCGCGAATAAAATGTCCGACACCATAACCATCCACGACCTTGAAACAGGAAAAGGGGTTAACATCGCGACGGGAGGGATATACCCTTCGGCAATCGCTTTAAACCAAGCCAGGGGGGAGCTATACGCCGCGAACCTGGGCAGCAACAGCGTGTCCATCATAGACATAGCGTCAAACACACCGGCGGTAAAAGCCGTCATCAAAACAGGCAAATGGCCCTCAGACCTGTACGTTGCCCCGGATAACAGGTATGTTTATGTATGCTGCAAATACACGAATACCGTCCAGATAATAGACGCGGAGAAGCAGCTTCCGGTATTTACAAAAGTTGACACCGGCACCTCGCCTTCGCAGCTGCTTCCCATTAATAACACTGATATTGCCATCATTAACGAGTGGGAGTACGCATATAACCATTCAAGCTCCGTAATTGTTTTTAACAGGGTGTCATACGCGCTTGAATACGACATTATAGTCGATGGAGGCATTTATCAGGCGGCGCTTTCAAAAAGCCGCAGGTACATGTACATATCCGTGCCGCTGAAGGATAAAATAATATTTGTGGACATAAAGAAAAAACAAAAGGTATATGAGATACAGTTTAAGGATGACCTTCCCAAGTACCTTTCGCTTTCCGCGGACGGGTCGCTGCTTTATGCCGCAACCCAGCAGTCGAAAAAACTATTCATGATAAAGTTAAACGACCTCAGATGATGACCGCGGAAAAAGCACTGCTTTTTGGGCCGGCGGCGGTATCCGGGGTGTGCGCGGTAATATTCCTCGCCCTGTACGTCTTTAAAAAACATATGGTTCCTGTGAAGCGGGCGCTGGCCGGGATTGCCGGGATAACCGGATTGATCTGCGGTTCCATGCTGTGCCTTGAAATGACCGGCCCTGCGGCAGTAACCGCCATGATGGATGTTTCAAAACTTCCCCTGTATATAAGCACGCTCGCGTTTATGCTCCTGCTGTTTTCACTTTCGCACACCGGGGATAAAGGCCTGTACTTTTTAGGCTGGTCAACCCTTGCTTTTTGCGCGGGGATGTGTTTTTTCAGGCAGCACCCGGCTGTTTACGCCGCGATATTCATGGCTGCGGATTATGCCTTCAGCGCCGTTTCCGTAAATGAAAGCGCGCCTGAGGAACAGGGAAAAAGCAGGCCGGGCTGGAAGCTCTTCTTTTTTATTTCCGCCTCCATTTTCCTTTTTCTGCTTATCTCCTCGCCGGAAGGCGGAAGGGCACGCACCCTGGGGATAAACGGCTTCATAGTATTCCTGTTCATGTCAGGCATACAGGCGGCATACGCTGCCATGCCGTCAGGCCGCGTTGAAGCCGGCGCGCGGGCAATATACGCGGCAGCGTGCCTCATACAGGCTGCGGTAATGGTGTCGCTCTTTGGCATGTACGCGGGGCATTATTCGCCGGGACTGATGATACTTACATTCGCCTGCGTGGCAATATTATCGGCTTTTAACGCGCTCACTGAGGAAGACCACGGAGAATACACGGCCTCTGATTTCGGGGCCATAACAGCGCTGTTGGCGCTTTTAGCGTCGGCTAAGGAAATTGACGGGTGGATGGTGGCCGCTGCTTTTTCGGCGGCGTCTTTTTACGCTTTTTCCGGCGCGGCTTTCGCGCACGACGGGGGCCGCGGAGGGCATACTGTGGCGGCTTTAAAATATTCTTTTGAAAAAATAAAGAATAATTTCTTGCCGCTTTCCGGTTCGTTTGCGGCTTTGATTGCCGAAGCGCTGGTTTTTGCGGGGTTATACCTGTGGCTGCCTTCGGGAATGTTTGGAAGAACGGTTCTTATGATATCCGCGGCAATTTACCTTCCGGCTTTTTTAAACAGGCTTTTTTTTACGATGTCCATGGTTTCAAGGACGGGATTAGACAGAAAAAAAAGGACTGTCCTTAATATGGCAGGCCTTAAAACCGGGCTCGCCGCCTTATTCATGGCGGCAATGCTCTTTAAGTGGTGACGCGTGAGCGATAAAACCAAGGTGTTAATATACCTGATTTCAATAGGGCTTATGACAGTGGCCGCGTTTATCATGGCGCCTGTCTCCCTGACATCGGGTATTATGGCTGTGGCATTTGTGGTAAATATCCTGCTTTTCAGGGATATGTTCGGCGGCGGCAAGAAGTGAATGATATACTACTTTTAATCCTTGTTGCCCTGGTGTACGGCGTATACTACAGGGCAAGGCTGAAAGATATTTCCGCCCCTGTGGGAAGGAAAGCTGTTATTTTTTCAGTTGCTGCCGCTGCCTTTACAGCATGCGCGATACTCCCCGCATACGCAGACCGGATATGGGCCCTATATGATTGGAGCGGCGTGGATAGGGATGATAGCCGTTTATAATTACACAAGGGAAATTAATGATCCCGCGATTTACCCGTACTACCTGCTGGCCGCGGGCGCGGTGTTTTCAGCCTTTATCCCGGGGATTTCAAAATTCACGGTTTATATTTTCCCGATAAGTTTTTTTATCATGCTTGCGCTCTCGGCAGCGGCATATAAACCTCTTCTCAATGAAAAGAACCCTGTTCCGGCTTTTATCTTCCTGTGTTTTACTGTTTTTTCACTCAAAGGCGTCATGCTGGAAAGCCTGACCCCACTTATAACAGTCCCTGTTTCGCTGCTTGTGGCGCTATTCTTATGCGTCAGCAAAGTCCAGCCAATTGAATATTATCTGGAAGAAAAAAACATGTACAGGGTCCTTGCCGTGCTGTATCCGCTGTTTTTACTGCAGTGTTTTATAGGCGCGGTTGTTAAGAATAGTCTGTTTCATTAGCGCGGCGCAGAAAAGGGGTTAACCCATTCTCTGCGTTGCTGCAAATATTGCAGGAGGGCTTATGTTAAGGCATATCCTTGTTTTTAAAATGAAAGAAACCGCATTGGGGAAGACAGGCAAAGAAAACGCCCTTGAGTTGAAACGTATTATTGACGGCTTGATGGGCGTTATTCCGCAGTTAAAAAAAATGGATGTAGGACTTGATATCAGGCACACACCCACGTCATATGAAGTGGGGCTGTATTCGGAGTTTGACAACATGGAAGACCTGAAAATATATGTGGACCATCCGGCGCATAAAAAGGTGCTGGAGTTCATAGGGCAGACGGTGGAAGACCGGAAAGTTGTTGATTGGGAATAGGATAAATTTACAATAAGAACTTAAAATTGCGAATTAATTAAATTCATTGATACAACCACATCCGGACTTAAAACCGGGGCAGTGGCGTAAAACAGCGCTTCTTTTTCCACCTTTTCTTCATTTCCCATATTGAGCAGAAGTGCCAATCCGGCGCCTGCCAGCATTCCCGCGGGGTAACCTAACAATACTGCATACCAACCGCCGTCAGGTGTAGTTTTATATATTTGACCCGTAATATATGCTCCACCTAAACCGCCTAGGACACCGCAGCCAAGGGTCAATAAAGCCCGGTTACCCTGCAAGGTGTTTATATCCGCAAATGAATACATTTTTGTGTTTTCGGGAGGGTAGAGAAGTTTATCTGATACTATATCAGGCGTTATCATGGACCCGGACATTATCTGCTTTGAATCCGCAGCCATTTTATCAAGTTCGGTTTTGAAGACCCGGTCAATGAAATCGTTAAAATAAGGTCCGGTACTGTAAATATCTTCGGGCTTATATGTTATAAAGCCTTCTGACCTGAATGTATACGTTTTTGTTGAGCTGAATTCCCGGATGTAGTAGATGCTTCCACGACCCATCATTAGCTTGATGTTCCCGCTTATAAAAAACGTGATGTTATAGCACTGCTGTTTTGCTGAAGGCGTGATATCAACCTCAAACCTGTTTATATTGCCCCACATAACGCCCGTACTGCGGCATAAGTCCTTTAATGCGTTAAAATTTTGAGTATCAAAAGTCAGTTCCCGGCCGCGGTATGTTTCGGATGGAGCCATTCCTATCTCCCTGAAGATACCGTACTTTGAGCCGTTTACCGCGAGTAATTCAGCAGCAAGAATGGAAAGTGGGACGCTTGTGGCATAAATAATGGTTTTCGTTTTCCTGTTATCGACAAAGGGAAAGACCGCTATGGACTGGTTAATAGGGGGCGTTGTATTAGTCCGATTATAGCCGGCTAAAGGTTCATCAACTTTTACCTTATATGCCTTACGGCCTTCTTTATACTGGAACGGATTCATTATGGAACATCCTGTCATGAAAAGCAGCAATAATAATCCGGCTGTAATCAAAATAATCCATGTCCGCAATTTGCCCATCGGGTTGTCCTCCTTTTGTATAAACGGTATTATACTATAAACGGTACTGTAGCGGGCGCATAATATGCGCCCGAGCAGTATGCTTATTTGAAAGCCGCCAGGAACTTTTCAGTGCTTTCCAGGTATTTGCCCTGCGTGATGTCCAGGTTTGTGTGCTTTTGGCCTTCCAGGGTACAGAAAGTTTTTTTCTTTGAACCGGCGGCGGCAAAGAGTTCCTTTCCCATGGCGTAAGGGAAGCAGTCGTCCTGCGTCCCGTGGAAATACAGCAGCGGCGCTTTGAGCCTTTTTATCTTTGACACGGGCTGGTCAGGATAGTTTGACAGAAAGTCGTCAGCTTTTAAGCTGACTAAAAACCTTGAAATATCCGGCTGTCCGTCGGTCATGTGCGCTACCGCTTCTTTTCCTTCGGTAAACCCGGCTTCCATGATGATACCGGTAATCGGACGGTTTACAGCGACTTCAAGCCCGGGTACTGTGCCGATGGATTGGGTATAAACAAAGACCCTCTTTGACAAATCAGGGTGATCTTTTTTTATATAATCATATATGAAAATACCGTCTGACATGATGGCGGCAAATGAAGGGCTTCCGCCGGAATACCCGTACGCCCTGTAATCAAAACACACGACATTCTTCTTATAATGGCCGCACAGGAATTTTAAGCGGGACATTGACTCGCTTACGCTGCACATGTTGCCGTAGAAATACAGTATGGTATCGGACGCGCCTTTGTATTTCATGATCACACCTGAGAGCGCGATATTTTCCGGGTTTTTTATTTCCACGTTCTTTAACGTCACCTGCTCTGATTCGTAATCAGGGGTTTTCGGGCATGTCTCAGGGAAAAAGAAATTGGATTCGTGCATGGTAATGGTGCAGGATGAGAAGATAAAGGACAGTACGATAAAAAGGGCGATTATTGCTATTTCGTCGCGCATAAATACCTCCGTAAGGTAGATTTCTAATTTCTTATTTCTAATTAATAATTAAGCAGGAACAATGCCTGAAAAAACCCCTTATTTTAAAGGGGAAGTGTTTGAAAGCCGCGCAAATATAGGCAAAAAAGCGCAGGGATTTGCGCAACTAAAGGGCTGCTGCTTCATTATATATATAGGCTTTGTTGTGTTATAATTAGAAAGACCAAAAAGGCGGGTAAAAATGAAAAAAACCCTGTATATACTGATTCTGGCGTTTATTACATCCTTTATTTATCCGGCTGCCGTTAATGTGGCCATAGACGCATCTACGGAGCTGCACGCCTATGAGAGGGATATGGCTTTTGGATCAAATGCCCTGGGCGAATGGACCGATTTTTCCCTGTATAAAAATAACGTATACCGCTTCCAGCAGGCGGGTACCAGGTTTCTGCGTTTTCCCGGCGGATCCAACTCAAATGAATACCACTGGAACGGCAACGGCAGTTATGACGCTGACAAGGTGTGGCATGTTGACAATAGCCCTTCGCCTGTTACTTTTAAGCGCGGATTTTACAACCTGGCTTTGCACAGGGGTTCGCTTTCAAAAGGCTATGGCAAGTGGGCCATGGTAACAGACGGCGATTTGACAACAACATGGTCTTCATTTCCGGATGAAACATTTGCCCAGTGGATTTATATAGATATCCAGACAGCGTCATACGCAGGGGTTACGGTAAACAAGGCGGTTATAGACTGGGATACGCCCTACGCGGCGCAGTACAAAGTGCAATACTCCAACGGCAACTGGAACGGCATTGGGCAGTGGATGTACAATGATACCGCATGGACAGATACGTCAGCGGGGATTGTATCCGGCGCGGGCGGGCAGGAAACCGTAAACTTCAACCCTGTCAGCGCGAAGTATGTCAGGATACTCATGCTGGCGTCTTCAGACGCGCACAACCAGTATGCCATTAAGGAAATAAAACTGTATAACGACGCCGTACAGCTTACCAAAAACCAGGCAAACGTGAATCAGTCGCCGTCAGTTTCGTCTTCCGTGGCGCTTGGTGATAAATTTTTTGAGAATGACACCATGGATTTCGAACAGTACATATCCATATGCAAGTCCATGACCCCGTCAGCAATTCCCATGATAACGATAAATTTTTATACCGGCACCACGCAGGAGGCCGCTGACTGGGTCTACTACGCCAACATCCATAAACTGTATGATATAAAATACTGGGAAATAGGAAATGAGAACGCGGGCAACTGGGAAGCGGGCGGGCCGTGCCTGCCTGAGCGTTACGCGCAGAGGTTCATGGATTTTTATGACGCGATGATTGCCGTGGATAACTCCATAGTCATTGCCCCGCAGTTTAATACCATAAATGACCCGGGAAATGTAACCATGACCGCGGGGACCAATAACCCGGGCGCTTCGGATTATTACATAAGGATTTTCCTGCAGTACCTTGCGGACCACGGCCGGGCTGATATATTAAAAGGGTTATCCGTCCACAGGTATCCGACCTGGATGCCTGCCACAGAAGCTGTACCGCTGGGCATGGTGGATTTGTGGGACGCGGATTTGCCGCGCGTTAAAACATGGATCAACAGCCTGTGTACTTACCCGGGCAATGTTAAAATATGGCTTACGGAGTATAACGACGGCATAGACAGTGCGTTTACAAACCATTTCTCAAATTCGCTTTTTGTGACGTCATTCGTCCTGAATTATCTGAGGAATGGCGGGGATTACACCACTTTTTTCCGGCCTTTTGGGACGCCCGGCCCGGGCAGCAGGATTTGACAATCTTTTCGGATTTCGGATACCTGGAAGGCGGTTCCTTAAGCGGCGCTTTATCTGATAAAAAGTACCAGCCGCGCGCCTCTTTTTATGCTTTTGACATGCTTTATAATGATTTTTCAGCGGATGATTCTTTTGGCAACATAATGGTTACAGCGACTGCAAATAATAATTCACTCAAAGTATATGCGAACAAAAGGGGCGACCGCAAGCTTTCAGTGGCGCTGGTGAACACGGACCAGTCTGTAACAATGACGGCCAATATATCAATTGCTGGTTTCTCGCCGCTTGGGTCCGCAAATACAGCCGCATATTCCAGGCAGAATTACTCATGGGTGGCAAATGGCGCGCAGTCATATGCCGCACCTGACCTGGAGCCAAACCGGGGAAACATGACAGGCGTTACCTCAAACTTTACCCAGGATATTCCGCCATATTCCATAAAGATAATAACCATGTATGATTCTTCGCGGGCCACGCTTGTGCCATCTTCCACGCCTACCATGCTTCCCACGCTGACATACACTCCTACGGCCATGCCAGTCGGCCGTGTACTGGTGGATGACTGCGAACACCCGACGTCCGTATACAACATGTGGGGAGGTAAGTGGGAGATTTATGGAGACGGGATTTCGTCATACCCCGCTGTTTTTGAATCAGTTACATGCGACGGTGACGGGGCAAACGGCTCAAGCTGCCATGTGCGCGTGACAGGGACGGTTGCCACAAGTTCCTGGGGTTTCGGCATCAACTGCCCGCTCAACCCTTCATGGGCCGCCACGGATGTGTCCATGTATGACGGCGTATTTTTTTATTACAGGGGCGACGGCGGCGCGGCAAGGTTTGCCATGGTACAGACCGACATGTCAGGATCAAATTACGGGGTTACTTTTACCACCTCGGTTACCTGGCAGTTTTATGAACTGCCGTTTACTTCGCTTACCCATTCCACATTCGGGCCTCCGGGCGGTGTCTGGACAGGCACGAACGTCCAGGGCATGCAGATTCAGATAAAAGACGGCTGGCCTGTCGGCGGTGAGAGGATACTCGACATGGACTATGTGGGTTTTTATAAAAACACGTCAACGCCCACGCCTACGCCTACAGCGTATATTTCGCCGACTTCAACGCCCACACTCCCGGCCATGAAAAATCTTGATAAGCTTTACGTTCACCCGTCTTCATTCAGGAAGGCCGCCGGAGACGAAAAAATATGTTTTTATAACCTTACGGAAAAAGCGACAGTGCAGGTATTTAACATGGCCGGAGAGATAGTGTTTAAGGAAAGCTCGGATATTGGCGAGGCTGTATGCTGGGATTTAAGCGAGCCCAGGAGGTATAAGAAGATGGCGCCCGGAATTTACATATACGCCGTGACAAATGAAAAGGGCGAGAAAAAGACGGGGAAGGTGGCGGTAGTACGGTAATTTTCAATTCTAAATTTTCAATTTTCAATTAAACCAACAACGACAGGCATAATTGCGCTTGTAATTTGTTATTGGATTGATATAATGTCCTGTAATTTAATTGAAAATTCAAAATAGAAAATTGAAAATGGGGTTTTAATGGATAACGCCGTACTGACAATAACCCACAGCTATGACGCGGACGACCTGACCATCGGCATACTTAAATTCCAGGGGTTTCTTAATTTTGAGTCATATGATATTGCAAAGATAAACATAAACAGGATGATAGAAGCCGGCATATTTAAGATAGTTATAGATCTGTCTGAGACGGGATATATAAGCTCCAGCGGGTGGGCGGTTTTTATCGGCGCGCTTGGTACTGTACAGGCCGCAGGCGGGGATATAAGGCTCGCCGGCATGACGGATGAAGTGGCGTTTATTTTTGACGCGCTGGATTTAAAGTATGTTATAAAGTCTTACGGTCGTATTGAAGCCGCGATAGAGTCGTTTAAAAAATAATCAATAATTATTGACCATTGTCTTTTGATATTTGTAGTCGCAGGCCTTCGTTTTACCGGCCTGCGCCTATTCGAGCAATTCAAAACCTCAAACCATCGACAGTTCACGCGAGGCTATCTATCGCATTTGCTTGCCGGCAATCCTTCATTTGGCGCACCCCGATGAAACGAAGGGGTGCGACTACAAAATAATACGTTTCATAATAAAGCAATTTTAAAACGCATGTTTCATATTGAAACAAGGCGTAATTATATTATCATAAAAAACCCAATAAAATATAGGCCTATTTATGGCACGGCTATTGCTTATATGATAGCGTGAGCAATATGAGCAATCAAATTGAAATCAAATGGAGGTGTTTTATATGGCAAAGGTTATCGGAATCGACTTAGGAACTACAAACTCCTGCGTTGCGGTAATGGAGGGCAAAGAGCCCAAGGTTATCGTAAACTCAGAAGGCAACAGGACAACCCCGTCTGTTGTAGGTTTTACAAAGACAGGCGAGAGGGTGGTGGGATTGCCGGGAAAAAGGCAGGCAGTTGCAAACCCGGAACACACCATATTCTCCATCAAGAGGTTCATGGGAAGGAAGTACAATGAAGTAACTGAGGAGACAAAGAAGTACCCGTACAAAGTGGCGCCGTCTGATAACGGGGACGCGCACGTGGAAATTGAGGGAAAGAATTTCAGCCCTCCCGAAGTTTCAGCCATGATACTTGCAAAGCTTAAAACAGACGCTGAAGCTTATCTTGGAGAAAAAGTTTCACAGGCTGTCATCACCGTGCCGGCTTACTTCAATGACTCACAGAGGCAGGCTACAAAAGACGCCGGAAGGATCGCGGGGCTTGAAGTGCTGCGTATTATCAATGAACCCACAGCCGCTTCACTGGCATACGGGCTCGACAAAAAGAAAAACGAAAAGATAGCCGTATATGACTTGGGAGGCGGTACCTTCGATATTTCCATACTGGAAATAGGCGACGGAGTATTTGAAGTAAAGTCGACAAACGGAGACACGCACTTAGGCGGCGATGATTATGACCAGCGCCTCATGGACTGGCTCGCCGAGGAATTCAAAAAGACCGAAGGCATAGACCTGCGCAAGGACAGGGTGGCTTTACAGAGGCTCAAAGAAGCGGCTGAAAAAGCGAAGATTGAGCTTTCTTCAACCATGCAGACAGAGATAAATATGCCCTTCATCACGGCGGACGCGAACGGGCCCAAGCACCTTGTGGTAAACCTGACAAGGGCTAAGATGGAACAGATAGTTGCAGACCTGACAGACCGTACCATAGAACCGTGCAAAAAGGCCATAGCCGATTCAGGCATAAAGATGTCGGAAATTGATGAAGTTGTGCTTGTCGGCGGCATGACCAGAATGCCTTCAGTTGTCGAAGCGGTAAAGAAACTTTTCGGCAAGGAACCGCATAAGGGCGTAAACCCGGATGAAGTCGTGGCCATAGGCGCGGCCATACAGGCCGGAGTCCTGCAGGGAGAAGTTACGGACGTACTCCTGCTTGACGTAACCCCGCTTTCGCTCGGAATCGAAACCCTCGGCCAGGTATTTACAAAGCTGATCGAAAGGAATACGACCATCCCGACAAAGAAATCGGAAATATTCTCAACAGCCTCGGACAACCAGACAAGCGTCGAGATACACGTGCTCCAGGGAGAGCGTTCCATGGCGCGCGAGAACAAGACCATCGGCAGGTTCCATTTGGACGGCATACCGCCGGCGCCAAGAGGCGTGCCGCAGGTTGAGGTCACATTTGACATAGACGCCAACGGAATACTCCACGTCCAGGCAAAAGACATGGCCACGGGCAGGGAACAGAAAATCACCATCACCGCGTCCTCGGGACTCTCAAAGGACGAAATAGATAAGATAGTAAAGGAAGCGGAAAAACACAGCGACGAGGACAAAAAGAAAAGGGAAGAGATTGACACGCGCAATCAGGCGGAAAGCCTCGTGTACCAGGCTGAAAAGACTTTAAAAGAAGTCGGCGACAAAGTCCCTGAAGCGGATAAGAAAGAACTTCAGGAGCAGGCTGATAAGTTAAAGGAACTGAGCAAAAACAACGCTTCGCTTGAAGACCTGAAAAAGCAGATGGACGTTCTCACGGAAAAGTGGCATAAAGTATCAACAGCCATGTACCAGAACGCGCAGGGAGCAAAAGGCGCACAGCCCGGCCCTGAAGGCGCGCCGGGAGCGGGACCTAATCCGGGAGCCGGAAAGAAAAACGGCGACGACGTAGTGGATGCCGAGTATGAGGTAGTTGACGAGGACAAAAAGAAGAAAAAGGATTGACGATAGCGGATTGAAGATTGCGGATTAATAGGCATAAAGCGCTTATTAATCCGCAATCAAATATCAACAATCTTCAATTACAAAGGAAATAGGAACAAAAAAATAGCACAAAAGGAGGCAACAGAAGTATGAACTTAAAACCGCTCGGAGACAATGTAGTCGTAAAACCGCTCAAGGAAGAAACCGTTAAGGGTGGCATCATCATTCCTGACACGGCAACTGAAAGGACTGAAAAAGGGGAAGTAATCGCAGTAGGAACGGGCAAACTCCTCGAGAACGGCACGCGCAAAGCCATTGAACTCAAAGTAGGGGATAAAGTGCTTTATTCCTATTCAAGGAAGGAATTAAAGATCGACGGGCAGGAACTGGTTATCGTAAGCGAGGAAGACGTTTTAGCAATAATTCAGTAAAATTACCAATTACTAATTATAAATGACTAATAAAGGGCGTATCCCATTTAGGGAACGGCAAAAATAAAATCAGGAGGATTAAGGAATATGGCAAAACAGTTATTGTTCGGGGAAGAGGCAAGAAGGTCGCTCCAGCGCGGCGTGGATAAGCTGGCAAACGCGGTTAAGGTTACACTCGGGCCGCGCGGCAGGAACGTGGTACTGGACAAGAAATACGGTTCGCCCACCATCATAAATGACGGCGTGACCATCGCGAAAGAAATAGAGCTCGAGGACCCGTATGAGAACATGGGCGCCCAGCTTATAAAGGAAGTCGCCTCAAAGACATCGGACATAGCGGGCGATGGAACAACGACAGCCACAGTACTGGCGCAGGCAATATATAACGAAGGCATGAAGAACATCACAGCGGGCACAAACCCGATGCCGGTAAAACGCGGCATTGAAAAAGCCACAGCCGCGGTTATTGAAGAGCTTAAGAAGATGTCAAAGCCGATCAATGACAAAAAGGAAATAGAGCAGGTAGCGACAATTTCGGCAAATAACGACAAAGAGATAGGCGAGAAGATAGCTTTTGCCATGGAAAAAGTGGGCAACGACGGCGTTATAACCGTTGAAGAGGCAAAAGGCATAGACACCACGGTGGATGTCGTGGAGGGAATGCAGTTTGACCAGGGCTACATCTCGGCGTATTTCGTAACCAACACGGACAAGATGATATCGGAGATAGAGAACCCGTACATACTTATCTATGACAAGAAGATATCAAGCATGAAGGAACTTCTCCCCATACTCCAGGAAGTCGTACAGCAGGGCAAGCCGATAGTCCTTATTTCAGAGGACATTGACGGCGAAGCGCTCGCGACCCTAGTGGTTAACAGGATTAAAGGGACGTTCGTATGCGTTGCAGTAAAAGCTCCGGGCTTTGGCGACAGGAGAAAAGCCATGCTCGAAGACATCGCCATTTTAACGGGCGGAAGGGTCATAAGCGAAGAGGTCGGCATGAAGCTTGAAAAAGCTGAGATAGCCATGCTCGGCCGCGCCAAGAAAGTAATCGTGGACAAGGACACCACCACCATAATCGAAGGCGGCGGCGAGAAGAAGGAGATTCAGGCAAGGGTAGGGCAGATCAAAAAGCAGATAGACGAGACAAAGTCGGATTACGACAGGGAAAAACTCCAGGAGAGGCTCGCGAAGCTTTCCGGCGGAGTGGCTGTCATTAACGTCGGCGCTGCCACGGAGACCGAAATGAAAGAGAAAAAAGCGCGCGTGGAAGACGCGATGCACGCCACCAAAGCTGCAAGGGCCGAAGGCATAGTCCCGGGCGGCGGAGTGGCATTGCTGCGTGCCGGAGAAATATTAAACACGCTCGTTGTGACCGATGAAGAGGAAAAAGTGGGCGTAAAGATTGTAAAAAAAGCGCTCGAAGCGCCGATACGCCAGATATCTTTTAACGCCGGCGTGGATGGGGCGGTCATCATGGACAAGATCCTCAAGGAAACCTCAAAGAACATGGGATTTGACGCCAATGACGGCACAATGAAGGACATGGTAAAGGCCGGAATCATCGACCCTACCAAAGTCACAAGGTCAGCGCTGCAGAACGCGGCATCAATCGCCGCGCTGCTGCTCACCACGGAAACACTCGTGGCTGACATTCCCGAGAAAAAAGAACACAACCATGGCGGAGCCGGAATGCCGGGCGGCATGGGCGGTTACCCCGAGTACTAAAATTTTCAATTCTAAATTTTCGATTTTCAATTAAATACTGCGGGCAAAAGGGGCGCGTGATGAGCGCGCCCCTTTTTAAAGAATTTAGTGTTAAAATAGGGGAACAAAAAAAAGAGTCAAATCGTCTAAATTAAGGTCACTGGAATTATAAGATCTTTAAAGGAAGGGTTTTCAATTGAAAATATAAAATTGAAAATTCAAGGTGTCATATGCCCATAAAAGACTACTACAAGATACTCGGCGTGACGGAAAAAGCCGGGCCGGATGAGATTAAAAAAGCCTACCGGAACCTTGCCAAAAAATACCATCCCGACACAAACCCGGGCAATAAAGAAGCCGAGGAAAAATTCAAGGAAGCAAATGAAGCCAACGAGACATTGTCCGACAAGGATAAGCGGGCTAAGTATGACCAGATAAAGGACGCGCAGGCGCGCGGATTTGATTTTTCCCAGCACGCCGGAGGCGGCAATCCCAGGGGTTATTCCACGAACGGTAGTTTTGACTTTGGGGATTTGTTCGGGGATTTTTTTTCCGGGCGCGGAAATAAAGGCCAGGCAGGCGGAGCCGGCGGTTTTGAGGACATATTTGACATGTTCTCAAACCAGGGCGCAAGGCGCGGCTATACGCAGGAAGCTTACGAGGAAGAAGGCCGCGGCGAAAAGGGACAGGATATAACCGTAAGGATAGAGATACCCTTTACCCTCGCTATGGAAGGCGGGGAGACCATAATAAAAGTGCCGCGCGCCGTGGATTGCCAGCGCTGCAGGGGCACGGGCGCTGAACCGGGCGCGAAAGTGGAGCAGTGTCACGCGTGCGGCGGCGAAGGCACCATGCATTTTTCCCAGGGCGGATTCATGATTAACAAGACATGCCCCGCGTGCGGGGGAAAAGGCACAATCATACATGACCGCTGCAAAGAGTGCGGCGGCTCAGGCGAAAAAGAGGAAACAAGGAAGATAAGGATACACATACCCTCAGGCGCGGCCGAAGGGGATAAGATAAGGGTAAAAAACGAAGGCAACATGCGTTCATGGAACAGGGAGCGCGGCGACCTTTACGTGGTATTTAAAGTTGAAAAGAGCGCTGTTTACGACAGGCGCGGCGATGACCTGTACATGACAATAAAAATAAACCCTGCGCTGGCCGTGCTGGGCGGGGCTGTTGACGTGCCCACTCCCGAAGGACATGTGAACCTGAAGATACCGGCAGGGAGCCAGCACGGGACGCTGATGAAAATGGGCGGCCACGGGGCCATGAACATAAAGACGGGAAAAAAAGGAAATTTCTACGTAAAGGTAGAAATAGAGATGCCAAGAGCGGCGACACCTGAAGAAAAAGAAATAATGGGAAAATGGGCGAAAATAAGAAAATGGAATATATAAGTAAGAAGTAATAAACCGGAAGTATTGATGGAAAGAAAAAAAACTGGTAGCCGCAGCCTTTAGGCTGCGAAAGGCCGGTATTGAAACCAAGCAAAGTCCTGCCTTGCGCAACCTGATCCGTCTTCGCTGAAGCTTCGGCGGACATGGAGGTTGCGGCTACCAAATTCAACGGAGGTTGACGCATGATTGAGTTAAAAAACGTCACAAAACGTTTCGGAAACAAGACCGCTGTTGACGACATATCTTTTGAGGTTAAAAAAGGGGAAATCATCGGGTTTCTCGGGCCTAACGCGGCCGGCAAAACCACTACCATGAGGATCATTACCGGGTTCTTCACGCCCGCGCAGGGAAGCGTTACTGTCGCAGGCATAGACGTGCTTAAAGATCCACAGAAGGCAAAGGAAAAAATAGGCTATATGCCCGAGAACGTTCCTTTATATAAGGAAATGGAAGTCACGTCATACCTGAATTTTATTGCCGGGATAAAAGGGGTAAAAAAAGATGAAATAGCGGGCAGGGTTGCAAAGTCAATAATGCAGACCGGCCTTGAAGGCGTAAAGAATTCAATAATAGCCAAGCTCTCCAAAGGCTACAAGCAGAGGGTGGGGCTGGCGCAGGCTATCATAAACGACCCTGAAGTGCTGGTCTTAGACGAGCCCACAGTCGGGCTTGATCCCAAGCAGATAAGGGAAATAAGGGAACTTATAAAGAACATGCGCGGCGAGCGTACCATAATACTTTCCACGCACATTCTTCCCGAGGTGGCAATGACCTGCGACCGGGTCATAGTCATAAACAACGGCAGGATCGTGGCGCAGGACGAGGTCAAGAACCTGACAAACCAGAAAGCCGCGAACATATACCTTGAAGTGGAAGCGCCGAAAACCCAGGTCATTTCCGAGTTAAAAAAGATAAAGGGAGTAGCCGATGTCAGGGAGGAAACAAAGGTCGATGACGGCGTGTACTCCTACGTGATTTCCACCGAAGGGGAAAAGGACATACGGCGCGAGATAGTGGCGAAGCTCGCCAAAAACGACTGGGGCCTGCTTGAGTTTAAGCGGCAGCAGGTATCGCTTGAGGATGTCTTTTTAAAGCTTGTGACAAAGGAGGAGCTCTGATATGAATTCAAAATTTTCCGCACTGTATAAAAAGGAACTCGCAATATTTTTCTCCATGCCCATTGCCTACGCGCTGCTTGCGGTGTTTGTGGCGCTCTCCGGCTATTTTTTCTCAAGTATTGCCAATTATTACGCCATGGTATCCATGCAGGCTATGAGCCAGTACAACAGGGGCTCCATAGATTTAAATATCCTGCAGGGAATCTTCAGGCCGTATTTCAGCAATATGGTGGTTATTTTAATGCTGATGGTTCCGATCATCACCATGAGGGTCTTTGCGGAGGAAAAAAGGGAAGGCACTTCAGAGCTTCTTTTCACCTATCCTGTTTCAGACCTGACAATAGTCAGCGCAAAGTTCCTGGCGGCATATACGGTATTTGGCGTGATGATATCAGGGGCGTTAAGTTCCTTCATAATACTCCGGTTCTCGACGCCTTTTGAATTAGGCCCTGTGCTTGCCGGTTTTCTCGGGATGCTTCTTCTGGGGGCCGCTTTCCTGATGCTCGGAATTTTCATTTCATCCATGACGGAGAGCCAGATAGTGGCCGCGGTAATATCCTTTGGGGCGCTCCTGTTTTTCATGGTGCTGCCGTGGGCGTCGCAGTCGGTCAGCCCGTTCTGGGCAAAGGTAATAAACAACTTATCAATAGTGACGCACTTTGACAGTTTTTCAAAGGGCGTCCTTGACACCGCGGATATAACATTCCTTTTAAGTTTTTTCGCGGTATTCTTTTTCCTGACCTTACGGGTCCTGGAATCAAAACAGTGGAGGGGATAATATGAAAAATGAAAAAATTATGAATTTTATCCTCGGCGCCGGGATAGCGCTGGTAATAATCTCGGCGGCCACCGCGTTATTAATCGGGGAATTCAACCTGGCGGCAATCATAATGGCCGCGCTGGGTTTGGCGGGGATTGGTTTATATATTGCCGTGAATTTCAATAAAGTGAAAACAATAGCGTCAAATAAAGGGGCAAGACAGGGCACAGGAACTGTTGTGTACTCGGTTATAGTCATTTCAATCATAGTTCTATTGCAGTCCATACTGCTTACGCATTCCGCGAAATGGGACCTTACAAAGAATAAAAAGTATACGCTGTCAGAACAGACCAAAAAGGTCCTAAAGAATATGAAGGCGGATGTGGAGGCGTATTACTTCTTCTCAGTTAAGGCGCAGAACCCTAATATTACGGATATTATGGAGCAGTATTCCAAACAGTCGGGAAAATTTAAATATCAGGCGGTGGATGCCGACAGAAATCCGTCTATTTCCGCGAGGTTCAAGGCTGACAGGTACGGTATAGTAGTTCTATACAGGAAAGACAACAATACACAGGAAAAAATAGACTTGCTCTCCGAAGAAGGGCTGACAAACGGGCTTATCAGGATAACCAGGGACAGCAGAAAGAAAATATATTTTACAAAGGGCCACGGGGAACCTTCGCTCGATGCTCCCATGAACGACAAGACAGGCTACAGCGCCATTAAGCAGGAGCTGGAGTCCTATAATTATCAGGTAGCAGCGGTGGAGCTTTTTACAAACGCCGCGGGAGTACCGGCTGACTGCGCGGTGCTGGTAATAGGCGGGCCGCAGACAGATCTTTTTGACCCGGAAGCGGCAATGATAAATAAATATATGGCATCAGGCGGAAAGGTAATTGTGTTTGAAGGCCCCATGGTAAGGCTGCCGAAGCTGGATGCCATGCTGGCAGCGAAAGGGATTATTCCGCAGAATGACATAGTTGTGGATAAGATGGGAAAGATGTTCGGCGGGGATCCGCTGATGCCCATTATAAACACATACGGCGTGCATGATATAGTTAACCCGCTCAGGGCGGCGGCTTTCATGCCCAACTGCAGGACCTTCGCGCAGAAAAACAATATCGCCGGCATAAAACTTACTGAACTGGCCATGACAAACCCGGGAAGCTGGGGCGAGACTGATATAGCCTCTGTCAGGAAAGGTGAAGTAAGCCAGACAGGGTCGGATTTAAAGGCGCCGCTTCCGGCAGCGATTGTTTCACAGGCGGATTACTCCGCGTATATTGAGCCCGGAGCAACGGCCAAACCCGGTATTATTTCCGAGGTTGTTGTTTTCGGCAGTTCTGATTTTATAAATAATACATTCCTTGGCGCGTCCGCGAATAAAGACCTGGTATTGAACGCTTTTAATTACATGGCAGGCCAGGGCGATACGATATCCATAAAGCCAAAAGACCCTTCATTTGAGCCTCTTTTTCTTTCCAAGATGGGGGGGAGGATGCTTTTTATAATCCCGGTAATTTTTCTGCCGCTTTTATGCGTAAGCCTCGGGATACTTGTTTTTGTGAGGAGGAGGCGGTCATGAACGGAAAAAAAATACTGGCGGCGTTTATGGCGTTTGCGCTGCTTGGCGCGTATTACTGGTTTTTTGAGGTAAAAAAGAAGGCTGAGGATGAAAAAATAAAAGCCGAGGCCGCGCGTTTTTTTCCGGGGTTTGACAGTAATAAAATATCGGAAATAACAATAAAAAGCCCCAAAGGCAAAATATTCCTGAAAAAAAGCGGTGTTACCTGGTACATGGAAAAACCGGCAAAATATGAGTGTGACACGGGTTTTGTTGACAGCATAGCGGCGTCTTTCGCGGCGGCCATACCAGAACAAAAAATTGACGGGATAAAACCACAGGATTTCGGCATTACGGGGAATGACCCGTCAATCATTTTCAGGGAATTTACAGGCAAAACTTATGAAGTTGTTTTCGGGACTGAAAGCAGCGCGTCCCATTTAATGTACGCGGCAAAACCCGGCGAGGCAGGGGTAGTCTACCTTATACCCCATACGCTTATAGATTATTGCGAGAAAACCATATTTGACCTGCGTTATAAAAAAATCCTTAAAATGCCGGAAGCGGCCATAGATAAGATAGCGGTCAACGTTAAGGGCAAGAAATACACCCTTGTTAATTCGCCGGCCGGATGGCGGTTTGAACCGGACACTAAGGAAAAAGTAAAAACTGATATGGCAAACAACATCATAAGAACTTTTAGGGAAAATGTTGCGAAGTCAATGGAAGGCCCTGAGGCAGCGGGAAAGCGCGGCATAAGTGCTTCTTCTGAAACAGTGGATTTTTATTTTGGCAAAGAACACGCGAAAATAGTTTTCGGCAGTGAAGATAAGAAAAAATACTCGGTTTATGCCCAAAACAACCAGATAGACGACATTTTGGAGCTTCCGGATTTCGTATACTTGAACCTGCCGGCCTCACGTGACCTGGCGGATAAAAGGATAACCGGTTTTAACCCGCAGATGGCTCGGAGGATAGAGGCAAACTACGGTGACAGGTCTTTTATCGCGGAGAAGCAGACAGATCCCAAAAAGCCGGATAAATGGAAGATAAAAAGCGTGAAGATAAGCAAAGTTGAGGAAGCAAAAATAAACGGATCATTAATAGCTTCTGACCTTGCCTGGCTCGAGTATTCCGAAAAGATACAGGTGAAACCTGAAGGAAACCAGGAGCAGCTCTACGGGTTTGTTCCGGGGAATAACGTTATAAGGGTATTTGATGATAAAAATGCCATGTTGGCCGAGTTTAACATCGGGAAGAAAGCCAATAAACAGGAGCTGGTATTTGTCAGGACAAATAACCCCGGGGTTATATATCTCACGGGATTAAGCGGAATAAATAATCTGAATCTCCCGGGTATGGAGGTAAGGTAAATGAAAAAAACTTTTTTTCTGGTAATCGCGTTTTTTGCTGTTGTGGCATCTGTTTTGGCGGTGCAGTTTATTCCGGCTTCTTTTAAGGATCTGGCAGAAAAAGTGCGGCCGTCTGTAGTGAACATCTCAACCGTGAGCACCATAAGGACAGGCCAGGACGCGTACGGAGACCCGTTTTTTAACGATGATTTTTACCAGCGTTTTTTTGGAATGCCCAAGCAGCAGATGAAAAGGCAGTCGTTGGGAAGCGGTTTTATTGTGAGCCCTGACGGATACATACTTACAAATAATCATGTGGTGGATAAAGCTGATGAGATAACTGTAAAACTGTACAACCAGAAGGAATTCAAGGCAAAGGTTATAGGCACTGACAGGGAAACAGACCTGGCAGTAATCAGGATTGATACCAACGGTTTGACACCGATACTCATGGGTGATTCAGACAGGATAAATGTGGGCGACTGGGTTGTGGCCGTGGGCAGCCCTTTCGGGCTTGAACAGACAGTGACGCAGGGAATCATAAGCGCCAAAGGCAGGATTATCGGCGCCGGGCCGTATGATGATTTCCTCCAGACTGACGCGGCAATAAACCCGGGAAATTCCGGGGGCCCGCTTATCAACCTTGACGGCGAGGTCATCGGCATAAACACGGCAATCTCATCCACGTCAGGCGGTTATGAAGGCGTGGGGTTTGCCATGCCCATTAACATGGCGAAAAAATCATATTCTGACATCATAAGCAAAGGCAAGGTGGTGCGCGGCTGGCTCGGGGTTGTAATTCAGGAGATGACGCCTGAGCTTGCCAAACATTTTAAGGTCACGGACGGGGTGCTCATATCACAGGTGTATGCCGGAAGCCCCGCTGAAGAAGGCGGCATAAAACGCGGTGATGTTGTAACCGAGATTGACGGCAAGAAGATCAAAAAATACCGCGAATTGCAGGCTGTCATCGCCGGCGAATCAGTGGGCTCAAGCGTGCCTGTTACCGTCGTAAGGGAAGGCAAAGAGATTAACCTCAGCATAAAAGTCGCGGAGCGCAACCTTGAAAAATTCGCGGAACAGCAGCAGAAAGAGTACGCGCAGGAGGCAAAAAAGGACCTTGGCATAGTGGCAAGCGACTTAACGCCTGAAACAGCTGAGCGTTACGGCCTGGCGGCCAAGCAGGGCGTTGTGGTGCTGCAGGTGGAGGAAGGCTCCGCAGCGGATTCCGCCGGGGTCATGGGCGGTGATGTCATACACGAGATGAACGGCAGGCAGGTAAAAAGCAGCGCGGATTTTGACGCGCTTGCGGCAAAGGTGAAAAAGGGAAGCCAGGTGGTGCTGCTTATAGAACGGGGAAATACGATGGTGTATCTGGCTTTTACGAATAACTAAACCGGATTCTGAATTCTTGATTCTGGATTTTGGATTGAAAGGCATAAAAAGGGCGGGTTATACCGCCCTTTTTTTTTAGGCACTGCGGCAGACATGGATGACACTTTTTTGAATTAGCGGCGGGTTTAAGAGACGAATATAGTTGATAATTTACAATGCGGGAATAGATTTGTATACGCTTGTTTGCTTCACGGCGGGCAGGTTTGATAGGGACATGGTAAACTTGTATTCAAATGGTTGCTCCCGGGGCTTAATCAAAAAGAGCGTCATCCATGTCTGCCGCAGCTAAAACAGAAAGCATTGTTTAAGCAAATTTAGTAGTTTTGCTGTGATATTATATAATAATAAAACGCAAAAACCTGTTAATGCATGCAGTGTGGAAAAATAACGCTTATTTCTAATGTTAAAGCGTGTGCATTGAAAATGTGTT
Organism: candidate division FCPU426 bacterium; assembly: GCA_963840035.1. Classification (GTDB taxonomy): domain Bacteria; phylum Oederibacteriota; class PGYV01; order PGYV01; family Palsa-1178; genus CAWIXE01. The sequence goes on from CAWIXE010000001.1 coordinate 1,054,700, forward strand.
CCTTATGGCGAAACGTTGACTAAAACCCATAATTCTGTTAAAATCATATATATTAGAACTTTTGAGTGTTTTTATTGTCTAAAATACATGCGGTTCTTCATTATTATAAGCTAAACCGCATCGGGGCGTTTTATGTTTATAAAACGGAATATAAAAGCATCCAGAATGATAAAAACAATGATTTCAATCGTTGTTGTTTTCACGTTAACATTCATGTTTCAGTTTACATACGCAGCTCCAACCCCTAATACGAATGCTACTTACCTTGCCTGGGTTGACAGTTCAACCAATCCGCAGGGGCAAATACATATTTTTGGAGTCATCCCCAATACAAAAGTTACTGTGTACTCAACTCCTTTAAATGGGACAACAATTGCAGGCCCGACAACCATAACCAATATTAACCTCCCGGTTGAAGGGTTTCCCATAGACTGGAGAAGTTTAAACGGCAATGTCCCGTTTGGTCAGATGTTTTTTAAGATTACTTCTGATTATCCTGTGATATGGGAATCCGGAAACGTGAATATAGGATCAAATTTTGATTATGAAATAGGCGTTTTGTCATTAAACGGAACTTTAAGAGGGAGAACATTTTATACGTTCATGCAGCCTCTTTCAGCTGGCGGGGTGGCCGATGTTCTGACAGTGTTTAATCCGGATGCGGTACCTAAAAATATTACTGTTATGAAATGGAACACGGGTACAACAGCATATGACATTCCTGTTGCGGGAGGAACCTTTGCAGTGCCGGCTGGCGGGGTTTATACTTTCGCGCCTCCGGCGGCAACAGAGCTGGGATACTATAAGGTTGTATCTGACAGCGATGTAATGATGTTTAAAGGTGTCGCGCAGAATTCTGACAATGACAATTGGTTTGAACACGGTTCTGACTGGATTTCAGGATCAAAAATAGGCACACAGGTTTATGGAAAATTTGGCGCTTTAGATACGAAAATGACCATAACAGGAATCACAGGGGGTATGATAAGTTACGACGTGTACTATATGGATTATCCCGCGATGAATACATCGTCAACGGTATGGACGCTTTTAAGCAGCGGGGTAGTTGCGCAGGGCGCGGGTGCAAGTATAAATCCTCCTATTAACGGCGGTATATTTAAGGTTATAACTACCGGCGGGGAAGTTCTGGTCGGCGGCGGTTCGACAATAATGACCAGTATGTGGGGCGATGGAGATTATGTTCCGGGATCCATAAACAAAAGCCCGCTCGATGTTGATTTTTATTTTACAACAGGAAACAACGGGAGCGGCGGCGGCGGCAATCCGGTTTGCTCGATAGTGTGCCCTACCGCAGGTACGTCAGTGAGCATATCTCCCGCAGGGCCGGTAATGACAGGACCCGCGACAACAGGGGCAGAAGACATGGCTGTGACATTTTCAGATCTGCTGCCGAACACCACTTATCACGTCACTTCAAACCTGCCTGTTTACTGTTTTTTTGAGAACGGCACAGGTTCTGAAAAAGCAATGACACTTTCTTACATGACGGTGAAAAGACCCATCATGATAGACAAAAGCGCGAATGTGGCGCGGGCGCATGTCGGCGATACTATAACATACTGGATGAACTGGAAAGTTGACGAGTCAAATACCATGCCATACCAGGCATATGCGTGGGATACAGTTCCAACGGAGTTTAGCATACTAAGCGTAAATCCGGCGCCTACATCACAGACAGGCAATTACATGTGGTGGGACTTGGGCGTAAGGAATGCCGGCGATTCAGGGGCTATGACAATTACAGCGCAGATAACAGCCGCCGCGATAGAAGGCGATACTTATACAAATATCGGCATGGCATTTATGCCTGATACCATGCAGTTCCCGAACCAGTCTTCCGTGCCGATACTCATAGTGCCGCGGCAGCTGGAAGTGCTAAAAACGGCAAACAGGCCTTCTGGTACGCAGGGGGATACTGTGACATATTCGATTAACTACGCCAATACATCAGGCCTGGCGCTTACAAACGTTGTCATTACCGATTCTGTTCCTTCAGGGCTTTCATACCTTACATCCATACCGGCAGGCATATACACCCCGGCAAACCGGACCGTGCAGTGGTTTTTCGCGTCCATGGCTGACAGGGCGTCAAATACCCTGACAGTGGTGGCGACTATTCTGAATACAGCCCCGGTAGGTTCGGTACAGACTAATTCGGTATTTTCTACAGCGGATCAGACAGTGCCGGATTATTCCGAAGCGGATATTACGGTTTTGAATTCACCGCTTGACCTGACAAAAACCGCCAGCCCGTCTCAGGCTGTAAAAGGTGACACGATAACCTTCACGCTTTCTTATCAAAATTTAACTTCCGGCGGGGCTTTTGCGGACAACCAGGGAATCAGCGTAAATTTTCATAATAATAACACAGCGGCAACATCGCAAAGAATAAGCATGTATTATAATATTATTAATACAAACAATTTTCCCGTAGATATGCAGAATATCAGAATAAAGTACTATTTTAACGACCTTACCCGCGACCAGGATGGTTTTGGTTATGCGCAGGACTGGGTGTCGCCCGGGGTAACGCCCATACAGGGGGTTCAGGGGATAGGTTATACGGGGACGAATCTTGTGCATACGACAAAATTCGGAACTCATATGATTCCTGCAAACACTTCAAATACTGAGGCAAGGCTTTATATAAAGGATAAAAGCAGTTGGGTTAATATGGACATGACAGATGATTATTCTTACGAAGGCGCGGCGACATCTACATACCACTACTGGAATAAAATTGTGGTTGAATATTATCTGAACGGCACCTGGATGGTTATCCAGGGAGAGCCTCCGGGAGGGGTAAATGTCAACGGTGTTGTGGTAACAGATGATGTGCCGCCCTGTATCACCTATGGCGGCACTATAGGCGCGCCGGCCGGGATTTTTTCAGCCGGGACCATAACCTGGAATGTGCCAACGCTCATACCCTACGAAAAAGGTACTGTCCAGTGGTATGGCACATCAGACGCGACCTGCGGACAATATGTGACAAACGTGGCGCAGATAGCCGCACCCGGATACGGCCCGTATTCATCCAATGTCGCGGTTGTGAATTTCATTCCACCGCCGCTTTCAATTACTAAAACCGCTTCGCCCTATCTCAACAGGCCTGGGGATACGGTTACATACTGGATTAATTTTATGAATAATAATCCGGCGCTGGATCTGGTTGGAGTAACACCTGGAGTAACTCTACGTTCGGCAAATAAGGTATCAGGAACATTTCAAAGTTATCAGATGAATTTTAGGTTCTATAATAGTACCGGTAGCTCCATAGACCCTACGAATTACAGGTTTATATATTATTTTAATGATAATCTTGCAAACTGGGGAGGAGCATCCGCGACAGGCATAACGTATCAACCGCAATGGAAAACATGCGGTTCATTATCGGCGTCATTTGTCGATATGGCGCCGGGATGTCTGGCAGGAAAATGCTGGCAGGCCAAGCTAATACAGTACAATACCGGATGCGGGTTGCTGGCTAATGGCAGTTACAATGAAATGCAAAACACATGGTACTGGCCGTCGTATTTACCAGAGTATAATTCCACTAACGACTATAGTTATTTGTTATCGGACGGTGGAAATGCCGGATCAATTTATGCGCTTAACCCGAATATAGTCGTGGAACAAAATGTGGCTGGCGTATGGAAACTCGCGTACGGCATCTATCCTGATTTTCCGGCGCCGCTTTCAAATGTAAGCTTTTGGGACACCATCCCTGCGGACCTGCAGGTGCTTACGGTCAACGCTACCGGGCTTGGTTTTAGCGTGACGGGAAATCTTATCAACACAAATATTGCCAGCATGCCGGGGCAGCAGGCATACAGCGTGACTGTAGTCGCGCAGGTCAGGGCCGGGGCGGCGCCAGGAGTTGTCACAAATACCGCGAACGTAAAACCGCAGGGCTTAAATAACGCCAGCGACGACGCGCCCATAGAGATCTATGTATATACGCCGACAAACACGCCCACATCCACGGCCACTTATACCAGAACAGCCACCGCTACACACACGCCGACTTCTACGCAAACACATACAAGGACGGCTACGCCCACAGACACCGCGACAGCCACATATACCGCCACCTCGACGCCGTCTTATACGTTTACACAGACTTCAACATATACCATGACGCCGACATATACAGCCACACCAACGCAGACATTCACATCCACACAAACCGACACGGCTACGCATACGCCGACATTTACGGGCACGCCGACTGCGACATTTACCAGGACTGCCACGGAAACTTTTACGCCAACCGCGTCATTTACATTTACATACACGATGACGGCAACTCCTACCGTTACTTATACATTTACGGTCACGCCGACATCGACGGATACATTCACAATGACTTTTACCCCGACTGCCACCGGGACATTCACGGACACTCCGTTCCACACGCCGACTTTTACTCCGACCGCCACGCAGACATATACTGCCACACCGACATACACTGCCACAAATACATATACCCTTACAATGACCGCAACGCCCACTTTTACAGAAACAGACACACTGACATATACCCCCACTTATACGCTTACTTACACCAGGTCTTCAACCCCCACGCATACAGTTACCTTTACCGACACATATACTTTTACCATGACACCCACATATACAGCCACGCCCACGCAAAGCAGCACTTACACATGCACTGATACATTGACCGCGACGCAGACATCAACGCCATCTTTTACGGCGACGCCGACATACACCCCCACATATACATTTACCGTGACTCCGACAGCCACGCAAAGCCCTACGGTGTCACCTACACCGCCGCCATACCCGTATATCATGAAAATTGAGGCTTTCAATACAGCCGGAGAAAGGGTAAAGATAATCGTGCAGTCGCCCATATCGGACAGGCCGGGTGATATTTTGCTGCTCATAAACGGAAAAACAACGGATATGTTCAACCCCGGAACACAGAGCCTGGAAATAAGCCTTCCGGGGATAACCTGGCCGGGAAACCAGGCCGGAACATCTTCGCAGTTCTTCTGGGACGGGACTACTGATATGGGGCAGGACGTATCGCAGGGAATGTATTATATCAAATTTGAAATAACAGACAGTTACGACCATGTCGTAACAAAGGTTATGCAGGTGCAGATAGTCCGCACGCAGGAACAGGTAAAAATATCAATCTTTAACAGCGCGGGAGAAGTTGTGCGCGTCATGTACGGGGACCACCTGCCGGCCGCGCAGGCTAAGCTGACTGTGGATAATACGGTAACAACGGGCGGCAGCGCGGAGAATCATATTTTCATAGGCTACGGCGGCGGGCTTCATGTCATGTGGGACGGGAAAAATGAAACGGGCATAGCCGCGGCAACAGGGGTTTATGAGGTGAAGCTTGAAGTGGTAACCGCGGAGGGCTTAAGCACCATAGCGGCAAAATCAATAACAGTATTTAAGCTGGATAAAAACGACATTATAGCGGGGATAAAATCATACCCGAACCCCTACAGGCTGAAAAAAGGCGCGGTAAAACCGGCTGTTATAAGCTGGGCTTCGCCGTATGAAGGTATTGCGAACATTGGCGTGTATGATAAGGCCGGGGAAAAAGTACGTATGATAACCGGGCAACTCTCAGGGGGGCAGGCGTACTGGGACATGAAAAACTCTTCGGGCGAACAGGTTTCAAGCGGAATTTATACCATCATAATAAACGCGAGAAGCTGTACAGGGAAATTCGCAAATGTCGGTTGTAAAGTTCGCGGTGATAAAGTAAGGGTGTGTTTTGTACTACTCCTGTCTCCAATCTCCTGTCTCGTCTTTACTAATTCGGTGAATGTTATGGAGAATGTTCCAAAATCCCCTTGAAATTATACATTTAAGCGATATAATATAGGTGTTACTTGATTTAAAGTCTTTTTGGGGGTGCATTATGCCTGACGCTCAGATATATGTTGAAAAGAGAAAATACAAAAGAGTTGATAAAAGGATAGAAGTAACTTATAAAGTGGTATCCATGCCTTCGGAGATAGAAAAAATAAAAAAACAGGCCGATAAAAACGAGGCCGAATCTGCGAATATAAGCGTCGGAGGGATCCAGCTTATCAACAATGATAAACTTGAGCCCGAACAGATAATAAGGATAGAAATTATTATTGATAAGGCGCCCATGCCGATTATAACATTTGCGGAGGTAAGATGGAGCGCGAAGGACGACAACCTCGGTAAAAATAGAGCAGGAATTGAATTTTTGGTGCTGAAAGACGAAGATAAAAAGATAATTGAAGAATTGATAGGATAAAAGGCAGGCGTGTAACGGGATATTTAATTCCATTATATAATCGGCTTTTGGAACGCGTTTCGAATTCTATTTAAAAACCATGGTTGTGCGGTTTTTGTAGGGGCAATTCAGCCTCCTCCGCCAAAGCAGTTTTAGCTGCGGCGGCCGGGTGAATTGCCCGCCTTGTTTGGGCGATTCGTGAATCGCCCCTACAACAACAAACCAAGACATGCAAATTAAAACGACATAATTTTTAAATACGGACAAATACAAGAGGTGAACAATGAATTATTTTAAAACATTTACGTTAATGGCCATAATGACAGCGGTTTTTGTCCTTGTCGGGAACTATTTCGGCGGACAAAACGGAATGATGATGGCGTTTGGATTTGCCGTGCTTATGAATTTCTTTTCATACTGGTTTTCCGATAAAATCGTTCTTGCCATGTACGGCGCTAAGGAAGTAAACCGCGCAGACGCTAAGGAACTTTACCTGACCGTCCAGAACCTGGCAACCCGCGCCGGGCTGCCCATGCCAAAAGTCTATATCATGAACACCCCCATGGCAAATGCCTTTGCCACAGGCAGGGACCCTAAGCACGCCGCGGTGGCCGTTACCACAGGCATTCTTAGCATGCTGAATCAATCCGAGCTTGAAGCGGTGCTGGCGCACGAGCTTACCCATGTCAAAAACAGGGATATCCTCATTGGCACCATAGCCGCGACTTTTGCCGGCGCTATTACCATGATATCCAGGATGGCTTTCTTTTTCGGCGGCAGCAGGGATAATGACGGAGACTCAAACCCGATTGCGATGATAGCGATGCTGATACTCGCGCCGATAGCGGCGATACTCATACAGATGGCCATTTCACGTTCGCGCGAATACGCCGCGGACACGGGCGCGGCGGAGCTTACAGGAAAGCCGCAGGCGCTTATTTCAGCGCTGACGAACTTAACAGAAGGGGCTAAAAAAAGGCCGCTTGTGGCCGATGCGACAGCAACATCGACTGCCCACATGTTTATAGTGAACCCTTTTAAAGGCGATTTTCTGGCGAGCTTATTTTCAACACACCCCACGCTGAACCAGCGTAAGGCAAATCTGGAAAAGTTCAAAGGTTAATACGTTGGTAGCCGCAGCCTTTAGGCTGCGAAACGGGGAAAACAAATCCAGCCTTACGCAACCTGAAGGTTGCGGCTACCAAACCTAAATACAAATTACCGGAGGTTATATGTCCCGCGATTTTCGTGATATTTCGCTTAAGATCCTTAACGATGTCTTTACAACCCAACGCTGGGCCAAGGAAAACATTGAAGCCAATATCAAGGACATCGACGTTGAGCACAACGACATACGTAAAATCTACGAGCTCGTCTACGGCGTACTCCGCAATAAAACCTACATTGATTTTTACCTTGATCACTACATAGAAAAACCCGTCATAGACCCTTTAATCCAGAACATCCTTCGCATGGGTTATTATCAGATAATGCACATGGACTCCATACCGCCTTATGCCGCCATTGATGTTTCCGTGGAGATGGCAAAGCGCCACGGAAACCCCAAATCAGGCGGTTTTGTTAATGCGGTTTTAAGGAATGTGCTGCGCGAAAAGGACAGAGTAATTAAGATTCCCGGTGAAGGCAAAAAATCCGGCAATGACCGGATGGAGTATCTCCGGGTCAAATATTCATATGAAAAATGGATGACGGAATTCTTCCTGAAAAACTATACGGACGCAGACGCGGAAAAAGCGCTGGAAGCCGGCAATATAAAGCCCCCCGTCTACTTAAGGGTTAATACTTTAAAAACAGACACCGACAGGCTAATGGTACTGCTTAAAAAAGAGGGATGCCTTACAGAGGAAGTAAAGCTGATTAAAAACTGTCTTATTGTAACGGAAGGCGATGCTGTGCGGACGCCTTCGCATGAGGCGGGATTGTTTTTTGTCCAGGACCTTTCATCGCAGCTATTTGGCAGCCTTGTGGCGGCTGAAAAGGAAGAGGCAATTATAGACATAGGTTCGGCGCCGGGCGGCAAAGCGGCGTGTTTTGCCATGGATTCAAAAGGCAAAGCCGGCATACTCGCAATCGAGCCAAATGAAGTAAGGCTGAAAGTCATGGAGCGTAATTTTGTGAGGCTGGGAATTACAAACGCGGAATTCATGAAACACGACGCGACAGTTGACATACCGGCGTTCCACGACAGGGCCGATAAAGTGGTAGTGGACGCGCCGTGCTCCGCCATGGGAGTCATAAGAAGGCATCCGGAAAAAAAGTGGTGCATGACCGAAGCGGAATTAAAGGAGTTCCCAAAAATACAGCTGGCAATACTTAATACGGTGAAAAACTGGGTCAAAAAGGGCCGCTGGCTGTTTTACTCCACCTGCACGGTCAACCCCGAGGAAAACTCAAAACTGATTGAAAAATTTCTGGCAAAAAACGATAATTTCAAGCTGTTTGATATAACGGACAATAATAAAAAACTCAAATCATACAAGCACGGAAAATTCTTCCAGTCCCTGCCTGGGAATAAGGATGGGATGGATGGGTTTTTTATGGCGATGTTAAAGCGGGTTAAATAGAATTTTCAATTTTATATTTTCAATTTTCAATTAACAGCGGGAACAAACCGCGTCGTCCTGCCTTTAATTGAAAATTAATCTTTAATAACAAACAATTTGCCTTTCTTAGCCGTATTGCTTCCCGGGTTTACAATCACAAAATAATATATCCCCTGGGATATTGTTTTGCCTAATTTATTCTTCATGTCCCATGTCGTCCTGACCGAAGTGCACATAATGTCTTTCACGCTCTCGCCTGAGAGGGTGAAAATCCTTATCATGGAACCCGGAACTATGTTGTCAAATTTGACTGTGGTGTCTTTATTGAGGTTATAAGGGTTTGGAAAGACCACCGGCCTGCTTCTCGGGAACAATGACAAATCCGAGAACTGGGGCGGGTGTTTCTGGAACGAGGGCGTATATACCAGGTCGTTATAATCCGTGCCGGCTCTGTTAATTATCATCTCCTGGCCAGGAGGGTTGGAAGTGACGCGCACGCTGTACTCAATGCGTATCTCTTCGCCGGGGGGAAGAGTGAACGGGTCGCCATACTGGTCTAATGAAAGGTCCCAGTGAAGGTAAGTGGATGAGGAATCAGCCGCAAGGGGCATGGCGAATCCGATATTGGTAAGCGTTACGTATGTGGGCACTGAATCCCAGACTGATATGTTTGTAACGGGCGAATCAGTATTGTTGGTGATCAATATTGTATAGTTGATGACAGACCCCAGTTTGGGGTCCTCGCCAGCGGATAAAAGTTCTATTTTAATGTTAACCGGCGAAGGGAGAGGCGTTAAGGTTACGGTAAGTGAAGCTGTGGGTGTGGAAGAAGGCGTATAAGTCGGGGTATAGGTGCGCGTATCACTGGAAGTGGGCGTGGAAGTAAGAGTGCGAGTGTTTGTGGAGGTAGGTGATGCTGTGGGCGTGTTTGTGAGTGTCTTTGTGCCTGTGGCAGTCGGCGTATCAGATGATGTCGGTGTTGCTGTCTGCGTATCAGTAAGGGTCCTTGTGCCCGTGAAAGTCGGCGTCATGGTGGCGGTGGAAGAAGGCGTGGCAGTATCAGAAGATGTGGGCGATGGCGTGAAAGTCTGGGTCGCGGTAAAAGTGTTGGTCCATGTCCTGGTGACAGTCGGTGTATTTGAAGATGGGGTATCCTCGGGTGTTGAAGAAGGGGTGTGGGTCATGGTAAAAGTGGCTGTGAGGGTGTAAGTAAGAGTCGGCGTGGCTGAAGACGACATTGTGGGAGTCAGGGTAAAGGTATAAGTCCCTGTCGGGGTGTTAGTCGATGTCGGCGAAGATGAAACAGTAAAAGAAGGTGTGGCTGTAAAAGTGGCTGTTGAAGTCCAGCTCGGGGTAAAGGTCGGCGAGAAAATGGTGACGGTCCATGTGTCCGTTACAGTCGGAGTATAGGTGCGTGTCGGTGTGTTTGTGGGCGTTGATGACGATGTGGTTGTGTATGAATAAGTGGATGTGTATGAATATGTGGATGTAGGCGTTGCGCTTTGCGTGGATGTTTTTGTGCATGTGGGTGTGGCTGTCAGGGTGAATGATGGAGTGGATGTCCTTGTGGGGGTAAAGGTCGGCGTTGTCACGCCGCAGGGTATATCTATTGATGACTGCGCAGCTATGGTATAAGTCACGCCCTGCGGAACGGCAAAAGCAGTGTTAACAACAGGGCCGCACGGGCCGCTGGCCACTGCGTACCATTGATAGGATATTGAGGAGCCCTTTAACATCTGAGTTATGACCGGCCATTTGATATCCCCGGCCGCGGTAACGGTGACGGAATTTGTGCCTCCGAGGTAATTCAAACCCGCAGGCAGCGGGTCATGTATCAGCGTGTTGAAAGCGGTATCAAGTTCCGTGCGCCAGGATGATACAACGTGCGCGCCTCCGGTGTACTGGGTGAATGCCGGGACAGAACCGTTGGCTATGCCTGCAAAGCCGGCTCTTATGGGGATACCGCTTACAGACAAATCCGCCGCTGGCGGAAAGTTTGTGTCGGTAATGTTCTTCTGGAAGATGCTGATAGTGTCGCCGTTTAAAACTATTTTTATATCCAGATTCTTCATGGATGTCGCTATTTTTGCCGTGCCTATGGCTGTCGCGCCGTTATATATCTGTATCCTGTTGCCGTCCCACTGGCTGTTAAACCTTATGTATATGCCGTCCGCGACAGCAGTGCCGGCCGTATGCCTTACAACTACGGCAAAATCCTGCCCGTCCTGTATGTTTGCCCTGAGCTGAACTGTGCCATTTATGCCGTGGGAATAATTATAGGTGTATATGCTGGAGTCAGCTGAAGTGGAAGCCTGAGAACCGTTAAAGGTCCAGGTGCCGGTTGCTCCGTATCTTTTTGTCCAGTTCCCGGCTGTAAATACGTTTTGCGATGCGTCTGCGGAATTGACAACCGAGCCGTTTAAACTTGTATAATCTATGATATATGTAAATGTGGAGTTCAAAGCCGGGGATGCATTGGTTGCCGTTTTAGTAATTGAAGCCGGCGCGGGCGGCGGAGGCGGGACATACGCGCATGTGACGGAAACAGTCGCGGAGTCCGCCACAGGCGATTCGTTGTCGCCGTATATAAAGGCTGTGTTTATCATGTCGGGGTTTACTATCCCGGAAGGGCAGGAACCGTTGACAGTAACCCAGTATTTTAATTCAGCGCACTGGTTTACAAGCATGTTGCCCGCGTTTACTGTTATGTTCCTGCCGGATACGGTCTTGGTCGCCGAGTCAGAATCAATAAACCCGCCGAAGGTAACGCCCGTGGGAAGGCTGTCTATGACAAATACATTCTTAACCTGCCTGCCCGGTTGAGGCCCGTCTCCAAAAACCCTGCGCCAGGTATATCCGTCAAATTCCTCGACCAATACGTTAGAAAGGGATGGTTTAGTGCCGTTGCATGAGGTAAGGTTGATGGTCGTGACCGGGATTGATGTTCCGTCCCCCTTGGTCCAGTCCGGGGATATCGGATAAGGGAAATATGCAAGGCCGTTGCCGTAGCCAACCTGTGAATACGGCGCTGTAATTGGAAGCTGAGACCAGTCATCCGACCAGTCCTGCGCAGGCTCGCCGTTGCCTGCAATTGATACTGCGGTGACCAGCGGCTGAAGAGTGCCTATGCCGCCCGGGTAATGCATTGAAGTGTCATTGTTAAAATATTTATGCAAAATGTGGGTTGGCAGCGAAGTGGAAGCCTGGAAGCCGATTATGAGCCTCTGGTTCCAGCAGTTGATAGCGTCGCAATTGGATACCAAATCCTCGGTGGAAAGGCTTAAACCAAGCGTTCCCTCGTTGTTGACCGTTGTGACCACCCAGCCTGTCGGATTTGTCGCCGCGTTGTATACGCCGCGGTAGGTCGAATTCACAAAGTATGAAACCCTGTAATTCCCCCAGTCAATCCACGGTTCGGTTGCTTCGTGCGCCCCGCGTATGGTCAAAACTTTCCTGCCGGCCACAGTAAACGGGTTCTCGGCTATCGAGAATGTCACACCGTACCTTCCGCCGTTTATCCATCCGGCGCTGGAAGAATCGCAGTAGCTTATGGTATAAGTGATAGTGTCGCCCGGGTTAGCCATGTGGTTTGACGCTGTTTTTGTAAGGGCAAGCGCGGCAGCCACGATATCCACGCAGTTGGTCTTGCATATTTTTGTCACTTCATTGGGCTGGTCGTTGCTGGTCCAGCCTGTACCGTTCGTACAGGTAATGTCAGCTGTTGTGCAGTACTTCGAATTTGGAGCGTCATCGCGCACCCTCACGACAAGCGTAACTCCGCCCATTGTGGCGTTTAAGTTTGAATAGCTGTGCAGCCCCGGCACGGCGCCAATGCTCCAGGTGATGGTTTTTCCTGACTGCGTATACGGCCCCGTGGCGCTTGAAAAATCAAAAGCCGCAGGAAGTGTCTCTGAAATCACAACGCCTGTGGCGTCAGTTGAACTGTAGTTGCGGTAGTTTATCCAGTATGTAAGGATGTCGCCTGTAAAGGCGTAGGTCTTATTAATCGCCTTATAAATTTTCATGTTTGCCTTTTTATACTCGGGCGAAGCCAGGTTTATGTTATTCTCAACCGGGTCCGTATAATTGCCTGTTAAAACAAGCAGCCCCAGCATCCTGAACCATTCATGGAAATATACCGGGACGCCTGTTAAGTACAGGTCGCCCTTTACCTGGGAATCCCATGTTACAAACAGTTCCCTGAGCATAGTTTCCATAAAGGCGAATTTTTGGGAGTTTAAGATGGCGGCCGAGGCTGAGCCCATGGTGTAATTAGTATGCCAGTCATTGGCCGCCCCGTTCATGACGCTGCCGTCGAGGAAATAGCCCTGCCTGGTTTCAGCGGCGCCTTTGAATGTCAGGCCGTAAGTACCCCATTGCATGCAGCGAGTGCCTGCCGCGTCCTCCAGGAAGTTGGCAACTTTTAAGGATGACAGGTATTCATAATTATTGCCGGTTGAGCCGTCGATTGTATGTGTGGATGGATTCCAAGTATTTGCCGCCGCCGGGTTGCCATAAAGCGTATAATCAAGGGCGTGCCTCCATATGGAGCGAAAATCCTCCCCGTCGTTCATGTTCGCAAATGTAGCGTCTGTCGCTGTGGCGTTATAATACCCGGCGATAGGGTAAGCGTGTTTCGCGTTGAGCCTGCCCTGCAGCCAGAAGTCAGAGGCGGCGGCGCGCTCAAGCTGGTCGACATTGAACCTGCCGAAAGGAGTGCCGTTCCAGCGGAGATGCGTGGCGTCGGTTAAGTCAAGCGCCGCGTTGTTCCTGATAAGAGCGTCAGCAAACGCGCGCCAGTATGAAGGGCCGGTGTAATCGTAAAAATTTTCGTTTGTCGCGGCTGGGCCTTCGGTAAAACCGTAAGGGCCGTCCCATGGGTCTGTGGCCCCGTTAGGGGACGGCACAAAATTGGTGTTTTCGTTCTGGGTATTTCCGCCTTTATGATATCCGTCAAAACCTACGACGCCTGTAATCCAGTCCCTGGGCTGGTTAGTGTGGTCGTCGCCTAAATCCAGGGCTACAAGGTAGCGTATGGCCGCAAGCGCCATGTCCTTGTATTTGATGGCCTTTAAACCGCCGGTATTTGTTTCCGGGCCGTGGCCGCCCGTAGCGTAGTAACCGGTGAAATCGCCCCACTGATACCAGGCAAGCAAAAGCGCCATGGCAATATCCACGTCCCCGTCAGTTGCAGAGTCACCCGGCGGCGCGTAAACAGAAATGAAATGCTGCCCGAAATTCGCGCCGTTCGTGCCCCTGGAAACCCAGGAACCGTCTGAATACTTCATGGCGTTCATGAGGCGTCCGTTTTCGACAAGCCAGAACCAGATGCCGTCAAAAGTTTTCTTGTCAGCCATCAACGCCGCGCACAAAAGCGCGTAACCCTGTCCCTCGGAGCAGTTGGCGTTATTCGCCTGGACATTTACCATCTGAAAATTTACCGGGTTGGCGTTATTTGCCAGCTTGTAATTGGGGGGCGCGCCGTCATAGGCAAACCTGTTTGCGAATATCTGCCACCCTTCGGCTATCCATTTTTCCATTTCCGCGTGCGACACGCCGTCAGGCTGGTGCGCAAAATCAGAGAGGGAATAAAGGGTCGCCTGGCCGCCGGCTTTATAGTTTTTAAACTGTGGAAAAGGCATGTTGGGCCCTGTGGTTAAGGGGTAGTTTGAATTTATGGTGACAGCCGCGGCGTTATATACGTTAATGGCGGCAAAAAAATCGCCGCAGGGAAACGTGAGAAATAACAAGGCTGTAATGATTATTATTTTTTTAAAACGCATTTAAACCGCCCTTAAACATAATTTTCAATTTTATATTTTCAATTTTCAATTAACAACGGGAACAAACCGCGTCGTCCTGCCTTTAATTGAAAATTGAAAATTTAGAATTGAAAATTAATCTTTAATAACAAACAACTTGCCTTTCTTAGCCGTATTGCTTCCCGGGTTTACAATCACAAAATAATATATCCCCTGGGATATTGTCCTGCCTAATTTATTCTTCATGTCCCATGTCGTCCTGACTGTGGTGCACATGATATCCTTTACGCTCTCGCCCGAGAGGGTGAATATCCTTATCATGGAGCCCGGGACTATATTGTCAAATTTAACGGTTGTGTCTTTATTTAAGTTATACGGGTTCGGGAAAACAACCGGCCTGCTTCTCGGGAACAATGACAAATCCGAGAACTGGGGCGGGTGTTTCTGGAACGAGGGCGTATATACCAGGTCGTTATAGTCGGTGCCGGCCCTGTTAATGATCATGTCCTGTCCCGGCGGCGTGGAAGTGACGCGCACGCTGTACTCAATGCGTATCTCTTCGCCGGGGGGAAGAGTGAACGGGTCGCCATACTGGTCTAATGAAAGGTCCCAGTGAAGGTAAGTGGATGAGGAATCAGCCGCAAGGGGCATGGCGAATCCGATATTGGTAAGCGTTACATATGTGGGCACTGAATCCCAGACTGATATGTTTGTAACGGGCGAATCAGTATTGTTGGTGATCAATATTGTATAGTTGATGACAGACCCCAGTTTGGGGTCCTCGCCAGCGGATAAAAGTTCTATTTTAATGTTAACCGGCGAAGGGAGAGGTGTTAAAGTTACGGTAAGTGAAGCTGTGGGTGTGGAAGAAGCCGTATAAGTCGGGGTATAGGTGCGCGTATCACTGGAAGTGGGCGTGGAAGTAAGAGTGCGAGTGTTTGTGGAGGTAGGCGATGCTGTGGGCGTGTTTGTAAGTGTTTTTGTGCCTGTGGCAGTCGGTGTGTCAGATGACGTAGGCGTGGCTGTCTGCGTGTTTGTAAGTGTCTTTGTGCCTGTGGCGGTAGGCGTGTCAGATGATGTAGGCGTGGCTGTCTGTGTGTCTGTAAGTGTCCTTGTACCTGTGAAAGTCGGTGTCATTGTGGACGTGGAAGAAGGCGTGGCAGTATCAGAAGATGTGGGCGATGGCGTGAATGTCTGCGTCGCTGTAAAGGTATTTGTCCACGTCCTGGTGGCTGTGGGAGTATTAGACGACGGTGTATCCTCGGGTGTGGATGATGGTGTGTGCGTCATGGTGAATGTGGCCGTGAGCGTGGAAGTAAGCGTGGGTGTGGCTGAAGAAGACATAGTGGGAGTCAGGGTAAAGGTATAAGTCCCAGTAGGGGTATTAGTCGATGTCGGAGAAGAAGAGGAAGTGAAAGTAGGGGTGGCGGTAAAAGTGGCCGTCGAAGTCCAGCTCGGGGTGAAGGTCGGCGAAAAAATGGTGACGGTCCATGTATCCGTTACAGTCGGCGTTGAAGTGCGTGTCGATGTATTTGTGGGTGTGGATGACGATGTGGCTGTATATGAATATGTGGATGTAGGTGTCGCGCTTTGAGTGGCGGTTCTAGTAAACGTTGATGTTGATGTGACGGTAGAAGATGAAGTCGGCGTCTTGGTGGGCGTGAAAGTAGGGGTTGTGGCCCCGCAGTTGACCCTGACAATTGTGGCGGCGATTATCGGGGTTATTATTCCCTGGGGATAAACCCTGACAGTGTTTGTTATATTCTGGCACGAGCCGGTGACCTGGCCCCACCATGTGAAGGCGGCGGCCTGGTTCAGATTAAGCACTGCTATTGTCGGCCAGCTGACAACACCGGTATTTAAGGCAGCGCCGCCGGATCCGCCGATAAATGAAACACCGGCAGGCAGGGTGTCAAGGACCGCGGTATTATAGGAGGTGTCAAGTTCCGAGTGCCATGATGTCAGCCAGTGGGTGCCGTAATTATCAGTAACGGTTCCGGGAATACCGTTTATAACGCCGGCGTAACCTGGCTGGACTGTCATGCCTGTCATGGAGACAGGCGTGGAGAATCCTTCAAAACTCTGCGTGAGAGTGTTGTCAATATAACATACAATAGTGGGGCCGTTTAATACAACTTTAAGGTCGAAATCGGCATTTATCAGGATGCTTTGAGTTGTGCCCACCTGGGTTGTACCGTTCCAGAATCTCACCTCACCATTAACCGGCGGGTTTGGTTTAAACGTAATATGCACGCCGTTTGCCGGGCCGTTAACGCCTGTGTGCCTGACAGTTATTCCAAATACCGCAAAATTCTGCATGTGCACACGCGCGATGATAACGCCGTTCGTTCCGTTTGAGGAATTGTTTGTCATGATTGTGCTTTGATTCGAAATATTTGATATTTTTCCTCCAGTGACAGTCATGTTCGTAGCCGGGGTGTTGCGGTTTGTCCAGCTGGCGGCGGAAGTGAGCGGGTCGTCTATTATGGAACCGTATGTGTTGGAATAATTAATCGTGTACGTTACTGTATCGCCTGTATTATATGTTGCCTGGCTTGCGGTTTTAGTCAGTGATGCCGGCGCCGGGGTCGAAGTCGGAACAGCGGCGCAGGTGATGGTCACGCGTTTTGCGTCAAAGACGTAGGACTCATTATCCGCGATAGCGAAGGCAATGTTATCGGCGTACTGGTCAAGGCCCGGGCAGCCGATGGGGTTTACAGTAGTCCAGTATTTTCTGGTCTGGCATTCATTGACAAGCATTGAGGCGGTTGTCCATTGCAGTGTCCTGCCACCCGGTTGTGTCCCTGCGGTACCGAGCCATCCACCAAAAGTAACCTGGGTGGGAAGAGAATCCGTAACAACGATATTATCCAGCTGCCTTCCGGGCTGCGGGCCGTTGCCGAAAACCCTGCGCCAGGTATAGCCGTCAAATTCTTCTATGAGGATATTATCCACGCTGTGCAAAGAGGTGTTCGTGGCATCGCAGGCTTCTTTGTTTATTTTTGTCACAGGCACTGATGTCCCGTCGCCTTTTGTCCAGTCAGGCGTTATGGGCCAGAATGGGTCATTCTGGGTTGCTGTTTCCCAGGCCGCCGCCTGAGACCAGTCGTCGGTCCAGTCCTGGGGATTATATCCCGCGGTGATTCTTCCTTTTATTATGAAAGGGGCAAGCGTATTGCCCATGTGTATTAATGAGGGAACACCGGCTACATTGAATAGTTGGTGTGTCGGTATGGTTCCGGCGTTTCCAAACTGAAGCATAATCCTCTGGTTCCAGGAGCCGCGCGCGTCTGTACCGGGCACCAGGTCCTCGGTGACAACCTGCTGTGAACCGTTTGGAAAACCAGCCACATAATCCAGCGCGATGGTCCATGCCGCGCCGTGATAGGATGAGTTCAGGAAGTATGAAATCCTGTAATTCTGCCAGTTGATGACCGGCTCTGTCGCGGCGTGGTTGGCGCGCAGATAAAAAGTAAGCGCGTCGGTTGCCGTGCCGGGGACCGAGTCCACGGCAAATGAGAAATTAACCCCGGACCTGCCGCCGTTTATCCAACCTGCTTTTGATGAATCGCAGTACTGCAGGGTATAGGTTATAGTGTCCCCGCCGTTTGCTAGATATGAAGAGGCTGTTTTTGTTATGGTCAGGGCCGCGGGAACTATGTCCACGCAGTTGGTCTGGCAGGTGTCTGTTACTTCGTTGGGGATATCATTTGACCGCCAGCCTGAGCCGTTAGTGCAGCGGATGTCGGTTGTATTGCATATTTTTGTGAGGCCCGCGGTATCCTTAATGCGCACCACGAGTGTAATGCCTCCCTGTGTGGGGACGATATTCTGGTTCTGTACGCCTGTGACGGTAAAAGGCCCCCATTCATAAACGTTGCCGCCGAGAGGCGTGGCTGCCGGAACAGACGATACAAAGTCATACTCTGCCGCAAGAGTGTCGCGGACTACCACGTTATTCGCGGTAAGCGTGCCGTAATTGCGGTAATTCATGCGGTATGTGATGAGGTCCCCTGCGAATGAATAAGTTTTATTGACGGCTTTATATACTTTCATGTTGGCGGTTGGCGCTATGTTACACGGGTTGGTATGATTGCCGGTTAATATCATGAGGCCAAGCTGCCTGAACCAGCCGTGGTAATAATGCGGCACTGAAGTGATGTAACCGTCCCCGGGGGTTGTGGCGTCCCATAGTATCATGGCTTCCCTGAAAAAATCTCCGGCTAAGGTATAGTCGTTATTTTGTTTGGAACCTACGAGTATGCTCGGCGCGCCTGTCCCGAAATACCAGTTTAAGTGGAACTGGAAGGATACGGGATTTCCGTCCATGTCGTAATCATGCGCCACGCCCGCGGCGCCCTGATAGCTGATGGGCCCGGCATTCGCCCATTTGATGCAGGGTATGTCGTTTTTGAAAAAATTATAAACTTTGAGAGCCGTGCTGTATTGATAAGAGTTGCCTATGGCTGTCGGCTGATGCGTGGTTGGGTTCCACGTAGTCGCCGGGTCTCCAAACCACAGGTTGTCAATTCCTTTTCTCCACATGCCCCTGAAATCCTCGCCTTCGTTGAACCTTCTGAATGAAGCGGTCTGCGTGGCTTCGTTTACGCTGTATATGCCGACAACCGGGAACACATGGCTCAAGCTGAGCTGGTTTTGCAGCCAGGCATCCGCGGCTGAAGCGCGAAGGTATTGGTTTACGTTTGACCAGCCGCCTGTGCCGGGGGTATTATCCCTGGCAGCCCCGTATGACTGGAGCGCGCAAGCGAAAGTATTTAAATATCCTGAACCTGTATAATCATAATAGTTTTCTGAAGGCCCGGCAAACTGCGGCCGCGCGCCGAATAAGGCAAGGCCTGTGGTCGTGCCCCAGGCTGTCGTTTCTCCTGAAAAACCGCCGCCTGTGTTGCCGCCGCGCGCGTAACCGTCAAACCCAATATCTCCCGAGGTCCACTGATTGTCGCCTAAGTTGTTCCCTTCGTCTTTTTCTACCATGAAGCGCATCATGTCGAGGGCCATCTGCCTGTACTCGATTTCGTTTCCGCCTGCCCCTGCCGCGCCTGTTCCGCCCGGAGCGTAATACCCGCTTCCATTGCCCCACTGTTTCCATGCTATGAGGGCTGCCATTGCTATGTCCATGTCGCCGTCAGCAGCGGTATCCGAACCAGTCCCGTATACTGCCGGAGCGTGGGAGCCGAAAACATAACCCGCGTCATTTACGGCTCCGGTTGAATATATTTTGGTCTTATGGAAATAACCGTTCTCGTTAAGATAAAACCATAACCCGTCAAAAGCGTCCTTGTCGCACATAAGCGCCGCTGCCAAAAGCGCGTAACCGTGGCCTTCAGAGCACCATGGGGAGGAGCTGTCCCTTATGAGCTGGACTGTCTTTCCTCCGTAAGTAATTGAACCGTTGTAGTTGAATTCGTTGGAATGTATCTTCCATGCCTCGCGGAGCCATTTTTCCATTTCAGCGTGAGAAACGCCGTCAGGCTGTACTGACGAGTCTGAAGCGATTTAATGCCATTGGCGTAATTTAGGAACTGGGGGAATGGGAGAACCGGATTTCCGGAATTGATATTTATGTTAATTGCTGAAAAGACAAAAATGGGCATAAGCATAGATATGATGACTGTAAGCGTTAAAATTTTATGTTTCATCCCGCAAACACCCTTTCATGATAAGAAATGCCGTTCTATTTTTGCGTGAAAGCACAACCGTATTATACAAATATATCGCTTTTATGTCAATTGGTATACCGTTTAAGTAACCCAAAAATTTAGACACATATAATAATGAAAGGTTTCGCTGTTTTTGAACGTAAAAGCCTTAAAAAAAATTTGACATGGGCAGGATGCGGTGTTAAAATTATCAAAAGAAAATAGGGAGGTTTACATGAAAAAAACTCTGAAAACGCTTTCGCTCGCTGTATTTGTCCTTGTTATTCTCCTTCTTGTACTGACATCCTGCGGAAAAATAGGCAGCCAGGTTACTTTGCGCTGCGCTTACTGGGGTGACACTTCCGAGATTGAAATCATAAAAAGCAGCGTGGAACTCTTTAAGAAAAACAACCCGGGCATTGACGTAAAGCTTGAGAGGCTTCCTGCCGGGGACGCGTACACGGAAAAAATAATTACGCAGATAGCCGGCGGCAACCCCGTGGATGTCATGTTTGTCAATGCCGAGCAGTTTTACATCTACGCGAAAAAAGGCATACTGCTTCCTTTAAACGCCAACGTTGAAAAAGACAAGTTCCCTGTGGATAAGTTCTACGCAAAGATAATAGACAAATTCACCGTTGATAAAAACCTCTATGTCCTCCCGCGCGACATCGCGCCTGTGTGCGTGGTGTTTTACAATAAAGAACTCTTTGACGCCGCGGGATTGCGGTACCCGACGCCTGAATGGAAATGGGATGACATGAGGGCCATGGCAGTAAAGCTGACCCAGAAGATGGCGGACGGCACCACTGTGTTCGGCTACGCGGACGAGTGGGGGATATGGGACCCTTTTGTTTTATCCAACGGCGGAAAATATGTGGATGACTTAAAGAACCCGAAGAAATGCCTCCTTGATTCAAAAGAAGCCATAGCCGGCCTGCAGTACAGGCAGGATCTTATTTATAAATATAAGGTAATGCCTTCGCCTTCGCAGCTTTCAGCCATGGGCGGAGTGGGAGCGGCTGACCTTTTCATACAGGGCAAGGCAGCCATGTTCCTCTCAGGCATCTGGAAGACGCCATATTTCAGGACGACCATGAAACAGAAATGGGACGCCACTGTATTCCCGAAGGGGCCCTCAGGCAAGAAGGGGTATTTAATCAGCGGCGGCGGATATTCCATACTTAAGTCAACAAAGCACCCTGAGGAGGCGTGGAAACTTCTTACGTATTTAGCCGGTGAAGAAGGGCAAAAGCAGCTGGCTAAGACAGGCCTCGCGCAGACCTGCCATTAAAGCCATAGCTGAATCAGCTGATTTCATAGACGGCAACCCGCCTGCTTCAAAGAAGTTCCTCTTAGACGCGGTCAACTACGGGTGTTTTGTGCCGGACAACGACCACTGGCAGCAGGCGTTAAGCGCCTCCATCATCCCGTCAATGGACAAGATATGGGCGGGAACAAAAAAACCCGCGGAGATAATGCCGGCAGTGGCGAAGGAAGTTACGAAGATAATAAACGAGGAATAAAACCAGTTCGGAGTTCGGAGGGTGGGGTTCGGAGTTGATAGGCGGGTTTTAAAGTTGAGGCTAAGGGCTTTGGATGTTTGATTTTATTGTTTTTCTACTCCGAACTCTACCCTCCGAACTCCGAACAGCAGTTATTACGTGTTCGCCCTATTTTCAATCCACGCTATGTTTATTTTTTCCGTATGCCTTCTTGTGTCGGCTTCAAGCGTGTTCAGGACTTTTTTCAGCACGTCGGGGTCGCCTTTGAAGACTTCAAAAAACCTTCTCTCTATCATCGACCTCTCCACTTCGCGCGCGATTGTAAGCGCCTGTATGAGGGTCATGCCTCCAAAGGCGATGTTGTCTTTTTCTTTTTTGAGGTAGTTGAGCATGGTCTTTATCAGCTCTTCCTTGAACCTGTGGGGCTCAAGCACCAGCGCGCCTGACTCTACTTCCGCCTTTAACGTGGCAATGAGATCGGCGTGTCCGTTCTCTTCAAAAGCCACGGAATTCCAGAACTCCGAATACATGGGGAATGTTTCCGCGTACGCGGAATACAAGTCTTTTAAGGCGGTTTCGTGGGCTATAAGAAGTTCGATTACGCTAGTGTCGGGCATGGTTTTTTCCTTTGTAGGGGACGCGCTCCTGCGCGTCCCGAATGTGGTTTTAAAACGGGGCATAGGGCCGATAATCGAAAATAGAGAATTGACCGGGGATGCCTTAAATTATATAGATTATTGAGGCATCCCCTAGACCATATTTTCGCTTTAGCGAAAATATGGTGCGGATAGAGGGACTTGAACCCACACAGCCTTGCGGCCACTAGAACCTGAATCTAGCGCGTCTGCCAATTTCGCCATATCCGCACGGTCTATATAATATTAAATATAGGGCATAAATGCAATAGTTATTTAGCCAAAAGCAAAACAATCAGCCAATAGCCAATATACTTATAGCCATTAGGTATTGTGTCGCTTTGCGACTTCTATTATATAATTGCCGGCGACTTATCCCGCCAACCTTATTTATTGGCTAATTGTATATTGGCTATTGGATAAGATGTGATATAATAATTCCTATGAAAACAGACGCATTTTACATGCAAAAGGCAATAGAGCTTGCGGCGCTTGGCGCCGGGCATACCACACCAAACCCCATGGTGGGGTGTGTTATTGTGAAAAACGGAAAAATAATATCGGAAGGCTGGCATAAAAAAGCAGGGTTGCCGCATGCCGAGGCTGTTGCGCTTGAGAAGATAAAGGCGAAAGCCTACGGCGCCACACTTTACACAAACCTTGAGCCGTGCTGCCACAGGGACAAGCGCACCCCTCCGTGCACGGACGCCATCATAAAATATGGGATCAAGAAGGTCGTATCAGCCATGACAGACCCCAACCCGAAGGTAAAAGACGAAGGCTACCGAGTCCTGAGAAATGCCGGGGTAAAGGTTGTAACCGGGGTAATGGAAAAAGAGGCAAAATATTTAAACAGGTTCTTTATAAAAAACCAGAGGCAGAAGCTGCCTTACATTATAATGAAAGCGGGCATGTCATTGGACGGGAAGATGGCGCTTGCAAACGGCGTGTCTCAGTGGATAACAGGGGAAGAATCAAGGGCTTATGACCAGATTTTGCGGAAGGCATGCGACGCGATAGCGGTCGGCATAGGCACGATCCTCAAGGATGATCCATACCTGGATTGCAGGATAGATAAAAGCAAATCTATAAAGAAGGTAATATTTGATACGCGCGGCAGGCTTCCTGTTAACGCCAATATTTTTAAGTATTCATCGCCATGCGATATTTTTGTGTTCTGCAAGTCCATGCCGGCCGCGAGAAAAAAGCTGTTTTTAAGCCGGGGGGTTAATGTTATAATCCAGAAAGGCAAAGGACTCATAAATATGAAGGCTGCCGCCGCGGAATTATACACAAAGGGCATATGCAGCCTGCTTGTCGAAGGCGGCGGGTCCATACACACGGCCTTCCTTAAGGAAAAGCTTTACGATGAAGCATGGCTTTATATCGCGCCGATTATAATAGGCGCGGACGGATTAAGCGTCATAGGAAATACAGGACTTAAGAACCTGTCATCTGCCGTGCACCTGGAAAACACCGCTACTCTCAGGCTCGGGCAGGATGTGCTTGTAAAAGGAGATGTCTGTTATGTTCAGCGGAATCGTATATGACAAGGGCCGCATAAAGACCATAAGGCAGGGAGCGGGCGTGAAGGTGTTTTCCATAGCGCTTAATAAGACAATACTCCAGCCTGAAAAAGGCATGTCGATTGCCGTTAACGGCTCGTGCCTGACAGCCACATCTTTTAAGGGCGTCAGGGAATTTACCGCGGACGTGACCGAAGAGACCCTGAATAAGACAAACCTTAAAAGCTTAAAACCCGGAAGCGAAGTGAATATAGAGTTCCCGCTTACCGCTGATAAATTTTTAAGCGGACACATAGTGCAGGGCCACGTGGACTGCCCAGGCGGGGTAAAGAAACTGGCTAAGCAGGGGGATAAAGCAACACTTACTGTAATTTTTCCGGCTGAGAACGGTAAGTACATTATAGAAAAAGGTTCTGTGTCCGTGGACGGCACGAGCCTTACCGCTTATAATGTCACGAAAAATACATTTGATGTTGCGGTAATTCCCGAGACTTTAAAAAATACTGTGATGGGGAATTATAAAACCGGAACGGAAGTAAACCTTGAGTTTGATGTGATAGGGAAGTATGTGGAGAAATTTTTAAGAAAATGATGCTATAGAACAGGGCAAAGGCGAAGGACAGAACCTGGTTGTTCTTGTTTTTTTGTAGAGACGCAGCTTGCCTGCGTCTCAGACGCCGGGTATCACAACTGTGATGGGTAATTACAAAACAGGAACCGAAGTTAATTTGGAATTTGATGTTATTGGGAAATACGTGGAGAAGTTTTTAAAAAAGTGAAGTTGTAGTCGCAGGCCTGCGTTTCATCGGCCTGCGCCTATATGAGGATTTCAAACACGCAAACGGCAGATGCCAGCGCGCGCACCCCGATGGAACGTAGAGGGTGCGACTACAAAAATACAGGAGAAACATGCGAGTACAACAGACCGGCGGTTTTGCCGACGACAAGGCCCGCCTTGAAAAAACCAAGAAAAAAGCTGAAAACAAGGGTGTTAAAGGCGTTTTTAAGGATGTTGTAAACGAGTCCAACTTCATGAAGGAACTTGACGGCGCCGCTGAAGAGCAGGTTAAGCAATCGCTTGACCAGCTCCTGGAAGACTTGTCAGAACAGGCAAAAGTGCTTGCAAACCACAGGACTTTTGAGGAGCTTGACAAATATAAAAAGCTTGTAAGGAACTTTATGGACACGGCAGTCAAGAAAATATACGCGGTAAAGATATCCGACTCATCAAAGCTCATGGTAAAAAGAAAAAAAGTATACGTGATAGTGGAGCAGGTGGACGCGGAGCTGGAAAAACTGACCGTAGCCATGCTGAGCAAACAGGCGGAATCACTGGACCTGCTGGCTACGCTGGATAGGATACGCGGCATGCTGGTGGATATGTATTCGTGAGCGGAGCTCACGAGAGGGATAGCGAGACAAGAGACCGGAGACAGGAAGAAAAGGATGGCGGGACAAAAGATCGGAGACAGCAGTAAAACGAAAGAGTCGTTTTAAGCTCGGTTTATCGTTTTACTCCTGTCCCCGGTCTCTTGTCTCTTAAACTCAAACCAGACAACACACGAGGTGTTACATGAAAAAGATAAAATTGGCTTCTGTCGAGGATGGCATTAAAGAACTTAAAAAAGGCAGCATGATAATCGTTGTCGACGATGAGGACCGTGAAAACGAAGGTGACATTATATGCCTTGCCGAGAAAATAACGCCCCATCAGATTACTTTCATGGCAAAGCAGGCTTCGGGGCTCATATGCCTGGCTATGGAAAGTTCCCAGATACAGAAACTTGAGCTTGACCAGATGGTCGCGCGTAACAAGGAATCCATGAGGACGGCTTTTACCGTGTCCATAGACGCAAGCGAAGGAATAACAACGGGGATTTCAGCGGCTGACAGGGCGCTCACAATAAAAAAAGCAGCTTCAAAAAAATCATTGCCCGATGATTTTGTCAGGCCCGGACATATATTCCCCCTTGAGGCAAAACCCGGAGGCGTCCTGGAGCGTACCGGCCACACTGAAGCTGCTGTGGACCTGGCAAGGTTCGCGGGCGCTGACGTCAAAGCCGGCGTGATATGCGAGATACTAAATGAGGACGGCACCATGGCCAGGATGGCGCAGCTTGAAGTCTTCGCCAAAAAGCATAAATTGAAAATAATAAGCGTGGAAGATATTGTCCGCTACAGGCGTAAAAACGAAGTCCTTGTGGAAAGGCTTGTGGAGACGGCCCTTCCTACAATCTACGGTGATTTTAAGATAATGGTGTATACCGACAAGCAGGGGCAGGACCTGCATGTGGCGCTTGTAAAAGGCGAGATAGGCCCGAAGGACGATGTGGTGGTCAGGGTGCATTCGGAGTGCTTAACAGGGGACATTTTCGCGTCGTTAAAATGCGACTGCGGCGACCAGCTGCACGCCGCGCTCCACAGGATAAAGCATTCAAAAAAAGGTGTGCTGCTTTACATGAGGCAGGAAGGCCGCGGAATAGGGCTGGTAAATAAGATAAAGGCGTACAAGCTCCAGAACGAACAGGGGCTTGATACGGTCGAGGCAAATAAGGCGCTTGGCCTGCCGGCGGACATGAGGGACTACGGCATAGGCGCGCAGATACTTTATGACATCGGCGTAAGAAAAATGAAGGTAATGACAAATAACCCGAAAAAGATGGTGGGGCTGCGGGGCTACGGGCTTGAGATAACCGGCAGGGTGCCGGTGGAGATAAAGCCCAACAGGATAAATAAAAAATACCTGCGCACAAAGCGGGTAAAGATGGGGCATTTACTGCATGTATAAGGACTTTTAGCCATTAGCCAATAAACTTTAAGCCAATAGATAATGATGACGGGATGATCCAAGAAAAAATATGGATCATCCCGTTTTTTATTAGAAAAGCTGCAGCTTGTTTTACTGGATGGCATAAAAGTCGAAAATGACACATTATTCATTGGCTATAGTACATTGGCTATTGGATAAATCCGCAAAAAATACACTTGTACATACACCAAAATACCTGCCAAAAAATTTGACAACACCTATACAATAAGCTATACTTATATTGTAGGAATATAGGGCTCCTCATTATTAATAAGAGACAACTGGATGAGGCTTAGCCTATTTATGTTTCAAAAAGGGGTAATGAAAAGTGTCGCCATTGACATGGATATTAAATCTTCCAAAGACAAAACTTTTCAAAAAATACCTCAGATCATACCTGCTTATATCACTAATCCCGATTTTGATAATTTCTTTCGTCAGCATACTGTTTATTTTGTATGTGAATTTAACTAATGCTGATAAGACAGTGCGCTCAATGCTCGGCGAGCGGGTGGAGAGGATAAAGCTCTTTATTGATTCCAAAAAACACGACGCGAAGGTAGCCGCGGCAGACCCTAAAATGACAAGTTTTTTCAGCAACATGCAGGCAGTATACAAGTCAGGCATCAAATCCGAAGTTTACAGGGAAAAATATGATTCATACAAAGAGGATATCAGGAATATAGTGGATGACAATGATTTTTATGACGGTATGCTGATAGACCCGAAAGGAAACATTATAGCCACAAGCAAACTTGAAAACGACCTGGGCAGGAATATCATGAAAGGGATTGATGGAAACCGGCAACTGGACGCGGCGTTTAGCGAGACACTTAAAACCGGAAGGACAGCGGCAGGCAGTTTTGATTATTACGCGCCGTCCGGCCTGTACGCCATGTTCATTACGTCACCCATCATGGAAAAAGGAAAAATAATCGCGGTACTGGCGTTTCAGCTGAAAAACGACGAGATTAACGCCCTGACACAAGACAACAAGGGTATAGGAAAAACCGGCGAAGTGGTGGTGGGGATTAAAAAAGGCAGCGACGTCCTATTCATCAACTCTTTAAGACGGGATACAAAGGCTGCTTTTGTAAGGACTGTTCAAATAGGGCAAGAACACGGGGGGCCGATACAGCAGGCGGTTGAGGGGAAAACAGGAAGCGGAATACTGCAGGATTATGACGGTACCACCGTGGTTTCAGCGTGGGATTATATACCTGAAGTGCAGTGGGGTGTGGTTATAAAGAGAGACCTGGGCGAGGTTGTAGAACCCGCAATAAGTCTCGGGTTATTATTTATTGTGTTTGGTTTCGCGGCATTTTTAGTCGCGCTTATGCTGGCAGTAAAGACATCTGAAGAAACTACAAAGCCCATTGTAAGCCTTGCCGAGGCGGCCAGGCGCGCGGCTGCAGGGGACCTCCAGGTAAAGGCAGAGGCTAATACAAAGGACGAGCTTGATGATATGGCTGAAAGTTTTAATTCAATGGTGTCAATACTAAAAGAACAATTGAAGAAAATTGAAAACTATCTGGATGTGTCCGAAGCGCTCATAGCGGAACTCGACAAAAAAGGGACAATTATAAACGTCAACAATATGTTCCTGAAGATCCTTGGATATACGAAAGACGAGCTCCTGGGCAGGAATTGGTTTGATGTGTTTGTTCACACAAGCCAGAAGGAATTCGTGCAGGCCCCATTTGAAAAAATGATGGCCGGAACCGGGGAGAACATAGAGTATTTTGAAAATGAGCTGCTTACAAAAAGCGGGGAAGCAAGGACCATATACTGGCATAATACGGTTAACAGGGATGACGCCGGCAAAATAGTATCAACGTTAAGTTCCGGCATGGATATTACAAGGGTGAAAAAAATTGAGCAGGGGCTGACCCGGGCGGAAGCCAGGTATAAGGCGGCGTTTGAGCAGGCGGCGGTGGGTGTTGTTGATGCCACAAGCAAGGGAGTGCTGCTCAACGTAAACAGCGAATTTTGCAGAATCACCGGTTATAACCCGGAGGAACTTGCCGGAAAATCTTTTGGGCTTATTACACACCCTGATGATGTAAAAAAGGATGTTGAAATGATAGCGAAAGTTGAAGCCGGGGAAATACCATGCTATTCTTCCGAGAAAAGGTATATACGGAAGGACGGATCGGTCATATGGGCGCATGTAAATGTCTCGCCTGTGGTAATCAGCGGCAGGATATCGCATTTTTTTATTGTGGTGGAGGATATTTCACAGAGGAAAGCCGCGGAAGCGGCGCTTGAAGAATCAGAGGCGCGGTTTAAGTCTGTTTTTGAAAAGTCGGCCGCCGGCATGTCGCTGACTGCCGCTGACGGCAAACTGCTTAAGGTCAACGGCTCCCTGGCGCGTATGTTTGGCTATACCGTGGATGAAATGCATTTAAAGAATTTCAGCGACATAACCCACCCGGATGATGTCGCTGACTCGAAAAAGCAGATAAATTACCTGCTGTCCGGTGAAAAGAAGACCGTGCATTTTGAAAAGAGGTACATACATAAAAACGGAAGCATTGTCTGGACGGATTTAAGTTCAACCCTGTTTAAGGGGGCAAACGGCAAACCGCTGTACCTTATAACTTCCATTATCGACATTACTGAAAAGAAAAAAATGCAGGAGGAGGTAATTGAGAGCGAAAAAAAATTCAGGTCAGCTTTTGAGCAGTCGGCCGTGGGCATGGTTTACTGCACGCCGGAAGGCGTGTTCTCAAAAGTCAACGGAAGGTTCTGCGAGATGACCGGGTATTCGCAGGATGAGATAACGAAACTGAACTTCCGCGACATAACCCACCCTGAAGACGTCGACATGGACGTGGGGTACGCTGAAAAACTCCTGTCAGGGGAAATGGATTCATACAGCCTGGAAAAGAGGTATATTAAAAAAACAGGCGAAGTTATCTGGATAAGGCTTTTTACCAACATGCTGAGGAATGACGACGGATCCCCTAAAAGTTTTGTGGGGGTTATTGAGGATGTTACGGAAAGGAAAAAAGCTCAGCAGGAATTATCCGCGGCTGTCGAGGAACTCAAGCGTTCTAACTCTGACCTGGAGCAGTTCGCGTATATTTCATCCCACGACCTTCAGGAACCGCTGCGCTCGATTGCTGGATATCTTCAGCTCATAGACAGAAAGTACAGGGATAAGCTCGACGCGGAAGGCGGGAGCTATATAAACTCTACCATAGCCGCGGCCGAGCGCATGAAAACGCTCATTAACGACGTGCTTCAGTATTCTAAGATCGAGAAAAAAGGGGAGCCTTTTGCCCCGGCAGACATGAACGAGGCTGTGGCGCAGGCCATGCTGAATTTGGAAGGCGCCATAGAACGGAATAAGGTAAAAGTTATATATTCAAAGCTTCCTGTGGCTTTTGTTGATTTCGGGCAGATGGTAAGGCTGTTCCAGAATTTTATTGGCAATTCCATAAAGTTCAGAAATCAGGGTGAAGACCCTGTCATAGAAATAACATGCCGTGAAAACGCGCGGGATTATATTTTTAAGGTAAAGGATAACGGTATCGGCATAGACCCGCAGTACAGCGAAAGGATATTTGCCATATTCCAGCGGCTTCACTCAAGGCGTGAATACCCCGGTACCGGCATCGGGCTGGCGGTCTGCAAAAAAATAGTGGAACGCCACGGAGGAAAGATATGGCTTGAATCAGAGCCGGGCAAAGGCGCTGAATTTTATTTTACAATACCAAGCAGGAGGTAATCGCATGGATAAAGAAATGCAGTCAGTCACTATACTACTTGTCGAGGACAACCCGGATGATGTCATTCTTACCAAGGAAGCGCTGAAGGAAGGGAAGATTAAGAACCACCTGTATGACGTCGGCGATGGTGTCGAGGCCATGGATTTTTTAAGAAAAAAGGGGAAATATAAGGACTCGCCGCGGCCGGATATCGTGTTCCTTGACCTTAACCTGCCAAAAAAAGACGGCAGGCAGGTGCTTTCGGAAATAAAGGAAGACCCCGAGCTCAAAGGCATACCTGTTGTGATACTGACAACGTCCGAGGCAGAAGAGGACGTCATAAAGTCCTACAAACTTCACGCGAACTGTTATATCACAAAGCCCGTGAACCTTGACCGTTTTATCCATGTTGTAAAGCAGCTGGATGACTTCTGGTTTGACATCGTGAGACTTCCGAGAGGATGCTAAATGGCTTCTGATAAGATTAAAGTAATTCTCATAGAGGACAATCCGTCTGATTCCTTGCTTATCAGGGAAAACCTGAGCCTGGAGGAACCCGGAGTTTTTTTGGTTACTATTTCCGAGCGTCTTGCCGACGGGATGAAGCTTATGGATAAAGAAGGCTACGATGTCGCCATGCTGGATCTGTGGCTTCCGGATTCGGCAGGCATTGAGACGCTTAAGCGTTTCAGGGACAAGTTCCCGGAAATGCCGGTAATAGTATTCACCGGCCTTGATAATAACGAGACGTCGATCCAGGCGTTAAAGGCAGGCGCGCAGGATTATATAGTGAAAAGCCACATCGAAGGGGTGCTATTAACGCGATCCATCAGGTATGCCATAGAAAGAAAAAACATCAGGAAAGAACTTGATAAATCCAGGAACGACCTGGAAGGCATCATAGATAACGCGCCGCTTCTTATGTTTATAGTGGATAGCGGCATAAAAGTCCTTAAAGCAAATAAAACAGCAGAAAAGATTATAAAATTTCCGCGCGAAAAGATGGGCGGTATGGCCCTGGGAAAAGCCATACAGTGTGAAAACTGTTTTTCGGCGGAAATTGACTGTGGTAAAAGTGAAAAGTGCCGGACCTGCGGCGTCAGGCTTGTGATAAGCGAGGCTTTTAAAACCGGCGAGTCATACCACAGGATGGAAATAGAAAAAACCATAATTGCGGGGAATAAATCGGAAAAATCTGTTTTTTACATGTCTGTGGTGCCGCTTGAATTTGAAAACAAAAAGACCATGCTGGTAAGCTTTGAGGATGTAACTTTGCGGAAGCGCGCCGAGAACGGCATGGAGGAGATTATCCACAAACTCCGAGACCTTGACGGCTTGAAATCAAACTTTGTTTCCATGGTATCACACGAGCTGCGTACTCCCTTAACGTCAGTTAAAGGTTTCATTTCATTCCTGATAAACGGCGTGGCCGGGCCGGTTAATGAGCGCCAGGCTGAATACCTGCAGATAATAAGGGATAATTCGGACAGGCTCTTAAACCTCATAAACGACCTGCTGGATATTTCGAAGATGGAGTCAGGCACTTTCATGATTGAAAAACATTCATCGGACCTGGTTAAACTGCTGAAAAAAGTAATACGCGACCTCGGGCCCGCGGCCGATAAGATGAAAATACAATTTGAGGGCAATTTCAGCGGCCCGGTAATGACGGCGGACGTGGATGATTTCAGGATTGGGCAGGTTGCCAGCAACCTCATAAATAATGCCTTAAAGTTTTCATATGAAAACGGAAAAATAACCGTAAGCGCCGAGGAAAAAAACGCGGGTGACATAAAAATGCCGGAATACGCCGGGGCTGCCATAAATGGAGCGCGCAGATATGCCGTTATCAGCGTTAAGGACGGCGGCAGGGGAATAGAAAAGGAACACCTGGCAAAGATTTTTGACAGGTTTTACCAGGTACATGGAATTGACCAGAAAGTTTTTAAGGGAATAGGCCTCGGGCTGAATATTTCAAAGAATATCGTGGAAGCCCACAACGGCGCTATCTGGGTGGAATCGGAAGGGAATAATAAAGGAACGGTATTTAAGTTTATATTGCCTTTATAAAATGGTTAAAGTTGAACATTGTAAGTTGAAGGTTCTAACACAGAACAATGAACAATGAACAAAGGAGTCCTATGCGCGAAGACGGTCTTATGCACTATCTGGACATCCCGGGTGTAATCGTGCTTTCCCTGGACAGAGAAGGAAATGTGACCTATATTAACGCGCGCGGCTGCAAAATGCTGGGTTATACCCCTAAATATGTCATGGGGAAAAACTGGTTTGACAACTTTCTTCCTGAACAGGCTGGCAGGGAAGCAAAGAAATTTTATCTGATGGCCTTAAAATCCAAAAGAGACATACCGGCTGATTATGAGAATCCGATCCTGTGCAAGGACGGCAAAGAAGTCATAATCCTGTGGCATAATATTATTTTAAGAGACTCCCGCGGAAAACCAAGCGGAGGATTAAGTTCGGGAGTGGATATAACCGGAAGAAAAGACGCTGAAAGGGCCTTAAGCGCCAGATATAAATACGATAAGTTGCGGGCGGAAATATGGAAGGCGGCTTCGGATAAGACCATTGACCAGGATACTCTCATAAAGCGCATACTTAACGCGGCAGGGCCTGTAATGGGGGTTGACCGCGCCTGTTTTAATTCCGTGGATAGGGGCAAAATGACCTGCACGCTGGAGTGGAAGTTAAAATCCGTTAAATCATCACTTGGCGGAGGGGTACCTGTCGGCCTAGTAGAAAAATTCATATCAAATAAAACCATGGTTTACTCGGTAGAAAAAATGAAAAAGTCCATACCAAGTATTTTTTCACCCGTGACATCTCCGCTTGTGGATTCGATATTCAGAAAGTTCAACGTAAGGTCTATCCTTGGCGTCCCGGTTTATTCGGGAAAAAAAATGGCAGGAACAGTCACGCTGAACATTTGCAGCACAAACACAACCAAACATGAATGGCTTCCCGAAGATTATGAAATAATAGAGGATATTAGGAATATAATCTCTTCTGCCATATCGCTGCGTGCGGCGGAATCTGAAGCCTCGGAAAAAGGCTCTATTTACAGCGACATATTTAACGGCACCGCGGAGATGATGTGCCTTATTAAGGACATAAAGCCGGGAAGACAGGCGCGCATCGCGGAGGTAAATGACACGGTATTAAAAAGGCTTGGTTATACAAGGGATGAACTCATCGGAGCCGGTTCGGACAAAATGTTTCCCGGAAAAATGTTTGGAAGGGAACTAAAGAAAAACGGGTACATTACGCTTGAGCAATCAATAAGGGCAAAGTCAGGGGAGCTAATTCCCGCTGAAGTCACGGTAAAACTGCTTTCTAAGGACCCTGCCATGGCTGTTGTTTCCGGGACGGAATTAACAGAAAGAAAGAGGGAACAAAAGGCCCTGGCGGAATCAGAGGCAAGGTTCAAGGCATTATACGAGAACGCGCCGGAGGCTTACCTTATGTATGATTCAAAGGGCGTGCTGACAGGCTCCAATAAAGCTGCTGAGGAACTGACCGGGTACCGCGCAAGTGATAATATAGGGAAAAGCCTTTTTCGCAGCGGGATACTATTAAAGGAAGATTATCCGATAATGCTGAAAAACATGGCATTAAGGCTTCTGGGAAAAGATCTGGGCGTGGTCGAATACAGGTTCAGGCACAAAAACGGCGAAATAGTTCCGGTTGAGCTGATTGCAAGGCCCATTACGATGTCCGGAAAAAAATACCTGCTAGCTTTTGTAAGGGATTTAAGGCAGAGAAAAAAGGCGGAGGAACTCCTGAAGGCAGGTGAGGAAAAATTCAAACAAATCTTTGAGTACGCGCCCGATGCTTATTACATAATAGACAGCAAGGGGGTTTTTGTGGAAGGCAACCTCGCGGCAGAGAAAATGATAGGTTACGCGAGGAAGGACCTGATAGGAAAAAATTTGTTTAACCTCAACCTTGTATCCCCGGACCAGTTTCCCAGGGCTACCAGGGACATAATTAAAAATTTATCCGGAAAGTCGGCCGGCCCCACCGAGTACCTTTTAAACCGCAGGGACGGGACAAAAGTCTGGGTGGAAGCGATGACCTACCCTATAAAAAGGGATGGACGGATTGTCCTGCTGGGCATAGCCAGGGATATTACATCCAGAAAAAAAGATAATGAAGAAAAAGAGGTCATGAGGATAATTTCAGAGCTTTTTCTTGAAGTTAAGGGGCTTGACCAGATTTTTTCAGAACTGCCGCAGATAATAGCGGGCACGTTCGGATATTCCATGTCGGCGGTAGTGCTTTATGATGAAAAAAATGACGAAGTCCTGTTTGTCGGCAATGAGGGGATCTTTGATAATAATGAAGTGCTGCGCGCCCCTGCCTCGACAACCATGGCCGGCACAGTTATAAAAACCGGAAAACCGCTGCTAATCAGGAACATTGTTAAGCGAAAAGACTACACTTTCGAAAAACTAAAGGAAAAAAACGCGAAAGTTTTCCTGGGAGTGCCGATAAGGAACAGGAAAAAGGCGATTGGAGCGCTGGTGCTGGCCGATGTAAAGGAGAGGCCGGATTCGGAAAAGGTTTTTTCCCTGCTTCAGGCGATAGGAAATTATCTATCACAGGAGATCAGCCGGAGACGGTCGGAGGAAGCCCTAAAGTTAAGCGAGGAAAAATTCAGAAACATTGCCAATTACACGCATGATTGGGAATACTGGGTCGATGAAAACAACAGGTTTATATACTGTTCGCCGTCATGCGAGAGGATAACCGGGTATAAACCCGAGGAATTTATCAGCGACCCGGAATTAAGGGGCAGGATTGTCCATCCTGAATACAGGGATGTTTTTATGAGGCACCTGGCCGGAAGAGGAAGGGTAAAATCAGAAAACATAGACTACAAACTGATCAGGAAAGACGGCAGGGAAATATGGATGAACCACCTTTGCATTCAGGTGTTTGATTCTGAAGGCAACCCGGCAGGAAGGCGCGGAAGCGACAGGGATGTGACTGAGCGGGTGATAGCGGACCGCATAATGAAGGAAAGCGAAATGAAGTTCAGGGGGCTTTTTAACAACGCGAGCGACGCCATATTCCTCCACACAACAGGGGCTGGAAATATGCCGGGGCATTTCATAGAGGTTAATGACGCGGCGTGCGCCAGGCTG
This sequence comes from candidate division FCPU426 bacterium, assembly GCA_963840035.1. Classification (GTDB taxonomy): domain Bacteria; phylum Oederibacteriota; class PGYV01; order PGYV01; family Palsa-1178; genus CAWIXE01. Next base: position 1,090,322 of record CAWIXE010000001.1, read on the forward strand.
GGTTATACCAGGGATGAAATTTTTTCCATGAGCCCGGCGGAACTTGACAGCCCTGAGTACGCGAAAAACATACCCGGCATCATGGTAAAACTTGAAAGGACCGGACACGCCACATTTGAAAGCGAACACATGGCAAAGGACGGCAGGAAAATACCGGTGGAGATCAGCGCCCATATTTTTGAAATGGGCGGCGACAGGATGGTTGTCTCGCTTGCGCGCGACATAACAGACAGGAAAAAGGCCGAGGAGTCTCTCAGGGAAAAGGAAAGCAGGTTCAGGGCGATATTTGAGCAGGCAGCAGTAGGCATGGCATATATAGACCTTAAAGGTAACTTCATAGCCGCAAATGAAAAACTCTGCAGGATAACGGGTTACAGCCTTGCCGAGATTACGGCGCTGAATTCCGCGGAGATAACCCACCCGGATGATGTTGAGTCGGACATGGAAAATATAAGGAAACTCATAGACGGGTCTTTGCAAAATTTTTCCATTGAAAAAAGGTATATCAGGAAAGAACATGATGAAGTTTGGGTTAAGTTTACAGGCGCGCTTGTAAAGGATGTGTCTGACAGGGCAAAATACATCATCGGTGTCATAGAGGATATTTCACTCAAGAAGTATACTGAAAACGCGTTGAAGGAAAATGAGGAAAAATACAGGTCGCTTTTTGAAAATATGAAGAACGGCTTCGCGTACCACAAAATATTGCTGGACAAGGAAGGGACGCCGTACGATTACGAATTCCTGGAGATTAACAGGGCTTTTGAGCAGATGACCGGGTTTAAAAGGGAAAATGTACTCGGAAGGAAGGTTACGGATGTAATTCCGGGGATATTAGACGATGTTTTTGACTGGGTCGGGAATTACGCTGGCGTGGCCATATCCGGGCACCCGCTGAATTTTGAATCGTACAATAAACCCCTTGATAAGTGGTTTTCTGTAGCTGCCTATTCCAATAAAAAGAACCACTTTGCCACGATCTTTACCGATATAACGGAAAAGAAGAAAACCGAAGAAAAAATAATGAAACTCTCCGCGGCAGTGGAACAGAGCGGCAGCATGGTATTGATAACCGACACCGAAGGGGTCATTGAATATGTAAACCCGAAGTTTACGGATATTACCGGCTATGAACAGGCCGAAACGCTGGGCAAAAAGCCGAACCTGCTGAAGTCCGGCTATTTTTCAGCGGGGCAATATAAAGAACTGTGGGAAACAATTAAATCAGGAAAAGTATGGAGAGGGCAGTTCCATAATAAAAAGAAAAACGGGAGCCTTTACTGGGAGTCCGCGTCCATATCACCGATAAAGAACGCTGAAGGCGTGATAATGAATTTTATAGCAATCAAAGAAGACATCACAGCGATGAAAGAGGCGGAAGCCCAGTTAACCCAGAGCAGGGACATGCTTTTTGACTTCCTGGAAAACGCCAATGATATGATACAGATAATCAGGCCTGATTATACATTTGAATATGTTAACAAAAAATGGATGGACACGCTGGGCTACGCGCCGGACAAGCTTTTCGGAATGACCATATTTGACATCATAATACCCGCCCACAGGGAAGGCTGCAGGGAACTTTTCAGCAGGATAATGAAAGGCGAAAAAGCGGAAAACATAGACACCGTGTTTCTCGCGGCGGACGGCAGGGAAATCATAGTGGAAGGCAACGCCAACCTTTTTGTACAGGAAGGGGAGGTGCCTCAGACACGGGCTATTTTCAGGGATGTAACGGAAAAGCGGCTGGCGGAAAATAACCTCAAGGCCAATTATGAAAAATTAAAAGAGCTTGATATCATGAAGTCTAACTTCACCGCGATGGTATCCCATGAGCTCCGGACGCCCCTGACTTCCATAAAGGGTTTTTCCTCGTTCCTTCAGGGCGGCGTCGGCGGGACTTTAAGCCCCAAACAGCTGGAGTTTGTGGATATTATCAGGAGCAACTCTGACAGGCTTTTAAACCTCATAAACGAGATACTGGACATATCAAAGGTTGAGTCCGGAACATTCTCTGTGGACAAGCAGCTGACAAATATTGTCTTTGTTGTGGACAAGGCGATAAATGACATGTCATCGGTTGCGACCCGGCAGGGTATTTCAGTCGCGAAGGATTTTAAGAAGGAGATAATCCAGGCAAAAGCTGACGAGTACAGGGTGTCCCAGGTGGTGATAAATCTATTAAATAACGCCATTAAGTTCTCGCCGGAAAAATCAACTATTACCGTGGGCGCTGACATAGTGCCCCATGACAGGATTAAAGTTCCGGCATACGCGGGATGGATGCCTGAAGCTGATAAAAAATACGCTTTAATATGGGTTAAAGACGAGGGTAAAGGCATTGCCGCTGAAAACTTAAGCAAGGTTTTTGACAGGTTCTTTCAGGTATCCGACAAGGACCATAAGATATTCAAAGGCGTAGGGTTGGGGCTTAATATTACAAAGGCAATTGTTGAGGCGCATAATGGGGCGGTATGGGCAGAATCAGGGGGGCATGGAAAAGGGTCGGAATTTTATGTAATGCTTCCTATATTATAACGCTGAGCTTTGAGAAAACTATTATAAGGTATTTTGGCATGTTTTATTGGGATTTTATAAGCAAAAAATCAAGAAAAACCTTGTAAAATAAGGTTTTTTGGGGTATTATATACATACATAAGGTGATGTTTAAGGAGGTCCAATGCGAGGAACAATAAGTAGTATAAGTGTTGCCGGAATGCTGCGGTTATTGTGCAGTTATGGCAAAACAGGGGTGCTCAATGTTGACTCCGGCAGGGTAAAAGGCCGTATAGAAATAATAAACGGCGAGGTTACGGATGCCTCCGCCGAGAAAACACTTCTGCAGGCTGCGGATAAACGCTCCACCATAATACAGCTCCTTCTGGCCATCGAGGAAGGTTCGTTTTACTTCGAAGAAAAATCACTCCCTTCAAAAAAACCTGTCGGCATATGCGTGGAAGATGTCATACTCGAAAGCGCCAGGATTATTTGTTCGGATTTTTCCGGAAAGATTCCGGTCAAGGACCTGATACTTCCGGAGAACGAGGTACTTAAAACAGCCAAATTTACCGCAGGAAGAAAGATATCAATATCATTCCTTTCAGACGAATGGAACCTCCTGGGTTCGTTTAATGGCGATTCAAATATAGGCGCGGCCCTGGAAGAATCGGGCGTGGAAAAATCAAAAGCCGAGATAATAATGTACGGCCTTGTGGCGGCAGGACTTGTCCGCAGGATGAGGTTTAAAATACCCGAGGTTGCCAGGCTGGCAAAAGACGAGCTGGGGAATATCGGCGCGGCCATAGTGGATAATGAATTCTCAAAGCAGAAGATAGACAGGAGAAAGATGGGCATGAAGAACTTTATCGGGCTTTTAAACGGCCTTGAAATATCCTTCTCCGAGATAGTGGGTAAAACAAAAGCAAAAGAAATAATAGAAAAGATATGGAGCGCTACTAAGTAAAGAAAATTACCAATTACTAATGTGTGAAAAGGAGTAAATCATGACTGAAGAAGCTTTGCAGTTATACAGCCACGTTATGGCGTTTATGAGCGGCATACTTTTCTGGGCCGCGTTTCTGGTTTTTGGGTTCATAGCCAGGAGGTATAAGGTGGTGTTTAACAAGGAGACTTACCACGGGCTACTGATGACGGCGCCGTCCGGAATACTTATTTATGCCATCCTTATGATTCTGCGGTCTTCGATGTTCATAAAACAGGCTCAGATAAATGACGCGATTCAGATAACCGCGTATGTTTTCCTGCTTGGTTCGGCGCTGCTGTGCCTTGCGGGTATTTTAAAATTCGGCAGACTCATAGATGAGCTGCAAAAATACAAGGGGTAAACATGAAGGCTGATATATTGTTATATGAAGCTGGCATAGTAGTCCTTATCGTGGCGATTATTGCCATGGCGTTTGTCCTGAGAAAGCTTACCATGATAGTAAAACAGAAACAGTCCATATGGCTTCTGCCGGTGGCGGCAGCCCTGCTGCTTGCAGCGGCCCTGGGTTTCCACGCTTACGCCAGTTTTAAGCTGCTTCCGGATATGGGGGCGAAAATAAGCATGATGTCATCGCAGGAAGCGCTTCTTGACGCCGTGAAAATGGACGAGGTTAAGGCTTCGGCGCAGGCCATGAAGACACAGATGATAAACCTGAAGGCCGCTTCCTTTACCTGTTTTTTTGCAGCGGCTCTGATGCTGCTGATATCTACGGCGGTATATATAAGGTGGATCTCAAAATAACGGAGTATATAAAATCGGGCGCTTATTGCCCTTTAAAACGGAGGTAAGAGAATGTCTGAAAAAATGAAAATAATGGTCGTTGATGACGAACCGGACATAGTTAAGATCGTAAAAATCGCCATGGAGCTTGCCAATTATGAGATTTTCGAGGCATACAGCGGCGAGGAATGCCTGGAAAAACTTTCAAAGCTTGCGTCCCCTCCGAGCCTGATTCTGCTCGACATAATGATGCCGGGCATGAGCGGCTACGAGACCTGCGCCAAGATCAGGGAAAACAGCGCCTATAAAGCCGTGAAAGTCGTGATGCTCACAGCCAAGGGGCAAAAAGGCGACGCTGAGGAAGGCCTGAAAGTCGGGGCTGATGATTACATCATAAAGCCTTTTGATCCGTATGAACTTATTGAGCAGGTAAAAGAAATACTCGAAAGATAACCGGGGGCGCCATGCTCACTTCAATTGAAATGCGCAAAAGGTATGTCATATATGTAAGGGCCATCCTGTCACTTACCATAGTCCTGGTAGCCTTATATAATTATTCCGTTTTTGAAATACCGGTTGTGCCGGCGATTATTTATATGGTCCTGCTTGTTTTAAGCAATTTCGGGTTCATGTTCGTCCCGGCGGGCTTGTATAAAGGCATCAAGCTGCACTACCTGGTTTTTCTCCTGGACCTGGCATTCCTTGTTGTGGGCGCGTTTATTTTCACGCAGATGAACCTGACTTTTTTAATAGCCATATTCCTCACCATATTCATTTCGTCATTGAGCCAATCCGTAGGTTTAAGCCTCGTTGTGGCCCTTGTGGTGGATGCTGTATACATTTACATCATGTACATAACCGGAGGGCTGAACTACAGCCTCATGAATGACAGGGCGCTTTTGAACCTGCCGTTCATGCTCATCGTCGCGCTGCATTCAAGCTATCTGGCTGAGAAAGCCAATGAGGAACTTTCCGAACGCGGCGCGCTTGAGAAGATAAACGTCCTGCTCACAAAAAAAATAATATCAAAAAGCGAGCAGATAAACGCGGTCACGCAGTTTAACGATTATTTCTGCGACAGCTTTAAGAACGCCGTCATAATTCTCAATGACGAGGGGGCGGTCAAGATGTTCAATAAATCGGCGGAACGCGTCTTCGGGCTTAAACAGGCGGCAGTGCTCAATACGCCGGTTAAAGACCTGGAAATACCGCGGCAGCTAAAGGAATGCATCATGAACCTGCAGTTTAAAAAACAGGAATCCGACGACGTAAAAATGAGCATAGGCGAGGGCGCTGTAAAAAAAATCGCGGCCACAACCACATTCATTAAGAATTCAAGGGCGGAAATAATCGGGATACTTTGCTCTGTCAGGGAGGTCGCCGGGGAATAATGGGAAAAACACTCAATGAGGAACTTTTTTCCGCCGTTTACAACCTTGACCTGAAAAAAATAAAGGAATGCCTGAATGCCGGGGCAGATGTAAATGCCAGGGGGTTCGGTTCCTACAGCGTGCTCGGGCTTGCGGTGGAAAAAGGGGACCTTAATATAATCAGGGAACTTGTGCACGCGGGGGCAAAACTTGACACCATGCAGGGGAAAGTCGGTTCGGAGCTGATAAGCGCGATTAAAAAAGGGGCTACGGGCATAGCGGTGATGCTCATAAAAGCCGGGGCTAACATAAACGCCGAGGATTTTGACCACAATACAGTGCTCATGATAGCGGCAGGAAAAGGGAACATGGATGTTGTAAGCGAGTTGCTGGAAAATAAAGCGGATGTAAACGCGAAGAACCTCGATAACAATACAGCGCTTATACTGGCGTGCCAGAAAAACAGCATTGAGGTTGTGAGGGCCCTGTTAAAAGCCGGGGCGGATGTCCATGCGAAAGGCAACGCGAGAAAAAGCCCTGTCATCATCGCTTCAGAAAGCGGCGCGACACAGATAGTCAAGCAGCTTATCAAGGCGGGGGCTGATGTCAACGACAGGGACTTCGACGGAAACACGCCGCTTATACTTGCCACAATAAAAGGGGACACTGAAACTGTAAAAGAACTCATACTGGCGGGCGCCGATGTCAACCTTAAAGGCTACGGAAACTATACCGCGCTTATACTTGCCGTGGAAAACGGCCACAGTGACATCATTAAGGAACTTCTGCTTGTCAAGCCAAAGGTCAACGAGGAAAACAATGACGGAGAGACCGCGCTTATAGTGGCCGTAAAAAAAGGGGACACGGAAACGGCGGCGGAGCTTATCAAGGCGGGTGCCCATGTAAATTCAAGGGACCTTCACGGGGAGCCCATACTCATGCTGGCCATAGAAAAAAAGGACCACAGGATGGCATCGCTGCTAATTGAGGCGGGCGCGTCGACTGACGGCCGCGACGCTAAAAAAAATACCGCCCTGATTTACGCCGCGGAAAAGGGCGATTACGAGACTGTGGATATGCTCATTAAAGCGAAGTCGGACGTAAATGGCAGGGGGTTCGGCACATATTCGCCGCTGTTCTTTGCGGCAAAAAACGGCCACTTAAAGGTGGTTGAAAGGCTCATGGAAGCCGGCGCTGACATAAACGCCCGCGGTTACGGCAGGTACACTCCGCTTCATTTTGCCGTGGAAAACAGGTATTTTGAGATTGCCATAAAACTGATAAAAGCCGGGGCTGACATCGGCGCAAAAAATCTTTTTGGATCCACGCCTTTCATCATAGCCGCGGACAAAGGATACTCGCTTATAGCCTTTGAATTATTGAATGCCGGCTCCGATGTCAACGCGAAAGACAGCAATTTGAATACCTCACTGATACTTGCGGCTGAAAAAGGCCATGACGACCTGATATCGCTGCTTGCGCGTGGAGGGGCTTATATAAACTCGGCGAATAAGGACGGGGATACGGCATTGATGCTGGCCGCGCGGGAAGGGCATGAAGATTCTGTGAAAAAACTTATTGCGCTTGGAGCGGACAGGTCCATTAAAAATACTGAAGGTAAGGACGCGGCGGCTCTTGCCACGCCAAATGTGAGGAAACTGCTGGATGCATGATTACGGGCGTTTGTTCTTATCCGTGATCTTTTTTCTTACGTCAATTCTCTCAAAAATCTCATCGATCTTTTTCATGAGTTTTGTCGGGGAAAATGGTTTTGTGACATAATCCAGCCCGGAAAGTTTCAGCCCCTGGTCGATATCGGCGCGGGATGTTCTGGCGCTTAAGAAAATAACCGGAGGCGTATGGGAGTGCATATTAAGCCGCATTTGTTTGACTGTTTCAAAACCGTCCATGCCCGGCATCATGACATCCATTATAATCAGTTCGGGGTGGGTTTCACCGGCACAATCGACGGCTTCTTTGCCGTTTACAGCGGTTATGACATCATATTTTTCTGAAAGGGTTTCTTTTACCGCGGATAGGATTTCGGGTTCATCATCCACCGCGAGGATTTTTCTGCGCTCCATTTTGCACCTCCTTATGTAATAATGATATCATATTAAGTATTGAAAAAAAGGAAAATTTTTAAATTTTGGAATATCGGGCTTGAAGCGTGTCATGGCGGGGAGCCGTATTTGTTTTACGGCGACGAAGCCGTTCGACTGGTTCACGATGGTGAGTTCATCGAACCACAATCTCGCTTTAACCGTATAAAACAGCTGGATTGCTTCGCCGGCATGTTACAAATACGCTTCCTCGCAATGACAGTTTAAAGTCTGTAAACAGATCTTATCAAGAGCACGGATTTTTTTGATAAAGAAAAACACCGCAGGAGAAAAACATGACACTTGCAGCACTTTTTTTAGGGATGTATCTTCCGGCTATGGCGTTAATAAGCCGTAATATCCCGGCGTATACAAACGATGACTGCGGCGGCAAATACACGGCAGCCATGGCAAATAACGGCGGGTATGGTGAAGGCTGGCGCGGATGCAATACGCCTTCGTCAGCTAAACCAACCTGGATTGCCTACGACCTCTCCGGCGTGGCGCTTAAGAAAAGGGCAAAAGTCCTGCTGGCCTGGTACAACGAGGACACCTCGCCTTATGACCATACGCTTATTTACCAGCAGCCAAGCCCTGGATACAACAACCCCGGCGCGTATATAATAGAAGCAAATCCCGCGGCAGGCGGGCAGTTGCCTGAAGCCGGCTGGGTCAGGTTAATAACAGTTGATAAAAATGTCCTGCACTCAAGGCAGCACATTGTGGACCTGAAAGGGTATAACTGGGTAAGGCTGTCCGCTTCTGTTTCTGACGGGACAAAGGATAACACGGGTATCGCCCTTAACATGGATATTTATGACGCGTCAAAATCCATAAAGGACGACTGGATATTCATAGGCGATTCCATAACCCAGATGTCCATGCACCACCAGGTTTTTGAATGTAAATACGGCAAAGGGACTTTCAGCCAGCTTATAAACACAAAACTTCCCGGTTATTTTCCCCTTCAGGAAAACGGCGGTACCGGCTATATGCTCTCCACTGACGGCGCGAGGCATATACAGGAGTGGCTAAAAATATTCCCGGGCAAATATGTGGGGCTGGCTTATGGAACAAACGACGCGTGGAGTAAAATGACGCCGGAGATGTACTATAGCAATTATAAAACCATGGTTGAAGCTGTGATAAAGGCGGGCAAGGTGCCGATGGTGCCGAAGATTCCATGGTCCTCGACGATAAAGGAAATACAGGAGCATGGCGCGGTATTAAACGGGGAAATTGACAGGCTTTATAAGAAATACCCGCAGATAGTACAAGGGCCGGATTTCTGGGCGTATTATATGGATAACCCGGGTTTGCTGTCGCCTGACGGCGTGCACCCCAGCTGGCCGGAAGGGCTTTTCATGTACAGGAAATTGTGGGCTGAGACGGCTTTAAAGTCGGTGTATAAAGTAAAATAGAAGCCAATAACGTCAGGCTGTTTTGTAGTATGAGTTGGGCCTGTGTTTGAGAGGGGGCAAGCCCCCTCTCTACAGTGATTGTAAATATTTATAAAACCTGTAGAGAGGCGGCTTGCTGCCTCTCTACACAGGAAAACACCCACAGGTGTTATGTAGAGACGCCACCCGTGGGCGTCTCAGGGTAAGGGTACATTCCGGGAAAAGTTTTTATTGTCATTATGGCAATTCATTACACATTGTGAGGGTTAAAAATGGGGCGAAGGTTTTTTTCATCTGGGATACTGATGTTGAGTGTGTTTTTTTCATATGCGGCTGCCATGGACGCGCCATTTCAGGGCGAAAACAATAACGCGCTTAAAGCGCGCGCGGAATCTTCATACGGAAAACTTCCCCTTTCTTTTGAGGAAAACCTCGGGCAGGCGGCTGATGGCGTAAAATTCCTTGCCAATACGGCCGGCTTCAGCGTTTTTTTGAATTCAACGGACGCGGAAATTATTTTTAATAAAAAAGAGGCTGAAACAGTCCGCCTTAAGCTCTCCGGGGCAAACGCGGGTTCAAAAGCGTCAGGGCAGGGCGTTCTTGCCGGAAGGTCAAACTATTTATTGGGCAATGACCCTAAAAGATGGCATAAAAACATCAGGCAGTTTTCAGCTGTAGAGTATAAGGAAGTTTATGACGGGATAGACATGGTTTATTACGGAAACCAAAGGCAGCTGGAGTATGATTTTATCGTGGCTCCGGGCGCAAACCCGCGGGAAATAAGCATAAGTTTTGAAGGCGCGAAAAGACTGAAGTTGGAAGAGAACGGGGATTTAAGCGTCATTTTAAAGAACGGAAGCCTCACATTCAACTCCCCGGAAATATACCAGGGAGAAGGCAAAAATAAAAAGATCATCACCGGACATTATCTGGTTAATGGAGAAAATATAAGTTTTGAAATAGGAGCGTATGATAAAGAAAAAGAACTCACCATAGACCCTGTGCTCATATACTCCACATATCTGGGCGGGCCGAATTCCGACGGAGCTTACGGAATCGACGTTGACAGCTCGGGGAACGCGTACATCACGGGCTCCACCTCCGCGACTTTTTTCCCCACAACCCCCGGCGCTTACCAGCCTGCCGAAGGGAGCAAGGCGTTTGTCACGAAGTTCAATGTCGCGGGAAACACACTGGTTTATTCCACTTTAATCGGCGGCCTATCCGGGACCGACACAGGCAAGGCAATCACGATAAACGGGGCGGGCAACGCGTTCATAACCGGTTCGACTGATTCGCCTGATTTTCCGATGAGCAACGCGGTGCAGGCGGCAAAAGGAGCCGGGACTGACTGTTTCGCCGCGGAATTTAACGCCTCAGGGTCCGGCGTTATTTACTCCACATATATAGGAGGCAACGGCGAAGACGCGGGGACATCGATAGACCTGGACGCGTCAGGCAACGCGTATATAGCCGGGTTTACTTCTTCAACAGATCTTGCGGCAACCGCTTCCTGTTTTCAGGACCATAACGCCGGCGGAGAAGATGTTTTTGCGGCAAGGATAAATTCCGGCGGAAGCGATTATGGCTACCTTACGTATTTGGGCGGCGCGTCAAACGACAGGGCCGCGGCTGTCTGCGTTAACGCAGCGGGTTTTGCGTATATCACGGGATTTACATCGGATAATACCTTTCCATACACTCCCGGCGCATATGGAACCTCAAGCGCGGGTATGACGGACGTATTCATAACAAAAATCAACCAGGCAGGAACGGGCCTTGTTTATTCCACATACGCAGGCGGGGCCGCTGACGAGGCCGGCGCCGGCATCGCGCTTGACGCGCCGGGCTGCGCCTATGTCACGGGATACACTGAATCGGATAATTTTTCCGGAATAGCGCCGGGGGCCATACAGGACGCAAGAAGCGGCGGCGCGGATGTTTTTGTTTTTAAGTTAAACGCCGCAGGCACTGCCCGTGATTACGCCACTTATCTCGGAGGGTCCGGCGATGATAAAGGATATGCGATTGCGCTCGACGGGGATAATAACGCGTATGTCACAGGCTTAACGCAGTCGCCTGATTTTCCAATGGCAAATCCGGTACAATCCCTGTACGGCGCGTCCGCGGGAAAAGCATTTGTTTCCATGATAAACCCGGCGGGGACAGCTCTTGTAATATCCACATACCTGGGCGGGTCAGGGCTTCAGGCAGGGCAGGGCATAGCGCTTGACCGCGATTTTAATATATTCATAACAGGATGGACCGGTTCACCCGATTATCCCGTCACCTCAGGCGTATACCAGCCGGTAAACAACGGTTCTTTTGACGCTTTCATTTCCAAAATAATCACGCAAAACCCTCCGACACCTACACCGACTTCAACCGCCACAATTTCGCAAACCCGGACGGCCACAAAAACAGCCACAATGACCGCGACTGTTTCGCCTACTCCGAGCATGACAGCCACATATACGCCCACAACGACTCCGAGCCCGACATTTACGCCGGTTTACAGCCCGACTGAAACCCCGGATGTCACATCCACGCAGTCATGCACCATTACAGAAACAGAAACTATAACGGAAACAGCGACCATAACAGAAACAGCGACAATTACACAGACGCGGACCATATCGCCCACGCATACGCAGAGCCTAACGGGGACTGACACCGGGACTATAACTGTAACCGGTACGCCCACATTCACTTTAACCGTATCGGGGAGTCCGACGGTTACTTTAACCGCAACGGAAACCTGTTCTATAACAGAAACGGCGGGCGCAACACAAACACGCACGGCAACCCACACAGGTACAGTTTCACAAACATATACCATTTCGCCCACACATACTGTAAGCCCGACGGATACAACCACGGGGACCATAACAAGGACCCATACCGTAACGCCGACTGATACGACGGTGCTTAGCCCTACTCATACGCCCGTTTATTCAGCGACAGAAACAAACAGTTTTTCGCCGACCATAACATCGACATGGACGGTTTCCCGGACGCATACCGCAAGTCCGACGAGTACCGGTTCTGAAACAATATCCCCGACCTCAACAATAACGTTTTCATCAACGCCGGAGTACAGCCCGACACATACCCCCACAATAACGGCAACAGGGACCATAACGGAAACGCGGACCATTACGCAGACGCATACCATATCGCCGACGCATACCGTAAGCCCCACAGACACGGAAACTGAAACCGTAACGCCGACAGGCACCATAACAGGGACTTATTCCGTGAGCCCTACACGGACCCATACGGCTACAATAACAATGACAGCCACAGATACTCTGACTTCAACTGACACGCCGACATCCACACCGACGGAGTCATGGACGCAGACGCAAACAGCCACCCGGACGTTTACAGCCACAGAAACCCATACTCCTTCACAGACGGGAACGGACACTGCCACCATGACAGGAACATCCACAAAAACAGGAACGGCAACGCCGTCAAACACAAGGACGCAGACTTTTACTGCTACGCCGACAGTTACCAGGACAAAAACCGCCGGGCCCACACCCTCAATAACAAGGACAGCGGTTATGCCTACATCCACAATGACCGAGGTCGTTTTAGCCACGGCAACCGAGATAGTGACGCCGACGCCGCTCCCGACGCCGCATATTCCGGAGAACACAATGATAATTTTCCCGATGCCGGTGGATAAGGAAGGCAAGATTAAATATTTTATGGCGGAATCCGGCTGGGTAAAGATACGCATTTATAACGAGATCGGCGATCTGGCTTTTTCGCAGGTTGACAATAAGTCTTTTGGAGAACAAATATCAGTTTTTAACGCGTCAAAGATTTCATTCGGGGTGTACTTCTGCATCATTACAAGGCAGTACGATTCCGGAAAAAGCGACTCGACAGGAGTTAAGAAGTTCATTGTGACGCACTAAAACGCGGCGGATGGGCAAAAAAATGAAAAAAATTCCATGGATAGTCTTATTTACAGCTGCGGCGCAGTTTTTGCTGGCGGACGGAACCCTGCCCGGCGGAAGGATAAGCATGCCTGTTTTAAGCCAGAACGGTTCGGCGCGCGCCATGGCCATCGGGTCGGCGTATGTAAGCGTCGCGGAGGATTCCGCCTCGCTTATGTGGAACCCGGCAGGTTTGGCCGGGCTTGATGAAATGGAATTGGGAATACATCATAACAGCGGTCTGGCCGGATCCACGCAGGAGATAATACTCATCGGGATAAAGAACAGGCAAATCGGCGGTTTTGCAGCATCTGTCAGTCTTGCCAATAACGGGCTTTTTGAGGAACGCGACAGCCTTGGGAATTTAACAGGAACGGATACGGCAGGCAGTATGGGTTTCAACCTGGGCTGGGGCAGGCAATGGTTCCCGGGATTTTCGGCGGGAATATCGGTTAAGGCAAACAAACAGTCTTTGGCAGGCCGGGAGTATGATTCCATTGCGGCCGACGCAGGCATTATATGGAAAATATTACCGTTGGTGAATGCCGGAGCCGCTTATTATAATTTTAATATTATTCCCGGAAGGGCAAATCTGTCGTCCGGATTGCGCGCGGGTATATCCTTAACCATCGGAAGCCCTGAAACAAACAGCCTGCTTATCGCTCTTGCCACAGAGATACAGTCAGGAGGCATCATACGCTCAAATGTCGGGATTGAAGATACTATACTGAAAATATTCGCGGTCCGTCTCGGATATGTGATGACGCCTTCAAATCCGGAGTCGGAAGGCCTAACTGGCTTGACCGTGGGGCTCGGTTTTAAAGTGCAGGACATCAGGCTGGATTACGCGTGCATACCATTTGACTCCCTGGGGACTTCAAACAGGTTCAGCCTTACTTACGAATTTACCGGAGTATTCGAAACAGCCCCTGTGAAAAATGAATACACGGTTTCAGCAATCAGCCCGGGATATATACCGAAACCTGACGCGCTAAAGATGGTTGTCTTTGAGGACGTGCGTTTTGAATTTGACAGCGCGGACTTAAGCGAGGAAGCCATAAGGATAATCCGGAGGAATATAAGGATGCTCAAAGAGCACCCTAAAATAAAAGTGCTCATTGAGGGGCACGCATGCAAAATAGGCTCGGAAGCTTTTAATGTTTTTTTGAGCCTGCTGCGTGCGCAGTCCATCAAGGATTTCATCCTGAAGGACGGCGGCATATCATCCGAGAGGGTCGGCATAATCGGATACGGCGATAAAAGGCCCGTTACGTATGAGTACATACCCGAGGATATTAATTCGGACGCGGCAAAGTTAAACAGAAGGGGCGTATTTAACATACTGGTCGAATAATAAAAAGAGGCGCAAAAATTGAGTGTGAAGAAATTTGTAATGACAATGTTTCTGCTTACAGCTGCGCACGCGGTATATGCCGGGAATACGCTTCCGGCGGCAGCCTTGCCATGCCCTTTTTACAGCAGAACGGGACTGCGCGCGCAATGGGCCTCGGGTCCTCATACGTGAGTATTGCGCAGGGCGCGTCGGCGCTGCTGTGGAACCCGGCAGGCCTCGGATACATGGCAAACAGCGAGATAGGGCTTCATCATGACAGCGGGCTGGATAATTCAATGAAAGAGCTCCTTGTCTTCGGCATGAACTTTGGCGAACCGGGCGGATTCGCGGCGGCTGTGAATTATTCCGATAACGGCTCCTTTGAAACCCGCGACGGGTCAGGGGAACTTACAGGGATTGATACCGCAGGCGGGTTCGGAGCCGGTATAGGGTGGGGTAAGATAGTATATCCGGGAATTTCCGCAGGCGCAGCCATAAAGATTTACAGGCAAAATCTCTTAACAAGGGAGTACACGGTTTTTGCCGGGGACCTGGGATTGTTATGGAACGCTGCGCCGCCGCTTAATCTTGGCCTGACATATTCCAATATCGGAAGCAGCTTCGGCCAGGGCCTGATTGCTTCAGGGTTGCGCGCAGGAGCATCATACAGTATTGTTTTATCCGGGACAAATACCCTGCTGGCGGCAATTTCAACTGAAATCCAGCCAGCAGGTTTAAGCCGCGTAAATTTCGGGGTTGAAGGCAATGTTCTTGGAATCCTCGCCCTGCGCGCCGGTTATGTCATAAACTTACCCGGCCAGGACCTTGCAGGTATTACAGGCATAACCGCCGGCATAGGCGTGAAAATACAGGATGTCACAATGGATTACGCCTATGTCCCGTTCGGAGGACTCGGCACAAACCACAGGATAAGCTTCACATATTCCATCCCGCCGCTGAACCCGGAATTAAAGCCCGCTGCAAAGCCCGTGGTTGAAGAGCCAAAGAAATAGAGGTCGTTTAACGTTTATCAACGCAGAATTGGTGCCTGACACCAAAACTGCGTTGATAAATAAAAAACAATCAAAATCTCAAAAAAACATACTCATGCCATATGCATATCGAATAGCTTCGTCTCAGCGGGCCTGAGCCTGAGAGGGGGCAAGCCCCCTCTCTACGGTGGTTGTAAATATTTCTAAGACCTGTAGAGAGGCGGCTTGCTGCCTCTCTGCGCGGAAAGCAGCAATTATTGTGGACAGGAAAAACAGTCCGGTTGTTCTGTAGAAACACCACCCGCAGAATAGGCGTCTGACGGCCTACAATGTTTTGCCGTGTTTTGTTATGCAAAACCTACTAATTCGTAATTTTACTTTTAAATAGCAAATTTGCGAATTGACAATTTCGGCCGGAAAAAGTTGCAAGAGGGAAAATTACTGGTATAATTAAATCATCAGTGGGGTAAAATCATGTTAGGTAATTAAAGGGGTAAAATGTCCAAACTTAGCTGGCTCAGTACATTGTCATATTTCACCATAAATTGGACACCTCGCCCTCCGAAATTACCTAACACTTTATCCAGACAAATATTACAATTTTCTACATTTAGTCGCTAACTGATATTACCACCCTGAAATTCTCCTCAGAGGTAATATAACATGACCCCCTGTTCTGTAGAGACGCCCCTCGTGGGCGTCTCAGGGCTGAGTTGGGGCATAATGGTAAGGAGGAAGGGGGTTTGTAAACGCAGAATATGTGCCTGACACCAAAACTGCGGTTAAACGGACACGGGAAAAATTCTAATTTCTAAATCATAATGCATAAAACATCTATGTAGAGCTGCGTCTCAGGGCGGGCCTGCGTCTGAGAGGGGGCAAGCCCCCTCTCTACGGTGGTTGTAAATATTTATAATCCTGTAGAGAGGCGGCTTGCTGCCTCTCTACAAGGAAGAACACAATCTGGCAAAGCCGGAAGTTGGGGTGCTATGTATTTTGTAGAGCCGCCGCTTGCATATGCCATGAGTCCTATAATATACTCATGCCATATACATATCGAATGGCTGCGGCTCAGGGCGGGATCCGCCTTTTTCCGGGGCTTCAACTGGCAAGCATAGGCCCGCCCATAATGCCGACTTTGAGCCGCAGCAAGCGGCGGCTCTACAAAGTCGGGTTGTAGGGGCGATTCACGAATCGCCCAAAGGCTGGTTTTCAAACCATTCCCCTGAAAACCGCTTTACAAACCCCCCTTCATTATGTTATTATACGTTTCACTGTGCGGAATGCATGGGGGCTTTTTAAGCCTACAAAACGCTGGGGTTTTTCGATTAGCCTACGGAATCCTGGCCGTTTTAACAAAAAGAAAGGTAATGGTGAAGGAAATGGCGTTAGTGAACGAGAAGAAACAGGAACTGATTCAGAACTTTAAAGTGCACGAGAAAGATACGGGGTCCCCGGAAGTCCAGGTAGCAATCCTTACAACAAGGATACTGGAATTAACCGAGCACCTCAAGAAACACAAGAAGGATTTAAGCTCAAGGCACGGACTGCTTCAGATGGTAAACAAAAGAAGGCGCCTGCTTGATTACTTAAAGACCAACGACTACGACAGGTATAAAAACCTGATCGATAAATTAAAACTAAGAAAGTAAGGTAAACAAATGGCATACATTAAAGAATCGGTTGAAATAGCCGGCAAGACGCTTACCATTGAAACGGGTAAGATGGCAAAACAGGCGGGCGGAGCTGTCATCGTGACGCTCGGAGAGACCATGGTCATCTCCACTGTCTGCGCAAGCAAGGAAGCAAAAGAAGGGCAGGATTTCTTTCCTTTAACTGTTGAGTACAGGGAAAAATTCAACGCGGCGGGAAAAATCCCGGGCGGATTCTTCAAAAGGGAAGGAAAAGCGCGCGATAAGGAAACACTCACATGCCGCTTAATTGACAGGCCTTTAAGGCCCCTTTTCCCTGAAGGATATTTAAACGAAGTACAGATCATCAATTCCGTCATATCATTTGACGGGTTAAATGACCCGGACGTCCTTGCCATCATCGGCTCGGGCGCGGCCATTGACATCTCAGACATACCTTTTGACGGGCCCATCGGCGCCGTACGCGTCGGCAGGATTGACGGAAAGATAGTCATTAACCCGACAAACGAGGAAAAAGATTTATCTGATGTTGACGTAATCATCGCCGGCACAGAGCTGGCTGTCACCATGATAGAGGGCGAAGCAAAGGAACTCACAGAAGAGCAGATGCTCGAAGTTATCCTGGCAGGACACGCTGAAGTTAAAAAGATCGCGGCGTTTATAAAGAACCTCAGGTCAAAAGCGGGCAAGGCAAAACGCGAAGTTAAGCTCGTCGTTGTTAACCCGGAACTTAAGGCGCAGGTAAAGACTCTCGCCGAAGCCGGCATCATCACGGCCATGAAGGAACTTGACAAACTTAAAAGGCAGGACTTAATCGATGCGGTCAAGAACACTGCGAAAGAAAAACTCTTAGCCGAGTTTGGCGAAGAAGCCTACGCTAAAAAACTCAGGGACATCAAGATGGTCCTTGAAGAGATAGAAATGAACTCGCTGCGCGACAAAATCACAAAAGAACACATCAGGCCGGACGGAAGGAAGTTTGACGAGATCAGGCAGATAGACTGCGAGATCACGGTACTTCCCAGGACCCACGGTTCCGCGCTGTTCACAAGAGGGCAGACACAGGCTCTCGTTGTAGCAACGCTTGGTTCGGATGAAGACGCTCAGATACTTGATGACATCGAAGGCGAGTCAAAGAAGTCCTTTACCCTTCAGTATAACTTCCCGCCGTTTTCGGTCGGCGAAGTTAAGAGAATGGGAGGCCCGGGCAGGAGGGAAGTCGGCCACGGAGCGCTCGCTGAAAGGGCTATCAAAGCCATAATGCCGGACAGGGAATCATTCCCTTACACGGTACAGATAGTTTCAGACATACTTGAGTCAAACGGCTCGTCATCCATGGCATCGGTTTGCGGCGCGACATTGGCGCTCATGGACGCAGGAGTGCCTATTAAAAAAGCTGTCGCGGGCATCGCGATGGGTTTAATCGAGCAGGACGGAAAGTTCGCCATTTTAACCGACATCCAGGGCGCCGAGGACCATTTCGGCGATATGGATTTCAAGGTGGCGGGCACGAAAGACGGCATAACAGCCATCCAGATGGACATTAAGATAAAGGGCGTAACTCCCCAGCTGATGAAGGACGCGCTCGAGCAGGCGAGGAAAGCCAGGCTCTTCATACTTGAAGAGAAGATCTTAAAATGCATAGCAGAGCCGAAGAAGGAAATGTCCCAGTACGCCCCGAAGATGACGGTCATCATGATTAATAAAGAGAAGATCAAGTCATTAATCGGGCCGGGCGGAAAGAATATCAAGCGCATAGTTGAGGAAACAGGCGCGAAGATAGACATAGAGCAGGACGGTTCCGTAAAAGTATTCGCGGCCAACGGTGAAGTGCTTGCCATGGTTGAGAAGATGGTCGGCGAGCTCGCCGGATACCCTGAAATTGGAAAACTCTACATGGGCGAAGTCATCAAGATAATGGCGTTCGGCGCGTTTATCGAAGTTATGCCGGGCACCGAGGGCTTATGCCACATCTCCGAGATATCGGAGCAGAGGGTGAACAAAGTCGAGGACGTCATGAAAGAGGGCGACAAGTTCTGGGTAAAAGTAAAAGGCATAGACGAGCGTACAGGCAAGATATCGCTCTCGAAAAAAGAAGCCGATAAGGAACTTGGCAGCAAGTAAAAGATGAAGAACCATCACCGTGCAAGCGGAAAGGTTTTTCATGAAGATAAGCTCCTTTTCCCGGGTAAGATTACCAGGGGAGAAGGCGCCGTCAGTGAAATAAACGCGGGGCCCTACAGGGCCCCGTTTTTATTTTCCGACAGTTACGTGATGAGGGAATACGCCAAGCCTGTTTTTTCAAACAATCCGGATCTTAAACAGATTATTTTCTCCGGGCAGGTATGGCCGGGCGAATCATACAGGGTCAAAAGGATACTGGCTGAAGCCGGTGCCGACTGCCTTATAGCCATGGGCGGGGGAAAGGTCATGGACCTGGCAAAACTGATGAAAAAAGAGATGCCCGCGATGAAACTTATAGCGGTTCCCACGTCAGCCGCCACGTGCGCAGCCATGACACCTGTGGCTGTCATGTATGACAAAGACGGGGCTTACGCGGACACGCTGGACACGCCGGTGCCTGATGAGGTCGTGATGGACTATGAAATATTTTATAAGCTTCCAATGCCGTTTTTCGCGGCCGGCGCGGCCGATGCCATGGCAAAGTATTACGAGACTTCAGCCGCCCAGAAAAAACACAGGACAAAGAACGGCAGGGCGGTATTAAAGGCGGCCCTGGCGTGCAAGGAAATGCTCAAGGAACTTATATTCTTAAAATGGGAAAACCCGGACAATGATGTAAAAAGGCAGCTCGCAGAACTTAATATAATCACATCCGGCATGATATCCTGCGGCGGAAGGTTTGAGATAACCGGACTCATGGCGCACTGCGCCGCGCATGCCATGACGCACATACCATCTTGCAGGGAATACCTTCACGGAGAGCACGCTGCGGCAGGGCTTATCCTCCAGGAAGGCATATTAAATAACAAAAAGAATATTTCCGAACTTCAGGTAATCTTCAGCATTATCGACGCGCCCCTGAACCTTGCGTCAGTGGGAATGAAAAAAAGCGACCTTAAGGCTTTTTTTGAGGCATACGAAAAGATCAGCCAAAGGGAAAAAATATACCTTTATAGCCCTAAAAAACTGTTGTATAATAATCTGGAAGCGTATTTATAAGGCGAGGGCAAGATAAAGGCAGTTTTAAGTTTGAGGTTTTAAGATGGTTTTTATCTTGAAACTTAAAACTTCAAATTGATTTCATCCGTTCCACCGAGGGATTACATGCCGGAAAAAAAGAACAAAAGCGCTGATAAGGACGTTGTTAATAACGCCGGAGAAAACCAGGACATAGACGGTATATTTAAGGATATAACCGCGGGCGATAAATTCATTAACGTGCCTAAAACACTCATGAAAAAGGAAGAGTGGGGAATGCTTACCGTGTTATCCCTGCTTTTGGCCGGGATTTTCCCCGCTTATTTTGTCAACATACTCCTCATATCCTTTTTCACGGAAGTCGGACATTTTTTTACAACGCACATCACGGAAGTCGAGAAGAAAAAGGCTCCTTGAGTTTGAGCGCGAGTTCAGGGCCGGATATGACATGGAAAAAGAGGAAAAGTGGAAGGAAGCCATCGCACTTTACGAGTCGCTAATCCCGCTATTTAAGGATAACCCGAAAATAGCGGCCATTGCCATACAGCGGGTGGAATGGATAGAAAAAAACCACCCGGACAAGGGATGAAATGTTCTGCGTAAACTGCGGCGTCAAGCTTGAGAAGGAAACAAAGTTTTGCGCCAAGTGCGGCAAGCCGGTTAAAAGCGCGGCTGAAGCCGCGGAAGACATACTCTCATCGTTCAGAAAAAAACAGTATGACGGCCTCATGGAAAAAGTCAAAGCCATTGAATCCTCCCTGGATCCGGATTTTGCCGGAAAATTAAAGGGGGACCTTGCTTTTGTAAAAGGCAACTACCGCGATGCCAATGATTACTACCACAAACTTTCAAAAAAAGCGGTGTCATGGGACGTCAGGTTTAATCTGGCGCTCATAGACCTCTCCAGCGGACGGCCAGCTGACGCCATCTCACACCTCCTTAAAATAACAAACCTTGACGTGGACGTTAAGTCCAGTCTTATGTATTCCGACCGTTATAAGGACACCAAGGCGCTTTTTAAGGATATCTACCTGTACCTTGGAGTACTGTACAGGAACACGAACAATCAGGAAAAGGCGGTAGATGCCTTTGAAAAAGCCGTGCAGTACGACCCGGACAACGAACTGGCGCACGCAAACCTGGGCGATATTATGTTTAAAGAGGACAATTACGACAGCGCGATAAAGTATTACAAACTGGCGGTAAAGGCTGGCGATGACCCGTTAAAAAAATCACACCTTTATAACGACCTGGGGCTCGCGTATTTCAGGAAAGGGCTTATAGAAGAGGCCATAAGCAGTTTCAAAAACGCGATTCTCCTTAATTCCGACAACAAAAACGCGGTATATAACCTGGGGCTTATTTACGTAAAAAGCGGCATGCAGGACAAGGTTAAGGACGATTACAAGGAATTTTTAAAGCACGGCAGCGGCGTGGATATAGTATTCAACCTTTCAAGGTCGATAATGGACGTGGCCAAGCATGAGAATACCGCGGATATGGGAGTGGATTTTATCGGATCGGATGAGTCCATAAGGAAAGCTAAGGAAATAATACACAAGGCCGCGGCCACTGACTCAACCGTTTTTATTAGCGGCGAGAACGGCACCGGAAAGGAGCTTGCCGCGCGCGGAATACACAGGTCCAGCAAAAGGGCTGATAAGCCATTTATAGTTGTAAACTGCGGGGCCCTGCCCGAGACCCTTCTTGAATCCGAACTTTTCGGGTATGAAAAAGGCGCGTTCACGGGCGCGGTAAAAGAAAAACCCGGCAGGTTTGAGCTTGCTGATAAAGGAACAGTATTTTTAGACGAGATAGGTGACATATCGCAGGCCATGCAGGTAAAGCTTCTGCGTTTTGTCCAGCAGAAGGAATTTGAGCGCGTAGGCGGAACCTCCACTATCAAAGTGGATGTCAGGATAATCACAGCCACTAATAAGGACCTGAAAAGACTTGTGGCGGATGGAAAGTTCAGGGAAGACCTTTATTACAGGCTTTATGTCCTGCCGCTGCACATGCCCGCATTACGGGAGCGCGGCAGGGATGTGGTGGAGCTCGCGAATTATTTTCTGGCGAAGTTTGCAGGAAAAAACTCAAGAGAATTCACCGGCTTTACTCCGGCAGCGCTTGAAGCAATAGCTGAATACAGCTGGCCGGGCAATGTCAGGCAGCTGGAGAATGTTATTGAGAGGATAGTAACGCTCCATGACGGGCCCGAGGTAAAAGAAGAATACCTTCCGGATGAACTTAAACCGGGCGCGGCCGTAACGAAAGAGGCCGCGGCAGCTGAAAGTTCGGATGAGAAGAAAAAAGTAATCGATGCGCTTGCGTCCGTAAAAAATTCCAAGACCAGGGCCGCAAAAAAGTTAGGGATTTCAAGGGTTGGCCTCTGGAAAAAGATGAAGAAGTTAGGGATTGTTTGATTTTTTTGTAGGGGCAATTCATGAATTGCCCAACCAAGGCGGGCGATTCGTGAATCGCCCCTACAAAGGGCAGTTCCGGAACGGATGTTATCTCAGTTAACACCTAGTTAACAATATGTTAACCAAGTTAACACCCTGGTGTTAACCAACCGAAAGAAACTCCTTATAAATATAGCCTATAAATATGGCATGTATATTGCTTATATAATCATGTAATTATAGGAGGCAATATATGACATATCAATGCGTAGTAAAAAAAGGCCATACTGGAGCGGGAAAGTATATAGAGCAGACAATTTATGTCGTAGCTAATGATGTATTGGAAGCTATGAAACTGGCCATGCAAAGGGGCGGCGTTAAAAAAGGCCGTGGTTATGAGTCGGGACAGAGTGTTGTGGAAGTTAAAAAAATAAATTAATTATCAATTTTATATTTTCAATTTTCAATTAAACCGCTTAGGGCGGTTTTTTTTATTTGTATACAATTGAAAATTGTATTTAACGCATTATTTCAATATAATAACTCAGCGCCTTTGACTTCTCGTCAGTCGTAATCACTATCGTGTTCTTATCCGGGGTGGAGAAATTTTTATATTCCGCTTTTATGTAGTTATTTGCGTCAAGGGTATGAATTTTGACTGACTTGAACCTGTTAACCTGTATGGTGCATTTGGAATATACGGGTTCGAGCAGGATGGGGGAAGAGCCGCCGTATATCAGCGACGTGTGCGTGGGGCTGTATTTTGTGCCTGTGTTATCCATGCGCGCTGTTGTATTAAGGGCCAATTTTGAAGAGGCGGCAATCGGCGACCCGTCAAGCGATACCAGAAATATTGAGGCGTACTCATTAGTTGATTTTACGCGGAAGTTCCTGAACTTAACACCGCTCTTTTCCGCGCCAAGGAAACCGATGGCGCCCTGTATCCTGTCGGAGACTGTCTGGAAGATGCCTTTCTTAAAGTTCCAGTAAAGTTCTCCGGTCAATGAAAGCGCCGCGTCCCGGGAAAGTTTGGGGTTGTATTTTTTGCTCTGTGCCGCCGGGTCAAAGGTTTTGGAGCATGCCATCATGAGCGGCGCCGTGATGTCGTCATTGACAAGCTTATACGAGGAGGATTTCGTGAAGAAAATATCGTCGTCCGACACATACTCCACAAGCTTCTCAGGGCTTTCCTTTATATAGCCGTTCCTGAATATCATCACGGCAGGGAGCCAGTTTGATAAGGTGTCGGGCCATACGGAGAAATCGGCAAAGTGGGCAAGGCTGTTTTTCCACTCGAAATTTGAAAAATTAAACTGCAGGAAAGCGTCCCAGCCGTTTAAGGCGGCGTATGAAGCCATGATGACAGGCGCGCCGGCCCGGTATTCGTTCGGTATAAGGGAGTTCCACTCTGATACGGTGAAAGGCTTTTTATCCACGCGCGCGTGCGCGAGTTCGGTCACACAGTTGGATTTGGATTTTATCATGGGCAGGTTCTTAAATGAAATGTTTTCCTGCATGGTCCAGCCGCCTGAAGGGTGGTCCCAATAGCTGTGGCGGTCCACGAAGTCCAGCGAAGCGTTTACTTTTATATCCGCGTCCCATGGCTCCCAGTGGTTGGAGCCTGTCACCAGGGCTTTTACGCCAAGGGATTTGATGAAATCATACATTCTGTGATAGAAGACATACTCGGTCTGGTAATAAAATTCCTTTGTATCGGCGCCGCGGCCGAGGCAGTTTGATTCAAACATGGTCTTTAAATCTTCCCAGTTAACCTTGAATTTTTCCCTTGCCACGGTGCCATTATTGAAATCTTCGTAGGAGAGCAGGTCAGAGTCGCCTGATTTAGCCCACTCCTGCTTTAAGGCGTCCATTGTTTTGTATTTATCAAGAAGGAATTTGTTGAACATGGCGTCCAGTTTGACTTTATAGGCGGGCGGAAAGTCCTTGTTCCTGTCAGCGTAAAAAAGAGTTGATTCGTTGACGATTTCCATGAATACAATTGCCGGTTCTTCCGTGTATTTGAGTTTTGTATACTGGTTCTCGTGCGTTAAAAGCGCGGTTATGTATTCTTTAGTGAGCGCCTGCAGCCTGTCGTCTATGAATATGACTTCTTTGAACCCGGCGGGTATGGAGGCGTAATTCTCCACGCCGTCGCCTGCTTTTGGCCTGCGGTGCACCAGAAGGTCCATATAGACATATATGCCGGCGTCCTTTAATTTATAAATAAGATAATCGAGTTTTTCAAGGGACTCCGCCGATAAAGCGCGGGTATTTTCCTTTGAGTAGTCAATGACGGACGGGTCGGCCCAGAACGCGTCCATATGATGCAGCCTGACCATGTTAACACCGAGTTTGGCAAGCCGTTTTACCATTTTATCGGTCTCAAAATGATTCCTGAAGACATCGCCGGCGACCAGGTTTGTCCCCCAGAATTTCGCGGGTGTTAAGTCGTCAAAAACAGTTTTCCCTGAACCGGAAACAGTTATAAAGCCGTGTTTTCCGGCGGGCGCGTCAAGGGATGAGGTGAAGTCTATGACAGCGCCTTCCCGGAAATCGTCCTGCTCGAATTCAAAGGCGAACCAGTTGGACCTATCCTCGGTTTTTGGGGCTAAAACTTTTAATATTTTTCCATTTTTATCGGTACCCTGTACTTTAAGATTATCTATCCATATGCTTCCAGTGCAGTTTAAAAGCCCTGCGCTGATTACCATGGTTTTTGTGCCGTCAGGGACCGGATAGTAATTTGACCATAGCGTCCATTCAGGCAGGTCGCCGGCTGATTCGCCTGTGACAGGGGGCCATGCGTTATTGACCCGCGCCCCGGAGGCGTCATGGAACTCCACTGATATGCGGGCTTTTTCCCAAGCGTTTGTGCCCTGGACAACGCCTGAGACCTTGACATAGCCTGAAATGGTGACTGCTTTTATTTTTGGGTCCACGGTTATTTCCTGGGTGATCATGGAATAATTATATGAGGAATTTGTAATCTTAAAGCAAGTGGGGGAATTATAGCCGGGGGATTCAAAGGATGAGTCGCCCGCCACCCATCCGCCCCAGTAAAAGGGAAGGGTTGAGCCGAATTCCATGCCTCCGTTTAAAAGCTGGTTGTCATCCTCGCGGGTTATTTCCATGTTGTCGCCCGGTTCAACTGAGATGCTTTTTACATCCATTTCGCCTGAGCAGTTTGACATTTCAAGTCCCAATCTGAGCTGCGCCGCGCCGTCAGGAACGTTAATTACATTTACTTTTTCAGACCAGTCAAATGAGCCTTTCCAGCGGCCAAGTTCAGGCCATCCGCCGAGCTGCGTGCCTTTCTTATCAAAAAAGAGGACCATTACGCGCGCCATTTCCCAGTCTTCTTTTCCCCTTATAACGCCATCTATTTTAATGGATGCTTTTACAGTGACTTGTCTTATTTTTTCAGAGTCTATAGGTATATTCTGGTTTAGTGACAGGTAACGGGGATTATTGCCGTTAATGAGCCTTACACAGCGCGTCACAGCCGCAGCATCAGTCATATTGACTGACGCGTCGGATGGCAGCCAGTTTTCAATGGCGTTACCGGATACTTTTGAAAAATCCGGGTTTAAGACAAGGTTTTCGGCCTGTAAGGATGCAAAAGCAGTGAATAAAATAAGGCAAATCAATAAGTGTTTTCTCATAGACCCTCCGTCAATGTGTTAATGCCGCTATTAGTATAATGAGATTATACTACGAAGGTTGCGGTAATAAAAGACCGAAATACAATCACAAATCCCAAATCACATATCCCAAATAAAAGCGCGGCTTCTTTTGGGATTTGTGATTTGGGATTTGTGATTGCCTTAAACCTCCGGAAAAATCATTATAAAAGTAGTGCCTTTTCCTTTGCCTTCTGACTCCGCCCATACAGCTCCGTTATGCAGCTCAACTATGTTTTTTACGATGTTCAGCCCCAGCCCCGTGCCCTGTACCGCGCGCGTATTAATGTTTTCCACCTGGTAGAATCTGTCAAAAACCCTGGCCAGTTTGTCTGCTTCAAGGCCCGGGCCGTGATCTGTAATGATAATGGCCGCAAAGCGGCCGTCCTTTAGCACGCCTTTGTTGGCATATTCAGGAATCTTTATTTCGCCAAGGCTCATCATTTTCATCCGGATTTCGATGGATGAATTCATGGGTGAAAATTTAATTGCGTTGTTAATAAGGTTTATAACAGCCTGTGAAACGCGGTAATCATCCGCGCTTATAACGAATGTTTCCGAAGCGCTCTTGTTGGTAATTATTATATTTTTTTTCTGTGAAAGGGACCGGACATCCTTGACCGAGGAGTTTATTACGTCCGTAAGGTTGCAGTTCTTTTTTTCGATTGAAAAGCTTCCGGCTTCCATTTTTGCCGTGTCCAGGAGGTCGTTTATCAGATTAAGCAGCCTGTCGGAATTATTTTTAATAATTTCGAGAAACTCTTTCTGCTGCGCGGAAACCGGGCCGCCGACGCCGCTTAACAGAAAGGAAAGGAAGCCTTTTATGGAAGTGAGCGGGGTGCGAAGTTCATGCGATACCATGGAAGTGAAATTTGTTTTCAGTATCTCAAGTTCCTTGAGCTTCTCATAGCTTTCCTTGAGCTCCTGCTGCGCTTTTTTCTCTTCAGTGATATCCTCCTTAACTGCAATAAAACTGATGATGTCGCCGTTATCGTTCTTAATGGGGGAAATGGAGGCGGATTCCCAGAAAAGTTCGCCGTTCTTTTTTTTGTTATGGAACTCGCCATGCCACTCGCGGCCTGATAGTATCGTGGCCCACAGCTCCGCATAGCGTTCTTTCGGCCAATCGCCGGATTTTAACATGCGCGGGTTTTCGCCGAGCGCTTCCTCGCGGGTATAACCCGTGACGTCGCAGAATTTCGGGTTTACATATGTGATGTTTCCGGCCGTGTCTGTTATCACTATGGAGGCGGGGCTTTGTTCTATGCCGGTGGATAATTTTGCCAGCTGTTCCTGTATTTCCCTGGTGTCAGTTATATCCTCGCCCGCGCAGATTAAGCCGACGGGTTTGCCGCTGTCGTCGGAGAGGACGGTATTTGTCCACTTAATATCACGCAGGTACATGTTGCGCGTATATATTGAATTTTCATAATACGCTGTTATCTCCGGGCCTGATTCCATGAGGTTCTGAAGGAATTTCACGGAATCACCGCGCAGGTATTCGGGTATAAAAATCCCGGGCCAGAATTTGCCTGCTACTTCCTGCTCAATGAAACCCGTTACGTCAAGGGCCTTTTTGTTCATAAGCACGGTGTTTAAGTCCCTGTCCAGCACGATTATGAAGATGTTCGCTATATTAAGGTATTTTTTCACCATATCGCGTTCGGTTATCAGTTCAGTCTCGATCTTTTTTAGCGCGCTGATGTCGCTGGCGACGCATACGATCCCGCGCATTTCCCCGCTTTCCTTTATTACGGACGCGGATACAAGGCAGGGCAGAGGCTCGCCTGAACCGCGCTTAAGCAGTATTTCTTTTTTGCTGTAAGACTCTTTTTTTATGACTTCCACCAGGAATGGCTTGAAGGCTGCGCCGTCAAAAAAATAATCGGAAAATCGTGTATTCAACAATTTCTGGCTTTTTTTGTTCAAAAGCAGGGAGGCGGCATTGTTGACATATTTAATTGACAGGTCTTCACCAAGCAGGAAGAGAGCCTCTGACATGCTCGAAATAATAGTATCGGCGGCCATGACCGGAGTGATAGAAAAAAGGCGGTGCTTTACAATGGCGTAATAGGAGCCGACGCCCCAGATGGCTATATAAATATTTGATATGTCTGTAAGTGGCGTATCCCAGCCGGGCAGTTTGAACAAAGGGACAAGCACCTGGAAATAGGAACCAAGAAGAAGCGGAGCCAGTGTAGAAAAGGCAAGGATAATAAGCTGTTTTTTTGTGTTTTGAAGTTCGGTGCGCGCGGCAGTAAACAGGAACAAAGCAATGCTGAACGATGAAATACCTATGTAATAAACATAATAAACATATGTCCAAATTGAATCCATATGCCATGAGGTATGCCAGCCGTAACTCCTTTTTTCCGGAAGATGCATGAGAAAACCGCTCCAGTGTAGTGTGATAAAGAGCAGCGGAAAGAAAATTATGGCGGCGTAAAAAAGTTTGTTTTGAGTCAATTTGG
This sequence comes from candidate division FCPU426 bacterium, assembly GCA_963840035.1. Taxonomy (GTDB): domain Bacteria; phylum Oederibacteriota; class PGYV01; order PGYV01; family Palsa-1178; genus CAWIXE01. The sequence continues at coordinate 1,119,061 of CAWIXE010000001.1, forward strand.
TTTTATTAGCGAGCAGAAGGCTGAACCAGAGCGAAATTGCCGGATATGAGCACCAGGCTATGGCGTCTATTTTATCAAATAAAATGGCAAGGTTCTCCGGAGTATCAGGGTTATGAAGGTATATTTTGCCGAAACTCCAGAGGGCAAATGAGGCATACAGCCCAAGACTGGTTTTGTTAAGGGTGGTGCTTATTCCGCGGCTTAAAATAAGCACCATTATAGAGGCATATAACATGAATGCGAATAAATGTATTACAGACATTGGCGGGAACCAGCTCATCGGCGCTCCTTGTTTGTGATAAACCCTATATACTATTATAGTTTTTTAAAGGCGTAAAGTCAAGGAGCACAGGCTGGGAGCACAGGCCCGGGGTTATTGTATGTAATAGTGTGTAAATTCATATTTAACCGCATATATTGGCTTATTATACTTATTAAATTTTCATCCCCCCTCTCCTCTTAGGAGAGGGGCTGGGGTGAGGTGAACCCGATTGTCTTATTTCCCTCACCCTGCCATCTCCCAAATGGGAGAGGGATAAAGGAACAAATCAATTTACACACAACTAAATACCGTATCAGGCCCGGGGGTTGCTTTATCTTATAGGCTGGAGTATAATCATTTTAAATCATCATAAGGGGTGAAAATTTGAAGAAAAAAATGGAGAAGCCTGCCTTAAAAAGTAAGGCTGCTTCACGCCGCCGGCCGTGGTCCAAAGAGGAAAAATACCGCGATATTGTCGAAAATTCAAGCATAATCATCCTGGACATGGATACTTCCGGCAGGGTTACATATTTCAGCCGCTACAGCAGGGAGTTTTTCGGGTTTTCAGCCTCTGAAATAATCGGAAAAAATGTCATGGGGACCATAGTGCCATACCGGGATTCATACGGAAAAGACCTTTCAGAGCTCATGAAAAGTTTAAGCCTGTTTCCGGACAGGTATACCGTGAACGAAAACGAGAATGTTAAAAAGGACGGGACAAGGGTATGGATAGCCTGGACAAACAGGGGGAAGTTTGACAAAAAAGGAAGGCTGATTGGCGCGCATTGTTTCGGCATAGACCGGACAGGGCAAAAGCGCGCCGAAGACGAGCTTAACAGGTATAAGGGCTCGCTGGAGGAACTGGTAAAGTCAAGGACGCTGGAACTTAAAAGGTCCTATGACGAACTGATGGAAAGCGAGACAAAATTCAGGACCATGTCGGATCTTTCGCTTGTGGGCATGATTGTGCTGCAGGACGGCCTGATAAAATACGCGAACAACGGCTTTGCCCGGATGACAGGCTATGATATTGATGAACTCTATTCCATGGAACCCGGCGGCTTTCTGAGGATGATACATGAAAGCGACAGGGCTTTTGTGGAAGAACAGGCAAGGAAGAAGCAGCAGGGGGAAAAAGGGTACGTTACAAATTATCAGGCCCGCGCCAGAGCCAAGAACGGGGAGTCCCGCTGGGTGAACATATTCGGGAATACCATACTTTTTGGCGGCAGGCCTGCGGATTTTATAAGCATTGTGGAAATAACTGAGATGAAGAAGGCCGAGGAAGCCCTCAGGATATCAGAACAAAAATTCAGGAATATATTTGAGGAAGCGCCTGCCGGGATATTCCAGTCCACATATGAAGGGAAATTCATAAGCGTGAACGCGAAGCTTGCGGAAATGTTCGGCTACGCATCGCCCGCGGCAATGCTTGAGGAAGTCACCGATATAAAAACGCAGCTTTTTGCGGACCCGGCGCAGAGAAAAATAATCGTGGAAAAATCAAATGCGTCATCTGGTTACGCCCACAATGAAATACTCTACAGGCGCAGGGATAACAGCAATTTTACCGCAAACATATACATGCGCGCGGTCAGGGACCTTGACGGGAAAACCCTGTTTTTTGAGGGATTTGTTGAGGATATTTCAGAACGAAAGGCCGCGGAAAAAGAACTTGAGAGATACAGGACACACCTTGAGGAACTTGTGGAATCAAGGACCATGGAATTAAACGCCGCAAAAGAGCAGGCGGAGTCGGCGGACAGGCTTAAATCCGCGTTCTTAGCGACCATGTCGCATGAATTAAGGACGCCGTTAAACTCCATCATCGGTTTTACGGGCATACTTTCGCAGGGGCTCGCGGGGCCGCTTAACGACGAACAAAAAAAGCAGCTTGAGATGGTGCGGTCCAGCGCCGCGCACCTGCTGGAGCTAATTAATGACGTGCTGGATATATCAAAAATTGAAGCCGGTCAGTTCAACATTTCCGCAGCTGAGTTTAACATGGCCGACGTTGTAAAAAAGGCTGTAATGACGGCGCAGCCCATGGCCGAAAAAAAGGGGCTGATATTTGAGTCATACATAGAAGAGAATGTGGGAAACGTGTCAGGCGACCGTAGGAGGGTGGAGCAGGTAATGCTAAACCTGATAAGTAACGCGGTGAAATTCACTGAAAAGGGGCGGATCCGGGTTGAATGCGCGCGCACCGATGATTCGGTCGAGGTTAAGGTTGCAGACCAGGGCATAGGTATAAAAAAAGAGGATATTAAAAAAATATTCACTCCGTTTCAGCAGCTTGATTACGGAATGACAAGGCATTACGAAGGCACGGGGCTCGGGCTTTCGATCTCAAAAAAACTTGTTGAATTAATGGGCGGGAAAATATGGGTGGAAAGCGAACAGGGAAAAGGCTCTGTGTTCGGCTTTTTAATACCGCTTAAAAAGGGGGCGTGATGGGCAATAAAATTTTATATATAGAGGATAATGACCAGAATTTTTACCTGGTAAAGTTCATACTTGCAGCCAGGGGGCTTGATGTGGTACAGGCAAAGGACGGAATATCAGGGATAGAGGCGGTAAATGAGATAAAACCGGATATTGTGCTGCTGGATATTCAGCTTCCGACTATGAGCGGTTATGAAGTGGCAGCGGAGTTGCGTAAAAATACAAGCCTTAACAATGTGCCCATTATAGCGCTTACATCATATGCTATGGCCGGTGACCGGGAAAAGGCGATGGAAGCCGGGTGTACCGGGTACATAGAAAAACCAATAAACCCGGATACGTTCCTCGGGCAGGTCATGTCGTATTTAAACGGGGAGGAAAAATGAAAAAAATACTTATTGTAGATGACAATTCAAATAACCGCTATTACCTTGAGCAGCTGCTAAAAGGGGGCGGTTTTGAAACGGCTTCGGCAGTGAACGGGGAAGAGGCTTTGAAAATGGCGTCTGAAAAGAGGCCCGACGTTATCATAAGCGACATTCTGATGCCGGTGATGGACGGTTTTGAATTGTGCAGGCGGATAAAGGCTGACAGTAAACTCTGGCAGATACCGATTATCATATATACGGCCACTTATACCGAACCTGAAGATGAAAAATTGGCGCTGGATCTGGGCGCGGATATGTTCATTGTCAAGCCAAAACAACCCGAGGAACTGCTGAAAGCCGTGGGTGAAATGCTGCGTAGAGGGGTAGGGGGAGGAAAGGAGCTGCACCCGGGAAAAGATATGGAGAACAGGCTCGCGCTCTTGGACCAGTATAATAAAACGCTTTTTCATAAGCTTGAACAAAAGATACAAGACCTGGAAGGCGAGGTCCTGAAAAGGACAAAAACCGAGGAAAAACTATCGCTCACGGTAGCGGCGCTTAAAAAATCAAACGCAGAACTTCAGAAATTCACAAATGCGGCGTCGCATGACCTGCAGGAACCCCTGAGGATGGTATCGAGCTATGTGCAGCTGTTGAAAAAGAAATACACTGGAAAATTGGACAATGAGGCTGAAAGCTATATAGAGACCGCTGTCATGGGGTCAGTGCGCATGAGCGAACTGATAAAAGGCATGATAGAATACCTTGATGTGGATTTAAAAGCACGGGAAGCGGAAACATGCGACATGAACGAGGCGGCGGACGCGGCAGTCGTGGATTACAGTTTGCAGCTGCATGAGAAAGGCGGTTCTATAAGCAGGGATACACTGCTGCCGGTAAAGGGCGAAAAGGATAAAATAATAAGGGTCATAGGAAGTCTTATTGACAATGCCATCAGGTTCTCCAGAAAAGGCGCTGCGCCGGCAATTCACATATCATGCGAAAGTGAAGGCAATGCGGTAAAGTTCGGTGTAAAGGATAACGGCATCGGCGTGCCGGCGAAGTATTTCAATAAGATATTCATTATATTCCAGAAACTGCACCCCAAGGATGAATACGGCGGAAACGGCATGGGGCTTGCGATATGCAAAAAACTTATAGAAGGAATGGGCGGGGATATGTGGGTGGAGTCTGAGGAAGGGAAAGGTTCGGAGTTCTTTTTCACGCTGCCGGCCGCGTAACTTTTTCACTTAATTTATCTGCCCGGACACGCAACCCGTCAACCGGCAATTCGATATTGTCAAGAATTGTGTGTAAATTGTTTTGTTCTTTTTTCCCTCTCCCCTTGGGAGAGGGTAGGGTGAGGGGAATAAGACAATTGGTTTCACCTCACCCCAGCCCCTCTCCTAAGAGGAGAGGGGGAGCAGTGGTAGAAGAAAATTAACACGTTTAATATAAGCAAATATGAATTTACACACGATTATATACAATAACGGCAATTCGTTCTTATTGCCTTAAAGTTTATTTTCTGTTATTATTAATGCATTAATCATACGGAGGGAATATGGACGCATCCACAAGGCTTTTTTCATTTGTAGTCGAGCTGGTTTTTCTGCCGGCGCAGATAGAGGACAGGAAAATAAGGGAAATCTTCGATAAAATATCCGATAGCCACTCAATCACGTCGTTTATGACCATGCCGGACGGCTCCATACAGATGGCTTCAAAGGATGAAAAGAATAACCTTACCAAATACCGCGTATTAAAGGACAGGGTTGTACTTTCCTATGATTTCTGCGCGAACAGCTTAAACTACTATCAGGGGCTGGTAACGGATTTTACTGAGATTTTTTCCGCCGCTACGGGGGTTCCCATGGCCATCATGCACAGTGTTATCATAAGGAAACTTATCAACTTCAAAGGCATAGAGGATTCAAGGGATTTCCTCATTAAAAAGGTCTTTTCACTGACTGAGGGGAACCTACAGAAGTTCGGCAGGCCCCTGCATATGATGGGAACGAGGATATTTTTCCCTCCTGTCCCGGCTGATATGGTGACATACGATATAAAGATAGAAAGCTCCATGGAGGATTACAGGACGCTTTTTCTGGAATGCGTTTCAATATTTTCAAAGCCAATTGATTTTAAATCAAACGGAATGACCGAACTGTCCGCGGACATAAATAAGGCGGATGAGTTTTTGAGCAAAAACATAATGGGGTTTTTGGAACAGTTCAGCAGAAATAGTGAGACAGGAGACAAGAGATAGGAGACAGGAGTAAAACAAAACCGTATTTGTTATACTCTTGTCTCTTATCTCCAGTCTAAAAAATAATAAACTTTAACTTCCGGAGGCATTATGAAGGTATCATCCAGCGCTAAAAACCTGTTCGACATCCCGGCAGGCATGTACGTTGTGCCGGTAATTAAGGGCGATAGGAAGCAGTTTTCAGGCAAAACTTACGCGCCGCTTGGCGCAAAGATAAATTCGCTGGTGAACTCAGGCGAGATTGACGCGGATTATAAAAAGAAATCCGTGTTCACGCTTGAGACAAAAAGCGGGCTTAAAAAAATATTTTTCATCGGCCTGGGAGAAGCAGAAAAACTTGACTCTGAAAAGTTGCGTGAAGCAGCCGGTTTTTGCCTGAAGGAAATAAAGGCGTTGGGCGCCAAAACAGCCGCAAGCGTCAGCTTTTTAAGCGATTCCGCTGATTTCAAGGCCCAGCTTGAAGGTTTTATGCTGGCGGATTACGTATATTCGTCGTTTAAAACCGGAAAGAAAGACCCGGTACTTGACAGTCTTGTCTTCGCTGCTGCCGGTTTAAGCTTAAACAAAGTCATTGATGAGGTTGTAACTGTTGTTGACGCGGTATTTTTCGCCAAGGAACTCATGAACGGGCCTTCGAACTATTCAACGCCCACAAAGATAGCGGCATCAGCCATGGAAGCAGCAAAGACATCAAAGAAGATCAAAATTAAGGTGTTTGAGCTCGCCGAAGTAAAAAAGATGGGCATGGGTTCTTTTTATAATGTGGCAAAGGGTTCGGATGAGCCGGCTAAATTTATCGTAGCCGAGTATAAAGGCGCGTCTGTTTCAAAGAAACCCGTGGTTTTCGTCGGCAAGGGAATCACCTTTGATACCGGCGGCATATGCCTTAAACCCGCCACGAGCGGGCTTTCAGTTATAGAGGACATGAAATTTGACATGTCAGGCGCGGCAGCCGTAATCGCGCTTATGAAAATAATCGCGTCGCGGAAACTGCCGATAAACGCCGTGTTCATAGCGCCTGTAACTGAGAATATGCCTTCAGGAAAAGCATATAAACCCGGGGATATTTTAAAGACGCTCTCCGGCAAGACCGTTGAGGTCATTTCAACTGACGCGGAAGGCCGACTGATACTTTGCGACGCGCTTTCATACGCGCAGAAATACAAACCCATGCTTATAGTTGACATAGCGACCTTAACAGGCGCGTGTGTTATGGCGCTGGGGCATTACGCCACAGGCTTGATGGGCAACAGCCCGGAATACATGGAACTGATGGAAAAAGCGGGCGAGGAGAGCGGCGAGCGCGTGTGGGAGCTTCCCATGCTCGAGGAATACGCGGTAACGCTTAAGTCAAAATACGCGGATTTAAAAAATCTGGGCGAAGGCGGCGCCGGCACGGCAGTCGCCGGGCTTTTTCTTAAGGAATTTGTGGGCACGACGCCGTGGATACACCTGGACATCGCGGGTACGGCTTACGGAATAAAAAATAAATCATATATTCCTGACGGGACAGCGGCTACAGGGGTAAGGCTTCTTTACGAATTTACAAAAAAACTCATTAGAGGAGGGTATTAGCATGAAAAAGTTACTTGCGGTTGTACTTTGTCTTATGGTTTCAGTTTCACTTTTCGCGGCGGCCGAGGAAAAATCGGATTTCACCCCGCTTAAAGACAAGCTTTCACTCGGTTTTAATTTCTCGGCACAGGAAGTTTCGCTCAGGTTGTGGCCGACTGACAGCATCGGCGTTCAGGCAACGGCCGGTTTTCAGATGTACGGAAATTCCATGTCATTTGGCCTGGGCGGCGGCATGGTAATCCCGATGAAGGAAAAAGGAAGCCTTGCGTTTAACCTTATTCCGGGGCTTAAGTTTAACTACGCCAACTCGTGGGGAACCAGACCTGTCACGGATATCAAGTACAGCGACAGCACGATTGATTTCATGGGAGGTGCTGAATTTGAAGTGGCGCTTCTTTTAAGTGCAATCAGCGACAAACTATCTATAGCAAGCGGTATTGGCTTTTGGCTTGGAGTAAACATTGAATCACATACTGAAGATACTACGACTACATCAGAAACACATTTTGTCCTTGACCTGGCCAAATCAATCGGCGTAAAGGTGCTTGAAATCAGATACTACTTCTAAAATATCTTTAATGAAAAGGGCAGCCTAACGGCTGCCCTTTTTTTATGCCGGTTATTCCGGGTATTGGCAGCCGCAGCCTCCAAGTCCGTCGCAGCTTAAGCGGAGACGGATTAGGCTGCGAAACGCCGGCGTTTTAGAAACTTATGCATATGGCTGCGGGAACGGCAAATGTTTTTTTGATGCGGGTTAAGCTGTCTTGAGGTGATGCTGAAGTTTGCAGTTTAGTCGCGGGAGGCGATATGTTCTAAAATCGTTTTGTACCCAGCCGGGCGTGAGGGCCGATAGTTTACCCGAGGCAAAAGTTTGAACACCAATATCATCAAAAAAACATTTGCCGCTCCCGCAGCCGCTTAGCTGTCCGCATTACTTTTGTCTCCAGTCTCTTGTCTCGTTTTACCTCAAAGTAAATTAACTATATAATAAGGAAGAAAAAGCAACGAAAACATGCCGACAGCCCCCTTATATTAAAGGTGTATTATGGAAAAGTTAACCAAAGAACCCAAAAACCCCAAAAAACTCTTTTAAAGTAGCATCCAATTAATTGGTGTTGACTTTTTTCTAATCTATGCTAATATTTTATATATATTGAATAAATCCCTCTTTATAAGGTCACGGGAGGCACAATTGAAAAATTTTTCCGTCAAAAAATTACTTGTTACAGGTATTTTTGTAGTTTTATTCGCAACTTTCAGCGCCATTCAAGTCAATGCAGCCTATGTTATCTCCTCGCTGGATGTGCAGGTTTCACCGGCGGGCCAGACGGCAAAAATCGGGGATTACCTTCTTTTCCAGATGGCTGTCATCAACGCGAGTACGACGTATTCGAATGTCCATGTCGTAACCGCGACAGCGACTACGGTTGTCATTACCGGTTCGGATTTTCCAGCCGGTTCCCCGGGCAATATGGTCTTATATGACGACACGCACACTTGGATTGTGAATGCTTATACGGATATAACGGCAAGGACAGTCACTCTGGATGAGGCGCCCGGAAGGAAGATGGCGGGAAGGGCCGTATCAAACTACATGTCGCTTGCATCAGCCACATTTAAGGCGTCTGACGGCACGCTTGTTACCGGCGGTTCGCCGACTTTGGACATACTTCCGGCGTTAAACGGCATAGCTGTTTTTGACGACGGCGACGCTTTAAAGCATAATGATACTTCAGGCGGCGACGGCATATGGAATGCCAAGTACATGATAAGGGAAATATCAGGCAAGCCTTTTGAGACAAACCAGCTGACCATAAGGGGACATTATTTTGACGGAGCAACTTCTTTTGCCAGCAATGACGGCCTTCAGATAATGTCAAATCCGGCGATAAAGGTTGACGGAGTCAGGCCTGTAATACTTAACATAGACCCGAACCCTTCCGTATTTAATCCGGACAAGCAGTTCATGCAGATTTTTTATTCTTTAACAGAACAATCAATGGTTAAATTTAAAATACTTGACGGAGCGACAACTGTAAGAGAAATGGCTGCCACGGGTTATTCGGGAGTCAACCAGCCGATCACGTGGGACGGACTTGATAATAACGGGGACATGGTAATAAGGGACAGGGATTATGATTACCAGTTTGATATTACAGATGTTGTGGGAAATACCGGAGCGTCAGCCACCGGCAGAATAAAGACAACTTCAGTTGAGCTGGAAAACAGCATGTTTACCATAGATACTCAGTACAACCACCAGGACCCGGAGTCGGAGGTGGCGGTAATAGCTGAGATGACGTTTAAGCTGAAGAACGCAACAAAGCCAAACCTGCAGAATCTCGGATTTGACTATACATATGGAGAGACGGCCACCACGCATGACTACATGAACTACCCGTACATTAAATATGACTTTAAAATATATGACAGCGCAGGAGCGCAGATAAGCGCCAACTCGAGGGATACGAGCGCGCTTGACATGGACCAGTACTATATGGATTTGAATAATGACAGGTTTTTTGCGTGCCCTAAGTTCTTTGACGGATGGGATATAACCGGACGCGTTTCAAATACGAAGGTGCCTTTTGTTTATGCTCCGGTGCCTGTTGTCCCGTGTAATGTCACAAACACGGTGATTTATACCGAACCTGACGGGAATGATTCAAATGACTGGGATAATACGTTCGCGGTGACTTTGAACGATCCGACCGGAGCGGGAGATTACACGCTATCAATGAAGATAACCCATTATATGTCCGGTATGACGCCCGGGAATTATATAACCGCGTTCAGGGGACAGCTTGTGGGAAAGGAATTATTTAAAACAAACAGCAAACCGCTTGAAGGCGCTGTGGATTGCACAACGGGTACCGTCACATCCCAGGTAAAATATTATTATGACACATATCATGTGGCGCCGAGTTTTTTCAGCAGCGACGGTTTTTTCGGGGATGAACGCGGTTACGGACTCTGCTCGCAAAACATACAGTCGGCATTTATTATAGAGCAGGATGTTGTTATACAGCCGCTCGATAAGACGCCGCCGACCATAGTTAAGATGTCCGAGTACCCGACAAATGGCTCCACGGTATCGCCGGGAACTATTTCCAAATTAAACCCTATTAGTGTCACGCTGACTGACGACGGCGTCGGCCATGGTTCGTCAAATAACTCTAAAATCGAACTTTATAACCCGTCTGGAAATAAAGTCGGAGGAACGCCGAGCTGGACAGGCGTTGCCAATGATCCGAAATCCTGGGTGCTTATATTCACGCCGGATGCGGATGTGGTGGTCGGAGGGGTATATACCGTTGAAGTAACGCCGGTTGACGCGGCAAATAACATAGGGCCGAAAACAGTATTTTCTTTTACCGTATATGATACACTGGCTCCGATAGTGAATAACGTAAATGTTAAATCCAGCTCAAACGGTTCGCAGAACCTTTCGGGATACACGGACACGCAGATAAACTTCCTGGTATCATCAGTTGAAGCCACGCTCATACCGGCAGGAACATCACCCGTTGACTGGACCGCATCTTCCATAAGGGTCAGCGGGGTTGCCGGAACGGTTGCCCATGATAATGGCACAAATGTAATCAGATTTATTCCATCGAGCACGCTTGTTGACGCGCATTACACGGTAATAATTAACGCTGTGTCTGTGGCTCAAAATGGGAATCCTGCAAACTCGGCAACATATACATATACTTTCTACATAACCACATCAGGAGTCGTATATGTGGACATATCCGGAACCGACGAGAATCCCACTACTTATATGAGGATACTTACATTTGACCCGCTTGATTCCGGCATATCCGAAAACGGAGGAGTGACAAATCTTAACCCGGCGACGGATATAACTGTGGCCTCAGTCGCGTCACCTCCGCCGGCGCCCACAGGCCAGACAATCATGGGGGGCGTAGTGAGTTTTTCCCTTTCCGGCTCATACAGCCTGCCTGCGGTATTTGATGCAAATAAATGCTCGGCCATACTGCGCATGCATATCACGGTAACTGATTATAATAATCTTCTAAACCTGGGGCTTACATCCGCAAACTTGAAGCTTTACGTCTGGGATGGGGTTTCCTGGACACAGATTACAACGCTTACAGCTATGGCCGTGAGCGGTACAGACCGTTATTTTGAAGCGGCTGTTACCTCAATACCGGCTAATAACAGATACGCGCTGGCATATACACCGCCGGCGATACCGGTGGTGCCGCATCATTTTGACAACACAAAAATATTCAACCCCGCTGCAGGTCCGGCGAAAATATACTATACGGATGACATAAGCGATTACGGCGCTTTTGGCGGGAGCGGAAATGTAAAGCTGCGGATATACTCCCTGACGGGGACGCTTGTACGTACCATGGAGTACCAGAATGCCGCGGATTATCCGTTATTCACATCATATGACGCGAACCCGCTGAACGCACTCGACCTTATGTATTACGCGGCGTGGGATGGAAAGAACGATAAGGGCGCGCTTGTGAAAAACGGCCTGTATGTCATAAAGATAGAAAAAACCACCATAACCGGCGTCAAGTCCAGTTCCACCAGGGCTGTCGCGGTTGTAAAGTGAGGCTGACATGAAAAAAATAATATTAGCCTTCGCAGTATCGGCGCTCTTAATCCCGGCTTTCGCGTGGGGCGCTTCAGGCATGTTAGGCGGGGCTTTCACTGACAATGGCATAAGCACAAAGGCAATTTCCATGGGCGGCGCTTTTACCGCCATTGCAGATGACGGAAACGCGTCATGGTGGAACCCGGCGGGAATGGCGCTTCTTGGCAAGGATAAATCAGTAAGCATCACATATGTCCCGGATTATTTCGGGACAGGCCCGGCTTTTAAGCTTTCCGACATATTGGTAAGCTACGCCCAGGGCGACAACCAAGGCTGGGGCGCTTTGGGAGGCACGGTCAGGTACTTAAGCGCGGGGCTCGGAGCGGATTACGCGGGCGATACCGAATACAAATGGAACGAATACACCATACTTGTCTCATGGGCGATGCAGATCGAGAAATATTTCGGCCTGCCAAAATATTCATACCCGAAAATAGCCGCGGGTGTTAATGTCAAATACGTCGGCGCGAATACTGACATGATTTTGGGCGGCGCGGAAGTTTCCGCGTCAGGAATAGGCGTTGACGCGGGATTAATGGTGGCATTAAAGGATAATTTCAAGATCGGAATTATGGGCAAAAATTTATTCACGCAGGTTACCTGGAACGGCGGTTCAAAGGAAACAGTTCCTTATTCCATAAACGCGGGAGTATTTTACGGCATAACAAATGACCTTGCCGTATCAGTGGAAGTAAAAACTGACCAGGATTATCAGGGCGCGCCCGCGGTTTCGGCGTATTGCGGAGGGGCTGAGTACCGCCTCACATTCGGAAAAACAGCCCAGGTACAGGCGGCTTTCATCAGGGCAGGCTTACAGATGGACCCTAACACAAACACATATATCATATCAGGCGGTACGGCCATTGTTATGGATACTTTCTCGCTGGATTACGCTTATCAGCAGTTCCTCCAGTCCGGCCTGTCGAATAATAACCACAGGCTCGGCCTGACAATGAACTTCTAAACACCGCATAAACCCCGGGGGCTAAAAAAGAGATGAACATAAAAGACCTGCTTCATACCATGATAGACAAAAAAGCGTCTGACATGCACCTTAAGGAAGGCAGGCCGCCGCTTCTGCGCGTGGACGGCCGCATAACCCCGCTCGACATGGAGATACTCTCGCGCGCGGACATGAAGGAAATGATTTACGCACTGATGGATGAAAAGCAGAGGAAGAAATTTGAGGAAACAAACGAGATGGACCTGGCCTATAATCTCGAGGGAGTGGCCCGCTTCAGGGCGAACGCCTTCCAGCAGATGGGCAAGTTCGAGGTCGTCCTGCGCGCGATTCCGATTAAGATACCTTCCATAGAAGAAATGAACCTTCCGCCTGTTTTAACCGAAATTTCCCTTTTTACCAGGGGACTTGTGCTTGTGACCGGGACCACGGGAAGCGGAAAATCCACCACTTTAGCCTCCATGATAAACAAAGTAAACGAAACCTACCAGCACCACATAGTCACCATAGAGGACCCCATCGAATTTGTTCACGCCGACAAGAAATGCAGCGTGTCGCAGAGGGAAGTGGGGCTCGACACCGAGAATTTTAAGTCCGCCCTGAAATATGTATTAAGGCAGGACCCTGACGTCATATTAATCGGCGAAATGAGGGATGCCGAAACTGTGGGCATAGCGGTATCAGCCGCGGAAACAGGCCACATGGTTTTCTCCACGCTTCATACCATGGACACCATACAGACCCTCTCAAGGATACTGGATTTTTTCCCCAAGGAACAGCAGGCTCAGGTCAGGATACAGCTGGCAGGCGCGTTAAAGGCCGTGGTATCCTTAAGGCTTATAGTAAAAGCGGACGGAACCGGCAGGGTGCCCGCGGTTGAAGTGCTTGTGGTCACCAATACGGTCAAGGGATACATGGAAGAGGGAAAATTGGGGTCAATAAAAGACCTGATAAAGGACGGCGGCCAGGTAGGCATGCAGACATTTGACCAATCGCTTATTGCGCTTTATAAAAAGGGCCTTATTACAATTGAAGAAGCCAAGAAAAACTCCACTTCACCGCAGGAAATCGAGCTCATGTTAAAGGGCATAACTTCAAGCAGGAGTTCGGCGCAGTCCATACTTGACAACATGTTAAAAGAGCAGGTCCGCAAGGAATATACTTCGGATATAAGGGCGGCAAAGGACGCTGCTAACGCGGGAAAAATTAAAGAAGCCTTTACCATGTTTGAAAAGCTGCGCGAGAAATACCCCGAAGATAAGGAAATAGCGGAAAATCTTGAAGCAACAAGGAAGAAACTTAACAACGACCAGTGGCAGCAGAACGTAAAGAATACAATTATGGAAGGGCTTAATATATATAAGAAAGGCAATATAAAAGGGGCCATAGTAAAATGGCAGGAGGGCTTGACCCTTGACCCCGAGAACGCGCAGATAAAGTCCTACATAAAAAGCGCCGAGGAAAAAATTAACCAGATGAACAACCTGCCGGCCATACTGGCGCAGGGAGTGGAGATATATAAAACCGGAAAGATAGACGACGCCATAGCCAAGTGGAGGGAAGTGCTTGTTTTTGACCCGGGCAATACGCAGGCCAAGTCTTACATAGACGGCGCTGAGCAGAAAATGAAGGAGTTCAAGCTTAAAAAGGAAATAGACAACCTGGTCAAATGGGGCTCTGATGAGATGAACGGCGGAAACCTGCTTGAGGCGCTGCTGTACTTTAAAAGGGCGCTCGCGCTTAAGCCGGAGGCCCCTGAGCTTAAAAAATCCATGGATGAATCATACGCAAAACTCTTAAAAGAGGATTTCGGCAATGACGTTGAGGCAGCGATAACGGCCGAGGCGTTTAAAAAAGGCGTGGACAGCCTGCTCGAGGAAGATTATTTCGCGACCTTAAAGGAATGGAAAAAAGCCATTGAAAAAAGGCCGCTTGAGAAAAAACTTAAGGACTACATAGAAAAGGTAAAGAAAATACTTAAAAACAGGCTCGAGGGCCTTATGGAAAAGACAGACGACTCTTACAGGAACAAACGTATTTTAGAGGTTGTGGATAACATAAATAAGATCCTGCATATAGACCCGACCAACGATTTTGCCCTAAAGTACTTAAGGGATGTTAAGCCCCTCGTGGAAGAGGAAACCCAGCGTATTTATTCCGAAGCCATGGCGCTGCTTGCCGACAGCAAGCTGCCTGAATGCAGGGAAAAGCTCCTGCTTGTCATGAAGATTGACCCGAACCACTTGACCGCGAAGAAAAGGCTTGAAGAAGTAAACGAGAGGCTTTCCAGTCAAAGATAAATGAAAAAAATAATATTTTTCATACTGACATTCATAGTGATCCTGCTGTCATTATCCGCTACCATAGAGATTGTCAGGATGATGCGCGAATTTTCTGTTAAGACCCCTGACGAGCTCGCTTTCATGATTGGTTTTGTCGTTTACCTGCTGGTGCACTTCCTGCTTTATAAACCCGTATTCGCCCACGTAATGGCGCATGAGTTAACCCACATGCTGTGGGCGTCGCTTTTTGGCGGAAAGACAAAGGAACTGCGGGTGTCAAAGGAAGGCGGAAGGGTTTTAATATCCAAATCAAACTTCATGATATCCCTCGCACCCTATTTTTTTCCGCTCTACGCGCTTATCGGTACGCTGATATACTATATAGCGCGCGACGAGTTCAGGATGTATGTGGCGTTTTTGGTGGGAGTGGCGCTTTCATTCCACATAGCCCTGACGCTTTTTTCCCTGATGACCAGGCAGGACGACCTGCATGAGGATTCAAACATAGTCTTTTCGCTGGCGTTTGTGCTTCTTATGAACATACTGGTTATTGCATTTATTCTTGCAGTGGTGTCAGGTAAGATAAATTATATAGTTTTTTTAAGGGATGTGCTATTCGGCTGCTGGCATATTATTAAATGGGCCGGGCTGTTTGTTCATAACCTCGGAAGAGTGGGGAATTAATAAGGTTGTGAAAAATATCATTTCGATAACGAGATACTTCTATGACGGCTTCCTCTGATATCCTTGTCTTCTGTTTGCGTAAGGGAAATTTTTCTTGAATGAGTGCTTTTTTGTTGGTATAATAAGAAAAATGTATTGGAGGTATTATATGACTTATAAGGTTAATGTTGTAATAGAAAAAGATGATTTTGGTTACTTTGCATATGTTCCGGATTTAAAAGGTTGTCATACGCAAGGCGAAAACCTTGAAGAGGTTATGAAAAACATAAAAGAAGCCATAGAATTATATGTTGAAACTCTATCAAAAAAAGAAAGAAAACAAATATCAAGCAAAGAAATTCTTACAACTTCCCTCGAGATTGCCGTTGGTTAAGCAAGACAGACTAACAGCAAAAGAAGCTGAAAAACTTTTAATTTCCGGTGGTTTTGTTTTTTTAAGGCAAAAAGGCAGTCACAGGATATATTTAAAAGGTACTTATCGTGTTGTCCTTCCGTTTCATTCCGGTAAAATACTGCATCCAAAAATACTTAAACAAGTGTTTTCAGCTATTGAAGAGACAAACGATAAAATCAACTGATTTGTTACTGCCGTAATATAAGGGGCCAGGAAATGATAAAATCGATCGAAACAATGACGTGCTATTATACGACATACTTCTACGACGGTCCATTACGGGCATAGTGCGGGTATACAACAAAAAAGGCGGCCTTTCGGCCGCCTTTTTTGTTGTATCAATATTTTACCACTCCAGCTTTTGTTTCTGTAATTCCATATATTCCTTCGTTATTTTTTCCAGATAATCCTTGGCTTCCTTATTTTCCGGGTCGGCTTTTAAGTACTCGCGCCATAAGCCTATGGACTTTTCAAACTCGCCCTTTGAATACTGGACGACAGCGCTGTTATACAGGTCCTGCAGTTTTTTATCCCTGTCAAACTTTTCCTGGTTTACGGCCTGCTCCTTTTTCTTTACCTTTGCCTGGGCGCTCTGTATGTAGCTGTATACCATCCTCTGCAGGGGAGAGGCTTTTATAACCTGGTTCCATTCCTCTATTGATTTCTCGTAGTTGCCGGCCGCGTAATTGTTAAGGCCCGCCTCAAAGTGAAGCTTAATGGCGGTCTTATTGCCTTCCTGGACGGAAAGGTTCTTCTCGCCGAGCGTCATTATCATTTCCTGCGCGCGCTTAAATTTGTCTTTTGCCTGTGTGTTTTCCGGGTCTATATCGAGCGCTGTCTTTAAGCTTACCATGGCGTCGATGTACGCGTCCTGCTTCATGAAAAGGTCGGCCTCGGCGAGCGCGTTTTTAACCCGCCCGGTATTGATGAAGTTTGTAATCTCATGCGATTTGTCCATGAACCACGGGTCATCCGGGGCCCAGATAAGCGCTTTATCAACGGCTATTTTAGCTCCGTCATAATCCCCGGATTTAATCGAGTCGGTGATTTCCTGCTCGAATTTGGCGACCGTTTCGCGTTTTATTTTTTCTACGAGCTCGTATTTGGCTTTTGCCTCTTTTGACTTGAACTGTGACTCTATCAGGCGTATGTTGTCGCCGAAGCTGTAGGCAACGGAAAACCTGTGTATTAATCCAAGAGGTTTTCCCGTGAGCGCGTAATTAAGCTCTATGTTGTTGTACTTAACTCCTGCGCCCGCCGCGAATCCGTCCCGGCATATGCCGCCGCGCAGTGAAAAAATTTCATAAAGCGAATACTCGGCCCCGGCGCGCCAGGATATGTCTTTTGAGAATTCCTCCATGCCGGCGCCTGCCGATATTTTTAGCAGGTCCTTTATTTCCTTTACGAAGCTGAAAGTAATTCCCGCGTCAGCCGAGGCGTTCAGCGGGATGATATCAGACTCGCCCGATGTGTATTTGAATTCAGTCCTTATGATATTCCCGGCCTCTAAAGAGGCGCTTATATTATACGGAAGGGATAAAAGCACCCCTAAACCGGCGTCAAATGCCCCGGCTCTTTCAGTGTAGAAATTGTGGTAAGTGTAACCTGCCGATACACCGACGCTTAAGAACGGAAAAAGAGAGACGCCGTATGCCAGGTTAAAACCTGAAACTGAATCGCTGAAAGTGCCGATGAGCTGGTTGTCCTGGTCCCGCTCATCTATGGACTCGGTGTTCATCATGAGCACTGTGGCCGCGAAGGTGCCTTTTTCAAGAAGCGGAAGAGCGTAGGAGGCGGAGCTGAACAGGGACCCTTCAAATAAGTTGTAATATACCAGGGATAATTCCTGCATAGGGACAAGGCCCAAACCCGCGGGATTTATCATGGCCGAGGCGGATTCGGCCGCGAACGGGGCTGAAGCGCCTGCCATTCCGGAATCTTTAATGCTGATGCCTTTTAGAAAATTTAAATTACCCGCGAATACAAAGGCCGGGAGAACCGCGGTTAATACTGCTGCTGTTAAGATGGATTTTTTCATCGCGTCTCCTTATTTCACAAACGTTATTTTTTTAACTGATTTTTTCTCGCTGCCCGAATCGGGTTTTATCACAATTTGCGCCAGATAGGTACCCGCCATGACTGTCCTGCCCGAGCTGTTTTTTCCGTCCCAGCTGTCATCGCTGTGCGAGCCCTGCGCCTTTGAAGCGCCGTCTACAACCGTGGCTATGAGCGCGCCGGTCAAGTCATATATTTTAATGGTGACCTTTGAGGTGCTGTCCAGGTAGTACGCGAACTTTGCCGGGGTGCCGGGCCTGAAAGGGTTCGGATAACCGGAAAAGGAAGAGGCTGAAGACTCGGAGGCGATGAAGCCCGTGCCCGAGGACATGGGGAAAGAGTCGCCGGTTAAGGCGGATATGTAGATCTCCCTGTTCGGGTCCGTGTCCTGATTGGCTGATACCATGGATGCCGAGTCAAGGACAAGCTGAAGGGATTTTACCTGCGGCGCGCCTGATAGGGCCGCGGTTATTGTGACGGATTCGGATGTATTAGCCGATGAAAGTAAAAGCGGAGAAGGGAATTCCAGGTAAATCAGCCCGCCTGCGGGCATTGATGTGACATCCAGTGTCCAGTATTGCGAAGTTACTGACAGGGAGGAAAGCACAGACGATGCGTTAACAGCTGTGCCTGCAGAATCCCTGGAAGTTATGGTGACTCCGTGGATGAGGATGTTGCTTGAACCCCCGCCAAAGAGCATCGGGGAAGTGAAGGCCAAAACCGCAGCCTGAATGGAAGACTGCGATTTATAAATGTTCTTCGGCATGGCCGCTATGTGGTTTACCTTAAATGAGCTCGTAAGCAGCGCCAGATTGGAATTAAACGGCAGGGAGGAAGCGGACGCGGCAGGGACAGAGATAAAGGAGTTCTTGTCCCTCGCCTGGATTTCTGTCAGGGCTTCGATGCTTATACTGAAATTATTCGCGATTGCGGCAGCGGCTATATCGGCTTTGATGGTGACTTTGTTATAGGAAGCTGGCGCGATGGATACCGGGTTGGCAAGCGGTATGGTAATGGTGGAACCGGACGTTTCAAGCGTTGAGGAGGTCTTAAAGCCGTATGTGGCGTCACCTGAAGGGCTTACGAGGGATATCTTTGAAAATATGTCCTTCGGAACTATGGGATTGCCTAAGCTGTCTTTGACATGGATCCTTATGCTTGTCACCTCTATGTATGCTGAAGACGCGTCGCCGGGATTGGTAAGGGTGAGCACGGAGAGCGTGTTGTTTGTCTGGCCCTTGTTTATATTCGGCGGCATATATGTACCGTCAAAATCCACGTTTAACTGGGTGGCTTTCTTTTTGATGGCGGCGAATGTTGACTGAAGCGGAAAAGAGTCATATGGCGCAGGGTTAACAGGGCATGGTTTGCCTGTATAGGCGTCTATGGAATCAACGTCAGCCCCGGATTCAAGGGTTATGGCAAAAGACTCATCGGCGGATGAAGGGTTGTCAGTAATCTTTATAACGACATTCGCGGTAACCGTTGTATTTGCTGGTATGTTTATATTCACGGGTATCCGGATAGGTCTTACGTCGGATGGAAGGTAGGTCCCGGATATCTCGCCGTAAATGATGCCCTGGTCCTGATCCTGGATTTTTATTGAACTGATTATTTCATCGGGGACCTGGGAGGAATCCACTGTAATGGTAATGGAGTTGATCTGTACCGGGGCGGAATCAGTGCCTGAGTTATTTGTGAAGAAAAGTTTGCCCGCGATAATGTTGTCCTGCCCGGTGGATACAAATGACTGCATGTTACCGCCGGAGTGGTATATTTCAAGGTTGTTCGCGGCGGTGCTGGATGTGACATACAGCGATGGCGGCGACGGGGGTTCGTTGACTGTGACAAAACCGGGTTTGTTTAAGAACTCGGCCGAGACAGTCTGCATCTGAATTATTCCGAAATCAGGAAAGCCCTGGATATCAGCCGTGACCCAGATACCGTCGCCTTCCGCCACAGGCTGCGCAATGGTACCCGTAGTCCACTGTGTGGCGCCGGATGAAAGTGACATGGCTGTAATGAATGATGTTGTGGAACCTGCCGGGTTAAATACGGGTGAATCAGGGGATACAATCCAAACTTTAACACCGCCCGCAACGATTGAAGCCGGCTGGCCGGCCATTAAACCGTATCCAAGGGAATTAAGCGTGTTCTTAACGGTAAGGGCCGTCATTGTGTCGGTGCCGTGGACTGTAAAATGAAAAACCGGGTTGTTGGCAGTCGCGGCCTCAAGATACTGGTTCTCAAAACCTGTATTAAACACTGAGATGGAAGCAAGTGCTGAGAATAAATGGGGTGTAAATAAAAGAAATAGAAATAAAGGTAATAAAATTTTTTTGATTTTCATAACGCTCCTTATAAGTGTGCGTTTTTTTGCCTTATATATATAACAATTATAAAGCAAAAAACAGGGAAAGTAAAGGCTTTGCGGCACAAAGAAAAACTATTTATTCTGCCAATATAATAAAGGTAAAACATCCGGCTGTAAATTTTGAATTGTAAAAAATGAAGTCATTAGAAACGCTGTTTTTCCCTTATTTATGACTTTTTTATTTTGTAGGTATTATCGACCACTTCCGCGTTTTTACCTATAAAAATTGATAAAACTCATTTTATTTCCACAATGTGAAACCACAGCGGGTTGTGTATGATATTTATATTTTATACAACGGATAGTATAAAAAACCCTTTTAAATAAAGAAGAAAAACTGAAATGCTAACACTACCATTATACTTACTTGACAATACTGTTGTCAACTGAGTATAATTATATTACGTCTCTTTATGTGAGATTGCATATTTATATTAAAATGGAGGTTTACCATGACTAAAAAAGAATCGTTATTGCTTGAAAAAGTAAGCGTGGCTGACGCCGGCCAGGAAAAATCATTATTTACCATCAACGATGTGGCCAAGATGCTCAATGTCCACCAGCAGACGCTGCGAAACTGGGAAAGGAAAAAGGTTGTCGTACCATTGCGCGCCGGAACACGGCGCATATACACGCCAGCCCACATTGAACTTTGCAGGAAAATAAAGGAATTTTCAGGCAAAGGCGTACCGCTCAAAGGCATTAAGGAAATAATAAATAACATATAAATTATCCGGGAGGATTAAATGAAAGTTAAGAAAAAGAAAATTGTTGTAAAGGCCGCGAAAAAAAAGGTAAAAAAGGCCGTGCCAACTGTGAAAGCTGATGCAAACAGGGAATTTGTCATTAAGAACTACATGGAAGACATAGTCAGGAGAAATGCCGCGGGACAGATATCGGAGAGGCCGGATATGTGCAAGTGCGTAAAGTGCAACATGGACGTTGTCGCGCTGGCGCTGAACCACCTTCCGTCAAAATATGTGGCGACACAGAAAGGCCATATATATACGAAGCTGCAGGAGATGGAGACGCAGTTTAACGCGGATGTCACCAGGGAAGTATATAAGGCGGTTGAATTCATACACGGGCATAAAAGGCACGAGTGAGGCGTATTTTCAATTTACAATTTAGGGCTGTGACATAAGGCACAAATCGCGGGTGACGCAGGGCACGGATATGAGACACGGAAAAGGTTATTATATATAATAGAGGGAAAGGATATTGAATGGCCGGAGAAAGAGGCAATAAAAAGCTGACCAGAGCGGGGAAAATGACGGGAATGGCGCATATTGTTATGTCCGCTATTTTCATTTGTACGGTATTTTTCACGCCCGCATTTGCCTCGGATAAAGCCAAAGGACCTATAGTCGCATACGACACGGCCACAGGCGGCTTTATATACAAAGGCCTAAGGTCATCCATAAATAAAAAACACATTTCAAAATTGAAAAAGATAAGGCCGGGCAATGTGCCCTCAAGCCAGCGCGGGAGTGAAAAACCCGAGGAATTCTCCGCGGATGAGGCTACGGCGCTGGAACTCTCTGGCCGTACGGATATTTCATCATTAAAAAAAGCCAGGTCTTCCTCAAGGAAGCTGTCGGATAAAGTCATAAGGGTTGAGCTCAGCGGCAAGGTTGACGGCGCGTGGTACAGGCTCAGCGCCAGGATACCCGCCGGCATGAACGTGGAAAAGATAATCAGGGACGACGGCATAGAGATAAGAAATAATAACCTCGCCTCAAACGGGCTTTATTACGACGGGGCCGCCGCGTATATGGAAGGCGACACGCTATATTTTTACGACGACCCGATAAGCGGATACTCCGTGGTGCTTACGCCCTCGCAGGGATACTACTCCATCATGGTTGAAATCCCGCCTGGCAATGCCGGAGCCACCTCGCCGTGCGGCCAGCAGTCGGCGCTGATTTACCCCTATAACGGGGAGACAGCCCTGGCTTCAGGCGCGGTCCCCGCGTCATATAAGGACCATATGGGAAGGGCAAACGATAATTTCGCCAATGACATAGATAACGCGGCGGGGGCCAAAATAGGGTTCCGTTTTACCAACACCACCACATACCAGTACGGCAATCCCGGAGCCGGGGCGACAAGCCAGACATACAACGACAACATGTTTACCATGGTGGCGCCCGCCACTTATACGCACCTGGCCTTTACGCCATGGGGTGAACCGGAATCGGTAATAATAGAAAGGTTCAGGCAGACGGATGAAACCGTAGACAGGATTAATTTTGAGTTTACCAAAAAGACAATCATAAGGGGAAATAAAAAATGGTACGGCACGATCTATTATTTCCGGAATAACAGCGCGGGAAAGAATGCTACAAACGTAAAGTTCTTTCAGGGCGCTGACATGAATTTTAACGGCTCCATAAACAATGATAATTGCGCGTATTTATCCGCAAGCGATATTGTTTACGGCTATAAGGGGACGCTGGAAGCGATTAATCCTTCCTATTCATACGCGGGTTTCAGCGCCTTCAGGCATTCTGATTTCCATGACGCAAATGACTATATTCAGATGTGGACTGACATAAGAGGATTGTATGTGCCAAATGTGGACGACCTGCCCAATACGCCTGCAACCACGGGAGACGCCGGAATAGCGCTCCAGTGGAACATGGGTAATATGGACAGCGGAACTTCGCAGAGGCTTGAAGTGATATGGGGCTTTGGAAATACCTTAAACGGCAAGACTTATGAGGATATGGTTGATGAGATAAATTACGGAAAGTCAAAACTCCATGACACCGGAATATCGGAAATATCCAGCCCTGCCGACGGAAGCAGCTACGTGAATACCGACGGTTCCGTAACGGTAAACGGAACGGTTGTCAACTACGGCATAACTGACTGGACCGGGCTTCCGGTTTATGTGCTTGTAAAAGATGAAGCGGGGACAATAGTCAACGCGGCTGACCCGAATTCCATATGCGCTTACGTGGATCTGGCGGTTCCGAGCCCGGAAAGCGCCGCTGTGAGCTACAATGTGGACCTCTCCACCCTGGCGCCGGGCAAGTATACAGTGACCATGTTAACTGACCTTTCTAAAGATTCGTATGTGCTGCCTAATATCGCGGCTGTACCTGACCAAAATACAGCAAATGACTCAAAGACAATTACCATATATGTGGAAGGGATAAAGGTAACCCCGGAGAACACCATAATTTCAGGCGCGGGGCTCGCGGCTGACAGGACCCTGACAATAGAAAACAGGACGCTTGTCAATGACAGGTATAATATAAAACTGGCGCAGAGTTCGCTTGGCTGGCCGACATACCTTTTAAACTCAGCCGGAACCGTTACAATTGCTTATGACTCAAACGGCGATGGAACATGGGACTATATTAACAGCACTTATAATAACGACAGCGATGCCTACCCGGACATTAACGTGACCAGCATGGGAACGAATTCAATTATTTTAAGAAAGATGGTGCCCGCGGGCGCTTACCCGGGCCAGATGGATTCAACATACCTTACATTTACAGGCATAGGCAACCCGAAGATTATGGCGTCAGTAATAGAAAAGACAGCTGTTACGGCAAATATTGCAGCAACAAAAACATTGTGGCTTCACGGAACAGTGATGCCGCCCGTTACCTGGCCGCAGCCGGAGTTCACATACAGTCTAACCACCCTTACTGATACTGCGGGGACAGGGACTTCCACGCCCATTAACAGGTACACAAGCAGGTCGTGGGAATTATCACCGGCCCTTTACAGGGATTTAAGGCTTACGGGGGATGTGGTATTCAACGCGTATATCCAGAATGCTGTGGCTGTAAATGTCAAAGCAGTACTTTACTACACCAATGGTGTAAATGACACCAAAAGAATAGGGGAATTGCCTGTAAACCTGGCTATACACGCGGGAGCGACGCTCATTCCCATAACCATTCCGGTTGCCGCGCCTGTGACCATACCGGCGGGATACAGGCTGGTGGTTACGCTTTTTAATCTCGGGAACAATAACGCGACAGTAAATGTTTACCATAATCAGGTAATAACCCAGGCCTCTAATTTAAGACTGCCTGTGGATACTTACGTGAACGTCGACTGGATAAGAAGTTTTGAGGACGGCACGCTTACAAGAACAGCCTATACTTATGGCGACAACATAAGAATCTCAGCGCTTATCTCGGACATGTTCGGCTCATATGATATTGATGACATTACCGGAGCCCGCATAACCATCAGGGATAATAATAATAATGTTTACGGAACGGCTGACTCATTCATGACGCATGAGTACACGGACACGTCAGCCGTTTCCGGGTATAAGACATTCATTTCAGACATAACCCTTCCTGCGTCAGGCGCGATAACGGGGACATGGACAGTTTCGGTAAGCGGATATGAGACAAACGGCGTAAGCCATACGAAAACATATACATTCATAGTATCAGCGCCCCATCATGTAAATATATATCCCGCGGACATAAGCTCACCGATATACGGGACAGTGACCATGACAGCGCAGGTCATGGATTCTTATGGTAATTCGCTGGCGTTCCCGCAGTGGATTACGCTGACGGCTAACGCCGGCACGAGCGCATCATTTAACTCGGTGCCTCCGGGCTGGGCAATTCTTGGGCTGTCAGCTTACGGGCCTGCAGATGCAAACGGTTCCGCCATTTTCTCAATAACGGACGGGGTGGCGCAGTCTGTCACCATAACCCCAGGTTTCTCAGGTTCTACAGGCGACGGAATATCAAACGCGCATTTCCTGGCAGCGCATCATGCCGTGGCATCGGTATCAGGCGGCGTGGCGGTTACCGGCACCGCGGGCACAGGGGAGACTGTCAGGATACAGCTTGTGGACATACTCGGAAACCCGGTGGCGTCACAGCAGAATATAACGGTCAGGCTAAGCAATAATGGCATTATAATGTCATCTTCAGTATTAGGCTGGGATTTGTTATGGGGAAATTTTGCGTCTGGTATGACAAACGCAAGCGGTTATGTGGACCTTGTTGTCATGGATAACATTGTTGAAACGTTAACAGTCATACCGGATACCGGCGTGAACCACTCATTTGACCGGGGAATAGACCTGTATTTTGTGGCGCAGGGGCCAGACCATGTGGAACTTGTTGATCCGGATGGAGGCACCTTAACAGCGGGCTGTCAAAAGTTAATAAATATACGCGTTGTTGACGCGGACGGATATGCTGTTTCTGGCGGGCCTTTTAATATAGTTGTATCAGCCCCGCCAAAAGCCGTATTTACATCCACAACGCTTGCCGGGGCAGTGGCCGGAACCGGGTCCATTTCAGGAGCAACAGATGCCAATGGATTTGCCACGGCTACGCTTCAGGATTTTTATGCCCAGGCAGTTACAATAACGGCTGCAAGCAGCCTGGTTGGTTCGGTTGCCAGTCCTTCAAGGGATAAACCTTTACGCCTCGAATGGTTTGCGGGAGTTGGCGACCATGTGGTGGCAAAGGCTGACGAGGAGTATGTAAATATAGGAACAACGGTAATTGTAAGGATGCAGGTGGTGGACCTTTACGGGAACAGCGTAAGCGTAAGCCAGGCTGTAAATGTATGGACCATTAACCCGGCGCAGTTTACGGCAACAACGCTTGGCGCGCCGCTCTCCGGAGTGGCCTCAAACAGCGTATCCGGGACTACTGATGCTAATGGTTACGCTACAATCGTCATATATAATGAGACAGCCCAGACAGATATAATAACGGCAACAGGCCCGGGATTGCAGGGGATGCCGGAGACCGGAAGGGTTGTTTATACAAGCAACCTGCCGACATTGACCTTTTCCCCTACGATATCAGCCACATATACCGTGACAGCTACAAATACGCCTACATTTACCATCACGCGTACCTGGACGGCGTCTCCTGTTTATACATTCACAGGGACACGTACTTTAATGCCTACAAAGACAATAACTCAGACGTGGACAAGTACGTACACAGTAACGAAAACCAGTACGGCAACGCAGACCGGGACGCAGACTGTAACTCAAACAGCTACACAGACAACCACTCAGACTGCCACGCCGAGCATCTCGCCGACATTTTCAGCCACTGTATGCATAGCGTATAATACCAGCGGAGGCAATAATGCGGCAGCGGGGCCTGCTTTTAACGTAAACAATATAACCGTCGCGAATGTTGCCAACAGGATCATGGTCGTCGGGGTGTGGCATGATGTCGCGTCAACTGTCACATGTTCCTACGGCGGTGTTGGCATGACGCTTTATGCGTCTATAAATAATGGCGCTGGTTCTTATATGAAGATATTTATCCTTAACAATCCTGCGGTCGGCACCGCGAATGTCACCGGCACACTGGTTCCGAATGCCCGCTCGGCGGTTGCGGTGGGCGTATATAACGGAGTTTCAGGGATAGGCGCTACGGCAAGCGATACGGCGGATAGCGCTACGCCATATTCCATTTTGTTAAATACTACAGAAGATAATTCTTATCATGTGAGTTTCCGCGGTGACAGGACAAACGCTGCTTATACTGCGGCGGGTTCGAATTTACGGCTAACACAAAACGGAAATAACCGCAGTATTGCCATGGCGGATCGGTATGTTGCGACGGCCCTGACAGCCAGCACTATTAATTTTGCCCAGGTTGGCGGAAATAGCGCTTCTGTGGGCTATTCGCTGGAACTGCTGGCTGCCTGCAATCCTACGCATACCTACACGCCGACAGTCAGTCCGAGTTTTACACAGACGCATACGGTCACGCCTACACCTACAGTATCGCAGACAGTGACGCAGACTGTTACTCAGACTTTAACACAGACAGTAACTCAGACCGGGACACAGACTGTAACGCAGACAGCAACACAGACAGCAACACAGACAGTAACTAAGACAGTAACACAGACAGTAACACAGACAGCAACACAGACAGCAACACAGACAGCAACACAGACAGCAACACAGACAGTAACACAGACAGTAACTAAGACAGCAACACAGACAGCAACGCAGACAGCAACACAGACGGCAACACAGACAGTAACACAGACGGTTACACAGACAGTAACTAAGACAGTAACGCAGACAGCAACGCAGACTATAACACAGACAGTAACGCAGACAGCAACACAGACAGCAACGAAGACAGCAACACAGACGGTCACGCAGACAGTAACTAAGACAGTAACGCAGACAGCAACACAGACAGTAACACAGACAGTAACGCAGACTGTGACGCAGACTGTGACGCAGACTGTGACGCAGACTGTGACGCAGACTGTGACGCAAACTGTCACGCAAACTGTCACGCAAACTGTCACGCAAACTGTCACGCAGACAGTGACGCAGACTGTGACTCAAACTATAACGCAAACAGTAACACAGACAGTGACTCAGACAGTGACTCAGACGGCAACGCAGACCATAACACAGACAATAACGCAGACAGCAACACAGACCATAACGCAGACAGTAACGCAGACAGCAACACAGACCATAACACAGACAGCAACGCAGACAGCAACACAGACAGCAACACAGACAGCAACACAGACGGTTACACAGACAGTAACGCAGACAGCAACGCAGACAGCAACACAGACAGCAACACAGACAGCAACACAGACAGCAACACAGACAGCAACACAGACAGCAACACAGACAGCAACACAGACCATAACACAGACAGTAACGCAGACCATAACACAGACAGTAACGCAGACAGTAACACAGACAGCAACGCAGACGGCAACGCAGACAGCAACACAGACAGCAACACAGACAGCAACACAGACCATAACGCAGACCGATACACAAACAATCACACAGACGGCAACACAGACCATAACGCAGACCGATACACAGACAATCACACAGACGGCAACTGAGACAATAACGCAGACCGATACACAAACAATCACGCAGACAGCAACGCAGACAGTAACGCAGACAGTAACGCAGACAGCAACACAGACAGCAACGCAGACAGTAACACAGACCATAACACAGACAGTAACGCAGACGGCAACGCAGACCATAACACAGACAATAACGCAGACAGCAACACAGACCATAACACAGACAGTAACGCAGACAGCAACACAGACCATAACACAGACAGTAACGCAGACAGCAACGCAGACCATAACACAGACAGTAACGCAGACCATAACACAGACAGTAACGCAGACAGCAACGCAGACAGCAACACAGACAGCAACGCAGACGGCAACACAGACCATAACACAGACAGCAACGCAGACAGCAACGCAGACAGCAACGCAGACAGCAACGCAGACAGCAACGCAGACAGCAACGCAGACAGCAACACAGACGGCAACACAGACAGCAACGCAGACAGCAACGCAGACAGCAACGCAGACAGCAACGCAGACAGCAACGCAGACAGCAACGCAGACAGCAACGCAGACAGCAACGCAGACGGCAACGCAGACGGCAACGCAGACGGCAACACAGACGGCAACGCAGACGGCAACGCAGACGGCAACACAGACGGCAACACAGACGGCAACACAGACGGCAACACAGACGGCAACACAGACGGCAACACAGACGGCAACACAGACGGCAACACAGACGGCAACACAGACGGCAACACAGACGGCAACACAGACGGCAACACAGACGGCAACACAGACAATAACGCAGACCGATACACAAACAGCTACCCAGACGGCAACTGAGACGGCAACACAGACAGTAACGCAGACCGATACACAAACAGCAACGCAGACGGCAACACAGACAATAACGCAGACCGATACACAAACAGCTACCCAGACGGCAACTGAGACGGCAACACAGACAATAACGCAGACCGATACACAAACAGCAACGCAGACGGCAACTGAGACGGCAACACAGACAGTAACGCAGACCGATACACAAACAGCAACGCAGACGGCAACACAGACAATAACGCAGACCGATACACAAACAGCTACCCAGACGGCAACACAGACGGCAACTGAGACGGCAACACAGACAATAACGCAGACCGATACACAAACAGCAACGCAGACGGCAACTGAGACGGCAACACAGACAGTAACGCAGACCGATACACAAACAGCTACTCAGACAATAACACAGACTGTTACAGAGACCATTACACAAACAATTACACAAACAATTACACAGACAGTAACAGAGACAAATACACAGACTACAACTGAGACCATAACGGAAACGATTACCCGGACCCTGACGCAGACAGTAACTCAGACTATTACGGAAACTGAGACTCAAACTATAACGCAGACTCAGACACAGACCATAACTGAAACAACCACCCGGACTATAACAGAAACTATTACGCCGACCTATACTGTTACGCGGACAATTACGCAGACAATCACTGAAACTGCCACGGCAACAATAACCCCGACAAACACTCCCATGCTGCCGCTTGATATTGGCAAAAGCGCGTCAGCAGCTAATCTCGACAGGGGAGAGACCATAACATATACGCTCAACTACCAGAACATGACAGGCCAGAACCTTAATAATGTTGTAATTTACGACACGGTTCCTGCGGACCTTACATATATAGACAGCTCGCCTGTTGCGGTTTTATCGTCGGGTGTTGTGGAATTTAACCTTGGAACAATCACTACAGGCTCATCCGGCGCTGTTTCATGGAGGGGTTATGTAAATGCGGGAACGGGCTACAGTACTGTAATTAATAATATAGCTGTAATAGATGACGACAGGCCGGGCGCGCCTGTCGTGGAGTCAAATAATGTGTCATTTACTGTGCTGCAAAATACTCCGACAATAACAGAAACATCAACGCCCACCGCGACACAGACTGTAACTGAAACAATGACGCAGACGGCGACGGAAACAGCCTCACAGACAGCAACGCAGACAGCAACGCAGACAGCAACGCAG
Organism: candidate division FCPU426 bacterium; assembly: GCA_963840035.1. Classification (GTDB taxonomy): domain Bacteria; phylum Oederibacteriota; class PGYV01; order PGYV01; family Palsa-1178; genus CAWIXE01. Next base: position 1,149,258 of record CAWIXE010000001.1, read on the forward strand.
ACAGCAACGCAGACAGCAACGCAGACAGCAACGCAGACAGCAACGCAGACAGCAACGCAGACAGCAACGCAGACAGCAACGCAGACAGCAACGCAGACAGCAACGCAGACAGCAACGCAGACAGCAACGCAGACAGCAACGCAGACAGCAACGCAGACAGCAACGCAGACAGCAACAGAGTCTATTACTGAGACCATCACGCAAACCATGACACAGACAGCCACGGAAACGGCCACGGAGTCTGTAACAGAAACAATAACGCAAACTGTTACACAGACTGCGACAGAAACAGCCACCGAGTCCGTAACAGAGACAATAACGCAGACTGAAACGCAAACGGCTACTGAGTCTATTACAGAGACCATATCGCAAACCATTACACAGACAGTTACAGAAACGGCAACTGCGTCTGTAACAGAAACAACAACGCAGACCATGACGCAGACTGCAACTGAAACAGCCACCGAGTCTGTAACAGAGACAATAACGCAGACAGTAACGCAAACGGCTACAGAGTCTATTACTGAGACCATAACGCAGACCACTACACAGACAGCTACAGAAACGGCAACTGAGTCTGTAACAGAAACAATAACACAGACCATTACGCAGACAGCGACAGAGACAGCAACTGAAACAGCCACACAGACTGCGACTGAAACAGCCACACAGACTGCGACTGAGACAACCACACAGACTGCGACTGAGACAGCCACACAGACTGCAACAGAGACAGCGACAGAGACTGCGACAGAGACAGCGACAGAGACAGCGACAGAGACTGCGACAGAGACAGCCACAGAGACAGCGACTGAGACTGCCACACAGACTGCGACTGAAACAGCAACAGAGACAGCAACAGAGACAGCAACAGAGACAGCAACAGAGACAGCAACAGAGACAGCAACTGAGACAGCAACTGAGACAGCAACTGAGACAGCAACTGAGACAGCAACTGAGACAGCCACACAGACTGCGACTGAGACAGCCACACAGACTGCGACTGAGACAGCAACAGAGACAGCAACTGAGACAGCAACTGAGACAGCAACTGAGACAGCAACTGAGACAGCAACTGAGACAGCAACTGAGACAGCAACTGAGACAGCAACTGAGACAGCCACAGAGACTGCGACTGAGACAGCCACACAGACTGCGACTGAGACAGCCACTGAGACAGCGACTGAGACTGCCACACAGACTGCAACTGAGACAGCCACAGAGACAGCGACTGAGACAGCGACTGAGACAGCGACTGAGACAGCGACTGAGACAGCGACTGAGACAGCGACTGAGACAGCGACTGAGACAGCGACTGAAACAGTGACTGAAACAGCGACTGAAACAGCCACAGAGACTGTGACTGAGACCGCCACACAGACTGCGACTGAGACCGCAACTGAGACAGCAACTGAGACAGCGACTGAAACAGCCACAGAGACTGCGACTGAAACAGCGACTGAGACTGCCACACAGACTGCAACTGAGACTGCAACTGAGACTGCAACTGAGACTGCAACTGAGACTGCAACTGAGACTGCAACTGAGACTGCAACTGAGACTGCAACTGAGACTGCGACTGAGACAGCCACACAGACTGCGACTGAGACAGCCACACAGACAGCAACTGAGACAGCAACTGAGACAGCAACTGAGACAGCAACTGAGACAGCAACTGAGACAGCAACTGAGACAGCAACTGAGACAGCAACTGAGACAGCAACTGAGACAGCAACTGAGACAGCAACTGAGACAGCGACTGAGACTGCGACTGAGACTGCGACTGAGACTGCGACTGAGACAACCACACAGACTGCGACTGAGACAGCCACACAGACTGCGACTGAAACTGCCACAAAGACTGCGACAGAAACTGCCACAGAGACTGCGACAGAAACTGCCACAGAGACTGCGACAGAAACTGCCACAGAGACTGCGACAGAAACTGCCACAGAGACTGCGACAGAAACTGCCACAGAGACTGCGACAGAAACTGCCACAGAGACTGCGACAGAAACTGCCACAGAGACTGCGACAGAAACTGCCACAGAGACTGCGACAGAAACTGCCACAGAGACTGCGACAGAAACTGCCACAGAGACTGCGACAGAAACTGCCACAGAGACTGTGGATTTAACAACAACACAGACTGTTACTGAAACCATCACGGAAACAATTACAAAAACAGCTACGGAGACAGTTTCTCAGACAGTGACAGAAACATTCACAGAGACTGCAACTGAAACCGCAACAGAAACAGTTACGATGACTGCAACTGAAAGTATTACACAGACGGTTTCTGAAACCGCAACGCAGAGCGTAACGGAAACTTCTACTGAGACAGCCACAGAGACCGTGACTCAAACAGCTACTGAAACCGTATCGCATACCGTCACACAAACAGCAACCCCGACACCGTCGTGGACCAATACGGACACTGCTACTGATACTGCCACGCCAAGCGCCACCGGGACAGGTACATACAGCGCGACAGCAACATGGACTTATACATCAACTCCCACAATAACTGAAACGGCAACACAGACTATGACACAAACAGTTACCCAGACTAATACAGAGACTTTAACCGGAACGCCCACATGGACAATCACAGGCACTGTGTCATTTACAGCCACACCGACCTCAACGCGCACTGCCACAGGGACATATACCATGACACCGACATGGAGCGTATCGCCGACAGTCACAATTACTTCGACTCCTTATGGCCCCAACACCATAAGCATTACGATATTTGACTCAAGAGGGGAAACTGTAAGGGTGCTGCCGGATATGCGCAGCGATATTATTGCCGGCAGCCCGTATCTCTCGGCCAATCCTTTCAGGGTAAATGGCACAAACCTGCTCCTTATATCGGCCCAGAATGGAAGCAATATAGGCACATGGGACGGCAAAAATCTCGGAGGGTTGCCGGTAAATTCAGGGACATACTTTATAGAGATAAAGACAGTTGACGCGTCAGGGAATATATACACGGCAGAACTCACAGTGGATGTAATACTGGAAAATTCCTACGCGTATTCAAATTTCAACGCCAGGTACGGAAGCGATTATATAAGGATAATGGTTAGTATCACAAATGCCTCCCGTGTGAGCGTGAAGATATACAACATGTCCGCGGAACTTATAAGGGGTTTTGACGGCGTAAATCCCGCGACCATAGATATTATTTGGAATAAAAAGACCACATCGGGCCAGCTGACAGCCCCCGGAGTTTATGTGCTGGTATTCCAGATTAAGGACGCGAATACCGGCGCTGAAATCAGGCGGTTTGAAAAGGTGGTTGTAAGGTAGGAATAATTTTAAATTTTCTATTTTCAATTTTCTATTAAGACCATGGATGCCTGAAAAATCAACCGGTTAAGACTTGAAAAATGCATTTTCTTTGGATTATCTGAACTAAATATAAAATTGAAAATATAAAATTGAAAATTCGTCATATTTCCGTTGACATTACCCCCGTTTTTTGGTATTTTTCTTTGATTTAGGCTGTTGATTTTAAACGGGTAAAAAAAGGGCGCTGTCCGGCCTTTTACAACGGAGCGAGCAGGACTCGTCTCTATCACAGGAGGAATGAAATGGCAAATCTGGAACTGTTAAAGAAAAAATGCGGGGACGCGCATTATAAACGTCTCGAGGCTTTAAACAACCCCACTCTTATGGATTTCGTGGCAAAATACGCTGAAGAATGCGAACCGGATTCTGTTTTTGTATGCACTGACTCAAAGGAAGACGAAAAACTGATGAAAAAACTCGCCATAGATAAAGGCGAGGAAATCCCCCTTAATATTGAAGGCCATACCATACATTTTGACGGCATGACAGACCAGGGCAGGGACGCGAAAAACACAAAGTTCCTTTATGAAAAAGGAAAAGAGCTCGAAGGCCTGCTCGGTATGGACAGGGAAGAAGGCGAAAAAGAGATACACGGCCTTTTAAAAGGCATGATGAAAGGCCGGCAGATGCTTGTGCTGTTCTTCTCTTTAGGCCCTGTGGACTCTCCTTTTTATATACCGGCTGTACAGGTAACAGATTCGAATTACGTGGCACACTCCGAGATAATATTATATAGAAGGGGATACGAAGGGTTTAAGAAAGCAAAACCGTCCTCTTTCTTCAAAGTCGTCCATGCCACCGGAGAGACAGTAAACGCCGTAAGTAAAAATGTCGATAAGAGAAGGATCTATATAGATTTAAAGACCGAGACCGTTTACAGCACAAACACGCAGTACGCAGGCAACACCGTGGGCTTTAAAAAACTCGCGCTCAGGCTGGCCATACAGAAAGCCTCGCGCGAAGGCTGGCTCGCCGAACATATGTTCCTGATGGGAGTAAAAGGCCCGCTCGGAAGGAAATCATATTTCTCGGGGGCTTATCCTTCCATGTGCGGGAAGACATCGACTGCCATGGTAGAGGGTGAAAGCATAGTGGGAGACGACCTGGCTTACCTAAGGAACGTAAACGGAATTGCCATGGCGGCAAACGTGGAAAAAGGAATATTCGGTATCGTTCAGGATATTAATCCCAACGGCGACCCGCTTATCTGGAACGTTTTAAACACTCCTGGCGATGTAATATTCGGCAATGTCCTGAATGATAACGGAATACCGCGCTGGCTCGGGGACGGCCGTGAAAATCCGGCAAACGGGACAAATTTCTCCGGCGAGTGGACGCATGTGAAAAAGGATGAAAAAGGAAATCCGATTCCATACGCGCATAAGAATGCCAGGTATTCCATAAGCCTGGAAGCTTTGAAGAATTGCGACCCAAAGCTTAACGACAAAAAAGGCGTTAAGCTCGACGGTATAGTTTTTGGCGGAAGGGATTCGGATACATGGGTGCCTGTCAGGGAGTCATTTGACTGGAACCACGGCGTCATCACCATGGGAGCGTCCATAGAGTCAGAGACAACGGCGGCTACCATAGGCAGCGAAGGCGAGAGGGTGTTTAACATAATGTCAAACATGGAATTCCTTTCCATTCCCATACCTAAGTATATAGAAGACTACCTTCAGTTTGGAAAGGGCTTAAAGCACGCGCCTAAGATATTCGCGTGTAATTACTTCCTCCGCGACATGCAGACCGGCAAATGGCTCAACGGCGTGAAGGACAAGAGGGTATGGCTCAAATGGATGGAACTCAGGGCGCATAATAATGTCGAAGCGATAAAGTCCCCGGCCGGATTTATCCCGAAATACGCGGACTTACAGAGGCTCTTCAAGCAGGTAATGAAGAAAGATTTTACAATCGACGATTACAACAAGCAGTTTATGATTAGGATACCGCAGAACGTGGCAAAGATAGACAGGATTATCGAGATATATACGAACAAGATACACGGCACCCCGAAGATGTTAGTTGAGATATTAAAGCTTGAGAAGGAAAGGTTCCTCGCGCTGAAAGCGGCAAAGGGAGACTTCGTAACCCCGGATAAGCTGTAGCAATGTGTTATGTTTTAGGTTTCGTAGGGGCGAGCCGGTGGCTCGCCCGGATTTAGATTTAAGGTTTGGCAGCTTTGCCCGCCGGGCTTTAGCAGAGACGGATTAGGCTGTGCAAAGCAGTTGATTGAAGACCAAAAAAACAAGGATGGTGATTTATGATCAGGACACTTACAGCACCGGTAAGCATGAGCAGGCAGACAGAAAGAATCATAATGATGGCTATATTTTCAATCCTTACATTCGCGGCGGCCATGATAAGGATCCAGACGCCGTTTACCCCGGTGCCTTTTACCCTCCAAACATTTGTGCTTTTTCTTTCGGTATATCATTTAAGCGCCAAAGAGAACGGCTTATCACAGGCGTCTTACATACTGGCGGGCATGATAGGCGCACCGGTATTCGCGGCCGGATTAACGGGAGCGCTGGCTATTGCCGGGCCGACTGCCGGCTATCTCGCGGGGTTCATTGTGGCAGGCATGCTCATGTCATTTGCCGTTTCAAAGATAAAGACCCTCACATATTTAAAGGCTGTTGCGGTATTTTCCGCGGGAAGCATGATCATACTTACACTCGGCACAATGCACCTGGCTTTCGTGTACGGGCTTGGGATTGAAAAAGCATTCGCGGCAGGTTTCGTGCCGTTTATAGCGGCCGAAGCCATGAAAATAGCCGCGGCAGCAGCTTTTTCGCCACACGCGCCAGCAAATAATTAAGGATAAATAAAGTGCCGGTAAGACGGGAGTATTTCCGTTGAACCGGCACTTTTGTTTTTAGTAGATGGTTTGGTAGCCGCAACCTCCATGTCCGCCGAAGCTTCAGCGGAGACGGATTAGGTTGCGAAACGATGGACCAAAGGCCTGCCTTACGCAACCTAAAGGTTGCGGCTACCAGCATTTGAAAATGCATCGACAAAAAGTCAGCTATGAATCAAAAAAACAACCTGCTTTGTGTTATAATATATGTAGAAAGGCGGGGACCGCGACAATATGGACATATCAAACAAGATAAATTTAAACCAGAAACTTGAACTCGGCATCAGGCTCACCCCTGAGATGCGCCTCAAACTCAATATACTTCACGCCAATTACCAGGAACTCAAGGAAATATTAAAAGAAGAGGAAGAGGTAAATGAGGCCATAGACTCCATAGATGAGGATATCGAAGACGCGGGCGTAAAGCAGGAAAATGACGAGTCCAAGGAAAATGATTTTGAAGACGAGGAAGACGACATTTATTCCCCCGAGAAAACCGCCCAATCCGCGGAAGGCCCCGAAGACGACGAGGAAAAGCCCGCGGACTCCACTGAAGAAATAATAATTGACGACAAGGTCGGTCATTTTGACGAGAGTCCCGTGCCGGACACCGGCACCGATGACGATTACTACGACAGGGGAGAAACAGAGTACGACCCGTCAGTCGGAAAATTTGAAAATTTCAAGCAGGCGAACATACACGTCGACGAAGAGACAGACTTAAAGACCGAACTAACAAGGCAGTTAAACCAGGTGGACCTTACTGATGAAATTTACCTTGAGATACAGACCCTTATAGACAACCTCGATGAAAAGGGGTTCCTTTCCAGGAGTGTTGCCGAGATCGCGGCAGAATCCGGGATTGCCCCTGAAAAACTTGCCGCGGCCCTCGAAATCCTCCACAAATTTGACCCCGTAGGCGTAGGCGCGCATGACATGCGTGAGTGCCTTTTAATCCAGCTGAAAAACATAAAAATGGAAGAAACCCTTGCCTATAAGATTGTGGACCTGCAGTTTGAATTAATGAAAAGGCAGAATTACACAAAGCTGGCATCCATATTTAAGGTCAAGGAATCAGACGTAAAAAAAGCCGAGAAAGTCATCGGAAGTCTGAAGCCTTATCCGGGTTCGGGATTCTCTGGGCTCCGGAACGAATACGTAAAACCGGATATTATAGTGGAAGAGGATGAAAACGGCAAATACAAAGCCGTGGTACCGTGGGATTTCCCCGAGATCAGGATGTCAAAGCAGTACAAGATCTATAAAAAATCCCCGGTAAAGGAACTCAGGGAATGGGCTGAGAAATATGAGAACAGGATAAAAGCCATCGCAACTGCCATGGCTGAGAGAAAGAATACTATTGAAAAGGTCGTACAGCAGATAATCGAAGTCCAGGAAGACTACCTGAAAAACGAGGGCGCGGCGTTAAAACCACTTGTGTACAGGGAAATAGCCCAAAAAACAGGATACGCCGAGTCCACGGTCAGCAGAATAGTATCAAATAAGTATGTTCAGCTGCCTTATGGAGTCTACCATTTAAAGACTTTTTTCACGCCCAAGGTGGGTGATGTTTCGGCTAATGAACTTATGATGCTTGTAAAACAGCTGATAGAGTCGGAAGATCCGAAAAACCCTTTAACAGACACTGAAATCGAGAAAAAAATGGCGGACATGGGCAAGCCGGCCGCAAGGCGCACTGTCACAAAATACAGGAAGAAACTTAATATTCCGCCTGTAAATAAAAGAAAAAGATAGTGATACTTGTCAATGTCGGTTTTTTGTAGCGGGCGCATATCATGCGCCCGTTCGCGTTAATGGTATGTAATTACAAATGAAGAATGATTGAACTTTAACTAAGTTTAGTGTCAAAAACCACTACGCGGTTAGGTTTTAAAATGTGGAAAGACAGAAGAATAAATGTTGAAATATAAAACATACGTTAATTACATAAAATAACCTAAGCATTAATAAAATAAGGGGTTTTATGTCGGAATGTCTTGAGTCACGACACGGACCCGATATGTTCGGACCCGATATGTTAAAATTACTATCTAGCCCAAGCAAATAATCATGCTGTTAAAAACGGGCTTATTAGCTGGTCTAAATCATCAATTTACCGTGATTTGATTGCGAAAGCGGAGCTTGCGGGGAAAGCGTCAATAATTTGGATGCTGTCAAAACTAATTTGGGATGAAGGTGTTTGCATATCTCAAGAAATGAATTCATATCAATCAGGAGGTTGTAAACCGTGAAAAAGAGTATCTTAAATATTTTATCGCTGATAGTAATTGGAATATTATTTTGGTTTCTTTATATTCTATTAATAATTAAAAAAATTGACCCCAACTATATTGGAGTTGCAGTAATATTTATTGGTCAGTTTTTTGCTATTTACCTTTACGGAGACAAAATTAATTATTTAAAGGAAAAGAAAAGAAGAATAATATTTGCGTTTGCTAATTCCTCCATAGTAACTTTGCTTACCGTTTTGAATCATAAGTACAACTTTGTTTCAACATCAACGGTGGTTGAGCTTATCTGTGTGATAATATATTACATTTTCATTATGATGCTTATTACTTTTCTTGAACAATGGGAACATAAAAGAAAAAAACGTTAAATCTGAATTGTTGGCTGATAGAATTAGCTGGCAACACATATTTATTATTATCAACGATGGCTTGATAAACAATAACGCAGAGGGACGGCGTGGGGAACATAACACAAAAAAAGATAAACACAGGGGCGGTTTCGTATGTATACGACGACAAATACCGGCTGACGGGGTACACAAATACCAACGCAAGCCCTTCAAGCCAGTCTTTTACGTTTGACTACAGGGGAAACAGACTCTCACTCGCATCCACACCCGGCGGTGCGACGAGTTATACGGTTGGCGATAACAACATGGTAACAGCGGCTGGCGGTGAAAGCCTGCAATACGACGGTCGTGGTAATGTGACAGGCAGAGGGTCTACGCAGTTTGAGTGGGATTATAAGAACAGGCTGGTAAAGGCGGACAAGGAAGGCGTTCAGGAAGACCTTTACTACACATACAACAACGCGGACAGGATGCTATCCAGGACGAAGTGGAATAAGAAGGTAACGTATTATTATAACGGAAACCAGCTGTTGTGTGAGAAAGACGAGTTTGGGCGTCTGTCAAAAGTCTTCATAAACGACAGTGAAGGCCTTCTTGGCTTTACGATACTGAACTACAAGCCCAACGGAGAGTTCTCAAACTACGAGCCGGTGTACTACCTTTTTAATGACCAGGGAAGCGTAACGACCCTGACAAATGAGGTAGGAAGGCCGATAAAGCACTACCTCTACGACCCATACGGAAACCTGACAAACACAACGACAGACCCGAACAACAACTTTACATTCATAGGGCGGTACGGCGGGTACAAGGACTGGGACTCAGGGCTTATACAGTTCCAGCACAGGTGGTATGACAGTAATTTGGGGCGGTGGATGAGCAGGGATCCGATTGGGGTGCGGGGTGGGGTTAATGTTTACGAATATGTCGGAAACAGGCCAAATGTATTTACGGATGCTACCGGGTATTATGGAACTTCAGATTTCGTAATTAATTATTTTACAAATGCAGATCCTGTTAATTTGAACGAAGTTGGTCTTATAGGAAAATTTAGAAATAATTCAAATGTGAAATCGTCAATCGTGGGTTTTAAAGATGAAGTAAATTATTCCTGTCAAGCAAGGGCATCTATTGCTTGCGGGTCTAGTAAAGGGAGCGATAATTCATTGCATTATAGTAATTTTAACTATTCCTCAAATGATGTTACGGATGTTTCCTCTGATGTTCTGGGGTTATATGCTATTGGACATAGTACTTTTTACAGAAATGCAACCTGTTCGTTGAGCTATAATTGTGCGTTACGTAAGTTCAGCTATTCGTGTCAGGGAAGTTTTTCTATTAAAGATTGGTTCAGGGATCCTTTAGATGTGGGTGCGGAAATACCTGGCGGAAATCCATACCCGATAAATGCAAGTTGGTCTGAAAATTTTTCAGGAGGAGGAAATTTTTAACTATGAAAAATATAACTCAAATTAAGAACAACGGAAAGAAGGGAACTTTAGTGCAATTCTTAATGTTTGTCTCGATAGTTTCTATTGTGATTGTTACGGGTGTGATTTTCACGACGGCGAGCAGTAGTGTGTTTGATCTTGGAAATAAATATAGCATGATTAAAACTTCTGGCCCTTTTTACGCGATATGCAAGGATCGAAAAGTTTTGATTGAGGGTAAAATTATTGAATACAATTTTTTGAATAAGATACTGATTGGCAAGTTGGTTTGCGATGATGCTTTTGGAACAAGGAAAAAGTACTACCAACATTTTGATGATTGCGTAGCGGGGTATTTTATTATTAATACTAGTAATGGAATGACGAGTTTTGGAATGTTAAAAAAGGAGTGCTTTGATGAGCTTGAAGTTAAATATAATATCGGTAAGCCTAAAATGTATGGGCCAAATGAAATAAATTTTGATAGAATTTTTGATTTTAATAAGTAATCACAAATTTTTAAATCAATTCGAAAGATTGACGCTGATAGAAAACGAATACGACGCCGGGGGGAACCTTTTAAATGTGGCAATAGATACAAGAACAGTGGTAGAGTACGCGTATGACCCAACGAATTTTTTTCAGCAGAGTGTAACAGAAAGGATGACAGGAAGGAACAGGAGAATCGATTTTACGTATGATGCTGTGGGACATAAAAAGTCCATAACGTACCCGAACAAAACGCGGATGAACTACGACTATGACACAGCGTACTGGATGACGAAGGCAGACGGCGTGTATGTAAAGAACGGCGTAGAACAGTTGATAAACAAAAACGTAATAACGCAGAGGGACAGCGTGGGGAACATAACACAAAAAGAGATAAACACAGGGGCGGTTTCGTATGTATACGACGACAAATACCGGCTGACGGGGTACACAAATACCAACGCAAGCCCTTCAAGCCAGTCTTTTACGTTTGACTACAGGGGAAACAGACTGTCGCTTGCCTCCACACCCGGCGGCACGACGGGTTATACGGTTGGCGATAACAACATGGTAACAGCGGCTGGCAGTGAAAGCCTGCAATACGACGGTCGCGGTAATGTGACAGGGCGAGGGTATACGCAGTACGAGTGGGATTATAAGAACAGGCTGGTTAAGGTGGATAAGGAAGGCGTGCAGGAAGACCTTTACTACACATACAACAACGCGGACAGGATGCTTTCAAGGAAGAAGCGGAATAAAAAGGTTACGTATTTTTATAATGGAAACCAGTTGTTGTGTGAGAAGGACGAGTTTGGCCGCCTGTCAAAGGTTTTCATGAACGACAGCGAAGGTCTTCTTGGCTTTACAATACTGAACTACAAGCCCAACGGAGAGTTCTCAAACTACGAGCCGGTGTACTACCTGTTTAACGACCAGGGAAGCGTAACGACCTTAACAAACGACGTAGGAAGGCCGATAAAACACTACCTCTACGACCCATGCGGGAACCTGACAAATACAACGACAGACCCGAACAACAACTTCACCTTCATAGGCCGGTACGGCGGTTACAAAGACTGGGACTCAGGGCTGATACAGTTCCAGCACAGGTGGTATGACAGCGCGCTGGGGAGGTGGATGAGCCGGGATCCGATGGGGGAGCAGGGCGGGGTTAATGAACATGCTAAGAGTGATAGAAAAGGAAGGGAAATAAATATCTATGAATATTCTTTGGACAACCCGATAAATAGAATGGACACAAATGGACTATGTTCAAAAAAAGGAATAAAAGAAGGTTTAAATTCGGTGTGTAATGATTGGGCTGGTTTTGGTGTTTGTATGGCGAGAATTCCATGGCCTTCGCCTGATGATCCTGGAGGACTAATTGATAAAGTGTGTGCGGCAACTTGTGTTGCGTGTAGGTTTGCGCCTATACCTCAAATAAAAATTCCGGCATGCCTTGGATGTGCGGCATGTCTTGCTTATTTGGCATCGGAGATTTATGAATGTTATGATCAGTACTGTCGATGAGGAGGTGCGCTGTGAAAAAAATGTTGCGTAATTCAGTATTGTTTATTTGGATACAATATATTTTCTTTTACGAGGTTATGGTGTATTATTTAAGATTTTTTAAAACTCTTAGAACACCTTATTCTGTGCGGCTTGAAGCGTATCTGGGGTTGATGTTGGCACTACTAATAATGTGTTTATTTGTTTATAAGTTAGTAACGGAAAAAAAACCATTAGTTAAAATGCTGTTTATTTTTGGGATTTGTTATATGACAATATCTGTAGCTTCAATGGTGTATTTTATTGTTAATTCCAAGTACTCTTTTATTCTTGAAACTGCTGGTATATCAACATATATAATGCTAATTATTCCAACTTTCTTTGCGGATAGAGAAATGTATAAAGAGCTTAGGCTATACCATTCAATTTTAGTGCTGTTTGGTTTTGTTTTGTTGTGTTGGGTTGTGGTGTTCTTGATTAATGGTGTTATTTTTAATAGTTAATTGTTGTTTTAAGATTGAGCATTCGTGGGTGGGTAAGAATTATGAACTAGTTATGGAAACCATGGCCTACGACGAGTCCTGCACCTCCTGCGGAGGGGCGTCAAATAAGCTGGCATCAGATGTCATAACCGGGTATGGTACGATAAACTACCAGTACACGGAAGAAGGCTGGCTCCAGAGCACGCAGTACGTTCCGGTAGGTTCTATCGCGACGCTGATAGAAAACGAATACGACGCCGGGGGGAATATCATAAACACGGCAATAGATACAAGAACTGTGGCTGAGTACGCGTATGATTCAACGAATTTCTTTCAGCAAAGCATGACTGAAAGGATGACAGGGAAGAACAGGAGAATCGATTTTACGTACGACGCTGTGGGCCATAAAAAAAGTATCTCATACCCGAACAAAACGCGGATGAACTACGACTATGGCACAGCGTACTGGATGACGAAGGCAGACGGCGTGTATGTAAAGAACGGCGTAGAACAGTTGATAAACAAAAACGTAATAACGCAGAGGGACAGCGTGGGGAACATAACACAAAAAGAGATAAACACAGGGGCGGTTTCGTATGTATACGACGACAAATACCGTCTGACGGGGTACACGAATACAAACGCAAATCCGTCAAGCCAGTCGTTTACGTTTGACTACAGGGGAAACCGTTTAAGCGTGGTTGCCACACCCGGCGGCACGACGAGTTATACGGTTGGCGATAACAACATGGTAACAGCGGCGGGCGGTGAGAGCATATCGCACGACGGGCGGGGTAATGTGACTGGCAGAGGAAATACGCAGTACGAGTGGGATTATAAGAACAGGCTGGTAAAGGCGGACAAGGAAGGCGTGCAGGAAGACCTTTACTACACATACAACAACGCGGACAGGATGCTATCCAGGACGAAGTGGAATAAGAAGGTAACGTATTATTATAACGGAAATCAGCTGTTATGCGAGAAGGACGAAACAGGACGTCTGTCAAAAGTTTTTATAAACGACAGCGAAGGCCTTCTTGGCTTTACAATACTGAACTACAAGCCAAACGGAGAGTTCTCAAACTACGAGCCGGTGTACTACCTGTTTAACGACCAGGGAAGCGTAACGACCCTGACAAACGAGGTAGGAAGGCCGATAAAGCACTACCTCTACGACCCATACGGGAACCTGACAAACACCACAACAGACCCGAACAACAACTTCACCTTCATAGGGCGGTACGGCGGGTTTAAAGACTGGGACTCAGGGCTGATACAGTTCCAGCACAGGTGGTATGATAGTGCGCTGGGGCGGTGGATGAGCAGGGATCCGATTGGGGTTAGGGGAGGGGTGAATTTGTACGTATATGGCAATGATGACCCTGTTAATGTCATCGACCCATTAGGGTTGTGTAATAAAAAACAAAAAGATGATCCGGAGAGTAAATATGTCAGATGGAATTACTGTGGAAAAGATTGGTCTGCGGGAATACATTGGACAAAAGAAATCCAAAATATAGCAAGCTTTGCTGCGATTTATTCTAAGGATCCAATCAATGATTTGGATGACTGTTGCTATCAACATGATGTGTGTGCATATTTAGTTAGAATGAGTGGCTATGCGCACGGTTCAATTACGGATTGTAATGTGGCGTTAGTTCGTTGTGCGTCAACAAAAATAAAAAGTTACCCAATAGAAGCTAGTGTGATTTTAAAAGTATTTGAAAGCGACATTCACAAAGGAGATCCGATTTATGGTAAAGACAGATAAGGCAGGCGGCCTTTTCAAGGTAATAACTCTTATTTTTCCGTTGTTGTATTACGTTTTTTATATAAATACTATAACAATGATAGATCCTTATTTTGCAAACACTATAATTTATGTAATCCCGATCCTATATTTCTTAGCAGTGTTATTATTTTGTATTAAAGCCGGAATTAGAAACCGAATTTTTGAGTTGGTTATTACTTTTATAATATACTTGCCGATATTAATGTTTTTTTATTTTGGTTTAAACTCAATCAGATTTTAGTGTTAAATAATAAAATCTGTGGCGGGAAAGCATAGTTGTGATTGCAAAGCGTGACTGAAAGGATGACAGGGAAGAACAGGAGAATCGATTTTACGTACGACGCTGTGGGCCATAAAAAAAGTATCTCATACCCGAACAAAACGCGGATGAACTACGACTATGGCACAGCGTACTGGATGACGAAGGCAGATGGCGTGTATGTAAAGAACGGCGTAGAACAGTTGATAAACAAAAACGTAATAACGCAGAGGGACGGCGTGGGGAACATAACACAAAAAGAGATAAACACAGGCGTGGTTTCGTATGTATACGACGACAAATACCGTCTGACAGGGTATACAAATACCAATGCAAGTCCTTCAAGTCAGTCTTTTACGTTTGATTACAGGGGAAACAGGCTGTCGCTTGCCTCCACACCCGGCGGTACGACGGGTTATACGGTTGGCGATAACAACATGGTAACAGCGGCTGGCAGTGAAAGCCTGCAATACGACGGTCGCGGTAATGTGACAGGGCGAGGGTATACGCAGTACGAGTGGGATTATAAGAACAGGCTGGTTAAGGTGGATAAGGAAGGCGTGCAGGAAGACCTTTACTACACATACAACAACGCGGACAGGATGCTTTCAAGGAAGAAGCGGAATAAAAAGGTTACATATTTTTATAATGGAAACCAGCTGTTGTGTGAGAAGGACGAGTTTGGCCGCCTGTCAAAGGTTTTCATGAACGACAGCGAAGGTCTTCTTGGCTTTACAAAACTGAACTACAAGCCCAACGGAGAGTTCTCAAACTACGAGCCGGTGTATTACCTGTTTAACGACCAGGGAAGCGTAACGACCTTAACAAACGAGGTGGGAAGGCCGATAAAGCACTACCTCTACGACCCATACGGGAACCTGACAAACACCACAACAGACCCGAACAACAACTTCACCTTCATAGGGCGGTACGGCGGGTATAAAGACTGGGACTCAGGGCTGATACAGTTCCAGCATAGGTGGTATGATAGTGCGCTGGGGCGGTGGATGAGCAGGGATCCGATTGGGATATGTGGTGGGATAAATATTTTTGAGTATGTCGTGAACAATGTTGTTAATAATGTTGATTTTAACGGGCTCGGCAAAAATGTAGATACTTTCATAAACTGTTTATCAAATTGCATCGTGGAATATGATCCGCTAAATGCTGTAGGTAAAACGGTTTTGACTTTGGCTGGAGGGACGTTTTGGAAAAGTTGGATTGGCGCAAGTGGCACTTTGTTAGGAGGCAATCAACCGTTAACTACGATACCTAGCGCAATTGGAGGATCTT
This sequence comes from candidate division FCPU426 bacterium, assembly GCA_963840035.1. Taxonomy (GTDB): domain Bacteria; phylum Oederibacteriota; class PGYV01; order PGYV01; family Palsa-1178; genus CAWIXE01. Next base: position 1,165,328 of record CAWIXE010000001.1, read on the forward strand.
CAGTAAGAGTTGTGGGAAGATTTTTTTCGGGCGTGTGGATTGCATATGGAAGTTATCTATTTGGATTAGAGGCATATTGTTCCATAAAATGTTTCCTTGATATAAAGAACTAAAATTAAAGAGGGGAAAAATGAAAAAAAATAATCGTAGAGATTTGACATTTTCAATAATTATTATTGTTTTTATATTTAGCATTGGATTGCTTTTTGTAACAAGTTTCAATTATTGGTCGTGCCTTTGGATTGTGATGGATATATTTTTGTCTTATATCTTTGCAATTTGGCATATTAATTATCTTAAAGCAAAGATATTTAGTCGCAGACAGTCATTGAGCGATGATGATATTTATAACAAATTCTATTATGGAACAAAACTACCAAAAAACAAAGTTTTATCGAAGTGGAAAATGGTTTCGAAAATATTGAAAATACCAGCGGACAAGTTGTTACCAACCGATAAATTTGGGGAAGAACTAGGGCCCTATTGGTTTGTAGGTGATCCTCTGGACGAATTAGAAATTATTGCTAAAAGGAATTTTAAAGCAAACGGTATAGACGGGAGTAAAATAAGCATTCGTAACCTTGATGAGTATATAAAAATGTCAATCCAATTAGATGAAAATAATCAAAAGAATTACTTGTCAAGATGAATAATACACGAAGTCTTTACCTACTGCGCTGGCAAGACAAACAAGTTGGCAACGGAAAAGGATTGATGTTGTTGAATAAGGAGACATTGTGAAAACTGAAAAGAGTCAAAAAGAAAAAGTTCTGGAAGTGGCAACTATTATTGGATCAATCTTGGTGTCGGTGTTGTTGATTGTTCCGCCGATAATTTGGATTATGCTTGGGAAAAACGATAAGAATTACTTTTATTTATCATTTGCTATTTTAGCGGTTGGAATGATACCAACAATTTCTGGAAGCTTGATTTTAACGGACTTAATTAGATTTAAAAAAACAAGATTTGTAGGATCATTTTTTGTCTCGGCCCTAACGTACGTTTTATGGGTTAAATATGACGCTAAAGTAATAAATGAACTAATTCAAAACAATCAAATATTAAGTTTGGCAAATATTTTCGAATAACCAGGACCGTGTCGTGACTCATGACATTGCATGGGAAAAGTCTATATAAATATGGGCACCGTATTATTATTCCATAAATACAGGGATTTTGCGATGGGTTGGGGTAAGAGACGGCGGAAAAGAAAGGCGAATGGGGCTTATCTGATATGGATAGCTCGGTTGATATGGTCGAAAGAAAATAGATGTCTATAATACGATATAAGGGTATTCCCAGCTTAAAAATCTTCGGGCTGTCAGATTTGACCTTATTTAATCGTTTCTTTTCCGGTTCTTATCAATTGACAGAGCACTTATTATGTGTTATTTTTATAAGGATGTTATACAGCTCAAGGAGGTATTACACTTGGAGATCAATATTACAGGCAGGCATTTAACATTAACAAAAGGCATAAAGCAGTATGTCGAGAAAAAGTTCAAAAAAATAGAGGATTACTTCGATTTTAAGGAGCATGGCGAGTTACACGTTATAATAGAGGTACAGAAGTACAGGCATATGGTGGAAGCGAATCTTTCCTCAAAATGGCACAAGTTCTCGGCTAAAGCGGAGACAAAAGACCTTTATTCCGCCATCGACATGATAGAGGACAAACTCGTCGCCCAGATAAAAAAGCAGAAAGACAAGATGGACAGGGGCGATAAAAAGCAGAACAAAAGGATCAATATCCTGGCAAACCTCGGCTCAGTTACGAACGTCAAGGGCGAGAAGTACAATGAGATAGTGGAAGAAGAGGACATCCAGGCATTAAAGCCCATGAACACGGAAGAGGCCATGGAAGAGCTCGAAATGTCAAAAGAACAGATGATGATGTTCTACAACGTGGACTTCAATAAAGTCTGCCTCTTAAGGAAAAGAAAAGACAGCAAGTACGGCCTGACCATTTCCAAATACTGATATAAATTCTAAACTGAGGTGATTTTTAATGCGGATTTTGGATTTTTTGGACAAGGACAGCATAGAGCTGAACATTAAGGCTAAAAATAAAAAAGAAGTCATCGAGGAGCTCGTCGAAGTCCTCGCAAAAAAGAACGTCATACTTGATAAAAAAGTAACCATCGAATCGCTGATGGAAAGGGAAGAGCTCGGAAGCACCGGTGTGGGACAGGGCATCGCTATCCCGCACAGCAAGACAAAAGGCGTGAAAGAACTCGTCGCCGCGTTTGGAGTTTGTAAAACGGGTGTTGACTTTGACGCTCTTGACGGGGAAACGGTCCATATATTTTTCCTTCTGCTCGCGCCCGAAGGCGCTGCCGGACTCATGCTGAAAGCCCTCGCGAGGGTATCTAATTTCCTCAAGAACAAGTACTACAGGCGGAAAATCCTCGAGGCAAAAGACAAAGCTGATGTCATAACGACTATTGAGGAAGAAGAAAAAACAAAACAATAGTTCCCGGCGCGGATTTTGGTTCCGTTAAGGAGGAGCATCCGGCATGAATTCCATCACCGTAAAAGAGTTTTATTCCGATAATAAGTCCAGGCTGAGCCTGCATGTTTTAGCCGGGGAAGAATTCCTTCCGCAAAAAAAAATAATTGTATCCGACATAAACAGGCCGGGGCTGGCCCTGTCCGGTTTTTTTGACTATTTCCCATATGAACGCATACAGGTTTTCGGCAAGACCGAACTCTCATACATCAAAAAACTCGGGGCGCAGAAGGCAAACGCCGTATTAAAAAGGATATTCTCAAAGAACGTATGCTGCGCAATTGTAACCAGGGATTTAAAGGCCCCGTTTAACTTTCTGAAAATCGCCAGGAAGCACAAAGTCCCCGTACTTACCACATCGCTTTTTACCACAAAAATAATCAGCGCTTCCATGATATACCTGGAAAAAAGGCTTGCGGCCAGGATGACCATGCACGGCACTTTTGTGGATGTTTACGGGATAGGCGTGCTCATAGTCGGGAAAAGCGGGATAGGCAAAAGCGAGATATCCCTTGAACTGGTAAAAAGGGGACACAGGCTCGTGGCGGACGACATCATAGAAGTTACCAAGGTCTCAGATGACCAGCTTGAGGGGAAAGGGTTGTCCATAATACACCACCATATGGAGATACGCGGCGTCGGGATAATAGACATAAGAAACCTTTTCGGCGTAGGAGCGGTGCGTGACGACCAGAAAATAGAACTCATGATGCATCTTGAGGAATGGGAAAAAGGCAAAGATTACGAGAGGCTCGGGATAGAGGAGCATAGCGAGGAAATACTCGGCGTAAAAGTATCAAAAATAATCCTCCCTGTAAAGCCGGGCAGGAACTTAAGCGTAATTATAGAAGTGGCGGCCATGACTCAGCGGTTGAAAGCAGGCGGGTATAACCCGGCAAGGGAACTTAATAAGAACATTAACAAATGGATGACAAGGGAAAATAAAGGAATAGAGGGTGGTAAAATTGAATAGATGGTTTTATCCCGGCATTAAAATTAAAAGGTGGTTTTTTCTCGCGCTCCTGAGCCTGATTGTCCTGGTTGCCGGGTTTTCGGGCGTGCTGGGCGACCTGGTAAAAAATGTCAGGATACACAGCATTAACATAGACTCTTTTTTCTACAGGCTTCAGAGGCTTAAGGCTATCGACTATACCATGATACTGCTGGCCATAGGCGGCCTTATGCTTGCCTGGCGCAGGTCGTCTTTCGCCGTGCTGGCAATGATCGCGCCGAATAAGGAAAGGGAATTCATAAGCAGGGCCTATAAAAAAGCCAAATTACAGAGGGGCCCGAAAATAGCCGCCATAGGCGGGGGCACGGGCATGCCAAATGTATTAAAGGGCATGAAGGATTACACGGAAAACCTCTCGGCAATTGTCACTGTCGCCGATGACGGAGGCTCTTCCGGGCGCTTAAGAAAAGATTACAGGATACTCCCGCCGGGCGACATAAGGAACTGCATAGTGGCGCTGGCCGACGAGGAGACGCTTCTTGGAAAGCTTTTTCAGTACAGGTTCAAGGAAGGCAAGGAATTAAAAGGGCACAGTTTCGGCAATATTTTCCTTACGGCGTTAAGCCATGTCGTGGGCGATTTTCCCAAGGCGATAAATGAGTCATCAAAAGTCCTGGCCATTCACGGTCAGGTGCTCCCTGTATCGCTTGAGAACATACAGCTGCGGGCCAGGATGAAGGATGGAAGGCTGATAAAAGGCGAATCAAAAATACCCGAGGCAAAAGGCTCGATAGACAGGGTATATATAGTGCCTGAGGACGCCAAACCGTACCAGCCGGCAATAGACGCAATAAAAAACGCGGATGCCGTTATAATCGGGCCGGGCAGCTTATATACCAGCATCATACCGAACCTGATGGTGCCGGGCATAAAGGAAGCCCTGCAAAATTCAAAATCAATCAAGATTTATATATGCAATATAATGACACAGCCGGGAGAAACCGACGGGCATACGGTATCGGACCATTTAAGGGCCATCTTCAAACATACCGGACACAGGGTTATTGACTATGTCATTGCCAACAACAGGCTGCCAAAGGATGATGTCTTAAAACGTTATGAAAAGGAAAAATCCTTTCCTGTAATGATAGACAAGGATGTAATAAGCGACCTTGGCGTGAAAGTGGCCGAAGGCAAGCTTTTTACCGAAGGCTCGTACGTGAGGCATTCGCCCCAGCAGCTGGCCAAGATGATAATGAAAATATTAATTGTGTGACAAAGGAGAATAATATGGTAGGGATCCTGATAATTTCACATTCAACCCTGGCGGAATCTTTAAAGCAGACCGTTTCCCTCATAGTGGGGGAAAAGGAAAATGTGGGCACTCTTTCCCTGATGAAAAATGACAGGATAGAGGATTTTTCCGACAGGCTGAAAAAGGCCGTAACAGAGATAGATAAAGGCGACGGGGTGCTGATACTGGCCGATATGTTCGGCGGGACACCGTGTAATTCGGCGCTGGCACTGTATGGTTCCGATGAAAAAGTAAGGATCATAACGGGAGTTAACCTTCCGGTGGTAATAGAAGCCATAATGCACGCGGGCAGGACTGTTGATGAACTTTCCAGGACAATCATGGAAAGACGCGATAAATCCATAATCGACGCTAAAGCGATTTTTAAGAACAGGGGATAAATATGCCGGTACTGTTAACAAGAATAGATGACAGGCTCATACACGGGCAGGTGGTAGTCGGATGGGCACAGGCCCTTAAGATAAACCACATAGTCGTGATAAATGACGAAATAACGGGCAATGACATGCAGAAATTTCTTTTCAGGATGGCCACGCCCACGGATATCAACCTTTCCATACTCACCGTGGATGAAGCGGCTGTCAAGATTGACAAAAGGGAATATGACGAGGACAATACCCTGCTGCTGGCGAAGACTCCGGCTGATATTTACAAGCTTATAAAGGCCGGAGGAAAAGTGCCCGAGGTAAATATCGGAGGCATGCATTTTGACAACAATAAAACGCAGCTTTTTGACGCCGTGTTTGTGGATGAAAATGACATAAAGATGTTCAGGGAACTTGACCGCATGGGCGTACTGCTTGAAGTGCGCATGGTGCCTACGGATTCAAAGAAGAACATTGTAAAGGCCATTGATGAAAAATTCGGAAAGGAAAAACCTTCCGCGCAGGAGCAGGGCTAATGACAACTTCCGGTATTATTTTCGCGGCCCTGGTCGCGGCGTTTCTGGAGCTTGACACGTATTTCATAGGTATGACGCTCTTTTCGCAGCCTATCATTGCCGGCGGAATAGCGGGATTTATGTGCGGAGACCTGCGGACAGGCATAATCATAGGAAGCATTGTCCAGCTTATCTGGATATCGCCGCCTGTTGGCGCTTATGTGCCGCCTTCATCCACCGCCATTGCTTTTACCGCCACGGTTTTGAACGCTCAGAATATAGGGCTTCACGCTATCGCGGACAGGGAGCCGTTGATGATGTTCTGCATCATAGCCGGCGCGGCTACCGGATATTTTGTGGGGCAGATGGATATATGGAACAGGAAGCTAAACACACAGATTGTGCACATGTTTGAGCCCGGGATACTCAAAGGGCGCAGGCTTTATATGTCAGGGGCGCAGGCCACGGCGCTGGGCGCTAAATTTATAAGGGATTTTATTCTGTACGCCGCGATGTTTTCATATGGCGCCCACTTAACCGGCAAGATATTTGCCACGCTGCCGGTGGATATATTTCAGGGGCTCACTATCGCCCTGTGGGCCGTGCCGGTTATCGGGCTTGCCGTTATTTTTGACCTGTACAGGTCAAAGCTCGGGGCGAATTTTCACGGCATAGTGTTCATATTATGTTACCTGGTGTTGTGGACCTATAAGTCCATAAACCCCGTATTTTTCATGCTTGCCATACTGACAGTATGCGCTTTTGTGATTTATAATTTTGTCTGGAACAGGAAGGAAGCGTAAATGAGAAAAGTATCGATTCCGTCCCTTATCTGGAGCGGTATCAAGCTTAATTTTCTGCAGGCTTCATGGAACTTTGAGCGGCTGCAGAACGCCGGCTTTTTATTCTCAATAATAAACCTGCTGCGCGGCATATATAAGGACGACAGGGAAAAACTTACGGCGGCGATAAAGCGCCACATGGTTTTTTTTAATACGCACATATTTTTCTCGGCGGCCGTGCTTGGAGTTATGGCGAGGCTGGAGGAAGAACTGCCTGACGACGACCCTAAGAAAAAGGACGCGGAAATCGAAAGCTCAAAGATGGGGATGATGGGGCCTCTGGCGGCAATAGGTGATTCGCTTTTCTGGTCGGGCCTGAAACCGCTGGCGCTTTTGACAGGTACAGGCATAGTATGGCTTTACAGGTTCAGCGTGGAAGGATGGCTCATCGCGTGCGGGGTATCTTTGTTGATATATAACGGGCCCAGGGTGGTAATAAAGTATTACCTTCTTATGAAGTCGTATTTTCAGTATAAAGAGCTTTTTGTCCTCATACAGAGGGTTAAATTTCAGGAAATAATGAAGTCCATTAAGGTGGCAGGCATGGGCATACTCGGGGCGGTCACGGCCCTGTATTTTGCGAGGAAGGAACTTACTATTATTGACAAGCGCTGGCTTGATTCGGCATTTCTCTTTGCGGCGTTCTGGCTGATAACAGTGGCCTTAAGAAGGAAGAAGTCGGTATCATACATATTTTCCATGGTGATTTTCATATCCGTGGTCCTGGCTTATATTATATAACTAAAGGGAGAATGTCATGGAGTATAAAAGGAAAGTGCTGATAGTAAATAACGCGGGGTTCCACCTAAGGGCCGTTGCCGTATTTGTCAAGGAGGCCGAGAAGTTCAAGTCGGACATAAAGGTGAAAAACGGGGAAATTGAGGCAGAGGGAAAGTCCATCATGGGCTTAACCACGCTTGGCGCGGGGAAAGGCGTGGAAATTGAGATTAAAGCCAACGGGCCTGACGCTAAAGAGGCCATTACAAGGCTCGCTAAAATAATAAGCGATAAATTCGGGGAGAAAGAATAATGTACAGGGGGATTGCTGCGTCGCCGGGCATCGTCATAGGGCCGGCATATGTGCTTACAAAAAGGTCGGCTGAGATAAAGAAGGAAAACATACCGGCGTCAAAGGTGGAGGCCGAGGTAATACGGCTGAAAAACGCCGTTGAAAAGACGCGCATGGAAATACTTGTCATAAAGGAAAAAGTCATTCATGACATAGGAAACGCCGAGGCGGAGATATTTAACGCGTATCTCATGCTGTTATCGGACCCGACTTTCGCGGGAAAAGCCGAAGATATGGTGAAAAAGCACGTAATCAATTCCGAGTACGCCTTCCACAAGGTACTTGATGACTACGCGGAATTTTCAAACAGGATAGCGGACAGCTATTTAAAGGAAAGAAGCAGGGACATTAATTCCCTGGTGGATAAGATAATAAGGAACCTGGAAGGCTCCTCCGGAAGGTCTGAAGATGAGCCTGAGGAGAAATACATAATAATCGCGCAGGACCTATCCCCGGCTGATACGGCCGACATGGACAAGGACAGGGTGCTGGGTTTTGTGACGGAAATGGGCGGGGCCACTTCGCACACAGCCATAGTGGCGCGGTCGCTTGAAATCCCGGCCATTGTGGGCGTCAGGGACATAACAAAAACAGCCAAGACAGGCGACCTTCTTATCATTGACGGTGAAAAAGGGATTGTTGTGGTAAACCCCAACCCGAAAATACTGGCCGCTTACAAGGAAGAAAGAAAAAAGCACCTGCTGAAACTGAGGATGTTAAAAAGGCTTAAAAAACTTGACGCGATTACCGGGGACAGGCACAAGATAGACCTGTCGGCGAATATTGAGTTTCCTGAGGAAGTCGGTTCGGTGCTTGAAAATAACGGCGAGGCAGTCGGGCTTTTCAGGACGGAATTCATATACATAAACAAATCAAACCTCCCGACTGAAGAGGAGCAGTTTGAGGCGTATAAGGCAGTGGTCCAGAAAATGAACCCGCGGCCGGTATGCTTAAGGACACTGGATATAGGAGGGGATAAATTTCTTCCGTATTTTAAGATACCGCCTGAACAAAACCCGTTCCTTGGGCTCCGGGCAATCCGGCTCACGATGGCAAACATAAATATATTCAAGCTCCAGCTGCGCGCCATACTGCGCGCGTCGGCTTTCGGAAAAGTTAAACTGATGTTTCCCATGATTACAGTACCGGAAGAGATAGAAGAGGCAAAGAAGATATTGGAAGAGGTAAAGAACGACCTGAAAAGGAAAGAGGTAAAGTTTGACGCGAACATGAAAGTCGGCGTCATGATAGAAGTCCCGTCCGCGGCGCTAATGTCGGATGAGATAGCCAAAAAGGTGGATTTCTTTTCCATCGGGACCAATGACCTGATACAGTATACAACGGCAACAGACAGGGGAAATGAGGCGGTATCGTACCTGTACGACCCGCTTAATCCGGCTGTTTTAAGGCTGATAAAGATGATCGCGACAAACGCCCATAAAAACGGCATAAAGGTTTCCGTATGCGGCGAGATGGCGGGCGAACCGCATCTGGCGTTCCTGCTCATTGGCCTCGGCATAGACGAACTTTCAGTCAGCCCGTCCTCAATCCTTTCGGTTAAAAAACTTATCAGGTCCATAGATTTTAAGGACGCGCTTGAGATCGCGGACGCGGTTTTAAAGGAAGACAGGGGTACGGCCATAAAGGAAATAATACTTTCAAAACTCAACAGCATATTATATTCCAAGGAAAAGGGGAAAAAAGAATAATGAAGATAAAAAAAGCCGTAATACCCGTGGCGGGCCTTGGCACCAGGTTCCTGCCTTACACCAAAGCCATTCCCAAGGAAATGCTACCGATTATCGACCTGCCGGCCATTCACTTCATAGTAAAAGAAGCCATAGACTCAGGGATAGAATCCATACTTTTTATAACTTCCAAGGAAAAATACAGCATAGAGGATTATTTTGACAGGAATTTTTATCTGGAATATTTTCTCAACAAAAATAAAAATGCAAAGGGTCTTGAGGAAATAAAAAGGATACCTGAGAATGTGAATATATTTTCCGTGAGGCAAAAAGAGGCCATGGGGCTCGGACACGCCATACTTCACGCCGAGGATTTCATAGGCAACGAGGATTTTGCCGTGTTCCTTCCGGATGACCTGATATTTTCGGATAAGCCGGTTATGAAGGAGATGATATCCATCCATGAAAAACACGGCAAGGGCGTCATCGCCGTTGAGGCTGTGGCAAAGGAAAAGATAAGTTCTTACGGCATAATTAAACCCAAAACCATATCAAAAAGGATATTTGAAGTGCTGGACCTGGCGGAAAAGCCCCCGGTTAAAAAGGCTTTTTCAAACCTCGGCATAGTGGGCAGGTATGTAATGCCGGCATCCATATTCACCTATATCAAGAACACAAAACCCGGGGCCAAGGGCGAGATACAGCTGACTGACGCGTTAAAGACCTTAATGACTGTTGAGGGGCTTCTTGCGCATGAATTTGAAGGCACCAGGTGCGACACGGGCGATAAATTCGAGTACATAATGGCCATATTAAAATACGCCAGCATGCAGAAAGAATACAGGGACAGGCTTAAAAAAGAGATAAAAAAGATATTTTAATAAAGCGTTTTTTGCTTCAACATTCGTGTCTGTCTGTCATTGCGAGGAGGCGTTTTTAGCACTCTGCCGACGAAGCAATCCTGTTGTTTTAGAGGGCGGAGCGAGATTGCTTCGTCACCATGGGGCAGAAACGGTTCCTCGCAATGACAACCTGTGATTATGCGGGTTTTATGAAATAAATTAAAATCGTATCAGGGAGGAATTTTATGGTAAAAATGTTCGTTAATCTTTTAAGCATCCTGAATTCAAACACGAAGCCGGGTGAAATTGCCCTTGGCGCGGTGCTCGGTATGTTTGCGGCTTTTATGATGCCGGCGCCTGTGGCCTTTTGGGGAATATTTTTAATAGCCCTGCTGCTCAACTGCAACTACTCATTCTTCCTTTTAAGTATCCTTATATTTAAAGGCCTTGCTTTCGGCATAGACCACATAGGCGACAAGATCGGTTATGCCGTGCTTACGGCGCCGTTCTTTGAACAGCTGGGGTCAAAACTCATGGCAATGCCGGTGGTGCCGTTTTCCAAGTTTAACTATACCGTCATCATGGGGGATTTTATTATCGCGATAGTATTAACCCCGTTTGTCTGGATAGCAATGGCGGGGTTCGTGCCTTTTTACAGGAAGAACATGCAGGCGGCCGTGGATAAGTTTAAAATTGTAAAAATGGTAAAGATGACAAATTTCTATAAAATTTATGAAAACTTCAAGGGGGAATAATATGTTCAGAAAAAAAGGGCTCATATACGCCGGGATTATCCTGGCAATCATTATTATATTTGACGTTTTCTTTTTAAACTCCCTCGTGAAGGCGGCCCTCATTTGGCAGGGCAAAAGCCTTTTCATGGCAAAGGTAAGCATTGCCTCGGTTAAGATCGACCTGCTGAAGTCTAAAACCACAATAAAAGGGCTGGTTGTGGCTGACAGGAATAAGGAATTTAAAAATCTTTTTGAGACCTCCGAGATTACCGCGGATTTCATGTTCCTGCCCCTGCTGGAAAAAAAGTTCATCATAGACAATGTTTCGGTGATAAACCTCGCGGTTGGCACGGACAGGAAAGACTCCGGGTTCCTCGCGCCCGCTGACGCGAAAAAGATAGAAAAAGAAAAGAAAGACGCGAAAAACAGCTTCGCGGCCAAGCTGCTTGATAAGGCCGCTGACAAGGCCTCAAAAGAGATACAGAAGATGCCTGTGGCGAAATTGTCGGACCTAAAGGACGTCAAGAACCTGGATTATAAAAAGTATATTAATAAGGAAACGCTTGAGTCATATAAAGCCGCGGATTACGCCGCTAAAAACGTTACGGCCGCCAAAACAGCCGCTGAAGCCTCGATTAAAGCCGTGGACGCTGACGCCAAGTTAAAGGCAGTCCAGGAATCCATAAAGAAGGTAAAGGAAACAAAGATAGCAGGAGTGCAGGACCTGGCAAAAGGCCAGCAGGCTTTGGCGGAACTTGATAATATCAAAAAGACTGCGGACGAACTGACTAATAGCGTAAATAAAGCCAAAGACGACGTAAAGGCAGTGGCTGATGTAACAAAAGCCTCTTATGACGCAATTAACGAAGGCAAGGAAAACGACATAAAAAAAGTGATGTCAGCGGTAAATATAAACATTCTTGACGCCAAATCAGTTGAAAAAGCCCTCATAGGCCCTGTGTGGTATGACAAGGTAACCAGGATACTGCAGTATATTGACATGGCGAATAAATACATTCCCGTGATGAAAAAGAAGGATAAGAAGGCCACGGTGGTTAAAAGGGGCGTGGGAAGGGAAGTAATTTTCTCATATGACGCCAGGTATCCGGGATTCTGGATAAAAAAGATGGTCCTCTCTGTTGACGGGAAAAACAACACTGCTGGTTATTTCATGCGCGGCGAGATAGACGACATCGCCATAGAGCAGGGGATTACAGGAAAACCGCTTAAGGTGTCGCTGCAGCTTGACAATCCTTCGCAGACAATTTCCGTAAAAGCATCCATATACCACGTGGAGGAGCGCGATGATTCCATAGTTGTTGAAGTGGCCAACCTGCCGGCGTCGGCAGCCGGGCTTAATAAGGTGGATTTCGGCGGCATCACCATACCAAAGGCAAAAACCGCGTACATGATAAAAGTACGCTCGACAGACGCGGCGCTGACGGTTAACGGCGAAATAAGGGAAAAGGACGTGGAGTTCGCTTCCGCGGATAAGAACAACCTGACATACCAGGTGCTAAGCAATATTGACGCTTTCCAGATAGATATCATGATGAGGGGCGCGGAAAAGGATTCATCCATCAGCGTCACATCGGACATAGGCGAGAGGCTGAAAAAAGCCGTGGATAAGATATACGGAAAGAAAGTGGCCGAAGCAAAAGCCGCCGTGAACAAGGCCATAGAGCAGGCGATAAAGGACAAGATGAAAGAGGTAACAAAACTGGCTGACGGAGCAAAAGCCGAAGCGGACAAACAGATAAAAGGGATAACGGACAAGATATCCGCCAACAATAAGGACATAGACAAAGCCAAGTCCGACATAACTAAAAAGATAGCCGGCGGCGGGACGAATAACCTGCTGAAAGGTTTATTTAAGTAATTAATTTTGAATTTTCAATTTTATATTTTCAATTGGAGATAATACCCGGTTGCCTTTATTCGATGTTATTAAACTAACAGCATGTTGGCTATTTTACTATTAATTGAAAATATAAAATTCAAAATTGAAAATTATCCCTATTGATAAAAATCCGTAAAAGTGTATAATTTTTTAGCGGTAAATCCAGAATTTAGAATCCGGAATATAGAATACATTTAAAGGATATTATATGGCTTTCAGCTATAACCTTAACATAAACGATGAAGAGACAAAAACCGCCATTAAAGACTTATATGGGGCGGAATCCACGGATGAGTTCTTCTCATCTGTTAAGTTCAATTCCCTTGAGTTCGCAGACAATGAAAGCGGCGAGATACTCGTAAAAATGGACGTTTTTAAGCCGTTTAACACAGCCCAGCTCGAGAAATTCGGGGCCTATATCCTCAAATCAGCCAATAAAACACCTGTATTCCGTTTTAATTTCTCTAAAGATATGAAACCAGCGGCTATTATAAGCTCTTTCTGGCCCTTTTTTAAGGAACTGCCGGGCGTTGAAAAGACGTGGCTTGATTACGCTGTGGCTGAAGAAAAAGATGGCGCTGTAGTCGTTAAATGTTTTACGGACCTGGCTTACACAAAAATAACGGAAAAGAAAGCAATTCAGCAGTTAAAGAAGAAAATGGCGGAGTTTGGCGGCGGGCCCGTGGAAGTTGCCGTTGAAGTGGCTGAAAAGACCGAGGCCGATAAGAAGCCGGTAAATATTGTAAGGACCATGGAAGTCGCGAAACCCAAAGTCCCGCCCAGCAAGATACTTAAGGATGAGGAAATACCCGGAGAAAAAATAGCCCTTGAGAATATACTGGGTAAGGGCAAGTATGTCATAGAAGGCAGGGTCTTTGTCGCGGATGAAAAGAAGTACTGGCGTGACATGCAGGGCAGGGAAGGCAATAACGCGAAAATAATATTTTTTTATATGACAGATGAAAAGGAAACCATAAAACTTTCATGCTGGCTTGATGATGATGACGGATTATTTAACGCGATAAAGGACATAAAATATGCAAGGGTCCTTATTGAGGCGGATTATTACCCCAATGAGATGGAGATAACCGGCAGGGTCAAGAAAATGCAGCTGACAAAAGAGCCGGTTATGGCTGATACGGCACCGGAAAAAAGGGTGGAACTCCACGCCCACACGCAGATGAGCGCCATGGACGCGCTTATGAGCGTGAAGCAGTACTTAAGGACAGCCGCGGCCTGGGGGCACCCGGCAGCCGCCATAACAGACCATGGAGTCGTGCACTCATACCCGGAAGCGTATCAGATAGTAAACGACAGGAAATCACCCCTCGCGCTGAAGCTGATACTCGGCATGGAAGGCTATCTTATGGAACAGAACATTAAGATAGACAGGGAGGATAAGGATGGGGAAAAATTCACGGAAAAACCTTTTCATATGGTACTGCTGGTAAAAAACAGCGCGGGCCTGCGCAATCTCTACAGGCTGGTATCGCTTTCGCACCTGGAGCATTTTTATAAGAAACCTAACATTCCCCGTGAACTTCTGATGAATAACAGGGAAGGGCTGCTCGTCGGGTCCGCGTGTTATTTGGGAGAGGTTTACCAGGCTATACTTAACAGGAAAACCCCGGAGGAAATAAAACAGATAGCTTCGTTCTATGATTACCTTGAGATACAGCCAAATGAAAATAATAAGTTCTTAATCAGGTCGGGCAGGGTGGATTCAGAGGACAGCTTAAACGCCATAAACATGCAGATATGCGCCCTCGGCGCCGAACTGGGCAAGCCTGTGGTCGCCACCGGCGATGTGCATTTTTTAAAACATGACGATAAGATCTACAGGGAAGTAATAATGTCGGGCCAGGGATATGATGATATCGGAGATACGGGTACCGCGGACTTATCCTTCAGGACCACGGATAACATGCTAAAAGAATTCATGTACCTTGGTTCGGAAAAGGCCCATGAGGTCGTGGTGAAGAACACCAGGTTAATCGCGGACATGATAGAGGCAAACATCAGGCCTGTGCCCAAGGATTTAAACCCGCCAACCATAGATAACTCGGACGATGAGATAAGGGACGCTTCATGGAACAGGGCCGCTGAGATATACGGAATAAACCTTCCTGAGATAGTCAGGGAGCGGGTGGACAGGGAATTAAACGCCATCATAGGAAACAAGTATTCGGTACTTTACCTGATCGCTAAAAAAATGGTGGAAAAATCCAACAGCGACGGTTACATCGTAGGGTCCAGAGGCTCGGTTGGGTCTTCAATGGTGGCGTTCCTTTGCGGCATATCAGAAGTAAACCCCATGCAGGCGCACTATGTGTGCCCCAAGTGCCAGCACAGTGAGTTTGTCCATACCGACCTGGTAGGCGTGGATCTGCCGGAAAAGGCCTGCCCCGTGTGCGATGAAAAGACCGTTAGGGACGGTTTTAACATTCCTTTTGAGACATTCATGGGGTTCAAAGGCGAAAAAGTGCCTGATATAGACCTTAACTTTTCCGGGGAATACCAGGAAAAGATACATAAATTCATAGTCGAGCTTTTCGGTTCGGACAAGGTCTTCCGCGCCGGCACAATAGGCACCATACAGGAAAAGACCATAAAAAAGGAATACATACCCAAGTATGAGGAAAAGACCAAAAGAAAGCTAAAGGAAGCGGACAAGGAACGCGTGGCCAAGGGGTGCGCCGGGGTAAAAAGGTCCACAGGCCAGCACGCGGGCGGCATGATGCTTGTGCCTAAGGCAAAGGACATATACGATTTTACGCCGGTCCAGAACCCGCCTAATGATTTTCAGACAATTACAACGCATTTTGATTATGAATACATACACGACGCGCTGGTAAAAATTGACGCGCTCGGACATGACCTTCCGACAAGCTTAAAAAGGATATGTGAAGAGTTAAAAATTAACGTAAATGACATACCCTTAGACGACAAGGACACCATGAAGCTCTTTTCCGGGGTGTCGGTGCTGAAGGTGGACCCGAAGAATTATACGCCGCCCATAGGCACGCTTGGAGTGCCTGAGTACGGCACCAGGTTTACCAGGGAAATGCTCGCTATGACAAAGCCAAAAACATTCAGCGAGCTTGTATATGTGTCGGGGCTCTCCCACGGCACTGATGTGTGGCGCGGCAATGCCGAGGACCTCATAAAGAATAAGACCGCCACGTTAAAGGAAGTCATATCCGTCAGGGACGACATCATGACCTTTCTCATAGGAAAAGGCATTGCCAAGGACGTCTCTTTCCAGATAACCGAGAGCGTCAGGAAGGGCAAAGGCCTGACCCCTGAATGGGAAGACATCATGAAAAAACACAAGGTGCCCGAGTGGTACATAGCGTCGTGCAAAAAAATACAGTACATGTTCCCGAAGGCGCACGCGGCCGCCTATGCCATAATGGCATTCAGGATAGCCTACATGAAAGTGCACCAGCCCCTCTATTTCTATTCTGATTATTTTAACAGGGACAAAGAGGGTTTTGAATATGATTTCGCCTTCATGGACATGAAAAAACTCGGCCACGCCAAGCGCGAGCTTGAGATGAAGATGCGCGAGAAAAAGGATAAAAGGCAGAACGCCAAAAAGGAAGAGGACCAGATAGGGGTGGTGGAGGTCATACTGGAAATGAAGGAACGCGGTTTTGACTTCCTTAACGTGGATATTTATACGTCCGACCCGTTCTTGTTTACGGTTGACTCGGGTAAAATAAGGCTGCCGCTGACGATCATCCCGTCGCTGGGCGGCGTGGTGGCTGAAGCCATAGCAAAAGAGCGGGTTAAGGATAAATTCAAGTCCATAGAGGATATTATCAAAAGGACGAGGATAAATAAAAACGTTGCTGAATTCCTGAAGCTAAACGACATATCAGGATCGCTGCCGAACTCGGATCAGACAGAGCTTTTTTAAGGGCAATTAATTAAGGCAATTACTAATTACCAATTACTAAGTTACCAATAAAGGTGCGTGATCGCGTTTTATTATAATAATGCGTGAAAACACTCCTTGATTCGTAATTAGTCATTATAAATTAGTAATTGCCTTTTATATTTTAATCACTATAATAATAACGGGATAAAATACGCGGGGATACCGCGATAAACGCAGGCGGAAATGACAAAAATATCAAAAACTGTACTGGCTTTTATACTGCTGGGGCTGATTTTATTGGCCTCACTTGACGCCATATTCAGGGAAGTGATTTCTTATAAGCTGATAATTGTATATCTGATTCTTTTATGCCTGGCGCCTTATGCCGTGAATGACGCTAAGGTTGAAAAAAAGGATGTTTTACCGTCGTTATTCCTGGTTTTTTCCCTTATAGCGGTTTCCGCCGGGCAGTATATTATGTCTTTCCATTCCTTTATATGGCTCTGGCTCGGGATAACTTTCATGGCTGCCGGCCTGGTTTTCGCGGCATTTAGGCCTGAGGCAGGGGAGGCAACAGGCGGGGAAGTAAAATTAAGCAGGGCAGCCGAGTTTATGATTTTTTCAGGGATTATGCTGCTGGCTTTCGGCTTAAGGTTCTATGACCTGGCAGGCCTGCCGGCTGGAGTCTGGTATGACGAGGCGCAGAACGGAAATGAAGCCTTAAATATAATTGAAGGCAGGCTTCCCGGGATATGGATAGCAAGGCTCACCGACATGCCGGCCATGTTTTTCTACATGGCGGCCGCCTTTATGAAGGCTTTTGGCGAGGACGCTGTTTCCATGAGGTATATTTCCGCCTTAACCGGGTCTTTAAGCGTGGCCGCGTTTTACTTCCTTCTCCGGGCGTTTTTGAAGGATAAACCCCTGGCCTTGGCCGGAGCGCTTTTGCTGTGCCTAACGCGCTGGCACATAACATTTTCCAGGGTGGCTTTCCTGGGCATGCCCACGCTCATGCTGGAGGTACTGACATTATATTTTTATGTAAAGATAAAAGACGGCAGGAAACCGTTTTACGCAATCGCGGCCGGGGCAGTAATGGGGCTGAATTTTTACTCCTTCAGCGCGGCATATTTTGTCCCTTTAATTATAGCTGTTCATGCCCTGATAATATCGCTCACAGGATCCGATAAAAAGGAAAAGATTCCGCTTATCCGTATTTTCTGCCTTTTTGCAACAGCGTTAGCGGTATCTCTGCCGCTGCTGGCTTTCGCCGCGGTCAACCCGGCAATCTTTACCAAGAGGATAAATGACATAAATATCCTTAAAGACATTAAGAACGCGGGCGGACTTGAACCGCTTTATAAAGCCATAAGCACGCACCTGCTGATGTTTAATTTTGAAGGGGATTATAACGGCAGGCATAACCTTTACAAAAAACCCATGCTTGACGCGGTTTCCGGGGCGCTTTTTGCCTTTGGACTGTTCTCCGGAATGTTCAGGAGAAGGAATATTCTGTTAACAATTTGGTTATTTGTTACTCTTGCGGCGGGGATGTCCGCCATAAGCGTGGAAGCGCCTCAGGCATACAGGATACTGGGGCTTGTCCCGGCGGTATGCGCGTTCATGGTAATAGGGTTAAGGGAAATACGCGCCGTACTTGTCATGTTCAATAAAAAACAGGCATATTTTTTCCTGCTGGCCGGTGTAATAATAATCTCGGCGGGTTTTATTAATGTTAAGCAGTATTTTATTGAATATCCAAAGGAAGCTTCCACATTTTCCTCGTTCTCCCCGGAGGCAAACGCGATTGCTGAAGTTTTGATAAAAAAAAGCCCTGAATATTACGGCTTAATATCAGTGGCAAAAGAAATCTACGGGTTTTATCCCTGGGAACAGAAAGTGGTATGCGAATTTTTAACGAGGAAAAAGGCGTCATTTGGATACATTAACGGTGAAGTAAAGGTTTTTAATGGCCAGCTTGAAGGGCGCAAAGGGGTAATGCTGATAGTCAGGCCATCCGACGTAAGCGAGATAAAACGGATAGAAGCGCTGTACCCGCGTGCGGTTAAGGAAGCGCACCCGAATCCGCATGCTGACGAAAATATGTTTATATGTTATTATGTGAATAAGGAAGATATAAAAGGGTACAAGGTACAAGGTTCAGGGCCCATACAGGTTTTACCCTGAAACAATAACTTTGCACCCGGAACCCTAAAGGAGCCCTATGCCACAGATTTTTGATTATGAGATGGAGAGCAACTATATAGCTGTGCCTGAGACAACCACTGCCGGCGAAACAATAAAGCTGCTGCGCGAGGCTGCCAGCGAGGACATGATATTCTACACATATGTGGTTAATGAATTTAAGATACTGAAAGGCGTCCTGCCGCTGCGCAAACTGCTCATGGCGCCGCCTGAAAAGGCCGTAAGCGCGATTATGAACACGGCCTTAACAGTTGTGAACGCAAAAATGACGCAGGAAGAGGTAAATGAGCTCTTCAGGAAGACAAAATACCTCGCCATCCCGGTAGTGGATGACGCGGAGCGTATAATGGGGACGGTGACCCTTAAAAAGGCCGTGGATGACATGGCCATGGAAAACGCGGATGAGGTGCTGAAAATTCAGGGCGCTGACATCAATGTCTTTGACGCCTCATTTTTTACCAGGCTGAAGGTCAAATTGCCGTGGCTTATTACGACCGTCATATCGGGCCTTACATGCGGATTCATAATGCATTATTTTGAAAAAACGGCGCTCTCTAAGGTGCTGGCACTGGCGTTTTTCATACCGCTGATTACGGCCATGGGCGAAAGCGTCGGAGGGCAGTCTTCCGCGATTATCATAGAGGGGCTGATCCTGGGAAAATTAAAAGGCCAAAAGGTCATTAATATATTATTCAATCAGCTGCTTGAAGGCCTGGTCATGGCCCTGATAATCGGCGGGCTGGTGGCGGCAATCACCATACCGTGGCTTAACAGCCCCATGATAGCGGTATTGACGGGGTTAACGATATTTACCACGGTGCTTATAGCCACACTCAACGGAACGCTCGTTCCGCTTGTCTTAAAAAATATGGGCATTAATCCGGTAGTATCCACGAACCCGCTGGTTTTCGCCATTACCGACATAATGGTTCTGATATTTTACTTCCTTCTGGCCATCATGCTCATGAGGCACATGTCCTAGTGAAAAAATACCTTGCGGCCCTGGCAATGTTGCTTGTGTGTTCCGCTGTTTTTGCGGCTGATGAACAGGCGCTTACGGCGCATAAGTTCAGGATATATTACCTTGTAAAAGGCGAGATGGCGAAAAAACCGGCCATGCCTGATTTCGGGTATATGATACAAAAAACATTTCCGCTGCGGGCGAAAGAATTCCTGCTGCCGGCCAGGTACTCTGAATTTTCAAAGCCTGTAATATCAAAGACAGCCGCAGCCATCCTTGAAACCCTGCCTGAACACAGGCGCAAAAACGCTGTTTACGCGTCTGAAGCCGTATTTAATTATGTAAAGGCGTCAATTACCGCAAAGGCTGAGCCGGAAGGGGTATTTTCAAATCCGCATGAAGCGTATTCATCGGGCGCCGAGGCCATCGGCAATGGCAGCGGAAACAACCTTGAAAAATGCAGGGCAGCCACAGCCCTTTTGCGCTCAATTTCAATTCCGGCGAGGATATCATACTGGAGCGGGCATTATGTCGTGGAATATTATATTAAGCCCCTTGAAAAGGGGAAATATGACCCTGACTGGCACATAATGGATTTTACTGGCGCATATGATGCCGCGGAGGGAAGAGTTGAGCCGATATCCTGGAATCCCGTGGATTATAAGGAACATGTAAACGAGGAATGGTCCGGCAATTCCATGAATGTAAGGGTTGTATCGGTTAAAAATACGCACATGGAACTAAATGAAGCCGAGTCAATGGCCCTGTTTTCAAACATTGTTTCCGGAGCTGAGCCGGATGTGAAGGGAAATACAACCTTGAATAAATTCTTCCTTTTAAAGGAAGTTGATTATGAACTTACCCTTCCGGATGGTATTACCGCGGCCATGGCGGAATTCACCATGCCTTTTAATGAAACCCGTTATTTTAAGACTTTCAAGTTTTATGTCAGGCCCCTTGACCCCGGGCTGAAAGTCTCCCAGAAAAGGACCCACACCTACATAAATCCGTATGTCAAAGGAATGATATATACACTGCCCGTGGAGTTCAGTATTTCCAAATAAAGCGGATAACCCGCGTGTAAAGGCTGAATTTTACCCTTGAAAAAAACGTGTGATTCTAATATCATATAGTAACCAATTAAACGGAGGTGTTTACATGAAAAAAGCTGTTGTTGCTTCTATCATCGTAATATTTATGCTGTTATTTTCAGGCTGCGGCCAGGAACTTAAAATCACGGTTTATAACGCTACCGGCTATTCAACAGCGTCAAGCGGCTGGGTGGCGATTAACGCGCATTCCGAGTCGTTTGACCAGTGGATACTGCCCACGACTTATGCCGTAAGCGACGCTTATTGCGACGCCAATAACAGCTATACATTTACAGCAAAGGAAAATGATACCATTGAGATCGGCGGAAACGGCGCGGAGTATACGTTTGACAGTACGGGAAACGTGATAGGGCAAAATCCGTTCACGCTGCCGAACGGGACCAAAACCATTTATGGGGATTTTTTAAGCACCCCGACATGGTATGCGGCTGTTAATATGGAATCAATTATCTTCTATAAAAAGTAATGAAAAAGCTGCTTGAAAGCATATTTAAGGATGCCCGCCGCTCTATCTTAAAGGGCCTGCCTGCGGGTAAGACAGGGATAAATAACAAGGGTGACATAACAAAATATTTTGATGCCTACACTGAGAAAAAAATAATTTCCGCGCTTAAAAAACATTCCGGCATAAAAGCCTCAATAATTTCCGAAGAACTGCGTGTTCCCATGGTTATAAACAGCCGCTTAAAAACGCCCATGCGTTATGTCATTGTTGACCCCGTGGACGGCTCGGATAATTATCTAAGCGGCGTGCCTTTTGTGTGCCTTGGCATAGCGGTGTTTGATGAAGACATGGAGCCGTTATATTCGCTGGCGGGGAACTACTACACAGGTGATTATTTTTACGCGGACAGAAAAAATCTTCTATTAAACGGCCGGAAATTTGACGCTTCAAAGCATTCCAAGGCGCCATGCGACATATTGTACTTTGCCTTTACCGATACTGCCGTGGAAACAGGCGGGGAATTCAGGAAGGTGTTCCTGCACTCGGGAAAAGTCAGGTCCCTGGGAGCCACCATAGGGGAGCTGATGCTGGTCATAAAAGGCGGGGCAAAAACATTTGTGGATGTACGCGGAAAACTCACCCCGGAAAACTTCGCCCCGTTCTTTCTTATAACAAAACATACAAAAGCGAAATTCACGGACGAATACGGCAGGGATTTTGTGTTAAGGAGCAAATTGCTTACGGATGAGTATAATGTGGTTTTTTCCAACAATGAAATGGAACACAAGAGGACGATCCAAAAATTGAAAAAATTCCTGTAAATCCCGGCGTATAAAAGCGTGGATGCCAAATATCCATAAAACACAATTATTTGAAGATCTTTTTAACCAGTCCGTACATATTAACCGTATTTTTATCAAAAAGCACCAGGCTTCCGGACATGCCCAGCAGCACCAGGTCCCTTATTATTGCCGGCCAGCCCACTTTCAGCTCCATCCACTCAATCAGGTCAAAGCACCCGCATTCTATCTGCATGCCCCGCGCGAAAGCCTGTGCTATGGCTACGGTGTAGACTAAAAGAAGCCCTGAAATAATGACTGCCGAGCTCTGGACAAAAATATCAAGCAGAAGGAACAGCCCTGCAATGACCTGCAGCCACGGGATGACAAGGGCCATGGGGGAGACAAACATGTGCGGGACCATCTTATACGCTTCGATTGAATCCATCATTTTCGCGGGATTTGTTATCTTTGTAATGCTGGAAAAAAGAAAAAGCACCCCGAGGGCCACCTTAAAAAAGGCAAGCGTCCCGGGGTGTGATAATACTTTTATGACTGTTTTCATTATTTCTGCGGGGCGGGTGAAAGCTGTGCCGCAGGCGCTGCAACTGCCGGCGCCGCAGCAGCGGGAGCCGCCGCCCTGACTGTTATGGGATATTTATGTTCGTTCCATTTGGGCCAGCCGCCGAAGAAAATAGCGACCTTCCTGAATCCGTTGTCATATAATAAGTACGCTGTCTTGTCTGAAAGGTGGCATCCGACGCCGTGGCAGTATGTCACTGCTACTTTATTGCCGATCTGTTTCCTGAACTTTTCCACCAGTTCAACAGGGCTTCCGGCAGGGATGTTTATGGAGCCTTTAATGTGTGATTCTTCATATTCGTTCGCGCCGCGGGCGTCAACAAATATCGCTTTGCCGCTGTCGTAGAGATACTCCGCGTCCTCTATGTCTATGCGGTGTATTTTGTCCTTTGAATCAAGGGGCTTAAAATATACTTTGCACCTTAACGGGATGTTTGAAGAAGTTGGGACCGGCCCGGGGGCTGAAGCAGCGGCGGCTGCCTGATTTGAAGTACTGGCAGAAGCAGGGCTGACAGGTACGGTTACTATTTTTCCGGTCTTGGGGTCTTTAATCTGGATGCTTGTGGTCGCGGGCACCGGCGTGGGAACCGAAGCGGTAGCTGTAGCAGCGGCGTTTGCCGCGTCTTTAGCGAGCTTGGCTGTCCTCATGTTGGAATAAACAATTCCAAGGACAATGGCCGCTATGAAGATGACAGAAGCAACAATGATTGGCTGAAGGATACTAGAGCCGGTTTTTGCTTTTACAGCTTCAGTTACAGGGACGGAATGTTTTACCGATCTTTTGACTGCTTTCTTTACTGCTTTTTTAACTGCTTTTTTTGCCATATTAACACCGCCTTCATAATGTATGTCAAATTGTCCGCGGTCACGAATAGCGCAGATATAAGTCCGCGGTTTGCTGACTGAATTATGATATTTCATTTTTTGCCTGTTGTCAAGTGGGTTTTATATCATTTTGCAGGCAAGCTTGATGAAACTTACAATTCAACGAAAAACCTTATTTTAAAGGCAGTTATCATTACAAGTGCCGAAATAGCGGCAATTATTAATATATTTTATAAAACCGGTTCAATTATAACGCCACTTTAATCGTGTAAATTGCAATCAGGGTAATTGACAAAATATATTACATTTGATATACTAATATTAGTAACTGGAAATCTCCAAAATACAAACTCGAAAGAGGGGAAATTATGAAAGAAAAACTAGTCGGGATAGGCGCAACAGCAAAATTATGCGGATTATCAGAAAGAACCCTGCGTTATTGGGAAAGCCTCGGGCTGATCAAACCGGTAAGGCTGCCTTCAGGCCACAGGAAATTTTCAAAAACCATGATCAAGAAAATAATCGCGATCAGGGATATCCTGGAAAAATACAATCTCAGAATCAATGACCTTATCACATCCTCGAAATTCCTTCAGGATGACCTTTTAAAGGATAAAGTCGAATCGCCGGATGTATTTGACCTTAATATCACCCTTGATTCGGAAGTTTATGAATTCGCGAAAAAGAACGGCCGGATAAACCCGCTTTCCGGACTGCCTGACGCGCTTTTTGTGCAGCAGGAAATGAACCGCAGGATGGATGACGACGCGAAGCTTGCGGTGTGCTACATAGATATGAAGGATTTCAAATATTATAACAAACGTTACGGTTATGAAAAAGGCGACGCAGTCTTAAAATTCCTATCGGCCGTCATCTATGACGTTGTCAAGGAAAACGGGGAAAAGCAGGATATCGCCGGACACTGCGGCGGGGATAATTTTGTGGTCATAACCACCCACGACCGTTACGCCAAGATATGCTCGGAGCTTATCAAGTCCTTTGACCTGCTTATCGAACAGCATTATGAGAAACCCGACAGGGAAAAAGGCTATATAGTGACAAACTCAAGGCGCGGCGAGGAAATGAGGACCCCGCTTATGACCCTGTCCGTGAGCATAGTCTGGAACGTAAAAAGGAAGCTTTCGCATTTCGCGCAGGCCGCGGACATAGCCTCCGAGCTCAAACAGTACGCGCAGAAATTCCCTAAGTCGGAGTATGTTGTGGACAGAAGGACCAACTAAAACAGCAATTACTAATTAATAATTACGAATTACCAATATATGAAGGCGGGCTGATGCCCGCCTTTTTTATTTATTATTATTTATTCCGAGGGTGTCGAGTTTTTCTATGAAGGCTATATAGGGGTCCACGTCGGAGCGCGACGGGTTTAACTCCTTTATTTTCTTAAAGCAGCGCAGCGCTTCGGCATAATCCTTACGGCCGTAGCTTGTAACCGCAAGGTTGTACCAGCCGTTCTCATAATCCGGTTTTATGCGCACGCTCTCCCTGTACATTTCCGCGGCTTTCTCCATATTCCCCGTGTTGTAGTAGCCGTTGCCCATGTTATAAATGTATTCGTGGTCTTCGGGGGCGAAGTAATGCGCCAGGGTAAAATAGTAAAGGGATCTGTCGTTTAAACCGGCATCTTCAAAAAAAGTGCCGGTTGAATTAAGTGAAACGGAGTAGTCATGCACAAAAAGATCCAGGGTCTTTTTGTCGACTGTTTTCCCGCGCTTGTCAAAGATGCCGCGTAAATTGTAAAACTTCCAGATGCTGTCAAGGGCCGCGGCGTAATTATATGTGGGTACAGCCTGGTCAACGCGGAGCACCTTAAAAATAATGCCTTTGGGCATGAGCATAAGGCCGTCCTTCATGGCGTTTTCCTCGGGTTTGTTATATGAATAGTAAAGGGGGAAAGAGGAATAGTTCATCTTTATAATGGCGTTAATAATTAAACCCGTGGACTCGGTGCCGATTTGTTTCGTGGTGATGGCCGGCACGCGCACAGCGGGGTTCTGTTTTTTAATATTGTCCCTGACCCACTGCATTGGCAATACTGCCGAACCTACCAGCGTCACATCGGGCCTGTAATGTTTCACGTATTTAAAATACCAGCCCGGGAAAACTACGCCGTCACCGGTGGTAAAGGCGATGGAGTTATAATCCAGAGAATCCAGAAGGTTTTTATTATAGTCATACGTGTAAAAGTAGGAACTCTTATCCAGCCGCGGATAAAACAGGAGGAGCTGCGCCGCTAACAGAGAGCATCCGAGGGCCGCGGCAATACCCCGCCGCCATTTTTTATGCGCCGGCTTGAGCAATGAATACAGGAAAATTACGCCAAAAGCGGCGAAAATTGAAAACGGGAAGTAAACCGGGGAGATATACGTCTCCATTATATAAAGCCTGTCTTTCTGCAGGTTAAGGTAAAGGGAGGTGATAAAAAGCAGCGTGGCGGGTATGGCTGTCAAAAATATGAAAAGGTTCCTGTCCCTGCGGAACATCATGAACATGCCCGCTATTACCAGCGCCGCGCCGGCGTAAGCGTAAGCGTAGGCTGACGAACTCAGGAACTTTAAAGCCTGGCGCAGGGAACCTTCAAGCGAACGGGTGCCCTCGCTTCTGACATACTGCCAGCGTGTGATTACTTCCATGAAATTTTCCGGGGTTGAAGGGGAGCCCCAGTTTAAGATAGCCGATTCCGCGCGTATGGGCAGGTAAAGGTAGGCGGTTAGCCCCAGCAGGAACAGGGCGGCGGCCGGAAGGTATTGTTTTAATCCTGATTCCCGGAATACTTTTGATTTAAATGCCATGAAGAAATAAGCGGGAACCATTATCAGCTGCGTCATGTGGTGGTGGCACAGGGACAGCCCGAAGATAAAAAAGAAAAGGTAAAAATACTTTTTGCTGTTATGGCTTTTTGAGTACGTTTCTATAAGCAGCCATGAAAGAATGAGTATAAAAAGGATGTTCAGCATGTAAACCCCGCCCTTTGCTATGGTGGACTGCTCCCACACCGTGAAGGAAAGGGAAAAGAAAAGAGGGGCCAAGACTCGTATAAAAGGCCCGGCTGACAGGGACATAAGCGGCAGTATCCTGGAGAATATGAGGTACACCATGAAAAAGCATGCCATGGAAATCAGCGCGGAAAAAACATATATTCTGTAACTCGTGTCGCCCAAGGGGATGTGTGTAAAGATGGCGCCGAGCATGGTATGGAGCGGGTAACCGGGCGGATGCTGGATTCCCAGGGTCTTTAAGCAGGTGATGGTCTCGCCGTCATCGCCCATGTAAACGGATGCGGGGACAGTGGAAAGATAAAAAAAGAAGACAAAAAGCGCGGCAGCCGCAGGGATAAGGATTGAAGAGTGTTTTTTAAGGTCCATCGATAAATCAGCTGAAATGCTCGACCAGCCTCTCGATGTCGTCCTGGTTTGCCTTGTCTATGTGGAGGCCGCAGGCATAGCGCCCGAAAATCTTATAGGCGTTTCTTTTTGTCCAGGCTATGCGCCCGGTAAAAGAGAGTTTCTTGCCGGAAAAAGATTTGTCATTAACGACTATCTTAAGGGTTGTGCGCTCGGGCAGGAGGTAGTCGCAGTTAATGAGCATGCCGGTCTCGCTTACGTTTATGGTGGTGGCCCTGAAATTGCCGCCAACTTTTAATTTGGCTTTTTCGCCGGTTAAATCGTCGGGAAAGCGGTCAACTTCGCAGTCCATCTGAATAATCTTTGTATAACGTGGGTGTTTCCTGGCTTCTTTGCTTTTCATTTGATCACCCTTTTGTTTTTTTTGTAAGGCGCCGCTTTCAAGACTTTCGAAAATCGATAATCGAAAATTGACCGAATCGGCTTCTATACTGTATATATAATGATGCCGATTCTAGACCATATTTTGCCTTCGGCAAAATATGGTGCCGGAGGTCGGACTCGAACCGACATGCCGTTGCCGGCGGAGGATTTTGAGTCCTCTGTGTCTGCCATTTCACCACTCCGGCGCATGTCCGGCCGTGTAAGATATTATAATAGAATACGGAATATTGTCAATAATCAAAAATAAAGGGTTATTGTATATAATCGTGTGTAAATTCATATTTGCTTATATTAAACGTGTTAATTTTCTTCTACCACTGCTCCCCCTCTCCTCTTAGGAGAGGGGCTGGGGTGAGGTGAAACCAATTGTCTTATTCCCCTCACCCTACCCTCTCCCAAGGGGAGAGGGAAAAAATAACAAAACAATTTACACACAATTCTTGACAATATCAAATAAAGGCGGATTCTGAATTCTGGATTTTAGATTCTGGATTAATGGCGTTTTAGGGGAGTTTAGCAAATAACCAGTGTTGTTGGGTTTTTAATCCGGAATTCAGAATCTATATAACATATTTCTTCTTGCTATTTAAAATCTAAAGTTTATAATTTAATATATTACAAATTCAGGAGGAATCATGAAAAAAACCATTATTTTAACGCTTTTTACCGTGTTGTGGCTGTCATCATTATTTGCCGCGCAGGAGGCTGTAAAGCTGAATCCTGCCGTATCCAACGTTACTGTTTACCAGGGACGCGCGCTTGTGGAGCGGTTTGCTTCTGCGGACATCGCTGCGGGGGAAACTTTGTTTACCGTTACGGGGCTGCCTTACGATATGTACCAGAATACTTTGCTGGTTTACAAGAGCGATAAGGACGCGCCTTTCCTTATTAAGGAATTTGATTTTAAGGATGTAGAGGCTAACGTAATTCTCAGCGCCGAGGAAAAGAGGCTCAAGGCAAAACTTGAAAACCTCAATGAACTCTTTAAGTCAAAGCAGGACAGGATAGAGGTATTGAAGAACAAGATGAAGTTTTACGCAGATATGTCAGCCAAGACATCCGGACAGTCAGGGGAGGCCATGGGCGTAAAGCCGGTTGACGTGAAAAATGCCGGGGATGTGCTCTCATTTATAAGCGCCGGCATAGAAGCCGCGCTTAAGGAAAAGCGTTCATGCGAGAACCAGATGATAAAGATACAGGACGACATAAACATAACGCAGTCGGAACTTTCAGAACTCTACACGCGCAATACAGGCACCGCAAAAGTGCTCTACATCAGGCTCGCGTCAAACAGCCAGGTTAAGGCGGGCATAAAGCTGAAATATATTGTGCCGAACGCGGGATGGTTTCCTTCATACGAGTGCAATTATGATTCTGCGGCGGGCGTCATAGAAGCCAAGTATTACGCGAATATACAGCAGTCCACCACTGAAAAATGGAGCAATACAAAACTTTCAATTGCCACGGGTTCTCCATTATATGATGTGACCCTGCCCATAGCCCGGCCGTGGGTGTTATCAGAACAGCAGCAATACCGCGCAAACGGAAACGCGGGCATGATGATGAAGGCGGCGGCAGCCCCTATGGCCCTGAGTGAGGAAGCCTCCGCTGATTCGGCTGTAATGGAAAAAAGAAAATACGAAGCCGCACCGGAGGCAGTGGAAAACTACCAATACGACGAACTGGGCATAAAGGCAAACCTGACAGGCAGGTTTGATGTCTTAAATACCGGCGAAGTGAAAAAAGCCGCGCTCAAAGAAATGAAGCTAAAACGCAAGGAGACATTCTACACGGCGATACCGTCGCAGAATGACTCGGCTTATCTTACGGTTGAGTTTGAAAATAACGACGATATGATAATGCTTCCCGGCGAGACCACTCTTTACATTGACGGCAACTACTCCGGAAAAGCCTCCATCGGCGAGAACATCCGCAAAGGACAGACCGTAAAGTTCGCCTTCGGCATTGACGAGAACTTAAAGATTAAAAAGGAAAAACTGCAGGAGAAAAAAGGCGAGAGCGGAATTTTCGGGTCCGAGAGGAAGGTTGACTTCGGCTACAGGCTTACAGCCGAAAACTACAAGGCAAAAGAGGCTGTCATATATATAAAGGAACCGCTTCCGTTTTCAGAGGATGACAGGATAAAAGTCGAGCTTTATGAGACGAGCGATAAGGTTACGTCCGAAGAGGACCGCGGGGTGAAAGTGTGGAAGATTACGTTAAAACCCGGCGACAAAAAGGAAATAACCTACCGGTTCAGGGTGACCTGCCCTAAGGATATGGCTGTAAACGGGCTTTAATGCGAATTTTAAATTTTATATTTTCAATTTTCAATTAACGGCAGAGTACGGGGAGTTTTTTGGTTTTTAATTGAAAATTGAAAATATAGAATTGAAAATTCATAGACTAATCCCCACAAAAATGATATATTATTGATTAATTTGTGCGGGAAAATACTGCGTGGAAACGCGCTTAAATCATTGGAGGGTCATATGTTTATCAAACAGAATCACAAAAAGTACCTGCTCACTGAAAAGGACATGCCTTCGGCCTGGTATAATATAATGGCTGACATGAAGAATCCCGTGGAACCGCCGCTTCATCCGGGAACGGGAAAACCTGCCGGGCCGGATGATCTGGCGCCGATATTCCCCATGGAGTTAATCGAGCAGGAAATGACCATGAAAAAGCACGTGGACATACCCGGCGAAGTCATAGATATTTTAAGGCTCTGGAGGCCGTCGCCGCTGTACCGCGCTTATGCCCTTGAAAAAGCCCTGGATACACCGGCTAAGATCTATTATAAATACGAAGGCGTATCTCCCGCCGGAAGCCACAAGCCGAACACGGCCATAGCGCAGGCATATTACAATAAGAAAGCGGGCATTACAAAACTTACAACAGAAACCGGAGCGGGGCAGTGGGGATCGTCAATATCATTAGCCTGCGCGCTTATGGGGCTTGAAGTGGAAGTATACATGGTTAAAGTGTCATACGAACAGAAACCATACAGAAAAATGATGATGAATACATGGGGAGCGCAGGTATTTGCCTCGCCTTCAAACAGGACAGAAGCCGGAAAAAAAGTGCTGGCAGAGGACCCGAATTCACCGGGCTCGCTTGGCATAGCCATTTCAGAAGCGGTGGAAGCGGCGGTAAAGGGAAAGAATTCCAGGTACTCACTGGGTTCGGTATTAAACCACGTAATGCTGCACCAGACGATAATAGGCATAGAAGCGCAGAAGCAGATGAAGATGGCGGGAGATTATCCTGATGTGGTCATAGGCTCCTGCGGCGGCGGCTCGAACTTCGCAGGATTATCTTTTCCGTTCCTCCAGGACAAGCTTACCGGGAAAAAACCGAAGCTCCGCGCCGTGGCAGTGGAACCAACAGCCTGCCCTACACTCACTAAAGGCGAATTCGCGTATGATTTTGGCGATGAGGCAGGAATGACGCCGCTTCTTAAGATGTACACGCTCGGGCATAAATTCATGCCAAGCGCCATACACGCGGGCGGATTAAGGTATCACGGAATGTCCCCGATAGTTTCCAGGCTTTACGCGGATAAGATTATCGAGGCAGTGGCCGTGGATCAGATACCGGTATTTGAGGCGGCGATACTTTTCTCCAAAACAGAGGGGATTATCCCGGCGCCGGAATCGGGCCACGCGATAAGGACGGCCATAGACGAAGCGCTTGACGCGAAGAAAAAAGGCGAGAAGAGGACGATACTCTTTAACTTAAGCGGACACGGGAACTTTGACCTTGGCGCTTATGACGCGTATCTCAGCAAAAAATTAAAAGACGTGCCCCTTTCGCAGGAAGCCATAAATGAAGGGTTAAAGAGCATACCGAAAAGATAGAAAATTTTAAATTTTATATTTGAAATTTTAGATTGGAATGCAGGACAGGGACTGTCTGATTGTCTTCCCTTCCTTAATTGAAAATCTAAAATTGAAAATCTAAAATTGATCCGGGGTGGTTATGAAAAGAATATTAATGCTTGTTATTGCCGTATTTACGGCGTTTTCAGCTGTTTTTGCGGCTTTGGGCGGCGTACCTTTTGATGTGCTGCATAAGACGCTCGGCGCTCGCAATTTAGCCATGGGCGAGGCCGCGGTGGCAAATTGCGGCGGGCCATCCACTATCCTGTGGAATCCGGCAGCCCTGGACTCGGTCAATAAAAATACGGTATACGCGGGCGCTGAGATGCTTTTTGAGGGAGCGCACATGGAATACATTTCTTACTACATGCCCGTGGGAAAATACGGCGGGCTCGCGTTCCTCGCGGGGTTTCAGGGTTACGGCGGATATGAGGCTGCCGACGGCGGCGGTATAGAAGGGGTTTTAACCGACGACATAAAAGATATTTTTATTTCAGCCGGTTACGGCAAGTCATTAATAGCCGGGGTGCAGGCGGGCCTTACGGCCAAGGTTCTTTTAAAATCCCTTCCTGACGGGACATATCCCGCTTTTAATTCGGACATAAGTTTTTTCAAGTCGTTTGACATGATAGACATCGGGCTCGCGTTTAAGAACATAATCCCGATGGCTGTCGCGTACTCTTCCCAGGATGAGAAATTTGTTTCCACCATGAGGCTGGGATTCGCCTTAAAACTGCTGGACAACAACCTGAAAATCGCGGCTGACATGGAAAAATATTTCATAAAAGAGAATCCGGTATTTTTTGCCGGCGCGGAATACAGGATAATAAACGCGCTGTGCGTGCGCGCAGGTTATAATACGCTCTCAGAAATAAGCGGAGGGATCGGGTTAAACTATGAGAATATCGGCGTGGACTATGCCGTCGTGTATAATGAGCTTGGCTTAAGCCATAAAGCCGGCATCTCATATGCCTTCGGCGGTTACGGCCTGGAATTAAAGGCTGAGCCTTCGACATTCTCGCCAATGGGGGCGTATAAAAAGACTTATATAAGGGTTTTAGCGTCGTCAAAATATGAGATGTATAAGTGGTCCATAGACCTTAAAAACAGCTCCAGCGAGCTCATACGGAACTGGTCAGGGGCAGGCAAGCCTGACGATGAGGTTATCTGGGACGGATTACGCACGGACGGAATGCCATATCCTGACGGCATGTATAACGCGGTCTTAACCACGGTGGATGAAAATGATGTGACCTCAAAATCAGATGTAATAACAATACAGCTCGGGGGGAACGAGTCGAAGTCGCTTCCGCTGTTTGGGGAGTAGAACGAATTTTCAATTCTAAATTTTCAATTTTCAATTAAAAAAGGCCGGTTAATATAACCGGCCTTTTGTTTTTTATTGTTAATTGAAAATTTAAAATTGAAAATTATGTTTAAATCTGTTTCTTCCTTCTGTCCGCCGTGACTGTTTTTCTTTCTTTCCTTCTGTCCTTGGCGTAGAGCACAAAGTTAGCGCCTGTCTTCCTGTAGAGCTGGCGTGTGTGTTTGTCAAAGTATAGGGTTCCCTGAACCAGCAGGAAATTCTTTGAGAATTTATCCTCGGCGCGTTTTCCCTCTTCCACGGATTTTTGTTTTGTGCGCCTGTCGTGGCGCATGAATACAAACCGGTTGCCCAGGTTCTGTACTATGACTTTGTCCTTATTGTCGTAATAGATGTTTCCTTTTAAATGCGTGTAGCGCGGGTCTGATGCGGCCATAGTAAGTCTCCTTTAATTTTATATTTTCAATTTTAAATTTTCAATTAAACCCTTTAAAACAGCCTGTTTTGTATTTAATTGAAAATTTAAAATTCAGAATTGAAAATCTATTTATCAAACTTCATCTCCGTTATATGGTTCTCTATTCTTTTTAAATCGGATTTGCTTACCGAGAGTATCTTTACCCCGGATTTATATGAGGCCGCGCCTTTAACCACGGTTTCCACGTTCCTTACCTCTGCAAGCAGCTTGACCGGCTTGGCGATGCGGGGCAGGAATAAATCTATCACAACCAGCTGTTTTAAGGCAAGCGGTTTGTCGGTAATTATCGACATGCCGCCTTTGCTTATGTCGTCTGTCATGGCGTTAAGGTAGGAATTTCTGGACCTTGTGGCCGTCAGTTTTTCTATGGTGGTATCCTTATAGTCGTCAGTGGCTGTGGCCTGGTCTGCCGAGCCTTCAATCGGATAAAAAGATATTTTCAGGACATCCTGGACGCGTTCAAACTGGCGCTGTTTTTCCAGCCAACCTTTTTCCATGGTCATTTTATAGCCTTCTTTAATTTATAGTTTTTAGGGTGTATGACCCCGAGGGAAATAACGGTTTTTAAACCTTCCTCAATGGACATATCAAGGTATATTATGTTTCTTTTGGGAACTAAAAGCACAAAACCCGAAGTCGGGTTTGGCGGAATGGGTACAAGAACGTGAAGCAGATCATCGGTTTTTTTCCCCATTTTTGCCCTGACAACCTCGGCGGATGTGAGGAAACCAATGGTGTAGAAGTCATAAACAGGGTTGTGGGCAAGGACAACCTGCTTAAAAGAGGTGCCTTTCTCCGACAGCAGGTTTGAACTTAAGTCCTTAAGGCCCCCAAAAATGGAGTTTAATATGGGGATTTTAGCTATTATTGACTCGTAAAGCTGGACAAACTTTTTTCCAAAAAAGTTTGTTGTAAGCAAACCAACCAGCCAGACGGCAAGGAAAAGGATGATTACCCCCAGGCCCTTTATGTAATACCGGTCAAGGTATGTCTTTAAAAGGTCTCCAAGGATGGAATCCAGTTTCTGAAAAAGGAAGATTATTATCATAATACTCAATGAAAGCGGGAGGATAACGATAAGTCCGGCAAAGAATTGTGACCGTATCTTCACGCCAAAACTGGAAAACATTTTCTTTGCCATAAGGCCTCCTTATATAATAGCGACCAAACATCAAATATATTGACTAAAAACATGTAATAAGGTGCGGCTTTTAAAAGACTACAACCGTAATTATATATTAAAAACATGCATAAAACAAGTTTTTTTTATGTAAAGAATTAAGTTTGACAAAAATACCTCTTTGAAGTATAATTATAAATGGAAAAGTCATGTGTAATAGAATAGAACATATCATAAGGGACAGTAAGGTAAAATAATAAGGTAAGAAAAAGTATAGAGATATTTTTTCAGAGCATTGATTGAGGTGGTATTGTGTTTTTGTATATTGAACCTTACAAAAAACCTGCTATCTCAAAAAGGAGTTTCGTACCCTTGGCAAGAATTTCAATTTTAAAAGGCCAAAGAGAGGGTAACTTAAAAAAACTCATAGGGATATTTCTGTCCCTGTTGATTCCTTTCTGCCTATACGCTTTTACTGATGACGGAAGCGCAACAGTATCACCGTCTGTAATCGCAACTGATTCAACGGGTAATGTTGTAACCATAGAATACACCGCGGCCACTACTGTATGGGCAAGCGGCGGTCAGTTGAAGGTCACGGTGCCAGCCGGTTGGCCAACGCCCACAAACAGCACAACAAATTCCCAGGGATACTACACGGTAGCGGTTTCAGGAGGCACTAAACTTGTTGATTATGTTTCTGCAAGTGATATTGTTGTGGTCATGTCATCGCTTAATTCCGCAGGCAAGATTACAATTACTTATGGAAGCAAATCAGGAGGAGGACCGGGCATAACTGCTCCGTCCGTTGCAGAGACCGCGGGTTTCGCTGTTTCAAGCCAGCCAAATCCGGCAACAGACCTTTTACAGCCGCTGACAGGGGGAAGCCCGTTCCAGATAGATGTTAAGGCTCCGACTCCCACGGCCACGCCGACTATCACCGCAACGTTCTCATTTTCTCCAACGGAAACCCCTTCATATACAATAACTGAGACCCAGACGATATCGCCGACATTTACAGTAACATTGACCCACTCGCAGACTTATACAGTGACGCCGACCAATACGCCTGTACGCGGCGAGGGAAGCGCGGTTGTATCACCGGCAAATGTCATAACCGGCGCAACCGGAAACACCATGATTATTACTTATACCGCGGGGGCGTCCTCATGGGCGGCTGATCCCGGTTACGGCACAATAAAAATAACAATACCATCAGGATGGTCCGCGCCCAGCAATACACCTAACGCGCCGGGATACTATACTGTTGATGTAAAAGGCGGGACGGAAAACAGCAGGTCGGTATCAGGCCAGATTATTACTTTGAAAGTATACGGGCTGCCTGCGGATTCCGGGGAAATAATCGTAACATACGGGGATAAAACATTCGGAAGCCCGGGCGCGACTGCGCAGGGCGCGGCGGGAACTGCCGCGTTTAATATCAGCACTACGACGAGCGGCGATACAGTGTTTCCCATTAACGAGCAGCCTTCTGTAAACGTAAACGCGCCGACGCCGACTTACACTCCGTCATATACCGTGACTGTTACGGATACAATGACGGTAACCGGCACCCCGACCATTACCCCTACAGACACTGCCACCCAAACCATAACCGAGACCTATACGTATACAGAAACACTGACTTCAACTTTTACCATGACATATACGCCTACGTCCACTGTCACGCCGTCATTTACTCCAACATTAACCGCCACTGCCACAAATACGCCGGTACGCGGCGAGGGAAGCGCCGTAATTTCTCCGCTTTCGGCGGCGGCTGGAGTCCCGGGAAATACCATGGTAATTACTTTTACCAACGGCGCTGTACCATGGGCAAGCGGCGCCAATAACGGCATCATAAGATTTGTCATACCCGCAGGATGGTCAGCCCCGAGTTATTCCGCGGCAAACCCCGGATATTTTACTGTCGACATTACGGGAGGGACGGAAGTCGGCAGGGCGTTAAGCGGACAGACCATAAAAATATCCATAGACGGTTTAGCCGCCGGCGGCCAGGTTGTACTGACATATGGCGCGAGTGCCGGCGCGGTTTCACAGGGTACCACGGGTACCGCTTTATTTGGAGTTGAAACGAGTTCTGATAATTCCATAAATGAACTGACGTACCCGATAAACGCAAGCCCGCTCAGCGTCGGCGTGCTGGACGCGACGGCCACGGCAACTGTTACACCTACGGATACGCCTACTTTTACCTCAACTATAACCAGGACTGTTACGCAGACTTACACCGCAACCGAAACATTTACCCCGACACACACGCAGACAAATACCCCTACATTTACGGTTACACAGACGGCAACTCAGTCTGTCACGCCGACAAATACCCCGACATTTACCGTGACACAGACAGACACCCCGACATTTACTGTGACGCAGACTGTAACGCAGACTGCAACACAAACTGTCACACCGACTTATACGGTCACGGGAACATTCACGGCCACGCCTACAGTTACTTGCACGTCCACATTCACGGTAACCCAGACCATAACGCCGACAAATACCCCGATAATAGGTGAAGGTTCGGCAACAATAAACCCGGTTACGGCAGTTGCAGGTTCGCCGGGAAATACTTTGGATATAAATTATCTGCCGGGCGCCACAGCGTGGAGCAATGGACAGCTGGAAGTAACAATACCTTCGGGATGGAGCGTCCCAAATAAAACAATAACCACCGCCGACGGGTATTATACGGTTAACATAACTAACGGAACGCTGATTACAGACTATGTTATAGGCAACAGGATAGTTATTATTTTAAGCACCCTGCAGACAAACGGCAGTGTGCAAATAGTATACGGCAGCAAAACCGGCGGCGGGAACGGGGCCACGGCCCAGGGCGCGGCAGGAACGGCCGTGTTCGTGATAAAAACTGACCCGCTTGGTTCAAGCGTGCATGAGATTATGGGAAGCCCTTCGGTTGACGTAATAGAGCCGACGCCTACAAGCACAATAACTCAGACAGGGACACCTACAATTACACAGACGGCAACCGAGACTGTTACGGAAACAGTTACACAGACAATGACGGAGACGGCAACAGAGACTGCGACACAGACAGCTACGCAGACCGGGACACAGACGGTGACGCAGACAGTTACTCAAACAGCAACTGAAACGGCAACTGAAACAGCCACGCAGACAGTTACACAGACAGCGACAGAGACTGTCACAACGACTGTGACAGAGACAGCGACTCAGACAGCCACTGAAACTCAGACAGAGACAGTGACTGAAACGGCCACGGAAACCTGCACGCAGACAAATACACAAACTGTTACCACGACATATACCGCTACGCAGACAATAACTGAAACCGTGACTCAAACAGCCACGGAGACTATTACGCAGACAGCCACGGAGACTGTTACACAGACAGTGACGGAGACTGTAACGCAGACAGCCACGGAGACTGTAACGCAGACAGCCACGGAGACTGTAACGCAGACAGCCACGGAGACTGTAACGCAGACAGCCACGGAGACTGTAACGCAGACAGCCACGGAGACTGTGACGCAGACAGCCACAGAGACTGTAACGCAGACAGCCACGGAGACTGTAACGCAGACAGCCACAGAGACTGTAACGCAGACAGCCACGGAGACTGTAACGCAGACAGCCACGGAGACTGTGACGCAGACAGCCACGGAGACTGTAACGCAGACAGTGACTGAGACCGCCACACAGACAGTTACGGAAACTGAAACACAGACGGTGACACAGACATCGAGCCAGACTGCGACTGAAACCGCGACCCAGACTGCGACTGAAACTGTGACCCGGACAATAACACAGACCGGAACGCAAACGATTACGGAAACCGGAACCCAGACAGCGACCGAAACCATGACACAAACAGCCACTGAAACCGCAACGCAGACAATCACTAAAACTTCTACGGAAACGGCAACAGAGACTGCCACGCAGACTAACACGGAATTTGCATCACCGACATATACTCAGACCGCGACTGAAACAGTTACACAGACCGCCACGCAGACAGTCACTGAAACCGCAACGCAGACAATAACAGAGACAGCGACACAGACCGTGACTGAAACCGCAACACAGACCGCGACTGAAACCTCCACGAAAACTCTCACGCAGACACAGACTCAGACAGTAACGCAGACCAGCACTGCAACACAGACAATGACTGAAACGGCGACACAGACTGTTACTGAAACCGCAACCCTGACAATAACTGAAACGCATACACAGACCGTTACCGAGACAGAAACCCGGACAATAACGGAAACAGTGACTCAGACAATAACGGAAACAGCCACTCAAACTATAACTGAAACACAGACACAGACCATAACTGAAACACAGACACAGACCATAACTGAAACACAGACACAGACCATCACGGAAACAGCAACTCAGACCATAACTGAAACACAGACACATACCATCACCGAAACGCAGACACAGACCATAACGGAAACAGCGACACGGATCATAACGGAAACAGCCACTCAGACAATAACTGAAACAGCAACACAGACCATAACGGAAACAGCCACTCAGACAGCAACTGAAACAGCAACACAGACCATCACGGAAACAGCCACTCAGACAGCAACTGAAACAGAAACACAGACCATCACGGAAACAGCCACTCAGACAGCAACTGAAACAGCAACACAGACCATCACGGAAACAGCCACTCAGACAGCAACTGAAACAGCAACACGGACCATCACGGAAACAGCCACTCAGACAGCAACTGAAACGGCAACACAGACCATCACGGAAACAGCCACTCAGACAGCAACTGAAACGGCAACACAGACCATCACGGAAACAGCCACTCAGACAGCAACTGAAACGGCAACACAGACCATCACGGAAACAGCCACTCAGACAGCAACTGAAACGGCAACACAGACCATCACGGAAACAGCCACTCAGACAGCAACTGAAACAGCAACCCAGACTGTTACGGAAACAGCAACCCGGACTATAACCGAAACTGTAACACAGACCATCACGGAAACGGAGACACAGACTATAACTGAAACTGTAACACAGACCATAACTGAAACACAGACCCGGACTGTAACTGAGACCCAGACACAGACTGTAACGGAAACTGAGACCCAGACTGTAACACAGACGCATACACAGACTGCAACGGAAACAGTGACGCACACAATAACTGAAACACAGACGCAGACAGTGACTGAAACACAGACTCAGACAATAACTGAAACGGTTACGCGGACAATAACTGAAACCGTGACACAGACAGTAACAGAGTCCGAAACACAGACAGCCACGGAAACAGCGACACAGACAATTACCGAGACGGCATCCCCTTCACTTACCGCAACTTATACCCCGACAGCCACAATGACTTCCACACCCATATGCGGGGAAGGTTCGGCAAGCATCAGCCCGCTGCAGGCTGTTGAAGGCTCGGCAGGGAATACATTTATCATAACTTATACCAACGGAGCCACTTTATGGGAAAGCGGCGCGGACCACGGGACACTCAGGATAACAGTGCCTTCAGCATGGTCTACCCCGGATCCTACGGATTCAAACGCACCCGGATATTTTTCAGTAGCCGTGACAAGCGGAAGCGGTACGGTTTTTGCCGCAAATAAGGGAAGCGGGCAGGTAATTGAAATATGGGTCAAAGGTTTCAGCGCAGGCGCGCAGCTAGAGATAACCTACGGGGACACAAGTTACACCAGCCCGGGGGTATTAATACCGTCCGGAACGGGATCCAGAACTTTTACCGTCGAATCAGACCCTGATTCTTCAGACGCCGGAGGGGTGAATCCGTGCCCGATTACAGCAAACCCGGCGGTTGATATTATAGCGCCCACTGAAACTGTCACTCCGACTGATACGCAGACAGCAACCAGGACTGTAACGCAAACTTCAACACAAACACAGACACAGACGATAACTGAGACGGAAACTGAGACAATAACGCAAACAATAACAGAGACCGCGACGGAAACTGCCACGCAGACTGCAACAGAAACGGCTACGCAGACATCAACTCAGACAATAACTGAAACAATGACGCAGACAATAACGGAAACCGTGACGCAGACTGTGACGCACACCGTTACGGAAACTTTCACACAAACTGCGTCAGAAACAGTAACTCAGACAATAACTGAGACCGCCACTCGGACAATAACCGAGACATCCACACAGTCAATAACACAGACAAACACGCAAACAGCGACAGAAACAGCAACACAGACCGTTACGGAAACGGCAACACAGACCATAACTGAAACTGTGACGCAGACCATAACGGAAACAATGACGGAAACAATAACACAGACCATTACACATACGTCAACCCAGACCGCGACTGAGACTGCGACACAGACGGTTACCCCGACATATACCGCCACAGAGACATCGACAGACACCCCTCAGGACACGGCGACCGCAACGCAGACAATAACTGAAACAGCCACGCAGACCGTAACGCAGACAATAACGCAGAGTGTAACTGAAACCGCGACACAGACAATAACTGAAACAGCAACCCAGACGATAACGCAGACCGTGACTGAAACAGCCACGCAGACAATAACTGAAACAGCCACGCGGACCGTAACGCAGACAATAACGCAGACTGTAACTGAAACCGCGACACAGACAATAACTGAAACAGCAACCCAGACGATAACGCAGACCGTGACTGAAACAGCCACGCAGACAATAACTGAAACAGCCACGCAGACCGTAACGCAGACAATAACGCAGACTGCAACTGAAACCGCGACACAGACAATAACACAGTCTGTAACTGAAACCGCGACACAGACAATAACTGAAACAGCAACCCAGACGATAACGCAGACCGTGACTGAAACAGCCACGCAGACAATAACTGAAACAGCCACGCAGACCGTAACGCAGACAATAACGCAGACAATTACACTGACTGTCACCCCCACATATACGGTAACTGAGACTTCTACGGACACGCCGGTTGACACGGCCACAGTTACACAGACCATTACAGAAACAATTACACAGACTGTAACCCGGACAGCAACGGAAACGATTACGGGAACGGTAACGCAGACATCCACTCAGACTGTAACAGAAACATATACTGTCACGCAGACAATAACGGAAACTTCCACACAAACGTTTACTGAAACAATAACGCAGACATCAACCCAGACTATTACGCAAACCGCCACGCAGACTATAACCGAGACGGCAACTCAGAGCGTGACGCAGACTGTTACCCAGACCGCCACGCAGACTTCAACCCAGACTGTTACAGAGACCGCAACCCCGACATACACGATAACGGGGACCGTTACGCAGACGGTAACAGGGACATCCACACAGACAATAACTGAAACTATTACAGAAACGGCGACTCAAACCGTATCACAGACCATTACGCAGACCGCGACTCAGACAATTACGCAGACCCACACATTTACCCCGACCC
The DNA here is from genome assembly GCA_963840035.1 of candidate division FCPU426 bacterium. Lineage (GTDB taxonomy): Bacteria > Oederibacteriota > PGYV01 > PGYV01 > Palsa-1178 > CAWIXE01. Next base: position 1,206,940 of record CAWIXE010000001.1, read on the forward strand.
CGACGGATACCCCGACCTCAACTGCTACACCTACATTTACAAATTCGCCTAATGATACTGCGACACATACTCCGACATTTACGATGACACCGACATATACTGTTACCCAGACAAATACACCGACATTTACAATAACAAGCACCGGGACACCCACATCAACGGACACTAAAACCATTACGCCGACATTTACTGCAACGGTTTCGTTTACGCCGACATATACGGTGACCCCGACATTTACTAAGGCGGTAGGCGAGGGTTTATGTGTGGTCTCGCCGCTTGATTTCATAGCAGGGAATCCGGGATATGTTTTGAAAATCACATATACTGCGGGAGTTCATTCATGGGACGGCGCGCCGGGCAACGGCACGCTTAAAGTGACAATACCGTCAGGATGGACCGTACCGGACGCCTTTACACCTGGCGCAGACGGGTACTTCTCAGTTACAACGACTGGGGGCGCTGAGCTAGTATCAGTGGGAACTGACGGCGGTATGGCAATGATAATAGAAGTAACCGGACTTACTGCAAATACAGGCGAAATAATAATTACTTATGGCGCGGGTTCAGGCGTAGTACCGGCGGGCCCTGCGGGCAGCCAGGAATTTAAGACGGAGATGGCCTTCAGCGGCGGGGTTGTTGAAGGGATACAGGTACAGCCTGCCGTTAATGTAGTCGCGCCGACACCTACGATTACGCCGACTAACACCCCTGTAATCGCAGAAGGCAGCATAACAATAGCGCCGGGAACAGTGGCGGCGGGAATAAACGGATATGAAATGACATTTGCCTATACTGCAGGGGCAACACCCTGGGGATCAGGGGCGTATTATGGAACGCTTGACATAACAATACCCGCGGGATGGACGGTACCAAGCACTAACGGAGCGGATCCCGGATATTACTCGGTCACTTATACTTCAGGAACGCTCTTTACAAAAGGGTTTGTCGCGGGCGACCCGATGACCTTAAGAATCAGGCTTCGCGGACTGCTGCCGGGAGGGACCATTACGGTCAAATATGGCCTTGCCATAAATGGAGGAACAACACCGCAGTCTTCAGCGGGGAATGTAACATTCATTACAAAATGCGACGTGACAAGCCAGGATGGCAACACGACATATCCGCTTATGGTTCAGCCAACAGTGCTTGTTGTAATACCCACAGCTACTGTTACTCCGACCATAACGGAAACATCTACGTCAACGCCGACCTTCACAGTTACTGTTACGTTTACTCAGACACAGACAGTCACACAGACAGTGACGGAAACTATTACCGAGACATATACTATCTCTGAAACCCCGACAATATCGCCCACAGGGACCATAACTGAAACTCCGTCAGGAACGCCGACAATAACGGAAACTGAAACTTCCACCGACACACCTACGGATACAGCCACTCAGACCATAACTGAAACAGCCACACAGACGGTTACGCAGACAATGACCCAAACAGCCACGGAAACCGCGACGGAGTCCGTGACAGAAACAGTTACGCAGACTGTAACGGAAACTGACACACAGACTGTGACACAGACAGCGACACAGACAGCGACAGAAACCGTAACGCAGACAATAACGCAGACCGGTACGCAGACAATAACACAAACTGTGACACAAACGGACACGCAGACTGTGACAGAAACAGCGACGGAAACAATGACACAGACAATTACTCAGACAGACACGGAGACAATAACACAGACAATCACACAGACTGACACTCAGACAGTAACCCAGACAGTGACGCAGACGGCCACGCAGACAGCGACGGAAACAGTCACGGAAACGATAACCCAAACAATAACGCAGACAGTTACTGAGACAGTAACGCAGACTGTTACTCAGACAGACACGCAGACAGTAACCGAAACCATAACCCAAACAGTAACGCAGACTGTTACGGAGACTGTAACGCAGACAGTAACACAGACAGACACACAGACCACGACTGAGACTATCACGCAGACTATTACGCAGACGGATACACAAACTGTTACACAGACTATTACAAAGACAGCCACACAGACCATAACTGAAACTGCTACAGAAACAATAACTCAGACCGTAACACAGACAGCTACTGAAACCATTACTCAGACGGCAACGCAGACTATAACCCAAACAGTGACGCAGACCATAACGCAGACAGATACTCCGACGTCCACGGCTACTCCTACGGACACCCCGATAATAGGAGAAGGAACCGCGATTATTATACCTGTGCAGGCATCTTCAGGCACTTCAGGAAATACCCTGCAGATAATATATACTTCCGGGCTGACAACCTGGTCTGCCGGCGGAGGGACATTACGGATTACTGTCCCGGCCGGATGGACAGCGCCGAGCACGGATTCCGCTAATGACGGATTCTTCTCCGCCACTTGTTCAGGCGGATCCATAGACGGGACAAGCGCAGCAGGTATGAATATGTTTATAACAGTCTCAAGCCTGCCGGGCAGCTATATCGGAACTATAACGGTAACATACGGGGATAAGTCAGGCGGCGGAAATGGAGCTGTTTCCCAGATGGGAACAGGTACGGCAGTATTTGAAGTTTGGATGGCCACAAGCGGGACAGATGTACATGCAATCCTTTCGCATCCGACAATCAACATGGTAACGCCGACCTCCACGTCCACATCAACGCCGACATCCACTCCTACATTTACTGTAACGCTTACGTCAACTCCTATTATAGGCCAGGGTACTGCCATGGTGAGCCCGGGAACTGTTACAGCGGCAAGCGTTGGAAATAAAATGGCCATAGAATTTACCAACGGCCCAAATCCGTGGGCTTCATTCCCGGACTATGGCGCGCTTAAAATACACATCCCGGCCGGGTGGTCAGCGCCGAATGCCGTGGACAGCAACGCAGACGGATACTTTACAGTATCAGCTGACAGCGGTTCTAATATGATGGCAATAGCGGCAGGACAGGTAATAATAATTACATCAGAAGGACTTGCCGCGGGCGGAAAGATTACAATAACCTATGGAGACTCGGTACAGGGCGCAGTGGCGCAGGGGTCGCCAGCCACTGTAGATTTCATAGTTGAATCTTCGCTTAATGGGGACACCACTTATCCTATCATGTTGATGCCGCAGGTTGTAGTGCTTGCCCCGACGGAAACAGTAACATCAACAAACACACCTACAGCTACAGAGACATTTACAATAACGCCGACGGACACGATAACCGAGACTGTAACGGAAACATCGACGCAGACCATTACTATGACGGTTACACCTACGATTACGATGACATTTACTCCTGCTGCTTCTCCTGTAAAGCCGGCGGGTTTATCAGTCGCTCAAAACGGCCTGAACACTACCCTGCAGTGGGGCACTGACCCGAATGTGAATTCATATAATATTTATGCAGCGACCGGGGCGCTTGGCAAATTTAACACCTTCCCCGGAGGATGGTCCATTATCGCAACTGTGCTGCCTACACCGGTCACTTCAAGCTATACATACGCTGACGCGGTTACGAATACATTCTGCTTCTATTACGTGACAGGAACGAACGCGGCCGGCGAAGGCGCGGCTTCGGTAATGGGGGCAAAGACCACCTTCAGATTCAAGTATAACGCCGGTGGCAAAAACGCGTATATTATTTCCCTGCCATACAGCTCGAAATTCGCGAAAGCAAGCAACATAATAACGGATATAGAAGGAAGCCTGCTGACAGCGCCGGTGAAAGTGGACCTCATATCAGTTTGGTATCCGGGCATGCAGTCCTTTATAGCGTACAGGTACATAGCCCCTTCATGGAGGGTGCCAAACTGGAACGTGGACGCAGGCACGCTTTCATCAAATGCCATTTACTTAAATGTAATCTCTGATTTTGACTGGACAGTCGCTGGTGTTGATACCGAAACGCAATTATTCTTTAAATACAACTCGGCAGGCCAGAGCGTGAACCAGAGGATGCTGCCGTATACTTCAAAATATAAGAAAGCTTCGGATATTGTAAAGGAAATTGAAGGCGGGACAGGGATAGGGACAAATACAAAAATAAGCGTTGTCGCAAAGTGGTATCCTGAGTACCAGTACTTCGTAGGGTACCTGTATAATGGAAACAGGTGGGTGACGGATTTTGACATAAAACCGGGTGACGCGGTAAGCCTGTACATGAGCGGCAATACAGCCGAGTTTAACTGGCTGCCCGGGCTTGTTCCTACGCCTGTACCATAAAATCTTTAGAGGAGAAATAAAAGTGAAAAAAGCCATCATTCTATTGACTGTGTTGTTTGCCGCTGCCGGACATACTTACGGCAGCGCCGGCGATTTCCTATACGGCGAGGTATACGCGGCTGACGGTTCGTCAGGCACGGCATCCACAGAAAACAGCTACGGAGGATTGATAGCATACAGGATAGGCGTATCCGGGGAAATCGCCACTGAGCACGCTGACTGGGCTTCGCACCCTGAATTAACCCCGGGGCAGATTTACCTGGCAAATTCGGATTCCGGAACTGATTACCCGGCGTCTTTTAACACAAGTGTGAACGCGGACTGGACCGTTCCGGTATCGGCAGGGCAGGAAGTTGTCGCAATTATTCAGACATACAGCGGACAGTTCGGCTGGGGCGGGGATTCATATTGCGCGGCGGCAAAAGGGGTAATTGCGGCAAGCACGCCCATTACCATTTTTCATGATATGCAGCTCGGAAAAATACCGCGGCCCCAGGCGGAAACCATTTCATCCACTTCGGTGGCGTTGACCTGGACAGGTATGTCAAATGACCCGGATAATCTGATAATGGGCTACACAGTTTACAGATCTTTAAGTCCTGACGGGACATATGAACCCTCAACAACAATAGCCCCCCATACAGCGGGAGGAACTGTAACATTTTCTGATAACGCTGTTACAATGGGCGCGAGTTATTATTATAAAATAGCGGTCAATTATGAATGGGATGGTGTTGGAAATACAGTGCCGGCTTATGTGACCCTGGCAAAATCAGAGCACAGCGATGAAGTGGCGATACCGGGAGCGACAAAAACTTTCACCCCGACAAATACTGTCTCACATACTGCTACCGCTACGCAGACAATTACACAGACAGCGACGACAACAGCTTCGCCAACATTTACGGCAACCGTGACAATAACTTCCACGGTTACGGTGTCTCCGACAAAAACTGCCACTTTGCAGCCCACGGCCACGGCGACTAAGACGGCGGTTCCTGCGCATTCCGTCATAATAAAGGAAAAAGTAATTGTGTTCAATAACCCGGTGAAAAACAGCGTTATTAAAGTCGGGTTTATGGCGGAAAATGACGGCGAAGCCATATTTGAATTTTTTGGCATTAGCGGGGAGCTTATCCGGAAGGAAAGAGTCAACGCTGTAAAAGGCGCGAATATTTTTGAAAGAAAATTCGAAAAAATGGCCCCGGGCGTATATATAGTAAAGATCCGTGTGGACGGCAGGTTCCTGCCGGACAGAAAAATCGGTTTTATAAAATAATTAATACATCAAAAGGAGAAAAGAATTGAAGGGAAAATTCTTCGGGCACATGAGGCCGGCTGCTTTTGTCGCTGCGTTTATTATTGCCTTTGCCTTTGTCCTGCAGGCCGACATTATAAACCTTAACGCGACAGGCGAAATGTCGGGAAAAATACAGGGCTGGTATGATTCTGTGAGCATCGCGGCATATGATTCGGACAGCGCTTATACGTCGGTCAGCGGTACAAGCCTATATACTGAATTTGACAACTCAACATACCTCGGGCCCGTGAACACGGTCACGCTTCATATATTTCACAGCGCCACAGGCAGCACTGCGGGAGATACTCTTGAATATAATCTGAGCAATGACGGCGGCACAAACTGGTTTTCCGCGGTGGATACTTTTGATGCTTTTTCAGAGGCGCTTATTCTTGACGCTCCGGTTATGACTGATGCTGAAACAGAATACACGCTTGAGATTTCGCCGATATACAGCGCGTGGGACTGGAATAAAGTAAATAATCTGGGTATGGTAATCAGGGCTATGGGAACAACTTTTACCCAGGCGAAGATAAACTATGTTTACCTTGCTGTGGATTATACTGCCGAGTCGCCGACGATAACACCGACATTTACAGATACGCCGACGGAAACCCCCACCTGGACAAGTTCACCGGATTATTCCGCGACTGATACGCCGTCTATTACAGATACTCCTACGGGCACTCCTACCCCGACCGGATCTGCAACTGTCACAGTTACGGGAACAGATACTCCAAGCATTACAGCGACAGATTCCGGAACCCCGACAGATACGTTCACGGCAACATACACTGCTACGGACACTTCGACACCTTCAGCAACATGTACCGGAACCGGGACAGACACCAATTCAGCAACACCTACTGGTACAACCACAATATCACCAACACCAACGGATACAGGCACTGTCACGGCGACTCCGACGGATTCGCCGGTTTCCTCGGCAACAGACACGCCGTCTGTTACGGGGACATTTACTGCGACAGGAACATCAACCGCGACATTCACCGGTACTGTTACGCCCACTTCCACGGATACCGGAACGCAAACCATGACAGATACGAAAACATTTACGCCCACGGCAACTCAGACTGTTACCCGGACAAACACAAACTCTCCGGTAAATACAAATACTTTTACACAGACTTCTACACCGACAAATACCGCGACGCCATCCAGGACTGTAAGCGATACGCCGACTGCTACAGGGACAGGAACAATAACTCAGACAAATACAATAACGCCAACATTTACCGACAGCCCGGTTGCAACAAATACGCCTTTCGGCGAAGGCAGCGCGATTATCAATCCGGGTTTTGCCGCGGCAGGGACATCAGGAAATACCATGACCATAGTATATACGGCCGGGGCAACCACGTGGGTTAATGGGGTTTTAAAGGTCATAATACCATCAGGCTGGTCAGCGCCGAGCGCAAATACTGTTGATCCCGGATACTTCAGGGTTACTGTTTCAGGAGGCTCATCTTCAGGATCTTCAAAAAGCGGACAGACAATAACTGTTAATATTAATTCACTTACCGCATTTTCAGGGACAATAACTGTTGTCTATGGAAGCAAAGCCTCAGGCGGGCCGGGCGCAACATGCCAGCCATTGCCGGGAACACCCGTATTTACAGTTGAAAGCAATCCAACAGGGGCGGTCACATATCCGATTACAATATTGCCGCAGGTTACAGTTACTAATCCAACGGCAACAGCTACATATACATATTCAAATACATTCACCAGCACTATCACTCAGACGCACACCGTATCACCGACATATACAGCGTCGCCGACCCCGATAACAGGGGAAGGCAGCGCGGCGATAATACCGGCAGGAGCAGTAGCCTGGTCGACAGGGAATACTTTTTCAATTGAATACACCGCGGGCCCATCAAACTGGGCGGCGTCTCCGGGATTTGGTTCAATGAAAATATCAATCCCCGCAGGCTGGCCGGCGCCGGTGACAACGTCATCAGCACAGGGTTATTATACGGTAGTATTAACCGGAGGAACTCTTGCCGGGAAAAGTTCCTCGGGGCAGGATATCAGGGTGTCGGCAAGCGATGTCTTAGCGGGCCAGAAAATAATTGTGACATACGGGAACAGGGCTGGCGGCGGACCGGGAATTACAGCGCCTGCAGGCGGCACGCATATTTTCCGCGTGGAAGCAGCCACAAGCGGATTAACGACGCACCCGATAGCGGTTTTTCCTGTGGTGAACCTTTCAACCCCTACATCGACTCCGACCGCTTCTGTTACGATGACATATACCAGCACTCCAAATTCAACTCCGGTACCACCCCCGGCTTTTGCATCACAGCAAAGCGGCGGGAATACAACTTTAAGCTGGACAAGCGGTGCCAATATTGATTATTACAAAATATACCTTGCGACAGGCCCTTCAGGAAGGCTTTATTCTTTCCCGACAGGATGGACGCTTGTTGCGACAGTGGTCCCGACCCCGGGGACAAGTTCATACAGTGACGCTTCAAATCCTCAAACATACTGTTTTTACCGTGTTTCCGCTGTAAATGGAGCGGGAGAAAGCCAGCCGGCAGCGATGGCCTCAAGAATAAAATATGTTTTTAATTATAATGCCGGCAGCCAGAATTCCTACAGGATAGGGCTTCCTTTTAATTCGCCATACGGCACTGCGTCCGCTATAGTCACAAGTATTGAGGGAAATCCTGTAACCGCTTCAAGAATAAATAATATCGCTTTCTGGGATCCTTCACAGCAGTCGTACATCGCGCGCAGTTATATAAACGGATCGTGGAGGGCGCCTGACTGGACAGTGGATGCGGGTACTCTTTCGTCGAACGCTATATTTGTTAATGTGGTTTCGGCTTTTACCTGGAATGTGACAGGCACGGATAAATCAGCGCCGCTTTTCTTCAAATATTATCCCGGCAAACAAAACATGCAGGAGAGGATGATTCCGTACGCTTCGGCTTATCAGAAGGCGTCGGATATAGTAAGAGATATAGAAGGAAATACCGCGACCGCGAACAGGATAAACCTGATAGCTGTCTTTAATCCGGCGATGCAATCATACACAGCATACGTCCATAATGGAACCATATGGCCGGCTCCTTCGAATTTTAATGTAGTGCCCGGGGATATCATACAAATACGCTTAAGCGGGACTACTTCTGAGTTTACATGGACACCGAAAATGGCTGGAACTCCTATACCGTAAAGTAATTGTGGTTTTAGAAATTTTTCCGGTGAAAAACACGAAAAATTTTGAAAATGTTTATAAGTCGGAAAAAAATGGCAAGAATATGAATTTTTGGGTTATGTGTTGTGGATATGTGTATAAACTGAATTACCTAATCAAAAACAATAATAAAAAAATATTTGACTTATAAACAAGGAGAAAAAGCAAAAAATGAAAATATTTTCGTTTTTAAAAAAGTTCCAAAATAGGCGTAAAATAAGGCTTTCCAGCACCTTTTTTAGCCATATTTCATTGGGAAAACAAATTTCGTTTGACAAAAAAACTACAATATTGTATAATTTACCCGTGGGTCGAGGTGTAAATATTTATTAAATGGAAACAGAGTGTAACAGACTATAACGGATAGTAAATCATTAACAAGGAGAAAGAATCCGGTATGAAAGAAGAACAACTGGAGATTATGACAGTTAAAGATGTGGCGGTTTATCTAAAAATGAAACCTGTCACTATTTATAAGCTTGCGAAAGAGGGACGAATTCCCGCTTTCAGGGTTGCTTCATTCTGGCGTTTTAAAAAAGACCTCATAGATAAGTGGTTATCTGACGAATCAAGGAAAAATCTCGATACAAGCAAGCAGGCGAAATCGTAAGTCGTACTATATATAAAGGAAGACAGCTTTAATTCCCCTAAACGGAGGATTAATGCAAAGAAGTACGCGGGAAAAAAAGTTTAAGAGGATCTTGCTTCTATTGACAGCCGTTATTGGTCTGTCTTTTGGCATATCAGCGTCTGCCCAGGCGTTTTACTATCTCTTCGGGGATGTTTACACTTCAACAGGCGTATTCGGTACTGCAGCGACTGAAAACAGCTACGCAAGCCTAAAAGCGTACAGGATAGGAATTTCAGGCCAGGTTGGGGTTGAGCACTCAATTAATCCTTTCCCGGAGCAGATTTACGCCGCATACACTGATTCAGGCACTGATTACCCGGCCAACTTTAACTCCGAAGTGGGTTCTGACTGGTCATTAACACCTCCGCAGATTGGCGATAATATAGTAACCCTCGTACAGACATATAACGGGCAGTTTGGCTGGGCTGGAAATTCATACGTAGGCGCTTCTTCGCGCGTTATAACAGCGGGGGATTATTCAGGGTATTCAAGCACCATGCCGAACATCAGGATGGAACAGATTCCAAACCCGGCCGCGCAGACAGTAAATTATTACGACGCCACGCTTACATGGACAGGACTTTCACAGGACCCCCAGAATCTTGTAACCGGATACACGGTCTACAGGGCCACGCAGGCGTCATTCGGACCCAATACAGTCACATTTACCGCAGGCCAGGTAAAAGGAGGACTCGTTACATTTGTTGATTCCTCCGTAAGTACCGGAACTTCATACTATTATAAGCTTGCGGTTAATTATGAATGGAACGGCGGCACGCTCGCGGCTTATACCACCCAGGCAAATTCCGCAGTCACATCACTTACAACAAAAACAGCGGTATTAAACCAGCTTATTTTATCCCTTGATTTCAGCCCCAGCAGCCCTTTGACGGCAAGCACCGGACAGACCATAACAATAATCGGCCAGGCACTTAACATAAGCGGCGAGCAGATTAATAATGTAAACCCGGTACTCGGGTTGTCCGGCGGCGCCCAGACTACGCTGGTTCAGCTGTCAAACCCCGGCACAGTAAATATCCCGGGCGGAATTTCTTATCTTACATGGACTTATTCGGCAAACGCGTCAGGCATTGTAACAGTAACGGCCGCAGCGAGTGGCGTTGGCGCCGGTTCATCAAACTTATACATCGGAAATGTTACGGCGTCAAAACAGATAACGGTAAAAACAAAGGCGTCCCTTTCAGCGCAGTCATCGGCCCTGCCTGCTTCGGCCTCTGTCGGCCAGCAGATAACTGTAATACTCACGGCGACAAACAGCGGACAGTCTGACTGCAACGCGGGCGCGCCTTCAATGACGGTGCTTGGAAATACCTCGGCAATATCAATTGCCACTACGCCTGGTTCAGCGATTATTTCAGGCGGCAGCGGCACGCATACTTACACCTGGATTTATAACACCCTTTCAACCGGAACAGTTTCATTCAGCGCTTCAGTTTCAGGGACGGACCAGTACTCGGCTGTTGTTGTAGCAGCGATCGCGCCGGTCACAGGAAATGTCCTGATACAGACGCCGGCGTCAATTGCCTCTGATATTTCAGCGCCTGCCAAGGTAAGCTTAAACCAGGTATTTACGGTGCAGATGACACTTACAAATACAGGCGGCGCATCTGTTGTGAATTTCTACCCGAACATCATAACAAATACAGCAACGGTGCTTAACCTTACAAAGCCCTCAACTACAACACTGCCGGGCAATTCAGTCACCACTCTCCAGTGGACATACTCGGCGCTTGCTTCCGGCACCAATATTTTCAGCGGCCGCGCCACGGGAACCGACGCGAATTCAGGAAGCGCGCTTTCGACAAACTGGAAGAATGTTTCCACGCTTATTCAGACAAGGCCGAACCTGCAGGCTTCGCTCACATGCGCGCCGCTGCAGGTTTCCATAAACCAGCTTATAACTGTGGTGATGACAGTATCAAACCTGGGGCAGGCGACCGCGGACCTGCTTACTCCGGACTCCATCGCGTTCAGCGGGCCTGTAAGCTACCAGGCCGGGCCGATTCCTTCGCAGTATATTTACATAACCGGCAACACAATGCAGGATTTTACATGGCGCTTTACCGCGACAGGCCCTGGTATTGCTTCATTCAGCTGCAGGGCTTTCGGCATAGATGAAAATGAAAGATCCGGTGTGACATCGACCGCTTCAACATCGCCGTCTGTTAATATAGAAGTAGGGGCAAACCTGATTTCGTCCCTGACCGCCTGGCCGCTGAAGGCTTCCACCGGACAGAACATAACAGTCGCCCTCACCGTAACAAATACAGGCGCTTCAGGAGCCAATAACGTTATACCTGAGCTTTTCCCGACAGGAACAGGTTCTATTGTTCCTGTGTCCACCCCAAACCCGACATCATACAGCCTTGGCGGAAGCACAAGCGGAACATTCCAGTGGGTGTATACGGTGAACGGACCCGGTTCGCTTAATTTTCAGGCAAGAGGAGCCGGAGTGGACGCAAATGCCGGCTGGAATGTATACTCGTCGTATTCACAACTATCCATAACAGCGCAGGATAAATCAGCCCTTGTTTCAATAATTGCCGTGTCGCCGGAAAATGTCGGGTTGTTCGGATTCATAACGGTTGTAATGAACGTGGTCAATAACGGACAATCAACGGCAAATAATGTCACCCCCGAGTTCATGGCCGTACCGGGCTTTGCCACACAGCTTACCGCACCGGTTCCTCCAGCGGTTAACATCACGGGAGGAAATTCATATAACTTCACATGGACATACAGCGCGACGGCATACGGCGCCATTGCATTCTCAGGCAGGGCAGCCGGCACGGACGACAACAGCCTGCTTCCGGTTTATTCATTATATACTTTTGCGGTATCAAACATACAGACACCGGCTACGCTCATCTCCGATATGCACCTGCTGCCCACCTCAATTTCCACGGGGCAGATGTGCACTGTCAGGCTTGTTGTTACAAACACCGGCATGGCGACCGCGACCGGGGTAACACCCAATTCCATTATTAAAATTGGCGCGCCGGGCGCCGCTGTTCAGACAGGGCCGCTGCCCGCATCGGCGGATATTGCCGGCGGAATGTCAGCAACTTTTGAATGGACTTATCTTGTATCGCTTCCCACAGGCACCCTTGCTTTCAGGAATAATGCTTCAGGCACAGACACGCTTACCGGAGGAACGGTAACCTCCACGCTTACTTCTTCAGAAACAAGGAGTGTTATTAAGGGAGCAAGCCTTGCGGCAAGTTATTACGCGGCGCCTTCATCGGTTAATATGGGCGGAATTATTACGGTAAGGATGGTTGTCACAAACACCGGGGACGCGACAGCCCAGAATGTACAGATAACAACCGTAAACTTAATCGGCAGCGCCGGAATTTCACCGAATACATCGCCGCTGCCGTCCTTAAGGTCGATAGCAGGAGGAGCTTCTGAAACCTTTACCTGGACTTATGACGCGCTCGGGACAGGAAATGTAATATTCTCCGCAAGGGTCACGGGCCAGGACGCGAATTCACTTGCAGCCATTGCCTCAGCTTATCAGCTTTCGAACCAGGTAAACGTCGAGACAAGGGCGATTCTTTCAGCCGGAGCTTATGCGCAGCCGGCCATCGCGAATGTCGGGCAGGCAATCACATTATTCTTAAGGGTCACGAACACGGGGCTTGGCACCGCTGACATCACTACACCGAAAAAACCGGGGCTTTCAAATGCAAGCCTTGCAACTTATTTTTCAGGCCCGTCGCCTGCGGACGCTTCTATTGTATCGTCAACAACACAGGAATATACCTGGGTTTACTCCGCAGCCAATACAGGTGTCCTGACTTTCACGGTTTCAGCCAGAGGCACTGACCATAACTCAGGGGATATACTTGATACAAATTCAGGGACTACCAATGCCGTTACAATACAGAACGCATCAAACTTAAACTGCACGATTGCGTCATCCGCGCCATCTGTTAATTCGGGCCAGGACTTGACCATAACAATGACCATACATAATTCAGGACAGTCTGGATGCGCCGGAGTTACTCCAAATATTATACCTGTCGGCACAGCAGGCTTCAGCGCGCCGTCTATTAATCCTGCAAGCGCCCCGATTGGCGGAGGCGCCACGCAGATATTTACTTTTGTATATAACGCCACAACCCCCGGGACCATGGTGTTCTCGGGCACGGCTTCAGGCACTGACGCAAATGACGGAACAGTAAAAATATCAAACTTTGGAATTACACCACAGGTGCTTGTCCAGACAGGCGCGCAGCTTGATATAGACGTGACAGCGCTTCCGGCGCTCGTTGCTACCGGCCAGAGGATCACGGTTACAATGTCTGTCACAAATCTTGGACAGGCTTCCGCAAACGGCGTTATCCCGAGCCCGCTGCTTGGCGCTATAAATAAAACAGGCACAGCGGACGCGACTTTAATAGGAACTGTAAACCCGGCAAGTTATACAATACCGGGCGGGCAGACAAGGATATTCACGTGGACTTATTCAGCGGACGGAACCGGAACACTGCAGTTCTCGGGCAGCGCGAGGGGGACGGACGCCAACACTGGCGCTGTTGTGGCATCACCACAAAGAAATTCGGCGCAGGTTGAGATTAAGCAGCCTTCACCTTCACTTGCGGCGGAGATTTATCTTCCTTTAACGGTGGTATCCGTACAGCAGCAGTTTACGGTTATCATGACAGTGACCAATACGGGGTTGATTGACGGAACACTCGCGGACCTTTATACTTGCGTATCCACGACCTCCGGCGCGGCAGTCACGCAGCTTTCAAATCCGGGTATCGGCCAGATAATAGCCGCGCAGACAGGCGTCGCGCATTTTACATGGACTTATTCGGCAGCCTCATCGGGCGTGCTTAATTTCTCAGGAGCCGCAAAATCAAATACGGGCCTGGGTTCTACCGCGGCCGCGGTTTCACAGAATATAACCATACAGACACAGGCTGCGCTTTCAGCTTCATTCCAGGCTCTGCCAGCAAATACGGATTCAGGCCAGCCGCTGACGGTGGTACTCGTTGCAAATAACAGCGGCCAGGCGGCGGCAAATGCTGTCACGGTCAACCAGGACGTGGTCGGCACATACCTGACAAAACTCGGCACAGCAAATGTAACATTAATAAGCGGGCCATTGCCTGTATCACAGGGTATAGCCGGCGGAACAAACGGATATTTTACATTCACATACAGCCCGTCAGTCACAGGGTCTGTTGCCCAGCCGCTTTCGTTCCAGGGGTTTGTTTTCGGTTATGACGCGAATACCGGCGTTACCAAGACATCGGCTGATGCTGTATCGACAATTACCAATATACAGAATCCGGCAAGCCTGTCAGCCCAGTTTAACGGTCTGCCTGCTTCGGTAAATATAGGGGATACATTCGCGGTATCAATGACGGTTACCAATAACGGGAACGCGTCTGCACTAAATGCGGCGCCTGTACCCGCGCCCGGAATGACAATAATAGGCACGGGTTCTGTGGTCAGGCTTACCGGAAACACGCCCGCGTCACAGACTCTCGCGGGCGGCGCGTCAGTCACATTTAACTGGACTTATTCAGCCGTGGGCACAGGGCTTGTAAGTTTCTCCGTACATGCGTCGGGCACTGACAGCAACACATCAGAAACCAGGGTTTCCGCCCCGCTTTTAAGCCAGTTTGTAGTGCTTGTCAGGGAAGCTGATATTGCGTCTTCAGTGATAGCATATCCGGCAACCGTGTCAGAAGGCGAATTCATAACGGTGTCAATGACAGTGACAAATTCAGGCGAAGCAGCCGCGTTAAATGTATCGCCGGTTGCGATGCTGCTTACACCATCCGGCGGCGCAACGGTTTCACTAATATCCTCGCCGGCACCTCTTACAGTGACTTCCATCAACGGAGCTTCAGCGCACACCTATATATGGATTTACAGGGCATTGACAGCTGGCAACATAACATTTGGAAATAAGGTTGTCGGAGCGGATTCAAATGACGGAAGAATACTTACAACAACACTCGGCACATCGCCTTCCATTACCATTATGCAGGCAGCAGTGCTTGCCTCGCAGATGACGGTTGCGCCATCATCGGCAAGTGTAGGCCAGGCAATAACCATGATCATGAGTGTAACAAATACAGGAACTGGCGCCGCTAACAACGTTTATCCGTCGGTTATAACGACGTTCGGTTCCGCCGGTTTAAGTTTTACTTCTTCGCCGACAGCTTCAGTGCCATTAGCCGCCGGGGCAAGCGCGTACTTTACATGGAGATACAGCGCCGCTTCCATCGGCACTGTTTCTTTCAGCGGAAATGTATCCGCGGTTGATGTAAACAGCAGCAAAACAATTTCTTCGCCCATGGGAACATCCGCCTCAATTGCAATACAGACCGCGTCGCAGTTAACAGCCGCGTTCCTGCCGCTGCCTGCGAATGTTTCAACCGGACAGACTGTATATGTAGTGCTCCTTGTTTCTAACACTGGCGGAGCGACAGCAATAAGCGCGCTGCCTGAAACACCGGGCCAGTCAGGCACAGGGGCATTTACACTCGCGGCGTCACCCGGCACGCAGCCCATAGCAGGCGGAACGCTCGCGATGTATACATGGACTTATTCAGCGTCTGCCGCAGGAAACGTTGTATTTACTTCAAAGGTAAACGCTACGGACTTGAATAGCAGCCTCGGAATATCTTCAAATATTGCCTCATCATCACAGGCTAACGTTGTAAATGCGGCGGCATTCAGCGCCGGCATTATCGCGCCGCCCTCCATATCAAATAATTCTACCGTCTACACGGTATACATGAGCGTTACAAATAACGGGCAGGCCTCGGCCAATAACGTATCCGCGCACATAAGCTATACATTGACAGACTCGCCGGCAGTTACATTCTATAAGCTCGGGCCGGAAACCACTAATATCAGCGGAAACTCCTCGGCGTCGTTCAGCTGGAGTTTCTCCGCAACAGGCACAGGCACTGTGCACTTCTCGGGATTTGCCACAGGCACTGATGTCAACTCAGGGCTCACAGTCACGCTGACCGCGCAGAACGCGGATTCCATAGTGCAGACTCCGGCGCCGGTATTAATAAGCCCGGCAATTTCAGCATATCCTTCACAGGTTTCCATCGGCCAGGTGGTCACGGTAATAATGAGGGTGACAAATAACGGACTTGCGAGCGCCGCAAACACAGCGCCCACAATCAATAACTACATAGGCAGCATGGTAAAGCAGTTAGGACCGCTTCCTGTTAACGCCACCATAAACGCCAACGGAGGTTTCGCCGTATTTACCTGGACTTATACCCCGTTTGCCGCGGGTAATGTTTCATTTACAGGTACTGCCACCAACGGCGTCGTCACAAGCGCTGAAGGACAGTCAAACACAATATCAGTCCAGACCAAACCGGTAATTACAATAACAGACACGCTTCCAAACTTACAGGTAAGCGTCGGCCAGAATATTACGGTTATTATGCACGTGGCTAATTCGGGAGGCGCGGCCATTGACGGTATGATGCCGAATTTAACCGCTGTCGGAGATTCAAGCAGTCTTGTTAAGATACTTGACGCGGTTACGGGCAATTCAATAGCCGCGGGCATGTCGCAGTCATATACATGGGCTTATAATTCCACGGGCGGCGGTACGGTTTCGTTCTACATGGAAGCCTGGGGCAATGACGCCAATTCGGGCGAGGTGATTTTAGCCGCGCCTGTTACGACAGATGATGTAATCATGGAAACCCCGGCTACGCTTGCGAATTTCCTCACTGTGCCGCAGACAGTAACCATCGGCCAGTGGTTCACGGTTTACATGATGGTATCAAATACCGGAAATTCCACCGCGAATAATGTAGTACCCACAAACCTTCAGCTTTCCGGAGTCGGCACAAGCATTAAGAAAACAGGCCCGACACCTGCAAGCCAGACAATAACTGGAAAACAGGCATTTACTTTTGCGTGGACATATTCAGCCGCCGGCACAGGAACGGTAAATATCACAGGTTCGTCAACGGCGGTTGATAATAATTCCGGGTTCGCGGCCGCGTCAAACGTAGCAGCAGCCGGGTTGAATGTGAACAAGAAAGTAGAGCTTTCAGCGTCGCTTACTGCGTCGCCGTCACTGGCAAAAACAGGCTCTCAGATAACGGTTGTCATGCACGTTACAAATAACTTAAATTGCGCAAGGGCCATAAGCTTAAGCGTAACCCCCCAGGACCTCGGAAAGATTACGACAGGCGGGGCTTTCGCGGCTATAGCTGCCGCGCCGTCGCCGGTCTCAAGGATAGTCGACGGAAATTCTTCAACTGACTTTACTTGGGTATATGACGTGGGAAATGTTGTAGGCACCATTTCATTTACAGGAAACGCGATAGCCACAGATTATAATACGGGCTGGGCAGCGTCCAGCACTGTCGCCACCAGCAACGTGATAACGGTGCAGGCAAGCGCCGTATTAAAATCAGACATTATAATACCTGTTACAAATGTGTCGGTGGGCCAGTTGTTCACCGTCATAATGAATGTGACAAATACCGGAGGGGCAGTAAGCAACTCTACAAACGCGTTGCCGGATTTCATATTCTTCGGCAGCGGAAACGCCGCGAAGTTTAACGGCCCGCAGCCTGTTAATCAGTTAATGAACACAAATGATGTTCAGCAATTTACATTCAGGTATACTGCCACGGCGGCTGGAACGCTGGGCTTCTCGGGATACGCAACCGGAACTGATACTGTGTTTGGCGCCATACAGTCACCAAAGACCGCCGGCAGCCTGGTTGTCATAGAAAATTCCTCGGCCCTTACCGCAACCATGACGGCGAAGCCGTCAACAGCAAGCGTCGGCGAGATTATAACGGTAATAATGGTAGTTACCAATACAGGCGGAGCGACATCGATATCGGCTGCAGGAATTACGCCGACCACCGTGGGCAGCGGTTCTGTCGCGTTATTGTCCTCACCCGCATATTCTGATATACCCGGCAATAACTGGGCGCATGAATACACATGGACTTATTCCGCGACAGGCGCCGGAAATATCATTTTCACATCGCATGCGTTCGGGACGGACACAAACAGCGGCGCTGTGATTACCACGGCCCAGCTCGTATCTTCAAACATTGTTATTAAAACAGCGGCGGCCTTCAATTCAAAGATATGGACAAATTCGGTTATTGCCAACGACGGCACTACATATAATGTATACATGACAGTTACCAATACCGGCGGAGCAGCTGCGGTTAACACAAACGCGCACTTAAGCTGGACAGGCACCGCGTCTATAACAAATCTGACCGGGCCTGATAAAACATCAGTTACCATTGACGGTTTTGGAAACACTGTTTTCGCGTGGACTTATAAAGCAACAGGCTCAGGCAACGTGACTTTCACCGGATTTGCAGCGGGGACTGATGAGAACAGCGCGGTGTCGATTACTGACACGGCTGATGCCGCAACTGTCACGGTGCAGACACCGCAGCCGCTTCTGACAAAACCCTCGCTTGTAATTTCTCCGGCACAGGTTACAGTCGGCCAGCTCGTCACGGTTGTCATGGGAGTTACAAACACCGGGCTTGCGGACGCTGTGAATACCACGGCAAACGCATTTAAAGCTGATTTTGTTTCAGGCAATATAATCTTAAGCGGGCCGAATCCTGCCACTAAGACTGTTACAAACCAGGGCGGCTTCAGGACCTTCACATGGACTTATCAGGCAACAGCAAGCGGCCTGGCATGGGTTACCGGAACAGCGGCCAGCTTAGGCATTGTAAGTCCTGAGGCTTCCAGCAACACAATACTTATACAGACAGCGCCTTCACTTGCCATAACATACATACCGCTCACAACGCCGGTAAGCGTCGGACAGGATATATCCATAATAATGAATATCGCCAATAACGGCGGCGCAACAATAACAAATACCGCTGCGGTATTGACACCCATAGGCGATGCCTCAAGCATATTGAAACTTATCGGGCCATTACCGGCAAGCGCGGTAATTCCGGGCGGCGGTTCTTCGGTTGCTTACACCTGGGTTTACAGGGTTAATGGAAATGGAACAGTAAATTTCTACGGAGAAGCAGACGGCCGCGACGTAAATTCAAATGCCCTCATCACAGCCGCGCCTAATTCAACAAACGATGTAATTATGCAGACGCCGTCTTCGCTTGCGTCATCGATCATAATGCCGGCGAACGTAAGCCTTTATCAGGTTTATACAGTGCTCATGTCGGTTACAAACACAGGCACGGCTGACGCTGTCAATGTAATCGCGCCGAATTTCTTTGACCTCTCGGGAAGCGTAGGCTCAAGCATAAAAACAATAGGCGGCGGCCCGGCGCCGGCGTCACAGACCATACCCGGCGGACAGACAAGGTATTTCACATGGACTTATTCCGCGACAGGAACAGGAAATATGAACTTTAAGGGAAATGTTTCCGGCCAGGATGCAAACAGTTTGTCAGGCATATCCAGCGCCATTACAAATACAAATATGCTCATACAAAAGGCGAGCAAGCTCACGGCTGTTATTGCTGCTGCGCCGTCACCGGCTAAAACAGGCGAGAACCTGACGGTAATCATGGCCGTATCTAATGAATCGGGCTCTGCAAACGCGGTCAATGTATCAATCACGCCTGATACGCTTGAAGTAATAATGGATTCGCTTGCCAGGACTGAAACTGCCGTATCAACTCCGTCGCCGGTTATGCGTACAATAGCAGGCGCTTCAACAGAGTACTTCACGTGGGTATATAAATTAGGCAATGGCGCGGGTACTGTGGCCTTCTCGGCGCGTGCCATCGGACTGGATGGAAACGCCGGATGGGGAATAACCACATCAAAAGTTTCCAGCAATTCAGTGCCGGTACTCGCCAGCGCTAACCTTGTAAGTTCGTTTATTCCCCTTGTATCCCATGTAAGCGTGGGACAGTTTGTCACAGTCCATATGTCGGTAACAAGCAACGGCGGCGCCACAAGTTCTAACACAACAGCGCCTTCATTAATAATAAGCGGAAACCCGGGTTCTTTAAGTTATATTTCAGGGCCTGTTCCCGCAAATGTCAGCCTTGTTGCCGACGCCAGAACGGTTTTTGAGTTTACATACAGCGCGGCCGGTTCTGGAACAGTGTGGTTCAGCGGAAACGCGACAGGCACAGACGTATCTTTTGGCGCCATCAATTCGCCGCTTTCATCCAGCAGCCAGGTTATCATAGAATCAGCGTCGCAGCTTTCAGCTGAAATATCGGGTGTGCCTTCACAGGTCTCCGTTGGACAGTTTATAACAGCATACATGACCGTTACAAATACCGGAGAGGCAGTAGCCATGACAGTTGTGCCTGTAACGCCGAGCGCCGGGACAAACCTGGTTACACTTTCAGGGCCGGTACCGCTCTTTTCCGACCTTGCGCAGAATGCGTCGCAGGTATTTATGTTCACTTACTCCGCAAACGGGTCCGGCACAGTTAATATCACCGGCCTTGCAAAGGGTTATGACGAGAACAGCAATGTCACAAAAACAGCGTCGGCTTCATCAAACCAGATAATAATACAGAACCCGGTAAACCTGGCGGCTTCAGTTACAGCCCTGCCGGCTACCGCAAAGGTATCGGATGACACAATTACGGTTACCATGAGGGTTACAAATAACGGACAGGCTACTGTAAATAACGTGATGCCTACAATAACAGGGACAGGCACGGGCGTAAACGCCAATTACATGAGCGGCCCTGTCCCGTCAAACGCCACGTTAACAGCAGGCGCGTTTGTTGATTTTGTATGGACCTTTACAGGAATCGGAACCGGAAACCTTACATTCAGCGGACATGCTGCCGGACTTGATTATAACTCCGGCCTGCAGTATGCGGTTAATTCATCGACAGCGCTTGTTAATGTTGTCCCTAATAAACCTGTACTTGCCGCCTCAATGAGCGCGGTTCCGTCCATAGTAAGCAACGGACAGCGCTTCACTGTTATAATGACAGTTTCAAATATAGGCCTTGTCGACGCGGCTTCAGTTACGGTATCCGCGCTCGGCATTGGGCCGGCATTTAATTCCGCCCTGCCTAATTCGGGGCCTCAGCCTTTCGATCAGGCGATAAATGCCGGTAATTCCGGCAGATTTACCTGGGTGTTCACGGCAAACACAACAGGCAGTATTACTTTCAGCGGGAACGCGTGGTCCTTAACGGGTAATGTGCTTTCAAACGCGCCTTCAACCACTGTTACCGCGTTTGCGTTGCCTGACTTAAGCGCGACATCCATTGATATTTACGCTCCGCCTTCTGTATTCTCGGTCGGCCAGCTTATGACAGTGGTCATGACGGTTACAAATACGGGAGCGACAGACGCTGTAAACACTTCACCGATGGCGCCGCTGACAAACATAGGTACCGGAAGCGCGACAGTTGTATCAGGGCCGGCGCCCGCATCCGCGACACTTGCCGCGGGCGGCGGTTACGCGTCATTTACTTTTGTATACAGCGCGGCGATTTCGGGAAGTTTTGCCGTAAACGGCAGGGCAGAAGGTTTTGACCCGAGGACAGGCCTGGCTTATCAGAGCCCTTATATCAGTTCAAATAATGTTGATATTGAAACGCCGACAAATATCGCGAGTTCCATAATGATGCTTGGGGCCTCGACGGTTAATTTAAAACAGCACGTAACGGTTGTCATGACCGTGGTAAATAACGGTGAAGCAGCGTCATTAACAACGGCGCCAAACTTTATCAATGTGGCGGCAGGCTCGACAGGCGGGCTCATATACTTAGACGGGCCGTCGCCGGCAAACGCGTCAATAGCGGGAAGCGGCGGAGCAGCAACATTTACATGGACTTACTCCGCGGCGGGCGTCGGAACCATAGCGCTCTCAGGAAATGCGCACGGTACAGATGAAAATTCTGGTTTTGCCGTTGTGTCGGGTTCAACCACCAGCAACACAATTACAATTCAGACTCCGTCCATTCTGGCGGCGTCATTATCAGCCGGCCCGGCAAGCCTCGGCACAGGCTCAACAATGAGCCTTGTAATGAGCGTTACAAATACAGGCGGCGCGACGGCAAATAATATCAGGCCAGACCCGGCAGGCATAGTCTATGTTGCCGGAGGCACAGTAACACCCGCAAGCGGACCTGTGCCGGCGGCGCTTACTCTTACAGCGGGAAGCTCCGGCTACTTCACATGGATTTATAACGCGGTCGCAGCGGGAACCGTTAACTTTACTTCAACCGCAAGGGGAACAGACAGCAATGAGTTAATTGCCGTAAATACGGCATCAAAGATCTCAAACAATGTGGTCATATATCCTTCAGGTAACATAAGCGTAAGCTCAATAAACGCGTCGCCAATAACGGTATCAACAGGGCAGGATATAACGGTATTAATGAATCTCGCGAACAACGGCACGGGTACATCAAAATCCGTATTCCCGCTGCCTGAGACAAATAACGGAACAGCCGCGGTTGTAAGGATCTCAGGCCCGCTTCCCGGGACAGCCCAGGATATTCCTGCGCTGGGGACACAGACCTTCACTTATGTATATAACGCCCAGACCGCAGGTACTTTCATATTCAGCGGAGGCGCAAGAGGATATGACCAGTCAAGCGGGAATACATTAACCGCCTGCTGCCAGCTTTCAAACACGGTTACAATACTTAACAGCGCCTCATTGGCAATAACAGGCATGACAGCTTCGCCTTCACAGGTTTCAACCGGCCAGCAGATTGAAGTAATAATGTCTGTCCAGAATAACGGCGATGTTACGGCGGAAGGCGCGATCGGAGTGACCCCGGTTGTTACGGTTGGCGGCGGAGCGACAGTGTTCTCCTCGCCGGCTTCGGCGGATATAGCGGCAGGAGCGACGGTTAACTTCACATGGCTTTATAATTCAACGGCCCTTGGGACGTCGGTATTCAGCGGATCCGCAAAGGGATATGATTTCTACAGCAAGATTACAAAGCTGGCTGCGTCATCTTCCAGCGGAAGCGTCCTTATACAGTCGCCGGCTTCATTAAGCGCGGTAACTACGGTTTCACCCGCAACCATTAAACAGACCGACGACACCGTAACGGTAATAATGACAGTGGCAAACAGCGGCCAGGCAATAGCGCAGAATGTGATACCTACAATTACAGGATACGGCGCAGGTACTGTGCCAAGTTTCGTAAGCGGGCCAGTACCGCTTTCAGCTTCAATTTCAAACGGCAGTCCTGTTTCTTTCACCTGGACATTTACCGCTGGAGGGCTTGGATCGCTTAATTTCAGCGGAAACGCAGCGGGCACGGATATTAACAGTTCCCTGCCGAAGGCCGCCAATTCAAATATCGCGGTTGTAAATGTGGTGCCGAACAAGCCTGTGCTTACGGCTGACTTAAGCGCGTTACCGTCGGCTGCAACAGTCGGGCAGAGGTTCACGGTAATAATGACAGTTACTAATATCGGCCTTGTGGACGCAATCAGCGTCACTGCAAACGCCAACCTGGTAACAACCGCCACGCAGTTCAGCGGGATAACACCGGCGTCGCAGAGAATCAATGCCGGATTAACCGGGCACTTTACATGGGTATATACGGCAAACGCATCGGGAATTATAACATTAAGCGGAAACGCGTTCTCAACCACGGGTTCAGTTTATTCAAACGGGCCTTCGACCACGGTAAACGCTTATTCAGTGCCGGATTTGTCTGAGTCACATCTTGACATAATAGGGCCGGTAACGTACTCGGTTGGCCAGACTATAACAGTCGTTATGACAGTTTCTAATAAGGGACAGACCGATGCCGTAAACGCATCGCCGAACCTTCCTATAACTAAGATAGGTACCGCGAGCGCCACGTTGCTAAGCGGCCCGGTTCCGGCATCCGCGTCAATTGCCGGCAACAACGGGGTTTCAACATTCACATTCACTTACAGCGCCGACTCAACCGGAACTGTCGGATTTAACGGAAACCTGACCGGTTATGATTCAAGGACCGGAATTTCATACAACAGCCCGCTTACCAGCACATCGCCGGTCACGGTTATTTCCCCGGCAAGCCTTGCGTCGGCTTTCAGTATTATAGGAAGCGGCAAATATAACCTGGTAGAGCAGATAACGGTTATTATGACTGTTACGAATTCCGGCGCTGCTGCAGCGGACAATGTCCTTCCAAACCCAATATTTGTGGCTGCCGGCTCTACGGGCGGAGCAATACTTCTTAACGCACCTGCTGTGGCTGTATCTGTGGCCGGCAACAACGGTGTCGCGCACTTCACATGGACTTATTCGGCGGCCGGAGCGGGAAGCATATCTTTCAGTTCTAATGTTTCAGGAAATGATACAAACTCAAACATGACTGTTACATCAACTATGTCATCCTCGCCGGTTGTGCTCATCCAGTCAGCCGCGGCACTGACAGCGAACATAACAGCGTTAAACACGAACGTGGGAACGGGCGCGAATATAACGGTGGTAATGAATGTAAACAACACGGGCGAGGCAACAGCGAACGCGGTATCACCTGACCCGGTTGGAATATCATCGCCGGCAGCTGTGTTATTGTTGTCAGGTCCGTCACCGGTATCTGTAACACTGACAGGAAGCTACAGCGGATCATTCACATGGGTATACCGGGCAATAGCCGCAAACGCGGGAGTGATATTCTCCACAACGGCAAGGGCAACGGACGCGAATACGGGAGCTGCGATAAACAGCGGATCAAAGACTACGCCGGTGGGAGTGGTAATATATAATTCAGCGAGTTTAAGCTTATCGCCGATATCGATACTACCCGCAGGGCCTATATCAGTGGGCCAGAACTTCACTATATTAATGACAGTGTCAAATAACGGAACCGGCCAGGCGGACAATGTAGTGCCGAATGGGGCTGCGATAGTAGGAGCGTCTGCGGTATTGGTAAGCGGGCCGGCACCTGCGTCATACGCGACAATGGCATCATCAGGGAACGGAACATTTGAATGGATATACACGGCAACGGGCGCGGGAACAGTGGCGTTCAGCGGATCGGTAAACGGGATAAACAACTCGAACTCGGCGCCGATATCGGCCGGCCCCGGATTATCAGGTTTAGTGACAGTGGTGCCGGCGGCAAGCCTGGTAGCGGACAGCATAACAGCGTCGCCGTCGGAGATAACGGTAGGGCAGCAGATACAGGTGGTAATGCAGGTAAGCAACATAGGTACAGCGAACGCGGAGATGGTGCTGCCTGTAACGCCGACAGCGTCGGGAGCAGTGGTGGTGACATCAGCGTCGCCTGTGACAATAACAGGCGGGACAAGCGCGAGCTTCACATGGGTATATAACACGACAACGACGGGCGCAAAGACATTCTCGACATACGCGGCTGGAGTGGACGCGAATTCAAGGATAGCAAAGAGCACAATAGGAATAATAAGCAGCGCTGTAACGGTACAGAGCGCGCCGGTGTTGGCTGCGGTAATAGGGGCAGTACCTTCGACGGTAAGGCAGTCGATGGACAATATAACGGTAGTGTTAAATGTGGCAAACAGCGGCGAGGCGCAGGCTGTAAATGTAGTGCCTGCGATAACGCTGACCGGTGTAAGTTCGTCAGTGGTAAGCGCGATGACACCCGGGTCGGTGAGTGTGGCTGGCGGGTCAAGCGAGAATTTCACATGGGTATATATGGGGACGGGAATAGGGAACTTAAACTTCAGCGCGAACGTAACGGGTCAGGATGCGCACGGAGCTGCGAACGTGACAGTGACCTCAAACGCGGCTGATGTAAATGTGGTATCAAACCTGCCGATACTTGCGGCTGCAATATCAACAATACCGAACGTTGTAAGTTTAAATCAGAACTTCACTGTAATAATGACAGTATCAAATACTGGATTGGTAAACGCAGCGAACGTAACGGCGGCGGATTTAGGAGTAGGCGCGCTTGGAACGGAAGCGGTAAAGCAGGGAATAGTAACGCCGGCGTCGCAGGCGATAAACGCCGGGCAGCACGGGTACTTCACATGGATATATAAGGCGAACACGACGGGCGTGATAACGTTAACAAGCACAGCCAGCTCGACAACAGGGCCTGTGACATCGAACATAGCGACGGGAACAGTGACGTCGTATACGCTGCCTGACTTAAGCGTGGCGCATATGGATATTATAGGGCCGGTAACATATTCGGTAGGGCAGAGCGTAACGGTAATAATGACGGTAAGCAATATAGGCCAGACGACGGCAATAAACACAGCGGCGAACATGGAATTAACGAGGCTTGGAACAACAGCAGTGACATTATTAAGCGGACCGGTACCTGCATCAGCGACGATAGTTGGAAGCGGCGGAGTGGCGGTATTCACATTCACATACAGGGCGGACACGGCCGGGACATTAGGGTTTAACGGAAACGCGACTGGATATGACGTAAGGACAGGAATCGCGTACAACTCGGGATTAGACAGCACGGATATGGTAACAGTGGTAATGCCTGCGACATTGACATCGGCAATAAGCGTAGTTGGGACAGGCAAGCATAATATCAACCAGGTAATAACAGTGATAATGACAGTGACAAACAGCGGGACAGCAGCTGCGAACAATGTAAACGGAAACGCGATGTATAAGACGTCAGGGTCGACAGGCGGAGTAATCCCGCAGACAGTGGCGTCGGTAGTTGGAACGATAGGAAGCGGAGCAAGCGCGTCATTTACATGGACGTATTTGGCGGTAGGAAACGGGAACGTAACGTTCAGCGGAAACGCGTCGGGAACAGACGCGAACTCTAGCGCGGTAGTATCGTCGCCGATGACGTTATCGACAACAGAACTCATACAGTCAGCGGCAGTGTTAACAGGAAGCCTGACAGCGGTGAACACATATGTGGGAACCGGGGCGTATATAACGGTGGTAATGAACGTGAACAACACAGGGGAAGCGACAGCCAACGCGGTAACGCCGGACCCTGTAGGAATATCTGATTTAACGAGGGTAACGCTGGTATCAGGAACGCCTGCGTCAGTAACGCTGGCCGGAGCGACATCGGGGCAGTTCACATGGGTATACCAGGCAGTGGCGCAGACAGCGGGAATAGTATTTACGACAACAGCGAGAGGAACAGACGCGAACAACGCAGCGGCGATAAATACGGGATCAAAGACAACGGCGTCGGTGCAGATATATAATTCAGCGAGCGTAAATCTGACATCAATAGTGATAACGCCTGCGGGAACGATATCGACAGGCCAAAATTATACAGTGGTAATGGCAGTAGCCAATAACGGATTGGGAACAGCGATAAATGTAGCGCCAAGCGCAGCTGCAGTAGTTGGAGCGGGATCTACAATAATAAGCGGACCGCTGCCGGCCGGAGGCCAGACAATAAACGCAGCCGGGACGCAGAACTTCACATGGGTATACAGGGCGGACGCGGCAGGAACGGTATCATATAATTCATCAGTAGTGGGAACAGACCAGGCGAGTTCGACAGCGCTCTCGGCAGGGCCGGCAACATCCAACAGCATAACAGTAGTAGGAGCGGCAAGCCTGGTAGCGGACAGCATAACAGCGTCGCCGTCGGAGATAACGGTAGGGGGGCAGATACAGGTGGTAATGCAGGTAAGCAACATAGGTACAGCGAACGCAGAGATGGTGCTGCCTGTAACGCCGACAGCGGCGGGAGCTGTAGTAGTGACATCAGCGTCGCCTGTGACAATAACAGGCGGGACAAGCGCGAGCTTCACATGGGTATATAACACGACAACGACGGGCGCAAAGACATTCTCGACATACGCGGCTGGAGTGGACGCGAATTCAAGGATAGCAATC
>CAWIXE010000002.1:0-1707679 GCA_963840035.1 candidate division FCPU426 bacterium
GCAAGCCTGGTAGCGGACAGCATAACAGCGTCGCCGTCGGAGATAACGGTAGGGCAGCAGATACAGGTGGTAATGCAGGTAAGCAACATAGGTACAGCGAACGCGGAGATGGTGCTGCCTGTAACGCCGACAGCGTCGGGAGCAGTGGTGGTGACATCAGCGTCGCCTGTGACAATAACAGGCGGGACAAGCGCGAGCTTCACATGGGTATATAACACGACAACGACGGGCGCAAAGACATTCTCGACATACGCGGCTGGAGTGGACGCGAATTCAAGGATAGCAAAGAGCACAATAGGAATAATAAGCAGCGCTGTAACGGTACAGAGCGCGCCGGTATTGGCTGCGGTAATAGGGGCAGTACCTTCGACGGTAAAGCAGTAGTGGACAATATAACGGTAGTGTTAAATGTGACAAACAGCGGAGAGGCGCAGGCGAAACGGTAGTGCCGGGCTCGCGTATAACGTAAGCGGCGCGAGTTGCGAATTATGTAAGCGGACCGACGCCGGTGAGCGCGCCATGGCAGGCGGGGCAAACGAAAACTACACATGGGTATATATGGGGACAGGAATAGGGAACTTAAACTTCAGCGCGAACGTAACCGGAGGATACACACGGCGGCGGAGCGGCGACAGACTCAAACGCGATAATGGAAATGTGGTATCAAACGTGCCGATACTGGCAGCTGCCATATCAACAATACCAAACGCGGTAAGTTTAAATCAGAACTTCACTGTAATAATGACAGTAACAAATACAGGATTGGTAGACGCGGCGAATGTAACGGCGGCGGATTTAGGAGTAGGCGCGCTTGGAACGGAAGCGGTAAAGCAGGGAATAGTAACGCCGGCGTCGCAGGCGATAAACGCAGGGCAGCACGGGTACTTCACATGGATATATAAGGCGAACACGACGGGCGTGATAACGTTAACAAGCACAGCCAGCTCGACAACAGGGCCTGTGACATCGAACATAGCGACGGGAACAGTGACGTCGTATACGCTGCCTGACTTAAGCGTGGCGCATATGGATATTATAGGGCCGGTAACATATTCGGTAGGGCAGAGCGTAACGGTAATAATGACGGTAAGCAATATAGGCCAGACGACGGCAATAAACACAGCGGCGAACATGGAATTAACGAGGCTTGGAACAACAGCAGTGACATTATTAAGCGGACCGGTACCTGCATCAGCGACGATAGTTGGAAGCGGCGGAGTGGCGGTATTCACATTCACATACAGGGCGGACACGGCCGGGACATTAGGGTTTAACGGAAACGCGACTGGATATGACGTAAGGACAGGAATCGCGTACAACTCGGGATTAGACAGCACGGATATGGTAACAGTGGTAATGCCTGCGACATTGACATCGGCAATAAGCGTAGTTGGGACAGGCAAGCATAATATCAACCAGGTAATAACAGTGATAATGACAGTGACAAACAGCGGGACAGCAGCTGCGAACAATGTAAACGGAAACGCGATGTATAAGACGTCAGGGTCGACAGGCGGAGTAATCCCGCAGACAGTGGCGTCGGTAGTTGGAACGATAGGAAGCGGAGCAAGCGCGTCATTTACATGGACGTATTTGGCGGTAGGAAACGGGAACGTAACGTTCAGCGGAAACGCGTCGGGAACAGACGCGAACTCTAGCGCGGTAGTATCGTCGCCGATGACGTTATCGACAACAGAACTCATACAGTCAGCGGCAGTGTTAACAGGAAGCCTGACAGCGGTGAACACATATGTGGGAACCGGGGCGTATATAACGGTGGTAATGAACGTGAACAACACAGGGGAAGCGACAGCCAACGCGGTAACGCCGGACCCTGTAGGAATATCTGATTTAACGAGGGTAACGCTGGTATCAGGAACGCCTGCGTCAGTAACGCTGGCCGGAGCGACATCGGGGCAGTTCACATGGGTATACCAGGCAGTGGCGCAGACAGCGGGAATAGTATTTACGACAACAGCGAGAGGAACAGACGCGAACAACGCAGCGGCGATAAATACGGGATCAAAGACAACGGCGTCGGTGCAGATATATAATTCAGCGAGCGTAAATCTGACATCAATAGTGATAACGCCTGCGGGAACGATATCGACAGGCCAAAATTATACAGTGGTAATGGCAGTAGCCAATAACGGATTGGGAACAGCGATAAATGTAGCGCCAAGCGCAGCTGCAGTAGTTGGAGCGGGATCTACAATAATAAGCGGACCGCTGCCGGCCGGAGGCCAGACAATAAACGCAGCCGGGACGCAGAACTTCACATGGGTATACAGGGCGGACGCGGCAGGAACGGTATCATATAATTCATCAGTAGTGGGAACAGACCAGGCGAGTTCGACAGCGCTCTCGGCAGGGCCGGCAACATCCAACAGCATAACAGTAGTAGGAGCGGCAAGCCTGGTAGCGGACAGCATAACAGCGTCGCCGTCGGAGATAACGGTAGGGCAGCAGATACAGGTGGTAATGCAGGTAAGCAACATAGGTACAGCGAACGCAGAGATGGTGCTGCCTGTAACGCCGACAGCGGCGGGAGCTGTAGTAGTGACATCAGCGTCGCCTGTGACAATAACAGGCGGGACAAGCGCGAGCTTCACATGGGTATATAACACGACAACGACGGGCGCAAAGACATTCTCGACATACGCGGCTGGAGTGGACGCGAATTCAAGGATAGCAAAGAGCACGGTTGGAATAATAAGCAGCGCTGTGACGGTACAGAGCGCGCCGGTATTGGCTGCGGTAATAGGGGCAGTACCTTCGACGGTAAAGCAGATAGTGGACGATATAACGGTAGTGTTGAATGTGACAAACAGCGGAGAGGCGCAGGCGAACACGGTAGTGCCGGTGCTCTCGGCGTATAACGTAAGCGGCGCGACGGTTGCGAATTATGTAAGCGGACCGACGCCGGTGAGCGCGCCATTGGCAGGCGGGGCGAATGTAAACTACACATGGGTATATAGAGGAACAGGAATAGGGCAGTTAGGATTCAGCGCGAACGTAACCGGAGCTGACATACACACGGCGGCGGTAGCGGCGGCAGATTCAAACGCGATAGTGGAGAATGTTGTGTCAAACGCGCCGATACTGACAGCGGGCTTATCGACGATGCCAAACGCGGTAAGTTTAAACCAGAACTTCACAGTGATAATGACAGTGACAAACATAGGATTGGTAGACGCGGCGAATGTAACGGCGGCGGATTTAGGAGTAGGCGCGCTTGGAACGGAAGCGGTAAAGCAGGGAATAGTAACGCCGGCGTCGCAGGCGATAAACGCAGGGCAGCACGGGTACTTCACATGGATATATAAGGCGAACACGACGGGCGTGATAACGTTAACAAGCACAGCCAGTTCGACAACAGGGCCTGTGACATCGAACATAGCGACGGGAACAGTGACGTCGTATACGCTGCCTGACTTAAGCGTGGCGCATATGGATATTATAGGGCCGGTAACATATTCGGTAGGCCAGAGCGTAACGGTAATAATGACGGTAAGCAACATAGGCCAGACGACGGCAATAAACACAGCGGCGAACATGGAATTAACGAGGCTTGGAACAACAGCGGTGACATTATTAAGCGGACCGGTACCTGCATCAGCGACGATAGTTGGAAGCGGCGGAGTGGCGGTATTCACATTCACATACAGGGCGGACACGGCCGGGACATTAGGGTTTAACGGAAACGCGACTGGATATGACGTAAGGACAGGAATCGCGTACAACTCGGGATTAGACAGCACGGATATGGTAACAGTGGTAATGCCTGCGACATTGACATCGGCAATAAGCGTAGTTGGGACAGGCAAGCATAATATCAACCAGGTAATAACAGTGATAATGACAGTGACAAACAGCGGGACAGCAGCTGCGAACAATGTAAACGGAAACGCGATGTATAAGACGTCAGGGTCGACAGGCGGAGTAATCCCGCAGACAGTGGCGTCGGTAGTTGGAACGATAGGAAGCGGAGCAAGCGCGTCATTTACATGGACGTATTTGGCGGTAGGAAACGGGAACGTAACGTTCAGCGGAAACGCGTCGGGAACAGACGCGAACTCTAGCGCGGTAGTATCGTCGCCGATGACGTTATCGACAACAGAACTCATACAGTCAGCGGCAGTGTTAACAGGAAGCCTGACAGCGGTGAACACATATGTGGGAACCGGGGCGTATATAACGGTGGTAATGAACGTGAACAACACAGGGGAAGCGACAGCCAACGCGGTAACGCCGGACCCTGTAGGAATATCTGATTTAACGAGGGTAACGCTGGTATCAGGAACGCCTGCGTCAGTAACGCTGGCCGGAGCGACATCGGGGCAGTTCACATGGGTATACCAGGCAGTGGCGCAGACAGCGGGAATAGTATTTACGACAACAGCGAGAGGAACAGACGCGAACAACGCAGCGGCGATAAATACGGGATCAAAGACAACGGCGTCGGTGCAGATATATAATTCAGCGAGCGTAAATCTGACATCAATAGTGATAACGCCTGCGGGAACGATATCGACAGGCCAAAATTATACAGTGGTAATGGCAGTAGCCAATAACGGATTGGGAACAGCGATAAATGTAGCGCCAAGCGCAGCTGCAGTAGTTGGAGCGGGATCTACAATAATAAGCGGACCGCTGCCGGCCGGAGGCCAGACAATAAACGCAGCCGGGACGCAGAACTTCACATGGGTATACAGGGCGGACGCGGCAGGAACGGTATCATATAATTCATCAGTAGTGGGAACAGACCAGGCGAGTTCGACAGCGCTCTCGGCAGGGCCGGCAACATCCAACAGCATAACAGTAGTAGGAGCGGCAAGCCTGGTAGCGGACAGCATAACAGCGTCGCCGTCGGAGATAACGGTAGGGCAGCAGATACAGGTGGTAATGCAGGTAAGCAACATAGGTACAGCGAACGCAGAGATGGTGCTGCCTGTAACGCCGACAGCGGCGGGAGCTGTAGTAGTGACATCAGCGTCGCCTGTGACAATAACAGGCGGGACAAGCGCGAGCTTCACATGGGTATATAACACGACAACGACGGGCGCAAAGACATTCTCGACATACGCGGCTGGAGTGGACGCGAATTCAAGGATAGCAAAGAGCACGGTTGGAATAATAAGCAGCGCTGTGACGGTACAGAGCGCGCCGGTATTGGCTGCGGTAATAGGGGCAGTACCTTCGACGGTAAAGCAGATAGTGGACGATATAACGGTAGTGTTGAATGTGACAAACAGCGGAGAGGCGCAGGCGAACACGGTAGTGCCGGTGCTCTCGGCGTATAACGTAAGCGGCGCGACGGTTGCGAATTATGTAAGCGGACCGACGCCGGTGAGCGCGCCATTGGCAGGCGGGGCGAATGTAAACTACACATGGGTATATAGAGGAACAGGAATAGGGCAGTTAGGATTCAGCGCGAACGTAACCGGAGCTGACATACACACGGCGGCGGTAGCGGCGGCAGATTCAAACGCGATAGTGGAGAATGTTGTGTCAAACGCGCCGATACTGACAGCGGGCTTATCGACGATGCCAAACGCGGTAAGTTTAAACCAGAACTTCACAGTGATAATGACAGTGACAAACATAGGATTGGTAGACGCGGCGAATGTAACGGCGTTTGATTTAGGAGTAGGCGCGCTTGGAACGGAAGCGGTAAAGCAGGGAATAGTAACGCCGGCGTCGCAGGCGATAAACGCAGGGCAGCACGGGTACTTCACATGGATATATAAGGCGAACACGACGGGCGTGATAACGTTAACAAGCACAGCCAGCTCGACAACAGGGCCTGTGACATCGAACATAGCGACGGGAACAGTGACGTCGTATACGCTGCCTGACTTAAGCGTGGCGCATATGGATATTATAGGGCCGGTAACATATTCGGTAGGCCAGAGCGTAACGGTAATAATGACGGTAAGCAACATAGGCCAGACGACGGCAATAAACACAGCGGCGAACATGGAATTAACGAGGCTTGGAACAACAGCGGTGACATTATTAAGCGGGCCGGTACCTGCATCAGCGACGATAGTTGGAAGCGGCGGAGTGGCGGTATTCACGTTCACATACAGGGCGGACACGGCCGGGACATTAGGGTTCAACGGAAACGCGACTGGATATGACGTAAGGACAGGAATCGCGTACAACTCGGGATTAGACAGTACGGATATGGTAACAGTGGTAATGCCTGCGACATTGACATCGGCAATAAGCGTGGTTGGGACAGGCAAGCATAATATCAACCAGGTAATAACAGTGATAATGACAGTGACAAACAGCGGGACAGCAGCTGCGAACAATGTAAACGGAAACGCGATGTATAAGACGTCAGGGTCGACAGGCGGAGTAATCCCGCAGACAGCGGCGTCGGTAGTTGGAACGATAGGAAGCGGAGCAAGCGCGTCATTTACATGGACGTATTTGGCGGTAGGAAACGGGAACGTAACGTTCAGCGGAAACGCGTCGGGAACAGACGCGAACTCTAGCGCGGTAGTATCGTCGCCGATGACGTTATCGACAACAGAACTCATACAGTCAGCGGCAGTGTTAACAGGAAGCCTGAGTGCGGTGAACACATATGTGGGAACCGGGGCGTATATAACGGTGGTAATGAACGTGAACAACACAGGGGAAGCGACAGCCAACGCGGTAACGCCGGACCCTGTAGGAATATCTGATTTAACGAGGGTAACGCTGGTATCAGGAACGCCTGCGTCAGTAACGCTGGCCGGAGCGACATCGGGGCAGTTCACATGGGTATACCAGGCAGTGGCGCAGACAGCGGGAATAGTATTTACGACAACAGCGAGAGGAACAGACGCGAACAACGCAGCGGCGATAAATACGGGATCAAAGACAACGGCGTCGGTGCAGATATATAATTCAGCGAGCGTAAATCTGACATCAATAGTGATAACGCCTGCGGGAACGATATCGACAGGCCAAAATTATACAGTGGTAATGGCAGTAGCCAATAACGGATTGGGAACAGCGATAAATGTAGCGCCAAGCGCAGCTGCAGTAGTTGGAGCTGCATCCACAATAATAAGCGGACCGCTGCCGGCCGGAGGCCAGACAATAAACGCAGCCGGGACGCAGAACTTCACATGGGTATACAGGGCGGACGCGGCAGGAACGGTATCATATAATTCATCAGTAGTGGGAACAGACCAGGCGAGTTCGACAGCGCTCTCGGCAGGGCCGGCAACATCCAACAGCATAACAGTAGTAGGAGCGGCAAGCCTTGTGGCGGACAGCATAACAGCGACGCCGTCGGAGATAACGGTAGGGCAGCAGATACAGGTGGTAATGCAGGTAAGCAACATAGGTACAGCGAACGCGGAGATGGTGCTGCCTGTAACGCCGACAGCGTCGGGAGCAGTGGTGGTGACATCAGCGTCGCCTGTGACAATAACAGGCGGGACAAGCGCGAGCTTCACATGGGTATATAACACGACAACGACGGGCGCAAAGACATTCTCGACATACGCGGTTGGAGTGGACGCGAATTCAAGGATAGCAAAGAGCACGGTTGGAATAATAAGCAGCGCTGTAACGGTACAGAGCGCGCCGGTATTGGCTGCGGTAATAGGGGCAGTACCTTCGACGGTAAAGCAGATAGTGGACGATATAACGGTAGTGTTAAATGTGACAAACAGCGGAGAGGCGCAGGCGAACAATGTGGTACCGGTGCTCTCGGCGTATAACGTAAGCGGCGCGACGGTTGCGAATTATGTAAGCGGTCCGACGCCGGTGAGCGCGCCATTGGCAGGCGGGGCGAATGTAAACTACACATGGGTATATAGAGGAACAGGAATAGGGCAGTTAGGATTCAGCGCGAACGTAACCGGAGCTGACATACACACGGCGGCGGTAGCGGCGGCAGATTCAAACGCGATAGTGGAGAATGTTGTGTCAAACGCGCCGATACTGACAGCGGGCTTATCGACGATGCCAAACGCGGTAAGTTTAAACCAGAACTTCACAGTGATAATGACAGTGACAAACATAGGATTGGTAGACGCGGCGAATGTAACGGCGTTTGATTTAGGAGTAGGAGCGCTTGGGACAGAGGCGATAAAGCAGGGAATAGTAACGCCGGCGACGCAGGCGATAAACGCAGGGCAGCACGGGTACTTCACATGGATATATAAGGCGAACACGACGGGCGTGATAACGTTAACAAGCACAGCCAGCTCGACAACAGGGCCTGTGACATCGAACATAGCGACGGGAACAGTGACGTCGTATACGCTGCCTGACTTAAGCGTGGCGCACCTGACATTTACTACAGCAGGGCCGTTCTCGGTAGGCCAGTCAGTGACGGTAGTAATGAGCGCAAGCAACACAGGAGCGACAGACGCAATAAACGCGGCGGTAAACGTGCCGTTAACAAGGCTTGGAACGTCGTCAGTAACGCTGCTCTCAGGGCCGGTGCCAGCTAGCGCGACAATAGCGGGATCAAACGGAGTGGCAAACTTCACATTCGTATACAGGGCAGACACAGCCGGAGACTTAGGGTTCAACGGAAACGTGACGGGATATGATGTAAGGACAGGGCTGCCGTACACAAGCGCGCTGATAAGCACTGCGTCGAATGTAACAGTGGTAATGCCTGCGACATTGACATCGGCAATAAGCATATTAGGAACAGGCAAGCATAATATAAGCCAGACGATAACGGTAATAATGACGGTAACGAATACAGGGACAGCGGCGGCGCAGAATGTAAACGGGAACGCGGTATATATAACGAGCGGATCGACAGGCGGGGCAATACAGCAGACGACGTCGTCGATAGTGGGAAGCATAGCAAGCGGAGCATCGGCATCATTCACATGGACATATTTAGCGGTAGGAAGCGGAAACGTGACGTTCAGTGTAAACGCGTCCGGAACAGACGCAAACTCTGGCGCGGTGGTATCATCGCCGATGACGTTGTCATCGACAGAGTTGATCCAGTCGGCCGCGTCGCTTACAGCGAGCATGGTATCGCTGAACACGAACGTTGGAACAGGCGCGAATATAACGGTAGTAATGAACGTAAACAACACAGGAGAGGCGACAGCGAACGCGGTAGCGCCGGACACTGTAGGAATATCTGATTTTGTAAAAGTAGGCTTAATAAGCGGCCCAGTGCCGGTGTCATTGACACTGACAAGCGGAATGGGCGGATCGTTCACATGGGTATACAGCGCGGTATCATCGACAGCTGCGCCGCTGTCGTTTACGACAACAGCGCGCGGAAAAGACGCGAACACAGGAGCGACAATAAACAGCGGAAGCAAGGACACGACAGCTTCACTTACGACGATATATAATTCAGCAAGCGTAAATGTATCGCCGATATCGATACTGCCTGCAGGGCCGATATCGACAGGCCAGAATTATACGGTGCTGTTAACGGTATCAAATAACGGACAGGGAATAGCGACGAATGTGGCGCCAAGCGGGGCAATACAAAACGGAGCGGCATCAACGCTGATAAGCGGGCCGACGCCGGGCACATACGCGACATTAAACGCAGGAACAGCGAACACGTTCCAGTGGATATACAGGGCAGACGCTGCCGGAGTGGTATCATTTAATGCGTCGGTTACAGGAACAGACCAGCTGAGCCTGACAGGGCTGACATCAGGGCCTGCGGTATCGAACAATGTCACAGTAGTAAACGCGGCAGCGCTTGCGATAAACAGCATCAGCGTAACGCCGGCAGAGATAACAGTGGGACAGCAGCTGACAATAGTGATGAACGTGGCAAACAACGGAACAGCGTCAGCGGACGCGGTACTGCCTGTAACGCCGACAGCGGCGGGAAGCGCAGTAGTGGGAATAGTAACGCCGGCGACGCCGCAGAATATAGGCGGAGGAGCGAATCAGGATTACACATGGATATTTGCCACAAGCGGAGCCGGGAATGAGACATTCTCAAGTTACGCGGTTGGGTATGACACATATTCAAAGATAACGAAGACGACAACCGGAAGCGTAACAAGCGCGGCGGCGATCCAGACAGCGCCGGCATTCACGGCAGTAATAAGCGCGGTGCCTGCGACAGTAAGGCAGGTAATGGATAACATAACGGTAGTGCTGAACGTGACAAACAACGGCCAGGCGCAGGCGACGAACGTAACGCCGGGAATAAACGCGTACACGGTAGCGGTAACGACGGCGAATCTGGTAAGCGCGCCAATACCTGCGAGCAAGACGATAGCAGGAGGAGCGACGGAATCATATACATGGATATATACAGGAAGCGGAGTAGGCACATTAGGATTCAGCGCGAACGTAACAGGAACAGACGCGCACACGGCAGGAGCGGTACCTGCGGTAAATTCGAACGCGGTGAACGTGAATGTGGTGGCGAATACGCCGTTGCTCTCGGCAGCGTTGTCAATGATGCCGAACGCAGTAAGTTTAAACCAGAACTTCACAGTGATAATGACAGTGACAAATACCGGGTTAGTGGACGCTGCGAACGTAACGGCGGCTGACTTAGGAGTAGGGGCGCTTGGAACGGAAGCGATAAAGCAGGGCGTGGTAACGCCTGCGTCGCAGGCGATCAACTCGCTGCAGCACGGATACTTCACATGGATATATAAAGCGAACACGACAGGAGTGATAACGTTAACAGGCACTGCAAGTTCGACAACAGGGCCTGTGACATCGAACATAGCGACGGGGACAGTGACGTCGTATACGCTGCCGAACCTGACCCGCACATATCTTGATATTATAGGACCTGTTACATATTCACAGGGGCAGTATGTTACTGTGGTAATGACGGTTTCAAATACCGGCGAGACAACGCTGGCAAATACAGCTCCCAACGAACCGCTGACAAGGATGGGTATAGCAACCGCGACCCAGATAGGAAGCGTAGTACCGGCATCGGCAGCTATTTCCGGAAACGGAGGGGTTGCGTCGTTCACTTTTGTGTACAGGGCTGATACGACAGGCAGCCTTGGATTTAACGGAGGCGCGACCGGATATGACACAAGGACCGGAATTGGATATTCTTCGCCGCTTGTAAACTCAGCGCCGCCAATAAATGTAGTGGCGCCCGCGGCACTTGCTTCTGCCATAAGCGTTCTGGGAAGCGGATATCACAATGTCAATCAGATAATGACCGTCATCATGACGGTTACAAATACAGGCGCTACAGCCGCGAACAATGTAAATGGTAACGCCATGTACATATTAAGCGGTTCTACAGGCGGCGTGATACAGCAGTCAACGCCTGCGATTGCGGGATCCATCGCAAGCGGAAGTTCGGCAAACTTCACATGGACGTACCTGGCGGCAGGAACAGGGAATATTGTATTCAGCTCAAATGCCTCGGGAACTGACGTTAATTCAGGGTTCACAGTATCGTCCGCAATGTCCAATTCGTCAATACAGCGCATACAGGCGCCGGCTAATCTGGCCGGTTCCATAGCGGTTTCCACGACATATCTCGGAACAGGCGCTAATATAACCTTAACTATGAATGTAACAAATACCGGAGTGGCAGGCGCTGCATCAGTGGTTCCTGACCCTGTTATAGTAACCAATGTATCAGGCGGAGCAGTAACACTTCTCACAGCGGCACCTGTGGCAACCGGCTTAGCCGGCGGTGATTCCGCGGTATTCACATGGGTTTACAGGACTGACTCGGCAGGAACACTCAACTTCAGAACCACGGGCAGAGGCACGGATGTCAATGAGTTAACGCCAATAAATACCGGTCTGAAAATATCGGCTGATGTTGTGATATACGCTTCAGGAAGCGTAAACATCAGTTCAATAGCCATAACCCCGGCAGGAACCATATCGACAGGCCAGCAGTTTACAGTAATAATGTACGCAGCAAACAGCGGACAGGGTACGGCAATCAATGTTCAGCCTTCAGGGGATGTTCTTGTAGGTTCGTCAGCGACAAAAATAAGCGGGCCTGTTCCGGCAGTTGCCCCGAGCATAGCTTCGCTTGGATCACAGGAATTTACATGGATATATACGGCAAACAGCGCCGGTTCAGTAGCGTTTAGTTCGTCAATAATTGGAACTGATTTTGCAAGTTTATCCCCGCTTGCGGCCGGCCCCGCGTTATCAAATGTCGTGCTTGTTGCAAATGCGGCAAATCTTACAGCTAATAGTATAGGTGTATTGCCTTCTGAAATAACAGCCGGCCAGCAGTTGACGGTAATAATGAGTGTGGTCAATAGCGGAGACGTTACGGCTGAAATGGTTCTTGCTGTGACACCGACTGCAGCAGGCACAGCGGCTGGTTCGGTATCGCTTGTGTCATCCGCCGCTCCGGTCAACATACCCGGCGGGTCAAGCAATCAGGATTATACATGGATTTATAATACGACAGGGTCAGGAATTGTAACATTCTCAAGCCATGCAGTTGGATATGATTTCTACAGCAAGATAACAAAGACAACAACGGGAATAATAACATTGCCGGCCGCGATACAGACAGAACCTGCACTTACGGCAGTCTTAGGCGCTATCCCGTCAACAGTGCGGCAGGTCATGGATGATATTACAGTAGTAGTGAATGTCGCAAACGGCGGCGAGGCACAGGCTGTAAATGTTGCCGCTAGTATTTCCGCTTATAATACATCAGGCGCGACAGTAGCAAATTATGTAAGCGGACCTTCGCCTTTGACCATGCCTTTATCAGGCGGCTCAAATGGAAACTTTACATGGGTATACAGAGGAACAGGCGTTGGACAGCTGGG
Source organism: candidate division FCPU426 bacterium (assembly GCA_963840035.1). Lineage (GTDB taxonomy): Bacteria > Oederibacteriota > PGYV01 > PGYV01 > Palsa-1178 > CAWIXE01. Next base: position 12,747 of record CAWIXE010000002.1, read on the forward strand.
CTTTAGCGTGAATGTCAAGGGTGCTGACGTCCATACATCCACAGTATATGCTGTCAATTCAAATGCGGCAAATGTTGATGTCGTGTCCAATACGCCCATACTTGCGGCTGATTTAAGTTCAGCGCCGGCAACCATAAGCAATGGCCAGTATTTTACTGTAATAATGACTGTCACTAATACAGGGCTTGTGGATGCTGCTGTTGTAACCGCGGCAGATCCGGGAATAAACCCGGCGGCTGGTTCAGCTACAAAAATAGGGTCTGTACAGCCCGCTTCACAGGCAATTAACGCCGGGAACCACGGGTACTTCACCTGGATATACAGGGCAAACACAACAGGCGTGATAACGCTTACAGGTTCAGCGGCTTCAACTACAGGCCCGGTTGTGTCAAACGCGCCGTCAACGACTGTAACCGCGCAGACAGTTCCGGATTTAACGCTCTCTCATTATAATATAACGGGGCCTGCCACATATTCGGTTGGCCAATATATCACCGCGGTAATGACGGTTTCAAATACCGGTGAGACAACAGCGGTTAATGTAACGCCAAACATGCCTCAGACCAGGCTGGGTTCGGCATTAATAACGCTCATTGGAGCGCCTTCACCAGCGTCAGCGACCTTACCCGGAAGCGGCGGAGTCGCCACATTTACATTCGTGTACAGGGCTGATACGGACGGCACCATCGGGTTTAACGGAAATGTGACGGGATCCGACATCAGGACAGGACTGCCGTACAGCTCCACATTAAAGAGCACTCAGTCAGTGACCGTGATAACACCTGCGGCACTTACATCATCCATAAGTGTAATCGGAACCGGAAGGCATAATATGAGCCAGACAGTGACTGTTGTAATGACGGTTACAAATACCGGAGCTTCAGTTGCCAATAACGTCAACGGCAACGCTCTTTATACAACCGCGGCTTCAACCGGCGGGGCCATACAGCTGACAACACCTGCGCTTGCGGGTTCTATCGCAAGCGGAGCGTCAGCTTCATTCACATGGGAATATCTGGCTGCAGGAACCGGCAGCGTAATATTCAGCGGAAACGCGTCGGGTGTGGACGCGCTTTCAGGATTCCCGGCTGTTTCAGCCATGTCATTGTCGCAGGCGCAGCTCATACAGTCGCCTGCCGCATTAAGCGCTTCAATTTCAGTCTCGCCGGCATTTGTCGGGACGGGCGCGGCTGTTACTGTAGCCATGAATATAAAAAACACCGGCGAAGCAGGCGCCTTAAATGTGCTGCCTGATGCCGTTATAGTAACTAATGTTTCGGGCGGGTCTGTAACCCTTGTGTCGGCTGCGCCGGTATCAGTAACCTTAACAGGCGGCGCGTCCACTGTCTTTACATGGATATACAGCGCTGATTCAGCGGGCACCCTGAACTTCAGGACCACGGGCAGGGCCAATGACGCCAATGAAGCAACGGCAATAAACTCAGGGCTTAAGATTTCTTCAGACGTCGAAATTTACGCATCCGGAAGCGTGAATATAAATTCAATAGCCATAACCCCTGCGGGAACAGTTTCCGTGGGCCAGCAGTTTACTGTTATACTAACTGCCGTGAATAACGGACAGGGAACTGCCGTGAATGTGCAGCCTTCAGCCTGGAGCGCGTCAGGCGCCGCATCCACCAGAAACAGCGGGCCGCTGCCGGCAACTTTAGCGTCACTGGCAACTCTTGCCACGCAGGAGTTTACATGGATCTATACCGCGGATGCCCCCGGCGCCATAGTATTTAACTCGTCCTTAACCGGAACTGACCAGATAAGCTTAACGGCTTTATCAGCAGGATCTGCCGCGTCCAATACAATTACCATAGTCAACGCCGCGAACCTTGTGGCAAACACAATATCGGCAGCTCCGGCAGAAGTAACGCTCGGCCAGCCTGTGACAGTGGTTCTGAATATCTCGAACAATGGCGGGGCTACAGCCGAGATGGTACTGCCTGTTACGCCGACCGCATCAGGCCCTGTAACCATTGATGTTCCTGCCACGCCCGCTGATATTGCGGCCGGAGCCAATCAGGATTATACGTGGACATTTATAACGACAAATTCAGGCTTCATAAACTTCTCAAGCCATGCCATAGGATATGATTTCTACAGCAAGGCCACAAAGACCACTGTGGATATCACGACAAACGTTATTAATGTGCAGACACCCGCGGCTATCACCGCTGTAATTACGGCACTGCCGGCGACTGTGAAAGAATTAAACGACATAATAACAGTGGTCATGAGCGTTTCAAACAGCGGACAGTCAACGGCCAATAACGTGATGGCGACAGTTACAGGTTATGGGACCGGAATTGTCGCAAACTACTTAAGCGGACCCGTGCCTGTAAATGCCACCATCACAGCCGGATCAACTTCGACATTTACATGGACATTCACGGGAATCGGCCTAGGCGTCCTGAACTTCAGCGGAAACGCGGCCGGTATTGACAAACATACGTCATCACTCACTTCCTCGGATACGAATATAGCGGTTGTAAATGTGGTTTCCAACTCGCCGGTACTAACGGCTGACATGTCAATCATGCCCGCGAATGTGGCTGTAGGCCAGGAATTGACGATAATATTAACGGTTACTAACGTGGGGCTTGTTGACGCTTCTTCCGCCACACCGCCGGCATTTACGATTACAACCGGTGTTACACAGATATCAGGCCCGACGCCGGCGTCGCAGTTCATACAGGCCGGCACGACAAAGTCGTTTGTGTGGAGATATGTCGCCACAACATCCGGCAATAAGACGGTAACAGGCAGGGCATGGGCGTCAAACGGCAGCGTCTACTCAAATTATGCCGAAGCATCTGTCATAGCCCATAACGGTTCAAATCTTACGCAGGATATCATACTCTCGCCGGCTGTAGTAAGCGTCGGCCAGAACTTCACCATACAGTTTGTAGTTACAAACACGGGCGGCAGCGCCGTAACCGGAGTTGTGCCGACTGCCTTTATAAAGATGGGAAGCGGAAATTATACATGGGTATCAGGCCCTGAACCCGCCACACAGACTGTAGCCGCGGGCGCGACAAGGGAATTCTTCCTTGTCTATAAAGCGATAGAAGCCGGCGACATTGGAATAAACGCCGGTGTAAAAGGCTATAACGAATACAGCGGCCAGATTGAGACAAGCCCGCTTAATTCTTCAAGCAACATGATTAACGCGGTTTCTCCCGCATCGCTGGTTTCAAGCATATATGTCCCGACAGTTGTAAACAGGGGCCAGTGGTTCACGGTGACCATGCTGGTTACAAATAACGGCGGAGCCGCTTCCAACTCAACACTGCCTCTGCCGCTGAATATTGACGGGCCTGCGGGCGCCATAATACAGATAGCGCCTTCACCGGCAGCAATCGCGCCGGGCGCGTCAGCAATATTCACATTCACATACTCGGCAGCCGGCACAGGTACATTATCATTCAGAGGAAACGCGTCAGGCACGGATGAGAACTCGCTTGCATCTGTTACAAGCGCTGAAACTTCAAGCGCCATAATGCGCATTAATAAACCGGCAAGCCTTGTGATGAATATATCCAAGGCGCAGATAGGCACGGTGGGAACGGGCGAATTCATAGACATAGTGCTTTCCGTGACGAACACGGGCGACACGGCAGCGCTTGATGTAACCCCGACCGCCATAGCATTGGGCGGCGCCGGTTTTGCCGGATATGTCAGCGGATGCGTGCCTCAGAATGTGACATCGCTCGCGGGCGGCGCTTCAGCCTTCTTCGCGTGGCGTTATTCGGCGAATACAGCCGGTGTGGTAACATTCAGCGGCTCCATGCTGTCGGCAAATGACGCGATAAGCGGAGTGCCTGTGACGGTAACACCGTCGCTTGCGGCCGTATCAGTCACCATAGTAGACCAGGCTTCAATTAATATAACCGCGCTTACCGCTTCGCCTTCCACGATAAGCAACGGCCAGCAGGTAACCGTAATAATGGATGTCAGAAATGACGGTACAGGCGACGCGATTAACGTGGCGCCTTCGGCAATGACTGTAATCGGCACTGCGGGATTAAACCCTGCATCAACACCCACGCCTGCGGCATTGGTAACCAGCGGCGGAGGAACGGCTTCCTTCACATGGACTTATAATTCGGTTTCCACAGGCACATCGGTTTTCAGCGCAAAAGCCAACGGTACTGACAATGCGTTCCCGTTCAAGGCTATAACTTCTGCCCCGTGGTGGTCAAATGCGGTCACTGTACAGCAGCCTGCAAACCTGACTGCGTCAATGTTCCTTGTGCCATCGACTAAGGCCACGGTCGGACAGTTCATAACAGTGGTACTTGCTGTTACAAATACGGGCGGGGCAATGGCCCAGCAGGCATTCGGAGTTACGCCTGTTGTGACAAGCGGCAACGGCGGTTCCGCGCTTAACCTTACACTGCCCGCAAGCATTGATATACCCGCTCTTGGAAGCGTCAATTTCACATGGACATACAGCGCCAATTCAACAGGCACAGTGACGTTCATCAGCGAAGCAAGGGGATATGACTTTAACACTAAGATAACAGCCACAGCGGGCGCGAGCGTCGGCGGGCTTAACATTCAGACAGCCCCTGTGCTTTCAACTGTAATTACAGCTTCACCTGCGGCAGTCGGGGTTGGTTCCAATATAACAGTTGTAATGTCCGTGTCCAACAGCGGACAGGCGGACGCCGGCATGGCAGTACCGACAGGTTTCGCTGTAAACGGCGCTTCAACCGCGCTTTACACGCTTTTATCCGGGCCGCTTCCTGTTTACACAACCATAACAGCAGGCCAGACAGTGACCTACACATGGATTTATAACCCGACATCCACGGGCGATCTTATATTTGACGGAGCCACAACCGCGACAGATGTGAACAGCGGCGAGACATATAGCAGCACGCTTGCCACAAGCAACACTGTGCTTGTACAGCCTAACTACCCTGTCATGACCAGCTTTATCAGGGTCGCGCCGGCTGCTGTGTCAATCAACCAGAAGTTTACAATCGTAATGACAGTATCCAATACAGGAATAGTCGCCGCGAATAATGTGGCCCCGGTTGCGCCGCCGGCAATAGGCGTGGCAAGCGCCATATTCACAGGGCCAGCTCCTTCTACAGCGAACATACCTGCGGGCGGAACAGCAACGTTTACATGGGTTTATACAGCGGGCTCCACGCCGGGAAGCGGCCTTGTGACTGACACTGCTTTCACCGGAATATATACTTCCACAGACAACAGCGACGGCGTTGCAAACGCCATAACAGTCAACGCTCCGCCGCTCTTAGACGGCAACTATATGCTCATGTCAACGTCTCCTACCGGATTCTATTCAGTCGGACAGGTGATCACGCTGACTATGACGATTAGCAATAACGGGGCGACTGACGCCGTGAACGTGGCGCCCCAGCTTCCTTTAACAAGGGTTGGAACAGGCAATGGCATAATCGGTTCGCCTTCGCCCGCTTCAATGTCCATACCGTCAGGCGCGACAGGGACGTTTACATGGAATGTCACGGCGACTACCGCGGGTGTCCTGGGTTATTATGGAAGGGCCACTGGCCAGGATATTAATACGCTTGCCACATATCAGAGCGTAACAGCCACTTCAACACAGGCCACCATACAGTCGCCGGCGCATCTTACTGCTGTCATCAACATAGAAGGCACAAAGATGAACCTCGGCCAGACGGTCCAGGTTACAATGAATGTCACAAATTCCGGCCAGTCACCGGCGGATAACGTAATACCTACGGACCTTCTGGTAACAGCTGATTCCACAGGCGGCATGATACCTCCGATAGGGCCTCTGCCTGCAAGCCACACCATAGCGGGCGGCGCCACTGAAATATTTACATGGGTCTTCCAGGCAACAGGCCAGGGCAGCGTAAAGCTTTACGGCAGCGCCTCAGGCACTGACCATAACAGTACGCTTGGCGTATCATCGGTTAACGCCACAAGCGCGCAGGTGCTGGTACAGATGCCGGCTCAGCTTAGCGCGAACATGTGGGTATCACCGGCCACTCCACCGGCGATAACGACAGGCCAGCAGATAACAGTATATATGTCGGTAACCAATACAGGCGAAGCTGATGCGGTTGCAGTAACACCTACCGCGCTTGCTGAGGCGGGTACGGCTGTGGTAAATCCGTATTCATCACCGGCACCGGCCGCGGTAATAGCAGGAGGATCTACAACAGTCTTCACATGGGTTTTTGATACTGTTACATCCGGCACAAAGTCATTTAACGCGTCAGTTGACGGTTGGGACGGCAATGAGCCGGTTCAGATCGCCTCTAACGCCACTACATCAAATACAGTAACCATAGCTGACTCGGCATACTTAACGGCAGGAATGTCGGTTTCACAGCAGGTTGTTTCAGTTGGCCAGTCAATTACGGTAGTGCTTACAGTTACAAACGACGGCACGGCACAGACGGTTAACCCGGCAAATGTTACAGGAACTGTACAGCTTGTAAATGTAACCGCGGGAATAGTGCCGCTGACACTGGCTTCAATTTCAGGCCCAATACTTGTTGCCGGGGAAGTTTCATTCACATGGACATACAGCGCCACGGCGCCGGGCGTGGTTACATTCAGCTCATACGCAAGCTACGTTGACATATACGGAAGCAAACAGACTGTTCCGCAGCTTTCACCGCAGGTGCAGGTACAGGCGGCAGCCAACCTGACGGCTTCAATATCAGTGCCGTCAAACGTGAATAATGGACAGCTCTTTACGGTAAATATGCTGGTTAATAATACAGGCGGGGCAGGCGCTTCAAATGTGATGCCGGTCCTGGTTTCTGACACCGTATCAAGCACACCTGACATCACGCTGCAGAATGTAATATCAGCCCAGCCTATAGCGGGCGGAAGTTCGGCAAACTTCCAGTTCATATACCTGGCAAATACCAACGGCACGCTTTACTTCAGCGCGAACGCGGCCGGCATTGACGACAACAGCGGCAGCGTTGTAGCGGCCCCGTGGACCCCAAGGGCCAATGTGGCTATACAGGCGCCGTCAAGCCTTTCTATTACGGCATTTACAAATACGCCTCCCGTTGTGACGCAGGATCAGCTCTTTACAATAAGAATGACTGTATCCAATTTCGGGGATGGCGGAGCGTATAATGTAGTACCGGTACTCTTTAACGGCGCCGGCGGAACAGCTATCCTGCGCTCAGGTCCGCTGCCTGTGTCAGCTCCGGCGCTTGCGGGTCATGAATCCATGACATTCACATGGACATATTCGGCGACAGGAGTCGGCAATATAGTGTATTCAGCCGGAGCCAACGGACGCGATACGAACACGTCGCTGGTTACAACATCAGGCCCGTCATTCGCAATTACAGAAGGCATAATAGCGAAACAGGCAATACTTACATCAGAACTCATAGTTAAGCCTGCAATAGCGGGTTACAGCCAGCAGCTTACGGTACAGCTATCAGTTACAAATACCGGTGTTTATCCGGCGGCCAACGTGCACGCGGATACATTATGCTGGACACCGCCTGCTGGAGCGGATTATTTCACAAATACAGTAACGCCCGTAGGCCTCTTTAACCTGGCTGTTGGCCAGTCAAGGGTCTTCCAGTGGATATTTACAACCAGCAACCAGCCCGGCACCATTTCCTTCAGTGTTAAAGCTTTAGGCGTGGATAATCCGACACCGGGTCCCGGAGTTGGCAATATAGAATCAACAAATGCCTTAAACACTGTTGTCATATCGCCGCCGCCACAGCTTTACGCCAGCATAGACGCGTTCCCGACGATTGTTAATGAAGGGCAGTTTATAACCATAATAATGACTGTTACAAACGCCGGAACTGCCACGGCAGTAAATGTTATGCCTTCACAGCTTTATAAGAGCGGTACAGGATTTACAACGCCGAGCAACCCGGATTCGCCAGTGCCTTCATCAACAAGCATTGCCGCAGGAGGAGAAGCTTACTTTACATGGATTACACAGGCGGACAATCCGGGCGCCGGAGCAGTTAACTGGACGGGATGGGCAACAGGAAATGACATGAATAACGGATCGCCGGTAGCGGCCACGCAGACAGCTTCAAACAACGTAACTATAGAAGTGGCCGCGACATTTGCCGCACCTTCAATATCCATACCGGCATTTGTCACGAGCGGCCAGACAATAACTGTGACAATGACTGTAACAAATCTTGGAACTGGGACACTGCTTAACGCGGCTCCAAACCCGATAGGCTTAAACATTACAGGGACAGGCGGGCTTGTGCCGCCGAGCACGCTTCCTTCGGCTGTCAATATAGCAGGCGGCACATCAGCGACATTTACATGGTTATACCTGGCAGCGGGTACCGGTTCGGTGCAGCTTCTCAGGCCAGCTGACAGGCACTGATTCAAATTCGGGAATGATTTATAATTCGGCGATAAGGACTTCGTCGGTGTGCGTCATACAGAACCCGGCAGTGCTGACATCAAAAATATTTGTGAATCCGGCCGTTGTCTATAACGGCCAGCTTATTACAGTATCACTGGTTGTAACAAATTCCGGCCAGGCTACCGCTTCCTGGGTAAGCCCGACCGCCCTTGTTGACGGAATAACATTAACACACGCAGGCATTATAGACCCGGTAGTAACCCAGATTAGCCCGTCACCTACGACTTATACGGTAACCGGAGGTAAGGTGTGGGTGTACAAATGGATTTATACCGCAAGCGGAGACGGCAGCATTACATTTAATTCAGAGGCTACAGGTATTGAGGATAATACAGGCAATACACTGACGACACCAAGGACAGGTGCAACCATTACGCTCCTGCCTTCGGCGTCACTTACATCGTCAATGTGGCTTTCAAGCACCAGCCTGTCGGTCGGCCAGCATATTACAGTCAGGATGACAGTTGCAAATAATGGTGTTGGTACTGCGCAGGCATATAATATTGACGTTAATCCGTCTGTATTATCCAGGATTGGTACGCCCGGTTCCCTAATATTCTTAACAGGCCCGACAATTGTCGATATGCCGCCGTTTGTAGCGCCATATCCGACACCTGTCACAAGGGCCGTAGGCGAATACGTAACGTTTGAGTGGACTTATAGCGCGTCAGCGGTTGGCACATCCAACTTCAGCGCACAGGCAAGGGGCAGAGACTCGGGCATTGGCGCAATCACGGATATACCGTTATTATCACCGCAGGTCAGCGTGCTCACGCCGTCTTCGCTTGCGGCAGCGGTCACAGGATTCCCGGCGACTGTTAATATAGGTCAGAATTTTACGGTTCATGTAACCGTGTCAAATCTCGGCGGCACACCTGCAGTTTCAGGAGGCTCAGATAATTTATTCTGGGGCTATAACACAGCGCTTGCAACACTTGTAAGCGGACCAGTACCTGCAATACCGGCTGATTTTGCCGGAAATTCCAGGAGCGTATTTGAATTCAGGTTTACAGCAGCGTCAGCGGGTGCCTTCAGTGTCACTGCAAGCGCTACAGCCATTGATTCCAACTCGGGTCTGCCGGTTTCCTCGAGTGTGGCTACAGGAAATACAATTGCCATAAACAGGCCAGCCGACCTTACCAGTTATGTATCGGGAATACCTTCAAGCGGAACGTTATCGCTTGATCAGATAATAACTGTCATTCTGACAGTTTCAAATGTCGGGGATTCCAGGGCAAACGGCGTATTACCCGCAGCTCCTGCTATACAGTATAATTCAGCAGGGACAACAATCCTGCTTAAGAATTCGCCATCTGTCACGCCTGTAAATATTAACGGCAGCTCAACAGCAAGGTTTACCTGGACTTATTCAGCAACCGGGATAGGCAATGTAACATTCAGCGTATCAGCAGGGGCGGCCATAGATAATACCTCCGGCGCGGCAGTGCCTTACAGCGATCTCAATCCATCGGTTTCATTCAACATAACGCCTCCTATGCCGAATTTGGTCGTAAATTATGTAAGCAACATCTCAGCCCATAACCCGGTTTATTACGGGGAAGCCATAACAGTTATCATGAACGTGTCTAATATCGGGACAATAGCGGCGACTGCTGTAACACCGTCAGCGCTGCCATCGGTGCCGGCAGGCATTATAAATGACCCTGCCACAGTATCACCGGGCCCGGCAGCGATTATTCCGGTAGGCTCAAATGTCAGCTTCACATGGATTTATAACGCGAATCCGGGTCCGACAGCAGGCGCTGCCACTATTGATCTTAGCGTGACCGGCATGAGCCAGGGAACACAGTTACCTGTTTCAATCTCTGACTCAACTGTCATAACTGTTAAGGCTTCGGGCGCACACTTCTCAGCTGAAGTAAGCGCACTGCCTTCAACTGTCGCCATAACACAGTTCATTACAGTAGTAATGACGGTTACAAACGACGGCCAGACAGTTGCTGATACACTTGTGCCTATCACACCTGTGCTTTCAAGCGGAAGCACGGGAGCTGTTACATTGTTAACATCGCCAACCGGACCATGGGCTGGTATCGCTGTAGGGACGGCAACATCATTCACGTGGACATACAGCGCTTCAGCAGGAGGAGTGTTAAACTTCAGCACCGGGGTCAACTGGACTTATACGGACGGGCTTGTGTCAGTTCCAGGCGTGTCGAGGATTGTATCGTCACAGGTCAGGATAGATATGGGCATCCCGCAGCCTGCGGCCATGAACAGCATGGTCCTGAACAAGAACTCATTCAATGTAACCAACGGCGAAACGGTCGCGGTTACATTCAGCTCCACCAAAGCAGGCCCGGCACAGATGATGGTATTTAATTCCGCGGGCGCCAGGATAAGGCTCGTGGATTTAGGGCCGGTCATACCTAACATACTTTACACGCAGCTTGCCGTATGGGACGGAACTGCGGATGATAAGATGCGAGTAACAGCAGGCATATACATAATAAAGATAAAAGTGGGAACCGTAGAAATAGGCACTAAGCTGGTTGCCGTAAAAAAATAGCAGGGAGAAAAAATGAAAAAGTATTTGAAGGCTGCAGTCTTCACAGCAGTGTTGCTTTTGCCGGGGCTTATATTGGCCCTTGGCGGCGGCACTTCAAACGCTGATTTCCTTAAAATAGGCGTGGGCGCAAGGCCCGCTGCTATGGGTGACGCTTACGCGGCAGTATCAGACGACCCGAACGCGTGTTTCTGGAACCCGGCTGGAATCACATCCATAGACAAATGGTCATTCACAGGAATGTATCTGGCGTGGTTCCTTAATTCCAATTATGAATTTGCCGCTGTTGTAATGCCCATTGATAATATGACAAACGCCGGGTTATCCATAAATATGCTTAACATTCCGGGTTTTGACTCGACTGGCGGGCTTGATACCCCTGCGCCTGCGTCATATGACCTGGCAGTAACGCTGACACTTGCCCGTAACCTCGGCAATCTTTATACTAAAGATTTTACCATAGGCAATATTTCGCTCGGAGCGAATCTGACATATATTAAAAGGTCACTTACAGGCATTGACCTGGGGTCGCAGTTTTCCGCTGATTTCGGATTAATTGCCAATATCACCGACTTCATGAAGTTCGGAATTGTGATGCAGGATATTGGCGCATCATTAGGAGAGGACCCGTCGCCGTTTAACATAAAGGCCGGCGGGAGCTGGAATATCGACATATCAAAGGATTTTTCAATGCTTATAGCCGCCGATCTTAACAAACCGGTGGATGTCACCAATCCCGAGTTCCAGCGCTGGTATTTCGGCATCGGAACTGAGTTAAGGCTGACTAATTACGCGTTCATAAGGGCCGGATATAAATTCGGGCAGGAATATCAGGGGCTTACAGCCGGATGCGGTTTTGCCATACCCGGAATGGGTTCGCTTGATTATGCGTTCATGCCGCATACTGAACTGGGAAACACGCACCGGGCTTCGCTGTCGTTTAAATTTGGCAATCAGATACAGCGTCCGCTGGTGGGCTCGCCGCAGCCGCCGCAGAAAGTAACGGCCATATCCGGCGATAAAGTCGTATCCATCGGATGGGACCCGAATCCAGAGGGAAACATCATCGGATATAATATTTACTTCAAGGAAAAGACAGACAAAAAATACGCCAAGTTAAATAAAGAACCGATACTTGAGGAGTCAAAATTCAAAGCTCTGCTGAATAATGACGTCACATATTCGTTTGTGGTTACAGCTATTAACAACAGAAACCTTGAGAGCGTATACTCGTCCTCTACGGAGGCTACCCCCAAGAAATATGAGGTGTTAAAGCCGTCACAGGTCCAGGGCGTCATAGCCAAAGTTGACGGCACGAACATTGTCGTTACATGGAACTTAAACAAAGAGGATTTTGTAATAGGCTACAACCTGTATTATAAGAAAGACGGCGACGCCAAATATAAAAGGCTTAACCAAAAGATACTCAGAGAAGCTACAGCCACCTTAGGCGGACTTACGGCAAAGGTCAGGTATTTCTTCACCGTAACGGCGCTGACAAAGGACGGGATGGAAAGCGATTTCTCCGAGGTAAATTCGGCGCAGATTGACGCAGAGGAGTACTACTAACATATAAAAAAGGGCCGCGGTTAAAAACCGCGGCCTTTTTTGTCTTTAAAAGGATGGCGCCATGCAAAAAGTAATGGATGAATCCAACGAGTCCAGTATAGTCAAAAACATCCTGGATGACATAAATTTCCGCTGGTGGATGATTTCCCTGGCCATGCCGCTTTGTTCGGCGTATATCCTCATGAATAAAGGCTTAAGCCTTATGCCTTTGATTATCCTTTTTGTATTTTCCATAGCTTTAAACGGCGCGTTTTTATATCTTGTCAAAAATCAGATAAAATTCTACAGGGAAATATTTGTCGCGGAGGCTGTGACGGATATCCTGATTATTACCGTAGCAACCGCCCTGACAGGCGGCATGAAAAGCCCGCTTTATCTCGTATATTTCTTCATGCTTATAGACGGTTGCTTTGACTTCTGGTACGGCAAACGATTTTATTTTTTTATGGGCGGTTCTATTTTCGCGTACCTTATGCTTTACCTTTCCCTGAATTCATGGGGATTTGCCGGGCCCGACCTGTTTTCCTTTGTTGTAAGGGTTATCTTTATGGGCGCCATTGGAATGATGGTGCATGGGCTTTCCGGGGAAATAAGGGAGCATGATGCGCTTGGCAAAGTAGCGGAGACGGAAAAAGAGAAATTGTACGCCGATGTAAAGATGGCAAATACAAGGCTCGAAGATTCCATAAGAAAAGCCACTGAAAACCTTGAAAAAACCAACCTGATGCTTGTTAAGAAAAATATCAGCCTTCTCGCGGCGCATGAGATTTATAAGACTGCCAACGAGACAAAAGACAAAAGGGAACTGCTTGAAATGATACTTGGCATTATAGTCCCGCTTATGAAGGGCCATGGCGGGGTAATATTTTCAACGAATGATGTTAAAAACAGGCTCAAAGTAGAAAGCATGAAAAAACTGGACTGGAATCCCGATTTTCAGCCGGGTCAGGAAATGGAAATACTTCCTGATTCCGAGCTCTACGGCGCAATGGTAAGGCGGCATGCCATGCTCTTTGAGAGCATAGAGGAAATGAAGGATATTTTTATGGCAACCAAGATAGTAAAAGGTTCATGCATTGTGGCGCCTTTAATTACCAGCGGGGAAGTCGGCGGAATAATAGTGGTTTTCAACAAAAGCCCGTATTTATACAACAAAACCGACGCTGAGCTGCTGGAGCTTTTAGGAGAGCAGATAGGAACGCTTATATACAGCAGGGCGCTTTATGATGAGATGAAGATAAAGGCCGCGGGCATGGAAAAACTTATCAAGGTAACAATAAGCATAGAGTCTACGCTTAACATTGACGAGATCATAAGCACGGCGCTGGTGGAGTCCATTAAAAAGCTGTTCCCATATTCCGGCGGAATAATCACAATGCTTGACGAATCAAACGACCTGAAGATCCGCGCCCAATACGGATATAAAGGCCGCCTGCTTGAGAAGTCGATCCCGTCTGACTCAATAATGGGATGGGTGTTTAAGAACAATAAAGGCCTGATAATAAAAGAAGCTGAGAAGCTTAAGTTCTATAATAAAGAGATAGATTCCCTGTATTTCAGGGGCAATTCCATAATAGCGCCTATTTTGAGCAAAGGCAAAGTTGCCGGCACTATTTTTCTTTCGCGCGCGGAGACGTTTACGCGCGAAGACCTTTACCTGCTTACCATTCTTGCCACGCACGTGGGAAGCACCATTGAGATGGCGCATGTGTATGAAGGCGTGCAGAAGGACTACATAAATACGGTTTACGCGCTGGCTGCCGCCGTTGACGCCAAAGACCATTACACCCACGGCCATTCCACCACCGTTATGAAATACTCGATGAAAATAGCCGAAGCCATGGGGCTCACGGATGATGAGGCTGAGACCATTAAGTACGCGGGGCTGCTGCATGACATAGGAAAAATCGGAATCAGTGAAAACATAATAAACAAACCCGGAAAATTAACAAATGAGGAATACACCATAATAAAGATGCATCCGCAGCTCGGCGCCAATATTATTTCAAAGATCGATTCGCTGAAAAAACTCGTGCCGCTGGTACTGTCACACCATGAATGGTTCAATGGTTCCGGTTATCCGCTCGGCCTGCGCGGGGACGAGATAATGCTCGGGGCCAGGATAATAGCCGTGGCTGACGCCTATTCCACCATGACCTCAAAAAGGCCGTACCGTGACGAACGTTCCATGGATTATGCCGTAAAGGAAATGCAGAAATGTTCCGGCCAGCAGTTCGATCCTAAAGTCGTAAACGCTTTTCTTAAGGTTTTAAATGACGAGGAAGCTGATGAGAAAAAGGCGCTTGCGGAGAAGGCAAAACTTGAAGACGCCGGAAAAAGCCCGATGCAGGCCATATCAGAGGATGTGCCTGAAAAAATAAAAAAGCGTATCCGTGTAAAACTGGATAATGATAAAGATAAAGACGGTTTTGAAAAAGACGAGGAGTTTTATTCATAAAAGTCCGTGAGTTGTGGGTGGTGAACAGAGGGTGGTAATAAAAAACAAACAGGGTAATGCCTGTTTTTTGTTTTTAAGGGGGATAAAATGGCTGAAAATACCGACCAACAGCAGGAACTTGAAAAGGCGTATGGAAGTACAGCAAAGAAAATTCTTACTGGCGTGCCGAGGGAAAATTGTATCAGATATTTCATAAAAAAAGGCGTTCCCCCCGAATATGCCGAGGATTTTGTTGATAAAGTTATTAAAGACACCGAAAACTTCAAAAAATCCCCCGGGTACAGAAAATACCTTATAAATACGGCTAATCAGAGGCTGATTACAGGCTCGGTATGGCTTATTATGGCCGTAGTTGTAAGTCTGATATCGGTTACCGCTGCGGCGGCAGGTTTTTCCATGGCAATGTTTGTTTTTGGACTTGCTTTTCTTTTATTTGGGCTGTATTCCTGGATAATGATATTCAGAAAAAAATAGTTTTTCCGGGATATTTCACCGCGAGATTGTCCCCTGTGTAATTCAAATTCAGAATTGTGTTATTGATTATTTTGTGATATTATTGACAATTACCAGGAAAGACGGGGCTTGTTTAGACCGCGCTCTTACAATGAAAAACAGGAGAAAAACATGATACTAAAATTAGGTTTACCAAAAGGCAGCCTTCAGGAATCAACTTTTAACATCTTTAAAAAAGCGGGGTTTACCATCAATGCCTCTTCACGCAGTTATTATCCGGGTGTTGATGACCCGGAAATCGCGATAACGCTTGTACGCGCGCAGGAAATGGCGCGCTACGTCGCGGAGGGCGTATTTGATGCGGGACTGACCGGGTATGACTGGACCGTTGACAGCGGCGAAAAAGTAAAAATTGTGGATAAACTTGTTTACGGCAAGGTGGGCTTAAGGCCTGTGCGCTGGGTGCTTGCGGTGCCTGAGGATTCAAAAATAAGGACGGTAAAGGACCTTCAGGGTAAAAGAATATCAACGGAACTTGTCAACACAACAAAAAACTACCTGAAAAAACACGGCGTGACTGCGGATGTCGGGTTCTCATGGGGCGCGACCGAAGCGAAACCTCCGTATCTCGCGGACGCCATAGTGGAGCTTACCGAAACCGGTTCGTCCCTGCGCGCGAACAAGCTCCGTATTGTCGAAACGCTGCTTGAATCCACCACGGTTATGATAGCGAACGAAAAGTCGATCAAGGACAAATGGAAGGCCCAGAAGCTCTCAAATATCATGATGCTTTTAAAAGGCGCGTTAAATGCCGAAGAAAAAGTCGGATTAAAGCTGAACGTGCATAAAAAGAACCTAAACGCCATAATGAAGATCCTGCCGGCCCTTAAAAGGCCGACAGTGTCATACCTGCTCGGCGAGGAAAAGACATGGATGGCAATTGAAGTGGTGATAGACGAGAAAAAGGTAAGGGAACTTATACCGCAGCTCAAGGAAAAAGGCGCTGCGGATATAATTGAGTATCCGCTGAACAAAGTGATATATTAATTCTAGATTCGGGATTCTGAATTCTGAATTGAAGGGCTTAATGAAAAAAAACATTGTTATTATGCTGTTTCTTATTTTTTCCGCCGGTTTGTTTGCCGAAGAGGCTGACATGTGGACAATGACTGACGATACTGTTTACTATAAGTCTGTAACCACTTCCGCTGACTTTAATTACAGGGAAGCCTATAAGCCGATAAGTTTTTCAGCGTCAGACCTTTTTCAGGATATAAAAGTCAGCGCTGTTGAGTCCGTACCTTTCGCGTTCCTTTATACTTTCGCCGGTTTGTGGGTGTCAAAAGCCATGCAGCAGGAAAGGTGGGACCCAAACCTGGGAAAAATTGACGACGAGGATAACAAAAGAGTCCTGATAATATCCCTTTCAGCTTTTGCCATAGTAAATGTGGCTGTAAATACGCTGGCATACTATGATTATGATAAGAAAAAGAAGGTGGAAGGAAAGTGAAGAAGCATAAACTGCTGATTAATTTCAATAATATGATGCCGCACAGGATAGGCAAAGAGGGAATTTCGCCCGCTGACATAAATTCATACAAAAACCGCATAAAAAACTGCCACAAATCACTCAAACAAAAAAGGGAAGACGGCCAGGTCGGTTTTATGTACCTGCCCTATGATGTGAAAATGCGCGACGAAGTAAAGAAAGTTGCGGAAGCCATAAAGGACAAATTTGAAAATTTTGTGGTACTGGGAATCGGCGGTTCCGCGCTTGGGACGCAGGCGCTTTGCAGGGCCCTGAAACACCCTTTTTATAACATGTTGCCGGGCGAAAAACGCAAGGCCCCAAAAATATATGTGATGGATAATGCCGATCCTGAGACGTGCATGGGCCTGTTTGACGTCATAGACATTAAAAAAACGCTTGTTAACGTCGTCTCAAAATCAGGAAACACGGCGGAAACCATAGCCTGGATGAAGGTCCTTTGGCAGAAGATGGAAAATAAGCTCGGCAAAGGAAAGCTAAAAGACCATGTGGTAATCACCACAGACAGGGAAAAAGGGGCGCTTCGCAGACTTGTAAACAAACATGGTTTCATATCGTTTTTTGTGCCGGAAAACGTGGGCGGAAGGTTCTCTGTATTCTCGCCGGCAGGACTTCTCCCGCTGGCTTCAATCGGAGTGAACATTGACGAGCTTTTAAAAGGCGCGGCGTACATGGATACGCTCACCTCAAATGAGAATATATGGAAAAACCCGGCATATATGTCGGCTTTGCTTCACTACATATCCTGTGTAAAATATAAAAGGAACATAACGGTCATAATGCCATATTCAAACGCCTTAAAGGAAGTGGCGGACTGGTTTGCCCAGCTGTGGTCTGAGTCGCTTGCAAAAAAATTTTCAACTGACGGTAAAGCTGTAAATACCGGGTTGACGCCGGTTAAGGCGCTCGGAGCCACTGACCAGCATTCGCAGAGTCAGCTTTATATGGAAGGCCCTTGTGACAAGGTTATTACTTTCATTAAAACGGAAAATTTCAGGGAAGATGTTGTTATGCCTTCAAATTTTAATGATGATGAAGCATCCTCATATCTGAGCGGAAAGAAAATGTCCAAGCTGCTCAACATGGAACAAAAAGCGGTTGAAATGGCCCTTGCAAAAAACAGCAGGGCCAGCATGACCATAACGCTCCCTGAAATATCAGAGTTTACAATGGGACAGCTTATTTACTTTATGGAAGTTCAGACGGCTTTCATGGCAGAACTTCTGAATATAAATGCCTTTGACCAGCCGGGCGTGGAACTGGTAAAAAATACGGCAAACGCGCTGATGGGAAGAAAAGGCAGCGCGGACATATTAAAGCAGGTTTCAACGGGCAAAGATAAGGCAAAATTTATTATATAAAGTCCCGGAGTATAAACGTAATACGGGCTAAAAAAAGGAGAACGCATGGCGGACATTAAACCGTTCAGAAATTTGGGCTTTAATCAGGAGAAAGTTGATATTAAAAAGGTAATAATGCCGCCGTATGACATTATAAAGGATAAGGATGTTGACGGTTATTATCAAAAGGATCCTCATAATATAATCAGGATTGACAAGGGGCTTGAAGGACTTGGCGATACCACGGGTAATAATAAATACACGCGCGCCGCGGACATCATGGACGACTGGATCAGGGATAATATACTTGTGACCGATAAAAATGATTCGTTTTATGTTTACACACAGGAATACAAGCTCCCTGACGGGCGGAAAAAAGAAATGACCAGTTTCTTTGCCGCTGTAAAAATTGAGGAGTTTGATAAAAGGATAATACTCCCGCATGAAAAGACGCATTCCGGCCCTAAAGTAGACAGGCTTGAGCTCATGAGGGCTACGCACGCCAATACAAGCCCGATTTTATCCATGTATTATGACAAGGAAAAAAAGGTGCATAACCTGCTTAAAGCGGTTATGAAAAAATCAAAGCCGTTTATATCATCCGCCAATGACGCGGGCAATAAGTTTAAAATGTGGCGCGTTGATGAAACCGGGGATGTAAAAAAACTGCAGTCTTTTTTCAGCAAGAAACAGCTCTTTATAGCCGACGGACACCACAGGTATGAGACGGCGATGAATTACAGGAATGAAATGAGGGAAAAGCTTGGCGCAAAAGAAACACCGTATGACAGGATCCTGATGTGCCTGATATCGATGGAACATTCCGGAATATCAATACTCCCAACGCACAGAATTTTTAAGGATTTTATGGATTTTGACCCTGAGGGCATGGAGTTTAAAAAGTATTTCACCGTAAAAAAACTTAAGAATACCGGCTCCCTTAAGAAGTTAATGATGAAGGAAACGGCCAAAAAAATCATTGGAATTGTTGTAAATAAAAAGGCGTATATTCTTGAATTAAAGCCGGCCGAGTACAAGAAGGCGCTTAAAAAAAAGGAACACATACTCGGATATTACATGCTCAGCGTGTCGATACTTCATACCCTTATTTTCGGGATAATTCTAAAGCTTCAGGAAAAAGACATGCTTTCAAAGATTATTTACACGCAGGACATGGATGAAGCCATTAATAGCGTTATAAAAGAAGGACATAAGGTTACTTTTATGGTCCAGCCGTCCACGGTCGCTGAAGTGAAAGAAATATCGCTTAACAAGGAAGTTATGCCGCAGAAAAGCACATACTTCCTGCCAAAATTAATAACGGGACTTTTAATCAATAAGATGAAGTAGCAAGTTCAATAGCCCAAAGCTCAAAGCCCAAGGGTCAACATTGAGCCTTGAACATTTGACCCTTTGACACATCTCATAAGGAGTAATATGGACCTATTTAATGATGACCCTGCCCCTGCAAAAATAGATATGGCTAAACAGCCGCTTGCCTACAGGATGCGCCCCCAGTCACTTGAAGAGTTTGCGGGGCAGGAGCAGGCTGTAGGCGAAAAAGGGTTCCTTCGGGGCATGCTTGACAGCGGAAAAATACCGTCCATAATATTCTGGGGCCCTCCCGGAACCGGCAAAACCACGCTGGCTATGATAATCGCCGGCCATATTAAAGCTGAGTTCATTTCCTTATCAGCGGTCTCAAGCGGGATCAAGGAAGTAAAGGCGGTGGTTGAGGACGCCAAGCAGAACCTGCGTATGGGAAAGAAAACAATACTTTTTATAGATGAAATACACCGTTTTAATAAATCACAGCAGGACGCGTTCCTGCCGCATGTGGAAAACGGGACCATCATTCTTATAGGCGCCACGACTGAGAACCCTTCTTTTGAGGTAAATTCCGCTCTTTTGTCGAGGACCAGGGTTATAACATTGAAAGCCCTGGAATTTAAGGATATAAAAAAAATAACCCTGAACGCCCTGTCGGATAAGGCCCGCGGTCTGGGTAAAAGGACAATAGGCATAACGGACGAGGCCATAGGCGTTATCGAGGCTGTATCAAACGGTGACGCAAGGACGGCCCTGAATATCCTTGAGGTCGTGGACGCGCTTAAAGAAGGCGACAGCGTGACAATCACTCCTGAGGATGTAAAACGGGCGGCAGACAAGAAGACTTTTTTATACGACAAGGCCGGGGAAGAACATTATAATATAATATCAGCCCTTCATAAATCCATGAGGGATTCTGACCCGGACGCGGCCGTGTACTGGATGGAACGTATGCTTGAAGCCGGAGAGGACCCGTTATATGTCATCCGCAGGGTTATCAGGTTTGCAAGCGAGGATGTGGGCAACGCGGACCCCATGGCCCTGGTTATGGCGAACGCGGCAAAGGATGCGTACCATTTTTTAGGCTCTCCTGAAGGCGAGCTGGCCATAGCGCAGGCTGTCATATACATCGCGTGCGCCCCGAAAAGCAACGCTGTTTACGCGGCGTATTCGAACGCCGGCGATGACGTAAAGACCACAAAGGACGACCCGGTGCCGCTTAACATCAGGAACGCGCCGACCGGACTCATGAAGGACCTGGGTTACGGGAAAGGATACAAATATGCACATGATTTTGAAGGCCATTTTGTAAAGCAGCAGCATTTGCCGGACAGGATAAAGGATAAGCTGTATTATTTTCCGTCGGAAAATGGGGCGGAAAAAAACATAAAAGAGAGGCTTGAACAATGGCGAAAAAAAACCTGATATTACTGGCCCTTATCATTAACGCCTGCGTTTGTTTTGGGCAGATAGAGCTGCCCGCCACTGCCGAGTCCATCACTGCAACCGCAATGGCGGATGACGCGGATATCCTTAATATAAACGTAAAGGAACTGCATCTGAACATAACGCCGTCATTTAAGCTTGTGCTCCCGGACACGAGCGTCAAACTTGGGTTAAGGCAGAAACTCGGCGACACAACGCTTGAAGGAATGACCGAATACAATTATATTTACAATAAGATAAAGTATATGCTCAAATACGGGCTTGAACTTTTCATGCCGATGTCGGTAAGCATATATGACAATGTGGATTTCGAGCAGCTCTATCAGGATAAGAAATATATACAGAGGACCAAAGGCATAGGCGCAGCCATATCCTCGCCGCTGCTGCTCGGAGGGATAACGCTTTCCCAGGAATTAAAAAACGAGACTTATTACATAGCAAATCTTAAGGATGTCCTGGACACAAGCGACGGAGTCGCCACTGTAATTAATTCAAAAATTGACATTACGACCAAATCCGTTTTGCCCGGAAAAGACAGCGATGCAAAATATGCGGATTGGCAGTTTGACTTTAACCTGGAAAAGGCGATACCCCATAAGTATTCACCGATAAACTACATGTTCCTGGATATGGCAATCGTAAAGACTATAAAATTCGACAAATTTACCGTCCTTGATTTCCGTACGGAGTCAGGTTATCTTTTCCTGCACGGCCACCTGCCGCTATGGAAACTTTATAAATTAGGCGGGTATGACAGGTTAATTGGTTATGAATTTGACAAACTTCAGGGGTATTATAAGAATTTTGCCAGGGTTAAATATGAGGCAAACCCTTTCGGAGACCTTGGATGGGAACTTGGATGGCTGAAATTTGACAGAATCCGGCCTTTTATGGTGGCTGATTTTGGCTGCGCCGGGGACATTTGGACGGTGCAGGCGATCAAAAACTACCGGGGCGGGCTTGGCGCCGGGGTGGTTTTGGACATAACATTCAGGAAAAGGACGCCGATTAAGATAACCCTTGCCATAGGGCAGGCCCTGGAAGCAGGCTATGCTCCGGTATTCTACTTTGTGCATGAGTTGCTGTAAAAGCAGCTATATTAATAAGTATTGAACAGTTTACCGCAAAAATAGTTTTTATAACTATGTTCTGGCAGCAGGCATAATATGCGCCTGTGTTTTTAGGGCTAAAGAATACGCCGAAAAAACCGATAGTATACATAAGTTGTATACTGTCCAGTTTAAAGGTGGAAATATGACAAGTGCCAAAGCTGCTTTCTTTTTGACGTTTTTTATTGCTGTTATTACAGCTAGGGCATATTCCGCGCCTGTAGCCTGTATGTTTAACAATTATCTTAATTATACGGCTGGTTCCAATACATTTTATTTTGATCTGGGGACTTCGGGGGCATACACACCTTCGCCAAATTCCATACTATTATATCAACATGTGGCGGGTTGCAATGACCCTGTAGGCACATCGCGCTATACCGTAAGGGTGAATAATTCATATTATGATATGTCCCTGGGAACGAACAGCCTGAACATGCATAATGAAACAACGGATTGGGCCTATGGAAGAAAAAAATATGGCAATGCGGTAACCGTTTATTTCCACAGCAAATTAGTAGTCAACCCGGCAACGGGCATAAATATGGACACTATGCAGTTCATGTTCGTTTTAATAAATGATTCCTCCAGCACAGTGACAACAGGATTTAGGCTCGAACTCGATACCCAGGTTGGGACAAATGATGGAGCAAAAATTTCTGTTGATAACGGAAATAACCAAATTGACAATAATAACCTATGGACAGCGGCGAGCCCTATTCCGTATAGTTATTGGGCCTATGATCAGGGGCCGAAAGGACTGACCCCCACGACTGTTGCGAGAGGGTATCTATGGGGGAACAGTTACGGCGAGCCGGCAACACCGCCGGACGAGTTTGAAGTGGCTGATTGGAACCTGGTAAACGGGATAGGGCAATGGTCATATTCCGCGGCCGGGTCAATCACTGCTGACAGCGCAGTTGTATTGTGGTGGAATAACGGCGGACCCGGCGGGACAGGATACCAGCTTTCCCCGGGACAGGGAATTGTATTTATAACATATTATGGCATTAACCAGGAGCCATTATTCGTATCCCCGACAGCTACATATACTCAGACGCCAACTTTTACAATAACATCAACTTATACCCCTTCATACACAAGAAGCCAGACATCGACTGCTACGGCCACACTGACAGGTACAGCCACTTCGACAGGTACGGCGACATATACGGCAACATATTCGGTTACGGTAACATATACTCCGACATATTCACCAACCGGCACCTGTTCAGCAGAGCCTTCAAACACCCACACAGCATCAGTGTCCCGGACAGTTACTTCGACTTTTACGAATACAATTACCGGGACGCCTTCGAAGACTCCGACTCTTTTCTTCTCTGCGACTGTTACACAGACTGATACTCTCACGGAAACAATAACAGTGACCCGGACGCTAACCCTGACATTAACCCCGACGGAGACTCTAACTGCAACACAGACAGTGACAGTCAGCCCTGTTCATACGGCGACGATGTCACATACAGTCACTCAAACAGCATCGGTAACAATGACATATACGCCTGTCCCTGTTGTAACATCCGATATTTTAGAGGTAAAAGGTTCCTTTCCTTCAGGTGACGGCGGGTCGACGCATATAGTATACTGGTTGGGAAATGACGCGGAAGTTACTATACGGGTATTTACTGTTTCGGGGGAGCTTGTCTGCGAAGCGGCGGAATTACAAGGGAAAAAAGGGTATAACAGTTATGAGTGGGATCTTAAAAACAGGGCAAAAAACCCCGTGGCAAGCGGTGTGTTCATATACAGGGTAAAGGCAAGGTTCGAAAGTGAAATGGAAGCAGTGGCTCTTTCAAAAATGGCGGTTATAAAATAGAATTTTATATTTTCAATTTTGAATTTTCAATTAGGGAAGGACTTGTTTCAGGCCGTAAATAGAAAATTGAAAATTTGGAATTGAAAAATCGTTTGATTTATTATTGATTCTTCCCCATATTTCTGTTATATTAGTATAGTTTTTTACGGCAAAACAAAACCGACTGGAGCCAATAAATGAGTTTAATGCTTGATGGATATGTATTTAACCCGATTTTACCGCTTGCTGATTATATAAAAAGCCCGGATATTGACGGGATTTTCGGTATTTTTTACCTTAAATATCCTGATAAAAAAATGGCTGATTATGGCGTGCTTTATATCGGGGATACGACTGAAATCTATAGTGACGCGGCTTTCCCGCAGGGCCATAAGAAATATGAGTCCTGGGTGGAAAAGGCTAAGAGCGACGAAAACCTGTATATCGGAATGTGCCCGACACCGGGGCTTATGCCAAGAAAAAAAGACCTGATAAAAAACCATCTCATATATAAGTACAATCCGCCCTGCAATAAATAAAATAATATGAAGACAAAAAATGCCGCCGCGGTTTTCATTGCCGTCGCGGCTTATTTTATTTGCGCGGGTTTTGTTGCGGCGGAAGTTTATCCGGTCTCTTCTGATTTAAGCTGGAAGTATAAAGGGCAGATGAAAAACAACCCCTCACAGAAGCTTGATTTCACCGCTAAAGTATTGCAGACCCGGAAGATTGGCGGGAAAGAATATGCCTATTATTCCGCGCCGAAAGTCGACACCCGCTTCATGGTAAGAACCGATGAAAACGGCGCGTACATGAAGCTCGTAAAATACCCCTTTCCCGTATTGAAATTTATGACGGTAGATGTCAGCCTGAACCCTGAGATAAAATTCGTAAGCTTCCCTTATAAAGCCGGGGATGAATGGAAACAGGAGATAAAGGCGGAGGCCAACCTGGTTCCGTTTAAACTCAACAGGAAAATTTTCGTAAAGTTTACGGTTGTGGGCACGGATGTTTTCAAACTTGACGGCGGGGAATTTACGGCGTATCACGTAAAAATGGAGCGGGATGAAGGCGCCGGAACGGTGCGCGTTGAGGATAACTGGTTTGTGGAAGGCATAGGGTTTGTCCGCGGGGAAACGCCGGAGTATTCCATAGAATTATATGAATTTAAAAAGGATGAAAAATGATGGCGAAAAATATGGGGCTGATTTTGTGCCTTTTGATTTGTGCTGTTTGTTCCGGGTATAAAACCGCCGATAACGAAAACATAAGGTTCGGCTCACCGGAAGGAAAAGGAAAACTGCTTTCAAAAACGGGTTATGTTCTGTTATATGATTCCTCAAAGAGGAATCCGGTTTGGGTTTCGTACTGCCTCAAAAAAGAAAATATTATCACAAAGGACCCTAAGGCAGGCGCGTTTAAACCGGATTTGTCGCTGCCTGTATATGAAATGGTCCAGCGGACGGATTATCCGGGGGCATATGATAAATGCCCCATGGCGCCGGTTATTGACATGGCATATTCCACGAAGACCCATAAGGAGGCATTTCTCCTGACAAATGTATGTGCCATGAACCCGTTCCTGAAAAAAGGAGAATGGCGGAAACTGGAAGACAAAATACGCGATTTGGCAGCCAGATGCGGGCAGGTGTGGGTGGTAGCCGGGCCGGTATTTAATGATACTGTTAAAAAGAAATTTCTTTCATCCAATTCAAAGATCAGACTGCCTTCAGGTTTTTATAAAGTCATACTTTACCAGGGAAAAGACAGCTCATTTAAAGCGATTGGTTTCTATTTTGATAATTCGAAGAATCAGCCCGGTGTATCGCAATCCATGTTAAGCATCGCCGGCATAGAGGATAAGACCGGGTTGAAGTTCTTTAGCGCCCTGCCGGATGAAGTCCGCGGGATACTGGTAAAAAATGCAATAGACCCCAATTTTTAAACATCCATAAATCTGCAACAATACACCATCCCTGTTCGTCTAAATGTGTAGCAGCCATGCATTATGTTGTTTTTTGCCTTGTTTCATAAGGCTTTAATTGAAAATTGAAAATTTGGAATTGAAAATTAGTCTTTATTATATTGCTTTATGTTTCACCATGTGGTAAATTATCTGATAATCTAATCCGAAAGGAGCAACAAATGAAGAAAATTATCGTTTTAGTATCAGTTTTAGCACTTGTTTTTGCTTTCGCGGCATGCAACAAAGGCGGCGCCGAGGCCGCAAAGGTTAACGGGACAGTCATTACAACCCAGGACCTTGATGATGAGATTGAAAGCCTTCCTCCGCAGTATAAAATGTTCGCGCAGTCGCCGGACATGAAGCGGAAGATACTTGACAACCTCGTTATAAGCGAGCTGTTAATGCAGCAGGCGGAAAAAGACGGTCTCACTGCTAAGCCGGAAATACAGACTAAAATCAAGGAATACGAGAACCAGATTAAAGCGGACGCGCTCTCACAGATTGCCAACCTGAAAAAACAGGTTGAAAAGTCAGCGAAGATCGCGAAAAGGGAGACCGTAATAAAGGAACTCCTCCAGGCTAAGGATTTCAAGGACCAGGTTGTATCAGAAGCGGAAATAAAAACTTCTTATGGCCAGTATTCGTCCAACATGAAGAGGCAGGACCCGAACGCGAAGGTTGAGCCGCTTGAAAAGATCAGGGAAGACATCAAGAAGTCAATTGCAAGGACCAAGTGGCTTGATTCCATAAAGGCCACAGCCTCAATCACGGTAAATGAAAGCGCGCTTGGCATGGGCGCCGCGCCCGGGATGCAGGGAATGCCGCAGTCAGGCGTAAAGATACAGGAGCCGGCAAAGGCAGCCCCTGTAAAAAAGTAAGAAAAGTATAAATGAAAAAAGTAATCCTTCTTATATTTGCCGTGGCGGCAGCCGTGGCCCTTGCGGGCTGCGGCGGCCATGCCCCGGCAAAGGTACTTGCAACGGTTGACGGCACGTCTATTACCGCCGACATATTCTTTTTAAAGGCGAAGTTATACGGCCTGCCGGTTAAATCGCAGAAAGACGCTGAACAGTTCCTGAACCTGCTGATTAACGATGAGATCATATTGAAGCAGGCGAAGGTTAACGGCATTAATATGTCTGATGATGAAATGAAAAAAGAAATGGAGTCTTTCGCGCCTGATTACGGCTCAAAAGAGACAAAAAAATCGCTGAAGGAATCCGGCATCAGGTACGGCGTCTGGCTTAAGGACCTGAAGGAAAAGATAATAAGGAAAAAAGTCATAACAGAGATCATGAAGGACAAGATAAAAATAGAGCCTGACGAAGTGAAGGATTATTACTGGAGCAATATTACGGATTTCAGGAAACAAAAAAGGGTGCACGCCAGGCAGATAGTGCTGGAGTCCCCTGAAAAGGCAAGGCAGGTCCAGCAGCTGATAATGCGCGGAGAGCCATTCGAAGCCCTCGCTGAAAAGTACTCAATAACTTCCGAGGGGAAATACGGCGGTGACCTGGGTTACTTCGCGGAAAAGGAAATGCCCGCATTCATAAATGAAGTGGTTTTTTCAATGAAAAAAGGCGGGATTAGCGGTATAATAAAATCACAGTACGGCTGGCACATCCTGAAAGTGGAGGACGTGCAGGAAGCCGACACGCCGGCTTATGAGGCGGTGAAAGACGAAGTGTACGCCAGGTATTATGACGAAAAAAAAGACGAGTACTTTAACGCGTGGATGGAAGAGCTGCATAAAGCGGCTGATATACAGATAAATAAAAAAAATCTTGAAGGATTGACGGTGGAGGAGAAAATATGAAAAAATTAACGGTGGTTCTGGCGCTGCTTATGTTGGCGGCGGGTTTCTTACAGGCGAAAAACGAGGACAAAATACTCGTAAAGGTCAATGATGAGATCATACTTCAGAGCGATGTTGATGAGGCCCTGGAGATGGCCCAGGCGCAGCTCAAAATGGCGGGAAAGCCCGGCGACGCGGCTGACCTTAAGAAAAAAATACTTGAGGGCATGGTAGAGCAGAAGCTCATTATAACCATGGCAAAGGATGAGAATATAGCCATCAGCGAAGAAGCTGTGGCTGACAAGGTAAATGAATACCTGGACGGCTTAAGGGCCAAGTTCCCGAACGAACAGGCTTTTGAGGAAGCACTAGCGCAGGAAGGCCTTTCATACACAGATTTCAGGATCAAGATTGAAGGCCAGGTGAGGGACACGCTTGTTTACGGAAAAGTAAAGCAGAAAAAACAGCAGGACTTCATCAGCAAGTCCGCGGTAAGCGACGCTGAGATAGCCTCCTACTATGAAAAGAACAAGGACGCTTTTAAGGTAAATGACGAAATGAACATATCACAGATCTTTTTGGCAGCTGGCGAAGTGGAAACAGACAACCTGGCTAAATATGCCGCTGACTTAAAGGCAAGGGTTGATGCAGGCGAGGCGTTTGAGAAGGTCATGCAGGAATTAAACGGCAAAAAAGGCGTGACTACGGCGGAACTCGGCTGGATAAACACAAACGACCTGGACGCGCGCTTAAGGGCATCGTTAAAAAACCCGAAAAAGGGAAAAGTAACCGCGCCCATTGAGATACCTTCATCCGGCGACGGCAAGGGCGGATTTCATCTTTTAAAGATCGTTGACTATAAAAAAGGAACAGTCTCCGCGCTTAACGATGAAATAAGGGAAAAAGTAAGGGTGAAGATCATCAGCGAAAAAGTTGAAAAAATGTGGTCTGAATGGATAGACACTGTAAAAAAGGAAGCCTATATAAAGTATATGTAATTGAAGATTGTGGATTGTTGATTGCGGATTAATAGGCTGGTATTTTTTCTGGCCGGTTAATCCGCAATCTTCAATCTACTATCAACAATCAGGAGGATTCCATGGTAAAAGCCGGCATAATCGGCGGTTCGGGATTGACGGGCCGTGAGCTTATTAAAATACTTTTAAAGCACTCTGAAACCGAGATTACCTGCATAACCTCGCGTCAGTACGCGGGTAAAAAGGTGTCTGACATATTCCCGGAACTCTCAGGCCGCCACGCCGGTATTTTTACGGACCCGGCCGATAAAAAAGTGCTATCCGATGTAAATTTGCTTTTCGTCTGCCTTCCCCATACCGAAGCCATGGAGTTCGTAAAAAAAGCGTATGACCACGGCATCCGCACAATTGACTTAAGCGCCGACTACCGCATTAAAGACAAAAAGGTTTATGAGGATACCTATAAGCACGTTCACAAATATCCGGAGCTCCTTAAAAAGGCCGTTTACGGCATGCCTGAGATAAACCGTGAGCAGATCCGCAAAGCGGACATCGTGGCTAATACAGGCTGTTACGCGAACTGTACCATGCTGGGAGTCCTGCCCGCGCTTTCAAAACTGAAGGTTGAATCCATAATTTCAGACGCCAAATCCGGTATTTCAGGGGCAGGAATAAAACTTGCGGCGTCATCCATGTATATTAATGTGAATGAGAATGAGACCCCGTATAACGTCGGACGCAAGCACCGCCATGTGCCTGAGATAGAAGAGGTACTGGAAAAAGCCACCGGAAAACGGGTGCCGTTCATTCTCACGCCCCAGCTTATACCGGTTGACCGCGGAATGCTGGCCACCATTTACTTAAAGCTTAAAAAGGGCGTGAGCGTGGAAGAGGCAAAGGAAATATATACGGAGTACTACGCGGCTGAGCCCTTTGTGCGCATACAGGAAAACATAAGCATACACAACGTGGCAAACACCAATTTCTGCGACATTAAAATAGAGGATTCCGGGTATAAGGATACTCTTATAGTCGTAAGCGCCATAGATAACCTTTTAAAAGGCGCCTCCGGCAATGCCGTGCAGAACATGAATATCATGCTCGGGTTCGATGAAAAGGAAGGGCTTGTATGAAAAAGGCCTATGTCCTGCCAAAAGGTTTTTACTCGGCTGGAATTAACGCCGGAATAAAAAAATCCCCGAAGCTTGACGCGGGGCTTATTTATTCCCGGTCAGACTGCGACGCGGCCGGATTTTTCACCAAAAACCGCCTGAAGTCAGTGCACATTATTGAGGCAAAAAAAATTATAAACGGGAAGATCCGCGCCATATTTTCAAACAGCGGCAGCGCCAACGCGCTTACCGGGAAAGCCGGATTTCAGGACCTTAAGGAAATCATAACTGCGCTGTCAAAAGCGCTGGCAGTGAAACCCGCGACGATCCTGGCGGCGGCAACCGGGAAAATAAGCAAGCGCATACCGGTTAAGAACGTGGTCCCATCCATTCCGGCGCTGGCCTCAGGTTTATCCGCGCATGATTCCAAATTCCCGAAGGCTATCATGACCACTGATCTGGTTGAAAAGTTTGCCAGTGAAAAAGTGGTATTGGGAGGCAGGAGTCGCATAGTCTCCGCCGCGGGAAAGGTTCGGGCATGATTTCGCCTGACATGGCGACCATGCTGGTATTCTGCATGACTGACGCGGCCATAGATAAAAAACTCATGAGAGAAGCGGCTTTTGAAGCGGTGAAAATGTCCTTTAACCGGGTGACGGTTGACGGAGACATGAGCCCCAACGATACTGTGTATGTGCTCTCAAACGGCGAGGCAGGGAACAAAAAGATAACATCAAAGAGCGCCGACTATGAAAAGATAAAAAAGGCGTTCTGTTCGGTGTTTTACTCCATAGCTGAAGACATGGTGAAGGACGGCGAAGGCGCGACAAAATTCATAAAGCTTAACATAAGCGGGGCAAAGACACAGCTTGCCGCCGAGCGCGTGGCGCGGCAGATAGCGAACTCGCAGCTTGTAAAAACGGCGTTTTTTGGCCAGTCCTTAAACCCGGGACGCATCATAAGCGCCGCGGGGCAGACATTTGAGGATTTTAACCCGGAGAAAATAACGCTGAAATTCAACGGCAAAGCCATAATCTCAGGCGGTAAAATGCTTGATATGGCATATAAATCGGTGGGGAAAGAACTTAAAAAACGCGACATATCAGTCGATTTAAACCTGGCGAACGGGAAGT
The DNA here is from genome assembly GCA_963840035.1 of candidate division FCPU426 bacterium. GTDB lineage: Bacteria > Oederibacteriota > PGYV01 > PGYV01 > Palsa-1178 > CAWIXE01. The sequence goes on from CAWIXE010000002.1 coordinate 43,736, forward strand.
ACGGCTGTTATATACTCACGTCTGACCTGTCTTACGACTACGTAAAGATTAACGCCGATTACAGTTAGTAAGCAGAAGTCCGGGATTGGTAGCCGCAACCTTCAGGTTGCGCAGCGTGGTCTTAAAAACATGTACTATTTATGCGGGGTATTAATATGAGAACAATTCCGGCTGGAAAAGCAAAAGCTGTTTTTAACAATCTGATTGATTTTATTTCGGATAATAAAGGTCCAATTCGTATTGCCTGGAAAAAAAGCGGTGCGATTCTTATCCCGGAAAGAATGTGGCATGCCATGAAAGAAAGTTTATTCCTGATATCGATTCCCGGAATGAAAAAATCTGTGTTGCGCGGTTTGGCTGAGCCTATCCGCAAATCAACAAAAACTTTACGCTGGTAAAAACAATTCCTTATTATATAATCAAAAAAACGGGGTGACAAATGCGTTCTTTGTTAGGTGTGTTATTGCTTGTCGCAACGTACCTGCTTTCCATGCCGGCGCCCGCGTTTTCCATTTCCAATGACTTCATAGATGTCCGCACAGCCACAATAACCGCAGGGATAGGGAACATTGCGCTAATGAAAGTAAAAGGCAGGTTTGTGGAGGGTACAAAATCAGGGACCAAAATGATGTACGGATTTCCTTCCAATCCATGGAGCTCATATACCACCATTAAAATAGAAGCCCCCGGCAACACGCTTGCTATTTACGGCGGCGGCGGCACGTGGATTACAAACCCTGTGGACGGCTTTGACGCTTCAAACAATACTAAGAATACATCCGCATGGCAGCTATCCGGGATAAAAGTCACTCAGGACCTTACCATTGTAAATAACCCCAGGACAGGCTCAAACCCCGATACCCTTGAGATAAAATACACTGTTGAAAATACAAATACTTTTGCCGCGCGCGCGGGCGTAAGGACCATGATAGACACGCAGCTGGGCGGCAATGATAATTCCCCGATAATCGCGCAGGGAATCGGCAGGATCATACAGGAACAGTCGTGGACGGGCGCGGCAGTGCCTGAGGCGTGGTACACGCTGGATAATTATTTTACCCCTTCCATAAAAGCGGAAGGAGGGATGAAGACGGGTTCGGCCACAGCGCCGGATATGTTCCTTATCGGCGACTGGGGATATATGAAAGAGGATATGTTCCGCTGGGATTATACTCTTCATCCTGAAGATATCACGGATACGGCTGTCGCCGTCTTCTGGGGTCCCTATGATTTTGCGGCCGGCGAGACAAGGTCGTTTAAGACTTATTACGGCCTTCAGGAAGTATCCGGGGCCGAACTTGCCATTACAAAATCAGCGGACCTGGCAACGGCTAATTACGGCGATACTTTAAGTTACGTGCTCACATATTCCAACCTCTATGACGCGGCTTTAACCGGGCTTTCAGTATGGGATACGCTGCCGTGGAACACAACTTTTGTGGACGCGTCAACCGGATATACCTTAAGCGGAGGCGTAATCAGCTGGACAGGCCTTCCTGATATTTCAAATCATACGGATTATTATTCACAGTGGTTTACAGTGAGTATCAATGAGTATTACGGGGTAAAAGTTACAAACAGCGCTTCCGCCATGTACACTGACGCGTACTGGGCCGATAAGGAAGTCAGGTATTCAAATACAACCACTTCATTAATAGCCACGCTGACCCCGTCATCAACCCCTACGGTTACAGTTACTTTCACAAATACCCAAACGCATACAATAACGCCGACATCCACTATTACGCCCACCTATACGGCAACACCGCCTGTCCTGGAACTTGAACTAAAAGGCGCTTTCCCCAACCCTGCGGAAAGTGAAGCCAGGATAGTCTTCAAATTATCAAGGGACGCGGGTATTTCCATAAATGTGTATACTGTGTCAGGCGAAAAGGTGCGGGAACTTAAAATGGACGGGTTAAAAGGCATGAACGCGGGATTGTGGGATGGCAAAAATAATAAGGAGAAACCAGTGTCTTCAGGGACTTATATTTACATTTTAGAAGCTGATGCTGGTTCCGGCGGGAAGAAAAAAGCCGAAGGTAAATTATCCCTCATAAAGTAGATGTTGGTTGATGAAGTTTTCGCAGGAGCTCGTCCGGCCTTAACTCCCAAATTAACTGTACTTGTATGTGTTTGTCATTGTTTGTATTGTCTGCTAAAAGGCCGGGCGAGCCACCGGCTCGCCCCTACGAAAACTAATAAAAAGCGCCAGGTTGGATTTTTTAGGTTTTTTGTCAGGCTTGTTGACATTCATATAAAAAATAGGGTATAATTAAATAAATACCTTATGTTTTCACGGCTTTTTTAGCGTGAGCGGAGGCAAGAGTGCGCGATTTATTATTAAAAAGCTTAAAGAGCTTTGTCGGGATTTGCATATTTATCATTATCCTGCTGACTTTTTTAATATCAGGCTGCGCTAAAAAAAGCAATCCGGCGGGGCCGACACCGCCTGCTGCCACAAAAACAAACACGCCTGACTGGACAACAACAGCCACGCCGACAAGGACTATAACAGTTTCAAAGACGCCTACAAAATCGGAAACGCCTACAAAAACCTCAACGCCTTTACCAACGTCAACGAATTCGCCTGATTTATCTTCCACATTTACGCAGACATATACTTTGCTTCCTACGCAGTCGCATACCATAACCAGCACGGACACACAGACATGCACGCCTTCGGTTACTCTAACGGGCACTCTTACATTTACAGCCTCTCCCACTGACACGCAAAGCGCGACAGATACATTTACAGCCACGAAAACCGGCACTGAGACAGTCTCTGCTACAGTCACTCCGGCATCACCGACGCCGACATCCACGAATGTTATTTTTCATGGAAGTGTTGTTGTTTCGCCGGCTACGCTCTATGGCATGACAACAGGGAACATGATATCCCTTACTTATACCGCCGGCACTCTCGGGTGGACAAACGGGCGCATAGTTATTAATTTGCCTGCAGGGTGGTCGCCGCCGAGTCTTTCGCCAACCACCCCGGGGTATTTTACCGTATCCACTAATGGCGGCGCTGTAGGCGTGGGTAAAAGCGGGAATTCCATAATCCTGGATATTACCAGCCTTGCCGCGGATACCGGGTACGTGAACATTGTTTATGGCGATAAAAGTTTCGGCGGCGGGGCGTTCGTGGACGGGTCAGGCATAACTGAAATTATAATGGAGGTTTCAGAAACTTCACATGTGACCTTCCCCCTTGCGTCCCAGCCGCAGGTAAATATAATTGCGGCTACGATGACGCCCACCATGACCCAGACAGTTTTTGTGGGAGAGGGAAGCATAACGGTTTCTCCCGTTAACTTAACTGACGGTTCTTTCGGAAACACTGTAACCTTTGTTTACACGGCCGGAACTTCAAACTGGACTACCGGCACGCTGAGGATATCGCTCCCTCCGGGTTGGAGCCAGCCAAATCACAGTTCCGCGCTTAATCCCGGCTTTTATGACGTGACCACAACGGCTGCGGACTGGTACTGGGCGGGCGCAGGGAATGATATATTAATAAGCGTGACAGGGCTGCAGGCAAATACCGGGACCATCACGATAAAATATGGAGACAGGACGTACGGCCCGGGGGCATATGTGACCGGTGCAGGGCTGATAAAGCTGACAACCTATACCGATATTTCCAGCACGGACGTCCATGAGATAGCTGTTTCACCGTATGTTAATATGTCGCCGCCCACGGCAACAGTCACATTGACACCCTCGGTGACTGATACTTATACATTCACGCAGACAGTCACACTGACGGAAACCGTCACTGACACATGGACCGAGTCGCAAACGCCTACCATAACGCAGACATGGACAGCTTCGCCTACATTTACCGCGACGCCGTCAATTACCGATACATTTACATTTACGGCCACGCCAACCATTACGGTTACATTTACAGTGACTCTTACGCCAACGCCGTTTTGGGACATACTTGGCGGAAAAAGTTTTTCTGACGGCACGGCTGATTTCGTTTCACTCTCTATTTATAACGGCCAGCCGTATGTGGCATATGAAGATAACATGCATTCCAACGGTGTAACGGTGATGAAATACTCGTCCGGGGCATGGTCGCCTGTCGGGGCAAAAGGGTTTACCGGGGGTATTTCCAATGATTGTTCGCTGGGCGTGGTAACAAATCCATACCTGGCATACAGGGATTTTAATAACGGAAATAAGGCAACCGTTATGAAATATGACGGTTCGGCATGGTCCAAGGTCGGAGGCGCCGCAATTTCGCCTGGCGCCGCCTATGAAGCATCGCTTTATACCGACGGTTTTAAAATTTTTACCGCTTACAGGGATAATTCTAACGGAGGAAGGGCTTCATGCAGGCTTTGGTTCGGGTCTGTGTGGAGCGACGTTGGAAGCCCGGGTTTTTCCAGCGGTACGGCGTCTTCAATATCGCTCGATGTTGATTCAGCAGGGACCCCTTATGTGGCTTTCAAGGAATGGGGATTTGATAATTTAGTCCAGAAATTGTCGGTGATGAAAAAAGGAGCGGCTGATATTAAATGGGTATATGTGGGCGGCCAGTACATAAGTTCTGCTGAGGCGGAGCACATATCATTTAAAATCGGCGGTTCGCCGGCTGTGCCATATGTGGCATACGCGGATTACGCGAACGGGAAAAAACTTACGGTAAAAAGATTTAATGGGACCACGTGGGATGTGGTCGGCACTGCCGGAGTGTCCGCGGGCGAAGCCACATCCATATCGCTTTTCTTTAACGCCGCGGGAGAGCCTTCAGTCGCGATGGCAGACGTTGGCCTGGCGGGAAAAGCGTGCGTTTATAAATTTAACGGGGCAACATGGGACCTTTTCGCAATATTATCCGACGGAGCCGCCGGTTATGTATCCGCCGGGTACGGCAATGGCAAGCCTTTTGTGGCATTTAAAGACATAGTCAATGGCAACGGAGTGACAGTTATGACTTACGAAGGGGCTTTTTAATCACAGATCCCAAATCACAAGTCCCAAAGAAATCGACGGGATGTAAAGGCGCTAATTTGGGACTTGTGATTTGGGATCTGTGATAGATTGTACCGGGAATTCTGACAATAAAATTGAGATGCGAGGTATTTAATGGCTGAGTTGAAAAGCCTGGTAAACGGCAATACAGAGACATTCTTTGCCGATGATGTACAGATAGCCGTATGGCATACGGACGAGGATGGTAATGTCAAAAAAGAAGGTGTTAAAATTGACGGCGAGATCAAAAGGATATTTCTTGACGACAACGGAAGGGAAACCAATGAAAAAATTTTTATCGAACGCAATGAGCTGAAAAAAGGTGTGGCGCGTATTTATTTAAAAAACGGCAAGTTAAAGCAGGAAATGCAGGTTGATAATTATAATGTCAACGGGTTTCTAAAGCTTTACTACCCGGGCGGAGGCATCCAGCTTGAAGGGGCTTATTTAAACGGCATCGGTCAGTGGCCGGTGAAATGTTATTACGAGAACGGAAAACTAAAAACCGAGAAGATCTTCTTGGAAAACAAGAAGGTCCAAAAAAACTTCTATGAAACCGGAGAGCTGGAATCTGAGGAGACATACGAGGATGGGGTTGAAAACGGACCGTTTAAGATATACTACAGGAACGGCAAAGTAAAAGCGGAAGGTTCATACAAGCAGGGTAAAAAGCACGGTGTTTATAAGCTTTACTATGAAACAGGAATGATAAAACTGGAGGGCAACTATGATTCCGGAGTTGAGGAAGGAACCTTCAGGCTGTATTACCCGTCAGGCAATGTGGAAACAGAAGAGGTTTATAAGGCGGGCAGGCAGGAAGGCCCCTATATACAGTATTATGAATCAGGCGGGGTAAAACTTTCCGGCCATTATGAGGGCGGTAAAAAGAACGGTGAGTACAAGATGTTTTTTGAAACAGGCAAGGTCAAACTTGAGGGGACGTATAAAGAAGGAAAAGAAGACGGTCCGTACAAACTTTATTATGAGAACGGCGGAATAAAGATTTCAGGGGAATACAAGCAGGGTATTGAGGACGGGATTTACAAATTGTATCACCCTGACGGTTCCGTAAAAGTCGAGGGCCAGTACAAGGGCGGCAAAGAGCACGGCACATACAAGCTTTTTTATCCTTCGGGCAAATTAAAGGTTGAGGAAGTATATAAGGACGGGAAAGTGGAAGGCATGTACAGGGCTTATTTTGAGTCGGGGAAGGTGCAGGCCGAGAAAATATTTAAAAACGGCGTACATGACGGGCCGTGCAACTTATATCATGAGAACGGGAAGATAAAGATAGAAGCCCTTTTTAATGAAGGCGTTCAGATGGTGATGATAGAGTACGATGAAAAGGGCAATAAGGTGGAACAGCCGGAGGAGTAATTCTTATAGTCAAATTACTAATTACTAATGACAAATTACTAATAATTAAAACGCAGCCTTTTGGCGCGTGTGCCCTGGGATAATTTATAATCTGACTAAATCGTGGAGGAAAGCATGAAAAAATTTTTTGTTTTTACGTTGTGTTTCGTTGTGCTTCTTGGCGCCGGATCTTTATCTGCCAAGTCAAAAAAGAAACCGGGAGAAACTCCTGCGGCCGCGCAGAAAAACGATGGCGGGTCAATTCCGTTTGTCACGGATATAGCAAACGGCGGGGCTGTGTGGCCGGCGTTAACAAAGGGATATGTTTATTACGCGCCTTCCGACATCAGGTCTGAGGATGAGGCTATCTCAAACATCCGTTCCAGCCAGGGCTTCATACGCATCCGCGGGGAAAAACCATACGATATTGCTGTGGACAGGTACTCGGCGGTTTTCAAGATACAGTGGACCGAGAACCAGACCTTCCAGGAAAATGTCCCGACGTCCGGCGGTTTTTTCATCGGGTGGGATTACATCCCGACATTTTCAAATACGGTCCAGACCTACCACCAGACAAAACAGATGAATGACGCCCTTGCGGTGCAGTTTAAAGACATCGTGGCCATATATTTTTTCCAGAACAACCTGTGCCTGCGCGATTCCGGCGGCGGCATCAGCTACCTTGCCTCCGATAACGCGGCCGGGCTCAGGACGCTGGCTGACTCCGTATATACCCTGGCGATAAAGGGCGGGGCAAAGATGGAGGGGGATTCGCTTTTTCAGATAGTCAAACTCAGCGAAAAGCAGTGCGACAACCTGAACATAGAAAACGGTGACATGGTCACTTCCGTATTCGCCGGCAGCGAAGCAGACAGGGCGGGAATCAAAGAGGGGGATGTCATACTAAACCTGAAGGAAATCGGCGAAGCGGGCGGTTTTACCAAGTTTTTCGGGGCGAAGAAAGAACTTAAGATAATGCGTTTCACGCAGGACGGCAGCCTGATAAATTTCAAGAATGTGAAGATCAGGATGAAGGGGGCGAAATAACATGAAAAAAACAATAATACTCGCTTTCCTTATCGGCTTTTCCTCTATACTCTGCGCTATTAATGTAAATGTTATGACAAACTCGGGGGAAGTGGTAACCGGGGTGCTCATTGGTTCGGATGAGAACGCGCTTTTTGTAAAAACCGCGGACGGCAACGCCAAGACAATAAAATACGGCAAGGTAAGCAAGATATTTGACGCGGAAACGGCAAAAGACATAACGGACAGGTATAAGGCGGCGGAGCAGGCAAAACCTTCCTCTGCGGCGGCAAAGCCCCCGCAGGCATCTTCCGGACCCAGGACTGAATATGAAACAATCGAAGAGTCGTCGGGGACAATTAACCTGCGGGAGAATGTCACAATATTTACCAGGACAGTGCCGAAGTATTTCGGGGTTGATGTTGCGCTAATGCAGTTCAATTTGCTTTTCGGGGACAATAAAAAGCTTAAAGAGGTCTTAAAACCTTACGCTGTTGATTCCGGCGGATATACATACGATTCTGATTCAATGATGGTATCATTCGGGCTTAATGCCGATTTGTATATCAGGCCGATCGATGGTTTTGGGTTTGGCGGATTTTATAACATGTCATTTGCCAACCAGAATCTTTCTGTTCACAGGAACCCGAGCCATGACGGGAGTGAATTTATGTACATTGATCTGCCAGTGACTTCTTACGGCGCTTTGATCAAACTTATCCCTTTTTCTACGGCTATTGTAGGAAGCGATGGTGAGCTTGTTGAAAACTTTGCGTGGAGTCTTGACTTAAAACTCGGGGCGTCGTCACTGGGAACGCTTTTTAGCGCTGCAAGCATTAATGACGAAAACTCAATTGGCGATGCGGTGGATCTCTCAGGGACAGCGCCGTATTTTGCCGTGGAAATGGTATTCAGCTCGCAGATGGACCTGTTTAAGTTCGGTATAGGGTATCAGCAGAGCGAGTTTGCGGAAATTAAGGCGGCTGAAGATTATGTTGCGCACCCCGGGATTACCGAACCTATCGGGACCGATTATTATGTCATGGCTGGAGGGGAAAAAATACCGTTTGTGATGCAGGGTGTTTATATGTACCTGGCGTTGGCATTTTAAAAGTTGAATAACCCCGTATTGAGCCGGTTTGCATATGACGTGAGCAGTATGAAATGTTCGTGACATATACATATCGAATGGCTGGCTCACGCGTTTGAGAACAACGTCTGAGAGGGGGCAAGCCCCCTCTCTACAATTGTTGTAATAATTAAGATTAACACGGTGTAGAGACGGGACCTGTGCCCATCTCAGGTGGGGTATTAAACAGGTTAAAGCGCAGAGACGCCCACCATTCGAGATGCATATGACATGAGAGTATTATAGAACTCATGGCATAGCGGGTGGCATCTCTACGGAAATATTCGGGAGGGGATATGCCGGATAAGAAAACAAAAAAGGTAAAAGCAAAAACTGTTGTCATAAAAAAGCGCGAGACCTGGGGGTCAAAGCTCGGGATCATCCTTGCGGTAGCGGGTTCCGCGATCGGGCTCGGGAACTTCCTTCGGTTCCCGGTGCAGGCTGTCCAAAACGGCGGCGGCGCGTTTATGATACCTTATCTTATAGCCCTTGTAATAGTCGGGCTTCCTCTTATGTGGATTGAGTGGACAGTAGGCCGTTACGGCGGCGGCTTTGGCCACGGCACGGCGCCGGGTATATTCCACACCATAGGCAACAAGAACCGCTTTATAAAATACTTCGGCGTTATCGGCATGTTCGGGCCGGTCGTGATATTCCTTTATTATTGTTTTATTGAGTCATGGCTTTTGGGGTTTACCTTCTTTTCGCTGACGCCTGATTACGCACTGGCTGTTAAGGCGGGAAAGATAGGGGAGTTTTTCAGCAATTACATAACAGTCAAATCAGTCCTTTCCCCCGCTTACCTGTTTTTTCTGGTAACTTTCATCCTGAATTTTCTTATTTTATATTTTGGCATAAATAAAGGCATTGAAACGGTATCAAAGATCGCCATGCCTCTGCTGATGGTTTTAGGGATAATACTTGTCATAAGGGTGCTGACCCTTGACATGCTGCACAGCCCTGATTTTAAGTGGAGCATAAGCCAGGGCATGGGTTTCATGTGGAATCCGGATTTCTCAAAACTTTTAAGCGCCAAAGTGTGGCTTGCCGCGGCAGGGCAGATTTTCTTCACGTTAAGTATTGGCATGGGTGTTATCATAACATACGCCAGTTACTTAAAAAAAGAGGATGATGTTGTGCTCTCGGGTTTAACTTCGACTGCGACCAATGAATTCGCGGAAGTCATCCTCGGCGGTTCGATTATTATTCCTGCGGCATTTGCTTTTTTTGGGCCTGAAAAAATTATGGAAGTGGCGGCAGGCGGAACTTTCGGCATCGGTTTTATGACCATGCCTGTCATTCTGGATAAACTGCCTCTTTCGGTATTGTTCGGTTTTTTATGGTTCCTGCTTCTGTTCCTGGCAGGTATTACATCCTCCATATCCATGCTCCAGCCCGCTATAGCGTTCTTTGAGGATGAATTTAACACCTCAAAAAGAAAGGCTGTGGGGGCAATCGGCGTAATTACATTTTTACTGATGCAGCCTGCCATTTTCTTCCTGGGAAAAGGGGTGGTCGATGAGCTGGATTTCTGGGCAGGCACATTTGCCCTGGTCGTATTCGGCCTCTTTGAGGTCATCATGTTTGGCTGGGTTTTCGGCATTGATAAAGCATGGGATGAGGTGCATAAAGGCGCCCAGATGAGGGTGCCGCGAATCTACAAATTCATAATTAAATATGTAACCCCGGTATTTCTTGCGGCCATTTTAATCGGGTGGTTCATACAGAGCGGCCTGCCGGTAATAATGATGAAAGGCGTCCTGCCTGAGAATCAGCCTTATATAGTCTGGACAAGGGTGGGGCTTGTTTTTGTATTCGGGCTGCTTGCCCTTATGGTAAAGCTGGCGTGGAACAAGAGGAAAAAGGAGGGCCGCGAATGAACATATTCGGCTGGTTGATGCTGATTGCGACCTGGGGGATAATAACGGTCATATGCGTGTATTGTTTTTACAGGATTTTAACGGAGAAGTGAATTTTAAATTTTCAATTAAAATAAAAATGCCTGTTTAGTATTTGTAGGGGCGATTCATGAATCGCCCGCACTAAAAAGCGGGAATAGAACGCTGCACGTATGTTCTTGTAGAGAGGGGGCTTGCCCCCTCTCAGACGAAGAGCCAGCTTTGAGCCGCAGCCATTCGATATGTATATGCCATGAGTATATTGTAGAGCTCATGGCATATGCAAGCGGCGGCTCTACAAAAAATATAAAAGGAACCCAATGGAAAAAATAGTGTTTGCCGTTGTTTTGTCCGTGTTTTTCATGTTGTTCATCGCCGCTTACCTGGCGGCAGGTGTACTTCCTCCTGAGCGCTGTATTGACTGGACAACCGCGGGCATTCCGGGCGGGTTTAAGGACTATCCTGTCTCGGTCAATGTAATGGATTTCGGGGCAAAGGCTGACGGCAAGACAGACGATTCAAAGGCTCTTATGGACGCCATAGCAGACGCGAAAAACAATACGGCAGTATTCATCCCGGCAGGGACATACCTTATTAAAAATCCGATAACTTTCGGTAAATCCATAGTCTTAAGAGGCGCGGGCAAGGATAAGACTTTCCTCGTATTTGACTTTGCCGGAAACCCGGCAAAAGACGCCATAAATATTTCCGCGGATAACAGCGGGGAATGGGTGGAAATAATATCCGGGTATGAAAAGGGTTCTGAAAAAATACTTGTGGACAGCGGCGGGGAATTCACGGAAGGCGGATTTGCAGAACTTTGCCAGGACAACGACCCGGAAGCCATGTACACCTCGTCAAACTGGAACCAGCCATGGGCGCAGAATGTCTGCGGCCAGCTCTTTAAGGTTGAAAAAGTAAACGGCAATGAAATATTCATGGACGAACCGCTTCATCTTGATTATAAGAAGGCGCTGAACGTAAGGGTGAGGCCTGTTTCCATGGTAATTGGGGCAGGGGTAGAGGCGCTTGCCTTAAAGCGTATTGATAAGGGCGACGCGAACATGATAACGGTAAAATACGGGGCGTATTGCCGGATAAAGGACATTGAAAGCGAATACATATTAAGGACGCACGCCGCCCTTGAGTCATCATATAAGTGCGAAGTCATTGGCAGCACTTTCCACCACGCCCATGATTACGGCGGCGGGGGCCATGGCTATGGAGTGGAACTTAAGCACAGGACAAACAACTGCCTGGTCGAGGGTAATACTTTTTACACCCTGCGCCATTCCATGATGGTGCACTTAGGCGCGAACGGCAATGTCTTCGGATATAACATCTCCACGGACCCTGTAGCCACGGGGGACCACACTCCTGGAACGATGATTTGCGACGTATCCATCCACGGCCATTACCCGTATATGAACCTTTTTGAGGGCAATACGGTGCAGAAGATAGAGGTGTCCGATTACTGGGGCCCGTCAGGCCCGGGAAACACATTTTTTCGCAATATAATAAAAACGGAAGTTATTGTAAATGAACAGTCGCCATATCAGAATTTTTTATATAATGCCGTTGAAAATGAAGGGCGTGAATTGTTGATTAGAGAAGATTCTGTCATTAATACCATTGTCGACACCGGAAATTCATTTGGAGCAGGGAAAAATCCAATAAAAACGGCGGTTAAATCGCTTTACAAAAAGGCAAAGTGACATTTTCCCAGTGCGGTCCTGCCTTTTGCCTTATAATAATACTCAATTAGTGGTATTTCAGACTGTGAAACGCAATGTTAAATTTGTATTGAAAAAAAAATAAAACTATTGTATTATCAGTTTTGTTATTTTAAACGCTCAACAAAGCGGTCAGGAGTTTTATATAATGATTGAGATGAAAGTAAACGGACTGGCCATAGACAGCGCGTCAAAAATGCCTGTTGTAATACTGACTGACAAGGAAGAAAAACGGTTCTTACCAATATGGATAGGCGTATACGAGGCGGACGCGATACTTGTCGCGATTGAGTCGATAGAAGTCCCCCGCCCCATGACGCATGACCTGATTAAAGCCATCCTTGAAACCATGGACGCGGCGGTGGAGCGGGTTGCCATCACAGAGATTACAAACAACACCTTTTTCGCCAAAATATACCTTTTAAAGGACGGCAAGGAAAAGGAAGTGGATTCCAGGCCCTCTGACGCGATTGCGCTTGCGTTAAGGATGGGAGCGCCCATATTTGTCTCGGAAAATGTCATCATGGAAGCGACTATCATGGACAAGGACAAGTATGAGAAGGAAATGAAGGAATTCAAGGATTTTTTAAAAGAAGTCAAACCCTCTGATTTTAATAATTATAAGGAATAGCGGATATGAAAGAGGAAAACAGGGAACTGCTCCGCAAGACAGGGGAGCTCGGGGCCCTGGGATTTACCCTGGTACTCCTGACTTTTTTGGGGCTCGGCGCCGGGATTATGCTGGATAAATGGACTAATTTAAAACCGCTCTTTACAATTGTGATGCTGCTCGCCGGCATCGCGGCAGGCTTTTGGTACCTGATATATAAGTTTGGGCAGCATGGAAAAAAATAAAAAAGCCATACTCATATCAGGCATAGTGGCGGCGGTAATTTGCGCCGGACTTTATGCGTTCAACGCGAGGCTATCCCTGGGGATTCTCGCGGGATACCTGACCGGACTTATAAATTTTTTCCTTATAGCGTCACAGGTAAAGAAAATGCTCGGGAGCGAAGGCGCGGCCGCGGCAAAAGTGACGGCAGGATCGTTCTTTTACTTTTTAAGATTGCTTGGCGCCGCGGCGGTCATAGCGGCGGTTGTAATTAACGCGAAACACTTTTCAATAGCGGGATTTCTGGCCGGTTTTACGGCATATGTAGCGGTGATGATAACGGTACACGCGGTAAGCGCAAGAAAAACTGACAAATAAAACAGGTGATTCAATGGAAGAAGCAATATTACTGGAAGGAAACTTACTTTTATTTGGCCTTGACGAGAAATCATCCATGACTATCTATATGGTAGTCCTCGACATGCTAATTGTCGCGTTTATTATCTGGCTCGGGTCTATTAACAAGAAGAGAAGGCCGGGAGGCGCTCAGAACCTGGTTGAGTGGACCGTTACTTACATATGCAATTATGCGGACTCCATAATCGGCGAGAAAGACGCGCCGCGTTATTACGCGCTTTTAGTCATGCTTTTCCTGTATATCTTTGTCGGGAACTTAATCGGGCTTGTTCCGGGACTTGTCTCGCCGACTTCGTCTCTTTCGGTTACCGTCACCCTTGCCGTAGGCGTGTGGCTTTATACGTGGTTTGAAGGTTTGACGCGCAAGGGGCCTATTAAATTTTTTGCCCATTACGCCGGGCCTTCAAGCGTTCCTATTGCCATCAGGATACCGCTTTTCTTCATTGAACTCTTATCAGACTTTTCCAGGATGATATCGCTCTCATTCAGGTTATTCGGAAACATCGTGGCAAAGGAAGTCCTTTTAAGTGTGCTTGTCACGCTTATACTTCTGTTCTGGCCCGTAGTAAAAGACAGCTTTATCAATGGCATGATATTTTCGATAGCCGCGGTGCTTCGTCCGCTTATTATCTGGCTCGGCGTGCTGGTGAGCTTAATCCAGGCCGGAGTTTTCACACTGCTTACGGCGACATACATAGCCGGAGCGGCGGTATCGCACGAAGAGCATTCAGCTGAAGATGAGAAACATCACATAAACGTATAATAATAAACCAGGAGGTGAAAGTATGAAAAAGTTAGCAAAGGTATTATTGGCAGTGATTTGTGTTCTTTCGTTGGCGTCTTTTGTTTTAGCGGCTGAACCTGCGGCAACAACCGAAGGCGCGGCTGTAGCGCAGAAAGCTGACAGCGGAAGCGTCCAGTTTTTCGCGTTCTCAGCGCTTGCTGCGGCACTTGGCGTAGGCATCGGCGCGTTAGGATGCGGCATCGGACAGGGAATCGCCACTTCAAAAGCATGCGAAGGCGTAGCACGTCAGCCTGAAGCTGCTTCGAAGATCCAGGGTGTTCTGATCCTCGGACTGGCTATTATCGAGTCTCTCACGATTTACGCCCTTGTTATCGGTCTGATCCTGCTTTACGCAAATCCGTTACAGAAGTTTTTTATATCATAATAGTAAATGCGGGCCGTATGGCCCGCACGGCTTTATAACAATTTTAAATTTGAAATTTTGAATTTGAAATTGGCGAGAAAGAACTTGGGCTTTGAGCTTTGGGCTCTTGCCCTCAACGGAGGTTACAATGGTAGATGTTAAATGGGAAATAGTGCTGGTACAGCTGATTACTTTTCTCGTGGGAATGTGGTTCGTATGGAACTCCATGATAAAAGCGCTCATAAAGACCATCAAGGAAAGGGGCGAGTACATCAAATCGACCCTGGATAAAGTTGAAAAGGACAAGGCTGACATAGAGGCCATGAAGGTTGATTATGAAAAAAAGATGCATGAAATGCAGTCTCAGGCATCGGCCGCGCTCAATAAGGCCATGGCTGACGGCGAGAAGATCAGGGAATCCCTCGTGGACGAGGCTAAAAAGGAAGGCATAAAGCTTATCACCGAGGCGAAGTCCGAGATAGAAGCTGAGAAAAGAAAGGCCATAGAGGAAGTAAAGAACACCATAGTGGACATCTCCATGATGGCCGCCGAGAAAGCCATAAAGAAAAAGATAACGAAAAAGGACCAGATATCGATGGTGGACGAGTATATAAAAGAAATCGGCAAGACATCCAATAATTAAGGAGAGATGGCATAAATGGCAAATTTAGTACTCCCTTCAAAATACGCGGAAGCGCTCTACAAGGCGGCAGTTGACGCAAACTCGCTTCATGCGGTTACGGAAGAGTTAAAGTCCATAAGGGACATCATAGTTTCAAACCCGAAATTAAAAAGCGTCCTGATGCACCCGGGCATAAGCAAAGCGGAAAAGTCAGATATGATTAAATCCCTTTTCGGCGAGAAGGTTTCAAAGCTTCTCGCTGAGGCTCATGCTTCTGCTCGTGGAAAAGAAAAGGGAAAATATTTTTGAGGACATTTGCGCCCTGTTCATACAAAAAGTGGACGAGGCGGGCGGGTTAAAGAAAATTACCATAGAGACCGCGTTCCCGCTGGAAGAAGAGGAAAAGGCGAAATTGATAGCCAGGCTGGAAAAGGCCATGGATAAAAAGCTGGTTGTGGATACAAAGGTAAACCCGGCCATACTCGGCGGCATCATAATAAGGGAGCGCATGAGGCAGATAGACGCTTCCGTAATCCAGTTCTTAAGGTCCATGAGGGCGGACCTTACCGCGATCAAAGCGGTTAAAGTGAAAAAGCCCGTTAAAAAAACCGCGGCAAAAAAAGCCGCCTTAAAAAAAGAGGCAAAAAAATCAGTTAAAAAACCGGCCGCTAAAAAAACCGCGCCGAAAAAGAAGAAAAAATAAGCTTTCAATTGAAAATTGAAAATATAAAATTCTAAATTTATTCAGGAGGAAAGAGCATGCAGATCAGGCCGGAAGAGATTACGAATATTATAAAGTCCCAGCTGGAGAAATATGAGGCAAAAGTTGAATTAACCGAGGTCGGCCAGGTAATCTCGGTCGGAGACGGTATAGCCCGCGTGTACGGCCTTGACGGCTGTATGTCGCTGGAGCTTCTCGAGTTCCCGGGGCCCGTATTCGGCGTGGCGTTAAACCTTGAAAAGGATAACGTCGGCGTTGTTTTGATGGGCGATGATAAAGGCATTAAGGAAGGCGACACGGTAAAAAGGACCGGCAGGATTATTTCAGTTCCCGTCGGCGATGAACTTATAGGAAGGGTAGTTAACCCGCTCGGACAGCCTTTGGACGGCAAGGGCCCGATAACCACCACGAAATTCAGGCCCGTTGAAGTAAAGGCGCCGGGAGTTGTCGACAGGAGCCCGGTTAAAGAACCGCTCCAGACAGGCATAAAAGCCATAGATGCCATGATCCCCATCGGCCGCGGCCAGAGGGAACTTATCATCGGCGACAGGCAGACCGGAAAAACAGCGGTCGCCATAGACGCCATAATTAACCAGCGCGGGGGCGATGTCATATGCATCTATGTCGCCATCGGACAGAAGCAGTCAACCGTCGCGAAAGTTGTTAAGACATTGGAAGAGCACGGGGCAATGAAATACACTATAGTAGTTACCGCCGGCGCCTCTGACCCTTCGCCCCTTCTTTACATCGCTCCTTACGCGGGAGTTGCCATGGGCGAGGAATTTCAGTACCAGGGCAAGCACGTGCTTTGCGTATACGACGACCTGTCAAAACACGCTGTCGCATACAGGCAGATGTCGCTGCTCTTAAGAAGGCCGCCGGGACGCGAAGCTTATCCGGGCGACGTTTTCTATTTACACTCCAGGCTTCTGGAGAGGGCTTCAAAATTAAGCGAGAAACTCGGAGGCGGTTCCATCACGGCGCTTCCCATCATAGAAACGCAGGCCGGGGATATTTCAGCATACATCCCGACAAACGTCATATCCATCACGGATGGACAGATATTCCTTGAAGCCAATCTTTTCTTCGCGGGAGTCAGGCCGGCTATTAATGTGGGCCTTTCTGTATCGCGTGTCGGCGGAAACGCGCAGACTAAAGCCATGAAGCAGGTCGCGGGCAAGATGAAGCTCGATATGGCGCAGTACAGGGAACTCGCGGGATTCGCGCAGTTCGGGTCGGAACTTGACAAGGCATCGCAGGATCAGCTTAACCTTGGCCGCAGAATGGAAGAGATATTAAAACAGGGCCAGTATGTTCCGCAGGATGTAGCCGACCAGATCATAGTAATATACGCGGCGACCAACAGGTTCTTAGACGACATTCCCGTAGCTGAAGTTCCGAAATTTGAAGCGGCTCTGACAAAGTTTGTCGACGCAGGCCACAAGGATATCAAGAATGAGATTAAAGAGAAGAAAACACTCAGTGACGACCTTAAGAAAAAGATAGACAAGGTAATATTGGATTTCAAGGCTACTTATAAAAAATAGTTTTAAGATAAAGTGATAGTTTGAAGTTTTAAGATTTAGGGCGGTACAGGGCAGTATCTTAAAACCCTAAACTTAAAACTTCCAAATCTCGATCTCAGGAGACCATATGGCAACACTTAGAACGATTAAAAAGAGGATCAAGAGCGCGGGAAACATACAGCAGATAACCAAGGCCATGAAGATGGTCTCGGCTGCGAAGCTCAGGAAAGCGCAGGACAGGATTATAGCGGCGCGCCCTTATGCTTCCAAGATAGAGGAAGTCATAGACGAGCTGATAGTTAATGTCAAATCCGAGAAGGGCAAGTACCCCCTGCTCGAGGAAAATAAAGGCGTTAAAAAAGAGGCGCTGGTGCTGATCACGGCTGACAAAGGCCTCTGCGGCAGTTTTAACTCGAACCTTGTGAAGGAAGCCATGGCAAGGCTTAAGGAAAATCCGGACGTGGGCCTTTACATTATAGGAAAAAAAGGCATGGACGTTTTTAAACGTCTTGGCATGGAAATAGAAAAATTCAAGTATAATGACAAAAATATAGGCTGGATTGACATTGAGGAATTAAGCGGGGACATGCTGAAGAATTACATAGCGAAAAAGTACGCGAAGATTACCGTCATTTTCAGCGAGTTCCAGTCGTCGCTCCAGCAAAAAATAGTAAAAAAGCAGATTGCGCCCGTGGTTTTCGAGACAAAAGGCGCTGTTGCCAGGGACTTCATATACGAACCGGAAGAAACCGAAGTTTTAAACGCGCTTCTTCTGCGCTATGTAAAAACGCAGTTATACAGGGCCGTGCTTGAGAACCAGACTTCTGAACAGGGAGTCAGGATGGTATCCATGGAAATGGCGACAAATAACGCCAAAGACATGATACGCTCGCTTACGCTGCTGGCAAACAAGACGCGCCAGGCGCAGATAACGAAGGAAATACTCGAGATCGTATCGGGAGCGGAAGCGATAAAGTAAGTTCGAAGGGTGGAGGGTGGAGTTCGGAGTTCAACCGGACCTGCCACAAGCCCTAAAAAATAAAAATGTCGGATGTGCCGTTGTCCGGGAGTTAACTTCGAACCCCGAACCCCGAACTCCGAACTTATCCAGGAGGTATTGATATGAACGAAGGAAAAGTTGTCCAGGTTATAGGCCCTATCATAGATGTGGAGTTTTCAGAGGGCAAGCTTCCGAATATTTATAACGCTATTTCCATCAAGGGTGATTACACCATGATGGGCGAGAAGATGAAGATAGACCTCGTCTCAGAGGTCGCCATGCACATCGGCGATAACATGGTGCGTACCGTTGCCATGTCGTCCACCGACGGCATTTCCAGGGGAATGAGGGCCGTGGATACAGGGGACCCCATAACGGTTCCTGTTGGAGCAGGCGTGCTCGGAAGGGTCATGAACGTTTTGGGCCAGCCAGTTGACTATAAAGGCGAGATCAAAGCCACGGAAACTTCCATCATAAGGAAAAGCCCCCCGGCTTTTGAAGACCTATCCACAAAGACGGAAATGTTCGAGACAGGCATCAAGGTTATAGACCTTCTGTGCCCGTATCCGAAAGGCGGAAAAGTAGGATTATTCGGCGGCGCCGGCGTCGGAAAAACAGTTGTTATCATGGAACTTATCAATAACATAGCAAAGCAGCACGGCGGGCTTTCAGTATTCGCTGGAGTCGGTGAACGTACAAGGGAAGGAACAGACCTTATGTTGGACATGCAGGAGTCGGGAGTTATAGCAAAGACCGCGCTTGTATACGGGCAGATGAATGAGCCGCCCGGAGCCAGGTTAAGGATCGGACTGACAGCGCTTACGCAGGCCGAGTATTTCAGGGACAAAGAGGGCAAGGATATCCTGCTCTTTATCGACAACATATTCAGGTTCACACAGGCCGGTTCTGAAGTATCCGCACTCTTAGGCAGGATGCCTTCAGCTGTAGGATACCAGCCGAACCTTTCAACAGAAATGGCCGAACTTCAGGAGAGAATCACATCCACTAAGAAAGGCTCGATCACTTCGGTACAGGCCATTTACGTTCCTGCCGACGACTTAACAGACCCGGCACCCGCGACAGCGTTCGCGCACCTGGACGCCACGACAGTTCTTTCGCGCGCTTTAACCGAACTTGCCATCTATCCGGCAGTCGACCCGCTTGATTCGACATCCAGGCTTCTTGATCCGGCGGTTATCGGACAGGAACATTATGACACGGCAAGAAAAGTACAGGGAATCCTCCAGAGGTATAAGGATCTGCAGGATATCATAGCCATATTGGGTATCGATGAATTATCAGACGAAGACAAACTCGTGGTCGCCAGGGCCAGAAGGATACAGAAATTCCTCTCGCAGCCATTCTCGGTGGCAGCGCAGTTTACAGGCAGGGACGGAAAATACGTGACCATCAAGGAAACCATACGCGGATTTAAGATGCTCGCCGACGGCGAACTCGATACGCTGCCTGAACAGGCGTTCTACATGGCGGGCGGAATAGATGAAGTAATTGAAAGATCAAAGAAGATGGCATAAGGCGGAAAACAAATGGCCAAATTGATGCAGATAGACATAGTGACGCCGGAGAAGAAAATATTTGACGGCAAGATAAAGGAACTGACAGCCCCGGGCATAAACGGCGAGTTCGGCGTATTGCCGGATCACGCCCCGTTCGCCACGGTTCTTGAACCCGGCGTTATTACTTTGTTCCTTGAAAATGGCACGCAGGACATGATGGCGGTATCAGGCGGTTACATAGAGGTTACCAGGGAAAAAGTGGTCCTTCTTGTGGAAACAGCCGAGCACGCCGAAGAAGTTGATGTGGATACTTTAAAGAGAAGGAAAGACGAGAAGGAAAGGCTCTTAAAGTCAAAGACAAAAGATGACGTGGATTTTGACGCCATACAGGTTTCGTTAATGAGGGAAATGGCAAGGTTGAAAGCCGTTGAACTGCTTGGAAGGAAAAAAAGATAAGTAATATTTAACATATGAGCCCGGGCGAAAGCCCGGGCTTTTTTTATTTGAAGGGATTGCATATTCTTCTACAAAACCGGGGTTGCATGCTTACCGCGTATTGTCTGTTCTGGCATCTGTAGGGGCGATTCACGAATCGCCCAGACCAGGGGTCTAACAACGATAACTGTTTGTTTTTTGCGTATGGATTGCTGATTTGTCAATTCTTGGGCGATTCGTGCGAAGTCCCGTGGAAATCGCCCCTACAAGAGCAGGGCGTGATTATAGATACTGCTGATGTTTTTTGATTATGTTTTGGACGGCATTATGGTAAAATGTTAAAAAGATATTAAGGGGGCAATACAACTTGAAAACAAAATCATTACTAACCCTTGCTGCGTTTTTAATCATGACCTTTACTTCCGGCTGCGCCACGCTCCCGGGAAGCCATGGCGAAAATGGCGGTTATGTCGAGTCGCTCGGCGGGAAATATAATAAATACATGGACAGCGTAACACCGGAATTCGCGAAGGCAAAACCTCCGGAAGAGCGCAATAACATGTGGATGCTCATAGCGTTTCCGGTTGCCGGCGGCATTATAGGATACTGCGCAAGCCCTTCCCAGGCCCAGTATTTCGGCGACGCGCGGCCGCTGGGTGCCCTGCTGGGTGCGGGTTTGGGAGCGGTAATAGGAATTCTTTTAAGCGGGAACCTGGATCTTTTCTTTAACCGCGGAGTGTCATATGAAAAGTAGTTATATAACAACAGCCGGGCGCATGATATGTGCCCGCTACAATACGGCATTTGTAGAGGCAGGATATTACCCTGCCGACAACGAGGGCCTGATGATGCTGTTTTACTTAATTGAAAATTGAAAATATAGAATTGAAAATATGGTTATCCACCGCAACGTTTCTGCCTTTCAGGCGTTCTACTATTGTGCCCTTTTACACGTTTAACATGTTTGCAACGCTGTTTTGTCATGGAAAAACCTTTAAAATAAGGCTTTATTTAGCGCCAAACCAACGGAACTTATGGTGGCGGAATTTGTCTAAAATATGCAAGAAAAACGCTGAAAAGACCGATAAATAAAGGTGAAAATATTCTTGACAGTGTAATTTATAAATGATATATTTTTTACATTAGAGAGGTGCTATATGAAAGTAAAAACATTAAAATTAACAGTTTTTACAGCGGTGTTACTGTCTGTATTCTGTTTATCTTCATTTGCCGACCAGGGTACTACCTCTGCGGTTTTCTTAAAACTTGAGCAGGGTGCCAGGCCTATTTCCATGGGCGGCGCTTTTGTGGGAGCGGCGGATGACGTTAACGCCATTATGTATAATCCCGCGGGTTTAGCCCAGCTGCCTTCTTTTCAGTTAACCGTAATGCACACTATTTGGTTCGCTTCCATTTTTTATGACTATGTCGCGGCAGCTTATCCGGCAGGCGAGATAGGCACATTCGGACTCGGAGTCGTTTATGTAAATTCGGGCGATATAAAAAGCTGGGACGAGATTGGCACGGAACTTACCGCTTTCAGGGCAAGCGACTTAGGCATCAACCTTTCATACGGCACTAAAATAAACACCGAGTTATCACTCGGTGTTACCGTAAAAGTATTTAACGAATCCATCGCCGACGCGGGGGCTTTTGGCTTCGCGGCCGACCTTGGCGGAGTTTACAAGCTTCCGGTTAAGGATCTGCAGGCCGGTGTTTGCATACAGAACCTCGGGCCGAAGTTTGGTTTCGGAGAAGCGTTTCTTCTTCCCATAACCGTAAAACTCGGATTAAGCTACACCGGAATAAAGAACCTTATGTTAAACCTCGATTACATTCAGCCCATAGAGACAAGGGGAATCATAGCGGCGGGCATGGAATACTGGTACAGGGACATTGTTGTCATAAGGCTCGGCTACCAGTACCAGGGCGCTATAGACCCCAATGACCTTTACGATTACATCGCGAGCCCGGGCATACTCGCCGGATTTGTGGCGGGCGCGGGTATAAAGATCGATATGTACGAAGTTGACTATGCGTACAGGCAGTACGGCGTTCTTGAAAGCACACACAGGATCGGGCTCACAGTAAAGTTTAAATAATGAAATCCTTAAAAGTATCCACGTCAAAAAGGACGGAACTGGCCGATATCACGGCCGCGGTCCAAAAGGCCGTGGACGAGGAAGGGATAAGGAACGGAATTATTTTTTTATATGTGCCTCACACCACCGCGGCGCTAACGGTAAATGAAAACGCCGACCCGTCGGTTAAGAAGGACATCATTAAAAAATTAACCGCAATGATCCCGAAAGATGAAGATTACGGGCACTCCGAAGGGAACTCGGATTCTCATATCAAATCCTCTCTTTTTGGAAACGAAATGTTTTTTTTCATAGAAAGCGGCAGGCTTGCGCTCGGCACATGGCAGGGAATTTATTTCGCCGAGTTTGACGGGCCCAGGGACAGGCAGATATACATAAAATTCACCAGGGACTTGTAGAAATAAAAGCAAGATAACGTATACCAGGAGGCAAAGATGGCCAGGGTAGTAATCAAAAATGTAGTGAAGAAATATGGAAACGTGGTAGCCGTAAAAAACGCTAATATTGTTTGCGAAGACAAGGAATTCCTTATTCTCGTAGGGCCTTCGGGCTGCGGAAAAACCACTACGCTGCGCATGGTAGCGGGCCTGGAAGAAATCACTTCGGGCGAGATATACATCGACGACCTTTTAGTAAACGACATACCGCCCAAAGACAGGGACATCGCCATGGTATTCCAGAACTACGCGCTGTACCCGCACATGACAGTATATGAAAATATGGCATTCGGGCTTAAGCTCCGCAAATACCCGGCTTCAGAAATCAAGCAGAGGGTCATGGAAGCCGCGGATATTTTAACCATTGAAAGGTTCTTAAAACGCAAACCCAAAGAACTCTCCGGCGGAGAGAGGCAGAGGGTCGCGCTTGGAAGGGCGATAGTCAGGAAGCCTAAAGTGTTCCTGTTTGACGAACCGCTGTCGAACTTAGACGCGAAACTGCGCGTGCAGATGAGGGCGGAGATATCAAAGCTCCATACCAGGCTGCAGGCCACGATGATATATGTAACGCACGACCAGGTAGAGGCCATGACCATGGGAGAAAAGATCGTAGTCATGAAGAATACCGAAGTGCAGCAGATCGGGCCGCCGAAAGTGCTCTATGACAAACCTACAAACAAGTTCGTCGCTGGATTCATAGGAAGCCCGTCAATGAACTTTATCGAAGGGACGCTGGAATCTAAAAAGGGCGGGCTTTATTTCAACGAGGAAAACTTTGAAGTTCGCGTGCCGGACAGCATGGTAGACAAGCTCAAAGCCTCAGCCGGTTCCGAGATAACGATGGGTATCAGGCCTGAGGACATATACGACAAAGTATACGCGCCCAACGCAAGCGCAGATAATACAGTGCCGGCGACAGTTGAAGTGGTCGAGCATCTCGGGTCTGAATCAAACATATACTTAACAACAGGAAAAACGCCGTTCATAGCAAAAATGGACGCGGACGCTGAAGTCGAGGTAAATCAGGAAGTGGAGCTTGTGTTTGACATGAACAAATGCCACTTCTTTGATTCCAAGACTGAAGCGGCCATAATTTAAAGGAGGATGTTTATGAAAAAATCACTTTTACTTGTAGCGGTTCTTATCGTGGCGCTGGCGGAGCCTTTCCGCTGCGACTACTACCACTGATACTCAGTTTGCCGGCGAGTCCATGTCAATCGGCGTAGGCGCAAGGCCGCTCGGCATGGGAGGCACTTTTGCCGCCATAGCCGACGACGCTTCCACTTCATACTGGAACGCGGCCGGCATGACAAACATACAGGGCGTCGAAGTGTCATCCGTGAAGCTTACAAAGATCAATGACCTGGATACGAAGTATTCATACGTCAACCTTGTATACAACACCGGAGCATACGGAGCCATCGGGCTTGGCTGGTTAAGGCAGGCAATAGACGGCATTAACATTACTGACGCGCTCGGCGATTCAAAAGGCATCAAGGAAAACGCGGATAACGTAGTGTACATCGCGTACGCTTACCCTATAGTAAAAGGGTTTTCAGCAGGCGGATCAGTAAAGATACTTATGGGAAACTACCCGGCATTAACTGACGGCGGAAACCTCGCCACCATAAACTATGGCGGATTTGGAGTGGACCTTGGAGTATTCTTTAAGGTCGGTGATTTTGTCCCTGAAATGAAATGGCTGACCCTTGGAGTAAATGTGCAGGACGTATACACGTCGGTTACGTGGGACGCGGTACAGGGTTCAAGCACGATAACGGGCGGCGCGGAGACAGTCGGCTTAAACATGAAGCCTGGCGTCGCGTTAAGGTTCCCGATTCAGCAGTTTGAACTGATAGCTTCATCGGATATAGACACAAGGTACTCACAGATGATCATACACGCCGGCGGAGAAATATGGTGGAACAAGATGGTTGCCATACGCGGCGGTATCAAGAGCTGGGGCCCGATTGCAAACGGAGCGGGCGGAGACACACTTCAGCAGAAACCGGACTGGAGCTTAGGCGCTTCTGTCAGATGGTATTTCATAGGAGTTGACTTCGCGTATGTTTATAACGAACTTACGCCTGTCCAGTATCTCTCAATAATCGGAAAGTTCTAAAAAAAGTATTGATAAAAATGCCGGGGACTGTTCCGGCGGTAAATAGAAAACGCTTTTTATAAAAAAGTGGAAAACACATAAAACAGGGGATAGGAGAGAGGATTTTCTCTCCTATCTTTTGCCATCTAAATAGGAGGTTTTAGAATGCGCTACGGATATTTTGATGATAAAAACAGGGAATATGTTATTACTCGCCCGGACACCCCTCTGCCGTGGATTAATTACCTAGGAGTGGATACTTACTGCGGCCTTATGTCAAACACAGCCGGCGGATACAGCTTTTACAGGGACGCCGCGCACAGAAGGATACTGCGTTACAGGTATAATAACGTGCCGTCCGACAGGCCGGGACGCTATATTTATGTCAGGGACAATAAGTCAAAAGATTACTGGTCAGCCACATGGCAGCCGGTAAATAAGGACCTGAAGAAATACAAGTATGAATGCCGTCACGGACTTTCATACACAAAGATTTCATCAGAGTACGCCGGCATTGCCACCGAGACATCATACTTCGTCCCGGTCGGCGCCTCGCATGAAGTCTGGCGCATCAAGGTTAAAAACAACACAAAAAAAGCCAGGTCACTCTCGCTTTTCACGTACGTCGAGTTCTGCCTCTGGGACGCGATGAACGATATGACAGATTATCAGTATAATTTAAATATCGCACAGACCGAGTTTAAAAATAACGCCATGTACCACCTGACACAGTATAACGTGCATAAAAGCAATTTCGCGTATTTCTGGTCGGACACAAAAGTCGCGAGCTATGACGGAGTAAGGCAGGATTTTGTCGGCCCATACAGGGGCGAGGCAAATCCGATTGCCGTTGAAAATGGAAAATGCTCCAACTCGCTCGCGGTAGGCTGGGCGCCGTTTGGCGGACTGAACATAAACGTATCGCTTAAGGCAAAGCAGGAAAAGGAAGTTACATTTGTCCTTGGATACGGCGAAGGCCTTGGCGTGGAAAAAGAAGTAATGGCAAGGTACAAGAAAAAAGGCGCGGTTGACGCGGCTTTAAAAGAGCTTGCCTCCCACTGGGACGAGCAGCTTGACAAATACAAATGCGAAACACCTGACCCGGCGCTTAATTCCATGGTTAACATATGGAATCAGTACCAGTGCAAGACCACATTCAACTGGTCACGTTCAGCTTCGTATTATGAGGCAGGCGGAGAGCGCGGAATGG
Organism: candidate division FCPU426 bacterium; assembly: GCA_963840035.1. Lineage (GTDB taxonomy): Bacteria > Oederibacteriota > PGYV01 > PGYV01 > Palsa-1178 > CAWIXE01. The sequence goes on from CAWIXE010000002.1 coordinate 69,932, forward strand.
GATTCAGGGACTCCAACCAGGATACGCTCGGATTCGGCCACATGATACCGGTAAAAGTGCGTTCAAGGCTCATTGACATAGCTTCCGTGCAGTTCCCGGAAGGCCGCGCGCATCACGGTTATTCACCCCTTACAAAGAAGGGCAAAAATGAAGGCTTCGGCGACGACCATCTCTGGCTTGTTCAGGCAGTGCATAATTACTGCAAGGAAACAGGCGATATGAACTTTTTAAATGAGCTCGTTCCGTTCAATGACGGTTCAAAAGCCAAGATGTACGAGCACCTGCAGAAAGCCATTCAGTATTCATGGGATAACGTCGGATACCACGGGCTGCCGAAAGCCGGCAACGCCGACTGGAACGACTGCCTTAACTTAAGCGGCCCGAAGGGCATGGGAGTATCGGTCATGATCGCGTGCCAGTTTGTAATGGGGGCGAATTATTTGGCTGAGCTCGCTGATAAATCAGGCAGGGTTCTTGATGTTGAGAAGTATAAAGAAATGGCTGAGGAAATGAAGAAAAGAATAAATGAAAAAGCATGGGACGGCGAGTGGTACATGAGGGCCTTTGACGACAACGGCACCCCGGTGGGCACCAACGCCTCAAAAGAAGGCAAGATCTGGCTTGAGTCAAATACATGGGCCATCATGTCGGGCGTAGCTGAAGGCGAGCGCGCCATGACCACGCTTAACTCCATAAAGAAACACTTATCGACAAAGTACGGCATAGTCCTTTTCCAGCCGGCATTCACGGAATACCACCCGGAACTCGGGTATGTATCCGTATTCCCGGCGGGCTTAAAGGAAAACGCGGCCATATTCTGCCACACCAACCCGTGGGCGATGTGCTCCGAGGCCATGATGGGCAGGGGAGAGCAGGCGTTTGAATACTGGAAGACCATAGCGCCGGCGGCAAATAACGACATAGCTGACAAGCACTGGACAGAGCCGTATGTTTATTCCCAGATGATAGCCGGACGCGACCATAAGGATTTCGGGCAGGCAAAGAACAGCTGGCTGACAGGCACCGCGGCATGGAATTTTGTGGCTGCTTCGCAGTTCATACTCGGCGTCAGGCCGGATTTTGACGGATTGATCGTAGACCCGTGCATACCCAAAAAGTGGAAAGGTTTCACCGTGAAAAGGGTATGGAGGGGAACCACATATAACATCACTGTTAAGAACGCGGCAGGCGTAAATAAAGGCGTAAAAGAAATGAAGGTTGACGGCAAGGTTGTAAAGGGAAACAAAGCGCCGATATTTAAGGATAAGAACGAGCACACCGTAGAAGTGGTAATGGGATAAGGACGGATTTTCAATTTTCAATTTTAAATTTTGAATTTTCAATTAAATAATAAACACATCAGTAAAAGCGCCGGCGGCTGAAACGCCGCCGGTGCTATCTTAAATGTGAGGTTAAACTTTGGCAAAAGCAGCAAAACAAAAGCCGTTGAAGATTTTGATCGCAGCTTCTGAAGTAGTTCCGTTTGCCAAGACAGGCGGCCTCGCTGATGTCGCAGGAGCTTTGCCAAAGGCGTTAAGGGCTTTAGGCCACGACGTAAGGGTAATAATGCCAAAGTACAAAAAAATTGACGATGAGAAATTTAAGATACGCGATACGGGAAAAGAGTTTAAGATTAACATAGCGCTTTTTGACCATATAGGCACGATAAAAGAAACAGTCATACCGGGCTCGGATGTGCCGGTTTACATGATAGACAACACCGAATTTTTTTACAGGGACGAGATATACCGCACGCCGCAGGGCGAGTACTGGGACAACGCGGAAAGGTTCCTCTTCTTTTCAAAAGGCATCCTTGAGGCTTGCAGGGCCCTTGACTGGCAGCCGGACATCATCAACTGCAACGACTGGCACACAGGACTGGTGCCGGTATTTTTAAAGACCACATACGCGCAGGACCCGTTTTTTAAGGGCACCGCGACGTGTTACTCCATACATAACATAGCCTACCAGGGATTCTTCAGCAAGGAACTCATGTCACACGCGGGGCTCCCATGGGAAATATTTAACATGCACCAGCTGGAATTCTATGACGGAATCAACTACATGAAGGGCGGCATAGTTTTCGCTGACGTGGTAAATACGGTATCCAAAAGATACAAGGAAGAAATAGAAACGCCTGAGTACGGCTACAACCTTGAAGGCACCTTAAGGCACAGGCGCGAGGATTTGCACGGAATATTAAACGGCATAGACTATGAGCACTGGGACCCGATGACTGATAAGGACCTGCCCGCCAATTACGGCGCGGATACGGTCGAGAAAAAAGAGGAATCAAAGAAAAAACTTCTTGAAATGGTCGGTCTTAAATATGTGGAAAATGTCCCTGTCATAGGCCTGGTCTCAAGGTTTGACGACCAGAAGGGCCTCGACATGATATCCAGGATAATGGAAGAGATGATGAGGCTCAATATCCAGTTCGTGGTTTTAGGCACGGGAGAAGAACGCTACCACCAGATGTTCCGCCACTGGGCGTCGGTTTTTCCGCAAAAGCTCTCGGCAAACATAATGTTTGACAACAACCTCGCGCACATGATATACGCCGGCTCAGACATGTTCCTGATGCCCTCGCACTTCGAACCATGCGGCCTGGGCCAGCTGATATCGCTAAAGTACGGAACGATACCCGTAGTAAGGGAAACAGGCGGCCTTGCAGACACCGTAAAGTCCTATAATTTTAAGGACAAAAAAGGCAACGGCTTCTCCTACGCCGGCTACTACCCCACAGACCTGTATAACACAATCAGGGTAGCAGTGGACACCTACAAGAACCAGCCCGTATGGCGCAAAATCCAGCAAAACGGCATGAAAGAAGATTTCTCCTGGATCCACTCAGCCCAGAGGTACGTGGAACTCTACGACCTGGCCATAGCCAAAAAAAGGAAGGCCGAATAATAATAAGTTGCAAAAAAACCGGAAATCTGTATAATATCAATTCGATTTGAGTTTTGAAATATGAGATAAACAATCCCGTTTCAAACTCCAAATAACGTCTTTTATTTGGGATATGTGATTTGGGATATGAGATTAATAAGCGTCCCCATGGTCAAGAGGTTAAGACACCGCCCTTTCACGGCGGTATCGGGAGTTCGATTCTCCCTGGGGACGCCAAAAAAAATAGCCGGCTGAAGCCGGCTATTTTTTTTGGCGAGAAAGGTGAGAGTAGAGAGGAGATAGGAGATAAACCAGGGACAATCGGCACCACTGTCGACTACCACTCAAACCCACCTTTCGGTCACCTATCTACTCTCTCCTATCTGAACGACTTTTCCTGCACTTCCGTTTTTGAAGTTGTTTCCTGATTTGTTTTATTGTAATATATCCGGAAGGGTAGGAAATAAAAACGATAAACGGGGTCACCTTTCACCTATCTACTATCTGAAAGTATTTGAACTAAGACAACATAGAGGGGGTTATATAGCATGGCATTCCTATTTGAGAATCTGATTGTGTACCAAAAGGCAGTAGATTTCGCCGAGAAAATCTCCAATCTGACCGACAACTTCCCGAAGGGGACCTACTACCTCGTCGACCAAGTCAATCGCGCCGCATTATCCATCCCGCTCAACATAGCCGAAGGCAACGGCAAATTCACAGGCAACGACAAAAAGAACTTCTTCTTCATAGCCCGCGGCTCCACCCATGAATGTGTGCCTTTGCTTGAGATCTCCAGACGCAAGGGCTTTATATCCGAGTCAGAGTGTGCGAAATTAAGGGCGCAGCTGGAAGAGATTGCGAAAATGATATCAGGGATGGTGAAAAGATACGAGTGAGGCTTGTGCTAAAAATTGTATTTAATAAATACATAAAAAGGTGATAAAATAATATGTAAGATAATTGTTGGAGGAAAAAATGAATGAAAACAAACAAATCAAATTTGATTTGAATCAAAACGAAAAGTTGCTGTGGGAAGGTTCACCGCGTTCGGATATGGCTACATTTGGTTTAAATGACCTAAAGTTTATCCTTGCCGGTCTTTTTGGGATTACCGTTATTTTGCTGATTATGAGGAACATATATAGCCAGACAGGGTTTGTTAGAATGGATTGGATGCTTATTTTATTCGCTGCATTTCTTGCTTTTTATGCGTATCAGATATTATTTATGTTTTTTACTAATATTATAATAAACAAAAAAACCAGATATTTCCTTACCAATAAAAGGGTTGTTTGCGCAAATTATATTAATCATAAGATAAAATATGAGTATCTGGAAAAAATTGATGCTGTTGATATAGTGATTAGTCCAAATGATTATATTTCATTACATTTTGGGAAATTAAATTATTACGATAAGTCTTTTAGAAATACAGGCTTGAGATTCTTTAGCAAATTCTACGGTGAAAAGACCATATCGTTTTTTTTAATCAAAAGCAGCATTACAATATTTAAAGTATTAAAGAAAAACAAAATCAAACAGTTTAATTATAATTCGTCTGATTATCGCGGGATTTATTGAAAAAGAACGGACCCTTACATGGGTTATATATGCGCACCCCGCAGGCATTGTAAATATTTACAGCCACCGTAGAGAAGGGGTTAACCCCTTCTCTACGAGGTCTATGACCCATAGAACGTATCCCTTACAAAAACACTCATCAGCCTTGAGGGACTCATATATACCATCCACAGGCATTGTAAATATTTACAACCACCGCAGAGAAGGGCTTAACCCCTTCTCTGCGAGGTCCGTCACCCCCCACAAACCCTGTTGAACTTTCCCCCACCTTCCTTTATAATGATTTCACCAAAAAAAGGAGGCTCTTCATGACTGATTTTAACGACAAAACACCGTCCTGGGCAAAAAACGCCACGGGATATCTCTGTTTTGTCGACAGTTTTGCCTCCTCTGTCCCCGACCCTGACGGGAAAAAGACTCCTTACACAGGCACTGCCTACGGACAGGAAATGATGAAGCTTAAATGGCATGAGACAGACCCTACGCTTCACCACAACAGCGGTTTTTACGGGGGGGACCTTGCGGGCGCTGCTTACGCTGCTTCTTATCTGGCTGACCTCGGCATTGACATGGTTTACTTCACGCCCATATTTAAAGCAGTCAGTAATCATAAATATGACACCCTTGATTTTAAGATGATAGATCCTCAATTTGGCACCATTGATGACTTCAAACGTCTCGTTGATACATACCATTCAAAAGGAATTCGCGTTATTTTAGACGGTGTTTTCAACCATACCAGCTCAGAGCATGAGTGGTATAAAAATGCAAAAGAAGGTGACTTAAGTTATAAGAATATGTATAAGGTAAATGAAGACGGCTATGTGATAGTGTGGAACGGCATTGAGACATTGCCGGTTTTAAACCATGATAATCCCGATGTCAGGGAATACTTTTATGACGGGGCTGAGAGCGTGGTAAAGTACTGGTTAAAGCAGGGGGCTGACGGCTGGCGCCTGGATGTGGCAGAGCGTTTAGGCAAGGACACGCTTGCGCGCATAAGAAAGGCCGTGAAATCCTGCGGGGATGACAAGCTTTTGGCCGGCGAAGTCGTGGAAACATACGGAAAAGAATGGCTTGATAACGGGCTTTTGGACGCGGTGATGAACTACGCTTTCAGGGGGACCACGGCCAACTTCATGACAGGAAAAATAGACGCTAAAAACTACATGGAAGAGCTTGTGAAAATGTACGAACAATACCCACGGGAGAAGCTCTACACCAGCTGGAACCTCATATCCACGCATGACACCAACAGGATGCTTTTTGACGTCGGCAATGACGAGGGCGCCTTCAAGCTCGCTGCTGTACTGCAGTTCACTTACCCCGGGATACCCATGATATATTACGGCGACGAGCTTGGCAGCGAAAAAGGCGAGAAGGAAACCCAGAACAGGATGGGGCATGACTGGGAAGTGATAAACAGCCGCGGCAAATATTCGGCCGCGCGCGCCATGGAATGGGATAAAATAAGAAAATATAACAGTTATCATGAGTTCTACAAGCACCTGATATGGCTCAGAAAGGCCTTTGCCTGTGTTTCTTCCGGAGATTTCCTGCCGGCATGCGCGCAGGGCGATGTCATGGCTTTTTTCAGGCATTCTGACAGAGGCACCGCGTTCATCATAATAAATAAGGGGCTTGATGTTTCTGTTAAGTTAAAAGTGCCCGAACAGGTGCTAAAAAACAACCTGGATCTAAAATGCGTTTACGGCGGGAACGGTTATTTTAAGCCGCGCTCCGCTGAAATTGATTTTTATATAGGCGGGAAAAACGCCTATATATTCGCGGGGTAAGCCATGAACGGTGATAATAAAATACGGATTTATCTGGCGGCTTTAGCAGCAGTGATAGTTATGGCCATATACACGCAGTGTTTATACCCTGTTTTTGCGGGCAATGACTCGCCTGAAACAATCGCAATGTGCAAAAATTTATGGCCGCAGCACCCCCCCGGGTATCCGCTGCATACCATGATCGGAAAGATAGCTTCATATATACCGCTTGCCAATCCGGGTTTCAGGATCAACCTTTTTTCTGCTTTGCTTGCCGCCCTGACCGCGGTATTATTCATTATGCAGCCCTGTTTTACCCCGCTGGTTTCTTTTTGTGGCGCATTAATCCTGGCTTTTTCCTCTGTTTTCTGGGCGCAGGGAATAGAGGCTAAAGGCAGCGTGTACCTTCTCAATATTGTGCTGACACTGGCTGCTTTGATGTGCGCCGCAGGTTATGAGGACAGGCGAAAATTTTATCTGTTTTTCTTTTTGACGGGGCTGTCACTGTCCAACCACTACATGAGCACTGCGGCGCTGTTTCCGGCAGCAGCATATCTGATCTATAAAAGGCCAAAAAAAATGGCACCGGCTTTTTTGTTGCTTATTATTGGCATTACACCCTATATTTTTCTTCCGTTAAGGTCATGGGCCGCAGCTCCTCCGAGATGGGGGGACGCTTCTACGCTGGATGGATTCATATTCATGGTAACGAGAGCCGGGTACCCGTCTTTTCAGGGGCCTGATTTAAAAAGCGTATTATTCCAGCTGGGTTCCATGGCGTCCGGGTTTTTTGACAGTTTTTCTTTCATCCTGCTGGCAGTCCTGCCCGGCATATATTTTGCATTTAGAAAACACAGAGAGCTGTTTTGGTTCCTGGTGTGCGTGGTCACAGTCAATATATCCACAGTTGTCCTCTTTAACCAGGTTCCAAAAAATTCCCCATGGTTCATCCCGATCTATCTGCTGCCGTCAGCGCTTGCGGCGGTTTATTTTATTGCCTTTGCGCTGGATGCGGCAAGAGCTTACCTGCAGCATAGAAAAATATTTGCTTCGGTCATGGTGCTTGTATTTCCTGCCGTACTTTTATTTTCGAATTATGGAAAGAACAGCATGTCAGGCAACCTCCTGTCATATGATTTCGTCAAAAATATGTCCCTTACCATGGATAAAAACCCGCTTTACCTTCCTGTGGGGGATTTTTCTTCCATGCCGTTTTATTATGTATGTAACGCTGTTGATAACAGCCAGGGGATAGACATGCTGGATATCTGCAGTATGGGATACGATTTTGGCAGGGAAGATCTTTATAAAGTAACGGGCATGAAAACAAACGCGGCGGATGAAATGACGGCGAGATTCAGGGAGTTATCAAAAAAACACACTATTTACAGGGTAATATTTTCCATCGAACAGGAGGAGAAGCATATAGAGCCTGAAAAATGGAAGCCTTACGGTCTTCTTTTCAGGTATGGAGCCGTAAAGAGCGGGATTGCTATTTTTGACAGGTATTCATACAGGGGCATATATTATCCGGCAAGGCCGCGGGCTGATTTTGAAAACGGTATAATACTTTTTTACCCGTTAGCCATGGCGCGTTTCTACAATGAAAAAGGAGGGGAAAAACTGATAAAAAAAGCCTCTATTTTTCCCGGCGTGCGTATGATAAAACAGGAAGTAAAATAAAAAGGAACAAATAACACCGGTTTTTGTCTAAATACAATACACATCTTATACGGGAGGGGTTCTTGAAGCTTATAAGGTTTTTTCTGACAGCGCTGTTTTTTCTTCAGGGTTCTGCTGCGTTTTGTGCCATGACCATAACGGAATCCAACAATGCCGTTTTGCTGGCAAACCAGCTTGTTTTGCCGGGAAGCGGAATCACCATAACAAGCGCGTCACTCAATGCGTCAAGCGCGTATTACCCGTGCGGGCTGTTTTACGGCGGGCCGTTCGGAATTTTTGACGGTATAATAATGACAACCGGAAAAGCGCAATACGCGCTTCCGCCGGACGGTTATGTAAACGACTATTACGGATATGGCAACGGCATCCCGGGGAATGATATCGTATATAGCATTTTGAACATGCCTGTGGGAACTACCGATCCCGCTGTATATGATACTTCCATCCTAACATTGACATTTGATGTTGCTGCGGATATAAAATCCCTGCTTTTTGATTTTGTTTTCGGATCGGAGGAATACCCTGACTGGATAGATGAGGGATATAACGACGCTTTCGGGGCTTTTTTAAACGGGACACAGGTGGTTTTTGATTCTTTTGGCAAGCCTGTCACGGTAAGCGGGGCGTATTTTTCCGCGGCCTACGTGCAGAAACCCCCGGTAAACGGGATGCAGTATAACGGATCCACAATGCTGCTGACTACCGCGGTGCAGGTTACACCGGGGTCCACCGGAAATGTCCTGCAGTTCGTCATATCGGATGTCGCCGACTTCATATATGACAGCGGCGTGCTTTTATCCAGGCTGCGGGGAATAAAGGAAATAGTGACCCCGGGGACTGATCATTTTACGCCTACATCCACAGCGACGCGTACATCCACGCCGACCTATACTGCCACCCCGACACGGACGTTTACTCTCACCAGCACAAACACAAAGACTTTTACAGCCACGCCCACCATGAGCATGACTTTTACAAATACCGGAACTTTTACAGATACGCGTACAGCTACGCCTACATTTACGCATACCCCGACCCATACAGCGACGCAGACATTTACATCGACGCCTACCATTACGCTGACATTTACATCGACACCAACGCATACAGTCACGCCTACATTTACCGCGACGCCGCCGCCATTTATTATCAGGCTTGAAGGAAACTTTCCCAACCCTTTCAGGGATAAAACGCACATAGTTTACTGGCTCTCCGTTGACGCCGAGGTGAAGATAAAAGTCTTTACCGTCTCCGGCGAGGTGGTCTATTTTAATGACGAACTGCCTGGAAAATCGGGATATAACGACTTTTTCTGGGACGGCAGGAACAGGGCGTCGAAGCCTGTTTCCTCCGGCGTTTTTATTTACAGGGTTTACGCCTCGACGCGCAACGACCCGGAACATGTATGTACATCAAAGATGGCGTGTGTTAAATAGCCATTGAAAAAAATCCGGCTACTTGCTACAATTTCAGTGTCAATAGAATAACAATTGGAGCGTGTTATGCCGGAAGGCGACATAGTATATGAAAGGCGCAGGCACTTCAGGGCCCAGAAGGTCCTTCACATAAAGTATAAGATCATGGCCGGTGAAGAGTATGAAAAGCATACCCCGGACATGGATGTAAAAAGGTCTGTTGTAAGCGAGGATATTTCCACATCGGGACTGCAGCTCATATGCGACGAGGAAATGAAACTAGATAAAGTGGTAAGGCTGGACGTGGAACTCGACAGCGCAACGCCGCTTGCGACCTTCGCGGAAGTCAGGTGGGTCAGGTACGATGAAAAGCTGAAAAAGTTCAGGATAGGCCTGCAGTTCCTGGTAATAAAAGAAGATCATATATTAGCCATTAAGAAATTGACGGGGGAATTGTAGATACAAGCGCGCGGATAATTCTTGTCATACTCATAAATTCACGAAAATCCCGGTTTTTCGGCAAATAAAACTCTTATTAAATATGACTAAAAAACGTTTTGAAAGTATTACGTTAATTATTGCAATTGACAGTCGTATAATTAGCATATATAATATATGGACAGGAATACGCTAAAAATCTTTCTGGAGGTTTAAATGGTAAATATAGACACAATGCTCCGGGTAATGTTTGAAAAAGGCGCTTCAGACCTGCACATCACCGTAGGTGTCCCCCCTATGTTCCGCATAGACGGCGAGATGGTGGCTTCTGAATTTGAAAAAATGAGGCCGGATGACTGCCAGCACGTAATTTACTCCATATTAACGGACGAGCAGAAAGAAAAATTTGAGAGGGAAAATGAACTTGATATATCTTTCGGCGTGGAAGGCATAGGACGCGTCAGGATGAACGTATTCAAGCAGCGCGGCGCTGTAGCCGCGGCCCTGCGTAACATTCCCATGCATATCTTAAGTTTTGACGAGCTCGGGCTGCCGCCGGCAATAACCGACATAGTAAAAACTCCAAAGGGCCTCATTCTCGTAACAGGCCCGACCGGCTCGGGAAAATCAACTACCCTCGCGTCAATGATTGACTGGATCAATTCGCACGAAGCCGGGCATATCATGACCATAGAGGACCCCATTGAGTACATTCACACGCATAAGAACTGCATCGTCAACCAGCGCGAAGTGGGCACTGATACGGCGACGTTTGTAAGCGCGTTAAAGTACGTCTTAAGGCAGGACCCGGATGTGATCTTAGTCGGTGAAATGAGGGACTTGGAGACGATAAGCGCGGCGCTGACCATCGCGGAAACAGGCCACCTTGTATTCGGAACGCTCCATACCCCGGATGCCGTACAGGCCATTAACCGCATCATTGACGTTTTCCCGGCGCACCAGCAGCAGCAGGTACGCGCGCAGATATCCTTTACGCTTCAGGCTGTTGTTTCGCAGCAGCTGCTTCCGAAGGCCTATTCAACAGGAAGGGTAATAGCGACGGAAATCCTCATTTCAAATTTTGCCATAAAGAACCTTATCAGGGAAGAAAAAGTACACCAGATATACTCCATAATGCAGACCGGCACGGAATACGGCATGAGGACCATGAATTCCTCGCTTGCCGAACTGTATCAGAAACAGCTTGTAACATACAATGAAATTTTTGCCAGAACCACCGACCCTAAGGACCTGCAGAGGATAGTTACAACATCCACGGGCGGCGGCGGAAGCACGTATTAAGAAATTTACAATTGACAATTAATAGGGACAGGTTGACCCGTTGCCGGTTGAAATTGTAAATTGAAAATAGTAAATTGAAAATCTGATCCACGGAGGAAACTGTGGCGAATTTTTCTTACAAGGCAAAGACACCTGACGGCAGGGTTATAGAGGGGCAGATTGACGCTGCTGACGAAGCTGCCTTACAGAATATAATGAAACAGCAGAAGCTTGTGATTGTTTCTATTGTAAAAACAGGCGGATTGGCGTCTATATTTAACATGGGGCCAAAGGTACTGACTTCTGAAATTTCGATTTTCTCCAGGCAGTTTTCCACCATGATTACAGCCGGACTGCCCGTACTGCAGGCGCTCAGCATACTGTGCGACCAGCAGGAGGATAAGATTTTTAAGGGAGTTCTCACCAAGATAAGGGATGATATAGGAAGCGGAGCTAACCTTTCGGACGCCATGATGAAATTCCCGAGCGTTTTTTCCACGCTGTACTGCAATATGATAAAAGCGGGAGAACTTTCAGGCTCCCTGGACCAGATATTGGACAGGCTCTCAACATACCTTGAAAAAGCAGAGGCTCTTCAGTCAAAGATAAAAGGCGCTCTTACTTATCCCGCCACTATTTCAGTCATCGCTTTAATAATCATAATAATACTTCTTGTAAAGGTTGTTCCTTCATTCAAGGCTGTTTTTGAGTCATTCGGGGGTAAATTGCCGGCTATGACTATGTACCTTTTGAATGCCAGCGAATTTGAACAAAAATACGCCATTTATCAGGTGATTGCAATTGGCGCAATAGTATTTGGGATAACCATCTTAAAGAGGACGGAAAAAGGCGGTATGGTAATCGATAGATTAATGTTAAAAATGCCGGTGTTCGGGTTGCTTATAAAGAAGCAGACCGTTGCCAGGTTCGCCAGGACGCTCGGAACCCTCTTAAAGTCCGGGGTAGGCATCCTTGACGCGCTGGATACTGTCGCCAGGTCATCCGGAAACAAAGTTGTAGAAAAAGCGCTTATGGATACAAGGTCGGCAGTCAGGGAAGGCCAGAGCTTAACAGAGCCGATGAAGGCTACGGGATTGTTTCCAACCATGGTCACCCAGATGGTTGCCGTAGGCGAGGAAACCGGCAAGTTAGACGAGATGTTGCTGCGCATGTCGGACTTTTACGACGCCGAGGTTGATACGGCTGTTGATTCCATAATGGCCATGATTGAGCCTATGATTATGGCTTTTTTAGGTGTGACAATTGGTTATCTGGTTATTGCCATGTTCCTGCCGATGATGTCAATGGGACAGATGGTAAAATAAGACAAAATATTTTCAAAATACTTGACAAAGGTCTAAATGGACAGTATAATTGTAGATAAGGAAGTACAAATCTAATTAGAAGGAGGTGAAATTAATGTTAAGAAGCAAAAAAGGTTTTACGCTTATCGAGCTTATGATCGTTGTTGCGATCATCGGCATCCTGGCGGCAGTAGCAATCCCGAAGTTCGCTGACATGTTGGAAAAAGCGAGGGAAGGTGCCACCAAGGGTAATGCAGGAGCATTGAAATCGGCAGTTTCCATTTATTACGGTGATAACACAGGTGCTTGGCCGGGAGGTATTGGTACAAGTTCTTCAGATGCAGCAACATACAATTCCTTCTTCACGAAATACATGGACAAGTTACCTCCTGTTAAAGTAACACACCCGGGGAGTGGAGCTCAGTTAGCCGGATCCAAAACCGACGTTACAGTTATTAGCACCACAGCACCACCGCAGATTCTCAAAACGACTGCAGAGGATGGCTGGAGGTATAATAAACTGACCGGCGACGTTTGGGTAAACAATGGCCAGACAGACACAAAGACAGTGGAATACTCAACGTACGGATACGAATAAACAGCAATTGTTAATATAAAAGGGCCAGAAGTTTAACGACTTTTGGCCCTTTTTTTATATCCCCAGGGAGGCGCCAAACTGACTTTTATCATATATGCTGTTTTTAGCTTTGTTTTTGGCTCCATTATAGGGAGTTTCCTTAATGTGGTAATTTACCGCGTCCCTAAAAAACTTTCAATCGCTTTTCCGTCTTCATATTGCCCTGCCTGCAAAAAACCGATAAAATGGCATGATAATATGCCTGTTTTGAGCTTTTTAGCCCTTGGAGGCAAATGCAGGCAATGCGGCCATAAAATACCCTTTAAATACCCCCTGGTCGAATTCCTTACAGGATTGCTGTTCTTTCTAATTTTTCTTCATTTTGGGCTTGAAAAAATCTATTTTTTTTATATAATAATGGTAGGTTATCTGATAGCGCTATCGGTCATTGACATTGAAAAGAGAATAGTGCCTGACGTAATAATTGTATTTCTTTTCGTTACAGGCGCGCTATTTGGGGTTTTTGAGTTAAATAAAAATGTGACAATTTTTGACGGTATTATTGGCGCGGCGTCGGCGGGATTTGTGATATATGTTCTTAATTATTTCAGCAACGGCAAAATAGGGGAAGGCGACGTAAAACTTTTTATGGCGCTGGGTATGTGCCTGGGTCCGGTTGAAGCGCTGAAAGTAATATTATATTCTTTCATAATAGGCGGAATTATATCCGGGTTGCTTTTGTTGACCGGCAGATACAGCAGGAAAGACGCGCTTGCTTTTGTCCCATTTATTGCGGCCGCATTCATAGTCAGGGTATTTTTACAGTAAGGAGCCGAAACAGGGTTCCCTATAAAATATAACGGGAGAGTTTGATGGGACTGTTTGAAGAAAGCATCATTGGCCTTGATATAGGGACTTCGACCATTAAAGCCATTAAGCTCAAAAAGCTAAAAGAGGGCTTTGAACTTATCGGGGCTGAGATAATAAGCCTGTCTGCGGATTCCGTGGATGACCTTGACCCGGACGTAAGGCATTCACTGTACGTTAACACCATCAAGAAGATATCAAAATCAAAAAACCTGGCAAGCACAAAAGTAGTTACAGCCATTCCCGGCGATTCCGCCATCATAAGATACATTAAAGTTCCATACATGACCGAGGACGAACTTAAGAACATGATCCCGTACGACGCTGAGCAGTATATACCTCTGGGTATGGACCAGGTGGTATTTGACTATAAGGTGCTTAATGAGATTGAAGAAGAAAACCAGAAAAAACTTGAAGTCCTTCTTGTGGCCGTAAAAAATGACACCATGAACCAGCACATATCGCTTTTAAAAGACGCGAAAGTCGAGCCGGTCTGCATAGATGTTGACGCGTTCGCGCTTTGTAACGCCTATGGATTAAACCTTTCGGATGACTCGGACACGGGAGTGAAAGCGGATACCGTGGCCATCATTAACATGGGGTCCAAGTTCACCACGATCACAATAGCCGAAAAGGGCATACCCCACCTGACACGTGATGTTAATATCGGCGGAAATAATTTCACAAAGGAAATACAGCGGGAATTTAATTTGAGTTTCTCGCAGGCTGAGGAGCTCAAAAAACAGCACGCTGTTATCATGGTCGAAAGCGAAGCTCTGTTGCTTTCCGCGTCGCCGTCAGGCGACGACGATAAAGGCTCAAGGATATTTGAGGCGATTACTCCCGCTTTAAACAAGCTCTTAAATGACATAAGGCGTTCGTTTGACTATTATGAGTCCACGGTAAAAAGAAAACCAGTCCAGAAGATAATGCTCTCGGGCGGTTCTTCCAAGATAAAAAACATAGACAGGTTCCTCTCCGAGAGGCTCGGGATACCGGTTGAGATCAATTATCCCTTCAAGAATATTAATATTAATTCCAAGAATTTTGATTTTGACTACCTGCGCGCCAATGCGGTCCACTTTAACGTGGCATTAGGCCTCGCGCTCAGGAAAGGCGTGAAGTAATGATAGAAATAAATCTGATACCCCAAAAATTAAAGAAGGCCAAACAGATGCAGCTGTTGGTTATGGGCGGAGTTGTTATAGCCGGCGCCATAGTCGCGGGGCTCGCCGGGATCCTTATAATGCAGACCAAGCAGATGGCGGATATTGACAGTCAGATAAAACGGATAGACGCGGAATCATCGTCGCTTCAGGATAAAATAGCCGAGGTAAAAAAATACGACGCGGCTGACGCGGCTTTTAAAGTAAAAATGGCGATAGTTGAAAGGCTCCTTAAGGACCAGTCTTTTTGGCCGGAGTTTATGGACCAGTTAAGCGCGCTTATGCTTCCCGACATGTGGTTGACCGCAATAACCCAGGGGAAAGACAAGGACGACGGCGTGATAATCCAGGTTACGGGAAGGGCGCTTTCAAAGGTTATAGTCGCTGATTTTATCAAGAGGCTTGAAGAGTGCCCGAAGGTCATGGACCTGGCGGCCGCAAAGATAGGCGAAGAAAAGTATAACCTGATGACAGTGTCGAATTTTGACATAAGTTTTACCTATAAAAAAGAAAAGTAAAGGAGAAGACCAACATGGCAGGACCAGGACAGCCGCCGGCACCACCCAAGTCATCGGGGCCAAAAACCGCCCCGGGAGCGATTAACATAAAGCTTACACCAAAGCAGCAGCAGAACCTTGTTGCCGTCGTGTTGCTTGTTGGCGCCGTCGGGTTTGGATACTGGAAGTACTTCCTGACACCCAATACCATAAAGATAAAGGAAAAATCAGCCATACTTGAGCAGAAGAAAAAGGAATTAAACGACGCAAGGAACATGGTCTCAAAATATGACGAATTTTTAAAACGGGCCACGGAAACAAACGAAAAGACCGATTTTATAAACAGACGGCTGCCGATGGACGCATCCATATCGGAGACCATCAAAGAAATAACACAGAAGGCTACGGAATCAAACATTAATATCCTCGGGTTTGAACCCGGCAAGGTGACGGCAAAAGACGAATATAAGGAAACGGAAATAAACCTGAAGTTTTCGACAAGTTATAAAGATCTTGGGGATTTTTTGACGCGTATCGGATATATAGAAAGGCTTACGAATCCGGTCAAGCTTAGCATTAAGGGTATAGATCAGGAAGTCGGCGGATGGTCCCCCGTAGCATCGGCTGAAGCCAGAAAAGGAAACATGGACGTCGAGCTTTCAATAAAAATTTATTCTTTTATAAACAAAGGGTGATGGCCAAATGATGAAGAAAGAAGGCAGGTTTCTAAAAGCGGTGTTTCTGGCGGCAGCGGTATTTTTATCCGCGGCAGTTATGCCATCATTTTCATTTGCCGAAGAAAACAACTCACTTTTTGAGATCAAACCGCTGTATGTTTTTCAGAATAAGGGCAGCAGGGATCCTTTTATACCAAGGTATAAGACAGGGGTTTTTCCTTCGGCCCTTACGGTCGATATATCCACTTTCTCACTCCTGGGTATCACGGAAAGCAGGGGCGAGAAAGCCGCTCTTTTTAAAAGCAAGAGCGGAGTTCAGCTGGGTTATGTATTTATGAACGGAAAGCTTATGGCTGAAAATGACGTTAACGTATCTGATGTGGCCGGAGAATTCAGGGGTTCTATGGAAATTTTGCTAAGGCAGGGCGACAAAGAAGTGCTCTTCAAGCTTGCCAAGCAGCCGACGACCAGCCCGAATATCAGGCCTGATGACATAGAAACCGGGAAACAAATACCGGGCGAGTACTAATACATAATTATATTTTAAAATTTTAGGAGGCATGATGAAGCTAAAAAAGAATTTGTTAATGCTGTCCATGACGGTGTTAATTTCATTGGCGTTTCTGCCTTTTTCATACGGGGCTGACGAGGACTTTATCAGCGTGTCACCCGTGGAAAAAGAGGATGCGGGAAAAGCGCTTGAAGCAGGCGCTGTTGACAAGGGCGTGGTAAAGGCGGAAGAACCTGCCGCGACTGCGGTGCCTGTAAAAAAGGAAGAACCAGCGGCTGAGACTCCGTCTTCAGGAGACAGGGTGGAAAAAGTTTTAACGCTCGACTTGAAAGATAAAATCGAAGTCAGGATCATAACCACGAACCAGGTAAAATATAAAGCCACAGAACTTGCGGCGCCGCCAAACCCGAGGATACTTGTCCAGCTTTCAGATTGCGGAGTCAAGGGCGAAACAACGTCCGTAAACAAAGGCGGGGTCAGCAAGGTAAGGAGCGCGCCCCATGGAACCACGGCGTGGGTTGTTGTGGACCTTAAGTCAAAGCAGAAATGGGACATCACACAGGACGGTTCGAAAATATCCGTAAACATACCAAAATCAGGAGGAGCCGAAGAGGCTTCATCCGCGGGCGGGGAAGAGCAGGCAGCGAGCCGCCAGCCAGGAAGCCCGGATCAATGATGTACAGGATAGTGGATGTCAATGGCAAAAGCCTTGAGAAAAAAACAAGGGTCATAATAACGACTGACGGCCCGGCAAAATACAGGGTGAAAAAAGATACTGAAAAAAAGCAGCTTGTTATAACTGTGATTGACGCGGTATCAATTTGGCCGAAAAGTTCCGTCACTTTTGATACAGGCTCGGTTGATAAAGTTTCATTAAGGGAGTCGGCGGCGGACAAGACCGTGGACGTCACGCTTAATATGAACGAGAACGCGCCTTATTCCGTTACAAGGGACCAGAACCAGATAGTCGTGGACATCGACAAAGTTTCGTCCGGAAACAAGGTAACAAACCGCAGGCTGGATTTGTACCAGAAGATATCAATAAATGTCCAGGACGCCTCGATAAATTCCATATTAAGGCTGCTTTCGGCGCAGTCGGGTTTTGAATTTACGATTGGGCCTTCGGCTTCGACTATTATGGCAATCACATTGCGCGAAGAGAATCAGACGCTTGAGCAGGTATTAAAGGACCTGCTGACACCCAGCGCGTTATACTACGAGATAGAGGGAAACATTATCAGGGTCGGAAGCATCGCCGAATTAAAAGGGGCAAAGTCGTTAAAACCGAAGATGCGTAAATTCTATAATCCAAGGACCATGAAGGCCGAAGAATTGAACCAGCTTCTGCTTACAACGCTCTCAAAGGAGCCCCTGATGGACGCGGTAATACAGATAGATAAGAGTCAGGGAGAGGGAAGGCTGCTTATAGTGGGCATAGAATCAGACATTGATAAGGTAATGGAGATGATACGCACCATGGACGGCGGAGGCGCATCGGATTCTGAAGATTTTTCCGAAGGCGGCGTAAAGACAAAAGTTTTCAAACTGCAGTATGTATATCCCACTACGCTTATGGAAACGGTTAAATTATTTTCCAGCGATACCGCTAAAATAATCGCCGACAACAGGACTTCCAGCATAATAATCACCGATAATGTAAAATACCTTAAAAAAATTGAGGGCCTTATTAAGAAACTTGATGTGAAGATCAAGCAGGTTATCATTGAGGCAAAGCTTTATGAAGTCGATGTAAACTCGCTCAAAAACATCGGTATAAGATGGTCAGCTGAAAATCAGGCTGCAAACCCGCACATACTCGGGGATGTCGTGGCAAATCCCCTATCCGGGGCAGGCGAGCTGGTTGTGGGACTGCTGCAGAACGGCATGAAGGTGAGCGCGATTATAGACGCCCTTGAAAGCAACAATAAAGCCACGCTGTTATCATCACCAAGGATAGCCGTAAGCGATAATGATACGGCGACTATCGAAACAACAAGGACCACTTACTACCAGACGACGGAGGTAGTAAATTCCACAAGCGGTTCGACCGTAGCCACAAAATACAATCCGATACAGCTGCCCATAAAGCTTCTGGTAGGCGCTAAAATTTCCGACAACAAGACTATATTGATGAGCATCCAGCTTGAGGTATCAAAGATACTAACCGCTGTTACCGGCGGCGCACCCCCTGATACCGCATTACAGAAAGCAAATACAATGGTTTCGGCTATGAACAATGAAACTGTGGTAATCGGCGGGCTGGTAACTGAGTCTGTAACAGTTCAGGAAGATAAGGTGCCTTTCCTCGGGGACCTTCCGCTGCTTGGCGGATTATTCAGGGGATCCAAGACATCAAGGGATAAGGTCGAGCTCGTGGTATTCTTAACACCGATGATTATAGAAGAAGAATAAAATATGTGAATCAACAAAAGTGCCGCGGTTAAATACCGCGGCTTTTTTGTTAGAAGGCGGTTTTAAATGCTCAGATACATGACAGCCGGCGAGTCCCATGGCAAAGGCCTCGTTATTATAATTGACGGGGTGCCATCCGGAATTAAGTTCGGAGAGAAGGATATTAATGAGTTCCTTTCTGAAAGGCAGAAAGGTTTCGGCAGGGGAGGCCGCCAGAGGATAGAGAGCGACTATGCCGAGATCATATCGGGTGTGCGTTTCGGAAAGACAACGGGCGCGCCCGTTTCTGTAATGGTGGAAAACAGGGATTATAAGAACTGGGAAAAGGTTCTATCTATAAACGAACCTGAAGGGAAAATAAATGAGTTTAACGTTCCAAGGCCGGGGCACGCGGATTTAGCCGGAGGGATTAAATATAACCATCATGATTTCAGGAATGTCCTTGAAAGGGCAAGCGCCAGGGAGACTGCGGCTAGGGTAATAGCCGGAGCCTTAGCAAAAGCTGTTCTGCGTGAGTTTTCCATAGATGTTTTCGGGTATGTCATTAACATCGCCGGGGTTTTAACCGACGATGACACAGGCCTTGATATAGCAGGGATAAAGGAACTTATAGGCGGCGTCAACAAAAAATATAAGGCTGATTTAAGGTTCCCCGGCATGCAGGAAGCGCCTGTCATAATTAGAAAGATCGAGGCGGCGTCAGCCGAAGGGGATACAATAGGCGGAGTGGTAAAAGTAATCACATCGCCGCTGCCAATCGGGCTCGGGGACTATACACAGTGGGATAAAAAACTTGACGCGTCCATTGCGCGTTCCTTAATGAGCATACAGGCGATAAAAGGCGTGGAGTTCGGTCTCGGATTCTCGAGCGCCGGCGTGCCCGGGTCAAGGGTCCATGATAAGATACTCTATTCAAAAAGCGCCGGATTCCACAGGCTTTCAAATAATGCCGGCGGAATTGAAGGCGGCATGTCAAACGGCATGCCCATAGTCGTAAAAGCGGCCATGAAGCCCATATCCACGGTTAAAAAAGGAATTGAGTCGGTCAATGCCAAAACCAAGAAAAAGGTAAAGACGGTGTACGAGCGTTCGGATATCTGCGCTGTGCCGGCCGCGTCCATTGTGGCGGAAGCCGCGGTAGCTTTTGAAGTGGCGTCGGCTTTCCTGGAGAGGTTCGGGGCTTCAAATCTGACGGAGTTGAAGTCAAATTATGCAAATTATTTAAGGTTTGTCAAAGCATACTGACATGGAAAATATAATACTCATAGGTTTCATGGGCAGCGGAAAGACGTCCATAGGAAGGGAACTAGCGCGCATAACCGGATTTAAATACGCGGATATGGATAAAATGATAGTTAAGCACAAAGGCATGTCCATAAAAAAAATATTTGCTTTATACGGCGAGGATGCTTTCAGGGATATTGAAAGCCTGATGGTAAAAAAAGCGGCAAAGATGAAAAAGGCCGTCATTGCCACGGGCGGCGGGGTGGTAAAAAGGGAAGGCAACATAAAACTGCTCCGCAAAGCAGGGACAGTGGTATACTTAAAGACGGGATTTGATGCGATTGTGGAGCGCATCAGGGAGCGGGATGACAGGCCGCTTTTTGACATGAATAATTTAAACGCCACAAAGATGCTTTATAAAGGCAGGCTGCCGGTTTACAGCAAGGCGGCACACTTTACAATAGTCACGGAAAAGCACACGGTAAAGAGCGCGGCAAAAGCCATATTAAAAAAGGCGGGTTTGAATTTTGAAAAAAATAAGGGTTAAACTTAAAAGCAATCCATACAATGTATACATCGGAAGCGGCATATTGCCGCTGGCCGGAGAGCTTCTGCGCGGCCTTATCAAAGGCAAAAAAGTGATGATAGTATCAAATAAAAAAGTGTACGGCTGCCACGGGGCGGCGTTAAAGGCCGCGCTTTCAAAACATTTTGAGACAAGCGTGCACCTCATGCCTGACGGGGAAAAACATAAGACATTAAAGACCACACAAGCCATTTATAACGCCTGCGCGAAAAACAACCTCGACCGTTATTCCGCCATAGTGGCGCTTGGCGGCGGTGTGACCGGCGATGTGGCCGGCTTTGCGGCTGCCACTTATATGAGGGGCATTCCCGTGGTGCAGGTGCCCACATCGCTTATTGCCATGGCTGATTCATCCATGGGCGGAAAAACAGGGGTGGACATACCGGCCGGGAAAAATCTGATTGGCGCTTTTCATCAGCCGCTTTTTGTCCTGATGGATACTGACACGTTAAACACCCTTCCGGAAGAAGAATACAAAAACGGGCTGGCAGAGGTGATAAAACACGGCATAATACTGGACCGTAATTATTTCAATTTTATTAAAAACAACAAAATGAAAATTTTGAAAAAGGACAAAAATGCGGTTTTAAGGATGGTCACAGGCTCTGCTAAGATAAAGGCCGCGGTTGTGGCTGCCGATGAAAAAGAAACAAAGGGGCTAAGGGCTGCCCTTAACTACGGACACACCATAGGCCACGCCATAGAGGCTGCGGCAGGCTTTAAATCGTATAAACACGGCCAGGCCATAGTCTTGGGGATGATTGCGGCGGCTAAGATAGCGAAAAACCTGGGTATTTGCGGGGAAAAGACCGTAAATGAGCAAATCAAAGTGTTTAATTCGTTTAATTTAATCAAACCTTTAAAGAACTTAAGAATTGATAATATAATCAAAAGGTTGTACAATGACAAGAAGGCAAAAGACGGGGAAATAAGATTTATATTGACAAAGGAAATAGGGCGTGTTAAATTGATTAAAATTGTACCTATTACTGTTATAAAATCAGAGCTAAAGAATTTATACATCAGAGAGGTGTTATCTTTATATGGCGAATGATGCCATGGCAGAAGTTGATGAACTAAAGAAAAGGTTGTCGCAAAATCCTGACTCTCTGATTTTTGTACCGCTTGCGGATGCTTACAGGAAGGCCGGCTTGCTTCAGGAAGCCATAGACGTATGTAAAAAAGGGCTTGAAAAACACCCGACATATATGTCGGCGAGGGTTGTTCTTGGCAGGGTTTACGGAGAGAAGGACATGCTTGACGAGGCCATAGACGAGTTAAGAAGGGTCGAGGCTGTCGATGTGGACAATATCATGGTGCACTCCATGCTTGGCAATGTATACCTCAAAAAAAAAATGTACGCCCAGGCTATCGAGCAGTTTCAGAGGGTGCTGTCATTAAATCCTGAGGATTCGGAAACACAGGATAAGCTCCAGGAAGCGCTCTCGGCAAAACAGGAACCGTCCAAAACCGAAGCCCCGAAAGCTGCGGCTCCAAAACCTGAACCGCCAAAACCTGCGGCACCGAAAGTGGAACCGCCGAAGCCGGTGTCAGACCCGAAGCTTGATACTATAAAGTCCATGAAAGCAGCGGAATTATACACTAAGAAGGAAGAATTCGATAAGGCGATTGAAATATATAAAGAGCTCCTTGATAATGACCCGGGCAATGTTGTGATAGAGCAGCGTCTCCGCGAAGTTTACGACTTCCAGAACAAGAAACTTGAGAAGTCCAGGGCAAAGGCCGCTGAACCGCAGAGGAAACCCGACGCTGATAAGCTGACCAATGAAGACATACTTGACATAATGAAAAACGCAGTGGAAGACGTAAAGGTCGATGACGAACCGGCAAAACCGGCGCCGGCGGCCGTAAAACCCGCGGAGCCCAAAAAGGAAACACCGGCACCCGCGCCTGCAGCTCCTAAGCCGGCGGAAACAAAAAAAGAAACACCGCCGCCTGCAGCGAAGGCTGAAGTAAAGCAGATTGAACCGGATAAAGCAAGAAAACTTGAGGATGTCCTGCACGCCTTAAACAGCGTGGAAGGCATCGTGGGAAGCTTTTTCCTGCTGCGCGACGGAACAATAGTCGCGAGCGTGCTTCCGAAAAATATTAACGGCGCAGAGATAGGCAAATTGATAGCATCCATAGTTGAAAAGACAGAGCACTCGGTGAAAGCCATGAACCAGGGCAAGTTGAACCAGGTGGTCATATCATCGGAAACCGGACAGCTGCTCTTTACCGAAGTCTTAACCGGCGTGCTTTTCATGATAGGCAACGAGCAGATAAATGTAGGAAAAATGAGGCTCATGTTAAAAGATGTCATTGAGCAGATAAAAACCGTCCTTGCTTAAAGGGCGCGGAGGAAATATATAAATGGATTTTAAAAGCCTGCTTCAAAAAGTTGTAGAGAGTGTTGACGGCGCCATGGGCGCCGCCGTGATAGGCGAGGACGGTATAGCCATAGACCAGTTTTCCGCCAAGTCCGATTTTGACATTACAGCCGCAGGCGCGGAGTACTCCACCATAATATCAAGCGCAAGGAAAGCGTCAACCAGCTTCGGCCTGGGAAAAACCAATGAAGTCCTCATATCCACGGAAAAAGCCACGATGATCATGATGGTCGTCGGCGCGAGCTACTTCGTGACACTGGCTTTAAGCCTCGACGGCAACCTCGGCCGCGGAAGGCTTGAACTGAAAAAAGCCATTCCGGAACTGGAAAAGCTGCTTTAATGTTTTTAAGGGCGCTTAACCGCAGCTTCTGGGTCCTGTATGATAATCTCTTAAAGGGCATAGTGATTAACGTCATTTTATTCGCCCTGTACCTCGCCGCTTTTTACCTCCTCTGGTCCAATAAAATGACCGTGCCGGCTTTGTTTTTAGTCGGGCTTCTCTGGCACATTTTCACCCCGGCAGTCATACACTACTATATTAAAATTATCAGGATGGATGACAATAAAGGCATGTGGGGAGAACTCTGGGAAGGGCTTAAACTTTTCTGGTGGCGCGGCATTGTCATATACGCGCTGCTGGCGGCCATGATATTCCTAGCATTCATAGCTTTTAATTTTTATAAGGCCCACTCCTCCAATATCCTGGCATTAATCGCCGGCGGCATCGGCATATGGGCCATAATTTCCTTTATCCTCATGCAGATATACCTGATGCCCATCATGGTAATGGACGAGAAAAGAAGAATATGGTCCTCGTACAAAAAATCAGTCATCATGCTTTTATCAGCCCCGTTCTCGTCAATATTTACGGCCGCTGTCATGGCCTTCTTTTTCATGCTATTTTTCCCGGTAACATCCGCGCTGCGCATGGGCTGGGTGGTATACGCTACCATGTTCCCCATATTTCTAATGCCGTTTTTGACCCTGGTATTTAATATCCTAATGCAGCTTAATTCAGCCATGCTTATTTATGAAAAACACGGTGTCAATCCGCCCTTAACCGAAATATGGGAGAAGAGGGACTTGTCCAACTTATTCAGGCCGTGGGAGGTCAAATGACCATGGCAGCCCGCTGGCACGAGAGAAAGTCCTCGGGTTATGACGGAAGCAAGGCCATAAGGTTCATAATAATCTTCATCATAGCCATAGGCGTTATCTTCCTTGCCAAAAATATCATGAGCTATATGAACATGAAAAGCCAGCGCGACAACATGCGCGTGGAAATAGAAGAACTCAAAAAATCCAACGAAGAACTCTCCGCCAAGGTAAATAATCTTTACAACGACAAGGAATACATCGAAAAAAAAGCGCGCGAAAAACTTAACCTGATCAAAGATGGGGAGACCGTAATAATAATAAAAAAGGATAAGTAGCGCTTCAGTCTTGTCAAAAAAACGAATTTTATGAAATATAACAATCTGGAGTGTGTCCGGTGGTCAGGGATAATTTTAAAAAAGAAGATATGATTGTTTTAACACTTTTTATTTTTATGTCAGTGCTGATAATCCAGAGAGCATACCTTTCAGACATCTATATTTCACCGGATTCGGCGAATTACCTTAAGGCTGCTCAGGGATTGCTGGATGGGAACGGGTTCTACTACAATAAGAACGCTGGAGATACGGCAACGTGGTTTGCCATCTGGCCCATCGGATATCCAGCCCTTATAGCCTGCGTATCCCTCGTTACAGGCACTAATGTTTACATGGCTTCAAAGGTCCTGACGCTGATATTTATACTGGCCATATTTATATTTTTTAAACTGCGATTCAGGGAAGACGCGTGGATATACTCCCTTTCAGTAGGCAATAAGGTTTTTATCATAATCTTTTGTTATACCTGGAGCGAACAGCCTTTTATTCTCGGGATGCTGTGGTTTTCCGCAGCTCTATATGACGTTTTTAGAAATGATGATGTCAAATTAGGGGATTACCTTAACCTGACCATTTCGGCGGTCTTCCTGTTTCTCATGCGCTATATAGGTGCTTTCGCGGTGGGTATTATTGGGGCGGCAGCCGGAGTGCTGTTGGCCGTACAGTTTGCATCCGGATTTTCCGAAAAAAAACAGGTCAAAAAGGCCGCGTTTTTATTCTGCAGCGCTGTCGTAAGCGGTTCGGGCATACTCATGTACCTTTTAGTAAACCTTCAGAAAACAGGATTCACGACTGGCATGCAGAGGCTGAAGGCCCCGGAGACGTTTTTTGAGCTCTTAAGAGCGCTTTTAAAGTCTGGGCAGCAGGAAATATTGTACGCTGTTCTATCTTTTTTGGGAATTGCTTTCGCCATACTGACAATAGCCGGTTTTGCGCTCAGACTGCGTGTTACCCGGGATGTGTTCCGCGGACTGAAAGATTATAAAAACCATCAGAGTTTGTTTTTTATATTAACAGGCGCTGTTTATCTGGCGGCCATAGTGTATTCTAGGTTTACCACACATTTTGACGGGTTTGATTACCGGCTACTTTATCCGGCCACTTTTTTGTTCGTGACGGGCATTGTTGCGTTGATAGTGGAACAAATGCCGTCGCAGGCCGCGTCTTTAAGGGCTGTTGTCAGGCCGGCCCATGTGATTGTCAGTTGTGTCTTTATCGCCGGATGTCTTTTATTTGTGGCGGCCGGGGGAAAGAATTTCGTAAAAGCATTATTTAAGAATGAAAAATATAAGAGTGAAACTACGGGTTTTTCATACAGGCGCGCCCAGGCAATCGAAAAGTACAGGAATGTGCCGTCCGGGTCTGCTGTATTATGGATGGACAAGATAGCGGCTTTTTTAAGGACAGACCTACTGCCGGTGCTGCCTAAAAGCGCGCCATATTTCGCGCCTGAAACAACTGAAGAGTTATGGGAAAGGCTGAAGGAAAAAAAATCCGTCTATCTCGATATAAATCAAATGAATAAATACTGGGAGAACAACCCGTCCCTGAACGCGTTTTTTGAAAAATACAAGGGTGTGAAGGAAGAACTGGTAAGAATAAAGTAGGTACAGCGCTCCCGCGTGGTTCGAATTTATTAAAGCTATGAAATATAATCGTAAGGGAGGTAAGGGGAAATGAGTAAAAAATCCGGTATCAGCTGGCTTGCTGCGGAACTTCCTGAGTTAGTCAAAAAAGGGATAATCAACGAAAACGCATCGTCAAAACTGCGTGAGTATTACGGCATGGCCGGCATCAAGCCGCGGATGACATTATTCGAACTATTTTCTGTTATAGGCGGCGGGCTTGTCGCAATCGGAATCATCCTTGTCTTCGCCTACAACTGGGCAAGTTTTCCTAAGTTTGTAAGGCTTGTACTGGCGCTTCTTCCTTTGATTGCGGCGCAGGCGCTGGCCGTGTATACCGTAAACCTTAAAAAATCATCTGTATCCATGCGCGAGGGGGTTGCGGTATTCTGGGCCATATCAGTCGGCGCGTCAATCGCTTTAATCAGCCAGGTTTACCATATCATGGGAAAGCTTTCTGATTATTCGCTTGTCTGGATGCTGATGATAATACCGGTCATGTACATACTCGAATCAGCTTCGGCGTATGTGGTATATCTTGCCCTCACTGTCATGTGGACATCCTCGGCGCAAATTGACGGCGGAAACTCGCTTCTTTACTGGCCGCTGCTGGCTCCGGCGCTGCCTTTTTTGGCGCAGAAATTAAAGGAGGACAGGTACTCCAATAAGGCCATGGCCATGTCGTTCCTCCTGGCTGTATCATTAACCGCCGGCCTGGGTGTTTCGCTTGAAAAATGCATTCCGGGGTTGTGGATGATAATTTATACATCGTTTTTTGTATGCCTTTACCTCATGGGAGGCATGATGCATGATAAGGACGACAGCCTTGTCCATAAACCGCTTTATGTTTTCGGCGTCATCGGCCTTTCATTTATCATTTATATGCTTACATTTGACTGGCCGTGGGAACATATTGGCTGGTCAAATTACAGGTACATGGGCAAGTACCAGCCGCAGGCGGCTTTTGTGGATTACATATTCACGCTGGCCCTGCCGCTTGGCGCCATGTTCCTCCTAAACCGCGCGGATAAAAAAGGCGTTAATTCGCTCCTGTCATTTGGCATCGCGCCCGGCGTTGTGGCGCTGTGCTTTGTGGCCGTTTCCGCGAATGAAATAAGGTATCTGCCATATGTGATTTTTGCCATGAACGCGTATTTCTTTTACCTCGGGGTATCAACCATGATCAGGGGGATTAAAGAAAACCGGATGTCAATCATGAACGGCGGAATGCTGATGTTTGTGGTGCTGGTGGTGACATGGTTTTTAAAGATGGAAATGAGTTTCTTAAGCCGCGGTATCATGTTCATCATAATTGGCGCGGCGTTTTTAGGCGCTAACAGATACATGTCGCTTAAGATAAAGGCGGTGTCAAAATGAAGAATAATACCCTCATAAAATGGCTCCTTGGCCTGACTATCATAGCGCAGCTTGCTGTATGCGGATTTCAGATAGCCTCGCAGGAGCGCATCATGTTCGCGGGCACGGATTACAAGTTCAGGACAAGGCCGGTGGACCCGTATGACGCATTCAGGGGAAAATACGTCGCGCTTGGCTTTGAGCAGGACCGCTTCTCAGACAAGGAAAAATTCGCGCCCGGGGAGACAGTGTACGCGCATGTTGTAAAAGCTGATGATGGCTACGCGGAAATAATCGGGCTTTCAAGGGTGTATCTGAAAAATGATGACTGCTTTAAAGTTACGGTGCATTATACAATAGGCGATGTCGTATACTTAAGTTTCCCGTTTGAAAAATACTTCATGGCAGAGGATGACGCGCCGATAGCCGAGAAGGCATACAGGGAAAGCACAAACAGCGGCAATTGTTACGCCCTTGTTTACATTGAAAAAGGGAGCGCCGCTTTAAAAGGCGTCTACATTCAAGGAAAGAAAATTGAAGAACTGGTGAAGGAAAGAAAACAGGCGGAAGAGAAGAAACCAAAGTAAACTTAAGGAGGATCAAATGGCGCTTACCAAGATCAATCACAAGGGTGTGGAAATAGTAATTGCCGATTTTTCAAACAAGAAATGGGAGCAGATATTTGAATATGGCGAAGCGTACTCAAAAGACTTCCTTGCGGAAGGCAAGCCGCAGAGGGTGCTTTTGGACCAGTCTAATATTGTAATGTCAGCGGAAGTAAGCCGTTATTTTAAGGCTTCGGCGTTAAAGGTCCAGCACCTCCAGGAAAAACTTGCCCTTGTCGGGGTTACGGGAATACAGAAGATAGTGGCAAATGCCATAATGGCCCTTGTGAAGTCGAATGTGAAGATGTTTGATACAAGGGAACAGGCCATGAACTGGCTTGCGGAGAAGTAGGTCTAAAACCTTCGATAATCGAGAATCGAAAATTAACCGTCTATACTCACCTTTGAGCGGAGGAGTCTTTTCGGGCGGTTAGCTTATTGATCGCGCTGATTTCAATACTCCGCAACCAAAATGAAAAAAGGCAGCCTTTCGGCTGCCTTTTTTCATTTTGGTTGCGGGGATAGGATTTGAACCTATGACCTTCGGGTTATGAGCCCGACGAGCTACCACTGCTCCACCCCGCGACTTAACTTAATCACAAATCCCATATCCCAAATCTCAAGGGAAGGGCTTAATTTATACTTAATCAGGAGACTTCACCTTTCTCCTGTCGACTCTCGACTTACTCCAAAATCCGCTCCGCGGATTTTGGTGCCGGGAGCCGGACTCGAACCGGCACGGAGGGTGAACTCCGGAGGATTTTAAGTCCTCTGCGTCTACCAATTTCGCCATCCCGGCGAGGCTTCTTATTTAAAAAAGAAGAATTCGAAAACGAGACCTATTATATAGAAAACAACAGGGGGTGTCAAGAGTTATAAAGGCAATTACGAATTAATAATTACTAAGTTACTAAAGAAGGTGCCGCTTCGCGGTCTATTATAATAATGCGAGGAATGAAATGACGAGCATGTACCATGATTGGTAATTAGTAATTATTAATTTGTAATTTTCCTTTTAGCTGGTTGCTTGCCTGTCAGAACCGTGTTTTTTCAGCATTATAAGCAGCACGTTGACGTCTGCCGGGGTTAGGCCGTTTATTCTTGACGCCTGGCCTATGGTGTTCGGCCTTATTTGCTTTAGTTTTTGTTTGGCTTCCAGGGAGAGGCCGTGGTATTTATCGTAGTCAAAATCATCCGGGATCTGCTTGGATTCGAGTTTCTTGAAATTTTCTATGTCCCTCATCGCTTTCTTTATATATCCCTCATACTGCACCTCGGCGTCGAGAAAATCTATGAAGTGTCCGGGGACATCCGTACGGATCGTAGTGAAGGCGCCTAACATGCCATATGTTACTTCCGGCCTTTTAAGCAGGGTATAAAGGGTTACGCCTTCGTTTATCGGCGTGGTTCCCATGGCTTCAAGGGCTTTGTTTGTCTCTGCGGTTGCGTGAATGTGGCAGGAGGCGAGCCTCTTTATTTCATTGGCGAAGAAGAGCTTTTTCTCCTGCAGCATTGAATTTCTTTCTTCAGTCACAAGACCGATTTTCCTGCCGTGCTCTGTCAGGCGGATGTCGGCGTTATCGCCTCGGAGCACCAGCCTGTATTCGGCGCGGGAGGAGAAGAGCCTGTACGGCTCTATGAGTTCGTTTGTTATGATGTCGTCAATCATAACTCCTATGTATGACTCTGACCTGTCAGGCGTAAATCCTTCCAACCCCTTTACTTTAAGGGACGCGTTAATGCCTGCTATTATGCCCTGGGCAGCGGCTTCTTCGTAACCTGATGTGCCATTTATCTGGCCGGCAAGGAATAACCCTGAAACCGCCTTAACTTCAAGCGTGTACTTAAGCTGCGAGGGAGGGGCAAAGTCGTATTCAATGCCGTAGCCGGGTTTTAATATATCAACTTTTTCAAAACCGGGGATGGTCCTTAAGTACGCCAGCTGAACATCAAGCGGCAGGGAAGTGGAAAGGCCGTTTAAATACAGTTCATTGCTTAAGCGTTCCTCGGGTTCTATGAATACCTGATGGGTTTTCTTCTCGGGGAACTTCATTACCTTGTCCTCTATGGACGGGCAGTAGCGCGGCCCCAGGCCGAATATCATCCTGTTGGTTTTACTGTATAAAGGGGAACGGTCAAGGTTGTCCGTGATTACTTTATGCGTGTTCTCGTTAGTATGCGCCAGCCAGCACATGGCCTGTTCTATATCAATTTTTTTTGTCATGAATGAGAAAGGGACTGGAGTAATATCCCCGGGTTGTTCCTTGAACTTTGAGTAATCAAGGGTGTTTTTATCCACCCTGGGATTGGTGCCTGTTTTTAAGCGGCCAAGGGTAAGGCCGAGCGCTTTCAGGGAATCAGAGAGCTTGTTTGAGGCAGGATCGCCGAGCCTGCCGCCTTCTTTTGATTCCAGCCCGGTAAACATAACGCCCTTTAAAAATGTGCCGGTGGTGACAATTACGGATTTCGCGCCGAAACGTTCGCCGGTTGAAATGATAACGCCATTAACCGCGCCCGCTTCCGACGTAATTGCGTCAACCATTGCCTCAATAACCGTCAGCCCGGGCTGGCTCATGACGGTTTTTATCATGTAATCGCGGTATTCTTTTTTGTCAGCCTGGGCGCGCAGTCCGCGCACGGCAGGGCCTTTTGTGGAGTTTAAGACCTTAAACTGCAGGCAGGTGGCGTCAGCGGCTTTTGCCATTTCGCCGCCAAGGGCGTCTATCTCGCGCACCAGCTGTCCCTTTGCAAGCCCGCCGATAGCCGGATTGCAGGACATCTCGCCGATTTTGGCTTTGTTAATGGTAAATAAAGCCGTATTTAACCCCATGCGGGAAGACGCTAAAGCAGCCTCTATACCGGCATGGCCGGCTCCTATGACGATGATATCAAACTTGTCCAAACAAACCTCCGGGTAAAGTGACGGGCGAGCCATCCGTCTACGCTGAAGCTTCAACGGACATGGCCGGCTCGCCCCTACGAAAACAAAACAAACTTATTTAGACCCTGTAGGGGCCGCCCTGTGTGGCGGCCCGCAACGTTGGCGGGCGGGCACACAAATCACCCCATGCAGGTAACGCTAAATATTTACATTAAACATTTAAATCCAGAAGCGTATTACTGTGTTATAATTATATATTATGAAACGTAATTGTAAATAGGCAAAAAATACACCGTTAAAGGATGAACAATGAAAAGAAGCTTAAGGGATTATACAAGGACAGAGATTAAGGAAATCGTCGCAAGGCTCGGGTTTCAGAAATTCCGCGGGGACCAGATATTTGAATGGGTTTATAAGGGCGTTAAAACCATAGATGACATGAAAAACATAGCCGCAGACCAAAAGGAAACGCTTAAGCATGAAGGCTTTCACATAGGCACCCTTAAGGTGGCAAATAGGCTTGAATCCAAAGTGGACATGACCATCAAATACCTTTTTGAGCTGGAGGATGGCAATAAGATAGAAACTGTTTTTCTTCCGGACAGAAAGAGAAATACGCTTTGCATATCCTCACAGGTGGGCTGCGCGTGTAACTGCGGCTTCTGCGCGACAGGCGGCCTCGGATTTACAAGGGACCTGACAACGGGCGAGATACTCAGCCAGTTCATGCATGTGGTAATTGACGAAGGGCTGAAAGTGGATAATATAGTCTATATGGGCATGGGCGAGCCGCTTTTGAACTGGGAAAATGTAAAAAAGTCCATAGAGATACTCAATGACGAAAAAGGGTTCCATTTTTCAAGGTCCCGCATCACCGTATCAACCATCGGAGTGCTTCCTATAATGAAGGAAATAGCCGATTCCAAGTTAAAGTTCAGGCTTGCGGTTTCCATAGTGACCCCGGATACCGTGAAGAGGTCAAAGCTGATACCCATGAATAAGACATATAAACTCAATGACATCATAGAGATGTGCAGGTACTATAACCGGAGAACAGAACAGCCCGTAATGATTGAATACCCGATGTTCAAGGATATCAATGATTCAGCCCTTGACGCGGAAAACCTGTATAAATTGCTCAACGGCATAAACTACAAAATAAACCTGATTCCGTACAACCCTGTCAAAGGCAGCGCCTTTGAAAAACCTGAAAAGGAAGCGGTTATGATCTTCCAGAAGTATTTCACGGATAAAGGCGCCCTGGCTTTTACAAGGAAAGAAAAAGGCGCGGACATTGCAGGCGCCTGCGGGCAGCTGGCAGGGAAGGCAATTGATAAGTAATAATTACCAATTACTAATGACTAAGTTACTAATAAAGGGCTGTTTATATTAGTCATTCGTGATTTTGATTGACCGGCTATGTAAAATCGTCTAAAATATCATAATTATTGGTAAAAACCATGGTTTTTAATTATCTTAATATCATAAGGAGATACTTTGGAAACGTATAAACGCCTTTTTAAATACATGAAACCCTATATGAGCAGGGTTGTTATATCCATTTTTCTTATGCTTTTAACCGCCGGCTTCACGGCGGCTTCCGTATATGTTTTAAAACCTGTTATCGATAAGATATTCGCCAATACAAATACAGTCGAGGCAATGCAGTGGCTCAAATTGCTGCCTTTTGCCATAATAATAATTTTCATTCTTAAAGGCGTCACGGGATACGCCCAGAAGTACATGATCGACTGGGTGGGGAACAAAATAATCCTTAACATGCGCAGGGAGCTTTATTACCATGTGACTTCGCTTTCCATGGGGTTTTTCAACAACCAGAAGATGGGCGTCCTGATTTCCCGCATCACCAACGACGTCATGCTTGTGCAGGGCGCGATAGCCAATGTGCTGGGCAATATCATCGGCAGCATTTTCACCATAATCGGCATCGCCGGCATGCTTTTTTACCTTAACTGGAAGTTTGCCTTAATAGCCATAACCGTAATACCGCTGGCGATATACCCCATATCAAAATTCGGGAAAAGGATAAAGAAGTCGGCGGTCAATGTCCAGGAAAAAATGGGGGACATGACTTCCATACTCAATGAAAGTTTTAACGGAATAAGGATAGTAAAGGCGTTTGGCATGGAAAAGTATGAACGCTCGCGTTTTGACTCCGAGCTTCACAAGCTTTTTGACTGGACCATGAAAGGCGTGCGCGCGTACAACCTTTCTTCGCCCACAATGGAATCCATAGGCGCCATAGGCATAGCGATCCTTGTATGGACTGCCGGTTCCGCCGTTATCAGCAAGGAACTTACGACAGGCACATTTTTCGCGTTTTTAGTCGGATTAACTCAGCTCTACCCGCAGATAAAAAGAATGAACGATATGAATAACGTCATCCAGCAGGCGCTTGCCGCCTCCGAGAGGGTATTCCAGATACTCGACACAAAGCCCGATGTGGTGGAAGCCCCGGACGCGGTGGATGTAACGGATTTTAAGGAAGGGGTGACATTTGAACACGCCGGATTTTACTATTTGGAAGGGCAGCCTGTATTAAAGGATGTGAACTGCAGGATAAATAAAGGCGAGATATTCGCCGTGGTCGGGCCCTCGGGCGCCGGAAAATCCACAATGGCAGACCTGCTCGCGAGGTTTTACGACCTAAAGGAAGGCGTCATAACCATAGACGGCACTGACATAAGGAATATAAAGTTTGATTCACTGCGCAGCATGATAGGCATGGTAACGCAGGAGACAATACTCTTCAACGATACGATACGCAATAACATAGCGTACGGCAAGGAAAACCTGGACATGACACAGGTAGAGCTTGCGGCGCGCGCGGCAAACGCGGCGGAGTTTATAGATAAGTTACCCGAAGGGTACAACACCATGATAGGCGACAGGGGAGTAAGGCTCTCCGGAGGCCAGAGGCAGAGGATGGCGATTGCCAGGGCCATACTAAAGAACCCGCCAATCCTCATACTTGACGAAGCCACGTCCTCGCTGGATTCGGAGTCAGAAATACTTGTGCAGGAAGCCATTAATAACCTGATGAAGAACAGGACTACTTTTGTAATAGCCCACAGGCTCTCGACTGTCAGAAACGCCAATAAAATTATAGTAATTGACGGCGGCACCATAGTGGAGCACGGCACGCATGATACGCTGATTAAGAAAAACGGCGTTTATACTAAGCTTTACAATCTTCAGTTCAGGCTGAATAAGGAAGCGGCAGCGGAGGATAAAAAGGATGAGTAATATCTTTGTTCGTATTACTCCTGTCTCCAGTCTCCGGTCTCTTGTCTCTGGTTTATAATGAACAAAGCCGCCTTTATCGACCGTGACGGAAACCTGATACATGAAGTAGGTTATATCAGTTCCTTGGACAGGATTAAATTTTATAAAAGAAGCATTAAAGCCGTTAAGTTCCTTAAGGATAATGGTTATAAAATAATTGTTGTGACAAATCAGTCAGGCGTTGCAAGGAACTACATTCCGGAAAGTTTTGTGAAAAACGCGCACGCTAAGATAAACAATATGTTAAAGAAGTTTGGCTTACAAATTGACGGCTTTTACTACTGCCCGCACCACCCTAAAAAAGCGGTATTTAAAAGGTATCTAAAGGATTGTGACTGCAGAAAACCGAAACTTGGCATGGTTAAAGCCGCGGCAAAGAAGTTTAATATAGACCTGAAAAAGAGTTTTGTGATTGGCGATAAGCTGACAGATGTGCACCTGGGTAAGAACGGAAAGATGAAAACAGCGCTTGTTCTGACCGGGTATGGCAAAAGCGAAAAGAAGTTAATCAAGACAGCATATGATAAGCCTGATGTTATAGCAAAAGATTT
The DNA here is from genome assembly GCA_963840035.1 of candidate division FCPU426 bacterium. Classification (GTDB taxonomy): domain Bacteria; phylum Oederibacteriota; class PGYV01; order PGYV01; family Palsa-1178; genus CAWIXE01. Next base: position 104,968 of record CAWIXE010000002.1, read on the forward strand.
CTATCAGGCAGTGCGATTGTTGGTTTCGTAGAGCCGCCGCTTGCATATGCCATGAGCTCTATAATATGCTCATGACATATACATATCGAATGGCTGCGGCTCAAGGCCGGTTTTGTTTTCGTAGTCGCAGGCCTACGCTCCACCGGCCTGCGCCTAGATTAGGAATTGAATTACGCAAACGGTAGATATTCAAGACTACCGCGTACGCACCCCGATGGAGCGTAGAGGGTGCGACTACACAAACGATAAAGCGAAGGCTGCAACGTTTGAGCCGCAGCAAGCAGCGGCTCTACAAGAACGGTAAAGGATTCGTTTTCGTAGTCGCAGGCCTATGCCCCACCGGCCTGCGTCTGGATGAGGAATTGAACACGCAAACGATAGAGCCAGGTCCTGCCCTGAGACGGGCACGGGTCCCGTCTCTGCGGGTTTGATTTTCTGTAGAGACGCCAACTGTGGGCGTCTCTAGGCTGGTTTTTGAATTTAAATAACCAAGGAGAAACAGATGAAAAAATACCTGAAATTAATAGATGCTTTTAAAGGCAAGAAAGTACTTGTCCTTGGAGATTTTATCCTTGATGAATATGTTTACGGCGAGACAGAGCGTATTTCAAGGGAAGCGCCTGTTTTAATCCTTAAATACAACAAATCAACCTATTTGGCCGGAGGCGGGGCAAACCCTGTAATGAACATTGTTGATTTGGGCGGCGTGCCTGTGCCTGTATCAGCGGCCGGAACAGAGGAATATTCTGACATACTCATAGATATGATGTCAAAAAAGGGCGTGGACACTTCTTTTATAACGCGTTCCGATAAATACTCCATACCGGTAAAGACCAGGGTCATGGCGGGATCGGTCCACACTGTTAAGCAGCAGATAGTCAGGATAGACAGGTATAATGAGGGGAAACTTGAAGCTGACATTGAGAAGGACATGATAAATAACTTAAACGAGGCGTCAAAAGGCATAGACGTTATCCTGGTCTCCGATTACGGAAGCGGCCTTATAACGGAGAAAATCATAAAGGCGGTAAACGCCCTTGCAAAAGCCGGCAAAAAGGTTGTTGTTGATTCGCGTTACGGCCTGAAGAAGTTCAAGTACGTGGCTACTGCTACGCCGAACGAAACAGAAGCAGGCCCGGCCGTGGATTATGAGAAATATGAAGAGGAAGACGTTGAGTACATAGTAAAGCAGCTGGGAAAGATGATGAAATCCACAGGCATGATAGTAACCCGCGGCAGCCGCGGCATGATAGTCCTGGAAAAAAAGAAGGTTCACAAGGTGGCGCCTTTTGGTTCGGACGAAATAGTGGATGTTTCAGGGGCCGGCGATACCGTATCATCAATAGTGTCGTTATCGCTGGCATGCAAAAGCACCCTTGTTGACGCGGCTTACCTGGCCAATATCGGCGGAGGCCTTGTGGTCATGAAAAGAGGCGTGGCTACAGTGACGGTTGCTGAGCTTAAAGGAGCGCTTAAAAATGTCTAAAATAAAAAAAAGGGAAGACCTCGCGAAAATAGTGGCGAAGCTTAAGAAACAGGGAAAGAAAGTGGCGTTTGCCAACGGCTGTTTTGACATCCTGCACGTGGGCCACATCAGGTTCCTCAGGGCTGCTAAAGCAAAAGGCGACATATTGGTCCTGGGTCTGAACTCGGATTCATCCGTCAGGAAACTCAAAGGCGAAGGCAGGCCCCTTGTAAACCAGCGCGAGCGCGCTGAGATAATGGACGCCTTTGATTTTGTCGATTACATAGTAATATTTAACGAACTCACGGTTGATAAGACCCTGCAGACATTGCTCCCAACATACCACTGCAAGGGTACTGATTATACGGTCGATACGGTTCCTGAGAAGGAAATGGCGAAGAAGTTCGGGATTAAGATAGCGATAGTGGGAGACCCGAAGGGTCATTCAACGAAGGATATTATAAAGACGATAGTGGAGAAATACAAATAATAGCCCAGAGCCCAAAGCCCATAGCACAGGTGGTATGTTTTCCCTTGAGCTTTGGGCTCTGAGCTCTGGGCTCAAACCCGGGGTATTATGAACAAGATTCTCATCTCAAGAACAGACGGCATCGGCGACCTTCTTTTAACAACCCCGTTAATACGCGAATTAAAACTTAAATACCCGTCTGCCCACATCTCTGCGCTTGTCAGCGGGTATGCCGCTCCGTTACTTGAGAATAACCCTAATGTTAACGAGGTCATCATATATGACGAGAAGAGCAAACCTGAACTTATTAAAAAACTAAAAAACGACAAATACGACGCGGTTATAGCCGTATATCCCAGGCCGGCGCTTGCGTGGATATTTTTTCTCGCCGGCATACCCAAAAGATTTGGTACTGCTTCGCGGTGGTATTCCTTCCTATATAATAACGGCGTAAAGATCAGCAGGAAGTCCTCTGAAAAGCATGAGGCAATGTATAACATGATGCTTGCGGACAGCTTAATCGGCGAAAAGGAACCTGTTAAAGCGGATTATTTCACAACTCCTGAGGAAATAAAAAAGGCAAAAGCCTACGTAAGGTCAAAGAAACTCAAGAAATTCGTGACCGTGTATCCCGGCGGCAACGGCTCGGCAGCAAACCTACCGCCGGCGAAATATACGGAAATAATAAACAGTTTTATTGAAAAATCAGGAATGAACGTATTGATAGCCAGCGGCAAGTGGGAGCAGGGGCTCTGCGAGGAAGTTTACGCCGGTGTTAAGGAGAAAAGCGGGGTTGCCGTTATGACGGAGCTTTTAACAATCAGGGAACTTGCCGCTGTGATATCGCTTTCAGAGGCTTTCTTAAGCGGCAGCACAGGGCCCATGCACATCGCGGCAGCGCTGGGAGTCAAGACTCTGGCATTGTTCCCGTTGTCCGGCGTTGTGCCTTCCAGATGGGGCCCGCTGGGGAATGAAGTGCTCATATTAAGGCCCGGGCAGGGAAGCCACATGGATGACATGAATACCCAGGAAATAGCTGAAAAATTAAATGAATTTACAGCGGGGCAAAAATGAAAAAAATGCTTGTCCTGGCAATGAGCCTTGTTCTTACATCCTGCGCCACTACAATGCCCAACAAAGTATCCGTGGTAAATGTTGAAAAGGATGAACAGGCAATGCGGAGCGCCGCGGATAAGATCGTTGAAAAAAAAGCGGTGGAAGAAGTAAAGGCCAGGGAATACATAGTAAAAAAGGCAGATACGCTCTGGACAATCTCGAAGGCGTTATGCGGCAAAGGTTCCTACTGGAAGCTGCTGGCGGATTCAAATAACATGAAGGAACCATACGCGCTTAAGGAAAATATGGTGCTAAACATTGAGAACGCCTGCCCCGGGACGGCAACCGGGACAGCTGCAGGTAAAAATTCCGGAAAGTTCGCATACCGTACCGTGCCAAATAAAGCGTTTGGCGTCGGCGAAAAACTGACTTTCGCGGTAAAGTATTTCGGCGTGACCGCGGGAATAGGCATACTTGAGGTCAAGGATTTTGAAGAAATAAACGGCAGGAAAGTTTATCATATAGACGCCACAGCCAGGACAGCGCCTTTTTTTGAAACGATGTACAGGGTAAAGGATGTAATTTCATCTTATGTGGACGTCATGGGGCTGTTTTCATGGAAATACACCAAACACCTGGAAGAGGGCGGCTACAGGAACGACACCATAATGTCCTTTGACCACGAGAAAAAATTCGCCGAAAAGAACAACGGGCAGAGGTGCGAAATAGTGCCTTTTATACAAGATGTGCTTTCGGAGTTTTATTACTTCAGGTCGGTCTACAAGGGTGACGAAGAAACCAAAATCGACGTGGCGTCAGATGAATGCAAATCATATCAGATAGTGGTAAAGAAGCTCAGGACTGAAAAAATTACGGTGGACGCGGGTACTTTTGACTGTGTGGTGGTGCAGCCGTTCCTTAAATACGAAGGCATATTCAGGCAAAAAGGCGATGTCTGGATATGGATGACAAACGACAAAAATATGATACCGGTGCTGGTTAAAAGCCAGATAGCGATAGGGACGATAGACGCTGTGCTGCAGGACGCTGTGGTGGTGAAAGCGGAATGAAGGCAGGGTAGAGGGTGGAGGGTAGGGTTCGAAGTTAATGTTGAACTTCGAATTTCGAACTCCGAACACCGAACTGTTTTTTGGTTGACTTCCAACCACCATTCCTATTATAATTATACATCCTAAGACTTAAGGAGCTGTTATGGCTGATTATTTTGGAAGATCAATACAGGAAAGCGTTGTTGTTAAGCAAAAAAGCTACAAGGCCTTAAAGTCTAAACTTCTCTCTGTAGTCGACACCCTTTGCACAACATTGCAATCAGGCAATAAAATACTTCTGTTCGGAAACGGCGGTTCGGCTGCCGACGCGCAGCATATTGCTGCCGAGTTCGTGGTGCGCCTTAAGATGGAGCGCCGCGGTTACCCGGCAATCGCTTTGACCACGGACACATCCATACTTACTTCCTGCGGCAATGACTATGGTTTTGACCATGTTTATGAAAGGCAGGTTGAGGCTTTGGGGTGCGCAGGGGACGCGGCAATGGCCATATCAACTTCCGGCAATTCGAAGAACGTTATACTTGCCATAAATGAAGCAAGGAAAAAGGGCATGACAATCATCGGGTTTACCGGAATGGGCGGCGGCAAAATGGCGAAACTTTGCGATATACTTATAGACATAAAATCAAAGAACACCATGAGGATACAGGAGACGCACATAACATTTTTCCACATTATCTGCGACCTGGCTGAAAGAAGACTCGCGGGGGAGAAAATTTGAAGAACATAAGCAAGGCTGTCTTAAAAAAGGCCATAAAAAAATTCAGAAATAAAAGGATACTGGTTGTCGGAGACCTCATGCTTGACAGCTATGTATGGGGCACGGTATCGCGTATTTCTCCGGAAGCGCCCATACCGGTTGTTGATGTAAATAAGGAAGAGTCAAAACCCGGTGGCGCGGCAAATGTGATTTTGAACCTCCTCTCCCTTGGCGCAAAAGTATTCGCGGCAGGCATAGTCGGTTCGGACGACGAGGCTGAAGTGCTCATGTCCAGCCTTAAAAAAGACGGTGTTAATACTTCGGCTGTGCTCGTGGATAAAAAAAGGCCGACTACGGTCAAGACAAGGGTCATTGCTCATAACCAGCAGGTGGTCAGGATTGACAGGGAGCATAAGACGGACATAAGCCCGGCAACTGCAAAGGCAATAATCGCCGCGGTAAAAAAGGAACTTAAAACAATTGACGCCATTATTTTTTCTGACTACGATAAGGGCCTTCTGACAAAGGAACTCGTGGAAGGCATCATGGCCATAGCAAAGGGCAAGATAGTAACCGTGGACCCGAAGCCTTCTAATGTGGAGATATTCAGGGACATAACGCTCATATCGCCAAATAAAAAGGAAGCTTCGGAAGCCGCAGGCATGGCCATCACAAGCGAGAACGACGTACTTCTAGCCTCAAAAATATTAAAGGACATAACCAACGCGGAAGCCATATTAATCACCCGCGGGGAAGAGGGCATGTCCCTTTACATGAACGACGGCATACATACCATACCGACTATGGCGCGCGAGGTTTTTGACGTAACAGGCGCGGGAGATACGGTCATAAGCGTGGTTACACTGGCGCTTACTGCAGGCGCTTCTTTTGAAGAAGCCTGCTCGCTGTCAAACATCGCCGCGGGCGAAGTGGTTGCAGAGGTAGGCGTAGTTACCCTTACACCAAAAGAACTTGAGGCGGCTGTGGATGGCAAATAGCCCGAAAATAATATTTGACAGGAAGAAACTTGTTTCCGCGGTTAAGAAACTTAAAAAATCCGGCAAAAAAGTCGTCTTTACGAACGGCTGTTATGACCTGCTTCACGTCGGCCATGTAAGGTTCTTAAAGGCGGCCAGGAAGTTAGGCGGCGCGCTGGTGCTTGCGTTAAACAGCGACGCTTCAGTGCGCAGGATAAAGGGCCCCAAAAGGCCGGTTACGCCCGAGAATGAAAGGGCAGAGGTAATGTCAGCGCTTTCCTGCGTTGATCTTATCACGCTTTTTCACGAGGACGACCCGTTTAACATAATAAAAGATGTAGTTCCTGACGTGCTCGTAAAAGGCGGGGACTGGTCCCTTGATAAAATAATAGGCGCGGACATAGTAAAAGCCGCGGGCGGAAAAGTGAAGAACGTGCCGTATATAAAAGGAAAGAGCACGACGAACATAATAGCGAATGTGATAAAGTACTATAAATAGCCCAAAGCTCAAAGCCCAAGGTACGACTTGGGCTTTGGGCTCTGGGCCATGTTCCCAAGGAGCCTTATGAACATCATCGGCGTTATCCCGGCGCGGCTAAAGTCAACCCGCCTTCCGGGGAAGATGCTTTTAAAGATAAACGGAAAGACCCTAATAGAGATGGTTTACGCGAACGCGAAAAAAGCTTCCTGTTTACGGGAGCTTTATGTCGCCACTGACAACAAGCAGATAAAGGAAGTCATAGAAAAAGCAGGCGGCAAGGCGATAATGACGCCTGCCTCGTGCAAGTCAGGGACTGAGCGCATCAGGGAAGCATTAAAGTCCATACACGCGAACATGAACGACATAGTGGTAAACATTCAGGGTGACGAGCCGCTTTTGGAGCCGGAACTCATTGACAAAGCGGTTAAAGCGCTTATTAACGATAAGACATGCGACGCGTCGACGATTGCCGCGCCGCTCCATGAAATAAAAGAAATAGCAGACCCGTCCGTGGTGAAAGTCGTCACGGACCGCTCCGGTAACGCGTTGTATTTTTCAAGGTCAATAATTCCGCACAACAGGGATGGAGTGAAAACAGGCAATGGCGCCTGGCTTAAACACATCGGCCTTTACGCTTACAGGAAAAGCGTCCTCGACAGGTGGCTCAAACTCGAAAGCAATTACGAAGGGATCGAGAAGCTTGAGCAGTTAAGGATGCTGGAAAACGGGTGCAGGATCAGGGTTGTGGTAGCAAAGAGCAAAAGCATAGGGATAGATACGCGCAGGGATTTTGAAAGGCTTAAGAAAACATTAAAATAATTTTCAATTTTGAATTTTCAATTTTCGATTACAGGCCAAACAAGGGCTGTGACTTTAATTGAAAATTTAGAATTGAAAATATAAAATTGAGAAGAGGTTAATTATGTCGGATAAAAAATATATATTCGTTACAGGAGGCGTGGTTTCGTCGCTTGGCAAGGGCATTGCGGCGTCATCCATCGCGGCGCTGCTTGAGGCGCGCGGCATTAAGATTACCATGCAGAAGTTTGACCCTTACTTAAACGTGGACCCGGGCACCATGAGCCCTTTCCAGCACGGGGAAGTTTACGTCACGGAAGACGGGGCTGAGACAGACCTTGACCTGGGGCATTATGAGAGGTTTACAAGCGCAAAACTGACAAGGGATAATAATGTCACCACCGGAAAGATATATCAGACTATAATAGAAAAGGAAAGAAGGGGCGCTTACCTTGGAAAGACAGTCCAGGTAATTCCTCACGTTACAAATGAAATAAAGGACAGGATGAAGGTTGTTACAAAATCAAAGGACGTGGACGCGGTAGTCATAGAAATAGGCGGCACTGTCGGCGATATAGAATCCCAGCCGTTTTTGGAAGCCATAAGGCAGATGCAGATGGATGTAGGCAGGGATAATGTGTGTTATGTCCATCTTACGCTGGTTCCGTACATCAAGGCCGCGGGCGAGATAAAGACAAAACCCACGCAGCATTCAGTGGCAAACCTGCGCTCCATAGGTATCCAGCCGGACGTGCTGCTATGCAGGACAGAAGTAAAGATTTCAAAAAATGAAAGGGATAAAATAGCCCTCTTTTGCAATGTCTCAGAGGAAGCGGTCATACAGGCGCTTGATGTGCCCACCATTTACGAATGCCCGAGGATGTTCCATCAGCAGGGGCTCGATGACATAATAATGAAAAAACTGGGCCTGAAAGGCAAAAAAGCTGACCTTAAGGAATGGGATAGCATAGTGCGCAAGATCCTTCACCCGAAAAAGTCGGTTACCATCGGGGTAGTCGGAAAATATGTGGATGTCCAGGACGCTTATAAGTCCATAAAGGAAGCCATCCTTCACGGCGGCATCGCCAACAACACGCGCGTGAATATAAAATGGATAGATTCGGAAAAGGACATAGAACCGCTGATAAAAAAGAAAGCCACGGCAAAACTGCTTGGCGATTGCGACGGAATACTTGTGCCGGGCGGGTTCGGCGACCGCGGCATAGAAGGCAAGATAGAAGCCATAAGGTTTGCCAGGGAAAAGAAAATACCGTTCTTTGGCATATGCTTAGGGATGCAAATGGCTTCCGTGGAATTTGCCAGGCACATGCTTGGCATGAAAAACGCCAACTCCACGGAGTTTGACGACAAGACGCAGTTTCCTGTCATATCAAAGCTCGAAGAGCAGAAGCATATAGAATACATGGGAGCTACCATGAGGCTCGGCGCGTATCCGTGCAAGGTAAAGCCCGGCACAAAGTCATACGCGGCATACAAGGAAAAATTCATATTCGAGCGCCACAGGCACAGGTATGAATTTAACAGCTTGTACCGCGATAAATTCGAGGAAAAAGGCTTTACTATAACCGGGACATCGCCTGACGGATTCCTCGTGGAAATGATAGAGTACTCAAAGCACCCGTGGTTCATAGCTGTCCAGTTTCATCCCGAGTTCAAATCAGGGCCGCGCTGCCCGCACCCGCTTTTCAGGGATTTTGTGAAAGCGGCGCTGTCAAAGAAAGGGAAATAAATGGCGGATACAGGCAAGACAGACAGGGAAATGCAGGAGGACCTTTTAAAGTTCGCCCAGACAAAGTACCTGGACGCGCAGCAGAAGTATAACGCCATACAGGCGCTGGCGAAAAAGTATAATATGCCGCTGGAGCAGATGATAAAAAAAATTATAATGGAGTGGATGATTGAAGACAAAACGCAGAAGTTCACAAACGCAGGAAAAAAAGCCCCTTTCAAAAAGATACTCTGAGATAACCGGAAGCGGCCTTTTCCTCATAGCCGGCCCGTGCGTTATTGAGAGCGAAAAGATGGCGTACGGCATAGCCGAAGCCCTCGGCGAGATCACCTCAAACCTGGGCATTCCCTTCATTTTCAAAGCATCCTATGACAAGGCAAACCGCACTTCCATAAAAAGCTTCAGGGGAGTGGGTATTGATAAGGGCTTAAAGATATTATCAGGCATAAGGAAAGCATACGGCATTCCGGTACTGACGGATGTCCACAGCCCCGAAGAAGTTAAAAAAGCCGCGCAGAATGTCGATGTGCTCCAGATACCGGCGTTTCTTTGCAGGCAGACTGACCTGATAGTCGCCGCGGCGAAGTCAGGCGCGATAGTGAACATTAAAAAAGGGCAGTTCCTCTCGCCCCAGGAAATGGGAAACATAATTAAAAAAGCAGAAGGCGCCGGAAATAAAAACCTCATGCTAACCGAAAGAGGATTTACTTTCGGCTACAATAATCTCGTTGTAGACCTAAAATCAATAGCCCACATGAAAACCCTAGGATACCCCGTTATCATAGACGCCACGCACGCGGTTCAAAGACCCGGCGGAGCCGGAGACAAAAGCGCCGGCGAAAGGCAGTACGTCGAAGCCATAGCCAAAGGCTGCGTAGCAGCCGGAGCAAACGGAGTCTTCATGGAAGTCCACCCCAACCCGGAAAAAGCCCTCTCAGACAGGGACACGCAGTACAGCCTGGATAAAATCGAGGAACTGCTCGGAACGCTGTTGGATGTGTATAAGGCGGTAAATAAGGTTTGATTTTTTGTAGTCGCAGGCCTACGATCCACCGGCCTGCGCCTAGATTAGGTATTGAAGCACGCCAACGGTAGACGCCAATATTCGCACCCCGATGAGACGTAGAGTGTGCGACTACGGGAACAATATCAAACAACTAGCGCACGCCAAGATTTAGTAGTCGCAGGCCTACGATCCATCGGCCTGCGCCTAGCCAAGGAATTGAAGCACGCCAACGGTAGATAACAACGCGCAGAATGGAATATGTTTATAGGGGACAAAAAAATGAAAACTACAAATACTTGTCCGGATTGTGGGGCTGAGATGTATTCGGACACTGTCTGCAAAAAGTGTAATTCCCGTATTAAAAATCATGAAGGTAGCGACGCTTTTAATTTTGAAGATATGGAAAAAAATATTGAAAAGCTTGCGGCTGAAAAACGTAATAATGAAAACATTGCCGTTTCGGGATCTTTTATAAATGAAAAAGAAGTAGATGCGCGTGTTGTATTGTTAAAGGCGTTATCAACGTCATTTGGAGTTTTTATTATTTTTTCTGTGGTTGTTACAATGTTGTTTTTATATTTTGCTAATTTAAGGCCTGGAATCAAGGATTACTTTATGCGCGATCAGTTAGCTATTGGCGGTAGCTTTGTTGTTTCGCTGATAGATTATTCAGTGATAGCGATTGCGACCTGGAGCGTAGCAGCTATTAGCAGACAAGCATATATAAGGACTGACTGGAAGCAAGAGCCAACGCACGCACCCCGATGAGGCATAGAGGGTGCGGCTACGAAAGTACAAGGAATGAAATACAACGCAAAACAAATAGAGGTGTTTTGTGGAAAAGAAACACAGGCTTGATGAATCTGTTTATATAGGCAAACTGCGCGCAACTTTTACGGTTTGCGTTGAAGACAGGCAGCCGCTGTTTAAAGATAAGGCCGTCGTAAACGTCATGCTGCAAATCCTGAAACAAATCTTTGAAAAATATCATTTGCTTAACTGGATTTATACTTTCATGCCGGACCATCTGCATCTGATATTTGAAGGCGTCAAAGATAATTCAAACCTGCTGAAGGCTATGCATATGTTTAAACAGAAAGCTGGCTATTGGTTGAAGATAAATAAGCCCGGATTTAAACTCCAAAAAGATTTTTATGACCGCGTTCACCGGCAGGATGTAGTACTGGTTTTACAGATGCTTTATATCGCGGAAAACCCAGTAAGGTCCGGTTTGGTGAAAGAGTGGCAGGAATTTGAAAATACAGGGTCGTTAAGTTTTGATTTAAACGTTGAGATGCAGTCAGCGGATGTTTTAAAGCCGTGATTTTCGTAGTCGCAGGCCTACGATCCACCGGCCTGCGCCTAGATAAGGAATTGAAGCACGCCACCGATAGAACATAAAATCCAACTGGCGCACCCCGATGAGGCGTAGAGGGTGCGACTACACAGGAAAAATGAATAAAAAGACATAAAAACCCTTATAAATAAGGGTTTTTATGTCTTTTTATTCATCAAAAACCTGTTTTTCCCAGTTGCCTTATGTCTTTTTATCTGTTATAGTTTATAGGTATTTAAACCAATAAAACAAGGAGTATTTATGACTGAAACTGATAAATATACGGCTTTTATCGATGGCGCTTCTAGCGGGAATCCCGGGCATGCCGGCATTGGCGTGGTTATATATAAGGGAAAGGACCAGATACTTATGGAGTCCAAGTATATCGGCGAGGCCACAAATAACGTGGCTGAGTACTCGGCGCTTTTACACCTTCTGGATATCGCCACCAAGCATAAGATCAAGCACCTTGATATTTTCTCCGACAGCGAACTTCTGGTAAAGAGGCTTCTCCGGCGAGTATAAGGTCAGGGACGAGAAACTTCAGGAGTTTGTAAAGAACGCCATCGCCCACAGGAAGACCATCAAGTATACGGTCACCCATATCCCCAGGGAAAAGAACAAGGAAGCTGACAAGCTCTCCAAAGAAGGATCCAAAAGGGGAGGCAACATCAGAAATGTATGAGCTTTTAGCGGGCATCTTTTTTGTGACGGCAGCCTTAAGCGTTTACGCCATGATAAAATTCGGGTTTAATATAATCTTCCTGTATATCCTTTTATTTTCCCTTGTGATTGTAGTCTGGGTTGTAGCTGTCATAATAGAAGAGAGAAAGGCAAAAAAGGAAAATGCTGGATAAGAGCAGCGGCGCGGCGCGCCTGGCGGCCTCAGGTTTCCAAATCTGGGACATCTTTGAAGAGGAATCAATAGTAAACACCATTGTCTTTGAAGACGGCCGGGTGGACAAGATATCCGCCGGGACAGACTATGGAATCGGCGTCCGCGGCGTCAGGGACTATAAGACATTTTACGGGTACACAAACGACCCGCAGGCATTATATAAGACCATAGAAACCATAAGCGCCGGGGCAGCGGCGGGGAAAAAGGAAGCTGATTTCAATTTAATTAAAGCCGGATTTGCCAATAAAGTGTCCATCATGCCTGACACTGTAACCCCGGAGCAGAAGATAAGCCTTCTAAAAAAGATAAATGACAGGGCAAGGTCGGCCGGGCCCGGCGTCAAGCAGGTGACGGCCACATACCTTGAAAGGATACAGTCGGTTGAGATCGTAAATGACCTCGGCCGCATGATAAAGGATAAAAGGGTTTATTCGACCTGCGCGATAATGGTCATAGCGGAGAAAAACGGCAGGATAGAAACGGGCTATACGGTTTTATCGGGCCACGCGGGTTTTGAGATCTTTGAAGACAAAGAAGTGCTGAAAAAAACAGACGAAGCCTCGGGCCTGGCCTTAAGGCTCCTGGACGCTGATAAAAAAATTACCGGCGAAATGACCGCCGTAATCTCCTGCAGGGCGGGCGGCACTATGATTCACGAAGCTGTCGGACATTCACTTGAGGCGGACCTCGTGCAGAAAGGCGTGTCGCAGTACCGCGGGAAAAAAGGGTCAAAAGTGGCCTCTGATGTAATCACGGTAATTGACGACGCGACCATACAGGGCAGGCGCGGTTCTTTCTCGTTTGATGACGAAGGCACGCCGTCGGAGAAAACAGTACTCATAGAAAAAGGCATTCTTAAGAATTTCATGTATGACAGGGAAACGGCGTCAAAAGACAAAGTGGATTCAACGGGAAACGGAAGAAGGGAATCATATAAATTCAAGCCGATACCCAGGATGCGCAATACCATGATTGCCTCCGGCAAAGGCTCTGCCGAGGACATTATTAAAGATACAAAGAGCGGTATTTTTGTTGTGAAGATGGGCGGAGGCCAGGTAAACACGGTCACCGGCGAGTTTGTCTTTGAGGTAAAGGACGGATACATGATTGAAGGCGGGAAGATAACATCTCCAGTGCGCGGCGCGACGCTTATGGGGACCGGGACGGAAGTGTTAAATACCATAGACGCGGTTTGTGATGACATCGGTTTTGACGCGGGTACCTGCGGCAAGGACGGACAGGGAGTGCCTGTTGCGGACGCCCAGCCGACGCTGAGGATACCTAAGATTTTGGTGGGAAGTAAATAAATTCTGAATTCTGGATTCTAAATTTTGGATTCAAACATATTACGGAGGACAAGATGAAAAAAACAATGATGCTTATGACTTCAATGTTACTGATTGCCGGCGTTATTTTTGCGGCTGAGCCGGTCACAAATACTGCCAAGGCAGCTGAAGTAAAAGCCACTGTTGCGGCAACTGCCGCGCCGACGGCTGTTCCTACAATTGCTCCGGCGGCTGTTACTTCGACTCCGGCAGCCATAGAAGGCATGACGCCTCCGGCTCCGGGCGGCCTTGAAGGCGCTTATGAAGAGGCGAATGAACCTGTACCCGGGCCTGAAGTGACGCCTGAAGCATTAACACCCAATCACAGGAAGGACAGGCACTTTACCGTTGAAATGACCTTATACACCCCGAGCGCGCTCGGCACCAGGCTGGGGTATTTTATAAATGAGAACTGGAAAGTTATAGGCGAGTTTTCTACGGTCTCATCGCTGCTTGCGAATTCCGCGGGCGAAAAAAACCTGTCGTGGGCTGTGGGAGGCAATTACTCGCCGGCGGACGACGACCTGTCGCCATTTTTTGGGGCTAGCTTTTCTTCTATTGATATCGCCTATGACAGCAAGGATGGAGCTGATGTAATAAAGAACTATAAAACATTTTTAGGCGCTGTCTTGAACGCGGGCTTAACTTATGTTTCCGAATCACCGCTGTTTCTTTCGCTTGAATTTGACCTGTATGCCGGAAGGTTCACACGGAAGCAGGTAAACGATACCACCCATGCAGTACCAACGGATGATACAAAATGGACCCTGTCCGTGATGCTTGGCGGAGGCATAGGAGTTATTTTTTAAGCAATGCATAATAGGCAATAACGCACCGTTGAACCGCAGCAAGCGGCGGCTCTACGAAGAGCAAGGCGGGATTCTTTTGGTTTTTGTAGAGCCGCTGCTTGCTGCGGCTCAGACGCCGGGTTTTGAATGTAACACAAGCTGTCACCCTGGCCGTCTAAAGATTGACAGCATATATATGGTGTGATAATGTTAATAAAGTTGTTAAAAAATACGGAGGAAAATATGAAAAAACTGATGATGTCGGCGCTGCTTTTAACGGCAATATGCGCGTTTGCCTGCTGCGCCGGAACTTCAGAGACGCTTTCCTCCGCCGTTAAACCTGATCAGGCGCCTGCCGCGGTTTCAGATGCTGTTAAGCCCGCGCAAACACCTGCCGTTGTTTCGGCAGCTGTAAAGCCGGCTCAAACGCAGGTTGTTGTTTCAACCGGAATTAAGCCGTCACTTACGCCGGACGCGGCTGATGATTCCTATCTGTATTATCCCGCCCATGTGGGCAATATCCTGTATCTTAAGGCGCGGAAAAAGGCCGAACCGGATAAGGAAGTATTTGTTAAGGCTGAAATCATAAAGATTGAAAAAAAGGACGACGGCGATTATTTCTATTTTTACGGACCCCAGGTAAATGTGCGCTATTTGATCGGTATTGATAAAGACGGGGTATCAATGAGGGTGATAAAGTACCCGTTCCCGTTTTTTGATATTTCCATCGAAGTGGATATAAAGCCGAAGATGCCCATAATAAAGTTCCCGCTTAAAGCCGGGGCAAAGTGGCACTATGAAGGCCAGGGCGAGGCCCACCTTTTATTCATACCCATCACCAGGAACTTAAAGGCTGATTTTGAAATAGTCGAGAGGGTCACAAGGAAAACAGAGGCAGGCGACATAGACTGCTACCACCTGAAAGTACTGCTTGACTCGGGCGACGGTAAGGGCGTAACCACCGAGGAGTACTGGTACGCGAAAGGCATAGGCTACGCCATAGCGGATACAAGCGGGCATGTGGCGTCGATAGTCGGATATAAGATTTTTGACGATACAACCGGCAAATGGAATGAGAAGATACCTGCAAACGTGGAATTATACAAGTAGTCGCACCCTCTACGTTTTATCGGGGTGCGTACGTAGGTTGGAAAAAAACAAAGAGGTTTAACATGAAAAAAATTAAAGTCCTTTTAGTTGTTGTAATGGCGTTCATCCTTTTGAGCGGGTGTTCGCTTAAAAAGACAGTGGTAAATACCACGGCGCTTATTATGGACGATGTGGTTGACGCTTTTTTTGCAGACCCGGACGCTGATTTTGTTTATCAGGCAATACCGGGCAATCTTAAGCTTTTAGACGGGTTGATCCGCGGTTCCGCTTATGAAAATGACGGCCTGCTTTTAAAGGGCTGCAAGCTATACGGCATGTACGCCATGGCTTTCTTTGAGGATGTTACAACGGATAAGAAACTTGAAAAGGCCAATTTTAAAAAGGCGGCGCAGTTTTACCTGAAGTCAAAAGAATACGGCATGATGATACTTACGAAAAATTCGGATTTCAAGGCTGTCGTCGATACCAATCTGGATGATTTTACAAAGACCCTTGCCGCGTTCGGGAAAAATGACGTTGAGACTCTGTTCTGGACTGCTTTTTCCTGGGGCAGCTACATTAACTTAAACAGGAGCTCGGCTACGGATATAGCGGACTTGCCGAAGGTGAAAGCCATGATAGACAGGGTAGTGGAGCTTGAGCCGGGTTATTTTTACGGCCTGCCCAACCTGTTCCTGATAGTATACTACGCGATGCCGAAGATGTTTGGCGGAGACCTGGAAAAGGCAAAAGCCGCGTATGACGCTGTCAAGGCGGTTTCAGGCGCGAAATTTGTCCTTGCCGATTATTTTATGGCAAAGTATTACGCTGTACAGGCGCAGGATAAGCAGATGTTCGACACGCTTATCAATAACGTTGAATCAGCGGATGATAATGTAATACCCGAAATGCTCTTTACCCAGGTGGCAAAGAGGAAAGCGGCGGTCTTAAAGGTGAAGGCGGAAGAGTTGTTTTAATACAATTGAAGATAGCAGATTGAAGATTGCGGATTAATGGACATGGCAATGTTGTAAGGTTTTTAATCCGCAATCTGCAATCAACAATCTTCAATACCAACGGAGGTTATGATATGCGCAAACTATGGATGGTTACAATGGCTTTATTTATGATGGCATCAAGTATGTACGCGGCTGCAAAGTACGAGATCAAGTTCGCTTCTATCGCACCGGACGGCTCCACATGGATGAACGTCATACAGGAATTAAATGACGCTATCGCGGAAAAAACAAACGGCGAAGTGAAGTTTAAGTTTTATCCGGGCGGCGTCATGGGCGATGAAAAGGATGTATTAAGGAAAATGAAGGTCAATCAGATACAGGCGGCGGGATTTACTTCGCAGGGGCTTGGCGAAGTCGTGCCTGAAGTCAGGCTTTTAAACCTGCCCCTGCTTTTTAAGGATTATAACGACATAGACAACGTGATGGCAAAGATGGGGCCGGAGATAGAGGCGAAATTCCTGAAAAAAGGCTATGTGGTCCTGGGCTGGCCCGAGGTAGGGTTTGTTTACGTATTTACCAAGAATAAGGTTGAGAGCTTAACCGACCTGCAGAAGACCAAAATGTGGATATGGGGCGATGACATCCTCGTAGGGACCATGTTTAAAAACTTAAAGATAGTCCCGATACCGCTCGGCATAACAGACGTCATGCAGTCACTCCAGACCGGATTGATAGAGGGAGTGTACTGTTCGCCCCTTTCGGCCATTGCCATGCAGTGGAACACAAGGATAAAATCCATGCTTAATATTAAAATAGCAAATGTCCCGGGCGGCGTGCTCGTCAGCAAAAAGTCATGGGATAAGATACCGCCAAAGTATCAGGCAGTGATAAAAGCCGAGGGCAAGAAGTATTTTGAAAAGCTGACTAAACTATCAAGGAAAGAGAATGACGACGCGCTTGCCGTACTGAAAAAACAGGGTGTGGCATTTACCGATATTAAAAACCCCGGGGATTTAAAACTTTTTGACGAAGTAAGCGTGAAAACAGGCAATGACCTTGTGGGCAAGTTCTACGACAAGCCCACACTCGACAGGATGTTAAAAATACTGGAAGACGGAAGAAAGGCAAAAAAATAGTTGAAAATTTTAAAGCGCATTAACTACAGCCTATACAACATACAAAAAGTCGTGGTTGTCATACTGTTCCTGGCGTTGCTGGGTATTTCCGCGCTGCAGATCATACTGCGGCTTGTGTTCCACTCGGGCATCCCTAACGCCGAAACCATGATGCGCTATCTTGTCATGTGGGTGGCGTTCCTCGGCGCTTCGCTGGCGGCTTATAAGGGACGCCACATAAACCTCGACGTGGTTTCCAGGTCGCTTAAAAAAATAAACAAGAACCTTGTTAAGCTCATAGTCAGCATAGCTTCCTTTCTAATTCTGGCATTTCTGCTGAAAGCATCCGTGGAATTCATTTTAAATGAGATGCCTGACAGCCCGGCTGTTTTCTTTGTCCCGGTCTGGGTCCTTGAGACCATAATCCCGCTGATGTTCTTTTTCATGACCCTTGTTTACCTGCAGGGGATCATTGATTCAATTGGGGCGATGATCAGGGAGAAAAAGAAAAAATGATACCCATAATCGTAGGGCTCGCGTTAATATCGCTCGCGTTAATAGGCACCCCGCTGTTTGTTGTATTCGGCGGGCTCGCCGTGGTGCTTTTTGCCATAGCGGGAATAGACACATCGGTTGTCATCATAGAGATAAGCAAGATAGGCACGAACCCCACGCTCATCGCCATACCCTTATTTACATTTGCCGGATACCTGCTCGCTGAGTCAGGCGCACCGGTCAGGCTCATCGCGCTCGCGCGCTCGCTTGTGGGATGGTTTAAGGGCGGCACAGCCATAGTGACACTGATAGCCTGCGCGTTCTTTACCTCTTTTACCGGCGTTTCAGGTGTGACCATAATAGCCCTGGGCGGATTGCTTTTGCCCATGTTGATTAAGGACAAATACACGGAAAAATTCTCCCTCGGGCTTGTGACCACGGCCGGAAGCATAGGACTTTTATTTCCGCCAAGCCTGCTGCTCATCCTCTACGGCGTTCTGGCAAATGTCCCGATATCAAAACTTTTTATAGCCGGCATCATACCGGGAGCCATCCTCATACTGCTCTTTTCTTTTTATTGCATTAAAGAGGGGCTGGTAGCGGCTGAAGTGGAGCCGTTTTCATTCAAGAAACTGTTCTCTGCCATAAAAGGCGCGGCCTGGGAAATACCGCTGCCGTTTGTCGTGTTATGGGGCATATACAGCGGGACTTTTACAGCGTCCGAAGCTGCCATAATAACCGCGCTTTACGCCTTCGTGGTGGAAGTGCTCATATTAAAGGATTTATCCATAAAAAAAGACGTCCCGCGCATCATCAGGTCATCCATGATAGTGGTGGGCGGAATATTTGTCATACTCGGGTCAGCAATGGGGCTGACGAACTATTTGGTCGACGAGCAGGTGCCCATGAAGATTCTCGCGTGGATGAAGATTTACATCACGCAGAAATGGCTCTTCCTGCTGATGCTTAATATATTCCTTATCGTTGTCGGCGCCGTGCTTGATGTTTTCTCGGCGCTCATAGTGGTCCTGCCGCTCATGGTGCCGATTGCAAGGGATTTCGGGATAGACCCGGTGCACATGGCCATGATATTCCTCGTAAATCTTGAGATAGGGTATAACGCGCCGCCGGCAGGCATAAATCTTTTCATCGCCAGTTTCAGGTTCAGGAAACCGGTAATGTCGCTCGCTAAACACACACTTCCGTTCATTGTCATAATGTTCGGGGTGCTCATGCTTATAACATATGTCCCCGACATAAGCCTCTTCCTGGTGAAACTGTTAAAAGTTGAATAAGTTTTTATAATATATAAGGGGGATTTATGAAAAAAATCATTATGCCTTTGTTATTTGCTGTTCTATGTTTGTCCGGGATGTTATTAATACAGGGATGCCACAAAAAAGCGCCTAACACGCCAATAATGCCGACTTCAACTGAAACAGCCACACCGACAATAACTACCTCTAAGACAAATACACAGACGTATACGGCAACTCCGTCCATAACACCCACATATACCGCCACGCCGACTTCCACAGCCACGCAGACTGTGACGCAGACGATAACGCCTGACGCATCGTCAAAAGCTTACGGATTTGAGGATAATACACAGCAGGGTTGGGGTAAGAATAATTCGCTCGGGGCTGCATCTTATGTTGCAGTGACAGATACCACCGTTTTCAGCGGAACATACGGCCTTGAAGTCAAATGCGCGTATGACTTAAGCAACGACAGGATAGGCATAAAAAGATCCTTCACAGGGTATCCGGTGTACTTAAGGAATAAAACAGTTGACGCTAAAATATTCCTGACGGCTGAGATGGCGGTTGTGGCAAACACATACATGCCTGAGCTTACGCTTGTGGGTTATGACGGTACAGTATACCCGGCTATATCACCGGGAACATATTTTGTGGCCGGGTGGAACTCCATGTCGCTTTCGGTGCCTGATACTGCCGAATACGAGATGATAGGGGAAGTAAGGATAGCCCTGAAAAATGACATGGCTTCAACATACAGTAATTTTACCTTTATTGACGACATTTCCTGGTAACAGTGGCTTTAAAATGATATACGTCATCACAGGCGTTTTAGGGTCGGGCAAGTCTACCATAGGAAAAATGATATCTGATAAGCTGAAAATACCATTCTATGACGCTGATGAATACATAACCCATGAAGACCGCAAGAAGCTTTCCAAAGGCATCACCATGACCGAAAAAGAAATGAAAGACCTCATGTTTGCCTTACGCGCCATAGTGGACAGGGAGTTGGCCAGGGGCGGAAGCGCGGTTATAGCCTGCACCGCGCTTAAGGAACAATACAGAAAACTGTTAATGCACGACCACGGGAATATGAAGCTGATTTTTTTAAAGGGCGATAAAAGCGTTATTGAAAAACGACTTAAGCATAATAAGACACACCATAACGCGAGCTGGGAGATAGTGGAGAGCCAATTTAAGATACTCGAAGAGCCCAAAAACGCGCAGGTTTTCGACATAACCATTACCGCGGAAAAGATAGTGGATGAGATAATAAAGCAGGGAAAATAAACCGTTTTTACGTTCAATACGGTCCGGACAAACCTTGGCTTTTCGATTTATACAAACAACATATTATGATATTATCTTGACTGTCATTGCGAGGAGCCGATTTTGGATTATGGCGACGAAGCAATCCCTGCTGTTTTTAAGACTTAAAGCGAGATTGCTTCGTCGGAAAAGAAATAAAGCGCCTCCTCGCAATGACAGATAAAATACAATATGAACCGATATAAAAAGGAGACTTACATGCAATACAGGCCATTTGGAAATGACGGTTGGAAAGTATCCGCCCTTAGTTTCGGCGCCATGAGGCTGCCGATGATGCCCGGCGTGGATAAAGTGGACGAGGCGGAAGCCATAAGGATAATGCGCTACGGAATTGATAAGGGCATCAATTACATTGATACCGCCTATTTTTACCACAACGGTATGAGCGAAGAGATTGTGGGAAAGACTTTAAAGGACGGTTACAGGGCGAAAGTCAGGATAGCGACCAAGCTGCCGGTCGGGCTTATGAAAGAAGAGGCTGATTTTGACAAGTTCCTGAACCTTCAGTTAAAAAGGCTGGATGTGGACTACATTGATTATTACCTTTTCCACGGCATCGGCGACGGCGGGCTTGCGGCGATGAGGAAATTTGACCTGTTTAAGAAAATGGAAGACGCGAAAAAGGCGGGCAAAATAAAGCACATAGGATTTTCATTCCATGACAAGGCAGAGTCGTTCATCCGTGTTATTGACAGCTATGACAAATGGGAATTCTGCCAGATACAGTATAACTACATGGACACAGACAATCAGGCGGGGACAGCAGGATTAAAATACGCGGCTTCAAAGAACATCCCGGTAGTGGTTATGGAGCCGCTGCTCGGAGGAAGGCTCGCAAGGCCGCCTAAAAAAATAGCCGATATGTTCAGCGAATTCATCATACAGAGGACGCCTGCTGAGTGGGCGCTGCAGTGGATTTGGAACCACCCGGAAGTATCAACCATATTAAGCGGCATGTCTAACTTTGAGCAGGTGGAGGAAAATTTAAAATCAGCCCACAGGTCCAGGCCTGACCAGTTAAGCGGCGGGGAAAAGACCCTAATATTCATGGCCAAGGGAGAATTCCAGAAACGCACCGTAATCCCCTGCACCAAATGCGAATACTGCATGCCATGCCCGCAGGGAGTGGCAATACCGAGGAACTTTGAATTATATAATGAAGGCGCGGTATACGGCGACCCGGGCTCGCCAAGGTACACATATAAGCTGTGGATGAAACCTGAAGACAGGGCGTCAGCCTGCACCGGCTGTAAAGTGTGCGAGGAAAAATGTCCGCAGAAGATAAACATAAGCGAATGGATGCCGAAAGTTAACGATATAATGACAGGCAAGGCGGAGTATCCGGAGTAAGGGCAATTAACAATTTACAATTAAGAATTAACAATTATGGTCTATTGCTGCGGGCCGGTGGCCCCTGCAATATTATAGTAAGGCGCGGATATATAGGTTCCTAAATTTTCTTTTAGCGGTTGCCTCCAGCTTTGCGGGACATGGCCATGTGACGGCCCGCACGGTTGAGTCACGTTGTGTTGTTTTGTTTTTTTATCCCTCTCCCCTTGGGAGAGGGTAGGGTGAGGGGAAGTGAAAACTTGATTCACATCACCCCAGCCCCTCTCCTATATAGGAGAGGGGAAGAAATACCCACATACCACCGCTACAAATCCTTCTTTTTGTGTTATTATATCTAAAACGACAAGGGGAAATAAAATGCTTACAAAACTCTGGAAGAGCCTTATCTATGCCTTAAAAGGCGTGCAATACGGCTTTGTCACAAGAAAGAATATGACGGTTTTTGGCTGTGTCGGCATGCTCGTCGCCGCTCTTCTCATATGGCTTGGTACCTCCAAGATTAAATTCGCCATAATCATGGCGTCATGGATGCTTGTAATAATCATTGAGATCACAAATACTGCCATAGAAAAAGTAATAGATACCATCCATCCGGGATACAGCAAAGACATAGGCCATGCTAAAGATGTTATGGCGGGGGCTGTTTTTATAAGCCTGATAACCGCGATATGCACGACAATCCTGATGATATGGGACCCGTTGATAGCAAAAATAATGCGGATAATGTAGTTAAATAATATATTGAAAATTAAGGGGGGAAAATGAAAAAAGTATTGTTGTCTGTCCTGGCGGTTGTTCTATTCCTGTCTTTTGTATTTTCCTGCAAGAAGAACGATCCTGCGGCGCCGGCCGACCCTACAGCTACGCGCACCATTACCTGCACTGTAACTAACACAATGTCGGTAACGGTAAGCCCGACCATTACATGTACACCCACAAGCACATCCACGCCGCCCGACCTGTATATTGATAATTTTGAGGACGGCAACCTCGCGAATTTAATCAGCACATGGGGTTCAAACTCCATGGGTGACAGCGTCATCCATTATCAGGGCCTCATCACGCCGCCCCCGGGCAACGGCTCTTACGCGTACGCCCTGACCACGACCGTACAGGTCGCCGCAGGTATGACATATGGATACGCAACCATCTCAACTGGCCCCACCGGCAGCGCTTTACCTCTTAACGCAAGAGCATATAATAAACTCATGTTCTTAAGGCGTTATAACGGAACTGTGCACGGAGGCACTAAAACCCTATTCGTGACCATAACCGACGATGTAAATATGGCGTCATATCAGATAGGGTCAGTCTTCTCCACCGGCCTTGATGACTGGGAATTAAACTTAAGGCAGTCCTACAGCCTCTCCGGTGGAACCATTGACGATTTATTAAGCAACATAAAACAGATAAACTTCACATGCTATACAAACGGAGTCCCGGGCGACGCGATAGATATTGAGTTGGTAATTGATGATGTCAGGTTCGTATACAGGCCTTAAATAAGGAGGACTGATGAAAAAAGGCATTTCAATTGTATTTACATTAATATTTGTTCTGAGTATCTTTTCCGGCTGCGCAAGTGAACGCGTTTATGTAAAATCCGGGCTTCTCAGAGATTAAATGCGCTGAAAAACTCAGCCAGACAACGATGGGATTTAATGTTTACGGTAGAACATCCATGATAACTGTACCGGCGGAGCATCCGGACGTAAGTAAACTGTTTCTGTTTGAAGAAAAAAGCGGCACTGCATATATGGCATTTTTAGACGCTAAAAAAGGTTATGATTTAACCATGTATATTTCACTGGCGGGTTTAGCTGTAGTTACAGTGTCTTCCGGGGTGTTAATAGGAAGCATGGGAAATTACACGCCAAAAGACAGCGGCGCGTGGCTGAATGTGTTTTTATCCAGCGCATGTGTCACAAGCCTGTTTGCCATAATCGGACTGGCGGACTGGATAGATGCAGGAGTAAAGCTCGACAGCGCCATATCAATTTACAACGCGTCCTGTAAGTTCTAGATTTCGCAGGTAGCGCAAGTTTGAGGAGGCAAATATGTTTTTTATAACACCTGTTATTGTTATTATAGCGGTGATTGTCATACTTGCCGCCGTTCAAAAGAAAAAAACAAGCATTGCCCGCGCTCAGACGGGTGTTGCTATTGTCATAATTGGCACGGGTTGCCTGTGCGCGGTGTCCTTCTTTGGCCTGCTTAAAATGATATTTATGGGCGGGTTCCTTTCAAGCAAGGGAGAAACTGTAGGCGGACAGATTGTAATCGTGACGGTTTTTACCATGTTAATGCTACTTTCCGCGGCTGTTGTGGTTTTTGGATTAAGCCTGTTTACAACAATCATGGAGCAGAAAAAAATGATTGCCGGGATAATGCTGGCCGGCCTGATATTCCCGGCCATATTCGGGCTGACCGGGCTGCTTGACATGGGAACACAGAATGTAAACTTTAAGGGAGTAATTGATTATTTAGCCTCAAAAAAATTCAAATACGGCCGCCTCCATTGGAATATGGATAAAACAGAGGTCATGAATTTATACAGGGAAGGTTACTCAAGCCCGCCGGAGGAAACCTGCGGAATTTCCGGGAAGATACTTTTCATAAGGTATAATTTTAAGAATAAGCTTTACCAGATAGAAGTGCTCTTCGATACCAAAACAAAAAAAGAGCAGGATTACTTTTTATCCTGTCTGACATCAAAATACGGAGCGCCAGTATCAAGGCAAAAGGGAGCCCAATGCGGCTGTTCGACGGTAAACTGGACCCTGCCTGAAACAAACATAAAAATGACCCTGTACGACGAAGCAATAAACGGAGCCATAGAAACGCCGCCATACAGTCTTGTGAGCATAGAATACACCTTCGCACCGCAATACCTAAAACTGAAACAAGCCGCAGCCTGGGGCGGGATGTAAGAAAATAAGCAAAGTTATTAGGTTAATGTTTTTGTAGGGCAATTCACGAATTTTCCCTACGAATGCAATATTTACAATCCCTGTAGGGGCGGCCCCAAGGCGTCATTGCGAGTGAAGCAAGCAAAATATAATTATATGGGCAACATTTCGCCTTGTCGAAAAGGTTTACCCGACATGTGGCCGCCCGAATTGAATGGAGGCTAAATGAAAGGAATAATTGCGTTTTTATTTGTTGTTTTAGTTCTTGCTTCCGGCTGTTCGGAAAAACCTGATAAAGTCATGAAGGATAAGGGCTATGAAGTGTTCACTGTTATGCGGAGTTTGATGTATGCTGATGACCCTCGAATTTTGGGAAAAATTGATCCTCAAAAAATAGTTGGTGATAAAAATGCGGAATCCAGGATGATTCTCGCTTCTTGGGCAAAGTTAAGGAGCCAAGGAATAAATCCTAAACCGGATACTGCGGATCAGTTATTGGGCGTTATTGTTGAAATTGCAGAGTATCAAAAAGAAGCTGATAACACCGTATATATGGCCATAAGCGGATATAAGGATGGAGATACCAGATTTTTTACAAGCTTGGGTGGTGGAAATATAGGCGAGAAATGGTCAACAGAAATGAGGGATGCTGTAAGAGTGTTTGTGAATTCAGCTGAAAAGTTTGTTTTGAAGGCTGCAATTGAGAAAGAACATCCTTTGCCAAAATCCGGGAAGATCCGTTTTGTTTTTCTTACCCCTGCCGGGGCAAGGTCTTTGACATTTCCGCATAAGTTTATAGCTGACGGGGGAAATGATTTGTATGAGGTATATGAGGCTTGTTTTGGAAATGTATTAAGGCTGCACAATGAGATCCGCAAGAAATAGCGCCGTGGTTCTATTTAATAAATGAACCTGTAGAGAGCCGGCTTGCTGGCTCTCTGCGTTGAAGGGCGAGAGGGGGCAAGCCCCCTCTCTACAAATACTCTGAAGGATGGAAATATATACAGGAGGTTTTATGAAACAAAACATCATCGTAACAACAGCCTTTGAAATCCCCGACATGAAGGTCGTAGAACACAAAGGCCTCGTCCGCGGTATCATTGTCAGGACCCCAACCATTATCCAGGGCGTCCTCGGCGGCCTAAAATCCATCATAGGCGGAAACATAGGAGCCTACACGGAAATGTGCGAGCAGGCCAGGACCCAGGCATACGACGCACTGGTAGCCCACGCGCAGCAGCTGGGAGCCAACGCGGTCATAGGAGTGCGCTACGACGCATCAGAAGTGGCAGTAGGGGCGACGGAAGTGCTGTGTTATGGCACGGCGGTTGTGGTTAAGTAAATATACACGTTTTTTGTAGAGCCACCGCTTGCTGCGGCTCAGACGTTGGATTTCGTAGTCGCAGGCCTTCGTCTCACCGGCCTGCGCCTAGATAAGGGATTGAATAACGCAAACGAAAGACGGACCAGACCACGTATGACCAGTTACTAATCTATTAAAATGATGGTTGTCGGGAGGTGGTTGTGTTTAAAAAAATTACTAAAATTATTGGCGTTGTGATGGTGTTCGCAATATTAATTGGGATATTAGGCTGTTTCTTTGCGGAAAAAACGATACCTGGATTTGTTTCAAATATCGTGTGCGAAAAGATGTATGGCGACACTACTATCCCGCACAATTTGTTTGTTGATTACTTTGATATTTATAATTATCAGATTATTAAGAGTGGAAAACTATCAAAGCAATCAGATTGTTATACAAAATATCTTAAAGAAACAGAAAGAATTAAATATTTTTCTGAAGATAAAATCAAAGTAATCGACAATTATTACAAGGCTTGGAATGATTTAACCGATAACCCAAAAATAAACGGCCTTTTGAAGTGCTACAGGTTATCGATTTTAAAAAAAGAAATTGAAAGGTATTACGGCATTTAATTAAGTCGGATTAAGCGTGGTATTTATCTTGTTATAATATTCTATATGCTTTGGCCGCGAATTTTATTTCATGCAACTCCACGTTTTAATATATCAATCAATGACGCAAACGAAAGACGGACTAGACCATGCTTGCGCACCCCGATGAAGCGTAGAGGGTGCGACTACCAATGTCAAAGGCGAGACACAGCAAGCTGTGTCTCTACGAAGAACATTTAAACACATAAATATTATTTGACAACCACCCGTATTTTTGTTATATTCTAATCACAAAGGAGGACGTGCACAATGGCTAATAATTACAGCAATTCTATCGCAATCAACACAGCCATTAATACGTCTGTCCTTCTTCCGGTAGTAGTCCTTTTACTTACCGGGCTTCTGGTAGTCGTACTCGCCTAAGGCGAGCAACGGCGCAGAAACCCGGGAACCTCAAAAAACCCCCAAGTTTCAAGCGCCGTGATAGGTCTGTTTACAGTTGCTATATTATATAGTCCCATCCACTTTCCTCCCCCTTTTAGGGGGAGGATCAAGGTGGGGGTGAAGTTGTACTGCGGGAGGGTCAGCTGTGTATGTGCTGCGTTGACCCTCACCCTGGCCCTCTCCCTGGAAGGGAGAGGGAAAAGGTAGGTGAAACTTTATGATGGACAAGTGGAACGCGCAGGAGTACAGGAAGAATTCTCAGAACCAGTACAGGTGGGGGATGGAGCTTGTTTCTAAGACCGGCGTAAAGAAAGGTGATAGTGTCCTTGATATTGGCTGCGGGGACGGGAAGATTACCGCGGAGATTGCGAAGAGAGCAAGCGGCGGAAAGACCGTGGGACTGGACAGTTCCGCTAAGATGCTGAAGCTCGGGAAAAAGTTGTTCCCGGCTGATGCATACCCGAACCTGAGTTTTAAAAAGGCTGACGCGCAGAAATTTGATGTAAAAGGGCCATTTGACCTTGTTTTTTCAAATGCCTGTCTGCACTGGATAAAGGACCAGAACAAAGTGTTGAAGAACGTAAATAAGGTTTTACGCCCGGGCGGCAGGATATTCTTCCAGATGGGCGGCAAGGGCAACGCAGGAATAATGAATGAAATAGTGGAAAATATGACAAAACAGGATGAGTGGAAAAAGTATTTTAAGAAATTCAAAGGCGCTTACTATTTCTATTCACCCGAGGAGTATATAGTGTTCCTGAAGAAAAACGGATTGCAGCCGGTGCGGGTTTTTCTTAACCCTAAGGTTGCCGTGCATGAAGGTGCGGCTGGCCTTGCCGCCTGGATTAGGACCACATGGCTTCCTTATACCCATATGGTGCCTGCAAAACTGCGCGAATCCTTCATCGGCGAGGCTGTAGCTAAGTTTTTAACGGCAACAAAACAAATAGATAATAAGGTAGTTCAAATGCAGATGATAAGGCTCCAGGTTGAGGCTGTAAAACCCCTTTAAAATAAAGGGTTTTTCATGGTGAAACAGAAAAAAGCCATAGTTTTAAGGGCTTTTTCGGTTGAACCGAAGTTTGATTTTTGATATACTCTTTACGTTTTCTGTATACACGTAAAGTTACATATATGCAACGAAAAATTTAGTAAAAGGAGATATAAAATGAGATCTGACGCGATGAAGAAAGGCAATGAAAGACAGCCGCACAGGGCGCTTTTTAAAGCCATTGGTTATTCGGATGAACAGCTGAAAAGACCTATAATCGGCGTTGTTAATTCATTTAATGAAGTTATTCCGGGGCACATACACTTAAACACCATAGCGCGCGCCGTGAAAGACGGTATCCTTATGGCTGGCGGCACGCCCATGGAATTCCCGACAATCGGCGTTTGTGACGGCATAGCAATGGGCCACGCGGGCATGAAGTATTCGCTCGTTTCCCGCGAGTTAATAGCCGACGGCATCGAGATCATGGCAAACGCTTATCCTTTTGACGGACTGGTTTTCATACCCAACTGCGACAAGATAATCCCCGGCATGCTCATGGCGGCTGCCAGGGTTAATGTCCCGTCCATATTCATCAGCGGCGGCGCCATGTTAAAGGGTAAATACAAAGGCAAGAATTATGACCTGATATCCGGCGGCTTTGAGGCTGTCGGCGAATTTGCAAATGGCAAGCTTTCCAAAGAGGATCTGGCAGGTATTGAAAATTCCTGCTGCCCGACCTGCGGCTCATGCTCGGGAATGTTTACCGCGAACACCATGAACTGCATGACAGAAGTGCTTGGCTTAGGCCTACCGGGGAACGGGACTATCCCCGCGGTTTATTCAGAGAGGATAAGGCTTGCTAAGACCGCCGGCATGAGGATACTTGAACTCGTGGAAAAAAATATAAAGCCACGTGACCTTTTGACTGATAAGGCTTTTGAAAACACATTTACAGTTGACGTGGCGCTTGGCGGCTCGACAAACACTGTGCTCCACCTGCCTGCGATCGCGCATGAAGCCGGATTAAAGTTTGACTTAAAAAAGATAAACGAAATATCGGCGAAGACCCCGAACCTGTGCAAGCTTTCGCCGGCAAGGCGTTCCGACGGCAGCCAGCACTTTATTGAGGATTTAAACGACGCGGGAGGCATTCCGGCGGTTATGATGGAACTCGCGAAAAAGAAACTTCTTCACCTGGACGCAATGACGGTCGCGGGCAAGATCGGCGATATCATAAAGAACGCGGAAAATATTAATACTGACGTTATAAGGACGGCGGAGACTGCGTACTCGCAGCAGGGCGGCCTCGCGATATTATTCGGCAACATAGCCCCTGATGGGGCTGTTGTAAAACAGTCGGCAGTCGCGCCGGAGATGATGAAAAGGGAGGGCAGGGCAAGGGTTTTTGGCTCCGAAGAAGACGCTCAAAAAGCGATCCTCGGAAAAAAGATCGTGCCCGGTGATGTAGTAGTCATCCTGTATGAAGGCCCCAAAGGCGGGCCGGGCATGAGGGAAATGCTCGCTCCCACCGCGGCGATAGCCGGCATGGGGCTTGATAAAGACGTGGCGCTTATTACGGACGGAAGGTTCTCCGGAGGCACGAGAGGCGCGGCCATCGGCCACATCTCCCCTGAAGCAATGGAAGGCGGCCCCATCGGCCTGGTGCGCGAAGGAGATATCATAGCCATAGATATTCCGGCAAGAAAAATTGACCTGAAAATATCGGACGGGGAAATGGCAAAAAGAAAGTCCGAATGGAAACAGCCGGAGCCGAAAATAAAA
Source organism: candidate division FCPU426 bacterium (assembly GCA_963840035.1). Lineage (GTDB taxonomy): Bacteria > Oederibacteriota > PGYV01 > PGYV01 > Palsa-1178 > CAWIXE01. The sequence goes on from CAWIXE010000002.1 coordinate 134,732, forward strand.
AGCGGCGTTCTTTACAGGTACTCGCAGATGGTGACATCGGCGTCTACAGGGGCTGTTTTTAAAGACTAATACGTGGTAAGTGATACGTGGTGTGTGGTAAGTGATATGGTGGGACAAATTGTGGAAGGTGATAGTAGCAAGTGGTATGTGGGAAGTTCACGTATCACATAGCACATATCACGCACCACTAAATAAAGGAGAAAAACTATGCTGGGTTCCAAAATATTGCTTGAATGCTTGAAAAAGGAAGGCGTGGATACCATATTCGGATATCCGGGCGGCGTGGTTCTTCCGCTCTTTGACGCTTTATATGCTGAGAAGGATATCAACCTCGTTCTCGTAAGGCACGAACAGGGCGCGGCGCACATGGCTGACGGCTACTCGCGCTCCACGGGAAAGACAGGCGTATGCCTGGCAACATCAGGCCCGGGCGCTACAAACTTAGTCACCGGCATTGCGACCGCATACATGGATTCCATACCCATGGTCGCCCTCACAGGACAGGTTACGACAAACTTAATCGGCAACGACGCGTTTCAGGAAGTTGACATGACAGGCATCACAAGGCCTATCGTAAAGCACAACTATATTGTAAAAGACATAAAAGACCTGGCGCAGACCATAAAGAACGCGTTCTACATAGCCTCCACGGGAAAACCCGGGCCGGTTGTTGTGGACCTTCCCAAGGATATTTTCACGGGCGAAACCGAATACATTTACCCGGCGAAGCCGAACTTACGCGGCTACAAACCCGTATACGATGTCAATAAAGCGGAGATAAAAAAAGCGGTCGATATGATAGAAAAAGCAAAGAGGCCGCTTTTATACGTGGGCGGCGGAGTGGTGTTATCCGGCGCGACTGAGGAACTGGCAAAGTTCGTGGAAAAAACCGACATCCCGGTCACCACGACACTGATGGCCATGGATTCCTTTCCGTCAGCGCACCCGCTAAGCTGCGGCATGCTCGGCATGCACGGGACAAGGGCCGCGAATTACGCGGTTCAGGAATCAGACCTTTTAATCGCCGTGGGCGCGAGGTTTGACGACAGGGTAACAGGCAAAGTATCTGAGTTCGCTCCTCACGCGAAGATACTTCACATAGACATAGACCCGGCGTCCATTTCAAAGATAGTGCGCGCGGACCTTCCGGTCGTCGGCGACGCGAAGAATATACTGAAAGAGATGACGGTTCAGATAAAAAAGATGGACCATAAGACATGGCACGCGCAGATAGGGCAGTGGAAAAAGGAATTCCCGCTGACATATAAGGATACGGAGAAAGAGATAAAGCCACAGTACGTCGTGGAAAAGATAGCCGAGCTCACAAAGGGCGAAGCCATCATCGCAACCGAGGTTGGGCAGAACCAGATGTGGGCAGCTCAGTTCTCAAAGTTCAAAACGCCGAGGACATTTATTACGTCCGGCGGGTTGGGTACTATGGGATTTGGGCTACCAGCGGCCATAGGAGCGCAGGCAGGCAACCCGGATAAGCTTGTTATTGACATTGCCGGAGACGGTTCCATTCAGATGAACATCCAGGAACTGGCCACGGCTGTTAAGTATAAATATCCGGTAAAGATAGTTATTTTAAATAACGGCTGGCTCGGCATGGTAAGGCAGTGGCAGGAACTTTTCTACGGCAAGCGTTACTCCTCCACGCTTATCGAGCAGTCTGTTGATTTCGTAAAGCTTGCCGAGGCGTACGGAGCCAAGGGCATGAAGATAGACAAAAAGGGCGATGTTGAAAAAGCCCTGAAGGAAGCCTTTGCGTATAAGGGCGTGGTTGTTATGGACTTCACGGTATCCAGGGAAGAAAACGTTTTCCCGATGGTCCCGACAGGAGCCGCGCTGCATACGATGATTGACGGAGGGTTGGCGTAATTTAAAATTTGAAATTTGAAATTTTAAATTGAAGGCGAAAGGACAGTTTAAAACGGTTTGAGTTTTGGTTTGAGATATCAATTTCAAATTTTAAATTTCAAATCTTAAATTAAAGGAGCATTTTATGGAGCAAACCAAGATCATAGCGGTAACAGTGGAAAACCAGCCGGGCGTGCTTGCGCGCGCCGCGGGGCTTTTTTCGGGCAGGGGATTTAATATTTCCAGCCTGGCTGTCGGCGAGACAGAGGACCCGACTACTTCGCGCATGACCATAGTGGCCAGCGGCGATGAGCTTGTGCTTGAGCAGATTATGAAGCAGTTAAATAAGCTTATTGATGTCATCAAAGTTGTGGATATGAGCGCCGAGACGCATGTGGAGCGCGAACTCGCGCTGGTGAAGATAGGCGTGACAAAGAAGAAAACAGAAATGCTGGCCGTGATAAAGGCGTTTAAAGCCAACGTGCTCGACGCGGCAAAAGACGCGTACTTGGTGGAAGTCACCGGCAGCGACGAGCGGATTAACTCCTTCATCGAGGCAGTAAGCGACTACGGCATTAAGGAAATGGTAAGGACGGGGACGATTGCGATGACGCGCAGTAAAAAAGGGAAGAAATAAGCCCAGAGCCCAAAGCTCAAGGGGTGGAAGGGTAATAGTAAAAAAGTTTTAAAAAAATCCGGGCGATGCCCGAAAATTTGAAAGGAGAAATAAATGATCAAGGTTTATTATGACAAGGACGCGAACTTAGCACTGCTGAAAGGAAAGAAGGTTGGTATTATCGGTTTTGGCTCACAGGGACACGCGCACTCACAGAATCTGAGGGACTCAGGAGTGGACGTCATCGTCAGCGAGCTCGAAGGCACGAAAAACTATGACAACGCGATCGCCGCGGGTTTCAAGGTTTACACCGCGAAAGAAGTTGCCGAGGAAGCCGACATCATCATGATGCTGGTTCCGGACGCGCTTCAGGCTGTCATTTACAGGAACTACGTAAAGGACTCCATGAAGAAAGGCAAGACACTCGCCTTCGCGCACGGCTTTAACATACACTACGGCCAGATCGTGGCGCCTAAGGATGTCGATGTTATCATGATCGCTCCGAAGGGCCCGGGCCACATGGTCCGCAGGCAGTACCAGGAAGGCAGAGGCGTTCCGTCGCTTATCGCGGTTCATCAGGACGCTTCAGGCAAGGCAAAAGACATCGCATTAGCGTACGCCAAGGGAATGGGCGCCGGCAAGATGGGAATCATCGAGACGACATTCATTGAAGAGACAGAGACAGACCTTTTCGGCGAGCAGGCGGTGCTTTGCGGCGGAACATCAGCGCTTGTAAAAGCGGGATTTGAAACGCTCGTAGAAGCCGGATACCAGCCGGAAATGGCTTACTTTGAAGTGCTTCATGAGCTCAAGCTCATCGTTGACCTGATGTATGAGAACGGAATCGCCGGAATGCGCTTCTCGGTTTCAGACACAGCCAAGTACGGAGATATCACAAGGGGCCCGAGGCTTATAACGGCCGAGACAAAGAAAGAAATGAAGAAGATATTAACCGAGATCCAGGACGGCACATTCGCCACTGAATGGATCCTCGAGAACCAGGCAAATAAGCCGAAATTCAACGCGCTCTTAAGGGCAGACGTTAATCACGGCATAGAAGTAACAGGCAGGCAGCTCCGCAAGATGATGCCGTGGATACACGAGAAAAAGGAAGAGACAGCTCCTGCGGCAAAGGCTTCAAAGAAATCAGCGGGCAAGGTTGCAAAGAAGAAAAAGAAATAAATGATATAGTCCCAAGACCCAAGCCCCATGACCCAGGTAACTGGGTTATGGGCTTGAGGGCTGGGAAAGGAAGGATATGTGACAGATTCGGATCTGGTTTTGACTTGGGTCCTGAGTCCTGGGTCATGAGACTAACGTAAAGGCGGTGCTTTATGAAAAACGAAAAGATCCTGATATTTGACACGACGCTCCGTGACGGCGAACAGGTTCCGGGCGCGTCGCTAACAAAGGCAGAAAAACTTGAGATAGCGCTGCAGTTAGAGCGCCTCAATGTTGACATAATAGAGGCGGGATTTCCCTTTTCCTCGCCGGGCGACCTTATATCCGTAAAAGAGATAAGCAAAGTTGTGAGGAAACCCATAATCGCGGGTTTGTGCCGTTCCGTGAAAAAAGACATTGACGCTTGCGCGGAAGCGATAAAACCCGCCAAGAGGGGAAGGATACACACATTTATTGGCACGTCCCCGCAGCACGTGAAGTTCATAACAAGGTCGACAAATGAAGAAATTTTAAAGCGCGCAATAGACGGCGTTAAATACGCGCGTACTTTTTGCGACGATGTGGAGTTCTCGGCTATGGACGCGACCCGCACAAGTTTTGATTACCTCTGCCAGATAGTAGAAGAGGTAATAAAAGCCGGCGCGACAACAGTCGACATTCCTGATTCGGTAGGTTATACGACCCCGGAAGAATTCGGGGCCATGATAAAGAAACTGATGAATACCGTCCCGAATATTAACAAAGCTGTCATAGCGGTCCACTGCCATAACGACCTTGGAATGGCGACCGCAAACTCACTGGCCGCTGTTGTAAACGGCGCGAGACAGGTTGAGTGCACCATTAACGGCCTCGGAGAGAGGGCGGGCAACGCGGCACTTGAGGAAGTTGTTATGGCATTAAAGACCCGCGAGGACATTTACGGTTTTACGACAGGCATCAAAACAGAGGAAATATACAAGACTTCAAAGATGGTCTCGCGCTTAACCGGAATGCCGGTACAGCCGAATAAGTCCGTGGTCGGGGCAAACGCCTTCGCGCACGCTTCAGGCATACACCAGGACGCCATACTGAAAAATGAAACGACCTTCGGCATTATGACGCCGAAGTCCATAGGCATACCCGGACATGAATTGATCTTAACTTCGCGCTCCGGCAGGCACGCCATAATGCACAGGCTTGCTGATTTAGGCTTTAAGGTAAGCGAGACAGAGATGGCAAGCGAGATATACCCGAAGTTCCTCCAGATAGCGGACAAGAAAAAGGAAGTCTTTGACGAGGATTTGACAGCCATGATGGAAGGCCAGGGCAAAAAAGGCAACGAAACCTTTGTGCTCGAGTCAATTTACTCGGCTACAGGTACTAACATAATCCCGACATCGACAGTGGAGATAAGCAAAGCCGGAAAAAAATCAGTGGCGGCTTCCACCGGAGACGGCCCTGTGGACGCGACATATAAGGCCATTAACGAGATAGTAAAGGCAGACTTAAAGATTGTTGATTACCAGATAAAGTCGGTCACAAAAGGCGAGGAAGCCCAGGGCGAAGTAACGATACGCGCTAAAAAAGGCGACAGGGAAGTAACCGCCCGCGGCATCTCAACGGACATAATAGAGGCCAGCGCGAAGGCATACCTTAATGCGCTTAGTAAATTCGAGAATTATAAAAGCAAAAAATGACGTTTGAGGGATAGCGAGACAAGAGACTGGAGACAAGAGTACTTAACTGAGTAAGAACTAGACAAGAGACTGGAGACAAGAGTAAGAATAAAGGCAAGGTGAGGTTTTGTGGGATTTGGGTTGTTTTTTTTACTCCAGTCTCCTATCTCTTGTCTCTTAAACTCTACGCGGTCTAACTAACTTCTGGAGGTTTTATCATGGCAATGAACATAGCAGAAAAGATCCTGGCTTTCAAGTCAGGCAAAAAACACGTAGAACCCGGCGAGCTTATTATCGCCGATATCGACCTTGTGTTGGCAAACGATATTACCGCCCCTATCGCCATTAAGGAATTCAAGGCGTCCGGCGCCACAAAGGTTTGGGATAGGACCAAGATAGCGCTTGTGCCCGACCATTTTACGCCGAACAAGGATATCAAATCCGCTGAGCAGGCAAAGATGCTGCGCGAATTCGCTCATGAGCAGAAGCTCACGCATTACTATGACCAGGGCGAAGTCGGCATAGAGCACGCGCTGCTTCCTGAAAAGGGAGTTGTCGTGCCCGGAGACCTCGTAATCGGCGCGGACTCGCATACCTGCACATACGGCGCTTTGGGCGCTTTTGCAACGGGCGTGGGTTCCACTGACGCCGCATTCGGCATGATGACAGGCAAGGCGTGGTTCAAAATACCCGAATCAATCAAGTTTATATATAAAGGAAAGCTTAATAAATGGGTGGGAGCGAAGGACCTGATACTTCATACCATCGGCGACATCGGAGTTGACGGCGCGCTGTATAAAGCAATGGAATTCACAGGGCCGGTAATAGACAGGATGTCAATGGACGGAAGGCTTACCATGTCAAACATGGCAATTGAAGCCGGCGGAAAAGCAGGGCTTATGAACCCGGATGAAATAACCATGGAGTATGTAAAAGCGCGCGCCGAGCATAAGTGGAAGATATTTACCTCTGATAAGGACGCCAAATATGAGAAAGTCATTGAGTACGATTGCGCGAAGATTGAACCCATAGTTTCGTGCCCGAGCCTGCCTGAGAACACAAAGGCGGTTTCCAAGCTCGGCAAAGTCATGATAGACCAGTCAGTCATCGGTTCATGCACAAACGGCAGGATGGATGATTTAAGGATTACGGCAAAGATATTCAAAGGCAGGAAGATAAATTCCCGCGTGCGCTGCCTGATATTCCCTGGAACCAGGGACATATACGTGCAGGCCATGAAAGAGGGGCTGGTTGACATATTCATGAAAGCAGGCGCGGTATTTTCAATGCCCACCTGCGGCCCGTGCCTGGGCGGACACATGGGAATCCTGGCAAAAGGCGAAGTGGCCGTGTCCACGACAAACAGGAATTTTGTCGGCAGGATGGGACATACCGAAAGCTCGGTATACCTCTCGAGCCCGGCAGTAGCCGCGGCAAGCGCGGTACTGGGGTATATAGGAACGCCGGAAGGTTTGAAGAAATAGCCCAGAGCCCATAGCCCAAGTGAGGGCTGAAGGCGGGGTTGTTTTTGATCTTAAAACTTGAGCTTTGAGCTTTGGGCTCTGAGCTAAATACGGAGGTTTTCTTATGAAGTTCACAGGCAAAGTTTGGCGGTTCGGAAACGACATAGACACTGACCTTATCATACCGGCGAGGTACTTAAACTCATCCGACCCTGCGGAGCTGGCAAAGCACTGCATGGAAGACGCGGATAAGACCTGGGCGGGAAAAGTGGGCAAAGGCGATATCATAGTCGCGGGAAAGAATTTCGGATGCGGTTCCTCGCGCGAGCACGCGCCGGTGGCCATTAAAGCCGCAGGGGTATCATGCGTTATCGCGAAGGATTTCGCCAGGATATTTTACAGGAATTCATTCAACATCGGGCTGCCGATATTTGAGTCTGAGGAAGCTTCCCTTAAGATAAAGGAAGGCGACACCGTGGAAATAGACGCTGACAAAGGCGTGATAAAGAACATAACCAAAAACGAGACTTATAAAGTAAAGCCAATCCCGCCGTTTATGCAGGAGCTCGTGGAAGCGGGCGGGCTGATCGCGTACGGGAAGACTAAGTTTAAAATAAAATAGTACCAGCCCAAAGCTCAAAGCCGAGAAAAACCACTTGAGTTTTGGGCTCTGGGCTTTGGGATTGCAGTATAACTTTCGTTCTGGGCTTTGGGGTTGCAGTATAACTTTCGTTCTGGGCTTTGGGATTGTCGTATAACTTTCGCTCTGGGCTTTGGGCTCTGGGCTAACACACTGGAGGTTTTATTATGGGAAAGACCTACAACATCGCGGTAATGGGCGGGGACGGAACAGGCCCGGAAGTAGTGGCGGAAGGCATTAAAGTTTTAAAAGTCGCGGCTGCAAAGCATAATGTCGGGCTGCATTTTGTGGATTATGACCTCGGAGGCGAGAGGTACATGAAGACCGGGGAAATGGTGCCGGATTCGGTTCTGGAGGAATTCAAAAAAGCCGACTCCATCTATCTCGGGGCCATAGGCCATCCGGACGTAAAACCGGGCATCCTGGAGCTGGGCATTCTTTTAAAGATCCGTTTTGCCCTGGACCAGTACATCAATTTAAGGCCGGTAAAACTTTATCCTAACGTGGAAACCCCGCTTAAGGACAAAGGGCCGGAACACATAGAGTTTGTGGTAATCAGGGAAAATTCAGGCGGCATATACACGGGCATGGGCGGAGTGGTAAAAAAAGGCACGCCGAACGAAATCGCCACCCAGACCATGGTATATTCGCGCTTTGAAGTGGACAGGTGCATAAAGTACGCTTATGAACTTACGCGCAAAAGGAATAAAAAGAATATGTTAACGCTCGTGCATAAATGCAACGTATTAACGCACACCGGAGACCTCTGGGTCAGGGCGCATAAGGAAATGGGAGACAAACACTTCCCGGACATAAAACAGGATTACGCGCACGTGGACGCCACGACAATGTGGTTTGTGAAGAACCCGGAATTCTTTGACGTTATCGTCACAGAGAACCTCTTCGGCGATATCATCACCGATTTGGGCGCCATGATACAGGGCGGCATGGGAATAGCGGCCGGAGGAAACATCAACCCGGAAGGCGTATCCATGTTCGAACCCATCGGCGGCTCGGCCCCGAAGTACACAGGCAAAAACGTCATTAACCCGCTCGCAGCAATCAACGCCGCGGCCATGATGATGGATACTATGGGCGAGGACAAACTTGCAAAGTCCATAGATAACGCAGTAACAGCAGCGCTGTCTACCGGAAAGATACCATCCATGTCGGCAGGCAAGATGGGAATGGGGACGAGGGAACTTGGGGATTTTGTGGCGGGGTTTGTAAAGTAATATGTAATTAAGATAGTAGATTTTAGATTGCGGATTAATAGTCTATTAATCAACAATCTACTATCAACAATCTTCAATAATATGGAACACACTATATGAAGAAAGGGTAAGGTAAACAAACATGAGCAAGGAATACAACGTAGCGATTATGGGCGCGACGGGCGCCGTGGGAAAGGAACTGCTTTCGATAGTCGAGGAGCGGAAGTTTCCGATAAAGAACCTGAAACTCCTGGCTTCCGAGAGGTCAGTGGGTAAAAAGATGAAGTACCAGGGCAGGAACCTGACTGTCGAGCTCCTGGACTCAAATTCGTTTAAAGGCGTGGACATAGTCCTGGCGTCAGCCGGAGCTTCCTTATCCAAGCAGTACCTTAAGGATATGGCCGACGCAAAAGCGCTGTGCATAGACAATACGTCCGCTTTCAGGATGGAAAAGGACGTTCCGCTCGTTGTCCCGGAGATAAACCCCGAGGACTGCCGCTGGAACACGGGCGTGATAGCCAACCCGAACTGCACGACCATCATAGCCATAGTGCCGTTAAAACCCATACATGACGCCGCGAAGATTAAGAGGATGGTGATTTCCTCATACCAGGCTTCTTCAGGCGCGGGCGACAAGGCCATGTTTGAAGTACAGCAGCAGGCAAAGGACTGGGCAGCGGGCAAGCAGTTAAAGGTCGAAAAATTCGCGTACCAGCTCCTGTGGAACGTGATACCGCATATTGACGCCTTTACGGATAACGGTTATACAAAAGAAGAACTCAAGGTATTAAACGAGACCAGAAAAATTATGCACGAGCCTGAGATGATGATATCTTGCACGTGCGTCAGGGTGCCGGTATTACGCGCGCATTCAGAGTCCATAATGATAGAGACCGAGAAAAAATTATCGGTTAAAGAGATCCAGGACCTGATGAAGAATGCCCCCGGAGTGACGCTTGAGGACGATCCGGCAAACAAGAAATACCCCATGCCGCTTTTTGTCTCAGGCAAGGATAACGTCTCCGTAGGCCGCATAAGGGAGGACATCTCCTGCTCAGGAAACGGATATAACCTGTGGGTGGTAGGAGACCAGATAAGAAAAGGCGCCGCTTTAAATGCCGTGCAGATAGCCGAGATTGTTGCAAAAGAAGGATTGAAGTAAACGTTTGATGTAGAGAGACAAGAGACTGGAGACTGGAGTAAGTCGACAGTCTTAAGTCTGGAAAATACGGGCCGGAGAGAAATCTCCGGCCTTTTTTATTTGTATTGTCAATATTTACAAACCCTGTAGGGGAGGACCTGTGTGTCCGCCAGTAAGGTTGGGTTCCGTTTTTTATCCCTCTCCCCCCGGGAGAGGGTAGGGTGAGGGGACATTAAAGGCAAGGTTCACCTCACCCCAGCCCCTCTCCTAAGAGGAGAGGGGAGGAAATAACTGCCGTTCGGGCTAATACAATCTATTTCTTAAAGACAAACCGTCTTACTTGTAGTATAATGTCCTTCGCTTCAGATTTTACCGGTTTTGCTGTTTAAGGGACCCTAAACTCTTGTCTCCAGTCTCTTGTCTCTTAAACTCATGCCAGGTATATATAACGGGGAGGTTTACTATGATTAAACGCTACACACTCGAAAAAATGGGCGCGCTATGGACGGAAGAAGCTAAGTTTCAGTCATGGCTTGACGTGGAAGTGGCTGTATGCGAGGCATGGGCTAAAAAGGGCAAGATACCAAAGAAAGACATGGCAGTCATAAAGAAAAAAGCCGGTTTCAACATAGATGAAATAGATAAAATAGAACTCAGGACACGCCATGACCTTATCGCTTTTACTGAATCCGTAGCCAACCATGTAGGGCCTGCCTCAAGGTATATCCATATGGGAATTACTTCATCTGATGTTGTGGATACCGGGTTTGCTTTAAGGCTGGTAAAGGGATGCGATATTGTTTTAGCGGATATGAAAATACTGGTAGCCACCCTCAAAAAACTCGCGACAAAACACAAATACACCGTCCAGATAGGCCGCACACATAATGTGCACGCCGAACCCATAACATTCGGGCTTAAGGTGCTTGTATGGCATTTTGAAATGAAGAGAAGCATTGAACGGTTAAAAGCGGCGAAAGAGGATATCAGGGTAGGAAAGCTTTCAGGCGCGGTCGGCAACTACGCGAACATACCGCCGGATGTTGAGAAGATAGCCATGACAAAACTTGGCCTGAAAAGGGCTGAGATTGCCAACCAGGTAATACAGAGGGACAGATACGCGTATTTAATGACAGTAATGGCTGTTGCCGCAGGCTCGATTGAAAAAATTGCCACCGAGATCAGGAACCTGCAGCATACAGAGATACTTGAAGTTGAAGAACCCTTCGCAAAGGGCCAGAAAGGCTCCTCTGCCATGCCGCATAAGAGGAACCCGGTGGTCTGCGAGCAGATAACAGGTTTGGCCAGGGTTATAAGGTCAAATTCCATATCATCGCTCGAAAATATAGCCCTATGGCATGAGAGGGACATATCCCACTCTTCAGTGGAGAGGATTACGGTACCTGACACATTCATTCTCCTTCATTATATAATCAACAAGATGAACTGGGTTATGGACGGACTGCAGGTATACCCGTCAAACATGAAGCGCAACCTGCATTACCTGAAGGGCGCTATATTCTCCCAGAGGCTCCTGCTTGCGCTTGTCCAGAAGGGCCTGACAAGGGAAAAGTCGTATGAAATAGTGCAGGACAACGCCATGAGGGTATGGAGAGGCGAATCCCCGGACTTCATAACGTCGCTGCTCGCTGACCCGGATGTTAAAAAGAACTTTGAAGCCAAGGAACTCGACGGCATATTTGACGTGAATTACTACCTGAAATACGTGGATGAGTTCTTCCGCAGGGCAAAATAAGATACAAAGCCCAGAGCCCAAAGCTCAGGGAAACATTGGGGCGGGCGAAAGCCCGCCTTTTTTTGTAGGATAATACATGTCGGTAATGGAGGAAATAATGGGGCGTTCAATTTCACTGGTTGCCATAAAAGGGAATTCCATAGACGGGGTCAAAAAGATCATAGGGTTGAGGAAAACTGGGAAAAAGACTTCAATTGGGGACAATCCTTTATGTGGCAAACTTTTGAAAAATGGGTGGTATCTGATAGCCTGCAGATACATCTGAAAGCCCGGTGTCAAAAAACAGCCTCATGAGGAAAGTTTCAGTTAATGCAAATGTGCTTGCGTTTTCTATGGATGACCATGTCATGAACAGTACTTGTAAAGCCTGGAAAAATGGTAAAAACATATGGGCTGTTGTACATAATGGTGACAAAGACGTATTAAACATAACTGAGCGCGGGGAACTCCCGGAATTTTATGAAAGTATGAAGAAAGGTTATATTAAAAGACAAAAAGGCGCTGAAGACGATGTTGACCTGTTTTTTGATATGCCGGCAGATATTATAAGGGAGGTCACAGGGTTTAACCTTAATGGAAAATCCGCAGGAACCGATTTTGAAATATTGGATGCTGATTTTAGGTTGAAAATGTCGAAGTCTTTATCAGGAATTATGGTCTGGCTCGAAATAGCCGGAGTCGTTGTGGGTTTCTTGCTAACAATTGTTCTGGCAGTTATATTTGTTCCAAAAATACTAAATGTAATAATGAAATTTATTGCGGGGATTTTTGCGTAATTAACTTTGTAGAGATGGGACCCGTGCCCATCTCAAGGCAGGAAAGCGAGAGGCCCACAGGTGGCTTCTCTATAGTGTATTTGATTCTCGTAGAGCCGCCGCTTGCTGCGGCTCAGGGTTGGCAGGTATATGGTTGGTATTTGTAGTCGCAGGCCTACGTTCCATCGGCCTGCGCCTAAATTAGGAATTGATGGACGCAAAAGACGGATGGTTCACACCGCTACGTTGCGCACCCCGGTGAGGCGTAGAGAGTGCGACTACCAATGTTGCGATGTTTGATCTGTTACGACGTCTGAGCCGCAGCAAGCAGCGGCTCTACAAAAAACTATAAGGCGGATTAATGAAAAAAACAGGAATATTTATCATTATCTTATCCATGCTTGTCGCGCCTGCCATTGCCGAACCGGGCTGTGATGATTATTATTTCGGACTGGATGTGGAGCAGGATTATAGGCAGGCTTTTGACTGCTATCAGGCCGCTTCGTATAAAAACTACCTTGCGCTGGCTTCAATGTACTTAAACGGCGAGGGTGTCGGGCAGGATTTTGAGAAGGCCAGGGATATGTGGAGGCAATACACACTGACCAACGGCGGGGAATACTACGAAAGCGACGTCATGAATAAGTTCATTAATGACACTAGAAATAAAAAACATCCAAAGCGCGTGGATTATAGCGATCTTTCACAAGGCACACTTGACAGCAACTACTGGGTAAATGTACAGGGTTTATTGAGGGAACAGCAGCTTAAAAAAATGGCCGGCAGGATGGCTTTTGAACTATCACCCGGAATGAAAGGCGATTTTGATACTATTTGCAGGCAATATGAAATTATAAAGGATAATGACAGTGAAAGGGCGTATGAGCTGTTTGCCGACGGCTCTATCAGGGACCAGGTACAGACTTTAACGCAGGTTTTTATACTTAACAGGCATAAAGACAGGTTGCCTGCATCTGGACGGAAATATCATGCCGCAGATAAAAACCGCGGAAGAATACGCAAATCTGGATAAAAAGCTTAATGAAGCTTATGATAAAGCGGTTGTTGTGGGAGATGATTGGGTTAAGGATATGTCGGCTTCAGATGTGAATAAAATGACAGCGGCAAACCTGAAGGAATTCAAGGAAGAATATTTCAGCGCCCTTAAAAAGTCCCAGAAAGCGTGGATAAAATACAGGGACGCGTGGATAAGCCTGTATAAAAAGAAAAAACTTACCATATATAAGAACAATGACGAGGTATTATATTCTGTCGGCGGCTGGTTGACAGCCGAGAGGACCGAAGAGCTGGATTTTGTATCGGGGTATTGCAAGGAAAAGGTTGAGTTAAAGCCGTTTTCAGAGGAGAATAAATAATGGCTTTTTGGAAAAGATCAGCGGTTGCTGCGGTCGTTTTGATGTTGCTTTCCGGATGCTGGCAAACCGGACCGGGGAAGAAAGCGGCTCATGAAGAGGGTAAATCCGGGAGCGCATCAGCGCAGGAAGCCGAAACCGGAATTCCCTCCAAAAACGCGCTGGATACCGCAGATCAGGTAGTAATTAAAGTCCTTGATAAGGATAAAAATGCCATATTCCAGTACACAGCTCCTGAGTCGGCCGGTATATACGAAAAATACCTTACAAAGAACGGAAAGTACGGTTATGTCCAATTTTCCGAGGCAGTGTCAGGGATGGCGTTTTTTGATGTTTACAATAATAAAACCATAGAATACAAGTATGATGAAAGCGGCGACGACCACAGCAGTTGGATAAGCTGCGCAATGAGTGAAACCGGGCTGGGCGAGGTCATAGAGAACCATGATCTTGAAAACAAGCTCATAAAAACAACGGTATATTCCATATCATTCACAGATCCGGCATATAAACATGTAAATAAAACCATAGAGATACCCAAAAAAGTCCTGTATTACAACCCGGAAATCGAAGGAAGCGATTATCAGGACATGATGTTCAGCATCAAGTACCTAAATGAGGTGCCGGGCCTGAAAGACCTGAATATAATAAAACGGAAAATGGGTGAATATATAGTATATATGATAGCCTTCGGGGATAAATCTGTTAAAATAGACAAGGTGCTTCAGGACGAGGATTTAAAGGACAGGATACTGAAGTTCTGCAGGTAAAAAAAAGGTTCTGGTAGAGCCGCCGCTTGCTGCGGCTCAGGTTTGGTGTTTTGTAGTCGCAGGCCTACGCCCCACCGGCCTGCGCCTAGAGTAGGAATTGAAAGACGCAAACGACTGACAGTTCAAACCACCGCGTTGCGCACCCCGGTGGGTCGTAGAGGGTGCGACTACCAATGTTACAACGTTTGAGCCGCAGCCATTAGACAGGGAGGGTGATTGTGAAAAAAATAAGGTATACACTATTTCCGGACCTAGCAGGGGGATTTTATAATAAGCAAGAATCTGTCCTTGCATTCTTACAGGACACTTTAATACTAAATAAGGCAAAGATAATACCCCCGCTTGATATATTAAATTCTATTTTTATGAGAGTCCCGGATATTTCAACCGGAAGGACTGCTGAATGGGAACCGTTTGAAATAAGCAAGTTGGAATATGGATTATTAGTTAAAGAACTTGAATTAATTCAGGGGTTGCCATATAGATATGAATTACCACCGGAAACCATTAAGAATGCAAAGGACTGGCTTTTATGGCAGGGATATAAATGGTATGCAGAAAAACCGGAGACAAAATATAGGCCGTATAAAAAATGAAACAGGAGAAAACAAATGCCACTAATCAAAATTCACATGCGCGACGGTAAGGAAAAGCAGCACAAGAGGGCTCTTTTGGACGGGGTGCATCAGGCGCTGGTTTCGGCTTTTAAGATACCCAAGAATGACAGGACTATACTGCTAACCGAGTATGACGCCGAGCATTTTGACGGCAGGGATGAGAACTTTACCATTGTCGAGGTTATCGCGTTCGCGGGCAGGACAAAGGACGCGAAAAGGGAGTTGTATAAGAAAATCGTTGAAAACGTATGTAAAACGACAAAACTGGCGCCAACGGATATCTTCATCATAATAAACGACATACCAAAGGATAACTGGGGAATCCGCGGCGGGCAGATGGCAAGTGAAGTGGATATCGGGTTTAAAACAGATGTGTAGGGACAGCGCTCCCGCGCTGTCCGACAGGATTTGGTAGCCGCAACCTGAAGGTTGCGTAAGGCTGCCAGCCCTGCGCAACCTGAAGGTTGCGGCTACCAGTGCTATAATACGACGAAATAGGAGCAAATATGACCAATAAAAACGTGATATACCAGGTTGACTCTTTTACAGCCGTGCCTTTTAGAGGCAACCCTGCCGGGGTTATGATTGTTGATAAGACGATGAAAACTTCCCGTATGCAGGATATTGCCCTGGAAATGAACCTCTCTGAGACCGCTTTCATAATACCTGACGGCAGGGATTATAAGATCCGGTATTTTACTCCTGCCGCTGAAGTTCCTCTTTGCGGCCATGCTACATTGGCGTCCGGGCACATTCTGTACTCACTGGGCATGCGCAAGCCCGGGGAAGAGATAATATTTAAGGCAAAAGGCGGGGTTTTGACCATCACCAATGAAAACGGCTGGATATCCATGAACTTTCCCTCATATCCTTTAAAAAAGGTTAAAACGCATAAAGCCTTTAAAAAGATAGTCGGGTTTCAGCCTGTTGAAATGTATTCAAGCCAGTATAACTGGGTAATTGCAGTGGCAAAGTCTGATAGTGACATTATAAAGGCAAAGCCCGATTTAGCTGCCCTTGAAGTAAACGGCATGGGTCACCTCTTAATTACCGCGGCGAGCAAAGGCAAAGGCGCTGATTTTTCCCTGAGATGTTTCGCGCCCGCATTGGGAGTAAGCGAAGACCCGGTAACAGGTTCAGCCCATTGCGCCTTAACACCGCTGTGGTCCGTGAAGACAGGCAAGACAGCTTTAAATTCAATCCAACTGTCAAAAAGAGGCGGAAGGCTGAAAACAAGGTTCATCAATGGCAGGGTGGAGATTAAAGGTCAGGCAATAACGGTACTTAAAGCGGAATTATTGGTTTAAAAAACAGGTCAAGACGTTTCATCTGAGACGATCCACCTGAGACGGTTTATCTGAGACTATTGAGACATTCTTGGAGGTTTTATGGACAAAGCACAGATCATTCAATTCATCGGAGTCACTGCAGGCATTGTGGTATTCTCCTGGTTCATCTCAATCAAACACGGCCGTTATCACGGCATCGCCCGGTTCTTTGCCTTTGAATCAATCGCGCTTATGGTTATTCTCGATATTAAGTACTGGTTTGTCGATCCTTTCTCGCCTATGCAGATAATATCCTGGCTATTTCTGT
The DNA here is from genome assembly GCA_963840035.1 of candidate division FCPU426 bacterium. Lineage (GTDB taxonomy): Bacteria > Oederibacteriota > PGYV01 > PGYV01 > Palsa-1178 > CAWIXE01. Next base: position 151,370 of record CAWIXE010000002.1, read on the forward strand.
GTTTAAGTATTTTCGTCGCCATTGGCGGGTTCATGCTTTTGGTATCCATGGGTAAGCCTAAAAGTATGTCTGAATTTGAGGCTACAACCAAGCTGGTAACTACGGGCATGTATAAATACATCAGGCACCCGCTGTATTGTTCCTTAATACTGCTTGGATTCGGCGTGTTCTTTAAACGTATTGAGACAGCACAAATAGTACTTATAATAATTAACACAGCAGCCCTTTATGTTACATCCCGCATGGAAGAAGGGGAAATGATAAAGGGTTTCGGGGAAGAATACAGGCAATACATGAAGAAGTCGAAAATGTTCATTCCATATATCTTTTAGAAAGGTAAACAATGAAAAGAACCGCTAAAAAGAAGAAAAGCACCGTAAAGAAACACTGGTACTGGTCCAATTCCTGCCAGTGCGTAGAAAAGGCGTCGGATAAGGATGTTAAGGCGGGCAGAGTTAAAAGGTGCATGTCCGCTGATGAACTTAAAAAGGAACTACGCGGATGATATTTGACAGGACGCATACATTTGAAAAAGCTTTTTTGGATTTGCCGCCTGATGTCAAAAAGGTTTTTCTTGGAAAAACGGCCATTATGGAAAAAGATTTTGACCATCCGTCATTGCGCATCAAAAAGATTACGGGTTCCGGTGGGGTATATGAAGGCAGCGTCAATATGCATTACAGGTTTACGTTTGAACTTATAAAAGGCGGCATATTGCTCAGGAACATCGGGCAGCATGACCCGGTATTGTCGAGAAGGTAGTCTCAACAATCTCAGAAGTCTCAATAGTAAAGACACGGAGGATAAATTGAAAAAATACGTTCACGGTTACTCTAAAAAGGAAAACAACAGGCTTTACGACCAGGCAGGGACTCTGACAGGACTGCTGCACGGTGATACCCGCTATAAAAAAGGGGAAAGTGTGCTTGAGGCCGGATGCGGGGTGGGAGCGCAGACGCTGATACTGGCTAAAAACAGCCCTTCCGTGGACATAACATCAATTGATTTTTCTTATGAATCCCTGGATAAAGCCAGACAGCTTATCAAAAAGAATAAAATAACCAATGTGAAGTTCCTGCACGCCGATATATTTGACCTTCCTTTTGACGATAATACCTTTGACCACGTATTTGTATGCTTTGTGCTGGAACACCTTAAGGAGCCAGTAAAGGCGCTGAAGTGCATGAAAAAAACGCTGAAAAAAGGCGGGACAATTACGGTTATAGAAGGAGACCATGATACTTCGCTGTTTTATCCTTTCAGCGAAGCTGCCATGAAAACAATAAAGTGTTTAATAGACCTGCAGGCTAAAATGGGAGGGAATTCCCTCATAGGCAGGGAGTTATACCCGTTGTTAAAAAAAGCGGGATTCAAAGATGTTGATATATCCCCGAGGTTTGTATATGCGGATGCCTCAAAACCAGCAATGGTTGACGGGTTTACAAAGAAGACATATATAGCCATGGTAAAAGGCGTTAAAGAGCAGGCAATCAGTTCGGGTATGATAAACAGGAAGATGTGGGACAAAGGAATAAAGGATCTGAATAAGACCGCGGGCAAATACGGAGTATTTTGTTACACTTTTTTTAAAGGTATTGCGGTTAAATAAGTTTGTTCCCATAACTATTGAGACTTCTGAGATCATTGAGATTGTTGAGACTTGTTTTATCAGTACGTAACCAAAAACCCCCTTGAACACGTCTAATATTCTAGGTATAATAATGTTATCTTATTATAGGAGGAAACAATGAAAAAAATCATTATTTCAGCGGTTTTAATACTTGCCTTATATTCCATGTCATTCGCGGGGTTGACATGCACACAGACTGAGGACGGCAAGGTCTTTTATGAGGGCTTAACGCAGGTGGCTTCGTGGACCTATGATAGCGGGGCGCGTACCATGCAGGGTATCACCATTACCGGCGCTGTAAGGATAACAGCTGATTTTGACGGCAATTCGCGTTTTGCCGTAATTAACTACAAAAACAACGGCATTGTGGACGGTGTGTATTACTGGTATTTTATGGACAAAAAGCCGGCTTCCATGGAGACATATAAGAACGGCAAGATAGACGGCGCGTGCAAGACATATCATAAGAATGGGAAAATAAACCTTACCGGCACATATAAAGAAGGCAAAAAAGACGGTGTGTGGAAAGTGTATTACACAAACGGCCAGGTGGCGGAAATAGTGAATTATTTAAATGATTTAAAAAACGGGGATTATACAAAGAACTATGAATCAGGAAACCAGAATATAACATGCAAATATGTCAATGGAAAGATAGAAGGCTTGTATCAGGAGTATTATGATTCAGGTTCCTTAAAGACAGAAGGCAACTATGTAAACGGCGCGCGGGACGGCGATTTTTCGATGTTTTATGAGTCCGGAGAAAAGCAATATACAATGAGATACAAGAACGGAAAAGCAATAGGCGCCGTAAATGAGGAAGGCACTGAAATGGAGCCTGTGGAAACAGAATCGGATAAGTAATACATCAGTTTTATTTCAGGGGGAAGAACTATAGGGGGTAATGCGTGAAAAAAACCTGTTTATTTATGTTTGTTGTTATATTTTCCGTTATTGTCGGATGTTCAAAGAAACACGGGCCTTTTGACCCTATGACAGCGGTTTCATCGCCGTCATCGACCAGTACCATATCAATTCCTACGCAAACAAATACTCCAGTTATTCCTTCATCAACAAGGACAGCCACAAGAACCAATACACCTGCAAATACGGCAACGGCCACATATACAAGAACATCAACTAAAACCGCAACCTGCACGGCCACTAATACGGATACCGTTTTCCCGACGGGAACGCCGACATTAAACAGCACTTCAACCGCTTCTTCTACGCAGACATTGATCATATCTGCAACGCCGACTTCCACGAAATCATGCACAAGTACCGTTACTAACACAAAGACCGTTACATATACGGGGACTATAACTATTACAGCGACTGAAACGCTGGAAGTCTCGCCCACATCCACGGCAACAATAACACCTACGGAAGTTATAGCCCCTGGAATATTTGTGTCATTTGGCGCCGCCGAAAATGTGTCTCAATACATAATGGGCATGCCTTTAAACATTTCAGCTGCGCTTGTTATGCTCACACGCGGGACCGATATGAGCCCGCCGCTTTTGGGGGCGGATGTTACAGTAAACTCATACGCGCTGATAGACAGTATGTCAAACGGGCAGTACATGTATGTAAACTATTCAGGCACGGTATTCACTCCGGGCATGCAGGTGGGCCTGCACATATCGTGTTCCGAGGGTGCGGCAACCTGCACAATAACGGCAACGGAAGATTTCTCAATCACCGCGCCGGCTGACGGCACATTCCAAAGCGCGGCTGCCGGATTCGGTATCTCCTGGACATATCCTGGAAACATCCCACCGCTGATATATCTTTCCGTAGGTGATACGACAAATGCGTATGTTACGCAGACAATACCGGGGACTGATACATCGTATAATGTGCCGGGCGGAGTGCTTCCTTCATCAGGGGACATAACAATAACATTGCAGACAATGAATAACTCGCCGATTACCGGAGTGAACGCGGGATCAGCTGATTTTATATATTTGAATTCGCGGGCGAACACGGTAAAAATGCAGCCGTAAAATACTTTAAAATAAATGAAATAAAGTATTGACAGATTTTGTTTTTTTGTTATAATCATCTCACGTTCGACAAGCAAGAAAAAGCGTTCTTATAAAGTAAAATTCAAAGATGCTCAAAAGACTAAAAATTGTTCCGGCATGCAATAAAAAAATGAGAAAAGTTGCATGAGGCAGAAAAATCTGTCATAAAAAATACCTTTAAAATATAGGGTTTTTTAGTACTGAAAAAAGAGAAGTTAAAAAGATTGAAAAATCTGAAAATTCTTCTTGACAATTAATCGGAGTTTTGGTATATTGTATTCACGGTTAGACAAAAACCAAAGTTGAAGAAAGTTCTTTGAAGCAAAAAGTTGCTACAGGGGTATTTTACGCTTTTTTTTGGGTTTGTTAGAAACTTATTGTAAAGTAAATGAGTTTTTAGAACCAGAAAAGCAAAAATGAAAATCCGCAGAATTAAAAACCTCGGATATAAAAATAAAATCCCAGCAAAACCTTATACGGGATAGTATTCACCCTAAACGGCCATAGTGGCCCGGCAGGGGTACAAAAATGGTTCTTCACCAGTTATCAGAGAGAGAATAAGTTAATAAATTGAGTTTCGCCTTGGCCAGAATAATAGTTCTTTGGAGAGTTTGATTCTGGCTCAGGACTAACGTTGGCGGCGTGCCTAATACATGCAAGTCGTACGAAACTACAGTAGCAATATTGTAGTTTAGTGGCAAACGGGTGAGTAATGCATGGGTAACATCCCCTTATGACCGGGATAACTCCTCGAAAGAGGAGCTAATACCGGATGTGGTAACGATGTCGCAAGATGTTGTTATTAAAGGGAGGCCTCTACTTGTAAGCTTTCGCATAAGAATTGGCCCATGTACAATTAGCTAGTTGGTAGGGTAATGGCCTACCAAGGCTACGATTGTTAGCCGGCCTGAGAGGGTGTTCGGCCACACTGGAACTGCGACACGGTCCAGACTCCTACGGGAGGCAGCAGTAGGGAATTTTCCGCAATGGACGAAAGTCTGATGGAGCGACGCCGCGTGAGGGATGAAGGTCTTCGGATCGTAAACCTCTTTTGACAGGGAATAAGTGTAACGAAGCTAACATCTTCGTTGCTTGACGGTACCTGTAGAATAAGCATCGGCTAACTCTGTGCCAGCAGCCGCGGTAATACAGAGGATGCTAACGTTGTCCGGATTCACTGGGCGTAAAGGGCTTGTAGGTTGCCAAATAAGTCAGGTGTGAAATCGTATAGCTCAACTATACAACCGCATTTGATACTGTTTGGCTTGAGTGCAGCAGGGGTAATTGGAATTTTCGGTGTAGCGGTGAAATGCGTAGATATCGAAAAGAACACCTGTGGCGAAGGCGGATTACTGGGCTGCAACTGACACTGAGGAGCGAAAGCCAGGGGAGCAAACGGGATTAGATACCCCGGTAGTCCTGGCTGTAAACGATGTACACTAGGTGTAGGAGGTTCATTCCTTCTGTGCCGACGCTAACGCATTAAGTGTACCGCCTGGGAACTACGGCCGCAAGGTTGAAACTCAAAGAAATTGACGGGGGTCCGCACAAGCGGTGGAGCATGTGGTTTAATTCGACGCAACGCGAAGAACCTTACCTAGGCTTGACATGCTAGCGAAACCCTTATGAAAGTTTGGGCCTCTTGTAGCAATACGAGACGCTAGCACAGGTGTTGCATGGCTGTCGTCAGCTCGTGTCGTGAGATGTTGGGTTAAGTCCTCTAACGAGCGCAACCCCTATGGTTAGTTGCCAGCGAGTCATGTCGGGCACTCTAACAATACTGCCCGTGATAAACGGGAGGAAGGCGGGGATGACGTCAAGTCCTCATGGCCCTTATGTCTAGGGATACACACGTGCTACAATGGTTGGTACAGCGGGTCGCGATATCGTGAGATGGAGCCAATCCCTAAAAACCAACCCTAGTTCGGATTGAAGTCTGCAACTCGACTTCATGAAGCCGGAATCGCTAGTAATCGTGGATCAGCTACGCCACGGTGAATACGTTCCCGGGCCTTGTACACACCGCCCGTCACACTACGAAAGTTATTTGTACCAGAAGACTTCGATCTAACCCGCAAGGGATGTAGAAGTCCAAGGTATGAATGATGATTGGAGTGAAGTCGTAACAAGGTAGTCGTACCGGAAGGTGCGGCTGGATCACCTCCTTTCTAAGGAGAAGATTTAAAACAAGTTAAGACAGCTTTTTGGTGTAAATAAATTACTGGCCAGGCGAGCTCAATTTATTAACTATTCTCTCTCAATTCATAAAAAATACGGATCAGTGGGCCTTTAGCTCAGCTGGTTTAGAGCGCACGCTTGATAAGCGTGAGGTCTCTGGTTCAAGCCCAGAAAGGCCCACCAGCCTTAATAAAGCTTCGGCTGGTTAAAGCCGAATCGAGCAAAACCCGACAGGTGAGGATGCGGTTTTCAGACCGAAATCCGTAATCCAAATCCGCAGTTAATGTGGGGATGTAGCTCAGTTGGGAGAGCACCTGGTTTGCAACCAGGACGTCGCAGGTTCGATCCCTGTCATCTCCACCAAATCTTTAAAAATTTGAGTGAATGACAAAAGCGGTTAACCGTAAAAAATAATTGACAAACGGCGCGTAATTTAGTAAATTGTGCGCCGCATATTCGTTCTTAAAAAGCATCCAGAGTGTTGATGATACAAAGTTGAGTGATATATTAATTTAAGATTCATGATTGAGTCTCCACCAACTTTTTATTCTCAATTCTCAGGAGCATATTGAGTGGTTCTTTTACAGCTATCAGAGCAGGAAATACAATTTTCGTCGAGTGTAATACGTAATACAAATGAAACAAATTGACTTAACAATATAAAAATTGTGGTCAAGCTACTAAGGGCGCAATGAGGATGCCTTGGTATCAGCAGGCGATGAAGGACGCGACAGGCTGCGAAAAGCCTCGGGAAGCTGTCAATAGGCGTTGACCCGGGGATCTCCGAATGGGGCAACCCGATGGTTAATACCCAGATAACCCCACATGAATTCATAGGGTGCGGTAGCAAACCCAGGGAAGTGAAACATCTCAGTATCTGGAGGAAAAGAAAAAGACATTTATTCCCGTAGTAGTGGCGAGCGAACCGGGAAAAGCCTAAACCTGTCTGTTAGCAATAACGGGCGGGGTTGCAGGATTCAGGTTGGTTTAAAGCCAGTGAGTTACAAAATTTTAGTTTACCCGAACGGTCTGGAAAGGCCGACAACAGAGGGTGATAGTCCCGTAGGGGAAAAGCTAAGATCTCACATCTGACTCCTAAGTACCATGAGACACGTGAAATCTTGTGGGAATCCGGCCGGACCACCGGCCAAGGCTAAATACTAGCTGATAACCGATAGTGAACTAGTACCGTGAGGGAAAGGTGAAAAGAACCCCTTTTAGGGGAGTGAAATAGTACCTGAAACATTGTGCCTACAAGCGATGGAAGGACTATGGTTTTTTTGTGCAGGGCTTCGGTTCTGCATGGAGATTCCAGTCTAACCGTGTGCCTTTTGCTTAATGAGCCGGCGAGTCACTGGATGATGCGAGGTTAAGTGGTTTACGCCACGGAGCCGTAGCGAAAGCGAGTGTGAAAGCGCGTCTAGTATTGTTCAGTGAACCCGAAGCCAGAAGATCTAAGCGTGTCCAGGATGAAAGTCGCGTAAAAGCGACCGGAGGTCCGAACTAGTGGTTGTTGCAAAAACCTTGGATGAGATGCGTTTAGGAGTGAAAAGCTAATCGATTCTGGTGATTGCTGGTTCTCCTCGAAATAGCTCTAGGGCTAGCCTCAAGAATCTCTGTAGTGGGGGTAGAGCACTGAATAGGATAGGGGCGATAACCTCGTTACCAAACCTAATCAAACTCCGAATACCGCTACATCAATCTTGGGAGTCAGACAGTGAGGGCTAAGCTTCATTGTCAAAAGGGAAACAGCCCAGATCTACAGCTAAGGTCCCTAAATCCTACCTAAGTGGTAAAGGATGTGAGATTGCCCAGACAGCCAGGATGTTGGCTTAGAAGCAGCCACCATTTAAAGAGTGCGTAATAGCTCACTGGTCAAGTGGTCTCGCGCCTACAATATAACGGGGCTCAAGGTAGGTACCGAAGCTTAGAACTAAAACCGCAAGGTTTTATTGGTAGAGGAGCGTTCCAGTCTAGGTTGAAGCGAGAACGAGAAGTACTCGTGGACGAACTGGAAGTGAATATGCCGGTACAAGTAGCGTGGTAAATTTAGATGAAAAATCTAAAGGTCGTAAGTCTAAGGTTTCCTCGAGCTAGGTTAATCCGCTCAGGGTAAGTCAGGACCTAAGTTGAGGCCGAAAGGCGTAGACGATGGACAAGCAGTTAAAATTCTGCTACTACCTTTGATTCGTTATTACGATGGAGTGACGGAGAAAGATAGCTCAGCCGGTTATTGGATTCCGGTCTAAACATTCAGGGTGGCTGTGAGGCAAATCCCACAGCCGTTAGCCCGAAGTGTGAATGCGATCCTCGTAAGAGGAGAAGTGAGTGATTCTACGCTTCCAGGAAAATCTTCTAAGGAGAATCAAGGGTACCTGTACCGCAAACCGACGCTGGTAGACGGGTAGAATATACCAAGACCATCGAGTTAAGTCCTCTCAAGGAACTCGGCCAACTGACCCCGTAACTTCGGAAGAAGGGGTGCCATTGTATCGTGAAGGGGCTTGTCCCCGTAAGCGAGAAGTGGTCGCAGTGAATAGTCCCAGGCGACTGTTTAACAAAAACACAGGGCTCTGCTAACACGCAAGTGGATGTATAGGGCCTGACGCCTGCCCGGTGCTGGAAGGTTAAGCGGAGATGTCAGCCGATAGCAATATCGGGGAAGCATTGATTCGAAGCCCCAGTAAACGGCGGCCGTAACTATAACGGTCCTAAGGTAGCGAAATTCCTTGTCGGGTAAATTCCGACCTGCACGAATGGCGTAACGATCTGGGAACTGTCTCAAGAGGATGCTCGGCGAAAATGTAGTAGCGGTGAAGATGCCGCTTACCTGCAGTGGGACGGAAAGACCCTATGAAGCTTTACTGTATCTTGGCATTGATTTTTGATCTTGTTTGTGTAGGATAGGTGGGAGACTTTGAGACCTTGGCGCTAGTCAGGGAGGAGTCGTCGTTGAAATACCACCCTAACTTAATCGAAAATCTAACTCGCTCCTGTGAAACCAGGGCGGGAACATTGTCTGGAAGGCAGTTTGACTGGGGCGGTCGCCTCCAAAAGAGTAACGGAGGCGCCCCAAGGTATCCTCAGCGCGGTCGGCAATCGCGCTATCGAGTGCATAGGCATAAGGATGCTTAACTGCGAGTCATACACGACGAGCAGATGGGAAACCAGGGCTAAGTGATCCGGTGACGCTACGTGGACAGGTCATCGCTCAGCGGATAAAAGCTACTCTAGGGATAACAGGCTGATCCTACCCGAGAGTTCATATCGACGGTAGGGTTTGGCACCTCGATGTCGGCTCATCACATCCTGGGGCTGAAGAAGGTCCCAAGGGTTTGGCTGTTCGCCAATTAAAGTGGTACGTGAGTTGGGTTCAGAACGTCGTGAGACAGTTCGGTCCCTACCTACTGTGGGCGCAAGAGATTTGAAGGGAGCTATTCCTAGTACGAGAGGACCGGAATGGACGAACCTCTGGTGATCCGGTTATTACGCCAGTAGTACAGCCGGGTAGCTATGTTCGGACAGGATAAACTCTGAAAGCATCTAAGAGTGAAACCTACCCTAAGATAAGATCTCTCTCCATCGTAAGATGGCTAAAGGTCCGTTGTAGACTACAACGTTGATAGGTTGGGTGTGTAAGCGCAGTAATGCGTTAAGCTGACCAATACTAATAGACCGTGAGGCTTGACCACTTAAATATAAGGATCCTGCGGATAGAATCCGCAGGGTACCTTATGAAATAATAAGTGCAAGACGCTTATGTAACAAGAAATACCGACGAAATGTATTATCCTGCTGATAGCTGTATAAAAACGACTCAAGAGAATTGAGGTCGTAACAATAGACACCGTTCCCGGTGCAAACCGGGCGACGTTTGTCGAAGATATGGCCAGTAACTATAGAGAGAGGGAAACACCCGTTCCCATTCCGAACACGGAAGTTAAGCCTCTCTTCGCCGATGATAGTTTGCGGGCAGCTGCAAGCCAAAGTAGGGCGTTGCTGGACTTAAAAAAAGCCCGGTGGGGAAACCCACCGGGCTTTTTCATTTATATTGTAACGTAGTTTCCCCACCGGGCTTTTTTTAAGTCCAGCAACGCCCTGCCTTCGTAGGGGCGGCCCCATGTGGCCGCCCGCAAGTTGTTGTTTTATGTTTCCGCGCAGGGTAGGGCAAAGCCCACCTACCCCCCCGTAGGGGCAGCTGTCTTTGTATAACCCGTTATTTAACATCTGTTTAGCCATATCTAACCCCGGCCACATTTTTGTCTTGTTCTTATACCCGCGTCCGGGCCGACACACAGGTCGGCCCCTACAGGAGGATTTGGTTGAAGCTTATAGCATACTCATGCGCCAGATTGAGTGCGAATTTATAAATTTATTTCATTTTGTTACGTTTCTGGTATAATAAAAAATATAAAATTATTTCGGGGGTGGTGAATATGAAGCCGATTTTGACGCTAATTTTAGTATTTTGTTTTTGTTCCTGTATTTACGCTGATGAAATCGAAATAACAAAATCACCCAATGGGAAATATGCCTTTGAATATGTTCTAAATGGAAAAGAAAACAAGCTGATTAAAGGTTTTCAAAGTTATGACTATGAGGACTATGATCTGAATATTTATGAAACAAAAACAAATAAAAAAATAAAGTCATGGGAAAGCGCTCCCTGGGTTGACTGCGTTAAATGGTCTCCGGACAGTAAATGGCTTTTGCTTCAGACGCATACCAGGTATAGTAGCGACATAAGCTTTATTAACATTAAAAATAAAGATGTTTTTAATGTTGATTTCTGGGGATATATTCTTTCAAATAAAAACAAATATGATTTCAAACCTACTGGAAATAATCCATATCCGTATGTTGATTTTACTTCTTGGGACTATGCGAAAAACATAATTGAAGCAAAATATACGTTTAACGACGAGAACGGTGAGCGTAAAGGCAAGTTGTGGTACGATTTTAAAAAAAGGTATATTTTAGAACTAGTTGATGACGGAATCGTTTCAGAATAATAGGATTTTCTAATATTTAAAATATAGAGGGGTGTTCTTTATGTCCGATTCCACAGGTCTGCCTTCCCGCAAACCCACACGCCTTAAATCCTTCAATTATTCCGCTGCCAGCCGTTATTTCATCACCATCTGCACGAACAAATGGGAGGAGCTCTTCTGGCTGGACAAAGACAACCTGAACGCCGAACCATATACATGCTATTGTTGTGATTGAAAATCCCGCGTTGGCGGGCGGCCACATGGGGCCGCCCCTACAGGGAGGGTTTGGTGTTGTTGAACTAGACAAAAATACCCCGCTGGCGGGCGGCCACATGGGGCCGCCCCTACAGGGAGGTTTTGGTGTTACAAATCCCACACCTAATTCCCCTGTAGGGGCCGCTCCGTGTGGCGGCCCGAAACAGGGGTCTTTAAGCCAGATTATGGATTGGTATAAAACCATGACCACCAATGTCTATATCCGTGGGGTTAAAGAACACGGCTGGCCACGGTTCAAAGACAAGCTTTGGCAACGGTCTTTTAATGACCACATAATACGAAGCGAAAAGACCCATGACAATATAAGGGAATATATTTCCAGAAATTCCTATATGTGGGAATTGGACGCGGAGAACAAACGGATAGATGCGGATAGGGAAAGGTATTATAAAAAGTTATACGAAGATAAATAGCCCGCGTGACGGGCGGCCACATGGAGCCGCCCCTACAGGGAGGATTTTTTGGTGTAGAACCGACACTAAATTCCCCTGTAGGGGCCGCCCCATGTGGCGGCCCGACCAAAAGGCGCTTTGATCCTCCCGGGATTTGACTTCACCAGATTCATATGATATATATATAATTACCATACTAAATCCACTGCCCACTCTAAAAATGCCTATTTTTCTGGTTATATTAATGATACGCGAGGTTGCTGCATGAAAACCATCTTCAAATTTATCCTTGCCTGCGCCATGTGCGCGGGGATCGTGGCTGTTATTGTCATTGCCGTAAAATTCTTTACAAAATAGAAAGGAGGTATCCGATGAAACTTAATATGGGGTTAATTGACAGGATAATCAGGGCTGTTATAGTGGCCGTTATCGCCGTGTTGTACTTCACCAAAACCATAAGTGGCACGGTCGCTATCGTGCTGGAAGTGGTTGCTGTGCTTTTTCTGCTCACAAGCATTATCGGCTGGTGCCCGACCTACCATGTGCTCGGGCTTTCATCCATGACGAAAAAGGAAAAGGAAGCAATGGAAGCAAGAAAGGCAAAGAAACAGCAATAACCATACGCGTGCAAAAAAAATGGGGGCCGGGTGAAAAAACTTTACTTAAAAACAAGGGCTGCATGGCGTAAGTGGCTTAAAAAAAACTACAGGACAGCAAAGGAAATATGGCTCATGACCCCCCATAAAAGCAGCGGTAAGCCGGGCGTGCTTTATAATGACGCTGTAGAGGTTGCCCTGTGCTTCGGATGGATAGACAGCACGGTCAGGAACATTAACCCGGATTTTTCCGCGCAGAGATACTCGCCAAGGAATCCGCATACTGCTTATTCTCAGGCAAACATCGAGAGGCTGAAATTATTGTCAAAGCAGGGGCAGTTGGCGCCTGATGTCAAAAAATCAACGATAAGCGTCATTAAAAAAATTTTTACATTCCCCCGCGACATTATGGACGCCATCCGGGAAGATGAAACCGCATGGAAAAACTTCGCGAAATTCCCCGCTGCATATAAAAGATTGCGTGTAGCGTTCGTGGAAGGGGCGCGGAAGAGGCCCGCGATGTTCAGGACGAGGCTTAAATACCTGACAAAAATGAGCCATGCCGGAAAAATGTTCGGTTACGGCGGCATAGATAAATACTATAAGAAATAATTTCAGAAGGGGAGACATGAGAAAAATAATAGTAACGCAGTTCATGACCCTTGACGGCGTGGTACAGGCGCCGGGCGGGCCCGAAGAAGACACGGCCGGCGGTTTTAAATACGGTGGATGGTCTTTCAATTACTGGGATAAACTCTCGGGAGATATCATGGCCGGGTTCATGGGCATACCTTTTGAACTGCTCCTGGGCAGGCGTACTTATGACATATTTGCCGCGTACTGGCCCACGGCAAAGGAAGACCTTATAGTGGCGGATAAATTTAACGCAACAAAAAAATATGTAGTCTCGCATAAGGAGTTTGAGCCATCATGGAAGAACACCATATGCGTCGCAGGCGATATACCCGCCCGGATAAAAGAACTGAAAGAAGCTGCCGGGCCCGATCTCTGGATACACGGAAGCGGGAATCTCATACAAACACTGCTTAAGAACCGGCTGATTGACAGGATGCACATCTGGACATGTCCTGTAACGTTAGGGACAGGCAAAAGGCTCTTTGCCGAAGGCACGCAGGCCCAGGATTTTAAGCTTGTTGAAACCAAAATTTCATCAAAAGGCGTGGTGATCGGCACATATGATCCGGCTGGCGGACTAAAACCGGGTTCGTTTGTCCCGTAGAGCCGACGACTTCTCCCCTTGGGAGAAAATCAGGATGAAGGGTAATCAAGCCCTGTTTTATTCCCCTCACCCCCAGCCCCTATCCCAAGAGGAGAGGGGAAGCATAGGCGCAAAGAGATAGACATATTTAGTATAGGAAAAATGAAATTACACACTATTATATGCAGTATCACTGTAAACACCGCCCTTGAATTATCCCCGAAAAGGTCTATAATATCCATATTACGTAAATGAGGGGTGCTCATGAAAACTCAGGTGAGGAACGGGCTGGTGCGGAACTTTAATGATTATGTTAAGGCCGTTTATGGGGCGGATAAGTACGGGATATGGCTTAATAACCTTAAACCCGCGGCAAAGGCTTTATACTCCGCGGGCAGGTTTGCGCAGCGGTGGTATGACGCTGAGGAGTTTTATATAGAACCGGTCATAACCATGTGCAAGGTTTTTGACAAGGGGCATACTGACGCTGCATGGCACTCCGGCGTATGGGGCGTGGAAAGCTGGATGAAAGGCCGCATCAAATGGATGTTTGAAAAACTTAATACTGAAATGGTCATGAAGACATTACTCGTGCCCGCGGCGCTGCATTATTACAGGCCCGTAAAGATCGCGGAAATTTCGGTAAAGAAGGGCGAGGCCGCGATATATGTGGCGGGCATGGACAGTTCGGAGAGTCTGCTTGCCTTCAGGTTCGGCGGCGGCATGGAAAAGGCGCTGCAGATGAAGGGCTGCAGGGATGTGCTTGTGCAGACCGGAACCGCGAAAAGGAAAGGGCTGGAGTGCACGGCCTTTTTCATAAGCTGGAAATAATAAGAGAGGAAATATGGATAAACGCAAGGAACTTAAACTTCAATATAAGGAAACAAAACCCGTGGCAGGGGTTTATCAGATAAAAAACATCAGGAATGGGAAAATGCTTGTAGACTCACTGCCTGATATGCGCTCTTTTAACGGTAAAAAGTTCCAGCTTTCCATTGGCAAACATTTTAACGCGCGGCTCCAGGCCGAGTATAATGAATTTGGCGGGGACGCGTTTAGTTTTGATGTCCTTGAAACTTTAATGGAAAAGGATGAACCGGGGTTTGACAGGGAAAAGGAACTGAAGAAACTTAAAGATAAGTGGATAGACACGCTAAAACCTTTTGATGAAAAAGGGTATAATACTAAATAACAGAGGTGGAACATGGGAAAACAGACGGTCGCAATACTCGGAGCAAGCCATAAACCACAGAGGTACGCGCACAAGGCAATGCTGGCATTATTAAAGGAAGGGCATAAGGTAATCCTTATTAACCCGGGGCTAAAGGAAATAGAGGGGATAGAATGCCTGAAATCCATCACTGATATTGCTGAAAAAGTGGATACCCTTACATTATATGTAGGCAAAGAAAAAGTGGAATATCTGGCTGACAAGATAGTCGCGTTAAAGCCCGGCAGGATCATATCAAATCCTGGAACAGAGACGGAAGTGCTCAAAGAAATGGCGGAAAAGAACAAAATTGAATACATGGAAGCATGCACGCTGGTAATGCTGAAAACAGGGCGGTTTTAATGTCTGATTACAGGTTTATGGGGCGCTGATGGAAGACAGGGAAAAACTTCAGAATGATTTCATAAAAATTGCGGCAGAGGAAATAAGGTTTAATAACCTGCGATTTGAAATATTTTACAAAATGACGCAGATGATGGGGCATGACGAAAAAGAATTAAAAGATTTTGCGCTGGAATCATGCGTCCAGGCGACAAAAAGTTCCATAGGGTACATATATTTTATGAATGAAGATGAGACTGAGTTAAGCCTTCATGCCTGGTCGAAAAGCGTCATGACGGAATGCGAAGTTGAGGCAGTTCCGGACGTTTATAAGGTGTCGGAGACGGGGCTCTGGGGCGACGCGGCGCGGCTGAGAAGGCCTGTCATCACAAACGATTATGACGCGCCGAATCCTTCAAAAAAAGGCTTGCCAAAAGGCCACGTGCCTTTGCAAAGGCACATGAGTATCCCGCTGATTGACAACGGTAAAATAGTGCTTTTGGCCGGGGTGGGAAACAAAAAGGCGCCTTATGTGGATGATGATATAAAGTCTATGACTGTTATTATGGAGACTATGTGGCGCATTATTCAAAAGAGAAAAGCGGAAGAGTCACAGAAAAAATACGGACAGGACCTTGAAGCGGCCATTAATGAAAAAACTGCGGAACTAAAGGCGTCAAAGGAAGAGCTTAAGTTCAATTATGAAAAGCTTCTTGAAACGGAAAAAATAAAAAGCAACTTTCTTTCCATTGTGTCGCATGAGCTCCGCACGCCGATGACATCTATAAAAGGTTTCCTTTCGTTCATGTTAGCCGGTGCTGCCGGGCCTTTAAATGATAAGCAGAAAGAATACCTTAATATAATTAAAAACAACTCAAACAGGCTTTTATCCCTGATAAATGAGCTGCTCGACGTGTCCAGGATGGAGGCTGGTACTTTCTCGATAAACATGAAAATGTTCGACCTTGTGCTCATACTTGATGAATCCATAAAGGATATCATGTCACTGGCGGAAAATAAAAAGATCAGGATCAGGAAAGTGACGGCTGTTGAAAAGCTTGATATAAAGATAGACGAGTACAGGATATCGCAGTCCATATTAAACCTGCTCAGCAACGCCGTTAAATTTTCCCCGCAGGGGACGGAAATAACGGCAGGATTGGCGCTGAAAAAACGCAGGGAAATCGATTTGCCTGTGTATGTCAGCCTGGAAGGCAGCGCGGAAAAAAAATACGCTGTGATATATGTAAAAGACAGCGGATTTGGCATGGAAAAAAAGAGCTTGCCTCTTTTGTTCAGGCGTTTTTATCAGGTGGATGACATAAATACAAGGCGCTATGAAGGCGCCGGGTTGGGGCTTGCTATAACAAAGGAAATTGTAATAGCTCACGGAGGCATGGCCTGGGCTGATTCGGAAGGGCCGGGAAAGGGCTCCACTTTTTTTATTGCTTTGCCGTATAATACGTAAAAGTGCATAATTCGGGTTTTGCGTATAATGAGCGGTTTTTTCCCCGTTGACTGTTTTTAAAAGAATGATATAATTAGGCTGTTTTATTAATCGATATACCATTTCACAGGGAGGTTTTTATAATGGGTAAATTTGGGATTGCGGTATATGTCGGAGTCGTAGGTCTTTTAACAGGCGTTGTAATAGGCGAATTCTTTCCTAAACTTTTTAACGATAATCTCATGGGTTCTATCGGCAGCGCTGTAAGCGAGCCGTTTTCAAGATACAGGAATGAACTGGCCATTAAATACGCCCTTATCGGCCTCGCAATCGGCGCGGTAATCGGCATCGGCCTGGCTTTATTATCCAAGAAAAAGTAATAAACAATCCCCCGGAGGGAAATATGAAAAAGAGAATTCTTTTATTATTGGCATTTATATTTGTCATATCATTCGGCGTTTTTGCCGAAGATCCCATGCTTCCAGGCGACCCGGGAATGGGCGACCCGATGGCTTCAGATCCGGGAATGGGTATGGATCCTATGGCTTCTGACCCTGGAATGGGTGCGGATCCAATGGCTTCTGATCCGGGTATGGATCCGGGAGCAGGATTATCCGGTGACGCGGGAGCAATGCCCGGAGGCGATATCGCAGGCGCTGACCTTATGCCTGCTGACCCGTCAATGGGAGCGGACCCGGCTGCGGGCGCTGACATGGGAATGGGCGCAGACCCGGCAATGGGTGCGGACCCGGCTGCGGGAATGCCCGGAGACGCGACAGGCGCGGACATGATGGGCGCTGATATGGGGACAGGGACTGACCAGGCTTTAATGACGCCGGACACCGGAGCGGATATAACAGGAGGAGCGGGAATAACCGACCCGTCAATGGACCCGGGAGTGGCGGAGCACGGCGATTTTGCCGCGCAGGGAAATTTAGACAGCAATAATCAGCAGGTAACACCTGACAATATGGGCACGCCGGGCGATGACCCCATGGCTGGCATGGGCATGGATTCCGGAATGGGTCTGCCGGGAGGCGCGGCGCAGAGCAGGCAGCGCCTGTAACGGCCGGGGGATCCCTTCCCGCACTTCCTTCAACGTCATCATCTAAAAGCAAAAGTACTCCTTATTATAAAGCGGTACCGCTTACAAACGAACTCAGGGTAATGGATAAAAAGACCGGAGAACTCGGCCAGCAGTATTCTTTGAAAAGGTTCATGGGATGGATGACTGAAAGTTCATCGCAGATGAAGTCAAAACACGGTGCCATGAATACGCAGGATTTAAACGCGTATACGGCATGGGTTACAAATAAGGGCAATAATGGAGTGGGACAGTCGTTGACGCTGGATTTTTCACCCATATATTTTGCGTCCATGCAGGAAGGCGAGATAGGGGCCGCGAAAATCACGGGGATAAAAATAATTAACGGCTATAACAGGTCAAAAGAAGACTGGACAAATAACGCGCGCGTGCGCACCATGAGGATATATAAAAACGACAAAGTGTTCTGCAATATAGAGCTTTATGACACCACAAACTGGCAGGAGATAAAGTTTAAGAAAGCCATGATAGTAAGGCCCGGCGACGTAATGAAGGCAAAGATTACCGATTATTTTGAAGGTTACATGTACCCGAACGCCGCAATAACTGAGTTCCTGCCTGTGGGCGCGCCGGACGGCGTGGTTGTGGGCGCGGAATACATGGACGGAAAACCGCTGACCAGCGTGCGAAACGGCGGGATGTACGATTAAAAACGGATTCCAGATTCTGGATTCTTGAATTCAAGGTAAAAGTGCAACACTTCTGTTAAAATCTTTATGTCGAGTAAAGAATACAGAAGGAGGTTGCACCAATGAAATTATACAAGCATTTAGGCATAGAAGAAAGAGCAAAAATTGTTATTTTACAGGACCAAGGGTTCACAGTTGGTGAAATAGCAGCTGAGCTTGGAAGACACAGATCCACGATACACAGAGAAATAACTAGGAACAGCAACATAGAAACCGGAGAATATGTTGCTAGAGATGCAAACACATCATACAGACGAAGATTAAGTGTCCCCCAGGGCAGAATAAGGGATACAGCAATAAAGTCGTATGTGATAGATAAACTTAAAAACGGTTGGTCTCCTGAAAGAATTTCAGGAAGGATAGCGGAAGAACTACCGGGAAAAAGTATTAGTACTGAAACAATATACATGTTTGTATATAAAGAAGAGCCGGGATTTAGAGGATGTTTAACTAGGCACCACATGAAAAGGCACTTAAAAGGTCAGAGAAAGACGCATACAAAAGGTCGTATACCCAATAAAACATCAATAGAATTAAGGCCTAAACAAATAGACGAACGTAAACAGGTCGGGCATTGGGAAAGCGACACAATGGCTGGATTACAAAAGAAAAATTCAGGACTAACCTTTACAGTGGAAAGAAAAACACGGTTAACGAAGATATATAAGTTAAGAGTAATAACCGCAAGGCATAACAGAAGAAACATAATGAAATCATTACGAAGTGTGCCTGAAGGCGTTCGGTTAAGCATAACTTATGACAACGGAAAAGAAAATGTTGAGCACGAAAAGATTAATAAACAGATAGGGTGTAAATCATACTTTTGCCATGAAAAAAGTCCCTATGAAAAAGGCACGGTTGAGAACACAATAGGATTGGCGAGAAGGATATACCCAAAAGGCACAGACTTTGATATGATAAGCTCCGGCAGGATAAAAGAACTTGAAAATTGGCTGAATAATTTACCAAGGAAATGTTTGGGCTGGAAAACTCCAAACGAAGCATTTAACAAGATGTGTTGCACTTAAACATTGAATGTAGCATTCTAAATTTTGAATTAAAACGAAAAGCATATAAAAGGCGGCGCGAAAACGCCGCCTTTATTTTTGAAGGAGTTAAATGTGAAAAAGTTTGCTGGGCAGGCTGTTTTGGCGGCGGTTTTAGTCGCTGTTTCAGCGCTGATTTTTTACTTCCATTACAGAGTGTACCATGACAAGAAGTTTGTCATAGACTGGCTTATCGGGTCGCTGGCGTTTTTGCCTATTTCAGTGCTTGTGGTATCACTCATACTAGAGCGCATCATTAGCGGCAGGGAAAAGGCGGCGCTGCTGGCAAAGCTTAACATGGTAATAGGCGCGTTTTTTAGCGAGGCAGGGGGCGGGCTTTTGTTCATGCTTGAAAAACACGCCAATGTCTCCTCTGAAATAAAGGAAAGCCTGCTTATAAACGGCAAGTGGCTAAAAAAGGATTTTATCGCGGCTGAAAAGAAACTCCGCGGGTACTTTTATGGATTTGACACCAGGGGCATGGACTTAAAGGCGATAAGGGATTTTTTGACATCCAAAAGGGAATTTCTGCTCCGGCTTCTGGAAAATCAGAACCTTCTGGAACATGAGACTTTTACCGACCTTTTATGGGCGGTTTTCCACGTGACAGAAGAGCTCGAATCAAGGAAAAACCTGAAAAAGCTTTCACAGGGCGACCTTGCCCATATATCCGGAGACATACAAAGGGCTTATGTGCTTTTGGTGGCGGAGTGGATCGGTTACATGTCACACTTAAAGACGCAGTACCCGTACCTTTTTTCGCTGGCCGTAAGAAAGAACCCGTTTGACAGCAAGGCGAAGGCGGAGATACAGTAGTCGCAAGACCCAAGACCCATTACCCAGGTCCAGAACTGTTGTTTTTGACTTGAGTCATGGGGCCTGGGTCATGGGACAAAAGGAGAATGTTTTGAATATAGACGAACTGATAATGTACGAGGATGACGATTTTATCGCTGTTAACAAGCCTTCAGGGCTGCTTGTGATACCGGACAGGTTTGATAAGGCTAAAGAAAATTTATATGACATGTTAAACGCCAAATACGGCAAGGTATTCGTGGTCCACAGGCTTGATAAGGATACCAGCGGACTGGTCATATTCGCGAAGAACCCGGAAGCGCACAGGGATCTTTCCATGAAATGGGAAGAGGGGAATGTGTCTAAGACGTATTTTGCCATAGTTAAAGGCAGGCTCAAGGAAAAGACAGGCACCATAAACATGGGAATCGCGCCTTTAAAAAAGAAAAAAGGCGTCATGACCATAGACATGAAAAACGGCAAGCGTTCGGTCACAAATTATAAGGTGATGGAAGAGTATAAGGATTTTACCCTTCTGGAGGTAAAGCCGAAAACCGGAAGGACCCACCAGATAAGGGTGCATCTTTCAGCCATCGGGCACCCGCTGGCCGTGGATCCTTTATATGACAGGATAGAAGCCATAGGAAAAGGCATAAGGCGCGGGCCCGGGTCAATGGCAAAATCGCAGAAAACAGGGCTTGTAAAGGGCAAAAATTTTGTCCCTGAAGCTGTCAAGGCCCCCATCGGCAGGCTGCCGCTGCACGCCGGAAAAATAAGTTTTACGCATTTCAGGAAAAACGAGACGGTGGAGCTTGAGGCTAAAATGCCGAAGGATTTTAAGACAGCCATTGAAATACTGGGCTTGCAGAAGTTTTACAACGGCAAGGATTCAAGGCTGAACTAAATAAATTTGATTTTTGATCATATAAATTAAAGAGGGCCCGGGAAGTTGTTCCGGGCCTTTTTATTTTTTCTCCTGCAACCCCTTCAATAAAAAATAACTTGACAAAGTTATATCTTTTTGATATATATCAATTAGATATATAAATATCGTCATGCGGAGGTTGTCATGAAAGAAAACAAGGCAAAGTATGTGATACTCGGGCTGTTGTCTCATATGCCAATGACCGGGTATGAACTGAAGAAATACTCTTCAAGCTGGATACCTTATTTTTGGGAGATCAGTTATGGGCAGATATATCCATCCTTAAAACAGATGGAAACAGGAGGTTTGATAGACCTGGCCGAAGGGAAGATAAAGGGAAAAAGGGCGGAGTCAAAGACTTATATGCTGACTTCAAAAGGGAAAGAATCCCTTGAACAATGGCTCAAGGACCCCAAACAAAATGAGGTTTACAGGTCGGAACTCCTGCTAAAGCTCTTTTTTAGTTCCCGCATACCGCCCGAAGTAAGTTCGGAAAAAATCCGGGTATTAAAAAAAGAAAGCTTAAAACACAGGGATTTACTTAAAGGCGAGGTGGATAAACTCAAAGAACAAATCAGCCTGAGCCCGGACCATCCGTATTTTATGTTCACGGCGATGTTTGGCGAGATGTATTATGACATGTGCGCGCAATGGTCGGATAAGGTTTTAAGGATCTTAAGCAGGCTGGACAGGGCGAAAAGAAGCGAATAAAAGTTTACGCGGCGTTAAAACCGGGCAATAACTAAAGGAGGAAAATGACATGGAAAAGTCTGTCGTAATTATCGGAGCGGGAATCGCGGGATTGTCGGCGGGGTGTTATGCGAGGATGAATGGGTATAAAACGACGATTGTTGAGATGCACAATAAACCCGGGGGGCTGTGCACGGCCTGGGAGCGCAAAGGCTATACTTTTGACGGCTGCATACACTGGCTTGTGGGCTCAAAACCCGGCGATGCCATGCGCGAGGGATGGGAAGAACTCGGCGCGGTCCAGGGAAGGACAATCATAGACCATGATGTTTTCATGGCGGTTGAGGACATGGACGGTAAAAGGTTCACCATATATGAAGACGCGGACAGGCTTGAAAAGGAAATGCTGCGTGTGGCCCCGGAGGACGCGAAGGCCATAAAGAGGTTCATTTCGGACATAAAAACATTCTCCAAAATGCCGTCAGCCCCTCCGGATGAAAAACCAGGCGCGAAAAAACCCGGCTTGTTGGCATCGCTTCCGGGCTTCATGGGATTTTTACCGGCAATCATGGTTATTATTAAATACGGGTTCATCAATATCAGGCAGCTGGCAAAAAAATTCAAAAATCAGTCATTGAGTTTTGGCATATCCCAGGTTTTCGGGGGGATGGAGGAGTTTTCCGCGCTGGGGCTCCTGGGAACGCTTGCCTGGATGCATAATAAAAATGCGGGATATCCGATAGGCGGGTCGTTTGAATTTGCGAAATCCATAGAGAAAAGGTTCCTTGATTTGGGCGGGGCAATCACATACGGCTGTGCCGTGGAAAAGGTGGTTGTAAATGACGGCAGGGCCTGCGGAGTACGGCTGAAAAACGGAACAGAGTTCATGGCGGACACCGTAATATCCGCGGCTGACGGTCATGCCGCCATATATGACATGCTTGAAGGGAAATACAGGGATAAAAAAATTGACAGGATTTACTCAACATATAAGCGGTTCCCGTCAATTGTGCAGGTGTCAGTGGGCGTTGCCATGGACTTATCAGGCGAGCCGCAGTCCCTGGATTTCCCCCTTGCCAGGCCCATATCAGCGGGCGCCGAAACTGACGGCCGCATGAGCCTGCGCATATACTCGTTTGATAAGACCATGGCCCCGGCGGGATGCACGGCTGTGACCACCTACTTAGGCGGGGATTATGAATACTGGACGGGATTAAAACAGGCTGATAAAAATAAATATGAAGAGGAAAAAAAGAGGATAGGCGCCGAGGTTGTTGATGCCATTAACATGAGGTTCCCGGGATTCAAGGGCCGTGTGGAAGTTGTGGATGTGGCTACGCCTGCCACTTATGTTAGGTATACGGGAAACTGGATGGGGTCATTTGAAGGCTGGCTTATGACTCCTAAAAACGCGGTGGAACAGATACCGCGCACCCTTCCCGGGCTCACAAACTTTTACATGATCGGCCAGTGGGTGATGCCCGGAGGCGGGCTGCCGAGCGGGCTGATGACAGGCAAGGAAATAATAAAAAGAATCTGCCGCGCTGATGGAAAGGCCTTTACGGCTTCAAAACCGTAAAACCGCGCCCGACCCCGGGTCATAAAAAAATGGCAATATAGCGGGACGCAGGATTTATATATTGACAAAAATAGCCAGTCAAATAATACTGTTTTAGCCCGGTCAGGGCGGGAACCGGAAAATCAGCATTACCACAGGGAGAGATTAATTGGCGAGGGCAACAACAGTGAAAGATAAAGAGGCTCATACCGCAGTCCCCGGACGAATGAAGTTTTTTCTCTCGGCGCTTTTTTTTGTATCGGGCTTCACAGCCCTGGTATATGAAATATTATGGATAAGGGAATTCTCGTTCATGCTGGGAAACTCCACGTATACCATATCCGTGGTGCTGGCGGCATACATGGCGGGGCTTGCCGCCGGGAGTTATATTGCGGGAAAGTACGCTGATAAGGCAAAAAATCCGCTATTGGTATATGCCGCGCTTGAGGCGGGGATCGGGTTCTGCGGGCTCTGGATATACTGGCTGTTTCAGGCAGGCTTAAAGTCAATCGGCCCCATTGGCGCGGTAAATCAGACAGACATATTGCCGATGATCCAGCGTTTTGTCCTGGCATTCGCCATGCTCCTGCCGCCGACAGCCATGATGGGCGCGACGCTTCCTTTTCTGACGCGTTTTTTTCCGGCAAGCGGAAAAAAGGACGGCGGTTTTTTCGGACTCTTATACGGAATAAACACCATGGGCGCGGCAATCGGGTGCTTTACCGCGGGTTTCTTTTTTTTACGCGTCTACGGGATGCAAAAATCAACCTATATAGCCGTTTTATTAAACGCGGTTATCGCCTTAATTGCGGCGCTTTTTAGCGCTGTAGTCAAACCAGCCCGCAAAGATACAATCGGCATTCCGGCCGGCGGCGCAGCAATAAAAAATTCAGGTTACACAAAGAGCACCGGTGTTTTTATAATGTGGGCTTTTGCCATATCGGGTTTTTCGTGCATGGCTTACGAACTTATATATTTCAGGTGGCTGTCATACATACTCGGAAACAGGGTTTATGCTTCATCCGCCATGATCACAACTTTTTTGACAGGAATCGCTTTTGGCAGCCTTCTGGCAGGAAGGGCGGCTGATAAATGGGGCAACGAGGCCAGGCTTTTTGGGGCGTTACAGGCGGTAACCGGGCTGACCGCCGTTTTTACGGCCTTATTTTTTCCGGAGATACTCGGAGGAATGCAGGCGCTGGAGCAGGGTTTAAAACTATCCGACCCGTGGCAGTATGTCGCTGTGAGGTTCGGAGAAGCTTTTGTAATACTCTTTATACCGGCGGTTTCGTTCGGGGCCATATTTCCCGCGGTAATTAAATACTTAAACAGGGGCGAAGGGGAGCTCCCCGGCATAGTGGGACGCGCTTATGCCGTAAATACAATAGGATGCATACTGGGTTCGCTGGCCGCGGGATTTTTGATACTACCCGCACTCGGCGCTTACGTTTCAATGGCGGTTATCGCGGCCCTTTCCATACTTCTCGGGCACAGGCTCATAGCCCCGGACTTTGAGACATACGGCCTAAAACGCAGGGTTTTTACGGCGTTTGTTACAATTCTTTTTGCCGCTGCGGCGGTCATGGCGGTATTATCCGGCGGCAGATATCCATGGCCGAGGCAGGGATTAAAAATAATATCGGCGAAGGAAGATTCCATGGCCCTAGTCACCGTGCTTGAAGGGCCTCTCGGGAAATACATATACGCTGACGACACCATGCTGTCATTTCCCATCGGGCCGATGACCCGCGCTATAAAGGTGCAGAAGCTGCAGGCACATATCCCGCTGCTCTTACACCCGCGGCCTGAAAGGGTGCTTGTTGTCGGCATGGGGTTCGGGGTGACGGCGGGTTCTTTTGCGTCGGATAACGGGGTGAGGTCGGTGGAGTGCGTTGAAATATTCCCGGCGTTAATAGATGCCATGCCGTTTTTCAGCGAGGAAAACAGGGATGTCGCAAATGACAAAAAGGTCCGGCTCATCGCGGGCGATGGCAGGTATTATATGAGGCACTCGCCGGTAAAATACGACATTATAGCGTCAAACCTCACGGGCTCCGACCTTCCGGGGAGCGCCGCCTGCTACACAAAGGAGTATTTTGAGGAAGCCAGGGGCAGGCTTAATCCGGGCGGCATATTTTTGGTGCATTCTTTCGGCCCTGAGAGCGCCGTGGTGCTGAAGACTTTGATGGCTGTGTTCCCGTATGTCACGGGGTACAGGGCTTATAAATATACGCAATACATGGTGGCATCGATGGAGCCTTTAAACGAAGACAAGAACAGGATAAACAGGAGGATAATGGCCGACAGCGGGTTCAGGCTGGACCTTAAAAAAGCCGGAATATGGAAATATGACGACCTGAAAGAAATGGTGATTTACGGGAACGACGCGGCGCGCAGGATGGCTGCCGCTGAGAAATCCCCGTTAAACACAGACGACCTGCCGCTTCTTGAATACAGGTTCAAAAAACGCGATCCAAATGTTTTTGTGAGCAAACTGTGATGTGGAGCGAATGAACAAGAATATCAGAACAGCCGCGGCTATAATTTGTTTCGCCGTAATGGCGGCGTTAATGGGCGGATGCGGGTTAAAGATGCTGCGCGAAAATAATATTGTGGAATATACTTTTGTCGGCGACGTGCTCCTGTACCACTGGCCCGCGGGCAGGGTTTATAACGCCATCCAGAGGGAAAAGGGCTGGGACGCAGTGGTGGAATATCCTTTCGCAAAGGTCAGGGAATATTTCAGGGGCCTTGTTTTCTGCAACCATGACGGGCCGATTTCGGACCGCGGGGCCAGGAAGTTCAAGGACAAGGATGAAAAATCGTATTTTCAGGTATCAAAAAAATACGCGGTGATATTAAAGAAAGCCGGTTTCACAGGGGCTTTTCTGGCGAATAACCACATAAAGGATTGCGGAGATAAGGGCGTGACAGAGACGCTCGCGAACTTAAAGGAAGCCGGGGTTTTGCCGATAGGCGCAGGTGAAGATGACAGCCAGGCGCGGCAGCCGGTGATAATTGAAGAAAATGGAATTAAAACCGCATTCCTCGCGTACAATCTGGTGCCGCCGTTTAGCGTCAGGGCCGGTAAAAACACCCCGGGCGCGGCATACGCGGATAAAAAAGGAATCATAGAGGATATTCAAAAGGCGAAAAAATCTGCCGATATCGTCGCGGTAAACTTCCACTGGGGCAGGGAAATGCGCCAGGACTGGGTAATGAAAAAACAGGATAAAGCCAAGGTGGAATTAGCGCGGGCGGCCATAGACGCGGGGGCGCTTATGGTAGTCGGCGAGCATTCCCACGCGGTCGAGAAAATAGAACTTTATAAGAACGGCATCATCGCGTACAGCCTGGGAAATTTTGTGTTCGGAGCATCGACGCGCGGCGGCCACAAACAGAGCATGATACTTCGCGTAAAAGCCGCGCCCGGCGGAATGGTTTCATATGATGTCATACCGGTGATGATATACCCGAAAAAGGCGAAGTACCAGCCGGTACCGCTTGAAGGCGCGGAAAAAGAGGCTTTTATGAAAAAACTGGAAAATCTTTCTGAATGAACCCAAGGCAGGCCGTGCTCCGCGGTCCTGGATTTTTGCGCGGTAAACAGAAAGACAATGATTGAAAAATTTGGGTTGAATAATTGCGCCTTTAGATGTATAAATATTGTGATGTGTGAAAATGATATCTAAAGGAGGGAAATATGAAAAAAGCACTAGTCCTACTGGCAGTTGTGTTAGTTGTTGTGTTTGCCGCGCCGGTTTTCGCGGATGAGGCCACGGACCAGGCACAGGACCAGCTTATGGCGGAGCAGAACGCTTTTGACGGCATGACGCCCGACGAACAGGCGGAAATACGCACGCAGGCGGTAGGCTTTTTTAAGTCCAAATGGGGGTCATTAACGCCCGAACAGCAGCAGAAAATAAGGGAAAAAGCCTCTGAAAAATGGGCGGCCCTTCCGGAAGAAAAGCAGGAAGCCATAAAGGATAAATGGAACGAGAAATGGATGTCGCTTACGCCCGAGCAGAGGGAAGCGGCAAGGCTTAAGGCAATTGATAAGTGGAATACGCTGCCTGAAGAGGTAAAAAAAGCAAAGATTGACAAGGCAAAAGCCCGCTGGAATAGCTTAAGCAAGGAACAGAAAAAAGCGGCAAAGATAAGGGTGCAGGAAAGATGGCAGGGCGCGTCGACTGAAGAGAAAAAAGCCATAAAAGAGCGCATGAAAGAAAGGGCAAAGAACATGAAAGCCGAAAAAAAGGAAGCGCTTAAGGAAAAGATCAAAAACAGGAAAAAATAAGCGGATAAAAGATATTTAAGGCCCCGGGTTCAAGCCGGGGCCTTTTTGTTTTGTGTTATGGCAGGCGACAGCCTACATTCCGGGTTTTCTTTTATAAATATTTATGAAATAACCATGCGAAGGCTTGTAATTTTCAGCCTCTTTATCCCATACGTATTTCGTGTATTCGGGCGAGAAAATCTCGGCAACGCCTTTTATATCGTAATATTTTTTTACGTAATCCTTATACCAATAAAAAATATATTTCTCCGACGCGCCTGTCAAAAGCCAGGAAATCCTGATGTTCACAAAAACCAGGTATTCAGGCTTGGCGGCTGCAATCTCGGCGCAGGCTTCCTTCTGCATCTTGAGCGAATCTATCAGGATGTTCATGTAAGCGTAACCGGTCGCGGACCGCCTTTTTGAATAAAAGAAAATCTGCGGTTCGGAACCAAGCACCGCTATGCGGCTGTCCGGACCGGAGTGGGCTTTTATATAAGCCGCAATTGGAACGGATTCGATAAATGGGTTTTCGCCAAACACCTGCCTGGTGACGGCCTGCGGCGGGGTTTTAAAAAGGTACGCGTTTTCTGACACAAGAAAATAGGAAAATGCGGCCAAAATTATTAAGGGCGCAGCGTACGCGGGCCATTTAAGGGAAGGAAATAAAACCGGGTTTTTTACAAACGCGGAAATTGCGAGTGAAAGCGACGGCAACAAAAACAGGTAGTAGTGAGGCCTGAAGTAAAAACCGGCGGAAACAACGGCAAACGAAAAAACCGCCAGCAATATCAAAAAATATGGCGTGTTAAAGGGGCTCTGCGCCCTGCTGCCCGTGAGCAGCCCGGCGGTTGAAACGGCAACAAACGGCCATATGGTTGAAAATGAAGCGGGGAATGTGTTTAAGAATTCATTTACACCGGCGCGGAAACCGACTGCGCCGGCGTAATTCAAGGTGGTAAGGACTGCTGAACTGTAAAACCTGGAAAAGGAGCCGTCGGCCAGGTATAACAGGCATATGGCCAGCAAAGGAAGCACGGCGCCGGCGGAAAATAACAAAAGCCGCAAAATCATATTGCGGCTGTTTTTTTCCTTAAAAAAACGCGCGGCGGCGTGAACTGCGATAAAAACAGCGAATAAAACGGCAGGCTGTTTTATTATAAGGCAGATACCGGCGGATAAGCCCGAAAAGAACAAAGTGGGGCTGGAATATTTTTTGAGATTTTTGAAGTATAGAAAAAGTGACAGAAGCAGGAAAAGGACGGCGAAATGCTCGGTATTCGCGGAGAAGCCCTCGAGCTTTGCCGAAAGGGACGCGCAGGCAAAGAATAACGCGGAACACAAAGCCGCGGGTGAACCGTATAATGGGCGGCATATATTAAACACCAGCAAAATTGACGCAAGATTGCAGGCTAAAAGCCCCAAGTGTATACCCGACGGGGTTTGCCCGAAGAGCGACATTATTGCCGCGTATATATAATAAACCCCCGGCATTTTAATGTCGTAGAACACGCTGTATGGAGGTATACCGTTCATTATGAGCTGCCCGGCGTAGGCCCACGCGCCCTCGTCCCGGTCAAGCGGGGTGCTCATGAGGCGCAGCCTGACATAGGCTGAAAGCAGCATTATCAGCAACAGCGCGGCGTAAACCATCGTATTGCCAATCCCCGTCCGGGCACGCTCTGATAAATGCGGAAAAAACATTTTCTTACCCAATTTGGCCTCTGTTGAGCAGTTTTAAAATATATTAAAGTATATCATAAATGAAACGAATGTTACACGGCGTTTGCCTGCGGAAAGTATGATATAATAAGTAATCATAAGTGCGGTTTAATTCGTCTAAAATACAGGTTAAAAATCAGGAGATGCCATGATTATGAAAAAATATGCGCTTGTTGTAGTTGTCTTAATGGCCTTTTCAGCCGCTTCTTACGCGGGTCCGCAGAAACTGCGCATACCGGCGCAGCAGAGCCAGTCCATGATAACATACGACTCTATTGCCATCATATGGGAATACATGGATGATGATGTGAAAAAGAAGACCCTCGGGGAATTAAAGGACAAATGGTCCAAAATGAATACTGACGACAAGGGCAGGTTTGTCGATGATATTAAGAACTGGTGGGGCGGGTTAAAACCTTCTGAAAAAGAAAAGGCCATAAAAAAGACGAAGGAAAAATGGGACGCCCTGACCGAAAGCCAGAAGACTGTGCTTGTCAGGAACGTTAAAGACTGGTGGATGGGGCTAACCGACGACGAAAGAAAGGTCATGATAGTAAGGCTTCAGCAAAAATGGCTGACCTTCAGCGAAAGCGACAGGGAAGCGATACTCAACGGGCTTGAGATGTGGTGGGCTCAGCTTAATTACACCCAGAAGGAAAAGGCGATAGAACGCGCGAAATACTGGTGGCTCGGGTTGTCCTTTGATATTCAGGAAGGGCTTATCATGAGCGCGGACCAGAACTATAAAGCCATACCGGACTCGCAGAAGGAAAAGATAAGGACGAGGGCTACGGAATGGTGGAATAACCTAACGGTCGAGGAAAAGGAACTGATGATAACGAAGATAAAGGCGAGGCTGGATAAGATAGGAAAAAAATAATTAACAATTTACAATTAATGTGTGCTGTTGCACGGTGTATTTTAGTAATGCAAATCCAAAAAATCTTATATTCAAGCCTCAAACCCGACCGGGAGTCGTAATACCAGCCGTATTTTTTTGACAATTCTTTTAACATGTTCTACAATACATTATCGCGGCAAAAAACCCGACTATGGGTGCTAAAAAGGAGACTAAATGAACCTACTTCAGGTTGTCAGGCAGTCAGCGGATTTATCTCCAAATAAGGTTTTTTTGGTGCAGGAAAGAAGAAAAAGGACTTTTAAGCAGTTTTATGAAAGGGTCCAGTCGGCAGGGTCGGGTTTTTCCTCACTGGGTTTAAAGCAGGGCGATAAGGCAGCCATCCTCCTTAATAATTCAATCGAATTCATGGAAGCGTATTTTGCCGTGATATCCATAGGCGCGGTTATAGTGCCTTTAAACACTTTTTTAAAGGCTGAAGAGGTAGCGTATATCCTTAATGACTGCAGGGTAAAGGTGCTTATAACCTCATCCGAGTTTAAATCCGTAGTTGACGGGTTAAAACCCGGACAGGTGCCGGCGCTGGATATTATAGTATCGGTCGATGAGATACCCGGTAAAACCACGGTGCAGTTTTCAACGCTGTTTTTAAACGGGGAAGCGCAGGATATACGCATGAGCCAGGATGATATCGCCGTCATTATCTATACGTCCGGAACCACGGGACACCCCAAGGGCGCCATGCTTTCGCATAAAAATATAGTGTCTGACGTGGAAAACTCCATCCATATAATAGGAATGAGCGAGAAGGATATTTTGATGGCGTTTTTGCCCATGTTCCATTCGTACAGCTTTACCGCGAACTGCATGATATCGCTTTACTGCAGGTGCAAACTGGTGGTTATACCGTCCATACAGCCCTTTACAAGGGTTGTAAAAAACCTGATACTGCACAGGGTCTCTGTTTTCATCGCGATTCCCCAGATATACTCGATACTGGCCACAAAAAAAATGCCCTTCTGGTTCCATTTATTAAACCCCATGAGGCTGTGCATATCCGGAGGAGCTTCGTTACCCGTGGATTCTTTCCATAAGTTTGAAAAGTCGTTTAATAAGCCGCTGGTGGAAGGGTACGGACTCTCGGAAGCCTCGCCGATTTGCGCGCTTAACCCGCTGTATTCAAAAAGAAAAGCCGCTTCCATAGGGCCGTCCATTAATAATGTCGAGATCAAGATAGTGGATGATAACGGCAAAGAAGTGGCGATGGGCGAGAGCGGGGAAATGATAGTAAAAGGCGATAATGTGATGAAAGGTTATTACAATAACCCCGAGGCCACGTCACAGGCAATAAAGGACGGATGGCTTTACACCGGGGATATAGGGAAAAAAGATGAGGAAGGGTACATCTTCATTCTGGACAGGAAAAAAGACCTGATAATAGTAAACGGCATGAATGTTTACCCCAGAGAAGTAGAGGAAATATTATACGCGCATCCGGCAATAGCTGACGCCGCCGTTGTGGGGCAGAAAGAAGCCATGCATGGCGAGATACCCGTGGCAGTTGTAGTGCTTAAGGAAGGCGCGACAGTTGATGAAAAAGAACTGCGTAAATACTGCAGGCTGCACATAGCCAACTTCAAAGTCCCGCACAGGGTGGAGTTCTGGAAGGAACTGCCGAGGAATTCCACGGGCAAGGTCGTAAAGCGGGAAATAAAAAAGATGGTGGACCAGGAGCAGAAGTTCAATAAATAAGGGCCCCGGAAATCCCTCTCTCATCTCCCTTTCTAAAAAAAGGGAGACGATTACTTGAGGCGGTTTGGCCGGGAGGCGGATGGGCGGTCTACTTTTTGTTATTGTAGAGCCGCTGCTTGCTGCGGCTCAGTCGCTGGATTTGTGGTTAAAATCAGAGGTATAAAGGGGAAGAATGGAAGATACTGTGTCGCTTCAAAAAAGAATTCAGGATACGCCTGTTCCTCGTAGGGTGAAAATCAGGTGGAGCGCTTTAAATGAAAGATTTTTTGCTTCTGGTATTATAGTTGTAATTTTTTTTGTATTGATTGTTTTTTCGGATATGTTCAGTAATGTTTTATTTACCCTGCCTCTTTTAATTGCTATTTTGATGCCCAATTTTTATATTGCTTATAAACAAAGGAATTTGCTTGAATGTGGAATGCCTGTGATTGGAATGATAACCAATGAGAAGAATATCGATAGAACATATTTCTTCGCTTCATTATCGTATTATTGGAAAGACCAAAGATTCTCAAAGCAAATTTACACATCGCTTTCAGAGACGGGTGAAATTGTTGTTATGCTGGATACTTCTAAACCCAAGAAGGCATTTGCATATAGCAAGAATTTTATGTGGACCCTTGAGGACAATAAATAAGTATAAAACTATACGGGCACAGGATTAAATGAGTTCTGTGGTATTGAGTCAAATGTGGGCGATTCGTGAATCGCCCCTACGAGGAAAAACAATACAAATGCCTTCGTATAGAAGGGGTTGCCGTCTCCGCCATAGTAGCCAAATGATACGACGGCCGGGAACCACATCTCTACGGGGGATTTGATTTTTTGGGGGGATATTGGAAAACATTTCAGAAATGAAAAGAAAACTTGAAGCCATACCTGTACCGCGGAAGGTCAGGTTCAGGTGGGCGGCTTTGTTTGCCCCTCAGATGATAATGCTCAATATCATATTTGCCGCGTGTTTATTACCGCTCTTGTGGTATCGATATACCGATACGTTAGACGCGGGAACAATATATACGGTTATAATACTCGCTTTAATTGCCGATTTTGGCCTTATGTCGGCGTTTTATGCGGCAGGGAAATTGTTAAGGACGGGCGTGCCTGTAATCGGGACGGTATTAAGCAGGCGGGGCAGGATTAATGTTTACTGGACAGTTTCCTATAAATATAAAGAGGCTGAAATGGTACGGGAATTTTACGGCTATAAAAGCGCGGAAAACGAAGTACTGCTTCTTGTTGACCCGGTAAATCCTGTGCTGGCATATATTTATACGAAGAGGTTTTATTGGGAACTGGCGTAAAGGGCGATTAGTCCTTCTGCAGGCCCGGGATCCGGCGAATTACCTGCGAAAATCACAAACAAATGCCTTCATAGAGATGGGGTTAACCCCATCTCTACGGGGGATTTAATACGGGGGATGGAATGGACGATGTTTTAAAAATAAAAACAAATCTGGAACGCATGCCTTTGCCGCGGCGGGCCAGGTTCAGGGCAAAAGGGCTGCTTGGATGGCCGACGCTGATATTTGTTTTTGCGGTTATTTTTCTTGTTGTGGCAGGGTGGGAAGTCACGTGCAGGCAGATTACCCGGCACTTCGGCAAGTCTTCAACAGCTGTTGTGGAAGGAAAAACTGAGTGGACAACCCAAAGCAAACATGGAACGACGCATCATTACGGGGTATATATAAAATACCCGGCTCCAATGTGCAAAAACAGGAAATTTGAAAAACTGTCATATAGCCAGTACGTTTCCGTGGGGACGGGGGATGTACTGGGTATTTACTACTTTGATAAGCTTCCGGGATACCCGGCTTTAAAAAGCAGGGATGAATCCGGAATTTTTTATTTTTTGTTATCATTGCTGGCGGGTTTTCTTGTTTTAACCGTATGGTGGATACTGCGGCAGAAGTCGTTTATTGAAAACGGGATGCCGGCAGAAGGGGTTGTAATACGTGAATACGTAAACAGAAAGGGACAAAAATCCTGGGTCGTGACGTACAGCTGGAAAGAAAAGTTTTATCAAAAAGCAATTTCCTCCAAAGGTTTGGACACGGGATACGGGGCGCTGATTATCATAATGCCGGAAAAGCCGGAATCGTTTGCGGTTTATGACAGCAGTTTCTTGTGGGAATTAGATGACTGGGGCACGCCGGTGTTGTAGTGATTTATTCATGGTTTTTGCGGGCTGTTGCTTGTAAATGTCATAAGTTATATAATATGTTGAAGGCATAACGTAAACAACGGCTGTGGCTTAGAACTATAAACTGTGCAGGTGTGGTCCGGCAATCGTTTGCGCCCATCAAATCCTTATATAGGCGCAGGCCGGTGGGGCGTAGGCCTGCGACTACGAAAACAATACCAGCCTTGAGCCGCAGCAAGCGGCGGCTCTACTAAAAACGAAGGCGGGCGATTCGTGAATCGCCCCTACGATAACAAAACCGGTTTATGTGTTATAATATTCCCATATTAAATCGAGACGCACTCAGTGCGTTTTTACAATGGAGATATATGTTTTTACCTACTACCAAAGAAGAAATGCAAAAGCTTGGATGGGAACGGTGTGATGTTATACTTGTCACCGGGGATGCTTATATAGACAGCCCTTACGTTGGCGTGGCTGTTATCGGGCATGTTCTTATGGACGCGGGATATAAGGTGGGGATTATTGCGCAGCCTTCTTTAGCCCAAAGCCAAGAGCCCAAAGCCCAAGGAAATTCTACGTCTTCCCCTGAGCTTTGGGCTATGGGCTCTGGTATTAACGACATTTCCCGCCTTGGCGAGCCCCGCCTTTTCTGGGGTGTTTCAGGTGGTTGTGTCGACTCTATGGTTTCAAACTATACCGCGCTTAAAAAGCCGCGGCGTTCTGATGACTTTACTCCGGGCGGGGAAAACACCAAGCGGCCTGACAGGGCTGTGATTACTTACTCAAACCTTATACGGCGCTGTTTTAAGAATACGGTGCCAATCGTTTTAGGCGGCATTGAAGCTTCGCTCCGGCGCATGGTTCACTATGATTACTGGCAGGACGGGTTGCGCAAATCAATTTTATTTGATGCCAAGGCTGACGTGCTAGTATATGGGATGGGCGAGCGGGCGGTCGTGGAGATTGCAAACGCTTTATCAGGGCGTTCGGAGGGTGGAGTTCGGAGTTCGGAGTTCAAACAGAACAGGTCGAACTTCGAACCCCGAACCCCGAACTCCGAACTGAATTCGCCGGACTTCGAACCCCGTGCTGATGTTAACAAGTTTCAGTTAATCAAAGGTATCTGTTACATCAGTAAAACCACAGTGCCCGGATACATAGAACTGCCGTCTTTTGATGAAGTGATTAAAGACAAAGCCAAGTTTATGGAATCATTCAAAACCTTCTACGACAACAACGACCCCGGCATTTCAAAAGGGCTCATGCAAAAGCAGGACACCCGTTACCTCATACAAAACCCTCCGCAGCCTGTGCTCACCGAAGCGGAACTCGATAAGGTTTATGAGCTTCCTTTTGAATACGAGGCCCACCCTTATTACGCGGACATGGGGCGGATAAAGGCGCAGGATACAATAAAGTTTTCCATAAACACCCACCGCGGGTGTTTTGGCGAGTGCAACTTCTGCGCCATCACAACGCACCAGGGCAGGATAGTCACGAGCAGGAGCGCGCAATCTGTTATCCGCGAGGCTGAGCGGATTACGCATCTGCCCGGATTCAAAGGATACATATACGACGCCGGCGGCCCCACCGCGAACATGTACCGTATGGGCTGTTCAAAGATTAAGAACGGGCACTGCAGGAACAAGCGCTGCGTCTTTCCGGAAATCTGCGATGACCTTGATTTCAGCCATAAGCCCCAGATGGTTTTGCTGGAGACTTTAAGGCGGGTAAAAGGTATCAAAAAGATATTCATCGGTTCGGGGCTGAGGTACGACATGATTACCGCGGATGAAAAGTACGGGGACGACTATATAAAAATGCTTGTTGAGCACCACATATCAGGGCAGATAAAGCTGGCGCCTGAGCACTCTGAGGCAGAGGTGCTCCGGCTCATGGGAAAGCCCGGGGTTGAGTCATTAAAGGCATTTAAGGACAGGTACTTCATTATAAATAAGGAAACAGGGAACAAACAATTTCTGACCTACTATATTATAGCGGCGCATCCCGGGTGCGAGGAAAAGGACATGCATAAGTTGAAGATGTACTTAAATGAGGAACTTCAGGCAAATCCTGAGCAGGTGCAGGTATTTACCCCTACGCCGGGGACGTGGTCCGGGGTCATGTATTATACGGAAACAGACCCTTTTACAGGGAAACATGTATTTGTTGAAAAGACGCATAAGGGCAAGGAGCGGCAAAAAGAGGTAATAACGGGGAAAACAGTGGATAATAGGAAGGGTTGGAAGGGGAAGTAAATTCATAGCCCAGAGCCCAAAGCTCAAGTGTAAAAAGACAATATAACGCAACCTTTTAACGGCAAAACAGTTATATATATAAGGTAAAAAGTGTAAGATGAAAAACCCCACATAGAAAAAGAAAAAGTCCCAACAGAACAACTGATGGTATTATGTAAGTGCGACCAAACATAAACCAAAGGAGCTGGACTGATGGGACAAGTAAATAGTACCACAAGAACGTATTTAAGGGAAAGCGAAAGATACAAGATTGAGGCTTTACGGCAGAAGAAATTAACAGGTCGCGAGATAGGCCGTTTGTTGGGTAGAAATCACAGGACGATAAACAGAGAGATAAAAAGAGGCACGATTGAGCTGTTGAATAGTGATTTAACAACCCGGAAGGTATATAAAGCGCACATAGGCCAGGAAATACATGATGAAAAGTCAAAGCACAAAGGACCAGGATTAAAGATAGGCAGCGACCACAAACTGGCTGAATACATAGAACTAACCATAAAGAAAGACCGATACTCTCCGGCCGCGGTTGCAGCAACAATCAAGAACAAAGAACAGAAATTTACTGTGACTTTAAGTGCAAAAACCATTTATAACTATATAGGCAAAGAAGTTTTTTATGGCATAAGCAATGAGGATTTATGGATGAAACGCAAAAGGAAAAACAAGAACAAAAGAGTGCGTGTTTTCGATAAGAACAGACTTTGCAAGAGCATAGAAGACAGACCAAAAGAGGCCAATGAAAGATCTGAATACGGTCACTGGGAAATCGATTGCGTCAAAGGAAAGCAAGGGGATAAAGAATGTTTGTTGACGTTGAGTGAAAGGAAGACAAGAAAGGAAATAATTGAGAAAATGAAGTCAGCCTCAAATGAAGAAGTCGACAGAGTTCTGACGAAGTTGGAACAGAAATACAAAGAAAATTTTAAGGATATTTTTAAGAGTATCACGGCAGATAATGGCTCGGAGTTCTTGAACTGGGAGTTTTTAGAAGCCAGCAAAGTATTTAATGGACAAAAAAGGACAAATATATATTTTGCTCACCCTTATTGTTCCTGTGAAAGAGGTACAAACGAGAACTCAAACAGGATGATAAGACGGTTTATACCCAAGGGAACCAGCATAGGCCCTATAAGCAATAAGGAAATCAAGAAAATAGAGACATGGATGAACAATTACCCCAGAAAGGTAATTGGATACGAAACTGCGACACAAATGACAAATCAAATCTTTACAAGAAAAATGCCTCAGTTGGTTGGGGTGGGGTTTTAATTGTTGCAACTTACGGTTATATATATAAGGTACAAATGATATTGACATTATTTGTGGTTGTGATAAAATTTGGTATATTTGTGGTTGAACTAATCTCACGGAGGTTCATAATGTACAAAAAGCTTTTCGTGGTTATGGCATGTCTGCTTTTGGCAACGGTATCATTTGCTGCGGGGATGAACGCAAAATTTGGACTTGAATTACGCGGGAACGCGCTTAACGTAAACGCTACGGAGTTAACCACCGCATACCAGCAGTCATTTTACATGGGCTATCCTTCGCTTCTTGGCGGGGTTACTGCCCAGGATTTGACTTGTGACAGCATAGCCGGTTTTTTCGCGGGCGCTGACGCAAGCTTCCAGTATTTCGCGACCCCGAATTTCGCGATAGCATTAAGGGGCGCTTTTACGAATGTTGATGTTACCACTAATATCACCATGGAAGGGCTTGCTGATGACGCTTTTGAATCACATGTCGGCGTGGATATGGCATACATCGGAGTCGGCGGAAGGTATTACATAGACATTGCTGGAGTAAAAGGTTTTTACCCTTACATCGGGGCGGATGTTGGAATGTTCATGCTTATGAACGGCTTTTGGGAAATATACGCTAATCCGGATGTGAATACAAAGGTGGCAGGCACTCCGATAAACAACATCGCCGGTTCTCCGGACAGGAACGATTACGCTGTCGTGGATTTTGGTAAGTCGTTCTTCGGAGCGGACATCGAAGCCGGAGCGCAGTACATGTTTACCGACACGGTCGGCATGAGCCTGGGAGTAGGATACAGGCTCGCTTCAGCGCCATTCCCCACAACAACAACAGGCAAGGTATTTGCAAATATATTTGATGAAACAACAGGAGTCGCAATGCCAAAAGAAGTTAACCTCGGCGGAATCTATGTTTCCGGCGGATTGAACTTTAATTTCGGCGGGACAGCCGGAGGCGCCGCAACAGGCGGAGCAGCGGCAAAAGGAACTGGCGCG
The DNA here is from genome assembly GCA_963840035.1 of candidate division FCPU426 bacterium. Lineage (GTDB taxonomy): Bacteria > Oederibacteriota > PGYV01 > PGYV01 > Palsa-1178 > CAWIXE01. The sequence goes on from CAWIXE010000002.1 coordinate 189,757, forward strand.
GGAGCCAAGTATGAGGCTTACGGAGACTATTACATGAAGGCAAAGAACTACGCCGGAGCGCTTAAGTATTACGGCGGAGCCATGAAACTTGACCCGAAGAACGCCGGCATATATAAGAAGATCGGCATGTGCTATTACTACATGAAGGACATGAATAACGCGAAGAAGTACTTTGCATACTACTTAAGGCTTAACCCGAACGACGCGGCCATGAAGAAATGGCTTGGAATACCGTAGAATAAGGAAGTCTTGAAATATCAAGGCCCGGCGGTTAAACGCCGGGCCTTTTTTTTTGCGTTTTAATCCTTATCCTTAGCCATTGGAACTTATTTTAAAGGCAGGTCTAACGGCTAAGGATAAGGGTGAGGGTAAGGGTTAAGGTTGGCCGGTTGTGTAAGTCAAATGCGGGCGATTCGTGAATCGCCCCTACGAGAAAAAACAATACAAATTCCCACGCGGAGATGGGGGGTTAACCCCATATCTATGTGGGATCATTCACCGCAACCCCGGGGATGTATTTCCGTTATATTATTAACATACATAAAAGGAGAAACCATGAAAAAAACAGCCCTTATTACCGCGGCTTTATTGTTTTCTGTTTTCGTATTTGCCGTTGACGACGAGATTCAGGTAGACCAGCTCGGATACAGGCCGCTTGACGCCAAATACGGTTCTGTGGCCATGGATAAGGCTGAAAATTTCAGGATATTAAGGGTTTCTGACGATAAGGAAGTATTCACTGGAGAATTAAAAAACCCGGTTAAGGATGAAATCGCGGGGGACAGCACTTATGCCGCGGATTTTACCGGCGTAGATAAAGAGGGGGAATATTATATGGAAGTAGACAGGGAGTTTAAGTCACAGCCATTTACAATAGGATACGATATATATAATGAAGCATTTTTAAAAGCCATGAGGGGCTATTACCTGCAGCGCTGCGGCACGGCGGTAAAAGACCCGGCCGGGTTTAACCACGCCGCCTGCCACATGGAAAAGGCGTCGTTCCACGCAAGCGCAGGCAGGGGATTGTCGGAAACTATTGATGTAACAGGCGGCTGGCATGACGCGGGCGACTATGGCCGGTACATAGTAAACAGCGGCTTAACGACCGCCACGCTTATGTGGGCCTTTGAGAGATATAAATCCAAACTTGAAAACTATAAGATGAACCTGCCTTACACCGGTTATAAACTTCCGGATATTCTTGAAGAGGTAAAATACAACCTTAAATGGATGCTGAAAATGCAGGGGCCGAACGGAGGCGTGTATCACAAGGTGACGCCTTTGCGTTTTCCCGAGATGAATATAATGCCTGAAAAAGATAAAAGCCCCGAGTTTGTATTTGAAACAACGACATGCGCGACAGGCGATTTTGCCGCTGTCATGGCGATTGCCGCCAGGATATACGCGTCATATGACAAGTCATTCGCAGATAAATGCCAGGCAGCGTCAGTTAACGCGTGGCAGTTTCTGAAGTCTAACCCCGATATAATACCGGCAGGGGGTTTTAAAAACCCGTCTGATTGCGGCACGGGACAGTACGGTGACGGGGAAGATAAGGAAGAGCGTTTCTGGGCGGCTGTGGAACTTTTTAACCTTACCGGCGGTGATGAGTACGCGAAGTACATAGAAGATAATATAGGCACCTGGTCGCCCACGGTGAAATCCGCCGCAAACTGGCGGGAAGTGCTGCCCGCGGCCATGATATCCTACGCGTACTCGGAAAATCCCATGAAAAACACAACAATTGACGCCAGGATAAAAAAGGACCTAAAGGACCACGCGGATATCCTTGTGTACAGGATAAATGAAAGCGGTTATAAGTCAATGATGGCGGCCGAGGATTTTGTGTGGGGCTCAAACGCGGTTGTTTTAAATTACTCCATAAACCTCCTCGCGGCAGGGGACTTATTAAAGGAAAAGAAATACACTGCGGCGGCGGAAGAAGGGCTGCATTACATATTCGGCAGGAACCCTTTTAACGTAAGCTTTGTGACAGGCGTTGGAAAAAACCCGGTAGAGAACATACACCACAGGCCGTCCGCGGCCATGGGAAAAGCGTGGCCCGGCCTTTTGGCCGGCGGCCCGAATAAAGGCAGGAACGACGGGGTGCTTCAGGGGCTTTCATTCGACACCCCGCCCATGAAGTGCTATATGGACAGCCAGGGTTCATACGCGGGAAACGAGATAGCCATAAACTGGAACGCACCGCTGGTATATGTGCTGGCGGCATTCATTAAATAATCACAAATCCCAAATCACAAATCCCAAAGAGGGCGTAAGGCAATCATAAATCCTGATAAATTCAGGATTTATGCTTTTAATTTGGGATTTGTGATTTGGGATTTGTGATTGCCTTATTCCACATAGTAAAACCAAACGACAAGCCAACGCAACTAATTATTGATAAAACTGTCTAAATATATGACAATATTAGTATACTTTTATCTAAACCGGAGCAGGAAAATGACCAAAAATATCGGACTCAAAAAGGCAAGCCTTATTCGGTTAACCGTTTACGCAGGAATTCTCCTGTTTTCAAATACCTTATTTGCCGCGCATAATTATAATGACGCCCTTTATAAGTCTGTGTATTTTCTCGGCGCTAACCGCTGCGGTGACACTAAATCATGGATTCACGGCGCCTGTCATTTGCGCGATGGGGAGGTAAACGGAGGAATAGACTTAACCGGCGGCTGGCATGACTGCGGGGACCACGTAAAATTTGGACAGACTAATTCATTTGCCGCCGGGTGTGTGATTGAGGGATATTTGCAGTTTACATCCGCATATGAGGACAGGTACGCGCAGGATTATTCAGCTCCTCCGGCAAACGGGATTCCTGATGTGTTGGATGAAGTAAAGATTCATACTGATTTTCTAATCAAAGCCTACAGGTCAGGCACGGTTTATTACCAGGTGGGCAACGGCGATCAGGACCATGTGCATTTTTCTGAGCCTGTATATCAGGGGCTTAATTATACGGCGGCTGAAGGCGGAAACCCGAGGCCCTCTTATTCCATAACTACGGGCGGGTCAAATGTGTGTGGTGACGCGGCTGCGGCGCTGGCCCTTATGTCCATCGCATACAGGCCGTTTAACGCGGCATACGCTGATCAGTGCCTGACAGTGGCAAAACAGTATTACGCAGTGGGTGATGCCGCGCATAACATACGGGCAAGCACCGGAGTGGGTTATGCGACAAATACAAACTGGGCTGACGACCTGTGCTGGGGCGCGATAAGCATATACAGGGCAAATAACGAGGCGTTCTATCTGACTGAGGCGCAGGGGCTTGCTACTGACGGAAATTTCAGCATGCCGACTTACTGGGCGCTTTGCTGGGACCACACAGAACCTCTGGCTATATACGGATTATATAAGGCAACAGGAAACGCTTCTTATATGACTTTGCTGACCACTGAGCTTACAAACTACCAGGGAAAAATGACGACCTGCGGCATCGGCTCATACGCATGGCTCGCGCAGTGGGGCAGTTTAAGGTACTCAGGAGGCATGGCTTTTGTCGCTGCGCTTATACATAAGGAAAACAACAGCGCAGCAGCGCTGGATTTCTGCAAAAAGAATGTTGATTTTATACTGGGAACGCATGCCGCAATGACAGGGACCGGCGGTGGAACGAAACTCGGGGAGTCTTTTCTTATAGGTTATGAAAATCCTGATTATCCCGGGACGGGCTGGCCGCAAAGGCCGCATCACAGGGCAGCGTTTGGAAAAGGCGCTTCAGGAGACATAGATTTTGCCGATGAAGACGCGGCGCCTGGAACAGTACCCTATCTGCACACTCTTACAGGCGCGCTTGTAGGAGGGCCGAGGGCGACATGTTCAAATTATAATGACGACATAGGGGACTATGTGGCAAATGAGGTCGGATTGGATTACAATGCCGGATTCATAGGCGCCGTGGCGCATATGGCGCAGTTATATCCCCAGGCAACACCCACATATACTCCGTTTGCCGGCCCGCCCACATTTACACCAACTCCGACAGGCACAAGGACCATAACAGTATCACCGACAGCGTCGCGCACACCGTCATTTACGCGCACCGGAACGCCGACGCGCACAACGACAAATACCCCGGCTGATACATTCACGGCTACTGAAACAAATACAAACACAGTAACGCGCACTCATACGGCTACAGGGACCTATACCGCGACCGCGACAATAACGCAGACAGATACGCCGCCTCCGCCGGGCTCGACTGATACGTTCACGCCTTCCATTACAAAGACCTTCACCGTATCGCCCGTGGCCACCGGGACATTCACATCCACTATACAGCCGTCGCAGACATGGACATTAACGCGGACTCCGCTGCCAACGGCCACAAATACAGCGCAGTTTACAAAGACAAATACCCCGGCGGCGACATACACGCGCACGCCTCTGCCGACCGCGACAAGGACACCGGCGATAAATACGCCGACGCCTACTTATACGCAGGTTATAACGGCGCCGCCGTCAGAAGAGGTTGTTTATCCCAATCCGTATGACCCGGGTGAAGGCGACCTGAATGTGGATTATAGAATTGAGGCTTCAGCCACAACGGTTAAGTTCACTGTATTTACGTCGAGTTACAGGATGGTCCTAAGCGCGGATTTGGGAACAGCCCCGGCAGGATACAACAGCGCCGCCATAAACCGCAAATACTTTGAAAAACTTTCAAACGGTTCATATATGTACCTGATAACATATAAGACGGCTTCGGGCGAAAAACGTTCCAAGATACGGGAACTTATCGTGGTCAGGTAGGGGCCCGGCAGCCGCAGGATTTTATTTTCCTTGAATAACCCCGGTTTAAAATATATAATACCTTTACGATTAATAAAATATTTTCCGGGGACACGATGAAAAAACTGAACATCAAGGACATAGCGAAACTTGCCAGGGTTTCTAAGAGCACTGTTTCCAAGGTTATAAATAATTATAAAAGCATACCCAAGGCGACAAAAAAACGCATCAATGACATCATTAAAAAGAACAATTACTATTCCTTCGAATCCGCGCATACCCTGGCAAAAGGCAAAACCGACGTCATAGTTTTTATGGCGCCAAAATACGCCTCGCCTTTCATATCCGAAATACTTGAGGCCTTTGAAACAAGGTCCATCCAGACAAACCGCTATGTCGAGGATATTATTACATTCTCAACAAGGGGGGACGTAAAAATAAAGGAAGAGCTTTTTAAAAAAATACTCTACGGCAAAAAAGCCGCGGCTTTAGTCGCGCTTTCCATAAATCCGTCAAAAAAGGTTATTTCGGATTACAAAAAATTCGGAATCCCGATAATCCTTCTTGGCAACATGATGAAAGGCGCCCACTCTGTCAGGGTTGACAACTTTAAGGGGGCTTTTATGGCCACGGAATACCTTATAAACAGAGGAAAGAAAAACATAGGCTTTATTTCAGGACGGACGGTTGATGACGGTTCGTGCGATCTGGACCTGTCAATTGTTGAAAGAAGGCTGGGTTTTGAGGCTGCCTTAAGCAAGCACGGAATCCCGCTTAAAAATGAGCATATAGAAATAGTGCATGACTTCACATATGAGGACGGCATAGCCGGCTTAAATAACCTGCTGGGAAAAGGCGTCAAGCTTGACGCTGTATTTTGCGCGGCAGGGGATATAGTGGCTATGGGCGTTATGGAACGGGCTGAAGAGGCAGGCATAAAGATACCGCAGGATCTGGCAGTCATTGGTTTTGACGATATGATGTTTTCAAAGCACCTGAACCCTCCGCTTACCACGGTTTACCAGCCGATAAAGGAGCTCGGGTCCGTGGCCTTTGACACGGCTGTGGCGGCAATAGAGGGAAAACTGGATAAGACACAGGACATAATACTTGAGCCAAAACTGATCGTAAGAAAGTCCGCTTAACCGTATAAATAATATTTGACAACCGCGCGTTAATTTTGTATACTTTGTTAGGAAACCGGTTTCCTAAACAAACGGCTTAAACGCTGAAATTCATAAAAGAGGCAGGCTGATGAAAAAGACAATACTGGCCATCGTACTGGCAATGTGCTGCGCCACGGCCTGGGCATCCCTGTTCCAGGGCGAAATAGGCCTTGAAATGTACGGCGGGTACAGCTTTACCGCCCTGAAAAACTTCAATGATAATTTTGTCAATGTATTTAATTACGGCTATCTGGAAGGGTATGCCGCACCGAAGGACGCCGCAGCCATACCGGGGATACTTGAAGCAGACCTGAAAATAAGATATTGCGCGGCGCCGGCGCTTCCTTTATATCTGAGGCTGGGATTAACGCGGCTTGTGGATACTGAAATATTAACCAATACATCAACAGGCAAGGATATAGCCGCATCAGTGGCCAGTTTTAACATGGCTTATGCCGGAGCCGGGGCAAAATACGGATTCAGGCTTTCAAGGGCGTTTACGCTTCTAATAGGAGCTGACGCGGGATTATACATACCGGTGGCCAGTTTTTGGGAAGTAACCGGAAACATATCCCAGACCCCGCCGGTAAATAATAATATATCAGACCCGTTATATAACGCGTCCCAAAGGATAGATTTTACGGACATATACTTCGGCGGAAACGCCGGGGCCGGGGTTGAATGGGCGATTACAGACTCGTGGGGAGTCACTATAGAAGGCGGATACAGGTTCGCAAAAGCGCCGCTGACATACAGGAAAAAAGGAATTTTCGCGAGGGATTCTTTTAACCTCAAGGAACTCGATTTCTCAGGCCCGTATTTAACGGGCGGGCTGGTGTTGTATTTTGACGGCAGAAGCGCCGTGGAAATACAAAAAAGGAGCAGGATATGAAAAAACAATATTTATTAGCCGCTGTTTTGGCAGTGCTTATTATTCTGACAGGGACTTCCTGCTCCAAGAGGAGAAACGTGCACCCCGTGGGGCCCGGTGATATTTATACGGCCACATGTACCCCTGCAATTTCCACCGCTACTTATACGGTTACACGGACAAATACGCCTTTGCCTCCTACAGGCACAAGGACAAATACACCGGTGCCGCCAACATCAACCTTCACAAGGACAGCCACGGCCACGGCAATAATACCTTCCGCAACTTTAACGCCTTCTTATACTGAAACCATAATTGTGCCGAGCGCCACAGACACACCCGTATACAGCCCTACAAACACGCCTTCTGTGACTCCGACGCTTACAGATACGCCGGTCTATAGCCCGACAATTACGCCGACCGCGACCATGACTTTTACGGACACGCCGGTTGTTTCGCACACTTCAACACGCACGGCAACATTTACAGCGACGGTTACTATTACTCATTCGGCGACACCGACTCACACGCCCACTCCTGTTGCCACGCCGACATTTACCGCGACAACACCGTCCGCGGCAGTGATTATTTATGACGGCGATACCGCCGGCACCAGGCTCGCTGACGGCGCAGTTACAAATGACGGGGCAGGGACCATGACTGAAACTGCCGGAGGAAACCCCGGGAATATGATGAGGCTTACATATGTAAACGCGGCTTGGTGGCAGCAGCATGAATGGAACAAGACTGACAATGTGGATATCGGCGCCAACACATACCTTGTATTCGATGTAAAACTGGATGCGGCAAGCGCGAACCCTGAAAAGCAGCTTAAGGTCAGGATAGACTGGGGTACAGGGCTTGATGTTTTTGTCGCGAATTTCCTGGTGGAAGGCGGGATAATAACCACGGCCTGGAAGACCGTGAAGATAGCGATCGCGGATATTAAAGGCGCGGCGCAGACGCAGATAGATTTTATAGCATTCATCGGCAATACTGACATAAATTACACTGTGGATATTGACAATATAAGGCTTGAAGGTTCAGTGCCGTCTCCTTCGCCAACCTTTACAATTACGACAAACCCGGCCTGGTCGCCGACTGTTTCGCCGACTATCACGCCGACGAGCGCGTGGAACCATCCGGGCGCGTGGTCTTCAGCGGCGGAGCTGGCGTTTGTAAAAGGGCGGATCGCGGCGAATGCCCAGCCATGGACGCAGGAGCTTTCAAATCTAACGGGGCAGACAGGCGGCGCCGCTTCAGGAGTGAATTTTAACGGCGTAGTGCAGAATTCCTGCACTCAGGAAGGGTCTGTCCAGACAGACTCGGCGCTTGTTTACGCCAACGCGCTCGCGTGGTACTTAACAGGCACGCAGTCGTATTACACCAAAGCCATGACCATACTTAATAATTACGCAAGCTCGCCCGCTTCATGCATACAGGGATTCCAGTCCACCGGCTGTTTTGCCGGGCAGTCCATACTGAATGCCTCGTGGTTCGGCGTGCTTTTCGCCAACGCGTGCGAACTTTTACGCACAAGCCCGAGCTGGACTGCGAATGATACGGCCAGGTTTGTAAACATGTTTAAGACAGGATTTTATCCGAAGTTAAATACCATGAGCCCTGACAACGGGAATATTGATTTGACCCAGATAGACGCCATGTTTTCCATGGCCGTCTTCTGCGAGGACCAGGCTGAGTGGGACCTGGCAGTGTCCAGATACAAGGCCAGGATGCCGGCGGCGTTTATTGATTCCACATGGACAGGCGTCCCGGGGGTTGGCAAACCGGCTTCCCTCGGAAATGTAAATACAAATAACTGCGGAGGCGCCTCCTCTCCGCCTGTGGATTTCTGGTACTGCCCGACATCGTGGGCCGCGGGGCTGCAGCAGGAGACGTGCAGGGATTTGGGACACCATACGCAGTTTGCCCTCGATGCGGCAGTGGACTGCGCCGAGATAGATTACCATCAGGGAAGCCCGGACGCGCTTTACGCGTCATACCAGACTATGCTGGTGCCGGCCCTTGAACTGCTGGCGCGGCAATTTGTCACAGCCACCACCTGCGGCGTCTGTTCGGGAACCTGGCCCGCCGGGCAGCAGAAACTCATAATGTTTGAGGAAGGCTACAACCATTACGCAAACCGCATGGGCCTGGGCGCTTCCTTAACCAATACCGGCGCGTGGATAACCACCTCGCGCGCCAATGGCGGCGCCACCCGGCTCCAGTTTAACATAGCTTTTGAGACGCTCACGCACGCGGGAGTGAACTGAAAAAAATCAGCTTAAAACTGAAAGCTGAAAGCTTAAAGTTGGAGCGTGAAAACAGCGCGGGTTAAATATTTGAAATATAGGTGATTAAAACGGTTTATATGTTATTATGTTTGCGACAAGGCATTTATTATTAGGATGTTAACAGGAGGCTTGAGATGGGCGAAATAAATATCAAAGGAAAATGGGTTTTACTTACGGGCGCGAGCAGGGGCGTGGGGCTGCGTGTGGCAAAGGCTTTGGCTGAGAGGGGATGCAAACTTATCCTTCAGAGCAGGGACTTAAAAGGAACAAAAGAACTGGTAAAGGAATTAAAGGCAAAGGGCGTTGAAGCGCACGCTGTCGCCGCGGAGCTGTCAAACTTAAAGCAGGTAAAGAGCCTTATTGATAAAGCCAAAAAAATATCGGGTGACCATATAGATATCGTATATAACAACGCCGCGATCATGGCCAAGTTCCGCCAGAATATTTACGACGCGCCGGCTGAGGATTTTACGCAGAGTTTTTTAGTCAACGTAACAACGCCGGTTATGATATGCAACGCATTCATCCCGCAGATGGTAAAAAGGGGATGGGGCCGAGTTGTAAACGTGACTTCGGGAATAGCGGACCAGCCTGAACTGATGGCGTACAGCTGTTCAAAGGCCGCGCTCGACAGATATGTGCGCGATATGGTAAAAAAACTGGAAAAGACAGGCGTGCTCATAAACCTGATGGACCCGGGATGGCTCCGGACTGATTTAGGCGGGCCGCAGGCGCCCAATGACCCTGATTCAGTTCTGCCGGGGGCTTTAGTTCCGGTGCTGCTGGAAGAGGGAAGCGGGAAGATGTACCACGCGATGGATTTTAAAAAATAAAACAAATTTTATATTTTCAATTTTCGATTTTCAATTAAACACAAAGGGCGCTGAGAGGCGCCTTTTTGTTTTTAGGTTTTATATGCGATTATTTTAAAAACTAATTGTGCCATGATTTTGCAGGGGCGATTCATGAATCACCCCTGCGGAGGCATAGGGCCGGACCGTATTTGTAGCGGGCGAATATTATTCGCCCGAAAACGGGGCATGCGGAAAAAAACGGCCGGGCGCATGATATGCGCCCGCTACAATTGCAAAACAAACACAGAGCAGGTCAAATGCGGGCGATTCGTGAATCGCCCCTACAACTACGCAAGCCAGATGATTGCAAACGTTAAACATTGAACTATTTTCATAAAACCGGTTTAACCGCCCATATTTCACATTAAAACCACGTTATGTATACCGAAACTAAGTTATTGCCATATTGTCCAATGTTTAGCTATAATTCAGATGCGGCAGGTAGACTATTATGTGGAAGGAGTATGGCGATGCTAAAGAGAACTGCCTTTTTTTTATCACTTCTGATTTTAACGATTAACTACATTATAGCTTCGCCTGTCTCCATTAACGGGCAATTGAGCGTTTCTGGTTTGCAGCTTGTTAATTCCTGCGGAAATCCGGTACAGCTGCGCGGGGTATCCACCCACGGGCTGCAGTGGTTTTACGACTGCCTTCCTGACGCTGCCATAGATTTCGCGGCGTCATCCACGGGCATGGGGTGCGATGTATTCAGGATCGCGATGTATGTGGGTGAGAACGGGTACCTTACAAATCCGACTGAATTTACAAACAGGGTGAATTCGCTTGTGGAAAAAGCGACAGCCCGAGGAATGTACGTCATTATTGACTGGCACGTTTTAACCCCCGGAGACCCTAATGTCAATATAGCGGACGCGAGGACTTTCTGGACAAATATGGCCAACACGCACAAGGACAAGGTAAACGTCATATATGAAATATGCAATGAGCCTAACGGCGGCGGCGTAACCTGGGCTACGGTGAGAACTTACGCAAACGACATCATACCGCGAATAAGAGCCATAGACCCAGATGCCATCATAATAGTCGGCACACCAAACTGGTCCCAGCTTGGGGCGGATGTGGTAAATAACCAGTTGAGCTACAGCAACATTATGTACGCTTTCCATTTTTACGCTGCGTCCCACGCCACTACGATGCTTTCGAATTACGCAAGCTCGCTTCCGATATTCTGCACCGAGTGGGCGGCCAGCGAGGCTTCAGGAACAGGGACGCTTAATACTGCAAGGGCGAGCGAATTCATAAGCATTATGGGCGGGAATAATCCTGCCGGGGTAAAGATAAGCTGGGCATCCTGGTCGTATTCGGACAATTCAGAGACATCCGCGATGTTTAACGCTAATACCTGCCCTAACGGGCCGTACGACACGGGACATCTTTCCGCGGAAGGTAATTATATCAGGAATAATATACTTACACCGGGAAAAACATTCATCGCGTGCAATACCACCCAGACTTTTACCCCTACGCGGACAAGGACACCTCAACCTACAAATACAAACACTCCGGCGCAGACAAAAACTTTTACAGCCACATATTCCAAAACCGCCACCGTAACTTACACAAAGACAACCGGGCCAAGCCCGACAATTACGATGACGCATACGGCCTCAGGCACGGCAACTGCGACACCGGCGCCGTCCTCTGTGGCAATACCGTGCGCCGCGGGAATTAAAGTTGACGGGGATTTAACAGACGCGGGATGGCTGGACGGCGCGTGGACGGCAAATAACAGGCTTGTTACGGGCACAAACCCGCAGGGCGCTTCGGCGCAGTTCAAGGTAAGGTGGGATAATACGGCTTTATACGTGGCTGTTGATGTTTCAGACACATCGCCGTTTAACGATTCCGGCGCCAACTGGTATGATGATTCATCCGTCGAGGTTTATCTGGACATGAACCACAACGCTTCCACAAACTACCAGGCGGATGATTTTCAGTTTTCCATGAGATATAACGACCAGACCCTGCGCGAACAGGGAAACAAGCAGGGCACGGCAACCGGCGCTGTCGCGGCGCGCGCCGGAGGATATATAGTGGAGATGAAGCTTCCGTGGAGCGTGCTCGGAGCCACGCCTGCCGCGGCCTCGGTTTATGGGTTTGATGTCGGGGTAAACATTGATTCAGCGGGAGGCGCGAGGGAAGGAGTGCTCATGTGGGCAGGCACGGGAAATAATTACGCTGATACAAGCGCGTTTGGAAACGCCGTTGTACAGGCGTGCGCGATAACGCCTACATTTACAGCGTCAAAAACAATGACCGCCACCGTGTCAAAGACAGTTACAAATACTCCGGCAAGCACCGCGAGCTTTACGCCTTCGTTCACAAAGACATTTACAGCGGCGAGCACAAATACAGCCACACCAATCAGCACCGCGACATTTACAAAGACGGTTACGCAGTCATATACTCCGACGCTGTCGTCAACCGCAAGCAGGTCAGCCACTCCCACGGCCACAAACACTCCATATTATTCACCTTCAATGACGCAGACCGTTACACAGACCGTGACAGGCACGCCGCCTACGGCTACGCAGACCTATTCGTGCACTATTATTATTCCCGCGACTTTTACATTTACATACACTCCCGTTAATACCGCGACACGTACATTCACGCCGCGCGACACTGAAACAGCCACGCCCGTAAACACCCTGGCAAATACACCGGAGAATACTGTAACAAATACGCACACACCTGTTAACACGCAGGTCAATACATCATTACCGACGCCGACTTATACAAATACACAGGCAGCTTCCTCAACAAATACGCCTGTAGTACCTACCGCCACAGTAACACCGTTTGTAAACAGGGGTGATGAAAAAACATACCCGAATCCATACGACCCGGAGCACGGGGATTTGAATGTTGAATTTAACCTTGAGAGCGAGGCAACGGAAGTTGAGCTGGCAGTTTATACAAAGGGCTTAAGGCTGGTATCAAGGACCAGGCTGGGTGCGTTCGCGGCAGGGCATAACAGGGCGACTGTTGACAGGAGCCGCTTTAAAAGGTTCTCCGCGGGTACATACTTCTATATGATAATAAGCAAAAATAACGGGGTTGAAAATAAGGGGCATATTAGGAATCTGAATATATCGCGATAGAAAATCAGGTTTTTCTATGAAACGCTTTATTTATAATGGTGAAACAGGCGCGCACTGTCCGAAACTTTCGCTTGATTAAGTTGTCATAAAGATGTATAAAATGTTTAGCGCTAAACTGATGCATAATACTAATTAACCGGAGCTTACATAGTGAAAAAAGCATTGTTAGTGTTTTTAGCAGTATCATTACTATCCTCATTTATATATTCTGCCAATACTGATGTGCGCCTGAACTCCCTTGGATTCCTTCCGTCTAATGATAAAATTGCCACAGTAAAAGCCGCAGGATCCCCGGGAAACTGGTATCTGCTTACATCCCCGGGAAATGTCACGGTTACCTCGGGGACTTTTACCGGGCCGTTTTCCGACGCCCAGACAGGCGAAAACAACAACCTTTATAAAGCGAATTTTTCCGCGTATACAACTTCCGGAACATTTTACTTAAACGTGCCCAACGTAGGCCGATCGACAAATTTTGACATACGCGCGGATGTTTATAACAATCCTTTTATAAATGTATTCAGGGCCATGTATCTGTGGCGCTGCAATACTGCCGTGTCCGGGACTTATAACGGAGATACTTTTTCGCATGCCGAATGCCATACGGGTGACGGCAACCTCACCCACTACAATGGTTCAAATACTGTTGTTAACGGAAAAAAAGGGTGGCATGACGCGGGCGATTACGGAAAGTATACGATCAACGCGTCAATAACCGTAGGCATGATGTTTCTCGCCTGGGAACAGTTTGGAGCGAACATAAACGCGCTAAATTATAACCTTCCTGAGACTGCCCCGGGATATCCGGAGTTCCTCAAGGAAATTAAATATGAGACAGACTGGGTATTTACCATGATGAGGCCTGACGGCGCGGTATCAGATAAGCTTACATCGCTTGGATTTGACGGTTTTGAGATGCCGGAAAAAGATATACTTGTCAGGTACTTCTCAACTACCGGAACAGCTGATACAGCCGCGTACTGCGCGATGCTTGCCATGGCTTCGCGCAATTTTCAGCCGTATGACGCGGCATATGCCACAGCGTGTATTACGCATGCCGCGGCGGCATACGCATATCTTTCGACACATCCCGCGTGGAGGGCCAGGGTAAACTACGTAACGGCATTGCCGCATGTGGGCGTATTTTCTACGGGCGATTACAGCGGCAGCGATGACGCCGCTTTAAGGCTATGGGCAGCGATTGAGATGTGGGAGACTACCGGCAACGCAACCTACCTGGCGGATTTTGAATCGAAAGCGGCTTTATTAGACCCTAATTATGTAAACGCGGATTTTGACTGGGCAAACCAGAGGAACCTGGCTATGTATACATATGTTCTTTCAAACAGGACCGGCAGGAACGCTACACTGCTGGCGAAAATCAGGAATAATATTGTTAATACCGCACAATCCATATCCGATACAAGGGACGGACACGCCTATGGCAGGCCCCTTGGAACAAACTATTACTGGGGTTGTAACGGTTCTGTCGCAAGGCAGTCAATGATACTGCAGATAGCCAACCAGATATCGCCTAACCCGGATTTTCTAAATACAGCGCTTGACGCTATAGGGTATTTATTCGGAAGGAACATGCATGACAGGTCATATGTAACCGGAATTGGAATCTCACCGCCGATGTTTCCGCATGACAGGCGTTCGGGAGGGGATACCGTTACTAATCCGTGGCCGGGGTATTTAGTCGGCGGCTCGTCAGGAAGCCGCGGCGATGACTGGCAGACGGCAAACATGGTTGCCGGACTTCCTGCAGCGCAGTACTGGACAGACGTGGAGGGGTCATATTCCTCCAATGAAATAGCCATTAACTGGCAGGGCGCGATCATATACGCCCTTGCGGGATTTTTGGGGTCTGTGGCACCACCGACAAATACGCCGACACCGACTGCGACGATTACAGGAACTCCGCCTACAAAAACAGCTACGCCGACATTTACGGCTGTGCCTACTGCCGGTTTTGTACTTGCCGACTGCGTGCAGGGGATGTCCTATAACTTAACGGACGGGAACTTAAATGACTCCATCTGGCAGACAGGCAGCTGGAATAATATATCAATAATAACGGAAGGAACTCAGGGCGCTGTGACGGCGCGGTTTAAGACGCGCTGGGATTCCAGCGGCATAAAGGTGGCTGTGGATGTAACTGATCCAACTTTGTGCGGGACTAATACCACCTGGTATAATGACGATGCCGTGGAGATTTACATAGACGCCAATAATAACCATGCCACAACTTATGACCTCAACGATTACCAGTTCTCCATACGCTATAATGACCCTGTGGTAAGGGAGACAAATAACAGGGTCGGCACTGTGGCAGCCGCCACTTATCATACAGCAACCGGCTACTCGGCGGAGTTTGACATAAAGTGGTCTGACATCGGGCTTACAGGCGGGGCCGGGGTAAGCATAGGATTTGATGTCGGTATTGACCATGATGAGACATGCGGAGGCACAAGGACTGGGGTTTTAATGTGGAACGGAACCGCGACAAACTGGAGCGATACGTCTAATTTCGGGGACCTTTCCACAAGCGCGGCGTGCAACACGCCTACAATTACGCCGACATGGACGCCGGCGCCTCCTGTGGCTGCTGAAATTATTGATAATGTCGAGGATGGGAACAGCCAGATCCTTTTAAACGGCGGCAGAAACGGCTTCTGGGGGACGTTTGACGACGGCAGCGGTAATATATCGGTAAGCTTCAATGACCCGGGTTATAACAGTTCTTACGCGGCAAACATAACTTCTGACGGCCTTTTTACCACTTATGCGGGAGTGAGCGTAAATATGCTCAGCCCTTCAGGGCCATATGACGCCTCCGCGTATGACGGCATAAAATTCCGGGTAAAGCTTGCCGCCAGTTCGGATTACTACCTCCGCGTTAATGTTGTGGATGAGGCCACAAGCACCTCTTATGATTTTTTTGGAATTCTGCTTACTGACCTTACAACATCCTGGAAGGAATACACCATAGATTTTGCAACCCTTCAAAATAGCGCAGGTACAGGGCTTAATACGTCAAGGATAGTAAGCATAGAGTTCAGGCCTGATATAGCATTTCCGTTCTCGGCGTCATTTGACGACATACGCTTTTACTCGAACGGAACGCCCACATTTACCAGGACTCCTTCGGCAACAAGGACGGCAACTCCGGTTCAGTCAGCCACATTTACAGCCACTGCGTCATCGACTAAGACAAATACCCCGATGAATACGGTTACAAACACAGCCACGGTAACAAAGACAAATACAGCGACGCCGACACTTTCGGTGTCAAATACCAATACGCCGAATTATTCCGCGACAATAACGCAGACAGCAACACAGACCATAACAGGCACGCCGCCGACGCTTACATTCACGTCGACTTATACCATGACAACACAGCCGACAGCCACATATTCGGCTACGCTTACAAATACGCCGCAGGCGACACAGACCAACACGTGGATAGTGCTTATGACTGCGACATACACTCCTACGGCGCAGCCGACTGCGACTAATACCTGGATAGTGCTCATGACCTCAACCTTTACGAGGACGCCGCAGCCGTCGGCCACGCGCACGCGGACGCCTCAGCCGACTGCCACAAATACACAGGTAATACCGAGCGCTACGCCGACTTACACGGCCACGGCATCATCAATCGGCGGGGAAAACATTTACCCGAACCCCGTGGACCCGGAAAAGCAGGACCTGACGCTTGTGTTCGGGCTGGATGAACCGGCTGACAGGGCATATTTCTCAATATATACAAAAGCTTACAGGCTCATAACAAAAGTGAAGCTGGGCACCGCCATACAGGGATATAATATGAGGGTTGTGAACAGGGCGTACCTTAAAAATTTGTCAAACGGGATATATTATTATGTGATAGAATATGACACGGCTTCAAGCAAAGGAAACCGCAGTAAAATAAAGCAGTTTATGGTTGTACGTTAGGCAAAAAGAACGCAACCCCGCGCGGGGAGCGGCGTTAATAATATAGATAGCCGTTTTACACGCAGCTGGAACCTGCTTTTTTTTAGCCTGAAAAGGTTTAGCGCTAAACGGCAAATAATAAAATGGAGAAACTCATGACAAAAAAATTAATGCTCATCATTTCCGCGATAATAATATTCGCCTGCGCTTTAAGCGCTTCCCCTGTTTCCATAAACGGGCAGCTTAAAGTGACCGGCCTGCAGTTGACCAGCGAATGCAACAGGCCTGTGCAGCTGCGCGGCGTGTCAACGCACGGCCTTCAGTGGTGGGGTTCGTGCTACACTGACGCGGCCCTTGATTACGCGGCTTATACTTTAAACGCGGATTCAGTCAGGCTTGCCATGTATACGGCGCAGAACGGATACCTGTCAAATCCTGCCGCATATACAAGCATGGTTGATTCGCTCGTGGATAAGATCGGCGCAAGGGGGATGTACGCTATAATCGACTGGCACATACTTGAGGACTGCGATCCCAACAGCAACTCCCTGGCAGCCAAGACGTTTTTTGAACACGAGGCAACCCTCCATAAAGACAAAAAATATGTGATCTATGAAATTTGCAACGAGCCGAATAATACCTGCGGTTCAGTAACGTGGGCTATGGTAAAGCAGTACGCAAACTTCATCATACCGAAGATAAGGGCCATAGACCCTGACTCCGTTATCATTGTAGGGACGCCCAACTGGTCACAGCTGGGCTGGGACGTGGCGTATGATCAATTAAGTTATCCAAACATATTGTATGCTTTCCACTTTTACGCCGGTTCACACGGCACGGGCATGCTCACGCCGTTTTTGAACCAGATGCCAATCTTCTGTTCGGAATGGGGGCCCACTAACTCTTCAGGAAACGGCGGGGACGATTATGTAAACGCGCAGGCGTTTATGGATATTATGAGCGGCGTTGATACGGTCAGCAACCCGACAGGTGTAAAGATCAGCTGGAACGAGTGGACCTTTTCCTCAAGCAGCGAATCATCGGCCATGTTGAACAACGGCACATGCGGCAGCGGGCCGTGGGATACTTCGAACTTAACTACCGCGGGGCTCTTTGTTTATAATAATATGAATAATCCGCCCAAGGCATATTACTGCGGCACGCTTACGCCGACCATAACAGGGACGCCTCCTACGCCTACAATAACGCCGACCATAACAGTAACACCGACAAACCTGCCTTCCGAGCTTATTTATGACGGGGACACCCCGGGACTGACTCTTGCCGACGGAGTAGCCGCGGCCAACGCGTGGAAAAATGCGGGGGCTTCATTGCTTGGCACTATTTCTGAGACAACGGGCGGAAATGGCGGAAACGGCATGGCGCTTGCGTATTCAACCCCGGCCTACTGGCAGGGGCATACATGGACCAAGACGGTGACGGTGGGCACTTATAACAGCATAGCCTTTGATGTAAAGACAACATCGGGTTCTGTTTCAGCCCTGCTTTTTACCCTCGAACAGGGAACTGTAAGGGCGAGCATTGCTTCCGGAAACACGTGGAAGACCATGATATACCCTTTAAGCAAATTCTTTACCACGGTCCCGGCGACATTTGACGAGTTTGATTTTGTAAATAATTCCGGCTCAAATTACTCTGTTATTATCGACAACATAAGGCTGGTTTTTGTCCCCAGCGCCACAGCGACACCGACAAAAACCATTACACCCACATGGACCATGTCCAGCACATATACCAATACGCCCACAATCACCCAGACGGGGACCATAACGCCCACTTCGACCATTACGCCGACAATCACTTTGACGCCTACGGTGCCGGCTAAGACCGTAAGGATCACAAAATGGGACTGCTATCCGAACCCTTTCAACGGTTCGTCAAAAATAACATTCAGGTACACCATCGCGGGTTTCGCGGAAAAGCTTAACCTCGACATATATACCTTTGGCGAGAGGAAGATAGCGCGCATAGCCGCGGTCAAGCAGCCCGCCGGGGTAAATGAACTTGAGTGGACGCCGCCATATAAGCTCGGGAGCGGCCTTTATTACTACACGGTTGAGGGCATTAACGGCTCCAGGCCGCCGAGCAGGCATGTGGGGGCGTTTGTGGTTGTGAAGTAAATTTTCAATTTTCAATTCTATATTTTCAATTTTCAATTATACCAGGCGTACGGATTTAATTGAAAATTGAAAATATAGAATTGAAAATAGGTTTATGGAGGATTCATGGCTGTTACTTTGGAAGATGTTGCAAAAAAGGCCGGCGTTTCGCACACTACTGTTTCGCTTGTGCTTCATGGGGACAAAAAAATAAGCGGCGCGACCCGCGATAAGGTCATGCGCGTCATAGAGGACATGAACTACCACCCGAATTACAACGCCAGAAGCCTGGCAAGGGGCAAGACAAATACAGTCGCTATTTTGGCTTCGTTTTTTTCATCACTTTTTGCCACGGATATAATGAAGGGCATGGAGGACGAGGCGATAAATACGGACCTGTCCATAAACCAATACTCAACAAGGGGCGAAAAGGACAGGGAAGAGGACCAGCTGGATAAAATATTATACGGAAAGCGCGCCGACGGGCTTGTGGTTATAAGCCTCCAGCCGGAAATAAAAATTATGAATGAATTTAGGTCCGCAGGCATGCCCGTAGTGCTTATAGAAAGGAAAATGGATGGATTTTCCTCGGTGGGCACGGATAATGAAAAAGGGGCTTACATGGCGGCCAGCCACCTGATAAGCACGGGAAAGAAAAACATAGCAATCGCGTGCGGACACCTCGACTGCGTGGACTGCATCAACTCCAAGGAACGCTTTGCCGGGTTTACCAGGGCGCTTAAGGAAAACGGGCTTGAGTTCAGACAAGAGAATTTTTTCCCGACATGGTACGGCTTTGAGGACGGCATCAGGGTCATGGCGCAGATAACCGGGGAAAAAAGAAAAATAGACGCGCTCTTTTGCGCGAGCGGCGATAACGTGGCTTTAGGAGCCTTGAAAGAAGCTAAGGTCAGGGGCGTTTCAATACCTGACGACATTGCGATAGTAGGGTATGATGACCTGCTTGTTTCCTCCATGGTACAGCCCGCGCTGACCACCATCAGGCAGCCCATTATTAAAATGGGAAGGGAAGCGTTTAACCTGGTTATCAAATCAATGAACAATGAGATAAAAGAGCCGGTGGTGACGACGTTTGAGCCGGAATTAATCATAAGGGAAACTGCCTGAAAACAAGGCGGGCGATTCGTGAATCGCCCCTACAAATTCGTGTTCAAATCATAAAAATCCGGAAAATCAAAACCAACCTGACTAAACTTTTTTTATTGCGGTTATAAATACCGGTTCAAATGCCGAAAAAAACTGTGATTTTGCCGGACGTTAAAACCAAAAACCCCCTTGATTAAAAGGCCTATTTTCTTTATAATTAGCCTGCTTTTAAACGATTAACGCCGGAACGAAACTTTGTTCCGGATGTCCAAACGCATATGGCTAATTTAGCTAAAAACAGGAGACAATACTTGACGGCAATGCGTAAGATATTCATCACAGTTATCATATGCCTTATTCCTTCTATTATATTCTCCGCCCAGAATAACGCCATACGCGTTGACATGGAAGGCTACAGGACCGCGTCGAAAAAGAGCGTCATGCTTGTGGGGCAAAACTACACTTCTTTTACCGTAAAAAAGGTATCCGACAACTCCACCGTATATACCGGGACTTTTGGAGGCACCATCGCTGACGCGGCTTCGGGGGATTCCGTGCGTCAGGGCGATTTCTCGTCTGTTACGGCAGCGGGGGATTATTACGTGCAGGTAACCGGGCTGGGCGAATCGTACAGTTTTACCATTTCCGATACTGTTTTTAATAATGTCTTTATCACTGCCATGCGCGGGCTTTACGGCCAGCGCTGCGGGCCCGCGATTTCATTTACACACCGAGGCACAACCTTTTCCCACGGCGCCTGTCATACCGGAAACTCAGCCTATGACGCGACCACCGGATTAAGCGGAAGCAGGAACTGCACCGGGGGCTGGCATGACGCGGGGGACTACGGCAAGTACGCTTTAAACGGCGGGGTTACAATGGGAACGCTGCTTCTCATGTATGAGCGATATAAGGATATCCTGGAAGCCGTCAACCTCGGCCTGCCGTATTCCGGAGGGGCCCTTCCGGATGTGCTCGTGGAAATAAAATACAACCTGGACTTCATGATGAAAATGCAGTACACGACAGCGGGCGCAATGTTCGGCGGGGTTTTCCATAAAGTATCAAACGGTTTTCCCGCGATGACCCTTATGCCGCAGAACGACGGCGCCACGGATGTCTTTCAGATATCGTCCTGCGCCACAGGCGATTTTGCCGCTGTCATGGCCATAGCCTCGAGGGTATTCGAACCATATGACGCGGCTTATGCTCTGTCGTGTTCGATTTCCGCGAAAAACGCGTGGACATACTTAAAGAACAACGCAAACATAGTGCCTGCGGGCGGTTTTACCGGCGGCCTTGGAGGGGCTTACGGTGATACTGACGACAGGGACGAGAGGCTCTGGGCCGCTGTTGAGCTTTTTAACTCCACCGGGGCAACCGATTACAACACTTACGTTTACGACCACTACCTGGACAGGGCTCTGACTGACGTCGCCGACGGCGGAGATGACTGGAAGGAACTGCACCCCGTAGCGTACATGTCTTACATACAATCGCCGCAGGCTGCGGTGAACGCAACTGTTGTCGCCGCGATGAAGACGGCTTTTCAGGCGCACGTGAATACTTTCAGAAGCAGGTCGCAGTCAACCGACGGGTATAAATATGTGCTTGTGGACGGCAATTATTTCTGGGGTTCCAATTCAATCGGATTAAACAGGGGCATGAGAATGCTCGCGGCAGCTGATATTTTTAATGACAGCACTTATAAGGACGCGGCTGAAGAGATTGTGCATTATATGCTGGGAAGGAATCCGTTTAACAAATCTTTTGTTACTTATGTGGGAGACAGCTACATGTCCAACCCGCACCACAGGCCTTCCATAGGCGACAGCATAACGCCGCCGTGGCCCGGGCTTTTGATAGGCGGAGCCAATAATGAATATAACGGCGGCGACCCGGTCATACCTGCCGGACAGCCCGCGGCAAAAACATACATAGATAATGACGGTTCATGGGGGACAAACGAGATAGCCATCAACTGGCAGTCATCGCTTATTTACGTGCTGGCGGCTTTCTGCCAGCCGCCTCCGCCAACTCCGACGCCCACCGCGACAATCACAGGCACGCCTCCGACAGCTACTATAACTCCGACATTTACGGCAACACCTACATTTATGGAAATCAGGGTAAATTGCGGAGGGCCGCTCTTTACAGACACGCCGGGCAAGACATGGTCGGCGGATAAGGCATATACAGGATATACCGGGTCTGCGTGGGGTTATGTCACGGCAGGACAGATTGATATTAGGACCGGGGATATAACAAATACCGGCGACGATACCCTGTTTTTGTATGACCGCTGGTCCAATAATGTGAGCAATCTCGATTACGCTTTTGACGTGGGTACCGGCACATATCAGGTAAGGCTGCGTTTCGCTGAAACATGGTTTACCGCGGCAGGGCAGAGGAAATTCAACATCAGCCTCGAAGGAACGCTGCAGCAGGCTGATTTTGACATTATAGGCGAGGCTGCAGGCGCGTGGAAATATGTGGACAAGACATTTGTAATAACAGTCACTGACGGGACGCTTAATGTCAGCCTGACAAAGGGAAGCGTGGATTGGCCGGTTATAAGCGCCATAGAGGTCATAACATATTATCCGCCGAATACGCCGACATATTCCGCGTCGCCGACGAAGACAGTATCGCCGACGATAACAAAGACAAAAACAGTCACTGCCACGCCGACCGCGTCCATTACCGGCACTCCGCCTACGGCAACATCCACTGTCACTTTTACGGCGACCGCGGTGCCCACGGCCCTGCGCATAGACTGCGGCGGGCCGGGATATTTTGACGGCACAAACACTTGGATCGCGGACGCTTATTTCAGCGGGGGAAATACCGGCAGCACCACTGACGCCATAGGCCTTACCACCGCGGACGTACTCTACCAGACAGAACGCTACGGTACTTTTTCCTACGACATACCTGTCGCGGACGGCACATATGAAGTGACGCTGAAGTTCTGCGAGTTTTATTTCTCCGCGCCGCTGGACAGGTATTTTGACGTTTCCATTGAAGGATCGGCTGTATTGGATAACCTTGATGTCCTGAATATGGCGGGGTTTGAGAACGCGTATGACAGGGTATTTACCGTTACTGTTTCAGACGGAGTTTTGAATATCCAGTTCACAGGGGTTAAGGATAACGCCACCATAGACGCGATACAGGTAAGGCCGGTAATCCCGACGCCTACCAATACCCCTTCCAGGACAGTGACATTTACCAGGACCCCGGTTTTATCCCCGACATTTACAGCCACTTATACCGGGACCAGGACTTTGACAGCCACATCCACGGCCACGGACCAGAACACGCCTACATACACGGGAACAATCACCGCAACAGCGACCGCTACATCCACCGGGAGCGAGACGCCGAAGGCCACGGAATCAAGCACGATTACAGTTTACTCGCCGACATTTACCCTGACCGCGACAAGGACAAAAACATCAACGGCGACATATACTGCCACGGTTTCGCAGACGTATACGGCCACAGCTACACCGACATTTACATCCACTAAAACAGCTACTTCAACAGCAACCATGACGCCGACCGTGACACAGACAAACACTCCCGCTTACAGCGCCACGGCAACGCCAACCATTACGTTTACCATAACAGGGACACCGCCGAGTGAAACTTTTACGCCAAGCATTACCAGGACATGGACATACTCGCAGACACCCACAGGAACACAGACATTTACCATGACATCCACGCATACACCCACGCTGACATTTACCAATAGTCCGGTTAATACCATGACATATACCGTTACACGCACAAATACACCGGGCAATACGCCCACATTTACATACAGCCACACGCCTTTAAACACCGAGACACAGACATCCACGCTGCCGCCTACCCAGACACGGACCCCGGTTAATACCGCCACATACACATGGACGATGCAGGCGGCAACGCCAACCTTTACGCCGACTTCCACGGCCATTGCGCAAACCGGAGGAGTGACGCTCTATCCAAACCCGGTAAATCCCGCCACACAGGACCTTTACGCCGGGTATACGCTGGAGAGGAACGCGGAGAAGGTGGAGTTTTTCATTTATTCATCTGGCTTCAGGCAGGTGGCAAGGGTTCAGTGGAATAATCCGGGCGCGGGATATAATAAAGGCGTTGTAGAAAGGCAGTATCTGCAGGGCCTGTCAAACGGGACTTATTATTATATGATGCAGGATGATAATGGCAAAAGGCTAAAAACTGGAAACTTTATTATCCTTAAATAAATATGGTATAATAGATTTACTTTAAAACCAGAGGTTATATGAAAATTAAAAGACTTCTTACCATCCTTGCTGCAATCCTTATACTATCTTCATTTATATACCCGTCTGCGACAATCCCGTCACAGGCATGGAACCGCGACGTAGGCGCCACAGGCTATAAGGACGGCGCGCCCATAGGCGGCTTCGGAGCGGGGACCATCACGTGGAAATACGACGGCATATTTTATAAGGACAGGCTGAAAATAGGCCATGTCGGGTCCGGGCTTGAAAGCGATAACATAGCATTTACCGACGACGCTACAGCCAGGTTTTATCTGTACCAGAAAACCAGCGGCGCAGGCACAGCGACAGTAAGAAAACTTGACGCCGCGACTTTAGGCGCGGGACAGGCAAAATATTATTCGCTTTTTCCCATGTCGTGGGTAGATTATTACGGCACACTTTTTGACGTAAAAGCCACGGTCACCCAGTTTTCGCCCATCATACCAAACGACTACCAGCGCGTCAGCTATCCCATGGGTATTTATGAATGGGAAATAACAAACCCGTCAGCCACGCAGTCATATGACGCCTCCATAATGCTTACCTGGAACAATGATTATTCCGGCGTTTCCGCGACTGCCGTGACAAACGGGAATTTTAAGGGCATAGTCCTGCACAGGACAGGCACGGGCGCGCCAACGCTCGAGACTGAGGGCGAGTTCGCGTTAGGCAGCATAAACGGAAACGGTGTGACAGTAACTGTCGCCTCATCAACAACAGCCGCAAACCTTGTAACGGATTTTACTACGGACGGAAAACTTAGCGGAACCACCGGGGCGAACACAATAGGCGCGGTATCATTCGCGGTTACGCTCGCGCCGGGCGAGACTATACGCGTACCAATAGTACTCGCGTGGGACATTCCCATTTACCAGGTGGGAACAGGAGATAAGTGGTGGAAGAGGTTTACGCGTTACTTCGGCAGGACAGGAAGGAACGCCTGGGCCATGATACAGGAAGCGCTCACAAACCACGCGTCATGGGAATCGCAGATTGACTCATGGCAGTCCGGAATACTCTCAAACCCTGATTACCCAAACTGGATGAAGTCAATGGTATTCAATGAACTTTATATTTATTTTACAGGAGGGACTGTCTGGGAAGCGGGGGGAGCTTCAGGGCAGGCTGATGAGGATTCAACCCCTGAAGGCGACATGTTCTCGCACCTGGAATCATATATTTACCCTTTTTACGGCACCTCTGACGTGCGTTTCTACGGCTCGTGGGCGCTTTTCATGAACTGGCCCGACATAGACAAGCAGGCAGTAAAACAGTTCTGCGACAGCGTGCAAAATACCAGGAGTGACAGGGCACCGGGTGAAGGCACGACCGCGCATGACTTAGGCGGCATATACGCGTACAACCCGCCGGGAAACACATGTGTTTTAAACGGGACGCAGGGGCAGTGGTATTTATTTGACATCTGGAACTGCTACAGGTGGAGGTCGGCCTGCGACTGGAAGGATTTAAATTCAAAACTGGTGCTCATGGTTTACAGGGACTGGAAATTAAGCGGAAGCACGGACACCGCGTTCCTTAATTACTGCTATAACCCGGTCAAAATAGCCATGGCAAAAGTAAAAAGCCAGGATACCGACGGCAAGGGCTTGCCTAACTCAACGGGAATTGACCAGACATACGACGACATGGATTTAACAGGGGACACGGCTTACTGCGGAAGCCTTTTTCTTTCCGCGTGTCTTGCGGCAAAGGAACTCGCGATAGCCGCGGGCGATATCACTGCGGCGAACACATACCAGGCATGGTTTGACCTGGCCGCGCCGAATTTTGAGAACCAGCTGTGGACGGGTTCTTATTACAAAATAGACACGGGTAGCACCAATACCATGCGCATCATGAGCGACCAGCTTTGCGGACAGTGGTATGCGGACGCGGTGGGCCTGCCTGATATCGTGGTAAACACAAGGGCGGCACGGGCATACCAGACAATATACGACAATAACTTCATGAAATTCGGCGGCGGAGCGCACGGGGTTGTGAATGTAATGCTGGATAACGGCACCATAGACACATCCACAGTGCAGACAAATGAGTGCTGGGTGGGGACGAGTTGGGGCGATGTCGCGGGCATGATACATATGGGCATGCTCACTCAGGCAGACGCCATCGGTCAAAGTATTTATAATACCATCTGGAATACGTCACAGTTATGGTTCAGGACACCTGAAGCGTGGAAAGTTGGCGTTACAAATCAGAGGGCGTATTATTATATGAGGGGAACGACTGTTTGGGCTGTTAAGTGGGCCTATGACCACAAGCCAGTCGTGGGAACGCCGACTAACACTCCGACAGCCACAATGACCAGGACAAATACACCTTATTATTCCCCGACATCCACCAGGACAAATACCCCTTTCGTCAGCTCAACAGCGACACCTACTTACACAAATACGCCTGTTTTCACGGCAACGCAGACCTTTACCGCGACCCCTACATTTTCCGTGACAGCGACCTTTAACCCTGTCAGGGTTAACTGCGCAGGGCCGGGATACGCTTCGCCTTCAACTTTGCTTTACTGGGAGCAGGACCAGGCATACGGCGGCGCGAATACGTGGGGGTATACGGTACTTGGCAATGAAAATACCAGGGCTTACGCGATAAACGGAACTCTTGACGACACGCTTTATCAGTCGGAGCGGTGGAATGCCGCGCTGGGATATTCTTTCGACGTGCCGGACGGGACGTACGAGGTAACGCTGAAATTCTGCGAGACATGGTTTGGCATTCCGGCAAACGGCGGGGGCGGGGCATTAAGCAGGCGGTTTAACGTGGCTCTTGAAGGCACGCAGGTGCTTACTAATTTTGACATTTACGCTGCCGCGGGTAACGCGGCGAGCACTGCCGTGGACAGGGTTTTTAACGTGACGGTTACTGACGGCACGCTGAATATAAATCTTACTTCCGGGTTAAGCGACAACCCTCTAATAAATGCCATACAGGTTTTAAGGCTGTTGCCGAGCCCGACTCATACGCCGTCATATACCGCTACTAACACAAACACTCCGGCGGAGTCGCCGACATTTACAGGGACAAAAACACAGACCAGCACAGCAACGCCAACATCAACCGGGACTTATACGGCTACTGACACGCCTGTGGTCACGCCAACTCATACGAACACAAAGACCGCAACGCCTTCTGTCACGGAGACTTATACCATCACGGTTTTTTCCCCGACATTCACACTGACAGCCACAGCAACAGGGACCATGACTGTGACCAGGACTGATACCCCCGTGTACAGCCCGACATCGACGCCTACGGCGACGCTTACCATGACAGGCTCGCCGCCAACGCAGACTTTTACGCCTAGTGTGACACAAACCCATACGCTGCTGCCGACAGGGACATTTACGGCTACAAGGACAAGCACGCCTGTAAATACGGCCACGCTGACAAGCACAAAAGTCCCGAGCGCAACTTATACGCGCACGGCCCAGCCGACAAATACAAATACTCCGCAGGCTACTGCCACCCCCACTGCCACAAAAACAGCCGCGTCTGTAAAAAAAGACCCGGAGACATGGCCAAACCCGGTTGACGCTGACACGCAGGACCTTACTGTCGCGTATTACACGGCAGGCGGAAGCAAGGTGTTTTTCAGGGTCTATACGGTTAATTACAGGCTCATAACCCAGGTACAGTGGAACAATGTGCCGCAGGGATATAATGAAGGGACCGTTGACAGGCAGTACTTAAGGAAGCTCGCCAGCGGCATGTACTATTTTGTGGTGGTCTCTGATTCTGGGGAGAGTACAAAGTTGGGGAAGTTTGTGGTAATTAGGTAGGGAGTGGTGAGTGAAAAGCACGCCGCACGTACCACATACCCGTTGATTTATAACGAATGTTCGTGTATTATGAACAATGTAAATAAGGAAACCAAGGGAGAATATAATGGCTGAAAAAATGCATACCATAGCGGTCGTATCAAAACTTTTTTCAAACTACTTTGTCCATGAAGTGTTGCAGGGTATTGAGCCGCATCTTTTTAAGGGACCTTATGAAGTGAATTATTACCCCACGACCGGCAGGATTGACATAGAAAAAGACATGCTGAAATCCATATTATATGAAAAACGCGCTGACGCGCTCATATCCATATCCACTCCCATGGACGAAGAGCTCCTGCAGGCTTATAAGAACTCAAACATCCCCGTGGTTTTCATCGAGGAGTCCTGCGAGGGCGGCCACACCGTAAAAGTGGACAATGTAAAGGGCGCTTACATCGCTACGGAGTACCTCATAAAAAAAGGGCATAAGAAGATCGGAATATTGGCCGGCGAATTTCTGGATAAAAGGACAAATTCCATGGTAATAGAGAGGCTCATAGGATACAGGAAGGCAATAGAGGATTATGGAATGGCGCTTAATGAAAAATTCGTGAAGCATGTGGCATATTACTCATTTGAAGAAGGACGCCAGAAAATGAAGGAACTCCTGGACGAAAAAGCCGGGCTCGACGCGGTATTCTGCGCGGCAGGGGACTTAACAGCCATGGGCGTCATAGAAGAGCTCCGCGAGAACCACATAAAAGTACCCGAAGATATTTCAGTGGTGGGGTATGACGACATATTAACGGCGCAGTATAATAAGCCGGCCCTTACAACGGTAAAGCAGCCTATAGAACAGATGGGCTCAGAGGCATTTGAGCTCGCCGTTAAGTGCATAACCGGGGAAGTAAGCATGGACGAACATAGACTTATAATACTGGACCCGAAGTTTATAGTGCGGAAGTCAGCGTAAGGCACCTGTCTTAAACCCAGTATATGTTTAGATACTGTATCTGCATGTGTGCATGGTGGCTCAAGGTGGGTGGGAGGGCTTAAACGGCTCAAGTGGTTATGAAGGAAATTGGTTGGCTCAATGTGGGTGGGAAGGCTTAAACGGCTCAAGTGGTTGTGAAGGAAGCTGGGTGGCTCAAGGTGGGTGGGAAGGCTTAGACAGCTCAAGTGTTTTGAAGGAAGCTGGGTGGCTCAAGGTATTGGGATAGCTTTGAAGGCTCAAGGGAAATGGGGGGGTATGAAAACATTTGAGGACTTGATTGTATATCAGGAGGCAAGAAAATTAATAAATGAGGTTTATGCTTTAACAAATAGCGGGGGATTTGGAAGGGATTTTGATTTGGTCAGGCAGATACGCAGGGCAGCGGTTTCTATTGCGGCAAATGTGGCTGAAGGTTTTGAAAGAGGGTCAAATACGGAATTTATTCAATACCTGTATATAGCTAAAGGCTCCTGCGGAGAATTACGAGTCGAACTTGGAATCGCTTGTGATCAAAAATATATTGAAGTTGTTGATTTTAACAGGTTAAAAGAAAAATGCGTTAGTGTCAGCTCAATGTTAAGTAATTTTATCAAAAGTTTGAAAAAATCAGGACTTAAAGGCCCAAAAAGGTAATGGCTGTTGTGCCAACCAACGTTCCATCACACCCACTTGAGCCTTGAGCCAACCAACGTTCTATCACACCCACTTGAGCCTTGAGCCAACCAACGTTCCATCACATCCACTTGAGCCTTGAGACAACCATGTTTTTAATAACCAACATAAAAATCCCCTTGCATTTTCACAATGAAAATGGTACTATTATTTTAGTTTAGCGCTAAACCAAATTAGGCATGTTTAACGTTAAGAGTTGAAAGTTTAGGGTTATAGACATTGTTAAGAAGATGTGTTTACAGTTTGTCATTGCGAGGAGCCGCAGTTGGCCTATGGCGACGAAGCAATCTCGTTTTCTCCTTCTGGAACAGCGAGATTGCTTCGTCGGCAAGTAACAAAAACGCCTCCTCGCAATGACAAGCATAAGACTATAAACAGAACATGTTAACATTAAAGGTTATAGACAGGAATGTATCTGCTGTAACCATAAATTTTAAACTGTATTAAAGGAGGCCGTTCATGAGCATCACGATTAAAGACGTCGCAAAGGCCGCGGGAGTTTCTCATACGACTGTTTCCATGGTCATACATAATGACAAAAGAATAACCGCCGACACAAAAAAGAAAGTACAGGCTGCCATAGAAGACCTGAAATACCACCCGAATTATCTGGCCCGCGGGCTGGTGCAGGGCAAGTCAAATAACATAGCGATTATGGCTACTTTTTTTTCCTCGTTTTTTGAGATGAATTTTTTGAAAGGAATAGAACAGCAAATCGGGGATTCCGAGTACCAGATAAATGAGTATTCCACCAGGGGCAAGCCCGGGGTAAAGAAACATATCATGGAGCAGATATTATACGGGAAGAGGGCTGACGCGCTCATATCTCTTTCAATAAAGCCGGATAAGGAAACGCTGGAAGAGTTCAAAAACAACGGTATTCCCGTGATTTTAATAGAGGAAGAAATGAAGGGCGCCCATTCGCTTAAGACGGATAATTACAAAGGCGGCTTCATGGCCACGGAGTACCTCCTCCAGAAATCGAGAAAAAAGATCGGCATTATAGTGGGCCAGATAAAAGGCGAAGAAGTCGGGACCAGCCCGGAAGACCGGTTCAAAGGTTATAAAAAGGCCCTTGATGAATTCAATGTCCCGTTTGACCCGAATCTTGTGTATGAAGTAAAGGATTTTGATTTTAAGGACGGAAAAGAAGGGCTCAAAAAATTCCTTTCGTCCGTAAAAAAACTTGACGCTGTTTTTTGCGCTGCCGGTGACTTTACCGCGATGGGCGTGCTGGAAGAGGCCCGAAAAATGGGCATTAAGATACCCCAGGACCTGGCGGTAGTCGGATATGATGACCTTGAAATGTCCGCTGTGGTAAACCCGCCGCTGACAACGATAAAGCAGTCAATAACCGAGATCGGGGCTGAAGCCTTTAAGATAGCGGTAGCTGCAGTTGAAGGCAAATTAAAGGAAACTAAGCACATTGTTTTGCAGCCGGAACTGGTTGTACGGGAAAGTGCGTAAATATAATTACTAATTACCAATTACTAATGACTAATATAAGGCGTTAAAACCGACCCGAAATCCGCAATAGTCTAATGTGCAATTATTTCAATACTGTGACCTGCCTCACTGCTAAAAAACCCGACCCGGAGTACTATTTAACTGAGAAGACAGCAAGACAGAAACAGCCGGTTTGAAGTCACGGGGGTGATTGAAATGCTCGGCGTAGGACATGAAATGGTAGTCAAAGCAAAGGCGTATTACCTTATAATAAGGGTAATAAATGAAGACGGCGAATTTATCAGGACCGTTGCCGACACTAAGGTGGATTCATTCGCGGTATCTGTGGACCTGCCTGACGGCATGCAGATTGAAAGCCCGGGTATTGTGCCCATATACATTCCGGGTGTTGAGGCTATATGGACTGAAGGGGAACATGAAACCACATTTATATGGGACGGCAAGGATGAAAAAGGGTCCGCTGTGAAACCGGGCATATATTATATAGAGGTTGACCAGCACGATAACGGCAAGCGCAAAAACCGGATTACCAAAGTGGTAAAGGTTTTATCAAACCTGCTGAAAAAGGCTGGCTGATAAGGGTTTGTAATAATAATTTCATCCGCGGAACTTCCATCCTGTATAAAACGTCTAACATTATATAAACTGAAAGTTAAAACACTTGACAAGTTGTTTTTTTGTGATATAGTTAGGTTGTCTAACAATTAGGAAAATTAAGTATAACAAGGCGGTCCGAAATGAAAAAAAGAAGGGCAGTAATCGCGCTGATATGCGCGCTCGCGCCCGGGATGCTTTTTGCGTCCGGGTTGTCATGGAAGGATTGCGCGGCTGAAGCCATGGCTTTTGGCCCTGAAATCACATCGGCAAGGGAGTCTTTAAACCAGGCAAGGGCGAACAACTGGTCGCCTGTATCCGCGGCTCTGCCGCAGGTTTCAGCGTCGGCATCCGGCTCAAAAAGCGGGAGTGAACCACTGGCCGGGCCTTATACAAAGTCAGATGGATATTCTTACAGCATACGCGCAAGCCAGGTGATATTTGACGGATTTGACAATACCCAGCAGATATTGAAAGCCGGGGAACAGGTAAGGGCAGCGGAGCTTTCCTATAAGATATCATCGGCGCTAATAAGGTATAACCTCAGGCAGTCGTATGTAAACCTTATCAAAGCTGAAAAGATGGCGGAGCTTACAGGGCAGATATCCGCCATAAGGAAAAAACAGTATGATAATGTAAACTTAAGGTATTCGGCAGGCAGGGAAAATAAAGGCGCCGTATTGAGCGCGGAAGCTGATATGATGCAGGCTGAATTTGAGGCGGGTCAGGCAAAAAGGAACCTTGAAACGGCGCAGATGGACCTTAGCGCGAGGCTCGGCCGCGGATTTGGCGCGGATATAAACCCCGCTGAGACGCTCGACATTCCTGAGGCCCCGGCTGACGAACCTGATTACAAAGCGCTGACGGATTCCGATCTTTCGCTCCAGATTGCCATAGCGCAGTCTAAGTCCGCGGGTTATGACGCGGGGTCCGCGATAGGAGCCATGCTGCCATCGGCGTCAGTAAGCGCCAGCGCGGGACGGTCAGGCGATAAGATAGTGCCGGATAACACCCAGTGGTCGCTGGGCCTGAATATTTCAGTGTCGCTTTTTGACGGCGGCAGGTCTGTGGCTCAGCTGGCAGCTGCAGCAGCCGCGTTAAACCGCGCCAAAGCCGATGAGAAATCCGCGGCGTTTGATACGGTTATCAGCTTAAAGCGCGCGTGGAACACCTATAAGGATTCGTTTTTAAGCCTGAACGTGCAGAAAAAATACCTGGACGCCACCACGGAGAGGGCGAAAATCGCGGACGCGCAGTATTTAACCGGACTCATCGACTACAATAACTGGACCATAATACAAAACAGCCTCGTCTCCTCGCAGAAGTCATATGTGGCGGCGCAGGCAAACTTACTCATATCGGAAGCAGCCTGGATACAGGCAAAAGGAGGAACACTTGAAGACGAAACCAAATAAACATATTATCCTGTGGGCCGTTGTCATTATCGCGGCCGCGGCCATACTGTTCTTTATTTTTCAGCCGAAAAAAGCCGCGGTAATAACAGCGGAGTACCAGGCAAAGACCGGCTCCATAAAAGTTTCGGTTTCCACCACCGGGACGGTCATGCCGCAGAACAGGCTTGAGATCAAGCCCGCGCTTTCCGGCAGGATGGAGTCCATACTTGTCGTGGAAGGGCAAAAAGTAAGGAGGGGGCAGACGCTCGCGTATATGAGTTCTTCCGACAGGGCCGCGCTGCTGGATGCCGCGCGCGCGCAGGGGGAGAAGAGCCTGAAGGAATGGGAGGACATATATAAACCCATACCATTTGTGGCGCCGATAAACGGAGAGGTCATAGTCAGGGCAGTGGAACCGGGGCAGACAGTATCGCCGGCAGACGCGGTTATAGTTCTTTCGGACAGGCTCATAATCCAGGCGCAGGTTGATGAAACGGATATCGGAAAGGTAAAAGTGGGGCAGGAAGCGTCGCTTACGCTTGACGCGTATCCGGACCAGCCCATAAACGGAAAGGTTGACCATATATATTATGAATCAAAGACGGTGAATAATGTGACCATGTATTATGTGGACATACTGCCGGATAAGGTGCCGGATTTTTTCAGGTCAGGCATGAGCGCGAACATTGAGATAGTCCAGCAGAAAAGGGACGGCGTTGTGCTTCTGCCTTCCGACGCCATAAAGAAATACGGGGACAAGAATATTGTTTTGTTAAAAGCCGAAAAGAACGGAAAACCGGAAAGGCGCGAAGTGACCACCGGTCTGACGGACGATGAAAATACGGAAATTACATCCGGTTTAAGCGGAGGGGAAACAATAGTTGTCATGAAGCAGAACTACAAAGCGCCGCAGGCAGGAAGCCAGACAGTTAACCCGCTGATGCCGCAGAGGCCGAGGAACGCGGGAAGGGCGCATTAAGGGCAATACGACTCATAGGACGATTCATAGGACAACTCAGATAGGACAATTTCACCTGAGTCCAAGGAGCATTGCATGATCCAGATAAAAGACCTATCCAAAACCTACAAGACCGGCAAAGTCGCCTTTAAAGCGCTCGACAAGGTTTCTCTTACCATTGATTCCGGCGAGTTTGTCGCCATCATGGGGCCTTCAGGCTCCGGCAAGTCTACCCTCATGCACTTAATGGGCTTTCTTGATTCGCCTGATTCAGGGTCATATAAACTCAGCGGGAAAGAAACATCGCGGCTCTCCGATGATGATTACGCGGAGCTGCGTTCAAAAAAGATAGGGTTTGTATTCCAGCAGTTCCATCTGCTGGCCAGGGAAAGCACCATAAAGAACGTGGAGCTTCCCCTTATATACGCCGGTATTACCGAATCAAACGGCCGCGGGTCCGCGTTATTAAAAGAAGTGGGGCTTGCGTCAAAGGAAAAGAACCTTCCGAACGAACTTTCCGGCGGCGAGAGGCAGCGTGTGGCAGTGGCACGCTCGCTTATAAACAACCCCGGGTTAATCCTTGCCGATGAACCCACGGGAAACCTCGATTCAAAAAGCCAGAAAGACATACTGGAATTATTGGCCGGATTAAACAGGAAGGGCAAGACCATAGTGGTCGTAACGCACGACCAGGAAGTTGCGGAATACGCGGGCAGGATAATAAGGATAAGGGACGGAAAGATAATTTCCGATACCATCAGGAAAGGCAAAAATTACAGGAAGCCTGAAGGGAACGGCAAGAACAAGGACGTGAAAGAAGAAAAGCCGGCCATTACCACCATAGAGTTTGCCGATTATATCAGGCAGGCTTACAACGCTATTATAGGAAACAAACTCAGGTCAGCGCTGTCCATGCTGGGCATACTCATAGGAGTGGCTGCGGTCATAGCCATGCTCGCGTTAGTCGGCGGCGCCACGGATTCCATTAAAAAATCCCTTTCTTCGCTTGGTTCAAACATCCTGACCGTCATACCCGGGAATTTCAGGATGGGCGGCGTTTCCATGGGCACGGGCAATGTCACGAGGTTTACGCTCCAGGATGTGGAGGCGCTTGGAAAGCTTTCAGGAGTTAAATTCGCGTCAGGCTCCGTGAACGGAAGGGCACAGGCTGTTTTTCAGGATAAAAACTGGTCCACCAGGGTCCAGGGTACCGGTGAAAACTACCCTGAAATGAGAAACGCAGTGCCTGCGTTTGGCGCGTTTTTTACGGAGAATGATTTAAGGATACGGAACAGGGTGTGCGTGATTGGCCA
Source organism: candidate division FCPU426 bacterium (assembly GCA_963840035.1). GTDB lineage: Bacteria > Oederibacteriota > PGYV01 > PGYV01 > Palsa-1178 > CAWIXE01. The sequence goes on from CAWIXE010000002.1 coordinate 225,481, forward strand.
GACAGTGGCGACGAACCTCTTTGGCGAAAGCGACCCGCTTGGTCAGGACATAAAGATAAACAGGGTGGCATTTAAGGTCGTGGGAGTTTTGCCTGTAAAAGGCGCGAGCGGTTTTCAGGACCAGGATGACACAATCATAGTACCGCTTACCACCGCCATGTTCAGGCTGCTGGGCAAGGAATATGTGGACTCCATAGATGTGCAGGTAAAGGATTTTTCCATGATGGACCAGGCGCAGGATGACATAATGGCGGCCATACGCAAAAAGCACAGAATATCAAACCCGGAAGACACATCTTTCCAGATAATGAATATGGCAGAACTCCAGAAGACATTCGCGGCCCAGTCAAATGTCATGGCAATGCTTTTGGGGTCGATTGCCGCCATTTCGCTTTTAGTCGGAGGCATCGGTATCATGAACATAATGCTGGTTTCTGTTACTGAGCGCACCAGGGAAATAGGCCTGCGCAAGGCCATAGGCGCAAAGAAAAGGGATATTATGATACAGTTTATAATAGAAAGCGTGCTCATGACTTTTATAGGGGGCCTAGCCGGGATAATCCTGGGCGCATCTATTGCAGGGGCCATTACATTTTTCGCGAAGTGGGCGATAAACCTCTCGCCGCTGCTGGTCATAGGAGTTACGCTGTTTTCAGTGGCAGTTGGCATAATATTCGGCATAATGCCGGCTAAAAAGGCCTCGGAATTAAACCCGATAGACGCTTTAAGGTATGAGTAAGACGGATTTTGAATTTTAAATTTTCTATTTTCAATTAAAACCATTGTTTTTATGGAACTTATTCGAAATCACCTAAAAAACCACATACAAATACCTCACGCCACCATGTTTTCATCCTTTAAATTGAAAATATCAAATTGAAAATTGAAAATCCCTTTTAATCAAAAAATACTTTACAAAACCCCCTGTTTATGTAAAAATAGGGACATTGTTTTGTCAGTGAAAACTTAAAATAGCGGGCGGATATACCTCGTCCCTACATTTACACATTCTTTCAAGGAGGTAATAGCATGACTGAAGTAGCAGCACAGGCAGTTACACAAACTGTCGCAGTCGCAGCCGAAGTTGTCACAAAGGCAGCCGAGCACATTAAACTTGCTCCGCTCACGTCTTTTGAGAACCTGGCGCTGTGGGTAGTCTGGGGCACGTCCTTACTCGCCCTGGTTTATGGTTTTTACTTGATGGCCGAGATCCTCGGCAAGTCAAGGGGAACCCAGAAAATGATCGAGATCAACGCGGAAATCAAGAAGGGCGCAAAAGCTTACTTGATCAGGCAGTTTTCAACCATCATCTGGCTCGTTCTCGGATTGATGGCGGTATTGTATTTCACCACGGTTGTAGACCCGTCACTCGGGTACTCGCCGGAACAGATGCTGAAGATCAAGATCGGAAGGGCGCTCGCGTTCTTCCTCGGAGCCCTGGCTTCGGCAGTAACAGGAACAGTCGGAATGCTCTTAGCCGTTGAAGGTAATGTAAGGGTAGCGGCAGGCGCGGTAGCAAAAGGAAAGAAAGAAGCTTTAACAATAGCGTTCAGGACAGGTTCCATCGCCGGAATGTTCACCATCGGCCTTGGCCTTCTCGGCGCAACTTCGATATTCTTAATATTCCAGACTGAAGCTTCAGCCATCTCTGACGTTCTCGTCGGATTCGGCTTCGGCGGATGCCTGCTCGCTCTCTTTATGAGGGTCGGCGGCGGAATATTCACAAAGGCAGCGGACGTTGGAGCTGACCTCGTAGGAAAAGTTGAAAAGAACATACCGGAAGATGATCCCCGCAATGCAGCGACGATCGCCGATAACGTTGGAGACAACGTGGGCGACTGCGCAGGCATGGCCGCGGACATTTTCGAGTCATACGAAGTAACGCTCGTTGCCGCCATGATACTCGGCGCGACAGTGTTTGGAAACATGGGAGTTATCTTCCCGCTGTTTGTCCGTGCCGTCGGAGTTATCGCTTCGATCATCGGAACATACGCAGTAGTTTCAAAGAGCGAAGAAGAGCACGCGATGAAGCCGATTCAGAGGGGCTTCTGGCTTGCTTCAGTACTTTCCATCGTCGGCTTCGGTATCATCACGGTTATGTACCTGATACCCGCAATCGGCGAATGGATGGCCAAGAAACCGGAACTGTTCGCGGGCTCGCCTGCAAACGGCGCCACGATCCTCGGCTGGAAACTTTTCATCATCACCACGGTCGGTATTATCCTCTCGTTCCTCATCTCACAGATGACGGAACACTTCACCACAACAGAGGCTAAGCCGGTCCAGGACATAGTAAAATCAACGCTCACAGGCCCTGCGACAGTTATCCTCGCGGGAACCGCTGAAGGCTTAGAATCATCGGTATGGGCGATCATTTCAATCGCCGTATCGCTGGCGGTATCGATCCTGGTATTTGCCATAATGCCGGTGGGAACAGCGGCGGCAATCACCATGCAGACCCTTTACGGAATAGCTTTAATCGGACTTGGAATGCTCACAGTTACAGGTATCATCGTTTCCGAAGACACATTCGGGCCGGTATCTGACAACGCGCAGGGCATCGGCGAGATGGCAAAGCTTCCGGAAAAAGGACGCAAAGTGCTTGATGAGCTCGACGCAGTAGGAAATTCCACAAAAGCAATCACCAAGGGATTCGCGATCGCGACAGCCGTTATCGCTGCCGTATCGCTTTTCGCTTCATTTAACGAAGTAACAGGCGTGCCGTTCATCAATCTTCTCAAGCCCGATAGTTTTCATCGGCTTGTTAATCGGCGGCGCGGTACCGTTCCTCTTCTCGTCACTTCTTATCCGTGCCGTTGGAAGGGCAGCGTTCCTGGTTGTTAACGAAGTAAGAAGGCAGTTCAAGGAAATCAAGGGCCTGATGTCCGGCAAAGCTAAACCTGAGTCGGCAAAGGTTGTTGATATCTGCACAGCAGCGGCGCTGAAAGAACTCGTTTCACCCGCATTGCTCGCGATCCTTATGCCTGTTGCGATTGGCTTCCTGTTCAAGGCTGAAGGCCTTGGCGGATACCTCGCGGGCGTAATCCTCGTGGGACAGCTTATGGCTGTATATCTCAGCAACGCCGGCGGCGCGTGGGATAATGCCAAGAAATCCGTCGAACAGATGGGCTTCAAAGGCACAGACAGGCATAAAGCGGCGGTCATCGGCGACACAGTCGGCGACCCGTTCAAAGACACAGCAGGACCGGCGTTAAACCCGCTCATCAAGGTCATGAACCTTGTTGCGCTGCTTATCGCCCCGATACTCGTCAGCCCGGCTTTCACAGGCGCGAACGCGTACAGCTGGCCCGTTATTGCGGTGGTAGTTGTATGCCTCGGAGTTATTGCCTGGGGACTTATGATGTCAAAAAGGGAAGATGAGACATCGGAAAAGATAGCTGAAGAAGTAGCTGCGAAGAATAAGAAGAAATAAGCTTTAAGTCACATACGCAAAGGGCCGGCGGAAACGCCGGCCTTTTGTTTTTAAAGCAGGATATTGTTGTCATTGCGAGGAGGCGTTCTAGACTTATGCCGACGAAGCAATCCCTGTTTTACTGATAAGCCGTAGAATTTGTTAAATGCAGGGTTTAATATTCATTCTTACGGAGGGTAAAAATGAATAAACAGTGCTATATTTATATCATGACTTGTAACAGCAATAAGGCTTTATATATAGGGGTTACAAACGACCTTATCAGGCGTGTCCGGGAGCATAAAAATAAAGTGGTAAAAGGTTTTACCAGCAGGTATAATGTTGACCGCCTAGTTTATTATGAGGTGTTTGAGGATATAGAAAACGCTATTATAAGGGAAAAGCAGCTTAAGGGCGGGAACCGCAGGAAAAAGGAAGCGCTGATTAACGGTTTTAACCCGCAATGGAAAGATTTATATGATAGTGTCATTATTTGAGATTGTCATTGCGAGGAGCCGTTTTAGCCTTGTGGTGACGAAGCAATCTCGGTTTCATCGATAAGACTTAAGCATAGTCCTGCATAAGAACAGAGATTGCTTCGTCGCTGAGGGGATTGCTCCTCGCAATGACAGGCAAACAAAGATAAGCTTCAAACTGTTTAAGATTGTCATTGATGGCTGATTCTGTCATTGCGAGGAGGCGTTCTTGATTTATGCCGACGAAGCAATCCCAGTTCCACCGATAAGCCTTACAACAAAGTACCTGCATAAGAACAGAGATTGCTTCGTCGCTGAGGGGCGCGCTCCTCGCAATGACAGGCAAACAAAGATAAGCCTTACAACAAAGTGCCTGCATAAGAACAGAGATTGCTTCGTCGCTGAGGAGCTCGCTCCTCGCAATGACAGGCAAACAAAGATAAGCCTTACAACAAAGTGCCTGCATAAGAACAGAGATTGCTTCGTCGCTGAGGAGCTCGCTCCTCGCAATGACAGGCAAACATAAAAAAACAACAGGAGAAAAACAATGGAAGTAGGGATTGTAGGACTGCCTAATGTCGGAAAATCAACGACATTTAACGTATTAACAAAAACCAAAGGCGCGGCTGTCGCCAATTACGAGTTCTGTACCATAGAACCAAACGTGGGGATCGTGGCGGTACCTGATGAACGTCTTGATTTCCTATATAAGGTTTATAATGACGGTAAGACAACTTATGTGCCTGCTTCTTTTAAGTTCGTGGACATCGCAGGCCTTGTTAAAGGCGCGTCAAAAGGCGAAGGCCTTGGCAATAAGTTCCTTGCCAATATCAGGGAAGTGGATACTATAGCGCATGTCGTCCGTGTGTTTACTGACGCCAATGTTATCAGGACGAAAGGCAAGTTAGATCCCATCAGCGACATTGAAACCATTGAAACCGAACTCATGCTCGCCGACTTGGAGAGCGTTACAAAAGGATTTTCAAAGATTGAAAGGACAGCCAAGTCAGGAAACGACAAAGAAGCGCTTATTAAATACAATGTGTTAAAGAAAGTAAAAGACACCCTTGAAAAAGGCATGCCCGCCACCGCGGCAGGGCTGACTAACGAGGAAAAACCCATGGTAAAAGAACTCGGCCTGATGTCGCTAAAGCCTATGCTTTATGTTTTGAACACGGACGAGGATAAAATCGAGGGTTTTGAAAAGTTCTTTCCGGAACTGGTAGAGTATATAAAGAAGAGAAACGCCGAATACGTAGTCATATCCGCGAAGATTGAGGGCGAGATGATGGAGTTAGGCGAGGATGAAAGAAAAGAATACTTAAAGGAACTCGGCTTTGAATACAAAGGTTTTGACGAATTCATACAGCACGCCTACAGGCTGCTGGACCTGATAACGTTCTTAACAGCAGGAGCGCAGGAAGTCCGCGCCTGGCCCATTAAACGCGGGTCAAAGGCTGAAGAAGCGGCCGGCAAAATTCACTCCGACATCCAGCGCGGGTTTATTAAGGCTGAGATAATGAAATTTGAGGAATTTAAGAACGTGAAAGACGAGCTTAAGATGAAGGAAATGGGGCTGATGCGCTCTGAAGGCAGGGATTACATAATGCAGGACGGGGATATGGTGCATTTTAAGTTTAACGTGTAGGCAGTACCTTAACCCTTAACCTCATCCTTAATCTTAGATAGTAGCCCTTGCAGTTAAAGCAATGGCCAAGAGCTAAGGATAAGAATTAAGGTTAAGGATAAGGAATGCGTTGGTAGCCGCAGCCTTCAGGCTGCGCAAGGCAGGAACTGGCTTTATATTTCAGGGGTTATCAGGGGATTTTTAATGAAAAAATGGATGGCAATATTTATTTTTGTTTCCGCTGTTATTTTCCTTTTGCTTACCTTCCGGCCTACAATCGACAAGAAAAGCTACGATGACGCGGTTGACCTTGGGCTGATAAAGAAAGACCCGAATTTCATCATAAAAGGCGGCGGCGGGGATTCTTACTCAAAGACAAAACCATATCCCGGCACTACGGAGGTGGTAAGGGAAGCGCAGCCACAGCCGGATTGCTCAAATTATATGAATGCCGATGCTGTCCTTAAAGACCCCCAGGGCGCTTTTGAATGCGCCATATACCCATACTCTTTTGTGGACCCTGTTGAGGGCCGGATAAAACTGCTTGAAATAATGGCCGAAGCAGGACTGCCTGAGACACTTACATATAAAAAAGACCGTTTTCAATTTTGCATGATGCCCAAAGTCTATGAACTGCTTGCCAGGGCTTATCTCAAAAAAGGGGAACTCCAAAAAGCTGTCATGTATTTTGACCGTATCATAGCCTCGGACTGTAAGGGATTTGAACAGCGCTCGCTTGACGGGCCCATAAGCGTTACCGCCACAGGCGAAGGATATGTCATGAAAATCGAGGCGTATAACGGCATAAATGAAAACATGCGGAACCCGGACTATGTTAAAACTTATGAACCGGATTATGGAAAAGCCATATTGGCTGAAAAAGAGCTCATAACAAAACTTGACGGTGTTGAGCGCGGATGCTGGGAGTGCTGCGGTTCCGGTTTTGAGATCACTGCCATGTATTACATGAATAATTCTCTTGTTGGGAAAAAGGCCGGTTTTAATGAATGGATGGGGGCTGCGGAGTGGCTGCAAAAGAACAGTAAAAACAAAAAGGAAATAGCCGGTTTCATGCTGCGAATGGGGGCCTATTTTATGTCCGCCGGGGATGAAGAGAGCGCTTTAAAGACATATGAGAAGCTGGCGGGTGATTACCCATATCTTTTCCAGGAGCAGGATGTGGCTTACTGTAAGGCGAAATTCTACAGCCTGGAAGCTGTATTAAACATGATAAGGATATATGAAAAGAGAAAAGACGGGGAAGCGAAGATAAAGGGCTTGATGGGCAGGCTGAGGATTATTAGCGCGGAAATAGAAAAACATCTGGAGCTGCTGAAGAAAAACACGGCGTATGGAGATGAGGCTGAGTTTTCAAGGAAAGAAATGCATGATTTAATCAGCAAGGATTACGGGATAGTTCTAACGGACAAATAGGTTCGCGGCCTTGTAGCCGCAGCCTTTAGGTTGCGAAATAATTGGCGTTGGATTATGAATGTTTGTCGTGATTTTGGAAGAGGTTAAGAGACAGGAGTAAGGCGTAATGATTTGGTTTACTTTTGTCTCCAGTCTCTTGTCTCGTATTACCTAAATAAAAAAGGCGGGCATTTGGCCCGCCTTTTTGTTTTATTTACACAACCCCATGTTGTATATAGCTTAAAATGGTCTACAAATATGCTTATGCTTTAAAATCATGTGGTATAAAGTCTGAAATCATCGGCGAATATCGTGAATACCTTTATACCCAGCGCTGAGGTTGACAGGTAACGGAAGACTATTTCAATTTTTGTAACGGATGTCACGACTGACGCGGCTGTGTATGAGGAACCGGCCGGAACAGCTGTGGAAGAGTCTGCCATGGAGCCGTAACTGTATGAAGTTAGAGCGGCAAATACAGGCGACACAGCCATCCAGGCTGTGCTGTATGCTACCTGGCCTTTGGAATTGTAGAAGAATGTCTTGTGTTCCAGGCCGGAACTGTTTGTACAGCGCATGTTTCCGACGAACATGTTGTTATTGGCCGAGAGGTCCGCTGGATTGTTCAGTGTCAAAACAAGCGTGACATAACCGCAGTTTGTGTAAGCCATATCGAGCGCGTGAATGCCGCTTGTAGCCGGGTAGGGCATGGCAGTGGTGACTGTCGCCGTCAGCGCCAGCATGTAACTGCCGTTTGTGCCGCCGTCAGTGCCGGTTAAGCCGATTTCCGGCATAGGCGAGGTGCCGCCGTCAGCCGCGTCGTTTGAAGCTGAGAATGTTCCTGTTACTGTGCCGGTGGTGAAGGCAAGCGTGTTGCTTTCAAAACCCCCGAATGTCGCGCCTGAAGCAAAAGCGTAAGGAGTGGCCTCGGGTTCCGGCGTGGACGGGTTGTTCTTTTTACAGCCGGTGGATGATACAAATAATGTCATGACGAAAACAAGAAATAGAGCTAAGATTTTTTTCATTGTTCCTCCCCTTATTATTGATGAGTTGAATATATCATAAAAACCGCAGGACATAAAGCAAAATATCGACCGGCCGGCGGGTTTTACTTTTAGTTGTGACAAACGTTGACGGGCGCATAATATGCGCCGCTACAAGAACGGCTGATTTTGCAGCGGCAGGATATTATCCCGCCGACAGCAAGGCGTGTTATTACCCGGGAGAAGGGTTTCCGGGGTTGTTATCTCTCCAAACTTCCACGAATAAAGTCTATACAAAACGGATTTCCGGACTATATATACCTGTCTGCGGATGTTATCTTTCTTTTAAGGTAAAGTTCTTAAAAACCAAGGAGGATAAGATGAAAAGATTGGTATTATTATCTGTATTTGCATTTGCAACATCCATGGCTTTTTGCGCGACGGACGAGGCTAAGGCTGAGGCTTCGGCTCAGGAGACGGTTACAGCGGGGCAGATAAAGGCCGTTAAGAACTTCTCACCTGAGGAAAAGGCTGAGGTAAAGGGCGTAATAGTAGAGAAAATCAAGGCTATAATTGACGAGAAAAAGGAAGTAAAGACAAAGAAAATATCAAAAAAATACATCAAGATATCCAAAAAACTTTTTGAAAAATCAGCCCTTGAGCTGAAAAACGGCGAGACAGCACAGGCCACGGTAACAGCGGGCGAGGCGCAGGCTGAAGCGACAAAAGAAGCCGCGGCAGACTCTGTTACGGCAAAAGAAAAGAAGGCAAAGAGCGCCAAAATAGCAAAAGAAGAGATAAAACAGGACTTAAAGGCAGTAAATGAGGAGATTCAGGAACGTAAGGATATAAATAAGGAAATTAAAGCGGGAACAATCGAAGATATGAGCGGAACGCCTCCGTCGGACGTAAAGAAAAAATAGCGTTTTAACAGATAACAGGGCTGCTTGTGGAAGCAGGCCCCTTAAAAGGGGCCTGCTTCTTTAATTTTTTCCTCCGGCAAATATTTTTTATCATTTCCATGCGATGACACCGCGCCGCGCCGGACTTGATTTTTCGCGGGGCATATGGTATATCATCTTTAAGGGTTGTGCAAAATGCCCGCCCGGATGGCCGATGAAAAATTCCGGGCGCAGGGAACTCACTCAAACTGTCTAAAATTCTCCCTTAATAGCCTAAAATATACGTTTGCCTTGACTGCACAGCCCGGTTTTTGCCGTTTAAATTTATTGCGGGGAGGTGGGAATCTGTAAGGGCTGCAGTAAAAAAAAGGGAGGAAGACATGAAGAAAATTCCAATGCTTTTTTTTGTGTTTGTGCTGGTTTTATTTTGCGCTTCGGCATATGTCGCGGCGGCTGACAGGCAATGGGCGGACGCGTGGCAGGGAGTGCCGTGGAGTGATGATAAAACGGACAGGATGATGGACAAAATGCGCGTGGATTTTGACTCGCTGTTAAAGGACTCCTTTAAGCCTGAGATGAACGCGCAGGCAGGTTTTCCGGTGAATGTCTGGGATGACAAGGAGAACATTTATGTGGAGGCAACAGTGCCTGGCCGGGAACTGAAGGATATATCGGTCAATGTCGAGGACGGGCGGGTGCTGACCATCGAGGCAAAAGGCAGGAACAAGGAAGAGGAAAAAAGCAGGAATTTTTACAGGGCGGAGTTTTTTGTGGGGGACCTGGTAAGGCAGGTGCAGCTTCCATATCTCGTGGATACAGCCGGGACAGCGGCGAAATACGAGAACGGAATACTCAAATTGACGCTGCCTAAAAAAGAGAAACTGGAAAAAAGCAAGATAAAAATTGAAATAAAATAAAAGGGGGAATTCATGAAAAAGATTATTGTGTTGCTGGCGCTGGTTTTCGTTTCAGCTTTAGGATTGCAGGCTGCCATGGAAACTAAGGCGGCTGAAAGCGCGGAAAAGGCTGTTGTGGCCGGGGATGTTAAGGAAGTAAAGACCGTGACCGCGGCGGAAAAGACGGAGATGAAGGCTGCCGCGCAGGAAAAGGCTTTGGCAGGGAAAGAAAAAAAGCAGGCTTTAAAAGACGAGGCTAAGGCAAAGATGGAAAAGAGGCTCTCCTCAAAACTTTTTAAGAAGTCGAAACTGGAGCTGAAAAAAGGCGAGACAGCGCAGGCTACTGTCACAGCCGGCGAAGCTCAGGCTGAAGCCACAAAGGAAGCCATAGAAGACTCCAAAGCCGCGGAGGAACTCAAGGTATCTGCGGAGGATAAGGTGAAATCCGCTGAAGACATGAAAGCCGCGGAAATGGAAAAAGCCGAGGCAAAGAAACTTAAAAAAGGGATAAAAGCCACTGAAACTGAGGAAGCGGGCGAAACAAAAGAACAGGAAATGAAGGAAAAGGACGAGTATAAAAAATAAGGCGTATTGGCCTATAACGGGCTCCCCTGCGGGGAGCCCGTTATTTTTTAGGGCCGTTTGAACGGCCATAGTATCAAGGAAAATTTGAACAAACGGCCGGATATAAGCGTCTAATATCTGCATTTATAAATATTCCATACATATCCGCCTGTATTGATTGTTGTCCGGGCCTGTGATATCATAATAAACGTTCTAAAAACCAATTAAGGCGGTATGAAAAGTGAAAAAAGTGACGGTAATCCTGGGATTTTTATTTCTGACAGCCGGACTTATGGCTGAGGAAGCGGCCCTTAAAGCCATTTCCTACGAAGACTGCGTAAAAACGGCACTTGCCAACAGTTTTGACTACAAGATACAGTCCGAAAAGCTAAATCAGGCGAATCTTGACAGGTTAAAAGCCGTCGGCGGGATACTGCCTGAGATCACCTTGAACCACAACCGTTTTTATGATTACGGGTCCTCATTAAGCGACAACGGTTGGGACACATCCATATCAGCCACGCAGCCCGTCTTTTACGGGTTTTCAAAACTATTCACCATATCCCAGATGGACAGGACCGCGGTAAAAGAAGAGTGGAACCTGGCCGCGCTGAAAAAAACCATTGCGCAGGACACGGCTGACGCTTTTTTTGGGCTTGCTTCGGCTCAGGCTGACCTTTTAAATACCCGCGAGGCTTTTGACGTAATGACTGAGAGGGTGAAGGAACTAAAACAGCGGGAAGCGCTCGGCAAGACGCGCCTTTCCGAACTCTACTCCACGCAGGCAAGCGCCGCTGTCCTTGCGGCCCAGCTCAAACAGGCCGAGGCAGCTGTCGAAGCTGCGTCTGACAATCTTGCTTCCGTAATAAACGCGGACAATACCGTCATCATACAGCCTGTGGATACAGGCGCTGCGGCGCCGGACATGGACAGGGATAAGGCTGTAAACGGCCAGCCTGAGATAAAGGCGGCAATTGCCGCCATAGAGGCGGAGTCGAGCAGGATTAACGCGCTCCACAGCGCGTTCCTTCCGCAGGTGGACCTTTCAGTTTCAAGGCAGCTTGGTCACAGCGGTATAAGCGCGCCGTCGCCGGCAAATTACAGCCTCACGCTCATGGCAAACTGGCCGCTTTTTGAAGGGGGCGCCAGGGTTTTTGAAGCCATGAAAGGCTACTCAGCAGAGGAAAGCTTAAAGCAGCAGAAACTGCAGATGTTAAAAACGGTATTATACGACCTGAAGGCAAAGGCGAGGAATTATGAGGCGTCAGCGGCGAGAGTTGTGGCTTTAAAGGAAGCATATGATAAATCCCAGGCAAGTTATAAACTCCAGGAAAAGGATTTCAGGTACGGCATGGCGACAAACATAGAAGTCATGCAGGCCATGGCGGATTTGACGAACATAAAGACATCATACGACAGGGAAATAATAACGAAGGAAAAAAACAGGGCGCTGCTTGGCATAATGGCGGAAAACGGCAGATAAAATTTGAAATCTAAAATTTTAAATTTGAAATTGAGGGCGAAAAGAAGCTGCCTGAGAATACGTTGAAATGCGTTAAAATTTCTGCTCGGATGGATGGTTATCAAACGCGTGTACGCTTTATGTTTCAATTTTAAATCTTAAATTTTAAATCTTAAATTCACAAGGAGTTTACATGACCCTCTCAGACCTTTCAATAAAGAACCCGGTTTTAGCCTGGATGATCTTCATCGGCGTGCTGGTATTCGGCGCCATATCTTACTACGGCATGGGCGTATCACAGATGCCTGATGTGGATTTTCCTCAGTTGTCCGTTTCCACCAGCTGGCCGGGCGCTTCGCCTGAAGCAGTAGAGTCCACCATTACTGACTCGCTTGAGCAGTCCATTTTGGGCGTTGAAGGCGTTACTGAGATTACGTCCTCCTCGAGCAGGGGGCGCTCTTCCATTACCATTCAGTTTGACTTAAACCGGAACATTGACGTGGCTTTGCAGGATCTGCAGGCAAAGCTGGCAAATGCCGCGCATGAACTGCCGGACGACGTGGAACTGCCGACGATCAGCAAGAGGAATTCGGACTCATCACCCATAATGTGGATTGCCATATCAGGCAACAAGACCCCCAAGTATATAATGGAATACACGCGCGACCACTTGAAGGACGCCTTTACCACCATACCGGGAGTGGCGGAAATATTCATGGGCGGCTACCGCGAACCCGTGTTCCGCGTGTGGCTCGACCCGAAAGCCATGAAACAAAAGGAAATACTTGTTGACGATATCGTCACAGCCATTAATACGGGCCATAAGGAAGTGCCAGCGGGCTATGTGGATACTGGCATAAAGGAAATAAACATAAGGGTCCCGGGCGAGGCCGGCACTGTCGAGGAATTCTCCTCCATTATAATACCCTCGCGCAAAGGCTCTTCCATGTGGAAGCCTTTCAAGATAGGCGATGTGGCCCTGGTAGAAGACGGGCTTGAGGATATAAGGGGCTACGCGCGTTCAAACGGCGACCCCGCGGTGGGCCTGGGAGTCTTAAAACAGCCCGGCACAAACTCCATAGAAGTGGCAAAAAATATAAAAAAGAAAATCGCCGCGCTGCAGAAAGAGCTGCCAGAGGGCATGAAAATGCAGGTGCGTTTTGACGCCACGCAGTTCGTGGAAGAGTCGTCAAAGGAAATGAACAACATCATAATCCTCTCTGTCATACTTACATCGCTGGTATGCTGGCTCTTTTTAGGGTCCTTTGGCTCGGCTGTTAATGTCTTTTTAACCATTCCCATGTCCATATTCGGCTCGTTTTTTGTCATGAGGATCATGGGCTTCACCTTAAATACGTTCACGTTCCTCGCGCTTACGCTAGTTATAGGCATAGTAGTGGACGACGCCATCATGATGATTGAAAATATCACGAGGCACAGGGAAGCTGGCGAGAATAAAGTGCGCGCGGCCATCAAAGGCGCGCGGGAAATAACCTTCGCGGCAATTGCCGCCACCGTGGCCATACTTGCCATATTCATACCCGTTATATTCATGAAAGGCGTCATAGGCAGGTACTTCTTCCAGTTCGGCGTGACCATATCGGTTGCCGTGGTATTTTCACTGCTGGGCGCGCTGACCTTGACTCCCATGTACGCGGCTCAGTTCCTTCCTGCCCTTCATAAGACCGGGAAAAAGCCGTTCATGGAAACGTTTATGGACAACTTCAGGGACTGGTATAAAAAAGTGCTGAAGGTCTGCCTTGAAAACAGGTGGAAAGTCGTTATAGCCGCGCTTGTGTTTTTTGCCGTATCAATGGTATTTGCCGTGCTTGTTAAAAGGGAGTTCGTGCCGTCCATGGACGTGGGTGTCATAAACATAAACATCAGGACCGCGCCGGGTTCTTCCATAACTTACACAAATAACGTAATGCTTGAGGCGGAAAAAATTGTGTCGCAGAGGAAGGATATATCAGCGTATTTTGCCAACGTGGGCGGCTGGTCCACCAGCGTTTCTGTCACCATGTTTGACTTAAATAAAAGGCCGAAGGACCCGAAGAAAAAAAGGCCGCTGACACAGCAGGAGATATCCACGGAACTCAGGAATTCGTTAAAGGCGGTAAAAGGCGTTGTGGCTGTTTCCATACAGGACATGTCACAGTCAGGCTTCACAGCCCGCCGCGGATTTCCCATAGAATTTACCCTGATGGGCCCCAACTGGGACAAGCTCATAGAATTAAGCGCCATGCTGACAACGGAAATGGAGAAGACAGGATATATGGTTGACGCTGACACGGATTACAGGCCGGGCGTTAATGAGGAAGTAGTAAAGCCTGACAGGAAAAAACTTTTTGAGCGCGGTCTGACCATAGACACGGTCTCAACCGCCATAAATGCCTTATACGGCGGCATCACAGCCGGAAAATTCACAAAAAACGGAAAGCGTTACGACATAAAAGTCCAGCTCGACCCGACAAAGAGGATGGACTTAAACGACTTAAAAAATATAATGGTAAGGAACAGCCGCGGAGAGCTCATACGCTTAGGCGAGGTAATAACCATGTCAGAAGAGCCCACGGTTAACTCAATAACCCGCCTTAACAGGCAGAGGGCTATCAGGATATCAGCCAATATCGCGCCGGGCAAGGCGCAGGGCGACGCCATGAAAGAAGTGGAAAAGCTGGCAAAGACGCTGCCTGAGGGTTATGTTACGGCATTCACCGGAAGCTCGCAGACATTCCAGGAGTCATTCAGCAGCCTGGGCATGGTGCTATTGCTGGGTATCTTTGTGGCGTACATGGTATTAGGCTCGCAGTTTAACAGTTTTGTCCATCCGATATCCGTATTAATGGCATTACCATTCTCCGCCTCAGGCGCGTTCATCGCGCTGTTTTTAAGCGGGAAGACATTAAATATTTACAGCGCCATAGGCCTGATACTTTTAATGGGCATAGTAAAAAAGAACTCGATTTTGCTTGTTGATTTTACCAATCAACGAAGGGAAGAAGGGCTAAGTGTGAAGGATGCGCTATTATCAGCGTGCCCTGTAAGGCTGCGCCCCATCATAATGACCTCGGTGTCCACAATAGCCGCGGCCATCCCGCCCGCGCTTGCCATGGGAATGGGAGCGGAAACGCGCGTGCCCATGTCAATCGTGGTCATAGGCGGAGTGTTGTTCTCAACGTTCCTAACGCTCTTCGTGGTCCCGTGCGTTTACAGCCTGCTGTCAAACCTGGAAAGCAAAGCGCACCAGCAGGAAGTGCATGATGCGATGAAGGAACTGGCAGTAATCGAGGGGCCGGTAAAAAAGAAGAAGTGAACGTTAGGCTCAAAGCTCAAGCGGAAGCAGGAAGCGTGCGGGCTCAAGCGCTCAAGGGGTTGTTTGGCTTTTGTAGGCTGCATCCCCTTAATCCGTTTTAAGGCCACGCTCAGTTGATTATTTGATATTAATCTGCTATATTTATATAAGCTAATCATACTTGTCCGACAAAATCCGGCTAAAAAATACTATATTCCTTTAAAAAGGAGTTACCATGACCTTATCCGATTCTTCCATCCGTAATCCCGTGATGGCGTGGATGATACTTATCGGTATTATCGTATTCGGGGCCATATCTTACTCGGGGCTGGGAAAGTCGCAGATGCCTGACGTGGACTTTCCCGTGCTTACCGTCTCCATAGACTGGCCCGGCGCTTCGCCTGATGTCGTGGAGACCCAGGTAACGGACGCTGTTGAAGGCGCGGTCATAGGCATAGACGGGGTAAAAGAAATTACATCGTCGTCCACAAGGGGCAATTCCAGCGTCACCATCCAGTTCGGCCTGGACAAGAACATAGACGTGGCCCTCCAGGAAGTGCAGTCAAAGCTCGCCTCAGCCGCGCGCAACCTGCCCATAGATATTTTCCCGGCGATCATATCCAAATCAAACCCGGATGACGCGCCCATACTGTGGCTGGCGTTTTCCGGGAACCGGCCCGACCAGTTCCTCATGGAATACACGAAGAACTACTTAAGCGACGCGTTTGCATCTGTGCCGGGCGTGGCATCTGTCTTCCTCGGGGGATATTTGAATCCTTCGCTGCGGGTGTGGCTGGACCCGGTGAAAATGGACAAAGAGGAGATCACCACCGACGACGTTTTAAACGCCATATCCACGGGCCACGACGAGGTGCCTGCGGGGTTCCTGGATAACGGGGTCAGGGAAACAAGCATCAGGCTGCTGGGGGAGGCGGCCACTGTGGATGAATTCAAGTCCATAGTGATACCTTTCAGGAAAGGCGCCATCATATACAAGAATATAAAGATAGGCGATGTGGCGCGAGTGGAAGAGGGGTTGGAGGATACGACCCGCATGGCAAGGACGCCCGAGGGCCGGGCAGTGGGGCTGGGCATCAGGAAGCAGCCGGGATCGAACGCGGTGGCGGTGGCGCACGCGGTAAAGGCCAGGGTAAAGGAACTCCAGAAAGGCCTTCCCGAGGGCACGCAGCTTGACGTGCGCTTTGACACCACAAAATTCATAGAAGACTCCTCTAACGATATGAACGGTGTCATCATTTTATCCGTCCTGCTTACGGCGCTCGTGTGCTGGCTCTTCCTGGGGACATTTACCACGGCCCTGAACGTGTCGCTGACCATACCCATGTCCATATTCGGCGCCTTTTTTGTCATTAAGGCGTTCGGTTTCACCCTCAATACATTTACGTTCCTGGGATTATCCCTTGTTATCGGCATAGTCGTGGACGACGCCATCATGATGGTGGAGAACATATCCAGGCACAGGGAAAATAAGGAGTCAAAGGTTAAAGCCGCGGTCAGGGGGGCACGCGAGATTACATTTGCCGCTGTGGCAGCGACCATGGCCATACTGGCGATATTTCTGCCGGTCATATTCATGCCCGGTGTCATAGGAAGGTATTTTTTCCAGTTCGGTGTGACCATATCCGCGGCAGTGCTCATATCCCTGCTGGGCGCGCTGACCATAACGCCGATGTTCGCTTCGCTGTATATGCCGGCGCCGGCGCAGGGCGGCAAAAAGAAGCCGTTCATGGATGTGGCCATGGATAAGCTGAGGGCCGGATACCATGAGGTCCTGAAAGTATGCCTGAAAAACAGGTGGAAGGTGATATTCGCTTCGTTTCTGGTTTTTGCCGTGTCTATGACACTGTTTTTCTTCGTCAAAAAGGAATTCGTGCCCGCCCAGGACCAGGCGCGGCTTTCGGTGAATATTCAGACCCCGCCGGGGTCGGCTTTTAAGTTTACGGACGGGGTATTCAGGGAAGCGGAAAAAATAGTGGCGGCCAGGCCCGAGGTGGACGGATATTTTTCCATCATCGGTTTCGGCAGCTCGAATTCCGGCGCCATAAATATAGTTTTCAAGGACAAAAAGGTCAGGCCAAAGGACCCCGCAACCGGCAGGGTGTTAAAACAGATGGAGATAGCAAATGTGCTAAGAAAAGAGCTTAAAAAGGTGCCCGGCTTAAAGACCGTGACCATGATAGACCCATCGCTGCAGGGCTTTACCGCGAAAAGGGGATATCCGGTGGAATTCATGCTCATGGGCCCGGACTGGGACAAGCTGGCGGAACTGGCGGCATCCATGACGGATGACATGGAAAAGTCGGGATACATGGTGGACGCTGACTCGGATTACAAGCTCGGCGTGACAGAGGCGCTGGTAAAGCCCGACAGAAAAAAGGCGGCGGTGCGGGGAGTCAACATGTCCACCATCGGCAATGCCCTTAATGCCTCGTACGGCGGGTTAAAATACGGCAAGTACACAAAGGAAGGCAAGCGCTTTGACGTGACTGTGGAGCTTGAAAAGCAGGACAGGACCGACATAAACAGCATACTTAATTCATACGTGAGGAACAACGACGGCGAGCTGGTAAAGCTCGCGCACGTGGTGAGCGTGGAGGAAAAGCCTTCGCTGACTTCGATTACAAGGGAGAACAGGGAAAGGGCGGTCAGGCTCTTTGCCAATGTCGCGCCCGGCAAGTCGCAGGGTGAGGCGCTCGACGAGGTGGAAAAGCTGGGGGCGAAACTTCCGGAGGGTTACAGGATATTCCTGGTAGGCTCGTCGCAGAGCTTCAAGGATTCAAACCTGACCCTTATCATCGCGCTGATACTCGGTATCTTTGTGTCATACATGGTCCTGGGCACGCAGTTTAACTCCTTTGTCCACCCCATATCGGTGCTAATCGCGCTGCCCTTTTCCGTAACCGGCGCGTTCATAGCGCTTTACTTAAGCGGCCAGACCCTGAATATATACAGCATCATAGGGCTGATACTGCTCATGGGCATAGTAAAAAAGAACTCCATACTTCTCGTGGATTTTACCAACCAGCGCCGGAGGGCAGGGATGAAAGTGGAGCAGGCGCTGCTCGAAGCCTGCCCCATAAGGCTAAGGCCCATACTCATGACATCGGCCGCGACGATTGCCGCGGCCATACCGCCGGCGCTCTCTTTGGGGCCGGGCGCGGAAACCAGGGTGCCCATGGCCGTGGTGGTCATAGGAGGAGTATTTTTCTCCACGCTGCTGACGCTCTTTGTGGTGCCATGCGTGTACAGTTTGTTATCAAGCATTGAAAGCAAGACACATGAAAAGGAAGTGCATGATGCAATGAAAGAGATAGAGGGGAGTCAGTAATAACCTTAACCCTTACCCTTAATTCTTATCCTTAGCTCTTGGACCTGGTTTTTAAGGTCCAAAGGCTAAGGGTAAGGGATAAGGATAAGGGTTAAGGCCGCCTTAACCCTTACCCTTAATTCTTATCCTTAGCTCTTGGATCTGGTTTTTAAGGTCCAAAGGCTAAGGGTAAGGGATAAGGATAAGGGTTAAGGCCGCCTTAACCCTTACCCTTAATTCTTATCCTTAGCTCTTGGATCTGGTTTTTAAGGTCCAAAGGCTAAGGGTAAGGGATAAGGATAAGGATAAGGGTTAAGGCTGCCTTAACCCTTACCCTTAATTTTTATCCTTAGCTCTTGGATCTGGTTTTTAAGGTCTAAAGGCTAAGGATAAGGGATAAGGATAAGGGTTAAGGCCGCCTTAACCCTTACCCTTAATTCTTATCCTTAGCTCTTGGACCTGGTTTTTAAGGTCCAAAGGCTAAGGGTAAGGGATAAGGATAAGGGTTAAGGCCGCCTTAACCCTTACCCTTAATTCTTATCCTTAGCTCTTGGACCTGGTTTTTAAGGTCCAAAGGCTAAGGCTAAGGGTAAGGGATAAAGATAAGGGTTAAGGCAGCCTTAACCCTTACCCTTAATTCTTATCCTTAGCTCTTGGATCTGGTTTTTAAGGTCCAAAGGCTAAGGATAAGGGATAAGGATAAGGGTTAAGAAAAATCTTTAGGAGGTGTTCATGGACAGGGTAACGCATTTTGAAATACCTTTTGACAACAAGGCACGCGCTTTAAAGTTTTACTCGGGGATCTTCGGCTGGGAAACCATGGACATACCTGAGATGAACTATGTCATGGTCCACGCGGCAAAGACCGACAAAAAGAACATGGTCGCTGAAAAAGGGGCGATAAACGGCGGGCTATTTCCCAGGGAGGACAAGGCGAAGAATCCCATCGTCGTCATAGGGGTGGATTCCATAGACGAGACGGTTAAAAAAGTCCTTGCCGGCGGCGGCAGGCTCATCATGCCAAAGCAGCCCATACCAAACGGCTCATACGCGCGCATAGCCGACAGCGAGGGGAATATTATAGGGCTCGCGGACATGTCAAAGACAGAAAACAAAAAATAAGGGGGAACAAATGGGTAAATTCGCAGCAGCGGCAATTGCGGTAATCATCGCGGCATTTTTAATCTACGCCGCGACAAAGCCGGACACTTTCACTGTCCAGCGCTCCATCGTCATCAAGGCATCACCGGAAAAGATTTTTCCGCTTATCGAGGACTTCCACGCGTGGGCAGGCTGGTCGCCCTTTGAGAAGCTCGACCCGGCAATGACAAAGACTTTTACAGGCCCGGCAAAAGGCGTGGGCGCGGTCTATACGTGGGCAGGCAACAAAAAAGCGGGCGAAGGCAGGATGGAAATAACACAGGCCAAAGCCCCGGAAAAACTGGTAATCAAGCTGGACTTTACCAAGCCCATGATGGCCAGCAACACCACGGAATACACCCTGGTTAAAAAAGGGGAAGAAACAGAAGTCACCTGGACAATGAACGGAAAGAACAACTACATGTCCAAGCTCTTTCAGATAGTGGTAAGCATGGACGCCATGCTTGGCAATGACTTTACAGAAGGCTTAAATAACCTCAAAGCGCTGGCGGAAAAACAGGGAACCGCAAAGAAATAGGGCAAAATATAAAATTAAAAGTCATTGTAGAGAGGGGGCTTGCCCCCTCTCAGACAATGGCTTTTTATGCTTAAGGATGTATAAAACACATACCGGAGGGGCCATGAAAATACTGGTGCTCGGCGCAACAGGAAGGACAGGAAAGTATGTCATAGAAGAAGCATTAAGGAAGGGCCACAAGGTATCGGCAATCGTGCGCGACCCGCAGAAGCTCAAGGGTTATGACGTAGAAATAACGGAAGGCACACCGTATGATTACGAGACTGTTAAAAAAGCCATGTCAGGCTGTGACGCGGTCATAAACGTTTTGAACGTCTCCAGGACGTCAGACAATTTCTGGGCGCCGCTCCGCTCGCCGAAAGACATGATATCAGCCTCGGCCGCAAACGCCGTCATGGCCATGGAAAAATGCGGGGTTACAAGATTCGTCGCGCTGGGTGCCATAGGCGCGGGCCGCTCATGGAAATCCATCCCGTGGATAATGAAGCTGGCGATAAACGGAAGCAACCTAAAATACGCCTTCGAAGACCACGGCAGGCAGGAAAAAATCCTTGAGGATTCAGCCGTGGATTACACAGTATGCCGCGCCCCCATGCTAGCCCCTGAAAACAATGACACAGGAGCCGAAGCAACTCCGGAAACCAAACCACCCGCAAGTATGAGTTTAAGCAGGAACTCCGCGGCGGAGTTTTTTATAAGGATAATAGAGAATAAGGAGTACATAAGACAGATGATAAACCTGGCGAATAAACCGAAATAAAAATGTTAGCACGTGTTCTTTTTGCTTTTTCATCCCTCTCCCCCCGGGAGAGGGTAGGGTGAGGGGGCGTAAGAACAAAATTCACCTCACCCCAGCCCCTCTCTCCCCCGCAAGGGGGGACTATAAATAGCTAAGAGGAGAGGGGCGTAATGTAACAAACATAAAGTTTTGTCCTTTTATCCCTCTCCCTCCGGGAGAGGGTAGGGTGAGGGGACGGCAGGGGAATATTGCTTGCGGATGTTTAAAAATCAAAGTAAAATACTCCAATAGAGCTACGCAATCAGTCAATATCACATTTGTCTGCGGGGGAGTATGAAAAAAATTATATTTACGGCTCTGGCGCTTGCCTTATCCGTGAACATCACGGCCGGAGCGCTTTCCGAACCGAAATGGGAAAAAGTCAGCCTTGATAAAGGGCCGGTCAAAAAGAGCATAGAAAAGAAAATGGGGAAGATCAGAAAAACGGATGAAGTCTACGCCGACCTGACATGCTGCCAGGGCATAAACGCGTACATAGTGGACAGGCCGGAGAAAAAAAAGATACAACCGGATAAAAGCGAGCCATATTCGAGGATATTCCTCTTTAATAAAAAGAATGAACTGATCGCATGGTTTGAAAACTCAAGGACGGATACATTTTATACCTTCACGGTTGACAATAAGCAGCTTTACCTCTTCTCCCTCAGCGAAAACCCGTATGAGGCATTTTCTGAAGCCTACTATGAAATATTTTTCGTTTCTGATAATAAACTCACAAGCGTGCTAAAAGCCTTCGCGGGAAATTACGCGCTGAATGCCCCGTGCCTTGTAAATCTGGACCTTAAGAATTACGCCGCGCCCGGCATAGAACTGGCGTTTAAGGATAAAAACAGGGAGATATACTCCAGGATAAGCGTGACTGAAATAGCGGGAAGCAAGAGGACAAAGGAATTTGCAAAGAAGTATGATAAAAAGAAGGTTGTTTTCAGGTGGGACGGCAGTAAGTACGCAGCAAAATTGAAAGGTTTTGACGGTATAAGCGGGGAATTAAAGGAACTGGAAAAAACAGAACCGCTGCACTGAGCCGGCGATTTACCGGATTCCGGACGTTTGATCGGCTTCGGCAATCGCGATGTGAGGCCTGGCGGAAAAACCGCTTGACGATAAATCCGGGATGATATAATATGATCGAAATTTCACGGGGGGTATTAAATGAAAAAAATAACAGTTTTGACGATTGCCGTAATAATCGCTGCGGTTTTAATTTCCTGCAGCAAAGATTCTCCGACAGTCGTAAATCCGGTTGCCAACACCTATGTGGCGCAGTTCCAGCAGGGCGTGCTGCCTTCATCCGCTTATAACGGAATTAATGACACGCACATAACAAACGCGGCAGGGAAGACAGACCACTCATTTGCCACCTGCGATACGATTTCGCTCGGCAGGCAGACTACAAACGTATACAGGATTGCCATATCGTGCGCCATGAACTCCATACCTTCCTCGGCAAAAGTGACAAAGGCTTTTCTTACGCTCACCGGGCAGACCATGGATACTACCGGGCTCACTGCCACGGCATACGCCCAGTCAGATTACTGGTTCCAGGGAAGCAACGGATGCGACATACTTTATACTAATCCGATGGATGGCAGGTGGAACGGCCCGTGGACAGCCGGAGGCAGCCTCGTAAATCCGATGAGCAACTCGGCATTTATTTCCTATAACGCGCCCAACAGGCAGCTGACACTGGAACTTGATACAACCACGGTCCAGAACTGGGTCAAGTACGGCGTATCTTCATACCCGGACGCGAATAACGGGCTTGTCATAAAGGCCTCGGATGAAGTAGCAGGAGGCTATGCGGCGTTTATTTCGAGTGATAACAGCATATACCTGATGTACCGTCCAATATTTACAATATACTACCAGCTTTAATAGCGGTTTTGCGGGGCGCGAATTGACAGTTTTATCGCTCGGGATTTGTCCGTTGTTTTTTTTGATTTTTGGCGGTGTTTGTAAATATTAAAATTCCAATAATAATAAGGGGAGGAATACATGAAGTCAAAATTTATTGTTTTTATTTCCATCGCTTTACTCTTGTTTTTCGCTTTCAGCTGTAAAAAAACAAACCCGGCAGCCTCAGATGACCCGGCTGCCAATACCGCCACTGTGACATGCACAAAAACAACCACCGAGACCGCGACCGCTTCACCGACCGCGACGTCAAGTCCTACAGCGACAGCGACCATAAAGATAGTTTTAGACCAGCATTTCGACTCAACCGTGGAAGGCTGGACGCTTGACCCGGCAAAGACAGGCGGCGTTTCCATAGCTTTCCATGACACTGACCCGTACGGCGCGCTGGGAACTACGGGCTGCGCAAAGGTAAGCTGTAACTTTACCGGAGCCGGCGGTTATTCCACGGCAGCCTCATCACTGGCTATAGTTTATGACTTCCCGTCGCCTGTCGACCTGAAAAGGCACAGCGTGAGTTTTAACCTTTATATCCCGTCGAGCCTCTCAGCGCTGTCATACGGCATACAGCTGGAGTTTTCCACGGTAAATAACTCAACTTATCACGGTGTAGTCAGTTTTGGTCTTACAACGTCAGACTGGAACAGTTTCCAGATAAGTTATAACAGTGCGCCTTCTGACGCGGACCAGACGAATTCAGTAAGGTTTCTCATATGGATGCCGGCAAGCAGTACGCCATGGGCCGGGGATATTTATCTTGATGAGATATACTGGTAAAAAAGCATAGAACAAAAGGGCGGGTGAAAACCCGCCCTTTTGCATTTTAGGCCGGAGTAAAGGGGAGATGGGATTGCTGATTTAGTAAGATAAACCATCCCAAAACCAAAGATTTATTGTAATCATTACAGTTTTGTAATGCGGAAACGATTTAAATCTGTCTATGGATTTATTTCCCGCAGAGGTATATAATATTTTCACGATACCTAATGGGACATACACAAACGGAAAAATGTTGAAGGCGAGACACAGCAAGCTGTGTCTCTACAAAAAACAATTGAGAAACCTCCCTTCGTAGAGCCGCTGCTTGCTGCGGCTCAGACGTTGAAGGGCGAATGATGTAAGCATTGTGTTCTCGTAGGGGCGATTTCCACGGGACTTCGCACGAATCGCCCAAACCAAGACAATTATTGATAACCACTGTAGAGACGCAGCTTGCCTGCGTCTCAGACGTTGAAGGGCGAGACACAGCATCCTTCGACATGCTCAGGATTAGGCTGTGTCTCTAAAAAAAACACCAGGAGCAACCGTGACCGCACGCGACGCATCGTTAAAAACCACCCTCATCCTATTTCTGTTTTTATGTTTGTTCTTGTCCTCATCCTGCACTCATAACAAATCCACCGAAGTGGAAGCCACCTTCGGAAAAGAGGGGAAAATGTCCAAAAAAGTCCTGGTAGCCTACGCATCCTTCTCAGGCTCTACAGCTGAGACGGCGATGTTTATAGGGAAGAAGTTAGGGGAAAAAGGAATGGCAGTGGATGTAAAGCCGGTTGAAAAGACAAAAAGCGTGGAAGGCTACGACCGGGTAATAATAGGCTCAGCCGTCATGATGGGCAAGCTAAAGCCATCGGTTGTGGCCTTCACAGAAAAGAACAAAACCGCCTTAAACAAGGTCCCGGTCTCGCTCTTCATAGTCTGCCTGACCATGGCCAAAGACACGCCAGAGAATAGAAAAACAGCCTCAGGTTACCTGGACCCGTTAAAAGCGCAGGTTAAGCCGGTAGGTCCTGAAGGGTTATTTCCGGGGAGGGTACGTTTTAAGGATTTGCCATACCCACAGAAGTTTTTGACATGGCTGCCGGCGTTTAAAAAGGCTGTGCCGGAGATGGATAGTTTGGATTGGGTGGGGGTGGAGAAGTGGGTGGGGGAAGTGAAGTAGATATGAAGTTAAAGAAACAAGTTAAAAAAACATGGTGAAGCAAAACGTAAATGAAATTTTAAAAGAGATTTTTAATAAAATTCGACCTCAAATAGATGGAAATAATAGTTTTAAGAGTATCGACCTGAGTGCGCTTACGGAAAAAGAAAAGAAAATATTTCAACAATATGCTGCGCAAGCAAAAAACACCATAGAACATTCATACCAAGACAGGAAAGGGAAAAAGCATTCATTTGAATTTAATGGGCATATTAATTTGTTGTTTTGCCAAATTTTCAATGAAATGTTAATAATTGATTCGTATTTGAATTTTAGTGAAAAATACCATGTTGAAATATTTAGAAAGTTAGTTCGACAAATCGGAGGACGTAAAAGGAAATACGATTTTTATAATGATTTAGAAAATGATGTTCAACGCGACTCGTATTTCGCTTTAGGTTTTACATTTCCCGAAAAGTTAAGATATTCAATTTTTGTGTATTTGTGGAGTTTGTTTGAAAATTGGTTGTATAATATTTGTGATTATTTACAAAAGATGTATTCAAAAAAGACAATTTTTGATGAAATGAAAGGTAGCAAAATTGAAAATGCAAAGAAATACTTTAAGGATGTAATTGGTTTAAGGATTTCGTTGGATGGGAATTGGAACTTTTTACTCTCGTGTAATAAAATACGGCATGTATTAGTTCACAATAATGGGATAATTAGCGGAACAAAATATGAAAAAGAAATTCGAAGATTTGTTGCTGCGAACAAGAAAAATGTTCGAATAACTATAAAATCAAATTGGCACAACGAAAGAAGTGATGCATTAGAGTTGAAGCGAGGTTTTAGTTTTGAGTGCACAAAGATAATGCGTGTTTTTTTGTACAAAATATACAAAAGTATTGAAAATTATGGAAGTGAAACATAAAAGTGTTGTTCGTGTTTGAAAATGCAATTTATTGAAAAGAAAACAAATATGAAGCGCGGAGGCTTTATGCAAAACCGAAAACTCGGCTGGACCGGCCTTAACCTATCCACCATCGGTCTCGGCACCTGGGCCGCAGGCGGTGGGGATTGGAAGTTTGGGTGGGGGCCGCAGGATGATAATGATACAATCAGGACCATACATGAGGCTTTAGATACCGGAATTAACTGGATTGATACCGCCGCTGTGTATGGACTTGGTCATTCTGAAGTTGTGGTGGGGAAGTCGATTAAAGTCATTCGTAATCAAGTCATTATCGCCACTAAGTGTGAGCGGCATTGGAAGGCTGATGGGAGTGAGATATTTGGGGTTTTGAAGAAAGCTTCCATTAAAAAAGAATGCGAAGAATCGCTGGCTCGCCTTGGGACTGACCGGATTGACCTTTATCAGATACACTGGCCTCAGCCGGAAGAAGATATCGTAGAGGGTTGGGAAGCTATACAGGAACTTATAAAAGAGGGGAAAGTTCGGTTTGGCGGGGTTTCTAACTTTTCTACTTCTCAGATGAAAAACATCTGGCCTTCGGGGAAGATTGCTTCACTTCAGCCTCCTTACAGCATGTTCAGGCGGGGGGTGGAGGCGGAGCAGATGGGGTATTGTGCCGCTAATAACATCGGGATGATTGTTTATTCTCCTATGGAGAAGGGGCTTTTGACCGGGAAGGTGACGGCGGAGTGGGTGAAGAACCTGGATGAGAGCGACCACCGGAAGCGGGATGGGAATTTTAATGAACCTTTACTTTCGAAAAACCTGGCTATAATAGAAAAACTGAAGGCTGTGGCTTTGAAAGTCGGTATAACTTTGAGCCAGTTGGCTTTGGCGTGGGTGTTACGGCGGCCGGAAGTGACGGCGGCTATTGTGGGGGCGAGGAAACCAGGGCAGATAACGGAGACTGCGAAGGCGGGGGATTTGGTTTTGACGGGGGATGTGATTGCGGAGGTTGAGGGGATATTAAAAGAACGGGTATAATTGGCGATTATAAAGCCAGCGTCTGAGCCGCAGCATCCTTCGACAAGCTCAGGATTAGGCAGCGGCTCTACGAAGGCTAAATACAAAAGCCTGCGTTGCGGGCGGCCACATGGGGCCGCCCCTACGGGGAGATATTGGTGGTTAAATGAAAAAAATGATTTCAATATTATTGACTGCGGCGGTTTTGTTTAATGTCTTTTCTGGATGCGCTACGGTCAGCCAGAGGACTGATACGGAACCTGTACAGCAGGATAAACCCGGTATTTTCGGAAAGAATACCTTGGGTAAATTTCTTGGCGGGCTTGCCGGGGGAGGGTTGGGGTTTTTGATTTCTTTACCTGTCTATGCCGCTCTGTCTAAAAACCAAGATTCATATGTGCAGGTAATGTTCATTTTTTTAATACCGCTTATAACTGTGGTAGGTGCCGGAACAGGTGCCATTGCAGGGGATGTGGTTGAGGAAACCATTAAAAAATAATACCTGCATACGCACCCCGGTGGGGCGTAGATCCGTCTCCGCTAAAGCTTCGACGGACATGGGGGTGCGATTATTAAGGAGGAATACATGAAAAACATATTTCAGGCTTTGGCAAAGTACAACAGCAATGTTAACATGGAGATTGCGGGGATTTTGGAAGGCATGACGGCAGAGAAGCTGGAGGAAAAGACAAAAGCTTTTTATCCCACTGTTAAGGATTGTCTTTTCCATGTGTTTGCCAGCGATTTTGCCATGTGCAGGCGGTATAAGCTGGCTTTGCCCGGGAGCGGGGTGCTTTCATCCGCACTTCTTTTGGACGCGGATATTGAGAAGATAAAAAGCGAATCTTCGGCAGACATAAAGGCTTTCTTTAAGTACCGCAGGGAGCTCGACGGGCTTTTGGCTGGGTTTGTGGGGGAACTGACGGATGAACAGCTGATGATGCCTTTCCACTACACCAATTACAAAAAGGAAAAGGTCGAGACTGTAATGTGGAAAATGCTGCTGCATAATTTCAACCACCAGACCCATCATAGAGGCGGGCTTGCGGCCATGCTGGATATACTGGGGGTAAAGAATGATTTTTCGGGGACACTGAATAAGATAAATTGATAATTGCCGATTAGAGGCAAAATCCGGCGTTTGAGCCGCAGCAAGCGGCGGCTCTACGGGGTTGTAAGGATTGTAAATTTTTGATTTTGTAGAGCCACCGCTTGCATATGTCATGAGCTCAATAATATACTCATGCCATATACATATCGAATGGCTGCGGCTCAGGGCAGGAATTCGTAGTCGCAGGCCTTCCGCCTTCGCTGAAGCTTCGGCGGACGAGTATCGGCCTGCGCCTACATACGGCATTGACGGACGCGAACGGACGACGGACCAAAGGCCCGCGTGCGCACCCCGGTGGGGCGTAGAGGGTGCGACTACGAATACTTAGGGCTTTTATCCTTCTTATAGCGTTCGAGAATCGAGAATTGAAAATTGATCAGCAAGCTGGGAAGGGTATTATAATAAAACCTGCTTAGGAGAACATATGAAAAAATTTCTTGTAATCATCACTACCTTGATCCTGGTTCTTGTCGCCGGGATATTTGTTTTGTTGGCTCCTGCTATTGGCAACTTGTCTAAGGCGGGGGTTGTGGATGTTAATGATAACCTTAAGGTCTTTACCGGCGGGGGGAATTCGGCGGTTTATGTTACTCCTTTTAAGTCAGCTATAATCATTGTTGATACTAAGTTCGGGGGGGCTTCAAAAACTCTTAAGCAATATACTGACAGTGTGAATCCTAAGGCTAAGGTTACCATTATAAATACACATTTGCACGCTGACCATGTGGGCGGGGATTCTCTTTATCCGGGGGCTGAAGTTATAATGGGCGGGGGGGATGGGGTAAAGACCGGGAATCTCGCGGACAGGGTTATAAAACCCGGGGAATCTTATGTTATCAAAATTGACGGGGATGAAATAATAGTGCGCAATATGGGGGTCGGGCATTCTTTTGCCGATATGGTTGTTTATTTTAAAAATGAAAAACTTCTTATGACCGGGGACCTTGTCTTTAATGGGTGGCATCCTGTGCTGATAAAACAGGGTGGGGCTGATATTGGAAAATGGGTGAAGGACCTGGAGTTTTTGCAGGCGAATTATGACGCGAAGACCGTGGTGCCGGGGCATGGGGAGGTTTCAGGGGGGAATATTTTACAGGAACAGAAGGAGTATTTTGAGGGCATAAAGGCGGCTTTGACGGATCCTGAAAAAATGAAGGCTTTGAAAGAGAAGTATAAGGGATATAACCAGATGCCGTTTTTCACGGGAGTTGACAGGACGGCGGAGTTTATGAAAAGCACTGGCTATTGAGCCATAGTAATATGTAGTTGTAGAGAGGGGGCTTGCCCCCTCTCAAACCAGGTATTAAAACCCAGTGTCTGAGCCGCAGCATCCTTCGACAAGCTCAGGATTAGGCAGCGGCTCTACGAAGAGCAATACAAGAACAAGGCGGTTTGTCTTCGTAGGGGCGAGCCGGTGGCTCGCCCGGGTTTAGATTTAAGAACGCAAACGGATGATGGAACAAATACCAAAAACTAAGGATAAACCATGGCCACTGATAAAAGCTTTGCTGATTTTGTCCTGGACCAGATGCGGGGCGCGGGCACGGCTACCTGCAAAAAGATGTTCGGCGAGTACGGGGTGTATTTGAATTCCGTTATTGTCGGGCTCATATGCGATAATCAGTTTTTTGCCAAACCTACTGCCGCGGGCAGGGCTTATATAGAGTCAAGCAGCCGCCTTTCAGAAGCGCCTCCTTATACCGGCGCTAAAAAATACTTCCTCATAGATGACAAACTCGACGACCCGGCGTGGATGAGCGGGCTGATGAAAGCTTCTTACGCGGAGCTGGCTGTTTTGGAAAAAGGGAAGAAGAAGGCAAAGAAGAGAAAGTAAGGGGCCAAAGACCCGCGTGCGTACTAAAAACAAATACATAAAGCCGACGTTTCGGGCGAGCCACCGGCTCGCCCCTACGAAGGCAGAGCGGCTTGTTCTCGTAGGGGCGAGTCGGTGACTCGCCCGGGTTTAGATTTAAGAACGCAAACCACACCGACCGAAAGTCTATAAATCTTTCATTAAACCCATTGCTCCGTTGACATTGCTCGTGAATGCATTTAAAATGTCATGTGTTTTATACTAAATAAACGGGGTGGAAAATGAAAAAAGTTATTTCGATTTTGCTGGTTGTCCTTGTTTTTGTTTTTATCGGATGTAAAAAGGAAAATAAACCGTCAGACCCTTCGGCTGCGGTTAATACGAGTACCATTACGCCGACTCACTCGGTCTCTCCGACCATAACTATTACACCGACTGCTACCACGACTGCCACTGGTACTTTTACAACGACGCCCACGGCTACCAGGACCCCGGGATGCGTTTATAAAATCGGAAACAACAGCGAAGATACTTCAAATACCGCTAATTTGTCGCTGGTTTACGCCGAGCCATATACGCCGTCTTCAACCGTTATAATTAATACGCTTTCAATGACCGTGCAGTCAGCTACACGGTACTGGATAGCGTTGTATTCCGATAACAGCGGCGAGCCGGGAAGCATGATAACTTCGACCGGGATAAAGCCGGCTGCCGGAACCGGGGTGTTAAGCGGACAGATACCTGAACAGACACTCACAGGCGGCACGCAATACTGGCTGGTGGCACGTCCTGAAACCAACAGCGTCACTTATGATGTGATACCCGACTTCGCGCACAGGTACATAGAGTATGGCTTTAATACCATAGAAAGCGGCACCCCGCCTCCAAGCGGAGCCGCGTGGATTTACGAAACAGGCTTCAGCATGCATGTGAGCGCGTCGTACTGCAATAATTACTAAATAATACGGTTTTGTAGAGAGGGGGCTTGCCCCCTCTAATACCGGGGATATGAAAGCGGAAAGCTTTTATCACTCCTGTGGCGTTAGATAATCGAAAATCGAAAATTGATCAGCAGGCTTGGAAGGCTGATGATAATAGGAGATTTCACGCATGGTATCACCTGAAAAAATACAGGAGTTAGAGGCGAAGTTTAAGGCGCTTAAGATACTTCCATCCGACATCATAGAAAAGTTCATGACCTCCGGCAATAAGGGAGGGCAGAAGGCAAATAAGACTTCCAACACCGTTTACTTAAAACACATCCCCACCGGCATAGAAGTCAAGTGCAAGGAATCGCGGGAGCGGGAACTTAACAGGTTTTTAGCGCGGCGGATACTGGCTTATAAAATCGAGGAAAAGCTTACCGGGTACTCGGACCGGATGAAGGAATATGAGAAGATACGAAAGCGTAAGGCGCGCTCGAAAAGGAAATCGAATCAAAAGTGGGAGTGAGGGCGGGGTGGGAATTGGGGCTCAAGTGGTTATAGGGCTATTGGGCTCAAGTGGTTATAGAACTTTTGGGATCAATGTTAAACTTCTTTTTAAACCTGGTTTTTAACAAACTAAATTTTTACTACTCCTTGAGCTTTGAGCCAACCACTTCACGACCACTTGAGCATTGAGCAACCCTCATCACAACCACTTGAGCTTTGAGCAACCAACCCACCAACATACCCACCTAATCCCAACATCCAGCGCAAGGCGAAATAAGTCCACATAATGGGGCTTCTGCTTTTTCTGCCGGTGGTATACTTTTTATATAAGAGCTGTGTTGATGCTGTTTTGGAGAATATAAATGACTTATACTGAAAGTCCGGTAATGACCGCCAACCGTTTTGAAAAACGGTTCGTTTTGTTGAGTAAAATTTTTGCTTATTTGACCGTTATCGTCGGGTTGCTGGTGCTGATCGGATGGACATTCAATGACCGGATATTAAAGAGCATCGATATTTCTTCAATAACCATGAAGGTGAATACCGCCATAACCTTTATGCTTGCCGGGCTGTCCCTTATGCTGCTCATGGACGGCGGTAAAAACACACCGCAGCACCGCGCGGGCATAATCCTTATATTAATCTTCCTGCTCATCAGCATGCTGACCCTTACTCAGGACATTTTCAGGCTTGACTTCAGGATCGATCAGCTTCTTTTTAAGGATAACGCAAACTTAGCCGGGACCGTAGCGCCCGGCAGGATGTCGCCGTCCACCGCGGTGTGCTTTATCTTGTTTGCCGTATCACTCCTGCTGCTGGACGCTGGCAAATCCCGGGTCTTTTTATTGGGGCGGTTATGTGCTTTTGCCGCCGGTTTTATATCTTTCTTTCTTATGACCTGCCACTTATTCGGTGTTTCTGTTTTATTGGGAAGGCAGCAGTTTACAGGGATGTCGTTTTATGCTTCAGTGGCATTATTTATATTTTTTTTGGGGGTGGTTTTTGCCAGGCCGGGCAGAGGCGTCATTAAGGAACTTGCGGCAGACAACCCGGGCGGTATTGTGCTGAGGTATTCCATGCCTTCATTAACAGCCCTGATGTTATTTTTGGGGTGGCTGAAGGTTAACGGGGAAAATAGGGGTATTTTTGATTCCCATTACGGCGATTCGATTTTCACTGTGATAAGGACGGTAATTGTGATATTCATCGCGTACCTGGTTTCAAAGTTTGTAAATAAATACTACAGGGAGCGGATAGAAAAGGACGATGCATTGTTTGAAATCCAGGTAAAATACACGGATATCGCGGAAGTTGACCGCCTTAAGTCCCAGTTCATAGCGGTCATATCCCATGAACTCCGTACGCCCCTTACCATCATAAAAGGATTCAGCGCGTTCCTGAATAACGGCAGCGCCGGGCTTCTGAATGAGCGGCAAAAAGAATATGTCGGCATCATAAAACATAACACGGAACGGCTCGGGAATATAATATCTGAAATGACGGATATTTCCAGGATAGAAACCGGAATCTTTACCATGGAGAAAGGGATGCACTCCATGAAGCTCCTCGTTGACCGCTGCGTAAACGACATAGGGCACATAGCGCAGAGCGCAGGGGTTACGGTAAGCGGACTGACCCTGCCTGAAAATCTTGTCATGAACATAGACGCGCCCCGGATGGAGCAGGTCGTTATGAACCTTCTTAATAACGCGGTCAAATTTTCAAATAAAGGCGGCAGGGTAACGGCGGCTGTTAATTACCCGTATATGGGCCAGGGGCCTATGAATGAACCCGGATTTTTGCCGGATAAAGAAAAATACGCGCTCTTATCAGTGACTGATACCGGTTCAGGAGTTGATCAGGCTGATGTGGGGAAAATATTCAGCAGGTTCTTTCAGGCTGAGGAGCATACGACAAGGCACTACCAGGGTATGGGCCTTGGTTTATACATAGCGAAAAATATTATCACAGGCCACGGCGGATTTATATGGGCGGAATCCCGGGGCAGGGACATGGGAACGACCATAAACGCGCTCATACCGGATACTGACTGTAAGCCATAGAGCCCGTATCACGCGGAAATAATAAGTCGGTTATTTGGGGAATCAGGGCATACCGGATAAAGCATCGCGGGTGTATCGTTAATGAGTGGGATATATAAGACAGTGGCGCGATGGCGCGGGCGATGGTGCGATATGTCAGATAAAAAAACAATAGTGATAGCGGATGATGAACCGAATATCCTTTCAGCGGTATACGACACGCTTTCTGACGATTACGACGTAATAACGGCCACGGACGGAAAACTTGCCCTGGCGGCGATAAAGAAACACGTGCCGGATATGGTCATCCTTGACGTTATGATGCCGGGAATCGACGGCGTGGATGTATGCAGGATGATGAAAAATGACAGCAAACTCTCATCAATACCGGTCATATTCCTTACGGCAAAGGGGCAGATGATGGATATAGAAAGGGGCTTTAAGTCGGGCATAGACGCATATATCATCAAACCTTTCTCGCCTGAAAAACTGATGGAAAAGATTGCGGGACTCTTTAAGTTGGCGGGTATGAACGAAAAACTTCAAAAAGCAAAAATGGGCCAGTGAACAAATATCAATTATTAAGGGGGGAAAGATGAGAAAGATACAGCTTGCAGTAATGGTTTTGATTGTGGTGCTTCTTGGTTTCGCGGCGGGAATTAAAGCGGAGTTCAGGATGGGATTTTCCGCCAATACCGCGGGGGAAAATGGCTTTTACCTTTCAATAGGCCAGTATAATAATGTGCCTGAACAGGAAGTTTATGTAGTGCGGCAGCAGGGAATACCGGATGACGAACTGGCTGTGGTGTTTTTCGTGGCTTCAAAAGCCGGCGTGCCTTACGGGCAGGTCGTGAAATTAAGGAAACAGGGATGGAACTGGATGAAGATAGCAAAAAAATACAGGCTCGACGCCTCTGTTTTCTACATGCCCATAAACGGGCACGCTAACGGCAGGGTATATGGAAAGCCCTACGGATACTTTCTGGTAACCCCCCGGAATAAATGGAATAAGATAAATCTCTCGGACGCGGAAGTATCGAACTTTGTGAACCTGCGTTTTGTGTCGGAGCATTATGGTTACGCGCCCGAGCAGGTCATAAAAATGAGGGAAGAGGGCAGGGATTTTAGTGCAATAAATAATGAAGTAAAGGCGATAAAGTCGAAAAACGGGAAATCATCAAAGATGAAAAAAGGCAAAGGGAACAAATAGGTATAAGGCGGAAGCAGGGCCCCGGCGGATTAAGGGCAATTAATAATTAACAATTTACAATTAACAATTATGGTGTGCTGTTGCACAGTTCATTATATTAAGGCAAGAAAAGAGGCCGCCTGTGGGCCTCTCAGGGCTGTACCTGAGCCGGGCGCGTTTGAGATGGGCACGGGTCCCATCTCAACGGATTTAATGAATAAAACAAACAATCAAAAAAATCGCAATAAATACCCCTCAAGTTCCCCGCGTTTTATACGATGTATATATTACGGTTAAGCGATTTAAACAGGAACTTTTTGAGGGGCTGACTGTCATATATGTATAAGATAAAAACAAGGGGTGAGAAATGAAAAGAACAATACCTGTACCCGCGGTCATTATTATCGCCTTTGTAATCGCCTTTACCTCCCAGTCCTGCTCCAAAAAACACGGCGTCGGCTTAACTGAGCCCGCCAATAAATACACTGTCCAGTCGCTTGAGCCTAAAAAGGGAAATAATGTGTTTGCCGGGGATTTTTACACGGCGTGCAGGCCTGATGACACCAGCAATGTATTCTTCTCCCCGTATTCCATATTCTCAGCGCTTTCCATGACCTTTGAGGGGGCTAAAAATTCCACCGCGGATCAAATGGCGGCTGTACTTCACCTGCCTGCGGACGAGACAGCGCGCAGGAACGGCTTCGCGGAGCTTATGGGTACCATTAACGCGCCGGGCAAGTCTTATTCCTTGAGCACGTCAAATAACCTCTGGCTTCAGAATGATTTTAATCTTTATCCATCCTATACATCGGTTCTGGGAGCATATTATCAGGCTGCCATCACGAACCTGGATTTCGTTGGCGCGCCTGAGCCGTCAAGGCAGACCATAAACAATGCCGTC
This sequence comes from candidate division FCPU426 bacterium, assembly GCA_963840035.1. GTDB lineage: Bacteria > Oederibacteriota > PGYV01 > PGYV01 > Palsa-1178 > CAWIXE01. The sequence continues at coordinate 260,576 of CAWIXE010000002.1, forward strand.
GCGGGCCAGACAAACAATAAAATAACAAATCTCATCCCGCAGGGCGCCATAACCCTGGAGACCCGGCTGATACTAACCAACGCCATATATATGAAGGCTGACTGGGCGGTCAAGTTTGACGCCAACCATACTTTCCCGGGCGATTTTTTTGTGGATGCCGGTACCACGGTCCAGCCGCAGTTAATGAACCAGGAAATGGGCGGGCATGTTGAGGACTATTATGGAAAAGCTCAGGTAATGGAACTTCCTTATGTCAATAACGAGCTTTCCATGTTTGTATTCCTCCCGCCGCAGGGCCAGATGGCCGCGCTGGAGGGCTTAATGACCGGGGACAAACTTAACAGTTGGTTCGCGGACAGGGTTACAAATACCGCGGGGTTAATGAACAGGGTGGCGGTAACGCTCCCTAAATTTGAATTCACGGCAGACTATACGCTGACAACCATACTTGCGGGAATGGGAATGACAGACGCTTTCTCGCGGAATTCGGCGGATTTTTCCGGCATGGCGCCCATATCAGCGGATAAAAGGCTCTTTATATCGGATGTTATACATAAAGCTTTTATCTCTGTAGGAGAGGACGGCACAGAGGCAGCGGCAACCACGGCGGTAATAATAGGGATTACGACAAGCATATCCGTGCCCGAAATAATCCAGCCCGAGGTTTTCAGGGCTGACCATCCTTTCATATTTGTCATAAGGGAAAATACCACTAACGCCGTGCTCTTTATGGGACGGGTTATAGATCCTACTAGGTAGCAGAACTTAAGGCTTTATCCTTCTTGCGGCGTTCGATAATCGAAAATCGAGAATTGATCAGCAGGCTTGGATGGCCATAATAATTAAACCGGAGAAAACATGAAAAAAATATCTTTGATTGTTTCAGTTTTGTTGGCGGTTGTTTTGCTTGGGGGATGTTTGAAAGAATCTCCTACGGTGCCTTCGTTTGAACAAAAGGTAACGGCCGAGTATAACCATACCATTTACGGCATCGGCATAATTAAGTCCATTCACGCTTACACATACGACGGGGCTGATTATAAACTTACGACAATGTCTTTGACCAGGGATGTTGAAACAACAACGGCCATAACAAAATCCGAGTTTGATTCGGCGGTATACGCAACCGGCAGGATAACCGGGTTTACCGAGATCCCCGCGGCTGATTACCGGACGCTTAATCCGTCCATCGCGCACTGTTACAGAAGCCCGAACCTTGTCTGCACCATATGCGGCGACGCTGCCGGGGTTATAGTGGTGGAAGGAAATGACAGGTCAAAGATAGGTTACGCAGACGCGAATGACGTAAGGGAGCTGGAGAGGTATACGGAAGGATTTTAGGCTCAAGTGGTTATAGGGCTATTAGGCTCAAGTGGTTATAGGGCTATTGGGCTCAAGTGGTTATGGAACTTGTGGGCTCAATGTTCAATGTTTTTTTAAACTTGGTTTTTAACAAGATAAATTTTTACAACTCCTTTCCTTGAGCCTTGAGCCAACCCGCGTCACAACTCCTTGAGCCTTGAGCCAACCCGCGTCACAACTCCTTGAGCCTTGAGCAAACCCGCGTCACAACTCCTTGAGCCTTGAGCAAACCCGCGTCACAACTCCTTGAGCCTTGAGCAAACCCACGCAAACCCCCGCCAACTCCTACAATCCGATAAAAATTGACAAAAATCCTGCATAGCAGTATAATTTATTCTATTATCAACCGCAATAAATGGCTGTATGGTTTTTGCGGCAGATTTAGGGGCAAAGTTTTTGGCCTTGAAAAAGGAGCGTTTATGAGGGATTTTGCGGCTTATTATATCCGATATTACGGGCGGCCATTATGGATTTGACGATAACGGATCTGGAAAAACTCCTTTTATTGTCCCGTTCCGAAATCAACAAATTCATCCATAAGAAGGAAATACCCTTTCAAAAAATACGCGACGTGTTCTACTTCAATAAGCAGCAGGTTGTTGACTGGGCGCTGGGTCGGAACATGCCTTTAAACCTTTCTGAGAGCGTTAAAATGTCGGATTACCGCGTGGAAACCCTCAAACCGCTGCTCGGGCCGGAATCATTTCATTATGGATGCGAACTTGCCGAAGGGGATTACATAGATAAAATTGTGGGCTTAATCAAGCTGGACAAGGGCGTGGATAAGGACATTGTAATAAAGCTTTTAAAGGGAAGGGAAGAGCTCATGAGCACAGCCATAGGAAACGGCATCAGCATACCGCACCCGCGCGTGCCGCTCATGCTCGGCGGCAACCGGCCGATCATAAATTTCTTTTTCCCGGCGCGGCCACTTGACCTGAAATCCCTTGACGCCAGGCCCGTGCACACCATAATACTGCTTGTCTCACAGACCATCAAGCAGCACTTAAGCCTGCTCGCGCACATAAGCTTCCTGCTCTCAAAAACAGAGTTCAGGCAGGCCCTTGAAAACAGGATGGGATATGAAAAAATAATGGAAATGATATCCTCCATAGAAGGCTCCAGGCATGCTTAGCATCAGGGATATGTTCTTCACCGCCATAATAATCCAGCTTCTGGCCGTTCTCGGCCCGGCTTTCATACGCTCCCAGGAAAAAGCTTCCGCGTTCGCGCACATCACGCTGGTAACGGGGCTTGCCCTTGGTTTTATCTCATCGCTGCTGGCGGTATTCTCGCCTTTGCAGGCGGCATCGCAGCTCAGCGTTTTCGGCCTTCCCCCGGAATATTTCAGGTTTGACCCGCTTGCGCTGTATTTTCTGTGCGTTATCCAGGCGGTGGCCATACCCACGGCCATATTCAGTTTTTCCTACCTGAAGCATTACATACAAAACGGGCGGCCGGTTAAAAGCCTGCTTGTCTTTTTTACCGGGATGATTATCTGCACGCAGATGGTGGTCACCATAAACCACAGCATAATATTCCTGGTATTCTGGGAAGCCACTTCCATGTCGGCTTATCTGGGCATGATATTTGAAAAGGAAAAAAAAGAGGTGCAGAAGGGCAGCTTCTACTACTTTGTCATGAACCATGTGGTCATATTCCTTCTGTACATATTCTTCTTCATCCTGCACGGCCAGACAGGCAGCTGGCTTTTAAGCGACTTCCGGCTGGCGCACGCCGACGCGAAACTTACCGCGCTTTTATATATCCTCGCTTTGATGGCCTTCGGCATGAAAGCCGGGTTCATGCCTTTCCATTTCTGGCTGCCGCGCGCGCACCCCATCGCGCCTTCCACGATAAGCGCTTTTTTATCCGGTATCATCATAAAGATGGGGATATACGGCATGTTCAGGGCATTCCAGTTCTTAAGCCCGGCGCCGCTGTGGATAGGCTGGCTTGTGCTTGGCGTAAGCATGGTGACGGCCATATTCGGCGTATGGTACGCGCTGGCCCAGCATGACATAAAAAAACTGCTCGCTTACCATTCCGTTGAAAACATAGGCATCATAGGCATAGGCATGGGCATAGGCTTCATAGGTTCGGCGTATGGCAATATCCCCATGCAGCTGCTGGGTTTCGGCGGGGCGCTACTGCATGTTTTGAACCACGCCGTATTCAAAAGCCTGCTCTTCATGGGAAGCGGCGTCATAAATAACAACCTCGGGACGCGCGACATAGAACAGATGGGCGGGCTGGTGCACCGCGCGGGTTTCTTTGTGTTCCTGTTCCTCACAGGCTCGGTGGCCATATGCGGCATACCCCCGTTAAACGGCTTCATATCGGAATTCATCGTCTTTAAAAGTTTCTTTGTCGCGGCCAGGGAGTTAAAGGAATATTACCCGCTTTTCATGCTGGTCTCGGCAGTGGGCCTTGCTTTTGTAGGCGGCCTGGCTGTGGCGTGTTTTACCAAGATAAACGCGGTCATGTTCCTGGGCGCGCCGCGCGGCGTTGACAGGCCTTTTCATGTGAGCGTTTATGACTATGTTTCACTGGGGCTGCTGGCCTGCATCTGCGCGGCCATAGGGTTTTATCCGGCGCCCTTCATAAACGCCGTCAATAACGTGGTATATTCCATAGTGCCGGATTCCGCCGGCGGGCTCGAACTGCTTGCCATAGACTGGGCCTATATCTCGGGCATATTCGCGCTGTTTATGCTGCTTGTCCTGGGGGCGTACTTTTTAAAGCGCGCAATTCAAAAAAAATACGGCAAAAGGGAAGCTGACGCGTGGGGCTGCGGTTATGACAGGCTTAATTCCAGGATGCAGTACACGGCCTCGTCTTTCGCGGACCAGATAAACGACATAGCGCGGGCGCCGCTTGGCTACCATAAAAAAGGCAGGGCCGGCGAGGAAATAGTCCCGCCTCAGGCGTCCTTTGAGAGCCACTCTACCGACCTTGTGGACGGCAGGGTCATAGCGCCCGGCTTCAGGACATTAAGCGGCTTCATATCCAGGATAAAACTTCCGGGAAATACGGACATACGTTATTACGTGGCATACATCTTAATCATGATAATAGTTTATTCCGTGGCGGGTTTCCTATGGCGCTGATGAGCATGCTTCAGGGCGCGGCTTCGCTTTTATTCATGCTGCTGGCGGCGCCGCTCATAGCGGGGCTGGTGAACAAGCAGAAAGCCTGGTTTACCGGCCGCGTGGGAGCGTCCGTATGGCAGCCATATTTTGAGCTATACAGGATATTCCGCAAGGAAACCATCAGGGCAAGGTCGGCTTCATTCATAAGCGGGCTCTCGCCCGTTGTAAACCTCGCCGCTGTCATTGTCGCCGCGGCCATGCTGCCCGTTTGCAATGCCCAGCCGCTAATCAGCTTCAAGGGCGACATCATACTTTTCGCGTACATACTCGGCACAGCCAGGTTCTTCCAGATACTCGCGGCCATGGACATAGGAAGTTCCTTTGAGGGCATGGGCGCTTCAAGGGAAGCCTCTTTCGCGGTCTTTGTGGAGCCCATATTTTTCTTCACGCTCGGCTCGATAGCTTTCATCACGGGCTTCACCTCGTTAAACGACATATACCGCTCCATCGAGCTGGATAAGGCGTCATTCATCATCTTTATCGTGGTCTGTTCCATATCGTTTTTCATACTCGCGGTCACGGAGTGCTCGCGCATGCCGGTGGATGACCCGAACACGCACCTGGAACTTACCATGATACACGAGGTCATGATACTCGATAACTCGGGGATAGACCTTTTCCTGTACCAGTATTCGGGCTACATAAAACTGCTCATTTACATGGTGCTGGAGACGGCGTTTTACAACCCGCTGGGAGCCGGGCTCACCGCCGCCGGCATCAGCATATTCGCGGCGAACCTGCTGGCATTCACCACGGTGCTGGCCGTCGTGGAGACCCTGACAAGCCGCTTCAAGCTAAAGGACATACCGCATTACCTGCTTTTTGCGGCAGCCATAGGAATATTAAATCTGCTTATATTTACATTTCATAAGTGAGGCGTTAATAATGGAAAATGTGCTGAGTATCCTGTTTTGCCTGTCTTTGCTTTACCTGGCTTTGACGGCCAGGGTCAAAGACTGCGTGAATGTGCTCCAGGTGCAGGGGATAATACTCGCAATCATAACCTCACTGCCGCTTTTCCAGCATTTTAACCCGGCGGAACTCATACTGCCGTCGGCTTTGCTCGTGGTAAAGGGCATACTCGTGCCCACATATATAAGGAAGATAATAACCGACCTGGACATCAAGGACCCCATAGAGCCGACCATACAGCAGTTTACCTTTATTATGCTGGTCATATCGCTTATGTCCGCGGTATTTGTGGCGGCGAGCATCCTCTCTAAGAGCACGGACATAAACATCATACCTTTTGCCGGAGGCTTCTCCGCCATAATCACGGGCATACTTGTCATAATCTTCAGGAGGAAACTGCTTGTGCATGTCATGGGGTTTCTGACGCTGGAAAACGGCATATTCCTTTTCGGCTCGTCGATTGCTTTCAAGCTGCCGGTCATAGTGGAGCTGGGCATGCTGCTTGATATCTTTGTCGTGGTATTCTTAATGGGCATAGCTTTGAACAGGATATCGACGACCCTGTCGGGTTTTGAAGCGGCCGCGCTCAGGAGGCTAAAAGACTGATGGTTATCATACTCGCTTTAACGGGATTCATACTGCTGACATCGGCGGCGTGCTGGTTTGTTAAAAGCATTAAAGCCCAGTACTTCATGACCCTGGCCGCGGCCGCGGCGCATTTGATATTTTCTTTCACCCTCTTCGCGGGAATATACTCGCCGCAGCAGCATTTTTTAAGCACGGACGCCTTAAGCAGGCTTTTCCTCATGGTGGTCTCAAACGTCTACTTCTGGGTGGTGCTGGTGTCATATCAGTACTTAAAGCAGTCCACGGCGAAGGGGACCGGAAAGAAATATTATTTCGTATTCCTGAATTTATACCTGCTGGCCAACAGCGCGGCCATACTCAGCAATAATTTCGCCATGTACTGGGTGGTCTCCGAGGCCACAACGCTCTCCGTGGCGCCGCTTATATACTACCTGCGCAATGAAGAGGCGCTGGAAGCCATGTGGAAATACCTGTTCCTGGTATCGGTCGGCATCGCCGCGGTTTTCATAGGCATCCTCTTTGTGGCCATGTCGGCCAACGGCACGCCGCTGGAAGGAAAGCAGCTTATATTCTCCGACTTCATAAAGAACGCGGCGCTGCTCAACCCGGTGTGGCTCAAAGCCGGATTCATATTTATTTTTGTGGGCATGTCGACCAAGATAGGCATCGCGCCCATGCACTCGGCAGATGTCGACGCCACAAGCACTTCGCCGGGGCCCATAGCCGCGCTCATGTCAGGGTCATTGCGTGTGACCGCGCTTGTGGGCCTGATGAGGATATTTCAGATAGTCAGGTGGACATCCGTTTATGAGTTCGCGCGGTTCATCATGATAATAGGCGGGCTGCTCTCCATATTCACCGCCTTTGTCTTCATATTCAGGGTGAAAAATTATAAAAGGCTTTTTGCCTATTCCAGCGTGGAGCACCTGGGGCTCATCGTGCTCGGCGTGGCCACGGGAGGCCTGGCATTTGCGGGCGCCATGTACCACATCATTTACAATTCACTCAACAAGGTTGTCATATTCCTGTGCGCGGGCTCCATAAACCAGAAATACTCCACGACCGACTCTGAAAACGTAAGTTCTCTGCTTGAGAATATGCCCTGGACCGGCTGGATATTCATGTTCTCGTTTTTGGCCATATCCGCGGTCCCGCCTTTCGGGATATTTTTCAGCGAACTTAAGATATTTGAAGGCATGTTATTTTCAGACAGGCCATGGGTGCTTTTTACGGTGCTCTTCCTCATGCTCTTTATTTTCATAAACATGGGACATCTGGTATTGCAGATGCTTTATAAAAAGGACGAGAATTCAAAAGTGGAGAAAGAGCCGGAAAAGCTGAACATAACCCACGCGGCCTCACTGATACTGCTGATAATGCTCATAGCGCTGGCATTATTCACCCCGGAAGCTGTGAAGTCTTCCGTGATGGAGATAGCCAGGGATTTTGGGGCCGCGTCATGACCATGCATAAAACAGCCAATGGGCAGGCGTTCCTGCTTGGGGATGTGCCGGTTTTAAATAAAGGGGAATTTTTCGCGTCCATACGCGCGGGGCTGAAAAAATCCATGAGAATCATCGCGCTTTTCCCGCAAAACAGCGCTGATAAAAACAGGCTCATGTGCGTGCTCTCGGACCACGCAACATCTTCGTTAAATGTCCTCTCCTGCAACTTTGACGGGGAAAAACCATCGTTTGAGAGCATGGCAGGGGATTTTCCGCAGACCGCCGGGGTCGAGTGCGAACTTGCGGAAGAGCACGGATATGAAATACTGAATCAGCCGTGGCCACGTCCGGTCAGGAAGCAGGGCGTGCTGCCCGGCGGCAAACCGTATGAGCTTTATAAGCTCGCGGGCGAAGAAGTGCACGAAGTGGCGGTGGGGCCCATACACGCGGGCGTGATAGAGCCCGGGCATTTCAGGTTCCAGTGCCACGGCGAATATGTATTTAACCTTGAGATAAACCTGGGCTACCAGCGCAGGGGCGTCGAAGAAATGATCATAAGATCCGGCCTAAATAAGGGGATTATCCTTTCAGAGTCAGCGGCTGGCGATACGGTTATGGGCCACGCTCTGGCGCATGTGAGGGCCATGGAAAGTTTGTCGGGCGCGAACGTTTCATTAAGGGCGCAGGTAATAAGGGCCATGGCCGAGGAACTCGAGCGCGTTGCCATGCATCTGTCGGGGTTGGGCGGCGTGGCCAATGACGTGGGTTTCTCCATGGTCGCCTCGTCATACGGCAGGATAAGGACCCTGATGATAAATTCGCTTGCCGCGCTTTCCGGTTCGAGGTTCGGAAGGGGGCTGCTGGCGTACGGCGGCGTGAATTACGACCTCAATGAGGAAGCCGCCAATTACATATTAAGGAACATAGAAACGGTCAGCAGGGATGTCATGGCCATAAATAAATGCCTCTTCTCCTCGTCGGGAGCCATGCTGAGGTTTGAAAAAACCGGCATTGTGGCTAAAAAACAGGCCAGGGAACTTGCCTTCACAGGGACCACGGCAAGGTCCTGCGGCATAGAAATGGACACAAGGTCTGACTTCCCGTACGGCGCTTACAAATATTTTCCCATAACGCCGATGACCATGGCTGAAGGCGATGTCTTTGCCAGGGCAAAGCTCCGGGCCATGGAAATAGAGGAATCATTAAGGTTCATCTTTGAACAATTAGAGAACCTGCCCGCGGGCGAATTGGCGGCGGAATACGGGAAGCCTGCCGCAAACAGCGCGGTAATATCGCTCACAGAAGGCTGGAGAGGCGAGATAGCGCACATCGCCGTGACGGACGCGAAAGGCAAGCTCGCGGCGTATAAGATAAAGGACCCGTCATTTAACAACTGGTACGCATTAAGCCTGGCGGTCAGGAACGCGGCAATCTCGGATTTCCCGCTGTGCAACAAAAGCTTTGACCTGTCATACGCGGGCCACGATTTGTAGTCCGGCGAAGGGTTACTGCTATTTTGATATTGATTTTTGTAGAGAGTGAGTTTGCTCCCTCTCGCATTTGAACTTCGCTATTAACGGACACGGAAGTACGAAAAACGGAGGAACATGACATTTTTAGAGGCAATTAAACTCAGGATACTACAGGGAGACCCGATAGTGCACGACGTGAAAAACGCCGCGCTGCCGCCGCGTTTCCGCGCATGCCCTGTTATCTCTGAGGCAGCCTGTGAAAAAGGCTGCGGTAAATGCGCCCAGGTGTGCCCGGTAGGGGCTATCACGCTGGATCCGCTTAGAATTGACCTGGGCAAATGCGTTTTCTGTCCGGCTTGCGAATTGGCCTGTCCGCAAAAATCCATAACCTTCAGCAAAAATTACCGCATCGCGGCGTCAAAAAGGGAAGACCTTATAATAAGCTCCGCTGCCAGGGCAATCACCCCTGAAAAGGCATCCAAAAAGATAAAGGACTACTTCGGCCGCTCGCTGAAATTAAGGCAGGTTTCAGCCGGAGGCTGCAACGGGTGCGAACTCGAGCTTAACGCGCTCAATAATGTCAATTTTGACATGGGAAGGTACGGCATTGAATTCACCGCTTCCCCCAGGCACGCTGACGGGATTGTGATAACAGGCCCTGTAACAAAGAACATGGAAAAAGCGCTGAGGATCTGCTTCGAGGCTGTCCCGAACCCGAAAGTGGTTGTCTTAACCGGAAGCTGCGCCATATCAGGCGGAATATTTCAGGAGTCAAAGGAAATAGACAGGAAATTCCTGGAAGAAACAAACATAGACCTCTTCATCCCGGGCTGCCCCCGCATCCGCTGACGTTTATCAGCGGCATGCTTGATTATTTTGACAGAAAAGCATGACCCCGGCCGGCGGACCCGGCGTTCTGGATTTTTTTCCGATACTGTCATTAATTGTGTGTAAATTGATTTGTTCTTTTTTCCCTCTCCCATTTGGGAGAGGGTAGGGTGAGGGGAATAAGACAATTGGTTTCACCTCACCCCAGCCCCTCTCCTAAGAGGAGAGGGGAGAAAGCCGTTTATAATGAAAACAAAGATGTTTAACGGCCAAAATGAATTTGCACACTATTATATACATTATCTTTTTTTCCGCTGATATTGACAAAATAACATTGATGTTATATTATAATCCACATGCACGAGCGGTTTTTTTGCCGCCTACAAATATCTGACAAAAAAGGCTGACTAAAATTCATGGAACTCAAAATGAAAGATGTAATGGATATTTTTGAACTGCCCGAAAAAGAAATCGTAAGGTTCATAAAATCCAAAGCCCTGCCTGTACACACGATTAACCACCAGGACCTGTTCAATAAGGAAGAGGTGAAGGTGTGGGCGATAAAAAACAACATACCCCTGTCTGAAAAAATCCTTTCTTTAGCCGGTTCCGATATTCCGGTAAGCCTGTCCGGCCTTATCAACAGAGGCGGAATCATTTACAATATCCCGGGGAATAATACTGTGGAATTGTTAACCGGCGCCGTGAACCGGATGAAGCTTCCTTCTGAGGTAAATAAGACCGATGTACTGGCGTCCCTTATAGAACGCGAAGAAATGATGCCCACAGGAGTGGGCCGGGGCATCGCGATACCGCACCCGCGTAACCCCATAATCGCGGATGTGGACCATGAATCCATAACTGTTTGCTCGCTGGCTTCGCCTGTGGATTACGGGTCTGTTGACGGAAAACCCGTGCATACCCTCTTTATAATACTCAGCGCCAATGCCAAGCGGCACCTGGAGATACTCTCAAAACTCCTTTTTCTCTGCCAGCAGGCTGATTTTGTGAAAATGCTCTCAGTGGCCGCGCCCGTGGCGGCGGTCATGGATTATATCATCTCGGCAGAGGCTAAAATGCCGGTGCGCGGAAGATGAACTTACTCTTCCTCGGGGTGATGGCCATCCTTGGGGGGGAGCACTGTCACTGGGGGTTTCTGAAAAACATAAATCATCCGTTGTAATCCTGTGTACCGCGCTCGGGTCCGCCCTGACTGCGTTCTTCTCGCTTAAAATCCTTGTTACCGGCATTGCCCGGGAAAGCATAGTATCCTTCAGCGCGCCCATAGGCGCGGCGGTGTTTCGGGCCGACGCTTTATCGGCGTTTTTTATCCTCATGATATCGGTAATGGGATTTTTGACAACCGTATACGCGAAAGGGTACATGTCCGCTTACCTGGGTCAGGGGCGCGCTTTCGGGGCGCATTTCTTTTTCCTTCCCGTGCTTATTGTCTCCATGATGATGGTCGCCGTATCCTCGCATGTAATAATATTCCTAATCATGTGGGAGATCATGTCCTTATCATCCTTCTTTTTGATGACATTTGAGAATGAGAAAAAGGAAGTGCTGGATGCGGGTGTTTACTACATAACGGCCATGCACGTATGCGTGGCCTTTTTAACCGCCGGTTTTGCCGTGCTTTCCTCAATGTCGGGCAGTTTTGATTTTGCCTCCTTTAAAACCGCGCTCGCAGCCGCCCGGCCCGCGGCAGGCATGGGTATTTTCGCGGTTCTTTTTACCGGGTTTGCCATAAAGGCGGGGCTTATGCCTTTTCATACCTGGCTGCCGCTCGCGCATCCGGCGGCGCCCAGTCACGTATCGGCATTGATGTCGGGTGTCATGATAAAACTCGGGATATACGGCATACTCAGGCTTATCACGTTTTACGCGAAAATCGGTTCCGGGATATCCTTTGCCATACTGGCCCTGGGCCTTGTGACGGGGCTGCTCGGAATATATTTTGCCATGGCCCAGCGGGACATAAAAAGGCTGCTGGCTTATTCATCGATTGAAAATATCGGAATCATGACGACCGGCATCGGACTCGGCCTTTTAGGGCTTAGCACCGGGAATAATTACATGGCTTACTTCGGGTTCGCGGGCGCTTTGCTCCACGCGCTGAACCATTCCTTATTCAAGGAACTCCTGTTCTTCGGGGCGGGGAGCGTTTACATGAAGGCGCACACGCGCGACATGGAGCACCTGGGAGGGCTTTCAAAGAGCATGCCATATACAGCCGGGTTCTTTTTTGCCGGGGCCGTTGCCATCTCCGCGCTGCCGCCTTTAAACGGGTTTGTAGGCGAACTCATGCTTTATCTTTCCATGTTCTCAGGCATATCGCTCCGGTTAATGCCGGTTGTCGTGTCAGGGGTTTTGTCCCTGGCAGGCCTGAGTTTTATCGGCGCCATGGCCGTGGTGGTTTTTACCAAGACATACAGCGTGGTTTTCTCAGGAAACCCGCGCAATGACAGCATACGCGTAAAACCCGGGGAAAACATTTACATGGTTTTATCCATGGGGGCGGCGGTATTTTTCTGCGTCGTCATCGGGATATTCCCGCAGTATTTTTTCCGGCTTGCGGCAGCGCCCGCAGGGTATATTATGGCCGCGGCAACCGCGGCTGTCCCGGATATCGGGCCGTTCTTAAACACTTTACGCAGCCTCTCAGTGCTGTTCATATCGGCCATTATTGCCGTATTTGCCTTATACCTTATAAAAAAAGCCGCGCTAAAGGGCAAAACCGCATCGGGGGATACGTGGGGCTGCGGGTATCAGGCGCCTTCCCCCAGGATACAGTACACTGCTTCGTCATTTGCCTCGGTTTTTTTAATGCCCAAAGGGCCGCTGATTAAAATAGAAGAGGATACCGCTCAGACCGAAGGGCTCTTCCCGAAAAAGGCCTCATACATATCAAAGGCCCGCGACATCATTGCGGCGATGACTGTCAAACCGGCGATTAAGGCCGTCAGCTTTGTCATGAGGGGATTTTCATGGATACAAAGCGGCAACACCCAGCAGTACATACTATACGGGCTTGTCTTTCTGATAATAGCCATAGTATGGGCAATGGGGGCTGTGTGATGGCCATTATAGCGAATGTTATTTTCATACTCATCATGCCGTTCCTTTTTATAGGCGTCATAAACCGCGTAAAGTCTTTCTGGGCGGGCAGGCAGGGGCCTTCCCTCGTCCAGCCGTTTTTTGATTTTTTCAGGCTTCTTAAAAAAGGCGCTGTCATAAGCAAAACAACCACGGCGCTTTTTTACTGGGCACCTTTGTCCGCTTTCGCCGCCGTTCTCGCCGCGGCAGTCATCACACCCATGGCGGGAGGCATCCCCATCCTGGGTTTCCAGGGGGACATGATAGTATTCATATACCTGCTCGGTTTTTCCAAGTTCATCAATATCGCCTCGGCCATGGAAACAGGCTCCAGTTTTGAAGGCATGGGCGCGGCGCGCGAGGCTGCTTTTACATCGCTGGTTGAGCCCGCGTTTTTCATCATCATGGGGGCGGCAGCCGCGGCTTCGGGCGTGACGGATTTTTCCGGGGTAAAGGCCATGTTTGTGAGCCATGAGCCCGCGGGAGTGCTTGCGGCTTGTTTATGCGCCCTGGCGCTTTTCATAATCCTGCTTACGGAAGGTTCCCGCGTGCCTGTTGATGACCCGAATACCCACCTGGAACTGACCATGATACATGAGGTGATGGTGCTGGATAACTCCGGGCCGGACCTCGCAGTCATTAACTATACCGCGGGCCTTAAAATGTTTGTAATCGCATCCGTGCTTGCGAGTTTTCTTGCGCCGGCAGGGCTTAACCCGGCCGTTGCCGGGCTGCTCTTCGCCGGGATAATATTCGCCTGCGCCGTTATCGCCGGGTGCGTGGAGTCGCTGATGGCGCGCTTACGGATGTCGCATGTGCCGCAGTTTGTATTCTTCGCCATATCGATAGCGGTCGTGGCTTTTTCCATCGTGCTGCTGAAAATCAACGGGGGTCTAAAATGACGGAAGTGCTTATCGCCGTATTCGGCATGACCATGATATATGTTTCCTCCACATCGAGGCTGGAAGCTTATACGCGCGTGCTGGCGCTGCAGGGGCTGATTTTGTTCCTCATGGTCCTGCTTGACCATTCGGAGATGACGGCTTTTAACCTTGTTTTCCTCGGGGCTGAGACCCTGTTGTTCAAGGCCATAATAATCCCGGCATTCCTCATGTATACCGTGAGGAGGAATAACATACAGCGGGAAATACAGCCATACATGCCCAGTTTTTATTCCGTGCTCATCACAACCGTGATATTCGCCTTTGGCTTCATCATAGCTTACTGGGCCGTCTCATACGCCGCGAATGTGCGGCCGCTTTATTTCGGCGTGTCCATAGCCACCATGATAACGGGGCTGTTTATCATCATAAGCCGCAAGAAGATAATAACGCACGTGATGGGTTATATAATGATGGAAAACGGCATATTCATGCTTGCCATGTCCGTGGTAAGCGAGATGCCCATGATAGTGAACCTGGGCGTGCTCCTGGACCTTTTCGCGGCCATATACCTGCTGGGCCTTTTTGTAACGAAAATAAACTCCACCTTCGACGAACTGCACATTGATTCGTTGAGCAACCTCCGGGATTAGGCCATGATACCCGCGATATTATTCTCGGCCCCGGCAGCGGCGCTCCTGCTTTTGATATTCAGGAATAAGAAACTCAACGCCGTTGTTGTGTGCCTGTATTCCGCCCTCCACCTGGCGTGCTCGATCGCACTCATGCGCAAACCCGGGTCATACGGCCCTTATTTCCACACGGACGCCCTGAACATATTCTTTCTCATAGTGCTGAGCATTGTGTTAGCCGGGGTATCGGTTTACAACTATGATTTTACACGCCGGTCCGAAGTCACCGGCCGCAAATCCACGTATTACACAGCGGTCATGCTTGTGTTCTCCGCCGCGATAAGCGGGGTGGTGCTGGGGACAAACCTGGGCATGATTTGGGTATGCCTGGAAACAACCACCATAACAGGCGCATACCTCATATACTACAAAGAGGGGAAAGAACCGCTTGAGGCCGCGTGGAAGTACATGTTCATATGCTCCATCGGCATTGCCATCGCCTTTGTGGGGCTCATATTCCTCTCCATGGCGTATACACACGGGGAGAATTCACTTTTTTTCACCGACCTATACAGCCATGCGCCGGGCCTGAACTTATTCTGGCTGAAGATGTCCTTTGTATTCATGGCCATAGGTTTCGGGACAAAGGCCGGGCTTGCGCCCGTGCACACTTGGCTGCCTGACGCGTATTCGGAAGCGCCCTCCCCGGTATCGGTGCTGCTATCGGCGGCGCTGCTTAACTCAGAACTGCTTATCATCATAAAAATCCTGAAAATAATGAAGCTCGGGGGGCTGGGTGAATTCGCCTCCGCGTTCCTTATGGCCATGGGCGCGCTCTCTGTCTTTGTGGCGGCCGTGTACATAATAAGGGTGGGGAATTACAAGAGGATGCTGGCGTACTCTTCCATAGAGAACATGGGGTTAATAACCATCAGCGCGGCATTGGGCGGCCCGGCCGCGTTCGCGGCCATACTGCACATAGCCGCCCACGCTTTTTCAAAGGCGTCGCTTTTCATGACTTCGGGGAACATCCTTAAAAGGTACAACACCAGGGAAATAAACGGGGTCTCCGGGCTTTTAAAAGCCGACCCGAAGGCGGCATGGTCGTGGATAGCGGGTTTCATACTGCTGTGCGGCATACCGCCATCGCCGATATTTTTAAGCGAATTCATAATGATAAAGACGATGTTTGAAAAAGGGCTGTGGTGGATGGCTGTTCCAATAATGCTGCTTCTGACCATAGTAATATACGGCATGGCATCGGCTATTTTCAGGATGAGCTTCGGGAACGCGCCGAAAGGCATATCAGACGAGAAATTTAACGCCTTTAATTACGCGGGGCAGTTCATATTTATCGCGGCGCTGATATGGGCCGGCATCTATATGCCCAGGCAAATAAGCGCGTTTATAAGCGCCGCGGCCGGGCTGATGTAGAAGGAAATAAAATATTAAGCATGAGTAAAGTCCGGTTTTTCCGGAATGAGGCGGAGTGGAACAATGGGTTTCAAAGTAATTAAAAACAACAGGACAGCAAAGTTAAAAGAGATAACGGAAATGGCCGTAGACGTCTTAAGGACGCGCGTTATAACTTCATGCAACAGGGGAAGGCGGCTGATAGGTTTTTTCGCGGGGCCTTCAAAGAAGCTTTTTGTCATGCTGGCTGATGACGCCGCGTCAACCATACATGTTGCCTGCGCCCCGCTGGATGGAGTCACGTCGTATAAGTCCATGACACCTGAACTTCCGCAGGCACATATGTTCGAGAGGGAGTTTTATGAGGAGACTGGCATAGAGCCGCTCGGGCATCCCTGGCTTAAGGGCGTAAGATTTCCGCACAGCCGGTTTGACACAGGGGCTGACATGGCGTCATACAGGTTTTTTAAAATGGACGGGGATGAAATACATGAAGTGGCTGTCGGCCCGGTCCACGCAGGGATAATTGAACCGGGACATTTCAGGTTCATGTGCCACGGGGAAAAGGTTTACCACCTTGAAATCCAGCTCGGTTATCAGCACAGGGGAGTGGAAGAACTTTTTGCAAAGCGCGGTGACAAGCCCGCGCCGCATCTGGCAGAGTCCATTGCCGGTGATTCCGCCATAGCGCATTCGCAGGTATACTGCGGAATAATAGAGGCGCTCTCATCAGCCCCGGTATCCCGCCGCGCCCACGCGATACGCGGCGCGGCGCTGGAACTTGAACGCGCGGGCATGCACACCGGCGGATTATCAGCCATATGCGGGGACATAGCCTACCTCGTGGGAAGCGCGGTTTTTGGGGCGAACAGGACGACCATCATAAATACATCCATGCTTATTTCAGGCAGCAGGTTCGGCCGCGGGCTGCTGCGGCCGGGAGGGACGGCTTTTGATATAAGCGCTGAAAAAGCCGGGGTTGTGAAAAGCAATGTCATGAAGGCATATGAGAACATAAGGATAATGGCGGAAGAGATGTTTTCCGCTTCAAGCGTAATGTCCAGGCTGCAGCAGACAGGGGTGCTGGCCCAGCAGCAGGCAAAAGAAATAGGCGCCATAGGTCTTGCGGCAAAGGCGTCGGGCATTGCCATGGACTCGCGCTCGGACCACCCGTACGGTATTTACAACCACATGCCAGTGCATAAGCTTACCATGGACTCAGGCGACGCGTTTGCCAGGAGTTACCTCCGTTACATGGAAATAACCCAGTCAGTGGAAATGGTGAGGGAGATTATGGAGAACTTACCGGCAGGGGAAATCATGGAAAAGCCGGGACCGCTGGCGGAGGATTCATTCGCGGTATCCATAGCAGAAGGCTGGAGGGGCGCCGTGGTACACGCAGCCATAACGGATTCCAAAGGCAGGATAGCAAGGTATAAAGTCAAGGACCCGTCGTTTAATAACTGGTACGGGCTGGCGCTGGCGCTGAGGAATGAAGGTATTTCTGATTTTCCGTTAATAAATAAAAGTTTTGACCTTTCATACTGCGGGAATGATTTGTAGGTTGTAAATCACAAATCCCAAAGAAATGCGAATCGCGGGATTTGGATCTGAAATTCAATTTGGGATTTGTGATTTGTGATTAAAACATACAGGAGAGCAAATGTTCGACATTTTACGCATCAGGGCCCGTCAGGGCAATCAGGCAATACCCGACATAAAGAAGGCTGTAATAATCCCGGAGTTCCGCGGCCTGCCTGAGATTTCCGTTGCCGAAACCGGGGCTGATTTTATCGCTGATACTGTCTGTCCGGTATCGGCCATAGGGAAAGCGCCGCTTCGTATCGACCTGGGCAAATGCGTTTTTTGCGGGGATTGCGAGCGGGCATGCAAAAACAGCGAGATAAAATTCACCGCCCGGCATAAGATTTCCGCTGATTCCAGGGAAAAACTTGTCATAACTAAAGGCGCGGGAAAAGATGACTTTGAAAAATACGCGGTAAAATCGCGCCTTGAAATATCAAAAATATTCGGCCGCTCCCTGAAATTACGCCAGGTTTCAGCCGGCGGCTGCGGCGGCTGCGAACTGGAACTCAACGCATGCAGCAACGTAAATTTTGACATGGGAAGGTTCGGCATAGATTTTGTGGCATCGCCGAGGCACGCCGACGGAATAGTGATTACAGGCCCCATAACCGAAAACATGTCATACGCGCTGGAAGAAACATATAACGCCGTCCCTGACCCGAAGATAATAATACTGGCCGGTTCCTGCGCCATATCAGGAGGGGTTTTTGAAGGTTCAAAATCGTTGAACAGGGGATTCCTTCAAAACCACAAGGTGGATCTTTATGTACCCGGATGCGCCATACATCCTCTTACCTTTATAAACGGGGTTTTGAAGTTAATAGGAAGGTAAACTTAAAGTTTAAAACTGAAAGCTGAAAGTTGAAACAATATCAAACCTGCTTTTCAACTTTCAGCTTTCAGTTTTCAGTTGCCTTTACTTTCTTTCCGTCCTCTCAAAATGCCCCAAATCATCAAGCAATTTTGACATCAGTTCCAGGTCGAAACTTCCCATTACATTCCTGTTGCCCCTGTCCAGATAGTGCGAATGCATTTCTTCCCTGATATCAAGCCGCTCATGGAGGTATTTTGACTTGAGGTCTTCAGGCCTTAATTCGCCTTTTTTGTTTTTCATAAACCTCGCCTCCTCTTTTTTTACTTCTTCTCTCACTATAAGTATAGCACCGGAAGTTAAAAATGCCAAATTTGGGGGATTGGAACGGGGTTCCGCGAAAAAAATCTGTGCTTTAAAAATATGGCGGATTTTGGAATCAAAAGGCGTACGGGTGGATATAATCCGCCCGCTACAAAGGCAATCCAAAAACCGCGCCATTTATGATATAATAATTTTTGTTTATAACGAGGCAGGGGATCGCGGCCAAAAGTGATGATTCAATATCTGTCTCCAGTCTCCTGTCCCGTTATAACTCGAACGCGAATATAATCAGGGGGTGTTTTATGGCGAATCTTGGAAGGTTAAAGAACATGTCCGACGAGGACATACAGGACTGGCTGCGCGGCGTCGGGGTGGAGGGCGCGGTAGGGCTCGGGCTGGCTATGCTTGAGGCAGATGAGGATACCAAAAAATGCGTATTCCGGAACATGTCAGAGCGCGCTGTGTCTGTACTAAAGGGCGATATGAAAAGGTACGAAGCCATGGGCCCTGATGAGCTGAATATGATGAAAAAAGCCAATAAAATAAAGTAAACCTGAACCTTTGTTTTACCCCGCAAAATTGATTTGACTATATATTTTTAATATGATAAATTATTAAGACATTCATGATGGGACTTGCATATTCCAGGAGGAAATGATGAAAAAACTTAAGAAATTAATATGTACCATAGTTCTTATATGTTTTTCAGGGGTTTTATTCGCCCAGTCAGGCATGTCTGATGTTGTCATCGATGAAACCATACTTGAACCAAAAGACCCGATACTCGGCACAGTTGTAGCCATCGGGCCGGGGCTTTTAGCGCACGGCTGGGGTCAGTTTTACGCTGAGAATTACAAAATGGGGCTGGCGCTTTTCGGGCTTGAGCTTGTCTCCATAATAACCATAGGCGTCGGATATGTGGAATTCTCAAATCCCAATAACCTGACTGATTATGCCGCCGCTAATAACGTTAAAAGGGCCGGGGCTATTACGCTGGCGGCAGGGGTGCTGTTATTTGTCGCGACATGGGTCGCGGACATAGCGCTCGCGGGCAACGCGGCCATGCAGTATAACAAGGAACACAACCTGGAATTCAAAATGCAGCAGGAATCGCTGTTAAACGGCAATTACAATAATACATACGCGGCTATATATAATTTAAGGTTCTGATACAAGCCATGCATGGGCCGCATACATGCGCGGCCTGAGGATAAAAAAAACAGGCCGGATGGTAATCCGGCCTGTTTTTTTTAGGCTCAAGGGGTTGTGTGAGTGTGTGGCTCAAGTGGATGTTGGGAGTGTGTGGGCTCAAGTGATAGTTGGAGTTGGTTGGTTCAAGGGTCGGTTTTTACATTAAACATTGAGCCCAAAGATTCCCACAATTACTTGAGCCCAAAAGATTCACACACCCACTTGAGCCATCAAAATTTCCACATCCACTTGAGCTCTGCGTACCAGATTTTCACAAACACGGAGGTTTAAAAACATGTTAAAAAGAACCCACTACTGCGGTGAAGTAACAGAGGCCTTGATCGGCCAGGAAGTATCCATTAACGGCTGGCTTGACACCAGGCGCGACCACGGCGGGCTTATATTCTTTGACGTCCGCGATAAGTTCGGAAAAGTGCAGGTGGTATTTGACCCTGAGATAAATAAAGGACTTCACGAGACCGCGCACAAACTGCGCAGCGAGTATGTCCTGGGTATTAAGGGAAAAGTCAGGAACAGGCCCGAGGGCACGACCAACTCAAAATTAAAAACAGGCATGATAGAAATAGTGGCCTCAGAGGTGGAAGTGTTCAACCAGTCACAGCCGCTTCCTTTCCCCATAGACGAATCAGCCGAGGTAAACGAGGACTTAAGGCTTAAGTACAGGTATCTGGACCTTCGCAGGCCGAAAATACTCAACAACCTTATCATAAGGCACAAACTCACGCAGATAATCAGGAAGTACCTGGATGAGAACCATTTTGTGGACGTGGAAACCCCGGTGCTTTTTAAATCAACTCCGGAAGGCGCCCGCGATTACCTCGTGCCGTCGCGCGTAAACCCGGGGACTTTTTTCGCGCTCCCGCAGTCGCCCCAGATGTTAAAGCAGATACTCATGGTGGCCGGCTTGGACAGGTATTACCAGGTGGTAAAATGCTTCCGCGACGAGGATTTGCGCGCTGACAGGCAGCCTGAGTTCACGCAGATAGATATCGAGATGTCCTTCATTGACGAGGACGACATAATGGGCCACTCAGAAAATTTCATCAGGGACGTATTTGAGCAGATACAGAGCACAAAGCTGCCCAAGCCGTTTCCGCGCATGACGTATGACCAGGCCATGGAAGAGTACGGAAATGACAAACCGGACACAAGGTTCGCGATGAAATTAAAGACCGTCAGCGAAGTCTTTGACGGTTCTGATTTCAAAATATTCTCCGAGACGGTAAAAAACGGCGGCGTGGTAAAAGCTTTAAACTTTAAAAATTCCGCCGAGAAACTTTCGCGCAAGGACATAGACGACCTCGTGGCGTACGCCATCAGGCAGGGCGCGGGAGGCATGGCGTGGATCAGGTTCGCCGAGAAGCCGGAGTCGCCGATAGTGAAGTTCTTAAGCGACGACCGCGTGAACAAACTTAAGGAATTAATGGCCGTGGAAAAAGGGGACATAGTGTTCTTCATGGCCGACAAGAAGGATAAGGTAAACGACATATTAAGCAGGGTCAGGCTTCACATAGGCGGGAAGTACGAGCTTTACGACGAAAAGAAGCTTGAGTTCCTGTGGGTAGTGGATTTCCCGCTGATGAGCTATGACGCCGAGGAAAAACGCTACGTGGCAAACCACCACCCGTTTACGGCCCCAAAAGCCTCTGACATCGCCATGCTTGACACAGACCCGCTTAAGGTAAAGGCAAGGGCGTATGACCTGGTATTAAACGGCACGGAAATCGGCGGCGGTTCGATAAGGATACACGACAGCGGCCTTCAGAAAAAAATGTTCAACCTTATGAATATAGACGACGCGTCAGCGGAAATGAAGTTCGGATTCCTCCTTGAAGCCTTAAAATTCGGGGCGCCGCCTCACGGAGGCATAGCTTTCGGCCTCGACAGGATGGCCATGATTATTACGGGAAGCCAGTCCATCAGGGACGTAATCGCGTTCCCGAAGACCGCAAAGGCGCAGTGCCTGCTCTCAAACGCGCCCTCGCAGGTGGAAGACAAGCAGTTAAAAGAGTTGTATATAAAGATAAACCTGGATTAGTATTAATATGATTCTGCAGGAAATATGTTTTTTTACTGACTCCGGTTGGTTTCGTAGGGGCGATTCATGAATCGCCCGCTCTAAATACAGGCTTTTAAATAATAAAACCCGCGTTAAAACGCGGGTTTTATTATTTATATGGCGTTTACGCGGGGTTTATTTATGATAAAAATAGAGGCCGTCAGTTTTTGCTGCTTTTAGGCCTTTTATGCCGAGAAGTATATCCGTCCCGTATATTGGCGAGTCTGTTACCAGGTAGTAACCGCTGTCAAAAAGGCCCTTTAAGAAATTTACGTACCCGGCCTTGTCATACCACGCGCTGGACGGCGTATAATATGAGACCGCCCTGTAGCCGCCGAGATAATACAGCAGAAATTCGTTTGTGAGGCTTGCTATATAAACCCTGGGGCTGTTTGATGTAATTTGTTTAATGGTTTCCACCATGGCCGGTATGTTTTTGGGCGCGGATACCTTTTTATACTGGCCTGAACGCAGGCGGGAAAGCTGGACCTGGAGCTTGTCGTTTATTTCATTCGGGTTTGACAGGGCTAAGGAGACAATCAGAAGAACCGGTATAAGGTATACTGCCGCGGCGTTTGAGAGCCTGGACCGGACGGATGATTTTTCCGCGGGAGGACCAAAGGAAATAAGGTCTAATAGCATGAATAAGACAAACATCAGCGATGCGGAGATGACCAGTATGTTATTTTCGTGGCTTCTCCCGAAGAAATACAGCGAGTTGCCGGCTGCAAGCGTCAGCAGGTAAAAACCGGAACAAAAATATTTTTCCCCGATCGCATTTCTTTTTATCAGAAGAACGGCTGCCGCGCCGGCAAAAACAGGGAAGAAGTGCCAGAAAAAAGAAACGCGGGAAATTTTCATAAAAGTGATACTAAGCGAGGTAATGGCTGAAGCGGCAGGGTTGCCGCCCGCTCCGAAGAGCGCGGGGTACACAAGCCAGGATACTGCTATGATGGCGGCGTTCATTAGCGCGGGTTTGAGGCGGTTTTTCACCGCGTTTGCGGCGCCCGCGCCCGCCAGCAGGTCAAAAATAAAAAGCAGGGCTATGAACTCCATATACGCGGCGGTGTATATAACCCCGAAAGTATTTGAAACAACCACAAAAAAACCTGTTAATATCCCGACGGCCGGAGAATATGGCCCGAGGAAATAAGCAATGGCCATGAGCGGAAACCACAGCTGCATGCGCAGCGCGGAGTTCTGCGGGCCGTATGTGGGATCTGCGCGTATGATATAAATGCTCATAAGCACGGTGGCTACAAGCATAAGGAACGGCAGTGTTTTATTCATAAAAAATTTCAGGCTGAAAAGGAGCAGCCCCGAGAGCGTTATGTAAAGGCATGCTTCGGCAAAAATATACATGTGGGTAAACTGCAGCCCGAGCTTCAGCCAGAGGGCGGCAACCGCGGATAAAAGCAGGTCGTACTGGAAAAATATCTCGTTTAGCCTGTATCCCTGCAGAAGTTTAAGCGCTGGCATGAAGATGAAGTTGTACTCGTAAGGGCTGAAGATAACTACCGGGATAAAACACGCGGGTATGAGCAGTATAAGGAATACTGCTGCGCCGGTTATAGGTGAGTATCTGGCTGCCAGCATGAGAGCTGCGCTTATCCCCAGGAAAAATAAAACAACGCCGAATGACGGGCTGGAAAAAAAGGGGGCCCGGTTTTCGGAAAAGTACACCGGGACATGGTACCCGATCTTATAATAGAAATAAATAATGGGCAGGGCCATAGCCGCAAAAACAAGTGTATTTCTTATAAGCGGTTTATTCTTCATTATAACAACGGTAAAAACTGAGGCGGCGGAGATACAGGCGAGCAAAAGCGCGTAAAGGACGTATAATTCCACCCCGTCCCTGTCACTTAGCCAGATTATGCACCAGGAGGTATAGTCGTCCATATTTATGGGGCTGTTCCGCCAGATAAGGGGGGATAAAGCGAAGAAAATAAAATATGCAACAGATGAAATAAAAGCGGAAAACAATAAGGCTCTTAAGAGTAATTTATCGTTTTTTTCAGGCATTCCGGCTCCTTTAAAACAAAAGCATTATATTCCAAAGCAGGGGCCGGGTCAATTTGTATTTTACGCGATTATTAAATGGATGATTTATTTATTCATATTGAAATGGAGTTTTAAGCGGGATGTGATATAATTACAATATATTGGGGATTTAAAAGATGATTTAACGGGGTGTTATTGGGCCTGAACCTGACAAAGCACATTGTGGAGGCTCACGGCGGGTGTATATGGTCTGAATCAGGCGGGAAGGGAAAAGGCGCGTGTTTTTATTTCGCGATACCGTTGAAATAAATGGAAAATGCAAAAATAAAAGAAATACTGCTTGTTGATGATGAGCCGTCCATGGGCAAGGTGTTTTCGGCAATTTTTGAGGCTGATGCGGGGTACAAACTACTGTGGGTCCCCGGCGGTGAAGAATGCCTGAAAACTATTTTTCGCCGCTTTTTGGGGATGAACTAAGGTCCAAAGCCGCGGCAACCGGGGCAGACGGATTCATACAAAAGGGAATTAATTTATTTGAGACTGTAAAGACAATAAAAAAGCTTTTGGAAGAAGGATAAGGCGCCTGTATCACCGCGTTTTTTACATTTAAACGATTTTATAACGGCGTTTTCTGAAAACATCTTGACATAACAGCCATATATGGTAATATTATTGAAGTAATCAGGGAAAAAATAAAAATAGGTGGCGATAATATGAGAAAAATTACCGCAATAACGCTGGTTATCAGCATATTAATTTCACCGTTAGCGTTCGCCGCTGACGCCCCGAAGCCATCAACTACACCCAGCAAAATGTCAATTATTGAGCAAAAAGTGCAGGAAAAACTTGATGTTATAAACAGGGCCGGCACAACAGGCCAGAACGTTGAAAAAGAAATAACCTTTGATAAGTACAAAAAGAAAGCAGTCGAGGAGAAACCCCTTGCTGACATGTCAAACGCCCCTAAATTCGATATGATAACACTCGCCCAGCTTAATGTATTCGCCGGTTTCTTTGAAGGCGGCCTCATAGGAGCGGGCATCGGCCTTATCGGCTATTCCAAATCCATGAACACGGACAGGCGGCCGCTGGTTGCCGGGTCCATCGCAGGCTTATTTACAGGCGCCGGATTGGCAGCGGGGCTGTCGCTCTGGCAGTCAATTTCAAAAAGGTATTCATCGTCTGACGACTACGGTTATGACCTCATAGGAGGGACAGTAGTAGGCGCGTGCATAGGCGCGGCAGGCGGTCTCATATCATACGGAAAGACAAGGGACCTTGAGAATGTATCGGAAGGCATGGGATGGGGAGTGCTGGTAGGCGCTACGCTTGGCCTGGCCCTCGGCACCATTGAAACATTCATACCTGAGGAATACAGGGGTATGTCATTAAAACTTCGCGCGTTTAACATAGAGCAGAGAAATGATGCTACTGTGTTAAGCTGCAACATAAAGTACTGAGGTGGCCCGATGAAAAAAACACTGATTGCTCTCATAATATCGGCCGTGCTCGCGTCATGCGCGATGGCCGGCGACATAGGAAATATAATCGGCGTTGACCTTCTGATCGGCGCCGCGGGCGGCGCTGCCATGGGCTGCGCGCTGGCCACTCCTTCGTATATGTCCGGCGACCAGAAAGACGCGACGACATTTTTAGTCGGAGCCGGATGGGGCGCGCTTGCGGGTTCCATAGTGGGGCTGGCTTACGGGGTATACGGGGTCATAGAGCACGTTAACATGAGGTCAAAGTCGAAAACCGGCATGATAGAGCCTGACGGGGTATTCGTCGAATATAACACGCAAAAATGCGGGTTGCAGTTTACAAGGGTATTCTAAAAAAACATATTTTGAAAGGGAGGCAGATCATGAAAAAGACTAAAGTTCTATTGCTTGTAGTTGTAGCTTTATCTGTTGTTTTTACTATCGGCTGCGCGGCAAGGCAGACGGTAAAGCCGGACGTAACACCGGAGCCGACACAGAACGCGGCAGTGGAAGAACCCACGCCGGTAGCTACGGCTGTTCCGGGAGTAAAGTATGTTGTAAAAAAAGGCGATACTCTCTGGGGAATATCTTCACTCGGAAAGATCTATCAGGACCCGTTCCAGTGGCCGCTCATTTTTAAATCAAACAGGGACCAGATAAATGACCCGGATATCATCGAAATCGGCCAGCAGCTTGAGGTAAACAAAGGCCTTTCATCAGAGGAAATATCTGACGCGGTCCAGAAAGCCAAAGACACCCCTCCGTATAAGCCGCACACGGCGCCGAGGAAGGCTCTTCCGCTTAAGTATTAATTAGCCATAAGCCATAAAGTGTTATATAATGCAGGGGCCGGTGAAAGCCGGCCCTTGCTCTTTTTAATGCGTTCGGAGGGTGGAGTGAGGCGTAAAGCGTTCGGAGTTGAACTGCTTACGGTCCAAACTTCGAACCCCGAACTCCGAACCCCGAACAATACAGGCGGTTTTATGAAACAAAACACAGTGAACACAACCTACAGAAAGCATTTCACCCCGGGCATAGACCCGGCTGCTGTTATATCCCTTATTTTACAGGGGGAAAGAAAGCAGGGGCTTGAAATTAACCTTGTTTTTGTGGATAATAGGGAGATAAAGGCCATAAACCTGGAGTATCGGCTGAAGAACCGGGAAACTGACGTTATTTCCTTTGAGTCAAAGAGCGGCGGGGATATATTTATTTCCGTGGATAAGGCACGGCAACAGGCTAAGGAGTACGGCGCGGGATTAAGCGAAGAAATAATAAGGCTCACGGTGCACGGGACGCTGCACGTGCTCGGGTATGACCACATAAAAAAGGCGGATGAGAAAAAGATGAAACCGAAAGAGAATAAGTACATGAAAAAAGCGATGGCGGGCCTGTAATGGATTTTATGATGCAGTTGCAGCTTTACATACTAGCGGCGCTTTTCATACTTGCCGCGCTCCTGTCAGCGGCGGAGACGGCCATCATAGGCATGAACAGGATCAAGATAATGGCCAACATAAAGGAAAACCATCCGAAATCAAAATACCTGAAAGTGTGGATGTCCGAGCCTAACAAGCTGCTCGCTACGCTTTCCATCTGCATAAATGTGGTGGCGATTTCCTCATCCACGATAGGCGCTTTCATATCCATCGACATAGCATCGATGACAGGCATAGACCCGGCAATCACCGCTACTGCCATGGCCGCGCTGATAACCATTATCATAATAGTCTTTGGCGAAATATCGCCGAAGATTTTCGCGATACATAACACGGAAAAACTCGGGCTGGCCCTGATCGGCCCGGTCGTCATGATATACAGGATGATCAGGCCCTTAACCGAGCTGTTTGTAAAGATAAGCAGCGCCACAATAAAACTTTTTGGCGGGCAGGCGTCTTCGAGCATACCCGTAATATCCGCGAAGGATATTACGGCGGTGCTAAGCGCGAGCGAGGAACAGGGGTATATAGACGAGCAGGAAAAGGAAATGATGTCGTCGATTTTGAGTTTTACGGACATGCAGGTTAAGCAGGCCATGGTGCCCAGGACGTCGATTACGGCTGTCGACATAGCGTGGAGCGAGGATAAAATCCTGGACATGATAATGGAAGCCGGCTATTCCAGGATGCCGGTTTATAAAGGAAGCCTGGATAATATCGTGGGCATCCTTTACACGAAGGATATGCTCTCCATGATAAAGAACCGCGGGCTTATTATTTTCCATGACATAATGAGGATACCGTACTTTGTGCCTGAAACAAAAAACATCGGCGATCTGCTCAAAGAATTTAAAAAGGGCAAGATACACATGGCAATAATAGTTGACGAGTTCGGCGGCACATCAGGCCTTATAACCCTTGAAGACGTGCTTGAGGAGATAGTGGGCGAGATCAAGGATGAATACGACACGGACGAAAGGGATTTAGACGAGACCGGACCGGATAATTATGTGGCAAAAGGCCGCCTGGAGATAAGCAAGCTCAATGACGCACCTTACAGGCTCGAAATTCCCGAGGAAGAAGGGGTAAATACCATAGGCGGTTTTGTGACAGCACTTTTCGGATACGTCCCGAAAATAGGCGAGGAAAAATCATACGGAAACATTAAATTTACGGTTTTAAAGTCTGATGAGAGAAAAATAAACCGTCTGAAGATAGAAGTAATCGCGAAAAAGACCGAATAGAACGGCAGGGAATGGGTAATGGGGAATCGGGAATAAAAACGTGAAAGAACGATTCGGCTTTTGTCGAGGGATAAATCGTTCAGGCACCGGTAGCCGCAGCCTTCAGGCTGCGATAGGCAGGATTTGCCCTGTATGGCGGCCTGTGTTACTTCCGGTTTGTCGATTGATACTTTTTCGGGGGTTAAAGTATGCAGGTAAAAGGCGTGAGCGTGGCAGCGACAAGGGAGTTTGTAAAGTCAAGGTTTGAGGACGCGGGGTATGAAAAATGGCTTGCAGCCATGCCTGCCGCGTCAAAGAAAATATTTGACAGCCCGATTCTGGCCTCTGAATGGTATGAGCCTGCCGCGGCATTTCAGGAGCCGACAAAGGCCGTGTGCGCCGCGTTTTACGGCGGGGACCTCTCGGGCGCGCGCGAACTGGGCAAGTTCGCGGCTGTTTACTCCATGAAAGGCATTTATAAGATATTTATGAAAGTGGCCTCGGTTACTTTTGTCCTTGAAAGAGCCGGGCAGATATTTACGTCCTACTACAAACCGAGCGCGATTTCCGTGACAACCCACGGGGATAAAGCCGTGACTTTAAGCGTCACGCAGTTTGAAGGCATGACCGCTTATGTGGAAGCCAGGATAGGCGGGTGGCTTGAAGGCGTTCTGGAAATGTGCGCGAGGAAGGAAATAAAGGTAATTACGAAAAAGTCCATGTCAAAAGGCGACAAGGCTACGGATTTTTATATGGAGTGGAAGTAAAACGGAGTCGCAAGACCCAAGACCCAGGGCCCAAGTCACGATGCCTAAGCCGGGTTTATGTAAAAATATATTGTAAAATACCGTTGAAATGATAAAATTATCAAGATTTTCAGGATTAAGACTCAATATTTACTTGGGTCTTGGGTCATGAGACTATTTTTTTCAGACTATTATTCGGAGGCGTTATGGCGGCTGAGCAGTATCCTTATAAATCAATAGAAGAAAAGTGGCATAAGTTCTGGGATGCCAATAAGACCTTTAAATCAACCGGCAAGGGGCAGAAATACTATGTCCTGGAAATGTTCCCATACCCTTCCGGCTACCTGCACATGGGGCATGTGCGCGTGTATACCATAGGCGATGTCATCGCCCATTACATGCGCATGAAAGGATTTGATGTCATACACCCCATGGGTTATGACGCGTTCGGGCTTCCGGCCGAGAACGCCGCCATTAAAAACAAAGTGCACCCTGCGGAGTGGACCTATAAAAATATAGAGCACGCGCGATCGCAGTTTAAGAAACTCGGCATGTCCTATGACTGGGACAGGGAATTCGCGACATGTGATGAGGAATATTATAAATGGAACCAGTGGCTCTTCATAAAGTTTTTTGAGAAAGGGCTTGCATACAGGAAGTCCTCGGCTGTTAACTGGTGTCCCGACTGCGGAACAGTGCTCGCCAATGAGCAGGTGCATGAAGGCAAGTGCTGGAGATGCGAGACAACCGTGGAGCAGAAGGACCTGACGCAGTGGTTCTTTAAGACTACGGCGTACAGCCAGGAGTTGTTAGACGGGCATGATAAGATTAACTGGCCTGACCGCGTAACCCTCATGCAAAAGAACTGGATAGGCCGCAGCGAAGGCGTGCGCATATTATTTAAGGAAGAAAAATCAGGCAGCGAAATACCGGTCTTTACAACAAGGCCGGACACCATATTCGGTGCCACATATGTAGTGCTTGCGGCCCAACATCCCATGATAGAGGATATCAAAAAAAATGCGGCGCCTGAAAAAGCAAAAGAGATTGCCGCTTTCCAGGAAAAAGTAAAAAAAATCGACATAACTGTGGATACCCTTTTAAACCTTGAAAAAGAAGGGGTGGACACGGGGACTTTCGCAGTAAATCCGGTTAACGGAAGAAAAATACCTGTATGGATAGGGAATTATGTCCTGATGAACTACGGCACCGGCGCCATCATGGCAGTGCCCACCCATGATGAAAGGGATTTTCAGTTCGCAAAGCGTTATAATCTTCCCATGATCATAGTCATAGAGCCAAAAGGGAAAAAACTTGTTTTGGATGAGATGAACGGCGCTTATACCGAGGAAGGGCGTGCTGTTAATTCCGGGAAATTTGACGGTTTAAATAATATTGAGGCGCAAAAGCAGATAGCGCGCTGGATGGAAGAGCAAAAGATGGGAAAAATTGAGGTCAATTATAAGCTTAAAGACTGGCTGCTTTCGCGCCAGCGCTACTGGGGAACGCCCATACCCGCGATATTCTGCGATAAATGCGGGGTTGTCATGGAAAAGACGGAAAATCTTCCCGTTAAACTTCCGCGTGACGTGGAGTTTACAGGCAAGGGCAATCCGCTTGAGAAATCAAAATCATTTCATGGCTGTAAAATGCCCTAAGTGCGGCGGCGACGCCAGGCAGGGAGACGGATACCATGGACACATTCGTGGATTCGTCATGGTATTTTATGCGGTACTGCGACCCGAAAAATAATAACCTGCCGGTTGACAGGGCTATTGCGGACAGGGAACTGCCGGTGGACCAGTACGTGGGAGGCCCCGAGCACGCCTGCATGCACCTGATATACGCCAGGTTCTTTCACATATGTCATGAGCGACCTGGGGCTCATATCCTGCAGCGAGCCATTTAAGAAGCTTTTAACGCAGGGCATGGTGGTAAAAGACGGGAATAAAATGTCAAAGTCAAAAGGGAATACGGTAAGCCCGGATGACATGATAGATAAATACGGTTCGGACACTGCCAGGCTTTTTATGCTTTTCGCGTCGCCTCCGCCAATGGACCTGGAGTGGTCGGACGATGGCGTCGAAGGGGCAAGCAGGTTCTTAAACAGCGTGTGGAGGAAGATTACAGGCGGATTTTCAATTTTGAATTTTCAATTTTCAATTGAGGGCGTAAAACCTGAAGGGCTTACACCGGACGGAAAAAAACTGCTAAGGAAAGCACACCAGACCATAAAGAAAGTTACAAATGATATCGGCAAGGAGCAGCAGTTTAATACCGCTGTCGCGGCTTTGATGGAACTGTTCAACGAATTTAACGCGGCTAACCTTGATCTTGCAAAGAAAGAGGACGCGGAACTTTTCATGTTTGTTTCAAGGTCCATGATACTCATGATGGCGCCTCTTGTGCCTCATTTTTCCGAGGAACTTTGGGAGATGGCGGGAGGCAAGCCTTCCATATTTACCCAGAAATGGCCTGAGTATGACCAGGCGCTTACTGTGGAAGATTCCGTGGAGTTTGTCATACAGGTTTCCGGCAAGATAAGGGAAAGGCTGCAGATGCCTGTGAATACAAAGCAGGAAGATGTGGAAAAAGCCGCGTTAGCGTCCCCGAAGGTGCTGGAGTGGACGAACGGGAAGGAAATTGTCAAAAAAATATTTGTGGCTAACAAGTTGCTTAATATAGTGGTAAAATAAGATCAGCTTAAAACTGAAAGTTTAAAATTTAAAGTTGAGGCAGAGATTTGTTCCGGTATCAACTTTCACTTTTCAGTTTTAAATTTTAAGTTAAACGGAGGTTTTTATGAAAAAAGTGTTTTTAGCGGTGCTTGCAGTTGTTGCTTCACTAGGTCTTGTGTCCTGCGCGGGTTACTCTCCCCAGGTCCAGTTTCCATCCTACATCACAAAAGTGGCGGTGCCGATATTCGCCAACAAAACGGACCGTTTCGGCATGGAGCAGTACGTGACACAGAAAACCATTGACCAGTTTATTTCAGACGGAAAGGTGTCAATCGCCGATGAACAGTCCGCTGACGCCGTTGTTAAGTGCGCCATAGAGCAGTACGTGCTTATGCCCACCAGGTATGACACGAACCAGGTGCCTCAGGAATACAGGCTTAAAATCACGGTGTCGCTCTTTTTCTTCGACAACAAGAACCAGAGGAAACTCTGGGAAGAACCGAAGTTATGGGAAGACACCACATACTATGTTGTAAACAGCCTCGGCATGCCGGCTGAAACGGAAGAGATGGCAAGGAACAGGCTTTTAGACAAACTTGCCGAAAGGGTATTTAGAAGGGTGATATACGGGTGGTAATATGAGGAAACAATTTGCTGCAGCGCTCATCATAGCGGCGTTTTGCGCGCCGGTTTTTGCCGGCGAAGCGGGCGGGTTCATTCCCGGGCATATTACCACGTGCCATGCCTTTATAAACGGCTACCCCGCGGACACCACAAACTGGTTCTTCCGCGCGCAGCATAAGGTGGTGCAGTACTGGGCGTATTTCCTTTTCCCTTCGGGCAAGGAAATAGCCGCCGCTAAATCAAAGAACTACCTGTTTATTAACCCGTATGAGCTGTACTCCGGCGCCGGCAAATTCAAGGATGAAAACAACTATGTCTTTGAGAACAGGTGGATATCCCCGTCAGGCAAAACCATAGCGGAGAAAGTCTACTCCTGGAATAAAACCTCGGCCACTGATAAGATTACGATAGACAACAGGAATTATGTTTCATACGCGTTTATTAATTATGTGGGTATCGCCCAGATGTTCAAGGAAAACGGCCAGGAAAGGCTGCCGGACGAAGTGGGGCTTTACCATATTAACCTTTACATAAACGGCGAACTGGCGGCGGTTACTTTTTTTGAGATGAAAGACTGATAAAGGCAGCTGAAAATTGAAAGTTTAAAATTGAAAGCTGGAACAAAGAAAATCAAAAACTGACAACTAAAAGCTGAAAGCGGGGACTATCGCCTCCACTTTCAGCTTTCAATTTTAAGTTTTCAGTTAAAAGGTGACATTTGGCAACGAAGTATATCAAAACAGCAAAACCAGAGCAGTACTACGTCGTCGCGGGGGAGGATGATTTCTTCCGCAGGGAGTTCATAAGGGAACTGCTTGATAACTTCCTAAAAAAAGACGTGGATGAGACTTCCATAGAGAACTTTGATTTTTCCGAAAAGGCCGCGGCGCCTCCGGTGGAGGCTTTAATAGAAGCCGCTTCGACCCAGCCTTTTTTTACCCCGAAAAAATTCGTCGTGGTCAGGGAATTTACAAAACTCTTAAAGGATGACATGGAAAAACTCACCGCGTTCCTGCCGGATGTGCCGGAATTCACTTTTCTGGTGCTGGGGACAAGCGAGTCGGGAAAGAGGGTCTCGGACCTGGGCATTCCCGCTAAAAACTTCATAAACCTGCAATCCACAGCGGAAGCCGACATCCGCATGTGGGCAAAGAACCATTTAAAGGAACAGGGCAAGGAAATAGACCCCGAGGTGCTTGAATATGTCATCGCGGAAGCAAACTCCGACCCGGGCATTATCAGGGGGGAGATAGAGAAGATGCTCCTGGTCACAGGCGACAGAAGCGTAATTGGCAGGGAAGATTTCGAGAAGATAAGGGGCACGGAAAAAGGCTCCAGCATATATGAACTCACCGACGCCATAAGCGCGAGGGATAAGAAAAAGGCGTTCATAACCCTGGAGAAAATATACGATGACTCGTCGCCTGAAATGATACTGGCCTTTATTTTTAACGAGATAAAGAAGATGTACGTCTTTAAGTATTTCCTCTCGACAGGCCAGGTCAGCAAGGCCTTCAGGTTCGCCTTTACCAAAGACTCAAACGAAGCCATAAGAAGGGCAAAAGAATTCGCAAAACCCCCGTACATAGACATCCTGACCATAATAAAGGAAACGGATAAAAAAATTAAGCTCTCGGGAAGGGATAAGGCGAAAACGCTGCTTTATGTGATGATAGAGCGGATTTTAACGAGGGTGGGTTAAGTGCTGAATTACTAATTACAAATTACTGATTACTAATGAAAATCTGCAAACAAACCTATTAAAATAAAAAACCGCGGCGCGAGCCGCGGTTTTCCTTTATTAGTAATTTGTCATTAGTAATTAGTAATTATTTTTTACCGGCCCTTTTCGCGGCGCGCGCTTTATACCTGTCGCCTGTGTTCTTTTTCAGAATGCCGGACTGTACTGCTTTGTCCACGACCGAGTATACTTTAGGAAGCATTTTTGTCGCTTCTTCAGGCGTGACGGTTCTGAGTTTTTTCAATATGTTGCGGACCTGGGATACTACGCCTTTCCTTCTTTCGGTCCTTTTTACCGTTTTCCTTAAGTCCTTTATTGAAGCTTTTAAATTAGGCATTTCCTACCTCCGTAGATTTGAAATAATGAAAAGATTCTAATATATATAAGGCTTATTGTCAACTTGAAAAACGTGTTTATCACCATATAAAACCGCGGGTTTAATGGTATCAAGGGGCGGATATTTGGTAAAAAAAGTTGATAACCCGTTATTTTACTATATAATTATGTATATAAGGCTGGATTATCATACCCGGAACACTGCAAACTCTCATAAAGGAGCATAATTGTGAAAAAACCATTATTTATTGCAATTAGCCTGTTTTTGTTCTTTTTGTCCGTGCCCCTGTCAGCGGATTTCCGTTATTACTCCTGGACATATCAGTTTGTTACCATGCCGCCCGGGGCCATTGAACTTGAGGTAAATAATACCTACACTGAGCCTAAAAAAGGGGTTTACTCTTCCGGTTACTGGGAAAGGCAGTATGAGATAGAGACCGGGCTGCTCGACAGGGTGGATTTTTCATTTTACATGACTGACGCGAGGGTGACACCGGATGACATGATGAATACCACGGAGATAAAACTGCGCTCGCGCATCAAGCTTACTGAAAAAAAGGATGACTTTTTTGTGGATCCGCTGTTGTATATTGAGTACAGGTTCAGGCAGAACAGGCGTTTGCCTGATACGTGGGAAATAAGGGGAGTTATAGCGAAAGATATGGGCCCGCTGCATTCGGCGATAAACCTTTTTGCCGAAGAGGTAATAACGCATGAGGGCAGGTCAAAAAAATTTAATCCGGGATATGCCGCGGGTGTATCTTACGCGGTAATTGGGGACAGGCTCAGGCTGGGAATTGAAAGCACCGGCGATTTTAACAGCCAAAAGTATTTCCTGGGGCCGGCTGTTTCCTATAAAGGCAGGCACCTCTGGGCTGTGCTGACCCCGGCATTCGGCCTGACAGACAAGTCGGATTATATAAAGGTCCAGTTCGTTATAGGCGTGGTATTTGACATGCCGGAACAGTAAAAGCGCGTTTACAAAAATCCCCTGTAGGGGCGGCCCCATGTGGCCGCCCGAAACGCCGGATGCTTGTTCCTTAAAACGTAACTGAATATTTGAAAATGCCGATAATTCTTGCCCGTTTTCCGCCTTTGTTATATAATAAGGAACATTTTACATCAAAATATAAGGTGGTAATATGGCAAAGATAAAGAAGGGAAAGGCCGGAAAGAAATCCGCAGGCGAGGCGCTTTTCATAGCGAAACTTAATATCCTCGATGTCATTACACTTTCAGGGATGCTTCTGGCTCTGACATCCATTCTCCACTCGCACTACAGCAGGCTTGAGAACGCGCTGGCTTTCATGTTTGTGGCCATGCTGGTGGACAGCCTTGACAGGGAATTCGCGAAGGCGCTTAAAATGGAAAGGCTCTTCGGCCGCTTCCTGGACGGATTCATTGACCTTCTTGTTTATATAATAGCGCCGGCCGTCTTCTTTTATTATTTCGGGTTTGAAAGGGTGCACATAGTATGGATGCTGCTTTTATACGGCGCGTGCGGCGTGGTCAGGCTTTCTGTTTATGACCAGGTGGGGGATATTAAGCTGGATAAGAATAAACTGGCATACATGGGCATGCCGGTTTACTGGTCGCATGTCATAGCCGCGGTTTTCTACGGGTTGTCCTATATCTGGAAAGGCGACGCCGTCGTGTTCACCGCAGGCGCGGTCATGCTGATTTACGCGTTCTTAATGGTGCTCAACAGGCCTTTCCCGCAGATAAAGTCAAAACCGTATATGTATGTCATTCTCGCGGGATTGATAGCGTTCTTTTTCTGGCTTGGAGCCACAAAAGGACAGCCGCTGTTTTGATAGAAGCCATATTCGTTAAAACTTGCGATTTAAACCTGCCGCGCGGGGCAATCAATTTAAAAACCATATCAATCACATTGCTTTTTGTTTCTTTGGATTTTCAGGCCGTGGAACTTTGAATGAATATTTAATAATGAAAGTGCGCAATGGGCTGCGCGCTTTGCGCGGTGTGAACCACAAGTCATAAATAACCCCCTTATAACACGTTGTTTTTGCGGCATGCTATTTGCTCTTATATGTTAAAACAACGGAGGTGGGGTATGGAAAGAATGACAGGTTACGCGCAGGGCAAAAAGATGAAATCACGCGCTTATCTACGGGGAAAAATTAAAGCGGGGGCAAAAATGAAGAAGATAATATCAATTGCAATGACGGTGATTATTTTGTTACTGTCATCAGGATGCGCTACTTTTACAAACAAGGAAACAGGGCGGCAGGAAGTTGTGGTAAAAAGCG
Source organism: candidate division FCPU426 bacterium (assembly GCA_963840035.1). GTDB lineage: Bacteria > Oederibacteriota > PGYV01 > PGYV01 > Palsa-1178 > CAWIXE01. The sequence goes on from CAWIXE010000002.1 coordinate 296,895, forward strand.
ACGCCATAGCGCCTGTTGAGATTATTTCCGCCCTGGGCGGTTTGACTTTAGGCGGGATAATGGCTTCGCAAACCGGTTCCGGACTTGGCCAGGCAGGCTTGGTTTTGGGTACCGGGCTGTTTTTCTATGGATTTGGCAGTATGATGGTTGCGAATTCATACAAAGATCAATACCGCAATACAGCGATTTTGTCCGGCTACCTGGCGGGCATGGCGGCCGGAATAGGCGCAGCCATATATGAAGGAAATGACATGGTTAAAAATGGCGGGTCTATCGGCGGAGTTATGGCGTTCGTAGTCAGCCCTTTCATCATAGCAGGCTGCGCGTTTATCGGCGCGGGGCTCGGCAATGTTGCAGGGCATGTCATGGATATTTTTAACGGAGGAACAGGGGAAGGCAAAGCTAATTAATAATAGCCCCTTCGTTAGGCTCTGTTATTGTCCCGGTAGCCGCAGCCTTCAGGCTGCGAAAGGCAAGTTTTGTTTTCACAGCCTGTAATTAGTGACACCAGGTTTTTGTAGAGCCGCTGCCTGCTGCGGCTCAAAGCAGGCGCTAAAGCCTGTCAGGAGGGGGATATGAAAAAAATTACCATAATAATCGTGGCTGTTATGATCTTATCTGTATTTTCAGGCTGCGCCACTTTTCGCGAGGTCCCGGGGGAAAAACTAACGCAAAAAGAGGAAACATTGAGAAGTGTATACAAGGCTTCGGTTATTACCGGAGCGGGTATCGGGCTGATAGCGGGAATTGTGGGGGCGTGTACCTATAAGCCGTCTGTCTGGTTCAGACCGCCGCAGTGGTCCGTGTTTGCCATAGAAATACCGGTAATGACCTGTTTTGGATGGCTTGTGGGTACAGGTGTTGGGGCGGTTACATATGAGCTGGGCAAGGGAGCGGAGTTAAGGCAGGAAACAACTGCCAATGAATGATGAAAAGGCCGGTTAAATTTCCTGCCGCGGCGAAGGACTTAAAACGTAAATTCCTCTTTTAATACACAACTCTTTCATATATAATACCTGCATGCCAATAATACACAAACTAAAAACAGACATCAAAGACGCCATAAAGGAAAAGACCGGAATTGACGCCGCTGAAGGGTCGTTTCAGCTTACCCCTCCGCCTGCCAACCAGCCGGGGCATTTCGGCACAAACGCCGCCATGGCAATCGCCAAACAGCTCAAAAAGAACCCCTTTGACATAGCCTCTGACTTAGCCGCATGCCTTAAATCAAAAGACTACATAACTGAAGCTGAGGCCATACGGCCCGGGTATGTGAATATCACCCTGAAAAGCGCCGCGTACAGCGCGGAACTTGCGGCGGCACTTTCCGATAATTCATTTTTCAGGAACAATTCCGGAAACGGAAAATCAATTAATATGGAATTTGTCTCGGCCAACCCGGTGGGGCCGCTTAATATTGTCAGCGGCAGGGCGGCGGCTTACGGCGATACGCTGGCGAACATCCTTGATTACTCCGGTTATAAGGTCACGAGGGAAACATACGTAAATGATTTCGGAAGGCAGATGCATTTATTCGCGCTCTCCCTCATGGCGCGTTACCTCCAGCTCTACGGCAATAATATAAGCGTGCCCGAAGAAGGTTACCAGGGCGAATACGTCACTGAAGTGGCAAAGGCGTTCAAGGAAGAGAAAGGCGACGGTTATTTTAAGGCCCTCGGGGAAGTAACGGAACTTGAGAAGTGCGTGAAGTATGACGACTTCAGGGCTTTCGGGTTAAAGCATATCCTGGCGTGGCAGAAAAAGACCCTTGAGAATTTTGGGGTGAAGTTTGATGTCTGGTTTTCTGAGACACTGCTCCACACTAATAAGGAAGTAGACGCCGCCTTTAAGATAATAGAATCGCGGGGCCTGTTCTTTGAGCAGGAAGGCGCTACATGGTTTAGGACCACGGATTTCGGGGACGATAAGGACAGGGTGGTAAAAAAGTCCGACGGAGACTACACGTATTTTGCCTCTGATATAGCGTATGTACAGAATAAGGTGAAAAGAGGGGCGGACATAGTCATAAATATACTCGGCCCCGACCACCACGGGTATGTAAAAAGGCTCGAGTCCATCATGCAGGGGCTTGGCTATGATAAGGAACGCATTAAGGTCATAATCCTACAGCAGGTAAACCTCATTGAGGCCGGGGAAAAGATGAAGATGTCCAAGAGGGCGGGTAATTTTGTCTCGCTTGATGAATTATTGGAAAGCGTGGGCAAGGACGCGTCCCGTTATTTCTTCGTTATGAGGAACTATACGTCACATCTTGATTTTGACATACAGCTTGCCAAGGAACAGTCGGATAAAAATCCTGTATTCTACATACAGTACGCGTACGCGCGCATATGCTCCATATTTGTAAACGCCGGGGTAAAGCCGGCGGAAGTTAAGGCCGAAGGCGTTGATTTCTCAGTCCTTGAAAAAGAGGAGCTTGATATAATCCGCAGGATAATTTCACTGCCGGATGACATAAAAGACGCGGCTGATAAATACACTCCGTCAGGCCTTGTGCAGGCTGTCTTTGACATGGCAGGCGCCTTTCATACTTTCTACAACAAACACCGCGTCATCATAGATGATAAGGCTGTAATGGGGAAGAGACTCTACATCATGGCCGCGCTGAAAAAGGCTTTTGACACATGCTTCGCGCTTCTGGGGATTACGTTAGAAGAAAATGTAATTTTCAATTTTCAATTTTAGATTTTCAATTGAAACCATGTTTTATAATCTAATATCAACATATGGCAGTAGTCTTTGTTATGTACTTAATTGAAAATTGAAAATTTAGAATTGAAAATTCATCCCTGATTAACCACTTAATCAAAAACCTCCAAAAATTAAAAATCAACCTTTTTGTTTCACGTTAAACTTTTTACGAAAGCGATTGCGAAAGCGGTTGTAGATATTTCGTAAACACCCCATTTTTGACAAAAACAAACGTGTGTGAGATATTACATATGGGGGAAGAGGTGTTTTTTTTTGGCTTCTTATTTAAATGTTTAAATAGACTAAAAAAGGAGAAAAACAATGGCACAAATCAGGGGCGCGGCAATGATTTTAGCCTTATGTTTCACGTTTGCATTCCCCGTATTCGCACAACAGCCAAAGATAGTATCCGTTACCATGGACCCTCCAAGCCCCGGTTACGGTGATGTCGTAAATATAACCGTTACCATGTGTGTCAGCCTTTATAATAAAACTTTCATGGACCTGGCAATATCATCTTATCCTACGCGGCAGGTACCGGGTTCAGGCGGACAGGTATTCCTGGTGCACGGCACGAATGTTGATAATTCAGCCATCATAGACATGCCGCTTGTAAACATGCCAAATGCCATGGGCGCAAGTTTCGCCATGAATGTCACTTACACCGCGGGTGACTGCCTTGACTGCGCTCCGGGAACTCCTGATACAGGCAGGACTGTCACAAAAGTTTATAAGGTGCATATTCCAAGGCCCGAGGATTTTACTGCCTGTACCATACCCGCGCTTTATCTGCATGTGGGCGCGAAGTATTCAAACTTAAATACGAGCGACTGGACCACTCTTTCCGGGCCGCCAAACGGCTGCCCTACAAGCGCGGCGGTCATAAGCTGGCCGGTGGAAACACCTCCGGCAAGTTTTGGAATATCAAAAAGGTCGGAGGGTTTTTTGGAAACTGCCGGGGACCTTATCCTTTATTCCATAGATTACAATTATGCCAACAGCAGCGGGCTGCAGATCATAGACGCCATACCGTCGCCCGGTACTTTTACCCTTATTTCATACGGGCCGTCTTCCATACCGCTTGGAAGCGTGATCGCGCCGCCCGGCCCGAACCCCACAAGCGGGACCTTCACGTGGAATTTTCCCGGAAGGCTGGGCGAGCCGGGCAGACAGGAAGGCACGGCCTGGATGCTCCTTAGAATAAACAGCACTCCCGGAGGGACCGCAGTATTTACCAATAACGCCACCGCAAAGATGGCCGGGTTTCCTGACATCAACAGGCAGGTGCAGACAAGGGCGGGCCTGCCCGCGATATCGCTTTCAAAGGACCAGAGCGCGAACTCGGTGAACCTCGGCGATACCATAACATATTTCCTTTCATATAATGTAAATGGATACGCGCTGCGTAATTTCCAGGGAATAGACAATCTGGCCAACGGCTCTTACAGCGCTGTCAGGCCGGACGGATGGAAGTTCCTTCCATTTGGCGCGGACCCGGGGACGTGGGTGGTTTCCGACGCATGCGGCACCGGCGATAAGACCATAAAGGCAAGCTCGTCAAGTAATTCGAGCTATCCCGCCCTGCTGCTGGAGGACGGGGATAATTTAAATGACAGCGACCAGTTCTGCACCGGCATGATAGTATCTGATTTTTACATAGACCCCGGAACATACGAGGGCGCTGACGCGCAGATAATAATACGGAACAACGGGAAGACCGGTTCGGATGCAAGGTCCATTGGAATAGTGGCGTCCATAGACAATTTCCCCGGCCCGGGTAATTTCTTTTACCAGAAGTGCGGAGGGACCCCGCAGTGGTGCGGCGATGGCGGAGGTTCGGCATACCCCGGGTCAGGAGTTACCGCGCGCATAGGAAACATATCGGCGTTAAAGTGGTACAGGGTAAGGATAAGAGTTACAGCCATTGCCGGCGGCCAGAGAATTGAGGCAAAAATATGGGCAAGGGGAGACCCCGAACCTTCGTTATATGACATTGCATATAATGACGCAAACCTCGGGACTAATGACTGGAAATGCGACGGCTCCGCGGGTTCGCTTTCCACGGACTGGCGGCCGGGCGTAAATGAACAGCCCGGCACGAACGGAAGCGTCAGGGATGTGTATGATAACTTCGCGATGTACGAAGCCAGGGGTTTCGGAAACGCGTTTGTGACGGATACGGTGCCGGCTGGAATGACCTTTGCCGGGTGCAACGGCTGCTTAAATAACGGCCACGTCCCGGTCAGGTGGGACCTGGGCGCACATATAGAAAATGAGAGCGGGTCGCTTACATGGTGGGGGGTCCCGGATTGCACGGAAAACCCTGTAGTAAATGTTTCTATGATAAGTTCTGACGCTAACTTTCCCGTATTTTCAAATGAAACTTCGCTTAAAGTCATCGGATGCAATACTCCGACCGTCACTCCGACCAAGACAATGACATCCACTTTTACCGAGACTCCCACTGCAACTCCCACGCGCACTGCAACGCCTACATATACCTACACTCTTACGGCGACCGAGACATCAACAAAGACCGCGACCCCGACCGCGACTTCCACCAGGACTGCCACGCCGACATTTACATTTACCCGCACTGCGACGGACACATATACCAGCACAGCCACTCCGACGGAAACAAGCACCAAGACCGCGACGCCTACCGCGACTGACACGAAGACATCCACCCCGACTTACACTATGACCTCCACGAGGACCTACACTCCCACCCCCACGGATACATTTACCGTCACCCATACGCGCACTGCCACGCCCACATATACATGCACGGAAACCATATCATCAAATACGCCCACTTTTACCAGGACTTTCACCGCGACATCTACCGCCACGCCGACGTTTACAGCCACGCAGACGTATACCCCAACTTACACGCCCACGGATACGTATACTGCCACGCCGACTTATACCATGACGCAGACGCCGTTTGTGGCTTCGCCGACGTCCACATACACAGCCACCAAAACGGCGACGGAAACGAATACCTATACAGCCACGTCCACGGCAACCCCCACTTATACTTCCACGCACACCCTGACTTCGACGCCCACATTTACATTCACCATAACGCAGTCATCCACGCGCACATCGACGCCCACGTTTACGGCCACGCCCACAATTACAGGATCGCCGACCATCACGCCTACAAGGGCGCCGTACCCGTTCTTTGTAACCATCGGGGTATACAGCGAGAACGGCGAGCTGGTGAGATATATAGGGGAGTGGCCCACCACGCACATGATATCAAGCGCCGAGTTCACCATAGCGGGGCCGGTTGACGACGGCATGGTTTCCGGTGAATCGGTCATGACCATATATTTCCCGGGCGTTGAGACGGAGCAGACGCTCGGCCAGGGAGGAACATATGTCACCTGGGACGGTAAGAACAGCGGCGGCCAGGCGGTAAATTCCGGGCCGTATTATGTTTCGATAATTGAAGTTGACAAATATGACCATACGAACACGATGACGCGGGAAGTCACCATACTGCAGGGCATCTCGTACATGGAAATGAACATATTCAACACGGCGGGGGAATTAATCTATACTAAAAAAGAGATGAATAAAAAACCCAAGGACAGGATCATCCTGCGCCTGCCCGAAGAAATTTTGATAAATAAGGACGGCGGCAATGAAGTGAAAATATCCTATGGAAACGGGCCGGATGATTTCTTTTCGTGGGACGGAAGGAATAACCAGGGCATCGCTGTCACAAGCGGAACTTATGAGATGCAGGTAATATACAGCAATGAGAAAGGGCTTGTCACGGAAGGGTCCCGCCCGGTACAGATACTCAGGGAAGGCAAAAAATACCTGGGCGAGATAAAAACCTACCCGTGCCCGTACGCGGGGACAGCCGGGGGCATTACCATAAGCTGGGGCCCCGCATGCCAGGGAAAAGCCACAGTCATCATATATAACGTCGCCGGCGAGAACGTAAAAGAGATAACCTGCGGCCTTGAGGACGGAAAAACCGTATGGGATGCCAGGTCCACAGGCGGAGACCCTGCCAGCGCCGGCATTTACATGTACAGCGTCGAGGCCAAAAATAAGGACGGCTACCTGGAGAAAAAGACGGGTAAGTTGGCGATAAGTAAAAGCAGGAAAAGATAATTTTATATTTTCAATTTTAAATTTTCAATTAAAGGCCTGAAATTGCCGCAGGCCCGTTTGTTTTGCCGTTTAATTGAAAATTGAAAATTCAGAATTGAAAATTCGTTTTATTATAGAATTTCCCCCCGTTTACTGCTATAATACTCCCGTTTTCAAATAATTTATTTATTTTTGCGGGGGAATATGGCTGATCGCGATGTTGAAAAGGAATTAAAAGAGATAAAAGAAGAACTGAAAAAGCTGCAGAAGCTTGAAGTTTCGATACAGGAACGCTATGAGGAACTCTTAAAGAAGGAAGAGGCTTATTTAGGCGAAATCAATGAATCCATTGAAAAAGAGCTTACTGTTATTGTCCTGGGCACCGTAAAAAAGACCATAAACAAGGAAATGACCGCCTTAAAGATGCTCAGGCGCCATATAAGAAACCAGGTGCGGCATCAGGTGTCAAAGGAAATCAAATCCTCCATATCAAAACTCCTTCCCGAACTTAACAAAATGATCAAGGACGAAGTTAAAAAGACGTCGCTTGACATCATAAACCAGCTAAAAAGGCAGACAGGAAAACAGCTTGAAAAAGAAGTTGTTGAGCAGATTAAGGAATCTACATCCGCTCTCGTGGAACAAAAGGAAGAATCAGAACGCAAGGCCATCATTGATTCCTTAACCGGATGCTTTAACAGACGGTATTTTGAGACAAAACTTGAGGACGAGCTCAACCTCGCAAAAAGGTTCAGGACAAAAATAGCCCTTATCATGTTTGATATAGACCACTTTAAAAAGGTAAACGACACATACGGGCACCAGGCCGGCGATACCGTACTTCAGGAAGTCGTGGTCACAGCCAAAAGCTGCCTTTCATCGGCTGACTCGCTGTGCAGGTACGGCGGCGAAGAATTCGCGGTCATCATGCCTGAGACGGAGATAAGCGAGGCCATAGACATAGCCGAGCGCATGAGGAAGGCTATAGAAGAGCACGCGTTCTACGGCGGAGAGACTTTGATTAACGTCACCATAAGCATAGGAATTTCGGAGTATCCGGAACACGCAATCATAAAGGAAGCCATCATAGAAAAGGCGGATGGCGCCCTTTACACCGCGAAGAACTCCGGCAGAAACAACACCAAAATCGCGATCAAATAATAATGTCTGAAAAAAACTACAAGTGCGTAGTAGCATATGACGGGACCGGGTACCACGGATGGCAGAAACAGGAGTCGTTTGAAACCGTACAGGGAGTCATTGAATACGCCCTTGAAAAACTTTTTGAAAAAAAGATCAGCGTTACTGCGGCAAGCCGCACCGACTCGGGCGTGCACGCGCACGGCAATGTTTTTAATTTCAAGGTTAAAACCCCTTACGCGGCTGACGGCATCCGCAGTCTTTTGAATACGCTTCTGCCGTCTGACATAAAGATTATGTCCTGCCGCGCCGCTGACGACAGGTTCTCGGCGCGCACCGGCGCGAAAAAAAAGTTTTACCGCTACATGATATGGAACAGGCCCAACATGCTGCCCGTGCACGTTGATTTCGCGTGGCACTTCAGGGACAGGATAAACGCGGATAAAATCAGGGAAATAATCCCGCTTTTTATCGGAATGAAGAATTACCTGACTTTTTCGGCGGCCAGCTCGGACGCGAAAAGGTATGAGCGCGAGTTAAAGTCCATAACCGTGTCAAAAAAAGGCCCCTGGATCATAATAGATTACAAAGGAAAAAGCTTCCTTCATAATATGCTGCGTAAAGTCACGGCGGCGCTTGTATACTACGCCAAGGGCTCGCTTACGCGCGCGCAGGTGGAAAAGATGTTTGAAAAGCAGGACCGCTCGCTGATGCAGTACATGGCGCCCCCGCAGGGGCTGTATCTGGTGAAGATAATCTATTAACTTGAAACTGAAAGCTGAAAACTGAAAGCTGGAGCGTTTTTAAGCTTCAACTTTCAGTTTTAAGTTTTAAATTTTAAGTTAAAGGGAGTTTTGATTGAAAACATTCTACATCATCGACGGCAACAGTTTCGCCTACAGGGCGTTTTTTGCCATGCCGCCTTTGACCGGGCCTTCGGGCGCGGAAGTGCACGCGGTTTTTGGCTTTTATAATATGGTGATGCGCATCATTAAGACTAAAAAGCCGGATTACATAGCCCTCACCTTTGACCACCCCAAGCCCACGCACCGCCATAAAAAATTCGCGGATTACAAGATACAGCGGGAAAAAATGCCCGAGTCCCTGCAGGCGCAGATGAAAATGATAAAGGACATCGCGCTGCACTCCAACTTCGCGGTATTTGAACAGGAGGGTTATGAAGCTGACGACATCATAGCCGCCGCTTCGGTGGAAGTGTCAAAAACAACTGATTTTGTGATAGCCTCATCGGATAAGGACATGATGCAGCTGGTCACGGACAGGGTCTCCATTTACAAATACACAAAAGGCGGGGAAATAATCTTAACCCCGGATAAGATAAGGGAACTCTTAGGCATCGACCCGGTAAATGTCGTTGACGTCCTGGCTTTAATGGGCGACGCCTCCGATAATATACCCGGAGTGGACGGCATCGGCGAGAAAACCGCGTATAAGCTGGTCCAGGAATTCAAAACAATAGACAACCTGTATAAGAACCTGGATAAGATAAAATCGGAATCACAGCGCGAAAAATTAAAGTCAGGCGAGGCAAATGCCAGGCTATCGCACGAGCTCGCGCTTTTGCAGGCTGATACAAGCCTTTTAAAGACCATCAACTTTGATATGAAAGCATGCGCCGTATCCCTTATTGACACCGAGGTCCTGGACGGGCAGTTTGTAAACTATAACTTCAAGTCGCTGGTGGGCGATAAAAGCGTAATCATAAAACAAGCGGGGAGGGTGAATGACGATGCACAAAACAAAAGTAATAAAGAGGCTGAAAAAGATGTACGGAAGGACGACAAAAAGGCAGAAGAGGGTAAGGCAGAAAAAGAAAAAGTAGCGCCCGGGGAGATAAAGTTATTACGGGCGGATGAGGCGGAAAAGGCCGTGAGCGGCAAGGGACCTTTGGTAATGGTCTTTGACGGGGATGAAAACGGCGTGGAATTCTTATCGATACGCTCCGGGGAGAGGTCTTACTGCGTCTGCGGAGGCATCCAGGGAAAACCGGACATAACAGGCAGGGAAGTACTGACAAATTCGGCGAAACTGCTTTATAAATATTCCCGCGGGAATCCGGATAAAGTCAGCGATTTCATGCTGATGGCCTACCTTTTAAATCCCGAGAAATCATACGGCCATCATTCCCTCGTGTTTTCGGAATTTTTAAACGGCGTATTCCTTTCATACGAGGATGTCACCGGCAGGGGCGCCAAAAAAGTAGCGGCGGATATGGCCGACCCTGAAGCCCTTTCAAAATACGCGGCGTCAACGCTGGCCGCGGCCGTTGAAACGGACACCGTGCTTAATGAAAAGCTTATCGCTGAAAAACTTGGCCCGGTTTATAATGACATTGAACTGCCGCTTTCACGGGTGCTTGCGGACATGGAGATAAACGGGCTTAAGATCGACTCGGTTTATCTGGATGAGCTCATCACAAAGACCGCGGCGGAAATAGGCAGGATAGAAAAACGCGTATATAAGCAGGCGGACGGCGAATTCAACATCAATTCGCCCAAGCAGCTCGGCGAGGTGCTCTTTGAAAAACTCAACCTGCCGAAACAGAAGAAGACCAAGACCGGGTACTCCACGGATAACGAGGTTTTATCCGCGCTTGAGCGCAGCCATCCGGTAGTGGCGGACATCCTCAAATACAGGACGCTGAACAAATTAAAGACCGGATTTCTTGACGCGATAAAGATGAAACTGAACCCTGATGGAAAACTTTACCCTGATTATAACCAGACAGTGGCCGCAACCGGACGCCTGTCGTCGTCAAACCCCAACATCCAGAACATACCGGTCAGGGGAGAGGAAGGCAGGGAGATAAGGAAAATATTCCTGCCGCTTGACAGGAGGGAAAAACTCATTAAGGCGGACTACTCACAAATAGAGCTGCGCATACTCGCGCACATGTCCGGGGATGAAAAACTTATTGAGGCTTTTAAAAAAGGCGATGACATTCACTCCATAACCGCGTCGGAAGTATTCGGAATACCGGCAGAGTTTTTAAACAAAGACCACAGGCGCGTTGCAAAGACCATAAACTTCGGAATCATATACGGAATATCGGCATACGGCCTGGCAAAGCAGCTTTCGGTATCTAATACGGAGGCGGCGGATTTTATAGACAGGTTCTTTTTCACCTTCCCAAAGGTCAGGGAATATCAGGAGGCGACAAAGATAAGCGCCGCGGAGAAAGGCTATGTGGAGACCTTAACCGGGAGGAAGCGCTTCATGGCGAATATAAATTCGGCAAACAGGAACATAAGGGAATTCGCGGAGCGCGCCGCCATAAACGCGCCCATTCAGGGCACCGCCGCGGACATTATAAAGATAGCGATGATAAACATAAATGAAGAGTTTAAAAAAACAGCCATTAATGCTAAAATGATCCTGCAGGTGCACGACGAACTTGTTTTCAGCGTGCCGCAGTCCGAACTTGTAAAGGTCAGGAAGACAGTCAGGGAAAAAATGGAGGGCGCGCTGAAGCTCGGCGTGCCCGTCACCGTGACAATGGGAGAAGGAGACAACTGGTATGAGTGCGGCTAAAAAAACAACTGTTGTTGCAATTACCGGAAACACAAAAGCGGGAAAAAGCGAGGCGGCGGAGCACCTGAAGGAAACATATCCGGTCATAGATGTTGACAAGCTCGCCCATACGCTTTACAAAAAAGGCACCCCTCTTTACAGGGTATTAAAACGCAAATACGGGCCGGTCATAATCAAAAAAGACGGCGACATAAACAGGCGCATACTCGGGGAAATCATCTTCGGGGACAGGCGCGACTACTGGGATTTTACGTGCATAGTATATCCGGCCCTGATTAAAAAACTCAAAAATGAAATAAAAGGCTATACAGACCCTGTCGTGGTGCTGGATATGGCCGTTTTATTTGAAAGCGGTTTTTACACGCAGGCGGACAGGATAATATTCATCAGGGCGTCCAATAAGCAGTGGAAAAAACGCGTTGAGACCGAGTCTGACCGCCGGTATTTTGAAAAAATACGCAAATTTCAGGAATTTTTCCCCACATCGAAAAAGATTGCATTAAGCGATTATATTGTTTATAATAATGAAGATAAGGAACAACTTCACGAAAAAGCTGATAAAATAATGGAAAAAATCAGGAAGGAGCATTATGGACCCGAAAGAGCAGGAAGAAGCCGTAAATAAAATTCTAGGCAAGATCAAGGCGCTCCCGACGCTTTCACTTGTTGTGGCAAAGGTCATACAGGTAGTCTCCAACCCCCTTACTTCAGCTTCTGATCTAAGCAAGATAATCACCGTAGACCAGGCATTAACCGCCAAGGTTTTAAGGCTGGCAAATTCCGCGTTTTACGGTTTCCCATTCAGGATAAAAAACATAACCCAGGCCGTATCCATACTCGGGTTTGATACCATAAGGAACCTGGCGCTCACCGTTTCGGTATATAAGGTGTTTACAGGCGAGAATGACTCTGAATTTTCACACCAGGACTTCTGGAAGCACTGCGTGGGCGTGGCTATTTGCGCCAGCCTGCTTGCCAGGAGGATCAAATATAAATCACCCGAAGGCGCGTTCACGGCAGGGCTGCTCCATGACATAGGAAAGAATTTCTTTGAGCAGTACATGAACAAGGAATACAGGGAAGTCCTGAAATACGCCAAGGAAAAGAACAAGTCCATTTATTTAGCCGAGCAGGAAAAACTTTCCATAGACCATGCCATAGTGGGAAAAATGATGGCTGAGAAATGGAACCTGCCGCATGAACTGGCGGCGGGCATCGCGGCCCACCACCACCCGGAAAAAGAAGAGGAAGAGACGGTCATGGCGCACATCATAAACGTGGCTGATATCATATGCAAGAAGCAGTCGATAGGCTTTTCCGGGGACACGGTGGATATGCCGGTCTCCAAGGAAGGCAGGGAACTTTTTGCACTGGATGAGGCAGGAGAGGCGCAGTTAATAGCCTCGCTGGAAAAAGAGCTTAAAGAGGCCGAAGCTTTTGTCAACATGCCCCAATAATTTTTGCGGCATACGGAGGAAATAATTGAGCCTTACTGAAGAGGAAATAAAGGAAATAAAGGAACTCAAAGAGTACATAGGGAACCTCGAAGTAATTAACGAGGGGCTCAGGCGCTCCTTTGAGGAGATGACAACGCTTTACAGGCTTGTTGATATCATAACCGAGGCGAAAACGCTTGAACGCGTGCTTAATTCGCTGCTGGACCTGGTGGCAGAGATAATCCCGTGCGACGGCGCCATACTGTTTCTGACCGATGAGACTACGGGAGAGCTTGACATAGTCTTAAAACGCAACATTAACAGGAAGATTGAAAACAAGGTAAACCTGCAGAACAAGCAAAAAGTCATAGACTGGGCCCTTAAAAAAGGCAAGACGATTGCCATGCCCGACACGGACGAAGACGCTTCCGAATCGGACAAGGTGACTTTTGTGCTGGTGCCCTTAATCGCCCACGACAAACCCGTCGGCTTAATTGACATCATCACAGACACGCCCGAAGGCGACATCACGTCGAAAGACCTTTCCCTTTTAACCATTCTCGCGAAGCAGGCCGCGCTCTCCATAGAAAATGTAAAATTATACGAGTCCATGAAAAAGGACCAGATAAGCATTATCAGGGCGCTCTCATCCACTGTGGACGCCAAGGACCACCATACGCTTGGCCATTCGCAGAGGGTGTCGGAATATTCGCTGCGCATAGCCGAGGCTCTCGAACTGCCGGAGAGGGAAATAGAAGTTGTCAAGTACGCCGCGCTGCTGCACGACATCGGCAAGATAGCCATCCCGGACGACATCATAAAAAAACCTTCGCGTTTAACCCCTGAGGAGTTTGAGCAGGTCAGGAAACACCCGGTAATCGGCGCGAGGATAATCAAGGAAATAGACTCACTGGCGCCAATGGTGCCGATAATACTGCACCATCACGAGCGGTTTGACGGCAAAGGATATCCGGACGGGCTTAAAGGGGAAAATATTCCCATGGGCGCGAGGATCGTGCATGTCGCTGACGCGTATGAGACGATGGTGACGGCGCGGACATACAGGGACATGCTGCCGCCAGAGCTGGCGGTGTCGGAACTCAGGAAGAACGCGGGGACCCAGTTTGACCCGCGCGTGGTCGAAGCGTTTATCCCAATACTGAGGAAGAATTCGGTGGTATATGAAGATCAAGGCGGATCCTGAGGTTTTTTTTTATAAAACAAACAAAGACATAAAATTCATCCTGATAAATATGGCTGTGCTGGTGGTGATAACCATCGCGCTTTATTTTATCGGGAGGGGTTTAAGCTCCGTTGTCCCGTATTCCTTCGCGATCATACTCCTTTTTTATTCATTTTATTCCATGGGCCGCGAAGGCGGTGTTTCATATGCTTTTGTTTTCGGGGTCATGCTGGCGGTGATGATATTCTCGCCGGCTGTTTTTGACAGGACATCATGCCTGATCATATTTTGCATATCGGCCAGCCTGCTGGCGCATTTTTCCGGCATGATCAAGTGGATGGATGAGGCGGAAGTCAAGAACATTGACAGCGAATCCAAGGTGGAGGGCGAAACCGTCACGGCCAATGAAAAACTGGCCAAGCTGCGCGGGGTCTTAACGGCGCGCCGGACAACGCTTGAGAAGTACAGGGTATTAAACAAGATCGCGGAACAGTTAATGCGCACCCTGGATAAAAAGGAAATCTTAAGCATCATCAGCGGTTCCATATCCAGCATGATAGGCAACAAACCGGTAAAGTGCATGCTCCTGGTCAAGGATGAGCAGACTGATGTTTTTTACCCGGCTGTGGAAGAACAAAAAGAGGAAAAACTGGTGAAGAACGCCATTTCGATATATAAGAAGGATCCGTTTGACGAATGGATCATAAAGAATAAATTCACCCTTTTCATAAAAGACCTGGACGACGACCTGCGTTTCAGGAATTTGCGGAAGGACTGGATAGCCTTCAAGTCGCTTATCGCCATGCCGCTTTTTGAAAATAAGAAACTCATAGGCATACTTAAATTTTACTCGGGGGAACCCGATGTGTTCGGGATCGAGGACGTAAGGCTTTTAAACTACCTGGGAGACAATTGCGCGACCGCGCTGGAAAATTCAATGCTTTACCAGAAAACAAACGACCTTGCCATCCGGGACGGCCTCACGGGGCTTTTCATACGCAGGCATTTTATTGAAAAACTTGACGAGGAAATGCGCAGGGTAAAGCACGCGGAAACTCCGGCTGAAAGCCTGACTTTCTCATACCTTATGATAGACATTGACCATTTCAAGAACTGCAATGATACTTTCGGGCATCAGTTCGGAGACAAGGTCTTAAAAACCCTCGGCGGGTTCTTAATTGACGACCTGCGCGAGATAGACATGACCGGCAGGTACGGAGGGGAAGAGTTTGCCGTCATACTGCCCAATACGAACTTAAACGGCGCGAAGTTCGTGGCCAACAGGCTGCGCGAGAACTTCTCAAAAATGATATTTCAGCCTGATGACAAGCACGGCATAAAGCTTACGCTCTCCATCGGCGGCATTGAATTTAAAAAAGAGATAAAGCTTACAGAACTCATAAATAAAGCCGACAAGGCCCTGTACCATTCGAAAGAAAACGGCAGGAACATGGTCACTTTCTGGGAGGACATATCAGATGAAAGGTAAAGGCGCGCTTTTCACGGCCGGTTACGCGGCGGCCATCATTGCCTGCTTTTTACTGGGCTTCTGGCTGAAGTCCCCCGGCCATAATTTCTTCCCGGCCGCGCTTTGCATGATGCAGCTTGCCGTGGCCAGGCTTTTTGGGCCAAAGCCGCAGAAAGCCGCGTTTGGAATCAACGCGGCGGCGGCGGTTGCCATGCTGTTTCCAGCGGCTGTAATTGACATATGGGTATTGCTGAGTTCCCTGGCTATTTTTACTGCTGCGTATTTTTTCAGCATTATATTTTCCAGGCATAAGCAGAAACTTGACGAACAGGAAGCTGTAATAAAGGTAAAATCATCGGGCCTTAGGGGGCAAAAAGACGCCGAGATGGAGGCCATGGAAAAGGAAGACGACGAGATGGAGAGGGAGCAGAAAGACATCAGGTCCCTTTACGACGCCAATAAGGAATTTTCCACAACCTTAAATACAACGCAGTGCATGGAAAAGCTCAATGAAATACTTAAAAAAATACTAAAAAACAATTTCGGGATATCGCTCGACGATATTTTCTATATAATCGCCTATAAAAAGGATTCGGAGTTTATCATCGCGCAGTCCCACGGCTATGACGAGGAATCGCTCAAGGAAAAGGAAAAGGCGTATATTTCAAAAATTATGAAGTCCGTGCCCAAAACCCAGGAGGTATTGTACATACCCGATACGGCAAAATCAGGGCAGGACGAAACAGCAGTTTTTAACAAGTCCATGATGTATGTCCCTTTTTACGCCGAGAAGAAGATCATAGGCGTGCTCATGCTTCTCAAGCAATAAGGCGAACATATTCAACTCAAAACAGGTGGAGTCGATGAAATTCCTGACCAATCAGATCGCCCTCTCGCTAGAAAAAGCCAGGCTCTACGAGGAGGTTGAAAAACTTTCCGAGACTGACAGCTTAACAGGGCTTTTTGTCCACAGGCTTTTTCAGGAGAAGCTTGAGAATGAAATAAAAAGGACCGAGAGGTACGGCGGCAGCCTTGCCCTCGTGCTTGGCGACATAGACCACTTTAAGCTCATTAACGACACATACGGGCACTTAGCCGGCGACTATATCCTTAAGACCATAGCCATCATATTGAAGAACCATACCACACAGGTGGATACCGTGGCGCGTTACGGCGGCGAGGAATTTGTGATAATCTTTCCGGAGAACGACAAGGAAAAAGGCCATGCCAAGGCGGTAAAGATAAGGAAAGAGATAGAGAAGTACCCGTTCAAATACAAGGACGTGCAGATAAAAATCACCATGTCCATGGGTGTTTCCTCATATCCCGTGGACGCGAAAGACAGGCGTTCGCTTATAGAAAAGGCGGACAAGGCATTATATAAGGCGAAGGATGAGGGAAGGAACAGGGTTATAAGGGCAGAATAGGCGGAGATAAGAGACAGGAGACAAAAGACAGAAGTGTGTTGTCATTGCGAGGAGGCGCAGTTGTTCCTCGCCGACGAAGTCCTTCGACAAACTCAGGATAGTGAGTATGTCGAACTACAATCTTGCAGTGTTAAGCGGGATTGCTTCGTCGCCATAAAACAAATACGGTTCCCCGCAATGACAAACAGTATGTATGCTGGAATTGTAAATAGTAAATTTTAAATAGTAAATTGGAGTACTGATGGACCGCGATACTGAAAAAAGGATCGTTGAAGAGTCGAGGAAAAACCCCGGGGCTTTCGGAAAAATATTCGAGGAATACTATCCGGCCATATACCGGTATGCCCTTCACAGGATGGGCAATGTCGACGCGGCAAATGACGTAGCCGCGGAGGTTTTCTTTAAGGCCCTTAATAAGCTCTCGGGTTTCAAATGGGCGGGTGTGCCGTTTTCGGCATGGCTCTACCGGATAGCGGGAAACGAGATTATAGATTATTACAGGGGGCGAAAGCACGAGCCTGATTCGTATGACGCGTACGAAACCGAGTTCAACGTGCTTGATAAAAACGCCCAGGCTAATATAGAAAAGGAAATGCTTGAAGCCCAGGAAGAAGTTGAAAAAAACGGAAAATTTATTGAAGCCAGGGAAGCGTTGAAAACGCTTCCGGCGAAATACCAGGAAGTACTAACCTTAAGGTTTATTGAGGACAGGAAAATACTTGAGATTTGTGCCATCCTTGGCAAGGGTGAGGGCACGGTAAAATCCCTTATTTCACGGGGTGTTTCCAGGTTAAAGGAATATTTTGAGGCAAAAAAACGCAACCTTCACGTGAAATAGGCGTTATATCAGTGAAGGCGAAAGGTGGCAATTAAAATGGATGAAAAAGACGTAATACAAAAGCTTACACAGGCAGGGATAAAAGGCGCTGAAACACCGCTGCGCAGGGATGCCATTAAAAGGGCCCTTATGGCAAAAGCGGCTGAAAAAACGCGCGTAAAAAACCCTATATTTTCAAAGCTGGTGCCGTCAGTGGCGCTTGCTTTCGCGTTTGCCGCTGTGACATACTTTGTAGTTGATAATATGAATGAGGGCTCAAAGTTTAATACGCGCGGCGGGGTATGGTCCACATACACCGATTCCCATGAAGGCGGGAATTCGCAGGTATGGCCGCCGGAGTCGGACAGCACCAAAAATGATTTTGTCATGTCGCAGCCGGGTTACGGCGGGACAGGTTATGCCGTAAGGGTAACAGGCACCACCGGCAACGCGCTCGGCCTTAATTATAACTACTTCGGGTTTGTCGTGCGTTTTGACGAGAAGTCACAGTGCCCGACGTGCCAGGGTACGGACATAAAAAAGTATTCCGGCATCAGGTTTAAGATAAAAGGAACGCTTCCTGCTGGTCAGCTGATGTTTGTGCTGCCGCACGAGTCCAATAATTGCATCAGGGAAAGGCTCACGTGCAAGAGCCTGACAGACTACGCGGATTATGAGGAAGACATTACAAAGCATGTTACACGGGAGTGGACAACTGTAATGATTAATTTCAGGCTCGACTTAAAGCAGCCTTTTTGGGTAAGCGGCGAAAATAAGGTGGACGTGGATAAGGTCCTTGAGAATGTCCATCTGTTCAAGTGGCAGTATAAGAACGGAAACGGCAAGCCGGTTGAGATATGGATCGATGATGTGGAGTTGTTTTAACGTTGAGGGATGGCGAGACAAGAGATAGGAGACAAAAGTAAGGCGGAGTCGTACTTCTGTCCGGCGGAGTTTTACTACTGTCTCCAGTCTCTTGTCTCGTCTTTACTCGAGTAAAGACATTTTGCTGAGGGAAAACGAGACAGGAGATAGGAGACAGAAGTAAGACGGCAGCAGTTTTACTCCAGTCTCTTGTCTCGCATTTACTCAAACTAAGATACTGCAACCCGCGAGATTAAGGAACGTTAAGTAAGTAGATGATTGATAAAAAACTACGAAGGAGGGATTACAATGAAAAAACTTTTGAAGTTGTTGCTGATGTTGGTTGTAATGCTTGCCATCGTCCTGCCGGCATTTGCCGAGGGCGAAGACATAGCGGCAAAGCACAGGGTAAAGTTGTGGACATTTGAATCAGGCACGACCGAAGGCTGGCACGGTGTGGCCAAGTGGGCCAGCATCTGCACGGTTAACAAAAACCCGGAATATGTAACAGAAGGCAAGAATTCATTAAAGGTCGACCTTACTGGATCCAAGGACTGGAACCAGGAAGTCATGGTAAACAGCGGGCCGTTCGACCCGAACGTGACAAAGTTAGTCGAACTTTCATTTGACTGCATAGTTCCTGAAGCGTCCGTAAAAGGGCTGGAATTCCAGGAAATATACATGGTCGTATCGAGCAAGTCAAATGCCTGGTACCAGTTAAAGAGCCCTCTGCTTGCGGGCACGAACAAGATTGTCTTTAAGATCGACAACGCCAAGATGAACGCTGATGTATGGAATATTTACCTGGTTACAAACAATACACAGCCGTTCAAAGGGCCGATTTACATAGACAACATGATCGGAAGGATCATGGGCACACCCGGAACCATTGAGGGAAAAATAACGGACAAAGATACGGGCTCGGCAGTCGCGGGCGCAAGGGTTGTTGTAGGCGATAAGCTTGTTGTAACAGACGCGTCCGGCGCATTCACCATGACAGTGCCGGAGGATGTTTATAAACTCGTTGTAGTATCATTTGGATACAAGGATTATTCCACTGAAGTGACGGTCCTGGCAAATAAGACAAAGTCCATGGGCTCGATCGCGACATTCAAGAAAAAAGACCCGACAAAGAAAGCCGTAACCATCAACATAGACCCGGCAAAGGTCATACGCACCATAGACCAGCATAAGATGTACGGCCAGAACATAGCTGCCTGGCACAAGCCTGAAGGTTACAGGGACAATGTGGCCCTTGGAAAACTCCAGAAGATCGGCGCCACATTTTACAGGCTTCCCGGCGGCGATTACGGCAACCTATACGACTGGAAGACCGGAGATGTTTACAAATACGACGGCACAAAGAACTGGGTGCCGGAGCTTAACTATATGGGCGGCATGGCCCCGTTCTTAATCAGGATGAACACGCAGTTTTTCCCGGGACAGGTTGAGGCGCTTCCTATAATAAACATCCTCACACCCGCGGGCAAGACCATAGCGCAGAGGCTTGATTACGGCGTTGAATGGCTCCAGGACATGAAGAATAAGGGCATAAAGTACCGTTACGTCGAAATAGGCAACGAGCTTGACAACAAACCGGACGTACCCGGCCCGAAAAAAGCAAAAGAAGGGCAGAAGTGGTATGACGCCCCCACGGACATGAAGAACAAGATGTGGTGGACGCAGGTTGCCAACTACTCAAAAGTATTCAACCTGGCGGCTTACAAGATCAAGACATTTGACAGGTCGCTTAAGATCATGGGCCCGGTACCGATGCAGCCCATGAATAAGGAAAGAAAAGAAGGCGAACCATGGAAAGCGGAAGGAACGGAAGCGCCGTACTGGGTGGAAAAGTTCCTGAAACTCTCCGGCGATTATGTTGACACGCTGGCCATTCACGAATATCCGTTTTGGGCCAATAACGACGCCAGGTTGCTTCTCACGAAACCGCAGACCACATGGCCGGTATACATGCCCAAATACAGGGCATGGATAAAGAAGTATATTACGTCAAAGTACCCGAACAAATACGTGGAAGTAGCCCTTACGGAATGGAATTCCGGCGATGAAAATGTCATGACAGCCATGATAGAGAACGCGCTCTTTTGCGCGGATTATCTCGGCTCGTTCATGAAGGTCGGCGGAGACATGGCGTTTGTGTGGGACATATACACGCAGAAGCCGGGCACCGGCGGCGGACACGGGCTGCTTGACGAGGAAAATGACCCGACCAGCAAGTTCTCTGAGAGGTCGCATTACTGGGTATTTGACATGTACTATAACAGGTTCGGCAAAACCATGGTGGAATGCACATCCTCGAGCCCGGACCTGTCGGTATACGCGGCAAAGGTTGATGACGGCACAGTATCAATAATGGCCATCAATAAGACAAAGCTCGCCATATCGAGCGCCAAGATAAACATCAAAGGAACACCGGTATCAGGCTCAGGCAAGGCATGGCAGTTATCCGAAAAGGAATACGTATGGTCCAAGGAACTCTTCAGGCCGATAGTAAACTCCGGCCCGACAGAACTTAACGTAAACCTCGGAAACGGCACCTATGACTTCCCGCCGTATTCCGTAACGGTACTGCAGGTTAAAATATAATTACCAAATAATAATTACAAATTACGAATGAAGCAAGGGCGGCTGGAAACAGCCGCCCTTTTTGTTTTGTTTTCAGCATTATCGTTCTTTTTGTAAAGATTTGTTCTCGTAGGGGCGAGCCGGTGGCTCGCCCGGGTTTAGAACTAAAGGCAGGGCGAGCCACCGGCTCGCCCCTACGAAGGGCCTGTAAAACACACAGTAAATACGCAGTTAAAAATAAAAAGCTACGCGATTTTAATCACGCCTTGACTTTTTATATTTCCTGTGTGATACTCTATATGTATTACAAATGCATTACATTTAGGAGGTTTTACCCATGCGTTTCGCTAATATCAGGGAATTAAAGCTTGAGACCAATAAGGTCATGGAAGATGCCGTAAGTTATGGGTCTATTGTGGTTACTCAGAAGGGTAAGCCTATCGCTTTGATACGCCCCATTAACGAGAATGATATTTCCATCAAAGCAGGCGGGTTGTGGGGGCGGCTCCGGGATTCCGCTGAAAGGCAGGGGTTCGGGGTTGGGGATGTTGAGGGTGTAATTAAAAAGTCCAGGCATAAGAAGAAATGAAAGTAAAACCTTTAGTTGTTATTGATACCAATGTCCTGATTTCCAGCCTTTGGGGCGGTAATCCGGGGAAGGTTATTGAGCTGTGGGATAAGAACAGGTTTACCGCGCTTATCAGCAGGGAAATACTGGACGAATACCTTGATGTCTTAAGCAGGTTTAAAGCCGCGGATGAGGATATAGAGCAGTTCATAATGCTTTTCATGAGCAGGGAAAAGGCCGCCATAGTTAAAACACATGCCAAATTATCAATAATAAAAAACGACCCGGCTGACAACAAATTCATCGAATGCGCGGTGTACGGGAAGGCGAATTATATAATAAGCGGGGATAAGCATTTATTGGGGCTGGGGAAGTATAATAAGATTAAAATAATGACGCCTGCGGAGTTTTTGGCGGAAATTAAGGGTTTGTAGCGGGCGGATATCATCCGCCCGGCAAAGCTGGGGTTTGATTTCAGGCAAAACAAAACCGCAGGCGCATGATATGCGCCCGTTACAAAAGGCTTACCGACATGATTGAAAATACCCGTTTTATCTGCTATATATAATGTAGATACCCTAAAACCATCATCCATCAACTGCCTTAAATAAGGGCTCTCATAACATCCGCGCTCTTATCATGCCCGGAAGGGATTATTTGATGTTGAACATGGGACGGCTGCCCGGCATACATCCTCTGGAGAGGACGCTGGCAGGGATACAGAGCATAATGAAATCCATGACCTTTGATACAAAAGAGAAGGAAATGGAGTTCAGGAATGAACTCATCAGCAAGGGAATACCTGAAACAGACAGGCCCATGACGCCCGCGGAGACAGCCCAGGAACTGATATATGAGGCAAACGAGCGGGAGGATGTGTGGGACAGGGTGCTTCTCGCTTATGAGGCGCTCAGCGTTTACCCGGATTGCGCCGACGCGCTAAACCTGCTTGCGCTGGAAAAATCAAAAAACAAGCAGGAGGAACTTGAGTTTTATTTGAAGGCTGAGGAAGCCGGGCTCAGGACGCTCGGCGGGGATTTTATCACGGAGCATAAAGGGGCGCTGTGGGAAGCCACAGAAGCGCGGCCCTATTTGCGGGCCATGGAAGGGACGGCTAACGCGCTTTGGCGCAACGGCAGGAAACATGAAGCCATGGCAAAGTGCAGGGAAATGCTGGAATTAAACGCGGCGGATAACCAGGGCATAAGGTATACCCTCATGAGTTTCCTTTCCGAGGAAAGGAAATATCATGATCTGGAAATATTCCTGAAAAACCCCATATTCAGCGACGAGTCCGGCGTGGAATGGTATTATATGAGGGCCCTTGTTTCCTACGCCATGCATGGGGAGACAAACGGTTCAAGGAAATACGCTGAGGAAGCCATCCGCAGGAACCCTCATGTGATTAAGTATATTGCCGGTTTCTCCAAGATGCCGGACGACCTTCCGGATAAGTACACCCCGAAAAGCGAGGAAGAAGCGGTCATATACGCGGCAAATAATATTTCCGCGTGGTTCAAGGTCGATAACGCCTTTGAGTGGCTGGTGGATACCGCAACTGAAGTGCTGGGCCATTTAAAATAAAATATCAGCATACATTGGTATTCCTTAACCCTTACCCTCAGCCTTTGGAACTGTATTTATGCCAGCATACACTTAATAATAAAGTCCAAATTCTAAGGGTGAGGGTTAAGGTTAAGTGTAAAGGAAAAGCAAAACCGTATCGTTTATTTCGTCTTAAAATCCATTGACTTTCCCCCCAGTTTTATTATAATAAAAATCCGTTAGTTAAAGAAAAGGCAGACGCACTCAGCGCGTCTTTATGACAATAAAAGGAGAAAAACAAATGGCAAAAAAAGCGAAAAAGGCAGTTAAAAGGGCGCAGATAGTGTCGCTTCCGCCTCAGGGCATGACAACTACAATACCGGATAAATTTTACCTCGTAGCGGGCGAATCCGAAGGCATGACGCCCCTTAACGCTTTTGATAACGCGCTAGTCGACGCGGGCATCGGCAACACCAATCTTGTGAAGATGTCATCCATACTTCCCCCGGGCTCAAAGCAGATAAAGCCGGTAAAGCTTCCGCTTGGCGCGCTTGTGCCTGTGGCATTTGCTTCAAAAGTATCATCTCAGACGGATGAAATCATATCAGCCGCAGTGGCGATAGCCATACCTAAGGACCCTAAGAAAAACGGGCTTATTATGGAATACTCGGCAGCCGGACACAAGCAGGAAGTGGAAAAGATAGTAAGGCATATGGCTGAGGAAGGTTTTAAGCAGAGGGGATATGAATTAAAGGAAGTGCTTTCCATATCGGCTCAGCATAACGTGAAGAAAATCGGCGCCGCGTACGCGGCCGTCGTTCTCTGGTGGTAATCAGATGGCAAAAATGACCGGCAAGTGGTGCACCGAAGTCTACAGGGACACAGCGCTTTCATTTAAGATAAAGAAGAAACTCTACGGCAAGCGCTCCAAGTACCAGATGGTTGAAGTCTGGGAGACCGAGAAACACGGAAACCTGATGGCATTAGACGGATGCTACATGGTATCAACGGAAGAGGAATTCGTATACCACGACATGATAACCCATGTGCCGCTTTTCGCCCACCCGAACCCGGAAAATGTTCTGGTCATCGGCGGAGGCGACGGAGGCACGGTCAGGGAAGTCATGAGGCATAAAGGGGTAAAGAACATAGATTTCGTCGAGATAGACGATGACGTATACACCGTATCCAAGAAATACTTCCCGGCGCTTGTAAAAGGCTTAGAGCAGGACAAGAGGGTAAACTTCATGTTCGGCGACGGCATCAAATATGTAAAAGACTCGTGCGATAAGTACGACGTGATACTCGTTGACGGCACTGACCCGTCGGATATAGCCGGCGGATTGTTTTCGTCGGAATTTTTTAAGGATGTCCATAACGCCCTTAAAAAAGACGGCATCATGGTAATGCAGTCAGAGGACCCGTTCTTTGACGCGGATATCATCAAGAACGTTCAGGACAGGCTGAAAAAGATATTCAGCAAAGCAGGCCTTTACCTGGCGTTCATACCCATATATCCTTCGGGCATGTGGAGTTTTTCCTGGGCGTCAAAAAAGCACGACTTGAAGGAAATTAAGAATAAAAAATCAAAGATAGGCAAATGCAAATACTACACACCCGAACTTCACGGCGCGGCTTTCGCGCTGCCGCAGTTCGTGCAGGACAGGATAAAATGAATTTCATAAAGGACCCCAACTTCATAGGTTGCGACGCTTCTTTTAAAGCGGCAAAGTCTGTCGTGGTCGGTCTTCCCTATGACGGCACTTCCTCTTTCAGGCCGGGTTCGCGTTTTGCCCCGGACTCCATACGCAAACACTCCTATTCCATAGAGACTTTTTCCCATGAGCAGGAAAGGGATTTAACTGATTATAAGATAGCGGACATGGGGAACCTGGAGCTGCCTTTTGGGAACAGTGAAAAGGCCCTTGATGAAGTGGAAGAACTCTGCGGCTACATATTAAAGAATAAAAAGAAAGCCTTATATATAGGAGGGGAGCACCTCTTAACATACCCCATCATGAAGCAATACCATAAAAAATATAAGGGCCTGAAAGTCATATACTTTGACGCCCACGCGGATTTCAGGACAGGATATTCCGGAAGCAGGCTCTCGCACGCGTCCGCGGCAAGGCTTACCACTGAAGTCATCGGCAATGAGAATTTATACATGTTCGGCATCCGGTCGTTTGAAAAAGCCGAGTGGCTCCACATGAAGAAGCACAATATATTTGTGGACAGCAAAGTAGAGCGTTTTGACGAGGTAGTTGAAGACATAAAAGACTCCCCGGTTTACATGTCCCTTGATATGGATGTTTTTGACCCCGCGTGCCTTCCCGGGCTTGGCACGCCCGAGGCCGGCGGTATTTTTTACAGGGATTTCATGGACTTAATGCCCGGGCTTTCAAAGCTGAACATAGTGGGCATGGACGTGCTCGAAATATCACCCGAGTATGACCCGCACGGCAATTCCAGCGTATTCGGCGCAAAAGTGATAAGGGAACTCCTGCTTAATACTGCGGTCAAATGACTAAGAAAGACCGCGTCTATCAGATAATCCTCGCGATCCTCCCGCTTTTTGTTTTCTTTCCCATGTACTTTCAGGGTAAGCTCATATCGTGGCTGGACATGATGCATTATTTCATGCCTTTCAGGATAATGACCGCCAATGCCATACAGCACGGGGTCATGCCTTTCTGGAACCCGTACATCTACTGCGGAAACCCTCTCATGGCGAACATGCAGACGGCCGTATTTTACCCGCTGAATATTTTTTACCATGTGCTCGCGCCTGACGCGGCATTGCGGATAACCACTTATCTCATTTTCCTTGTAATGGCAATTTTTGCGTATGGTTTTTTCAGGCTTTATAAGATTTCCGAGGAGGGAAGTTTCATGGCCGCCTGCATGCTGGCGTTCGGTTTTTTTACGACAATAAAGGCCGTGGAGCTTGCAGAGATAAATGTGCTGGGGTGGATGCCCGCTGCGCTATATTTTACGAAGAAATACGCGGAAAGCGGAAAGTCCGCGGACAAGTTCATGATACCCCTGTTCCTTGCACTGTCGCTGCTGGGCGGGCACCCGCAGTTTTTTATTTACATCTTCACGATATTCTCGATATTCTTTATTTATGAGCTGGTATACCTCAATAAGGGGCACCGGATTGACGCCGTTAAAAATTACCTTTTGATCTGTTTTTTATTGGGGGCCCTGGCGCTTATACAGCTTTTGCCCACGGCAAACTTTATCCTTCAATCAAAAAGGGCGGTGGGGGGCATTTCTTTCGAGGAAAATATCGGCGGGTTCATGAAGTTTGAGCACCTGATGTCATTCTTTTTCCCGTTCTTAACTGATTTCTTCTCCAAACACTCGAGTTTCCTCAACTGGGTGGGTTTAATAGACATAGGAGTATTGCCGGTGGCGCTGCTGGGCCTTGGCATGCTGAAAATGAAAGACAGAAAACTTAAAATATTGATGATGTCCGTAATTGCTGTGTCGCTCCTGTTTGTTTTCGCCGGGAACATGCCGTTTTATAAGAAAATGTATGAAAGCGTGGGATTCCTGTCTTCCATGAGGTACCATTCAAAGATAATAGTAATTACTTACTTTTTCATCTGCTTTCTCGCGGCCGCGGGGTTTGACAGCCTTTTTTACGGGGCGGACGGGGAAGCCAAAGCCTTCTCAAAAGTTGCGCTTGCGTGCGCCGGAATAATGCTGATTATTTATCTGTTCGCGGACATTTACAGGAATTTTATACTCGGGTCGTACAGAAAAATCTTCGACCCTGCCATGAGTTTCCAGGCCACGTTTGACGCGGTGAATATCTACGCCAGATTTGCCGGAAAATTCCTGATATATACCGTTTTTCTATGCGCGTCAGCGGCCGTCTTTTACCTGGCCGGGATAAAAGGGTTAAGGAACGGTTATGTAAAAGGCGCGGCAATGGCCATCGCGGTTTCAGGGCTCTTTGTCATTCATCTTCCGGGCAACGGGAATTTTACCACGTATAAGCTCATGTCGGAAACCACAAAGCAGGCGGAATTTGTCATGGCAGACCCGGGTATGAACGGGTACCGCGTACTCGCTCCGGGCATAGCCAATCCTTTTGAGTTTGACATTGATTCAAACACCTACGAGGAGCTCTACTATTATATCAGGGATGTTTTCACACCCAACATAAACCTCTGGTATCCGTTTAAGAACGCCGAGGGATTTGATTCGCTGTCCCTGCTTTCGTTTGCCCGGGTAAAGTCTTATTTTGGCGTGATGGATAAGCCCTGGGATAAACCGGCATTTTCACTTCTTTCTGCCAGGTACATTTCAAGCAGGTCGCCGATTTCGGGCAGGTACCTGAAACTGGCTAGTAAAGGCTCTACAGACCTGTATATGAACTCAAACGCGCTTAAAGAAGCTTTCTTCCTGCCGGTTTCTTCGGGAGTTAAGTATGTGGCCGAAAAGGACGGATATCTGGAATTATTCAAGAAGGGTTTTAACCCTTCGAAGACCATGGTCCTTGAGGAAGCGGACAGGGCGCGGGCCGAGGCTGTAATTGAGGGCGCGGCCGGGGGCAAAACCGCGGCAGCCAGGACAGAAGTTGATTTTTCTGATGTTGACCTGAATACCATAAAGATAAAAGTAACCTGCGGGGAAGCCGGTTTCCTCACCGTTACTGATAATTATTACCCGGGATGGAAAGCCTCAGTGGACGGAGCCCCGGCCAGGATATTTAAGTCATATACCACGTTCAAGTCGGTCTTCCTTAAGCCGGGGAGCCATACAGTGGTTTTTTATTATTCGCCGCCTGAATTTCCGCCGGCCGCGGTCGTTTCAATCACGGCCCTGCTGCTGTTAATTCCCGTGGTGCCCATGCTGCTGGTGCTGTTTTGAAAAAAACTTACATACTGAAAATTATTCCCGCAGCGCTTTTTTTTCTTGCCATACTTGCTTTATACACGGGGAACATGGCGCCTTCATTTAATTCGGACGACAGCCCCGAGACTTCAGTGGCATTTCATACGCTTGGGGTCCAGCACCCGCCCGGGTATCCATTAAATACCATGATAGGAAAAATATTCACGTTTATCCCGCTGGGCAGCACTGCTTTCAGGGCAAACCTGATGTCCGCGTTTTTTTCTCTGCTTGCGGGTTTCATGATATACCTTCTTGCATTTTCCACGGCGAAAAAACACTTTAAGCTTGAAGAGAACGGGGAAGCCCAGGCAGCGGCGCTGATAGCCGCGGTATTTTACATGCTCGGAGCCTCGGCGTGGCTCCAGGGAAGCTTCGCGAAGGGTTCCATATACGCGTTAAACAGTTTTCTCCTGGCTGTATGCCTGTGGGCGCTTTTCAGGGCCGGGGACGGGAAAAAATTCCTGTACCTGTTTTCATTTATATACGGGATATCCATGGGAAACCACTGGACTTCCATGGCGGTAATCGCGCCGGCGGCCCTGTTTTACCTTTTCATGAAGAGAAAAAGCCTTACGTTAAAATCGTTGATGACCGCGGCCGCCTTTTTTATTTTTGGCTGCGGCGTATATTTATACGTTTGGATACGCAGCGCCGGGATGCCGGCATACGCGTGGGGGGACATCAAGACGGTTAATGACTTCATATGGCTCATATCCAGGGCGCAATACTCGGGTATCGAGAACGCGCATAAGCTGTCGCATACCGCGGGGCTGCTCATGTTTTACTTAAAAAACCTGTTTTACAGCGAGTATCCGCTGTTCTTTGCGCTGCTGCTTATACCCGGCGCGTATATCCTTATCAAAAAGGATTTTGCTCAGGGCGCGGCAATAACGGGCGCGTTCCTGCTTGTCGCGGTAAGCGTGGCGTCGTTTGCGACGCCTCCGGCAAAAACCGAGTGGATAATAAAACCCTACATGGTATCGACATATGTCTTTGCCGCGCTTTTCGTTTCGGCTTTTTTTTCATGGGCCGCCGGGTTCATAGGCAAAAAGGCCCGGGTGTATGCCTTAGCCGGCGCGCTCGCGGTTTTAACCGCGGCCATGGCGTTTTTCAATAATCCGGGTTATTCCAGGTATTTTATCGGATATGATTTTGCTGAAAATATATCCAAGACCCTGCCTGAAAATTCAATAGTTTTTACTGAAGGCGACATGAATGTCGGGGCCGTACTGTATAAGACGCTTGTCGACAAAGAAAAATTCACGCCGCTCATACCTGTGGTCCTGCTTTATGACTGGTACTTAGGCCAGGTCAAACGCAATTACCCTGGCAGCGTGAACCTGCCGGAAAAAGGAAGCTCGCCCGGGGCATACATACTATCCATAATTCAGGCTAACCCGGGAAGGCTGTTTTACTATTCAAACGTGTATAACGCCGGTTTCATAAACCCTTCAATGCTCACGCCAAACGGCCTTTTGTACAAAATCCAGGGGCCGGCCGAGCGCAGGGTCGTAAGCGATACCCCCATCGCAGTTTATTCTTTCAGGGGCTTGACAGGCAAGAGGGTTAAATATGACGAATTCACGCAGAGGCTGGTGCTGGATAATTACGCGATGGCGTTTTTTACGTTGGGGGATTCGATGCGGATGGCGAACTATTTTGGCGTGGCATCGGCTTTCTACGAACGCGGCCTGCTGTTTGCTGAAAACAGCGGCGCGTATACCAACGTGGGGCTCTGTTATTATTACATGAAAAACATGGCAAAGGCCGAAGAAAAATGGGAAAAAGCGTCCCAATTGGCCCCAGACGACCCCACAATACTCACCAACCTCGCGTTTGTTTACGCGGCAAGGAACGACAGGGCAAAAGCGAGGGAATACGCGGAAAAAGCCTTAAGGATTAACCCCGCAAACCCAACCGCGGCGCAGATTATTAAAAACCTTAAATAAATTTTCAATTTTCCATTCTGAATTTTCAATTAAAACAGAGCTTTTTGCAGGGATTTTTATTTTGAGTTCTTATATTTGAGTTGTTGTGGTTGATTGAAAATATAAAATTGAAAATTCATAATTGTATTCATAAATGCCTGTTGAAAAATCCCCCGTTTTACTGTAAAATAACTTTGTTGTTTCATAATATCAGGGAGAGTGCGCAAATAATGAAATTGTCACGTAAAATCATTATAATTATGGCTCTATTTCTTCTTTTTTCCGCACAGCTATTCCCGGCGGGCGGAGCGGGGATAACTTCTTCTAACTTCCTTAAATTATCCCAGGGCGCAAGGCCGGCGGGCATGGGTGAGGCTTTTGTCGCGATCGCTGACGACGTCAACGCTGTTTACTGGAATCCGGCGGGATTAGCCCAGCTGACACGCAACCAGGTATGCCTGATGCATTCTGTCTGGCTTGTGGATGTAAACTTTGAATACATGGCTTACGCCCTTCCCATAAAGGGCTTCGGCACGATCGCGGCTTACGGATTATTCTTAAATGCCGGGGAAATATTCAAAACCGGGGAAACTCCCGCGGGAGATTATTTATATGACGGCGCGAAGATAAAGGCCACGGATTTTAACGTGACTGTGGCATACGCCAAAAAATTATCGGAAATAATCGGGGATGACTCGCTTTTTGCGGACTTATCGCTCGGAATAAACGTCAATATTATCAGCGAAACCATAGCGGATGATACCGGCGGCGGATTCGGGGTAAATATCGGCGCTTATTTTTACCCGCGCTATGAAAATTATTCCATGGGGCTGACCCTCGAGAACATCGGGGTTGCCAATAACCGCCCGTCGCTGCCCTCGGTCGTTAAATTCGGCTTTGGCTACAGGTTCCCGCTGGAAAACGCCTTCATATCATTCACTGAAGAAGGCTCCTTCAACTACATTGAGAATAACGCGGCAGGTTCCGTGGATATACTTTACTACCCGGTGGAAGGTTTCTTTAAGGTCAGGATGGGCGTTGAAAAGTACTGGGAACTGAATAAATTCCACACAATAGCCTTAAGGCTCGGTTACAAATTCTTTGAAGACCTTGGGGCGCTCGCCGGTATCACGGCGGGTTTCGGCTACAGGCTTACAGTAAATAAGGAAACTACCGTTGACGTGGATTACGTTATGTCGCCTTATGCCGAGCTCGGGCTTTCCCAGAGGATATCGGTGACAGGCAAGTTCCTGGGAACCCCTGAAAGCCATTCCACTGAAAACCCGAAGGAAGCTTCCGTATATTATAAAAAAGGATATGAACTCCTTTACAAAAAACAGTTTTCCAACGCGCTTATCGAATTCTCAGAGTGCATAAAAAGATACCGCAACTACGCGCCGTCATACATGGGCATAGGCGCCTGTTTTTTAAACATGGGCAAGAAAGCCATGGCAATGAAAGCTTACGCTAAAGCCCTTGAAATCGACCCGACTAACACCAAACTTAAGGATTATGTGGAGCAGCTTAAAGCCCAGATACCGCCGGTTCCCGGAAGGTAATAAGCCTACTTGCAGCGCATGGAAGACATCTGATAAATAACTGAAGGAGCAAAGCAAATGAGGGTTACGATAAAGGACATAGCAAAGAGGGTGGGTGTGACCCCTGCCACTGTTTCCATGGTCATAAACAACAGCCCCAAGATAAGCCAGAAAACAAAGGAGCTTGTGGCAAGCGCCATAAAGGAAATGAACTACCATCCTAATTATATAGGAAGAAGCCTCGTCAAAGGCAAAACCAATAACATCGCGGTTGTGGCTTCATTTTTTGCGTCGCTTTTTGCCCTTGAGTCTGTCCGCGGCATAGAGGCGAATCTAAGGAATACCCAGTATAACCTGATACTGTATTCGACCAGAGGGCTTGAGGAAAACGAGAACGAGATGCTCCGCAGGCTTTTTTATGAACGCAGGGCCGACGGGATAATAATCATCTCGTTAAGGATGGAAAAGGAACTTCTTGACGAATTCAAGAAGGAAGGCATACCCGTAGTTTTCATAGAAGAGGTCATAGAAGGCGCGCCAACAGTAAAATTTAAGAATATAAAGGGCGCATATATGGCCACGGAATACTTTGCCAAGAATAAGAGGAAAAACATAGGGCTTATAGTGGGGGAATCAGGATTAAACGCGGAGGAACGGCTTAAAGGCTATAAAGACGCCTTAAATGATTTTGGCATGGCATTTGACGAGAAGAATGTCGTGAGGGTGAAAAATTATAATTTCGAAGAAGGGGAAAAATGCTTAAAACAGCTCCTTAAAAAATCCCCGGATACAGACGCCATATTCTGCGCGGCCGGGGACGTGACGGCCATAGGCGTGCTTGACGCCGCAAAAGCCATGGGGGTTAAGGTGCCTGACGACATAGCGGTCATCGGGTATGACGATATTTACATATCAAACCTGACAAACCCTTCGCTTACCACCATAAGGCAGCCCATCGCCCAGATGGGAAGGCAGGCTTTTGACGTGCTCATGGATATAGTGGAAGGCAAGACGCCGTATGAAAGCAAAATTATCAGTTTTGAGCCGGAACTCATTATCCGCGATTCAGTGTAAAAAACCTTATGCCGCTTTCTAAAAACCGTATTTTTAAATCATTGTTTATATCAGCGGTTTTGTTCGCGGCAATTCCTTTCAAAATATCTGCTGCCGGAAATACAGCCGGTAGTTTTCTGCTTGTAAACATTCAGGCCAGGGAAACATCGCTCGGAGGCATATATGCCCCGTATTACGCGCGGCCCGGGGCTTCCACCATGAACCCGGCAACCCTTCAGGGAATAAAGAACAGCTATGTGATATTTTCCCATTATGCCTCTGTTTTTAACACGCACTACGAGCAGGTGCAGTATGCCTTGCCGCTGGATGTTTCCTCGTGCGCGGGAGCGTACCTGATGTATTCCGCTAACGACACTCTCTTTAGGACAAATGAATTCGGCGAGCCTGTGGAGAGGATTGAAAATTATGACGCCATAATAGGAGGGACATATTCGAGGGCCCTCAATGAAGAGTATAATATAGGGGCAAATCTGAAAGTTGTGGCTGAAAAACTTTATAACAGCACGAACTTCGGGGCGGTTATAACAGCGGGAATGCTTTACAGAAATTATGAAAGCAGGTACACTATAGGCGCGGATATTGAAAATTTGGGGATTGGCACATCTTTCTTTAAGGAAAAGACACTGTATCCCATAGTGTTCCGGGCGGGTTACGGCACTGAAGTATATAAGTATGAGGAAGAGTATAAAATATCGCTTTACATAGAGGAACGCGTTTTTTTAAATGAGGATGAAGGCACCGAGACTTCTTTCGGGATGGAAGCCATATACAAAAAGTTTTTTGTCTTCAGGTACGGATATATTTTCGGCAGGAACGAGGGCCGGGTGGCCACGGGCGCCGGGATAAAGCTAAACGATTTTTTTGTGGATTACGCGTATCAGCCGTACTTTGTGTCCGACAACGCGCATAGGGTGACTATAAAATACATGTTTTAATTTTGGATTTTCAATTTTAAATTTTCAATTAACGGCAGATCCTGCCTTTAATTGAAAATTTAAAATATAAAATTGAAAATTGGAAGGCACATGGACGAACTTGAGATCATAAAGCGCGTTAAAAAAGGCGAGACAAAATATTTTGAGGAAATCATAAACAAATACAAAAAGGTCGTATTCGGCCATTGTTATAATTTTTTGCGCAACAGGGAAGACGCGGAGGACGTGACGCAGGAAGTGTTTGTCAGCGTATATAACAACCTCGCCTCTTTCAGGGGCGACTCAAAGCTCTCCACGTGGATATACAGGATAACCATGAACAGCTGTAAGAACAGGTTAAAACAGATGCAGCGCCTGAAAGCCAATTTTATCGAGGAGTTTTATGAGCCGGGCGGCGAGGAAAGGGAAAGCCTGGTAAACGAGATACAGGAAAAGGAAGAAAAACAGCCGGACAAGGAATTTGTGTCCGATGACATGCGTAAGACCGTTTATAAAAGGATCGATGAGCTCACGGAAGAACAAAAAAACGTGATACTTTTGCGTGATGTGGACGGGCTGTCTTATGAGGAGATCGGCCAGTTGTTGAAGCTTTCTGTTCCGGCAGTTAAATCAAAACTGTTCAGGGCAAGGGAGAATTTAAGGGAAAAGCTTCAGAAAGACAATATCTTATAATTGTCAATTCGTTGTGTCAGGTTTTTATGTAAAAATACAGCGAAACTTTTTTAGCGGGTCGTTGTCATATATTTAACGATTGGAGGTTTAAAAAATGCAAGAAATAAAATGCGAAAAACATAAAGAGCTGATTATGGAAATGGTGGACGGTGAAATTAAAGCCGGTGACATTTCCATTGTTGAATCTCATTTGAAATCATGCAAAGAATGCGCCGATTATAAAAAAGACCTTATAAATATGACCGTTTTTACGAATTCTATGAAAGTTGAAGCTCCGGATTTCATGGAAACAAGGATTATGGCAAGGATTGCCGCTCCAACAGCAGTTTCCGGGTTCAGGTGGTTTCCTGCATTATCATATGGAAGCACTTTTGCTGTGGCAGTCATAGCAGGCTTTCTCCTTATATATAACAAGCCTGGAACCGTTGAAGTTAATACTGCGTCAGTCAAAAAAGCTGAAAAAACAACGGTTGCGTCAGTAAAGAAAGTTACGACTGAAACTTCAAAAACAACTGTAAAATCAGTTGAAATAGCGAAAAAAGAAGCGCCTGCAGTCATTGATCCACCTAAAAATGAAGAAAAAAAGGAAGTAATTGCTTCCGCGCCATATATGGCGCCGGTTAATTCATCCAATTCAGGCATGAGCCAGCAGGTTGTGCCGTCAGGCGGAAACAAGTCAAATGGAGTTTCGCAGGTTGAAAATAGCGGTATGGTATCGGCCGCAAGCGGATTGGACAAAGTTCCGGTTCCCACGAGAATACCTTTACTTGAAAGTGAAAAAGCGATTGTGGCGAATAACCTTATAAACCCTGACAGGGGAGAAACATCAAGAATAATGATTAATGTTGAAGATGCCTGCAGGGTCAGGATAATGATTTACGACAAAAACATGCAGGTTGTCAAAGAGATAGTCGACGAAGACAAACTTCCGGGCAAATATGAAGCCTTATGGGCGGGGAAAAATGACGAAAACCGCACAGTTTCACAGGGCGTATATTTTGTTTACATTCAGCTCGGGAAAAGGGTAATTAAAAAGAATATTATGGTGGTAAAACAGTAACACTTTCAATTTGACAAAATGAGCGGGAAAGCTTAAAATTAAAAGATATTGACGTGTTATATAAAGAGGAAATTTAAGGTGTTGGAATAGGTCTATATATTGTTTTATTTTTTAGGCGAAACAATAAACGAGAGGCGGTACTTATTACATGAATAAATTATTGAAGGCGTTAGGTACCTTTTTATTTATATCTGTTATTTTTTGTTATATCACGCCCGCGGCAAGCGGATACGCGACATATCAGGTGACGTACGCGGCGGGGTCGGCGCAGCTAGCGGACTCGGCGCTGCTTGAGTCGACGTATTACCCCAACTGGAAAAGCAACTTTGTCGTGACAGCTGGGGCATACCAGAGGGTGAGGTATCCTGAAGGATTGAACAATAACGCCGTATACGGCGGTACAGCGTCGGAAGGAATCGGATACGGGATGCTGCTTGCGGTATGGTTTGATGACCAGCCGCTGTTTAACAATTTATGGAATTATAAGGTACAGCACTCGGTAAAAGGCGGGCTGATGGCATGGCTCGTGGACCAGAACGGAAATAACTTAGACCCGAACTCCGCGACAGACGCGGACGAAGACATAGCCATGGCGCTGATACTGGCCCACCGCAGGTGGGGAAGCTCCGGGGTTAACTACAATTCCCTTGCGAGTTTGGAAATCGGAAAGATATCGTCGCAGGACATAGACACTACGGATTTCCACCCGTACCCGGGGGATTACTGCACGCACGCAAGCAACACAAACACATACCCGTCATACTTCACGCCGGCATGGTACCGCGAGTTCGGTATACAGAGCGGAGACACGACGACATGGAACAAGGTAATAGCAAGGACATGGACGATGCTGACCACTGGCGGAACCAGGAGCGGCACAACGGGGCTGGCGACAGAGTTGTGCACGGCAAACGGAGGCGCGGTATCAAACATAGACAGTTACAATTCGTGCAGGATACCGTGGAGGTATTCGCTGGATTACTGCTGGAACACGGACGCGAACGCGCTGGCGCAGATAAAGCTGAACGCGGCGTTTTTTAACGGATCAGCGACGACATGCGGAGCGGGATACGACATAAACGCGGCAAACAACGGAGTAAGGCAGGACGCGACGCATAACGGATCAAGGGTAGGGCCGGTAACCACGGCGTTTATGTACAGCACAGCGCCGGCGGGGCAGCTGCAGGCGTTTTACAATGACGCTGTAGCGCAGCAGTCGGACACTGGACATTTTTATAACGTATCGCTGGCATTATTAGGAATGCTGCAGGCAACAGGAAACTGCCCGAGGATGTTCGGGGCAGCACAGCCGACGCCGACGCCGAAACAGGGAGACCTGTTTGACGACTGCGAAGACGGGGACAATGTAAATATGTGGGGCGGCTACTGGTATACATACGATGACAATGATAACAATAATAAAGGCACCTCGCTTGTAGTGCCGTGGTCGGACAACCACTCGGCAACAGCGGGAAAGACGCCGACGCCGTTTTCCATGCAGGCGCCGGGATATCCGACAAGCCCGTACGGCACGGTATTTGGGGCCAGGATGACGGGAAATGTAACCACGGCATGCGCGTGGGGATTCATAGGGATGGGGTCAGGGACAAGCGCTGACAGCGGATCGCCCACATATGCGGTAAAGGACCTGACGGTATACGGGCTGGCTGCGGGAGGATTCCGTTTCAAGGTAAAAACCAATGACATTAAGCATTATACGGTAAAGATATCATGCCCGGCGTCTGTAACAAGCGCGGCGGGAGCGGATTATAATTTTGATTTTGCCGGATCCACGGCGTGGTCGCAGGTGGACGTGCCGTTCTCGGCGCTGACACAGCCGACATGGCGCACGATAATCATGGATAAGGCGCTGGTATTGAGAAACGCGACAGACCTTCAGTGGCAGACCGTAGGCCAGCCGACAACGCAGTTTGACATAATGGTGGACGACATAGAGTTCTACCCGGCCCTGCCGGCGACACCTACGCCGACATATTGTGTCGGAGAAAAGCTTGACAGCATGGAAGACGGGGACAACATGAACGAGTTTGGCGGGTTCTGGTATACATACGCCAATGACACAGGTACGGCAAAAGCGTCGACAATATGGCCTGACTCGCCGCATGGGGTCACATTTACCATGAGCGCGCCCGGAGCAAACGGTTCCTTGTTCTGCGCGAGGATAACAGGGACGGTAAGCAATGCAACAGTGCCGTTTGTCGGGATGGGGACGAACATGAGGTCTGACGGGTCAAGCGCCAACATGGGCGGATTTATCGGGCTCACATTCTGGGCAAAAGGCGACGGAAACCTGTACAGCGTAAAATTAAAGTCTGACCCGACCGTTATAACTGGCGGCAACGAGTTCAAGTACACATTCAGGAGCACCATAGGAGCGTCCGAGGGATGGGAACAGATGAACATACCGTTCTCCATATTCACGCAGGAGAGGGGATGGGGCACAAAGACCACGGTGGCGTTAGTGCTTGCCAAACTGCAGCAAATACAGTTTGAAAGCAAGGGGCCCAGCCATACGGTTGATTTCTCAGTGGATGACGTGGAGTTTGAGTGCTCGCAGAACTGGACTCCCACGGTAACTAAAACAATTCAGCCTCCAACAAGCACCATTACGCCCACGCATACGGTATCGCCCACATGGACCAGCTCAAATACGAAATCCGCGACGCCGACCAAGACGGACACGGCAACATATACTTCCACGGCAACAGGCACGTATACAAAATCATCCACGCCTACCGGGACATATACCAATACGCCGGCAAACACATCCACAAATACGCCGACAGGCACGAACAGCGCCACCAGGTCAGCGACGCCGACACCCACATTTACAAATTCCCCGGCAAACTCGCCGACGGATACCCCGACGGCTACAAGCACTTCCACAAAATCTTCAACCGCGACTTCCACATATACAAATACGCCTATCAATTCCCCGACTAATACGCCGACTGTAACTGACACGGGCACGAAGACGGCCAGCCCGACGGAGTCTTCGACAAAAACAAGCACGCCGACCGTGACAGAAACCAGCTCGTTTACAAATACGCCGACAAGTTCTAACACGGCCACGGTAACGCCTACATTTACTCAAACCCAGACTTTCAGCAATACGCCCACGGCCACGGAGACAGGCACGACAACCGAAACATGGACTGTTTCGCCTACTTTCACGGCATCCCCTACGATATCAGAGACATATACGAACAGCCCGACATATACGGTTACGGATACAAAAACGTATACCGCTACGGCTACGCCCAGCAGCACAGGGACCAGCACCAATACAGCCACGGTTACTCCGACCGCGAGTTCCTCTGTCACGGCTACATCTTCGATAAGCCAGACTTCCACGCCGGGCAATACCTTTACATATACAAATACGCCGGAGAATACATTCACAAACACGCCGGGCAATACCGCCACATATACGAACACGCCGGTAAATACTGCCACAAATACGCCGGTTAACACGTCAACAAACACCCCTGCTAACACGGCGACAAATACGCCTGTCAATACCGCAACGAATACTCCGGCAGATACGGCCACTTTTACCAGGACAAATACTCCTGTGGATACGGCTACTTTCACCAAGACCAATACGCCGGTTAATACCGCAACCGGAACATACACGCCCACAAGCACCATCACAAAAACGTTATTACCCACAGCGACGGTTACATATACATCCACGCCGGACACTCAGGCTGTTGACGGATTGAAGCCGCATCCAAACCCATATAACCCTAAAAAAGGGGATCTGCTTATAGGATTCAGGGTTGCCCGGCCGGATGTGGATTCTATCACTATCAAAGTTTACACGTCGGGGCAGAGGCTTATCAGAAGTGTTACCTTGAATCAGGCCCAATCCATCATAGCCATGAATATTGGTTATATCGGATGTAAGGCGGATCTGTTTAAAAGTTTATCAAACGGCACCTATTATTACATGATAATCGCCAAAAAAGGCGGCACAGAAACTAAATCAAAGATTGACAAAATTATAATATTAAAGTAATATAAGGCAATTTTTTAGAGGTTTGCTAATATTTTGTTATATAATCCGGTACGGATTAGGAGGATTTTATGAATAAAAAATTGGTTTTTGTCCTTTTTACTATTATTGCGTGCATGTTTTATATCACGCCCGCGGCAAGCGGATACGCGACATATCAGGTGACGTACGCGGCGGGGTCGGCGCAGCTAGCGGACTCGGCGCTGCTTGAGTCGACGTATTACCCCAACTGGAAAAGCAACTTTGTCGTGACAGCTGGGGCATACCAGAGGGTGAGGTATCCTGAAGGATTGAACAATAACGCCGTATACGGCGGTACAGCGTCGGAAGGAATCGGATACGGGATGCTGCTTGCGGTATGGTTTGATGACCAGCCGCTGTTTAACAATTTATGGAATTATAAGGTACAGCACTCGGTAAAAGGCGGGCTGATGGCATGGCTCGTGGACCAGAACGGAAATAACTTAGACCCGAACTCCGCGACAGACGCGGACGAAGACATAGCCATGGCGCTGATACTGGCCCACCGCAGGTGGGGAAGCTCCGGGGTTAACTACAATTCCCTTGCGAGTTTGGAAATCGGAAAGATATCGTCGCAGGACATAGACACTACGGATTTCCACCCGTACCCGGGGGATTACTGCACGCACGCAAGCAACACAAACACATACCCGTCATACTTCACGCCGGCATGGTACCGCGAGTTCGGTATACAGAGCGGAGACACGACGACATGGAACAAGGTAATAGCAAGGACATGGACGATGCTGACCACTGGCGGAACCAGGAGCGGCACAACGGGGCTGGCGACAGAGTTGTGCACGGCAAACGGAGGCGCGGTATCAAACATAGACAGTTACAATTCGTGCAGGATACCGTGGAGGTATTCGCTGGATTACTGCTGGAACACGGACGCGAACGCGCTGGCGCAGATAAAGCTGAACGCGGCGTTTTTTAACGGATCAGCGACGACATGCGGAGCGGGATACGACATAAACGCGGCAAACAACGGAGTAAGGCAGGACGCGACGCATAACGGATCAAGGGTAGGGCCGGTAACCACGGCGTTTATGTACAGCACAGCGCCGGCGGGGCAGCTGCAGGCGTTTTACAATGACGCTGTAGCGCAGCAGTCGGACACTGGACATTTTTATAACGTATCGCTGGCATTATTAGGAATGCTGCAGGCAACAGGAAACTGCCCGAGGATGTTCGGGGCAGCACAGCCGACGCCGACGCCGAAACAGGGAGACCTGTTTGACGACTGCGAAGACGGGGACAATGTAAATATGTGGGGCGGCTACTGGTATACATACGATGACAATGATAACAATAATAAAGGCACCTCGCTTGTAGTGCCGTGGTCGGACAACCACTCGGCAACAGCGGGAAAGACGCCGACGCCGTTTTCCATGCAGGCGCCGGGATATCCGACAAGCCCGTACGGCACGGTATTTGGGGCCAGGATGACGGGAAATGTAACCACGGCATGCGCGTGGGGATTCATAGGGATGGGGTCAGGGACAAGCGCTGACAGCGGATCGCCCACATATGCGGTAAAGGACCTGACGGTATACGGGCTGGCTGCGGGAGGATTCCGTTTCAAGGTAAAAACCAATGACATTAAGCATTATACGGTAAAGATATCATGCCCGGCGTCTGTAACAAGCGCGGCGGGAGCGGATTATAATTTTGATTTTGCCGGATCCACGGCGTGGTCGCAGGTGGACGTGCCGTTCTCGGCGCTGACACAGCCGACATGGCGCACGATAATCATGGATAAGGCGCTGGTATTGAGAAACGCGACAGACCTTCAGTGGCAGACCGTAGGCCAGCCGACAACGCAGTTTGACATAATGGTGGACGACATAGAGTTCTACCCGGCCCTGCCGGCGACACCTACGCCGACATATTGTGTCGGAGAAAAGCTTGACAGCATGGAAGACGGGGACAACATGAACGAGTTTGGCGGGTTCTGGTATACATACGCCAATGACACAGGTACGGCAAAAGCGTCGACAATATGGCCTGACTCGCCGCATGGGGTCACATTTACCATGAGCGCGCCCGGAGCAAACGGTTCCTTGTTCTGCGCGAGGATAACAGGGACGGTAAGCAATGCAACAGTGCCGTTTGTCGGGATGGGGACGAACATGAGGTCTGACGGGTCAAGCGCCAACATGGGCGGATTTATCGGGCTCACATTCTGGGCAAAAGGCGACGGAAACCTGTACAGCGTAAAATTAAAGTCTGACCCGACCGTTATAACTGGCGGCAACGAGTTCAAGTACACATTCAGGAGCACCATAGGAGCGTCCGAGGGATGGGAACAGATGAACATACCGTTCTCCATATTCACGCAGGAGAGGGGATGGGGCACAAAGACCACGGTGGCGTTAGTGCTTGCCAAACTGCAGCAAATACAGTTTGAAAGCAAGGGGCCCAGCCATACGGTTGATTTCTCAGTGGATGACGTGGAGTTTGAGTGCTCGCAGAACTGGACTCCCACGGCCACCAAAACAACTCAGCCGGCCTCGCCGACTAATACGGAATCATGGACGCCGTCACCCGCAATAACATCGACATTTACGGGTACCAGGACAAGCACGGTGACGCCGTCATTCACAAAGACTGATACGCCCTATTACAGCCCGACGGATACGCGGACACCCGTACCTCCTACGGAAACCTGGACGGCATCGCCGGCTTTTACGGCTACGGATACAATGACGCCGCTTCCACCGACCTCCACATTCTCGGTATCGCCCATAGCATCGGCAACAAATACGCCGCTGCCGGCAACCGCGACAAATACACCGATGCCTCCGACAATGACTAATACGCCATTGCCTCCCACATCCACAAATACGCCGATACCGCCGACGCTGACATTTACACCGATACCGCCATCTCCGACAATAACGAATACACCTGACACAAGCCTTCCGGTTGATGTGCTTATAGACGACTGCAATGATGGTGATAACGCAAACTTACACGGCGGTTACTGGTACGCGTTTGATGACGCAGGAACAGGGTTGTCATATACGGATCCTGTATCTGACAAACGCGCGGTTGTTGACGGCAGGCCGACAGAGACCTTTATGATGAAAGCACCTGACCATACAACAGGAATGTCAGGTGGAGCGGCCAAGGTAACCGGTGCGGTAATAAATACGGCGGCAGACATCGCGGCTGGCAAAGGCTATGGTTTTATTGGAATGGGTACTAATCTTGCCCAGCCGGAAATGCCAAAAGATATAGGCTGCTGCAGTGGAATAAGTTTCTACGCCAGAAGTTCAAGTTCCACCATGACATCTTTCAGGATGAAACTGGGACACCCGAACGCGTTTACGCCTCCAAATCCAAGCGAGAACATGTATGGAAAAGCGTTCCCGCTGACGTCAACATGGACACTTATTACCATACCATTCAGTGACTTAACTCAGCTTCCATGGTGGGGAACAACAATTCTGAGGACAG
The DNA here is from genome assembly GCA_963840035.1 of candidate division FCPU426 bacterium. Lineage (GTDB taxonomy): Bacteria > Oederibacteriota > PGYV01 > PGYV01 > Palsa-1178 > CAWIXE01. The sequence goes on from CAWIXE010000002.1 coordinate 339,943, forward strand.
ACGCCCTGAAGTTTGTTAATTCCATACAGTTCCAGTCAACAGCTCCGGATAATACAAATGTTGCGGGCATTGACCTTGAGGTAGACGATTTGACAATATATAACTGCGTCGGAGGCTGTATGCCTACGCCGTTACCTACAGTTGTCATACCCCCGACACCGACTATAACACCAACGCCCAATGCGCCGCTTGTGGATTTCCTTGTGGATGACTGCACGGACGGGGATAACGCGAACAAGCTCGGAGGATACTGGTACACATTTGATGACGCAAATGCGTCAACACATTCATATGTCTGGCCCATGTCGGACAAATGGGGCGTGATTAAGGCCGTTCCGACATATGCTTTTATCATGTCGGCGCCGGGATATAATAGCACGGGTTTTGCGGCGCAGATGACCGGAACCACGACCAATGAGCTTCTGTCAGGAACCTCATATATTGACTTCCTTGGAATGGGAACAAATCTATCGGAACCCAAAGGCCCGATACAGCTTAATTGCTGCGGAGGCGTCAGGTTCTACGCAAAGTCAGACACCCCGGGCGTAATGGCTAATTTCAGGGTAAAACTCGGCGCAACAGCCGCGTACGCACTGGCCGGAGGCGAGGGCGGGGATATGTACGGCAAGGAATTCACGGTGACAAATACATGGCAGCTTTATCAGATAGGCTTTGACAGCTTTACAGCGGAAGGCTGGGGTGCCACTAATTACCCGGGAAATCAGCCTTCAAGGGCGCAGGCTCTGGCACAGGCTGACTCTATTCAGTTCCAGTCAACCGGACAGGGGAAGGCAAACATAGACCTCTGGGTTGATGACCTGTACCTTACAAACTGCTATTCGGGATGCGTTGCGGCACCGCCGGCACCGACTAGCACAAACACGCCGAATATACCGGCAACAGCGACTAACACACCTTATATCGGTCCGTCAGCGACAAATACGCCTATAGTTCCGACAGCGACAAACACGCCGTACATACCGGGCGGTCCGACAGCGACTAACACTCCTTATATACCTGGAGGCGCTACAGCAACGCCGACGGCAATGCCGGTGTCTGATGTGCTCGAAATAGTGCCCGGTACAGTCGTTGTTTATCCTAATCCGGCAATGAATGACACAGACCCGATTATAATAAGGTTCTTATTAAGAAAAGAAGCGTCTGAAGCTACAGTAAGGGTATTCACCTCAGGTATGAGGCTTGTCAGGGAGGCAAAAGTTACCCTTCCCATGTCAGGCCCGTCAGGAAATATCCTCGGAGCTATGGGGCCTGTCAGCGGCGGCGGAACCTGCTATATAGGGTTGAAATATGATTTCATCAAACCGCTTTCAAAAGGCACATATTACTTCGTCATAGATGTTAAGAAAGGCAGTGAAACCGCAAAATCAAAAGTTGAGAAGATAATAAAACTTAAGTAATTAGGCAAGACTTAAATACAAGCCGCCTGCGCGTAAAAACGCAGGCGGCTTTTTTTATGTAATTTGCGCCGATGTTTTTGATTTGTGACAACTATGACAGCCGCAGCCTTCATGTCCGTCGAAGCTTTAGCGGAGACGGATTAGGCTGCGTAAGGCAGGCTGTCGTTTCGCAACCTAAAGGTTGCGGCTGTCAAGGAATGAAACGCTATTTTACAGTATTATTGGTTTCATATAGCAAAACCGTATCTATTATTTTATCGGAACATTTGTTATAATAATTTGTCTTATATATTAAGGATATTTATGTCTTCACGTAAAAGTATTCAAAACATATGGAGAATACATGCTAAAAGAAAAAAGACTAACTAAATCTCCTAAATCTCTGTTTATACTATTATTTCTTTTCTTTTCTTCAACCATGTTTGCTGCCCATGATTACAGAAACGCCCTTTATCTTACAACCTATTATTACGGCGCGCAGCGGTGCGGCACATCATATTCCTGGCTTTTTGGCGCGTGCCATGTAAAGGACTCTGACGGCGCCGCAAAAATTGACGGCGGCTGGCATGACTGCGGGGACCATGTGAAATGGATGGGGACAGGAGCTTACGCGTGCGGCGTGCTGCTGGAAGGGTACCTCGCTTTTTCATCTTCGTATGAAGACAGGTATCAGCAGACAAATTCAAACGGCGCCTCAGACGGCATACCCGACATAGTAAATGAAGCGAAAGTATACACTGATTTTCTTTTAAAGGCTTTATCAGGCGGAAAACTTTATGACCAGATAGGGAATTTCGGATCCGGTACGGGCGGCGACCATAAGCACTTCTCGGAGCCCCATGACCAGTCGTTGAATTATACTTCGGCGGAAGGCGGCGAAAGCGACGGCCCCAGGGTATTCCGCGGCGTAACCGCGGCGTCGAACCTCGCGGGCAAAGCAGCGGCGTCGCTGGCGCTTATGGCCATCGCGTATAAAAATATCGACCTTGCCTACGCGACGCAGTGCTATAACAAAGCAAAGGATTATTTTACATTTGGCGACGCGACAAAAGCTGTTTCGTCATCTGTACAGGGCAGCTATTACACCGAAACAAACTGGGCTGATGACATGTCCTGGGGGGCCATAGCCATATACAGGGCATCAGTGGCATTGGGTACTCCAGATACATCATACCGCACAAAGGCAATCACATACGCTGACGATGCGGGTTTTCAGGGGGCGGGTTACTGGGTGCTGTGCTGGGACCATACCGAACAGATGGCAAATTACGGGCTGTGGCTTGTCACGGGCGACACAAAATACAGCGGCCGCATGAAAACGGAAGTTGATAAATACAAAACAAAACTTGTTAACTGCACATCGGGCTCATATATGTTTTTTGGCTCTGGCTGGGGCGAACTGCGCTACGGAACGGCGGCCGCTTTTGTCTGCATGCTTTATAATAAAAATGTCGCGGCAGACGCGGCGGCTGTTGATGTGGCAAAAAAGACCATTGATTATGTCCTGGGCACGCACTCCACGGCAGGCGACGCGCCGGCAGGGCGCTCTTTTGTGGTTGGTTATTCCAACCCTGATAATGTGGCGGCCGGCTGGGTACAACACCCCCATCACAGGGGCGCCTTTGGAAAAACAAAGGCGCAGAATGCCGACCAGCTCTTTCAGAATGAAAAAGCCTCACCCGGGTCTGTGCCTTACACAAACGTGCTTAAAGGGTCCATGATGGGCGGACTGACAGGGAACTGTTCCACGTTTACCGATAATATTGACTCCTACCAGTGGACTGAAGGCGGCATAGATTATAACGCGGGGATTGTCGGGGCCATTGCCGGGCTTGTAAATTACCTGAACCCGCCGACGCCAACATATTCGCCCACGCAGAACCTTTCCATGACAAGGACATATACGCCTACCGTATCCCCGACTTATACCATAACGCCGATACCGCCGGCGACACACAAACTGAACCTTGAAATAAAGTCGGCAAGCCTGGCAAATACGTGCGGCGAGCAGGCCATGAATTATGACATTAAGATTACAAATTATGATTCTGTGGACATAGATATCTCGACGTTGAAATGGAGGGTGTGGCTTAACACTGCCGCGTCAATTGTCGTGGAAAAATACGATTCAAGGATATTTGACGCTACTGGCACGGGCACAAGCAACCAGCCGGGGGTGGCATCTTCCGAGACGGCAATAGGTTCTATATGCAGCCTTGGCGGGAAAACCGCCAATAAATACATTGATGTTACGTTTACCGGGGCGTATTCGATACCGGCAAACGGGGGATATTTATACATGAAGGGCGTGGTAAGGACATCCTCTTACGCGAACCTGGACCCCGAGTGCGATGATTATTCCACAATACCCGGCGCATGGGCAGCCTATACCAATTCATCGACGTTTACGCTCTACGAGGGGACTAACCTTGTATGCGAGTACCTGAATTCAACGACGCAGGATACGGCAAACACGGGAATAAATCCATGCACCGGCGCGACAGGCTGCCCAGGAGCAACGACAAAAACAAATACGCCAACCGCGCCTACGTTTACAGCCACGCCGACAAGGACAAATACACCCGTGCCTACCCCGACGTCTACCGCGACACGGACAAATACGCCCGTGGCTCCGACCGCGACGCATACATCGACCAGGACGGTCACGCTTACAAATACGCCGCAGCCTCCGACATATACTTTCACTTCAACCCTGACAAATACACCTGTGCAGCCGACAGCAACGTTTACCGCGACTAAGACAAACTCACCCGTTCCACCGACCTCGACATTTACCCTCACGCGCACTAATACGCCGCTGCCGACCGATACTTTTACGCCGCTGCCAACAGTTACTTTTACTTCCACTTTTACGGCCTCAAAGAGCGCGACCCCGACCCCGACCCCGACAGTGACGCGGACATCATCAAGGACCGCCACGCCGACGGTATCTGTCACATCAACAAAATCAATAACGCCTACGCTTACAATAACGCAGACGCATACGGCATCTCCGACAGAAACTGACTATGCAGGCACACCGACCGATACATGGACAAGTTCGGCCACGCCGACTATTACGCAAACGCATACCGGCAGCCCCACGGAAACCTGGTCTGTCACCGATACTTATACAGCGACGCCGACATTTACTTCCACGGACCTTCCTACGGAGACGAATACTCCCGTTAATACTGCCACGATGGTGCTGCCAAGCAGCACAAATACGCCTGTGAGCACAGCCACGGATACCCCGGTGGACACTCCTGTTTATACTGCAACAAATACGCAGGTTAATACCCCGGTAAATACATTCACAAATACTCCCGTGGACACGCAGGTAAGCACTGCCACAAATACTCCGGTAAACACGCCGCAAAATACCCCGGTAAATACAGCGACCGCGACAAAAGTGCCTACTATGATTATTACCCCGACATTTACACGGACGGCAATGCCGACAGCCGCGGAAACCCCCACAAATACGCCAATTACTGCCGCGACAAAAACAGATATAGAAATAATTCAGGTTAAACCTTTCCCGAACCCGTATAGCGGGACAGGGGATATGTCGCTGGGCCTTGAAATAACCAGGGCAATTAAGCAAATTGACATTTATATTTATACCTCCGGTTCAAGGCTTGTCAGGCATTATGCGCTTAATGAAAACCATGCCGCGGGATACTGCGTACTGGACATCAGCGGCGATAAATTTAACGGGCTTGCAAAAGCCACGTATTACATGGTCGTAAAGGTGAAGGCTGATAACAATAAGGAAGCCGTCAGCGGTATTGAAAAGATAACTATTTTAAAATGATGCCGGCAGCCGCAGCCTTTAGATGAGGCAGTTAATAGTTGTGTTGACAGATTACAAGATGTCATTGCGAGGAGGCGTTTTTGTTATTTGCCGGCGAAGCAATCCGGCTGCTTTTACAGGAAGAAACGAGATTGCTTCGTCGCCATGAATCAAATACGGCTCCTCGCAATGACAAACTGTAAATATTAAATACTACACTTTAGTCTATGTAAAGGCTGACCTGGTTTAGCAACCTGAAGGTTGCGGCTGCCAAGGGAAAAACATTTCCCCGCAATACTTCCAAATGGCATGAAAAAGGTGTTGTTTAATGCAATTCAAATAGGTTTCGCCATGTAAAACCCCAACCCCTATTTTTTCGGAACTTCTGTTATAATGCGTTGTCTAATACATAAGAATAGGTCTATGTATATATTTTTTTCAGGAAGAAGGCGCTTTGCGTGATAAACATTAATGCTAAAAAAACAGGCCCGAGTAACGCAAAACTTTTAATTACCCTGATTATTTTTATCCTATCCGCGTTTCCTTTGTTCGCGGCTACCAATGATTACGCCCAGGCTTTAAAGCTCGGGACCTATTTTTTTGGAGGGCAGCGCTGCGGCAATACACAGTCATGGCTCCATGGCGCATGCCACACACAGGACGGCTCCACGCAGGGTATGAGCCTATCCGGAGGCTGGCACGACTGCGGGGACCATATAAAATTCAGCCAGACCGGCGCTTACGCGGCCGCGCTGATGCTGTTATCCTATCTGGAGTTTACACCTTCTTTTAAGGATGATTATTCCACCGCAAATTCAGCCGCGCCTTCAAACGGGGTGCCGGATGTGCTTGATGAAATAAAAATAGAGACTGATTATCTGCTGAATGTTTTTACCGGGACTGCCCTGTACTATCAGGCAGGGACAGGAGGGGATCCTGACCACGCGTGTTTTACCGAACCTGTGACACAATCGGGCTGGACAACGGCCCAGGGCGGAAATCCGAGGACCGCGTATTCATACAACGGTTCCGCGGCGAATATTGCGGGCGTAACAGCCGCCGCGCTGGCGTATATGGCCATCGCTTACAGGCCATATAATTCGGCATACGCTGATTCCTGCCTTGCGGACGCTCAGGCCATATATACTTTCGGAAAAAATTCAACAGGCTCCAGCGGGTCACAGTGCTGCTACTCATCGGCAAACTGGGCCGATGACATGTGCTGGGCTGCCGGCGCGTTATACAGGGCAACCGGGACCGCAAGTTATATTACGGATGCCGCGAATTTTTATTCAAACGCAAATTACACGCAGCCGAGCGCGGGGCAGGTAAACTATTACGGCGGCTGGGACCATACTGAACCATACGGCGCTTATGAATTATGGAGGGGCACAGGCACAGCGGCTTACAGAACCATGCTGCAGACAGCCGTGGGGCTCTTCAACGGAAAATTCACATCCTGCGGCGGGAGCGGATACTTCGCGCTCGACGGATGGGGGACTTTCAGGTACGCGTCAGCCGCAGCATTCATTAACCTGCTGTACTATAAGATCGATAATACCGCCACGACGGCTTATAATAACGCCAAGGCAAATATGGATTTCATCCTGGGGTCGCATACGGCCTTTGGAAACGTGCCTGCCAATTATTCATTTCTCATGGGATACAATGTGCAGGGCGGCGGAAACCCGCAGCATCCCCACCACAGGGCTGCTTTTGGAAAGACCACGGCTTATAATGTGTGGACAACATTTAACGCGGAGCAGAGTTCGCCCGGAAGCATACCATATGGTTTTTACCTTACCGGCGCCATGATTGGCGGGCTTGCTTCCTCATGTGGAAATTTTGTGGACAATATCGGAAACGTAACCACCACAGAGGTTTGCACCGATTATAACGCGTGTTTTGTGGCGGCCATGGGCGCGCTGGTAAGTTATGTAAACCCCACAACTCCGACAAATACACCGGTGGCGCAATCGCCGACTTTTACGGTTACTTTCACAAGAACAGCAACAAAGACAGCGACAAAAACCGCAACAATGACTTTTACACTTACAAACACGCCAAATCCTCCCACGGATACATTTACCCCGACTTTTACCCGGACCGCGACTAAGACTGCCACGCTAACTTCGACCATGACTTACACCATGACAAATACGCCTGTCGCGCCGACGTTTACATACACGGCGACTTTTACCGGGACGGCGACTAAAACAGCAACGCGGACTTCGACGATGACTTACACATTAACAAATACCCCTGTTGCTTTCACGCCGACATTCACACAGACCTTTACCGCGACTGCGACAGTTTCATATACGCCGACACAGACGCCGTTGGCGCCTACAAATACTTTCACGGCAACGCGGTCATTTACCCTGACAGCCACGCCGACTAAGACGTCCACTGAAACATTTACAGTCACAGTTACGCCGAGCGGCACAAAGACCGCCACCCTGACTGTTTCAAATACACAGACCATGACGGCCACCCCGACAAGAACAGTTACGCAGAGCCTGACTTCAACGCCGACGTTTACCATCACTGAAACACATACTGCCTCGCCAACGGAAACTGATTATGCCGGTACGCCGACTGATACATATACGCCAACTCCTTCATTTACTGTTACACAGACAGGCACGGCATCGCCGACTTATACAGTCACTTACACTCTGACCGATACGCCTACGGCGGAAGATACCCCGACTCAGACAAATACACAGACAGGGACGCCTACTGAACTCCCGAGCGGGACAAATACTCCGAGCGGGACACAGACCATGCCATACACGGCCACATGGACGCCTTCAGTTACACAAACTGATACGCCTTTTGACACGGCAACACAGACGCAGGTCGACACACCTGTACAGACTTACACACAGACGCCTGTTAATACAATTACATCAAGCCCGACGCAGACAGCCGTAAACTCCGCCTCGCCAACAAGGACTAACACTCCGGTTATCACAAATACATTTACGCGCACGATTGTCCCGACCAACACTGTCACTCCTACAGGAACGCCGGTTGGCGTGCCTACGGAAAAAGACATCAGGATAATCGATACAAAGCCGTACCCGTGCCCGTATATCAATTCGGCAGATTTGACGGTAGGATTCACGTTAACAAGGAACGCTGTGAAAACGGAATTTTATTTATATACCAAGGCGATGAGGCTGATCAGAAAATACTCTTTACCGGGAACATACGCTGCGGGGTATAACACGCTTAGCATTGACAGCCCGTTGTTCGCAGGCATTTCAAGGGGCGTATACTATTTCGTAATAACGGCAACAGGGGATAATAAAGCGGTTGCAAAAAGCCGGATTGAAAAGCTTATAATACTTAAATAGGGCGGATTATGAATTCTGGATTCCAGATTCTGGATTGAGGAAAAAACGGGCTTTTATTGGGTTTTAATCCAGAATCTAGAATCAAGCAAAAAACGCAACCTAAAACAAGCAGTTGCGTTAAGTTAGTGACGGGATTTTGCTGTGTTGATATATTAGCGCTAAACCGCTTTAGTTATAAAGCGTTTAAACGCATAAAAACAATTGACCTGATTTTTGGGGTTTGGTATAATAATGTAAATTTTTTGCTATAAAAAATTTTCGCAAGGAGAGAGCATGAGTAAAAGGGACTCCGTGAAATTCTTACTTGTTATTTTTTCCTTTTTTGTTATTTCGCCGGCTTTCGCCGCTTTGGATAATCCTGTTATCATCCCGCAATCAGAGGGGATTTATGAGGATTTTTATCAGATGGCGCAGGCAGGCCTTATCAAGTCAGTTCCGGCGGACCAGTTCAGGTACGCCGCGATGTCGGATTATGAGGCGGCCGGTTATGTGGTAGAGGCCATGAACCTTTACGCCCAGGCCGGTGCCCCGAAAACCTCTTCAGGGATGGCAGCCAAGCTGCAGAAATATTTCGCCATTTACAGGGCAAAGGCATTTGAGATATACGGCAAGACCATGGAAATGAGAAAGCAGCTAAAAAAAGTTGAGGGGCTTGTAAAGTCCCCGGACATAAAAGGCTTTGATGAAGTTTTAGACGAAGCAAAAGATACCATGCCTGATGTCGAGGAAGAATTCAAAAACACCACGTTCCGCGGAGTCCCGCCTTTTAAGGTCATGGGCATGCTCATGGCGCGCTGGCAGGACGTCGAAGCTTTCGGTATAGCGCCGGCGCACCACACATCGCTCGGCGGCACAGTGATGTCGCTTTGGACGGAAGGTATAGTATCAAGCGATGTGAGTTTTAAACTCAATTTAAATTTTGAAAGGCCGGCAAATGAAGCGGAAAAAGGGGATTTCCCCGAATACTGGGGAACAGGGCAGAGGTTCCTCGATAAGTACACCATTAACTTAACCCTCTGGGGATGGCAGGTCAATACAGGATTTTTCTGGGAAGACATCACGCCATTCATAGCAAAAGGAAACCTTTCAGACAGGCCGGCGTTCTTTGACCGCGACCCGTACGTCCTTGAAGAGACCACAAAGGGCCACTTTGAAAACGCGTTCTTACATTCATTCATAAAGCGCGGGGACATATGGTCCATGCATGGTTTTTACGGCGTTGAATTTGCGAACATGGCGCTGCCCTGGGGCGCTAAGTTCAAGATTATGGGCGGCAAGGCGGAAAAGTTTGACGAGCGTTATGACAAGTTATACCTGTATGAATTTGCAGGAAGGTATGTTCAGGCAATTGACTTTTCTGTGTTAAGCGGAAGCCAGGTAGCCTTTAATTTCTTTAATACTTCAAATGAACTTGCGGAAGTGCAGACACTCGCCCCGGGCGTTCCGGGTCCGAATTATCCTGTAAAGCCTTTTGCATACCTGCAGTCAGCCACGATATTCGGCGGCGACGCTAAGATAAAACTTTTTAACACACTGAGCATCAACGGCGAAATTGAAATGGGAGACCTTTACAGCTACCTGCCCAAGCCGTTTGACGCGTACCCTGGTTTTTATCCGCCTAAGTACCACCAGCAGGGGCCGGCGTTATATTTAACCGGCATATTAAAGGACCTGATTCCTGTTGACCTTGAATTAAAATACACTTTTATAGACCCGAACTATGTGGCGCAGGCTTCGGCCGTTAATGACACCACAAGCAGGACCGTAAACGCGACGGGCAAAGGCGTTGAAATGACATGGAACACTTACGCCGGAGACCCCACGCTTATGTATAATAACATGAGCAGGATCGACGCGAGGGCTTCCATAGAACTGCCGGCGGCTTTCGGGTTCCTGAACCTCGCTTACGGCACGGCCTCGCAGGTTACCGCCACGACCAATAACGTATTTGTAGACCACTTTATATTCGGCAACAGGCTTACAGGAGCCATGTGGTGGCAGCTCTTCTTCAGCCAGTACGGGTATCCGGTTGACGGAAGGGACGTGGGTTTCTACTCATACAACGCCATGGATCACCCGGCCATACCGATGAAAGGCACCGGATACAGGTACATATTTACGGAAAAATGGCTTTCAAACAAGGAAATGATAAGGTCAAAAGACCCCAACACCAGCTTTAAAGAAACATCCCTGAAATTTACAACGAATATCAGTGCGGAACTGAAGTTGTCCATCCATAAGATGCTGGGGGCTATGGGCATACAGTCAGGCAATATATTCCTCGAGCTATACGGAGAGTTAAATTCACTCAGGCCGGGCAGTGATATGATGCCGACATTTGACCCGGATACGCTTTTCTCGCAGAATCTTATAAATACATTTATAATATGGAATAACACAAGAAAATCCAGCCTGATGTTTGAGTACTCCATCGAAAGATGGACGACCAAACATTCGTACGTGGCTGTGGCTCCTACGACCATAACACCGGCCACGCCGACCGGCTTCCTTTATGCGAACATCCCTATAGATTACTTTGACCAGAGCATCGGGGCGGGTTTTGATTATGATTTCGCGCCCAGGACGCAGATAGCGGTCAGGGTCAAAAAATTCATGCATAATGACCTTGTCGTAAAGAAACAGAGCTTTGACGGATGGTATCTCGGACTTGAACTGAAAAACTTCTTCTAATAACGGAGGTAATAAATGCTTAAGAAAATCGCACTGCTTTTGGCTATGGTTATCCTGCCGGTACTCGTATTATCGGCTGATTCGGCAACGATAGGGAGCGACCACTGGACTTATAAAGACATTAAGTCCCTTGTCGACTCCGGCGTTATTTCCAAACCCCTGACAAAGGATTCGCTTACCAGGGCGGAAGTCGTCGATTACATAAACGACGGCGTCCATAACGTGCTTGCCGCCAACGGCGCTGTGCAGGCGTCGGGCTCTGACGCCGTTTTAATGGCGCAGATAGACAAACTGTATAACCTGGTAAAGGCATACATGACAGATATGATGAAGACGCAGCAGAAGCTGGACTCCATTCTTGAGACCATAGGCGACCTGAAAGTCAAAAAAGAAAACATAGAAAAAAGACAGGACAAGCTTTTAAATTCTATGGGTATGAGGATTAACGGAGAATCCAGCGCTTATATGACCGATGTGTTGTTATTTGGATCCAAATATCTGGCTCCGGGAACAACAGCCCAGCGCTACAGGCCTATTACGCAGTACCTTGACCTTAAATTCTCGCTCAACGCCACCAAGGAAATGTACGCTGAAGCCACATTCCGCGTGGAAAATGTTTACGGCGGATTTTGGGGTTCCATGGACATATACGGATTAAGAAGGTTCTTCATACAGGGCCAGTATCCGGTATCATTTGTTTTTGGCGATTACCAGGCGAAACTTACGCCCTTTACTTTATGGGCGGTTGACGATGAAAGGCCGTATGAGTCCAGGATATTCTCCGACAAAAGGGAGATGAACAAGAAAGAATTATACCTTCTGGATAATACATGGCCGCTTTCAGGCGCGAAACTGCAGACCATAGCCGAACTTTTTAACACCATCGATGTTGACGTGATGTTAATGGGGGCCAGGCTCGGGGAAAATAACAAGAATAATTACCTTCTATATGATATAGCTTCAGGTGTATTTATACCGTTCACATACCAGCACGACCAGTACTTAATGGCAGGCAGGATAGCTTCAGGCATACCTGAAACCCTGACCATCGGCATTAACATGTCGGAGATAGTTGATTCAAAAGACACCGGCACAAACCCGAACGCGCCGTCCATGGACAATTACGTTTATTCGGCTGATGCCGAAGGCAAGCTTAAATTCGGGGAAGGCATGGAACTGAAGGTTGACGCGGAGTACGCCATGTCAAACTACACTAATAATAAGTTCTTTCAGAATTACATATCGGATTCCGCTTTAAAGGCTGAAGGAGTGTTCAAATTTGACATAGCGGGAATCGGAAGTTCGTCAATCGGCGCGGCATACAGCGCGGTAGGGCTTTCATACACCGCGTACGCGGCACAGTCCAGGATAAATGACGAGAGGACAAACCCGCCATACCTTACGCAAAACAGTACATGGAACATAGCAAACAAACCGCCTTCGTACATACTCGGCGGGAGGGTATATCCTTTCACAAGGTACAGCCCGACTATCAATGTAAATTACGGTAACGCGTCAGGTGCAAGCTCAACCGGTATCGCGGCCGGAATGGGAAACCTGTTGTTCTATCCTATTTATGAAAATAACACACTTCCTTACGGAGATTCCACGCCGAACAGGCAGTGCATACAGGTGAAGTACTCCGGCAACTACGCGGACGGGATTTTACAACCGTCTTTAAATTATGTAATGGCAAATGAAATAGTATCCCCGCTTCCTGTTACATATACAATCAAGCCCAGGGCTTACACGGTCATAGAAGCGGGGGTAAAGAGCGAGTTTAACCTTTTTGTACCGCTTGCCCTGACAGTCGGGTTCAAGTCTGAGGACACGAATAACAGCCAGGCGAAATCCATAGCGTTTTCCTCGGCGACAATTGACGCAGGGCTGGAAGCCACCATCATAAAGAAAAAGTTCAAGGTATATACTGGCTACAAATCCACGGCTTTTAACGGATCTGAGTACATGCTCGAAAGCGGCTCCGTGGGCCTCATGCAGTTTAACCATGAGATCTCCAGCATAGGCATCGGCATGGAATACTTCATAGCAAAACCAGCGGTTGTGGGAATGTCGTTTACAACGACAAAAGTGGCTGACCTTGAGACAGAGGCTTTAAGCTACAGCGTGCAGGAACTCGACATAAAGGTATCAATAGCATTCTAAGGCAGAAAAATGCAGCCGCACCCTCTGCGTTTCATCGGGGTGCGCAAACGGTGATAGGTTTAAGATGGTAAACAAAGGCAGGGCTTGCGGCGTCTAATTAGTAACATCGGGCCGCGGGCTTGATTGAAAAATATAAGAACTATAAATTAACTCGAGGAGGAAATATTATGAAAAAAGCACTTGTGTTGGTCCTGGCTTTAGTTGTGATGTCGTTCTCGGTACTTCTGGCGGAAAAGCCCACGGCGGCGTTGTCGGTAATTTCCGGAGCTATGACAGTTGACGGTTCAACAGCGGACTGGAAAGCATGCGGAATAAAACCGCTTACCATCAATACCAAGGCGCAGGTAGCCATTGGCGGGCCATATTGGACAGGCGCGGCAACAGAGTCGGCGGAAGTTTATGTGGCTTTTACAGCCGAAGCTTTATACCTCGCAGCAGAAGTAAAAAGCCCGAAAGGCATTAAGAATAAGAACGCTGAAGGCAAGATATATGACGGCAACTGCGTAGAGGTGTTCATTGGTTTTGACAACTCAGACCCGAGCAGGGAGCTTTACACGGAGACGGATTATCAGATAGGTTTCTCAACAGGCGAGTATTCAAAGGCAAATAAGAAATTCACTGTAAAGCCGTCGGTGTTCTGCTTTAACATGCAGAAACCGGTTGATGGCGCTAAGATTGTTGTAAAACCCGCTACAGGCGGATACGTGCTTGAGGCAATGGTTCCGGCTGAATTTTTATCAGGCTGGGATGTAAGGGAAGGAATGGACCTCGGATTTGATATCGGCATAGATGATGTAGGCGAAAAAGGGGTCGGCAGGAAGATACAGATGACATGGTCAGGAGATAAAGACGGATGGAAGAACCCCAAAGGCTGGGGCAAGGCAAGCTTAAAAGAAAAGACCTGCAAGTAAATATATAACCTGTCAGGGCGGGCTTTAAAGCCCGCCCTGAACGGGCAAATAGGTGAGGGAAAAACCTATTTAAAAGGAGTAACGGACATGAAAAAAACAGTGCTGATAATTGCGGCAATCGCCGCGCTTTTTGCGTTTTCATTCACGGGGTGCAAAAGAAATCCGGTCATAGCGCCGGCTGATTTGCCTGCGCCCATTGCCGCCCCTGTTTATCCGATGAATGTTATTATAGATGACTGTGACGACAATGATAATGTGACGGCCTGGGGTGGATATTGGTTTACATACGACGATAATAAACCGCCCAATTTCGGCACGTCGACCATTGAGCCCAAAAACGGGGCGCTTTTTACAATGACTTTTGTAGGGCCTGACTGGAACAGCCTGGTTAACGGGCCCAATGTATATTGCGCGAGGTTTACCGGCGATGTAAAAAGGGGCGGCCCGACATCGTTTGCGTATCCGCTCATAGGCGTCGGCATAGGTTTATCGCCGATGGATGACAAGCAGAATTTCTACACATATAGCGGCATCAGGTTCTGGGTTAAAAGGGGGCTTACGGATCAGATTATCAGTTACAGGTTAGCCCTTAAAAGCGCCAACAATCCTGATCCGGCATTATATGATTTTTGGGGCATGACATTTTCCGCTCCTGCGGGAGTCTGGACGCAGATTAACATACCGTTTTCTTCCCCGTCATTCATGCAGAATTTCGGGCTGCCGCTTGATAAACAAACTTCGCTCAGCCAGGTAACAGGCATACAGATACAGACCAAAAACAGCCCGGATCCGGCGCCATACGTAACGCTTCACGCGGACCTTTCCATAGACAAGATAGAACTGTACAGATAAAAAGGTGAGTAAAATATAATCTACACACTTATTTCAGGAGGTGGAAGGCAAATGAAAAGATTTTTAAAGGAAGTAATGGTAATGGCTACGATTATGCTTTTAGTAACAGCTCTGATGGTGATAGGCTGCAGCAAGAAAAAAGCTATAGACCTGACTGCCGCTGATATCGGGCCCGCAGGTACAGCTACGAATTCGCCAATAGTAATTCCAAGCGCTACGCCTACTTGGACATACTCAGCCCCGAGAGTGTGGCTGGACAGGTGTGAAGACGGAAATAACCAGATAGAATTTACCGTTCCGTCAAGCCCGGGATACTGGTTTACATATGACGATAACGCACCGCCGGATAACGGAACGACCCTTGTAGTACCGTGGGGAGACCCGAAATTCATGACCGCCGGTCTTACGCCTACTCCTTTTTACATGCAGGCGCCGGGTGTCGGTATTGACGGAACTGGAACAAGTGCATACGCCGCAAGGATGACCGGTTATGTAAGGAATAACAATTCAACTCCTCCAGGCATGGCGTATGGTTTTGCGGGGATGGGATTTAACCTGACCGACCCTAAAGGCGCTTTCAGTGTAACATCAACGGCCGGAGTAGGCGGATATGTGGGTATTAAATTCTGGTACAGGGGAGCAGTAACAGGCGCAAGCGCACAGGCAGTTTACAGGCTCAAACTTGATGCTCCGGGGACTTACACTACCGCCGATGTGTATGGTTATCAGTTCAATGTCCCTGTGGATGATTCATGGACGCAGTTTGTTCATCCGTTCTCTGATTTTACCCAGGAAGGCTGGGGAGCTACGCCGCCCGTAACGCTTTTTAGCGTTTTGTCAAATCTTGTTGCTTTACAATGGCAGACGGCGACAAAGGGAAGTTCGTCATCCACAGAAGGTTATTTTGAACTCTGGGTTGACAATATAGAACTGTACTAAAGTATTATTACGATATCGCTGGGGGCGGATTCAACCGCCCCCAGCGGATTAAATGTACTAAGGACCATAAACTTTATGAGGTGATTTCTGGTGAGGAAAATTATTTCCATAACACTTTCAGCCATCATATTAACAATATTTACTTCATGCGCGGGAGTTTTCGCGCTTAAAAACCCCAAATTAACGGGCGGAAAGATAGAAACCAATGCTTATAAGCCTACAAAACCGCCGGTTATTTTTGATGATTTTGAAGCGGGTGTGGTTGTCGGCGCGTATTCGTACGCCAACGGCGCGGGCGGCGCGTCTGCCAAGTTAATGATAAGCGACCCGGCAACGGATGTTCCTCACGGCGGTAAATACGCCGCCAAGTCGGTATTTGATTCAGGGACAAGCGCTGACTGGGGCTGCGGATTCGGGTGCCAGTCCACATACGGCGGCGGGTTCATAGACGCTACCGGCAGGGAATACGTAAGCCTCTGGATAAAAGCGCCTGAAGGCGTGCCATATTATGTCTTTGTAAATGAAGCGGCCGCGAACGGCGCTGACGGGGAATTCTACAACGGCCCGCTGCGCAACGGAACGGGAAAGTGGACGTTGTATGAAGTGGCCATGGAAGATTTTATTAGGAATATTTATTCGGGAAACCAGACAGGAAACGGCTCCATAGACATGTGCGGGCTTGGTACCGTCGGAGTGCAGATAACAGGGGCTTCAGGCAAGGGCGACTTTTTTATGGATGATATCTGGTTTAAGTAGGGCAAATTTTCGATTTTCAATTTTGAATTTTCAATTAAGATCAAACGGGGTGTGGTGATTTAATTGAAAATTGAAAATATAAAATTTCAAATTAAGTTGGAGGTTTTTGTGAAAAAAATATCAATAATAACAGCAATAATCGCCGCGCTTGTATTTACGTCATGCGCGGGCGTTATTTCTTTCAGGAATCCAAAGGCTGCTAAGGCCGCAAAAACATCGGGCGAAGTTAAAAAACTCGCGCCTGTAAAGTTTGAGGATTTTGAGAACGGCACAATGGTCGGCGGCTACGGCTACGCAAATACCGCGGGCGGCGCTTCAGTGAAATATATTATCGGGGACCCGTCGGCGGATAAGGCGCATGGCGGACAGTATTGCGCCAAGGCAAATTATGACACGGGCACAAACGGAGACTGGGGCTGCGGTTTCGGATGCCAGAGCTCATACGGCGCCGGTTATATAGACGCGTCAGACAGGGAATACATATCGTTCTGGGCAAAACTTCCCGAGGGCGTGACTTTTTACGCATTTGTTAATGAAGCGGCTGCAAACGGAGGGGACGGCGAGTTTTACAACGGGCCGTCACAGACAGGCGCCGGCAAATGGTACGAGTACCTCATACCGCTCGATGAATTTTTTAAGAACATATATTCCGGAAGCCAGATGGGCAATAACCAGATGGATAAATCAGGCATCGGCACAGTAGGTTTCCAGGTAGGCGGAAACCAGGGCAAAGCCGCGTTTTTAGTTGACGATATCTGGTTTAAATAACAGGTAATAACTAATAGGTAATAAGTCAGAAGTGGTACATATAAAGGCGGGCGAAATGCCCGCCTTTTCTATTATATTGGCACGGCTTTCTGTCCTGTATTTCGCAGCCTGAAGGCTGCAGCTGCCAAACCATTATTACAGTATGTGTTTGACAGGGGTTTTTATATTGGTTATAATTAATGCAGGTGAGGACACCTGGAGGAAGCATGTACCGCAGACTCAAATTCGCAGCTTTATTCTTGTTTATCAGCAGCGCGGTTATTTCCGCCCCTGCCCCGATATCCGAACAAATCATAGTGGACCAGATAGGCTACAGGCCTACAGCCGATAAGTGGCTGATGATTGCAGACCCCCAGACCGGCCAAAACAGCGCCATTACATACGTCCCCGGCGCAAATGTCCAGTTAAGGCGGGCTTCTGATGATGTCAGCGTCATGACAATTCCGCTCACAGCGTGGAACTCGGGCGCTACGCACACTCAGTCGGGAGATAAGGTGTGGCAGGGCGATTTTTCATCTTACACAACACCGGGCACTTACTATATTTACGACCCCACAAACGTTTATAAATCCTATAACTTTGATATTAAAGACGATGTGTATAATTCCATTCTTCAGGCCTCTGTAAAATCATATCTTTATCAGCGCTGCGGCGTTGCGGTTAGCAGCGGCGTGTGGACGCACGCGGCCTGTCATGTGGCGACACAAAGCGCAGCCCATCTTTACGACTCCGGCCTCGGTGGGGATCAGGGTGCCGGGACTGCCAGGGATATAACCGGCGGTTGGCACGACGCGGGAGATTACAGAAAATACACTTCCTGGATGGCGCATGTTATCTGGGATATGGCTTATATGTGGGAGTGGAACCCTGCGGCTTTTTCCGACGCTGCCGTAATCCCGGAATCAGGCAACGGGGTACCTGACATACTTGATGAAATGAAGCAGGAAATAGAATGGATGTATAAAATGCAGAGGCCTGACGGAGCGCTGTATTCCGGGGCATTTGTTGTAAAAGGTGTAAATGGCACAAACGGAGGCGACGGAAATCCCGCGCTTGAGGACAGGCCATATTTTTACGCGAACTATTCTACGGCAGCTACAGCGTCAGGCGCGGTTGCGCTTGCGATAGGAGCCAGATTACTTTCATCATATCCCGGAGTATACGCCGCTGAGGCGGCGAAGTATGAGACAGCGGCAAAAAATGCCTGGAATTTTCTCATGGCCAATACTGCAAACATAACTTATAACGCCACCGATATTGATAACGCCGACGCAAATATGGATGCGGGAGCGGACAACAGGCTGCGTTTCATGGCTGCGGTCGAGCTTTACAGGCTGACCGGAGGCGCAGCGTACAAGACATATATTGATGATAATTATACTAACGCCAATTTGAATGACGGTACGTATCATCCCATCAACAATGGAAGCTATTTACCGGGGGCCGCATCAGATTTTCAGAGGGCGCTGGTGGCGTATTGCCTTGCGCCGGGAGCCACCGCTTCAATTGTAACGACGATTAAGACATGCATAAACGCCGGGATAAACAATTACCAGTACGCCATGCGCAATGATGACCCTTATAAATGCGCCATGTGGGACGGTCATTACTGCTGGGGGTCCAACTCCCAGAAAAGCAGCGTGGGCGAACATCCTGCTTTGGGGAGTTAAGCTGAATGTTAACGCGGGTATGACAGTTACTTATAATAAGCTTGCCGAGGAATACCTGCACTATTACCACGGAAGAAACCCTTTATCCTGGTGCTACCTTACCCAGTCGCAGTTATCAGGCGCGGACAAATCAATAACTGAAATTTTTCACGGGTGGTTCATGGACGGTACGGCGTTTGATACAAACCCGGCGCCGGGTATTTTAGCGGGAGGGCCAAACAGGGATTTTGCTCCAACGAGGTATACCGGGACAGCGGCATGCCCGGTTTACACTGTGGCCCCACCCCAGGGTGAGCCCCCTATGAAAGCGTATAAAAACTGGAACTCAGGCTGGGTCGGGGAACAGCCTGCCGGCTCAGGCTGCGGTTGGAGCGATGACTCATGGGAAGTAACTGAAAATTCCACCGGCTACCAGTCCCTTTATTGTTTTCTTGCGGCGGCTTTTGCGGGAAGTACCGGGCCTACGCCGACAGTAACAGTTTCACCTACTTACGCGGGGAGCCCTACAATCACGCCGACTATTACGCCAACTTTCACGCTTACACCGGTACCGCCATATTTGCTTATTTACGACGGAGATACCGCGCCGCACAGACTTGCCGACGGAACGGTAAACCATGACGCGGATACCACAATGACGGAAGTTACAGGGGGAACAATCGGAAACGCCATGCTCAATACTTATCCGGCATCGGTTGATTACTGGGCACAGAGTGAATGGGTCCCGCCTTCGAAGGTTCCCATAGGCTCTAACACATACCTGGTGTTTGACATAAAGGAAAATTCAGGCACGGTTTCAGCGCTGCTGGCAAGGCTCCTTTGGTACTACGACCCTGTTGACATTGCGGGCTATGTGCCGGGAGGGATAATAGATAATACCTGGAGGACCGCCAGAATACCCATTGTGGACATGCAGGCAAACACATTTACGACAATTGATAGCATAATATTTATAAGCAATGCAAATGTGGCATACAGCGTATTAATAGATAACATCAGGCTTGAAGGCGCCGCGGCAACAGCCACTAATACGCCGTCGAATACACCGGCTGCAAGCCAGACATATACGCGGACAATTTCATCGACACCCACAGGGACTTATACTCCCACTATTTCTGCTACAGCGACACATACAAGGACGGCTACGGGGACATCATCAGCCACGCCTGTAATTACATTTACTGATACACCATCATGGACTGCCACGGCGACCCGCACTATGACCATGACAGGGACATTTTCACCGACTCAGCCATTAACTTCCACTTGGACTCATACGCCGTCATGGACCGGGACGCCTACATTCACGCTGACTCTTACGGACACAGGCACCCCGACCTCCACCGGCACCATCACCCCCACAATGACCGTTACGCAGACGCATTCGGCTTCACCGACTGTAACGGATTACGCGGGTACTCCCACGGATACTTACACGCCCACGAACTCGCCCACGGTCACGGTGTCGCCGACCATCACGATTACAAAGACACCCTGCGCCTGTTCGTCGTATTTTGGAAATACGGTCGTCGGCCTTGTCGCTTCCATGGACGAGTCGCCTTATTTTGATTCCAATAAGTTTACGCTGGCCCAGGATTCGGTGGTGCATTCGTTATCCGCCTATGTAGCGTCGACAACCGGCGGAAATATAAGGATGGCGCTGTACGCAAATTCAGGATGGGCTCCGCATGTTCCCACGAGCCTGCTTGTGGAATCACAGGAGCAGCCGTCGGTTGCGGGCTGGAATACCGTGCCCATACCGGAGATATTTCTTGCCGCCGGTGATTACTGGATAGCATGGGAAGTGCAGCCCGGGACCGTGATGCCATATAATTTATATAGCATGTCGGGCATAGAAGCATGGAAGGACATTATATACGGGCCATTCCCGTCGAACGCACCGAGCGCAAACGTTGATAACTATATATTTACGGTCAAGGCTGATTATTGCCCGGTCACATGCCCGCTCCCGCAGGCGACCGCTACCATAACACCGACTTATGTCCCGGCGTGCGCCTGTGCCGGGGATTTAGGAATATTTACGCCGGGCGCTTCATTATTGAGCCCGGTGGGGTTCATATCCTCGGTATTTTATCCGCTGAGCCAGGATGTAGCGGCACAGGCCATATCCTTATATGTGGCTTCCGGGAACGGGACCGCGCAGGCCGCGATATATTCCAACAGCCTGCCCGGCATGACAAAGGGAACGCCCAAAGACCTGATAATCGAATCTGCCCCGGCCGCAATCGCGCCCGGGTGGAACAGGATAGCGGTGCCCGAGGTATTGCTTACAGGCAATAATATTTATTGGCTTACATTCCAAATAACAGGCGGGGTTATATCATATGATGCGGGGCCGGCGGGATGCATGTATTATCTCGGCAACCCGTTCGGGACGTTCCCGGCAGACGTGTCATCCGGAACAGCCGCAAATTATGATTTTTCCGTGCAGCTTAATTACTGCCCGCTGACATGCCCGGCAAGCCCTACAAATACGCCGACAGCGACTGCCGTGCTTTCTGATACGCAAACCCCAATTGCAACTGAAACAAGCACGGCTGATTTGTCGCCGACGCAGACATCAACGCAGACCACGGCTGTTGAATCGCCGACAGTGACTATTACACAGACAATACTTCCGTCATCAACAAATACGCCGCTGCCTTCGTCAACTAATACCCCGATTCCAACCGCGACATTTACTTTGACGGGGACTCCGACAAAAACCATATCTCTGACTAACACGCCGGTAATTACAGCTACAAATACACCAACACAGACACCTGCGGCGGTTCCAACAAGTGATAACCTGGTCATAGACAGCATAAAACCATATCCTAATCCTGGAAGCGCAGGGATAACTGATATTACGGTTGGATTTAACATATCGCGCGACTGTAAAAGGATTGAATTCATGATGTACACACAGTCTGCCAGGTTAATCAGGCAGTATAAAAGTGAATTGGGGTATCCTGCAGGGAACAGGGCTGTAATGATAAGCAGGTCAAATTTTGCCGGGTTGGCTTCAGGCACCTATTATTTTTGCATTGAAGCCACCGACACTACCGGAAAAACAGCCAAGTCAAAAATAGACAAAATAATCCTTTTAAAGTAGGGCTTTCGTAATTTATTTCCTAAAAATAAAAACCTAATAAAATAAGGGCTTTTATTTGTTGAACCGGTTTTCATTATACAAAACGCAGTTGACAATGTTCTGAAAATACTATATATATTAAGCAGAAAGAACGAAACTATTTTAAACTAAAGTTGTCGAAAGCATAGAAGTTTTTTTTTGCCTACAAATTTAAATGTTTAAACAAACTCTAATTAACAGGTGAATTTGATGAAAAAAGTATTTTTAACGCTGATGCTGACAACAATAGCTTCGATAATACTTGGCTACGGCGGAACAGTGCCTACAGGGCTGCCAAACGTATTTGGTTTCGGTTCCATAGACAAGCAGGATCCGTATGCGTCTGACATGCCAAACAGGTGGAAGGATACTTCCGGATGCTGGGATTACACATATGTTTACTTAACGCCGGGATGGCATAATTGCTGGACATACTGCGCAAACGGCCAGTTCGCGAAGGATGAAATGACATACTGGCAGGCAAAGAACATGATAGAGGTTTTTACTTTCTATTATCAGCCTTCAGGCGACGGCGCTACCATATGCAACTGGTATAATAATGCAACTAACATGAAGAAGTGGTTTGATGAGCTCACCATACTGTTTCAGGCCATAGCAACAACAGCCAATCCCGTGGCAATAGTGCACATAGAACCGGACCTTCTCGGGTTCATGCAGTCAACGGGGAAATCAGCTGTTTCCGTGGGGTCGTGCGGAAACGCCGATGTGGCGGGGCTGTCCAATAATCTCGCCGGCTGGCACGCAGGCATAATGAAGCTGCGCGATAAGTACGCGCCCGGAAAAGCCCTCATTGCGCATCATTACACGCACTGGGCCGCGGTGGATGATGTGTTCTCAAATAACGTCTCTGATGGGCAGATAGCAAACCACGTAACAGTTGTGGGGGATTTCATACTTAGCATGGAAGGCACCAGCCCGAAAGCCGACCTTATATTTTCAGACCCTTCAGACCGTGACGCGGACTGGTTTAGAAAAGTAAAGGGGACTTCGACCCGCTGGGCTGCGATGAATTTTACGGCAACATCCGGCGCCAGGAGCTGGGGTAAGGTGGCAAATGTCATCAACCTGATGTCAACAAAACTTAACAGGCGCTTCATGTTCTGGCAGATGCCCATAGGCAATACTTTTTATAAGACATGCGACAATACCAACGGCCACTTCAGGGATAACAGTGCCCAGGCCATGATACCTTCCAGCACATATGACGGTTCCTTGGGCGCTACTCCCGGCGACGCATACAGCGCTTCTGATACATCCAAAGGGCCGAAGTACTGGGCAAGTAAGGGTGTCATCGGGTGCCTTTTTGGCGAGGGCGGATACAACTGGGACCCGGACAGCGTGCCGGTAACGCATTTGAGGGACTATCATCCGACAGACACCACTTATAACGGATCAAGTGACGCTTTTGGCGGGGGACCTGCTGAAAGCGTGTGGGGGACAGCAACTTCAAATTCGGCTGATAACGACGGCGGTTACATAAGAAAAGCCGTGGCCAAATATTGCCTGACAGGGAAGACATCATTATCCGGAAGCGTATCTTCACCCACATTTACAAAGACAAACACGCCTGTGCCGCCGACAGCCACATTTACAAAGACAAACACGCCGGTACCGCCGACAGCCACATTCACAAAGACAAACACGCCTGTGCCGCCGACAGCCACATTCACAAAGACAAACACGCCGGTACCGCCGACTTCGACTTTCACATATACAATTACAGCTGTGCCGCCGACTGCCACATTTACAAAAACAAATACCCCTGTGGCGCCGACAGCCACAAAAACAGATACTACGCTGCCTACGGAAACATGGACACCTCAGCCGCCGGCCGCGACGAAGACCTTTACAGCCACTAAAACTAACAGCCCGCTGCCTACGGAAACATGGACGCCGCAGCCGCCAACTTCCACAAGCACGTCGACCAGGACGCGGACCGCCACTGTAACAATGACGGTCACGGCCCCTCCGACCGCCACCTTTACTTTCACTCCGGTATATTCCATAACTGCATCGCCGACAAATCCGCCGGCAGGTTCTACGTTTACATTTACCGCGACCAGGACAAATACGCCGCTTCCGACAAATACCATGACGCCGACCCGCACCTGGACTGCGTCGCCGCTGCCTACGGCCACATTTACAATTACCTTCTCGCCCACAAACCCTCCGGCAGGGTCAAGCCCGACATTTACCCGGACAATCCCGCCGACGCCCGCAAATACGGCAACATCTACGCGTACGGCGGTGATTCCATCGGCAACAGCAACGCCGACCACTTATATTCCGGCCGCGACGGCGACATTTACAGCAACTTCTGATGCGGGGCATGGGGAACTTCTCATTGATAAAATATCGTCATCACCGTGCACGGGTGATTATTTAAATATTAATTTTAATATTAACAAACGCTGTACCGCCATTACTGTCCGGGTTTATACGATGTCTTACAGGCTGGCAAGAAAAGTCGAATTTTCCGGCACATACGCCGCCGGGCGAAATACCGTGCAGCTGACAAGGAAATACCTGAAAGGACTTGGAAGGGGATCGTATTATTTTGTGATAGACGCGGTAGATTTTGAGAGAAAAGTAAAGTCTTCGAAAATAAGCGCTTTTATAATGGTCAATCAATACTGATCGTTTTTAATGATAAAAAGGCCTGGCATTTAGCCCGGCCTTTTTTTTTACTGGTTTTTTCCGCACCTTAAGCAGATAAATTTTTCTTTTCCCGCTGAAGGAATCACAACTTCTATCTTTCCGCCACAGCCGCAAACAAGCCTGCGCGGGCCTTTTCTTCTGTCCGCTTTGACCGATGATTTCTTTTTCCTTCTGTCTTTTTCCCTGTTGTCCTTCATGGAAACCTCCGGGTATGTAAGTTTACTTAATTTAGCATAAGATTTAAAAAATGACAATTATAAAATCGCCGGCAGTACCTAAAGTCAGTTTTTACGAAAAACAAACTAAAACGTATATACGAAAAGCTTCGAAAATACGGGTAAAATTAGGAAACCCCTTTTTAAAAAACGATTTTGCAACAAGTTGCAAAGGTTACAATATACCTACAATCACCTTGACTATTGCCATATTTAGTGGTAAAATCTCAAAAGGGTGTATTATATATAGAAAAAACCGAAGCGTGAGGAAACTGATGCAATCAGGCAAAATGCCTATTAGAAATGCCGATAACCCTATAGTAAAAACCACACTATTTATAATCAATATCATGTTTATTTGTATTTTTATTTTTACGAAACCGTTGTTTTCGTCAAATTTCGGTACAAATACCGCGGAATTTTTGAAAATAAATCCGGAAGCAGCTCCCGCAGGCATGGGAGAGGCATATATTGCCGTTGCTGAAGGCACTAACGCGCTTCAGTATAATGCCGCAGGACTGGCCTTTCTCGATAAAAGCGAAATAACCGCGACTCAGCTCCTTTGGTTTAATAACATAAACATGACCCATGTTGCATATGGCCAGCCGCTTGCTTATGGATTTGGCCTGGGCGCGAGCATACTATGGATAAATTTCGGAAGTTTTGATTCCACCGGAGGCGTGGCCTCGCCGATAGATATCCAGAACGGAGTTTTTAACATCGGCGCGGGCAAAAGCATCGGCGATAATATCCACCTCGGAGTGAACCTGAGGGGGCTCTACGAGAATTTTATGAGCAGTTCGTCTTTTGGCTTCTCAGCAGACGCCGGCGCGCTTTTTTACCTCGGTTCAAGAAATTTTACGCTGGGATTATCCGCGAAGAACATGGGTTTTTTAACAGGCACAAATGATTCGCTTCCCGTGGAAGCCGGTATCGGGCTTGGTTTCAGGCTCTTTAACGGTTCTTTCGATTTTTTAAATGTGGATATCGATTACAGGAAAATTTTAAATACTGACAACCAGTACCTGGGCGCCGGGCTTGAGTATTATATCGCGCAGGTAGCAGCGCTCCGGCTGGGCTTCAGGTATAATAACGCGATGGAAGCAACAAAAATATCATTCTCGGACCTTTCCAGGCTGGTGCTTTTTTCCGCGGGCGCCGGCATAAATATTAATGATTTTATTTCCGCCGACTATTCCTTCACCCCCATGGGAGACCTGGGCTATGTGCACAGGGTCACGCTCAAGATGAAGTTCGGCGAATCAATTTATGAAAGAAGGCTCTCGGAGAAAAATGTGAAGGTCGAGCCGAAAGCCATAGAAGTGCCGCAGGTAACTGTCCAGGATGGAAATATAAAAAGTGTTTCTTTTAAGCCCAATGTCCCGGACCAGAACGTAAAGGAATGGACACTCGCTATCAAGACCTCTGACGGAAAGATAGTCAAGTCATTCTCCGGTATCGGTGAAGTGCCAAAGACACTGAATTGGGACGGCACGGACGCGTTTGGCAGGATATCAAAGGCTGATACCAATTTCATATTTGACTTTAAAGCCAAGAATGATGAAGGCCAGATAATAAAGACCATAGGACACATAGTCCAGCCGAAAAAGTTTGATTTCTTGAAGGACGAGGACAGGCGTTTTGTCCCGCTTAAAGGCGAGGAAATGCTTGTGGCTCCCGTGACGCTGCTGGTGTCGCCCAACGCCGAGGAAAGAAAACAGGTTCCGTTCCTGATGGTAAATAAAAAGATTAAGAAGGTAAAGGACTGGGAGTTCGCGGTATATGACACAAACAAGGCGCTGCTTAAAAAATTCACGGGGCAGGACATGATCCCGTCATACCTCGTATGGGACGGAAAGGATACATACGGCAATTATGTAAATGACCTTAAGACCTGCCAGTATGTGCTTTCAATAAACGGTACAGACGGTAAGAAAGCGGAGATCAGGGACAGACAGGTGGTAAGGGACGCGTTTGTAATATCGGCTAAAACAAGAAAATTGAAAATGGCAAAGAGGATATATTTTGAGCCGAATACCGTGGATATTGATCCGGAGATGCTGCCGAAGCTTGACGAACTTGCCGCGGAAATTTCGCAGTATAAGAATGTTCAGATATACATACAGGGCCACTCGAGCAGGGAAGGGGAAAACGACTATAATATCAAGCTCTCACAGGAAAGGGCAAAGACAGTCCTGCGATACCTTGTGGAAAAGTATAAAATTTCGCCGCTGTCGGTCACGACCGTAGGATACGGTTCTGCTATCCCTATAGACCAAAGCGATACCGAAGAGGCAAAAATGAGGAACAGAAGGGTTGAAATAATAATGATCGGTGAAAAACAATGATGAGACAGTATAAAATAGCCGTGGCCGCGCTGTTTGCGCTTTTACTTATGTCGGCATGCACCCAGATGAAAGAGGCAGGCGGTGATACGGCCGAGCATATTTTTAACATGGCAAATGAGGCCATCGCGCGCGGGGATGAAGCCGTAGCCATAGATTTGTTTTACAAACTTAATCAGGATTACGGGGCTTTTAAGAAGTACCGTGCGGATGTGTTATACAGGCTGGGTACGCTTTTATACAAGACTGAGCGTTACGATGAATCCGAGAAAGTGCTATCCATGTTTGTTTCCAAGTTCCAGCAGGATGCGAGGCTGAAAAAAGCCTACGAAATGCTCCTTTACATTTATATGCAGGAGACACATGACGAAGCTAAGGCTCAGAAAGTCCGCGACCAGTATGCCGGGAAATTTGGCAATAACCCCACATTAAAGCAGATAGACAAGACCATGACAGTACTCTCGGGCGAGACGCAGGAAGCTTCAGCCCTGCTGGCGCTTGACGCGGTAAACATCGGCATCATCGGTTCTGCCGCGGTTAACGGTTATGACAGGGAATTCTACCCGGTCAGGAATTATATACTTAAAAGCGTCAGGTCGCCGGACGGCAAATTCACGGTTGAAAAAAAGAAAAAGGCCGGCAATTATTATCTGTATATAGACCAGCTGCCTGCCAAAGGCCAGCCCATACGCATCGATAAAAGTTCAGGCGGATACGCGCCGCAGTGGTCGTGGGATTCAAAATATGTGGTTTTCACATCCATGGACTGGGCGACTGACGAGCGCAGGGTCAGAATATATGACGTCAAAAAGAAAGTGGCCAGGGACCTCTTCAGCGCGCCGGGGCTTGAGCCGCTGCTTTGCATCTCGCCGGATTCTTCAAAGATAATTTTTACATATAACGGAAAGCTGTGGATTATGAACAGCAACGGCAACGGAGTATCGCTGCTTTCAAAGTCGATGTCCGCTAAAAAAATGTGGATGATTGCCTGGGCAAGGGAAGGCGGCAGGATTATTTATTCAAATAAATCCGATAAGTCGCTTTATTATGAGTGCAGGCTTGGACGCAGGGAAATAGAGGCTATAAAATAAGGATGTTTTTATACGGCCGGATTATGATTCCGGCGCGTCTAATAGGCAGCGGGAAAACTAAGCCTTAACCCGAGGTATTACATCACAACACGGAGGTTTTTATGAAAAAGATATTTGGATTAATGCTGGCCATGCTGGCGCTTGTAACACTGAATCCCGGTGTGTTTGCGTCTGTCGATGAGTATTCCAAAGCCGTCCAGCTGGACGGGAATAACGTGGTTGCCAGGTTTAATCTGGGGTTGGCGTACTATCAGGAGCAGAAATATGATGACGCGGTAGAGCCTCTGCGCAAGTCGCTTGAAATAAACAGGGAAGACAAGTCCAGCCACGCGAAAGTTGATTTTCAGGCGGCGCAGCTGCTGGGAATAATATTTTTTGAAAAGAACAATATTGATGAGGCCATAAACTTTTTTAAAAAAGCGGGGGAGATAAATCCTGCGGAAGGAAATAATTACTACTATATGGGGCTTGCCTATAAAAAATCCGGCAGAACGGATGACGCACTGAAATCATTCATTAAGGCCCTTGAAAACGGGGCGGACGATACCGCGGAGAATAATTTCCGTATAGGGCAGATATACTATGAAAAAAAGGAATATGGCAGCGCGATCGAATACTTTGAGAAAGTTACCGCGAAAAAACCTGACTTCGCCGACGCCAGGGAATACCTGGGCGATATATACGACAGGCGGGGTATGGCTGATAAGGCCGTGGAAAATTACACGCGCGTTGTCAGGGTCAACCCGGATAATATCCACGCGCAGTACCAGCTGGGGCTGAATTATTTCAAACAGAAAGAATATGACAAGATGATCGCGGCGTATAAAAAAACCATAAGCATAGACCCGAATTTCGCGGACGCCCATTATAACCTGGGCATGGCATATTATTACAGAAACATGTATGAGGACGCCATTGCCGAGTTCCAGACGGCCATTAAACTTAACCCGAACGACGCTTCCTCTTACTCGCTTCTCGCGCAGACAAAGACCACGGCTTATGAGTTTCATAAGAATAAAGGGTCCACATTTTTAACGGAAGAAGATTATTTGCAGGCAAGGGATGAATTTCAGATGGCCCTCAATGTAAAACCGGGGGATTCCGACACACAGAAGTTCCTTGACAGGACAAATGAGTCGATAAGGTCGCTGATACCGGTGAAGCTTAAGGCGGCAAAAGACAACTTTGAGTCAAAAGATTACAGCAACGCGTACAATAACTGGGATTTTGTGCTTAAGGCCCAGCCGGATAACGGCGAGGCAAAAGAAGGGATGAGTAAAATTGAAAAGAATCTGTCGGAGTTGATAGCGGCAAGGGCTGAAAAAGCCGAGAAATTCGCATCTGAGGGCAAGCTTGCCGAATCAGTGGCGGAGTACGCTGATATTTTAAAGTTAGCCCCCAAGTCAAAGCAGGCGGCCTTAACCGCAAGAATGTCCGCTTTAATGACGAAGCTGCGCACGAAGGTAACCGCGCTGCTGACGGACGCGGACGCGGCATACGCGAAAAAATCCTACGCCAAGGCCTTAAACAAATATACTGAAATACTCCGTTACGAAGCAAATAACAGCCGGGCATTAAACGGCATTACTAAAGTAAACGCAAAAATTGACGCGGATAAGGAAAAGTACCTGGCTATAGCCAAGCAGAACAAGGCAAGCAACAGCGCAAAAGCCGTGGAGTATTATAAAAAGGTTGTACAGATGGACCCGAACAACGAAGAGGCGAACAAGGCCATCGTGAACATAACGGGAAAGCAGTCTTCCGTGTCGCTGGACGCGCAGAAGATAAAGTCCCTTTACTATGAGGGCGTGGACAAATATGTCAACGGCGAGGTAGAAACGGCGATTAAGGTTTGGAAAAAAGTCCTTGAAATGGACCCGAACCACGTGGAAGCAAGGAAGAACATTAAAAGGGCCGAAGAAAAACTATTGGCAATCAAAAGCCTGAGCAGGTGACGGATGAAAGTAACTATTTATGATGTGGCAAAAAAAGCCGGGGTTTCCATATCTACGGCTTCAAAAGCGTTAAATGACAGGAAAGACGTGGGTGATGCCACGAAAGACAGGATACGTATTATCGCTAAGGAACTAAGCTATGAGCCTTCGCATTTCGCGCGGGCCCTGGCCATGCGTAAGACCGGAAATATTGGCGTTATTTCAGTGAGGTATTACCAGGCTCCGGTTATAACAAACCCTTTTTATTCAAAGATAATTGAAGGCATAGAAGAACAGCTGGTTAACGCGAACTTAAATCTGGTTACAAATGTCTTAAGGAAAGACCAGGTTGAGGCGCTTGAGCTGCCAAAGATGGTTAAGGATAAATCGGTTGACGGAATGATCCTTCTGGGACACATGCCGGAGAATTTTGTGAAAATGGTAATGGACAAATCACTGCCGGCCGTGATGGTGGATAATTTCATAAAGGGCGCGCCGGTAAGCTCCATGATAATTGATAATTTTGACGGCGCGTATAAGGCTGTGACATACCTTCTGGAGACGGGCCATAAAAGGATAGCTTACCTTTCAGGGCCGCGTGAACGTTACAGCTTCAGCCAGAGGGCTGAAGGTTACAGGAAGGCGCTTACGGACAAAGGCGTGAAAGTGGATGAGAAACTCATGGTGTTTGACGACGCCGAGAGCGAAGGGTACGCCTGGATGAGAACCGTCATGGAAGGGCCGAACAGGCCCGATGCGATATTCGCGTGCAATGACGTTAACGCCATCCTGGCCATCAATATGCTGAAGGAAAAAGGCTTAAGGGTTCCCGAAGATGTAAGCGTGATTGGATTTGACAATCTGGAGCTGACGGAGCATTTTATTCCGTCCATTTCCACAGTTGATATTAATAAAGAGGCCATGGGCATAAAATCCGCGGACCTTCTTATAGATATAATTAATACCAAGAAAAACAGGATCGAAAATGTGGTTTTTCCCACAAGCCTTGTAATCAGGAATTCCGTGGCAAAACGGTCCTGATAAACCAATTTTATGAGCCGGCGTATGCCGGCAACCCGAGGAAATATGAAAATTAAAAACCAGGAATTAACAGTATGCCTGCTTTTTTTGTATGCTGTATCATGCATAGCTTCAATTACAATCGGCGAGATATTTTTTATTGCGGCGCTAATATCATGGGTTTACGGCGCGGTTGCGCGTAAGTCCGGTTTTGGCGGGTTTTTTACCTCCCCGCTGGCTTTTCCAATGGGCGTATTTGCGTTGTTACACCTGGTGTCGGCTGTTTTTGGAGTGGACGCCATAAATGGCATTAAGGATTTCAGGAAAATTTACCTGCTGCTCATGTTCTTCCTTGCAATGAACGCGATTGCCTCTGAGGAAGGAATAAAAAAATGCGCCGGCCTGTTCTCGGCAGGCAGCGGGCTTATAGGGCTGTATGCGATAACAAATACGGTAATTCACCGGTATTTAAATCATGAACAAAACTTCAGGGCTTCCTCGTTTTCAGGGACATACATGATGGCCGGAGGAATGCTCATGATGGGCGTAATTGTCACGGCGGGCATCCTGGCGTACCTTTTCATTAATGAAAGGAAAAAAATGGGCCTGATCGCTATTTTTTCAGCCATGTTTGTACTTGCTGCGGGCGGGCTTATATTTACATTCACGCGGGGTTCGTGGATAGCGGCATTTGCCGGTATTGTAATAATAGCCGCTGTTGCCGATAAAAGGATTGTGGCAGTATTTATCATCGCGCTCTTTGCGGCCGGGTTCCTTGCGAGGGATACTGATGTCGCCAAACGCGTTTTAAATACCTTCCAGATGAAAGGCAGGACCTCGGAAATGGAGCGGGTACACATGTGGAAGGCTGGGTTGAATATAATTAAGGACCATCCGGTCATAGGTATCGGCACCGGAAACCTTGAAAAGGTTTACCCGAAATACAGGATGCCTGAAGCTGTTGAATCAAACGCGGGGCATCTGCATAACAATCTTATACAGGTGGCTGTAATCGACGGCCTGCCCGGGCTTGCCGCGTACCTTTGGATATTCGCCGCTTTCTGGATAAGCCTTTACAAAGCTTTTCAAAAAGAGGATAATAAATTATTAAAGTCGGCTATTATTACGGGTTTTTCCGTAAATATAGCCTTCTTTTTGAACGGCTTTTTTGAATATAACCTGTTTTCATCGCAGGTTGCCCTGATTTTCTGGTTCCTGATGGGCATAACTTACGCTGCTATAAGGATGAAGAGGGTTGAGAAGGCAGAAAAACCAGAAAAGGCAGTTTGAAGCTTTAAGTTTTAAGATGACTGAGGGTTTTGTATATCTTAAAACTTCAAACTAAAAACTAAAAACTAAAAACTGGACATCTCGGTTTTCAAAGGCATATATGAAAAAAGTGGACCTATCCCAGGTAAAGAGGGTACTTATAATCAGGCACAAAGCCATTGGTGATATTATACTTGTCACTCCCTTTATCAGGGCCATTAAAAAAGCCCTCCCGGACGCTGAAATTGACATGCTGGTGGAGCCCATGGGAATAGAAATACTTAAGGGCAATCCGTACCTTGCCAATGTCGTTGTTTACGAAAAAAACAGATTGAAAAAAGCCAATCCTTTTGTGAAAATAGTAGAAACAGTGCGTTTTTATATGAAGCTGTTTGGGCGCAGATATGACCTTGTATTTGACCTCTGGGGCAACCTGCGGACAGCCCTTATGAGTTTTTTGACAGGCGCGAAATACAGGGTGGGATTTCATTTCCGCATCAGGAAATACCTGTATAACATTATAGTTGTCCCGGACGAGCCCCCGAAATACAACGCATATTTTCACATGGACCAGCTTAAGGCCCTTGGGATACCGGATGACGGCGAGAAAGCGGATTTTTACATTTTTCCCGGAGATATTGCTTTCGCTGATGATTTCTACAGGGGCATCGGAGTAAAGGCGGGGGACACGGTATTCGGTTTAAACGGCGCGGGCACATGGAAGACAAAGCGCTGGCCGGAGCATAAATTCGCGGAACTCGCGGATATTCTCATTAAAAAACACAGCGGGTGTAAAATAGTCATCATATGGGGGCCGTCAGAAAAACCAATGGCCGAAAAGATATACTCCATGATTAAAGGAGACAGGTCCGGGGTGTTTTTAACTCCGCCGACTACCTTAAAACAGCTGGGAGCGGTTCAGAAAAGGATGGATGCGTTTATTTCAAATGACGGGCGCCCAACCACCTGGCAATCGCGCTTGACGTCCCTTCGGTTACGGTTTTTGGGCCGACAAATTACATATCCTGGGTGCCTGCCGGCAATAAACGGCACCTGGAAGTTCACAGCGCGCTTGCCTGCGCGCCGTGCGATAAGATGCAGTGCCCCACGGAAACCGAATGCATGGAAGGTATCATGCCGGATGCAGTCTTTGACAGGGTCGGGCAATTACTGGAAAACATAAAATATGCTAAAATTCCGACTAAAAAAACGGAGGTGTAACATGGTTGAAGTTGACATTGACAAGATGCTCGCGAAAACTGAGGAGAAGGAAAAAAAGGAAAAGCAAAAGAAAGCGATCGTACTGTATTCCGCCATTGCCGCCGCTGTTGTCATAGCGGGTGCCATAGCTTTTATCGCCACGGGAATAGTAATAGGCGACAAATCGGAAAGTTATTTCCCGCTGGAGCCGGGCAGGAAAATGATCTATAACCAGAAGGGCAAGAGCCCGGAAGAGTGGCAGATACAGGAAAAGTCTGAGAATGTTTACGGGTATGAATGTTCTGTTATGAATAAAATAGACAAAGGCAACCTGCTTTTAAAGCAGGAGTTTTATACTGTGGATGATAAACAGGGCATTGCCAGGCTCGCGTATTCTGAGAATTACGGCCAGAAAGTAAAAGATGTATTTAAAATACTGCCGTACAGGGTAAAGTCAGGCATGTCTTTTGACGCGGGTACAATAAAGGGCAATGTGATCAAGGCTGTCGTGCTTGATAAGGAAATAATGTCAACCCCGGTAGGCGAGATTGACGCATACAGGGTTGAATATAAGGCGCCGCCGTATTATGATACGACGGTATGGTATGCCAAAGGGGTCGGCGTTGTAAGGGAGATCAATAACAGGACAGCAGAAGAAATAAGCCTGATCAGCGCCGGGGAATGACAACCCGTTTAAAAGAGGGATGGATGGAAAATGTAAGGCGGGAAAAAGGAACCAGAGGATATTTCGTCAGGCAGACCGCATGTTGCGGTGCGTGCCTTTATGCCATGTCACGGAAAAAAACCTAATGAAAAAAATCCGCCGGTCACTCACTTTATCCTTTATTGCGGTTATTTATACGATTATACTGCCGCTGTTATACGCGGAACCGGCAGTTGTTCCTGCAGTGACCGCGGAAGCCACCGCCGGTGTTACAGCCAATACGACTCCGGCAGTGACCGCGGAAGCCACCGCCGGTGTAACAGCCAATACGCCTCCGGCAGTGACCGCGGAAGCCACCGCCGGTGTAACAGCCAATACGCCTCCGGCAGTGACCGCGGAAGCCACCGCCGGCGTAACAGCCAATACGCCTCCGGCAGTGACCGTACCTGTAATTGCCAACATGGTTGCGGTTGAAAAAGGGCCGGAAAACCTCAAGGCGCAGGTGTTTGGCATGAGGGTTAACCTGACATGGGAGCCGGTCCCAAAATCCGATTCGGCTGTAACATACACCATATACAGGGCAACCGGGCCGGACGAGGATTTTATCAGGGTTAATAAGGATGACATAATCACGAACGCTTTTGTCGACTCAAAGGAAACCAGCATCATTTCCTTGATGAGCGGGATTACTTATTTTTATAAAGTGGCTGCCATAATAAACGGAAGGGAATCCGCGGATTCGAACCTGGCTTCAGCCATACCCGAAGGAATTCTGGCGCCGCCGGATGAGGTCACGGCTGTTTCGAAAGTGTCCGCTATATTGTTAAAATGGGCTGAGCCTGAATCCTCAGGAAAGCTTGGCCTGTCCGGGTTTAATATTTTCCGGGCAACGGAAGGCGTCATGGAGAGGATAAATCAGGCCGTAGTAAACGCTTTTGAGTATCCGGACAACAATCTTACCAACGGTGTTAAATATTATTATTCGGTCCAGTCCGTGGATTCCGCCGGAAATACTTCTGAGATGTCTTCGCCTGTCTTCGCGATGCCGTTTTCCATAATATCGGAACCGGCAAACGTTTCTTTTACCGCAGCTTCGTCCGAATCAATAAGGGTCATGTGGGAATCGCCGTCAAACCAGGGGACTTTCGGGATTGCCGGTTACAACATATACAGAAGCACGGTGCCGGGATATTTTCCCGATAAGCCTTTAAACATAAAACTTTGGAAGGAAATAAAAGGCGAGGATGGCAGGGTTTTTTATCACGACAATGTGGTAAACAGCGAGAATCCGCCGGCGCCGGGTTTTAATTATTTTTACAAAGTTACCGCTATGGACTCGGCAGGCAACACTGGCGCGTCGAGCGCGGTTGCGTCATTTACCATTCCCGTGCTTGAAATTAAACAGTCAGGCACCCTTTCGCAGGACATATCAGAATACGGGCTGCCGCCTGATTCCAGGCTGACACTGGCAGGAAAAAAATCACTGGGTATGAGCTATGAATACTTCTGGTATAACAATCCGGAAAACAAGTCGGCCCCCGGGAAATTTGATATCACCCAGAAGCTGAAACTAAAACTCAACGGCAACATCGGCAAAAGGATAAATGTTGACGTCAACTATGACGAAGAACTTGCCATGCAGACGGATGAATACACCAAAATAGCCATAAGCTATGCGGGCGAAAAGGAAGAGGCCCTTCAGGAAGTTTCTTTCGGAGACATGTCCCTGGATTTCCCGGCCACCAGGTATGTCAGTTATTCGCAGACGCTCTTTGGCATAAAGGGAAAAGTTAAGATCGGTGACAAACTGTCGATCACTGGGATCGGCGCGCAGATAAAAGGCATAACTGAAATCCAGAGTTTTAAGGGAAACATGCGCGAAAAGGAAGTAAATGGCAAGCGCGGGGTGGATATTTCAGACGTGTCATACAGCCCAAGGGTCTATTATTATATAACAAAGGAACCCGGCGTCAGGATAAGGCCGGGTTCACTTGTGATATACACGGATGACCAGAATGCCAATACTTTTGACGGGAATACCGTAAAAATGCCGAATAACGGGGGCGATTTTGACCCGAAATATTCAGGTATTGATTATATCGTTGATTATGAGGAACGTGTCGTGAAATTCAATATAGCAATCTCCT
Organism: candidate division FCPU426 bacterium; assembly: GCA_963840035.1. Classification (GTDB taxonomy): domain Bacteria; phylum Oederibacteriota; class PGYV01; order PGYV01; family Palsa-1178; genus CAWIXE01. The sequence goes on from CAWIXE010000002.1 coordinate 376,966, forward strand.
CAAGCACTGTGATTGCCGCCGGATACATCCAGGAAGACGGCACTTACGTCGGGTTAAACCCCGACGGGTCATTTGATTTTGTAAACGGCCTTACTTCCGAGTCGCGTGGCTATACAAATTCTTCGGCGCACCTTCTGCAAAATGGCGTAAGCGCGAGCAATAATCTTGGGGATTTGTCCCACATGGTAGTCAGCTATTATTATATGAGTGATCCGCTTATATACAACCCGAAGCTTGACCCTGATTTTGTCATCAGGATAGAATCCATTGACGGGTCGAAAATAATCAACATACTCCGGCCGCAGGACCCCGGCGTGGAAGACCAGTATGAAATTGACACGGACTTCGGAATACTGAAATTCAAGAGCCCGTTCCCGTTTGCCGCCGGACAGCCCGTGGTAACACCGCCTTATTACAACACAAACGGCAATGAGGCGGATTGTTATAACGTCCTGGACGCGAACAGGCGTTCCAATTACAGGATACATCTGGAATATAAATACTATGTTTCGTCATATAGGCTTGACCATTCGCCGGTTGTTTTCGGGAGTGAAAGGGTTGAACTAAACGGCGCAATCCTGAAAAAAGATGTGGATTATTTTATCGCGTATGAGACTGGCGATATAAGTTTTTCGGAGAACAGGAAGAAAGAAATTACATCAAGCTCTGATGTGCGCATTATTTATGAATATTTCCCGTATATGCAGTCCTTTTCATCGAACTTAATAGGCGGAAGGGTAGATTACCAGCTGCTTGACAACCTCAAGCTGGGTTTAACAGGGTTATATAAGGCTGTGAATGCCGGCTCAACCCTGCCTGACGCGCGTTCCACCGAGACTTCGCTTGCCACACCGTATAGTTCCATGGTCTTTGACGGGGACATAAAGTTCAATGTAAACAAGGAAACTATGAGCGCTATCATTAATTCGCTTCCCGGCATAGACAATGCCCTTGTGCCGGTGGATTACAGCCTCGACGCTGAAATGGCTTACAGCAACTATAACATAAATGTGTTTGACAGGCTTCTGCGCAATGGCAAGACGGAAAAAGGCGTCGCCATGATAGATTCCATGGAAGGCGCGGACAATGAGTTCTCGGCGTCCATGTCAAAGAACATGTGGTTCCCGGCAAGCCCATCTTACGGGATAATACCCACTTCTACAAACAGGGTTTATTTTTCAAGAAAAGACATTACCGAGAAAAGCCATGAATATCAGACAGGGCAGGACGTCTTAAGCACGGATACCGTAAATATGCTTCAGTTTGATTTTTCCGGGGCAAGCGCGATTAACCAGGATAAATGGGAAGCCTTCAGGTATGTGCTTTCGCAGAACGGGGAGAGTTTAAAGCAATATAATTACATAGATATGTGGGTTTACGTAAAAGTAAGCCAGCCGGTGAACATGTTCCTCGACATGGGAATAATAAGCGAGGATTCGAACGGCTCGGGTAAATTTGACTATAACATTAAGAACAGCAACGGCACAATTACACTCAATGAAAGCGAAGATTATGACCAGAACGGAAGGCTTGCTTACGCGGATGAGGATTCTGGCATCAGCAACGGGATATACCCGCCCAACCCGGAGTACTGGGGCAAAGGAAATACCGTCCTGGATACCGAGGACATGAATAACAACGGCAGGCTTGATAATGTGGAGGCATATTATCAGTATACGCACGTAAACGACAAGCATAAAGCCATGACCCTGACAGGGAACGGGACGTGGGTAAATATAAAGATTCCGCTTAAAGATTTTACGGGTGTGGTGGGCAGCGTGGAGGGAAATCCTGCGGCGGCAAACTTCATGTCCAACATAAAGCAGCTGCGCTTAAGTTTCAGGGGAGCCACTCCGTCCATGTCAAGCGGCACAATAAAGGTGGAATCAATAAAGTTTGTGGGGAATTCATGGCAGCTGCAGTACCTGACAAATACCACGGACATGGCGGGGAACGTGATAAACGCGCCTGATACAAATAAATTCAACCTGGTTACCATAAACAGGAACGTGGATAAATCATATGTCCCGAATACTGACTTCTTCGATTACCAGGCGGAGACGGACAAGGATTTTGAAGAGGCCCTTGACGCAAAATTCACCATATCAAACCTTGACCAAAATGCAGCGGGCCAGCCCATATACTACGCCACAAAATCTCTTAACAATACCGGTTCGGGATATGATTACCACGATTATAAATACGTAAAAATGGACATTTTCTATAAAAAATGGGACCCGGGAGCCGGCCCGGGAAAGACGTTCTTTATAAGGCTGGGAAGCGGGCCTGACCCCGAGCATAATTATTACCAGTATAACCAGATACTCGGCCAGGAATTGAATAACGGCGGCTGGCATACGCTTGTATTTGCCATAGACGGAAGCGACGACAAGCGCAGCCCGGCGCTTGATACGCCGAACCTTCGCTCGGTTCAGTATATCACCATAGGCTATTTAAACCCCAACAGCATTGAGGCTGATGAGGAAATATACGTAAATAATATTAGGTTGACCGACCCGGCCCAGAAGACGGGCGGCGCAAGGTACATCAGCCACTCACTGAATTACACGGGATTTGCCAATGTGACACATACATATGAGGAAAGGGATTCTGATTTTTATACGCTTGCGGACGCCGGCAGGTCGGATATAAAACAGCATAACAGGACAAACAGGGTCGATGTTAATTATAACCAGCTGCCGTTCCTGTCGGAGACCAACAGTTACTCCAAAACGGAATTGTTTACGGATGAAAAATACGCGCACGACCCGACTTATACCAAGAATGACACTTTAAGCAACACGTTTGTCGAGGCATACAACAATAATACGGGTTTTAACCTCATACCTGACCTGCCGATTTCATTTAACGCGTCTGTTGAAAATGCCAATTATGTGTATGGGGGCGCGAACGCGTACCTTGCGAACAAGAGGAATAAACTGACTTTAAGGCCGAGTTTTACATACAGGGCGCCGCAGGACCTTTTTTCCGTGATACCGCTTGGTTCAAATAATTTTGAGGGAAGCATAACATGGGAAAATTTAAAAACGGAATATTACAACGGTCAAAGCAGCGGTTATTATAATAACTGGAGGACGGACAGAAAGCAGGACTATAAATGGACCGGGAGCTATACTTTTGGCTTTTTAACCCTTCAGCCTTCATATCAGCAGAGGCTTTTTGAGGCCCTGGGGAACCAGTCGGCGCAGTTTGTTTATTATAAGGACATCCTTAAGGCGGATGATTTTTTCTATGACAGAGATTACCTGGTACTGACCAGGGAAATACTGCCGGTATTGAACATTAATACCGGGGATCTCTGGATATTCAACCCTACGGCCGGTTTTTCCAGCAGGTTCTTTACGGACTATACCCAGAGCGTTTTAAACACCACGGGCGGGCTGTGGGCTCAGACCGCGGTAAAATTCAGCTCGCTTTTGCCTTTCATCCCTGATATTACCAGTTACAGGGTATCGGTGGATACCACCAGCCAGTATAATGATTACGCGTACCCGGGGTCGTTTAAAAGTTTTGAGGGGATGCCTTTTGAGCGCAAATGGAATGCCTTCATGTGGCGTTATCTTTACAGCGAAGATGAGGTCCGCCGGATTGAAAGTCTTGCGCAGAACGGCACTTTTGTTTTAAACCACGGGCTGCAGTTCTCGGAGATAAACTTTTTTGGCGTAACGGGATTCCAGCCGGGAGGGTCATACTCGCTTAACAGGACATTTTCAAGCCGAGGCGCTGTAAGGTCGTTTTCCGAGGTGTATGCGCTTTCGGCCAACAATTTCCATATAGAAAATGTCACCATCCCGCTGCCGTTCATATCTGATTTTGTTACCAAGGAAAGAATTACCGCGAATTATTATTACAGGCGTACCGTGACCAGGGATTCAAACAAGACGGTTACAAATGACAGCATAGAAAACACTCTCGACAACATAGCGCTGACTTACAAGAATCAGGACGGGTTAAACGGCGTGCTTGCGGTTACCCTAAACTGGAAAAATACCCTTGCGGGAAAAGTCCGTTCCTGGAACAATACGGTTACCCCGAGGTTTACCATGGGCTATAATTACCGCCAGTCAAACCCGTTTACAATCCCGGGATGGGTGCCGTTTGTAGGCGATAAAACGATAAAATTTGAACAGGTAATCAATTTTAACCTTAACCTTAACGCCAGCTATACAAGGGGCGGGGACGACAGCGGCAGGCAGACCCTGCCAGTGGATGTCAATTATTATAACGCCGTACTCTCGGCCAGTTACAATGTGCTTCAGAACCTGAAAGTTATAACGGATTTAAGCTATTCGCAGAGGGATGACAATCTTCTGCCCATTAATTCACAGAAGTCGCTGCGGTTCGGCGTCAACGGCGAGATAGAGTTCTAAGAATAACTGGAGGGTTTTATTATGAAAAGGTTTATGATTATGGCAGCGGTTTTACTGGCGGCCGCGGACATGGCGCTTGCGTTAAACGCGCCAAGCAATATTGCGATATCCTCGTCGGGGACTGATATTACGCTGCAGTGGTACATGCCCGTAACCAAGACAGGCGATAAGGCCATACAGTCTTATAAGGTTTACCGCGCCACATACGCCAATGTAAATGACATAAACTGGAACATCATAGGGTCAGAAGGAAAGTCAGCGGATGTGGATACATATACACTTACACTCAACACATACGTTGACGCCGGGGCCAATACCTCCGCGGGTTACTACTACAGGGTCCAGGCAGTCGATAGTGACTCTATAGGCGGAACTCTTACGTCTGCTATTGTGTCATACCCATACGGCCCGCAGTCATTGACTGTCACGGCGTATAACGCAAAGACGGCGCTGGAATGGGACACGGGATATGACGCGCAGATAACCGGATACAATATTTACAGGTCCACATCTCCGGCAATTCCCGACCTCGTGAAAATAGCAAGTTCTGCATCAGGAAAATACACTGACCCGTCAGTTTATAACGGCAGGCAGTATTTTTATTCTGTCAGGCCTTATCTGGGTACTGTTGAAGGCTCCATGTCGTTAACAAAAAGCGTGGTGCCGTTCGCACCGCCCTATTCTCCCGTGCATGTTTCATCCATTGTTTCAGTAGGAGGACAGGTAACCCTAAACTGGGCAGGCCAGACACTGGCCGGGACTTTTCCTGTGTCATGCTATAACATATACAGGACAGGCGGAGGCGGGCCCGCATTCTCAGATGTGACTTTTACCGCCGGATACACGGAGGCATTGACCGCAGGAGAAATATACACATATTCGGTATCGGTGTCAGATTCAATGGCAAATACATCGCTTCCGTATACTTTAAAGGTGTACGTACCGGGGCTGCCGTCAAAACCACAGGGATTTATCATATCTGATTACCGGTCGTTCGGGGCGTCCCTGACATGGGCCGCGAATGACCCACTTGAAGGGGTAACTTTTTACAGAATATTCAGGGATTCCTTACAGGTGCAGATGAACGCGCTTAATTACGCCAGCGACACGGGCCTGACTGAAGGAAATACATATACATATTATGTAGTGGCTAATAACGCAGCTGGTGACAGCGTGGCCTCAGACAGCGCTGTGATTACGGCAAAAGCGTCACCGCCAACAGATGTTACAGTGGTTAAAGGGCAGCCCGGGGAACTGGCGGTTACGTGGGCGGGCGTCCCATTCACGGAAAATGTGACAGGGTATAATGTCTACAGGGCTGAACTGCCCGGGGCTATTAATTACTCGTCGCCATGGGCGGTTACGGAGACTTCTTCATTCATTGATTCCGGATTAAACACGGCCGCGTCATATGTCTACGCGGTGTCCGGTTTTACGTCGATGGAAGGGCAGTTTTCTTCTGAAGTTTCCGGAAAGGCAGTCACGCTTCCCGCCGACGTTACCGGGCTTTCGCTCCAGCCAAACACTAATTATATAAACCTAGCCTGGGATTTGCCGGACGTGTCATACGAGACAAGCGCTTATAATATTTACAGGGCTACCGACAGCGGCGCGGAATACTCAAAGATGGGCACGACTGTTTCCGCATTTTATCAGGATAGAAACCTTTTAAATACAATTGATTACTATTATAAAATAACGTCGCTGAATTATTACGGCGAAAGCACTCTGACCGCTGCCGCGGCGCAGCACGCCATGACATCACCGGCAGCGGCGCCTGATGCGCCGCGTAACCCTGTTTTAGTTTCAACCGGGGACGGAAAAATAAGCATTAACTGGAGCGCGGCGCCGCCGGGCAGTCTGGTTACAGCTTACAATGTATACAGGAGCATGGCGCCGGGAGTATATGCTGATGCGCCGGTCGGAGTAACCCTTACAACCGCTTCATTTACCGACACACCGCCGCTGGCTGACACGGTTTATTATTATACCGTTAAGGCGGTAAGCACAGGCGAAAGCCCGGCTTCCGCTGAGGTTTCCGGCAAAGCGTACATAAAACCGGGCAGCCCCAGGAACCTTCAGCTTGATTATTTGAACAGCCAGGTAATGCTTACGTGGGAAAAGCCGGTTTCTGATGGCACGTATCCATATCAGTATAAGATATACAGGGGAACTTCTGTCCTTACGATTGCGGCGGCGGGAATCACAACGACAAGCCTTAAAGTATTTGACGGGGCTGTAAATACCATGACAGCGTCATATTATTACAGGGTCAGGTCTATTGACACGCAGGGCCATGAGGATTCAGGGACGGATTATACCGTCATTACGATTTCATCACCCGTATTTCCGCCTTCGGTACTTGTGGCAAAACCGGGTCCCGGCAGGGTAATGCTTGTATGGAGAAAAGTAAGCCCGGATTATTATAATATATACAGGAGGACCGTGGGCAGCCTTACGGAGCGCCTCATGCGGTAAATGTGGATTTTGGCGCAAGCGTATTTACGGATACTGACGTGATAACAGGTACTGAATATTTTTACTGCATTGCGGCCTCTAATTTTGCCGGGGAAGGGCCAAAGTCAAACGAAGCTTCAGCAGTGCCGTATATCGCGGCTAAATTGCCGGTGCAGTCAAACATAACCGCATCGGTTGTGAATAAAAAAGATGTGCAGCTTGGCTGGAAACCGGCGGTTGCGGGAGATTACGCGCTGAATTCGTATGTTGTTTTCAGGAGTTCGGACGGCGGCGGCCTGTACACCAGGCTTGATGAGATAGCGCACAATCCTTTAACCACGGATTACAGCTACCTTGACACGGCCACATCGTGGGGCAATGATTATATTTACATGGTTAAAGTATCGGATGTCATGGGAAATACCGATACAGCCTACGGGATTGCAAGCGTCAGCCTGCAGAAACCTGAAAATAAGCTCAGGGTATTTAAAAATATGATCAATACCGGCAATTCCGAAAAGGTCGTAATAAGGTATTTTGTCGTGCAAAAGGGCATGGCCCGCGTGAGGATATACAGCTTAAGCGGCGAATTTATAAATGAGCTTGCCAATGACCGCTTAAGCGTTAATTACAGCGTTGACAACCCCTATGAGAGCCCGGATATTTCCTGGGACGGAAAAAACAGGAGCGGGCAGAGGGTGGCTTCAGGAGTCTACCTAATCACCCTTGAAACGGACGCGGGACGCGTGACAGAGAGGGTTGCGGTTATAAAATAAACGGTATTTTACATTTTATATTTTCAATTTTCAATTAGTGAGACATAAGGAGCGCTTTGTTTTTTATAATTGAAAATTGAAAATTTAGAATTGAAAATTCAACGGAGACGTATGGCTAAGATAAATGTGCTGCCCGAGAACGTTGCGAACCAGATAGCGGCCGGTGAAGTTATCGCCAGGCCGTCTTCGTGTGTGAAAGAACTCCTTGAAAATTCCATTGACTCAGGCGCTTTAAATATAATTATAAATATTGAGGACGCGGGCAAGAAACTTATTGAGGTAAAAGACGACGGATGCGGCATGCCCGCGGAAGACCTGAAAAATTCCTTTCTGAGGCACGCAACCAGCAAAATAAAGTCCATTGAGGATTTAAATTATATAGAAACCCTTGGCTTCAGGGGAGAAGCGCTTGCGTCGATAGCTTCGGTGGCCAGGGTTAAGGCGGTATCTTCCGACAATGCGTCAGGACAGGGAAGCCTTATAGTCATTGAAGGCGGTAAAATAAAAAAGGAAACTCCTGAAGCGTCAAACAAAGGCACGGTCATAACCGTAAAAGACCTCTTCTATAATACGCCGGCCAGGCTTAAATTTCTGAAATCCAACCATACTGAGGAATCACACATTATCGAAACGGTTACCTATGAAGGCCTTTCAAGGGAAGGCATTTCCATAAAGCTTGTTATCGACGGAAAAGACGTCTTGTTCTTCCCCAAAGCCAGCACACTTAAAGACAGGATAAGGATAATAAACGGCAGGGAAGTATCTGATGCGCTTGTGGATATAAGCTGCTTTAATGACAATATCAAAGTGTTCGGCATGATTGCGAAACCCTCGGTTAATAAAAGCAGCAGGGCTTCGCAGTATTTCTTTGTCAACAACAGAAACATACAAAGCAGGTCGTTAGCCTACGCGGTTTATGAAGGCTATGGCACCCTGCTCATGAAGGGGAAATACCCGTTTACATATATATTCCTTGATATTAATCCTTCCCTGGTGGACGTCAATGTACACCCGACAAAGACCGAGGTTAAATTCAGGGAGGAACGGTTTGTTTATAATGCCGTTAAAAAGGCGGTTGAGGACTCTTTAAGGCTGAATGAACTGACCCCTGAGGCTGCGGCGCAGGATACGAAGATAAGCGCCGATACAATAAAAGAGGCTGTGAAAGATTCGATCACGCAGTATTTTGCCAGTGAAACGACAGAACTTTTCGGCGGGCCGCGTCTTGAGATGAAAAGGTCAAATATTGATACCCCGCGCGCTCCGGCGTCGAGGGAATACCTTAACCTTAAAGCCATGGGCCAGGTCCATAAAACTTATATAGTCGGCGAGGATAACGACAACCTTGTGGTGATTGACCAGCACGCCGCCCATGAAAAGGCGCTGTATGAGGAAATAATGGATGAAATTGAGAACGGGGAAATGAACATACAGGAAATGCTTATTCCGGAGGTTATTGAAGTGGCCCCTTCGGAAAAACCGCTTATAGAATCAAATAAAGAACTCTTTAATAAACTCGGATTTTACCTCGATGAATTCGGGGTTAATGAATATAAGATATCAGCCCATCCGGTTATAATACGCCATAAGGCGGCAGCCCCCTTTGTCAAGGAAATGATAAGCATTATCAGGGAAAAAGGTACTGCCGGAGAAAAGGACGTTTTAAAGCATTTAACCGCGACTATGGCGTGCAGGGCCGCGGTAAAAGCCGGGGATGAATTAAAGGATGCGGAGATAGAGGAACTTTTAAGGAAGTATTTTATCCTTAAAGACCCGCACAGCTGTCCGCACGGCAGGCCGCCTGTCATAAAGATACCGTTCATCGAGATAGAGAAGATGTTTAAGAGGAAGTTATAATGAGGTCTTAAGGAATAAAGTCATTGTCCCAAGCCCCAAGACTCAGGACCCAAGTTGGATCTTTGTTTAATACTTGGGTCATGGGTCCTGAGACTTGGGTCGAAAAACTTTGGTCCTGCGACACAAAGGGGTTTTTTATGTTTTACATCATAGGAGGGGCGACCGGTACGGGAAAGTCCTCGGTTGCCATTGAACTTGCAAAAAAGATAAACGGGGAAATAATATCGGCGGATTCAATGCAGATATATGAGGGCATGGACATCGGCACTTATAAAACGCCTGTTAAAGACCGCGGCGGAATACCGCACCATTTGATAGACATAGTTAAGCCCGGCGAAAATTTTTCGGCAAGCGCCTATAAGCGGGATGCTGAAATAATAATGGACGGCATAAAAAAACGAGGCAGGATTCCAATAATAGCCGGCGGGACAGGGCTTTACATAACCGCCATTATAAAAGGGCTGATGCCTTCCGCTGAACCTGACGGGAATTTAAGGGCTGAACTCAGGGGGAAGTTTGAGAAACAGGGGCTCGGTCCGCTGGTAAAGCTGCTGGAAGAAAAAGACCCTGAAGCCGCGAAAGAAACAGACCTAAAAAACAGCAGGCGCGTCATAAGGGCCCTGGAGCTGATAATATCCAATGGCATGAAACTTTCTGATATAAAGAAAAAAACGGCAGGGACGGCATACCCCGATGATTATAAGTTCTTTGTTCTGAGCATTAATAAGGAAAAACTTTACCCCGCGCTTGATACGCGGGTTGATAACATGATAAAGCAGGGGCTTTTTGCCGAGGTTGAAGCTCTTCTAAAGTCAGGACTGCCTGTTGATTCCACGGCCTTTCAGGCTATAGGTTATAAGGAAAGCGTTGAATACCTTAATAAAAAGGCGGGCCTTCCGGAAACCGTTGAAAAGATAAAAAACGCCACAAGGCATTATGCAAAGAGGCAGGTAACGTGGTTTAAAAAGTACGGCGAGGCAATGTGTTTAGACGCGTATGATGCAACACCCGCGTCACTTGCAGCGCAGATTCTTAATAACAGGTAGCCGCAGCCTCCATGTCCGTCGAAGCTTCAGCGGAGACGGATCAGGCTGCGCAAGGATGGAAATAATGGGAGTGCTAAGGGAACCAAAGCAGGAGAAGCTTATTATAGGCTTGATATATTCGTCTGTCGACGACCTGAAAAGAGTCGTTACAGCGCTTATGGAACGGTTCGGAGCCATGGATTATGAAAGCCCGGAGTTTGCGTTCGCGCATACTGATTACTACAAGGGCGAGATGGGGCCGGGGCTGAAAAGAAAGTTCCTTTCTTTTGAAAAACTTGTGAACGTGGAGTCGCTCGCGGAGTTTAAGCTTTTTACAAATAACCTCGAAGATACCATGCTCTTTGACGGCACGGATAAAAGGCGGATAAACATAGACCCGGGACTTATTTCCGAGCCAAAACTTATCCTCGCGTCCACAAAGAACTTTACCCACCGCATCTACATTGGCAAGGGCATATGGGCTGAAGTGACGCTCCGTTACATAGGCAATACCTACACAACCCTCGAATGGACCTACCCCGATTATGCCAACCCTGAACATATTAGGATATTTAATATGATAAGGGAGAAGTATAGAAAACAGTTGTAATTGCGATTCTAAATTCTAGATTCTTGAATTCAAGGTAAAAGTGCAACACTTCTGTTAAAATCTTTATGTCGAGTAAAGAATACAGAAGGAGGTTGCACCAATGAAATTATACAAGCATTTAGGCATAGAAGAAAGAGCAAAAATTGTTATTTTACAGGACCAAGGGTTCACAGTTGGTGAAATAGCAGCTGAGCTTGGAAGACACAGATCCACGATACACAGAGAAATAACTAGGAACAGCAACATAGAAACCGGAGAATATGTTGCTAGAGATGCAAACACATCATACAGACGAAGATTAAGTGTCCCCCAGGGCAGAATAAGGGATACAGCAATAAAGTCGTATGTGATAGATAAACTTAAAAACGGTTGGTCTCCTGAAAGAATTTCAGGAAGGATAGCGGAAGAACTACCGGGGAAAAGTATTAGTACTGAAACAATATACATGTTTGTATATAAAGAAGAGCCGGGATTTAGAGGATGTTTAACTAGGCACCACATGAAAAGGCACTTAAAAGGTCAGAGAAAGACGCATACAAAAGGTCGTATACCCAATAAAATATCAATAGAATTAAGGCCTAAACAAATAGACGAACGTAAACAGGTCGGGCATTGGGAAAGCGACACAATGGCTGGATTACAAAAGAAAAATTCAGGACTAACCTTTACAGTGGAAAGAAAAACACGGTTAACGAAGATATATAAGTTAAGAGTAATAACCGCAAGGCATAACAGAAGAAACATAATGAAATCATTACGAAGTGTGCCTGAAGGCGTTCGGTTAAGCATAACTTATGACAACTGAAAAGAAAATGTTGAGCACGAAAAGATTAATAAACAGATAGGGTGTAAATCATACTTTTGCCATGAAAAAAGTCCCTATGAAAAAGGCACGGTTGAGAACACAATAGGATTGGCGAGAAGGATATACCCAAAAGGCACAGACTTTGATATGATAAGCTCCGGCAGGATAAAAGAACTTGAAAATTGGCTGAATAATTTACCAAGGAAATGTTTGGGCTGGAAAACTCCAAACGAAGCATTTAACAAGATGTGTTGCACTTAAACATTGAATGTAGCATTCCAGATTTTAGATTAAAACTACAATCCAGAATCTAGAATCCGGAATTTAGAATCCCACCTGAAAACCCTTGACTTTAAAACATACATATCGTATACTTTCATTGCGGCGCAGTATACACCAAAAAGGAAGGTATTATGGAACTCTCTGAAAAGCTCATCATTTTAGGGGAAGGGGCAAAATATGATGTTTCATGCTCATCTTCGGGAAGTTACAGAAAAAATAAGGCCGGAGGCATGGGCGATGCCATGCCCGCGGGTTGCCTGCCATACATTTACCTCTGACGGCAGGTGCATTTCACTTCTTAAGATACTCCTTACTAATATGTGCATATATGACTGCGCTTACTGTGTTAACAGAAGATCAAATGATATAAAGCGCGCTGTTTTGACGCCTGAAGAGCTCGCCGGGCTGGCAGTTAATTTTTACAAGCGTAATTACATTGAAGGGCTGTTCATCAGTTCAGGCGTAATAAACAGCCCTGATTACACAATGGAACTGATGATTAAGGCGGTCAGGTTATTGCGGGAGGTTCATCTTTTTAACGGGTATATTCATTTTAAGGCCATACCAGGCGCGTCGCCTGAATTGATAGAAGCGGCGGGCCGGCTGGTAGACCGTATGAGCGTGAATATGGAGCTTGCAAACGAAAGCGGACTTAAGCTGCTTGCCCCTGACAAGAACCACAGGGACATACTTACCCCTATGAAACAAATCAGCGATGGAATAATTGCATATAAAAAGGAAAGCGCTGTGATACGCTCAACCCCGCGGTTTGTGCCTGCCGGGCAGTCGACGCAGCTAATCGTGGGAGCGACGGATGAAACAGACTTAAGCCTTGTAAAACTTTCCGCGAATCTATATGAGTCCATGAAATTAAAAAGGGTATATTATTCCGCGTATGTTCATGTGAATACCGATTCAAGGCTGCCTCTGCTGAATGAAACACCGCTCCTGCGCGAGAACAGGTTATACCAGGCTGACTGGCTTATGCGTTTTTACGGATTTAAGGCGGATGAAATACTTGATGAGTCAAACCCGTTTTTTGACCCGTCACTTGACCCTAAAGCCGCATGGGCGCTGCGAAATCTGGACAGGTTTCCGATGGAAGCAAATACCGCGGAATACGAGGAATTATTGCGTGTTCCGGGTATAGGCGTACGTTCGGCGCAGAGGATAATAAGGGCGCGGCGGGTAAAATCTCTGCAAACTGATGATATGAAAAAACTCGGAGTTGTTATGAAACGCGCGAAGTATTTCCTGACAGTAAGCGGAAAATACGCGGCAGAGGCTGTAATGAAGGAAAAGATGATACGGTATAAAATGCTTGAAAAACCTAAAAAGAACTATGAGCAGCTGAACCTGTTCGCGGGACAGCAGGCATTAAACGCGGTTGAAGACGCGCATAAAGCGATAACGGGGGAGCTGTAACGTTGTCCCCCTCCCCCTCGAAGGGGGAGGGCCGGGGAGAGGGTGTAGTAGGGACAATTTATATGTAACTACCTCAACGGAGGAATCAAAATTGGTTGATTTAAAAGTTTTTGCGCGCAAGCTTCGTAAAGACTCAACAGACGCAGAGAAGAAACTGTGGCAGCATATAAGGGCAAAACAACTATGCGGATTTAAATTTAGAAGGCAACAGCAATTGGGGCCATATATAGCGGATTTTTATTGTTCTGAGAAAAGGCTGGTTGTGGAATTGGATGGGGGACAACATGCGGACAATAGAAATGATGCAGAAAGGGATACTTATTTAGAAAGTAAAGGTATAAGGGTAGTAAGGATTTGGAATAATGATATATTTGCTAACGTGGAAGGTGTGCTGGAATATATAAACATTCTGCTTGAAGAAAGGGTTGATAGTTATAGGTATTTTAAGAAACGGTGTGTTAGGCGCAAGGGTGGGGTTGGTATTAAGTTTTCAGCCGCTGCAACACCCCCATCCCGGCCTTCCCCCTTGGAGGGGGAAGGGGAAGAACCGCACAAGGGCCGAAAATGAATTCCAAAACATACTTATATGACGGCACTTTTTTCGGGCTGCTTTCACTTATATATCGTCTTATTTCCTTAAATGAGGCGCCTGAAGATATCGTGAGCGAAGCAATGGAAAAGAAACAGGAATCGCTTTTCGGCGTTAAGCTGTTTGTTGAGACATCGCGTGATAATTATGAACTGATAAAAAAGATGATAATCGAAAAGATCGGAAAACCGTCTTTTGACGTGATAGCGTGGGCCTATCTTTCTGAACTGCGGGGTATTGAGATGGCTGTTTACAAATATGTTTTATTCAGCCTTGAAAAGGGCGGGGATACTGACAGGTTTTTATCCGACAGCAGGGTTATGGAAATACACGGGGCATACAGAAAAATCTGCATGGAGTCGCACAGGTTCAAGGGGTTCCTGAGGTTTGAGGAGATAAAGCCGGGAGTGCTGTACGCAAAACTTGAGCCGGACTATAATATTATAATGATGCTGGCGTCCCACTTCAAAAGGCGGCTCTCCGGTTATAACTGGATCATACATGACAAAAAAAGGGGAACCGCTGTTTTTTATGACAGGCACAAGTGCGTGCTAAAGGAGGCTGTGTCATTTGTGCTTCCTGATACGGCAGGAAATGAAGCGGCTTTCAGGAAAATGTGGGCAGGGTATTTTGGAGCCATGGGAATAAAAGAACGGAAAAATTACAGGCTTCAGCGCCAGCTCGTGCCTAAAAAATACAGAAAGAACATGGTGGAATTCAATAGCTGAACCGGGAATACCAGCCAATAACCAATAACCGGATAGACATTAAATAATGCGGGCGGGATGAATCCCGCCTTTTATGATAAAAGTCGCAAAGCGACACATTATTTATTGGCTAAATGTTAATTGGCTATTGGTTAAAAACAGATTTTGGTCTCACCTGTATATAAACGTTTTAATAGAAAACAGGTTTTCCCGGTTTGTGTTTATTTATTTGCCAAAATCGGTTATTTTAGCGAAAGATGTAGTATTTTGTAAGAAATTTTACCCTTTTTTTATCGTTTTTTACCCCTGTTTTTGCCACTTTTAGCCATATTTTAAAGGCATAAGAAAAAATAAATTGACATAAAAAATGTAATATGTTATCTTAAATCACTTGCACAGAATTCAGAGTTGCAACGTGTTTTTACATATTGGAATAGCATACTTATCAGGAGGCTATTGTGCGTAAAAGTGTATTCCTGTTTATTTGTCTGTCTATATTTATTTGTGGCATTAATTCCACAGGGTATTCGGCGCCGTTAGATGACGCTATGGCAATAACATGGGAAACTGTGCAGGAGCCATTTTTTAATAAGTGGAATCCTTACGGAGTAGGGGCCAGGGCCATGGGCATGGGAGAGGCTTTTGCCGCCATTGCGGACGATGCCGCGGCTGTTTATTACAACCCGGCGGGTTTAGCGCAGATGGACCATAATGAGGTTCATTGGACAGGTGGCAGTTTATATAAAGGTGTTCCGTATACGAATTTTGCATCATTTAACATGTCGTTAGGCGGCCAGTATTTTGCCGTTTCATACCTGAAACTTTACCATCCCGTCGGAAGGTTTCCGGATAAAATTTCGATACCGACAGGAGGCGCTGGATCAGGCGGTGCAATTTTTACCGCATGGCCGATGCTTGTGCCTGGTAATGCAACGTACGCCAACTGGTATGGGGACCTTGATCGTACATGGCAGGTATATCTCGGGGAGGCTTACAGAAGCTACATAAACCTTCCTTTCCAGGAAAATCAGATAGTGCTTACATATTCAACGCCGCTTACTGCTGATAAATCATTTGATTTCGGTTTGAACGTAAAATACCAGTTCACGGACGCGGACGCCAAGAAAGCGCTTGGAACACCTTATGATGCATGGGCATGGGCCATTGACCTGGGCTTCCTTTACAAGCTGCGCATCATTGAATTTCTGAAGGATTTTAACATCGGCATAATGCTGCGTGACGTATCCGGAAGGGTCAAGTACTTTACCGGCATGGAAAAGCCTATTTATTTTACATCAACTGTAGCGCTCTCCATGAGGACTACGGAACTTATAGAAAAAGAAGTTACCAGTTTTTCAGCCGACTGGGACGCGGTCAATGATAACGGTGTATTCCAGGCAGAGAAAAACAGGGTGAAATTCGGTTTTGAACAGTGGTTTATGGACAGCCACTTTGCGGTACGCGGCGGGTTGATATGGCCCATGAACCAGGCGCCGTGGAGGCTGAGCATGGGTATTTCCGCAAGGTACCTGCTCGGCATAGACTACGCTTATGTGCGCGGCATTCCTTTCGATAAGAATGGAACGGATGGCGCCGACGGCGAAGGGGACAGCCACTGGGTGTCGCTATACTGGATGTGGGGGAAAGTACAGAGAAAGCTTCCTACACCGGATGTGTTTGCGGCTGTTGAGCCCATATCTTTCGCCCCGAAAAACGGCGAAACAGTCATATTCAAGCTTAACGCTTCTTCGCCTGCGGGCATAGACAGGTGGGCGTTAAACATACTTGATAAAAACAATAACCTTGTAAAAACATATGTGGACATCGGAATGCCGCCTTCACAGATAGTCTGGAACGGCACGGACAATAAGTACCAGCTTTTAAATGACGGCGAGTATACCTTTATATTTGAAGCCACAGACAAACTTGGCAGCACTTCGTCAACGCCGGTACAGACAGTAAAGATATATACGCCGGTTATCGAGGCTGTTAATAATGAGGCGCTGAAGAAATTAAGGCAGCTCTTAAATGAAATTAAGGACAGGGACTTAAGGGAAGATAACGCTGAAATGGCAAACGCCAAGACGCAGTTAGAGGCTTTAAAAAAGTCAAAGGAAAAACCGACGCCGGTACCGCCTCCGGTCGCAGGAACAATACCGGGATATGATAATATCGCGGCGGCGGGCACGCAGCCAAAGCCATCAACGGCTACGGCAAGCCCTATATCCATAGTGGGATTCCCAAACATAGATTCAGGCGCTATTAGGTCTGCATACATTTCAACGCTTGCCGACGGGCAGAGGGAATTCTCCATGGACTACATGACCGATAACACGATACCGAAATATGTCATGAAGGAAATGGGGCTTATGGTCAAGTCCATCGCTGAAAGCCTCGGGATGTCAGTCGACCGTATCGGAGTAAACGCGGTTTACGGGGACAATCAGAACCTGAACCTTTCAGTACCGATAGCACAGGCACAAAATTATATGCGCGGCACAATCACGGTTGAGCAGATGCTCCGCGGCGCGAATATAATGTTAAATAATGAAGCAATTTATCCTAATTTCTAGGAGTGTTATATGAAAAAAAGGGTTAGCATCTTACTTGCGGCAGTATTACTGTCCGCGGCAACAGCTTTTGGGGGAGCTTTTGATAAAGGCGGAGTCCTGGGTATTGGCGGAAGGGCTACCGGCATGGGAGACGCATTCGGCGCCATAGCCGATGACGGCAGCGCTGTTTACTGGAATGCCGCGGGACTAACGCAGCTTGACAGGTCTGAACTGAACATATTTCTTGGCCCGCTTTTAAACGGCAAGGAGTATTATACATTCCTTTCGTTTGGCGCGCCGTTTTTTCAGGATACGGCATGGCAGCTTTCTGTAATGTCGCTGATCCACAATGACAGCAATAACACCAAGGAATTTACCGTGTATGGAAGTTTTGCCACAAACCTTAATCTCGAGAGGACTTTCTCAGTAGGAATAAATGTAAAATACCTTAATTACAACTCCGCGGCGTCATTCCCGTCTTCTTCAGGAAACCTGCAGGGCCTGGCACACGGTCTCGGTATTGATATGGGAGTTCTTTACCAGATACCGCTCCCTCAGTGGGGAAAGAAACTGAACTTCGGATTATTCATACAGGATCTTGATACGAACCTTTACTGGTCTGGCGGATCCAGCACAGAGCAGATCCCGACAGTATTTAAAGTGGCATCAGCGTATTACCTCGAGGATAATCTCGTGGTATCCGCTGACTTTGATTTTTTTAAAGATTTGAATATAAGCGGACAGCCGCTTGAAACACCCATATACGATTCGGTTAATAATGTTACAATAACGGCATTGACCCCGCAGGAAGACAGGATCCATGTGGGAGTAGAGGGCTGGTTCTTCAAAAAACACCTCGGACTGCGCGGCGGTTATACGGCGTTTGCGACCATGCAGGGAAGGTTCACCGGCGGTGTTACATATAAGGAAGATACATGGCAGGTCGATTACGCTTACATAGGCCACGCAGAGCATCTTGGCGACTCACACAGAATAAACGTCGGGCTAAGATTCGGACAGCCGAGGGATCAGATTAGAGCTGTCAGCATCGTGCGTCCGCCAAAGGAACTCAAAGCATATCCGGCGAACACGGCTATTAATCTTACCTGGGAACCAAATGACGACCCTAACATAACGGGATATGCCATATACATGAGCAAATCGCCGGGGACCAGATATATACCCGTGGCAAAAAGAATAAAGGAAAATTACGTCACAATTGACGGGCTTCAGAACGGTACGCGCTATTATTTTGTGGTTGCGGCAATCAATAACACCTATCCGGCTGTTGAAAGCGCCTATTCAAATGAAGCCTCCGCTGTTCCGGCGCCTGTCGTACCCGGCACGCCCGAGGTATTCCCGATAGCGCAGACCAAGCCAATTGAGAAAAACGGCGTAGTGGACATCCCGTGGGGTTCCATGCCGCCGCCGAGGATAGCCGGCTACAATATTTATATTTCCGAGACATCAGGTAAGGGTTATGTAAAAGCAAACCCTGCTCCGATAAAAGATACGCACTATACGGTAAAGGGCCTTGAGGTCGGAAAGAAATACTACTTTGTCATGACATCAGTTACAAACGATACTCCGCCAATAGAGTCAAAGTTCTCAAGGGAAGTTGTTAATATAGCGAAACCCGAGAGCGCGCTTGGCGCGGATGCAGCGCAGCCTGCGGCAGGCAATCAGAATAAGCCGGCAGGACAGCGGTAAAAAAAGGAGAAACATATGATAAGCGGATTATACACGGCAGCGTCAGGTTTGATAGCCCAGGAACAGCAGCAGGAAGTAACATCCAACAACCTGGCAAACGTCAATACCAAGGGCTTTAAAAAAGATACCGCACTTTATGTGCCGTTTCCCACTGTGTTCCTCCACAGGATAAATGATGACAAGGTAAAGATACCCGGAGGAGTTACTGACACAATGTCACCCATAGGCTACATGGGAAGGGGGGTACAGCTGCGATATGACGGCATCAAGCCGAACCTTACGGAAGAAGGGTCCTACATACAGACGGACAACAAGCTCGATCTTTCCGTAAAAGGCAACGGTATGTTTGTGATTATGACGCCAAACGGCGTCAGGTATACACGCGACGGTAATTTTACCCTTGATTCGGACGGGGTGCTAGTCACGCAGTCAGGAAACCCGGTAATGGGCCATTCAGGGCAGATAGTGATGAATTCACACGACAACATAAACATCGACGAGGGCGGCAGGGTTTTTGACGGCAAAGAAGAGATTGACACGCTGCGCGTCGGGATATTCACAAAGGATGAGAACTTAAGGAAAGAAGGGGATAACCTTTTTTATAAACTGGACGGCGGTATGCTTCCGGAAGATGATTACGTTGAGGAAGTTTTCATAAAGCAGGGATACCTTGAAGGCTCCAATGTCAATGTGGTAAAGGAAATGGTCGGCATGATAACCGGTTACAGGGCTTATGAGGCGTCCCAGAAGGCGATAGCTGCGCAGGACCAGACGTTGAGCAAGGCTGTAAATGACGTAGGCGATATCAGGATTTAACTTTAAAACAGAAACTTTAAACTTATTCTATATGGAGGTGTAAGGATGTTAAGGTCACTTTGGACGGCGGCAACGGGAATGACGGCACAGCAGTATAACATAGATACCATTTCGAATAACTTATCCAATGTTAACACAACGGCTTTTAAGAAAAACAGGGCTGAGTTTCAGGACCTGCTTTATCAGACGATAAGGCCGGCCGGCGTGACCAATAATATGGGAATGCAATATCCCACTCCCATTGAAATCGGACACGGTGTGAAGCTGTCTTCCACGCAGAAGTCCTTCATACAGGGCAACCTTGTGGAAACAGGAAACCAGCTTGACGTGGCCATACAGGGCGAGGGCTTTTTTGAAGTCCAGCAGCCCAACGGGGAGATGGCCTATACGCGCGATGGTTCTTTTAAAATAGACGGTCAGGGTAACGTTGTAAATTCAAACGGTTACTACCTCATGCCGGAAATATCGCTGCCGGTGGACACCACCAGCGTGGTCATAAGGGAGAACGGCGATGTAATAATCTCGACACCGGGAAATACGGATACGAACATAGTAGGGCAGATAAAGCTTCATAAGTTCATAAATCCGGCCGGTCTTGAATCCCTCGGCGGCAATAATTACAAGGAAACAGAGGCCTCTGGCGAAGCGGTAGACGGCCTTCCGGGGCTTGAAGGGTTCGGATCGCTCGCGCAGAAATACCTCGAAGCTTCAAATGTGAAAGTTGTCGAGGAAATGGTAAACTTAATCACATCGCAGAGGGCATATGAAATAAACGCGAAGGCCATCACAACCTCGGATCAGATGCTCGGCATAGCCAATAACCTTAAAAGCTAAGCAGTAACATATAAATGAAATCAGGAATACGCGTTCTTCTTATGGCTGTTTTGTTTTTACCGAGTTTCGCAAAGGCTGATTCAGCAGCTGCGGTAATCCGGTCAAAGGATGTTTACCTGGCCAGTGATAAAATATACCTGCGAGATATTGCGGACTTCGTTAATGTGGCGGATTCGGACAGGGAAAAGCTTGACGCGTTATATATTAAAAAAGCGGCAGCGCCCGGTTTTAAAACGGTAGTCACAAAAGTATATGTGAAAAACAAAGTCAACAAGCAGATAAGTTACCTGGAAATACAGGGGCCTGAATACATTAATGTTTATACTTCAGAAGCCTCTGTCCCGAGGGCCGATATTGAAAAGGCGGCCAGGGATTATATAGAAGCCAATATACCCTGGAAAAACGGGGAAGTTGATATAAATGTGAAGCATTCCGACGGGAATGTCTCGGTAATAGAAGGAACGGTTCTTTTAAAGGTAAAGGATAACGGGTTAAGATACAAAGGAAACCTGACGGTCCCTGTAGAGATTATGGTAGACGGGAGATTTTATAAGACTGAAACAGTCTCCATGTCAGTGAAGGTATCGGCGTCATGCGCCCATGCCGCGGGTGAAATAAACAGGCGTGAAACAATTACCCCCGCCATGATATCCATGGAAAAGGATGATATTACTTTCATGCCGGAAGATGTCATTACAGATGAAACATGGCTTAATAACAAGTCCGCGAAGCGCGTCATCATGCGCGGGTCCATTCTTACAAAAGATATGTTTGAAAGCCTTCCTGTTTTCAGGAGGGGCGCGAATGTCACTGTGATAGTGCGGATAAAGGGAATATCGATAAGTACGGAAGGCATAGCCGCAAATGACGCGAGGGAAGGCGATGCCGTAAAAGTTAAACTTGCCACGGGTAAGACGGTGGACGGAAAAGCAGACGCTTCAGGAAGCGTAATCATAGAAAAATAACCAAGGAGAGTACAGATGATAAACAGGAGATTGGCTGCGGCGGCAATGTTGTTCGCGGTGGTTTTTCTATCAGCGGCGCTTTTTGCTGACGACATAGCCAGGGAAGACGAAATTCAGTCAATGTACACAGACCATAAGGCGTATAAGGTCGGAGACATTGTGACAGTGGTGGTCATAGAATCAACCGAAGGCTCACAGAGCGCTTCGCTTTCCACAAATAAGACTGCGAAAATGCAGGGCGGCATGGGCATGAGCTCATGGGGCGGCGGCAATGAAGCCCATTCCCATATGTACCGTCATGGGGGGCAGCCGGTTCCGAATATCAGGACGGCGGCGGCAAATCCATCAGAAAAGGCAGCCTTGTAGCCAAGATAGCGGCCAGAGTGGAAAAAGTTCTCTCTAACGGCAACCTGACCATAAAAGGCACAAAAGTGATAAAGATTAACGATGAAGACCAGAACCTTGTCATTACAGGGGTAATAAGGCCCGAGGATATAAGCGCGGATAATACTGTGATTTCCATGAACGTGGCGGATGCCATAATTCAATACGAAGGCAAGGGGCCAATCGGCGAAAAGACATCACCCGGAATTTTAACGAGAATACTTGACTGGCTCGGCATATTCTAATAAGGCGAGGTAAACATGAAGAATAAAAAATTATTTTTGATAACGGCCGCCATTCTTTTAACGGCGATTACGGCCACCGCGCTCTTTGCCGTTGAGTTAAGGGTCCGTAATGTGGCCAGATTCAAAGGCGTCAGGGATAACCAGCTGACGGGATTCGGACTTGTTGTGGGATTAAAAGGGACCGGCGACAGGAATTCCACCGTGTTCACAACGCAGGCTATGGTAAACATGCTGAAAAGATTCGGCATAGCCGACGCCCCCAGCCAGATAAAAGTCAGGAACGTCGCAGCGGTCATGGTTACGGCAAACCTTCCGGCGTTCACAAAAAAAGGCGACAAGATTGATGTTGTGGTTTCTTCCGTAGGGGACGCTAAGAGTGTGGACGGGGGAGTGCTTCTTTTAACTACATTAAAAGGACTTGATGACAGCGTATATGTGGCGGCTCAGGGGCCTGTATCCACCGGTGAAGGCTCGTCAGGAATGAGCAATATCTCGTCGATGAGAAGCAGGATGACCACCGGAAGGGTTCCGGGCGGAGGCATGGTTGAAAAAGAAGTGCCGGTAACGTTTGTCGATGATAAGAACAATATGTTCCTGCTGTTGAACATACCTGATTTCACTTCAGTTGACAGGATTACATACGCCATTAATTCGCAGTTCTGGGCAAAGGACGCTGATGGCAATGAGAAACCGATAGCTAACGCGGTTGACGCCTCCACCATCAGGATACACGTCCCATTTGATTTTCAGAATAATTATGTTGAATTCGCGGCCGCGGTTGAAGGACTTTATGTGGAGACGGAAGAACGTTCCAATAAAGTGGTGGTAAACGAGAGGACCGGTACGGTTGTTATGGGCGCGGATGTTTCCATAGACACATGCGCGGTTGCGCATGGTAATTTCAATGTGAACATAAATGTAACCAAGCAGATATCACAGCCCAATCCGTTCATGCCGGGCGGGTCCGCCATGGTATATGAGGATTCGAATATTAAGGTTGAAGGCGGAGGCAAACAGTTTGTGAACCTTCCGCAGGGAGTAAATGTGCAGGACCTGGTTAATGCGCTGAATGTCTTAGGCGCATCGCCAAAAGATGTCATAAGTATACTTCAGGCATTAAGGGCGGCTAACGCGCTGCACGCAGACCTGGAGATAATGTAAGGCAAGTGGGTAGTGGGTGGTTGGTAGTGGATAGCAGGACTAATTGAAAATTGAAAATATAAAATTGAAAATTCAGGAGTTTAAATGGCTGATTTTTTAGGAAGTTCAGAGATAGCGGCGAGAGCGGATATGCTGGGGATGACAAATAAGCTTCAGCAGGCTGAAATGCAGGCTCAGAAGACGGAAAAAGTCCATGACGCAAAGTATCTTGCTTCCATTAAAAAGGTATCTGAGGAGTTTGAATCTATTTTTCTTGGGTACATGCTCAAACAGATGAGAAAAACCGTGCCGGACGATCCTTTATTCGGCAATTCAACGGCGAAGGACATATTTCTTGACATGCATGACGAAGCCATGTCAAAGGATCTTGCAAAGGCCGGGGGCATCGGGCTTGCGGCGATACTTTATAAGCAGCTTGCCGGAGAGGGCATAAAACACCCCTTGCCGGTGCAGCCAAGCACAGACATAAAATTGTAATGTTATATTAGAATATCAGGCCGGAGAAATCCGGCCTTTATTATTACCGCTCAAATATGATAAACCGGAGATAACATGTCCCTTACTAACTGTGCCAGGTGCGGAAAAGTGTTTAATTCTGACAAAGGTCAGACGGTTTGCGCGGACTGCGGAATGGCTGAGAATCATGACATGAAAAAGGTGGTTGACTACCTGCGAAAAAATCCCCTGGCAAGCGTTATGGAGGTACATGAGAAAACAGGCGTATCGCAGACGCAGATATTCAGGTTCATAAACAACGGAAGTTTTAAGATAACAAAGAGCGCCTCGCAGTTTAAGTGCCGCCTATGCGGGAAGGATATTAGCAAGGGGACGGTATGCCACGATTGCGATGCAAAGATAAAAGACGGGCTTATAAAGAAGCAGAGCCATAAAAAGCCTGTAAAATAAGGAAAATATAAGTTCTAAAAACCCAAAAAACAGCTAAAGTTTAAGTCGTTATATACGATATATTATTTGTAAGAGGAACAAATATATAAAAGGAGGAGATTAAAATGGCAGCCATAAATAACATGGGAAACATCAATCCCATACTTCCCCAGAATCTCGGGGATGTACAACCGGGAAAAAACGCGGCACCAAAACCTGATGAGGCGGCAAGCCAGGGTGTAAGCGACAGGGTGGTTATATCAAAACAGGCAAAAGCCATAAGCAAGGCTGTTATTGCCATGAATGAATTGCCGGACGTCAGGGCGGACTTGGTCGAACAGGCAAAACAGCAGAGGCTTGTGGAAGGCGTCAGGGTGCCTGCAGGGCAGATTGCGGCAAAACTTTTGATTGAAGATAATTTGAAGTAACGGCCAATGATAAAAAACGGCTTGATAGGTGAATTTGTTGCGAGGATAAATGATCAAACGGGTTATTATAAAGCCCTTTTAGTGTTGCTCAATGACCAGCAGAAACTGTTGGCTTCGGGAAAAACAGACGCGAGAATGGAAGCCACGGCTAAAAAACAGGAAGAGATGATTGAAAAGATATCCGCCGTGGAAAAGGAAAAACAGGCTTTGTTGCTTGAGTTTGCGAAAGAGACAGGACTGGAAGCCGGCACGGATATGACGATAGGCCCTATCCTTGAAAAAATGGAAAAAAAGGAAGCTGAAGAGATATGGAAAGCGCTGACGCCGCTGATGTCGGCAATGAATGAAGCGGCCGCGGTAAATTCAAAAATTTCGCGCATGATGAAAAATTACGTTGATTTCTCGGAATTTTCCGAAAACATGAAAAAAAAGTTAAATGACAAAAGCCAGGTAACATATACCGTGGACGGCGAGAAAAAGGTGTTTGAAGAAAAGAAAAAGGGTTTTGATTCAAAAATATAATAAATGACCGAAGGGAGAAAAAAATGTCTTCACTAATGATGGGTATTGAAACGGCTATGAGGTCTTTAAGGACGCACACAACCGCGATAAATACAGTGGGCCATAATATTGCAAACATGAATAACGCGGACTATTCGAGGCAGCTTACCGGCATAGCGGCTACGATGCCTTTTTCACCGTCGGGATATGTCGGACAGATAGGCACCGGATCGCAGGCGAACATGATTGAAAGGATCAGGAATACGTACCTCGACAAACAGATCAGGCTGTATGAGGAATACCTTGGCAAATGGTCGGTTATTGACCGTGTTAGTAATAATTTAAAGGCTGTTTTTCCTGAGGTGGACGGCGTCGTATCAGTCGGGCTTGAAAAAGATATCGAGGCTTTTTTTACTGCCTGGGATGATGTGGCTGCTCAGGCAAAACTTGCCGCCGCAGGGAGCCCCAATACCCTGAACGCTGCGAAAAGCAATGTTTATGAAGTTGCGGACAGCATGGCACAGTTATTAAATTCAAAAGCGCGAGACCTGACCAATATGCAGATTGACTTGAACAGCCAGGTAAGGCTGACCGTGCAGGACATAAACTCCCAGTTTAAGCAGATATATGAGCTTAACAAGCAGATAGTTCAAATCAGCGCGCTTAAACAGCAGCCAAACGACCTCCTCGACAAGAGGGACGCGGCGCTTGCGAAATTATCTGGCCTCGTGAATGTGAATATTGCTAACAGGAACGATGGTTCTGTGGTCGTGACCCTGGCAGGCTTTACGGTTGTCAATGGCGCTGATAATTACAGCGAACTGACAACGAAAGGCGGGGTTAAAGATTCAAAGCTTGAACAGATTGCCATAATGAACGCTGGCACCAAAAGCGTGGTAATTGAAAACAAATCCATAACCGGAGGCGAACTTGCCGGGTTAATCCAGTCAAGGGATGAGACAATACAGGATTATATGATACAGCTGGATAATATAGCCAATACCATGATTACAGTGGTCAATACCTTTCACAGGTCAGGCCAGGTCGGCGGAGTTTACAGGGATTTTTTTACAGGAAAAGACGCTTCAAGCATCGCGGTAAATAACCAGCTTGCTAACGGACAAAACGTGGCTCACTCAAGGTATGAAACATCTCCGTATTCTGGAGCCATACTTGATCCGGGTGATATCGCCGCTAGCCTGGGCGCGCTGGACAATAAATTAATCAACAATTGGCTCGCGTCAACAAAACTGCAGGACTGGAATGGCCCATTTCCTCCGCCTCCGGCGACAAAGCCGCTTACATCAGGCAGTAAACTGGGGTTAACAGGAACGCTTACTATAAATAATAAAAATATTTTTTTTAACAGCAGCGATACCATAGCGGATCTTGTCCGGAAATTAAATGCCGACCCCAGTTCTTTTTCCGCTGTTTTTGACGAAACTACCTCCAGGCTGTATATAGTCGGTAATTCATTGATGACCGTGACTGACTCTACCTCCGGCGGACTTCTACTGAACCGTTTGAATTTGTACCAGGAGACTTTTAGCGCGTCAGAGGTACAATACACCGGTTCTATCAGGACTAACTTGCTTGTCTATACGAAGACATGGGACCAGCAGGCTAACGGCATGGATGTGGAAGCTACGGATAAAGGCACGGTAACGGTTACGTATAACGGAATTAGCAAAGATATTGATTGGAAAAACACGGAAAATTTCATTGATACTTATTATAAAATTGGCCAATTTAACGGGGCTTCAAATCCAAAACTTACAGAATACAGTTTTGATTCCGAGCCTATCTCGCTGCATCAAAAATTTGTATTCGGCACAAGCAATAACAGCGGCGCCGGCTCAAATACCATAGTTCCGTTCACCATAGCTGATAAGACAGGCAACCTGACCAGGTCCATGAAACTTGTAAGCAACATGAGGTTCGGGGATTACTATAAAACCATCCTCGGAGGACTTTCAGGCGAAATCGCAAGTTCTGATACGATACTTGCCGAATACAAGGCCGCTCTGGACCAGGTAAAAGGCATGCAGGAGGAAATTACAAAGGTGGACGAAAAGCAGGAACTTGCCCTGGCCAAACAGTATCAGAGGGCGTATGACGCCTCGGTAAGGCTCATGGCGGTAATAGACGAGATGTTAAATATGCTTATAAACAGGACAGCCACATCGTCCTCCAGCACAGCTGACTAATTATCACTGAATTTGAAGGCCGGGCAGGATTTATGCCCGGCCTTTTATATTTAATGGCCGCTTATTAAATGCATTTACTTCAGGGATAAAAAATGATATAAGAAATTGAAGGCGGTAATATGGTGAAAAAACCTATCCAGCGGGGTATTAATGACAAAAGATGATTCAGCTCGTGAAAACGGCGCGGATGGCATTTTAGACGCGTATTCAAAAGCGGTTATTTCCGTAAATAACAAGGTGGGGCCGACGGTGGTGCATATAATGGCCCGGTACGGCGAGGGCCGAGCAGGAATACCGAATAACGCGGCCGGAAAATGGGGCGAAGGCAGCGGCTCAGGCTTCATATTTACTCCTGACGGCTTTATCATGACCAATAGCCACGTAGTGCATATGGCGCAAAAGCTTGAGGTGATTCTTTCTGACGGAAGAATTTATGAGGCGGAGATTACCGGAGACGATCCTGATACGGATATTGCCGTTATCAGGATCGCGGAATCCGGGCTGCCTGCCGCGAAAATGGGCGATTCATCAAGGCTTAAAGTCGGCCAGCTCGTTGTGGCCATAGGAAACCCTTTCGGTTTCCATAGTTCGGTAACGTCAGGGGTCATCAGCGCTTTAGGCCGGTCTTTTCCATCCTATGGGGGAAGGGTGATGAGCAGCATGATACAAACTGACGCGGCTTTGAATCCGGGAAACTCAGGCGGGCCGCTGGTGGATTCAAATGGCGAGGTGATCGGAGTAAACACAGCAATGATATTATACGCGCAGGGACTTTGCTTTGCGATTCCAAGCAATACGGCTTCATCGGCTGCGTATCTGCTTATAAAAGAAGGGAAGATACGCAGGGCATACCTTGGCATAGGCGGACAGAATGTGCCGGTTCACCGCAGGGTGGTGAGGTTTTTTAACCTCCAGCATGAAAATGGGGTTATGATCATATGGCTCGCTGACGGCAGCCCCGCAAAAAAAGCAGGGCTGTTGGAAGGCGACATAATAATATCCTTTAACGGTAATACTGTTAATTCAATGGAAGACCTGTACGCGTACCTTACAGAGTCAGCAATCGGCCGTGATTCGGTACTGACGGTATTAAGGCGTACGGAAAAAATAGATATAATTGTGGTCCCTGATGAAGTATCCGGGGAACAAAAATAGTACTGGTTAACACCTGATTGTCCGGCGGGTTTTATCCCTCAAATCCGCGGGGCTGCCCGTTCCATAAATCCTTTTATAATTTTTAATTGTAAAAAGCGCGATTATGTATTATCATCATTAAAATAAATGACGGAAGGTTTATATGAATATAACAGGGGTTTTACTCAGTTTGTTTTCGGGAATACTGCTTTGTTTCAGTTTCCCCAATTTTATCGAGAACACGACCTCGGTTCATACATCGTTTTTTATGTGGTTTGCGTTTGTGCCTGTTTTTTATCTTGTATATAATACGAAAAGAATAATTGATGTATTAGCATACAGCCTGATAACAGGGCTTGTTTTTTACCTCGCGGGGTTATACTGGTTCTGTTATGTCGGGCCAATGGGCGTGTTTGCCTATGTGGCGTGGGCGGCGCTTTGCGTGTATTTCGCAGTGCTTTTCGCGGGTACAGCCGGGGCCGCTTTTATACTGAAACAGAAATTTGACCTGCCTTACCTGCTGACATTGCCGTCTCTTTTTACCTTTTCAGAGTTTGTAAGGGAATGGCTGTTTACCGGCTTCCCGAACTTAACGCCTGCGCAGAGCCAGCACCAGTTCACTTTTATTTTACAGCTGTTAAAGATAACCGGCGTATACGGCCTGAATTTTATCATATACTTTATTAACGCGGCTATTGCTGCAGCCATTATCAGGGAAAGGGAAGAATTAAAGAAAGCCGGGACCGTATTATCTGCGGCAGTATTCATGATCCTGATAGTTTTGACTGTTGCCGTAAATATGAAAAAGGACACATTCAGCGGAGGCGTTTTAAAATGCGCCATATTGCAGGCAAATATTGACCAGAATGTAAAATGGGACGCGGCTTTCAGGATTAACACCTTAAGGGAATTCAGGCAGATGACACAGGAAGCCTCTGTCGTGAAACCAGACCTATATGTCTGGCCGGAAACGGGTTTCCCCGGGCAGATAGGCGCAGATGAAAGGGCGCGTCTTGAAGTGTCGGGATGGTCAAAAGGAGCTTATAACCTTATGGGTTCTGACAGGGCTGATTTCTCGTCCGGCCATCCTAAATACTATAACAGCGTTTATTTAATATCGGGAAAGGATATACTGGGAATCTATTCAAAATACCACCTTGTGCCGTTCGGGGAATATATCCCATTTCAGGATGCAATACCTTTTGTAAACAAGGTTGTCCAGCGCTATGGATATATCGGTTTTTCCAGGGGCGTTGAGATAAAGCCAATAATGATGAATGCGTCTTACGGTTTCGGAAGCCTTATATGCTACGACAGTTTCTTCCCGGAAATATCAAGGGAATTTGCCAGAAAAGGCGCCGGATTCCTGACTAACCTTTCATATGAAACATGGTACGGCGTCTCACCGGCTTCAGCCCAGATATTTACCAACGCGCTGCTGCGGGCGGTTGAAAATGACCTGTATTTTGTGCGGTGTGTGGCGTCAGGTATTTCAGGTGTGGCTGATAACAGGGGCAGGATACTTAAAACTACAAAACTTTTTACCAAGGATATACTTATCTGCGATATCAGGGTAAAAAACAGCAATGACGCGTCCGGTTCCATGACTTTATACACGAAATACGGGGATTGGTTTCCATGGGCGGCTATATTCCTGCCGGCGGCCGTGTTAGCCATCCGGAGGAAGAAGTGATTACGCTGATTGCCGACATAGACGGCACAATGCTGGGGGATTCTTCCGGGTTAGCGGCGCTGAATAAATACCTTAAAACAATAAAAGAACAATTGCAGCTTGTTTACGCTACAGGCAGGAATATAATTGAGTTTAATGACGCCATTACAAGGGAGGGGCTGCTTTATCCTGATGCGGCAGTCCTGTGCACCGGCGCTGAAATTTACATGAAAAAAGATGGAAAGCTGGTAAAAGATTCAAAATGGCCGGAGATCATAGGCGCTTTAAGCTGGGAGCCTGAAAAGATACGCGGGCTTCTTTCCGCGGTTCAGGGATTAAGTCCGCAGGCCGGGTTAAGCGAGTATAAGATATCATATTTTATAAGCATGGCAGGGCAGGATGAAATACGCAGCCGCGTTGCCTCATTATTCAGTGATAACGGGGTAAAGGCGAAGATAATAGCCAGCCACGGTTTTTACCTTGATATACTGCCGGAAAAATGCGATAAAGGCGAGGCTGCCGCCTATCTAATGGAAAAACTTGGCAATGAAAAGGCAGACTGCGTTGTGGCCGGTGACAGCGAAAATGACGCGGATCTGTTCCATAAGTTCGCGAATGGGATTGTGGTTGGCAACGCGCATCAGGGTTTAAAGGATATGATAGACGGCATGGGCCATTATCAGGCTCGCGCTGGCTGCGCTGACGGGGTCCTTGAAGGGCTGAAATACTATATTGACAAAGGAGTGCTGAAATTTTGAAAAAGAAATATTACATTCTTATATCAAATGACGACGGGTTAAGGTCCTCGGGGATTAAAGCGCTGTATGACGCTGTAAAGGATATAGCTGATGTCATAATTGCCGCGCCTGACAGGGAAAGAAGCGGGGCGGCCCACTCAATATCTGTTGTTAAACCGGTCAAGGTAAAAAAGGCGGTTTTTCACGGAGCACATGCTTTTGCTGTGTCCGGCACGCCGGCAGATTGCGCGAAAATCGGCATTTTAAACCTGGCTGTAAGAAAACCTGACCTTGTGCTCTCAGGTATAAACCATGGCCCGAATATGGCTCAGTTTATACTCTATTCCGGTACAATTGGCGCCGCGGCCGAAGCTGCCATGATGGGGATACCGGCAATAGCTTTTTCAATAGATTCCTATAAACCGCAGGATTTTTCATTTGCCGTTAAGTATATAAGGCAGGTTGCCTTAAGCGCGCTGCAGGGAAAAATAAGGATGAAAAGCCACACGCTGCTTAATATAAACCTTCCGGACAAGCCCGAAGAAGTAATTTCCGGAGTTAAGATACTTCCCAGGGGGCTGATGGAGTATGAAGAAAAGTATATAAGGAAGTCCGGCAGTGAAAAAAATGGCTGGTATTACTGGCACATAATAGGAAAGAAAGAATCCAGGAAAAAGGACAGGACAGACGCGGACGCATTGGAAAACGGTTTTATAACGGTGACCCCGCTTAATTTTGATTTAAATGACAGAAAGGCCATAAAAGGTTTAAACAGGCTGCATTTCGGAAAAAAATAAGGGGGCGTTTGCCGCCCCCGGTTTATTCGATTGATTATTTTTCTTTTGTGTTTTTCATAATCTTTTTTCCGAGCTTGCGTTTGTGTTTCTCAAGTTCGGTCAAAAGTTTTTTGAACTGTTCGGGGGTTAGAATTTCCTTTACCTTGAACATCTCTTCAGTCCGTAATTTCATGAGTTTCTTCTGATCATCCGAGATTTTATCGGTCAATGAGTTGATTTTTGACCTATCCGATGTGTCTTTCTTAATCTCGTCCTGAATGTCCCACAGACTTGTTTTGATTTCGTTCCTTAAGGCGAAAATTTCCCTTTTGGAGGCGTCTCGCATCTGTGTGAGTTTCTGTTCCTCTTCGGTGGTAAGTTTAAGTTCGTCTATTACTTTAAAGATGCCTTCGCCCATGGCAGGGCCGAAACCTTCGTCGCCGTCCGGTCCGGCTGGGCCGGGCTGCGGTTCTGCCAGCACAAAAGCCGAGGCGGTAAGCATGAGTACAATTGCGAAAACTAATGCTTTTTTCATAAAGTCTCCTCCTTTATAATTCGTTTTGTGTAATATCCGCTTCTTCATCATTTACAAGATAAACAGGGTAATCCTGCTCCTGAATTTCATAAGAGTCGCTGTCCATAACGCTG
Source organism: candidate division FCPU426 bacterium (assembly GCA_963840035.1). GTDB lineage: Bacteria > Oederibacteriota > PGYV01 > PGYV01 > Palsa-1178 > CAWIXE01. The sequence goes on from CAWIXE010000002.1 coordinate 409,545, forward strand.
TATGAGTCGTATATGTGGCGCCCCATGTTATGGTGCGCGTCGGTTATTGTAATGAAGTTATAGGTAAAAATACCGGCAATCAGCATAAAGCCGGCGGCAAAGGCAAGTACAGGCCTTAAATTTTTCAAAAAAACCGGCCTGTAAAGCCCGCGAAGGTTATTAATAACCCTGGACGGCGTGTTGATTAGGCCTGCAGAAAACAGTTTTTTTATATCTTTTATGGAGTCAAATTCAGAGTTGCATACTTCACAGCCGCTAAGGTGGGATTCAAGTCCGGCCTTTTCAGAAGGGGATACTTCACCTTTTGTATAGTCATAGAACAAGGGTCTTGCTGTTTTACAGTTCATGTTTTAGCCTCCTTTGCGGCAATTTCTTTGAGTTTTGTCATGGCCCGGTTTATCCGCGATTTTACCGTGCCGATATTTATTTCTAGTATTTCTGATATTTCCTTGTATGAAAAACCGCCGATTTCAGAGAGCATTACCGGGACCTTTAAGTCCGTGTTGATCCTGTCTAAAAGCGAGTGCAGCAGGGAGTGATCCTTATTTTCCACTGATTCTTCGGGTTTTATCTCATCAAGCTTCCTGCTGTGCAGGGACTGGGAACGCATGTAGTCAATGGACCTGTTTACTGCCATCCTGTACAGGTAGGTCCTTATGTCTGACCGGCCTTTAAAAGAGTCGATACTGTCGAAAAGCTTAATGAATACGTTCTGCATGACATCTTCGGCTTCGGGCCTGCTGCGCAATATCCCTAAGGCCACATTATATACGTATTTTGAGTGTTCCCTATAGAGCTTTTCAAACCTTGAATCCATCGCGCATTGTCTCCTTGGTTTTCAATGATTAGACGAGCGTAACCTTTAAGTTGTTCCATAAGTATAGCATGAAAAACAGCGGGGAATATAGCATTAGTTATAAACAATAAGCCGGAAGTAGCGCGCGAAATAAGCGTCATATATGCATGTTCATATTGTGTTTCTGGCAGGATATTTGCTGTTTGACGGCAGCCCTAATATTTCCTGAGTATATCAATTGTCAATTGGTTGTTTATGTGATAAAATTTTATCATGATAAAAGGCATAGGAATAGATATATGCGACATTAAAAGGCTTAAAAACGCCATTACGGGCAATAAAAGGTTTTTGAAGCGCGTTTACAGCGAGAGGGAAATAAAATACTGTTCCGCGAAAAAGCATTCGATACTTAACTACGCCGGCAGGTTTGCGGTAAAAGAGGCTTTTATTAAAGCGGTGTCGTTTGATAAGACGATAAGTTTAAACGAAATTGAGGTCTTAAATAACAGCCACGGAAAGCCTGAGATCGTGCTTAATGCGAAAGTCAGGTCGCTGATGAAAAAGAAAAAAGGCACAGGGCTGAACATAAGCATCTCACATACCCATGACGCGGCGGCGGCGGTGTGTGTAATAACATAGAACAATTTTAAATTTTCGATTTTCAATTTTCGATTACATGTATGCCGGGACGGTATTATGGCATGGTTTTTAATTGAAAATTCAGAATTGAAAATTGAAAATTTATTGGAGGTTTTATAATGTACCTTGTCACCGCTTCTGAAATGAAGGAGATCGAAAAAACCACAATAGACCGCTATAAGGTGCCTTCGCTGCTTCTTATGGAAAGCGCGGGTATGAACGTAGTTACGGCTTTAAAGCAGGAATTCGGGGCGTTATACATGCGTACTATAAATGTTTTCTGCGGCGGGGGGAACAACGGCGGCGACGGCTTCGTTATAGCCAGGCATTTAAAAGGCGAAGGCGCCAATGTCAGGATATTTTTTACGGGCGAATTCGGGGGGCTTACACCAGAGTCAAAAGTGAATTATGAATCGGCCCTGCGTTACGGCGTGGAAATAATACACATGAAAGCTGTAGAAGAGCTCCGTAAATATGAGGGGATTGTAAACAACTGCGATATCGTAATTGACGCTCTTATAGGGACAGGATTAAAACGCGACATTGACGGTTTTCTCGCCAGGCTTATTGTATACATAAACATGATGGGGAAATACGCCGTAGCCGTGGATTCTCCGTCAGGCGTTGATATCGATACCGGAGATATAAAAGGTGTAGCCATATACGCAAACCTGACAGTTACATTCGGGCTGCCAAAACTTGGATTATCTATTTATCCGGGGCTTGAGTATACGGGAAAACTTGTCGTAGCGGATATTAACTTTCCGCAGGAACTCCTCGTAAAACCGAGGCAGCATGTCTTAATTACCCGTGAAATAGCCGCAGGCATGCTTCCATACAGGAATCCGAACGCCAACAAAGGCAGTTTTGGCCCGGTGCTTATTATCGGAGGGTCAATAGGCATGACCGGCGCTGTGTCGCTTGCCGCTAAAGCCGCTTTGAAAACTGGGGCGGGAATAGTGATTGCGGCGGTGCCTGAAAGCCTATCCGCGACAATTAAAGCCGGGTCGGACGAGGTTATTACCGCGGGGTTAAAGGAGAATAAAGAAGGATTTATAAGCGAAGGGGCCTTCAGCCAGATTATGGAAATAGCTGAGAGGGCAAAAGTTGTGGCCATTGGGCCGGGAATAGGGCGTAATAAAGATACTCAGGCACTTATACGGAAGCTGATAAAAGAGATAAAAAAGCCCTTGGTTATCGATGCGGACGCCATAAACGCGCTTTCGGATGATAAAACATGCTTGAAAAATATGGACAAAGATGTTATACTCACTCCACATATCGGTGAGATGTCCCGATTGACAGGAATAAAGATTGAGGATATAATTAAGGACAAAATCGGCGTATTAAAGGGTTTTGCCGGTGAATATAAAGTAAATGTGCTCTTAAAAGACGGCAGGTCCGTTTTAATGGACACCGACAGGAATATTTACGTGAATACCACCGGAAACAACGGCATGGCCACACCCGGGACCGGAGATGTGCTTACAGGCATGACTGCGGCAATAATCGCGCACAGCGTGCCTTCGGCTCAGGCCGGAATAATTTCAGCGTACATACACGGCCTTGCCGGGGACATGCTCCTGGATGAAATGAGCGAAGAAGGAATTACGGCAGGCGATGTTGTGTTAAACGTGCCAAAAGCCATAAAGGCACTTAAAAAATAGGAGGCTCAAATGATAGTACCGATATTTCTAATTCTGATTTCTCTCCTGTTCCTCATCATGTGGGGATGGATAATAATGATATTCATGGACAATTTCAGGATAAAACGCAAGATAGAGGAACTCATAAACCAGCCGCTTACAGTTGAGCAGAAGGAAGAACTCGACAACCTTCAGCTGGACCTTGATACAAACGCGTACAGGGCTAGGAACTCAAAGAGGGTGGTACTGTTTTTTGGATTCCTTTACGTGGTATGCGCCGTGGGGCTTATCTGGCTGAACAGCAAATATAATTTCTTTACATATGACGGGCTGCTTTCAAACCTTAAATTGACCATGCTTATTACGGTTCTTTTCTTTACGCCCGGTTATATCGGGCTGGAAGTTATCAGCAATACCGAGGGCGCATCAGGGGACATTTCCGCAAGGCTGAAATTCAGCGAAGAGTTAAAACCTGGAGAAGAAGTTGAAGTTTAGGCATTTTCTTCCGGTATTTATAATAATTACGTTCTTTTTATCAGGCTGCGCCGGCGTTCAGCTGGCAAAAAATATATTTGAATTCAGCGTTGACCCTGATAAAGGCTTAAAGGCGGGCACCATAGTAACGGTAACTGTCAAGGCGGCTGAAGACACATCGCGGGTAAATGTTTTTATCGACATGTTTCCTGATTACAAAATGGCGCTAAAATATGACGCATCGGCAAAGACATGGAAACGCAGGGAAATGATACCAATGATGCCGGCCATACCGGCGGGCCAGTATACGGCAAAAGTGGAAGTAATAACCAAGTCAGGAGAAAAATCGTACGCTGAAAAAGTTATCGCCACATATTAAAAACGCCTCACAATGATTCCGGGAGAAAACCTAATGGATAAAATAAAAAAAAGCAAAAAGGCATCAAAAAAAGCGGTTATAGAAACGTTAGACCAGGCTCCGCAGCCGAAGGTAATTGCGGCGGAAAAAAAACCCGGATTTAACACATGGCATTTTGTCGTCGTTTTACTTGCCGCGGTGCTGCTCTTTGGCGGTTACCAGGCGGTAGATTATTTCACGGGCTGGGGTAATTACGGAAAAGTCATCAAAAGGATACTTGATTCTGCGGAAAAAAACGCCATATATAAGAAATATGACAGCTCCATAGATAAATACAGGTACGTCATCAAAAAGTGGGGAGGGGACGCGAAATACGCGGAGGAAATAAAGCAGGCAAGGCTGAACCTCGCCAAGTCGCTTAAAGATTCGGAAAACTACCTTGATGCCATAGAAATGTACAAACAGCTCTCTTCTGAATATAAGGAAACCAATAAGGATATGTACGCGTGGCTGCTGCTGGAGCTTGCGGATTCATACAGCCTGATCCTTAATTCCGACCAGGCCATAAAGACGTACTCTTCAATAGTGGATGAATTTGCAGGCACAGACTGGTCAGCAGAGGCGCTTTTCGGCATGGCTGAATCATACAAATCAAAAAAAGACTTTAAAAACGCCATTAAGTACTATGATATCATTGTCGCAAAATACCAAAAAGGGTTCTTAAGCGCTGAAGCCCTGACAAATAAGGCTAAAATACTCGAGGAACTCGGAAAGATAAAGGACGCGGTTAAGCTCTACGACAGGGTGGTGTCTGATTTTCCGGATATCGTCACGGAATACGCGAGGGTCAGGCTCAACCTGCTTTCCGGAAAAACGGTTAAATGAAAGAATTTGATTTTATAAACCGCATAAAAACCTCTGTTAAGTTAAAAAAATCAGGCGCAATCAGGTCCATAGGCGATGACTGCGCCATTCTTCCTTACACATCAACCCACGACCTTCTGGCCACGACGGATTCGCTTTACGAAGGGGTCCACTTTTCAAAAAAATACTTTACCCCATGGGAAATCGGAGCAAGGGCTATGGCTGTCAATATTTCCGACATTTGCGCCATGGGAGGCAGGCCGCTTTATGCCCTGGTTAATATCGGGTGTCCGGCTGCTGTAAAGCAGGGCTATATGGAAAAAATTTATAATGGAATTTCTGACTACGCGCGTAATTACGGGGCGGAAATAATAGGCGGGGATACCATAACTTCCTCAAAAATATTTATTTCTGTCACCCTCCTTGGTGAAGTGGAAGCGGGCAGGGCAATGAGGAGGGATAAGGCAAAGCCCGGAGATGTGATTTTCACTACGGGTTTTCTCGGGGATTCATACGCGGGTTTGAAAGTCCTGTCGCGGAAACACCCTGGTAAACTAAAGGACCATGAATACCTGCCGGTGAAAAGGCATAAACTTCCGGTCCCGTGCTACTTGGAGGGACGGCAGCTTTTATTGAGCGGCTGCGTAGGGGCCTGTATGGATATTTCAGACGGTATAATGAATGATATTACAAGGATATGCGAAGAATCGGCTGTGGGGGCGGTCATTAACGCCGATATGCTGCCGGTTTCATATTCGTGTTCGAAGGTAGCCGGGTCTTTCGGGGAAGATCCGGCGGATTACGCGCTATACGGCGGTGAGGATTTTGAGCTGCTTTTTACGGTGAGGCGCAATAAAATGGAAAAATTCATGAAATATGTTTCAGGCAACAGCATTAACGTTTTTGAAGCCGGGGTAATAACCGGCCCCGGCAGTGTTTTTGTTTTGAAAAACGGGAAAAAATACAAGGAAAATTATAAAAAAGCATGGAAGCATTTCTAAAAAAGCATTTTAATAAAAAGGCCGTATTTACGACAACCAGCGAGGCTGAGACTATTAATGCAGCAGAATTATTCGCGGAGATGATACTTCCGGGGGATGCCGTGGCATTAACCGGAAACCTGGGCGCGGGAAAGACCCACTTCGTAAAAGGCATCGCGGTTTACCTCGGCATGAAGAAAAAGTCGGTCGTAAGCCCGACATTTAACCTTTTAAGGCATTATAAGGCAAAGAAGATGACGGTTTATCATTTTGATTTTTATAGGCTCGATAATTTTGACGCGCTTGACAGGATAGGATACAGGGAGTACATTACAGACAGCGGCGCGATAGTGGTGGCCGAATGGCCTGAAAAAGTCAGGGATACATGGAAAGATTTCAACTGGTTTGTAAAGATTGCCCACATGGGGGCTGATAAAAGAAAGATAACGGTTTATAAGAAGAGATAGTTTGTGGTTTACAGTTTAAAGTTTATAGTTTAAGATTTATAGTTTCAAACCGTAAACTCTAAACCCTAAACTGTAAACTGTAAACTGTTTTCAAACGTCCAAAGGAGCAGGATGAAGATACTGTGCATAGATACCAGCAGCAAAGAGATTGCCATTGGCTTATTTGACGGCGGAAGGACGCTGTCTGAATCATATATTAACGCGGACAGGAATTATAACGCGGTTATTATGGAGATTATTTCAAAAGAGCTTAAGAAAAACGGGTTAAAACCCGCTGATTTGGATATTTTTGCGTCTACGCTCGGGCCGGGTTCTTTTACGGGAATTAGGGTGGGCATGGCTGTTATGAAAGGTTTTGCCCAGGCATTAAGAAAAAACTTCACCGGAGTTACTGTACTTGAGATACTTGCGGCTCCGTTTACCGGGCCGGTATGGCCGGTATTGGATGCGGGCAGGGGCGAAGTATATACGGCGTGTTTCGGCGGTAAAGCCGGTAAGAAAAAAGCAGGGCCCGTATTTATGCTGCTGACAAAAGAGGCATTCATAAAAAAAGCCGGGAAAAGCCCGCAGGTCACCGGATTAAAGCGGGAAGGCGCCTGCGCGGAACTTTTAATGATGAACCCGGGCATTAAGTATACGCAGCAGGAACACGTAAGTATGAAGGTGTTCGCGGAGCTGATTTCAAGGCAGAAGAATCCGCAAAAACGGGGGCTATACGATACAGCCCCGGTTTATATCAGGCCGTCAGAAGCTGAAGCGTCATTAAAAAGAAGGAATAAAGAATCCCGAAAAGGGAAAAAATAACACGGAGGAAATCATGAAAAAATTTATGTTAACTGCGGCGGCGTGCCTATTTATGTTTGGAGCGGCATATGGAGCGCCGGCAGAGGATGACGAAACGCCAAGGGTATTTAACGTAAAAGCGGATGCGGCAGCGGTAACGGGTTCTGCAAGCGGCGCGGATACCGCCTCCGAAGCGCCCGCAAAGAAGGAAAAAATAATCCAGGCAGGGGCCCTTGAAAAAATAGAGGGAGACAGATACATTTTAAGAAAAATACAGACAAGGCTGGACTTTTATGTCACGGATGCCACTAAATTCTTCACTAAATCCGACGGTTCCATAAATGACCTTAATGACAGGTGCTATGTTGACTTAAGGGGGCCGAGGAATAAAAAAGCCATTCTGGCGAATACGATTTACATTTACCCGGATAAAAAGACTTATGATGATATGGTTGATAAAGAGACATCAGCGGCGGCCGCATCAGGTAAAAAGACCTTTTCAGCGCCCCTTACAGGCGTAGTAAAACAAAAAGAGCCGCTCATCATAGTTACTGATGACAGGACTGAATACCTCGTATGCCCGGATGAAGATACCGTGTGGCAGAATAACAAGCCGGCGGATAAAAGTGAGATGATAGCCGGCGACAGGATAAAGACATATTTTGACAAAAGGCTTTCGGTTCGGTATAAAAGCGAGGCTGTAAAAGTTGTAATAGATAAGTCAAAACAAGGTCTTTAGGCCGGATTTTCAATTTTCTATTTTAAATTTTCAATTAACAGGCTGGAAACGTCCGGTTTGCGAACAAACACTTTATAGAAAATACTATATTTATATGGCTAAAATCGTATTACTAAAAGATGTATCCCTTTGTAAAACAAAAATAGCCATCCAGTGGTACAATTTCAATTTAAAGACTATTATGCCGCATTGTGAAACCAAAAGAATAAACCCCATAAAATCCTATTGAAAAATATAATCTTACATTTATAATGATTAAGTTATAAATTAGGGACAACTAACATATATTTTGTTTCGTTCTTAAAGGAGCATTATGGAGGAATTTGATTATATACGAAAGAATATTGATGAAATACGCGGGAATATTTCAAAGTTGAAAAGTAATGCGGTAATACTCGGAGTATCAAAAACTTTTAACGCAAAACTGATAGACGCGGCAGCAAGATGCGGAATAAATGAATTTGGCGAAAGCAAACTGCAGGAATCCATGTTAAAGATTCCTGAAGTTTCAGAAAACAGGGAAAATATAAAATGGCATTTTATAGGTCATTTACAGAGTAATAAAGCCGCAGGTGTGGTAAAACTATTCAATTGTGTGCAGTCAGTTGACAGTATGAAACTGGCGGAAAAAATATCTTCCGCGGCAATTGCAGCAGGACAGTCAGTTGATTTACTGCTGGAACTGAAAGTATCGGGAGAAGAGTCGAAGTACGGGCTTAATCCGGAAGAAATTGCTGAAATTGCAGGGCGGGTTGAAACCTTACCGGGGATAAAACTGAAGGGAATTATGACAATGGCGCCGTATTCGGATAACGCGCAAGACGCGAGGCCGTATTTCAGGAAGGCGCGCGCTGTTTTTGAAGCGCTGAGGAGCTCACGCAAGGGATTTGACATACTTTCAATGGGAATGAGCGGGGATTATATTACCGCGCTGGAAGAGGGAAGCACCATGGTGAGGATCGGGACGGGGTTGTTCGGGAAGCGGAATTATAAATAATAAAATTACCAATTACCAATGACGAATTACTAATAAATTACAACTGCATGGAGGATTTAGTGGACAGGAAAAATATAGGGTTTATCGGAGCGGGAAACATGGCCCAGGCTATCATAAAAGGGCTGGTTAATTCGCCTTTAAAAAAGAAGCTGTCCGTAAGCGCGTATGATGTAAATTCAAAGCTTCTTGGCGCGGTATGCTCAAAATTAAAGATTAAGAAGGCATCATCAAATATTGAAATGGCAAAAAAAAGCGGCATCCTTTTTCTGGCGGTAAAACCGCAGGCTGTGGCCGAGGTGCTTGGCACGCTCAAAGGCGTTGTAACAAAAAACCACCTGATAATAAGCATCGCGGCGGGAATATCAATATCAAAAATACAGCTGCTTCTTGGAGTCAAATGCCCGGTTGTCAGGGTCATGCCAAATACCCCGGCGCTTGTAGGCGAGGGAGCGGCAGGTTATTCATTTAGTTACGGGGTATCCGTAAAAGATAAAAAAATATCCGGAGAAATTCTGTCATCCTTTTGCAAGGTTATGGTGGGCCTCCCTGAAGAAGATATAAATATTGTCACGGCCATAAGCGGCAGCGGGCCGGCATATGTGTTTTATTTTGCGGAAGCCATGCTGAAAGCGGCGGCTGAGCTGGGTTTTGACGCCGTTAAAGCAAAGGAACTCATAATACAGACATTTATAGGATCGGCAAAACTTATGAAGGACAGTAAGGATACCCCGGAATTGCTCCGTCAGAAAGTTACTTCAAAGGGCGGTACCACGGAAAAAGCCATAAGCATAATGGATGCCGCGGGCGTCCTTGAGTCCATACGTATCGCCGTAAAATCGGCAAAAGCAAAGGCGGATGAACTTGGAAAATAATTCATTGAGGACCCTGTTAATCGACATAGTCCAGGGCGTTGCCACGCTCTATATGATGCTTGTCATGATCAGGGTTTTGATGACTTGGTTAAGGCAGGACGTACTCGCGCAGTATCATAAGTTTTTTGCTTTTGTTGCGTCCCTGACAGACCCGTTTCTGAACTTTATTCGCAGGATCTTTCCATTTGCCATCGGCAGGGTGGATTTTTCGCCCGTACTGGCGTTAATTATTGTGGAACTTGTAAAGTACGGTATCATACGGCTTTTTATACTGCTCATAAAATGATAGCGCTTAAACGGGCTGATGGCGGCATTTTAATGCCGGTTAAAGTCATTCCGGGCGCGTCAAAAAATGAAATATGCGGCGAGATAAACGGCAGCTTAAAGGTCAAGATTACCGCCGCCCCGGAAAAAGGAAAGGCGAACGCAGAGCTGGAGGATTTTTTGGCAGGCGTATTAGGGGTCAAGCGCGCCGCAGTTGAAGTGGTAAAAGGCGGAAAAGCACGGCTGAAAAGCGTATTTATAAGGAACATTTCAATGGAAGACGCGCTAAAAATATTAAAGTGAGGTGTGTCATGGCGAAACAAAAAGCAAAGAAATCAAAAGACTCAAAGGCCGGGCTTAAGGCAATGATAGCGGCGTCAGCGGCGAAAATCAGAAAAGAGGTCCCGAAATTCAAACCTGAGATAGGAATAATACTTGGGACCGGGCTTGGAGCGCTCGCAAAAGAGATAAAAACATTTAAGTCAATACCTTATGAAAAGATACCTCATTTCCCGGTTTCCACTGTGGAAACACATCACGGAATGCTCGTGTGCGGAGAGCTTGAAGGACGCCAGGTTGTGGCCATGCAGGGAAGGTTTCACAGGTACGAAGGCTACTCATACCAGGAAATAACTTTCCCGGTAAGGGTTATGAAAGAGCTGGGGGTAAAAACACTCCTTATTTCAAACGCGGCAGGCGGGTTAAACCTTAAATTCATGGCGCCAAGTCTTGTGATAATTGAAGACCATATAAGCCTTTTAATGGACGGAAATCCGCTGATAGGGCCCAATGACAATGACCTCGGGCCGCGCTGGCCTGATATGCTCGAGACGTACTCAAAAGACCTGATAAAATTAACCCAGCAGGCCGCGGCAGACCTCGGCATAAGGGTTGAAAAAGGCGTTTATGTGGCTGTCACAGGGCCGAACTTTGAGACCAGGGCGGAATACAGGATGCTAAATAAAATGGCGGATGTAGTCGGAATGTCGACTGTGCCCGAGGTGATAGTGGCCGTGCACTCGGGGATGAAGGTCATGGGCATTTCAGTTGTGACAGATATGTGCGACCCGGATAACCTCGAGCCGACGGACATAAAGAAGATCATAAATAACGCGGCAGTAACAGAACCTAAACTTACAAAGTTAATGAAGGAAGTTGTAAAGAGGATTAAGTAATGGTGGCATGTGGTAAGTGGCAGGTGATATGTGAAGTGCGGAAACGAAATTCACGTACCACTTAACACGAATCACTTACCACTTATTTTAAGGAGGTCTTAAATGAAAGAATTTTCGCCTATAGAATGGAAAAATTATCACCTGCATGTGCTTGACCAGACGCTGCTTCCTTTTCAAAAAAAGGAGATCATCTGCAGGACTTATAAGGATGTGGCCACGTGTATAAAGGACATGAACCTGCGCGGCGCGCCTTTAATAGGGATAGCGGCGGCCTTTGCGCTTGCCATGGTGGTTAAAAGCGCCGGAAGCGCCGGTTATGACAAATTATCAAAGGAACTATATAAAGCCGGGGAAGAGCTTATAAAGACCAGGCCTACGGCAGTTAACCTGAAGTGGGCCGTCGACAGGATGCTTAAGCTCATGGAAACAAACAGGGAACGCAGGGTTGAAAGCTTAAAGGACCTTTTAATAGCCGAAGCCGTTAAAATATACAAGGAAGACCTTGAAAACAATAAACTCATAGGCAAATACGGTTCCGAGCTGATCAGGGAAAAAGATACTGTGCTTACCCACTGCAACGCGGGGGCGCTGGCTACCGCCGGTTACGGCACCGCGCTCGGCGTAATCCGCGCCGCGCACGCGAAAAAGAAAAAGATAACGGTATTTGTGGATGAAACAAGGCCTTACCTTCAGGGCGCCAGGCTTACTGCCTTTGAAATGGCGGAGGAAAAAATACCGCATTTTCTCATCACCGATAACATGGCCGGGTATTTCATGTCAAAAGGAAAGATAAACGTGGTCGTGGTCGGGGCGGACAGGATTACCGCGAACGGCGATGTGGCAAATAAGATAGGCACGTATTCGCTCGCGGTTTTGGCGTACGCCAATAAGATACCGTTTTACGTAGCCGCGCCTTCGTCAACCATAGATTTCAGCCTGAAAACAGGTGAACAAATCCCCATAGAAATGAGAAGCGAGGATGAGGTAAAGAAAATATTCGGAAAAGACATTACCTGCAAGAAGACAAGGGCGCTCCACCCGGCTTTTGATGTTACGCCTTCAAAATATATAAGCGCGATTATCACTGAAAAAGGCGTGATCAGGGCGCCATATGACGTAAACCTTGAAAAAGTAATACTAAACAAAGAGGTTATAGCGAGCATATGAGCGACGGATGGCTCGACGACCGGTACTGCTTTGCCTGCGGTGAAAAGAACCCCATAGGAATGCACCTTCATTTTACCCTTACAGAAGGCGGAATTGAGGCGAAATACGCCTTTCCAAAGGAAATGCAGGGATATAAAGACACCGTCCATGGAGGAATGATATCTTTACTTTTGGATGAAGTTATGGTAAATTTACCGTGGCTTAAAAACAAACTTCCCGTGGTAAGCGCGGATATCAGGGTAAAGCTGAAAAAGCCGCTTAGAATCGGGGAGAAAGTAACGACAAAAGCCTGGATAGACAGGCAGAAGAAAAAGTTATACTGGATAAAGAGCGTGCTAACGCGTGATTCGGACGGCGTGGTAATGGCGGAAGCCGAAGCCACATGCGTGCAGGTGGACGCGAGCCAATTAAATCAGTAATTGCTGATAGTTGATTGTAGATTGCGGATTGATGCTTTTTAATCCGCAATCTACAATTTACAATCAAAAATAACAAATAAACAAACGGAGGTTTTCATGGGAAGCGGAAAGAAAAGGCATGCATGGAAGATCAAGACACACAAAAGAAAAAAACACCGTAGAAAAACCAGATTTACAAACAAATAATTGACAATTGATAATTGCCAGCGGGCTATTCCCTTAAGTTAAACCGGGGCGGCCGGTTGTCGATGGAAAATTGTGTGGCGGAGGATATCATGTCAGGACATTCAAAATGGGCGACCATTAAACGCAAAAAAGCCATAACAGACTCCAAGAGAGGCGCTGCTTTTACAAAAATCATCAGGGAAATTACTGTCGCCGCCAAAACAGGCGGGGATCCGAACAGTAATGCCCGGTTGAGGACTATAATTGAAAAGGCCAAAGCGGTCAATATGCCCGCGGACAATATTAAAAAGGCCATTCAAAAAGGCACGGGCGAGCTTCCGGGAGTTTCATATGAGGAGATTACATACGAGGCGTACGGGCCCGCGGGCGTTGCCGTGCTTATCAATATATTAACGGATAACAAGAACCGCTCGGCTGCAGACATGCGCGCGCTGCTTCAGAAACATAACGGCAGCATGGGTTCCTCAGGCTCGGTTGCATGGCAGTTTGAGCTGAAAGGTTTTATTTCAGTCCCGAAGGACAGCATTGATGAAGACAGTCTCATGGAAGTGGCGCTTGAAGCCGGGGCTCAGGACATAAAGACCGAGGATGATTCATACGACATAGTAACGGAACCATCTGATTTTGAGAAGGTAAAAAAGGGCCTTGAAGCCAAAAGCGTTAAAATGACCACGGCTGAAGTGACTATGGTGCCTAAAAACTACGTTAAACTTGCCGGCAGGGACGCGGAAAAAATGCTCAACCTTATGAATGACCTTGAAGACAGCGAAGATGTTTCAAATGTATACTCAAATTTTGACATATCAAAGGAAGAAATGGATAAGTTGGGCGGAGAATAAGCAAATACAATTTTAAATTTTATATTTGAAATTTTCAATTGAGTTCAAAAGGGCGGTGAAAACCGCCCTTTTTTTATTTTGGTTGTGGTAAAATGCTGTTAGTCGCAGCATTTAGGCTGCGCAAGGCCGGCCTCTCGCAACCTGAAGGTTGCGGCTACCAAAGCTTAAAGGAAAGAGGACTTTATGACATACAAATACTACTTTTCATTAAATGATTACTTTAAAAGCAAATACAGCAACCGCATACAGAAAATTACCGTTTCGCTGCCTTTTACCTGTCCTCACATAGAAGACGGATCAGGCGGGTGCGCTTACTGCCATAAGGGGAGCATGCCGCCGGGGGCTGATGTGTCCATACCGCTGGCAAAGCAGATAATGCACGGGATAATATCGGGCAAAAAACGTTATGGCGATGGTACGGGGTTCATTGTCTATTACCAGACCTATACCAATACGAACGCGCCCCTGGACAAGCTTAAGGAAATTTATGACGAGGCTTTCAACCATCCGGATATCATCGGCATTGATGTGGGCACAAGGCCTGACTGCGCGGGCGACGATGTCCTTAAGCTCCTGAAGTCGTATGAAAAAGATGGCGCGGAAGTGTGGCTTGAACTTGGCCTGCAGTCGGCAAACAATAAAACACTTGCTGAGATCAACAGGCGCCATACGGTTGAGGATTTTACCGACGCGGCGGTCCGGTCAAAAAAAGCCGGTTTAAAAATCATAGCCCATATGATGGTGGGCCTTCCGGGTGAGACGCATACGGATTTTATGGCAACGGCGAAACTGATAGCTTCGCTTGGATTTTTCGGGATTAAGATACACCCCCTGTATGTCATGGAAGGGACAGCGCTGGGGGATAGATACGCGAAAAAACCTTTTGAAATATTGAAGATTGACGAATATGTTAAAGCGCTGGCTGATATTATTGAAGTGCTGCCGCAGGAAATGGTTGTTATGAGGTTTACGGCTGAGGGCGGTGAAAAGCAGCTCATAGCCCCGAATTATTGCAGGCCGGAATACAAGCTGAAGATAAAGGACATGCTTTTACAGGAGCTAATGAACAGGGGAACAAAACAGGGAAGCAAGTACATATAAACAAATTACTAATTACTAATGACCAATTACTAATTAGAACAATGAACGCGGGAGCTTTGTTATGAATACCTATGAACGCACAGACGAAAAGACGCGAACGGCAGCCCTTATAGTATCCATGATAAGCGCGGTTGTTAATTCGCTTATGAATGCGTCACTGAATGTGGCGCTGCCGGTAATCGGCAGGGAATTTTCCATGAATGCCGTATCGCTGGGCTGGGTGGGGACGGCAATGCTGCTGTCGTCATCGCTTTTTATCGTGCCTTTTGGAAGGCTGGCAGACATTTACGGAAGAAAAATGATGATGACCCTTGGCTCTATTATCTATTTTATCTCAA
The DNA here is from genome assembly GCA_963840035.1 of candidate division FCPU426 bacterium. GTDB lineage: Bacteria > Oederibacteriota > PGYV01 > PGYV01 > Palsa-1178 > CAWIXE01. The sequence goes on from CAWIXE010000002.1 coordinate 424,649, forward strand.
GTTTCTTCGGGGCGATATCGGTTAACGGCGATATGCTTATAGTTGTTAGGGTTATTCAGGGCATAGGCGGGGCAATGACTTTCGGCACAGGGGTTGCCATATTGACTTCTGTTTATCCGCCTGAGAAAAAAGGCTGGGCAATAGGATGGAATGTTTCAGCCGTATATTTCGGGCTTGCTGCCGGGCCTTCCATCGGCGGGCTAATGACCGCGGCACTGGGCTGGCGTTCCATATTCTGGCTGAATGTAGGGCTCGGGTTGATTGCGGTAATACTGCTGATAACGCTTCTTAAGGGTGAATGGGCTGACGCTAAAGGGGAGAAACTTGATATACCCGGTTCTGTATTGCTAGGTTTGTCCATATGCCTCATGATATTTGGGTTAATGCGCGTGCCTTCAATGGAGAGCTGTTTTCTCATACCCGCATCCCTTATTTTACTTTTCATATTTATAAAGTATGAGGAGAGGCAGGCAGCGCCTGTTGTTAATGTGAAATTATTTGAATCAAACCACGCCTATGCTTTCGCAAACCTTGCAACGCTCATTAATTACAGCGCGGCTTCATCCGTGGCTTTTTTGCTGAATTTATACCTTCAATATGTCAAGGGCATGGACGCTAAAACCGCGGGATTCATCCTTATGGCGCAGCCGCTCGTGATGGTGACTTTTGCCCCGCTTGCCGGCAGGCTTTCGGATAAGGTTGACCCAGGCAGGGTGGCTTCAATAGGAATGGGACTGACAATGGCGGGGCTGGTTTTGTTTTCTTTCATAAACCAGGATACGCCTTTGCTTTACATTATAATAAGCCTGGTAGTCATAGGCGGCGGATACGCCCTGTTTTCATCGCCGAACACGAACGCGGTAATGTCATCGGTTGAAAGAAAGTATTATGGCACCGCTTCAAGCATAGTAAGTACCATGCGCCAGATGGGGCAGATGACGGGCATGGCCATCGGGACAATGATGATATCCATATTTGTGGGAAAAGTGCAGGTAACGCCGGAGAATCACGCGTCGCTTATAACAGCCATAAAATGGGCTTTTGGCATATCAACAGTGCTTTGTTTTATGGGAGTCTTCGCGTCGCTGGTAAGGGCGAAGAAAAATATTTCTGCCGTAGTTAAGTAGAAAGTTTGGTTTTATAATTGAAAAAGGATGTAACATGGTGGGCGCAGCTGGGATCGAACCAGCGACCCTTAGCTTGTCGAGCTAATACTCTAACCAACTGAGCTATGCGCCCAACATGTTACATCCCTAAACAAAAGACACGTTCCTTAAATGAGATATAATTTTATCCAAGTGTTTGAGACAAGTCAACATAAATATTGAAGGGAGATGCTATGAAAAGAAGGGCTTTTTTGATAATTTTGGGTGTTGCGATTTTTGTGTCCATTTCCGGTTGCAAAAGCGTTGCTCCTGCGCAGCCGCTTACCTGCACTACAGTGATAGGCTATCCAACCAATAACAATAACAACTACAGGATGGGGAACGAGATTGTCGCGACAAAATTCACAATGGACGTTGACGGGCATATTAACGCGATAATGGTAAAACTGGCTAATCCGGCGGCTATTATTGCCGCGGTATATGCCGATACCGGCACCTCGCCGGGTGATGTCCTGGTTCAGACGGCAATTTACGCCGGCCAGGCAGGGTGGAACGCGATGCCAACCCCCGGATACGACCTTGTCAGCGGAACGAGTTATTGGCTTGCTGTTTTGGCTGACGCGGCGGCCATAGCCTCAGTTGAACCCGGAGCTACAGCGGTTTATAAACACGCATCCCTTTCAATTGATGCAACAGTTACGGCTTTAGGATTGCCACCCGGATCAGACCTTATGTGGACTGACGCCACAGGGGAAATAAAAATTGCCGCGCTTAACTGCAAGTAAACAAACATGAATTATTTAAATGTTGTCTATAGTTGTGTTTTAATTGATTTGTTTCTTTTTCCATCTCCCCTTGGGAGAGGGTAGGGTGAGGGGAATAATACAGCTGGTTTCACCTCACCCCAGCCCCTCTCCTAAGAGGAGAGGGGGATGTAAAAAACGAAGAAAAGAAAGCATGTATGTTTTAATGAAAATGATTTTGCACGCAATAACATTATCTAAACAAGCTTTGATTTAACAATTACGGGTGTTATAATATGTATGCTTTAAAATAAGGAGGGAAAATGCTAAAAAACATGCTGCTCGCTTTTATACCTGTGTTTGTGGCTGTCGATGTTGTCGGAATACTCCCGCTATTTATAGCGTTAACCAAAGGTTTTAAGGATAAGGACAGAAAAAAGATACTTTTTCAGTCGTTCATAACCGGGGTATCGCTCGCGCTTATTTTTATATTCGTTGGTAAATGGATTTTTTCTGTCCTTGGAATAACTGTCCATGACTTTATGATAGCGGGCGGCGTCATACTGTTCTTTATCGCCATGCGCGACATTTTTTTTCCCGGCAGGCAGTCGGAAGCCGCGGCTGCTGAGATGGGGGCTGTGCCCATAGGCACGCCTCTTATTGTCGGGCCGGGAGTACTGACTACGTGCCTTATCATTGTTGACCAGTACGGAATAATCCCAACCATTACATCAGTAGTACTGAATGTCCTGATAGCTGTCATTACCCTGGGGTTTTCAGGGATCATAGTTAAGGTCATCGGCAAGACCGGTGTCTCGGTGCTCTCACGCATTATGGCGCTTTTACTCGCAGCAATCGCCGTAATGATGATACGTAAAGGGATGGGAATATTATGAAAAATGACAAAAAGGAAAAACCGGGGATATTTGAGAAAGAAGCCATGGTTATGTGGGTTCCGGTCCTGATACTTATAATACTTGCGATCATACTGGCCCCTTACATTTTGAAAATGATAAAATAACATTATTTTTAGCCTGTAAATTAACCTCATACAGGCGATTTCACGGCAAAACTACCGCGTTAAAACTAAAGCAACCCTTATGGACAATCTGCGTTAAACATTATATAATCTACATGCTAAAATTTAAATAATCAGGAGCTTACATGAAAACAAAAGTATCTTTAAACGGAAAGTGGGATTTTACATACCAGGGCAAAAAGGCAAAGATAACGGTGCCTTCCAACTGGTATAAGGCGGGTTTTGACATATCAGGCGCGGCTGAGTACGGCAGATCGTTCAAACTGAAAAAGCAGGCGGGCAAAAAGTATTTCCTTACGTTCATGGGAGTGGATTACTTTTGCGGGGCTTATGTTAACGGCAAGTTCGCAGGGAAGCATGAAGGCTACTTCCAGAAGTTCAGGTTTGACGTGACAGATATGGTGAAGTCCGGGAATAACTCGGTGAAAGTCCTTGTAAACGCGCCCAAAGAATCAGCCGATATATGGCCGAATTCAAAATATCTCATAAAGGGCATATTTAACCACCATGATGCCAGACCCGGTTCCTGGAACAAGAAAACAGGCCAGGAAATGAACACCGGCGGCATATGGAATGACGTGTGCGTGGAGGCTGTTGACGCGCTGGAAATAGAGATGGTCAAGATAACCCCGCTTTTGAAGGACGACGGCGTATGGAATGTGGGCTCCGAACTTATCATAAATAATTATACCGATGCTGCGATAGAGGCCGCGCTTTCGTGCGCTATCGCGCCTTTTAATTTTAAGGGAAAGTCAAAAACCATGAAAAGGGAAGTCTCGCTGAAACCTGGCGCGAATACGGTTTACCTCCACGCTGACATGCAAAATCCGGCCCTGTGGTGGACGTGGGATTATGGAAAACAGAATCTGTATGATTTTTCCTATACTGTTAAAGCAGGCAAGGCAAAGGACGTTTACAGCGACATAAGCGGCATCAGGGAATTTAAGAAGGCTGAGGATAAAGCGTGGTACCTGAACGGCAAGAGGCTCTTTATCCGCGGAACGAACATAATCCCGACGCAGATGCTTTCTGAATACACACAGGAAAAGGCCGCCAAAGACATTAAGATGCTCATAGGAGCCAATCTGAACATGGTAAGGATACACGCCCACGTAAACAGGAAAGAACTATATTATGAGGCTGATAAAGCCGGCATCATGGTATGGCAGGATTTCGCGCTGCAGTGGGGATATGAGACCACGGAAACATTCATGGAAAATGCCGTATCGCAGATAAAGGACATGATCAACCTCCACTATAACAGGCCGTCAATAACATTCTGGTGCTGCCATAACGAGCCTTTTGTCTCTGAAAAGCAGCTTGACCCCGTGCTTTATATAAAAGCGCGCGAGGCAGACCCGGTAAGGTACATAGAAAAAGCTTCGGATTTCACACAGCATTATTATCCGGGCTGGTATTACGAGAATACGCCTGAGAATTTTTACCTTGATACTGTTAACGCTGAAAAGCGTTTTATCATTTCCGAATACGGTGCGGAAGCGCTGCCGTGCAGGGAAACTATGGATAAGATGATGGACCCGAAAGACCTGTGGCCGCCGAATTGGGCCGAGTGGGAATACCACGATTTCCAGCCCGAGCAGACGTTTAATACTGCCAGGGTGAAAATGGGCGATTCGCTCGATGAGTTCATTGAAAATTCCCAGAAATACCAGGCTGACATAATCAAGGCGCATACAGAGACTTACAGGCTGGCGCGCTATAAGTTCTTAAATGGGATACTGCACTTCATGTTCTGCGAGTGCTGGAATTCCATTACCTGGGCTGTGGTGGATTATTACAGGATACCCAAGAAGGGTTATTTCGCGCTTCAGACAGCCATGCAGCCGGTGTACCCTGGATACAGGCTTGTCAGGAGCACGAAGTCAAAAGAAGAGCGTTTAAGCTGGGGAGTACTCTGGGACCCGTTTTTTGTCATTAACGACCTTCCTGAAGTGCAAAAGGGCGTGACAGCTGAGATAACCCTTACGGACGCGGCAGGCAATGTTTACAAAAAAGAAAAACGCAAGCTCGCGGACATACCCGCGGACTCAGTCGTATATCCGTTCCAGGGGCAGGCTCTTGAGGCTTTTGAAGCAGACCCGTTTGTAATACCTGACACAGTCGCGACAGGCTGGGGAAGCGTGGGGATAAAGCTTTATGATTCCAAAGGAAAGGCGTTTGCGAAAAACTCATATGAACTTGAAATTACTGAACGGCTTTCAGGGCCGTTTGGCGGATAACTGGCACGCAATACCCGGCGTCTGAGACGCAGGCAAGCTGCGTCTCTACAAAATACAAAGGCTTTCAGGTTTAGTCTTTCGTAGAGACACAGCTTGCTGTGTCTCGTATTTGCCTTGTTTTAAACACCCGGCGTCTGAGACGCAGCAAGCTGCGTCTCTACAAAATACAAAGGCTTTCAGGTTTAGTCTTTCGTAGAGACACAGCTTGCTGTGTCTCGCATTTGCCTTGTTTTAAACACCCGGCGTCTGAGACGCAGCAAGTCTGCGTCTCTACAAAATACAAAGGCTTTCAGGTTTAGTCTTTCGTAGAGACACAGCTTGCTGTGTCTCGCATTTGCCTTGTTTTAAACACCCGGCGTCTGAGACGCAGCAAGCTGCGTCTCTACAAAATGCAAAGGTTTTCAGGTTTAGTCTTTCGTAGAGACACAGCTTGCTGTGTCTCGCATTTGCCTTGTTTTAAACACCCGGCGTCTGAGACGCAGGCAAGCTGCGTCTCTACAAAATACAAAGGCTTTCAGGTTTAGTCTTTCGTAGAGACACAGCTTGCTGTGTCTCGCATTTGCCTTGTTTTAAACACCCGGCGTCTGAGACGCAGCAAGCTGCGTCTCTACAAAATACAAAGGCTTTCAGGTTTAGTCTTTCGTAGAGACACAGCTTGCTGTGTCTCGCATTTGTTTTAAATAACTTGAAACGTAAAGCCGGGCGAGCCACCGGCTCGCCCCTACGAAAACAAAGCGGATTTGTAGGGGCGAGCCGGTGGCTCGCCCGGCTCTTTTATGGGGCTTCTTTTAACTTGAAAACCAATGGATTTGGCGTTATCCTATACATATAAAAAAATATGGGAGGTTTATATGGCCGTACAAACACCGGAAGTAAAACGCGCTTTCCAGCTTATTTTCTTTTTTGGACTTATAAGCCTGTTTGGCGACATTGTATATGAAGGCGCCAGAAGCGTCAACGGCCCTTACTTAAAGACCCTTGCGGCAAACGCGGCAATGGTAGGACTTATAACGGGTATCGGCGAATTCGCCGGTTACGCGTTGCGCCTTGTATCAGGGTATTTTGCCGATAAGACAAAAGCCTACTGGGTTTTTACGTTTTTAGGATACGGCATGATAATAGCCGTGCCAATGCTGATGTTTACCGGCACATGGCAGGTTGCGGCCGTATTGATGGTGGCGGAGAGGGTTGGTAAAGGCTTGCGGGCGCCTGCTAAAGATTCCATAGTCTCAAGCGCGGCGAAAAGAGTTGGGACAGGAAAAGGGTTTGCCATACAGGAAGTTATGGACCAGTTTGGAGCGCTCATCGGGCCGCTTATATTTGCCGCATATTTTACTTTTACCGGGAAAGCGGAAAAAACAGCCGTCGACTACGCCCATGCTTACGGTCTTTTCTGGATACCATTCGCGCTTGTCATGATATTTGTGGTTGTGGCATATTTTCAGGTACCTGACCCGTCAAAGCTTGAACCGCCTAAGACCGCGCAGGAGCCGGATAAGATAACAAGGCTTTTTTGGATATATAATATATTCTCATTTATTACAGCCATGGGTTTCATCAGTTATGCCATTATGGGTTTCCACTTTAAGTCGCAGAATGTCATAAGCGACGCCATGATACCCATATATTACGCAGTGGCAATGGCTGTGGACGGGGTTGCCGCGTATGTAATAGGCTCGGTTTATGATAAATTAAAGGAAAAACATAACCATCACGGAGGAGGCTTGCTTTCCCTTATTCTAATTCCTATCCTTTCCGCGTTGATACCGTTCTTTGCCTTCACCAAAAGCCCGGCGCTCGCGCTTGTATCGGCTGTGCTGTGGGGTATTGTAATGGGAATGCATGAGACCATAATGAAAGCGGCAATCGCGGATATCACGCCTATGAGAAAGAGGGGCACAGGATACGGCATATTTAACTTCGGCTACGGAATGGCCATGCTCGCAGGCGGGTATGTGGCAGGATTAATATATGACATTTCAATTCCGGTGCTTTGCTGGGGCGCGGCAGGCCTGCAGGCAGTTGCTCTGGTAATATTCTTCGTTATGAAAAAAGAGATAAAAACAACCTGATAATGAGGGGAATAAATGGCATCAAAAAAGCATCAGAACATAGCGGCGCTTTTAAAAAAGCGTACTACGCCATATATCTATAATCTGATTAAGACCATTGGGACATACGCTGACGAGTATGATGTTTCCGCTTACCTGGTGGGCGGAATAATCAGGGACCTCTTTCTTAAGAACAGGGATGTCGATATAGATATCACTGTGGAAGGCGACGGTATGGCTTTCGCAAAATACCTTGCGGACAACCTGGGAGCCGCGTATAAAGGGTTCGACCGCTTTAAAACCGGCAAGGTTTTCATGAAAGACGGCATGAGGATTGATGTTGCCAGCGCGAGGGCTGAACTTTACCCTGAGCCCGCATCACTTCCTGAAGTGGCTTTTTCTGACCTGAACAAGGACCTGTACCGCAGGGATTTTACCATCAACTCAATGGCGATGAAGATTAACGCGAAGGATTTCGGTTCGTTTGTGGACCCGTTTGACGGTATTGGGGATTTGAAAAAGCGGGTATTACGCAGCCTTCACGATAAGAGTTTCATAGACGACCCGACCAGGATAATAAGGGCTGTCAGGTTTGAGACCCGCTACGGCTACAGGATAGAAAAAACCACGATGGACCATTTAAAATATGCCTTAAAGCATGGCGCGTTTGACCCGGCGCCGGGGGAGAGGCTTCTGGACGAACTTATCATACTTCTTGAGGAAAGAGACCCGTTTAAGGCAATAAAGAGGCTCGACACCATAGGCGCTCTGGGTAAAATATGCAAAGGCATAAAAACAGGGCCGCAGACAAAGAAGATGTTCGGCAAGATGCATCCCATGAAAAAGTACGGGGCGGACATGCCGCTGCTGTATTTCATGGCTTTGACGCGGGGCATGAAAGAACATGACCTTGCCGGAATGTATAAAAGATTGAAGCTTTCAAATGACTGGATAAAGCTCTTAAAACAGGCGCGCAAAGCTGAGGCGCTGCTCAAGCGCATGTCAAAAAAGAAGATGGCCTCAAGCGCCATATATTCTGCGCTGCACGGGTTGAACCCCGAAGCCACGCTATACATGACGGCATTAACCGACGATAAAAATGTCCTGATAAACGTGAATCACTACATGGACGAGCTCATGCACACCACCATAGAGATCAACGGCAACGACCTGAAAATGCTGGGGCTCAAAGAGGGCCCGGTTTATACTGAGATATTAAAAAGCGTGATTATGGCTAAGCTGGACGGCAGGGTGAATGGGAAAAATCAGGAAATTGAACTTGCGAAGAAATTGATCGTTAACTTTAAACTGAAAGCTGAAAACTGAAAGTGGGATCACTTTGTTTGAAGGTTGGTAGCCGCAACCTTTAGGTTGCGAAAGGCAGGCATTGCTTCCTTACGCAGCCTGAAGGCTGCGGCTACCAAATCATAGTCGGAATTTAATGGAGGGTTTATGGAATTTTTCGAGGTTCTTAAGAACAGGCGCAGCGTTAGAAAATATAAGAAGGAAAAAATAGACAGGAAGACGCTGGAAGAAATCGCTGAAGCCGGCAAGTGGGCGGCAAGCGCCAGGGCTGAATATCCCTGGAGCTTTATAATTATTGATGACGCGCAAAGGCTGAAAGACCTTGCCGGAATAATAGGGAACAACGGCCGTTTCATAGCTGACGCGGCAGCCGCTATTGTGGTTGTATCAAAGGACGCAAAATACTATATAGAAGACGGCTCAGCCGCCACACAGAATATATTAAACGCCGCGCACGCGCTTGGCGTGGGGACTTGCTGGGTAGCCGGGGATAAAAAGGACTATGTGGCGGATGTCCTGAAGTTCGTAAACGCGCCTTCGGAATATAAGCTGATATGTACCATCTCGTGCGGCATTCCTGACGAAAAACCCGTTAAAAATAAGCCTAATAATGGGGATGTCATCAGGTGGGACAAGACTTAGATTTCCTTAACCCCTATCCTTAATTCTTATCCTTAGCATTTGGAATTTGGTTAAGAGCTACAGGCTGAGGATAAGGGTAAGGTTTAGGGTTAAGAAAGACAGGATAAACAATATTAAAACGCTTGACAAATCAGCCCGATTATTATATTCTTCTATATCCTTTTGTCTGTAAAAGGCAGAAGGAATTTTGTATTTTTAATAGGAGGAATTTCAGCATTATGAAGACATTTATGGAAAGACCGCAGGATGTAAAAAGGAAATGGTATATCGTAGACGCAAAGGACCAGGTTTTAGGCAGGCTGGCGACAAAAGTTGCCGACACATTAAGGGGCAAAAAGAAAGCCACGTTTACCCCGAGTGTTGATGGCGGTGATTTTGTTATAGTGATCAACGCAAGCAAGATCAGGCTTACCGGCAAGAAGGAAGATAAGAAGCTTTACCAGTCGCACAGTTTATATCCGGGAGGGTTCAAGGAAGAGAAGTTCAAACATGTCCTTGAGACAAATCCTGAAAAGATCATAAAACTGGCTGTAAAAGGTATGATCCCGAAAACAAGGCTGGGAGACAAGGTCTTAACAAAACTCAGAATTTATAAGGGCGCGACGCATCCGCACACGGAAGTCAAGCCCGTAAATTTGATTTAAACTTTTAAGGAGGATTTTAAATTGAGCAAAAAATACGGCACAGGCAGAAGGAAGAATGCTGTTGCCAGGGTATGGGTTGCACCCGGATCCGGCAAAATCACGATCAATGATACCGACATAAAGGTCTATTTTCCGAGGGGAACTCACAGGGACCACCTGATAGCCCCGATGGAAGCGGTCGGCGTAGCTACCAAATATGATGTTATCGTAACGGCAAAGGGCGGCGGAAAGACAGGCCAGTCCGGAGCCATCAGGATGGGCATAGCAAGGGGTCTCGCGCAGGTTGATGAAGCTATGAAAGTAACGCTCGCAAAAGGCGGATTCTTAACCAGGGATTCAAGAATGGTAGAAAGAAAGAAATACGGAAAGATGAAAGCCAGGAGAAGCTACCAGTTCTCAAAAAGATAATAATTCAGTTCGGAGTTCGGAGTTCGAAGTGAAGGACATAAAAAAAGGCCGGAAGAAATTCCGGCCTTTTTGTTTTATGCACCCCTGGTTTTCGGGCGGATATAATCCGCCCGCTACAAGCGCGGTTTTGTAGCGGCCGCATATCATGCGGCCGTTTCCGGCGGTGAAATAAGGATTGATATAACGCCTGATTTTATTATAATTATACGGTAAACAAAAACCGGAGGATACAATGCCGAAAAAAAAGAAACTGCCATATTTAAATACAAACCTTACCTTTGATGAGCGCATAGATGACCTGGTATCCCGCATGACGCCTGAGGAGAAACTGTCCCAGCTTCTTCATTCATCCCCGGAGATAAAAAGGCTCGGTATCCCGAAGTACAACTGGTGGAACGAGGCGCTTCACGGAGTGGCAAGGGCCGGGATAGCCACTGTTTTCCCGCAGGCCATCGGGCTTGCGGCCACTTTTAATGACGAACTCATTTTTAATGCCGCGACCGCCATATCGGATGAAGCTCGCGCCAAGCACCACAATGCCGTGAGGAAAGGCTTCAGGGAGATGTTTTACGGGCTTAATTTCTGGTCGCCTAATATAAATATATTCCGCGACCCGCGCTGGGGCAGGGGCCAGGAAACTTACGGTGAGGACCCGTATCTTACATCCCGGATGGGATGCGCTTTTGTGAAGGGCATGCAGGGAAATGACCCAAAATATTTAAAGACCGCCGCGTGCGCGAAACATTTTGCAGTTCACAGCGGCCCCGAGGGCATACGTCATACCTTTGACGCCAAAGTTTCTGAAAAAGATTTACACGAGACCTATTTACCCGCCTTTAAGGCGCTTGTTAAAGAGGCGAAAGTTGAGACTGTAATGGGCGCGTACAACAGGACCCTTGGCGAGCCGTGCTGCGCATCAAAAAAACTGCTTGTAGACATACTCCGCAATGAGTGGGGGTTTAAAGGGCATGTAGTTTCCGATTGCGGCGCCATACATGACATATATAAGAACCATCTTTACACAAAGACCGCGGCTGAAGCCGCCGCGCTTTCCGTAAAACTGGGATGCGATATGAACTGCTGCCTGTTCGGCGAGATGTGTTCGGAATCCGGCAAGGGCCTTGAAAAAGCGCACCAGTACGGGCTGCTTGAGGAAAAATATGTGGACATATCATTGAAACGCGTGTTAATGACCAGGTTTAAGCTTGGTATGTTTGACTCCGGTGTTAAATACTCTGAGATCCCATTTTCCGCGGTTGATTCCCCTAAAAACAGGAAACTTGCCCTTGAAACTGCAAGGCAGTCGCTTGTGCTTTTAAAGAATGACGGGATACTTCCCCTTAAAAATGTAAAGTCACTGGCCGTAATAGGGCCTAACGCGGATGACATAGAAGCGCTGCTGGGCAATTACTGTGGGTTTCCGTCAGAATGGGTTACACCGCTTGCAGGTATTAAAAAAGCAGCCGGTAAAAAAGTTAAGGTGCGCTTCTTAAAAGCATGCGCCATTAACGACAATTACTCTGACCAGGATGTAGCCATAGCGGAAATGGCGGGATTAAGCGACGCGGTCATAATGGTGCTCGGCATGAATTCTACAATTGAAGGCGAGGAAGGCGCGGGCGGAGGCGACGGCGACAGAAAAAGCCTGGACCTGCCAAAAGCGCAGCAGCAGATACTGAAAGCCGCATGCGCGGCGGGAAAACCGGTCATAGTTATAATAATGACCGGAAGCGCTGTTAATATAGACAAGGACAATAAGAATATAAGAGCCATAATCCAGGCATGGTATCCGGGCGAAGAGGGCGGGACCGCCATAGGCGAAGCTCTATTCGGCAAATACAACCCTGCAGGCAGGCTGCCCGTTACTTTTTATAAGTCTGTTGACGACCTTCCTGATTTTAAGGATTATGCCATGCAGAGCAGGACGTACAGGTATTTTAAAGGCGTACCGTTATACCCGTTTGGGTACGGGCTTTCATATACAAAATTTAAATATTCAAATCTGAAGATGCCAAAGGCCATTCACGAGGGCGATTCCATATCTTTAAGCGTGGAAGTAAAAAACGCTGGAAAAATGGACGGGGACGAGGTGGTACAGGTTTATCTTAAGTACCCTTCAACAGTCGCGGAGGCGCCGCTTAAGACGCTGTGCGGCATAAAAAGAGTGCGCATTAAAAGGGGAAAAACAGCGGTTGTTGATTTTACAATCACACGCGAACAGATGCTTGTTTATAATAACGACGGAAGGCAGTTTATAGAGCCGGGTGTCCATGAGGTGTGTATAGGCGGCATCCAGCCGGGATTCGAGAAAATGGCGGCCACTACAGGCGCTATTAAAGGCGTATTCAGCATAAAAGAGGCAGTGCAGGTTGTGAAACCTGTGAAGATAAGAATGGATGATTACAAAGGGTTCCGGGTTAAGGGCAGGTTCATATATGACGGTAACGGCGAGAAGTTCATCATACGCGGGGTAAACAAGATGGTGGTGTGGCTTGACCCAGACGGCGAGCCTTCTTTTACCGAGATAGCTAAAACAGGCGCCAATGCCGTGCGCATAGTGTGGACCATAAAAGACGCTTCAATGGAAGGGCTTGAGCTGGCCATTTCCAACTGCGTAAAGCATTCCATGGTGCCAATTATAGAACTTCATGACCACACCGGAAACTGGGACGACGTAGTTTTCAGGCAGTTTAACAATTACTGGACAAACCCGAAAATGGTTTCAATCATAAAGAAATATGAAAAATATGTGATAGTGAATTATGGCAATGAAATAGGTAATGATAAAGTGACACAAAGCCAGTATAAGTCCCGGTACACAGACGCGATTTTGAAAATGAGGGCTGCCGGAATACGCGTGCCAATCATGATTGACCCGGCATGCTGGGGCACGTCCATGGATTATTTCTATGAGAACCATGAATTTATAACTTCAAAGGACCCGCTGAAAAACGTGATATATTCCATACATATGTGGTGGAATGACGGCAAAGCGCAGAGGGTAAAAGACGCCATAAGAACCGCCGCTGAAAAGGAAATCCCGCTTGTAGTAGGCGAGTTTGCCGTAGCCGGCCCGGAGAACAAAGGGCTTATCTGCTACGAGACCATTATTGCCGAGTGCCATAAGGCAGGGACAGGCTGGCTCGCGTGGGAATGGGGCCCGGGAAACCTGCACGGAAACCTGATGGACATGACAAAGGATTCAAAGTTCGATACCCTGTGGGGATGGGCAAAGGAAGTATGCCTGGACAGCCCGTACAGCATTAAGAAGACGGCGGTAAGGCCGGATATCTTTTAAGGAAAATTACTAATTACTAATGACTAATTACTAATAAATGCAATGAAGAACGAGGCGATAAATGGCTGGAAAGAAAAAAGACTGGAATGTTTATATTGTGCGTTGTGCGGATAAGAGCTTATACACAGGAATATCCAACGATGTAAAAGCCCGCGTAAAAAAACATAATAGCGGCAAAGGCGCAAAATATATCATACCTGCCCGCAGGCCGGTAAAGCTTTTATATGTTGAGGAAGGATTTACTATGGGCGCGGCGTTAAAAAGGGAACTGGCTATAAAGAAGCTGGGTAAAGCCGCGAAAGAAGCGTTGGTAAAAAAAAGAGCAAGAAGGATAAAGGCTAAACGCCGCACGTTGAAAGTTGTTAAAGCAGACTATTGAGATCATTGAGACCTCTGAGATTATTGAGACTGATCTAAAAGGCGGTACCTATGACAGACGAAATCTTCGAAAAAAAGAAACGCGACTTTGAGTGCCTTAAATGCGGCGATTGCTGCGCTGTGCCCGGGGAGGTGTTTTTAACCCTGAAAGAGGGCGAAAAGATGGCGAAGCTCCTGAAAATGGGTTTTGAGGAATTTAAGGAAAAACACATGAAAAAAGTGTGGCAGCAGCACATGCTGAAAATGCCATATAAGGGCGGCTGCACCTTCTGGGTGGACAAGAACTGTTCTGTTTATGAAGCGCGTCCCGAACAGTGCAGGACATTCCCGTACTGGCCGGAGCTGGTTAAAAATCATGAAGACTGGAAAAGTATAGAATCGTATTGCGCGGGCGCGAAGAAAATAGCAAAATAAGACGGACCCATACCATACCTTGCTGGAATTGGTCGTTTTTTTCTATGGCTATTTGGTCTCGTAGGGGCGAGCCGGTGGCTCGCCCGGTATTTGAGATCCGGGATGTACTGATACAATAAAAAAGGAGTTTTGCATGGCATTTATGAAAAAGTCACTTATACTATTGCTGGTTGTTTCAGCTATTATTGCCGCGTTTTATGGCATGCAGGCGCTTGGTAAGCGCACGGGCAAGGCTTATGTGCTGGCAAACGAGCTTAAGGCGCAGGGGCTGGCTTTTGACAGGATGAACGTCGCGCGGTCAACTAATATGTATGAGGAAATCAGCATAAGCGGACAGGATCTTCTGGTAAAGATAAGCCATTATGGAAATGGCTTGTTTTTGAAGCAGATAAAGCATAACTTAAGGCACGATAAGGAAGAAACAAATTCCAAAGAACCAATTTATGTCGGAGGCGCTTATATTATAGTGGTTTACCTGGAACCGTCTAAAGGTTATGTGAGGTCGTTTCTGGAGAAGTATTTTCCGGGGTTGGAAGAGTACTAAGATCAGTGGGTTGTGGGTAGTTGGTGGTGGGTGGAGGAAAGACGAGACAAGAGACTGGAGACAGGAAACATTGGATATTATTGAAGCGGCTAAAAAAGGGGATGTGAACGCGCTGAAAGAGTGCGTTAAAAACAAGGTTAACATCAACGCGGGGGACCGCGATAATGTTACACCTATAGTCTGGGCCGCGTATCACAATCAGCTGGCGGCGGTAGAGTACCTGATATCTGTTAAGGCCGACCTTAATTCCAGGGGTAAGGATGGAATTACGGCAATTATGCGCGCGGTTGAAAAGAACAATGTGGACATGGTAAAAGCCATTATTTCAGCCGGGGCGAATGTGAATATCGTAGATACTTACAAATGCACGGCGTTATCGAGAGCGGTTAAAGAAACCAGGAATCCGGTTATCACGGACCTGTTAAAGAAGGCAGGTGCAAAAGTTTAATTGACGATTGTCAATTGGTCAGATATTGTAGGGGCAATTCACGAATTGCCCAACGCGGTAAGGCGGGCGATTCATGAATCGCCCCTACAAAACCAAAGGGATAAACGCCTTCCAATCGTCAATAGTCAATCATTTTTAAATGCCCTTTATATTTCACCAATTTTGTGATATAATGGTGTTGTAACACTTATATAACAGGAGTAAACATTGAAGAAAAGGACCATTTTAATAGATGAAATAGAGGAAAAAGAACACTCTCACAAGCCTGTTTCCGACCGTAATAAGGGGCGTTTGATTGTGTTTGAGGGGCCTGAAGGCTCCGGCAAGTCGACCCAGCTTGAGCGTATTTACAAGTATATGAAGGCCAAAAAGGCCAAAACCATATTGCTTCGCGAACCCGGCGGGACTGTCATTTCCGAGAAGATCAGGTCAATTATTCTTGATAAGGCCCATAAGAACATATCGGATAAGACGGAACTGCTCCTTTACATCGCCAGCAGGGCGCAGATAGTGGAAGAAAAATTAAAACCACTGCTTGATCAGGGCTACACAATCCTGCTCGACCGTTTTTATCTTGCTACCATAGTTTATCAGGGCTATGCCCGAGGCATAGACCGCAAGTGGATTGACGAGTTAAACACCTACTCGCTGGCAGGGCTTAAGGAAGACCTTACTATAATTTACGACGTCACGCTTGAAGAAGCCGGGCGCAGGATGAAAAAACGCGTCAAGCGCGACAGGCTTGACGAAGAGGCCGCGGATTTTCACAGGAAAGTGCGCGACGGGTATTTAAAAGAAGCAAAAAAATCAGGGACATGCCTGGTTATTTCAACGGACAACAAGGGCGAGGAAGCGGTTTATAAAGAGACCATTTTCAACCTGGAGAGGAAAGGCCTGGTATAATGGCGGTATCTGACATAGCCGGCAACGTTAAGGCTAAAAAAATAATATTATCCACGGTAAAGGGCGGCAAGTTCGGCACTTCCTTTATCTTCCACGGCGAGGAAAACATCGGCAAGAATTTTGCAGCGCGCCAGTTTGCCAAGGTG
Source organism: candidate division FCPU426 bacterium (assembly GCA_963840035.1). Taxonomy (GTDB): domain Bacteria; phylum Oederibacteriota; class PGYV01; order PGYV01; family Palsa-1178; genus CAWIXE01. Next base: position 440,958 of record CAWIXE010000002.1, read on the forward strand.
ATGAACTGCTTAAACCCGAAGCCGGACAACGACTGCTGCGACGCGTGCGCCAGCTGCAAGCTTATCGATAAAATCCTGGGAAATCTGGATGAGGACTCCATGCAGAAATTCCCGCATCCTGACGCGAAATACATCAATACTGACAAGGCGCAGCTTGTGGTGGATTTAGTCAGGGATGAACTCAATGAATTCAACGCGTATAAAGGCATACAGCTTAAGAAAAAGGTAATGATAATCCAGGACGCCGAGAGGATGAATAAAGAGGCTTCCAACTCCATATTAAAAGAACTCGAAGAACCCAATAATAACGTCGCTATCATACTTATAATCAACCAGTTAGACAGGGTCCTTCCGACCATATTATCCAGGTGCCGGCGCATAGACATAAGCAGGGCATCCACGCAGGAGATAGAAAAACAGCTTAAAAAGACACTTCCTGACATGGATGACGCCGCTGTTAAGCAGGCTGCCATGTTTTCGGAAGGCAAGATGGGCGAGGCTTTCAGGTACGACGAGATAAAAAAGGAAGTTTTGGACGCGGCATCCATTTTTAAGGTCATGGCATCCAAAAAAGACGACGTGGAGTCGATTTTTGAGGCGGTAAAGATGGTGGAAGGCATGTATAAAGAGGCCCAGGAGGCTGAAAAAAAGGCTAAAAAAACGGGCATTGCACGCATATTTTTGCTTGATATTCTCCGCATATTGTCATATATTTATAAGGACCTTATGCTGGAGAAGATGTCCGTAAAAAGCGTCATGCGCTCAAAATACGGTATAAACCCCTCTGACCTGAGGGACTACAACGTTAAGAAACTTGTTAAGATTTCGGCACTCATAGAAGAGTACCACAGGTACATGGCGCTAAACGCCAATGTCAGCCTGCTGTTCAATAATTTATTTTTTGAGGTGAGAAAGGTAGGGCTTGCTAATGATTGAAGTTGTTGGAATAAAATTTAAGGACGATGAAAAGATTCATTATTATAATCCCCAGAAAATGCATATGGAAAAAGGGGAAAAATGCCTTGTGGAGACCATGGACGGATCGCATGACGGCGAAGTCGCGCTCGCGAATTTCTTTGTTGAGCCGGATAAAATTTACGCGCCCCTGCGCAGGATACTTGAGTATCTGACGGACAAGCAGGAGGTCTTTGAACAGAAAAAAGACCGCATGGAGGAAAAGGCAAAAGATTTCTGCGCCAAAAGAATAGAGTCCAGGAATCTGGTCATGAAGCTGGTGGACGTCAAGTACACCGACGACCTCAAAAAGGTTGTCTTCTTTTTTGTCGCTGAGAAAAGGGTGGATTTCAGGGAGCTGTTAAAGGACCTGGTAAAAACGCTCAGGGTCAAGATAGAGCTCCGCCAGATAAGCCGCAGGGAATACGCCAAGAAGATCGGCGCCGCGGGCATATGCGGCAGGATAGTGTGCTGCAAGAACCACTTAAAGTCATTCGCGCCAATAACGATTAAAATGGCCAAGAATCAGGGGCTTCCGCTTAACCCGACAAAGATTTCCGGCGTGTGCGGGAGGCTGCTGTGCTGCCTGGCTTATGAAAAATACGACGCGCCTGTTTCGTCGTCAATATTCCAGAAACTTCAGGTGGCTGACGCGTCCAGCGAGATAATACTCGACGAGCCGACAGTGGACACCGAAGTGGATGTCAACTGGAACAGCGAAGGATAGTTTTAACTTAAAACTGAAAATTGAAAGCTGAAAACGGGGGCCGTTGTAACGCCTTAACTTTCAGTTTTCAGCTTTCAGTTTTAAACTTATAAGACACCGAAGGGAAAAACAACATGAAGAAGTTTTTCATAACCACCGCAATCGATTACGCTAACTCCAAACCGCACGCGGGGCACGCTTATGAGAAGGTGACTTCCGATATAGTGGCGCGCTATAAAAGGCTGCGCGGTTATGATGTTTATTTCTGCACCGGCACTGACGAGCACTCGCTGAACGTCGCGGCAAACGCCAAAGAAATGAAAAAAGACCCGAAGGCTTTTGTCGATGAGATGGCTGTGGCTTTTAAAGACCTCTGCACGCTTTACAACATATCAAACAATGATTTTGTCCAGACCACCGAGCCCCGCCACGAAAAAAGCGTGTCGGAACTTTTTAAGCGCATCCACGCCGCGGGGGACATTTACCAGGGCCACTATGAAGGCTGGTACTGCAAATCCTGCGAGGCTTTTTACACGCAGGCCGAGCTTGAAGAGGGCAACCTCTGCCCGGTGCACAAACTGCCGGCTGACCTGATAAAAGAGGAAAATTATTTTATAAGGCTTACAAAATACACTGAAAAACTGCAGGCAATGATAGAGTCAAACGAGTTCTTAATCAGGCCGGAATCAAGGCGCAATGAAGTGCTCGCGATGTTGAAGCGCGGATTTAAGGACATATCTGTTTCGCGCGCCGGCCTTGACTGGGGCATAAAGCTCCCGATAGACCCCGGGCATACGGTGTATGTGTGGTTTGACGCGCTTATAAATTACATCACTGCCGCGGGTTTCGGAACTGATGAGGCAAAGTTCAGGAACTGGTGGGACGGCTCCGAGCACATCGTCCACATAATCGGCAAGGACATAGTGAAGTTCCACTGCATCATATGGCCCATCATGTTGATGAGCGCCGGAGTTAAACTGCCAAACGAAGTTTTTGGCCACGGATTTTTGCTTAACAAAGGCGAGAAGATGTCAAAGACGCGCGGCAATGTGGTCGACCCGATAGAGATGGCAAACAAATACGGCACTGACCCGATACGTTTTTATTTTGCGTCAAAAGTTTCAAACGGTGACGACGGGGATTTTAACGAGGAAGCGGTAAAGCTGGCTTATAACATAGACCTGGCAAATGACCTGGGCAACCTGATATCCAGGTCAAATAACATGGTTGAAAAATACTGCGCGGGGCTCGCGCCCAAGCTTCACCCTGAAGCCATGGACGATAAAATGAAGGCGCTGGAAACTGAAGCAAAAGCCCTGTGGCAGGGATACAGCGCTGCCATGGACAAATATGATTTTACCGCGGCAATTTCAAAAGTGTTTGTGTTAACAGGCATGGCAAACAAGCTCATAGAAGACGAAGCGCCATGGAACCTGCAGAAGGCCGGAAAGATGATGGAACTTGAATCTGTCCTTAACCTGCTTTTAGAGACCATAAGGCTCGCCTCAATCGCACTGGCCCCGGTAATGCCGGCCACAGCTGAAAAGATATGGGGCAAGATAGGCATGTCATATAAGATGGATGGACTTGATATGGAAAAAGAGATGAAATACGGTTTTAACTGGGATGGGATAAAGGTAAGCAAGGGCGAGGCGTTGTTTATGAGGATAACTGAGGAAAGTAATAAGTCAAAAGTAATAGGTCAGAAGTGAACCGTATTGTAATTGTGACACCTATTACTTACTACTTATTAATTATTACTTTACGGAGTCTTTTATGATAGTTGAAACCCACCTTCACCTGTGCGACGAGAAATACGACGCGGACAGGGATGAGGTTTTAAGCAGGGCAAAGCAGGCGGGCGTGGTTAAGATACTTAATATTGGCGCCGAACTAAAGGAGACGCGTAAGGTCGCGGTGTATGAAAACGAAGGTGTTTTTAAGGCCCTTGGAATTCATCCGCATAATGCCCCTGAATTTGACGCGGCTGTTAAAGAAGAGTTTAAGGGTTATTTTAAGGGCGGGAATAATATAAAAGCCGTAGGCGAAATCGGGCTTGATTTTTTTAAGAGCACAACGCCGGCGGATGTGCAGGAGAAAATTTTCAGGGAGTTCCTGGGGCTGGCTAAGGATTTTAACCTGCCCGTGGTCATACACAGCAGGGAAGCCCATGAAGAGACGCTTAAAATACTTAAGGAATATAAAATAGAAAAACGGGGCATAATCCACTGCTTTACCGGAGATGCTGCCGCTGCAAAGAAGTTTGTGGATGAGGGCTATGTACTTGGAATTGGCGGGGTTTTGACATTCCCAAACGCGGAAGTTTTAAGGGATGCTGTAAAAGAAATGCCTCTTGAGTGTCTGGTCCTTGAAACAGACGCCCCATGGCTCGCGCCTAAAAGCGTCAGGGGCAAAAGGAATGAACCGGCTTTTTTAAAGGAAATAATACAGACGCTGGCGGGGATCAAAGGCGTGAGCGAGGCCAAAGTTGAGGAAGTAACGACGGCTACGGCTGAAAGGGTTTTGGGTATTTAGGGTAGGATAAAATGTGCGTGGAAAGAACGTGCGGAAATGTTTGAAAACGTGCGGGGAAGGTACGTGCGGTAAAACGCTCGCAGTTAAGCACCACCGCACGCAGTTAAGATTTACCGCACGTATTTAAGAGCCATCGCACGCAGTTAAGAACCACCGCACGTATCACGTTTCATGGAGGAATCATGTTAAAGAAATTCATAAAAAAAGTAACAGAGCGCGAAAACCTCACATATGATGAAATGAGCCAGGCTATGGAGATAATAACCACAGGCCAGTCCACTGACGCTCAGATAGCCGCGCTTTTGATAGGCCTTAAGATGAAAGGCGAAACAGTCGAGGAAATAACAGGCGCGGCCATGGTCATGAGGGAAAAAGCGCATTATGTGGAAATTGACGAGGATGTCATACTTGATACATGCGGCACCGGCGGCGACGGATATGGCACCATAAATATTTCAACGGCTGTGTCCATAATCGCGGCAGCGGCTGATGTGGCCGTAGCAAAGCACGGCAACAGGTCAGTGACTTCGGAATGCGGAAGCGCGGACGTGCTTAAAGCGCTGGGAGTAAATACCGAGATATCACACGATAAAATTAAAAAATGTATTGAGACAATTCATATCGGATTTTTCTTCGCGCCGGCATGCCATGTAGCCATGAAATATGCCATGGGCGTGAGGAAGGAAGTGGGCGTAAGGACAATATTCAACCTGCTGGGCCCGATAATAAACCCGGCAAGGCACAAGCACCACTTAATGGGCGTGTTTAATGAAACGCTTACTGAGAAAATTGCGGGTGTTTTGAAGAACATGGGTCATGTGCATTCGGCGGTAGTATGCGGGCACGGCAACATGGACGAGATAACCCTTTCAGGGCCGACAAAAGTGTCGGAACTTAAAAATGGCGAGATAAAGACATATTACATAAAGCCTTCGGATTTTGGCTTAAAAGAGGCTCCCATGGAAGCTGTCAGGGGAGGCAATCCTGAAAAGAACGCGCAGATACTCCGGGAAATATTTTCCGGCAAGGAAAGAGGGCCGTACAGGGATGTTATATTATTAAACAGCGGTTTTGCGATTTACATCGCGGACAAGGTGGCAACACCTCAGGAAGGCGTGGAACTGGCCGCGAGAATAATTGACAACGGGGAAGCGGGGAAGAAACTGCAGGAGTTTGTGGAGTGTACGAATAAATAAAGTGGTACGTGATAAGTGGTGAGTGGTATGTGGTAGTTTGTAGGCGGGTATTTCACATACCACGTAGCACATATCACGTAACACTTATAAAAACAGGGGGTCATATTAAATGAGCATACTGAAAAGGATTATAAAGGCAAAAAAGGCGGAAGTGAAGCTTAAAAAGGAAAAGATGCCGCTGGTTAAGCTTTTGAATGACATTATGAAGGCTCCGGCGAACAGGAATTTCAGGGACGTTTTTGAAAATAATGACTTCTCGATAATCGCCGAGATAAAAAAGAAATCACCGTCAAAAGGCACTATCAAGGCCAATATCAGCGTGAAGAAGATAGTTGAGAACTATGAAAAATCGGGGGCCAGGGCAATCTCAGTCGTTACGGACAAGAAGTTTTTTGACGGCAGGCTCGAGTACATAGAAGAAGCAAAGAAGTATTCATCGCTGCCCATACTCAGGAAAGACTTCATTATTGACGAATATCAGATATATGAGTCACGCTGGGCAAAGGCGGACGCGATACTTTTAATCGCGGCGGCGCTGGAAAAAAAGGTGGTAACCCAGTTTGTTAAAAAGGCGCGCTTCCTGAACATGACCCCGGTTGTGGAAGTCCACTCCAGGGAAGATATGAAAAAAGCTCTTTCCTCAGGCACCGACATAATAGGCATCAATACACGCGATCTGAAAACATTCAAAATAAACTTCGGGATCATCAAGAACCTCATCAAAATGGTGCCCAAGGAAAAATACGTGATAATCGAAAGCGGCATGAATGAGATGGAGGACCTGGAGAAGATAGGGCTGGACAGCAGGATAAAAGGCATGCTCATAGGCACCATGTTCATGAAGATGCCGGAGAAGAACGTAAAAGACGCCATCCGCACTATCGTTGGTAAAATGGGTAACTAAGCACATGACCAGGGTAAAAATATGCGGCCTGACAAACATTAAGGACGCATTACTGGCGCAGAAACTCGGGGCTAATGTCGCGGGTTTTATCTTCGCGGATAGCCCGAGGAAGATAACCCCGGCGCGCGCGAAATCTGTCATCGCAAAGTTAAAACCGTCCGTGCATAAGGCGGGCGTATTTGTAAATGAACCGATAACCGGCTTAAACAGGGTTATCAAAGACTTAAGACTTAACTTTGTCCAGCTTTCCGGGGATGAAACCCCGGCTTATATCAGGAAGATAAAAGGCGCCATGGTTATAAAAGCCATCCGCGTAAAATCAGCCGCATACTTGAAAAGCCAGGTAAAAAAATACGCCAAAACCGCCGATGCTTTTCTTTTTGATACCTACAGCGGAAAGTTGCGCGGCGGAAGCGGCAAGGCATTTGACTTAAAGATGCTTAAAGGGATGAAGATTAACAAGCCGTTCTTTATAGCCGGCGGCCTGAATCCTGAGAACGTATGCAAAGCCATAAAAACCGTAAGGCCGTATGGTGTGGATGTGTCGTCAGGCGTTGAAAAAAGCAAAGGTTTAAAAAGCCCGGCGAAGATGAGAAGGTTTTTTAAACAAGTAAGAAAGGCAAATTAAAACTGAAAGCTGAAAATTGAAAGTGGAAACGATACGGCCAAGCTTTCAGTTTTAAACTTTAAGTTTTAAGTTAAAGGAGTTTTATATGAAGGTCCCAAACAAAAAAGGTTTTTTCGGAGAGTATGGAGGTAGGTTCGCGCCGGAGACGCTTATGGCTGTTATTGAAGAACTTGAGCTTCAGTACAGGCGCGCCATGAAGGATAAGAAATTTACTTCCGAACTTGACTATTACCTGGAAAATTATGTGGGCAGGCCTTCGCCCCTTTACCTGGCATCAAAACTTTCTGAAAAATACGGCGCTAAAATCTACCTTAAAAGGGAAGATTTAAACCATACGGGCGCGCACAAAATAAATAACTGCATGGGGCAGATACTTTTGGCCCGCAGGATGGGCAAGAAGAGGATAATAGCGGAAACAGGCGCGGGCCAGCACGGCGTGGCCACTGCCACGGTTGCCGCGATGTTCGGGCTGGAATGCGAAATATTTATGGGAGAGATAGACGTGGCGCGGCAGGCGCAGAATGTTTTCCGCATGGAACTGCTCGGCGCGAAGGTGAACTCTGTTAAGTCAGGGACAAAGACCTTAAAAGACGCCATGAACGAAGCGACGCGCGACTGGATAAAAAACGTTGATGATACATTTTATATAATAGGCACTGTTTCAGGATTTCATCCATACCCGGAAATGGTCAGGAATTTTCAGTCAGTTATCGGCCGGGAGGCAAAAAGGCAGATCATGAAGGCGGAAAAAAGGCTTCCTGATTACCTGGTGGCATGCGTGGGCGGCGGCTCGAATGCCATGGGGCTTTTTTACCCGTTCCTGAACGATAAGAAGGTTAAAATGATCGGCGTGGAAGCAGGCGGGCTAGGAACAAATACAAAGAAACACGCGGCGAGATTTGAAGGCGGCAGGATAGGCGTCCTGCACGGCACAAAAACATACATACTTCAGGATAAGAACGGCCAGATAATGGACACCCATTCCATATCAGCCGGCCTTGATTACTCAGGCGTCGGGCCTGAGCACAGCTATTTGCACGACCTGGGACGCGTCACTTACGGTTCCATAAAGGACGACGAAGCAGTGGCTGGATTCATGGAGCTGACCAGGTTAGAAGGCATCATGCCGGCGCTTGAGTCATCCCACGCGGTAGCGTACTTAAAAAAGATGAAACTGAAGAAAAGCGACATTGTTATAGTGAACCTCTCGGGACGAGGGGATAAGGATATGGGAACTATAAGGGAGTATTTAAAGAAATAGCGATAAGTGTATGATTTTGCATAAATAATGTATTTATAGAAAACTATTTTTTTAAAACCATTAAATTGGAGGCAGAATGAAAAAAATAGTTTTTGCCGCATTTATGTTTTGTGTTTTTTGCGGTTGCAGGCTAAGTGAAAATAGGACAATTGAAAAACAAATGCAGGCAGATTTCAAAGGCTTTAGGGCTGTTTCTTGGATTGAATATAATAAATATTGCGGCGATAGTAAAAAGCCCGGTATTGTTTCTGCGGATTTTAATGGGGACGGCATCAAGGATTTTGCGATCCTTATAAAGAAAGAAACCGGCCTGGAAGTAGAGAAAATCTATGTGGCATATTTTGGGAATGGGAAAGGATTAAATAAACCGGTTGTTTTGGAAAAGTTAAATACAAAAAAGTTCCAAAATGAGGTTCAATTCATAGCCCTTTTAAAGCCCGGAAATTACAAGATAATTGAAGGCAATGTCAGGAATAGGGTGCCGGTTGAAATTCCATATTACGGCATTCGCGGCGGGACGTGTGAAAGCGCTTCATGGATATGGTACTGGAATAGTAAGAAAGCAAAATTTATGAAAGTGTGGACGTCGGATTAGATTTCGTAGAAAAGGGTTTAAGCGTCTTCCAGCAAGGCGAGAAAAGGTTGGAGTGGTTTGGAAGTTCACATACCACATATCACGCACCACTTAGCACGATTTTAAAGGAGCACCATGAACCGTATAGACATGCTAGCTCACAGTAAGGGAAAGTCGCTGGTCATTTACCTCATGGCCGGGGATCCGGACCTTAAGGCCACGGAAGCTCTTATTTATACCCTGGCAAAGGAAGGGGTTTCGCTTATAGAGATTGGGATTCCGTTTTCTGACCCTGTAGCTGACGGGCCTTCAATTCAGGCCGCGGGCGAGAGGGCCATCAAAACAGGGACCACCATTAAAAATACCCTTGAAATGATAAAAAGGGTGAGGAAAACCGTATCCATACCCATGGTTTTCATGACCTATTACAACCTCATATACAGCTACGGCATTAAAAAGTTCGTTGATGACTCATTAAAGGCCGGTGTTGACGGAGCCATTATACCTGACCTGCCATTTGATGAGGAGGCGGATTTCTATAATTACTCATTAAATAAAGGGTTTTATCTGATTTACCTGGTGTCCCCGGCAAATACCGCGGAGAGGATGAAAAAAATAGTAGAAAAATCCCGTGGTTTTGTGTATTATATTCTTCTGAAAGGCGTCACGGGCGCGCGCAAGAAGCAGGTTTCTGACCTTGGGGCGTTAAAAAGCCTTAAGAAAATAACAAAGAAACCGATTTTGGCGGGTTTTGGCATTTCAACGCCCCAACAGGCGGAAAAAGTATCGCTCGTTGCGGACGGAGTCATAATAGGAAGCGCGTTTGTTAATTTGGTACAAAAATATGGAAAACACCCTGCACGACTTAAAGTCGAAGCCGGAAAGTTTGTCAGGGCGTTTAAAAAGAGGTTGTAATGGCCGTGAAAAAGAAAGCCGTTGGAAAAGGCAAAAAAACTCCAAAGGTTACTGCCAAAAAAGCCGTTGTTAAACCATATCGCGATGTTTTTAAGGAAGATAAGAATGAACTGATGATGTGCAGAAGGAAAATAGAGCTCCTGGAAAAGGAACTTTCCATATTACGCGAAGTAAGCGAGATAACAAATAAGGACTTTGATTTAAATAAGATACTTGAAAGGTTTTTAGAGGTGGTGATGGGCGTTATCGGCGCCGAGGCGGCGTCGATACTTCTGGCAGACGGCATATCAGACACGCTTGAGTTCACGGTGGCGCTCGGGAAAAAGGGCCCGGAACTTAAAGGCATGAAGCTCCGCATTGGCGAAGGCATAGCCGGCTGGGTGGCGCAGTGCGGAAAGGCGCTGATTACGCCTGACGTAAAAAATGACCCGAGGTTTAACCCGGAAATATCGAAAAAGATACATTACGCGACGCGCAACATACTCTGCGCCCCGCTGAAGTTTGAAAACGAGGTCCTCGGTGTGGTCGAACTCTTAAACAAGAGCAAGGACGAGGCCTTTAACGACCATGACCTGCGCATGCTGCAGTCATTTACGCCTTACATAAGCGTCATCATAAAGAACGCGCAGCTGTTCATTGAAAATAAAAAAAGGATACACAGGCTCGAACACCTGATGGAGCTTTCAGGCATAGTCAACTCGGTGCTTGACCTGAACACGCTTTTTGAAAAGGTGCTTGAGACATCCACGGATACCATAAACGCCGAAGCCGGGTCCATCATGATGGTGGACGAGGAAAAAGGCGATCTTTACTTTACCGCGGCCACCGGTACTAAGGCCGAAAAACTTAAGGATATCAGGGTGCCCATAGGCGAAGGCATAGCCGGCTGGGTTGCCAGGGAAGCAAAGCCGCTTTTAATCGAAGACGCTCAGAATGATTCCCGTTTTTTCAAGAAAGCGGACCAGACGACGGAGTTCAAGACAAAGTCAATAATTGCCGTCCCGCTGAAGACTCGGGACAAACTCATCGGTGTTGTGGAAGTGTTGAACAAGAAAAACAACGAGCCTTTTAACCACGAGGATGTCATCATGCTTGAGGCACTTTCAAATCAGGCCGCGATTGCCATTGAAAACGGTAAATTATATTCCAATTTAAAGGACTTATTCATAAATACAGTGCGCTCGCTGGCCGCAACCATAGAAACTAAGGATATGTACACGCGCGGCCACTCGGAGCGCGTGACCATGTTCTCCGAAATGATAGCGGACGAGCTGGGCTTCTCCGCGGAAGAGATAGAGAAGCTCAACCTGGCAGGACTTTTGCATGACATAGGCAAGATAGGCATAGACGAGTCAATACTCCGCAAACCGTCGAAACTGACCGATGAGGAGTTTAACGAGATAAGGAAGCACCCGGAATACGCGGCGAACATACTTGATTCCATACCGCAGTTAAAGCACATAATTCCGGCTGTAAAGCACCATCACGAAAGGTATGACGGGAACGGGTATCCGGACAAGTTAAAAGGCGATGATATACCGTATTTCGCGAGGATACTCGCCATAGCGGATACTTTTGACGCCATGAATTCGAGCAGGCCGTACAGGAAGGCCCTGGAATTTGACGTGTGTTTAAACGAAGTTATCAGGTGCGCCGGCACGCAGTTTGACCCTGCGATAGTCGCCGCGGCTGTAAAAGCTTTTAATAAATGGCATAATCTGTTCGACCAAAAATAAAAGGAGAACTAAAAACGATGGCATGGTTCCATAGACCGAAATACACGATTATAAAAAAGACGGCGGATAAGGCCGAGTCAGCTAAGATACCCGAGGGAATGTGGGTCAAGTGCGAGAAGTGCGACGCCATACTCCTTAAAAAAGAGCTTGATGATAACATGAGCGTATGCCCGAAGTGCAATTTCCACGGCAGGATAACGGCAAGGAAAAGGATAGAACTTACGGCTGACGCCGGTACTTTTGAACCCATGTTTGAAAATGTAAGGTCAGTGGATTTTTTAAAATTCCCGCAGTACATGGAAAAGCTCGCCGGTTCCGAGAAGAAAACAGGCATATCTGAGTCGGTCTTAACGGGCAAGGCGGCCATTAACGGCATGCCGGTCGCGCTCGCTGTGACAGACTTCTTTTTTATGGGCGGATCGCTCGGCTCGGTAATGGGCGAGAGGATGACAGCCTTAATAGAAGTGGCAATAAAGGAGAATCTTCCGGTGATTGTTATTTCAGCCTCAGGCGGAGGCGCCAGGATGCACGAAGGCATCATGTCGCTGATGCAGATGGCAAAGATATCCGCGGGGCTCGCAAAGCTCGCTGACAAAGACCTTCCATATATCTCGGTTTTAACAGACCCGACAGGCGGAGGCGTTACTGCCTCATTTGCCATGCTCGGCGACCTGAATATTGCCGAACCTGAGGCGTTAATCATGTTCGCCGGCCCCAGGGTAATAGAAGGCACCATCAAGCAGAAACTGCCCGCAGGATTCCAGCGGTCGGAATTCCTGCAGGAACACGGCATGATAGACATGATAGTAAACAGGAAGGCGCTCAAAGACACGCTCTTTGACGTGCTGAGTAATATGAAAAACCCCAAGAACTATGCCGGGAAGAAATAGAAGGCTGACGAGTTTAAATTTTGAAATAATTGTTTAGGGGTTAAATGTGAATTTGTTTTCTTTGAATCCATATAAAAAACTGTTATTTTCATTGATGCTGTGCTTTGCTTTTTTTATATTTTCTCCGCCGGGATTACGCGCAGAAGCAGAAAACGCGCAACAACTCCTTAAAATTGTCGAAAAAGCAAAAGACATTCCCGCAAAAATTAAATTGCTTAAAACCGGATATGAAAAGTTTGATGACTGTGATTTAATCCGCAAAATGGAAAATATCAGTTTTGAGGCAATTAAACCCGGAAATGATCAAAAATCCCTTGATGCCGCTATAGAAACCCTGGCTTATATTCTAATCGAAAAACCTAACTGCAGCATGGAAATTTATGCGTCTGAAGTCAAATCAAGACTTGAAGAAAGATACATCGCTATGCTGCGTGATGCTGAAAAAATAGCGGATGAAAATCAGCGATTCTCGGAATACAAGCGCTTATTTGAAATTAATATACCAAGTAATGGGCCTGCAAATTGGTCTGAAGGGTATGTTTATGTTGATTCAGGGACCGGGGTAAGGGACGAGTACATATTTAAAAGGGTTAAAGAACTGCTTTCCTTAAAAGCTGCAGTAAAGGATGATGATGCCAGGTATAATACAGCGAAGAATGTGCTAATTCTTTTAAGCGGATTTCAGTTCCCGGGCATGCCGGAGGATGACAGGTACCAGCAGTTTCTTTTTGATAATCTATTAGTTTATATAACTATGTATCCCCAACAAACCGGAAAAAATGACATAAATTCGGCGCTACAGGCAATTAGTTTTTATCTTCCGGATGGGGCTGTAAAATATAACCCGGAAGTATTAAATGTTTCCGGCAAGGGCAAGGCGCTGCTTTTTAGAATGTATAAAAAATATGATCAATACTCAAAGAATTTGGTAATTGGTGAAATATACGGAAAATTACAGGCATATCAGTTCCAGGATGGTGCAACACTTGATCTTGTATGCAAATTTTCTGTTGCCGGGACCGACCGGGAAGTTAACCTGTATAACTGTGGTACAGGCGTGTATTATACAAGTTCGGTGGTTTTGGGGGAAAAAGGTGGAAACTTTTATTCGTATCCTCCAGATTTAGGACGTGCAACAAATAACGCTGCGGTTTGTGCTGCGGGATTGAAGGATGTAGACAGCGACGGAAACAGTGAGCTTGTATATGGTTGTCATGTCAGTCTGGCGGAATGCTGCCCATTGACATGGCCCTTTATATTTACGTGGAATGGTTCTGAACTTAAGGATGTCGCGTTGGAAAAATCAGCGTATTTTGTGAAATTATATAAGGATGTAAAGGATTATTACGACAGGCGCGTTGTAGACAGGATATTACAGCTCAGAGGAGGCGTTTACAATGAACTGTATGAAAAGTACATAAAGCCTGTAGCTGCCCTGGAAAACGATGAGTCTGTTATCGACTTTACCAAAGGCGCCAGTGTGCTTGAATTCCTTCACCTAAATTTTTATACAAATTACAAAACCTGCCTCAGGGTCATTGAGAAATATCTGGATGCAAATGATGCTCCTGACGATGCTGATAGGGTCGTAAGGTTCTTATGGGATTATAATGACGGCCCTGTGCTGAAAAATTATCGCAATTACTATTACCTGCTGACAGAAAAACAACGGGTAATAGATATTATTAATAAAGGATGTGAGAAATTCGAAAAAAAAGGCAAAGATAAAACTTTTCTTGAGGATGCTTATTATATTATGGCGGCGCTTTATTATGAGCTGGGTGACTGTAAAAATGCGGCAAAGTTATACAAGGACTACATCCACGTGCGGACTGATCCTAAAAGGAACGGGGCAATCAAGAGGTTGGATATGTCAAAAACCGGCTTTTGTACTGGGGATCAAAAACCGATCAAGACTGTATTTCTGACGGAAGCGCCCGAACTTCCAATACTAAGTAGAATTGATATATTTGGTGAAAACGATTTTATGATTGTAAAAACATGCAAGGACATTGCTGTATGCCTGCAGTCAAATTCTCTGACTGCAAGGTCTATTGATAATGGTTCAATTAAGTGGAGTTATCCTGATGCGGTTTACGAATACGGGATATATGACGGGCTGGTCGCGGTTAAAGGCATTTACGCGGGGAGAGATGGCGGCGACGGTGTGACAAAAAACAGATTCTTTAAGCTGCTTAAATGCGACGATGGAAGCCTTATTTGGGGCAATGATTATAATGATAAAGATGAGAAAGCTAAAAGGGTAAATAATGAACAATTAATAATGCATGCCGAAACCGGTTGGGATAGTTTTGATAATCTGGGTCTCGGATTTAATATGACTAAGAACAAGCAGACCCTTGCAGATAAAGACAATAAATTATACTCGCTTGGAGAAGACAGAAAGGCCATCTATTGTAAAAATGGCAACGGGATAATATACTGGAAAGCAATCGTTAATACTAATGCCCCGTTTGATAAGTTATACAGGCTCGATAAATACAGGGTGTTTGCAGTTTCTGATGATAATAAAGTCTATGTAATTGAAAAGGCAACAGGAAACCTCCTTTATTATGTCAATGGCGCGACTGATTTAACGCTGGTTGACGGCATATTAACCGCCACAAACAGCGATCCCATGATGGCTGATTACTCCATTAAATTCATGAAAGATCCGGGCATAAATGGTCAATAACATATATCAAAAAATTGACACCTTAAACGAGTTTAAGTTCGATTTTTCGCTCTCGCGCGTAAAGAAGGCCCTCAAGGCCTGCGGCAACCCGCAGGATTCATTCGCGGTCATTCACGTGGCTGGGTCGAACGGCAAGGGTTCTGTCACCGCTTATCTGGCCAACATTCTTACTGCCCATGGTTTTAAAACCGGCATGTATACATCACCGCATTTAAAAGATATTAAAGAACGTATTGTCATAGACGGTAAGAAAGTGAAAGAAAATGTTTTCCTCCCGGAAACTTCCAAACTTTTTAGCCTCCTAAAAAAAAGTAAAATATGGCTGACTTATTTTGAATTTATGACAGTGCTTGCTTTTAATATTTTCAGGAGGGAGAAGGCCTGTGCCGCGGTGATTGAAGCGGGATTGGGAGGGCGGTTTGACGCCACAAATGTTGATTACAAACAAAAACTCCTCAGCATAATCACATCCATATCCCTGGAGCATACCGACATCCTCGGCAAAACAGAACTGGCAATACTTAAGGAAAAAGAGGAGATAATAGGCAAAGGCGACGCTGTGGTGAACATATGCCGCAGGGAATTGAAAGATCATGTCAGGGCAAGGTTCGGGGACAAGGCTGAATTTGCGGAGGAGTCAGCGCCCGTGCTCGGTGTCAAAGTCACTAAAACAGGCCTTGAGGCTGAATTCAAAACAGGGATATTTAAAACGCCCATGATCGAGGTTGTTCAGGCGGAAAATATTTCAACTGTTTTAACAGCGTTAAAAGTAATTGAAAAAAGTGCCGCGTTCGGACAGCGCGGGAGCGCTGTCCCTACAACAGTCCCGAAACATGGGGGTTTCAAAGAAGGATTTGTATTTGATTACGCGAAGGTTAGAAAGGCCATTGCAAAGACTTCACTGCCCGGCAGGATGTCATGGAATAAGAAGGGTTATTATTTGAGCGTGGCCCACAATCCCGCGGCATTTTACCAGGCGCTAAAAGCGCTGAATACCATTTATAAGGGCAGGAAAATAACAATAGTCTTTTCAGTCCTTAAGGATAAGGATGTTGACGCGCTCTTTAAGGTCGCGACAGCCTTTAAAAACGTGCAATTTGTCCTGACAGCGATCAACAACCCGAGGGCAATTAGTGTTGGAAAATTAAAAGAAACTGTAGTAAAATATGGTATAAAACATTGGGTGGAAGAAGAGAACAAAGCAGCGCTGAAACTGGCGAGAAAGCATGGCCGGGGCGGTGTGGTGGTGGTTGGAGGGAGTTTTTATTTGGTGAATAAGTTCATTTAAGTGGTAAGTGATATGTGGTAAGTGGTATGAGGAAAACGGAATTGATTTTCTCACATACCACGCACCACATACCACGTACCACATTTTTTACTGGAGGAAACATGTCCATCATCGATGATATTAAAGTTGTCTTCGACCGCGACCCCGCGGCTAAGAACATATTTGAGGTAATCTTTATGTATCCGGGGCTGCACGCAATCATTAACCACAGGATAGCGCACTTTCTGTGGAACCTGAAGATCCCCATACTTCCCAGGATGATATCCGCGTTTAACAGGTTCTTAACCGGCATTGACATACACCCGGGAGCGCAGATAGGAAAGAGATTCTTCATAGACCACGGCATGGGCGTTGTCATAGGCGAAACCACCATAATAGGAGACAATGTGCTTTTATACCAGGGTGTTACGCTTGGCGGCACAGGAAAAGAAAAAGGCAAACGCCACCCCACACTGGGCAATGACATCGTTGTCGGTTCAGGCGCGAAGATACTCGGGAATATTACCATAGGCAATAACGTGAAAGTCGGCGCGGGTTCGGTTGTTATTAAGAACGTGCCTGATAATTGCACGGCAGTAGGCGTGCCCGCCCGCATAGTAAGGCAGGGCGAGAATCATCCTGAGGACTCACTGCAGCACGGAATGCTGCCTGACATAGAGGCCATAGAGGTACAGAAGTTGTGCAAGAAGGTCGGGGAACTGGAAAAACTGCTTAAGAAGGCAAAGAAGAGGAAGTAGAAACAGTTCGAAGGGTGGAGTTCGGGGTTCGGAGTTCGGTCCAGTTGGTTTGTTTTATCCGTTTCATCTGAGACGGGCCATCTGAGACGCCGCACCTGAGACGGTTCATCTGAGTCAAAATAATGTTTAGAGGAATCCATGTCCAAACCAACTGATAAAATAACAGTCAAAGCTGAAAAGCTCCGCAAAGAAATTGACCGTCATAACCGTCTTTATTATACCGACGCAGCGCCTGAAATATCCGACTTTGAATACGACAAACTCATGAAAGAACTTATATCGCTGGAAGAAACATACCCTGACCTAAAAACCCCTGACTCACCAACTCAACGCGTAGGCGGCGAACCCTTAAAGGAATTCAAATCCGTAATACACAAAATACCCATGATGTCCCTGGATAACACTTATTCCGCGGATGAACTGCGCGATTTTGACAAAAGGGTGAAAAAGATATCAGAAAAAACCACATACACCGTGGAAATAAAAATAGACGGCCTTGCTGTTGCCGTTATCTATAAAAACGGCGTTTTTACCACGGGCGCCACGCGCGGCGACGGGGTTAAGGGCGATGACGCCACGGAAAATATTAAGACCATTAAAGCCCTGCCTCTGACAATTGACGATAAGAAGTTTGCCTCTGTTGAAGCGCGCGGGGAAGTTTACCTTTCAAAAAAACAGTTTGAAGCCATAAATATTGAACGCGAAAAAGCTGATGAAGCGCTGTTTGCCAACCCGAGGAACGCCGCGGCCGGGACGCTTAAGCTGCTTGACCCGAAAGTTGTCGCTTCCAGGAAACTGAGCCTTTTCATATACACCATGATTGAGCCGGAAAAATACGGGATAAAAGGGCAGTGCGAAGCGCTTGATAAGCTTAAAGAACTCGGATTCCCTGTGAATTCCGGGTATAAAACACTTCCTGATATTGAGTCTGTCATTAAATACATAAACTCATGGGAAGAGAAGCGCCACGACCTTCCATACGCGGTTGACGGCATGGTCATTAAAGTTGACGAGTTTGACAAGCAGGAGATACTGGGAATGACCGCTAAAAGCCCGCGCTGGGCCATAGCGTATAAATTCAAGGCAGAGCAGGCAAAGACGCGATTAAACGCGATTACAGTGCAGGTTGGCAGGGTCGGCGCGTTAACCCCGGTTGCCGAGCTTGAGCCGGTAAAACTCGCCGGAACAATCGTTAAAAGGGCCACATTACATAATGAAGACGAGATAGCCCGCAAAGATGTAAGAATCGGGGACCTCGTCATAGTGGAAAAAGCAGGAGAGATAATACCGGAAATAGTCGGGGTCGATAAAGAAGCCAGGACAGGCAAAGAAAAAAAGTTCATCATGCCGAAAGAATGCCCCATATGCGGCGCCAAAGTAGCTCGAGAGGAAGAAGAGGCCATCACGCGCTGTATCAACGTGAAATGCCCGGCGCAGCTGGAGGGCAGGATAATACATTTCGGAGGCAGGGAAGCCATGAACATAGAAGGCATGGGCCCGGCAGTTGTCGAGCAGATGCTCAGAAATAAGATGATAAAAGATTACGGCGACCTCTACGCGCTTACAATATTTGACGTGGCAAATATGGACAGGATGGGCCAGAAATCGGCCGATAACTTATTGACGGAAATAGAAAACAGCAAAAAGAGGGACCTTGAAAACCTCATATTTGCCCTGGGCATAAGGAACGTGGGACAGCAGACCGCGGAAGTCCTGGCCGAACACTACGATTCCATAGACGCGCTTTCAGAGGCAAAACAGGAAGAGTTAACTCAGATACATGAGATAGGCAAAGTAGTGGCGGAGGATATAGCTGATTTCTTCAACAGAAAAGAAAACAAGGAAGTACTGGAAAAGCTCCGCAAAGCAGGCGTAAATTTCAAACGCGGCAAAAAGAAGATAACCAAAAACATCCTCGGCGGTAAGGTATTTGTCTTTACCGGAGAGATGTCAAAGTATTCGCGCGGCGAGGCGGGTAATATTGTGAAATCGCTGGGCGGCAGGGTGTCGTCCACAGTGAATAAAGAAGTAAGTTATGTGGTAGTGGGTAACGAGCCCGGGTCGAAGTATGATAAGGCTGTTAAGCTCGGTATAACGGTTATTAATGAACAGCAGTTTTTGAAATTAATAGAGCAGTAAAACGTTCCTTGTAGGGGCCGCCCTATGTGGCGGCCCGCCAGGTTGGATTTAGTTGTAGCTTTCTGGTTATGTATTCAACGGAGCTGATTTCGTAGGGGCGAGCCGGTGGCTCGCCCGGATCTTGACCCCGGGTTAAAGGCCGGGCGAGCCACCGGCTCGCCCCTACGAGAACGGGAATCAAATATACGATCAAAAATGTAAAAGGGGTGCCTTATGAACTTAGCTTCCTTAATGTCAAACCAGATCTTCTGGGCAATCAGCACCATATTCTGGGTGTGGATGTTAATTGACTGCGTCATGAACGAGCCGGACAGGTTCATGTGGCTTTGGATCATCGTTATATTTAACAGCCTTGGCGCGCTTATATACTTCGTGGCAAGGAAAATGCCTGTCATACGTTATAACTCCATGCCGGTCATATCCCGCTTCTCAAGAGGGGGAGAGATATCAAAAGCCCAGGCTGACGTTTTTAACATCGGCAACCCCCACCATTTCATAAAGCTCGGCGAGCTCTATCTTGAAACCGGGAATTATGAAGGCGCAGGAACAGCATTTAAGACAGCTCTTGAAAAGGAACCCGCTGACATACAGGCGCTGTGGGGCGCGGCGCAGGTGGATGTGAAAAAAAAGAATTATACGGAAGCCCTGCCGAAGCTGGAAAAAGTGTTGAAGCAGGACTTTGATTATAAATATGGAGAGGCTTCGTTGTTATACGCAAGGGCATTATATGAACTTAAAGATACGGCAAAGGCCAAGAAACACCTTGTAAAACACCTGGACAAATGGTCGCCCCCCGAAGCAAAGTACATGATGGCGTCATTGCTTGCCGGGGAAGGAAATAATAAGGAAGCCTATGAAATGCTCAACTCCACAGTGCAGGAAATGAAAGGCGCGCCGTCGTATTACAGGAGCAAGAATATACGCTGGATGTGGGCTATAAGGCTGCTGATGCAGCGTGTGAAAAATGGATAAAGCTCTTAAAATATTTGTTGTTTTATCATTACTTTGTATCGTAATACTTTTTACACGTATTAAATTTGCCGGTGTGCCGCCTGAACGTGACGAAGGAATATACGCGTGCATTGCGACAGGTATTAACCAGGGGCTGCTGCCCTACAGGGATATTTTTGACCACAAACAACCGGGGGTATATTTATTATATAATTTAGCTTTTAAATTATTTGGACCGGGCTTTGTGTCGGTGAGGCTTTTTACGGCTATATATGTATTACTTGCGATGCTTGCAGTATTTTTCGCGGCCAGGGCTGGAGCTGGTGATAATGCGGGGTTGATATCAGCGTTCATATATACGGTCCTGCAATCAAGTGTTATGCTTCAGGGAATTAATTCAAATACGGAAACCTTTCTTTCATTGCCGTTGGCAATGTCTCTTTTTTTTGTCTTATCCGGACATTTGAATCCGGCAATCAAGTTTTTTTTGTCAGGTCTATTCCTGGCCTTTGCCTGTTTGATAAAAGAAACAGTGCTGCCAATACTTATTTTTATGCCGGTTTGTCTGATGATTTGCGAAAGGCCGGGCGGCACCGGATTATTTGCGTTCAGGAATGCCACTGCGAGTTTGGCGTTTTTTTTAGGCGGTTTTTTTGTGCCGCTAATAATGTCTGCGGCAATTCTTGGATCGTTTGGAATTCTTAATGAATATTTTGAATGTGCGTTAAGGTATAATTTCCTATATGCTGTGTCAGCAAACTCGGGCTATCCAGGCGTAAACCCGCATTTCATAAAAGAATACATTCCAGTTATAGTTTTCGCGTTAATTCCGATTTTTGTGCGTTCAAAGAGCGCCCTGCCTTATAAGTCAGCGATGGGTTTAACATATATGACGGGAATTATAGCGGCTATAGCATTACAGCGTGGGATACAGCCTCATTATTATTCGGCATTGGCGGCGGTCGCAAGTGTGGCGGCCGGAACAGCCCTGGTATGGCCGGATTTTCAGGAAAAATTGAATAAGTATTATGCCGCGGTTATCGGAGTGCTTTTGACGGTTTTTGCCGCAGTGTTCATTATAAGCAACTCGAAATTTTACGGAATGACGCCATATGAAGTGTCAAATAGCCAGTATGGCACAGGAACATTTGCGGAAGCCGCCATAATATCGGATATCATCAATAGGCAAAAAAAACCCGGGGATAATGTTTTTGTCTGGAATGCTGAGCCGGAAATATATTATCAGACAAATACACGGCCTCCCGGGAGAATATATTATGTTTTACAGCCGTATTATGATTATGACCCAGTTGGCGTGTTGAGGATGATTGATACTGTTTTTTCGCATGGGCCAAAATTTGTAGTTATGCCGATAAAGGAGAATTCCGTTATCAGAGGCCATTTAAAAAACTATGACCTGCTTGTAAAAATGGAAATTTTATCTTGCTGGAAATTGCGGGACAAATCCAGCAGAAAACCATTGCTAAACCCATAAATACTATATTATAATTAAGCCCGTAAAATACCCTGTAGAGAGCCGGCTTGCTGGCTCTCACAGTTGGCATTATGCCCGGTCTGAGAGGGGGCAAGCCCCCTCTCTACAGAAGACAAATATTTTTGTGTCTTTGTAGCGGGCGGATATCATCCGCCCGAAAGCGGGATTACAGGATAAAAACGAACAGGAGCGACATGAAAAGACCCTTATACGTAACCTTCTTATGGCACATGCACCAGCCATATTATAAGAACATAGAGACCAATAAATTCATACTTCCGTGGGTTAGGCTGCATGCTGTTAAGGATTATTATGACATGGCGTCCATCCTGGACAAATACCCTAAGATTAAGCAGAATTTTAACCTGGTGCCTTCATTGTTGTTGCAGATTGAAGAGTACATAAGCGGCACCACCGACATATTCATGGATATGTCCTATAAAAAGGTCGGGGATTTAAACGAGGACGAGCGCGTATTCATCATTTATAATTTCTTCATGGCAAACTGGGAAACCATGGTTTTCCCTTATCCGCGGTATTCATATCTCCTGAAAAAACGCGGGGAAAACACCAATCCTGATGAAATACGCAAGATACACAAGCTTTTTACAGAAGACGAGATACGAGATATCCAGGTGTGGTTCAATCTTACCTGGATTGACTCAACCTTCATGCCCATGTACCCGGAATTAAAAAGGATCAAGGACAAGGCTGAGAATTTTACCGAGGAAGAGAAAAAATACATTCTTGACCTGCACATAGAGATAATGAAGCTTATCATCCCTAAATACAAGGAAATGCATTTAAAAGGGCAGATAGAAGTTTCCACCACGCCTTTTTACCACCCCATACTGCCCCTTGTTTACAATACTGACACGGCAAAACAGTGCATGCCCAAGATGCCGCCGCTTGATTTTAACTTCTCCCACCCTGAAGACGCGCATGCCCAGATAAATAAGGCTGTGAATTACTTCGGCGAGAAATTCGGCGCGGCGCCGGCAGGCATGTGGCCTTCTGAAGGGTCTGTCAGCGAGGACGTGCTGGGGTTAATAGCAAAGAATGGAATTAAGTGGGTGGCCACTGATGAGGAAATCATAGGCGAGTCGCTGCACCTCTCCGGGGATATAGCGAACGGGGACATGATATACAAGCCTTACGTTTTTAATTCCTCAAACGGGCCTGTAAACATGGTTTTCCGCAACCACTACCTTTCAGACCTCATAGGCTTCTCATACGCGGGATGGAACTGCAGGGAAGCGGCTGTGCACTTTATTAACGAACTTTACAGGATAAAAAACGGGCTTGATGACAACGCGCACTGCGTAAATGTGATACTCGACGGCGAGAACTGCTGGGAATACTACCCCAATGACGGCAAGGATTTCTTAAACGCCCTGTACGAGGCGCTCTCTGATAATCAGGATTTTGAAGTGGTGACGATAAACGAAGCAATAAATAAGGACATTGAAAAACCTGTTATAAAAAAACTTTTTCCGGGGTCGTGGATAAACCACGATTTCTACATATGGATAGGCCATGAAGACGACAGGAAAGCATGGAAGCTTTTAAAGCGCGTAAGGGAAGACCTGGTAAGATGGGAAGAAAACCATAAGACAGAAGTGGATAAGCTTTATAAGGCGTGGGAATCTATTTACATAGCCGAGGGAAGCGACTGGAACTGGTGGTATGGCGATGACCATTCATCCAAGAATGACGCCGAGTTTGACAACCTCTACAGGCTGCACCTGATGAATGTATATTCCATCATGGGCGAAAAAATCCCGGATGAGTTATTCATACCGATTGCCAAGATTGACAATGCCTTTGAAATACCGCCCGTAATGTTCATTAATCCTGAAATTGACGGATATGACAGCCATTACTATGAATGGAAAGGCGCCGGGCTGTACGACCTGACAAAAGAGGGCGGCGCCATGCATAAGGCGGTAAAGCTCGTGCAGAAGATGCATTACGGCTTTAACAAGGAGAATTTCTATATAAGGCTTGACGCGGCTGATAAGTTTAAGGACTTAAAAGGGCTGGTTGTGGAACTGCGCATGGCCGAGGCGGGGAATTCAGGTTCCATCAGGTTCCATGTGGACGGAAGGAAAATGGAAACATCCAACATAGAGCAATACGGCATTGATTTTGCCATAGGCGATGTATTTGAGGCGAAGATCCCGTTTGCCAGGCTCGGCCATTTAACCGACATGAAAGAGTTTAAAATGATGCTTTTCATCAGCAGGGACGGACAGGACGTGGAGAAGATACCTGAAAAAGGGCTCCTCATGATCCAGGTGCCGGATGAGTTCTTTGAGTTATATAACTGGAAGGTTTAACTAAAACGTTCGGGGTTCGGGGTTCGGAGTTCGGAGTTGGGATGGAAATGGCCTTTCAACTTCGAACCCCGAACTCCGACCTCCGAACTTAATTCGGAGGTTTTATTAATGAAGGTCCTCGTAATCGGTTCCGGCGGGCGCGAGCACGCTATCGCCTGGTGTACGGCCAGGTCGAAGAAAGTTGATAAAATATACTGCGCGCCGGGAAACGCGGGCACGGCGGCAATAGCCGAGAATGTAAATATCAAGGCTGACGATTTGAACAGGCTTTTGAAGTTCGCGCTTGAAAACAAGATAGACCTCACCATTGTCGGCCCGGAAACACCCCTTGTCATGGGCATCGTTGACATGTTTAGCAAGTATGGCCTGAAGGCTTTCGGCCCCAATCAGGCAGGGGCGCAGATGGAAGGGTCCAAGGTATTTACGAAGAAACTATTCAAGAAATATAATATCCCCACGGCTGAGTTCGGCGAATTTAATAAAAGCGCCGATGCCATAGCCTATATCAAAGCAAACACAAAATACCCTCTTGTTGTAAAAGCAGACGGCCTGGCAGCGGGCAAGGGCGTGATAATAGCGCAGAGCGAAGCTGACGCGATAGCCGGCGTAAACGATATAATGGAAAAGAAAATCTTTGGCGGCGCGGGGGACAAGGTTGTAATTGAGGAATTCTTGGACGGGGACGAGGCTTCAATACTCGCGTTTACCGACGGTGAAACAGTGCTTCCTTTGCCGGCTTCGCAGGACCATAAAAGGATATTTGATGAAGATAAAGGGCCCAATACAGGCGGCATGGGGGCATACGCGCCGACTCCGCTAATTACACCGGCATTACTTGAGGAGATAGAAAAGAAAATATTATATCCCACTGTCAATGGGCTTAAAAGCGAAGGCATAACATACAAAGGCATACTCTACGCAGGGATAATGGTAACAAAAGACGGGCCAAAGACACTTGAATACAATGTGCGTTTCGGAGACCCTGAAACCCAGGCAGTGCTTCCTTTATTAAAAACAGACATTACTGACCTTTGCCTGGCATGCATAGACGGCACGCTTAAGGACATAAAAATGGAAACAGAAAAGAAGGCGGCCATCAATGTGGTACTGGCCTCAAAAGGATACCCGGGCGACTATGAGAAGGGCAAAGTAATAAACGGCCTGGACAGCTTTAAAGGCAGGGAAGACATGATGGTTTTCCACGCCGGTACGGCCCTTAAAGACGGCAAAGTGGTTACAGCCGGCGGAAGGGTGCTGAACGTCACGGCGGTAGCTTCTGATATTAAATCGGCTATTGATAAGGTTTATAAAGATATAGACAAAGTAAGTTTTGAAGGCGTATACTATAGAAAAGACATAGGAAAGAGGGCTCTCAAATACTAGTTTGGAGTGCGGAGTTCGGGGTTCGGAGTTGGGCCTGTAAGGGCTTTTAAACTTCGAACTCCGAACCCCGGACTCCGAACTTCATTCGGAGGTTTTTATGAAGGTGGCCATCGTAATGGGAAGCGATTCAGACCTCGCTATAATGAAGGAATCTGTCGATACCCTTGCCAAGTTCGGTATTGAATCATATGTGAGCGTTACATCCGCCCACAGGACGCCGGATAAGGTCGAACAGTTCCTTTCCGAGGTTAAAAAACAGAATTGTGAAGTTATCATAGCCGCGGCGGGAATGGCCGCGCACTTGGGCGGTGTTGTGGCCGCTCAGACTACGCTGCCTGTAATAGGCGTGCCCATGCAGGGCGGCGGGCTTGACGGTATTGACGCCTTATACTCGATAGTGCAGATGCCCGGAGGCATACCCGTGGCATGCATGGCCATAGGAAAACCGGGCGCTATAAACGCGGGAGTATTTGCCGCGCAGATACTTGCGCTGAAATACCCGGAACTTAAGGCCAAACTTGAAAATTATAAGAAAGAACTGGCTTCAGGCGTTGAAAAGAAGGATAAGGAACTGCAGGAAAAGGGAGTAAAAAAATATTTAGAGGATAATAATAAAAAATGATTTTCAATTTTGAATTTTCAATTTTCAATTGAAAACAAACAAAGAAAAGGCAGTTATGAAAACATCCCGCATAAAAGATATTACTGCCGCCCTGAAAAAGGGCGGCGTTGTAATTTTACCCACGGATACTGTATATGGTATATTTTGTTCTGCATTAAGCAAAAAAGGGGTTTCTGCCGTATACAAAATAAAGGGCAGGGACAATAAGAAGCCTCTTCAGGTGTTCCTTTCTGATGTTTCATCAATACATGAATACGCTGAAATAACCCCGGCTCAGGAAATACAGATAGGCAAGATGCTACCGGGGCCGTATACGCTGATTCTAAAACTTAACCCCTCTCATAAAAGGACCTTTTCATTCCTGAAAACTGGGACAATAGGCGTCAGAGTCATTAAATCAGATGTTTTAAGTAGTATTTTAAAAGAAATGGCTTCCCCTCTGGCGGCAACTTCCGCGAACATATCGGGGCAGCCTTTCTCCGCTTGTTTTTGGCGATATAGATAAAAGCCTTATAAAAAAGGCTGTTATCGCCGTGGAAAATGATAAAATGGTCAAAGGCAGGGCTTCGCAGGTGATTGACTTAACTTCTGACGAGCCGAACGTTTTACGGACATAAAAAAAATCTTGAAATAAATCAAAAAATATTATAATATTAAGCATCGATTTTTCTTGGACGACTAAAAAATTTTTAAGGAGGAAGAAATGGCCAACAAAGGCGCAAAAGTACCTGAGAATGTTTCCGGAAAATACTATGTGGACGACCAGTGCATAGCATGCGGTGTGTGCGAAGGCAGCGCACCGGAGAACTTTAAGATGAATGATGACGGATCGCACGCGTTTTGCTTCAAACAGCCGGCAAATGACGGAGAGGAAGCGGCATGCAAAGACGGCATGGGTTCCTGCCCGACAAATTCAATAGGCGATGACGGAAACTAAGCCATAGCCAAAAACAAAAAGCCCCGCGGTAAAACGCGGGGTTTTTTGTTTTATACGGTGTAAACTGGTTTGATATGTTGATACGGCCGTTATGCATTTTTGTAGGGGCGATTTCACGAATCGCCCGCCTTGGTTGGGTGATTCGTGAGATGCCCCTACAATGTTGCAAACAATATCACCCCGCATGAAATTGTCTTTAATTGTGTGTAAATTAATAACAGTTAATAAATAAAACAATTTTATGTCGGCATTTATAAACAACCCCTTCCCCCTCGAAGGGGGAAGGACGGGATGGGGGTGAGGTATCGGCAATGCATATCTCTCCCAAAAGCAGGATTGCCTCTACGGCACCCTCTCCCTAGCCCTCTCCCATAGAGGGAGAGGGGAGAGTCCGGTCCCGAATTTACACAATATTACAGACAATATCACTCCGCATAACGAAATTGACAGTTCCGATGAGATGTGTTAATATCATTTAAGAAATAAGAACAACCCTTTACTACAGGGGAAGTCCCCGTGAGATTCGGGGCGCTGTCGCGCAACGGTAATACGGCAAAAAGCCGCAAGCCCGGTCCACTGTGATAAAGGATAGTACCTTCGCGTAAAGGGAATTTACATTGACATTAATGTTGCCCGACGCGAGTCGGGCTTTTTTATTTATACAAGTGGTAAGTGAAATGTGGTAGGTGGTAAGTGAGGAGTGGATCTTGCGTGCATCACTTACCGCGTACCACTTATCACGTACCACCAAAGGGAGCTAAAAAGTGTACATCTACCTCGTCCGGCACGGCGAAACAGACTGGAACAAGAAGCTTCTTTTCCAGGGGCACACTGACATTGAATTAAACAACAACGGCATCCGCCAGGCTAAATGCATTGCCAAGACCTTTAAGGAAGTAAAGCTCGACGCCATCATATCCAGCGACCTTCTCAGGGCTTTTCAAACGGCGGCTGAGATAAGAAAGGTTTCACCTTCGAAATGCC
Source organism: candidate division FCPU426 bacterium (assembly GCA_963840035.1). Classification (GTDB taxonomy): domain Bacteria; phylum Oederibacteriota; class PGYV01; order PGYV01; family Palsa-1178; genus CAWIXE01. Next base: position 468,827 of record CAWIXE010000002.1, read on the forward strand.
CGATTATTATGGATAAGGGCTTCAGGGAACGCAACTACGGCAACCTTGAAGGCAAGTTATATGACCGTTACCACAAGCAGAATAAGGATTTTACAGGGGAAAAGGACAAAGAGTTTTTCGCGAGGATAAATAAGGCTTTTGATAAAGTGGTAAAAAAACATAAAGGCCAGGACCTTGTAATAGTGGCGCACGGGGGCGTGGTAAGGCAGATTATTTCCTATATTCTCGGTCTGAAAAACTATAAGCGCCTGCGGGTATATAACGCGTCAATATCGGAGATATTTTATAACCCGGAAAAGAATGGTTTTTTTCTGTTGTCATTTAACAGCGTGGCGCATTTGCCTAAGAGCGAGCGTAACAAGATACAGTACCATATTAAGGGAGTTTAATTGCAATTTCTAATTACCAATTACTAATTACTAATAAATTTGTGTTTTACACGTTTATAATAATAATACGAGGAATCCTGAGCCTGACGAAGGATTACGAGTATTACCATAATTAGTAATTACACAGGAGGTTTTATGATCCAACTTTACACGGGAAACGGCAAAGGCAAAACCACGGCAGCCATTGGCCAGGCAATCCGCGCGGCAGGCGCCGGGATGAAGGTGGCTTTTTACCAGTTTTTAAAGGCGGGAAAATTTCCGGTTTCAGAGGAAAAAATCCTGAACCTGATTGCTAATATTGATTTCATAAGGTTTAACCAGGCTTCGCCTTTATTTGACCCGAAAGTCAGGCCTGAAGAGCTGGCTGAACAGGTGGAAATGGATTTGACGCTTATAGAAAGCGATATAAAAAGCAACGGATATGACATGATAGTGCTGGATGAACTGACCCACCTGATAAATCTCGGGGTTGTTGAGGAGAAAAAAATAATTAAACTGCTTAAATCAGCGCCTAAAAAACTGGAAATAATTATAACCGGCAGAAACGCGTCAAAAGGGCTGCTTAAACTGGCGGGTCTTGTTACGGAAATGAAGGAAGTAAAACACCCGTTTAAGAAGGGTGTAAAGGCGAGGAAGGGAATTGAATTTTAAGGCGTTCGGAGTTCGGAGGGTAGAGTTCGGAGTTTGAAGTACGCAAAGACGTTCGGCGGATGTGGCAATTGCCCGAACTCCGAACCTTACCCTCCACCCTCCGAACGCATTAAATGAGGTTAACATGAAGAAACTATTTATGATTACAGCGCTCCTATACACAGGGTTTCTTAACGCGGCGGTCTTTGTCGACGACGTCGGCCGTACCGTAAATGTCCATACCCCTGTATATTCTGTTGTCTGCCTTTCACCGGCCCACACTGAGATGTTCTTCTGGATGGGTCTGCAGGATAAACTCCGGGCCGTATCCACCAGCTGCGATTTTCCGGATGCGGCAAAGAAACTGCCTAAAGCAGGGTCTTTCATGAACCCGGACATTGAAAAGATAACTAAGTTAAGGCCGGATGTGGTGATTTCGGGCGGCGGGGTGCAGAAAAAAGCCATAGCAAAACTTGAAAAGATGGGGATACCTGTGCTGGTTTTGTATCCTAAGAATATTGAAAAGGGCATCTGGGATAACATAAATATGATCGGAAGGCTGACAGGCGAGCCTGTAAAGGCGTCAAAAAAGATACGCGAATATGAAAAAACGATGTCTGAAGTGATACGCCGCGACAGCTTTCAGCTGAAGGTTTACCTTGAGATGTGGAATGAGCCTGTAATGGCAGTGGGAAAGTCATCCTTTATAAATCAGATGTTAAAGCTGGGCGGCGGTAAAAATATCCTCGCTGACGCCAAAAGCGAATACCCGAAAGCGTCGCCCGAGGAAATAATAAAAAGGAATCCGGATGTCATTATCCTGCTTTATAAGCCTGAGAAGGATTACATGGACAGGCCTTATTTTAAGCAGACCAATGCCGGCAAAAAGGGCAACATATATGTCTTTGATAATGTAGATATCATACTGCGTCCGGGTCCGAGGATACCGCTTGGCATTAAATCCCTGAGGAAAATCATAGATAAGGCGGAAAGCAAAACATGAAGAAAACAGCCGCGTTTTTCATTTTCCTTATTGTTATTCTTGTCATTTGTTTCCTGTGGGCAATATCCGCCGGAAGCGTCAGCATATCCTTAGCCGACGCGCTGGGATTCCTGTTTGGAAGGCAGGGAGGACAGGACGCTGAAATAGTCGGACTTATAAGGCTGCCCAGGATAATTTACGCGATGCTTGTGGGAGGAATGCTGGCAGTGGCAGGCGCCATGCTCCAGGCGCTTTTGAAAAACCCGCTCGTGGATCCGTTCATTACGGGCATATCATCAGGCGCGGCATTCGGCGCGGCGTGCGCTATTATCGCCGGGTCTTCAGGGCTTATCGCGCCGTCAATGGCGGGCGCGCTTCTTACAATGTTTGTGGTTTACAGGATATCCTTAAGTTCGGGAACCGTGAATATAACCAGGCTGCTGCTCGCCGGAGTGATGACAGGCTCATTTTTCTCTTCACTCATTATGATGATGAATGCCGTGTATTCTAAAGACCTTGTCAAGGTTGTGCTGTGGCTGATGGGGGACCTTTCAAACATAGACCCCGCGCATATAAAGTACACGTTTTTAACGGCTGTAATAATAGCTTCGGCAGGAGTGTTTTTCGGCAATGACCTTAACATACTTACGACAGGCGAGCAGGAGGCGAAAACGCTGGGCGTTAAAACTGAATTCATTAAAGCGCTTTACTTTGTTTTTGCCGGGGCCCTCACAGCGGTCTCCGTCGCTTTAACCGGCGTCATAGGTTTTGTGGGGCTGATAATCCCTCACATTATCCGTTTCTTCATCGGGCCTGATATGCGCGGCATGATACCTTGTTCGTTTCTTGCCGGCGCCATATTTTTGCTCTCCGCCGACACGATAGCCCGTACAGTTTTTCTGCCGGGGGAAATACCCGTGGGCGTTATAACGGGATTAATTGGCGTGCCGGTTTTCATATTTTTAATGATAAGAAAGAAGGCAGTATAATGCTTTTAGAGGCGAAGAATATAAATTTCACATACGGCCGCGGAGGCTTCAGTTTAAAGTCCGTTAACTTATCCGTGAATAAAGGCGAAGTGGTCTCGCTTTTGGGGCCAAACGGGGCCGGCAAAACAACGCTGATAAAAATACTCGCGTCGATACTTGGCGGCTTTACCGGAAGCGTGTCCGTTAATTCAAGCCCGGTTGGCAGTTATAAAGGCACGGAACTTGCGAAACTGATTTCATATATCCCGCAGGTGGACTCGTATACATTTGATTATACTGTTGAGGAATTAGTCTCAATGGGCAGGCGGCCATACATCAATGAAATGGGGCTGCTCTCGCAGGGAGACCGTGAAGCCGTAAAATCTGTGCTTGATTCCTTTGACCTGTATGGAAAAAGAGGCGAGGTCTATAATAATTTAAGCGGCGGCGAAAAGAGAATGGTTTTAATAGCCCGGGCAATCGCGCAGGAAGCGCAGCTGCTTCTCATGGACGAGCCTATGACTTACCTGGACATGCACCACCAGTCGGCGCTTATGGAGAAAATAATGGAGTTAAACGGGCAGGGAAAGACCATACTGCTCATATCGCACGGCATTAACCTGGCGGCGGAATATGTTAAGAGGGTGGTATTCATGAAAGACGGAAGCATTGCCGCCGACGGGCCGCCTGATAAGGTTATAAATGAGGCTAAGATAAGGGAAATATACGGCCTGGAGAATTTCTATATAGAAAAGAACAGGGTGTCAGGAAGGCCAAATTTGTTTTTGATGAGGAAGTAATATTGGATAGTGATATTAGATAATGATATGGATAGAAAACCATTGGTTGTGCGTTTGTTGTTGTAGGGGCGATTCATGAATCGCCCGCCTTTCAACCGTGGGCAATTCGTGAATTGCCCCTACAAAAACCGGCCAGAACCTGTAATAAAAATGTGTTTTCCGTCAGTTTCATTATAAATAAAAAACGGAGGGTTTATGAAAAAGAAAATTGCACTTATTTTTTGGGTTGTGATGACGGCATGCGCGGTTTACGCGTTCCCGGCTGACTACAACAACTCCGGCGCCACCATGGGCCAGCAGATGGGCGAACAGCCCGCGACCGGCATTTCAAAGAGCGCGAACAAGCCCGGGGTTTATGATTTTAAGCCCAAGGAAGTACCCACAGCCCAGGCGCAGCAGACGGCTGACAAGGCAAAAAACCTGGATGATATCGTGGTTACCGCGAGGAAAATACCCGAGCTCATAAGCATTGTTCCAAGGAGCATTGAAGTCATAGCCGAGGAGCAGATAAAAGCGTTCGGCGCGGAGCGCCTTGCAGACCTGATAGAGTCAATTTCAGGTATAACAGTTATCCGCAGCGGCGGTTATGAAGGGATTAATACGGTAATGTTCAGGGGGAGCCCGTCAAAGCATACGCTTGTAATGCAGGACGGAGTGCCGGTGAATGACATGCTGGTAGGGACTGTGGATTTAAACATGATTGATATTTCCGATGTGGAGCGTATTGAGATTATAAAGGGCGGTATGTCCTCCATTTACGGGGCGTCAGCTTCAGCCGGCGTTATAAACATTATAACAGGCTCCAAGAATAAAAAACTTCTCAAGGCTGAGGCGTCATACGGCTCTTTTGAGACGCAAAAATACGTCCTCTCCTCGGCTGGAAAAATATTAAAGGTGGATTACTCCGCCGGAGCCTCGGAGGAGAGGTCGAAAGGATACGCGGCAAACGGCGATTTTTACAAACGCGCCGCGGATGTAAAGCTGCAATTTGACGGAGATCTTTTGACATCATCCCTGACCGGCCATTACCTGAAAAGGGAAATGGGCCTTCCGTATGATGACTACGGGCCTTCCCATTCCCGGCAGCAGGACGAGAATTACTCTATGAACATGGATGAGGACGTAAAAATACCATACGTGAATATGAAAATACAGGGTTACTTAAGGTCGGCGAACCTGTATATGGAAATGCCTGATTACGCTGTCAAAGACAGGCATAAAAAGAAGGAATACCAGGCATCCGTCATGTTTATATATGACGAGAAAGGCATGGTTTCTGCGATTTCAGGCTATGAAAACAATATTAAAGAGATAGATTCCACCAGGATAGGAAAGCAGTCGATATCCAATCAGGCATCCGTGTCCAGCGTCTCAATAAAGCTTTTTGACGACACGCTGCTGATAAACACGGGATTTAGGGCGGATTTTAATTCCGCCTATAATAACTCAACCAGCGAGAACTTGAGCGGCAAGTATAAGTTCGCGGGAGGAACGGAATTTTTCGCCTCCATGGAAAAGTCGGTGGCCGTGCCCACGTTCGGCGATACCTACTGGAACGAGCCCTGGATGGCGGGTAACCCGAAACTGCTCCCGGAAAAGACCACCTCGCTTGAGGCGGGCATAAGGAAAAAAGACGATATCATCAGCGAGGAAATTTCATGGTTCAGGAGCGACATTAAGGATTTGATAGAATGGGTGACTGACCCTTTTACGTATTTCACCAGCGCTGAAAATGTGGCAAACGCCGAGATAGCGGGCGCCGAGGCTAAAGTCGACCTTAAAATTTCCGGATGGCTTACGGCATACGCGAGATACACATACTTGATCGCCAAAAACAGGGAGACAAAAAAGGACCTGGCATACAGGCCGAAGAATGAAATAAACGCGGGCGCAAGCATAAAGTTCCCGTTTAATACGAGTTTGTCAGTTACGGGGAAGTATGTCGACAACAGGTATTCGACCAAAGATGTGCTTTTACACCCGTATTATTTAATAAGCGCAAGGGTCACTCATAAGATAAGCGACAATTTTGAAATCTATGGCGATCTGAGCAACATACTGGATAATACGTCATATGAGTCTGTCATACTATATAAAATGCCCGGAAGGTCGATAACAGTCGGATTAAGGGCGGAAATCTAGAAAACATCATATAATCAAGAGGTTTTTTCACGCTTAAAAGTTGTTGCGTTAAAAATCCCTATTTGCTATAATACACACCATGGTTTTTTTGTATTACATTTTTTTTAATACTATTATCAGGAGGTTTTTATGACACTGGGAGTTATTATCGGAATACTGCTTTTGATACTGCTTGTGGGTCTCGTTGTGCTTCAGGGCCTTATTGAATGGGGCGGATTTGATACTGATAAGTTATTTAAGTTCGCGGGAAAAGCAAAAGACAAGCCCGCTGATAAACAGGAATTAAAAGATGTTTCAAAGCCTATAATTAAGAAGGCGGCGAAGAAATCCTCTAAAAAACCAGCCAAGAAAAAGAAAGGGGCAAAATAAATGATATTTGATTTTATCCTCGGCATGTTCAGCAATGACATGGCGATTGACTTGGGGACCGCGACGACCCTCGTGTATCTCAAAAATAAAGGCATCGTGTTAAAAGAACCTTCCATAGTCGCGCTCTATAAAAACAGGGAAGTAATAGCTGTCGGCGAAGCGGCAAAGCAGATGGTAGGAAAGACTCCGGGCGATGTATTCGCAATCAGGCCCATGAAGGACGGCGTTATCGCCGATTTTAATGTAACTGAAAAAATGCTCCGTTATTTCATAGTTAAAGTGCATAACAGGCACTCGATGGTAAACCCGAGGATAGCCATATCAGTACCCAAGGGCGTAACACCCGTTGAGAAAAGGGCCGTGAAAGAGTCGGCCATACAGGCGGGCGCAAGGGAAGTGTATCTTATAGACGAACCAATGGCGGCGGCAATCGGCGCCGGACTTCCGGTGGAAGACCCGGTCGGGCACATGGTTGTTGACATCGGCGGAGGAACGACGGAAGTCGCCGTTATTTCCATGGGCGGCCTTGTTGTATTTAATTCAATCAGGACGGCAGGCGATAAGTTTGACGAAGCCATCATGGCTTACCTGAAAAAAGCATATAACCTTCATATCGGCGAGAGGACGGCTGAAAGGGTTAAAATTGAGATAGGGTGCGCGCAGAAACTGGATGACACCCTGGAGATGGACGTAAAGGGAAGCGACCTTACAACCGGACTTCCGAGGACCATACGCGTTACTTCAGACGAGATGGCCATCGCGCTTGAGGAACCTATCACCAAGATTATTGACGGCATAAAGTACACCCTGGAGCAGACCAAACCCGAACTTGCCGCGGATATCATAGACAAAGGCATAGTTTTAACGGGCGGCGGTTCGCAGCTTAAGGCTTTTGACGAGAAGCTGCGCGATGAGACGGGCGTGCCGGTGCATCTTGCGGATAACCCTCAGGACTGCGTCGTAACGGGCGCGGGCAAGATGCTCGAAGAGCAGCTTGACGTTTTAAGAAGGCTTTCGTTTGAGGGCGAGGACAGTTACGTCTAAAATTAAATGAAAAAAAGAAAAGCAAACAATAAAAATCTATACACAGCGGCGGCCATCATAATCACACTGGCCGCCGTTTTGCTTATAAGCAAGTCCGGCGGGTTCCTGCCCGGCCTTTTTTCCTCAATTCAAAAAAGCGTGGCCTCCTACGCCTTCTATGTCAATGACACGTTCCGTTCCATCAAATACGTTACATCGGCGAAAAAAGGCATCCAGATCCTCAGCGAAAAGAATATGCTGCTTGAAAGCGAGAACCATACGCTCAAAGCGGAGAATGAAAAGATAAAAAGGGCGTCCGTATTAAAATCCATGAGGGACTTCAGGAGTTCGGTGGTATGTTTTGCCTCCGTAATAGGGGCAAATGACGACGGCATGCTCGCGTATTACACCATAGACCGCGGATCCGCGGACGGCGCGGGTGAAGGCGACGGGGTCATAACGCAGGCCGGTGTTGTGGGACGCCTTGTAAAGGTGAACAGCGACACTTCCATGGTGCAGCTCATCACAGACTCAAAATCGAGCGTGAGCGCCAGGGGTGAAAGAAGCAGGGTTGTGGGAATACTTTCCGGCGAGTCATATAACAGGTGCGCGCTTAATTATGTGCCGAAGGAAGAGGATATAAAGGAAGGCGATGTTATCATCACCTCAGGGCTGGGCAAATCATTCCCTGAAGGGATAAAAATAGGGCAGGTAACTGAAGCCACAAAGAAAACTGACGGCCTGTCAATGATCATAAAAGTAAAGCCCTTCGTGAACATGATGTCGGTTGAAGAAGTAATAGTTGTGAAAAAAAAGCAGTGATTGTATAAGGGCCGGTAAAACGGCCTTCATGATAGCCCGCTTTGGCGGGCATAAAGTTCAGGCGAAGAGGTGAAAGCTTATCAGAAAGTCCATATTAATGTGGCTTATGCTGATCCCGGTAATTTTAATAGACAACACGGCATACGCCATAAACAGGCAATTTCATTACGCGGATTTCGCGCTTATCGTTTCCGTCATACTGGTGTTAAACGGCAGGCTTATATCCGCGGCCGTATTTACCACACTCGCGGCAGTGATGCATGACGCGTTTCTTCTTCCGTTTTCCGGATATACTGTTTTTTCCGGCATGATGGCGTTAATAACCGCGCTGGCGCTCTCGGTGAGCCTTTATAGGGAAAATTACTCCACCCGCGTGGTCATCATCGCGGTATGTTGCGCCGTAAAGACACTGGCACAGGGCGCCGCGGTTTTCCTCTTTTATACATCCATGAAAAGTTTTATTTTCCCGCCGCTGATAATTTTCCTGAAAATATTCATGACGACACTCGCCGGCGCGGTTGTGCTCAAACTCATGTCACTAGACTACAAAGGGATAGGCCAATGGCTAAAGCTAAAGACGACATCTTCGAGAGGATAAAAGGCGTATATAAGAACCTGGTCCGCATTAACACCATGGGCTGGGTTGTTTCTGTATGCATGCTGCTGCTCCTGCTGCGGACTTTTTATCTGCAGGCGGTAAGGGGCGACTACTATAAAAAACAGGCTGAGGAAAACTGCATAACCATTAAAAAGATTCCGGCTTCGCGCGGGTATATTTATGACAGGAATTATGTCCAGCTGGTGGTAAACAAACCGTCAAACTCGGCGATAGTCATACCGTATTATTTCGGGGAGAATCCCGACAGGCAAAAGGCGCTCTCGGACCTGGCGGCTATCCTGTCCATGGAAACCGCCGAGATTGAGGAGAAGATAACCACACAGTCAGGCGACAGGGAATTCATGCTGATGCCTGTCACCGTAAAGAGGAATATTTCCGAGAGCGAAATGTCGCAGCTTAAGGAAGCAAGGATAAAAATAAGCGGTATAGATACGGCGCAGGAGCCAAAAAGGTTTTATGAATTTAAGAATACGGCGTCACATGTACTCGGGTATACCGGGGAAATAACCGCGGAGCAGCTGAAGTACGACAGGTACAGGGACAAACGGCAGCGCGGGGATGTCATAGGCCAGACAGGCCTTGAGAATTATTATGACGACACGCTGCGCGGTGAGGACGGCGCCATCTACATAGTAACTGACGCCCACGGCAGGCAGCTTAAGGAAAAAAAGAGGGTCGAACCAAAACAGGGAAAAAATATTGTCCTTACCCTGGATTACAGGCTCCAGAAATACGCGGAGAACCTCCTGGAAGGGTCAAAATTTACCGGCGTTATCATAGCGGCGGAGCCAAAAACCGGCGAGATACTTTGCATGGCGTCAAAGCCCGATTATAACCTTAATTATTTCAGCGGTTCGATAAACGCCACCGAATGGAAAAAACTTCTGCGTAACAAGTCAAATCCGCTCAATAACAGGGCAATTCAGGGGCAGTATTCACCGGGGTCCATCTTTAAAGTGGCGGTGGGCACAGGCGCGCTCAATGAAAATGTTGTGACAACCACGGATTCATTCCTTTGCGAGGGTATTTACTGGATAAAAACATGGCCATATAAATGCTGGAAACGCGCGGGCCATGGTTACATGGACTTTTATCACGGAGTCGCGGAATCGTGCGATATATATTTCTATAAGGTCGGCCTGAAGATGAAGGTGGAGCTTCTGAATAAATACGGGCTCATGTTCGGATACGGCGAAAAAACAGGCATAGACATTCCCGGGGAAAAGGCCGGATTGGTGCCTTCAAGGGAGTGGAAATTGCGTACCGACAGGTCGCCGTGGTTTCCGGGAAACACGGTCATGATGTCGATCGGCCAGGGTTATGTATCAGGCACACCGCTTCAGATAATGGATAACCTTGCGATAATGGCAAACGGCGGATACTGCATGGTTCCGCACCTTATGAAGGTGGTGACCAATGATACACGCAGGATACTGGAATCATACCAGCCAAAGAAGCTTCTCGAACTGAATGTGAAGCCGGAAGTCATAGAGATTATGAGGTCCGCGCTAAGGATGGTTGTCAGCAGGGGAACCGGATCAAAGTCAAGGGTTCAGGGTATGTCGATTTCCGGCAAGACCGCCACGGTGCAGAACGTTCACGGAGAGAACCACGCAATGTTCGCCGGGTACGCCCCTTCCGGGAATCCTGAGATTGTCGTATACGTGCTTGTTGAGTTCGGCGGAGGCGGCGGAGACGCGGCAGCGCCGATAGCTTCACAGATATTTGATTTCTATTTTAATACCATGAGGGGAAAATGAAGATAAAGATACCGTTCGCGGATATTTTAAAAGGCTATTATAAGAACTTCAACATACCGCTGCTCATAACGACGCTTCTGCTTATGGTTGTGGGGGCGGCGGCGGTTTACAGCGCCACAGGCACGTCAGGGAACCCGTTTTTTGCCAAGCAGATTGTGTGGTATGTGGTGGGTTTTGCCCTGATGATGTTGATTGCCAACATGAATTATAACGGCTTCATCGGTTTGGCCAATCACCTTTACATATTTTTTGTATTTCTGCTGCTCGTGGTGCTGATATTCGGGCACGCCACGCTCGGGGCCACGCGCTGGCTTAAGATATTTGGCTTTCAGTTCCAGCCAAGCGAATTCATGAAGATAATTATTCCGCTGGTGCTTATAAGGTTCATGCTGGTTACGCAAAGAGAAAGTTTCGAGGCGAAAAACCTGCTGAAAATGGCAGCCCTTGTGGGAATTCCGCTGATACTTATTTTAAAACAGCCGGACCTTGGGACATCGCTTATAATAATACCTCTTATAATCATCATACTTTTTATGGGTAACATTCCGGCAAAAAAGCTCATGACAATTGTGTTTCTGGGATTGCTTGCTGTGCCTGTGGCATATCTTTTCCTTCATGATTATCAGCGCGAGAGGATAGACGTATTCATCAATCCCATGATAGACCCTCAGGGCGCGGGTTATAACGTAATTCAGTCACAGATAGCCATAGGTTCCGGACAGATGCTGGGAAAAGGCTGGGCGCAGGGCACGCAAAGCCAGCTGAACTTCATTCCCATTAAATACACGGATTTTATATTCGCCGTCATATCGGAGGAATTCGGATTTTTGGGGAGTTTCCTGGTGCTGCTGATATACTACCTTCTTATAATGGAAGGTTTGAAAATCGTCAAACTATGCAGGTATTCGGCGGGAAAAATGCTGGGTTCAGCCTTAACCGGGGTCATTTTCCTGCAGGTTTTCATAAATGTGGGCATGAACATAGGGATAATGCCTGTTACAGGAATAACATTACCGCTGTTAAGTTATGGGGGGTCGTCGGTGCTTGTCATCATGATAATAATCGGGATACTCCAGAACATTTACAGGGAATACATAAAAGTAGAGGAGTAACATGAAAAGCATATACATCAACTGCGAGGATTTTGACACAAATGTAGCCATTGCCGAGGACGGCAGGATAGTAAACTATTTCACGGAAAAAAATATTTACGCCAACAACGGAAATGTCTACAAGGGGAAGATCTCAAAAGTGGTTTCAAACATGAATTTTGTCTTTGTCGAGATAGGCGACGACAAACCGGCGTTCCTTTCGGAAAAGGAATATTTTGACCAGTCCGGAGAAGGCTCCAGGGAGGAATTCGGGCAGGATGACGGCGAGGCCGCGTCCAAACCGGCGGAAAACATCGCGTTACAGTTCAAAAAAGGCCAGGAAATTATGGTGCAGGTCATAAAGGAACCGTACAATACAAAAGGGGCCAGGCTTACTACGAACGTATCGCTGCCCGGGCAGCATATTGTTTTCGCGCCGTTTTTAAGGCATGTCGGCGTTTCAAAAAGAATTACAAACGAATCTGAGCGTTTCAGGCTTAAAAAATCAATGCGCGCCTTAAAGGATTCGCTTGGCGGAGAGTTTGGAATCATAGTAAGAACTAACGCGGAAGGGGTTGATACCGCGGAGCTCGAGAGCGAAGTCAGGCACTATTTCCGCGAGTGGGAGCGCATAAAGGCGGAATTCAAGAAACAAAGGCCGCCAAAGCTTCTGTACCGTGAGCAGGACCTCGCGATAAAGGTCTTAAGGGAATATGTGACCGATGCCGTGGATGAGATTATAACGGACAGCGAAACGGTTCATGACGAAGTGAAAAGGTATATGGAGGAGAAGTCAAAGAAGTCGGCTGAGGCGCTTTACTACGGCGGGGCTGACCACATATTCAACTATTATAAAATATCACAGCAGGTTGACGGGATTTTCAATAATATCGTTTCATTTAAAAAAGGCGGCTATATTAAGATTGATGTGACTGAAGCACTGACCGTTATTGACATTAACAGCGGAAAATTCAAGGGAGCGGAGGATGTTGAGAATTCCATCCTGAACCTGAACATGAACGCCGCCAGGGAAGTGGCCAGGCAGATAGTGCTGCGCAATATCGGCGGGCTTATCGTAGTTGATTTCATAGACATGCACGAGTATGAAAACAGGAAAAAAGTAAAAGCTGTCATGGACGAGGAACTGGCCAAGTCAAAAATGTATTTTAAGACGCTTGAGATAAGCGAATACGGCCTGATGGAAATAACGAGAAAACGCGATTCAAAAAGGGTCGAGGACATATACTTTATGGAATGCCCGCGGTGCGCCGGAAGGGGCAGGATCTTAAATGAGGAATCAGTCTGCATCAACCTCCTCAAAAAGATAAAATACGAATGCAGAAAGGAACGCGGCAGGAATGTCTCTGTTTTATCGGACGCAAACACAAAAAGGCTTGTGGAAAAGAACTACAAGGAGAAATTACGCGAGTATGAGAGGATGTATAATAAAAAAGTTAATATAAAAATAGGGGAAATAAAGGAGGTGCGTATATGATAGTGGTGACAGGAGCCGCCGGATTTATCGGAAGCGCCATAGTCAAGGAGCTGAATGTAAGGGGCAACGCGGACATTCACTGCGTAGACTGGCTGCGGGATGACAATAAGTGGAGGAACTTAAACGGCCTTAAATTTGACGATTATGAGGAAAAGGACGCGTTTTTAAAACGGGTCCTTTTTGACGACCCGGTCTTAAGGGGTTCGGTTACCGGAGTGATACATATGGGGGCGTGCAGCTCAACTACGGAAAAAGACGCCTCTTTTCTCATGGAAAACAATTATAAATACACCCAGGTGCTGGCAAAATGGTGCGTAAGAAACGGGAAAAAGTTTGTATACGCGTCGTCGGCAGCCACTTATGGCGACGGGGCTAACGGATTTGATGACAGCCATGATTCAATTGAGTCCTTAAGGCCTCTTAACATGTACGGTTATTCAAAACAGCTCTTTGATGTCTGGGCAATGAAAAAATCCATGCTCGACAAGATTGCCGGCGTAAAGTTCTTTAATGTCTTCGGCCCCAATGAATACCACAAAGACGACATGAGAAGCGTCGTGGTAAAGGCGTTTGAACAGATAAGGGACACTGGTAAAATGAAGCTTTTTAAGTCTTATAACAAGGAATACAGGGACGGGGAACAGATGAGGGATTTTATTTATGTTAAGGACGCAGTGAAAATGACGCTGCACATATACGATTCCGGCCTTGCCGGGATTTACAATGTGGGCGGGGGAAAAGCGCGCACTTGGAACGATCTTGTAAAAGCTGTTTTCTCCGCGGCGGGTAAAAAGGAACACATTGAGTATACGGAGATGCCTGAATCAATACGTGATAAATACCAGTACTTTACACAGGCAAAGACGGAAAAGATCATGAAGACATATAAGGAAAAAATGATGAGCCTTGAAGAGGGCGTCGCGGATTACGTTAAAAATTACCTGATTGACGGGGAAAGAACACTTTAACTCAAAACGCAAAAGTCAAAATTCAAAAGTAAAACAAAGGCTTAATTTCGCCCCGCTTTTGATTTTTGAGGTTTGATTTTTAAACTTTCACGGGAGGTTCTATGAAAAAGTTTGTGGTGATACTGGTACTGATACTTGCAGGATGGTTTGTGTACACAAAGTTCGCGCCCAAGGAAACAAAGGAGAATAACGCGGTTATAAGTTACGCGGACAACCTGAAAACAAGCGAGGAAAAAGCCTCGGCAGCAAAAAACACCGCTGATGTCGCGGTGCTTCAGAACGCCGTTAACTCGTTTAAGGGAGCTGAAGGAAGGTATCCGGCAACACTCCAGGAGCTTGTTGAAAAGAATTACATAGGCAGGGTGCCGTCCGGCGATTATAAGTATGACGCGCTCTCCGGAAGCGTATCGGAATGATTTCCAGGCGGTTGTGATAAGGGGGGAGATTGAAACCAGAAAAGAGACCTGAAAATAGCGGCATAAATAAAGAGTTCATACCGGTCATATTCATACTGGCTACTCCTGCGCTGGCTTTCATGAACGGTTTCGGCGTAAGGACGGCTTCTTTTGGATTTGACCTGTATTACATACTGCCGGCTGTTTTTGGAGTGATAATGTGTTTTATTAACAGGATAAAACTTACCATGAAATATGAATTTGCCCTGTTGCTTGTGCTTGAAATAGTCATAAATATCCCTTACATGAAGGCGGATAATTATTTTAACGGAAATTACATATATTTAATAATAACATATTCGCTCATCATCATGTTCCTGCTCATGATGGGCTTATCGTTCGCCGTAAATAATCCGTTTTATATAAACTATTACATATCGGATAAAAAGCCCTATGTAATGATATACAGGCTGATAGCCGCTTTCTTTCTGGGAATACTGGCATATCACGTATATCTTTTTACAAAGATCCTGGACATACTTAAAATCGCATTCTAATTCCTATTATCTTAATTGCTTTTCCATATTTTTGTTTACAAAACACTGTTTCGGACTTATAATGATTTCAGTCAATTTTTAACAAAATCCCTTATATATGAAAGGAGTTTTTAATGGCTTCATTCATGGAAACTGTTTATGAAAAAGCAAAAAAATCCCCAAAAAGAGTAGTGCTCCCCGAAGGAAATGACGAGAGGACGGTTGAAGCCGCTGTAAAAGCCACGCAATTAGGAGTGGCAAAAGTCGCCATGATAGGGGACCTTTCAAAAATGAAGGAAATCGCAAAAAATAAAGGGCTGTCGCTGGACGGCGTCGACCTCATAGACCTAAATAACCTTCCGGATATTGACGCGTACGCGAAAGATTTTTTTGACATAAGGAAAGGCAAATGCGCCACCATGGAAGAAGCCATGGCAACAATGAAAAGGGATGTATATTACGGCGCCATGATGGTAAGAAAAGGCCTCGCCGACACGTTTGTAGCGGGAGCTGTAAATACCACGGCGGATGTGTCGCGCGCCGCAATATACCTCATAGGCATGAAACCCGGCATAAAAACCCTGTCCAGTTTTTTTGTGATGATTCTTCCGGACAAGTCATTTGGAAAAGACGGCATTCTTTTTTATTCTGACGGAGGCTTTGTCATAGACCCGAACGACGAACAGCTTGCTGACATAGCGGTCACGACGGGCGCCACATACAGGGAATTAATCGGTGAGGAACCTAACGTGGCCATGCTTTCATTCTCTACAAAAGGCAGCGCAAAACACGAGCGCATTGATAAGGTGACAAGGGCGCTCGCGCTGGCAAAAGCAAAAGACCCTTCATTGAACATAGACGGCGAGCTGCAGGGTGACGCTGCGCTCATACCGGCTGTCGGCGCGAAAAAAGCGCCAGGGTCGGCAGTTGCAGGAAAGGCGAATGTCCTTATATTCCCGGACCTTGATTCAGGGAATATCGCGTATAAACTCACTGAAAGGCTTGCAAAGGCCGAAGCTTATGGCCCAATTTATCAGGGTACGGCAAAGCCGGTCAGCGACTTATCCCGCGGATGCAAAGCCTCGGATATCCTGAACGTCGCGGCGATAAATGTGGTAAGGCTGCAGAATAGCAAATAAGAAAGAGGTTAAGAGACAAGAGTTAGGAGACAGGAGTAATTCGTTTAGATTTCCTGCCTTACTTTTGTCTCCAGTCTCTTGTCTCTTAAACTCAAAGGCATAAAATATACAACAACACAACGGAGGCTCTTATGAAGGTAATGGTCATTAATTGCGGAAGCTCTTCCCTGAAATTTAAGCTTTATGATATGGAGAAGACAAACACTGTAATAGCCGAGGGCGTTATTGAGGAAATCGGAAAGGACAAATCTAAGTTTAAGTATAAATCAAAGCACATGAAAAAAGATGAGGAAGCGGTCAGGGACGTGGAGGCAAAGGACCATACTCAGGCCGTGGACCAGGTAACAAAGATCCTGCTGGACCCGAAAATAGGGGTTTTTAAGGATAAAATTGAAGTTGACGCGGTAGGGCACAGGGTAGTACATGGCGGTGAAAAATTCTCAAAGTCCGCGCTGATTACAAAGGGCGTCAAAGAGGTCATAAAGGACTGTTTTGAGATAGCTCCGCTCCATAATCCGCCGAATTTTTCCGGAATAGAAGCCTGTGAAGCAATCTTTCCCGGGATACCTCAGGTTGCCATATTTGACACCGCGTTCCATCAGACCATGAAAAAGGAAGCCTACATTTACGGGCTGCCTTATGAGCTTTATGAGCGTTATCATATCAGGAAATACGGCTTTCACGGGACTTCACATGAATATGTATCACAGAGGGCCGCGGATTTCCTGAAAAAGGACATAAAAAAACTTAAAATAGTTACCTGCCACCTGGGAAACGGAGCGAGCATAACAGCCGTTAAAAACGGCCTCTCAGTAGATACCTCCATGGGTTTGACACCGCTTGAAGGGCTTGTAATGGGCACCCGGTGCGGGGACATGGACCCGGCTGTGGTAACGTTCCTGATGAAAAAAGAGCATTTAAGCGCGGATGACATAGACGGCCTGCTGAATAAAAAGAGCGGTCTAAAAGGAATATCGGGAGTTTCCAATGACCTGCGCGAGATAATGGAAGCGGCAGCCCACGGCAACGACAGGGCACAGTTCGCTATCGATATTTTCTGCTACAGGATAACCAAGTATATCGGCTCATATGCGGCGGCAATGGGCGGGCTGGATGCGGTAGTGTTTACAGGCGGCATCGGAGAGAACGCGGTAGATGTAAGGATGAAAGTTATGGAGCCGCTCGGATTTATGGGGATAAAACTGGATCCGGCAAAGAATAAGTCAAAAGAAAAGGAAAAGATAGTCTCGTCGGTGGGTTCAAGGGTAAAAGTGCTTGTTGTCCCGACGAACGAAGAGCTTATGATAGCTTTAAAGACAAAGTATGTCGTGAATGAGTCGGGTAATATTTACAGATAAATACGTGGCGGGTGACGGGTGCTAAGTGATATGTGCCGGATACTGGTTTTTGGTTGTTCCACTTTGTACTCACCACTCGCCACTTACCACTTTTATTGGACTTTGTCATGCCAACTGTTATAACCCTCGGGGAGATCCTCGCTGATTTTGTGCCTGAAGGCAAAGGGCATGCGCTTAGGCCCGGCGGAGCTCCTTCAAATGTGGCTGTGAACCTGGCCAGGCTCGGCGTCAAATCAGGTATAATTTCAAAAATCGGAGTTGATCCTCTCGGCAGTTTTCTTAAAAAATTCCTCAAAGCAAACAAGGTTGATACCTCAAATGTCTTTACGACAAAAAAAGCAAAAACAGGGCTTGTACTGGTATTTTTAGACGAAAAAGGTGAAAGCGGTTTTTCATTTTACGGCGATCCGGCCGCTGATAAATACCTCTCATCCGCTGAAATCAACCCGGAATACATTAGAACCTGTTCGGTATTCCACTTCGGGTCGATAAGCATGATGCATCCGGTATCAGCCGCGGCTACCATGAAAGCCATACGCATTGCGCGGCGCATGGGAAAGCTTGTTTCTTATGACCCCAATGTAAGGCTTAACCTGTGGAAGGGCAGGCATGCGCAGGCCAGAAAAATGATGAGAAGTTTTTTTAAATACGCCGATATAATAAAAATCAACGAAAAAGAATTAAAATTTATTTTTGGCGTAAAACCGGACGCGAAAAAACTTAAACAAATTTTCAGCCCGGGGCAGCTTGTGTATATAAGCGCCGGGGCAAAAGGCTGTTATGTTTACCATGACGGATTTTTCGCGGCTGTTAAAGGGTTTAAAGCCAGGGCAGTTGATACGACCGGCGCCGGGGACGCGTTTATGTCAGGGGTGCTTTACGGAATTATAAAACGGTCATTAAAACTTTCATTTTCAAAAAAAGAAATGATTGGCATTGCTGTTTTTGCCAACAAAATGGGCAGCGCGGCCGTTAAGCATAAAGGGGCTGTTTAGAGGCGTTTTAAAAGAAAATTCAGATAAATTTGACTTTGATGGTTTCGTTGGCTATACTTATTGTGTAAGAAAAAACACACCTGACTAAAAAGATTGCCCACAGTATATAAAAAACATCTGATTTCATTTACCGCTCAAAAACTTAACCGCTATCCGACAAAACTTACTTTAAAGAATTATGTCTTTAAATATCATTCGTGTCCGGGGGGGCCTATGAACGGAAAAACAAATACTGACCTGATGGAAGTGGTTAATTCACTGGGTGAAGCATGGACATTCTCGCTTATTACTGCCGGTTTAAATTCCGGTATTTTTTCAGCCCTTAATGATTCCAGGCCGGTTTCTGTGGAATCATTGGCGTTGAAACTGAAATATGACCCTGAAAAACTTGATAAATGGTTCTATTTCTGCGAAAACGCCGGGTATGTCGCAAGGAAAGACGGGGGATATGTAATCACGCCAAAAACCGCGGTATTTATGCCTGATTCACCTTATAAAGACATAATAGGTTTTGCCAGGCTCAATGATTTCTTTATGCGGGCGGCTGTAAATTCCTCGGAATGCTTCAGGAAAAATAACAGCCTTGATAAACTCACCGAAGGAAAAATCACGCGCGACTACCAGCCGAACGTAAGCGACAACCTTTCTGCTGAGCTTATTAAATTCTTTCACCAATATAACATGGGCGAAAATGACAGCCTGATCGATATCGGCTGCGGCATAGGCGCGTTCGCAAGGTCCGTGGCAAAACAGCTTCCCGGCTTAAAAATAACAGGGTTTGATTCCAATTTGTTTGCCATTGAATGGGCAAAAAAGGAAAACAAGCAGCTCGGCCTTTCAGACCGCATAAAGATGGTGGTAGGTAACGCCCTCGAAGACCTGGGGGATTTCGCTGATAAATCTTTTGACTGGGTAATGGCGATAAATGTTTTTCACTTTTATCCTGTCGAGCACAGGGAAGCGCTTATAGACCAGATGATAAGGATATCAAAAAGGGGGACGTTTTTTACAGAAATCATTGCGGAGAAGACGAGGA
Source organism: candidate division FCPU426 bacterium (assembly GCA_963840035.1). GTDB lineage: Bacteria > Oederibacteriota > PGYV01 > PGYV01 > Palsa-1178 > CAWIXE01. The sequence goes on from CAWIXE010000002.1 coordinate 488,344, forward strand.
TTTCATTCGCTGCAGACCCTCTGATGTCTCTATTGTGGAATGATTTTACGGGGTTTTTCAGGGAAGCGGACGCTGAAAAACTTAACGCCAGCGTTCAGAAAAAACATCCTGAGGCGGTATTTGAAAAGCACAGCATTCTGCAGGGTTCAAGCTACCTGATGGCAGTCATTAAAAAATAACCGACAGGATAGGGGAATTCATGATACTGGACATGTTGCTTAATCTAGGGGTTAAAGAGGGATATGACCTTCATAAAATAAGGCTGATGAGGCAGATAAACGGCCTTAACCTGTTCTATACGGCGATAGCCGGGTCAGTTTCCATCATTTTTATTTTCATACGGTCATCACCGGTTTTAGCGACAGTGCAGGTCGCCGCAACTTTCCTGTATATGTTAAATCTCATATTAAACTCGGCAGGCAAGCTTAGGCTGACATCAAACCTGACCATATACCTGTTTGAAACTCAGATGTTTGTTGTGATGCTTTACACGAACGCCTGGCACAGCGCCGCGCTTAACCTAATAATACTGTACCCTCTACTGGCGGCGTTATGTGAGGTTTCCATTACACTGCACATGGTCAACGCGCTTGGACAGGCAATGGCGCTTTACCTCATTCACAGGTTCGCGCCGGGAGTGGAACAGTATTTTGTCTCGGCAGGGGGCGTAAATGAAATGGCAGGAGAAGTGCTTATGGTGATGGCCGGGACATATACGCCTGTCATGGCAGCGGTTATCATAGGCATTATATATAATGAAAATTTAAGGGCCAGGCGCAAGCAGAAGGAGATGCTGGCCGAGATATCCGACGCTAACAGGCAGCTTGAAACATACGCAAACCAGCTGAAGGATGAAACGCAGAGGTTAAAAACCGAAATCAGCATAGCAAAACGCATACAGACCATGGTGCTTCCGTCCGAGGAAGAGGTTGCCATGGTCAATGATCTTGACATAGCCTGCATCATGAGGACGGCCACGGAAGTTGGCGGCGATTATTACGATGTGATAAAAATCGGGAATAAAATAACCATAGGCATGGGCGATGTCACAGGGCACGGCTTGTCAAGCGGTTTGATAATGCTCATGGCCCAGACAGCCATAAGGACGCTGGCCGAAATGAAGGTCGTGCTGCCTTCGGAGTACCTTGAGGTAATAAACAGGGTGCTCCACGCGAACATCAGCAGGATAAAGGATAACAGGAGTATGACGCTTATAATACTGAATTATGAAAACGGGAAATATACCGTATCCGGACAGCATGAATCCATAGCCATCTGCAGGAACAACGGGGAAATTGACCTCATTGATACCATGGATAACGGTTTTTACGTGGGCATGACGCTCGAACCTGCCGTAAAATTCAATAATACTTCGCTTAAGATGGAAAAAGGCGATGTCATGATGCTGTATTCTGACGGCGTTACGGAGGCGGAAAATGAGGAGAAAACGCAGTTTGGCCTGGAAAATTTGTGCGCGACACTGCGTAAATATCACGCCCTAACCGCGGAGCAGATAAAAAACAAGTTCATGAAGGACCTATATAATTATATGGGGGAATCCGAAATATATGACGACATTTCAATGGTCGTTATAAAACAAAAATAGCGGGGTGGAGTGCCATGGTTTTAGGGGAATATACGGAGCAGAGCAATCAGGACTGTATCAAGCTGAAATTATCCAGGGATGACCTGAATAAGATATGGAAAAGGTGCGGCCTGACAGCGGATTACAGCGCTAACTATGTCTCCACTTATTTTGAAAACAAGAAGGAGATAGAAAATTCCGCTTCTACTATTTTAAATGAGCTTATAGAGAACGCGGCTAAGTATTCGGCTAACCGTGAAAATGATATTGAAATAGATGTGGCTGTATACAGGAACTCCGTGGTTTTTGAGGTCAATAACTATGTTGATTCAGAGGCGTTCTACTCATTCAGGGATTTTGTCACAAAAATAATCGAAAGCGATGACATTGACGCGGCTTATTTTGAAGCGTTAAGGAGCCTTAATGGCGCCGATAAGGAAAAGTCAGGCATAGGGCTCCTGACAATAATGAGCTTTTTTAAGCTTAAACTCGGCATGAAATTTGAAAATTCGGAAAACAACCATGATTATAAGGTTTCTGTCCAGGCAGCAATGCCGGTTGGCAGGTGACGATATGCAGATAAACGGCGACGGATACAATATAGTGTTCGATGACGGCAGCAATACCGTGAATTTTAAAGGTTCGCTCAGGCTGGAGAATATGGGCGAGTATAACAATATAGAGAAGTTCCTGCTCGACATTCATGAGCTGAACCTTCCGTACCTTAACCTGGATTTTAAGGATGTGGAGTTCTTAAACAGTTCGGGGATAGCCATGCTCTGCAGGTTCATCATGGACGTAAAGAAGATAAACAAAATGCCGGTAATTGTCACGGGAAATGAAAATATTCTATGGCAGAAAAAGTCTTTTTCAAACCTGAAAATGCTCTGGGACAAGGTGGAGGTCAGGTTTGCCGGCGGCGGAGATGATAATAATGTTACAAAACGAGCATTCTGAAAAGGTAAACCCTTCAAAGCTTGAGCGCGATATCAGGTGCCTTCAGCGGGAAAACGATGAGCTAAAGCTTATGTATGATACCGTGGTAAAGCACGCTACGTCTCTTGAAAATGACCTGGAACGCAGGATGCGTGAAGTCACATATCTGTCGGTCACGGACAGCCTCACAGGGGTCTATAACAGGCGCAAATTCAACCAGTGCCTCGTTTACGAGGTAGACAGCGCGAGGGCGCAGGACAGGGAACTGTCCCTAATCATATATGATGTTGATATTTTTAAAAAAATTAATGACACATACGGCCACGATTACGGCGATTTCATACTGCTTACCATTACGAACATAGTCCGCGAGACCATTACCGGGGCTGATATCATAGCGCGCTGGGGCGGAGATGAGTTTACCATATTGATGCCTGGAAAATCACTTGAAAAAGCGGCGGCCGCGGCCGAAGAAATCAGGAAAAAGATTTATGGCGTCTACTTTGACGCGGCTGAAACAATATCGTGCAGTTTCGGAGTGTCGTCGCTTAAAACAGCGGACGATTTTAAAAGTTTTGTTGTCAGGGCTGACATGGCCCTGTATGAGGCAAAGAATTCAGGAAGGAATTGCGTAAAATCCCTGGAATAAAAACCCGCCACCGGCCCGGCAAATATGCCGTCTTGACTTTGAAAATCCGCTAACTTATAATAAATCACTGACTAATAAAATCATAAGGAAGTGAATTTTTGCCTGTACCTGAAATTAAAGGGAAGTTCTCTCCGAAAGAAAAACACATAGTAAGCGTGGCTTTAGACAGGCTTTTAACCGGCCCCGTGACCGGACTTCCTCTCTTTCTTTTTGCCATATTCCTGGTTTTTAAGCTCTCTTTTGGGCTCGGGCAGCCTGTTTCAAATCTTATCGGTGCGCTGTTCGCGTGGTTTGCTGATATGCTTATGGGCCTCGTGCACCGTTATAATGGGCCGGTCATTCTTGAGTCTCTGATTCATGACGGCTTAGTCGGAGGTGTCGGTTCGGTGGCAATGTTCATTCCAAATATAGCCATCATGTTCTTCCTTATCGCCGCGCTTGAAGACTGCGGATACATGACAAGGGCTTCAATGATAATGGATAAATACATGCACAGGGTGGGGCTGCACGGCAGTTCGTTCATGCCGCTTATGCTCGGGTTCGGCTGCAACGTGCCGGCTATAATGGAAGCCGCCAAACTTAAGGAAAAAAAGGACAGGCTTGTCACGATGCTTGTGATACCCTTCATGTCATGTTCGGCAAGGCTCCCGGTGTATATGCTTTTCGCCTCGGTTTTCTTTGATTTTAAATACAGGGCGTTTATCGTATGGGTTATGTATATGCTCGGGGTCATCGCGGGAGGCATAACGGCAAGACTGTTCAGCATTATGGTTTTTAAAAAGGACAGGGAACTCATAAAAAGGGATATACCCGATTACAGATGGCCGAGGTTTTCCAGGATGGTTTCGAATATGTGGTTCGGCGCTAAAAGCTACATGATGAAAGTGATTACTATCATATTAGGCGGCTCTATAATCATCTGGCTGCTCGGAAATTTCCCGCTGGGCGTGCAGTATGCGTCTGAAAAAAGCCTCATTGGCATGATAGGCCGGTTCGTTGCCCCCATACTTGTTCCGGCCGGATTCGGTTTTTGGCAGGCGGGTGTTTCACTTATTACCGGAGTAATGGCAAAGGAGATAGTTGTGTCAACATTTGGGACCATCGTAGGGTCGGGAAGCGGAGGCACAGCCGAAGGCCTGAAAATGCTATTTACGCCGCTTTCCGCTTTTTCATTCATGATTTTTACCCTGTTATACACGCCTTGCCTCGGAGCTCTTGCCGTATTAAGAAAAGAAGGCGGCACAAAATGGATGGCGCTTGTTACTGCTTATACTTTCTCCGTTGCCTGGCTTTCGTCGGTAGCCGTTTACCAGATTGGCCGGTTATTTATTAAATAAAGACATGTAATTTTTTAATCAAACCCGCACTTGAAACCTTTATTAAAATAGGGTAATATAATTCCGTTAATTAAATTCATCATATAAATATGGAGAAAAATGAAAACCATGAATATGCTTGTGGTCGGCCCTTCTACAGGCTCAGGGCAAATGGGAATATGCGTATGAAGACTATTAATATTTTAGTGGTCGGCGTCGGCGGGCAGGGTGTGGTGGCGGCGTCAGATATAATCTCGGACATGGCGCTTTCAAAAGGGTTTGACGTAAAAAAATCCGAGATACACGGCATGTCCCAGAGGGGCGGAGTTGTCTCCAGTTATGTAAGGTTCGGGGAGAGAGTGTCATCGCCATTGCCGTCCGGAAACGACATAGACTATATACTTTCTTTTGAGGAAATGGAAGCGCTGCGCGCGGCAGGTTCCATGAATAGGGATACAAAAGTAATCATAAATACTCACAGGATAAAGCCGGCGTCCATGGCAATCACCAAACAGGAATACCCTGATGTTAAAGTCCTCTTAAAGCATGAAAAATCCTATTTCCTGGAAGCTACACAAGAGGCGGAAAAACTTGGAAATGAAAAAGTGGTTAACAGCCTCATGGTCGGCGCGCTCTGCGCGTTCCTTGATTTTTCCGAGGAGGATTTTAAGGCGGCGCTGGCAAAAAGGGTGAAAAAATTCATCGATGAGAATATAGCGGCTTTTAAAAAAGGGAAGGAACTGGTGAAAAATTATGTTCTATAGCAAAGAAGAATCCATGTCGAGGGAAGACCTGAAGAAACTGCAGTCTGAAAGGCTTATAAAGACCGTAAACAGGGTATATGATAACGTGGACTTTTATAAGAAAAAATTTGATGAGGCGGGCGTAAAGCCGTCTGATATCAGGTCCGTTGACGACCTTCATAAACTGCCATTCACGACAAAGCAGGACCTAAGGGATAATTATCCGTACGGGCTTTTTGCAGCGCCCATGAAAGATATTGTAAGGATCCACGCGTCATCTGGCACCACGGGCAAGATGACCGTGGTCAGCTACACAAAAAATGATATCGATGTCTGGTCAGAGCTCATTGCCAGGTGCCTGTCAATGGCCGGCGCCACGAGCGCGGATATTATTCATAACGGCTACGGGTACGGACTTTTTACCGGAGGGCTGGGCGTCCATTACGGCGCTGAAAAGCTAGGCGCCACAGTAATACCCGTTTCCGGGGGGAATTCACAGCGGCAGATAAAGATCATGCAGGATTTTGGATCGACAATACTCACGTGCACGCCTTCATACGCCTTAAATCTCGCTGAAACAATGAAGGAAATGGGTGTCACACCCAAAGACATAAAACTCAAAGCAGGCCTTTTTGGCGCTGAGCCATGGTCTGAGAACATGAGGCGCGATATTGAAAAGCTCTGGGGCATAGACGCGCTGGATATTTATGGGTTAAGCGAGATAATGGGGCCGGGCGTGGCAAATGAGTGCCTTGAAAAGAAGGGTCTGCACGTATTTGAGGACCATTTTATACCTGAGATTATAGACAAAGAAACAGGGAAGGTGCTTCCCCCTGGGCAGCCCGGAGAGCTTGTTTTCACAACCATTACAAAAGAAGGCATTCCACTGATAAGGTACCGCACAAAAGATATTACGCGCATGATACCTGAAAAATGCAAATGCGGCAGGACTTTTAACAGGATGGAACGTCTCTCAGGCCGGACCGATGACATGCTTATAATAAGGGGCGTTAATGTTTTCCCGTCGGAAATCGAGATGGTAATAATGTCCATAGAAGGCGTGGAACCGCATTACCAGATTATTATAGACAGGGCCGAGCACGGGCTTGATACGCTGGAAGTTCAGGTGGAAGTCAATGAGAAGCTCTTCTCGGACGAGATAAAGGCGCTTGAGGCCATAGAGCGTAAAATTGAAAAAGAGATTAATTCGGTTCTGGGGATCGGCGTAAAAGTTAAACTGGTTGAGCCGAGGTCAATACCGAGAAGCGAAGGCAAAGCAAAGAGGATAATAGATAAGAGGAAAATATAGATCAATTTAAAACTTGAAATTGAAAACTGAAAGTGGGTTCGTTCTACGGTTCAACTTTTAGTTTTAAGTTTTCAGTTTCAAGTTAAAACGGAGGTTCAAATGAAGATAGTCCAGTTATCGGTTTTTATTGAGAACAAGGAAGGCCGTCTTGCGGACATTATAGGCGTCCTGGCTGACGCAAATATAAACATACGGGCGCTTTCACTGGCGGATACGGCTGATTTTGGGGTATTACGCATGATAGTGGACACCCCGGCGGCCGCCATTGAAGCCCTGAAAAAGAAGTCAATTATGGTCAAGACCACGGATATTATCGCGGTGGAAGTCGAGGATAAACCGGGAGGGCTTGAAAAGGTCCTTAAGGTATTTAAAAATGAAGGTATAAATATTGAATATATGTACGCGTTTGTGGAAAAGAATAACAGCAACGCGGTGCTTGTTTTCAGGGTGGAAAACCCTGACGCGGCATTAGGGAAGCTCAATGGCGTTAAAGTGCTGAAAGCTGAGGACGTGTATAATATATAAGGCGTTCGGAGTTCGGAGGGTGGGGTTCGGAGTTAGGCGTTTGAAGTTCGGAAGTGGTGTCCGGAGTTTGTAGTTGTACGGTTCGAACTCCGAACTCCGAACTCCGAACTCCGAACTCCGAACTCCGAACTCCGAACTCTACCCTCCACCCTTCGAACGCACTAAAACAATGGAGATGCTGAATGACTGAAAAGAAACTTTTATCCGGGGACGAGGCCATAGCGCTTGGCGCTTATGAAGCCGGCATATACGCGGGATTTGGATATCCCGGAACGCCTTCAACGGAGATACTTGAGAATTTTTCCCGATATAAGGGAATATACGCGGAATGGTCCATAAATGAAAAGGTGGCCCTGGAAGCGGCGACAGGCGCTTCGCTCGGCGGCGTCCGGGCCATGTGCACGATGAAACACGTGGGATTGAACGTTGCCATGGACGCTTTTGTTACCCTGGCTTATACGGGAATAAACGGCGGGCTTGTAGTGGTTAACGCCGATGACCCGGGAATGCATTCATCACAGAACGAACAGGACAACAGGTACCTTGGCAAATTCGCTTACGTGCCGGTGGTTGAGCCTTCATCATCGCAGGAAGCAAGGGATTTTATGAAAGACGCCGTGGAAATAAGCGAGAAGTTCGATTTGCCGGTGCTCTTCAGGATAACCACAAGGATAGCCCATTCAAAAAGCGTCGTTTCATATGACCCGGCGTTTAAACCGGATTTTCCAAAGAAAAAAATGGACGTGCCATGGGACAAATACGTAATGATGCCGTTAAACGCGAAAAAACGGCGTGTTGTGCTTGTCGATAAATACGCGAAACTGAAGAAATTCGCTGAAGAAACAAAACTTAATAAAGCTGAGATGGCTGAAACGGATTTTGGTTTTATTACGTCGGGAGTGGCTTATGAGTATGTGAAGGAAGTTTTTCCCGGCAAATCAGTGTTTAAGCTTGGCCTGCTGAATCCATTGCCTTTAAACAAAATCAGGGAATTCTGCGCGAAGGTAGGTAAAGTATATGTTGTTGAAGAACTCGAACCGTATATCGAGGATTATCTGAAAGCCGAAGGAATAAAGGTTGAAGGCAAATCGGTTTTCCCGTTAATTGACGAACTTTCGCCGGACATAATAAGGGAATCTTTTAATAAAGCAAACGGTATTGCAATTGAAAATTCAAAATTCAAAATTGAAAATTCTGCAGTTCCTTCCCGTCCACCGTCTTTGTGCGCTGACTGCGGCCACCGCGGGGTGTTTAAGGTTATTAATGAACTGGGCCTGCTCGCCATGGGCGACATAGGATGCTACACGCTGGGCGCGTTGCCTCCGTTTTCAGCGATGAACACATGCATAGACATGGGCGCGGGAATTAACCACGCGTACGGGGCCGAGCGCGCCGGCGAATCGCCTGAAAAGGTTGTGGCGGTGATAGGGGACTCAACATTCATGCACTCGGGCATTACCGGCATGGCAAACATGGTATATAACGGCGGCAATACAATGACCATTATCCTGGATAACAGGACTACCGCCATGACAGGAAGGCAGCCGCATGCCGCGGCAGGGAAAACCCTGATGGGGAAAGAGGCATACAACATAGACCTGGAGAAACTACTGGAAAGCCTCGGGGTTCAGCACGTGGCGGTCATTGACCCGTTTAAGATGAAGGAGCTAAAAGAACTAATTCAGGATTATCTGAAGAAAAAGGGTGTTAAAGTTATAATCGCAAGGCGCGAATGCGCGCTGTTAAAATAGCGGGTAGTGAGTGGCGGGCAGTGGGTAGCATTCAAACAATTCAAGCGGTTTCAGGGCGGATGTGTTATAATGTTTAAAACAAAGGAGGGACCAATGAAAAAAATAATCGTGGTTTTGACTTTGCTTGCTTTTGTTTTTTCCTTTGCCGGCTGCGCGACAACATCCACAATATCAAATCCCACTAAATCTGACCTTAAAAGAATTGAAAAAGAAAACAACTATAATATGATAATGGGCCTTTCATCATTCGGCGGATTTATTATAGGCGGAGTAGCCGGGCTTATAGCCGGGCCTGAAAACGGAAAGATCGTTTCTATGATAAGTTACGGGCTAGGCGGCGCGGTACTTGGCCTTGGCGGCGGTTATGTGATTACCCAGACAATGCGAAGCAATGAAGATAAAGTTGATAATTCAAAAGCAGACCAGTATTTCAGGGATTATAAGAATATACAGGGAAAAGATTAAGTAATAAGTGATAGGTAATAAGTCAGAATTGAAGCAAAGGCGTAACCTATAACCATCCTACCAAATGTCGCTTGAAATCAACGATTTACTTATTATGTCCCTCCTGGCACATAATAATGCACCTTTTAGGACGTGTATAATGTCAGATATTTTGTAAACTCTAACAAAATAAGGCTTATTATATTGGCATGCATAGTGCTTATATTTAAACGTCGGGAAAGTGGACAGATTAAAATAAAACTCGGCGGTGGCATATGTTTCCTGACTATATCGAGCAAATGTATAATGACAAGTTTGGCACAAAAATCAACATGACGGCAGACGTCCTGTACAAAGTGTTAAGGCGCGACGACAGGGAAATGCACGGGCTAAATAAGGTGGCGCAGCTTACGTGCCTTTATTCACGGGGAATGACAATGCGGATGAAGGAATTTGTAAGGGACGGGGACGCAATGTTAGTTGAGATACATTTTGAGGATAACGGGGTAAAAAAGGTTCTGAAATCGTGCTGCGGCATCTTAAACTGCGAAGAATCTGACAAAGAAAAATCCATATATGAGACAGACGTTGAATTCCTTATATTGAAAGACCCTGACAGGGATTTTATTGACAGGTTTATTTCAGAGAAATCAAAAATAGCTGTATAAAAATAGTCTCACACCGGCACCTCGAGGGCAGGTTACACACCCCCAAAAGCCTGCCCTCGGACTTTAAAGGCAGTCACAAGTCCCAAATTACAAATCCCAAAGAAGAAACGGCAAGTTCTCCTTTGGGATCTGTGATTTGGGATTTGTGATTGTAGTTATGATTTGGGACTTGTGATTGGTTTTTTCTTGTTGTATAATAATAAAAATCAATCAGGAGGATATTAAATGAAAAAATTAGTGTTTGCGTTAATACTTGTTTTTGCGGCGGGAATGGTATTTGCCAATGATATTGCGTCCCCGGAGAAAGTGACCTATACCGTAGGCGAGAAAACTATCATTGTTTATGACCCTGTAAAGCATACTGAAACAGCTTCAAATGTATTCATGCTCTGGGGCGGATTATCAACCGCGGCAGGTATTCCCACGATGTTTTCCAGGGACACAGTCACAAGAAGCGTCGGAATTGGGATGCTTACGTATGGAGTTGTGGAAACCGCAATGGCCATTTATAACATAAACTGGGGTACAAAAATAACCGACCCTGAAAAAGCAAGGACGGCAATGATAGAAAAGTCAGGGCTTTCGTCTATTCTCGGGCTTGTGCAATTTGCCGGCGGAGGTTTGATCGCTATATTTGGAAGCGACGACCTGAAAGGATACGGAATTGCCATGGCCATACAGGGCGGTTTCTTTTCCATAAATGACGGCTTAAATTATTTCATATCAAAGGACCCCGGCACAGTCCGCGACTGGCAGACAGACACCACATACAGGGTCCGCCTCGCTTCCATGGATTTTTACGGAAAATAACTATTATTGACGATTAACCATTGTTAATTGCCAATTAAATAAACACAAAACCGCCTGCGATTAACAGGCGGTTTTGTGTTTATAGGACCTTGTAGGGGCGAGCCGGTGGCTCGCCCGGAATTAGATTGGACTTGAATCTGTTGGGGATTGCTTTGATGGTCAGGCAAGTGAGTCACCAGGCTTTAGACCCTAATTCTAAATCAAAGGCCGGGCGAGTCACCGACTCGCCCCTACGAAGACAAACAACAAAAAATTGCATTCCACTTAGCACCCGCCACCCGTCACGCGCCACTTGTAAATATACCCTAATTGTATTATAATCCTACCCATGTCAACAAAACACATAGCAAAATCAGCGGCCATAGTCAGCGTAATTACCATGCTTTCGCGCATCCTTGGTTATGTCAGGGATGCTTTAAACGCGGCGCTTTTAGGCGTAGGCATGGCTTCGGACGCTTTTTTTGTCGCTTTCCGCATTCCCAACATGCTCAGGAACCTGCTTGCCGAAGGCGCGTTATCATCCGCTTTTGTCCCTGTATTTACCGAATACCTTGAAAAAAAGAAAAGGGAAGACGTCTGGGCGCTTGCCGCGAATGTGCTGACCCTTCTTTCGCTTGTATTAACCGGAATCACTGTTCTCGGAGTTGTTTTTGCGGATCCCATAGTGCGCGTCATGGCGCCGGGATTCATCGGCGACAAAGCAAAATTTGAACTGACAGTTTCCCTTACCCGTTATCTTTTTCCGTTCATCCTCTTCGTTTCGATAGCCGCTTTATTCATGGGCATACTGAATTCGTTAAAAAAGTTTTCCATGCCTGCGTTCGCGCCGGTCATTTTAAATGTTTCAATGATTGGGGCGGGAATTTTTATCTGCCCGCGCATGGGAGACACCCCGGAAACGCAGGTGTACGGCTGGGTCATCGGCGCGCTTGTGGGGGCTGTACTGGAGATTATGATACAGTGGATACCCGCGCAAAAAGAAGGTTTTAAATTCCGCTTCTTTGTGGATTTTAACGACCCGGGGTTAAAGAAGATATTAAAACTCATGGTGCCAGCGACTGTGGCGCAGTCTGTCACGCAGATAAACCTGCTGGTGAATACCATCCTCGCGTCATTTTTAGCGGGCGGCGCCGTGACATACCTTTATTACGGAAACAGGCTGATGCAGCTTCCGTTCGGGGTATTTGGCGTGGCCATAGCGACAGTTTCTTTTACTTATATATCCCAGTATGCCGCGAGAAATGACATGAAAGGATTGACCGATACCATACACTCTTCGCTAAAGCAGGGCTTTTTTATAACCATTCCCGCATCCGCGGGCCTGATATTTTTATCCATGCCGATTAACGCGCTTTTATTTAATTACGGAAGGTTCACATACGCGGACGCGGTCGAAACGGCAAAGGTAAGCGCTGTTTATTGCGTGGCGATATTCGCTTTTACGGGAATTAAGATACTTACGCAGGTATTTTATGCCATAGATAAAGCATCCACGGCGGTTAAGATAAGCACGGCGTCAGTGGTCATAAATATTGTGCTGTGTATCGCGCTCATGAAGCCCTTCGGTTATATCGGCCTTGCCATTGCCACGGCTGTAACAGGAATCATACAGTACATGTTCTTATACCATTATACAGCCAAACTTACAGGGGGCCTAAAAACAAGGGAACTGCTCCTTTTTGCGGCTAAAATAACAGTTTCTTCCATTATAATGGGGTTTGCCTGTCTTGGGCTTTATAACTTAATGGCTGGCGCGTTTAATAAGGAATACAGCAGGCTGGTCAACGGGGTGCTTGTCTTAATATCCATAACAGCGGGAGTAGGTATTTTTGCCATATTAATGCCGCTTTTCCGGGTAAAAGAAGCCGGGACTTTTATTGGTATGGTAAAGGACAGGCTCAGGAAGAAATAATTATTATTCATATTTTGTTGACCCCGATTTAAACGCTTTCATGTAATGCTGCTATGGTTTCTGCCATCAAGGTTTTTCTGCAAGCACGTCCACGCCGGCACGCACGCAGACAAATTCCGCAAATGTTTAACATCCCCTGTATTAATTCAGGCGCGGCTATATTGCGCGGATTTTGTGCAAACGTGTTCAATAAAAATGAGATTTATTGCGCAAAAACGCAGTTAAGTGTTTACTTCAAAAAAATGGTATGTTACATTTTAGCTAAGCAAACAAGCGGCAAACCGAGGGTAAGACTGTTTCTATTGTCAATATTTTTACGTAAAAACAGCTTATGCTGCGATGTTTTATAGCGGGTGGCGGGATTTGAAAAAAACTTTCAGGTTGTTTAAATTCCTTTTTTTGCCAATTTTTTTAATATGTCTGAATTCATTTATCTCCGCGGCGTGCGGTCCTGTCAGCGCCACGCTTTGTATTAATGGAGATGACAACACCACTGTCTGGCTCAATGGGCACAACATGGGCGATTTTCCATATGTGGGCTGGAATTCGGTAACGGATCCGGTTTGCGTCAACGTACCGATTGCATATCTTCAGGAAACCGGAAATGTGATAGCACTGTCAGTTACTGACACGGCGGGCGGGCAGGTATGGGGATCATTTACCCTGGACGTCATATGCGGCGGCGGGATGCATTCGTACATATCAAGTAATGACGGCAATATTAAGCTTTTAACATCACAGGTATACAATACGCCTCCAGCAAATGACGGGGCTTCCAATTTGTGGTACACCCAAGCTTACACGGGGGATACCACCTGGGTGAATGCCACACAAGTAACCTGTACGACGTGGTCAAAATCAATGTATGATCCTTCGGACGGCAAGTATGTCCAGCCATATTCATTTGACCAGTGCGGATATGCCGGTGAAAATCAGTGGGATATAGATCATCCAAAGATGCTGTATATGAGGAAAAAATTTGACCTAAGCGCTGTAACGCCGCTGCCGTCAGCAACGATATCAATAAGCAAGATATCTTCCCGGTCTAATCAGATTACCTCCGGGGATTGTGTTACCATGACAGTTACCATATGTAATACAGGGGGGTTTACAAACAAGCCTGTGCTCATATCTGATTACTGGGTGGGAAGTGAGTGGGGATTTGTCGGGCCATGGTATTACAATGATATAAATAACGGCATTATGCAGCAGAGCGGAAATTCGCTTACGGTATACTTCCCGCTGGGTATGGAGGCAAATTCGTGCAAGACCTTCACTTACTGGATGCAAACCGGATGGTTTAACACTACCACGCCAAACGCGTCATGGTGCAAGCAGACTTATAATTACGCGAGCGTTACGTGGAGCGCAGGGGCAACGACGGCTTCAGTTTCAACATCCATAGAGATGGACCTGTTATGTCCGTCATCGACGGTTACTCCTACGAAAACTTTTACACCGGCCACTACTTTGACATTTACAATGACGCCGTCGTTGAGCGTGACCAGATCACAAACTCCTACGTTTACACATACTCATACTCAGACGCAGTCCGGGACCCCGAGCAGGACTTATACACCGTCATCAACGTTTACAAGCACCGGTACGCCTTCGCAAACTACGGCAGCTACGTTTACGCTGACTCAGACAGGGACATACACCCTGACACTTACATCTACATATACCCAGACGCCGTCTAAGACGCCGAGCAGGACAAATACGCCGTCATCGACGTATACCAGTACCGGGACGCCATCGCAGACCATGGCCTCGTCAGATACATTTACTCCCACTGTTACGCCGACATTTACTAAAAGCAGCACGCCGAGCAGTACGCAGTCACCGAGCATAACCGGCAGCCCGACATCAACCGGTACCGCAACACCCACCAGGACGGTTACAGGTTCACATACAACAACGCCGAGCAGGACACATACGCCAAGCCAGACTATTACTGACACCATATCTTCCAATACGCCTACTTTTACGCAATCATATACAGATACACCTACGGTGACACCGACAGGTACAAACACGCCGAGCATCACTTGCAGCCCTGTACCCACGGACACGGCTAGTCCGGGCACGACGTCTTCTTCGTCAATGACAAAAACCGCCACAGGCACGCCATCTTCAACGGTTACAATTACGGAAACTCGGACTCCGTCATTGTCGCCCACCGCGACCACGACAGCAGTTTCAAGTTATACGATGACCCTGACCCATACTGTCCCGCCAAATACGGCGACTATAACCGTAACTTACACAAATACGCCTGCGGCCACCCCTACATGTACAGGAACGCTGTCCGTGACTTATACATGCACTTCCACCCCGGTCAATACGCCTTCATCTACGGGGACTTCTATAGCCACTCCGACTGGCACCGTTACAAATATTCCTTCCGGATTACCTGTGACGCTCACTATAGATTTTTCCGCAAAAGGCGATGATCCCGCTGCCGGGGCAGTTGTAGAATACAGGATAGCGATAACAAACAACGACAAATCAAAAGCATCCAATACGGTAATTTGGACGACACTGCCGGCTGAAATGAGTTTTATGGGCGCGCCGGCAGGTTCCACAATACTGCCGTCGCAAAATGGCCAAATGATTATCTGGACTATGCCGCCGGGTTCGGAGCTGCTGCCCGGAGAAAAATACACATTTTATTACTCGGTACGGATTAATTATTTAAATCCCTCAGGGATCATACAAAGCACCGTCTCAACCGATTATAACGACGCCTATTTTACCGCGCCGGAGAGGCATAATCCCTTAACGTCAGATTATTGTTTCTACCCCGGGGGGCAGATAGTTTTATTTCCGAATCCGTATTCGCTGGCAGGAAAACCGCTTAAAATAGAAAATTATGTCGCAGGGTCAATGATAATGATATATACGCTTGCCGGCGAGAATGTTGTGGCAGCCAGGCCGCCAGGTGTGAGGTTTGTGTGGGACGGGAAGAACAGAATGGGAAGCAAAGTATCGCCGGGCATATATTATTACCTTATTATAAACCGGTATTCCAATCAGTCGACCCAGGGTAAGTTCTTTATTATAAGGTAATTCCAAAGAATGGTATTAATGGCTGTAAACCGGTAATTGTTGTTGATTTCTCTTGACGAAACAACAGTGTTTATTGTATATTGTATTCACATTAGCAAGTAGAAGCGGTGCTTCTCACCCTCAGGCTTTAGCCAAACGGGTTCAAAAAAATGAATGTATATTAAGTGCTTAATATATATGAGAAGACGGCTTTTTGGCCGTCTTTTTTGTTTTTCATATAAGTCTCTTTTGAAGTAAGCGAAAGCAAAATATATTAACTTGTTTCGGGCGGATTTAACGTTCCGAGAAACCAAGTTGAACCTGCGGCTTTAAGCCGCCGGGACTCCAGGGAGGTGGACTGTATTTCATTTACAGAATTGAGAGTTAACAGCCAGATCAGGGTAAGCGAAGTAAGGGTAATTGATGAAGCAGGAAATTCGCTTGGCGTCATGACGGTTAACGATGCGATCAAGAAGGCGGAAGAACGGGCGGTGGATTTAGTCGAGATCAGCCCGGCTGCGAAGCCTCCGGTCTGCAAGCTTTTGAATTACGGCAAGTACCGCTACGAACAGATAAAAAAGGATAAGGAAGCAAGGAAGAACCAGCACGTGGTAGTCGTAAAAGAGATCCAGATCAGGCCGAATATCGACAAGCATGACCTGGGGATTAAGCTCAACCACGCGACAGAATTCCTCGAAAAAGGCTTTAAGGTAAAGTTCGTAATACGGTTCAGAGGCAGGGAACTGGAGTATAAGGAAATACGCGGCGCCGAGATGCTTGATACTGTATATAAACATACCGCGGGTGTGGGCCAGCTTGAAGGCGACCCGTTCAAGGAAGAACGTTCGATCATATTTGTGATGATGCCGATAAAGAAACAAGTTTAAAGTTTTAAGTTTAGAGTTTAAAGTTAAAAGCATAACGCTTAAGACTTAAACCGTAAAATAAAAAGGAGAAACAGATGCCGAAATTGAAAACGAATTCGTCAGCAAAAAAAAGGATCTCAAAAACAGCGACAGGCAAGCTTAAGTACAAAAGGCCGGGCCTGCGCCACCTGCTCCACCAGGAGAGCAGCAACTTAAAAAGGCCGAAAAGAAGGAAAGCATACGTAGCGCACGCGAACGCGAAAAACGTGGCAAAGCTGCTGCCGTACGGATAGACAATTTCAAATTTGGGGCCTGACGCCTGAAATTTAATTTAGGGCAGCCTCAAAAGCAACGGAAGACAATTTAAACAATATTAAAGGAGAACAGACATGCCAAGGGTAAAAAGAGGCGTTGTTTCAAAACGCAAGCACAAAAAGATGATAAAACTTGCTTCGGGTTTCTATGGCAGGAAGAAGAACATTTTTACAAGGGCCACGGAGCAGGTACAGAAAGGCTGGCAGGCTTCCTATAAAGGCAGGAAGCTCCGCAAAAGGGAATTCAGGAACCTCTGGATAATCAGGATAAACGCGGCATGCAGGGAAAACGGAATATCATACTCCAGGTTCATCAGCGCTTTGAAGAAAGCCAATATTGATCTTAACAGGAAGCAGCTTGCCGAAATGGCTGTTACTGACGCGGCTTCTTTCACGAAAATTGTTAACAGCGTAAAATAATAACGTGCCATGGGCGGGCCGTTATAAGCCCGCCCTGGCGCCTATTTTTTTCTGACGTATTTCATCTGTTTGTTTGAAGGTTCTGAATAAATAAACAGGGGTCGAAATGAAAACTAATAAGTCAAAAAATCAAAATAATATGCTGGCAGGAGCCATAAGGGACTTCGGGCAGTTTAACACCATGGTACTTTCTTTCCTTGTTGCATTCATAGGCCAGTACCTCGTCTATTTTAATAAAATGATACTGCCGGGCGTTATTTTATTCGCGCTGGCAGTTGTCATTTTTATCCTTTCTGACATTTATGGAAAAAAAGACATAAATGTTGAGGAACAAATTGCTCCCGCGGTTGAAGTCGCGTTATTCCTTGCCATCATGGCTGTAGCGGTATTTTTCAGGGTGTGGATGCTCGACCAACTGCCGTCAGGCTGCTACCGCGATGAAGGGGAAAACGGAAACGAAGCCATAAATATAATGAACGGCATAGAGCTGGAAGGAACTGCCACGCCGGTTTACATAGAGCGCCTGACACAGCAGGCTGCAATGTATAATTATTTTATCGCTGTAATTTTCAAAATATTCGGCATTGGCGTTGTGCAGATAAGGGCGGCTTCGGTTGTCTTCGGCGTATTATGCGTCCCGGCCGTTTATTTCCTTGTCAGGCACCTTTTCGGCGTCAGGCTTGCCGTAATCGGCGCGTTCCTTCTTGCCGTAACACGCTGGCACATAAACTTTTCCAGGATAGGTTTTGTAGGCATTGTTTCAGTTTTTTTTGTTGCTGTCTGCCTTTATTTCGCGTACAGGGTTTACAGGAAAAGGGGCGTCATTGATTTTGTCATGCTCGGCGCCACAACCGCGCTGTCGCTCTACTCTTACATTGCCGCGAGGTTCATACCCGTCGGTTTATTTATTTTCATGGCATATGTTTTTGTCACCGAAAGGTCCTTTTTTAAAAACTATAAAAAGCAGATGATGGCCGGCATCATAGCGTTCCTCATAGTTTTCGCGCCGCTTGGATTGTATGTGGCGCAGCACCCGCAGAACTTCATGAACAGGGCGTCAAAAGTATCCATATTTAATAAAGACACGCTTAAGGTAATCGGCGGAAGGTACCTGGCTAAAGACGGCCAGCCTAAAAGCTGGATTTCACTATACGCTGAAAATACGATTAACACTATCCTTATGTTCAATTACCGCGGGGACGGAAATTCCAGGCATAATTACCAGGGCAAACCCATGCTGGATTTTGTTTCGGGGATGCTTTTTGTGCTCGGGTTTGGTTATGTCCTTTATCATTTCAGGAAACCCAGATATTTCCTCCTGCTTGTGATGTTCGGATCCCTTGTGCAGCCCGGGCTGCTTACCATTGAGTCGCCGCAGGCGTTAAGGACCGTTACGCTTGTGCCGCTTATCATTATTTTCATTGTAATCTTTTTACAGAAACTTTATGAAGCCGCGCTCGCTCAGTATGGCAAGGCTTCTCTTAAGGTGTTAACAGGCGTTCTTGCCGCGCTGATGTTGTTCGTGGCGGCGGATAATTACACCCAGTATTTTGAAAAATACAGGGATAACCCGGGTTCGTGGGCTGATTTTTCCGTGGAGGAATATTCCATGGCAAAATACATACATGACCTCGGGCCGGACTGGACAGCCATAGTCCAGCCTGACTGGATAGACAGCTATACGTTCCACTTCGGGACATATCCGTACCAGAATTATGAGCGTTTTGAACTCTCCGAGTGGGTGCCGATAAAATCAAAAATAAGAAAGAATTTCACCTATGTCATCGGCAGCGAGTATCTTCCGCTTGTCCCGCTTTTAAGGCAGATATACCCGAACGGGAAATACGGGGAATTCAGGCATAAGTTTAATCAGCAGCTTCTGTTTTACTTTACATATGAAGTGCCTTACGATGACATAAAGAAGTTTCAGGATGGCCCGGGTTTTAAGAACGGGCTAAACGCCAGATATTATTACGGAACAGACTGGAAGGGAAAATTACAGCTTTCCAGGGTTGACCCGCTCATACTTTTTAACTGGACCAGGGATCCGGTGGCGTCGCCATTCTCAGTGTTATGGGAAGGCAGGATTTTCATAAAAACCGCAGGGGAGTATCAGTTCAGGACTGTTTCAAATGACTTCTCCGATGTTTACATAGACGGTAAAAAGGTTGTTGAAAACCCCGGTTTCGCAAAGACACAGGATAAGACGGACGGGGACATAAAACTATCCGCGGGTTATCACTCTATACGGGTGCGGTATTCAGAGTCAATTCAGCATTCAAAAATGCATTTCTGGTGGAAGCCTGCGGGCGCTGACGATTTCGAGATTGTGCCAAGCTCGGTTTTGTTCAGGTGAGTATTGTTTTTGTATTGGTAGCCGCAGCCTCCATGTCCGCCGAAGCTTTAGCGGAGACGGATTAGGCTGCGCAACGCCGCGTTTCGCATCCTTAACTATGTTCTGCCTTACGCAGCCTGAAGGCTGCGGCTACCGGAATATAAAAAGATAAAATCGGGAGGTACTTGTGGGAAAAAAGAAAAAAAAGGTAAAAAAATACGGGAATAACCGGCCGCTTATGAAGTCCATATATGAGTTCGGGACATTTAACCTTACAGCGCTTGCTTTTCTCGTGGCGCTTACCGGACAGTTCTGCCTTTATATGCAGAAGTGGCTTATTCCGGGGCTGGTTTTATACGCCATAGCGGTGATAATATTTATCATAGCTGAAAATGCCGGAAAGAAACCTGAAGAAAAAGAAAACATAGCGCCATCCATGGAAATTGCCCTGTTCCTGTCCATCCTTGCTGTCGCGGTATTTTTCAGGGTGTGGATGATAGACCAGCTTCCGGCAGGCTGCTACCGCGATGAAGGGCAAAACGGTACGGAAGGCATAAATATAATGAACGGTGTGGAATTAGACGGGACAAAACTCCCGGTTTATATAGAAAGATGGACGCAAAACGCCGCCATGTACATGTATTTTATCGCGGCGTTCTTCAAGCTTTTTGGCATCGGGGTCATTCAGATAAGGGAAGTATCGGTGTTTATCGGCGTGTTGTGCGTGCCGGCTTTTTACTTCCTGGCAAGGTACCTTTTTGGAGTCAGGGTGGCGTTAATCGGGGCGTTTTTAATGGCTGTCACGCGCTGGCATGTCAACTTCTCAAGGATAGGTTTTTTGGGCATTGCCACGGTATTCTTCGTCATTACCTGTATGTACTTCGCTTACAGGCTTTACAGGAAAAGGCAGGTAACTGATTTTATAATTTTCGGGGCATTAACAGCCCTGTCACTTTATACATACCTGGCGTCCAGGCTTATCCCGGTTGGTTTCGCGATATTTATGGTTTATATGTTTTTTGCGGAATCAAAATTTTATAAGAAGAATTTAAAGGGGCTGCTTTTCGGCATAACAGCCTTTTTTGTGGTTGCGGCGCCGCTTGGCATTTATGCCATGCAGCACCCGGAGAATTTTATGTCAAGATCATCCACGGTTTCCATATTTAACCAGGAAATGCTCCATGAAGTGGGGGGGCGTTATGTGGAAAAGGACGGTACCACGCCAAAGCACTGGACAAAACTGTACGCGGAAAATTTTTGCAATACCATGCTCATGTTCAACTACGTGGGCGACGGAAACCCCCGGCATAATTTCCATACACAGCCCATGCTGGACTTCATTTCCGGGATATTTTTTGTGCTGGGCTTTGGGTACGCTGTCTTCCATTTATTAAAAGCGCGGTATTTCCTGCTGCTTGCGCTTTTCGCGGCATTTCTCCAGACAGGCCTGCTTTCCACGGAGTCGCCACAGGCATACAGGACCATTGTGGAAATCCCGGTTGTCATAATATTCATGCTGATATTTTTTGAGCAGCTGTTCAAAAATGCCTACGCTCAGTACGGTAAAAAGATCATGCTGCCGCTTGTCCTGTCCGTTTCGCTCGCGTTAGGCGTGGTCGGCGTGAATAACTACCTGCTGTATTTTGACAAATGGGCGAATAACCCGGGAAGCTGGGCGGAGTTTTCTTCTGATGAATATTCCATGGGAAGGTATGTGAAAGGCCTTGGCGACGACTGGACCGCTATAGTGCAGGCGGACTGGGTCGAGAGTTATACTTTCCGTTTCGCCATTTATCCTAATAATAATGTGGAGGTATTCAACCCGTCAGACTGGATACCCATCCAGTCAAAGATTAGGAAGAACTTTGTTTTCATCCTTGACGATACATACCTGCCGATGCTTACCATCTTAAGGCGCATGTATCCTGAGGGAAAGTATACCGATTTCAGGCATAAGTTCTATCCGAACCTGGTGCTTTACTGGACATACGAAGTGCCGTATGAGGCGGTAAAAAGGTACCAGGATAAGCCCAATAAGAACGGGTTAACGGGATACTATTATAAGGGCCTTAAATGGGAAGGTAAACCCGCGTTTACCAGGCTTGACCCGTTTATACTTTTTAACTGGACCAGGGACCCGATAATGGGGCCTTTTTCGGTTAAGTGGGCCGGGAAGCTGTACGCTGAAAAAACAGGCACATATACCTTCATGACCGAGTCAAACGACTACTCCGACCTTTATATAGACGGCAAGCAGGTCATAAATAACCCCGGTTATTCAAAGGGGCAGCAGAATATAAAGCAGGATATAAAACTCTCCGCGGGATACCATTCCATACAGCTGCGTTATTATGAATCGATACATTACTCGCGCATGCAGTTTTTCTGGCGCGCGCCGGGGATGGAAGACATGGAGGTTGTGCCAAGTGAAGTCCTCATCCCGCAGTAAAAAACAGAAAGTTGTAGTGGTCATGCCGGCGTATAACGCGGCAAAGACCCTTGAGAAGACATACAGGGATATACCCAAGAGCGTTGTGGACAGGATAATACTTGTCGATGATGTCTCAAAAGACGAGACAGTCGAAGTGGCAAGGCACCTGGGCATCAAGACCATAGTCCACATACAAAATAAAGGCTACGGCGGCAACCAGAAGACCTGTTACATAGAAGCTTTAAAGGAAGGCGCGGATATCGTGGTCATGCTCCACCCGGATTACCAGTATGATTCAAGGCTCATACCCGAGATGATAGCGCCTATCATAAACGGCCACGCGGATTTTGTGCTCGGCTCAAGGATGCTCGGAGAAGGCGCCCTGCGCGGCGGGATGCCTTTGTACAAGTACATTTCAAACAAGGTGCTTACATTCATCGAGAACGAGTGCTTCGGCAAGCATTACTCCGAACTGCATACGGGGTTCAGGGCATACAGCAGGAAGCTCCTGACCACGATACCTTTCACCCTTAACTCGGATGATTTTGTTTTTGACACGGAAGTCATAGCGCAGGTGGAGATGTTCAAGTTCCAGTCGAGCGAAGTGCCTGTGCCGACGAGGTACTTTAAGGAAGCTTCATCAATAAATTTTTTAAGGTCTTCCATTTACGGACTTGCCACACTGAAGGTCATGGCACAGTTCCTCATGCATAAGTGGGGGATAAAGAAATACCCCAAGTTCAGCAAAACCTTATCCGATGTTGTCAGCCCCTTTTACGCGAAAAAGTTAAAAAAAGGAAGCAAATAATGGTGAAAAAAATAATTTTCTGGCTTGGAATGGCTGTGACGGTAGTTTGCATGTATTTTGTCCTGCGTGGCATTAAATACAATGAACTGCTGGAAATAGTAAGCCATATAAACATATGGCTGCTGTGCGCGACCGTAGCCCTTTATATAGGCGGCTATTACATCAGGGCTGAGCGGTGGCACCATCTGTTAAAGCACATAAAGCCGCTTAAAGCGGTGGAGCTGTTTCCCTACCTGGTAATGGGATTTATGTTCAATAACGTCCTGCCGGCGCGTGCCGGCGAGTTCATCAGGGCGTATATGACAGGCACGAAAAAGGGCGTCTCAAAGTCGTCTACTTTCGCGACGGTGGTCATAGAAAGGGTCTTTGACGGGCTTGTCATGATTTTTTACTTCATTATAGGATATCTTGCGTTCCATTTCATAACAAAGCAGTCAGAAGTGCCGCCGATAAATGTATTCTCGTTTTCTTTCGGCGTAAAGGACGCGGTTTTAGCTTTTGCAATCGCGGGGAGCGTTTTATTTATAGGAATTTTTGTTTTTATGTTTATGCTGCTTTATAAAAGGGAAGCCACGGAAAAATTTATTCATACCATGTTGAAAGTTTTTCCGGAGAGTATTCGTTCCAAAGCGGTCGGGTTCCTGGATACTTTCATTAACGGGCTCGGCGTGCTTGGCAGCCTAAAGGATATAATGACGGTTTTTGGTCTTTCTTTCCTGGCGTGGACAGTGGAGGCTTTTACTTACTGGCTGATGGGACAGGCCATGCATTTGCATATAAGCTTCCTGCTAATCTGTCTTATTATGTCGGTGGCGAATTTTGCCATAATGGTGCCGTCCACCGCGGGTGGAGTCGGGCCCTTTGAGTTTTTTGGCATGGCGATTATGCTCCTGTTTGCCTACCAGAAAGAAGAAGCGGCGGCTTTTGTTTTTATAGTACATATGATGATACTTATACCGATAATTATTCTTGGCCTTATCTTTATGTTCACGGAAGGCCTGACATTTAAAAAAGTATTAACAGAAAAAGAAAAGGAGGAAACAGCAAAATGAAAAAGATTTTAGCGGTTGTATCAGTATTAGTACTTGCAGTGGTTTTCATGGGCGCGGGATGCGGCCAGGGAACCGAAACTAAAGCACCGGAGGGACAGACAGTGGCGGCAACAGGGACAGGCGAACCGATAGCGGTACTGGAAACAACGAAAGGCGTCATTAAGTTCAGGTTTTTCAGCGCTGACGCGCCGGGCACGTGCAAGAATTTCATCGACCTTGCAAATAAAGGCTTTTATAACGGCCTTACATTCCACAGGGTCGTTCCCGGTTTTGTAATACAGGGCGGGGACCCTCTCGGCACAGGCGCAGGCGGGCCGGGATATAACATAAAGGCGGAGTTTAACAAGAACCCGCACTTAGACGGCACAGTAGCCATGGCAAGGGCGCAGGACCCTGACTCGGCAGGAAGCCAGTTTTACATCTGCCTCGGGCCGCAGTCGTTTTTAGACGGCAACTATACGACATTTGGCCAGGTTACGGAAGGCCTCGATGTAGTGCATAAGATCGCAATCGGTGATAAGATGACAAAGGTTTATATAGAAAATAAATAAGATATAAAAGGGCCGGCTAAAAGCCGGCCCTTTTATTTTGAATAGGGGGATGTCATGGATAAAATTGAGAATAAAGAACGGGTATTAATGCCTGTGTTATTTCTCGGACATGGCAGCCCGGTAAACGCAATTGAAGATAATGAATTTTCACGCGGCTGGAAAAAAATTGCCGCTGAAATACCAAGGCCAAAGCAGATACTTTGTATTTCCGCCCACTGGGAAACATGGGGCACGTGCGTAACATCCGGCGAAAAACCGCGCACAATACACGATTTCGGGGGCTTTCAGTCCGAATTATACGATGTATCCTACCCGGCAAAAGGCGACCCCAAATTCGCTAGGCTCGTTAAGGACATTATAAAATCAACTGATGTTCAGTTGGAAGGCCACCGCGGGCTTGACCACGGCTGCTGGAGTGTTTTAAGGCGCATGTATCCGGAGGCCGACATACCCGTGGTACAAATGAGCCTTGATGATTCAAAGCCGCCGGAATACCACTATGAGCTCGCGAAAGAACTTCTGCCGCTTCGTGAGCGCGGCACGCTAATCATCGGAAGCGGTAACATGGTGCACAACCTATACATGGTGCAATTAAAGAATGAAAATTTTAACGAACCATACGGTTTTGACTGGGCAATAAGGGCAAATGACATGTTAAAGAAAATGATCAGGAACAGGGAGCATAAGCAGCTCGCGGATTATAAGTCGCTTGGCAAAGACGCGGAACTCGCGATACCTACCCCGGAACACTACCTGCCCATGCTCTATGTGCTTGCATTGCAGGGCGGGGATGAAGACGCCCGGTTCTTTAACGACAAACCCCTTGCCGGTTCGCTTACTATGACTTCATTTATCATAAAATAGATACAACTGATTGTAATCACTTCAAAAGTATATCCAAATAGACATCCAAAACTCGATTTATAAAACCGGTTCAAAAAAAAGCCTTATTTTTAAGGTGTTTTTTTACTTAAAATTCAGGTTAATTAAACTAAAGTAAAATATATTTTTGCTTAAATATTTTACGTAACCGGTTAATCATATTTTTATCCATGTTTATATAGTGTTTATAAAAATGGCTTTCTAGTATTTTATACGCCTATCCTGCCTCGCGCGGTAGAAACTAAAAAAAAGCGCTTTTGTCTAAATATATAGACAAGGCGCAGGACTGTGCGCCTTAATTTAATTATACGAGGTATGACGATGAGAATAACCGCACCTGTAGCCGCCCTCTTTGTCATCGTTTTTCTATTATTACCTGCGCAATCGTATTGTGCGCAGGCAGCTGACCAGGGAGTTTTTGTAGTCCCTGAATCTGAACGGCCACTTGATTTTGTGGTAATAGGATTGTGGTCAAATAACCATAAGTATATATGTATGCCTGAAGTTAACTGGCCAAAGTCTGCAAGTTTACCGCAAAAGAGGGAAATTGAAAAACAACTATACTGGATTAACCTTGAATTTACCCACGGCGAGATACTCCAAAAACTTCCGGCGTACACGAAAATATTTGTGGCAGTGCCAAACAGCGCCAGCGTTAATGACGCCACCGGGGACGAAAAGAGTTATTTTATAGATTACCTGAAAGCCAGATGCGGTTTTACCGACGCCGGGATAAAACTGCGTGTTAAATTTTTCCATTCATCCGCGATGATTGTCTGGCCGCAGGATATGTGCAAAGTAATCGGATATGACAGGGTTGATGGCAGGGTGGCAATAGCGCGCAGCGCCGGAGACGCGGATATATACGTAAAAGTTACAAAGGAACTCACTGACGCCTTTCCGGAAACGTTTGTTTTAAAGGATGTGGATAAAAATACAAGCGCGGAAGGCGGGGACGAGGACATTATTAAACTCCCGGGGCCGGGCCATAAAGTGGCAATAATAACAGGAAGGCACCGCGTACAGCGATATGCCGAGAGGGTAAAAGGCGTTTCTTTTGACAGAGCGCCTATAGATGACGCCATGAAAGCGGAAGCTGCCGCGGCATTTTCCAAATCGTATTTCGGGGTGGAAGCGGTTTTTCTCCCTGAGGAAATAATGAAAAAACCGGAAAAGGGAAGCGAAGAAGTATTTCACCTGGATATGGTGACTTCCATACTGCCGGACCCTAAAGGCGGCAAACCGAAAGCTTTCATACCGTCGATAGCCAATAATTGCTATGTCTCATTAAATGACGAACAGCTTAATAAGGAATTCGTATCCCACATACAGGCGGAATATGACGCAGCCGCGTCCCAGATGCGCAGGCTCGGTTTTGACACGCCCAGGCTGTATTACTGCGATCATCCGGTAAGGGGCCCGGTAAATATAATAAAGTACCATGATAAAATATCAGGCGGTTATTCCGTTATGCTGGGAAAATACCCGAACCACCTGCCCGTGGACGACCCCTATACAGCCCAGCACAGGGTAACGGATATTTTCAAGCTGCTGGCTAACCGTTTCAATGAGTGGTCAAATAAACAGGACGCGGCAACATATAAACAGCTAAAGGCAACCATGGACGGCGTCTGGACGGTCATGGATACGGTCTCAGAAGAGACAAACAGCGTTTATGATGAGCAGAAAAAGATGTTTGAAAAGTACGGTTATAACGTAATAACAGTGCCGGTATACGCCTGGGGAGCGGGCGGGCTGCACTGTATGGTTATGTACTGATTTAAAAATAAAATTACTAATGACAAATTACTAATTACTAATAGAAGTACTGCCTTCGTAGGGGCGATTCACGAATCGCCCAAAACGATGGTTCTTGTAGAGACGCAGACTTGCCGCGTCTCTTTTTTGTTTATGTTCTGGGTATTGGTCTCCGTAGGGGCGAGCCGGTGGCTCGCCCGGATCTTGATCCCGGCCTAAAGGTCGCGTGTGTTTTTGCCTATGCCACTGGCTCACCCGGAGTTAAATACAATAAATGTCTGTAAAATATTGAATAATCATAAAACCATGATTATTTACAGAGTTTTAAACAAAGTGCTAATAAAATAAGTGGGATTTTGTTATAATGTCTTGAGTCAAGGCACGGTGTGGGGATTCTGAATCCCAAAATAAATATGAAACAGGTCTCGTAGGGGCGATTCACGAATCGCCCAAAACGATGGTTCTTGTAGAGACGCAGCTTGCTGCGTCTCTTTTTTTATATCAAAATAATAATAATGCTTGAATGTACGATATAAACTAAGTGATAACAAAAAAATGGTTTTTTGTTATAATATCTTTACCCAAGGCGTGATGTATTTTTTTTGCATTATCTTTGATGCTTCGTGTTAAAGTGCGTAAAAATTTGTAATATCGATGGTGATGAATGAAGCGAAAAAATATCTGCGAAGATAAAGTTACAAAAACTGATACTAAAATATTTCATTTAATAGTTTCGTTGTTGCTGTTGGCGGGATTAGTGATAATTTTATTATCATATTTTATCGTAATTCCAAAGACAAAAATAAACATCCATGTCATAATATTATTCTCTTATTTCTTAACAACATACTTACTAATTATTATCCCGATAAGACGTTTTGGCAAAACACAAATGAAAAAATATATAATTCGCTTTCGCTTAATCCTCAATACTGTCTTGTTTGCTTTATTTTTTTATATTTTGCCAAATGTACTTGTTTTTAATGATGCGCGTTTTGGCGTCTTGGGATTTAGGGTCATAGTGATATTCGCTTTAATGATATTTATAGCTTGTTTGATGCTTGAACAATTGTTGCTAAAGTACTTGTTTAAAAATGAAAAAGCATAAATTAATAAATGTTAATGCCAAAGGCCAATTGAGGGTATGTATACCGCGAAAATATTCTTGACATTCATTATAATAAGTTGTATCCTTAACTCGATTCAGAAAAGCAATTGATCCTTTAAACTGGCCCTGCGAGGCTGGTAAGGAGCTGGTACTTGTCCGCCGGAGCGTAATATGCGAAAGTGGATTAACGCCTTCTTACTGCGTACGCATGGCAGAAAGAGGGCTTTTTTTATGCCTCCAACTGCCTCGTAAGCTTTAGCTTCGCCTGCCTATACGGAGGCAATACGTGGACAAAAAGCTTAAAATTAAGAGTGAAATCCTTGACAAACCTTCCATTGAGCGGGCATTGACCCGTATTTCCCATGAAATAATCGAAAAAAACAAAGGCGCTAAGAATGTCTATATCGTGGGTATACGCTCACGGGGCGATGTTTTAGCAGCCCGTATCGCTAAAAAAATCAATGAAATAGAGAATGTGGCAGTGCCTGTGGGCGCTGTGGATATTACATTTTACCGGGACGACTATGACCGTGTCACAAAAGCTGAAGTAAAATCAACCGAACTGCCCGTGTCAGTGGATGATAAGGATATAGTTCTGGTGGATGACGTGCTTTATACGGGCAGGTCCACGCGCGCTGCCATGGATGTCATCATCGAATTCGGCAGGCCAAAAACCATTCAACTGGCTGTTCTCATAGACCGCGGGCATAGGGAACTGCCAATACAAGCGAATTACGTAGGTAAAAATGTGCCGACAAGTTCTGAAGAAATGATAGTTTTAAAGTTACAGGAATCTGACGGCGAAGAAAAAGTTCTTCTTGCCGAAAAGGAGGCGTAAGATGTCACTTAACCATCTTATTTCACTGCAGGATATTTCAGCCGAACAGATAACAGAGATTTTAAATCTTGCTAAAACTTTTAAGGAAGTAAATGAACGGCAGGTAAAAAAACTTCCCACGCTTAAAGGCAAAACTGTCGCCAACTTTTTCTTCGAAAATTCCACCAGGACCAAAACTTCGTTTGAAATAGCGGCAAAGAGGCTCTCGGCAGATGTTCTTAACCTGGCGATATCCACATCCTCAGTGGCCAAGGGTGAAACCCTGATCGATACCATCCGCACTATTGAAGCCATGCAGATAGACATCGTAGTAATCAGGCACGGCGTTTCAGGCGTGCCTCATATGTTAACCAGCAAAATATCCTCCCATATAATAAACGCCGGAGACGGCATGCACGAGCACCCTACGCAGGGGCTGCTGGATATGTTTACCATGAGGGACAAAAAGGGCCACCTGGAAGGATTGACCGTGGCTTTGGTTGGCGACATAGCGCACTCGCGCGTGGCGCGCTCGAACATATGGGGGCTGAAAAAGATGGGGGCGAAAGTACGCGTTGTCGGCCCGGCAACGTCTCATACCGCGCGACATAGAACAAATGGGCGTGGAAGTCTATAATGACCTTGAAAAAGGCATCAAGGGCGCTGATGTGGTAAACATACTCAGGATACAGCTTGAAAGGATGAAAAAGCATCTCTTCCCGACAATCAGGGAATACGCCATGCTCTTCGGGGTCAATACCACAAAATTAAAAAGCGCGAAGCCGGACTGCCTTGTCATGCATCCGGGGCCGATGAACCGCGGCATAGAAATATCGCCGAACGTGGCTGACGGGCCGCAGTCGGTCATAGAAGAACAGGTGACAAACGGAGTGGCTGTGAGAATGGCTGTCCTGTATCTCATGGGAGGAGGCAAATCAAATGAAATTATTGATTAAAAACGGCACGGTAGTCGATCCCGCCAATAAAAAAGAGGAAAAGGCCGACATTCTTATAAACAACGGCAAAATAGAAAAGGTCGCGAAATCCATAACTGACAAGGACGCGCAGGTCATTGACGCCGCGGGCAGGACCGTGATGCCGGGTTTTCTCGACATGCACGTGCATTTCCGCGAACCCGGTTTTGAGTATAAGGAAACCATAGAGTCAGGCTCGCGCGCCGCGGCAAAAGGCGGATTCACGACAGTCGCATGCATGCCGAATACTGACCCGGTAATAGACAACCAGGCCATGGTTGAATTCATAAATATGAAATCAAAGCAGGTCGGTTTAATTGACGTCAAAGCCATAGGCGCTATAACAAAAGGCAGGGCAGGGCTTGAACTTGCGCCGATAGGCGAACTTTTTAAAGCGGGAGCGGTCGCGATATCGGACGACGGCTGTACCGTAATGAACGCCGAGATTGTAAGGCGGGCAATGCAATACTGCAAAATGTTCGGTATGACGCTTATAGAACATTGTGAAGATGTGAATCTGGCTGGCGATAATACCGTAAATGAAGGTTACTTCGGTACTATGCTCGGATTAAAGGGCATACCGGCGTCAGCTGAAGAGTCAATCGTTGCGCGCGATATTATGATAGCCAGGGATACGCAGGGACGGCTGCATCTGGCGCATCTGTCAACGGCAGGCGCGGTAGAGATACTAAGGTGGGCAAAAAAACAGGGCATAAACGTAACCGCTGAAGTAGCCCCGCATCATTTTGCGCTGGACGATTCGAACTTAGTATCATATGACACAAATTATAAGATGAACCCGCCGCTGCGCTCAAAAGCGGACGTGGAAGCCATGAAAAAAGGCTTAAAAGACGGCACCATAGACGTAATAGCCACGGACCACGCCCCGCACGCTGAACTGGACAAAAACGTCGAGTGGAACCAGGCGGCTTACGGTATAATCGGCCTTGAGACTGCTTTTCCTTTAATAATAACAGAATTGGTCGGTCCGGGAGTGTTGACGATTTCAGAGGCGGTTGAAAAAATAACAATCAATCCGGCAAAGATATTGAACCTCGATAGGGGCACGCTTTCAGAAGGCAAGGAAGCGGATGTTGTAATAGCGGACATAAATAAGGAGTTTGAGGTAACTGAAAAGTTCTTTGGTTCCCGTTCCACTAACTCGCCATTCATCGGGCGGAAGCTAAAAGGCAGCATTGAGTGTGTGATTAAATCGGGTAAGGTGGTTTATAGTGGAGAGTAAGTAGGTGGTAAGTGATATGTGGTATGTGGTAAGGGAAAACTAAAAATATGACAGGACGTTTGGGCTTGAAAAATGGGGGGGCGCAAATGAATGTTGTTAAGAGTTTTGAGGACCTTGAAGTGTGGAAAAAAGCAATAGATATATCTGATCTTACACATGCAATTGTAGATGATTTTCCAAAGCAGGCGATATGGACGCTGGGTACGCAGATGTTAAGGTCTTCTGTTTCTATAGGATCAAACATTGCAGAAGGATGCGAGCGCCAGCATACGCCGGAATACATACAATTTTGTTATATTGCCCTGGGATCATGTGCGGAACTATATACACAACTTATAATTGCAAAAAGAAGAAAGTATCTGCCTGAGGAAAAATATGATCAGATATCAGAAATGATCCAGCATGAACGAAGAATGTTGCTGAATTTAACAAAAAGCCTGAAATTAAGAAGAAAACAGTAACGTAATAAAAGGTATGGCTGCTGGCACGTAGCACGTACCACTTATCACGTTCTTGTTTGAAACTAAGGAAACAAGGAGAACATATGAAAAAAGCAATGCTTATGCTTGAGGACGGCACGTGCTTTGAGGGCGTTTCTGCCGGCGCTGACGGGGAAACCTACGGCGAGATAGTTTTTAACACATCTATGATGGGTTATCAGGAAATTTTAACCGACCCTTCTTACCGCGGCCAGATTGTTACCATGACTTACACGGAAATCGGCAATTACGGTATTAACGAGGATGACATAGAATCAGGAGAAGTGCAGGTCGAGGGTTTTGTTATGAAAGAGATAAGCAAAATAAGGTCAAACTGGCGTTCGGGAATGACGCTGCAGGAATACCTGAGGAAGTATAAGATCGTCGCCATAGAAGGCATAGATACAAGGGCGTTGACCCGTCATATCAGGGATTTTGGAGCCATGAAATCAGTGCTTTCAACAATTGACCTGAATAAAAAATCACTTCTAAAAAAAGTCAAGGCTTCCCAGTCCATAGTTGGTATTGACCTTGCAAAGGAAGTATCCACTAAGAGCCCTTATAAATGGAGCGAGAAGTTAAAGCCGGTCGGTATGATGGAAAAGGAATGCGACTATGTCAGGGTCGGGGTTAATAAGAAAAGGCTGAAAGTTGTGGCTTACGACTGCGGAATAAAGCACCACATACTGCGCATACTCGCGGACTTAAACTGCGAAGTGACGGTTGTGCCAATCACTGCCACAGCAGAGGAAGTATTAAGCTACAAACCGGACGGAATATTCATCTCAAACGGCCCGGGCGACCCGTCTGCTGTGCCTTATATAGTGGAAGAACTCAAGAAACTGCTCGGAATAAAGCCGATATTCGGCATCTGCTTCGGCCACCAGTTGTTGGGCCAGGCTTTAGGAGGAGTTACCTACAAATTGAAATTCGGACACAGAGGCGCGAACCATCCGGTAATGGCGATGGATACCAGGAAGATAGACATCACAGTTCAGAACCACGGTTTTGCTGTGGACCCCAAATCATTCAAAAAATCAAAGCATAAAGTTGAAATAACTCACATCAACCTGAACGACAGGACGGTAGAAGGTCTTGAAGTTAAAAAGCTGAAGGCCTTCTCTATACAGCATCATCCTGAAGCATCGGCAGGCCCACATGACGCACGGTATATCTTTAACAAATTCATAAAATATATGGCGAAAAACTAAAATATAAAAGGAGCTACACCATGCCCAAACGTACAGATATTAAAACGATACTCCTAATAGGTTCAGGCCCGATAGTTATAGGGCAGGCCTGCGAATTTGATTACTCGGGAACACAAGCCTGTAAGGCTTTAAAAGAAGAGGGCTACAGGGTTGTTCTTGTTAACTCCAACCCCGCGACTATCATGACTGACCCTGAATTCGCTGACGCTACATATATAGAACCGTTGACAGTCGAAATGCTTGAAAAAATAGTGGCAAAGGAAAGGCCTGACGCCATACTGCCGACAGTGGGAGGGCAGACAGCTTTAAACCTTGCTACGGATTTTGTTAAAGCCGGGTTGGATAAGAAGTATAAGGTAGAGCTCATAGGCGCTAATTTCAAATCTATCCACAAAGCTGAAGACAGGCAGGAATTTAAAAAAGCCATGAAGAAGATAGGTCTTGATGTGCCTAAAAGCGAATATGTCACGAACATGAAGCAAGCTATGGCAGCGGCTAAGAGGATAAAATTCCCAATAATCATAAGGCCCGCGTTTACCCTTGGTGGGACAGGCGGAGGCATAGCTTATAACGCTTCCGAGTATAAGGAAAAAGTAAACAGGGGTTTAAAAGATTCTCCCATATCCAGCGTCCTGCTTGAAGAATCCGTGCTCGGCTGGAAAGAGTACGAACTCGAGGTAATGAGGGATTTAAAGGATAACGTCGTTATCATATGTTCCATTGAGAACTTCGACCCCATGGGCGTGCACACAGGCGACTCCATAACCGTAGCGCCTGCCCAGACTTTAACTGACCGCGAATATCAGTTTATGCGCGACGCGTCAGTGGCCATCATCAGGGAAATCGGGGTGGATACGGGCGGGTCAAATATCCAGTTCGCAGTAAATCCGGAAAATGGCAGGATGATAGTTATTGAGATGAACCCGAGGGTATCGCGCTCTTCGGCGCTGGCGTCCAAAGCCACGGGATTCCCCATAGCAAAGATTGCGGCAAAGCTTGCCGTTGGATACACGCTTGATGAGATTCCAAACGATATCACAAGGTACACACCGGCTTCGTTTGAGCCGACACTTGACTATGTCGTGGTCAAGATACCGCGATTTACATTTGAGAAATTCAAAGAGTCAAAAGATGAACTCGGCGTGCAGATGAAATCAGTCGGCGAAGTCATGGCCATCGGCAGGACATTCAAGGAATCCATGCAGAAGGCCCTGCGTTCAATGGAAGTGGGCAGGGCAGGCTGGGGTTCGGACGGCAAAGACCTTGACCTTTCGAAGCTGACAATGAAGGAGATAGAAAACAAGCTCGGCGTCCCGAACTCACAGAGGATTTATTACCTGAAATATGCCATGCAGAAGGGTATGACAGACGCGCAGATATTTAAGATTACCAAGTTTGACCCGTGGTTCCTCCAGAATATGAGGGAGATACTTAATATAGAGAACGACCTCAGAAAAACTGCAGCAAAAACAGGAAAGCTTACTGTTAAATCCGCGTTAAAAATAAAAGAACAGTTATATAAGGCAAAGCAGAACGGATTTTCCGACATACAGCTCGGAGTGATTTTTGGGTTAAAGGAAGACGCTTTCAGGAACATCAGGCTCGCGCTTAAAATAAAGCCGGTTTATAAGATGGTTGACACCTGCGCCAGCGAGTTCAAGGCGTACACGCCGTACATGTATTCCACATACGACCAGGAAAACGAGAATCCCGTATCAAAAAAGAAAAAAGCCGTGATTTTAGGCGGCGGGCCCAACAGGATAGGCCAGGGCATAGAGTTTGATTATTGCTGCGTGCACAGCGTATTTGCCCTCAGGGAAGAAGGCTATGAAGTATCCATGGTTAACTGCAACCCCGAGACGGTCTCGACCGACTATGACACTTCTGACAAGCTTTACTTTGAACCGTTAACCATGGAAGACGTTATGTCCATAGCCGATGAAGAGGGCAAAGACACCGGTTTTATCGCGCAGTTCGGCGGACAGACGCCGCTGAAGCTGGCCATGCCGCTTTATAACAAGAAAATAAAGATCATGGGGACTTCGCCCGTATCCATAGACATTGCCGAGGACAGGGAGAAATTCGACAAGATCCTGACAAAGTTAAATATCAACAGGCCGGAAAACGGCACCGCCTTCTCATTAAAAGAAGCGTGGGTAATAATCAGGCGTATAGGCTATCCCGCGCTTGTGAGGCCGTCGTATGTTTTGGGCGGCAGGGCCATGGAAATAGTTTATGACGATGAGACTTTTGAAAAATACGCCAAGGAAGCTTTTATAGTTTCGGAGAAACATCCGGTACTCATCGATAAGTTCCTGGAAGACGCCATTGAAGTGGATGTGGACTGCGTATGCGACGGAAAGGAAGCGGTCGTATGCGGTATCATGGAGCATATTGAGGAAGCGGGAATTCATTCAGGCGACTCGGCATGCGTGTTGCCGGCTTTGACATTAAGGCAGGATACCATAAACAAGATAAGGGAATATACGTATAAGATGGCCCTTGAATTAAATGTCATCGGGCTTATGAATGTGCAATACGCGGTAAGAAACGACCAGGTATATGTCCTTGAAGTCAACCCCCGCGCGTCACGCACCGTGCCGTTTGTCTCAAAAGCAACCGGAATACCGTGGGCAAAGATAGCCACAAAGATAATGGCAGGAAGGTCCATAAAATCTCTGAAGATAAAGGAAAACCTGGACCTGCCGCACATAGCGGTCAAGGAATCCGTATTCCCGTTCAATAAATTCGCCGGGGCAGATACCGTGCTCGGGCCTGAAATGAAGTCAACGGGCGAAGTAATGGGTATAGACACGGATTTTGGCAGGGCGTATTACAAAGCGCAGATAGCGGCCGGACAGAAACTGCCTCTTAAGGGAAATGTCTTTGTAAGCGTAAAGAATAAAGACAAGCGTGACATAGTTTTTGTGGTAAAAAAGCTTGAAGACCTGGGATTTGGCATAGTCGCCACTGAAGGCACCGCGAACGCCTTAAGGCGTTACGGCATAAAGGTTGAAAAGGTAAACAAGGTCCTTGAAAAAGCGCCGACAATCCTCGACCTTATCAAGGCCGGGAAAGTGAACCTGATAATCAACACGCCCATAGGCAAAGGCCCGAAGAGCGACGACTATAAAATCAGGACGCTTGCGATAACCGCGGGCGTGCCATATACGACCACCATGTCAGGCGCACAGGCAGTAGTAGCCGCGATAGAGGCGGTAACAAAGAAAGGTTTAGAAGTAAAGCCACTGCAGGAGTATTATAAGCCGTATAAAGCGGCAAAATAGTTCGGAACTGGATCTTTGAGATTTGTAGGGGCGATTCACGAATCGCCCAAACGCTGACAATTTATACCGAAACCCTTGTAGGGGCGGCCCCGTGTGGCCGCCCGAAGGATGGACAATGAAGTACACAGGCAAAGTAACAAAAAACACAGAGATTGCTGAAAACATATGGAAAATGGAAATTTCCACAGGCAAGGTTTTTAAATCCAAACCGGGGCAGTTTATAAACATCCTGGTCAATGATACCTATGAACCGCTTCTCAGGCGCCCGTTCTCGATTTACGACGCCACAAATAAGTCTGTTACGGTCGTGTATAAGGTCATAGGACAGGGAACAAAAGCGATGACGGAAAAGAAACCTGGCAACAAACTCGATTTTATCGGACCGTTGGGTAACTCGTACCTGGACTTTAAATCACAAATCTCAAATCCCAAATCCCAAATTGTAATTATCGGCGGCGGCACAGGCGCTGCTTCTACGTACTACCTCGCCAAATACCTCAAATCAAAGAAAATTAAATTCAAATTCATCCAGGGAGCACGCTGCAAATCTCAGATGGTAGCTGTCCCTGAATTTAAAAAAATCGGGTGTGTCTTTGCCACTGATGACGGTACTCTGGGGAAAAAGGGCTTTGTCAGCGATATTTTAAAAGATACACTTGAAGATGATTCAACAATATTCACGTGCGGGCCCAAGCCCATGTTTAAGGCAATAAAGACTGTAGCTGACTCTAAAAACCGGGTAAAAGTATTCGCTTCGTTTGAGGAATATATGGGGTGTGGTATTGGCGCATGTGTGTCGTGCGTGGTGGAGATAAAAATGGGCGATACGAATGAGTACAAGCGCGTCTGTAAAGACGGCACTATTTTTGACCTGAATGATGTGGCTTTTTAAATCAATATGGAGATGATAAATGGCTGTAAAAGTTAGCACAAAAGTAACCATAGCAGGCCTTGAGTTCCGTAACCCCGTTATGACCGCCTCAGGAACATTTGGCTACGGACTTGAGTTCGCGGAATACATGGACTTAAGCTCTATTGGCGCGATTGTGACCAAAGGCCTGGCCATCAAACCGGTCAAAGGCAACGCGCCGCAGAGGCTTGTGGAAACTACAGCAGGAATTATCAACGCGATAGGCCTCCAGAATATAGGCGTTGACGCGTTTCTAAAGGACAAATTGCCAAAACTGAAAACATATAAAACTCCAATAATTGCCAATCTTTACGGCACATCCGTGGAAGAATACGTTGCGGTGGCTGAAAAACTCGAAGGCACTGAAGTCGCGGGGGTTGAGGTAAACATATCTTGTCCTAATGTAAAAAAAGGCGGCCTTGCCTTTGCCGCGGACAGGGACGCCATAAAAGGGATACTTGAGGGCGTCAAGAAAGTATATTCAAAACCCGTAATAATAAAACTTTCCCCGAACGTCGGGCCGCTTGACGGCATAGCGAAATTTTGCGAGGACCATGGCGCGGATGCGCTGTCCCTGATAAATACGCTTGTGGGAATGTCCATAGACCTTGAAAAACGCAGGCCGCGCATCGCCAATATTTACGGCGGCTTGTCAGGCCCGGCTATAAAGCCTGTAGCGCTTGCATTTGTCCATAAGATATCAAAAGTTGTAAAGATCCCGCTGATAGGCATCGGCGGCATCATGACAGCCACGGACGCCCTTGAGTTTATGGTTGCCGGCGCCACAGCAATACAGGTAGGCACGGCAAACTTCCGCGACCCGGCGGCATCAGAGGCCATAGCAAAAGGTATGAGGGATTATATGGTCAAGAATAAGATAAGGGATATAAAAGAAATAATAGGGAGCCTTAAGGTTTGATGAAACGTTTCCTCGGCGCGCTCATAATAGTTATAACTTTCGCTTCTTTTTCAACTGCGTCAGATGCCTTTGTGCTTCTTGACACCAATGTTGTTAAAGAAGGCGGCATCATCAAGATAAAGATATTCTGCGAAAAACCGCTGCGCGCGGCCGAGATAGAGTTCAACGGCAATACCTATTCCGCTTTTTTCAAACAGTTTGATATAAAAGAAAACTATTTCATTTTTAACTCCATTATCCCGGTAAAGCTCGGGACCAGCGGCCGTAAAAACCTTACCATCAAGTACCTGCTCCAGAACGGCGGGGAGCGGGAGACAAAGGAAAAGATCAAAGTTAAGGCCATGATGGAAAAGAAAGTGGAGATAAACACGGGCCAGGTAAATGACGAATTTAACAGCCAGCTAAAAACCGACGGCAAGGCAATCTACTCTGTCCAGGGCCCGATAACCCCCATTAAGTATAATTTCCCGTTTATCATGCCGGTAACGGCAACGGTCAGCGGCGGTTTCGGGGACTCGCGTAATTATGATAACGGTCAGGGGCAGTGGAGGCATAAAGGAATAGACCTAGCCGCAAAAAAAGGTACGCCTGTTCATGCTGATAATAATGGAACCATAGTTGGCGCGTTTTCCACAAAAACATACGGTAATACTGTTATACTTGACCACGGTGCCGGAATTTATTCGCTATTTTTTCACCTCTCAAAAGTATACGTAAAAAAAGGCGCTGTTGTCAGTAAGGGTGATATTATCGCCACGGTGGGTGATTCAGGTTTGTCCACCGGGCCGCACCTTCACTGGCAGATTTGTGTCTTTAAGACACCGGTCAATCCGATGGAATTTTTAACGGACTTTTAAAATACCGGCAAGCTGTAAAAAGTCGGATCTGTCTTATGATTTCAGCGGAATGACGGGGGATATTAATTTCAGCATAAGTTTCTAATTTAAACATCATCAAAAAATGGGCGGGAAACCGCCCCTTTTTTATTTTATAAATAAGACATGAGATAGGAAACGGGAGTAAAACAAAACCTTTATTTGAGTCAAAAATCTACACCCTTGCGCACAAACACAACAATCCGTTTTGTCCGTAAATACTGGTGATAGTTGATCTTTATAAAATTACCTGCGCTGAGCGCGTCTGTGCGGGAGTCATTAAAAAGTATATAAATGTCGGAGTTATTATATGGCAAAGGCACGTATACAAACCTTCTGGAAGATACGTGGGGCAGGAGGTTGTAATCTGCTGAAACTGTGTATTTTGCCGGTATTTTTGCCATGAACTTCAGCGCCTCTTTATCTATGTCGTGCGGGATGTGCCTGAAACAGCCTGTCCATCCGTTATAAAAATACTGATTGTATGACGGCGGAGCTTCATTTGGGCCTACCCAGGTGAGCTTGTATGATTTTGAAAAGAAGCTGCCGTAAAGGAATGACCACATGAGTGAAAAAATAAGGATAAAACCAAGCGCGGCATTGCGCCGGGGCAGGTTGTCGTCGTGTTTTCTCGCGGCATGAATAAAAGTATAAAACATCGCGGCAACAAGCAGGGTGCCATGCTGGAAGCCTGAGGTGAAATGCGGGGTGTGGCTTGATAAAACGGTAAAAATAAGCCCCGGGGCCAGCAGTATCATGTTTTCAAGCGCCGCAAAACTTAAGAACAGGAATGGCGCGAAGGTTATAATCAGGAATTCAATTTTTGCCTTCTGCAGAATATTCATAAGCGTATATACCGGATTGATGAAGATGAGCGAAATAACGCCCGCCGAATCCGGCGTGAAATAACTGAACCTGAGCAGGTCTTCGTTTGTTTTGCCAAGTGCTTTAAGCACGAGCGTGTCGGTGGTTAACAGGATAGCTCCTGCCCCGAGCAGCAGAATCGCGTTTTTCAGGCTGAGTTTTTTTATGGACAGGAAATATAGCGGCAAAAACATGGCGCCAAACGCCGCGTCCTCACGGACAAAGAATATTAAAAAGTATGATAACGCAAAAAGTTTTGTCTTTCCGCTTTCGGCCGCGTAAAAGCAGGCCATGAAAAGCGGCAACGCCGCGGTTATGGGGTGAAAATCGCTTAACATCATGTTCTGCACGCCCGGGTGGAGCAGGAATGCCGCTGACACAACAGCCGCGGCAGGCGCGCTGCGGAAGGATTTATCGGCGGTCAGATAAGCAAACAGGCCTGCCGCGCCGATAAAAAATACCTGAAGCACAAGCAGGAATTCAGGCCGGGGAAAGAGCCTGTAAAACGGGGCAAACAAGTAATATATAAATGCCGTGTGGTCGCCGAAATTATTGGGCGATGTGCCCATGGTGGTAAACGGTATGCCTGTCTGTGAGAGGTTGTACATTGCCTGGTTTTCCCAGCCAAGGTCAAAACAGTTTGATAATAGCGCCGCGTGGCGCGTAAGGCAAAGCCATATGAAATATGAAACATAAACGGCGAGGAAGGCGTAAAAAGCATATTTGTATATTTTGCCGCCTGTTTTTAACTGCGGCAGCACTGGCGCAAGTTTTAAAATATAAAAGGAAAGTCCGGCTGTTATAATCAGTGTCATGAAGATATTCTGGTATTCAAACCATGAGTTGTCAAAAACCTGCCACGCCAGGATTGATGCCAGCGTTGCCGATACAGCGTGCATGAAAAGAAAATAGCCGCGTGAATATAGAAAAAAAGCGGCTATTGATGTTACGGCAAAACAGGCAAGCAGCGCGTATTTGTCCGCGAGTGTGTCATACTGCATGATGTTCTGCAGAAGAAAACCCGGGGCCGGGGTTGACTTTGAGACGGCTCCGTATATGAAATAAGCGCATGTAAGTGAAAAAAGGTATGAGATAAAAACAGAAAAAAGCCTGCCGTATGGTTTATTTGTCAAATGAACACCGGATTAGATTGCCGCTTCTTGTGTGAATACCATGCTGTTAATGGCTGTTGAAACGAATTCCCGGTCGTAGTCGCGCAGCTCGGGGTGGAAGTATTTTTCCCATCTTTTAACCCTGGTAGGGGATATGACGTTGGAATAAACCAGGAACTTCGGTTCGTGCGGCTCTTTCATAAGGCGCATACCGGCTTCTTTAAGCGGCCTGTCGCCCTTTTTGTTATTACAGGAATGGCAGGCGGTGACAACATTGAACCAGTTTGTCTTGCCGCCCTTTGACTTTGGTATGATATGGTCTATGGTCGGTTTGGGGGTGTGTTTGCCGCAATACTGGCAGTGGAAATTATCCCTTATGAAGACTGCTTTTTTAGAAAATTTGGGGGCTATGTAGGGTTTTCTTACATAGTAGGCTATTTGTATGACAGATGGGAGCCTTACCTTTGCCCGTACAGTGGAGATAAAGGAAATGCCTTCCTCGACAGAATGGGCTTTTTTGGAAAATAGCAGTTTAAGGGCGCGGCGAGGGTTGACCACCGTCAAAGGCTCAAATGTGGTGTTCAGAAGCAGTACGCTTTGATCTGACTCCATATCCTTGCTCCTTGTGTAACAGGATTTACCATATTTTATAACAACATTTGGCCCAAATCAAGTTTTTTTTACGTGAACTATTGCCAGCCAGCCGCCGTCTAAGTAACAATAGCAAAATATATCTTTAAAAGATTTGCATTATTTTAGTGTTATGCTATAATAATGAACGTTTTGCTAAAAATTATTAGGAGGTTTTTCGATTTTATGAGGAAAACAATGGGATTTATGCTTATATTAACGTTACTTTTTGCGGCTGCGTCTTTCGCGGCTGTTCTAAAAGCGGAGACACCGGACGGACTCATTGACGACATCAAGATTACGGGTAATTCAGCGGTGCCTGAGAAGGAGATACTTGATCAGATATCCTACGGAATCGGAATGGTTTTTTCAAGATACAAAACAAAGGAAGACATTAAAAACCTTTACAAAACCGGGAAGTTTGATGATATAAAGGTATCCATGACAAAAGAAGCCGGTAAAAACATACTTTTAATCGAGGTTAAGGAAAAAACGCAGATAGGAAAGATTATAATCAAGGGAAATAAGGATGTTGGCGAAGGCGATATCAAGGCAAAGTTGGACGATGAGGAAAAGCTGGGCGTTAAGATAAAGGAAGGCGAGTACCTGGACGAATACAAGCTTAAAAAAGCCATCCTTGCCATAAAGGCCATGTATAAGGAACGCAATTATTATTATGTCACGGCCGATTATACCCTCAATGAAAGGGAAGAGGAAAAAGAAGGCAAGAAGGTAAAAAAACTTGATATTGAGATAACTATTGACGAAGGCGCGAAGATCAAAGTTACATCGATCGGGGTCACGGGAAATAATGTGTTCTCGGCGGATAAGATAAAAGGCATTATGAAGACCAAGGAAGAGGGCTGGTTTGTAAGCGGTACTTACAGCGACAGCCTGTTCATAGAGGATTTAAAACTCATACTTACTGCATACCAGCAGGAAGGCTATGTAAAGGCCAAAATCAACGGGATGAACATAGGGGAGTTTGACATCAATGCCAAGGAACTTGTGGCAAAGGACGTAAAGATCGATAAGGAAAAAAAGGCGATTGCCATAGAAATACCGGTACAGGAAGGCATCAAATATAAGATTAAAAAACTTGATATATCCGGGCAGGCTATCTTTACAAAAGAAGAACTCACGGACAGGATGGCAAGCGCGCCTGAAAAGACGTTTGACAGGCCTGGGTTTGACCGCGATCTGGCTATGATCAGGTCGCTTTACGCTGAAAAAGGCCACATATTCGCGCAGATTAAGGACACCTATGTATATGACGACGATAACGGCGATGTGGCCGCGAAAGTTGAAATAACGGAAGGCCCTGTGGCGTATGTCAACAACATAAAGGTCCGCGGCAACTATGTCACAAAGGATAAGGTAATTCTCAGGGAGATTCTTTTAAGGGAAGGCGAAGCTTTTGACTCCAATAAGATAAGGAAGTCCCAGGAAGCTGTGTATAATCTCGGTTTCTTTGATAATGTCATGATTGACACGGAGCAGGTGGACATAGACAAACTCAACATCATATTTGAAGTTCAGGAAAGAAAGACCGGAAATGTAGGATTGGGCGCCGGTTACTCCACGGTCGAAGGCCTCGTGGGTTATGTGCAGCTCTCGCAGTCAAATCTTTTCGGCGAGGGCAAAGCCTTTGCCGCGGACGTGCAGTACGGAAACCAGAAAAAGTCATGGACTCTTTCTTACAAGGACCCGTGGCTTTTTGATTCCCCGACTTCGTTCGGCGTGGACCTGTGGAACACATTTAAGAATAAATCATACAATAACCAGGGATATGACCTGGACAGCTATGGCTTTGATTTAAGCGGCGGCTGGCGTCTTGACGAAAATCAGAAAGCGTTCCTGACATACAGGTACCAGGAAGACAAATATTCAAACATCGACAGCGAATACCAGTCCATCATTTCAGACGGCAAAAGCCAGATAAGCTCCATATCGCCGACATATGTGCTCGATACCCGAGATGACGTTTTTGACGCGAACAGGGGCGCTTACATCAACGCGGCCGTGCAAATCGGCGGCGGGTTATTGGGCGGCGATTATAATTACATAAAAGAGACTGTTGATGTCAGGTATTTTGTGCCGAGCTTCTGGAAATTTGTCCTGGGCATCCATGCCAAGGTCGGCAACGGGACAGGCTACTCTTACCGCTATGGAACTGCGGCGCTGCCTATAACCGAGAAATTTTACTGCGGCGGTACAGACACGGTCCGCGGTTACGAAGAGCGCGCTTTCGGGCCCATCGGCGGCGGAGACTTTACCATGGTGGCGAATATAGAGTATAAGCTAAAAGTTGTTGAAAGGGTCCTTACGGTCGCGGCTTTCTACGACGCCGGAAACTGCTGGGATAATTTTGAAAATGTAAACTGGCAGGAACCGCAGCTTTTTTCCAGCGTGGGAGCGGGCATAAGGCTCACCATACCGGGAACGGTCATGGTCATCAGGCTTGATTACGGTTACGGCCTTGACCCGGTTCTGCGTTCGCCGGGCGGAAAGATACACTTTAACATCGGGAATATTTTTTAATATAAAATACATGGAGGTGGAGTTGAAATGAGGAAACTTACTTTTTTACTGGCAATGGTTATGGTTTTTGTTTTTACCGCGGGCGCGTACGCGCTTCAGGTAGGCTATGTGGACATTGAAAAGGTGTTTAACCAGTATCAGGGAACAAAGGCCGCGAAGGACAAGCTCCAGAAGGAAGTCGCAAAGGAGCAGAAATCAATTGAAAAAGAAAAAGACGACCTTCTTCAGATGAAGGCGGATCTGGATAAGAAAAGGTCCATTCTTGATAAGGACAAGGTAAAGCAGCAGGAAGAAGAGCTCCAGGCAAAACTTGAGAAACTCCAGGCAAAAGCCATGGAAGTACAGCAGAAACTGATGTCGCAGGAAAAAGAACTCACAGCGAACATAGTAGATGAGATCAGGGCCATCGTGCAGAAGATCGCGAAAGAGAAAAACTATGATTATGTTTTCGAGAAGAACATGCTCCTCTTCGGCGGCGATGATGTGACCTTCCTTGTCATCAAAAAGATGAACGAATAAAGAAGAAGCAAAAGATGGAACTTACA
Source organism: candidate division FCPU426 bacterium (assembly GCA_963840035.1). Lineage (GTDB taxonomy): Bacteria > Oederibacteriota > PGYV01 > PGYV01 > Palsa-1178 > CAWIXE01. The sequence continues at coordinate 532,972 of CAWIXE010000002.1, forward strand.
TTACAGGCTATAGCCGATAAAATAGGCGGGGAAATAAAAGGAAATGCCGGACTCAAAGTGTCCGGCATTTCTGACCTTAAAGGCGCGTGCGCGTCCGACTTAAGCTTCATCCTTTCAAAAAAATTTTTGAAAGAGGCTGAGGAAAGCAAGGCGCCGGCAATCATATCGGATTCACTTGATGAAATTGCCGGAAAGACTGTTATAAAGGTCGGGAACGCGAAAGCAGCGTACGCCGCGGCAATATCAATCATATTCCCGCCGGTAAAGCATCCGGGAGGCGTATCGCCAAAAGCGTGCGTTAACCCGTCAGCGCATATTGGAAAAGACACATATATTGACGACGGCGCCGTTGTAAAAAGCGGGGTTGTAATAGGCGAGGGAAGTTTTATAGGCTCAGGCACCTTTATCGGGGAGAACTGCCGCGTAGGAAACAACACTATTATTTACGCAAATATCTCAATGTATGACCGTGTTGAGATAGGCGATAACTGCGTTATCCACTCCGGGACCGTAATAGGCGCGGATGGATTTGGTTTTGTGGAGGATAATGGCAGAATAATTAAAGTGCCGCAGATCGGATGCGTCAGGATCGGCAATAACGTCGAGATCGGGGCGAATTGCTGCATAGACAGGGCTGCTTTCGGCGCTACTGTAATAAAAGACAGCGTAAAGGTCGATAATTTTGTCCATGTAGCGCATAATGTGGAAATAGGCGAAAGCACTATTGTTGTTGCGCAGTCAGGAATATCAGGCTCCACAAAAGTCGGCAGGGGCTGTGTCATAGGCGGACAGGTCGGCATAGTGGACCATATTACCATCGGCGACGGCGCAAAGATAGGTTCGCAGTCCGGCATTTCAAAAGATGTTGAGCCCGGAGCCATGCTCTCGGGGACGCCCGCAAGGCCGCTTTTACAGCTGCGCAAAGCCGAAGCGTACATGATGAAACTTGAGGACCTCTTTAAAAGGGTAAAGGCCATTGAAGAGGGGCAAAAGAACCCAAAATGAAACAGATAACCCTTAAAACGGATGCGGTAATTACCGGGCCCGGCCTTCATAAAGGCGGTAAAAATAAAGTCACTATCCGTCCTTCCGGAGCGGATACCGGGATTATAATAAAAAATAACGGCGAGTCATATGTTTTGACGCCGGATGTTGTCCTTGATACGAAGCGCGGCACTACCATAAAATACGGAAAATCAACGGTACATACAATAGAACATCTGACATCCGCCCTGCGCGGGCTGTCAGTGGATAACGCGGTTCTTGACATGGAAGGCGGTGAGCCGCCGGCAGTTGACGGAAGCTCGCTGCCGTACGTGGCCGCCATAAAAAAAGCCGGTCTAAAAAGCCTTTCGAAAGAAAAAAAATATTTAAACCTGAAATCGCCTGTCATGATGGAAGACGGCGACAGGTATATGGCGGTTTTGCCGTGTGAAGGTTTTAAAGTGACCTACTTCGCGGATTTTTCAAAACATGGCGTGAAAGCCAACGATGTGTCAGTGGAAATAACGCCGGCTGCATACGAAAAAATGGTTTCAAAAGCGAGGACTTTCGGCTTTAAGTCCGAAATAGGATGGCTCATGAAAGCCGGACTCATAAAAGGCGCGTCCCTTGAGAATGCCATATTAATGGACAAAGGAAAGCCTGTCCAGGGTACTTTAAGATACGAAGACGAACTGACAAGGCACAAGATACTAGACATAGTAGGCGACTTTGGAATGCTTGGCGCCAACCTTAACATGCATATTATTGCCGTAAAAACAGGCCACAAACATAATGCGGCCATGGCGGCAAAGATATACAAACAGGTCCAGGGTTAAAGGCATACCCTGCACCCATACTTCACGGAGGTTCACATGGAAGGACAGCTAAGCGTAGTTGAAATTCAAAAGTTAATACCACACAGGTTCCCGTTCCTGTTAGTCGACAGGGTGCTTGAGATAAAAGACGGGGAATCCATAACGGCGATTAAGAATGTCACGATGAATGAATGGTTCTTTCAGGGCCATTTCCCCGGTGCCCCGGTCATGCCGGGCGTGCTCATTGTGGAAGCCATGGCGCAGACAGGCGGGATACTCATGGCTAAAAAACTCTCAAACGCCGAGGCGCCCAAGGTGGTATATTTCATGACGATCAACAATGTAAAATTCAGGCAGCCGGTTACGCCGGGCGATACATTGAAATTTGTAGTCACCATGACCAAACTGAAAGGCACGATAGGGACTCTGCACGGGGAAACTTTCGTCGGCGAGAAGAAAGTGGCCGAAGCCGATATGATGGCCATGATAGCGGACGCACAGTAAGTTCGAAGTTCGGAGGGTAGGGTTCGAAGTTTGAACTTCGAACCCCGAACTTCACCCTTCGAACGAACACAAGGAGATTGTATGAGCATCCACCCTACAGCCATAGTTTCACCAAAGGCAAAGCTCGGCGCTGATGTTACAGTTGGGGCTTTTGCCATTATAGATGATGATGTAATAATCGGAGACAAATGCGTCATAGGGCCGCGCGCGCACATAGAGTTTACTGAAATGGGCGCTAATAATTTTATCGGCGAAGGATCCATGATAGGGGCTGCGCCCCAGGACCTGAAATATAAAAATGAGCGTTCGTTTGTAAAAATAGGCAGCAATAATGTTTTCAGGGAATATGTTTCCATACACAGGGCCACGCATGAAGGCGAGTCTACGGTAATAGGCGACTCCAATTTTTTTCTTACTATGGCGCATGTCGCGCACGACTGCAAGGTCGGAAACAGGGTGGTTCTTATTAACAATGTGGGTATGTCAGGGCATGTGACTGTTCATGACGGCGCGGTGATTTCCGGTTATACCCTAATACACCAGCATGCCAGGATCGGCAGCTACGTCATGGCGGGTGGCGGCACTAAAATAGTCAAAGATGTGCCCCCTTTTATGATGATAGACGGAAACCCGGCGGCAATACACGGGCTTAACAAGCTGGGGCTGAAAAGGAATGGGTTCTCGCCTGAGCGCATAAAAATAATTGAGGACATGTACGCCATATTCATAAGGGATAAGAACCTTCTTTTTGCGGAAGCGGTAAAAAAGATAGAGGATACAATACCAAAGAATGATGATGTTAATTATTTTATTGATTTTATAAAGAACTCCAAAAGGGGCATTGAAAGGTGAAATATAAGAAAATCGCTTTAATAGCCGGCGGCGGCGACCTTCCGCTTATTTTTTTGCGCAACGCGCAGAAAGCCGGGCAGGAAGTCCTTGTCCTTGAGATTCAGGGGGAAGGCAACCCCGGCATCACACGCTATCCTTTTAAAAAAGTCAGGATAAACATAACACACCTGGAAGAGATAATTAACACTACAAAACAGGAAAAGATAAAACACATCATGTTCCTGGGTTATGTGCGGCCGCAGCGCCTTTTGAAGGACATTATTTTCGACGAGAAGGACCAGGACAACCTTCTTAAACCTCATGGATAAGAGGCCGAAGGCGCTCATGGAATCAGCCATTAATGAATTTAAAAAAGACGGGATAGAAGCCATACCTTCCACTTACCTCATGGATGAAGTGCTGGCAGGCCCGGGTTTTTTGACGCGGATTAAACCGGACTTAAAAGAGCTCAAGGCGGGCATAGACATTACGCGCGCTCTGGCGGGGCTTGACGTTGGCCAGACCACTGTGGTGTGTTCAGGCATGATATGGGCGGCGGAAGCCATGGAAGGCACGGATAACTGCATTAAGCGCGGCGGCAGGCTCGCGAAAAAGGGTTTTACCGTCATTAAAATGGCAAGGCCAAAGCAGGATTTGAGGTATGACGTTCCTGCGGTGGGGCTTAAGACGCTCAAACTTATAAAATCACTCGGCGGCCGCGGGATAGTAGTGGAAGCAGGGAAGACTTTTTTACTTAACAAAGATGAGCTTTTAAGGTATGCTGATACCCATAATTTATTCATATACGGCTGGAGGAAAAGCAAATGATACCCATATCAAAACCGAACCTGGATGAGAAAGAAAAAGAAGCGGTACAGGCAGTACTTAATTCCGGGATAATAGCGTCAGGCCCGAAGGTGAAAGAATTTGAAGCGGCATTTGCCGCCTATACTTTTTCCGACTATACCGGGGCAAAACACGCGATTGCGGTTTCAAACGGCACCTGTTCACTGCATACCTGCCTTGTAATGAATGGCATTGGCAAAGGCGACAGGGTAATAACCTCGCCATTTACATTTATAGCGACTGGAAACTCCATCATTCACGCCGGGGCTGAACCGGTATTTGCGGATATTTGTGAAGGTTCTTTCAATATAGACCCGGACAGGATTGAAGCAATGTTGAAAAAGGATTTTTTTAAAAAAATAAAAGCGATCATGGTAGTTCATATTTACGGCCAGGTTTGCGAGATGGACCGTATAATGGCAATCGCGAAGAAATATGGCGTTAAGGTAATAGAGGACGCGGCGCAGGCGCATGGCGCGAAATTCAAGGGACAAAACGCCGGCACATTTGCGGACGGCGGTTCGTTTTCCATGTACGCCACAAAGAATATTACGACCGCAGAAGGCGGCGTGGTTACGACTAATGACGATAAAGCCGCGGAGATCGCGCGCAGTTTCATAAACCACGGATCGGAAAAAATATATTACCACACAAGGCTCGGTTACAATTACAGAATGACAGATATCGAAGCGGCCATCGGGATTGTGCAGTTGGCCAAGCTAGACGGTTTTAACATTAAACGCAGGAAGAACGCCGAAATTCTTAAAAAGCACCTTTCAAAATTTGATTTCATAACTGCCCCGCCGGAAGGCAAGGATAATTTCCATATTTACCATCAGTTTACCATAAGGGTTAAAGGCGGAAAAAGGGACGCGCTTTTAAAGCACCTTTCTGACAGCGGCGTGGGGGCTAAAGTGTTCTACCCGATACCGCTGCATAAACAACCGTATTACCTGAATGATGTTCTTAAAAAGAACATTACACTGCCTGTATCTGAAGAAGCGGCAGCTCAGGTAATAAGCCTGCCGGTGCATCCGGGCTTAACGGATGCGGAAATGACAACAATTAAAGGCGCTTTTGACAGCTTTAAGATCTAATCACTGATTACAAATGGCTGATTACTAATAAAAAACATAGGAGTTTTTAATTGAAACTTAAAGAATTACACCTGTTCGGATTCAAGTCGTTTGCCGACAAGACAAGCCTTGAATTCGGACACGATATTACAATAGTTGTCGGCCCGAACGGTTCCGGAAAATCCAACGTCTTTGACGCCATAAGATGGGTGTTGGGAGAGCAGAGCGCAAAACAGCTCCGCGGCGGAAAGATGGAAGACGTCATATTCATCGGCTCGGATTCCAGGAAGACACTGGGTATGGCCGAAGTAACCATTGTCATGGATAACACAGACAAGACCATTAACCTGCCTTATACCGACGTAAAAGTCACCAGGCGGCTTTACCGCTCCGGCGAATCTGAGTATTCAATTAACGACCAGCAGGTGCGCTTAAAGGACATAGTTGAGATATTTATGGATACAGGCGTAGGCCTTGATTCATATTCCATCATTTCACAGGGCGAAGTTGACAGGATTATAAATGCCAAGCCCGTGGAAAGAAGGGAAATATTTGAGGAAGCGGCAGGCATTACCAAATATATTAAAAAGAGGGACGAAGCCTTAAGGAAACTCGAGGCTACGGAGCAGAACATGCTCCGCATAAACGACATATTAGTAGAGGTAAAAAGGCAGGCGGCGGTGCTGGAGCGCCAGGCAAAAAAAGCGGAGCAGTATAAAGCCCTCAAAATGGAATGCAGCGACATGGAAATCCGCATGCATAAAAAAGACGTAAAAGAATATAAAATAAAGCATAACAATCTTGAGGCACAGAGGCTTGAAATAGACAAAAAGATAGAGGCGGAAGAGGCGGGCCTGTCAAGCTTTGAGAAGTCCTTTGAGGATATGAAACTTAAAGGAACTGATATGGAACGTATGATCGCGGAAAAACGCGAAAAATGGGTCATAAAACAGGAAGAGATAAAGAGGCTTGAAGACAGCCTGAAGTACTTATCCGAGAGGCACACAGAGCTTTTATCACGCATTGAATCATTGAAAAATGAGAATGTGGAGAATGTCGGCAAGATAGAGTCCGTCAAGGTGGATATCGAAGGAAAAAACAGGTCAATTGCGGAAAAGGAAACAGTTGTAAAGGACAGGGAAGCGCAGCTTGAGAACCTGAACAAGAGGTATGAATCATTTACGGTTGATTTTGAAGGGGCAAAAAAGGCGAGGGATGAAAAACAGGATAAGGCCGGGCTTTTAAATAATGAGCTTAACGGGTTAAAAGGAAGGATAGTTGAGCTTGACCTTAATATTAAAAATATGGACGAGCAGCTTGTAAAGATAGCCGCTGAGAAAAAGGACGCGGAAGACAAACTTCACAGGACGGATATTGAGCTTGAATCCATAAGCGAAAACAGGGGACTAAAAGAAGAGGAAATTAAGGGAATAAAGGACCGGGAGGAAGAACTTCTCAAGGAGAAAATAAAGAGAAAGACCTCTTTTGTCACAACTGAAGAAACTTTAAAAGACCTCGGTTTTGTCATAGGCAAGCTTGAGTCGCGCCAGAACTTTTTAAAACAGATGCACCAGCGCATGGAAGGATACGGCGAGATAGTAAGGAAAGTACTGACTGAATACAAACTCCAGCTTGATGACGACGCTAAGGGCTCGCTTGTGGATGTCGTGGCTAACCTTATTGCCGTGGAAAAACCCTACGAGCGCGCCGTAGAAAGCACGCTTGCGGGACTGCTCCAGACAGTCTTCGTCCGCAATGAAAAAATGATTGAGGAAATATTTTCGCTCTATGAGCATGAAAAAGGCGAGATAAGCTTCATAAATTCTCAGAACATGAAAGTTAATCCCGCGGCTGTAATGGCGCGCTGGAAGGAAATGGTAAAGCATAAGAACATAACCGCGTACCTTCCGGAACAGGTTCAGGTAGAGGATGGCAATGAGGCCATAAAGCTCCTGTTCCACAATATCTTTGTGGTTGAGAGCCTTGAGAAAGCCAGGGAAGTCTTAAACGACGTCAGAAGGGACGAGCAGTATTACCTTTTAACGCAGAACGGCGAACTCATATCCAATTTCAGCATTTATACCAAGGGCGAGGGCTTAGCCGGGGAAGGATTGCTCTCAAGGGAAAGGGAAATAGAGGAAATAGCCTCCGAAATAGGGACGGCCCGCGGCAAATACGCGTCCGTGGAAGACGAGAAGAATTTTCAGTCGATAAAAATAGCTTCGCTTGAAAAAGAGATAGAAAACCTGTCGATTACATATCACGCCCAGTACGTGGAAGTTATCAAGGATGACGAGCGCATCAAGCAGAAAAATGAGGACAGGGAACGCCATATGGCAAGCATAGTCAGGATAGAAGAACAGGCTGTTGCGATAGCCTCTGAAAGAACGGGTTTCACCACGGGAAGGGAAGCGCTCTCCCTTGAGGAAAAAAGGATGCTTGATTCCATTGAGGAGTCAAGGCTGGGTATTGAGGCGTCAAAGCTGGACATCCAGGCAAAAGAGGATAATTTAAACCAGGAAAAGGCTTTAATAGACGATAAAAAAGTTGAAATACTGACATTAAAGAACGAATATGACATGGATATAAACAACAAGTCCATGCTTGAAAGCAGGCTTAAGGAAGTCGAGGAAAATTACAGGAATACCGGGCTTGAGATAGAAGGCTTAAATGAAAAGGTGAGGATGTCAGAGGATGAAAGCAAAGCTAATGACGCGAAGATAAATGAACTAAAAACCACCCTTATACTGGACGAACAGTCGCTGGAAACATCAAAAAAGGAACACGAAGAATTCAGGGTTCAGCTTAACACGCTCGAAGATGACATAAAAAAGATGTCAAAGACCAGGGATAAGCTTAAAGACGAGCAGTATGACATAAAGGTGAATTTAAGCGAAATAGCCATACAGATAAAAAATATATATGAAAAAATGAACGAGGATTTCAAGATTGCGCCAAGCGACGAGGATGTTTATTCCGTAGAGATACCCGAGGAAGAGTATAAGGAACTGACGCTGAAGGTGACCGAGTATAAGGAAAAGATAGACAAACTCGGCGTTATTAACCTGGTGGCCATAGAGGAATACAATGACCTTAAATCAAGGAACGAACATTTACAGACGCAGTATGACGACCTGAATACTGCCAGGGATAATCTGAAAAAGATCATTAAAAAGGCCAATGAAGAATCGAAAGAACTCTTCAATAAGGCTTTTGACGCCATAAAAATACAGTTTGCCGATGTGTTCAAGAAGATGTTTAACGGCGGAGAAGCGGACCTTGTGCTTTCAGACAAGGATAACATGCTTGAATCCGGCATAGACATCATAGCCAGGCCGCCCGGAAAAAAACTCCAGAACATATCGCTTTTATCCGGCGGAGAAAAAGCCATCACGGCCATATCACTGCTTTTCGCGCTGTTTTTGACAAAGGCCAGCCCGTTCTGCGTTATGGACGAGATAGACGCGCCGTTAGATGATATCAATGTCACAAGGTTTACAAACCTGGTAAAAAGTTTCAAAAGGACTCAGTTCATTATCATATCCCATAACAAGCTGACTATGGAAATCGGCGACGTATTATACGGGGTATCCATGGAAAAAGCGGGCGTATCCCAGATAATATCCATTAAACTCGACAGGGACAAGGAAAAACTGGCAAAATCCCTGGCAAGCGACGGCAAGTCGGCGGCTTTAAAGGAAAGCGAAGAAAAGGCAAAAGCAAAAAAAGAAATAGAAGATGCTGAAGCGGAAGAAAACGCCAAAGCCGCGCTGGAAGGAGAGCCAGGGGATGGAGAAAAATAGTTTCGCAAAACCCCGTTCTTTCCTCGATAAACTGAAAAATATATTTTCAAAAGGCCCGGCAAAAGAACACCTCGACGACCTCGAAGAAATCCTCATATCCGCTGACATTGACCTTGTAATCGTTGATGAAATCATGGAAGCCTTAAAGGCGGAAAAAGTATCAACGTATGAAGACGCAAGGAAATTCCTTAAGGATGAATTCATAAGCAAACTGAAGCCAAATACCCCGGATGAAAAGCGCAGGAGAAAAGTAATCCTTTTAGTCGGCATTAACGGGGCCGGCAAGACCACTACCGCGGCAAAACTGGCAAACCTTTATAAGAAACAGGGGAAAAAAGTGATTTTCGCCGCCGCGGACACATTCCGGGCCGCGGCCATAGAGCAGCTTGAAGCGTGGGCTCTAAAGGCGGGCATCGAAATCATAAAGGGCAAGGACGGCGGGGACCCGGCTGCAGTGGCCTTTGACGCCGCGCAAAAAGCCGTTAAGGAAAAAGCCGACGTTCTGATAATAGATACCGCGGGCAGGCTCCATACAAAGTCAAACCTCATGCAGGAGCTGGCCAAGGTAAAAAAAGTTGTCTTAAGGGAGATCCCTGAAGAGGAAGTGGATACCCTGATCATAATAGACACGAATACCGGAAAGAACGCCTTTGTCCAGGCAAAAGAATTTCATGACTCGCTGAAATTAACGGGGGTAATACTTACGAAGTTCGACTCGTCCGCCAGGGGCGGCTCCATAATAAAGATAAAACACGAACTGAACCTGCCGATAAAGTATATGACATACGGCGAGAGCATGGAAGACATAGCGGAGTTTGATGAGAAGGAATTTGTGGAAGGGATTTTTGAATAGCAACTGAAAACTTGAAGCTGAAAAGTGAAAGTTGTGACAGAACCAGCTTTCAGTTTTCAATTTTAAATTTTAAGCTCAAGGAGTAACATGAACTGGCAGTATGCTGAAGAAAAGAACATAGACCCCATACTGAAGGCCGAACTAAAGGACAAGCTCCAGCTTCCTGATTATATTGTCACGGCCTTTATTAACCGCGGTATTGATTCATTTGACCGCGCCAGGGAAGTCTTTGAGATAGACAGCGCGCCGCTTTATCCGCCTTATCTTTTTGAGGATATGGAAAAAGCAGTATCAAGGATAGAAAAGGCCGTTAAATCAAATGAAAAGATAGTAATATACGGCGATTATGACGTGGATGGAGTGACCGCCATAGTGGTTCTGTTCCTTTTCTTTAAAAACTTTCTGAAATACACAAATATAGATTATTACATTCCCCACAGGCAGGACGAAGGTTACGGCCTGAATATCGACGCGCTGACAGCCATAAAAGCCGCGGGAGCAGGCCTTATTATTTCGGTGGATTGCGGCATATCGGCCAAAAAAGAAGTGGAATTCTGTTCGGTTAACAATATGGATATCATTATAACAGACCATCACATACCTGAAGGCGAAACTACGCCTGATAAAGCATTTGCTATAATCAACCCGAAATTATCCAAAAAATACCCGGAGAGAGAACTATCTGGCGCAGGGGTGGCGTATAAACTCCTTTGCGCGCTTGCCGACAGGTTCAAGATAGACATTAAAAATGAATTCCTTGATTTTGTGGCTCTTGGGACTGTGGCGGATATTGTTCCGCTTACATATGAGAACAGGATACTGGCGCGCAGGGGTTTTAAACAGATAGAAAAAACCACAAATATTGGGCTGAAGAAGCTTAAGGAAGTGGCGGGAATAAAGACGGACGCGCGCATATCGACATACCACGTGGGATTTATCCTCGGCCCCAGGATCAACGCCGCAGGCAGACTGGAGCACGCTAAAAAGGCGGTGGAACTTTTTGTCTCGGATGACGCGGAACTTGTGGAAACCATAGCGCGCGAGCTTAATGAGACAAACGAAGAGCGCAAAAGCGTCATGAATAAAACACACGAAGAAGCGGTTAAAATGTTAAAAGACGGTTATAACCCGGAAGAGGATTTTGTCATAATATTATATGATTCACTGTGGAACGCGGGAATAGTGGGGTTGGTAGCTTCAAAAGTGGTAAGGTCCTTTAACAGGCCCGCATTTATTCTGACAAAAAGCGATGATGGGCTTATTCATGGCAGCGCCAGAAGCGTGCATTCTGTAAATATTTTTGAGGCAATCAAATCAGCCCATAGCCACCTGGAGCGCTACGGCGGGCATAAGCTTGCCGCCGGCATCACCATGAAAGAGGCCAATTTAAACGGTTTTAAGGGCGCGGTTAACGCATACCTTAAGAAGACTTTTAAAAAAGAGGATTTTGAGCCGGTATTAAAGATTGACTGCATGATAAACGAACCGTTAAGCCTGCGGGATATAAAGATATTTGACAAGCTCCAGCCGTGGGGAGAAGGCAACCCCAAGCCTGTTTTTTCGTTAAATGAAGTGGAAGTAAGGGAAGTAAAACTGATGAAAAGCAACACGATGAAATTTTACGGAAAGGTTAAGGACAAATTCTATAATTTCCTGCTGTTCGGATATACCGAAGAACAGGCGGATGACATCAAACCGGGACATATATTTGACGTGGCATTTACGCCTACCATAAATGTATGGAAGGACGAGGAATCGCTTATTCTGGAAGTGCAGGATATTAAATAGTGGCGAGTGATGTGTGATATGTGATAAGTGAGGGCTTAAAACCGGATATTGAAATTCACTTTTCACATAGCACGCGCCACCCGGCACAAAACATGATAAAAACGGAGGTGTTACATGAAGAAAATTGTGATGGTTATTGTGGCGGTTTTAGTTTGTGCTGTTATGGTGTTTGCGGCGGATAAATCAAAGAAAGCTTCTTCATCAGACGAAAAAAAGCCGACGGTTGTGGTGGCAAACGGCGAATATGCCGGGTCTTTGGTGGCGGACGGGAACGGCAGGAGCGTGGTTATAGTGAACACGTATACCGGCGATTTCGAGGTATTTGACATAGACAGGCAGGGAATGGAAAGAAAATCAGGTACGGGCAATGAGATATTCTACAGCGCAATAAAATACAACCACAAAAATGGAACCAGACAACTGGTTAAATACAAAGTTGTTTCAGACGCAAACGCAGGGGAGACAGAACAAACGGAAGAATAGTTCAAAACCTAAAACCCGGGCGGGCCACCGGCTCGCCCCTACGAAAACAGAACAAAACGAAGTTAGTATGATTTGTCTTGTCCTCGTAGGGGCGAGCCGGTGGCTCGCCCGGTTTTAGATATTTACGTATATTCAGGGGTGTGGGGATGACGTTTAATTGGGTCAAATCAATTTTTACTAACACGGGATTTTATGCGCTGTTTATTATTATTTTTTATCTTCTCTTCAACAAATACAAATCAAAAACAGAAACCACTGCAAACGCATATATTTTTATTTACTCTCTTCTCGTTAATATCATCACACTCGGGATTGTAGCCATATTATCCAATCCTAACATAAATGAAAATACATGGTCGTTCGTGCTGTTTTCAGCTCCGGCTGTCCTGGGCATTCCGCTGTCGTTATTCGGGCTGTCTTTGGTCCCGTTGCTGCTAATATGCCTTATACCGTTTGTGTTTATTTTTCACGCGTTGAGAATGGATGTATATATAGGCGCTATAGGAGTATCTTTCGCGCTGACAATGCTCGCCACAGGCTGTGTCCAATATTACATGCTGGGTTGGGGAGTAAAGCACGGTTTTAAGGCTTTAAAGGAAAAGATGAAAGAAAAAGGAAAGATATTACTTGCGGTTTCTTTGATTGTAATACTGGTTTCGCTGCTGGGCGTATTTTCCTGGTCGAAAATGCGGGAAGTGCTCCAGCCGTTGTATCTGGATAAAAGGCAGGAGATAAAGTACTGGTAGGTTGTTATTGATTGGTTCTAGTTTTCGTAGGGGCGAGCCGGTGGCTCGCCCGGCTTTTGACCGGTCCAAACCAGGATCTAAAGCCGGGCGAGCCACCGGCTCGCCCCTACGAGGGCAAAGCATTACAGAACAAAGCCAGGCTGGATTTGTCTTGTTTTCGCAGGAGCGAGTCCTGCTTCGCTGGACATGGCCGGTGGCTCGCCCGGGTTTAGATTTAGAACAAAGATATAGAGGGGTCTATATGGAAAACAAGGGAAAAATGCCGGACCGCAGGTCTGTCCGTTTGCGTGGTTATGATTACTCTCAGGCCGGGGCGTATTATGTCACGGTTTGTGTTGAAAGCCGCAGGTGTGTTTTATCAATGATTGATAACGCGGAAAGCAACCTTAATGACTACGGGGAAGCTGTAAGGGATGAAATATTGAAAACACCGCAAATCAGAACAAACATTATAATCGATGAATTTGTTATCATGCCGAACCACTTCCACTTAATCATAATAATTAACTCTGAAAAAGGCGTCATACTGCCCGGTGTTATTAATAGTTATTCGCCCGAAAAGATGCCGTTTGAGCTTAATAAAGACTCGCTTGGCGCGGTAATGGCGCAAATTAAATCAATAACAACCAAGAAGATACGAAAACTTGGCTTAAAGGATTTTGAATGGCAGAGAGGATATTATGAACACGTTGTTAGGGATGAAGAGGATTTGATGGTTAAAAAGGAGTATATAGTTAACAATCCACTACAGTGGGAGCTGGATGATTACAATCCGCATAATAAAAAGACAAAGGCAGAAAACCCTTAAAACAAACCAAAGGCCGGGCGAGCCACCGGCTCGCCCCTACGAAAACAAAACTTGGCAAAGCAAGGCAAAACTAAGTAAGGGTTGATTTGTCTTGTCTTCGTAGGGGCGAGCCGGTGGCTCGCCCGGTTTTAGATTTATTACCTGGAATTACCGACACCTATACGCGGGCAGTATTTTGACACCGGGCATTTAGAACACCACGGCGATACTGAAAGGCATATGTTCTGGCCGAATAATACCAGCCAGTAGTTTATTTTCATCCAGTACTTTACCGGCAATATCTCCCTTAAACGCAGTTCCGTGTGGTCGGCATCCTTGGTTTTGACGTATCCCCAGCGGTTGTTTATCTTGTGTACGTGCGTATCCACGCATATGCCCGGTTTGTTAAAAGCAACTGTGACTACCAGGTTGGCTGTTTTGCGGCCAACTCCGGGGATAGTCAGCAGTTCATCAAGGTCATCGGGTACTTTGCCTTTATACTTTTCCAGGATTATCTTAGTTATATTCAGCACGTTCCTTGCCTTTACGTGATAGAAACCTGTTTTGTAAACTATCCTTTCCATCTCTTTAAGCGTTATTTTCATGACCTTTTCAGGGGTGGGCGCTATCTTATAAAGGTTCTCTGATACTATGGCCGTGGCCTCATCCTTGGCGCGCAGGGAAAGGATGCAGGGGATAAGGACCCAGTAAGGGTCGTGTGTTTTGTCGTGGAAACGCTCCAGGACCGGCGCCCGGTATTTTTTTGTGTAATCCCTGATAATCTTTAAAACGATATCGATATTTTTGTTATTAACCATATTACACCTTTATATTCTTTATGAGATGGATTGCGTAGAAAAACAACATAAAGCCGCAGCAAAGAACCTTAAATATGACACCTGCGATAAATCCCAGGAATGTCCCGAAAGAAGCCTTAAGCGACGGTAATATCTTTGATCCGAGGGTCAATTCGCCGATTAGTGCCCCTAAAAAGGCGCCGGCAACCATGCCTGCCGGAGGTAATACAAAAATACCGGCGAGCATTCCGATTATAGAACCTGTAACAGCCCTGTCAGAACCGCCGAATTTTTTCGCGGCAATTACGGGGAATAAATTATCAAGGAAAGTAGCGGCGAGGGTTAAGATGCCGAGCAGAATAAGCGTGTCCGTGGTAAAGTGCCCGTATTTTGAAAAATGAAGGCATAACAGGCCGGCAAATGACAGGGGGGGCCCGATAAGTATGGGCATCACACAGCCGAGCAGCCCGACAATCAGCAATAAACCGCCTATTATAACGAGAGCTATGTCCATGGAACTCCTTTGAGTGGGGGGCTCGAGATGCAGAATCTGGAATTAAAAACAAGGCAGTTATTCACGGTTTGTTTTTTAATCCGCATTCCGCAATCGACATTCCGCATTTCCTATATCTCCTCCCTTGCCGGTGAAACCGGCCGTTCTTTCATTTTCATCAATGCCCGTTCTTTCCATTTGCCGGCTTTATAGTACCAGTAGGAAATGATCATCCCGATATATACGCTCACTGTCATGCCGATCCAGATGCTTAGTTCCTTTAACTGCGTTTTTTCAATAAGCAGCCAGGATATGCCGGCCCTGAAGATGATAAGCGATATGAAGGCAAAGACCGTAAGGGGGATTGTGTCGCCGGCGCCGCGGATAACACCCTGGAAAGCGAACATCATGGCAAAGGCAAAATATGTAAGGGAATCTATACGCCAGTACATCTTTGCCGCTTCCCAGACATGCTCGTGATTGGAGAATAATCCGGCAATCTGGTTTGGGAACACATTGACGGGTATGTAGAAGAAAAGCGCGAAGCCAAGGGATATGAACATGGCATTTCTCATTATTTCGGGTATTTTGTCATCCTTGCCGCTGCCGATTGCCTGTGCTGCCATAGCTGAAACCGCTGACCCGAGCGACATGGCAGGCAGAAAAGAGAACTGGTCAATCCTCATGCCGATTCCATAACCGGCGATGACGTCCGCCCCGAATTTATTAACAAATGTTATTATTATAACCGCGCTCACAGCGTTAATTACCATCTGTACTGAAACAGGGACGCCTATTATGAACATTTTTTTTATAATGGAAAAATCAAGTTTGTATTTCCATCTTAGGACATTAAGCATGACGTTTTTCTTCGCGAGGTAGACAAATGCGAAAAGCGCGGCTATGAACTGCGATATTACGGTGGCAAGGGCCGAACCGGCAATACCGAGTTTTGGAAGGCCGAATGCCCCCACTATGAGAATCGGCGCCAGAATGACATTTAAAATAATCGCGATTATCTGCAGTATGAAAGGGGTCTTTGAGTCCCCGAGGCCGCGCAGCACGCCTGAGAACCAGTTAAAAGAGAACATGAATATCAGGCCGGAGAAAATTATGACGATGAAAGTCTGCGCGTCCTTGACGATGTTCGCGGGGGTATTAAGGGCGTGCAGCAGCGGGCCGATAAAAATGATGGCCAGCGTGGAAACTACGACGCACATCGCAAGAACGGTCATGAAAGAATTGACAAGTATTTTTTCAAGGAAGGGCATGTCTCCCATGCCATATGCCTGTCCTACCATGATTACTGTGGCAATGGCAATGCCGATAACCAGCGATATCATAAGAAACATAAGGGGCCCGACAGATGATATGGAAGCCAGGGCGTCTGAACCGATTAGGCGGCCAACCCAAAGGGCGTCTATTACGCTGAAAGAAGCCTGCAGCATGTCGCCCAGAATAATGGGGAATGAATATTTAAGGAGGTTCTGTAAAAGGTTGCCTTCAGTAAGATTTTTCATATTTCCTCGATTCATTGGTTTATTTCATCAGTTATTGTAATAAAAATAGGGGTGGATGGCAAGGGGGAAGTGTTTTAAGGTAGGTACAAAGCTCAAGGTACAAAGCTCAAATCCCAAAGCCCAAGGTTCAAAGTCCGAAGGTGTATCGTTGCTTAACCTGGGACGGAATTTCGACCAGAAGTAAACTTACGGTCGAAAAAACGGCTTTTAACCCGTTCTGGATAAAGTTTCACTATGCGATATTTTATTGTTAAGTACCTGATATTTTTTGTTGACATGGTATGGGGGGTTCTGTATAATTTAACCTCGATTATCTAAAGAGCTGAGGTTATTTGAAATGTTTAAAATTAAACTATCGTCATTTGGCGACAGGCAGGAGTTCACGCATGAACTCAAAAAAGGAGAAATTTCCTTTGAAAACCTCGAATTTGAGGACGGCCTGTTCATAGAGGTGGCGCTTACAAAGGACGGAACAAACACAGTCATTGTTGAAGGCCATATAAAGGGCACCCTTATGCTTACTTGCGGCAGGTGCCTGGAAGGCTACAAGCAGGCTGTGGATTCGGATATTATCGGTATTTTTAAGGAAAAAAATACGATACTTCAGGATGATATAGCAAATGACGTTATGCCATTTTCAAATAATGTAATAGACCTGCATGATTTTCTGAGGGAGGCCATGCTTTTGGAGCTGCCCCTGAAACCCCTTTGCCGTGTGGACTGCCAGGGACTTTGTCCCGTATGCGGCAAGAATAATAATAATGAGAAGTGTGACTGCATAAAGAAACTCAAAGAAGAAGAGACATTCAAGCCTTTTAAAAAGCTTGATTTATAAACCAGGAGGTAAGTAAATTGGCAAATTTAACAAGAAAAACATCAAAGTCAAAATCAAGAAGCAGGAGGGCCGCCAACCAGAAGTTGAGGCAGAGCCTTAATCTCTCGGACTGCCCGAACTGCCACCAGAAAAAATTACCGCACAAAGTCTGCGGAAACTGCGGTTTTTATGACGGCAGGGACATCCTTAAAAAGGCCGACTAAGACAAAACTTAACAATCTAAATCCGGAGGCATAATGAGAATAGTCCTTGACGCTATGGGGAGTGATAATGCCCCTCATGTTGAAATAGACGGGGCGCTGCAGGCGGTAAAAGAATTTTCTGATATTACTGTGGTGCTTGTCGGAAAAAAAGACGTGCTGGAACCTTTGCTTAAAAGCAAAGGCGATGCCGCATCCTTAAAAAGGATAGAAATCGTCAATGCCGATGAAGTTGTCACCATGTCGGACCACCCGGCAGAGGCTTTTAAAACAAAAAAGAATTCATCAATCGCGGTATCTGCCGCGCTCTTGAAGGAAAATAAAGCTGACGCGCTCGTGTCAGCCGGCAACACAGGCTCTGTAGTGGTACACTCACTGCTTATTATAGGAAGGATACCCGGAGTTTCCAGGCCTGCTATACTTATCCCGATGCCCAACGCAAAGGGCTTTGGCGCGCTTTTAGACGCGGGCGGCAATGTGGACTGCAAGCCAGCACACCTGGTTCAGTTCGCGTTAATGGGAATACTTTATGCCAAACACATCCTGAAGATAGATAATCCTTCTGTTGGAATGGTGTCAGTGGGTGAAGAAGAGGAAAAAGGAAATGAACTCACCAACGAAACCAACGAGCTTTTCAAGACATCAGGACTGAACTATAAGGGCCATGTGGAGGGTAAGGACATCGTAAACGCAGTCACTGATGTTGCGGTATGCGACGGGTTTGTGGGAAACGTTATTTTAAAGTTCGGTGAAGGCCTCTCTGAGTTCCTGTTTAACGGCATAAAGGATGGCATAAAAAACGGGGGCATTCTTGCCATGATAGGCGGCATGCTTTTGAAGCCTGTTTTCAGCAAAATGAAGAAAAAATTCAGTTACGACGAATACGGCGGAGCGCCGCTTATAGGCATAAAAAAACCTGTAATAATAACCCACGGCAGGGCCAATGTAAAGGCGATTAAAAACTCGATCAGAGTAGCCGCGGAGTTCATCAAGGACCACATAAATGAAGAAATAGAAGAGGGAATAAAAGTCTTAGGAGGAGAGAAGTGAGCATAAAAGCGGGAATACTCGGGTGCGGTTATTATGTGCCTGAAAGAATAATGACCAATTTTGAACTTGAGAAAATCGTTGATACATCCGACGAATGGATAAGAACCAGGACGGGTATAGAGCAGAGGCGCATAGCTGCCGAAGGCGAATGCACGTCAGATATGGCTTTAAAAGCGGCTGAGCGCGCCATCAAGGACGCCGGCATTAATAAGGATGAGATTGACCTCGTAGTTATACCGACTATCTGTCCGGATTACGCGTGGCCGGCTACGGCATGTATCACAACTGCAAAACTCGGATTGAAAAACGTGCCGGCTTTTGACGTTTCAGCCGCGTGCTCGGGTTTCATATACGGGCTGACAGTGGCCAGGTCCATGGTTGAGTCAGGGCTTTATAAAAGGGTCCTGCTTATAGCGGCCGAGAAATTTTCCACATACCTTGACTGGACAGACAGGAACACCTGCGTTTTAATGGGCGACGGTGCCGGAGCCATGGTAATAGGCCCCAGCGAGACCAGCCAGATAATGTCAACATATCTTAATTCCGACGGAAGCCATCCTGAATATCTTTGCCAGCCCGGAGGCGGATCTGTTATGCCTTTATCCCAGAAAGTGCTGGATGAAAAGCAGAACTTCATGCACATGAACGGCAAGGAAATATATGTAAACGCCGTTGAGAAGATGCCGGAAGCCCTTGATAAGGCTATGGCGCTGGCGGGAGTCACCGCGGATCAGGTGGATTTTATGATATTCCACCAGGCAAACATAAGGATAATCCAGTACATAGCTAAAAAATTCAACGTACCTGATGAAAAAAATATAATAAACATACAGCGTTACGGCAACACTTCAGCCGCGACCATCCCGATAGCGTTCGCGGAAGCGTATGAAGCGGGGAAGATAAAAAGGGGCCACACAGTAGCATTCTCCGCTTTCGGCGGGGGATTGACGTGGGGCGGAGCGGTTGTAAAGTTCTAAAAATGTGATAAGTGATATGTGCTAAGTGGTATGTGAAAGATGAAGCGGTACACATATCACATACCACACACCACATAGCACGAATTAATTTTTAAAGGAGTTTTTATGAGCATCGCACTTGTTTTCCCCGGCCAGGGCGCGCAGTACGTGGGCATGGGTTTTGATTTCTGCGAGGGCAATGAAAGGGCGCACGCGATTTTTGCGGCGGCCGAAGCCGCGCTCCGGAGCAAACTTGATATCCGTTTAAAAGATGTCATGTTCATCGGCCCGGAAGAGGAATTAAAGAAGACTGATTATACGCAGCCCGCGATTTTTACCATGAGCTGCGCCATATATGAGGCATTAAAGGACAGGTTCGCCGGAAAAGTGGCTTACACGGCAGGGCACAGCCTTGGCGAGTACAGCGCGCTTTACGCGGCAGGGGCGTTTTCATTTGAAGACGGCATCAAGCTCGTCAGCCGCAGGGGCGCTCTTATGCAGGAAGCCTCAGTTAAGAATAAAGGCGGCATGGCAGCGGTGCTCGGGCTTGATGACGCAAAGATTAAAGACCTTTGTGATAAGGCTGGGGCAGCGGGATATATAACGGCAGCAAACCTGAACTCCCCGGGACAGGTGGTAGTATCAGGAAGTATTGAAGGAATAGACGCCGGAGAGGCCATCGCAAAGGAACTCGGCGCGAAAAGGTATATTAAACTAGCTGTAGCCGGAGCGTTCCATTCAAAGTTAATGCAGAGCGCGGCAGACAGCCTGAAAACAGAGATATCCGGATTTGGAATTAAAGACGCGGCCATACCCGTTATTTCAAACTTCCTGGCAGGCGAAGTAAAGACCTCCGGGCAGATTCAGGAAGCCCTTATTAACCAGATTACAGGTTCGGTACGCTGGGTCGAGTCAGTCCAGTATATGATATCAAAGGGCGTTGATACATTCGTTGAAATAGGCCCGGGATGCGTGCTCTCAGGCCTTATAAAGAAGATAGACAGGAATGTAAAGGCTTTTAACGTAGATAAGCTTACAGACGTGGATAAGCTGACAGTTTAACCCGGAATCCAGAATCTAGAATATAGAATCCGGAATAAATTTTGGAGGTAATCATGGGATTAGTTAGCGGTAAAGTAGCTTTAGTTACAGGCGGGGCGCAGGGTATTGGCGAGGCCATATCCATGACGCTCGCAAAAGAGGGCGCATCTGTAGCCATTCTCGACGTAAACCTTGAAAAAGCGCAGGAAACAGCGGCAAACATTAAAAAACTCGGGGTCGATTCCGAGGCGTTCAAATGTGACGTTTCTAACACAGCCGACGTTGAAGCAACAGTGGAAAAAGTGGTTGACAGGTTTAAAAAGATTGATATACTTGTCAACAATGCGGGCATCACAAGGGACAACCTGTTAGTCAGGATGACCGAGCAGGAATGGGACCTTGTAATAGCCATTAATTTAAAGGGCACTTTTAACTTTACGCAGAAGGTTGGCAAGTTAATGATGAAGCAGAGATGGGGTTCGATAATTAACATTTCTTCGGTTATCGGCCTCATGGGAAATGCCGGACAGACCAATTACGCGGCTACAAAAGCCGGCGTTATCGGTATAACCAAATCTGTGGCCAAGGAACTTGGCGGACGTAATGTCCGCGTGAACGCCATATGCCCGGGATACATCCAGACGGCTATGACGGATAAGCTCACTGAAGAGGTAAAGGCAAAGATGATCGAGTTGATACCGGCTAAAAAGATGGGAACGCCCCAGGACGTCGCGAACGCGGCGCTGTTTTTGGCTTCGGACCTTTCGGCATATACGACGGGCGAGACCATCAGAGTAGACGGCGGAATGGCGATGTAGCAGATCGTAGCTGAGCCAAGCGCTTAAGCGCGCAGGCGAGGCGTACGAGATGCTATACCCGCTCAAGTCCGAGGAGCTTGCGACGAGGACAAGCGGTATAATATATAATTACGCAGCAGACGTCGGACTACAAGCAGCGCTTTGCGCTGAAGAATATTAAAACAAATTAAAAACAAAAAAAGAAAGAAAACAAAATTCAGGAGGTTTTAGAAATGGCAGACAAAACAGTAGAAGAAAGAGTAAAAGACGTAGTTGTAGCGCAGCTTGGCGTGGATCCTTCGGAAGCAAAACCGGAAGCTTCGTTTGTTGATGACCTTGGAGCCGATTCGCTCGATACAGTTGAGCTTGTTATGGCACTTGAAGAAGAATTCGGCCTGGAAATAGCCGATGAAGACGCCGAAAAGATCAAAACAGTCGGCGAAACGATTGAATTCGTTAAGTCAAAGATATAAGGCTTAACAAAATCCAAATCAGAGGTTTCGCATGAAGAATAAAAGAGTAGTAATTACCGGCATGGGCGTGATTACGCCCGTTGGTAACAATGTTAATGATACGTGGGCAGCCCTTTTAGAAGGCAAAAACGGCATAGGGCCGATAACGCACTTTGACACTGCGAAATACAAGACCAGGATTGCCGGTACCATAAAGAACTTTGACGCCACAGAGGTTATGGATAAAAAGGAAATAAGGCGCACTCCGCTTTATATCCAGCTGGGCTTAAAGGCGAGCAAAGAAGCCATTGAGCAGTCGGGGATACTGAATTTTCCCGGATTAAATAAGGACCGCGTAGCGGTGCTTATGGGCTCGGGCGTAGGCGGCATCAATGTAACGGAAGAGCAGCAGACCGTGCTCCTTGAAAAAGGACCGGACAGGATCTCACCGTTCCTTATCGCCATGCTTATACCCAACATGGCGTCGGCATTTGTATCCATGAAGTACGGTTTCAGGGGGCCAAACATGTGCATAGTCACGGCATGCGCCACCGGAACCCATTCCATAGGCGAAGCCGCGAATATTATTCAGAGAGGCGACGCTGATGTGGCAATTGCAGGCGGTACTGAAGCCGCGATTACACCGCTCGGTTTAGCCGGATTCCAGGCAGCGAGAAGCTTATCGGAAAGAAATGACGACCCGGAGCACGCGTCCAGGCCTTTTGACAAAGACCGCGACGGGTTTGTCATGGCTGACGGTTCGGGCATGATGGTACTCGAGTCACTTGAACACGCACAGGCGCGCGGCGCGAAGATTCTTGCCGAGTACGCCGGTTATGGCGCTTCAGATGACGCTTACCACATGACAGCGCCTTCGGCTGACGGCGGCGGAGCCATACTGTGCATGAAAAACGCGTTGAATGACGCGGGCATCGGTGTCAACGACGTAAGCTATATCAACGCCCATGGTACTTCCACTGAACTGAACGATAAGACAGAGTCACTGGCTGTGAGGACCCTTTTTGGGGCGCAGGCTTATAAGGTGCCGATATCATCGACAAAATCGATGACCGGACACATGCTCGGCGGAACAGGCGCTGTGGAAGCTATCATCTGCGCCATGTCCTGCATGAATAACGTTATCCATCCCACCAGGAACTTTGTTCAGGGCGGGGAAGGCTGCGACCTGGATTACGTGCCAAATACGAAAAGATCGCTTGAGGTAAACTACGCATTATCAAACTCTTTCGGTTTCGGGGGCCACAACGGCTCGATAATAATAAAGAAGTTCAGGTAAAAAAGGAAAGTTACATATTTTCCTACCTGCGTAAAAGCAGGCTGCTGAACTCCAAAGAAGTAAAGCAGGCGCTGACACACAAGTCAGTGAATGATTTGCATTACGAAAGGCTTGAGTTCCTGGGTGATTCCATACTCGGGGCCGTGGTAAGCGATTTTCTTTACCATGAGATAAAACAGCCTGACGTAGGCGCCATAGCCAAGCTTAAAGGGTACCTTGTAAGCAAAGAGGTGCTTTATAAGATAGGCGCTGAGAACCAGCTGGCCGGCCGTGTCAACTTAGGTTCGGCATTAAAGGTAAAGGACATCGAGAATAACAAGAAGATAATAAGCGATGTCATAGAGTCCATAATCGGGGCCATTTACCTTTTGAAAGGCTATCAGGAAGCAAGGAAGTTCATCCTGCATATTTACGAAGAAGAGTTTAAGGACCTTAAGTCCCGTACGGATTTCGGGGATTATAAGTCCGGGCTCCAGATAAAAGTGCTCGCAACCTCGGGGAAGCTGCCGGAGTATACGGTGGTAAAGTCCGAAGGCCGGGAGCACATAAAGGTTTTCTTTGTGGACGTTGCGGTAAACGGGGCGGTAATAGGCTCGGGTCAGGGAAAGACCATAAAGGAAGCTGAACAAATGGCGGCGCAGAGGGCCATGGAAAAAATGCTTAAGGAGGAATAAAAGAAATGAATTATTTTTTATCAGAAGAAGAACAGATGATAGTGGATACATGCAGGGAGCTTGCCCAGAAAAAGATTAAGCCTGTCAGGGAACACTATGACGAAGAGGGAATATTTCCCTGGGATATAGTAAAAGAAATGGCGGACCTCGGGCTCTGCGGACTTTACATACCCGAAGCGTACGGCGGCATGGCCACACCGGCATCAAACGGCAAAGGCATCATGCAGCTCGTGCTCGCGGTTGAAGAACTTTCGAAAGTTTGCGGCGGCATATCGCTTGCCATGGCAGCCACGGCGCTCGGCACATTCCCGATTCTTTTGGGAGCAACAGAAGCGCAGAAGAAAAAATACCTTCCAGACATAGCCTCGGGCAAAAAACTCGCGGCGTTCGGCCTTACTGAAGCTGACGCGGGCTCCGACGCCGGCTCCATGAGGACCACAGCCGTTAAAAAAGGCGACAAGTACATATTGAACGGGACAAAGCAGTGGATCACAAACGGCAGCGAAGCCGAGACCTACACCGTATTTGCCATGACTGACAAGGCAAAAGGCACCAGGGGCTGCTCCTGCTTCATAGTTGAAAAAGGATGGAAAGGCTTCACATTCGGAAAGAAAGAAAACAAGATGGGCATCAGGGCGTCGGCAACGACCGAACTGATTTTCCAGGATTGCGAAGTACCGGCTGAAAACCTGCTCGGCGGAAAAGAAGGCATGGGCTTCATCCACGCCGTATGGACACTGAACCACTCGAGGCCGGGAGTTGCGGCACAGGCATTGGGTATAGCCGCGGGCGCACTTGACGAAGCCCTGGCATACACAAGGCAGAGGGAACAGTTCGGTTCCAAGATATCGCAGTTCCAGGCTGTCCAGCATATACTCGCCAATATGGCGGTAGATGTTGAAGCGGCAAGGGCCCTCCTGTATCAGGTATCGCGTTCAGTTGACGCGGGCGCCGCTGATTTCGCTAAGGACTCGGCCATGGCAAAGTATTACGCTTCCGAAGTGGCCATGAGGGTCACGACAAACGCGGTCCAGCTTTTCGGCGGATACGGATACATGAAAGAGTACCCGGTAGAGAAGATGATGAGGGACGCGAAGATAACCCAGATATATGAAGGAACAAGCCAGATACAGTTAAATGAGATAGCCGCGAAAATGATCAAGGAATCGGCGGCAAAGAAGAAATAAAGACAGTTCGGAGTTCGGAGGGTAGGGTTCGGAGTTCGGTCCGTTAGATCGAACTCCGAACTCCGAACTCCGAACCCCGAACTTCGAACTTCGAACTTCGAACTTATACTTTTAAGGAGGCACTAAATGAGAATCGTTGTTTGCATTAAGCAGGTTCCTGACACGACTAACATCAAAGTCGACCCGGAAACAGGGACACTGAAAAGGGAGACCGCGGGTACGGTAATGAACCCCTTTGATATGTACGCTGTTGAAGAAGGATTGAGGATTAAAGAGAAAGTTGGAGGCACCGTTACAGTTGTAACCATGGGGCCGCCTATGGCGAAAGAAATGCTGAAGGTTACCATTGGAATGGGCGTTGATGAAGCAGTCCTTTTAAGCGACAGGCTCCTTGCCGGAAGCGACACATGGGCAACATCATACGCGCTCGCCAAAGCGGCTGAGAAGATAGGCTGCGACATCATACTTTTTGGAAAGCAGGCAGTGGACGGGGACACGGCGCAGGTTGGCCCGTCAACGGCGCAGTACATGAAGATGCCTTCGCTTACATGGGTAAAGAAAATCAGGGAAATCAATGATAAAGAGATAGTTGTGGAAAGAATGATGGAAGACGGCATAGATGTGGTAAAAGCGACACTGCCGGTTGCCCTCACAGTGGTAAAAGAGATCAATGAACCAAGGCTCGAGTCATTAAAAGGCAAGATGCGCGCGAAGAAGTATGAACCCGCGGTTATGACGCTTGCCGATATTAACGGCGACGAGAAAATGGTCGGCGTTAAGAATTCCCCGACCAGGGTGGCAAAGAGCTGGAACGCAACAAGGGAAGCGGGCAAAGCCGAGATGATAGAGGGCGATGCGGCAACAAAGGCAGAAAATCTATTTGGCAAGCTTAAATCGCTTGGCCTCGTTAAATAAGGGGGCACATACACATGGCTGAATTAAATAAAGCGGATTTTAAGGGAGTATGGGTTTTTGCCGAGCAGAGGCGCGGCGTACTTCATAAGGTTGATTTTGAGCTTTTAGGTAAAGGCAGGGAGCTGGCTGACCAGCTGAAGGTTGAGCTCGCGGCAGTCCTTATAGGAAACGGAATAAAGGCAAAGGCGCAGGACTTAATCGCGGCCGGAGCGGACAAAGTATACGTGGTGGACGACCCGAAACTCGACCATTTCAATGACGAACTTTACGCCAATGTGCTTGCTGACGTGGCGGAACAGTTCAAGCCTGAGATTATCCTCACAGGCGCGACCGCTGTAGGCAGGGCGTTCTTTCCGAGGGTATCCATACTCTTAAACGCGGGCTTAACAGCTGACTGTACGGGTTTTGAACTTGATATGGAAGCCAGGAACTTAATGCAGATCAGGCCGGCATTCGGCGGGTCTCTTATGGCAAAGATTATGACACCTGAGAGAAGGCCCCAGATGTCAACCGTCAGGTATAAAGTATTCAAACCGCTTACACCTGACGCGGCAAGGAAAGGCGAGATCATCGAACCGAAGATCAAACCGGAGAACCTCGAGTCAAAGTCGCATTTTGTTGAATTCATTGAGGAACTTGAGACGACAATAAACATCTCTGAAGCCGATATCATAGTATCGGGCGGAAGGGGCGTAGGAAGCGGAGAAAACTTCAAGCTGGTACGCGACCTCGCGCAGGCATTAGGCGGCGCAGTGGGAGCATCCAGGGCCGCGGTTGACTCAGGCTGGATCGCGTACTCGCATCAGGTAGGCCAGACTGGAAAGACCGTCTCGCCGAAGATCTACATCGCGTGCGGCATTTCAGGTTCAGTCCAGCACCTGGCGGGCATGCAGTCGTCGGATATTATCGTAGCGATAAACAAAGACCCGGAAGCGCCGATATTCGGAGTGGCAAAGTTCGGACTCGTTGGTGACTTAAACGAGATCCTCCCGGCGATAACGGAAAGGCTGAAGAAGGGCTAATTTTCAATTTTCGATTTTGAATTTTCAATTAGATACGGGGCCGCCTGAAAAGGCGGCCCTTTTTTATTAGCATTTCAATTACGTCCCTGTAGGGGCCGCCCCATGTGGCGGCCCGCACGGTGTTTCGCGTGACGGGTGGATGTGTCCTTGTAGGGGCGGACCTATGTGTCCGCCCGCACAGCTTTTCGCGTGGCGGGTGGATGTGTTTTTTGAAGTAACAATGGCTTTGCTTGTATCCTGGCTTGAGATAATCAACATGGCTGGAGGAAGTGTGATGCTGGAAGGGTATCATTACGGATTGCTAAATTGGGAAGCAGTTGATTAGTCCGCAATCCTCCGAGCCCATACGTTCCTTCAAAAAGCCACATCCACCCGCCACGCGCAGCGTTAAAACGCAAATGTGCTTTGTAACGCAATGATTCTAGATTCTTTGTGTTCCTGTAGGGGCCGCCCCCATGCTCGCCGGCTGAAGCTTCAGCGAAAGCCGGTGGCAGCCCGCAAGGAGGAACAACACAACACCGTTCTTTTTGTTAAGACTTTGATCTCGTAGGGGCGAGCCGGTGGCTCGCCCGGCCTTAGATCTAAACCCGGGCGAGCCACCGGCCATGTCCAGCGAAGCAGGACTCGCCCCTACGAAGGACTTTGATTATTGATTGGTAAAATTATACTTGATTCTCGTAATATTTTACGATATACTTGTTTTAGAAACGAACAAGGAGGTTTACATGAGCACCATCACCGTAACCCTAAAGATAGACAAAGAAAAGAAAAAAGCCTTTTACGACTTCTGCCACGAACAGGGCCTCATGGTAAACAAATTCTTCGAAAAAGCCGCTGAAAACGAGATAGAACGCTATTTACTTAACGAAAGCGCCAATGTTTTCGCCGGGTATGAGAAGAAAAAGAAGGACGCCGTTGATTTTGACGAGGTTGTAAAGACGATAAAGGCCAAGAAGAAGTAACGGATGCGGCTTGTTAAAATGCTCGCTGATTTCTTAAGGAAATTCCTCCTTCTGTCCGCGGAGGAACAGGCAATAATCACGCGAATCAGGGCGGATGTAGGCAGGAAAAGGGAATACAACAGAAGCGATGGTTTTGTCCGTCTAAAAAGTCCCTACGTCAAAACCGCGCAGCCATTCGTATACGAGCCATCTCTGGACACCCGTCTAAACAAGATCCACATGACCGGTCCGTATTTTAGGGTTTGGTTTACAGTTGAAAAGAACGGGTATGTCTATTTTGTGAACTTTGCGAAAGTTGGATAGACCAATCTTTAATTATAACAGCGGGTTCGAGTCCTGTTTTCCCCGCCATTGAAAAAGCCCTTCTCTTTAATTGGAGAAGGGCTTTTCTCATTTAAAGACAGGGGTTTATTAAGCCGAGATTTTCACTGGTTTATCAAATAGGACTACCCAAAACAGCATCTTGAACTTTTATCTTTGTTTTTATCATTTGTGGTGATAAAATAAGTATCAGATTAGCGGAGGGAAAATGGAAAAAATCAAGTTACTGATTAAAATCATTTCAACGGTATTTGTTGGATATGTTATTGTTAGTGTGTTTTATACGATGTTTGCAGTATGTGATGTCAAGATATACGCAACACTATACAATAACTGCGGGGAGAAAATTTATATCCAGCCAATCTTCTACAAAAAAGACAAGGGGAAAATTGATAAAATCGTTATTGGGAAGGTGTTGGTACTAAATAATCAAAGTGCAAAAATTTCATCTTCGGGTGCTTTCATTGTGTTGTTAGGTGATAAAAATCTTGAATATAAATTTGACCAAATCAAGTGGGACGATAACGACTATAAATCTTATTATAATTCAAACGATATACTTTTTCGGATTGATGAAAATGAATTGATATATATTCTTAATTCAGCAGATAAATCGTTTGCGACAAACAACGCCAAGCAGCCCAAAGGATTTCCGCTCAAACCAATTTTGAAGTAATTTGTTAAAATGTCTATAAAACATTATTATCGTATAGTTCAAGTGATTCTTCGGTCGCAATCCACTCCTTCAATTGCCTAATCAAGTTCTGTAAGTTGCCTCGTTTCGTCCGCCATTCGATACAATGAAGCCTTTCGATGAATTTCCTTACTTCTGTCCGTTATTATTGGATGTTTAACACGACTATTTTTCTTGACCCGGTCGGGGCTTTATAATATACTCATTACGTTGTTTTCTTAGCTTAAAACAATCATGGAGACGAGAAGTGAAAAAAACCTTAATAATAGCAACAATAATGACCGTTATATGCGGGTTCTGTTTTGCGGCTGATGTTCCTGCTGTCATAACACCGGCTACTTCATCAACAGCCTCTTTGACGCCGCTGTCAACGGACGTGCCATATGGAGCCATGTTTGCTTCGGCTACCACTATCTGTGCTTCTTTGAGCGCTACAATCAAGGACTGGCAGGTCATATCCCCTCTGAACATGAAAGGCCGCTGGCATTTCAGGATGATACATAAGGATAAACCCAACACAATATTAAACGTGGTGGGGCTGCTGGACTCTAAAACAGTCATAAACGGGAATGACTACTATTATTATTTCGTGCCTGCCGAAAATAAAGGGAATGTTGTCCGTTTTACAAAGGACGGGGCATTCATACGCAACCTGAAGTTCCCGGTGTTCGGCTTCATATTTGTGGATGTGCTGCTTGAGCCTGAAATGCAGTACCTTAAATTCCCGCTTGTGAAAGGGGATACGTGGGAATCAAAAGCCACGGGTACCGTATTTCTCATGAACTTTTTCAAGATTACAAGACAGACTTCGGCGAAGTTTACAGTGCTTGATGAAGTTGAAGCTGTGATTGACGGCAAGAAGACCCACATTTTCAGAATCGCAAGCGAGATAGACGAGGGCGACGGCAAAATTGGGCATGAAGAACACTGGTACGCCATGGACATCGGGCTTGTATATCAGAATACGGACGCTTACAACCTTGAAATATACAAATATCTGCCGGACGGGGAAGTTGTAACAGACGCCCAGGCTGATACCACACCGGCAAAGTTATAATATATCATGGAAGAAACCCCGAAGCGATTTACAGTATTGCAGGACGGGGATAAAACTGTAATCAGGATAAAATCAAACAACAGTCTTTTAAACATGTCCATACTTCTAGTAGTCTTACTTGCCGCTTTTACAGCCACGGTAATACTCTTTAACCTGTTGGGTTTTGTATTCTCCAGGGGCGTCATGGCGGTGATTCTCGGATATACCATGGCAGGAATTTCAATCGTGTTTAAGTGGCTGGCAGCTTTTATTATAACCCGCGCGGCTCTATGGACGCTCTTTGGCAGCGAAACAATCACGATTGATAAAGAGAAGCTGGTATACGCCAGGAAAATTGCAGGTATAGGCTATGAAAAACAGGCGCTGCTCGGCGGGATAAACGGGATAAAAATGACGTCATACGCCCCGGAAAAAGATATTCAATACATGCTTAAGTCGGAGGCGGAACTGAATAAAGGGTGTTTTGAGGCCGGGACGCAAAGCGGCATCATAAAGATCGGCGTATTTTTAAGTTTTGATGAGGCTGACTATCTTGAAAAACTTTTTAAAGCGTCGGGGTTGTCCTGAGAAGCATGTTATTGTGGTTTTTTTTCGGACATCCGCCTGAATAATTCCGCGAGTTCCGGGCCCCTGGCTGCTGAATCGTCCTCGTGTTTGAAAAAAATAAAAGCCTTTTTCCATTTTTGCGCGTTTATTTTTTTTGCCCATTGTTTTAATTCTTTAACCCCGTAATCAAGCCCCCTCATCCTTAAATAACCCCATTTTGCCGTGGAAATAATCTTTTTTACCGGGCTTTCATCAGTGTCCTCCATGCAAAGGCTGAAATCGCGTTTTTTAAGCAGTGCATATGTGCCCGGATTATGCCAGGTGGCGCTCCTGAAATCAAAGGAGCAGGGGATTTTGGCGGGTATAAGCTTTAAAAAATCCTTAAGCCGCTTTTGGTCGTCGCGGAAACTCGCGGGGAACTGGAACAGGACGCAGCCAAGGTTTTTTTTAAGCCCTGAAATTGAATTAAAAAAGAACCCGCACTCCTCATCAACGTATTGCAGCCGTTTTATGTGGGTTATGATGCGCGGCGCTTTGACCGTAAAAAGGAAGCCGGGCGGGACCTGCTTCACCCAGGAATTGACCACGGCCGGGGTGGGCATCCGGTAAAAGGTGTTGTTTATCTCGACGGTTTGAAGCCGGGTTGAGTAGTAGGAGAGCATTTTCGCGCCTGATATTTTTTCCGGATAAAAATTTCCTTTCCATTCATCGTATCCAAAACCGCTGGTGCCGGCATATATCCTCATAACTGAGCCTCCTTCATGGTTTCATACGGTCCCTGGAAACTTCTTTTGCTTTCATGTCGTCCCTCACCCTTAAAAATACAGGATGCCTTAATATGCCCTCTTTTGTCCATTGAGTGAATTCAACTTCACATACCATCACCGGTTTTACCCAGGATGCCTGTGCCGTTCCGGGCGGGATTGCCTTAAAAGGGCATTTTTTCACCGACAGAGGAAGGAGCTTTTCATACAGGTTTTTTATTGTGCTGCTGCCAAAGCTGCCGCCTGAGTGTCCCGCGTATGTAAGGACCCCTTTTTCATAGGTGCCCAGCACCAGGCTGCCCAGGTATCCCCTGGAACCCCGGGGTTTTGTAAAACCCGCTATGACGCAGTCCTGGGTGAGGCGGTTCTTTATTTTAAGCCAGTCACCGTTTCTGGAGCCGGGCTGATAACGGCTGTCAGCCCTTTTGGCGACAATGCCTTCCAGCCCTTTTTTCCTGGCGGCATTAAAAAAGGATATGCCGTCGCTTAGGACATGGTCGGAGTAGCGTATGCTGCCGGCAGAAGGGATTATGGATTTCAATATATCCTTCCTTTTAATTAGGGGAAGGGAGGTAAGGTCGCGGCCGTCCAGGAAAAGTATGTCAAAGGCGTAATATATGAGATTGCTTCCCTGACCGGAATGGTCCTGCAGCTTCTGGAAGTCGGGCATCCCGGCGTTGTCAAGGGCTACGACCTCGCCGTCCAGTATGGCATCATGTTTTATGTTTTTAAGCGCTTCTGCGACGGAAGGGAACCTGCTGGAAAGGGAATTTTTATTTCGCGAGAAAAGCCCTGTTCCGGCCCTGCCGGTTTCGGCGATGGCGCGGTAGCCGTCCCATTTTACCTCGAAAATCCAGCCGGGGCGGTCAAAAGGTTTTTTAACCGCCATGGAAAGCATGGGGTTTATCCCGTGAGGCATGGATTTTTTTGGGGTGTCATTGCCCGGGATGGCATCTTTTTTTGGATTTTCATGGCCGGGCGCGTTATTTTTTCCGGTGAGTTTTTCCAGTGTGATTCCTGACGCGGCTGAACGGCCGTCCATGAGGACGTCAGCGGAGGCGGTGAAGGAGTCCTTTTCCTTGAATAAGAGCCATGAATTTTTTTCCCACTTGGTTTTCACCAGTGCGAATCCGCCCTTTAACTTTTTGCCCGCAAGAACAAATTTCAATTCGCCTTTTTTTAATCCGGCAAGGAGGAGCTTTTCCGCGTCTTTTGCGTTTTCCGCCAGGGGATGCGTATAAACCCCGCGGTCCCAGATTATGACTCCGCCGGCGCCGTAATTGCCTTCGGGAATGACGCCTTCGAAGTCCTTATAATCATAGGGATGGTCCTCAACCATCATGGCGAGCCTTTTTACTGAAGGATCAAGCGAAGGCCCTTTGGGCACGGCCCAGCTTTTGAGTACGCCTGCCATTTCCAGCCTCAGGTCATAGTGAAGGTTCCTGGCGGCGTGCTTGTGTATGACAAATATGAGGTTGCGGCCGGATGCTTTTTTGGGGGCGGGGCCGGGCTCGGGCGTGGCGTTCAGTTTTCTTTTTTTTCCGTATTCTTTCAGGCTCATAAGAATGGCAGCTTCTGCTTTTTTTCAAGCATGAATTTAAAAAGGTCGCCGTATTTTTTGGCGCGCAACGCGGCCTGCAGGTGCGTTATCAGGAATTTGTCAGGGTCATTTTGTTTCAAAAGTTTTTTCAGCTCTTTCCAGGATATCGGGCAGGAAACCGACGGTATGTCTCCGGCCCGCAGGGAGTATACGCATACCATGGTTTTTGAAGGGTCGTTCTGAGACCAGTTTATGAATACTTTTCCGGAGCGCAGCTTTTGTCCATTTTTGACGTGACAAGGCCAGGGTAAGCGGACTGCAGCGCTTCGGCAACGGCCCGTGAAAATTTTTTAGTGTCATCATATGTGGCGGCAGCGTAATTAAGGGGGACGAAGACATGAAGCCCTTTTTTACCTGAGGTTTTAACCGCGCTCTCAAGGCCGGTGTCATCAAGGAGTTTTTTCAGGATGAGGGCCACCCGGGCGCATTCCAGCACGCCGGCGCCTTCACCGGGGTCAAGGTCAAACACTATGCTGTCCGGGGTATACTGGCTGGCAGCCCTGGCAAGGGGGACATGCAGCTCGATGGAGGCGAGGTTTTCCACCCACATGAGGCTTTCAAGGCCGTTAATAAGGCAGGCTGTGAGCTTTTTATCCTTTCCATAGGCGACTTCAGCCGTTTCCATCCAGGCCGGCCTGTAGGCGGGGCAGCGTTTTTCAAAAAAATAACCCTTTTCAACACCGTCGGGATAACGCTTCAGGGTAAGCGCGCGGCCTTTTAGATGGGGAAGCATATAAGGGGCGATGACCCGGTAGTATTCAAGTATCCGGGCTTTGGAAAAACCGTATGAGGCGTATAAGTTTTTCTCCAGGTTTGAGAGGGTAAGGGTTTTGTTGTTAATCCTAACTGTTTTGGAGCTCATTTTTCCTTCTCTGCGTTCCGCATGCTGGCTTCAAGCGCCGCCACCAGGTCTTCCACGCCTTCAGCGGTTTTTTCACCTGTATCCGGAGACTGCACCTCTTTTTTCTCCTTTGCCTTATCCCTAAGGATTTCCATGAGTTTTTTTCTTCGCGGATCGGAGAATTGTTCCGGTGAAAATACCGTCATCATTTTTTTAATGGAATTTTTCAATGTGCTTACCTCTGCGGGGTCGGCGGCATCCGCGGGAATAAGGGCTTCATCCGACTGTATCTCGCTGCTGTAATGCAGGGTGGAAACCTCCAGGACCTTATCCCTGCTTTTAACCGCCACAAGATATTCGCGCTCTCCGAGCACAAACTTCGCTATGCCTGCCCTGCCGGATCTTTGCAGCGCCTCCGCCAGGAGGCAGTATGATTTTTCACCGCCTTTTAACGGGGAGAGGTAGTAAGGGTGGTCGTAATATATGGGGTCGATATCGGAGGCGTTTACAAACTCCAGTATCTCTATGGTGCGGCTGCGCTCAGGCGATACGGATTCCAGTTCCTCGTCGGTTATGACCAGGTGTTTCCCCGGCTCAATCTCATAACCCCTGACTATTTCCTCAGGTGGGACTATCTTTTCCTCGTCAGGGCAGAACATTTTTCTTTCGAGAGGGGAATAATCCCTGCCATGCAGCATGCGGAAGGAGACCCGGCCGGGTTCCACGGCTTTTACAAGACGCACCGGTATGGCCACAAGGCTGAAGCTTATAGTGCCGCTCCAGATGCCCTGATGGGGGGCGGCAGGCTCTTTTGGCTGCGCCATCGCCGGTCCTGATTTTTTGAGGGAAGGGATTTTTTTAATGGCGGATTTTTTCTTTTTTGTCTTCATTTTATGCCGCCTTTTTGAGGCTTTTTTTAAGGGCCTCAAGCAGTTTTCCGGGTTCTGTCGCTTTGAGGTGTTTTGGCTTAAGCAGGGTTATCTTTTCACCGCGTTTTTTCCTGTCGATGAGCCCGTGCAGTTTTTCGATATGCCCGTTGACGTATTTTGACGGGTCAAACGCCACGGTCATCTTATTGATTAGTTCGCTGCCTATTTCCATTTCCTTTTCTGAAAGAGGGAACTCCTCAAGTCCCAGGCTCCGCGGCTGGATGATCTCGTCGGCATACCTTAAAGTATCGAGCCTTAATGTCTTTCCCGCTGACTGCAGCGCTCCCAGGTAGGAGCGTTTCCGCATGGTCCACGTGCAGATACCCAGCGCGTTCATCTCTTTTAGCGCGGCGGCGAGAGCGCTGTAGGTTTTTGCGGGCGCCTGAGGACCGAGAAAATATGTGCGTTCAAAAAACGCCGGGTCGATATCTCCGGGCTTTACAAAACCGCTGACAACTATATCCCTGCTTTCAGCCGGATCGGCCAGTTCCAGTTCTTCAGGGTCTATGAGCAGGTATTTTCCGCCTTCAAGGGGGAATCCCTTTACCTGCTCTTCAGAAGGCACTGCTGATTTGTCATACGCGCATATCATTTGCTGCCGCAGCCTGACCCTGTCGCGGCTGTGCAGAAGGTGGAAACCGATAAGGTCCTGGGTTACCGAACTGTGGAGTTTTACAGGGACATTTACCCGGCCAAATTTAATATTGCCTATCCAGATGGTTGATGACATAAAAACCCCTTTCAAATATGGGAATTATTAACCTTATAATCATAAATTAAGTATACCAGCGTTTTTCGCGTATTTCAAGTTTCCGGCCTTAAAAAACGTAAAAACGTCCGTTTTTATTCAAAAAAAATGATTTTTCTGCCTTGAAATAGGTTTATCATTATGATAAAATTACGCTGTTGTTTTCAATTACAAATCTTTTATATTATACCAAGGAGGAAAGAGAAATGGCCAAGAAAGCAAAAGCAAAAAAGCCGGCCGGCAAAGGCAAAGCCTCGAAAAAGTACGTTTATTTTTTCGGCAAAGGCAAAGCTGACGGAAACGGCGAAATGAAGGCACTGTTAGGCGGAAAAGGCGCGGGACTCGCGGAAATGACAAACGCGGGCGTACCGGTCCCTCCGGGATTTACCATCACCACCGAAGTTTGCACGGGCTTTTACGAGAATAACAAGAAAGTACCCGCAGGCTTAGACGACCAGATGATGCAGTACATCAAAAAGCTCGAGGAAGTTGAAAATAAAAGGTTCGGAGACCCGGTTAACCCGCTGCTCGTATCAGTACGCTCGGGCGCGAAGTTCTCCATGCCGGGAATGATGGACACCATACTTAACCTCGGTATCAACGACGTGACAGTACAGGCCATCATCAAGAATACAAACAACCCGCGTTTCGCGTGGGATTCATACAGAAGGTTCATCCAGATGTACGCTGACGTTGTCATGGAGCTCTCGAAGAAAGAATTCGAGCACCTCATAGACGCCATGAAGAAGAAAAAGGGAATTTCGCTGGACACTGAATTCACGGCGGACGACATGAAAGAAATGGTTGTGGAATTCAAGGCATTTGTGAAAAAATCCCTCGGCAAAGACTTTCCGCAGGACGCTATAGAACAGTTAAAGGGCGCGCGCGATGCTGTGTTTAAATCATGGATGAACGACCGCGCTATATTCTACAGAAAAGCAAACAGCATATCCGAGTCCATCGGAACCGCCGTAAACGTTCAGGCCATGGTATTCGGAAACATGGGTAATGACTCGGGAACGGGCGTAGGTTTCACAAGAAACCCTGCCACCGGGGAAAAAGTTCCTTATGGAGAGTACCTCTTAAACGCGCAGGGCGAGGACGTCGTCGCCGGCGTTAGGACACCAAACAAGATCGCCAATCTCGGCAAGGACATGCCGGCTGTTTACAAGCAGCTTATGGACATCACATCCAGGCTCGAAAAAAAGTACCGCGATGTCCAGGATTTTGAGTTCACAATCGAAAAGAACAAACTTTACATGCTCCAGACACGCTCGGGCAAAAGGACCGGCATGGCAGCTGTAAAGATAGCCGTTGATATGTTCAAGGAAAAACTCATCACCAAAGAAGAAGCGGTATTAAGGGTGGAGCCGGTTCAGCTCGACCAGCTTCTGCACCCCGTATTTGACTCAAAGGCCGAGAAAAAAGTAATCGCGAAGGGCCTTAACGCTTCACCCGGCGCAGCCACCGGAAAAGCCACATTCACTGCGGACGACGCTGTGGAATGGAAGGCAAAAGGCGAAAAAGTTATCCTCGTAAGGCAGGAAACATCGCCTGACGACATTCACGGAATGGACGCTGCGGCCGGCATATTGACGGCGCGCGGCGGAGCAACATCACACGCTGCTGTTGTCGCAAGGCAGATGGGCAAAGTTTGCGTGGCCGGATGCGAAGAGCTTATCGTTTCCGAGAAGACAAAGTCAATGACAGTAAAATCATCGGGCCTTGTAATTAAAGAAGGCGACTGGATATCCATCGACGGAACAACCGGACAGGTAATGGCCGGCAAAGTCCCGACAATGGAGCCTAAAATGGAAGGCGAATTCGGCGAGTTCATGAAATGGGTCGACGAGTTCAAAACCATCAAGGTAAGGGCAAACGCCGACGTCCCAAGGGACGCGAAAGTGGCAAGGCAGTACGGCGCAGAGGGAATCGGGCTTTGCAGGACAGAGCATATGTTCTTTGACGCTGACAGGCTCCCGTTCATGCAGGAAATGATCCTTGCCTCAGACGAAGCCGGCAGGAGAGATGCTCTGAAAAAACTCCTCCCGATGCAGAGAAGCGACTTCTCAGGGCTCTTCCAGACCATGGAAGGCTACGGAGTAACCATCAGGTTCCTGGATCCGCCTCTCCACGAGTTCCTCCCGAAGAGAGAAGAGCTCATGGTTGAAGTAGCCAGGATGGAAGCTACAGGCAAGACATCAATGTCAAACGATATGCTTAAAAAATCGCTTGACCTTATTAAAGGCACAGGCACTGACCTGGAAAAGGCGAAGATCCTCTTAGCCCGCGTCGAAGAACTCCACGAGTTCAACCCGATGCTCGGGCACCGCGGATGCCGCCTTGGTATCACATATCCGGAGATTTCAGAGATGCAGACACGCGCCGTCATTGAAGCCGCAATCGAGCTTAACAAGACAGGCAAAAAGATCATCCCTGAGATCATGATACCGCTCGTAGGCAATGTAAAAGAGTTCCTTGACCAGAAGAACGTAGTTGACGCTACAGCCAAGGCAGTTATGGCTGAAAAAGGCGTTAAGATACCGTACCTCGTCGGAACCATGATTGAAGTACCCAGAGCGGCAGTTACGGCCGATGAGATAGCGGTTCACGCCGAGTTCTTCTCAT
This sequence comes from candidate division FCPU426 bacterium, assembly GCA_963840035.1. Taxonomy (GTDB): domain Bacteria; phylum Oederibacteriota; class PGYV01; order PGYV01; family Palsa-1178; genus CAWIXE01. The sequence continues at coordinate 570,814 of CAWIXE010000002.1, forward strand.
TCGGTACAAACGACCTGACCCAGACATGCCTGGGCTTCTCGCGCGACGACGCAGGCGGATTCACCAAAGCATATATCGACAAGAAAATATTTGAATCTGACCCGTTCCAGACACTCGACCAGGTGGGCGTAGGCTCGCTTGTGAAGATGGCTGTGGATAAAGGGCGCAAAGTAAAGGCGAAATTGAAGATCGGAATCTGCGGAGAACACGGCGGAGACCCGGCATCTGTTGAATTCTTTAACGGAGCAGGGCTTGATTACGTATCGTGCTCGCCGTACAGGGTACCGATCGCAAGGCTCGCTGCCGCGCATGCTGCCATAAAGGCCGCTCACGCGAAAAAAGGAAAAAAGATAGCGGCAAAAGACAAATAAGTTTTTTGTTTAATACAAAAAGGCCGGGCATATCGCCCGGCCTTTTTGGTTTTTATAAGTAATTGTGAGTAGTGGTTTACTTACCCAGTATAATCTTCAGTCCCTCAAAATCAGGCTGGGAGTATGATTTGAAGTCAACTGTATACTTTATGCCATTCGAGGCCGTCAGTTCAAATTTTCCGTCGTATAAGGTTCCTGCAGGTTTTATCATAATGGATGAAATTTCTGATATTTTAAAGGATTTATTTGATTTTTTTACCGAGTTTGAAAGACCTTTTTTACGCAGGATGAGCCTGTCCTTATAGAGATCAAGCTGGTCTTCAACGCCGACGGCGGACTTTATGGGTTTTTCTTCCTCGAAACCTTCTTCTTTTATGTCCATGATACCTCCGGTTTTTAATAATATAAATAAATTAACAGAATTTGAAATTAGTGTCAACGTGTATATATGGCAGGATGGGCAGCAAAGTGAGCGGCATGGAAGCCAAAGAAAGCCGGGTTAAGTTCAAGTGCCGGGCGAGCCGCCGGCTCGCCCGGCACTTGACTTTGTTGGTATGTCTTGTCTTGTTTTCGTAGGGGCGAGCCGGTGGCTCGCCCGGCCTTTGACTTTGTTGGTATGTCTTGTCTTGCTTTCGTAGGGGCGAGCCGCCGGCTCGCCCGGCCTTTGACTTTGTTGGTATGTCTTGTCTTGCTTTCGTAGGGGCGAGCCGCCGGCTCGCCCGGCCTTTGACTTTGTTGGTATGTATTGTCTTGTTTTCGTAGGGGCGATCCGGCCATGTCCGTTGAAGCTTCAGCGAAAACGGATGGCTCGCCCGGTTCTTGTTTTAAGCTCTTTAATCAAGCCCGAAGCCTCGCCGCCGATAAAAATGCTTTTAAAGAGACATTAGCAGTAGTATAATATACACATAAAGAAATTTAAATAGGCGCAGTTGAAAAAAAGCGTCCGGATTTAATTGTGAATATATATCACAGGGAGAAAAAATGACGCATATTGACATAAAAGACATTACCCCGGCAGAGCTCCGGGCCATACAGGACCATAAGTACTTCATGTCCCAAAAAGAAGGCAAGGAAGTCACCATAGAAGAGGCCATAAAGGATTTTCTTGAAAAATACCTGGATGAATGGCGTCTTGAAAAAACCCGTAATGACAACATGGAACAGGTGGCAAAGATAAAGGATTACATGGCAAAAGGCGGCGACCTGGAGGACTGGTCGGAAGAATACGCGCCGGTATGGAGGACTGAAAGGGAATCCCTGGAAAAAAATCAGTTTCTAAGCCGTGTACTTACGGTCAATATTGACCATGGCCTGCATGTCAGGCCTTCGGGAAAATTGGTAACGATAGCCAAGAAATATGACTGTGAGATATATGTCCACAGGGAAGGCATGCAGCACCATAATTTTAAGCTGGATGGCAAACCCTTTATGAATGTCAAATCCGTCCTTGCGGCCCTTGAGCTGGTATCAATGTGCGTCTCAAAAGGCGAGAAACTTGAATTTCTGGCATACGGCAAGCAGGCGGGAGAAGCGCTTGATTCCATAGAAAGGGTCGTCACCAGCAGGCTCGGGGACGTGGATAAAATATGATGACTGACAAAGTAAGGTTGTTTTACATATCGTGTGTTGTTTTCATAACGGGAGCGGTCGTGCTTATGCTGGAAATACTCGGGACAAGGATAGTTGCCCCGTATTTCGGGACCACAATATATGTGTGGTCTTCCCTTATAGGCGTGACATTGCTGGCGCTTACGGCAGGTTATTTTATCGGGGGCAGGCTTGCCGATAAGAATCCGGCGCCTGTAATACTGTGCGCGATACTGCTGGCCTCAGCTTTTTTTGTTTTTATAATACCTTTTATTTCAAACCCTGTCATGAAGTTCTTAAACGGGGCCGGAGCCAGGGCAGGCAGTCTTTTAACCGCGGTAGTGCTCTTCGCGCTGCCGCTTTGCCTTCTGGGAATGGTTACGCCATTTGCCCTTAAGTTGGCGATAAAAGATGTAGGTTCCGCAGGAAGCGTTTCAGGCATGCTTTATGGGATATCAACAATAGGCAGTTTTGCAGGCGCAATATCAGCGGGGTTTTACCTCATCCCCATGCTGGGCATAAATATAATTATTGATATAATGGCGGGCGTATTATGCGCCGCAGCCCTTATATGGCTGGCCATGTCAGGCAAGCCAAAATTGCCGGTTTTTTTTCTGCTTCTGATAGCAGTAATACTTGTTTTAAAACCGCATGAAGGCGGCTTCCTTAAGCAGGGAGGAACGACAGTTATTTATGACAGGCAGTCTGCGTACGCTCGGATAAAGGTTGTGGACTATATGAGGACGCTGCGGGCTCTGTTAATCGACGGGTCAATACAAACTTTATACGACAAAAGAAAAGATGAATTTTGGGTAAGTTACATGAAAATGTTTGAAAATTCGCTCCTAATGCAAGGCGCCCCAAAGACCGCCCTCATAGTCGGCCTTGGCGGAGGCGGGTTTGATATAATACTTAAGAAAAAGGGACTTGATGTGGATAACGTGGAGATAGACCCGGTTATCGCGGAAATTGCCGCAAAGTACTTCGGTTTCAGCGGAAATGTCATAATTGACGACGGCAGGCATTACATAAGAAATACAAAAAAAAGGTATGATATGGTGTTTGTGGACGCGTTTTCAGGATACAGCATTTACCAGTATATACTTTCAAAAGAATCAATAGAAGAGATTAAAACCGTCCTGAACCCGGGCGGAATGCTGGTAATAAACCTCATAGGGACAACGACCGGAGACACAAAAAAAGCTGAGCTTTCAGACGGTTTAACCGCCGCTGTTTATGCCACAGCGGCAACCGCATTTAAGAATGTTAAGCTAAAATGCGACGATATAGGGCTTGCCAATGTGGTTGTTTACGCCTCGGAAAAGGATTTTAAGACAAGCCCCCTATATATAGACGCGTACTCGAATAAACAGGGGACAGTGCTGACGGATAATTATAATCCGGCAGAGTCGCTGATGTTAGGGACGTCGGAAAAATGGAGAAATGAGTATGATGAGAGGGCCGGCAAGATAATACCCATGTAAATTTAAGCGGCAAAACACTTTTTACAATAACTTGCTTTTGTATGCTCTATGAGTTATACTATGTATATGGATAATACTATGGGGTTACAGCAGGGGCCTGAGCGAAGGCTTTTTAAACGGCTCAATACGCGAATACCGGTTCAATATGAAATATTTCCCGTTATGTCACAGGCGATCAGTTCAAGGATGAAAAAACAGGTCAAAACCGCCGAAGTTGAGAACATAAGCGAAGGCGGAGCCCTTTTACTGATGGATGTGGAAATTCCTCCCGAGCAAATAATCAGGTTCTACATTAACCTGGATGAATATTCCGTTAAAATATGCGCGTATGCCAATGTGCGCTGGTCAAAGTACGAACCAGAGCTGCAAAAATACCGCGTAGGGATGAAGTTTTATTATTTGAAGGACGCGCACAGGGAAGCGATTAAGAGGATAATAAAGGAAAAGATGAACTAAAAGCCCGCGTTTAGGCCCCTTCCGGATATAATTTACCTTGATAAATCCAAACAGGATTGATAATATAATATATCCTTTTAGATTAATAAATTTGAGCTTTTGAGCCTGGAGACAGGAGACAAAAGTTATAAAAAGACACGGAGGAAATAGATGCTTGAAGTCAAACTTGCTGGGTATAATGCGGACGCTGACATAATAAACAAGCTGAAGAAAAACGGCTGGGACGGGAAGAATAATATCTCACCCGAGACCATTTCCGCGGCATATGCCAGGATAAGCAGGGACCCAAGGCCGGTAACCGAACTCAGGGCTGATTCCCTTGAAGAAGTGGATAAAGCAAGAAAGTCAAATGAGAACATTGTATTTAAAATGGGCCACCATTCCGTGGCTGAGCACGCATACCTGAACTTTGACATACTCGGCCTCTCCAGGCTGGCTGTGGAATCGCTTCAGGAAGCCAGGCTTTGTTCATATACCGAGAAATCACAGAGGTATATTACCCTTGAGGGCGACTATGTCTCGCCGAAGGAATTTTCTGTCCCTGAAAAGAAGATATTTGACGCCGCGGTTTCAACGCAGGTTGAGGCTTATAAGAAGCTTTTTCCAATCCTTCATGAATTCCGCAAGAAGCAGTATCCAAAACAGCTTGAGACAAAATCAGGGCAGAACCTGCTTGAAGGCTGGGCCAAAGAGGACGCGCGCTACGCGTTATGCCTGGCAACCGAGTGCCAGCTTGGCTTCTCCTCAAACGCGAGGAACTTAGAGCACATTATAAGGAAGCTTAAATACCATCCGCTTGCTGAAGTGCGACAGTTGGGAGCGGCATTATATGAAAAGGCCAGGGATATTGTGCCGTCGCTTGTGATACTTTCAGATCCGGAAGCCTTTAAAAAGCAGTTCGGCGCTGAAGTCTCGGACGGGCTTTTAAAAGACGGCAGGGAAAAAGCTTTGTCAGCCGTAAAAAAATACATGAAGGCCGGAAAAGCAAAGTCGAAAAAGCAGTCTTTTGTCAGCCTGATTGACCATACTGATTCACCGGACACAAAGGTAATCGCGGCAATGATGGCAGGCTATTCAGACAAACCTTACACGGATTGCCTGGCTGCGGCAAAGAAACTCGGTAAGAAAGGAAGCGCTGATTTTGTAAAGGCAATATTTAAAGGGCTCAATGAACATGATTCGCTTTACAGGGAATTTGAATCTGTGAATTTTGTATTTGATGCGGTAATGAGTTCAAGCGCGTTTGCACAGATGAAACGCCACAGGATGATGTCCATATTCAAGCAGCAGTATGATGTGAAGCTGGGGTATACTGTGCCGCCTTCAATTATAGAGACAAAACAGACTGACATTTTTAAAAGCGCCATGGAGTCCGCCGAGAAAGCTTATAAGCTGCTCGTAAAATCAAACCCGGACGCCGCGGAATACGCGCTTACAAACGCGCACAGGCGCAGGGTGATAATTAACGCGAACTTAAGGGAAGTATATCATATAGCCCGCTTAAGGATGGACTGGCACGCGCAGTGGGATATCCAGGAAGTATCAGCGGCTATGGTAAATGAGGTTAAGAAAGTCGCTCCGCTGACAGCGGCGCTGGCATGCGGTAAGGATAAGTTTAAAGAGACATATCAGAATTTTATAAAGTAAACAAAAATGCGGTATGCCGTTGGTTTTGTGTATGTGGTAATAGTTGCAATTGAGGAATTGTCTGCGTTTGGGCGATTCGTGAATCGCCCATACAACATCTGACATAGAAGCGCAGTATACCTTGATTTTGTAGCCGCAACCTTCAGGTTGCGCAGGGAAGCGATATTGATTTTTGTATGCATGGGGATTTAACAAGGGGATTACAATGACTTACAACTTTCTTAAAAAAATATCATTATTTCCGACTCAGAGTTCTATTTTAAATACAACAAAATATTAGCGCATTTGACTTTAAGTCGCCTTGTGAAAAAAATCCTTATTGACAGAATAAATTAATATAATATAATGCAATCATTAAATATAACAAACCGTTCTTAACAGCAGGGAACAGAGGATTGTCATGCGAAATGGCAGAAGGCCTTCTGAACCTTAAAATTTCACAGTATTCATTAATTTAGCACGTTTTTTTTGTTAAGCCTTGTGAAATATTTCTCTTACTTTTGGGTTTTCTACAGTAAATGCAACCAAAGTAGTAGCAATTTAGTCCGGCGCATAAAAATTACAAAGATAAAAAATTCTCACAAAGGAGAGACTGACATGATCACAGTTAAGCTGCCGCAGCAGGATGAGAAAAAGTTAGACGAAATTATCAGCAGTTACAAGGGAAAGCAGGGAGAGGTTTTGGGCATACTTGAAGACGCTCAGAAAGCGAATAAGTACAACTACCTCCCGGAGGAAACAATCAATTATATTTCCTCGAAAACAGGGGTACCGCTTACAAGGCTTTTTAGCGTAGCCACCTTTTATTCGTTCTTTAACCTCAAACCGCAGGGCGAGCATACGGTTGTTGTGTGCAGGGGAACAGCCTGCCATACAAAGGGTTCAAAAGCCCTCCTTGACGACCTTGGAGCGGCAATGGGCGGGACAAAGGAACTCGAAGGCGGAGAACCTTCTTTCACCACCCCGGATAATAAATTCACCATCAGGACTGTCGCGTGTTTCGGCCAGTGCGCGCAGGCGCCTGTGGTATCCATTGACGGCGTGATATACAGCAATGTTACATCCGCCCAGATGCGCAAGCTTGTTTCAAAAGTCTCCAAAGGGAGGAAATAATAATGAAGATAACCGAAAAAGCAGCGCTTCTTGAACTTCAGAAAAAAGCCCTAAAAAGAATCACTCCCGGAACACCCATGATTTCAGTGGGCGCGGGAACATGCGGAATTGGCACGGGCGCGGACGATATATTCATGGCGCTCGGCAAAGCCATAAAGGTAAAAAAAGCCGACATTAAGCTGAACAAAGTGGGCTGCTTCGGATTCTGCGCGAGCGAGCCAATTGTAAATATCTACATCCCGGGTAAGCCGCTTATAATGCTGAGCAAAGTTTCATCGAAAGACGCCGCGTCAATTGTTGAGAGCGTGGCAAAAGGCAACGCTCCGCTGAAAAAGGCGATGTGCAGGATAGAGTCTTGGGACTTCCTGACGTCAAAAGTTGAATACGGCAAAGGATATGAACAGGTCCCGGCATGGGATGAAGTCCCGTTCTTTAAAGGCCAGAAAAAGATGGTCCTGCGCGACGCCGGACTCATCAATCCCGATGAAATAGAAGAGTACATCGCCATCGGAGGATATCAGGCGCTCTTTAAGGCGTTAAAAGAGATGAACCCTGATACTGTCCTGGCTGAGATGCACAAGTCAAAGCTCCGGGGCCGCGGAGGCGCGGGGTTCCCGGTTGGAAAAAAATGGGAACTCATGAAGAATGTCAAGGCGGACCAGAAGTATATAATATGTAACGCGGACGAGGGCGACCCGGGCGCATACATGAACAGGAACGAGATAGAAAGCGACCCGCACGCGCTTATCGAAGGCATGATAATCGGAGCTTATGTGATGGGCGCTTCAAAAGGGGTCATTTACATCAGGGCGGAATATCCGCTGGCAGTGGAACGCCTGAAAAACGCAATTAAGCAGGCAAAAGAACTGGGCATCATGGGCGAGAACATTTTCGGTTCAGGATTTAACTTTGACCTGGAGTATGTAGAGGGAGCCGGCGCGTTCGTTTGCGGCGAGGAAACAGCCCTCATGCAGTCCATAGAAGGCAAAGCCGGAAGGTCCATGCCGAGGCCGCCGTTCCCGGCTCAGAAGGGCCTCTGGGGCAAGCCGACAAACATCAATAACGTCGAGTCTTGGGTAAACGTCCCCCTCATTATTAATAGGGGCGGCGACTTCTTCGCCCAGACAGGCACTGAAAAATCATCCGGCACCAAGGTGTTCTCGCTCGTTGGAAAGATCAAGAACACCGGCCTTGTGGAACTTCCGCTTGGCACGCCGCTTGAGAACATCATATATGAAATGGGTGAAGGCGCAGGCAAGAATAAGCAGATACGCGCCGTACAGACAGGCGGCCCGTCAGGCGGCTGCATACCCGTTGAGAATTTTAACACTGCCGTGGATTATGAGTCGTTAAACGCGCTTGGCGCCATCATGGGCTCGGGCGGAATGGTAGTTATGGACCAGGATAACTGCATGGTTGACGTGGCCAGGTATTTTGTGGAATTTACAGCCTCGGAATCATGCGGAAAATGTACTGCATGCAGGGAAGGATTGTCGCAGTCCCTGGAGATATTAAACAGGATCACAAAAGGCAAAGGACAGCTTGAAGATATTGAAACCCTTGAAAAACTGGCGTATGTCATAAAGGATTCGTCGCTGTGCGGCCTCGGCCAGACCAGCGCGAACCCGGTGCTTACGACACTGCGTTATTTCAGGGATGAATACAAAGCCCACATCATGGAAAAACGCTGCAAGGCCGGCGTTTGCGAAAACCTCTTTATGGCCCTTTGCGAGAACAGCTGCCCCATGCACATGAACATACCGGCCTACCTGCAGATGCTAAAGGAAGGCAGGATAGAGGAGGCTTTTGAATCAACGCTCCGCGACAACCCGCTTCCCGGAACGCTCGGCAGGATATGCCACTTCCATTGTAAGATGCGCTGCAGGAGGGACTCAGTAGACGAACCGGTGGCACAGGGCGAGATTCACCGCTATCTTGCGGATACCATGTATAAAATGGGAAAAGAAAAACAGCTTTACGCGAAGCTTATAAAAGAAAAACTCGCGCCCACAGGCAAGAGGATAGCCATAGTCGGCGCCGGCCCTGCCGGACTGACCGCGGCGTTTTACCTGGTGCGCCTGGGACACACGGTAACCATTTATGATTCGCACCCGCTGCCGGGAGGAATACTGCACTATGGTATCCCGGCTTACAGGCTGCCAAAAGACATACTTGCGAAGGAAATTGAGCTCATCAAAAAGCTCGGCGTAAAATTTGTCATGAATACGGCAGTGGGAACGGATATTTCCTATAAGACACTGGCAAAGGATAATGACGCGGTTCTGCTCGGCATAGGCGCGGAAAAAGACACGCCGCTTGACATACCCGGCAGCAACCTTAAGGGTATTTTCCCGGGATATGAATTCCTGGAAGACTATACAAAAGGAAAGAAAGTCAGGATAGGAAAGAAAGTCGCCATAGTGGGCGCCGGAAACGTTGCCATAGACGCGGCAAGGACAGCTTTAAGGCTCGGAGCGGAAGTCACAATCGTTTACCGCAGGGACAGGAACGAAATGCCCGCCAATCTTCACGAGATTGAGGACGCGGAGGCGGAAAAGATTAAGTTTAAGCTCATGTCAGGCCCGAGCAAGGTAATCGGCGACGCGAAAGGCAATGTAAAAGGGCTTGAAGTTGAAAAGATGAAATTCGGCTCCATTGACCGTTCCGGAAGGAGGAAGCCTGTCGGCACGGGAGTCTTTGAGACCGTTGACTGCGACACGATAATCCTGGCCATCGGCGAAAAGGTCGAGTCGGCATTCGCAAAGGACCTCGGCATTGAGACAAATAAGAACGCCACGCTCAAAACGAATCCGTTTACCTTCAGGACTTCGAATGAAAAGTTCTACGCCATCGGCGACGCGGTAACAGGCCCGGCCACCGCGGCGGAAGCCATGGGCATAGCTAAGAAAACCGCTGAAGCCATAGACATGGATTTAATGAAGGAAAGAAGGCTGTCAAAGCTTTACAAAAAGTTTGTATATAAAAATGAGGTTTCCTTAAAGCCCGAGGGCGGCAAGAATACAAAGCCCAAGAAAGTGGCTGCAAAGGACAGGATAAACAGTTTCCAGGAAATACTCTCCGGCTATTCCGGCGAGCAGGCATTACGCGAAGCTACCCGGTGCTTAAGGTGTGACATCAAGCCCGGCAGCGAAGAATAAGGAGGAGGCGAAAAATGGAGAATAAAACAATGGTTAACGTAAAGATTAACGGAGCACCGTATCAGGTGGAAAAAGGCGCCACTATACTCGCCGCCTGCAAGAACGCCGGAATAGACATACCCACACTTTGCTATATGGAGGATGTTTCAAGGAACGCTTCCTGCGGCATCTGCGTTGTTGAGGTCAAAGGGGGCAAGTCGCTCATCCGCTCATGCATCACGGAAGTATTTGAGAATATGGAAATATCCACGAATACCGGAAGGGTCAGGGAAGCGCGCAAGATGAATCTTGAACTTATCCTTGCGAACCACCCGAATGACTGCTTAAACTGCCTGCGCAACCAGAACTGCGAACTGCAGTCCATGGCCTTTGAGCTCGGTATTAAGGAACCAATGTTTGGAAGGACAAAACCCATGGTAAAGCTGGACAATTCATCACCGGCTGTGTCAAGGGACATGAACAAATGCATCCTGTGCAAAAGGTGCGTCAATGTCTGTTCGGAAGTCCAGACCGTGAACGCGTACGAGATAATAAACAGGGGCATAAAATGCAAGGTAGCCCCTTATTTTGACAAAGGCCTCGGTGAAGTGGCCTGTACCAACTGCGGTCAGTGCGCGCTCGTATGCCCGACCGGGGCGATTGTGGAGCAGGACCACACCGAGAGGGTGTGGAAAGACCTGAACAATGCCGACAAGGTCGTGCTGGTGCAGACCGCGCCGGCTATCCGCGTGGGCATCGGAGAAGCCATGGGTATGGAGAAGGGCGCGCTCGTCACCGGCAAGATGGTATCGGCTTTAAGGCGCCTGGGGTTCAACAAGGTATTTGACACGAATTTCACGGCAGACCTTACGATACTTGAAGAAGGCCACGAGCTGATAAAAAGGCTTACAAAAGGCGGAGTACTCCCTATGATCACTTCGTGCTCGCCGGGATGGATAAAGTTCATAGAGCATTTCTTCCCGAACCAGCTTGACCATTTATCCACCTGCAAATCGCCCCAGCAGATGTTCGGCGCCGTGGCGAAGACCTATTACGCTGAAAAAATGGGCATAGACCCGAGGAAAATATCTGTCGTATCCATAATGCCGTGCACCGCCAAAAAATACGAGGCAAAGAGGCCGGAGATGATGGGCGGGTATGAGTACTGGAAGGAAAAGATGAATCTGACAGAAGATGATAAGTTTTATGATGTCGACCATGTCCTGACCACAAGGGAACTCGCCAGGATGTTCAAGGAAGTCGGCATACATTTTGACACTCTTCCGGAGGAAGAGTTTGACAGCCCGCTGGGAGCGTCAACCGGAGCCGCGGTAATATTCGGAGCCACCGGAGGCGTCATGGAAGCAGCGGTCAGGACAGCGTATGAAGTGGTGGTAGGAAAGCCGCTCCCGTCGCTTGACCTGCAGGTTGTCAGGGGATTTGAGGGAATAAGGGAAGCCGAGCTTGACTTAAACGGCACCAAGGTAAGAGTGGCTGTAGCGCATACCCTTGGCAACGCCCGCAAGCTTTTAGAGCAGATAGAGGCCGGCAAGTCGCCGTACCATTTCATCGAGGTCATGACCTGCCCCGGAGGATGCTTAGGCGGCGGCGGACAGCCGATACCCACGACATGGGCCACAAGGCAGAAGAGGGCGGATTCCATATACGCCGAAGACAGGCACAAAGGCCTGCGCAAGTCGCACGAAAACCCTGAAGTGGCGACGCTTTACAAGGAATTCCTGAAAGAGCCGCTGGGCCACCTGTCACACGAGCTGCTCCACACCACATATGAAAAGAGGGGATATTTTGTAACCCCGTCTGAAGTGCTGCAGGAAGTAAAGATAGACTAAAGCCACAAACCAAAAGGCCGGGGATAAAACCCCGGCCTTTTTTATTGGTATACGCAAGCGTTTTGTTCTCGTAGCGGGCGCATATCATTCGTCCGTTTAACCGGAATAGTGTCGTGACCCAAATGTGGTAGAAAAAAGTTATATAAATACATGAATGGTATTATATTGGACAAAAACAGAGGTTTTGTTTATAATATCGAAAATGTAGGGGTTATTTGTACAGGAAGCTGTGTGTTGTGTTTGTTATGTAAGCGCAAAAGAATATGAGAAAAGTAGTTTATTTAAGTGCTTAAAAGCAACATTATGACTTCTATATTTTGTTGAGGTTATTATAATAAAAAATACGTTAAATACTAGAAATAGTGAAAACGACAATAAAGTAAGGCATTTTATACGAGAATGTCTTGAGTCACGACGCGGACCCGGTATGTTGAATAGCATAGTGACTTATGTGAAGACCGGTAATTGGCCTAGTCAAATTCAATTAGATAAATGTGGCCCTTGTATTGCAGATATTATGTCCAGCTTGGGTGAATGTACAGGAGAAGACGATAATCATACATATACTACGAGATGTGTCGATCCGTCAGAATTGGTCTGTGAATTGGCGCCGAGTTTGCAATAAATATCATTTTTAAACATGAGGTGAAAATGAAAAAACTAACATTAATTATTATTTTTGTTGTTCTTGCGGTAATTGGGGCTAGCAATTATTTTGTTTACTCAAATCATGATAAAGCAATCAACTACGATTTAAAAAATGTTTTTATTCCAAAAAAATGGTTTGTATTAAGATATAAAATTGATGAAAAGCGAAAAGTATTTAAAACATATACGCCCGACACAACGTCAATGCTAATAGTAGCAACTGTTTATAATAAAATAACAGAAACGACGGTAAAAAGTTTAATTTCTGATTTAAATGTTTACAGACTCAATTTTACAGACTATGATCTGATTCAAAAAAAAGAGCTTTCAACAAATGTTTTGTTTTATCGTTATGCAACTAGAAGCGATGAATTATTTTATATAATCGACGTATTTGCTAAAAAACTGAATGATTCTTGCATTTATTTATACTACGCAAAAAAGGTAAGTAAAAAAAATGAGCCATACAATTTTGACGTACTGGATTTTATTGTAAAAATTAATGCCGAACTTGTTTGATTAATATATTTACGTACAACATAATTAGGGTAACTGGTGGGTGTTAGGATGATGCATGCGACAATTTTTCGCTACGGTAACCAGAACAGGCTTACAATCGAGAGGTATGCGGATGACAGTTATCTGAGGTAATAACCGGGACCGTGTCGTGACTTAAGACATTGTAGAAAAAAAGGCTATAAAAATAAGGCCTTAGTATTATAATTGGATAAATACAAGGGTTTTGCTTATAATATCGAAAATATAGGGGGGATTTATGAGCAGGCAGTTGCGTATTGTATTTCCTGGTGCGGTTTATCATGTAAGCGCCAGGGGGTATGAGAAAAGTTTTATATTTAAGGATTATAAAGACAAACAAAGGCTGATGGATATTATTTTTGACGTACATAGAAAGTACAGTTTTATTATTTATGCATATGCAATCATGGATAATCATTATCATCTAATAATGGAAACAATCGAACCAAATCTGTCATTTATCATGTACCATATAAATAAGAGATACGGGACGTATTATAATATCAGGCATGAAAGAAAAGGCTATGTTTTTGAAAAGCGTTTTAGCGCTTTTATAATACAAAAAGGGGAAGCCATGAAAGCTCAGGTTCAGTATGTTCATATGAACCCGATGCGCGCAAATATGGAAAAAGTATTGGGGGAATACAAGTGGACCAGCCATAATTATTACCTTGGGAACGAAAAACAGTCGATAGCTGACAGTGAATTTGTGCTTTCGATGTTTGGTGAAGACACAAAGACAGCGATACCGGAGTATGAAGCTTATATGGCAAAATCACGCAGATTCGGCAAATCAAGGACTGAAATCGGCGTTTATGGTACGGGAATAATAGGGGAGGAAAGTTTTGTAAAACAAATAAAACTTATAGCTAATAATAAAAAGCTGCCCGAAGCTATAAACAAACGCAAGGAAATGAAAAAGATTTACGGATATGGGGAAATAATAAGGGCTGTAAGCGGATATTACGGAATTTCTGAAGTGGTTTTGTGCTCTAAAAAGGGGTGTTGGAATATATATAAGAAAGCAGCGATTTATTTATTGTTAAATGATGGGGGATTAACAGGAGCAGACATAGGCAGGCTGTTTGAAATGCATCAAAGCTCAATATCAAAAGCTTCAAACCGGCTTAAAGATAAAATGGAGAAGGATAAAGAAATAGCAAGTGAAATAGAAAAAATACGTGTTAAATACGTAAAAATACGCGAAGCACTAATAAAATAAGGCGTTTTATATTAGAATGTCTTGAGTCACGACACGGACCCTGTAGCAGGAGAATATGCAGGCATGACAGGGGTGTCGGCCGGCGGGGCCTATTATGCGACTATTTATGCCTGTGATGGACTTGTTTACCGGACGTGGATAGACGCCGGTGCGGATAACGCATATAAATAAACAGTAATTTTGTGCTTGACAAAATCCTGAAATATGATAATATTAACGTAATAAATGTAGCAGATTTTACTACATGTTTCAAAAATTTTTTGGAGGTTCCAGAAGTATGGCAAAGGGAAAAGTGAAATGGTTTAACGACAAGAAAGGGTACGGATTCATTGAACAGGAAGGCGGAAAGGACGTATTTGTTCATTTCGACGCGATCAAGATGGAAGGCTTCAAGACCTTAAAAGAGGGCGAAGAAGTATCGTTTGACATCGTTGAAGGCGCGAAAGGCCCGCAGGCAGCAAACGTAACAAAGGGCTAATTTAGCTTTCGTACCAATATAAGGCCCGGCTGAAAAGCCGGGCCTTTTTTTTTATATTCATTCAAGAGTTTTAATGCTAAAACGGTTTGGGTACGCCCCGGGACATACCCAACATATAATTAAAAAAGTAAAAAGTGTAAGATGAAAAACCCCACATAGAAAAAGAAAAAGTCCCAACAGAACAACTGATGGTATTATGTAAGTGCGACCAAACATAAACCAAAGGAGCTGGACTGATGGGACAAGTAAATAGTACCACAAGAACGTATTTAAGGGAAAGCGAAAGATACAAGATTGAGGCTTTACGGCAGAAGAAATTAACAGGTCGCGAGATAGGCCGTTTGTTGGGTAGAAATCACAGGACGATAAACAGAGAGATAAAAAGAGGCACGATTGAGCTGTTGAATAGTGATTTAACAACCCGGAAGGTATATAAAGCGCACATAGGCCAGGAAATACATGATGAAAAGTCAAAGCACAAAGGACCAGGATTAAAGATAGGCAGCGACCACAAACTGGCTGAATACATAGAACTAACCATAAAGAAAGACCGATACTCTCCGGCCGCGGTTGCAGCAACAATCAAGAACAAAGAACAGAAATTTACTGTGACTTTAAGTGCAAAAACCATTTATAACTATATAGGCAAAGAAGTTTTTTATGGCATAAGCAATGAGGATTTATGGATGAAACGCAAAAGGAAAAACAAGAACAAAAGAGTGCGTGTTTTCGATAAGAACAGACTTTGCAAGAGCATAGAAGACAGACCAAAAGAGGCCAATGAAAGATCTGAATACGGTCACTGGGAAATCGATTGCGTCAAAGGAAAGCAAGGGGATAAAGAATGTTTGTTGACGTTGAGTGAAAGGAAGACAAGAAAGGAAATAATTGAGAAAATGAAGTCAGCCTCAAATGAAGAAGTCGACAGAGTTCTGACGAAGTTGGAACAGAAATACAAAGAAAATTTTAAGGATATTTTTAAGAGTATCACGGCAGATAATGGCTCGGAGTTCTTGAACTGGGAGTTTTTAGAAGCCAGCAAAGTATTTAATGGACAAAAAAGGACAAATATATATTTTGCTCACCCTTATTGTTCCTGTGAAAGAGGTACAAACGAGAACTCAAACAGGATGATAAGACGGTTTATACCCAAGGGAACCAGCATAGGCCCTATAAGCAATAAGGAAATCAAGAAAATAGAGACATGGATGAACAATTACCCCAGAAAGGTAATTGGATACGAAACTGCGACACAAATGACAAATCAAATCTTTACAAGAAAAATGCCTCAGTTGGTTGGGGTGGGGTTTTAATTGTTGCAACTTACGATATAATTAAAAAAGCCACGGATACATTGACGGAAAGTCAAATTATGTTATAATCACATGTTGCCGCGCTAAATTATGTGAAGACTGGAAGACAAGGGAGATAAAATGGCTAAAAAAATAAAATCCACCACTGCTGGGAAGGCGAAAAAGCACCGGGCGATACTTCCGCTGGGCGTTAAGTTCAGTTTCTTCGTCGGATTGCTGCTGGTTTCCATAATGGCCGTTATCATGATGTTCATATATAACTGGGCTAATACAGCCCTGGAAAAAGAGGTCAAGGAAAGGGGAATAGCGATAGCCAAGAACATCGCGAATAATGCCGCTGACCCGCTTATTAAAAACGACGACCTGCCGCTTGCCATATTGACAAATCAAGCAGTCCAGTTCCCGATGAAACAGGAAAGGGAATCCACGGATATCATAAGCAACATCCTTGAATCGCTTAAAAATGACCTTATCAGTACGGGTGAGCCTGAAATTATAAAGAATGAAGGGATATATGAGGCTTTTATTGTAAATAAAAGAGGAATAATAGTTTCGTCAAATGAGGTGTTAAAAAACGGGGAACCGTACCAGTTGCCTCAGGGAATCAGGGCCGTAAAAGACAGTGAGGACGCGCTCGTGCAGGATTATGAAAAAGACGGCAGGCACTTTTTTGACATAGGCGTCCCTATCACGACAGTTATTAATGGCAACAGGTATTATGTCGGAGAGGTCCACCTTACCATATCCAGGAACATAATATCCAAGGCGGTTACTCTGGCGGCCATAAAAATAGGCCTTATAATTCTCGTAGCACTGCTGCTGGGCATCATCATATCAATCCTTCTGGTAAATTTCATGGTGAGGCCCATCGGGTACCTGCTGAAGGGCGTTAAATCAATCGGAGAAGGCAACTATGATGTGGAAATCAAGCTTAAAACCAATGATGAGCTCGGGTTGCTGACGGATATTTTCAACGATACGGCAAAGAGCTTAAAGGAAAAAGAATTATTAAAAGGCGCTTTTTCCACTTATGTATCAAGTGAGATAATGAACGAAGTGCTTAAAGACCCGAAGAAACTCGCCCTCGGAGGTAAAAGGCTTAAGGCAACAATGCTTTTTACCGACATAAGGGGGTTTACATCCATGTCGGAAACCCTGGAACCCGAACAGGTCGTCGGTGTTATAAACGAATACCTCACGGTTCAGACCGATAAGGTCCTTAAATGGAAGGGCGTGCTTGACAAGTTCGTCGGGGATTGTGTCATGGCGGTATACGGAGTCCCCATGCCGAAAGAAGACGATTCATACAGGGCGGTAAGGACGGCCATGGACATAAAGGAAAGCGTTGACCGGTTGAATGTCATCAGGGCAAAGACAAAGCAGATCACTGTGGGGATCGGGATAGGCGTAAATACGGGCGATGTCGTATCAGGGAACATGGGCTCACCGCAAAAGATGGATTACACGGTAATAGGGGACAATGTAAACCTCGCGGCAAGGCTTGAGGCCAACGCGCCGGCAGGAAGGGTGTACTGCAGCGAGTCCACATACGACGAAACAAAAGACAGAATAGAGTTTGTGGAGCTGGAAGCCATCAAGGTAAAAGGAAAGAAAGATCCTGTCAGGATATTTGAGCCCGTGGGTTTGAAGCCGGGCGTTGAGATAAAACCAAAACAGACTGAAATCAAATAATCAGGAGAAGACAATGGCACCCAAAAAAAAGGCTCTGACGAAATTTGCTTCATGGAAATCGCTGAAATCAAATCATGGAAAGGTAATGAAGACCGGCTTAAGGGAGTTATTTTCTTCAGACCCTGGCCGGGCGCAGAGCATGTCCATAGAAGCCGAAGGGATATATTATGATTATTCAAAGCACAGGGTTAATTCAGAGACCATAAAGCTGCTCGTAAAGCTCGCCAAAGAAGCGGGTTTGAGGCAAAAAATTGACGCGATGTTCCGCGGGGAAAAGATTAATTCAACTGAAAACAGGGCAGTCCTGCATGTGGCGCTGCGTTCGCCAAAGTCCTCATCCATAATAGTGGACGGTAAGGACGTAATACCGGGAGTGCACGCGGTCCTGGATAAGATGGAGGGGTTTGCGGGCAGGATAAGGAGCGGGTCCTGGAAAGGTTATACCGGCAAAAAGATAAAGAACATAGTAAACATAGGCATCGGAGGGTCGGATCTGGGGCCTGTTATGGCATATGAAGCGCTGAAGAGTTATTCCATGCGCGAACTGACATTCAGGTTTGTCTCGAATGTCGATGACACGGATTTTGCCGAGGCGACTTTTGACCTGAACCCGGAAGAAACGCTTTTCATAGTCTCTTCCAAGACTTTTACCACCCTTGAGACCATGACGAACGCACTAACAGCGCGTGACTGGCTGCTGAAAAGTTTAAAGGATAAGGGCGCTGTCGCTAAACACTTTGTGGCTGTGTCAACAAACGCGGCTGAGGTATCAAAGTTCGGCATAGATACCGCGAATATGTTCGAGTTCTGGGACTGGGTCGGCGGCAGGTATTCCATGACCTCGGCCATAGGGCTTTCAAATATGATAGCGTTCGGGCCGGAAAATTTCCGCGCCATGCTAGCGGGGTTCCATGAGATGGACGAACATTTCAGGACAGCCCCGTTTGAAAAGAACATTCCGGCAATCATGGGCCTGCTGGGACTCTGGTATACTGATTTTTTCGGGGCTGAAACCATGGCTGTGCTTCCATATGAGCAGTATTTAAAACGGTTCCCGGCCTATCTCCAGCAGATGACCATGGAGAGCAACGGAAAACGGGTGACAATAAAAGGGGAAAAGATAAACTACCAGACAGGGGCCATCTACTGGGGCGAACCCGGGACAAACGGCCAGCATTCTTTCTACCAGCTCATACACCAGGGGACAAAACTGATACCCTGCGATTTCATAGCGTTCGCGAAATCCATAAACAAAATAGGCAGGCACCATGACCTTCTGATGGCAAATGTGTTCGCCCAGGCTGAAGCGCTGGCGTTCGGTAAGACTGCGGCTGAAGTAAAGGCTGACGGCGCCCCTGAAAACCTTGTCGCGCATAAGACATTTGAGGGCAACAGGCCTTCCTCCACGATACTCATGGAAAAACTTGACCCGAACGCGCTTGGCAAACTAATTGCCATGTATGAGCACAGCGTATTTACACAGGCGGCAGTATGGAATATTAACGCGTTTGACCAGTGGGGAGTGCAGCTGGGAAAAGTCCTCGCTGAGAAGATAGTGCCTGAACTTGAGGCAGTGAAAGAACCGCAGTTAAAGCACGATAATTCGACCAATACACTTATAAAAAGATACAGAAAACTCAAATAATACGGGGATTCAAACGGGGAGGCGCGACAATGAAAAGGATAAACGATTACCAGGTTGAGTGGAGCGGACTGGCTAACAGGATGGCCCAGATGTTTGACTTAAAATCAGGCAGGACCGTGCTGCTTGCGGTTGACCATGGTTATTTCCAGGGCGCACCGGCAGGCCTTGAGAACTTAAGAAAGACAATTGAACCGCTGCTTCCTTACTGCGACGCGTTCAGCCCGACAATCGGAGGATTGAAATCCAGCGTAAACCCGTGGATGAAGACCCCGGTTATTATGCGGGCTACCGGCGGGAACAGCATGAGGAAGGCTGCGGAACTGGATGATGAAGTTATAACGGTTACGGTTGATGAGATGTTAAGAATGAACGCCATCGGATTTACAGCTTCGTGCTATATAGGACTGCCGCACCAGAAGCAGACCATTGAAAATCTCACAAACCTTTCAAACGAAGCACGCAAATACGGGCTTATATCAATCGGTATTACTGCTGTCGGATCTGACCCTGTCCTGGGAAAATTTGTCAAAGGCGAGAGGGAAGACGGCGGAGAACTCTCAAAAGAGGATAAAAAAGAAGCCATCAAGTATTTAAAGCACGCCGCGCGTGTTGTTTCTGAAAACGGCGCGGATATAGTAAAGACCTATTACTGCGACGGGTTCGAGGAAGTTGTCGAGTCATGCCTTGCGCCCATTGTGATAGCGGGCGGAACAAAAAGGCCGACTAAAGAGGCGCTTGAATTCACATATAACGCCATAAAGGCCGGGGCGGTGGGCGTTGATATGGGGCGCAATATATTCCAGAACGAAAACCCTGTGGCCATGATTAAAGCGGTAAGAAGCGTGGTGCATGAGGGCAAAACGTCAAAGCAGGCCCTTGACCTTTATAACAGCCTGTCGAAGAAGAAGGCAAAATGAAGGCCGGCGTATACTATAATAACAGGGATGTCAGGGTTGAAGAACGGCCGATGCCTGAAACCGGTCCGGGTGACGTGCTGATAAAAGTGGCAGCCTGCGGAATATGCGGCAGCGACGTGCTGGAGTGGTACAGGATAAAAAAGGCGCCGCTGGTGCTCGGACATGAAATGTCCGGGGAAATTGTTGAAGCCGGTAAAGGCGTTAAGGGTTTTAAAAAAGGGGACAGGGTTTTTGCCACCCACCACGTGCCGTGCGGGGAATGCGCGTATTGCAAAAACGGGCATGAAACAGCGTGCGAAGTATTTCACGGTGAGAATAATTTTACACCCGGAGGGTTTTCTGAATATCTGCGGGTAACAGGAAGGTCTATAAAAACCGGATTATTTAAACTTCCCAAAAATATGACTTATGAGCAGGCCACATTCATAGAACCGCTTGGGACCGTGGTAAGGGGACAGCGCGCCGCCGGGCTGAAGAAAGGCGATTCAATTCTGATTCTTGGAAGCGGCATTACCGGGATTTTACACATTATGCTCGCGAAACATACGGGAGCGTCAAAGATAATTGCCACGGATATAAACCCCTATAAACTTGAAGCGGCGAAAAAAGCCGGAGCTGACGCGGTAATAGACGCGCGCGCTGATGTCCCGGCGGAAGTCTTAAAGGTAAACGGCGGAAAACCGGTTGACAAAGTAATAATCTGCGCCGGCTCGCTCGCGGCGGCAGAGCAGGCAATAAATTCAGTTGATAAAGGCGGCACCATAATATTCTTTGCTGTGCCTAAACCCGGTGAAAAGGTAGCCATAGATTTTACTCCATTCTGGAGGAACGATATAAGCATAAAAACCAGCTACGGCGCCGCCCCACGTGATAATAAGGAAGCGATAGAACTCATAAGCAGCGGAAAAATAAAAGTTACTGATGTAATAACCCACAGGTTAAACCTTGATAATATTGCGGAAGGGTTTAAGCTGGCGGCTGAAGGAAAAGACTGCCTTAAAGTAATAATCACACCAAATGCATAAAGTATAAAAAAATCCAAAAATAAATTAGGATAATGCTTGACTTATTATACAAAATGTAGTATAAACTATACATAAAGATTATCTTATACATCTAAAATTAATAAAAGGAGGCAAAATAGTGGGAAAACTGGAACCAAAGCTGAAAATTGTAAGCCGGCTGCACATATTGCGCGCTGAAAAACGGCTTTCCCAGGATGACCTGGCTAAGGCAATAGATGTTACACGGGGGACTATAGTCGCGATCGAAGGCGGGGATTATAACCCGTCGCTTGAGCTGGCTTTCAGGCTTGCGAGATATTTCAATACGGATATACACTCGATATTTCAAATAGAGGAGGGGAATGATGCAAAAAATAAATAAGTTCCTGCTTAAGTATCTTGTATACGCAATACCGTTCCACGTAATCCTGCTGATATGGGGTCTGCTGGCTTCTAAATTTGAATTTTTAAAGGGAATAAAACCCCTTGCCGCGGCCATGGATATACTTCCGTGGAATTTTATTGCCTGGCTGATTGTTCTTGTATTTGTCCTTGCGGAACTTTTGTGGTACCCGGACATGCAGAGGCGGTTTTTTGAGTCGGCAGCAAAATTCGCGGGAGTTAAGGAAAGGGATGAGAGGGAAAGTCTGGCAATTGACAGGGCGGGCAGGTACGCGTATATTTCAACGTTGTGCCTCCTTATAGTTATGCTCTGTTTTTATTCCATCAATGTAACAATCGGCAATATCCCGCCGGATAAAGTCGTAGACGGGAAACACAGGTACATAACTGTCGGCATCGGTATCGCCGTTACTGATGACAAACCGGTTGTTAAAAATGATAATTACATAAAGACATTTTCTAACTGGGACCTTCCGCTTTCAAAATGGAGCCTTATATTTCTTGTCATAGCATGGCACGTGCTCAGCTTTCTATATTACCTGAGGAAAACTGATAAGTATAACCTGGAAAAATAGCGGCCTGATTGCCGTTCTATAATAAATTTTTAAGGAGGATGTTATGGCAGAAGTAATTAAGAATCTCGCGATAGTGGGTGACGTATGGGTGCTCTATATACTCATAATTGCCAGTATAGCAAGCGTGGCAATCATGGTGGAGCGCTGGATGGTATACCGTGCAAATAAAGGGGACATATCCGCGTTCATGGACAGCCTCGCGGAAAAACTTGATAAAAAAGACATAAAAGGCGCCATAGAGCTTGCGAATAAATCCTCGCGCATTGAGGCAAAGGTCGCTTTAGAGGGGCTGAGTAATGTGAAAAAAGGGCCGGCGTCTGTCGAGGAAGTCATGACATCAAGGTGGCTCAGGGAGAAAATTAAGCTGGAAAAGAACCTTGTCATACTCGCGACCATGGGCAACAACGCCCCGTTTGTGGGGCTCTTTGGAACGGTACTCGGCATAATCAAGGCTTTTAATGACCTGGCGCTTACAGGCCAGTCAGGAATAGCCGTTGTCATGTCAGGCATATCGTCGGCATTGATTGCCACGGCGCTTGGCATACTTGTGGCAATACCTGCTGTTATCGCGAATAATTATTTCGCGTCCAGCTTAAGGCAGGCGCAGTCCAACAGCGAAAGCTTAACGCATATCATAATGGCGTTTTTAAAGGAAACGGGTAAATAGCCATGAAATTTGACGATGAACAGATGATAGTCTCCGGAATAAATGTAACGCCGCTGGTGGATATCACGCTTGTGTTGCTGATCATATTCATGGTCACCGCCACATTTGTAAGCGAACGCGCCATGGAAGTAAACATCCCAAAAAGCGCGACAAAGGAAAACGCGCCGACGCCCGCCATATCGGTTACGCTTGGCAAAGACGGAACGCTGAAGATCATGAAGAAATCAGTTACGCTTGAGCAGTTAAGCGTGCTGCTTGCCAATGAGGTAAAGGCGTTTCCTGATGAGAAGGTGCTTTTAAAGGCTGAAAAGGACCTGCCGTACTATAAGGTGGCGGAAGTACTTGAAGCGATTAAACTGGCCGGGATTAAAAAAGTGGCCCTGGCAATGGAAAGAAAATGAGGCTCCTAAAGGGTTTTACAGCGTCCATACTTATACATGTATTCATTTTTTTATCATGCTATTACATGATTATATGGTGGAAAAATTCGGATTTGTCGGCCGTTGATATTGACCTGACATCGTCGACCCTTATGCTGCGGCCTTCAAAAGCAACAGCCAAATCCGCGCAGCCGGAGATTACGGTTCAGGATTGGTATTTAAGCGACAGCAAACAGCTGCCGCCCAAACCTGTGTTAACATCCCAAACAGAAGCTGCTGAGCAGCCTGCCATAGCAGAGTGCCCGGCGCCGTGTCCGGATAATACTTCTGACTGGGCAACGGCAGGATCCACTACGCGAAGGCCGGTGTGGTCAGAAGGGTTTATAACTGAGGACGACTATCCCAAAGAAGCAAGGGCGCAGGGGCGTGAAGGAAAAGTTAAAGTCGAAGTTTTTATAGACGCGACAGGCAGGGTGCGGGACGCGAGGGTAATTGAGTCAACGGACGGAAGGTTCACCGCGGTCGTACTTGACAAACTTAAAAAAGCGAAGTTTGAACCGGCGCTTGATAAATCCGGAAATCCTGTAGCTGTGCATATGGCCATGCCTATAGTGTTTGAACTACGATGAATATGAGGACGGTAAAATGAGAAAAAAATTCAGGTTAAAGATCGCGTTTATAATTGTAATAATTTCATTTGCAGCTGTTTTAAACGCTGCCACCGCAAGTGCCGGAGTAACAGTTACGGCAAATGCCGCTATATCCGGAAAGGTGATGGTGCTTGGCGCTTCGGATGCCATTGAAGGGGCCATTATCAGCTTAAACGGGGTGACTCAGAGCGCTGCAGTTACCGGACCGGACGGAAAGTACAGGTTTGAGCTGGCGACAGGGACAGCGGATGTCCGATGCACAGCCTATGGCTTTCAGGAAAGGGCGTTTCACACGGTTGTGGAGCCGGGCAATGAATATGAAATGAATGTTTACCTGGACAGGGTGGATTTCATTTCTGACGCGGTGGTAGTGCGCGCAAAAAAAGATAAAAACGAAGTTATAAAAACAACGATTGAGCGGGCGCAGCTTAAGAAAATTCCCGGGACTGCCGGCGACGCGCTCCGCGCGGTGCAGTCCATGCCGGGAGTCGCAGTAATGAGCGACTATTCAAGCGGGCTTGCCGTACAGGGAGGAGGCCCCGGGGACAATATGTATCTTTTAGACGGAATTCCGTGGCCTTATCCATTTCATTTTGGCGGGCTGCTTTCAACGGTTTACTCAGGCCTGCTTTCATCCGTTGACCTGAACACGGCCGGATTTGGCGCGCAGTGGGGAAATATAATGGGCGCGGTGCTTGACGCAAAGACCAGGCCGGGCGCCAAAGACAGGTTCAGGGGTGATATAGACATAAGCATCATAACTTCACAGGCTCTTTTTGAGGCGCCTATCGGCCTGGGTGACGCTTCTGTTGCCGTATATGGCAGGAGAAGCTATATTGACCTTATTATCGGACAGGCAATGAAAACAGAAGGGTTTACAGCCTTCCCGTTTTTCTGGGATATTGGAGGGTCTCTTGATTTTACCCTGGGCAAGGACAACCATTTTAAAGCCATAGCACTTGCCACCGACGACATGCTAAAAATGTACGTGGACCCGGCGGAGAATACAGCAAGTTCCTATACCGGCGATTTTTCCATGGACAACGGCGCTTTTACGGGAGGCGCGAGCTGGTCAAATACATCTTTATCCGGACTTACATCGAAATTAACGGCATATTACTATAATCTTTTTGAAAAATCCGTTATTGGAAAAGATTTTAACATAAATTTGGGGCAGTCGGATTTCGGGCTAAAAGAAGAACTTGAATGGGATGCGGGAAGTTTTATGGGGGTTGGGCATGCGATAGGGTTCGGCGCTGACGTGCAGCGCATACATGATGAGGCTGTTGTGAATCTTGCTTTTGACATAATCCACCATACAGCTGACCCGACTTCGACAAAAGTTGACGGCTGGCACACAAACCGCGGAGGATATCTGCAGGACAGGATGCGGCTGCTGCCCGGCCTTGACCTGACTGCCGGCATCCGGTATGACAAAAATGACAAAGTGGGGCGCGACACAACGCTTCCAAGAATATCACTTTCATGGCAGAGCGATGAAAAGACTCTCTGGAAGGCGGCGTGGGGAATTTACAGCCAGTTTCCGACAGATGTGCAGCTGAAATAACGTTTTCGGAAACCCGGCGCTTACCGCCAATATGGCTCAGCATGCCGTTTTCAGCGTGGAGAGAAAACTGACCAATGAGATTACAGCAAGGCTTGACGGGTATTATAAGTATTATACCGGCCTGGTGGGAAGCGATCCTGACACGGGCATGTATGACAATAATACTTCAGGAAGCGCGAAAGGCGCGGAAATATTCATAAAAGCGGATTATGGCGAAAAATTTTTCGCGTGGATATCATATGCGCTCTCAAAATCCGAGCGTTTAAAACCGTCGTTTGATAAGTGGGTGGCATACCAGTATGACCAGACTAATTTGCTCACGGCCGTGGCGAGCTATGGCATAACGCCGGCGTGGTCAATAGGCGCAAAGCTGCATTACAATTCAGGCCCGCTTGTTAAAAAATTGCTGGGCAGTTATAAGGATGTAAATGACGAATGGCACGGCATATTCTCTGATAATTATGACAAAAGGCTGGATGACTATTTAAGGCTGGATGTAAGGACGGATTATGCCTTCCGTTTTGAAGGCTGGAAGTTGAACATTTATGTGGAACTGTTGAATGTATTAAACAGGAAAAATCCGAACCAGATAATGTATTCGGATGACTACAGCGAATCGCAGACAGTTAATAACCTGCCGTTTATCCCGTATCTGGGGGTGGAGGCGGAATGGTGATAAACACAATTGAGGATTTACAATTGACGATTGTCGATTCTTGCGTGCGGAGTGGTAGCCGCAGCCTCCATGTCCGTTGTAGCTTTCGCGGAGACGGATTAGGCTGCGTAACGGGGTACCGTAACCGGAAGGTTTGCGACTACGAACGTAATTGTTTTCAATAAGGAGGTTAAAAATGGACAACAGGTCATGGTGTGTTCCGTTAATACTTGTATTACTTCTTCTTATATTTCAGGGTTGTGCGGCTGCTGTTATAATGTCTGACGTTAAGACTGAAAAAACACCGGCTGCCGCCGGAGCGCAGATAAAACAGGAGCCGCTCCTTGATTCAGGGGCCATAGTAGTCAGGGCAAAAAGGCTTACAAGGCTCGAACGCAAGAAAAAGGAGGCTATAAGGATTAATAACAGGGATACATACGCCGTTTTGTTCGGAACTGCCGGAGCGCTGACGGCTTATACCGCGATGAACGTTTATTACGCATCCAGAAATGAGCAGGGAAATCCTCTGGTGACATTTTGCGCTGTGGGAGCGGCGGCATATGCGGTAACAGCAATAGCAAACCTTATTTATGATCTATTTGACGCTAAATTAAAATGATTGATTCAGGTTGTATGCTGGCGTAAATAATGTTAAAATTTTATCTTCGTGAACGGGGTGATGCCTGTTTAATGAAATATCTTCGTAAAATACACCGTAAAGAGGAATAAATGAGCGTTTTAGATGAAATAAAAAAGAGAAAAACATTTGCAATCATAAGCCATCCTGACGCGGGTAAGACCACGCTTACGGAGAAATTTCTTTTGTTTGCCGACGCCATTCAGATGGCGGGAGCTGTTAAATCCAGCAAAATAAAGAAAACAACGGTCTCTGACTTCATGGAAATCGAGCGTCAGAGGGGCATATCCGTAACTTCGGCTGTCATGAGTTTTGAATACGGCGGCATGAAGATAAACCTGCTGGATACACCCGGCCATAAGGACTTTGCGGAAGACACATACAGGACCTTAACCGCCGTGGACAGCGTAATACTTGTTGTCGACAGCGTAAAGGGCGTGGAAGAGCAGACTGAAAAGCTCATGAATGTCTGCAGGATGCGCAATACGCCTGTAATGATATTTGTGAACAAACTTGACCGCGAGGGCAAAAATCCCATAGACCTGCTTGACGAACTGGAAGACAAACTCAGCATCAAAACAACCCCGATGAGCTGGCCCATCAGCAGGGGCGCTTCTTTTAAAGGCGTATACCATTTATATAAAAGAGACCTTCATATTTTCAGGCCGCATGGAAAAGCTGACAGCGAAGAAACCCTTAAAGTAACCGATATAAAAAGCCCTGTAATAGATGAACATACAGGGGCGGACCTCGCGGCACAGCTGCGTGAAGATGTGGCTTTGGTGGACGGCGTATATCCGCCCTTTAACAGGGAATCGTATCTGTCCGGACATCAGGCGCCGGTGTTTTTTGGCAGCGCGCTGAATAATTTCGGGGTAAGGGAACTGCTTGAGACGTTTGTGGAGCTTGCTCCCGGGCCCGGCAGCATGGAGTCGGATATAAGAATGATAAAACCCGAGGAGGAAACCTTCAGCGGGTTTGTATTCAAGATTCACGCCAATATAGACCCCAGGCACAGGGACAGGATAGCTTTCTTAAGGATTTGTTCGGGCAGGTTTGAGCGCAACAAGTTCTACCACCATGTGCGCCTGAATTCTGACGTGCGTTTTTCAAACCCAGCCAGTTTTCTCGGGCAGAAAAAGGATGTCATAGACGAGGCTTTTCCCGGGGATGTCATAGGTTTATACGACAGGGATAAATTTAAGATAGGCGACACTATTACTGAAGGCGAAAATATCATGTTCAAGGGCATACCTAAATTTTCACCCGAGATATTTAAAGAACTTGTGCATACTTCGCTTAAGGCAAAACAGCTAGAAAAAGGAATAAGGCAGCTGACAGATGAGGGCGTAGCACAGCTGTTTTTAATGAAAAATGACAATAAAAAAATCGTTGGAACCGTAGGCCAGCTTCAGTTTGACGTCATCCAGTACAGGCTGAAAAATGAATACGGCGCTGACTGCCGTTTTGAGCCGATAAACGCTAAAAAGGCATGCTGGTTCAAGTCGGATAACAAGGTTAAAATGGAAGAGTTCTGCCAGTACAAAGCAGACAGGATAGGGTACGATAACGAGGAAAATCTGGTGTTCTTTGCCGAGTCGGAATGGGACCTGGGGTATTACGTTAAGAAATACCCGGAAATAAAATTTTATTTTACATCAGAGTTTAAGGATGAAACAGAAGTAAAAGCGTATTAAATACGAGAAAAATCACGTCGCATTCACAATCTGTTTAAAAATACATTTTTAACATTATATTATTTTTATAGGTGTGGTTTTGTTTTCGTAGGGGCGAGCCGGTGGCTCGCCCGGCCTTAGATTGTAATGCCGTGTCCATGCGAAATCCATAATTCAACTCCTGTTTATACCCCGAGTCTAAGATCTAAAACCGGGCGAGCCACCGGCTCGCCCCTACGAAAACTTGAGCCTTTAACCACCCGCAATTTACCGCGCCCACTTGAGCCTTGGGCCTCCCAATCCTGCATATCTACAAATTATTGTTAAAATTATGCTTGACAAATATGTGATTACATTGTATGCTTTTAGTAATTACAGAATAAAGGAGGGTATTATGAGACAGCAGGTTATTGACATTGGTAATTCGAAAGGCATCAGGATCCCGCAGGCTATTTTAAAACAGGTGGATTTCGGCGGGGAAATTGACATGGATGTATCGGACGGCAAGATTGTTTTGCGCAGGACGGTTAATAAGGATCAGGTTTTTGGTTTTGAGACGCTGTCCGAGATGGACGACGCCAGCATCAAGAGGATGATAAAAAAGGTGAACACTTCTGACCTGGTTATCTCCTTAATTGACGCGGACAAGATGACTAAAGAGGCGGTTTACCGTAACTTATCAGAACCGGTAAAAGAGCACGTAAAAGTACGGGTCCACAAGCTGGAAAAGGGAAATGCCCGCGACCTCATCATTGAGAGAAGCAGAAACATGGTCAGCGAAGCGTTTGTGGAACTGCTGCGCGATTAATCAGTATTTTTGTAATTTAAAAGCGATCATAAGGAGAATATATGCATCAAATGTCTGATGTGATAAGTACGGGTAAAATCCACCAATACTTTTTATTGCATAAAAAAAGAAAGGTCCTGAATGATGTGGACTGGACTGAGGCATTTGAATCACTCGGACATATGAGTTCCGCCGGTATTAAGGAAGTGTTGGAAAAAGTTGGTTTTGATGACATAATAATCGCTCTTGCCGGAACCACGCCTGCCGTTAAGGAGACTATCCTGGCACAAATGCCTGACCGCTTAAGGCACGTAGCAGGGACTTGCGCATCCAGTATAGCTTTTTGTGATATTCCAAAAAAAACCATAATAAAGAGCATGCGCGTGGTGGTAGACGCGATGCTGTCAGCCTGAAATATATAACCGTAAAACAAATTCCCGCACGCTCGAATCTCATAAAATCATAATTCGTACCCACGGCGTTACGCCATAAGTGTCAGCGTCCTCAAACTGTTTCACAAATTGGGGTCTGACCCCGATTTGTGAATTAGAACCGGGGCCGCACTTACTATACATCCAATAATTATGTTGACACCCCATAATACTTCTTATAAAATTGTATGTATATTAATACGGAGGTACACGTGAACCTAATCGGATATGATATTGGAAGTTCATCAATAAAAGGGACTATCATTAACGCGCAGACCGGTAAAGTCATTGCGTCAGCGTTTTATCCCCATAAGGAAATGGAGATAATAGCAAAAAAGGCCGGATGGGCCGAGCAGGACCCGGAACTCTGGTGGAAAAATCTCATATTAGTTACTTCCGCGCTGAAGAAAAAGGCGGGAAACGCCCTGAAAGAAATAAAGGCAGTCGGCATATCCTATCAAATGCATGGCCTGGTATGCGTTGATAAAAATCAAAAACCCTTAAGGCCTTCCATAATTTGGTGCGACAGCAGGGCGGTCATGCTTGGCGATAAAGCCGCTAAAAAAATTGGGGAAAATACATCCTTAAAACACCACTTAAACCTTCCCGGTAATTTTACCGCGGCAAAGCTAGCCTGGGTGAAGGAAAACAAACCCGCGATTTATAATAAAATTTACAAAGTAATGCTGCCCGGGGATTATATTGCCATGAAGTTAAGCGGGGGCATAGCGACCAGCGACTCGGGGTTATCGGAAGGCATATTCTGGGATTATCAGAAATCCGCTCCTTCAAAACTTATCCTTAGCGCGTTTGGAATTGATGAAAAGCTGCTCGCTGATTACGCGCCATGTTTTTCAATACGCGGTGAAGTATCCCGCGAAGCGTCTGCCGCGCTTGGAATCCCCGCCGGAGCCAAAATATCGTACAGGTCCGGGGACCAGCCCAATAACGCGTTTTCGCTAAACGTCCTTGAGCCCGGAGAACTTGCCGCGACCGCCGGGACATCGGGTGTTGTTTACGGCGTCTCGGATAAGCCTTCATATGACATTAAATCAAGGGTCAATACTTTTATACATGTAAATAATTCCAAGGGATATCCCAGATACGGAACACTGATGTGTTTAAACGGAACGGGAATACTTAACAGCTGGATGAAAAAGAACGTGGCAGGCGGGATTGATTACCCGGAAATGAACACTCTCGCCGCGGGTGTAAAGCCCGGTTCTGAAGGTGTTTTTATACATCCTTACGGCAACGGAGCTGAGAGGACGCTGGAAAACATGTGTCCCGGCGCGTCAATCACCGGATTAAGCCTGACAACGCATACGAAGGCGCACCTTATGAGGGCGTCGCAGGAAGGCATAGTATACGCGCTGAACTATGGCGTCGGCATCATGAAACAGATGGGGATAAAAGTGAAAAAGGTCAGGGCCGGTAACGCGAACATGTTCTTAAGCCCTGTATTCAGGGAAATATTCGCAGCGGTAACAGGCGCTGTAGTGGAACTTTACGACACTGACGGGTCGCAGGGCGCGGCGCGCGGCGCGGGAATTGGCGCGGGTATATATAAGGACAACAAAGACGCTTTTACCGGGCTTAAGGCGCTGAAAGTGATAACACCGGATAAGAAACTTGTAAAGTTTTATTCCGGGGCTTACGCGCGCTGGAAAGAAATGCTTGAGGATATGAAAAAGGCTTAAATGCCAAAATAACAGGAGGATGAAATGGAAAAGAGTTTTCATTCAATTTGTAAGTGGACTTTTAACGCGGGCAAAGGCGGTTTCGTGCCAAACAATATGAGGCCGGAATGGTCGGGAGATAACCTGGATACCGTGGGCATCATAAAAATCATAAAAGACAAAGTGGCGCCAAGGCTTCCGAATAACGTCGTGCTTGGTTTTGAGGCGCATTACGACGGCGAATATAATGAAGACAACGCGGCTGATATAGCGGACGCGCTTGTTGACGCGGGAATGTACCTGGCTATGGCTACTCCGGGAGCTCACAGCAGGTTCGCGTACGGCGGGATATCGTCGCTTGACGCAAATGAAAGGGCGCGCGCGTGTGAGTTCGGGGAAAGATCGTTAAAACTGGTGTACGGCCCGCTTAAAAAAGCATGGCACCCGAAAAAGCAGCCTACGTTTGTCCTGTGGAACGGTTCTTTTGGATACGATGTAGCCACAGTGGGCATAGGGCGCATGTATAAGTATTTAAAGGAAAATGTGGCGGGACTCTGCAAGCTTGAAAAGAAATTAGGCGGCAAGATGATGCTGGCAATAGAGCCAAAACCAAACGAAGGCCATCCTGCTATGCTTCTGCCAACAGTGGCAAGCGCGATAATTTTCTGGAAAAAACTCGGAGAGGAATTCGGAATTGACGTAAAGCGCACCGGGGTTAACAAGGAATTCGGCCACTCGGAAATGATAGGCCTGGACCATGTTTATGATACAGTGGAGGAAATAGACAATTCCATGCTTGTACACATGCACTTAAACAGCCAGGGTTATAACGACGGCATAATCATGGGCGGACCGGGAAAGTATGACATAGACAACGGAGCCAGGATTAACGGCATGAACATAGCCATTGCCGGGCTCATACAGGACGCCGGATATTCAAGGTGGAAGGGCCATGACATGCAGCCGCGCGCGTATGATAATGAGGAGCAGGCCATAGACAGGGTTGTGCGCTCAGTCCTTTCGTGGGAAGCGTGCGAAACAGCAGCCAGGAATATTGATTACAAGAATCTTAATAAAGCGCTCAATAACCGCGAAACAGCAAAAGCTGAGGATGTCATGAGGCACGCGGTAGTCGACGCGCAGAAAATATTTGACCGGCTTTACAAGTAGGCCCCGGATGATAAAAAAACTGGCGGTATTGGCTCTACTTGCCGGGGCGTTGGCCATGATTTTAGGATGCGCCGTCCCAATAACCATTAAAGAGGTAAAACCTGTGACTGATGGGCCTGTAAAACCGCTTGAAGAATTACAGAGGGATTTCGCGGAACTGCGTTATGGTATGTTCATTCATTTTGGCATACTGACATACACGGGTTCCTGGTCGCAGAAAAACCTTGATATCAGCAAATTCAACCCGGAAAACCTTGACTGCGGCCAGTGGGCTTACGCGGCAAAAGCAGGGGGCATGAAGTTCGGCGTGCTCACAACAAAACATCACGACGGTTTCGCGCTATGGCCTACACAAACAAGCGATTTTTCCGTTAAGGCAATCCCGTGGCGCGGCGGCAAGGGCGACGTGGTCAGGGAGTTTGTGGACGCGTTCAGGGCAAAAGGCCTCCAGCCGGGATTATATTACTCGGTATGGGATAATACAAAGGGAATCGGCAACAAGCCGGTTACCGAAGCTGACATAGAGTACGTCGAAGAACAGCTTAAAGAACTGCTGACAAATTACGGGCCAATTCCGTTGCTCGTCCTTGACGGTTATTCCTGGAAAATGGGGCACAAAGCAATACCATACGACAGGCTCAGGGCGTTCATCAAGTCGCTGCAGCCAAACTGCCTCGTAATAGACCACACGCATCTGCAGTGCCTGTATGACAATGACCTTGCTGTGTTTGAAGAGCCCAAAGGGGTCTTCGCGCCAAAAGGTAACAAAGTGGCATCGGCGCAGGACCAAAAAATCATCGGCGGCAATGACTGGTTCTGGGGGCCGTCGACCGAAATGGAAAATCCGATGAGTTTAAAGGACCTGGTTGAAGGCCACCTGATACCGCTTGAGGAAAGATACGCGGTATTCATATTAAACTGCCCGCCGAACAGGCAAGGGCTGATGGATGGCAAGATAGTTACAAGGCTTGCTGAAGCAGGCGCAAAATGGAAACCCAATATGAAAAGAAAACCGCTGCCAGCGCAGGGCCCGCAGAACGAACTGCCTGTTACGCCCGAGAGCGCCGCGGCCACAAGCGGGAACGCGTCATTTGCCATAGACGCTATAAACGATTCGTATTTCTATTCAGTCTGGGAATCAGACAAACAGCTCCCGCAGTCGATTACTTTAGACCTGGGAAAATCATATCCTGACATAGGGGTGCTGTGTTATGTGCCAAAGTACATAACAGTGGAGAAACCCACTGACGAAGGTGCCATAACTTCCTATGAAATATCGGTAAGCGTTGACAATGCTGATTTCAAGAAGGTGGCTGCAGGCAAATGGGCCGCTGATTCAGCCATGAAAACCGTTGCTTTTGGGGCAGTGCAGGCAAGGTATGTAAGGCTTACCGCTGTTTCCGCCAAAGATGGTTTCGCCGCGGCTACGGAAATCAGCGTCGGCAGGGCAATGAAATAGAATTCGGATAATTTATGGGGGTTGTTTCATAAAACGGTTGACTTAAAAGGCTTTTTCAGTATAATTAGTGTAATTAGGGTTCACGTTTACCCTGAATGATGAAACGTATAAAAGAAAGATATTCTATTAAATTTAAGGAGGATAAGATGAAAAAAGTTTTAACGGTTTTTGCAGTATGTGTAATTGTTCTTGTTCTGGGTTTTTCAGTAGGATGCAAAAAAGCGGCAACAAGCAACCCGACACCGGAACCCACGCCGGTACCGACAGTTGTATTAGAAGATTTTGCGACAGCAGACCTGGGAACCAACGCGTTTAACGGCGCGTGGTTCGGTTACAGCAAGTTTGATACGAACAAAACAGACGATCCTTATGGTTTTGGCGTACTGGCGCCCGGATATGATTTCACCGGATATGCCGCGTACCTTACAGCAACCGTTGGAACAGTTTTAGGAGCTTATGGCGTGTGGTTTGGCTGCAATGTGTCATCAACCGCCTCGGCAAATATTTCACAATATACCGGGATAAAGTTCTACGTAAAAGAGTCTGGCGGAGCAAACTGTAAGATTTCGGTCCTATCGGACCTGACATCAAAAAATTACCAGTATACATTTACAACTACGTCAAACTGGGCGCTTGTGACTGTCCCGTTCTCTTCGTTGACTCAGGAAACCACGGATTCGGTGACAATCAATGATGTGCTCGGTACGGCAACAAGGATACTCTGGTCGAATGGTACAAAACCCCAGACACTTTATCTCTATCTGGATCAAATTGTACTCTATTAAAATGTGATAAAGCGGGGAGCTGAAAAGCTCCCCGCTTTAATTTTTGGAGGGATAATGAAAAAAATAACCGCAATCATAATACCGGCCTTAATTACTGCCCTGCTTTTATCCGCGTGCGCGAAGAAACAGGAAAAGATACGCGTCATGCACTGGGGCGATGTCATAGAAATGGGCAACGTCAATACCATAATAAAAGATATTAAAAAAACAAAAGGCATCGATGTTATCCAGGAACGCGCGCCGGCCGGCAACTCTTATATGGAAAAAATACTCACACAGGCGGCCGCGGGCATGGCGCCTGATATTGTTTTTGTTGAAGTAAGCAATTTTAAGGACCTCTACGACAGGGGGCTGCTGCTTGACCTCGGGCCTTTCATGGAAAAAGACGCCGCTAAAGAGCTTGACCTGAAGGCGTATTACCCGGAAATAGTGGACAGGTTCACCATTGATAATAAATTATACGTAATACCCAGGGACATAGCGCCGATATGCGTTATATATTACAACAAGAAAGTATTTAATGACGCGGGAATCAAATATCCCAAAGACAACTGGAACTGGGCTGAATTCCTCGATACCGCAACAAAACTGGTAAAAAAGGAAGGCAATAAAATTACACGCTATGGCTTCCTTGATGAGTGGACCATATGGGACGCCTGGGTATATTCTAACGGAGGCGCGCTGGTGGACAATGTAAAAAAACCCACGAAGTGCGTCCTTGATTCGCCTGAGGCAATAGAGGGCATGCAGTTCAGGGCAGACCTTTCATATAAGTATAAGGTCGCGCCTGAACCCTCGGTAGTGGCGCAGTCATCGCAGGGATGGTACGGGACAGCGGGCATGTTCGTAAACGGACAGGTCGGCATGTTTTATACCGGCTACTGGAAATCAAGCTTTTTCAGACAGCAGCAGGACCTGGACTGGGATATTGTGATGTTCCCGAAAGGTCCAAAAGGCAAAAGGGCCTTCCCGACAGGCGGTTCAGGATATGCCATAACAAGCCAGTGCAAGAATCCCGCGGCAGCCTGGGAAGTATTGAAAAAACTCGCGGGCGAAGAGGGGCAGAAGGTGCTCGCAAGCCAGGGCGGCCTGCAGCCCGCGATAATCAAGCTGGCTGAATCAAAGCAGTTTATGGATGATAATAAACCGGTAAATAAGAAGATAATGCTTGAGGCTGTAAAATACATAGTATTCAGCCCGCTTTTAAAGACGTGGGACGAGATAAACATAGCCCAGCTCGGGCCTGTCCTTGACGACGTATGGAGCGGCAAATCAACGGCTGAAAAGGCGATGAAAAAAATAGTGCCGAAGATAAATAAGGAATTTTTTCCCGTTAAAAAAGAAGAGAAAAAATAAGCCGTTTTAAAATTCGACACCACTTTGAGGGAAGGAATTTAATGACAAATACGGTTCTCTTTGCGCGTGCTGCCGCAGGCGGTATGAAAAGAACGGCAGGCAAAATGTTTATGGCGTTGTTCTTATTTGCGGTTTTTGCTGTCGGCGTTTTTGCGGCTCCTGCTGCGGGAAATAATGAAGAGCGTATTTTCGTATCCCAGAAGGACGCGCTGTATAATGATCTTTCAACACTTGCCGGGGCAGGGCTTATTAAGTCAAAAGACGCTGATTATTTTCTGTATAATCCCATAACAAAAAAACAGGCCGCCGGGTTTATAATTGAGGCGCGTTATTACCTGGGGGTAACACGTCCGGCTGAAGACGCCGTTGATGAAAAGAAATTTACGAAAGTCATCAATTCCTGCGCTTCCGGATTACAGGAAGAAATAAAATCAGCGCCGGCATTTGCCGTTGTTGCTGTAAATGAATCTGAAGCGCAAAGCCGGCTTGATGGAGTTGAGGCGGCGATAAGCGACGCTGAAAGCGCCCGTAACGAAACGTTCTTTAACTCCGGTTCGTCCCTGAAAATCGAGGGCATAATAAGCGCTAAATACACGGACCTTGGAGCTTATGGCGTATGCCCGTTCAACCATTCGGCTTTTACCGGCACATATATGCAGCTGCTGATCTCAAAAAGCTTTTCAAGCGACCTGTCCTTAAGCATGTACTTAAACCTTGAACCGCGTTACAACGACCCTGTCATAGGCACAGCATATCCCGATTTTTTTACTCCGTCAAATATTATGGACAATTTCTCCATGAGCTTAAACGCGGGCCCGTGGAAAATAAGCGGCGGGACCATCTGGGAGGATATTACTTCCTTTATCGCCTCGCAGGGGCCTTCAGACAGGCCCTGGATATTTGAACGCGACCAGCTGGCGGCCGATGAAAAGGCAAAGGACCATTACGAGACCATTTTCCGCAATTATTTTCAGTCCCTGGATGACAGGTGGTCAAAACACCCGTGGATGGGGCTCGAAGTATTTAATGACAAACTCTTCGGCAGGGACCAGCTGAAACTCATGGCCGGAAAGGCCAATAACTTTTATACCAATTATTTATATGAGTTCGGCGCGCGCTATACCAGGCGCCAGGATATACTCTTTTTTTCCGCGGCTGAATGGTCGGCAAATTTCTATAACACTTCAAACCAGAAAGCTGAAGCGTTTGCCATGCAGGACGCGGACCCGTTTGGACTGATTGCCGGCGATACCATCGCGGGCGGGGACGTCAAAGCCACGCTGTTTGGCCTTTTTAAAATTTCCGGTGAATTTGAATATTCAAATTATTACGCCAGGTACGTGACATCGACTCCGATGCCTTACACGCAAAAAGGCTCGGCCATGTACGCGAATCTGGTACCGTCATTTTTACCGAAGCAGATTTACCTCGGGGCCAGGTATACCAGGATAGACCCTGATTATGTGGCGCCGGCATCCGGCGTATCCGATACGAGCGTCAAATCAATTGACGCGGCAGACCCGGCAAAAGTCAAACTGGACAGCCTGACCACGATATCCGACCCCACAACTCTTGAAAACAATATGAACAAGATTGAAGTATCGGCCCGGCTGAATGTGCCGTACTGCCTTTTAAGGCTTAACTATGGAGTGTCCTCGCAGCTTAGGGCGACGGGAAATATGTTCTATTCCAGGAGGTATGTCATAGGGACGTCCATCTGGTGGAACGCGTTTTACTCCAACTACGGTTTTCTGGACACCGCCTCAGGCCAGCACGCGGCAATTATAAATTACAATAATAACAGGTATGATTATGACCCGTCTTTGACAACCTACAGGCTCGCTGAGATAATGGCGGGCGGGAATGGCGGCCTCGCGACAGACGAATGGACATCCTCAAGGGAGTTCATGGTCTCTTCGGACGTCACAAAAGACACGATAAAATATAAAACAAACGCGGTCGCCGATTTAAGGGTTGAATTGAGCAGGTTTGTAGGCCTGCGTCAGCCTCTCTTTCTGCACGCTTACGGTGAACTCAACAGCCTTTCAAACGGGACTGATTACATAGTCAAGTATGACCCGGCGAGGCTTTTTTCCCAGCTTATTTTAACTTCAACAATCGTTTACAACCCCGTGAACAATATCTGCATCCTCGGATATTTCGGCTCTGAGGCGTGGGCGTCAAAAAGCACGCTGCCGCATGAGATTGACTACCTTGACTGCATGGCCGGTCTCGGCGCTGATTTTGACATATCGGGCAGGGCCGGCCTTTTTATAAGGGTAAAGAATTTTTTCCATAAGGATAAGTTCATATCCGGCAATAATTTCCACGGATGGCAGATAACAGGCGAGCTTAAGAGTTTCTTCTAATATATTACGGAGGTAATTAAATTGAAAAGAATAATCATCGTGTTGACGGCGGCTTTGTTGCTGCCGTGTATGCCTGCCATGGCAGTACCGGCGCCGGATAAAGCGTATCAGGACATTATGACGCTTTCGTCATCAGGCGTTATACCTGAAAAACCGGCAAAGGCGCAGATTACCAGGGATGAAGCGTTGATTCTGGTTGAATCCGGGGTTAAAAACGTAACAGCGGGTAATTACGGGGCGTCAAAAGCGGAACTTGAAACGCTTTATGGACTTGTAAAAATGTTTACGACAGACATGATGGAAAAGGGAAAGGACCTGGGGGAGATAGAGGATATCCTGGTCGACCTTAGGATGCGTTCGGAAAGTTCGCGCATGAAAAATATTGAGGATAAACAGGAAGCCATATCCGGAACCATAGGGCTTAAGATTAACGGCGATGCTTCAGTTAACATGGTGGACCTTCTTTTGACCGGGAACGCGTTCCCGCTGGAGAGGGATTACAGGCCCGTCACGCAATACATTGACCTCATATTTTCAGCACATCAGTCGGACAAGCTTTCGGCTGAAGCGGTTTTCAGGATCGAGAGCCTTTTTGGCAGCTACTGGAGCGCCATGAATATATACGGCGTCAGGAAACTGAATATACACGGAAATTACCCGGTTTCATTTGACGCGGGAGTATATCAGGCAAAATTAACGCCGCTTACATTATGGGCTGTGGATGATGACAGGCCCTTTGAGGCGGCATTTTTTAAGAATAAGAGGGATATGATAAAGAAAGAACTGTATCTCGAAGATGAAATGTGGCCGCTGACAGGCTTAAAACTGGCATCGGATTTTAAATTATTCGGTGAAACGCAGTTCAACGCGGCGCTAATGGCGGCAAGGATTGCCGTGGCAAACGACACTTCAACGACCTCATATGCCTCATATGTAAACGCCCCGTCATATTCGGCCAGTGCCGGAGCCTTATACACATGCCCGCATGACAGGTATATGCTGGCGGGAAGGCTATCGACAGACCTGTCGTTTAAGGACAAAGTAACCTTTGGCCTTAACGCTGTTGAAATAACGGATATCAAAGAGACAGGGCTTATTAAAATGTCGCCATCCATGAGCAATCTGGTGGCATCAGCGGACGCTGAGGTCAAGGTGTTTGACTGGCTGAAACTTAAGGGCGAATATGCCATGTCTGATTACTATGTCACGACGTCACAGTCGGCGCAGGTGTGGAACAACAGGGACAACTGGGATTCCGCGCTGATGGCGGGGCTTGAGGCGGAAGGATTCGGGCTTAAACTTGACGGCTCGTTCAGGGTCAACGGCGACGTTTTTACCTCGTACGCGGCACAGTCAAGGACATATGACGGGTTTGCCAACTTCGCATATCTGACGGAAAATAACACATGGAACGTATCAATGGCGCCGCCCGCGTTTTCACTTAATAACGCGGCGTTCCCGCTCACAAAATATAACGCGTCTATAAACGGAAGTTACGCCGCAACCGGCAAGAATCTGATGCCGTTTGTTTTTTATGAGAATAACTCCATGCCTTACGGCGGGTCAACGCCTAACAGGCAGGGTCTTGATGTAAAAATAGGCGGCGATTATTTCGGATCGGCTATAATGCCGTCAGCCCGCTACTCTTACTACCAGGAGCTCGTGTCACACATGCCGGGCTCACAGGCTACATCGCCCAGGACTTTTCAGGCCGTTGAAGGCGGCATCAAGTCAAAACTTGGCAATATCTCCGCGGGCGCCGGATACAAACTTGAAATGACGGAAAACACATCAATAGGAGGCCAGGTGGAACTTACTGCACAGATAATAGACGCTTCCTTTGATTATGGGATAACCCCGAAGTTAGGCGTTCACGCCGGCTTTAAAGGCAATATATTTGCCGGCAAGGATTGCCCGTATACATATACGTCGGGTTCGGGGATGGCTTTCGGAGTTTTAAAATCCTATGACGCTACAATACTTAAGTGGGGGCTTGGAGTGGATTATGAAATATTAAAACAGGCGACTGCCAGGCTTTCATTCGCGCACACTTATTTTACGGATAACCTTGAATCATCGAATAATTTTACGGCGCAGGAGATCGATCTGAGCGCTGTCATGACATTCTAATAAACGGAGGGAAAAAATGACCAAAGACAGATTTTTATTGTTCGCATTCGCAATAGCCGTGCTTATAGCCGGCTGCGCAGGGGGTGCTGTAATGGCTGATGGAAGTGCTGGAAGCGGAAAGTATGTGTGGAAAAGCGTTATCGCCGGCGGCGGCGGATTTATAGACGGGATTATTTACCATCCCGCGGAAAAAGGGCTTGTATATCTGCGAACCGATATGGGCGGGGCTTACAGGTGGGATGACACCGCGAAAATTTGGATATGCTTAAATGACATGTTCACAAGGTCTGAGGCTGATAATTACGGCATATTAAGCCTTGCTGTTGACCCGGCAGACGCGAATAAAGTCTATATGATGACAGGCAAGTACACGCAGGACTGGGCGGGTAAAGGCGTATTTTTAGCCTCAGACGACAGGGGCAAGACATGGAAAAAAACCGGCCTTGATTTCAAGGTTGGCGGCAATGAGGATGGAAGGGGCTGCGGAGAAAGGCTCGCGGTTGACCCGAATAAACCATCTGTGCTTTTCATGGGCTCAACAAAGAACGGCATGTGGAAATCAACAGACAGCGGCGAAACATGGGAGCAGGTAAGTTCGTTCAAGCCGGTAAACATAAACTTCATAGCTTTTGACCCGGCAAGCGGGAAAAAGGGCTCGGTTTCAAAAAGAATATTCGCGTCGGCAGCGGATACATCAAAGTCCATATATGTATCCGAGGACGCGGGTAAGTCATGGAAAGCTGTTGTGGGACAGCCTAAGAAATTAATGGGAATCAGGAATGATGTTGTGAAAGGCTTTTTATATGTAACTTTTTCCGACGGGCCGGGGCCTAACGGCGCGACTATGGGCGCGGTATATAAATACGACATAGCGGAAGGGGCATGGACTGACCTTAAACTTCCTGAAGGGCCGGGCGGATTTTCCGGAATATCAGTAAACCCGAAAGACCCGAAAAACATCATAGTATCATCGCTCGACAGGTGGGGCGGCCCGGATGATGTTTTCCTTACATTTGACGGCGGAAAAACATGGGCACAGAAAATAAAAGGCGCGAAATGGGATAATTCTTACGCCCCTTATACGGCGAAAAATTTTACTCCGCACTGGATAGCTGACGTTAAGATGGACCCGTTTGACCCCAACAGCGCCATGTGGGTGACCGGATACGGGCTCTGGGCCACGAATAACCTGAAGGATGAACCCTGCACGTGGTATTTCAATGACAAAATAATAGAACAGACCGTACCGCTTGAGATAATAAGCCCTCCGTCCGGAGGCGCGCACTTGGTCTCGGCGCTGGGGGATGTGGACGGGTTCAGGTACGTGGATGATTTTGATAAATCGCCCGCAGACAGGCATTCGCCTCCGAGCTGGACGACACTTTCCATGGCGTGCGCGTGGAACTCGCCTGATTTTATGGTAAAGACAATAAATAAACCCACGTTCGGCGCGTATTCCGAAGATAACGGAATTACCTGGAAGAATTTCGCGAAGAAGCCGGAGGGCGCGAAAAGCGGCGGCGGCACAAGGTCGATATGCGTATCAGCCGACGGAAAATCCATAGTGTGGTATCCGGAAAAAGCCGAACTCTATTTTTCAAAGGATAAAGGCGCTACATGGACCAAATCCAACGGCGGAGTGCCGGGAATAAGGCCGGTTGCCGATACAGCAAACGCATCAAAGATATACGCGTACGACGGTGCCACCGGCACCATGTGGGTATCAAATGATTACGGCGAGAATTTCTCAAAAGGTTCCGCTAATTTTGATTTCGTGCAGAAATGGACTGTTGATGACTGCATGGCTGCTGCTGTCCCGGGTAAAGAGGGGCATGTATGGGTTACGGCAGACACTAAAGGCCTCTTCCGCACAAAGGATTCTGGAAACAGCGCGAATAAGATTGAAGGCGTTGATGAAGCATACAGGCTCGGGTTCGGCAAGGCAGCGCCGGGTAAGGATTATCCCGCAATATTTATCGTGGGCAAAGTCGGCGGTGTTTACGGTTTCTTCAGGTCGGATGACGAAGGTTCTTCCTGGACACGCATAAAT
This sequence comes from candidate division FCPU426 bacterium, assembly GCA_963840035.1. GTDB lineage: Bacteria > Oederibacteriota > PGYV01 > PGYV01 > Palsa-1178 > CAWIXE01. The sequence goes on from CAWIXE010000002.1 coordinate 613,340, forward strand.
GACGACGAGCACCAGTACGGCTGGATACACTGCATCATAGGAGACCCGAGGATTTATGGCAGGTGCTATGTGGCGCTTGAAGGCAGGGGCGTTGCTTATGGGGATTTACAGTAATCACAAATCCCATGCTTCGACAAGCTCAGCATGTAATCACATATCCCGAGTTGAACAGGTAATATCAAACAGGTAAAGAAATAAAACTAATTCAAGGAGGAGAAACATGAAGAAAGTTCTTGCACTGATGGGAATTGCAGTGGTAATGGTTTTTGCGGGATGCGCGTCAACAGGCGCGGCTGCGGATACTTCGGCATCTGCTGCGCCGGCAGCTTCGACTGCGCCGGTAGCCGGAAACACGTTCGTGATATGCAATTTTGAGTCGAAAACAACTGACGGGTTTGAAGGCAAAGGGAAATGGGCGGATGCATTAAAGGTAAATGATGACGCCAAGTTTGTAAAGGAAGGCAAGTATTCGCTTAAGATAAACGCAAAGGGAAGCACGGGCTGGAACCAGGACATTGCCGTAAGCGCGGGCCCTTTTCCGGACAAATTTAACAGGTTAAAGGCGATAACAATGGACGTTTTTGTGCCGAAAGAATCCATAAAGGGAACCGAATATTTTCAGATATTTTTTGTGGTGAACGGTTCGGCAAACGCGTGGTACCAGGTACCGCAGGGCCTCAAAGAAGGCTGGAATTCGCTTGAATACAAGATAGATACAGACAACGTCTCCGGCGACATATGGCACGTTTATATGGTATTTAATTCCGGCGGGACACTCGCAGGGCCGGTTTATATCGATAATATAGCAGGTCAGTACTAAGTATAAACGGATAATCAATGCGGCGCCCGGGCTGTATAAAGGCCCGGGCAGCCGCATTTTTAAGAATACAATGAAATAACACGTCTTAATATCGGTGTAAGCGATTCCGGAAACATCGCGAAGGCCGGGGTTTCACCGCATAAACAGGCACGGCAGCATAGCTGTCCCGGAAAGGGACATGAATATTACGGAGGAAACGATGAAATATACGGTAAAAAGCAGCGGAATTGAAGTAACACTGGGAAAGAATGTATTAAGCGTGGAGCCATATTCGCCCGGGATTATCAGGGTGAAGTGCGGGCCAAAGACGGCTAAAAAAAGGGAAAGCCTTTCCGTGGTTTTAAAGCCGGAAAACTTCAGGTGGTCGATAACCGAGGAAAAAAACTGCCTGTGGGTGCTGGCCGGCGGTCTTAAGGTGAAAGTTGAGGGCGCGGGAACCGTGAGGTTTTATGATGCGGCCGGAAAACTCCTGCTCTCGGAAAAATCATCCGCTAAAAAACTCAAACCGTCGACGGTGTCCGGCGAAAAATGCATTAACTCCTCGCAGGGGTTCCTGCGTTCGGCTGATGAAGCCATTTACGGGCTGGGACAGTATGAGGAAGATTTTATGAACTATAAAAACTGCGAAGTGCTCATGATTCAGGCAAACAGGGTGATAGTCAATCCTGTGATAACTTCCACAAAAGGCTGGGCTATGCTGTGGGACAATTATTCAGAGACCGTGTTTAAGGCGGGGGAAACGGACTTCTCGTTTGACTCTGAAGTTTCCGACGGCATTGATTATTATTTCATGGCGGGCGGCTCCATAGACGGCGCCATAAAGCAGTACAGGAAATTAACCGGGGCCGCGCCCATGTTCCCGAAATGGATATTCGGTTTCTGGCAGTCAAAGGAACGTTATACTGACCGCGACGAGCTCATTTACATAATTAAGGAATGCAGGAAAAGGAAGATACCCTTAGACAGCATAGTACAGGACTGGCGCTACTGGGGTGAGAACGAGGTTTTCTCGGGTATGGAGTGGGAAAAGTACCGTTTTCCGGACCCAAAGAAGATGATGAAGGAAATACACGACCTGCACGCGCACCTGATGTGCTCGTTCTGGCCTGCGCTCGGCCCGGATTCAAAACCGCATAAGGAACTCGCGGCAAAAGGTCATATGTTCAAGGGCCCGCACTGGACAGGGTCAAAACTTTACGACGCTTTTTCACCGGAGGCCAGGAGCATATACTGGAAACATGTAAAAAAATGCCTTTATGACAACGGCGTGGACGCATACTGGATGGACGGCACTGAGGCTGAATTCTTGTCGGCAGAGGACAGGTACGTACTCGCCGAAACATACAAGGCCAATGGCAAAAATGAACTTGGAACTATGGCAAGGTATTTAAACGCCTTTTCGCTGATGACCACAAAAGGCGTTTATGAGAATCACCGCGCAGTTTCCAATAATAAAAAGAGGGTATTCACTCTGACCCGGTCCTCTTTCGCCGGACAGCAGCGCAACGCTGCTGCTGCGTGGTCAGGGGATACATTCGCCAGTTGGGAAACATTAAAAGGCCAGGTATCGGCCGGCATTAATTTCTCCGCGTCAGGCCTGCCTTACTGGACCAGCGATATAGGCGCTTTCTACCCGTTCTTTAAATATAAGGAGCCGTTAAAGGACGCGGCATACAAAGAATTATATCTGCGCTGGTTCCAGTTCGTGGCATTTACGCCGATTTTGCGCGTGCACGGAACAGCCGCGCCAAGGGAAGTGTGGAGATTCGGCAACCCGGGAAGCGTGGAATATGATACGCAGATGAAGTTCATAGAGCTTAGGTATAAGCTTTTGCCTTACATATATTCAACGGCCTGGAAAGTAACGAGCCAGGGATACTCGTTCATCCGTCCGCTGGCATCGGATTTTGCCGGGGATAAAGCCGCGGTAAATTGCGGTACGCAGTACATGTTCGGGGAGTCTTTGATGGCGTGCCCTGTGACCAAGGAACTTTACAGGGAAACAACGCACAAAGGCGATTACATTTATTATAAGAACCTCTTTACACCGGACGGCAAGGAACACGGGCTGATATACGAGATATACAACGGAGTTGATTTCAAGGACCTGCGATGCACCAGGAAACTTGATACTTCCTCCATGGGATGGGCAGGAAATATTCCGGCGGACATTAAACTTGAATATTCGCAGAGATGGACAGGAAAGATACTCACAAACGAAGCCGGCAAATATGATTTTACAGCCATTACAGACGGTAGCGTCAGAATCTGGCTTAACGGGAAGCTTGTCGTGGACGCGTGGGATAACAGGGAAGAAAAACGTTTTGATTTCTCCGCGAAACTCAAAGAAAACACCAAGTACTCCATAAAGCTCGAGCACCAGCAGTTCCGGATGAAGCAGGCAATAATGAGGCTGAACTGGCATACCCCGGCAATGAAAAAAGATGAGGCAAAGAAATCAATAAATGTTTACATGCCTGCGGACAAAAAATGGGTGGATTTCTGGACAGGCAAAGCAACTGTATCGGGTAAGGTGTTGGCCTTAAAGCCGGCGCTTGATACCATGCCGCTATACGTGGCTGCGGGTTCCATAATCCCCGTAGGACCGGCTATGCAGTATGTCACTGAAAAACCGGCGGACCCGCTCGAACTGCGCGTGTATCCCGGCGCTGACGCCTCTTTTGAGCTGTATGAGGATGAAGGAGACGGTTATGACTATGAAAAAGGCGCATTTTCAATCATATCCATAAAGTGGTTTGACAGGTTTAACACTCTTGTTATCGGGAAAAGGCAGGGAAAATTCCCGGGCATGATGAATGAGCGCACCTTTAAGGTGGCCCTGGTTAAACCCGGACGCGGCACAGGCATAAAGGAAACACCAAAAGCTGATGCCGTAGTAAAATATGACGGGACGGAAAAGACGGTAAAAATTTAGGAGGCATATGATGAAAAGATTACTGATTATTCTGGCGGTGTTTTTGCCGGCTGTATTTGCGCAGGCAGCGCCGGATGAAAATGGAGGGTCGATGAAAGAAACTAATGTTGCCGGAACACAGGGCAGAGAAATAATCAATTTTGACAAAGGGTGGCTATTTCAAAGGGAATATGATTCCCCGGAAATGAAAGACCCGGCTTATAAAGATAAAAAATGGGCCAAGGTAAACGTGCCCCATGACTGGGCCATAGAAGGCACTTTGAAGCCTAAAAAGGTAAAATACAGCGCCCCTGTTATGTTTGTTATAAAAGGCGAATGGAAATTTAACAAGGGCGATGACGCGGCATGGAAAGACGCGGCGTTTGACGATTCGTCATGGGAAAAGGTAAAACTTCCTGCGTCATGGGAAGACCATTCAAATTATAAGGAAGACAATGTTTATGGCTGGTACAGGCGCGAGATAGTCGTGCCCGCCTCGATGAAAGGCAAGGATGTCATTTTTAACTGCGGGATGATAGATGATGTGGATGAGACGTATGTTAACGGAGAACTGGTCGGATCTACCGGGATTTTCCCGCCTAAATATGAAACTGCCTGGAATGTTAACAGAGAATACAGGATAAAATCATCACTAATAAAATATGGAAAGAAAAATATTATCGCCATAAGGGTGTTTGACGGCTACGGAGGCGGAGGAATATACGGCGATAAGTCGCAGAGGCTTCTGGAAGGGCCTTTTGACAGGGCGGCTGACGGAGGTAACTCCACAGGATTCCTGCCCGGAGGTATTGGCTGGTACAGGAAGGCGTTTACAGTACCTGAAGCAATGAAAGGCAAAAAAATATCCGTTGAATTTGACGGCGCTTACATGGACTCAGAGACATGGCTTAACGGAATGAGCCTTGGAAAACATCCATATGGATATACGCCTTTTTCTTTTGACCTTACGCCATACCTGAAATACGGCAAGGAAACAAATATGATCGTCATGAGGCTCAATGTAAAGCAGCAGTGCACCAGGTGGTACTCGGGCGCAGGCATATACAGGCACGTAAGGCTCGTGGCAGTTGACCCTGTGCATATAGCGAAATGGGGAACATATATAACCACGCCGGATATTTCTGAAAACGAAGCGATAGTCAGGATTGAAACCACCATTATGAATGAAGGTGCAAATGAGGAAGAAGTCACCCTTCAGACAACGATACTGGATAAGAACAACGCCGAATGCGCTGTGGTTGAATCAAAGGAAAAGATCGTACGGGGAAGTGAGAAGAAGTTTGTGCAGGAAACTAAGATAGCAAAGCCCTCGCTGTGGTCCACAGAAACACCGGATATGTACACTGCGGTTTCGCGCGTCATATCAAAAGGCGCTGAAACGGATAAATTCATAACCGCGTTCGGTGTCAGAACAATTAAATTCACCGATACCGAAGGGTTCTTTTTGAACGGAAAACATGTCCCGATCAAGGGCGTCTGCCTGCATCATGACAATGGTTATCTCGGCGCTGCCGTGCACAAACGCGCCATACAAAGGCAGCTTGAGATCATGAAAGAAATGGGCGCCAACGCGGTAAGGACAAGCCATAATCCCCCTGACACGGTTCTTCTGGACCTTTGCGATAAGATGGGGCTGCTTGTGATGGACGAGGCATTTGACGAGTGGAAGGAAAATAAGACCACTTTTGGCTACGGAAGATTTTTTGACGAATGGGCGGAAAGAGACATAACAACAATGCTCCGCCGCGACAGGAACCATCCTAGCATAATTATGTGGTCCATAGGCAACGAGGTAGCGGAACAATGGGCCGGCACGGCTGAGAACGCGGAGAAATGCGCGAAAATGCTCGCTGATATATGCCGTAAAGAAGACCCCACAAGGCCTGTAACCGCAGCCTGCAACGTCGTTAATAACTCGATTGACAAGGGGATAGCAAAGCACCTGGATGTTATGGGAATAAATTATAATATTACAGAGTATGAGAAACAGCGCGGAAAGTATAAGCTTATTGGCTCTGAAACGTCGTCGGATACGAGTACACGCGGTGAATACAACCTCGTGGAAAAGGACGGGTTTATCGTACCGGAAGGCAAGCTTAATACGCAGTGTTCCTCTTATGATAATTTTGCGCCGGATTGGGCTACATCGGCGGCAAAATCGCTTCAGATGATCAAGGATTCACCCTGGGTCGCGGGTGAATTTGTCTGGACAGGTTTTGACTACATAGGCGAGTCTACACCGTACTGGTGGCCGGCTGTTATTTCATATTTTGGCATTACCGACCTTTGCGGTTTCCCCAAGGACAGGTACTACACTTACCAGAGCAAATGGACGGAAAAGCCCATGGTGCACGTGCTCCCGCACTGGAACTGGGAAAAATGGAAGGGGAAGGAAATACCGGTCATAGTTGATACTAATTGTGAGTCTGTAGAACTTTTCTTAAACGGCAAATCGTTTGGTGAAAAAAAGAGGACTGACTCTGCCGGATTAAGACTTGAATGGAAGGTTCCGTATTCGACAGGGATTCTGCGCGCCTCAGCCAAAAATGGCGGAGTCCAGGCAGCCGAGGACCAGGTAAGGACAGCCGGCAAGCCTGTCAGGATAGAGATAAAAGCTGACAGGACAGAACTTTCGGCTGACGGTGAGGACCTTTCCTATGTGACTGTAAGGATGCTGGATAAGTACGGAACATTCTGCCCGACGGCCGATAATGAAATAGAATTTACCCTTGAGGGCGATGGGGATATTGCCGCCACCGGGAACGGTAATCCGCTTAACCACGCCTTCTTTAACGCGGCAAAATGCAGGGCTTTTAACGGCATGGTGCTGGCGATAGTCAAGGCCGGTGAAAAACCGAGCCACCTATATTTCACCGCTTCTTCAAAGGGCTTAAAAGCTGACGCTGTAAATATCGAAACCAAATAGAAGGATGTAAAATGATATCGTATAACAAAAATAAGGGCATGTTTTACCTTGATACCCGTGATTCTTCTTATGTTTTCGGGGTAAACAGCGGGAAGCAGATATATAACGCCTATTACGGCAGGAAACTCAGCCCGAAAGAGTCGGCTGCCGTCTCCGAGCCTGTGTTCAAGGAAATTGGTTACCATATGGTCGACAATATGAAGTCGAATTACAGCCCTGAGATAAACATTTATGACGGGTATAATGTCTTTGAAAACACTTTAAAAGCCTCGCTTTCAAACGGGACAAAGTCGCTTGACTGCGCGTACTCCGGCCACACAATAAAGGATAACGTCCTGAAAGTTACGTTAAAAGACAAACTTTATAACATAAGCATAGTGCTGTCGTATAAAGTGCATTTTGAATATAACCTCATAGAAAAATCGATTGTCATAAATAACAATGAAAAGAAGTTAAACGTAACGTTGGAAACATTTAATTCCGGGGAACTTATGCTGCCGGCCGGCAGATATAACCTCGGGACTTTTCACGGCGGCTGGATAAAGGAAATGTCGCTTACATTTGAGGAAATCACCCACGGCAGGAAAGTCATAGAAAGCCGGACAGGACACTCTTCGCACATACATAACCCGTCGTTTTTTATTACAAAAGACGCAAAGGTATCAGAGGACAGCGGGGAATACTATTACGGCCAGCTTTTATGGGGCGGCGACTTCAGGTTTACTTTTGAAAAAAGGTTCTATGACACGGTTTCTTTTACCGGGGGCATAAACTCTTTTGACGGAAATGCCACGCTAAAGCCCGGAAAGGTGTTTGAAACACCCGCCCTGATACTGGGTTTTTCAGACAAGGGCGCCGGTAAAATGTCACGCCAGCTCCATGATTTTTACAGGGATAAGATAATGCTTAAGGAAAAACTGGATGACCATAAACGGGTCCTTGTAAACAGCTGGGAAGCTTTTTATTTCTCCATAAATGAGGATAAGCTGCTTAAACTGGCTGATAAGGCAAAGGAAATCGGCGCGGAAATACTCGTTGTCGACGACGGCTGGTTCAGGAGGAAGGATAATGACGGCAATTCCCTGGGTGACTGGTACCCGGTTAAGGAAAAGTTCCCAAATGGGATGGCTGAGTTCGGCAGGAAAGTAAAAGCAAAAGGGCTTAAGTTCGGCATATGGCTTGAGCCTGAAGCCATGAATACTGACAGCGGCCTTTACAGAAAGCATCAGGACTGGTGCTATCATTTTAAAGGCAGGCCTGACAAGGAAATGAGGCACACGGTCACGCTGAACATTACAAAAAAGGAAGTAAAAGAATATTTAAAAAAGATGATACACAGGGTAATAACCGAATATAAACCTGATTACGTAAAATGGGACATGAACAGGTATGTCTCTGAGACAGGGGCCATTGACGGGACGCAGGCGCAGTTGGAGCACATGAAAGCGGCGTATGAACTTATGGATTACTTAAAAAGCCTGAACCCGGCCATCATACTTGAAGGATGCGCCGGCGGCGGGGGCAGGATGTCCGGAGGCATGTTTTCGCACGTGGACCAGATGTGGGCCAGCGATAACAACGACCCGTTCTGCAGGCAGATCATACAGTACGGCACATCGCTTTTTTATCCCGCGCAGGTCATGTGCTGCCATGTGGCTGACAGCCCATATGGATTGACAGGCAGGGCTTCAACGCCGCTTTTCAGGGTACGCACGGCCATGGCAGGAAACCTCGGGACAGAGGCAAACCTGCTTGAGTGGAAAGATGAGGAAATAGCCGTATTAAAAAGGGAAGTAGCGTTATATAAATCAGTAAGGGATATCATTTACACGGGTGATCTGTTCAGGATAGAAGCCCGTATGAATCAATGCGGGTGAGTTTTATGCATGTTTCAAAGGATAAATCATGCGCTGTATTGTTTTCATATTTCCCGGGCAAGGAACTGTATAAAAGCGTAAACGCTATAAGCGCGGAAAAAGAAGCCATGCCAAAGCCCGGAAACTTGAAATTAAAGGGGCTGCTGCCAGGCGCGGTATATGAACTTGAAATTGACGGTAAAAAAAGCGCGGCAAAAGGCAGCGTGCTCATGAAGACGGGAATAAAACTTAACTTAAAAAAGACGCAGGACAGCGCCATAATCAGGATCAACAGGAGGATTAAATGAATTATTTAAAGTTCTTTTTGCTTCTTTCCGTAATTATTGTGCTGAGCGCGGCTTTTGTTTTTGCCTCGCCGCAAAAGGCCTCACTGAAATTGAACTCTATTTTTACGGACCACATGGTACTGCAGCGCGACACCGCCGTATCCGTTTATGGAAAAGCAGCCGCCGGATCAAAGGTGGTTGTTGAGATTGCGGGGCAGACATTAACGGCAAAAGCGGGAAGCAAAGGGGATTGGTCCGCGAAACTGCAGCCAATTCCGGCAGGCGGGCCGTATGAGATGAATGTCATATCAGGAAATGAAACGGTTTCCGTTAAGGATATTTTAACGGGCGATGTGTGGTTCTGTTCGGGCCAGTCAAACATGGAATGGATACTCTCAAATACGACGGATGGCGCTGAAGAACTTAAAGGCTTTAAGACAAATCCGAATATTAGGCTTTTTCTGCAGGAACAGCTGCCGGCAGCAAAGCCGCTCACTGATCCGGCAGGAAAGTGGGCTGAATGCGACGCTGAAAACGCGAAGAATTTTTCAGCAATAGCGTATTTTTTCGCGAATAATTTATCAAATGAGCTTAAGGTGCCGATAGGCGTTATTGATTCATCCTGGGGCGGTACATCCATAGAGATCTGGATGGACCAGAATCTTTTAAAGGGGAATCCGGTTACAAAGCCCATACTTGACAGGTGGAAAGACAATCCGGTTTTTGACTGGAAAAACTGGAATTATGGAAAAGGAATGAATTATTCCATAGAAGTATCTGAACTGCGTTTTTATGATTCCACAGGCAAGGCTGAACCTGCGTACGTGAACCTTACGCCAACTGACAGGAACGCGCTTGGCGGGTCATGGTATGGCTGGGCAAAGCCGGGTTCCACGGCTGAAGCGGCGGCAAAAGCAAAGGCGTGCGACATATCGGGAATTATAGGCTTCAACGCCTGGGCAGGCGCGGGAACGCTCCTGAAAAACGGCGAAGAAGCAGACCTTTCAAAGTATGACAGGATTATATTTAAAGTGCGCGGCAGCGGAAAGTTTTCCGTATCGTTGTGCCAGAATACGATAATTGACTATGATTATTATTCCACGCAGGATTTTGACGCGGTAAAAACATGGAAAGACATATCCGTGCCGATTGCCGCGTTAAAACAGGGTGGATGGGGGCTCGCAAAGCCTTTTACGCAGAATGCCATCAAGCAGCTGCAGTTCAACATAAAGTCTATGACTGTGGAGCTGCCGTCGGCTTTATATAACGGCATGGTGATGCCGTACGCGAAATTCCCGATAAAAGGATCCATCTGGTACCAGGGTGAGAATAACGCGAACAGGGCGCTGCAGTACGGAATGCTGCTTCCCATGATGATAAAGAACTGGCGTAATATATGGAATATCGGAGATTTCCCGTTCATCCTGGTTCAGCTGCCGAATTTCATGGAGCGCAAGGCGGAGCCTGGCGAGAGCGAATGGGCCGAGCTGCGCGAGTCTCAGCTTAACGCGCTCAGCCTTACGAGCACGGCTGTTGTGGCATCCATAGACATCGGCGACCCGAAAGATATACATCCCAGGCTTAAAAAACCTGTCAGTTACAGGCTTGCCCAGGCAGCGCTTAATGTGGCGTACGGAAAGGATGTCGTACCCATGGGGCCGGTATATGAGGCCATGAAAATAGACGGGAACAGGATAACGTTGTCATTTAAGTATACGGGCAAGGGTTTAAAGTCAAAGGACGGATCGTTAAAAGGTTTTTCAATTGCGGGAAATGACAAAAAATTCGTCTGGGCAAACGCGGAAATAAAGGATGACAAAGTGGTAGTCTGGAGCGACTCTGTCAGGGAACCCGCGTCGGTCAGATATGCCTGGGCTGATAATCCGGAATGCAATCTTTATAATGAAGAAGGGCTCGCGGCTTCGCCTTTCAGGACGGATAACTGGCCGGGGTTAACGCAGGATAGATTTTAAAAACATGAAAGGTAGTGCAATGATGAAAAGAAAAATATTGTTATTGGCAGTTTGCGCGCTGGCAGCGCTTATTGTTTTTCAGTCGTGCGCGTCAGCGTTTTTGGAAAAAGCCGGTGATAACGCAGTGGAAGGATTTAATGTAAATACTAAATTTGCATGGACTACAGGGGCGCCTGTAATACTGCCGCAGCCGGAAAAAGGGCGTGAAGTTGTATCTGCAAAAGACCCGAGCGTTCTGTTTTATAACGGTAAATGGTATGTGTTTTATACAACCTGCGATACTAAAGGCGCATGGAGCATGCAGTTTGTTAGTTTTAAGGATTGGAAGGACGCGAAAAAGGCAAAAGCTTATCCCAAGGACAACAATCCAAACCTGCAGGGATATCACTGCGCGCCGAATGTGTTTTATTTTACGCCCCAGAAGAAGTGGTACATGGTATTCCAGTCAGGCCAGCCGCAGTATACGACAAACGATAATATAGACAATCCTGACGGATGGACAAAGCCGCAGGATTTTTTCAATGGAGCCCCTCCGGGACTGGAAAAAGGTCAGTGGGGCCCGGAATGGCTTGATTTTCATGTGATTTGCGATGATAAAAACGCGTACTTAATGTTTACCGGGGATAACGGGAGATTGTACCGCAGCAGGACAAAACTTGAGGATTTTCCCAATGGCATGGGCAATCCTGAGCTTTGTCTTAAGGGCAAGGAGAGGGGCGACGTGTTTGAAGGTTCTATGGCTTACAAAATAAAAGGTCAAAATAAATATCTTCTGATTGTTGAGGCGTTTGGCGCGCCTACTTATGACAGGTACTACAGGAGTTTTGTGGCTGATTCGCTTGACGGCGAGTGGAAAGAACAGGCAGGTACTTGGGAAAACCCGTTTGCCGGTTTGAATAACGTTAAATTTGATGAAGGCGTAACACCCTGGACAAAGGATATAAGCCACGGGGAACTTATACGGACAGGTTATGATGAGAAGATGGAACTGGACCCTGAAAACATTCAGTTCCTGTTCCAGGGACGCGCGCCCGAGAGCAACGGCATGCAGTATCATTTACTTCCTTATAAAATAGGGCTATTAAAGGCTGTTAAAACTCAAAAATAACATGTTCGCTAAGCGGCAAAAAAACAACGGGTGAAAATTTGTTCTGTTTTCCACTGTCACGTGAAAAACAGAGCCTTTTGCATCTTTTTGTATTTAGAAACGCTATATTTGAGCAGTACATAGATCCTCGCGCAAATATGCCTGCCGGGGGGGTCAAATTTTCTTATGGCCTGCGCTACTGCGCAATCCATAAGAAAATATGCCCCCCCCGGCAGGCATAAATGGAAAAGCTCCGGGGCAGAACTAACCCGTTAATTTGTAGGGCCTCTTATTTCGTGTCGTAGGGGCGATTCACGAATCGCCCGCACTGTCACGGTACTTCGTTTTGGATGGAATACGTAATACGACTACAAGGAGGTAAAATGAGAAAAGTATGTCTTATATTTTTGACAATTTCACTGTTTTCAACAGCTTTACTTGCGGGTACCATGGATACTACGATAGCGGTAAATACTACAGTGACGGTGAATACGTTCAAGCCGTTTAATGTTTTCGGAAATAATACCAACGGATGGACAAATCCTGTGGCTGTGAAGGATAAGATACAGGGCGCCGGAAATTATCTGTCTGCGCTATCCAGGAGGCTCGTGGGGCGATTCCTTTTTCTGGAACAGCAAAGGCGAATACGATAAGGACGGCAACTGGTCGCCAGGCACAGCTGAATACGGGAAAAGCACAACCGGAGATCTTGTATATCACCAGAAATATATGCTTGATGATGATAAAACAACCGCGTGGAAGTCTAACGCCGATACCGATTTCCCAAACAGCCAGTGGGTGTACCTGGATTTAAAAGAAAAGAAAAACCCGGATAAATTGACCATATCATGGGGCAGTCCATACGCGAAAAAGTTCACTGTCCAATACTGGGACCCGGCGGACGGCAGGCAATGGATGCCGTATGACGCCGATAAAAGTTCATGGCTTGATACGTCGGCAAAAGAGACAGCCGGCACCGGTGGGGTACAGGAAGTATCATTTTCGCAGGTTAATACACAGTATGTAAGGATACTATTGACAGCCAGTTCTGAAGGGAAATCCGGTATTTACTCGGTTGTGGACTTGGACATATTTGAAAACGGACGGTCAATACTTTCCAAAGACACAAATTCAGTTGTGGTTTCCTCCTGCGATACTGCGGCAAAACTTGACGCTAACGGGCCTTCGTGGATATTTGGGTTTGAACAGTATATGGAATTCATGAAGTCCTTCGGCCCGATTAAAGCCGAGCCTCTGATTATAGTGAATCTGGGCAGCGGCACGCCTGAGATGGCCGCGGCGTGGGTTAAATACGCGAATAAAGTTAAGGGTTACGGTATTAAGTACTGGGAGATTGGAAACGAAAGCGGAGGCCAGTGGGAAACCGGCGGCCCTATGAATGTGTATGACTATACCAGGCGCTATATCAAATACTATGAAGCAATGAAGGCTGTGGATCCGTCTATTACAATCATCGCACAGGGGCAGGCGGACGGAAAATCATTAACTTATGACGGGGTTTCAGCCATCGAGGCGTTTTTAGGAAGGCTTGCGAAAGAAAAGAAAACACATTACGCCGAAGGGCTGGTGACCCACCAGTACCCGAACTGGGGGCAGAAACTTGAGGATCTGCTCGCGTCGCCAAAAAAAGGCATGGAAGATACGGCCTCGCAGGTTAAAAAAGCGCTGGCCAAATACCCAAAACTGAAAAACATACCTATATGGATAACGGAGTTTAACACGTCGGACCAGGTAAAGCCGCAGGATATCAGCGTGCACCTGGAAAACGGACTGTGGCTCGCGCAGTATATGCCAGAGTTCATACGCCAGTTCGGAAATAGGGGTTACATGGCCATGTGGGATGTTATGAATGGCGGCAGCGCGATAAATAACCCGACAGGCGGCGATCATGGTTACCTGCAGTCTGAAAGCGGGCCGTATCAGCATCAGGAGCGCGCCGATTACTGGACCATGAAAATGATGACGAATTACTGGGCAACCCCCGGGGATGTCAGGGAGCATACGATGGTTGAGGCGGAATCCGGAAACCCGATGCTCGCGGCATACGCCAACATAAAGCCTGATAAAACACTAGCGCTGCTCGTTGTAAATAAGGACCCGGAGAATGCGTATAATTCAGCGATAACTATAAGCGGATACACACCCGTGCAGGAAGCGAAAACCTGGAAGTTTGACAGTGATAATTATAAATGGGATGCCGGTTCTTTACCTTATCACGCAAACCCGGATAACCCTCCCACGGAGTCGGCAATCAACTACGCCGGGGAGAAATTTAATTTTGAGTTCAAACCTTATTCTATAACAGTCATAGAACTTAAGAAAAAGCAGGATTAATAGCATATGTGGATAATGGAGGTAATTAATGAAAAGGAAACTAAGTTTACTGATATTGTCCTTTATGTTCGTTATTGCCGCGTTTGCGGCTTTTGCGGCAGACGCACCATTTACTGTGGTTCCATGGAACGGGTATAAGGCAGCGGTTTCGCTGACGTATGACGACGGCGACCCCGTACACCTGGACCTTGTAATACCTGAAATGCAAAAGAGGCAGATGCGCGGCACATTTTTCCTTACCGCGGGTAATATATTAAGGAGCGAAGAATGGGCAAAAGCAGCGGCCTCAGGAATGGAGATAGGAAACCATTCCATGAAGCACAGGCACGCCAATGAACTCACAGCCGCGGATGAAATAGAAGAAGTGGATACAGCGGGCAAAATATTAAAGGAACTTTCAGGACAGCCTGTGATGACCTACGCGTACCCGTTTGTCGAGATTACAAGCACCTTAAGGGCGCGCGTTGAGAAGGAATGCATCATGGCAAGAGGCGGCGGGCCGGGATACTATTATTACACACCTGATTCGGAACCTGACTGGTATAACATACACAGCCAGGGGACAGCTACTGAATATGGCTTTGAAAAATATAAGGACTGGATAGACCAGGACATGGAAACAGGCGCGTGGACAGTGTTTATGATACACGCCATAGAGGGCTCAAACTGGTTCCAGCCGGTGCCTAAAGACACTTTTATTAAGCTCCTTGACTATTTATACAGTAACCGCGGAGATGTCTGGACTGCGCCATTTGGCGAAGTAGGGGCGTACTGGAAGGCGCAAAAAACCATCGAGGCCGCTAAGATCGCGGATAAAAAAGGCAAAAAAATCATTAAGTGGAAAAAACCTGTGCCGTTCCCCGAGGGAGTTGTCCTAAAGGTACGCGTTAATACCGAAGGCAATATGCTCACCCAGGCCGGACAAAGGGTGCAGCCAATCGGGGATAATATCTATCCGGTTTCGTTTGACGCGGGTGAAATGACCATAGAGAAGGCCATGAAGAAAGATGTTTCTTTACAGGTAAACAACAAACCCGGTTTTTATACGGAAGGTAAGAAGATACTCGCCCCGGGAGGCGAAGAAGTGGTGTTTCGCGGCATTAATGAGATGTTTGTGTGGACGGACAAAGAAGGGGCAAAACTGCCGGAGATCGCGAAAACAGGCGCAAATTGCGTGAGGATAGTTTGGACCATAAAGGACGGGACAAAGGAAGAACTTGATAAGGTAATCACAAAATGTATCGCCAATAAAATGATACCGATAATCGAACTTCATGACAAGACGTGCAAGTGGGATGATGATGTGTTTAAGGACCTCACAGCATACTGGACAGACCCGGAAATGGTGAAGATAATACAAAAACATGAAAAGTACCTCTTTATAAATTACGGAAATGAGATTGGCGACTGGAAAGTTACATCTGAAGAATACAGCGCAAAGTATTCCGCGGCCATTAAAGCCATGAGAAAGGCGGGCGTCCATGTGCCCATTATAATCGACGGCGCCAAATGCGGGCAGGACATGAATTTCTTTTATGCTGTTTCTGAAGATATAAACAAAGCCGACCCGGACCATAACTTCATATTTTCCGTGCATATGTGGTGGACTGACAATGACCCGGTAAGAATTCAGGACGCCATCACCACGGCGGCTTATACAAAAGTCCCCCTTATTGTCGGCGAGTTTGCGGCAATGGGTGTCGGTTGCGCCGCAAATGTAGCGTATAAGACCATACTTGAAGAGTGCGCTAAGAATAATGTCGGATGGCTCGCGTGGTCATGGGGCCCGGGCAACAGTGATTGCGCGCTTATGGACATGACAAAGGACGGTAAATTTGACACGCTCTACGGATGGGGAAAAGAAACTGCCCTGGATGATAAATACAGTATTAAAAACACATCAAAGATTCCGGAATATATTAAGCAAATGAAGGCGGAATAGCGCGTATGAAATATAAAAATCCTGTAATACCCGGGTTTTACCCGGACCCCAGTGTCTGCTGTGTCGGCGGGGATTTTTACCTTGTCACCAGCAGCTTTGAGTATTTTCCCGGTGTACCCATATTTCACAGCCGCGACCTGGTTAACTGGGTGCAAATAGGCCACGTCCTTGACCGCAAGAGCCAGCTGCCGCTTGAAAAAGCAGAATGTTTTTCAGGGATATACGCACCCACCATAAGGTATCATGAAGGCACTTTTTATGTGACAACAACAAACACATCCGGTATTGGAAATTTTATCGTATCAGCCAAAAACCCGCAAGGGCCGTGGTCGGACCCAATAGCAGTACCTCAGGGAGGGATCGATCCATCGCTTTTTTTTGACGCGGATGGAAGCGTATATTACACTACATCCGGCGGGGGCGCGCTGCAAAGTAAGATAGACATAAAAACAGGCAGGCTGCTCACCGAACCTGTGCTTGTATGGAAAGGCACAGGCGGAAGATATCCTGAAGCGCCGCATTTGTATTTTATAAATGGATGGTATTATTTAATGCTGGCGGAGGGCGGCACGGGATACGAGCATATGGTCACTATGGCGCGTTCTAAAAGTCCGTGGGGGCCTTTTGAACCCTGTCCGCGCAATCCAATACTGACACACAGAAGCATACCGAGCCTGATCAGGGCAACCGGACATGCTGATCTTGTTTTTACAGGGGAACACTGGTTTCTGGTATTCCTGGGAGTGCGCACATCAGGCTACGACGATACGCATAACCTGGGGCGTGAGACATTTTTAAGCCCTGTGACATGGCATGAAGACGGATTCCCGGTGATAGGCAATAAAGGCATAATATCGGCTGAGATGGAGTCGCCTTTGGCTCCTGTTTTGGTACCTGAATTGCCTGCGCGTGATGATTTTAACTCGGATAGAATTGCTTTTTACTGGAATTATCTGCGTAACCCCGATGAAAATTTGTATTCGTTAATAGAACGTCCCGGGTTCCTGCGGCTCAAGGGATCAAAGTACGGCCTTGACGATGTCGCGCCGACAGTATGGCTGGGCAGAAGGCAATGCCACCACAACGTTAAGGCAGCGGCCTGTATCGAGTTTAAACCTTATAGCGCAAACGAAGAGGCTGGGTTATGCGTGCGAAAAAATGAAAATCATCACTATGAAATATTCCTGTCGTTAAGGGGCGGTAGAACATGCGTTGTGTTGAGGGAAACGATAGCGAACCTGAAAGTCGAGGTTGCGTCCGCGCCCGTAACGGAAGGCGTGGCTGAGAGCTGCATATTGGCTGTTGAAGCGGATGTAAACAACTATAGTTTTTCATACGGCCCGTCTGAAAAAGACCTGATACCGCTGGGAAATGGAATTACCCGCTATCTCTCATCGGAAATTGCGGGAGGCTTCACTGGAGTCTATTTTGCCATGTACGCCGCCGGAAACGGCAGGCCATGCAAAAATCCGGCGGATTTTGACTGGTTTGATTATGCCGTAAAATCATGAAAGTTGTCCCTGCTTTTTCAAAATAGCCGCATAATAATATCACAACCTTTTCAATTCCGGGGTACTGTATTTTAAGCAAACCAGAAAAACCGCAAAAAGGTGGCCGTTTTGTTTTGTACTCGGGCTTTCAAGCCGGAAGTAAACAAAACGTCTGTCGTTTCATAATCGCTTCCGGCTTATTGCGTTTCATTTTATTGACCCCAGTGTTATTTGACATTCGTGTATTTTAAGGTTATATACTTATTAGGGATTTCAAGTTTTGGGGGGGTTATGAAAGCGCCAATTGTCATCCATTCACACGCGAAAGAATTCAAATTCAATGAAAAAATTATGTCCGCTTTGTTTGCCACCATGCCCGTTTATGTGGCGATAGTTGCCGCTGATGGTTGCGTAGTTTATGCCAATGACGGGTTTTTAAGGCTGATGGGGCTCGTCAGGGATGACATCGAAAAGGGAAAACTTAACGGTTACAACATTACCTGGACGGGGCTGGATGGAAAAAAAGTGGAAAAATCAGAGATGCCTTTTGTCCGTGTCATCTCCACAGGCAAACCCATAACAAGCGAGATATACAGCCTGGAAATCCCCGGAAAAGGGCCGGTATATTTCTCCCTGAATGGTTCGCCGTATTTTGCGAAAAATGGCGGCGTAATCGGCGCTGTTTTCGTGATAACGGACGTGGATCATATGGTAAAGGCTGACCGGAAGCTGAAAGAAACTGTGGACGAACTCTCCACATTTTCGCATACCCTCGCGCACGATATGAAAACCCCGCTTCATACCATAGTCGGCTATGTGGAGCTTATCCAGCAGCGCCACGGAAACGAGCTCTCCGGTGAAGCCCGGGAGCTTATGGGATTTGTCATAAGCGCCGCAAAGAGGGCATACACGCTTCAAAATGACCTCATGACTTATTTGAAGATAGGCCGGCTTCCGGTTATTTCCGGAAAAACCGAATTAAACCCGCTTGTTGACGAGGTAATAAACAACATAATGAGCGTTCTTATGGACTCGGGCAAAGAAGCGCATTTCAGCCATTCAAGCCTGCCGGCTGTGATGTCCGCAAACAGCCATATGTACGAGCTCTTTCAGAACCTCATAGAAAATGGAGTTAAATTTGTCAGGCCGGGAATCACTCCGGAAGTGACTGTGGGTTATATGAGGAAGGACGGCCTGTGCCTGTTTTCGGTAAAAGATAACGGAATAGGCATCGCCCCCGAATACGCGGGAAAGCTTTTCAATATTTTTCAAAGGCTGCACGGCGAAGGCGAATATCCCGGAACGGGAATAGGGCTTGTGGTCTGCAAAAAAATAGTCTCAATATATGGCGGAACAATATGGTTTGAGTCGGCTCCCGGCGCAGGAACAACATTCTTCTTTACGCTCCCCGAAGCCCTGGTGTGCTGACAGGATTAATCGGCATTCATTATGTCCGGTTAAAACCTCACGAAATGGCCCAGCCAGAAAATGAAAGATATCGTCAGCGCGTGCAGGACCCACCACAGCGGTTTTAAGAACTTGAATTTATCCATTTTTTACCTCCATAAAAGGTTCCCAAGATAATATACCAGTGATAAGACAACAAGGTGCACAGCCCAGAACCCGGTATTGGGATACCTGATCCATTTCCATCCGGGACTATGCGCTGGCTGTTCGGAAGAGAAAAACTCATTGCAAAACAGCGCCCTGCCTATGAAGAACTTGCCCAAAAGGATGGCTATATCCGGAACAAGGTTCCCCTTAATAAGGGAAAAATGGGACATGGTTATTACGCCGATAATGACTGAAAAACCGTTTATCAGGTAAGCAAGATGGATGGTCTTCCTGAAATAAAACATGACAGGCACCGCAATCATGCTTAAAAGGCCGGCTATGAACGGGACATAACCGTATAGATGTTTCTGGAAAGGGTGTATCCGGTAATGAAGGCCGAATCCGCCGAATGAAACCAAAAAAAGCGCTAAGATAAGTATTATCCTGTTGTAATTTTTCATGTTTCCCCCTTATGTGTTCTGATAAAGATATATATACACAATTTTAACGGTTTTGTCAAATGCGCGGGATATAATGCGGAATTTTTGCATCTTTTCTGCATTCATCTAAATCAAAAAAATTTTCCAGTTTGATTGATTTGTCCAAAACCCCTGTTATACTTGTCATGGGGTCCAGCCCTGGGGCGATTACCGGGGCAGTTTCAGGGATAAGTTCGGGGTAATGTGGATGGTATACTTTTCAAAACCAAAGAAAATGCAAATAAAAAAGCCGGCGCCAAAAAAGAAGAGTAAAAAGAGGTTAAAAAATAAGAATGCAGTGCGGAAGCGCTGGTTTTTGCATACGTAATTATTCACACAACTTTTTCATGAAAGTTTTGATGCCAAACACAAAAAAACGGAGGGAATTATGAGCGATCAAAAAAGATGCCCTGTAACCGGAGCTACAGCAGGCGCGCCTGCCGGACGTGGGAAGGCAAACCGGGATTGGTGGCCCAGTCAGGTCAATTTTAAGGTGCTTCACCAGCACGCGCAGGTTTCCAATCCCATGGACCGCGGATTTAATTGCGCCGAAGAATTTAAACAAGAGAGTAAAACATGAGGATGCCGTTATGATACTTCCCAAGATACGCGACAAGCGGCTTATTACGCGGCGGCGCGGCGGGGTTTTGACGGATCCGGACCATCATTTGCTGGCGGTCTGGGCCGCGCAGTGCTCGCGCCATGTTCTCCGGCATTTTGAAAAGGCGCGGCCAAAGGACGACCGGCCGCGGCGCGCTGTTGATATGGCGCTTGCCTGGTCGCGTGGAAAGGCAACCATGAAACAGGCGCTGAAAGCCGCGTACGACGCAAATGCGTCAGCCAGGAAATTGACCGGCGCGGCGAAAATGGCGGCTTTATCCGCCGGGCAGGCGGCGGCTGTGGCGCATGTAGCCGCGCATGAACTGGGCGCTGCGGCTTACGCCATACGTGCTGTGATGGCGGCATCGCCTGAGGATAAAAGGGGAATTGCCGGGAAAAAAGAGCGGCAGTGGCAGATAAAAAGGCTGCCTGAAAAGATACGCGCTCTTGTAATCGATGATGAGCGGCTGCGCAATGATATTTGCTGGTTTGTGTTCGGTAACTGACGTAAGGATGCACTCTGTTTTTATTTTTGTCTTTCGCTGAGCCTGGCCCGGTACATCCTTTCCCTTAACCCGCCCTCATTTACAAACGCCGTTTCCAGCTGGCGCAGCTGCTGGTCGAGCAGGTAGTTGGTCTGGTGGATGAGGCAGATGATTGCGTTGGCTGCGGTTTCGGGAGGGCCTTCGAAATAGGTCGTATAAGTCTTATATGACCTATCCGGTTTGCTTCCAAGGTGTCGTATGTCTAAAATCCTGGTATCGTCCTTAGGCCACAGTGACAGGCCGTGCTGCCGTAAGTAGTCCTGATAATCCAGCAGCAGCTCCTCCTGGCTTGCCCTGGCCACGCCGACCAGTTTTATCTCCGTCTCTTTTGATATCCCCGATGCCATGCTTCCCTCGGCGATATTTTGCCTGCCGCTTCTGGCTGCCTGTATCATCTGGTCTGTAGTCCGGGAAAACCTGTTTATAAAAAGCTCACAAAACTTGACTGTCGCGTCATATACTATCTCTGACATCTGAAAAGACTTTAACTTCTGATACCCGCCGTGGGGGAGTATGATACTCATTACACACCGACTTTCCAGAAATCCCTGTCCAATGACCTGTACTGTATTGCCTCTGCTATATGCAGTGTCTGTATGTTTTCCGAGCCTTCAAGGTCGGCGATAGTACGGGAAACCTTCAGTATCCTGTCGTAAGCCCTTGCCGATAGCCCGAGGTTTTCTATGGCGTTTTTAAGCAGTTCCTGCGATTCATCCCCGAGTTGGCAGTATTTTTTTATGTGTTTGGGCCCCATATGCGCGTTGAAGTATATCTTTGTGCCTTTAAACCTTTTCTCCTGCGTTTTTCTCGCTTTGTTAACCCGTCCTCTTATGACTTCCGATGTTTCCGCCTCTGCCTGTGACGCCAGCTCGCTATACTGTACGACAGGCACTTCCACGTGTATGTCTATGCGGTCTAAAAGCGGGCCGGATATTTTTGATATATATTTCTCGCGTTGCTGTATGGAGCAGGAGCAGGTCTTGGTCGGATGTGTGTTGTATCCGCAGGGGCAGGGATTCATGGCGGCAAGCAGCATGAACCTCGCAGGATAGGTAATGGACGTGGCCGCGCGGCTTATGGTCACCATGCCGTCTTCCAGGGGCTGACGAAGAACTTCTAGTACGTTCCTGTTAAACTCCGGCAGTTCGTCGAGGAAAAGCACGCCATTATGCGATATGGAAACTTCGCCGGGCCTGGGTATGGCGCCGCCGCCGATTAAACCCGCGTCAGAAATCGTGTGGTGCGGGGACCTGAAAGGGCGCGTGGCAATAAGCGCCGACTTCTCACGCATGATCCCCGAGACGCTGTGGATCTTGGTGGTTTCTATGGCTTCATCCAGGTTCATTTCAGGCAGTATGGTGGGGAAGCGTTTTGCCAGCATGGTCTTGCCTGAACCCGGAGGCCCTATCATGAGCATGTTATGGCCGCCTGCTGCCGAGATTTCCAGCGAGCGTTTAATATACTGCTGTCCTTTTACCTCGGAAAAATCCACAGTGTAACGCGATGACATACTGAAGGCCGCTTTAATGTCTATTTGATGTACAGGGACATCCTGAGTGCCGTTTAAAAAGCCAATTACGTCTTTAAGCCCGCTTACGGGTATGACGTCTATGGATTCCACGACTGCTGCCTCATCCGCGTTAGCCAGGGGCAAAATAACCCCCTTATACCCCATTTCCCGCGCTAACAGGGCTATTGAGAGGCACCCTTTGACAGTGTTTATGGAGCCGTCCAGCGACAGTTCTCCGACTATGATATAGTCGTCAAGTTTGACCGATGAGATGTTACCGTCGGCGGCCATGATGCCTATGGCAATGGGGAGGTCGAAGGACGGGCCTTCTTTTTTTCTGTCGGCAGGAGACAGGTTGATGGTTATTTTCTTGTTGGGCGGGAAAAAGTACTCGGAATTTTTAATCGCGGATTTTACGCGGTCCTTGGATTCTTTAACGGAAGTGTCGGGAAGCCCGACAAGGGACAGCCCGGGAAGCCCCGGTGATATGTCGACTTCAACTTCCACTTCATAAGCGTCAATACCTAAAATAGCGGCAGAACGGATTTTACCCAGCATAACTCGCACCCCTCTAAAGTGTTTTCGTTATTATATACATATTTGGGATAAAATCAAATGCTAAATTAATAATTAGCCAATAGCCAATATGCTTTTAGCCAATAAATATGGAAGCGCGCTTTGCGCGCATTTTATAATAGCGCAAAACCTTGTTTAATGGCTAAATGTTTATTGGATATTGGCTAATTGTATTTATGATATAATATTTTTATGAAAACATACGACGTAATAATAGCGGGCGCCGGGCTGGCAGGCCTTGCCCTCGCAAAAGAACTGTCAGGGTCAGGAGTGTCGGTGCTTGTGCTTGATAAAAAAAGCAGGGCAACAGACGCGCCATACCATTCATCGGGAACATTTATGAACCCGGCAGAATATTCCATTCCTTTGAATTTTTTTCACCCGATAAATGAAATTGAGTTTGATTCAAAAAACGAATCCTGTTTAAAAAAAGTTGAAAATTGCCATGTGCTTGACAGGGTGAAATATTACCAGTGGCTTGAAAAGGAAGCGCTTGCGTCGGATAACGTCAGGATAAGGTACGGATGCAGGGTGCTTGGCGCTGAATATAAAGGCGGAAAAATTCGGGATTTGCTGTGCGATGATAAAGGCAGGAACATCAGGCTGCATGCTTCAATATACATTGATTGCACAGGATTATCAGCGGCGCTTGGCGCAAAGGCCGGATTGACGCCGAAAAAATGCGTCATGGCGCTTGGAGTGGAACACCTCGTTCCGACAAAATCAGCCCCGAACCGGGCATGCTTTTATGTGGGCGGCAACCTGTGGGGCGGATACGGATGGGTGTTTCCGAAACAGGGAAACATATCCATAGCCGGAGCAGGGGTAATCAGAAGGGAGAGGTATTCTTCAATTGACGCGATATATGAGGAAATGTGGGAAAAGAGGGGGCTTTCAGTAATTTGCAGGCACAGATCTCTGGGTAAAAAGTTTGCCACTTTAAGGACAGGCAGGCCGTTAAATAAATTTGTCAGTGGGAACCTTATGATAGTAGGAGATTCAGCGCTCCAGGCAAACCCGCTTATAGGCGAAGGCATAAGGTTTGTTTTAGACGCGGTAAAGGAGGCGGCGGGATGTATCAGGAGCGCCATAAGTTCAGGCAACATAGGAATTATAAAAAAATATGGAACTACCTGGAAAAGCAGGTACCTGAAAAGTTTCAGGTTCTCGTATTGGATGCAGAAAATGCTCCGTGAGGTTACCTTAAATGACTGGATACTTGATAAAGGGGTTAAAGTGCTGACGTCTGCAATGACTACCAGTTCCGCAGGGTGATAAGCGCGGACATATCCTTAAGTTTTATGCTGTTTATAGTTGTGGAAGCGTGGATGAAGATTAAGGTTTGGAAAACGCACAGGTAATTTTCAATTTAGAATTTTCAATTTTCAATTAAGAACGGACCGGTGTTAATTGAAAATTCAAAATTGAAAATGGAAAATTTGTTTTTATTCAATCCAGAACGAAATAACCTCTAAATTCTTATTCGCCTGCCTTAACCTGTTTGACAGGACCTTAACAAGGATATCGACAATTTTTAAGGCTGTCTGAGGGGATTTTGCGCGCAGGGCCTGGTAGTTATCGCGGGTAATCGTCAGGACCACCGTGTCAGCCCCGGCTTTGGCTGCCGCAGAGCGCGGCATGCCGTCTAACAGGGACATCTCGCCAAAAAATTCGCCGGCGTTTATGACTGCTATGGTGTTTTCGGTTTCTTTGACTTTTTTTGTTATTTTGACAGAACCGTTTTTGATGACAAACATTTTATCGCCCGGGCCTTCTTCGGGGAATATCGTGGAGCCGGCTTTAAATGACTCCTCCGCGCATATGGCGCTTATCGCGTCAGCGTCCGCCTGTGTTAAGTCTTTAAAACCCTTATTTTGAAGTAAAAAATCAGCTGAGCCCATGTAAACCTCCTGAAAAAATAGTTTAAAGTTTGAAGTTTATAGTTTAAAGCTGAAAAATAAAAGAAGACTCTAAACAGTAAACTTATTTATATTTTACTGCGAATCACGGAAAAATCAAGAGGAAAAGGCAGGTCGAAAAATGTAGGTAAGTTGCAAGTTTTAATGCACCACTCCCTGAATCCCACACATTTTTCTTGTAGCATTTTGAATTATCATGTCGTTGGCTGTTTTGTATCCAAATATCCCTCTGGGATAGTTGTTTATCCAATTTTGGGCCTTTTTTACCGTTTCTACAGACACTTCCCCTATATCCGTCCCTTTAGGTACGAACCGCCTTATTATGCGGTTTGTATTCTCGTTGGTTCCTCTTTCAAAAGAACTGAAAGGATGCGCGTAATATAGCATGGTCCTTTTTGTCCCTGGCTTTAATTTACTCTCTTCAAGGGTTCTCCAATCGAGAAACTCCGAACCGTTGTCTGCGGTTATCGTCTTGAATATCCTGGCAAACAAACCGCCATAAGTCCTTTCGAGTCCAGTCAACGCCTTGTCCACTTCTTCGACCTTGCAACAGTTCATCTTAATTATTATTTCCTGTCTTGTCATACGTTCGCTGATTGTCAGAAGACATGCTCTTGTCCATTTAATACCCTTAACAACATCTATCTCCCAGTGACCATACTCCGTTCTTTCGTTTGCCGCCTTTGGTCTTTCTTCTATGCTCTTGAAAAGCCTGCTTCTATTTACTTTTCCGACCTTCCGATACTTCTTTTTACGCCTTCCTCCATATACCAGTTCTGCTTCTCCAACACCTGCAAACACACCGGAATGTATATAATTGTAAACTGTCTTTATGCACAGATATGTCTTAAACCCCAGCTTGGTTCGCATTATTTCGCCTATTACTGCTGCCGGCGAATACTTATCCTGCGTTATCTTCCGTTCTATATGCCTGCTTAGTTCGTGGTCAAACCCGATCTTTAACGGGCGTCCTTTGTTCTTTTGTTTTTCATCATAGTCCAGCTGTCCATGATCGGCCCTATATACCAATCTCTCTTTGAGTTCCCAATCCGTCTGTATTACAGAACCTCTTTTTATCTCACGATTTATCGTGCTTGGGTCTCTTCCAAGTTGTTCGGCTATCTCACGCCCAGTACACTTCTTATCGCGCAGAGCCTCAATCTGGTACCGTTCTTTTAAACTTAAATACTTGTTTTTCCTGTCCCTTGTGGTAATCTTGACTTGTCCCATCATTCACCTCGTGTTTTTTATGGTGTCTTCGCAAACAACATAATAACACAAGTGCTTGGTGGGACTTTTTATTTACTCAGATGGTGCATTTCATCTTACACTTTTTAAGGTCGAAAAATGTAAGCTACCAGAAATCGTGCTTGATTTTGGGCTTGTCACCGTTGTTGTCGTCGTTTTTAGGTTTCTGATCCTTCGCGGTTTCATCATATGTCGGCATGTTTGAGTGTGTTACATTTGTGTGAGGCTGGTTTAACGGCATCCTGGGCGTAAGCGGCGCTGTGCTGGCAGGGTGTATGGGAGAAATACCGTCGATTGCGGATACGCCTGAGCCGTGAACGGGTTCCTGTGGGATTATTGGCCTGTGAATAGGTTGTTTCTTGAATTCAGGCATCTTATCAGTGGGCAGTTCTCCTTCGCCTACGGGTTTTATGACTGTTTCCATATAATTCTCAGGCGGTGTCTGCGTGCCGGTATCAAACTTCGGCTGAGGCTGGGGTTCCTGCACATGTTTGTATTCCAGATTGACAGCCGTCTGTTCAAACACCGGTTGCTGCTGTTTCCATGGGGCTTCTTCAGGCCTCGGAGGCAGGTCAATCATTCCCGGCTGGTCAGGTTCATTTAGAACTTCTATATCAGGCGGCGGCACGTGTGCCGGAGGCGCGGCCTGAGGTATAATAACCGGCGGAACAACCGGAACCCGCACTGAGGGTGTAGGCGGAGCCTGCTGTACGGCGGGCTTTACCGGCTCGTCAGGAAGTCCTGCCATCTTTCTTTTCATTTTTTCCTTCATTTGTTTCATGTACTCGTTCTGGTCAATGGCTTTCGCAGGCTGGTGCGTCGCGGGTTGTCCCGGGGTAAATGACGGAACTGCAGGCTGGTTTACCTGCGCCTGCGGAACCGGCGCGGGAGGGACGTTTATTTTTTTATCGGCCATTTTTTCCTTGAGGTTTTTCATGTAATCTTTTTCATCCCTTTTTTCCATCTGAGGGGGAGGGGAAGCCGGTTTTGACATGCCTTCGGGTTTTTCCTCTATGTACATGTTGAATAATTCCTGAACCTCGGCTAAAGGCATGGATTTCATGTCGGCAATCCTCTGCATGGCGTCTTCGACCATGTTGCCGTGTTCGTGTATCCTGATGTGCTTTGTGAATTCGGCGACTGCTTTGTCTATATTGCCGCGGTTCTGGTAAAGCTGCCCGAGCATATAGTGCGAATTGGCGTAAGTAGGGTCAAGCGCCACGGCTTTTTTATACATTTTTACCGCGATATCAGGCTGGTCCTTTTTGTCGTAGATTAAGCCGATGGTATTGTAAGTTTTGGCGCTTTTCGGGTTTAAAATGAGCGCCTTTTCAAATGCCTTAATGGCATTGTCATATTCCTCGCGGTGCTGGTAAGTATATCCGAGATTGGTGTACGCGCTTAAATAATTCGGGTCAATCAGCAGCGCCTGGTTGAAAGCTTCGATGGCTTTATCCTGCATGTGCCTTTCAAGGTATGCCACGCCGAGGTCGTGGTAGTTTTTCGCCTTGTTGACGTTTTGTTTTGCCGATTCCTGCAGTTTTGTTATGGCGTCATCCATGGACTCGCCTGTGCCTTTTATGAATGAGTCAATGCCGAGGTGGTAAAGCCTCTCGGTAAAAACAGGGTCGAGTTCGCCCGCTTTTTTGAACATCTGCAGAGCCTCTTCAAACTTGGCGGAGTCATAATACACGTTGCCAAGGTTGTTGTAGAGCACCGCGGCGCCCGGGTTCTGCTCAATGCCTTTCTGATATACAAAAATCGCGTCGCTGTATTTGGACTGGCGGGCGAATAAAAGGCCCAGGTTGTTAAAGGCCTCAAGATGATGGGGGTTTATATTGACGAGTTTTTTAAGGATGTCATACGCAAGGCCGAATTCCTTCATGTCAGAGTATACAAACCCGAGGTTAAACAGTGCTTCTTCGTCTTTAGGGAAGAGTTTCAGGGCGTTTTCAAATTCCTTTATGGCTTTTTCATGGTCGTTTTTATCAGCGTATTCAAGCCCTTTTTTTATGTGTTCCGCCTTTTTTTCCTCGTCAGACTTAAATAATCCCATGTGTGATGAGTTCTCCTATAAGATATGTGGTATTAAAATTATATAAACATTACAGGTAAAAGTCAATACACATAAAAACGGGCAAAAAAAAGCCCCCGGTTAAGGGGGCTTTTTATAGATAACTTGATTAGTAGTTCATGGTTACGTTTACGCCTATGTTAAATCCCGAGAATTCAAATTTTGTTGGGTCTGAACCGTTGAACTTTACTACGTCGCCTTTTGAAACCCCGGTGCCGTTTTTGTCAGCTTTCATTTCTGAAACATCAGCCATCCTGTAGCCAAAAGACAGGCCTGCGGATAAAGCTTCCATTATCTCGTAATTGATCCTGGCGCCTATATCAAGCACAAATGTCCCGCCTGTTGACGGATATTCTTCTTTGCTGGTGCCGGTTGATTCCGTAAACTTCGCCCTTGCCAGCCCGTAACCGGCGTAAAGGTCGCCGATTAATGAAACCGGTACGGAAGGTATCTTGTATTCATAATTACCGCCAACCATGAGGGGTATCAGGGAAGCGTCAATGGTAGTTTCGTTCGAACCCGATGTTATTTTTCCCTGGAAACAGCCAATGTATTCAAGCCTTGGGCCGAGCGCAACGGGTATGCCTTTAAATAGGAAGAAGTCAGCGTCCACGCCTATGACATATGCGGTTGTAAGTTTTGTAACCGAAGTCCCGGGAGTTCCGGCAATCGTGTCGAGTGTTTTATTTAATGCAGCCATTGAGATAAAAGACATGTCAACCCACATGTCCACAACGCCCATGTAAGTGGCGGAAGCCGCAACTTCGGGGAGGTTGGGTTCGGGTTTGCCTTCTTCAGCCGTGTCAACAGGAAGATCGGCTGATTTGGTTTCCTCGGTTTTGATCATCTCGTCGCTTAGTTTTTCCTTTTCCACGACTGCTTTGGCGTCTTTGACGTCCTTTTCAATCGACAGAGTTTCTTCGGCAAAGCAGGGGATTGCTGTTACAAAGAGAAAAAATGATAAGAGCGCTAATAATGCTGTAGTTTTTTTCATGACCCACCTCGTTTTTGGTTTGTTTCCTTATAACTATATTATAACAAATGTATATACGGGTTTCAAGGTAAACAATATTTTAAATTTTCGATTTTCAATTTTCAATTACAAACAGACAAAACAAATCTTGTATTGTTTTTTTATGCATTTAATTGAAAATATAAAATTAAAAATTAAAACCGTAAATTTATACCAACGCCTGCGTTAATACCGGAATAATCAACAGTCCTTGTGCCGCCGAGTCCGTCTGAGATGATGGAGCCTTTCGGGACAAAGACGGTGTTTCCGACTTTTATCTCATCAACCGCTTTCAGGTTATCATATTTCGCGTATCTGTAACCCAGGTTCACACTTAAGGTAAACATATCGGCGAGGTAAAATTCAACAGCGGAAACAGCTTCGCCCATGATGCCGCCGCCCTGGTAGACGCTGCTGTAGCTGGTAATGGAAGAAGTATCAGTCAGCGGTTCTGAAGTGTTGATGCTTTTAGTCGCGAATGCCACTCCATACCCGCCGTACGCGCCCACTGTGAAAGAGAGGAATGTAAGCGGGACTTTGATGTGAAAATTCGCGCCGAGCATAACAGGGACAAGCACGGCCGCGTAGGTTTCTTTTGTGTTGTTGAGCATATCTGCGATAGTGATGGAGGTTGGAAGAACTACCTGCGCTCCTGTCTTTGGGCCTATAGAAATATTGTTGTTTACGCCAAAATCAAAACACACATTGGCGTATACGGAATTGCCAAAAGTGGTAAAGCTGGCGTCCTTGCCGCCGTTTATGGCTGATTCCTTCATGGTGGTCAGACCGTTCTTTAGGTCGTCCATTGAAGCGTAAGAATAACCCGCATCAAGGCCGAAGCGGAACACAGCGGACACGGAAGCGGACAGGCAAAGGGTTAAGACTAATACAAGTAATGCTGATTTTTTCATGTAATCCTCCTTGGATATTTGAGTAATTATATAACCATAAAAATATATTTTCAAGTTGTAAATTAGACGGACGGGAAATGGGAAAGGTTACGCAAAGCGGAAGAAATAAAAAAGGGAGCCTTCGCAGGCTCCCTTTTGTTTTCTGTTATGAATTAAAACTTAAATGACACTCCGGCTTTAAAGTTCAGGCCGCTGTAATCGACCGGTAAGGCGGTGTCTGTAAGATAATTTTTCAGTTCGTCGCCTTTTTTTATGCTGTAATAATCCGAGTCTGCCGTGGCCTTTAAAGACGTTATATTTGCAATCTTATAGCCAATGGTTACTTTGATTGTCATTAAGGATAACGGAGAAATCTCTATGCCGCCAAGAATGTCATAAACAGGGGCGCCTCCGGAAAAACCGGCTGTCGATGTATTGCCGGCGATCTTATTGTCAAGGTTGTGGAATGAAAAACCGTATCCGCCGAAGCCCTCAATAATAATTCCAACAGGAAAATCTTTTAAACGGATATCAATTGAGGCGCCAATTTGAGCGGGAATCAGTATGCTGTCCGTGCGCATATAATCGCTGCCGCCTGTTATGGAACCCTGAGTGCATTTTACGAGGCCCACCCTCGGCCCTATCTGAAGAAACCATAAAGCCTGATACATCAGGTCGATGTTGGCATCAAGAGCGCTGGTAATCTTTGTGACTTTTGTGGTTGGAAACAAAACGTGGATATCGTCCATGGATTTGTTTACTTTTTCCATTGACGGCATTGCGTAACCGATGCCTAATCCTAAATTCCAGCTTGCTGATTCAGCGAAAGAAAAAGATGAAAATAAAGCAACGGCAATGACTGCTGATAAAAATTTTTTCATATAATCCTCCTGGGTTTTGATGCGGTTATAATAACAATTTCAGACAGGTTAGTCAATAGGAAGGCGCGTGGTTTTGTAAAGAACCCGGTTTTAGAATCCTACTGTTATGCCGGCGCCGAAGTTATATCCGGAATAATCTATGAAGACGTCTTTTCCGGCAAAATCCTTCAGCGCGTAGTCTTTTGGCAGGTCTATGCCAAGGCCCGCGCTTAAGTAAGAACCCGGCGTTTTTACGGTGGGGATGCGCGCGAGCTTATAACCCGCGCTTATGAAAAATGTGGTAAGCGGCGCCACTGAAAAATCAAGGGATAAAAAACCGTCCGCGACAAAATTCCCGCCCTGATACGGGACTGTGATTGAAACCGGGTCAGAGCCTGTTACTTCGACCTTATATGTTTCCGCCACGAGTGCTATGCCATAACCCGCGTAACCGCCGAGCGTTATCGCGACATCAATACCTGGAACCGTCATTTTTGAAGTAAACCCCGCCATTAAAGGGATCAGCAGAGAGTCGAGCGTGTAGGTATATTTACCCGAGCCGCTGAAAATATAAGGCGATGTAAAGAATGGAAGGTCCACGGTGAGCGTGCCCTCGGTCGTGGTGCTTCCGGGGAAGCAGTATAGTAATCCAACCCTGGGGCCTACATATAATATATCAAGCAGTCCCACACTGATGTCAAGGTTGGCATATAAGCCGTCCTTAAAATACTTCTTTGTGTTGGTAGAGCCGATGTTGTCATTTTCTATTGTTAATGTCATAGAATTAATATAATCATTGGTCTCCTGCATGGTGACAAGGGCATAACCGCCGTTAACACCCACATTAATAAGGGCAAAGGACTGGACCGCGAATAAAGCGCAAAAAACCGCTGAAGCAAGGATTTTTTTCATATATACCTCCTGATATTTTTATGTTTATATGATATCAGCCAGTCAGTGTTAAGTCAAGTTTTGCATCCTTTTTAACGTTCAACCGTTATGTTATAGCATATGTTTAACGTGTTACAGACTAAAATACCGGATTCAGGAGATGAGCGGATGAAAAGGTTCTTTGTTTTTCTGGCGTTATTGGCGCCTTCATATATATACCCGGCTACAGCCGCGATTACCGTGAATTATAATACGGAAATAAACGCGTTTACCCCGTCAAAACTGCTTGGAAATAATTCCGGGGTATGGCTTGCTCCCGCGGGATACAATACCAACGCCGCTAAGATAAAGGCTGCGGGGTCTTCATTTATCAGGTTCCCGGGCGGAAGCCTTTCAAATGAATATCACTGGAACGGCGCCGGCTGGTTTGACGCGCAGAAAATATGGCACTCTAACCCGTCGGCTTATTCAAAAGGTTTTATAGTTGAGCCCGAACACAGGGGGTCGTCATCAATCGGATACGGCAAGCCTGCGAAGTTAACTGACGGCTTGATTACAGCCTCCTCACAATGGCAGTCTGACACCATAACCGCGGCTTCAGCCACTACGAACGCTTATGTAATTATCAGGCTCGGCGCGCCGCAATACATAGACCAGGTAAAAATTTACTGGGGCGACACATACGCGGCTGAATACGCGATACAATACTGGTCAAGCACTGATTTTGCCTGGGCGCCGCATCAGGGAAATACAAATTATTGGCAGACGCTTGTGACGGTTACCGGAAATACGGGAGGTACCGATATCAGGACAATTCCCGCCACGTTTGGACAAAACTTCAGGATACTTATGAAAAAAAGTTCCGGTACCGGATACAAGATGAACGAGGCCGAACTTTACAGCGGCGGGTATAAAAAGACAACCAACACAGCCACTACAGCCCAGACAGAAACTTACGCGTCGCCGACAGATAAGGCAAACGCGCCGATGGGGTGGACCCCGGATTATGATTTTCTGGCGTTCGTCAGTTTTTTAAGCAGTATTGGCCCGGACGCGCAGGGAATATGCAGCGTTAACTTCGGCACCGGTACTTATGAGGAAGCGGCGGCTTGGGTCCGGTACGCGAAGGATAACGGATACCTAAGCAGGATTAAGTACTGGGAAGTCGGCAATGAGACAGAAGGCGTATGGGAGGCGGGCGGGCCGGTGGACGCGGAATACTATACCGAGCGTTTTATTCTTTTCTCTGACGCCATGAAAGCTGTTGATCCGGACATAAAAATATGCGGCCCGGTGCTTGCCTCATTACAGAATAATTCGGAGCTCTATGACGGCATGTCATTTATGGATAAATTCCTTCAGGTACTGCAGTCGCACGGAAAACTGGCTTCGGTGGACGCGCTGGCGTTTCACATGTACCCCGACTGGCAGAATACTGTGGAGGCGACTTCGCTTAGCACCCCGAATAACTGGGCGGCAGGGAGCAATTATAAGGCGTTCATAGACAATCTTCTTGTGAAATATTACGGTGACGCCGCGGCAAAGGAATTAATAATGTCCGAGTATAACTGCGGCGCCGCGACAAAACTCACCATGGATTTCATGAACTCGCTGTGGACCGCGAACTGGCTCGGCGAATACGCGAAGTCTTTCGGCAACAGGGCATTTGCCAATCAGTGGGATATCATGAATAATAACGCTTCAACCGGGAATTACGACAACGGCTTTCTCGAGATAGGCCAGCAGACGGGCGCGTACAAATACCAGCCGCGATCGAGTTACTGGGGGATGTACATGATAAATAATTACCTGGCATGCGCCGATGAGTTTGGCAACACGCTTGTGGCCGCCTCGTCAAATCAGGGCCTGCTTCCGGTGTACGCGGCAAAACGCAATGACGGGAAACTCAGCCTTATGGTGATAAACAAGAGCAAGACAAACGCGTATACCTCGTCTATAAACATCAGCGGTTACGCGCCTGACCCGGCAGCGGAGCTTTATACATTCGCGGCAAACGCGTCGGCGCCGTACTATGTTCAGAATTATGTCTGGCATGATGACGCCGCAAAATCATATGCCGACCCTGACCTTGCTCCGGTTAAAAACACATATGCCGGCGCGTCAGGCAGTTTCTCGTTTGACTTCCCGGCATATTCGATTTCTGTTTTCAATTTTGTCCCGTTTGGTTCCACGCCGACATTTACCCCGTCAATATCGCCGACACAATCACAGACGAACACGTCAAGCGCCACGCCGACTTTTACCATCACAAAGACTGTGACTGTTACAAAGACCATTACAAATACGAGGACTGTCACTGATACGCATACCATAACAAAAACAAGGACAGTCACTCCGACGTATACATTTACCCCGAGCATCACACTTACTTTTACGGCAACGGCGACAAAGACCCCGGGAGAACCAATACCGGGCGGGGCCGCACAACAGACTTATAAAAAAACATACGTTTATCCGTCGCCGTTTGATTCGTCGAAAGGCCACACCGGCATATGGTTTTTAAACCTCACAAAGCATTCAATAATAAAGATATATGACATGTCCGGGAAAATGGTGTACAGCAGGGAAGCTGATACGCCGCAGGGGGCGTATTTTCTGCGCTTTGAAGCGCAGCGGCGAAGGGATGTTTTTGCGCCGGGAGTGTATGTTTATGTTGTTAATAATAGAGGAAACCAGACTGCGACTGGAAAATTCGCGGTAATAAGGTAATTTAATTGACTATTGACTATAAAATAATAAAATGATATAAATTTATACGTTGCCGGGTCGTCTAATTGGCAGGACACCTGACTCTGACTCAGGCGGTTGTAGGTTCGAGTCCTACCCCGGCAGCCAAAATGAAAAAAGCGCGCTTAAAGCGCGCTTTTTTCATTTTGGCTGAGATAGGTGAGAGGAGAGAGTAGATAGGAGATAAGCAGCCCGTTTTAAAACCCGGATCAAAAACCGGGTAAGCATCCGGTCACCTTTCTCCTATCTCCTCTCTCGTGAACTTAGGGCTGGATTTTGTATTTGTTTTACTGCAACTTGCTTTTGTCTTTTCCGGCTGCTATACTTTTATCATAAGAGTGTGCAGCAAACCGTCGGCTTAAAGCCGGCATCATACCCGATATTTTAACTCAAATTGAAAACTGACAAAAAAATTATTTTATGTATTATTTCTGCACGGGGGTGCTGTATGCTAAAGCAGGAAAGGTGTTCGGAGGCTAATGCGGGAAAGAGCGAGTTCAAGTGCTGCTGCGGAAGGGTAAAAAAGTACGACCCATCAAGCGAGGATAAGACAATATACTGCCCTCACTGCAAGCAGTTTCATGAAAAGGACGACGCGAATTGCTGGACTCACATGAGGGAGGAGCAATAGCCGCGGGCGCAAGTTGTCGTGTATTTTTATGCGAGAGCGTGTTAGAATTGGCACATACAACTTGATAAAAAATCCGGGAGAAGAAAAATGATAAAGGATATGCTGATTTTTTCGTTTTTGCCCATGCTTTTATTATCGGTACCATCATACGCGGCTGGAAAAGATAAAATCGCGACCGCCACTTTCGCGGGCGGGTGTTTTTGGTGCGTCCAGCCTGTTTTTGAATATATGAAAGGCGTCAAATCAACTGTGGCAGGGTACGCAAACGGCAAAGACAAAGACCCCACCTATGAGGATTATACTGAGAAAGGATATGTGGAGGCTGTGCAGGTGACATATGACCCTGCGGTTGTGACATACGAAGCGCTCCTTGAGAATTTCTGGATGCAGATAAACCCCACTGACGAAGGCGGCCAGTTCGTCGACCGCGGGGCGCAGTACAGGCCGGCGATATTCTGGCGCGATGACGAACAGAAAAAAGCGGCGCTTGCTTATAAGGAAAAGATGTCAAAATCGGGAAAGTATGACGCGCCCATTAAAGTTGAAATATCGGCTTTTGTGAATTTTTATCCCGCCGAGGAATACCACCAGGATTATCATAAGAAGAACGCTTTCCGTTATAATATTTACAGGATGGGCACGGGCCGGGACGCTTATATTAAAAAAATATGGGGCGATATTAAAAAGAAATAATTACTAATTACAAATGACCAATTACTAATGTGCGGAAAAACATTTAATTAGGTGGCTGGATGCTATTGAGCGTGTTATCGGTTTTTTTTACCGCAATGCTTGAGTTGTGGGCGGCAATACCTCTCGGGTTTGTTCTGAAACTGGATCCGTGGATAAATGCTATTGCTACAATCGCCGGCGCAACAGCAGGTGTCGCAGTTGTTGTATTTGCGGGTGAAGGCCTGCGGGCGTGGATAATAAAGATGCGGAATGGTAATAAAGAATCGCAGCCAAAGGCAACCGCGGATAAAAAACCTTCAGCGATAGAAAATATCTGGAGGAAATATGGGATCATAGGACTGGGGCTTCTTGCCCCGTGGATTACCGGCGCGCCGCTGGGCGCTGCCCTGGGTATGTCGCTTGGCGCGGACCCAAAAAAACTCCTTATCTGGATTACTGCAGGCAGCGTAATATGTACAATAATACTTACAGCCATGGGCGCGGCCGGAGTCAGTTTAATCAAAAAATAATTTACAATTATACCGGTGTTTTGTTATAATATTTATACGAAGAGGGATCGGCAAACAAAAAAATATCCGGAGGAATTACTATGTCATTCATGAGATTTCTTGTTGTTGGATTCTTAAGCGGCCTGCTTTTCGCTTTTATGGACAGCGTTGTAAACCAGAATAACCTTGCGCACGCGATGTTTGAGTATTATAAAACCATTGCCAGGGCAGGGATGAATATTAATATTATCATCGGTGTTTTCATACTTTATGGCTTTGCCCTTACATGGATATTTGAGGTTCTTTATAAATCGCTGCCGGGCAAATCGGGGTTTTCAAAAGGTACAAGTTTCGGCCTCCTGATTTGGTTCTTTAAGG
Source organism: candidate division FCPU426 bacterium (assembly GCA_963840035.1). Taxonomy (GTDB): domain Bacteria; phylum Oederibacteriota; class PGYV01; order PGYV01; family Palsa-1178; genus CAWIXE01. Next base: position 650,107 of record CAWIXE010000002.1, read on the forward strand.
TATTTATGTACGCTATGACACAGTGGATGATCATACCGGTGCCTGTTAATACACTCGGATATATACTCTCGGCCGGACTCGCTGAAATGCTGCTGCTTGGATGGTTCTACGGGCTTTTAATTAACCCGGAAGAGCATGTTTCTAAGAGCGTGCTTTAAATGCGAATTACTAATTACCAATAAATGTGTGCTATCGCACGATTATTATATTAAATCGCAAAGCGATACCTAAATTAGTAATTGGTAATTCGTAATTAGTAATTTTGCATGCATGTAGTGTGGTTTGACTTACCTGTCTTCCTTTGTTATAATTTATTCACTAAAACAAAGGAGTTCAAATGAAGAAAGCACCAATAATAATACCCGTTCTCATAATTCTTTTTGTGATGTTTAACGGGTGTTCTTCAAAGGCCCCTTCGGCGCCCGGACCCGGGCCGGTTCCGCAAGACACAAAAACAATAACTCCGACACACAGCGTTTCACCCACATTTACAATATCTCTTACCAATTCACCCACAAAGACAAATTCACCGTACTTTTCACCCACGGAAACCTGGACTGTAAGCCCGACTAAAACTCAAACCATGACATTCAGCCAGACATTTACTAAGACACAGGTGGTGCCGTCATTTACAAGGACCGCGACACCGACCCGCAGCGCCACTAATTCGCGGACCATGACCGTGACGCGCACTTCGACGGCAACGCAGACAAATACGCCGGCACCGGCGGTGCCGGTGATACCGATAATGATACAGGCGAACGTGCAGTCATGGAACGATTATACGAACTTTTACGCGCAGGTTATGTTATATGACACCGTCAACTATGGATATGTAACAGCCACAAGCGTCGAGCTGAGTAATATTACCCATCCGCAATCTGTAAACCTGCCATACGACGCCCCCAACACCAGATATTTTTACAACGAGTATCCGGTTACCTTCAATTATACTCCGGGGGATACTTACAGGGTGGAAGTACTTTATAACGGGTCGGTTTATTCCACGGAAGCGCAGGCTCCCGGTAATTTTTCATTTAATGAATATAACTTATCATCCGGATTGCAGTGCAACTGGCAGTTTGACGGCAGTTATGACAATGTGAGGCTGTGGGATCAGACGTTGGGTACCGAGATTACGGATGCGGCATGGCAGGAACCTTCTAACACGGTGGACAGCGGGTTCACGGTGCCGGCGTCAAAATTTATTGTCGGCAATGATTATCAGATATTTATAGGCCTGAGCAGGGGCGTATACGGAGCTTTTACAAATACAGACGCGTATAGTTCCATTTTCCTTGGGACGGAAATCTACAGAAATTTTAACATGATAGGCCTGCCGACTTTTACAATGACGGTAACATGCACGCCATCAGAAACGGATACGCCGGTGAACACAGAAACCGCGTCGCCTACCGAAACATTAACCGAAATCCCGTCAGTTACTTTTACAACAACAGAAACGGAAACACCGGTGGCCGGAACTGACACGCAGACACCTGATTATACGGCGACTGATACTCCAACCATTACACCCACGGGCACCCCGTCAATACTTCTTGATGAGGCCCTTGACGCGCCAGGGTATAATTTCACCACCGGCGGCACAGCGCCGTTTTTCACGGAAACGGGAGTGTCATTTGCCGGCGGATCGGCGGCCCAGAGCGGCGCGGTGGATAATGGGCAGTGGAGCTGGGTAAGACTGGATTTTTCAGGGCCGGTTGTTGTCGGCTGGAGATGGAAAATGGAAGGGACCGCAGGAGTTGACATGATAAAGCTTAATAAAGACGGCGGATACCCGATGGGTTTTGTGCTGGACCAGGTTAATCCATGGTGGGACGGGGATGAAATCGTATGCGGCAGCGGAGCGCATTATCTTCAGTGGGAATACATGCCCGGCTTTGGCGCGACCCCCGGGGTAAACAAAGCGTGGCTGGACAATGTATATGTTTATACACTCACGCCTTCAAAGACAGCTACGCCGACACTTACAGCAACGCCGACAAAGACAATTACTACAACAAATACGCCATACCACTCCGCCACAAATACTGCAACCGCAACGCCATCACCGACACTTACGCATACACCTTCATGGAAAAGCGCGGGCGCGTGCATAACAGGCGGCACGGCAAACTATAACTGTATCGCCGCTGACGGCAGTGATGTTTATGAAGGTTATGAAAATGGCTCAAGCGCGCTTTATGTAAAAAAATACAACGGGACAGGTTGGGACACGCTTGGTTCGTCTGTGGGCAGCGGAACTCCCGGAATGCGGTGGATAGCGGCGCACTCAGGCTCAGTCTACGCTGTTTATAAAAAAGCAAGCGGTTTTATATCGCTGAATAAATATGATTCTTCCTGGTCTGAAGTGGGGGTTTCGGCGGTTACGGGCAATGTTCCTGCAATATGGATAGAACCTGTTACTGACAATGTTTATGTGGCATTCCAGGACGCTACGGGCCCTAATCCTATAATTGTAATGGTTTATGACGGTAATACATTTACCCAGGTAGGAAGTTCTTTTGGCAGCGCGTGGGTTTCAGGCAGCATTTATCCTGTCTGCATAAGCGGATATAATAAGGCGGGAACTGTCAATTTATATTCTGTGTTTACGGATCCTTTAAGTTCATATACTGCGCATATGTGGCAATGGAACGGAACTGCATGGATTGACAGGGCGTTGGTATATCCTACAAATAACGGACAAAAGGCTGAAACTTTTGCCGTGGATACGGATCAGGCGACAGGCGATCTTTATGTGGTTTTCCAGGATTCCGGATGGAGACATGAGGTGATGGCTTATAAGTTCAGGGCAGCGGTACAATATTTTGACGTTGTCGGGACAAACGGCACCATTGACAACTGGTCATCAGGTTATAATACTGATATAAAAGTAATTGACGGGACAAAAATATACGCGCTTTATCATGACTATAGTACCGGTTACGCTGATGTGGCAGTCTTTAACGGAACATCATGGTCCAGCCCGGTGGGATTCAGAGGACTCTCGGGAGCCTCTGCGGATACGCTTTCAATGGATCTAGTTAACGGCGCCCCGTTTGTTTCTTACAAGGGCGGTTCATGTACTTCTGACATTACCGTAAAAAAGTACGAATAATAGTTGTTTAAACAAAAGGCCGGGATAAATACCCGGCCTTTTATATTTACATACAAAAGGAATTATCTTATAATAAATAAATCATTGCGGACAGCGCGGGAGCGCTGTCCCTACAAAACGGAGAGAACATGGCTGCAAAAATAATTGACGGAAAAGCTTATGCTGAAAAAGTAAAAGGGGAGTTAAGGGAAAAAGTCTCAAAGCTCACTGAGAAACCGGGGCTTGCTGTAATACTTGTCGGGGAGGATTCCGCTTCAAAAGTATATGTCGGCGGCAAGGAAAAGGACGCGCAGGAAGTGGGCTTTCACTCGGAGATATACAGGCTTGCGGAAAATACACAGCAGGATGAGGTTTTAAAGCTTGTAGATAAGCTTAACAACGACCCGAAGATACACGGCATACTGGTACAGCTTCCGGTGCCGAAACATCTGAATGAAACGCTCATAACCAATTCCATAAAGCCTGAAAAGGACGTGGACGGATTTACGTATAACAGCGCGGGAAGGCTTTTGACAGGCAGCCCGTGCCTGGCCGCGTGCACGCCGAAAGGCTGTATAGGGCTTATTAAAACGACAGGCATTGATATAAAGGGCAAGAACGCTGTTGTTATAGGCCGCAGTAATATAGTGGGTAAGCCTATGGCGATACTGCTCTTAGCCGAACACGCGACAGTCACCATATGCCACTCGCGCACTGTTGATCTTCCTTCATTTACAAGGCAGGCGGACATACTTGTGGCGGCGATAGGCAAGGCGAAATTTGTAAAGGCTGACATGGTAAAGCAGGGCGCGGTTGTAATAGACGTGGGAATGAACCGCGATGAGAACGGGAAATTATGCGGGGACGTGGATTTTGAAAGCGTAAAAGAAAAGGCGGCTTTTATTACACCGGTACCCGGCGGAGTCGGGCCGGTTACAAGGGCGATTTTAATGCAGAATACGCTTGAGGCTTTTGAACTGCAGAAAAAATAGTGATACAAAAATAGTGATACGTGGAAAGTGGTATGTGGTATGTGAAGTACGTACCACGTACCACGTACCACGTACCACGTACCACGTACCACGTACCACGTACCACGTACCACGTACCACGTACCACGTACCACGTACCACATTACACGTTTTAGGAGGTACTTTTAATGAAACGTAAAGTCGTTTACCCTGGGACATTTGACCCAATAACCAAAGGGCACTTGGACATTATTATCCGCGCGTCAAAGATGTTCGATGAAGTGACTGTTGCTGTGGCAAAAGGGGTTCACAAAAAGCCTTTCTTTTCACAGGAAGACAGGGTTGACATGGTAAAGAACGTGGTTAAAGGGATGAAAGGTATCAAGGTTGACACTTATGACGGCCTGATGGTTGATTATATGAAAAAAACTAAGAAACGCATCGTCATAAGGGGGCTCAGGGCTATTTCTGATTTTGAATATGAATTCCAGCTGGCTTTGCTCAATAAAAAGATGATGGGTGACGATATTGAGCTCATTTATCTCATGCCTGATGAAAAATACCTTTATATTTCCTCATCAGCCGTAAAAGAAATAGCGGGACATGGCGGAAATGTCAGCGAGTTTGTCCCCAAATATGTCGCGCGTAAAATAAAGGAAAAATCAATAAAATAAAGGGGTTTATCCGATTTTTTGTAATATTGCCCTAAAAAATCCTTTTAAAATATGGCATTTCAAAAAATACTTGACTTTCCCGGTTTTTTCCTGTAATATATAAGAAAAATGAGGAAGGAGGGATTATCGCCAATGACAAAAATTGAAATGGTAGACAAAATCGGTGAGAACGTTGCTCTTCCGAAAAAGGACATTGAAAAAGTACTTGATCAGTTTGTGAAAATCTCCCAGGATGCTTTAAAAGGCGGCATGAAAGTGTCGTTAACCGGCCTCGGATCATTTTCAGTTAAGGAAAGAAGGGGAAGAATCGCGCGTAATCCGAAAACAGGGGAAAAGGTAGACGTTCCGGCAAAAAAAGTTGTTAAGTTTAAACCGGGAAAAGACCTTATTCAGATTCTCCACGACTCAATGACAGGAACAAGCAACGCTTAAAGCTATCCGTCATACAGTCATAAGATTTTAAATAAATAAAGGGAAAAAATTAGCGTATTCACCTGCCTTTTTTATGCTATTTTGAATGGCAAAACGTTAATTTCAAATCATTAATAAGGGACACACAAAAATATTATTTTTAAGGAAGGTGTTTGTCATGGCAGATAAGGCTCCAAAAAAGAAAACAGCTAAAAAAACAACGGGCTCAGAGGACAAGGTAAAAAAGGTTAAGGCAGTAAAAAAGCCCGTGAAGGAAAGTGCTGTTTCTCCGGTTGTTAAAAAGACTGAAGTTAAAAAGACACCGGCTGTAAAAGCTGAAAAACCCGCTAAAAAGGCGCCTGCCGTAAAAAAGATAAAAAGCTTAACTGACCATAAAATGACCGATGAGACTGAAGAAACGGAAATCGAAGCGTCCAAGTATTACCAGCCTGAGGTGGAAGAGGAAGCCGCGGAAGAAAAGCCTGCCCCGGGACAGAAAGTGGCTGAAAGGCATGAAACAACCATAGAGCAAAAATACGGCGATAATAAGATAGTAATGATGGCCCGCGACCCGCACTGGTGTTATGTTTACTGGGACCTGTCAACCGGCCTTATGGCGGATAAAGCAAAAAACATTAATGAAGCATATGACCTTATAATCAGGGTTTACGACGTCACATCCATTGATTTTAACGGCAATAATTCACATAAATTCGTAGACATACAGGTTAACGGCGAGGCCGGAAACTGGTATGTCAATGTCTGGGAAGCAGGCAGGACATATCTGGCGGATATAGGTTATAAGACGAAATCAGGGAAATTCATCCTGCTTGCCAGGTCAAAACCCGTGCTTACGCCGCAGGACAAAGTATCCAGCGTAACCGATGAAGAGTGGATGGTAGTGGACGAGGATTTTGAGGAATTATTCAGGATGTCTGCCGGAGGCGGCAGGGTGGGCGGAGGATCGGAAGGCTTCAGGTCGCCGCTGGAAGAGAACCTTTCATCAAATACCGTTTCAAGTTTTTCAAGTTATGCCGGAGGCGATAAGAAAAGGAAGTTTTTCCTTGTTGCCGATACTGAAGTCATCATTTACGGCGCCACTGAAGCAGACGCTTCGCTTACTGTAAAAGGCGAAAAGACCCCTTTAAAACCGGACGGTACTTTTTCGCTTCGTTTTCACCTGCCTAACGGAAAAATGGAACTGCCTGTAGAAGCGGTATCAGCTGACGGCGTAGACAAATTTACCATTAAAATAAGCGTTGAGAGGAAAACGGAATAAAACCCATATGAAACAACCCGACGGATATCTCGCATTAGTGCTCCACGCGCACCTGCCTTTTGTGCGCCACCCGGAATACAATGACCCGATGGAAGAATACTGGCTTTATGAAGCCATCACTGAAACATATATACCCCTGCTCAACGTTTACAATAAACTCATAGAAGACGGCGTGGATTTCAGAATTACCATGTCTCTTACGCCTCCGCTTATTTCCATGCTTAAAGATCCTCTCTTACAGGATCGTTATGTCAGACACATTAATAAAATGATTGAATTAGCGGAAAAGGAAGTTGAAAGGACAAAGTTCGAACCGCACTATAACCGTACGGCAGTAATGTACAGGGAAAAATTCTATAAATGCAGACACGTCTTCATAGATAAATACCACAAAGACCTTGTGGAAGGTTTTAAGCAGGTCCAGGAACAGGGGAAGCTTGAGATAATCACCTGCGGCGCGACGCACGGTTTCTTTCCGTTATCCACGGACAGGAACGCAGTAAACGCGCAGGTAAAAATCGCTGTGGACCATTACGTCCAGACCATCGGCAGGAAACCGCGCGGGATGTGGCTCCCGGAATGCGGATATAATCCGGGCGATGATGAAGTGCTCAAAAAATACGGCATCCGCTACTTCCTTGTTGATACCCACGGTATATTATACGGAACTCCGAAGCCCAAATACGGCGTATTCGCGCCGGTGTACTGCAAGTCAGGAGTGGCGGCATTCGGAAGGGACCTTGATTCTTCCAAGCAGGTCTGGAGCGCGAAGGAAGGGTATCCCGGGGATTTTGATTACAGGGAATTTTACAGGGACATCGGATACGACCTTGATTACGATTATATAAAACCATACATTCATGAGTCAGGCATCAGGATGAATACGGGCGTGAAGTATTATAAGATCAGCGGGCCTAAAGTGGACCTTTCACAGAAAGCGCCGTATGACCCGTGGGCAGCCACTGAAAAAGCAGCCTCACACGCCGGCAATTTCATGTTCAACAGGGAAAAACAGGTTGAGCACTTAAAAGCGCATATGAAAAGGGAGCCGATTATAGTGGCGCCATATGACGCCGAACTTTTCGGACACTGGTGGTACGAAGGCCCGCAGTTCATTGACTTCCTCATGAGAAAGATGTTCTACGACCAGAATACCGTTAAAACCATAACTCCTTCAGAGTACCTGGAAAAGTTCCCGAAAAACCAGGTGGTGACGCCATCATATTCCAGCTGGGGCTATAAAGGCTATGCCGAGTACTGGCTTAACAACACCAATGACTGGGTTTACAAGCACCTGCATAAGACATACGACAGGATGAAGGAACTTTGCAATGTATACATGTACAAGCCGCGCACTGCCGATGAGGAGCGCGCCTTGAAACAGGCTGCAAGGGAAATACTGCTCGCGCAGTCATCAGACTGGGCGTTTATCATGAAGACCGACACGATGGTCGAGTACGCGGTAAAACGCACCCTTCAGCATATTTTCAGGTTTACAAAAATATATGAGATGCTAAAGTCCAACAACCTTGACATGACATACATAGGCGAGATGGAGTGGAAAGACAACCTCTTCCAGGATATTGACTGGACCGCGTACGCGTAAGACTTTAATCACAAATCCCAAATCACATATCCCAAAGAAAACAAAAAAACGGCTGTTAACAGGCCGTTTTTTTTATTTGGGATTTGTGATTAGCAGAAACGATACTGACTATACTTGTGTGTAAATTGATTTGTTCTTTTATCCCTCTCCCCTTTGGCTATTTATAGTCCCCCCTTGCGGGGGAGAAGAGGGTAGGGTGAGGGGAATAAGGCAATTAGTTTCACCTCACCCCAGCCCCTCTCCTAAGAGGAGAGGGGGAAGCCGTAACAAGCAAAGCTCACTTTAAACTAATGGTGAAAATGAATTTACACACAATTACATACAATAACGATAGAAACAACTAACTTTATCCGGGCGAGAATCTGTGATATAATTAATCCATGAAAAAAATTATGTTTACATTCTTTATAGCTTTATTACTGGTTTCGCCGGGTTTCGGGCTCAATGAAAAGGATTATAAGTATACCGGGTGGGTAAATGACTACGCGGGCATGCTTGACGCGGTGACAATCGATAAGCTTAATATGCTGATTAATGAAGTTAAGGATAAGACCGGCGCGGAGATAGCGGTGGTAACAATTAAAACCCTTGAAGGCGATTCGCTGGAGGATTTTACCAACAGGCTCTTTAACAGCTGGGGCGTGGGCGTTAAAGGCAAGGATAACGGGGTAATGCTGCTGGTGGCTTCGCAGGAGAGGAAGATCAGGATTGAGGTCGGTTACGGGCTGGAAGGCGCGATCAATGACGGTTATGCGGGAAGCGTTATACGCGATGAGATAGCGCCGAGATTCAGGATGGAAGCTTACGCTGACGGCGTTTTAGCGGGAGTATATACACTAGCGAAAAAAATAGCGGCAGAATATAATATCGAAATTACCAGTGATCAGCCGGTACAGAGTGCAAATGCATACCAGAACTCCGACAAAAGGGATTTGCGCAAGGCTTCCCCGTTTGAGATACTGATATTTCTTATTTTTATGATATTTATGTTAATAGTTTTTATTAAGAATCCGTGGCTGTTTTTTTTAATAATGATGGGCGGACGCGGCGGCGGAGGTTGGGGCGGCGGTGGCGGTTTTGGAGGCGGTGGCGGCGGATTCGGCGGAGGTTCCAGCGGCGGCGGCGGAGCAAGCGGAGGGTGGTAGGCGTAAACTTAAAAATTAAAATTTAAAACTGAAAGTGAAATAAATGATCTAAACCGGACTGATAATGTATTTAGTTTTCAGCTTTTAGTTGTGAGTTTTAAGTTAAAAATGGAGGGATATATGGATAAAAAAGTGATGAACTTTGTAGAGGCTATAAAGAAGGCGCTTGGCAACAACCTGAAGTCGTTTGTGATATATGGTTCGGCCGCGGCAGGGGAGCATTACGCGCATTCGGATTATAACACACTGATGGTGGTTGAATCACTGGACACGGTTGTACTTAAATCCGTGTCAGGGGCCGTGAAAAAGTGGGTTTCCATGGGGCAGCCTGTACCGCTTATGTTTACCATGAAAAGTATCATGTCGTCATCGGATGTCTTTCCGATGGAATTCTTTGACATAAAAGAAAATTGCGTTGTGCTCTCCGGTGAGGATGTATTTAAGAAAGTTAAGGTCAATCCTAAGAACCTGCGCCTTGAAGTGGAGCGCGAGCTTAAGTCGAAGTTTATAAGGCTCTGCCAGTCTTACGCCGCCGGTAGCGGCCGCCCCAGGGATGTCAGGCTTCTGCTTGTGAGGTCGGTTTCAAGTTTTGCAGCCATTTTAAAGGGCGTAATCAGGCTCTATAAAAAGAAACCGCCTGTAAAAAAAGCGGATATAATAAACGCTGCCCCGACGGCGCTGAAATTGAACAAGGGGCTATTTTTAAAAGTGCTCGCCATGAAAGACGGGAGCGTTAAGGTTTCTGACCATGAAACAATGGAGATTTTTAAAGAATACCTTAAGGAAATTGAACGGCTAGCTTTAATTATAGATAAAAAATGACCGTGCAAACGGCATAAAACAGGAGGTCTTTATGAAAGACGGCACAAAAGTACTTTTGTTTTTAGGCGCGCTTGTGGTAATCGTAATAGCTATATTCGCGTCGACCTACAATTCGCTTGTGAGCTATGACGAAGGCATCAAGGCGGCATGGGCGCAGGTTGAGAACGTGCTACAGCGCAGGTCTGATTTGATACCTAACCTTGTAAATACCGTAAAGGGATACGCAAAGCATGAGAAGGAAATATTTGAAAATGTGGCTAACGCCAGGGCCGCGCTGCTTGGAGCCAAAACAATTGATGACAAGGCAAAAGCAGCGGGCGCGCTTGATTCGGCTATCGGCAGGCTTCTGGCCATAGCGGAAAATTATCCGCAGTTAAAGGCAAACGAGAATTTCCGCGCTCTTCAGGATGAACTCGCGGGCACGGAAAACAGGATAGCTGTCGAGCGCAAGCGCTACAACGACATAGTTCAGGCATATAATACGACAGTGAGGAAGTTCCCTGCGAACCTTATCGCGGGTATGTTCGGGTTCAAGCAAAAGGAAGTTTATTTCAAGGCTGAAGAAAAGGCGAAACAGGTCCCGGAGGTAAAGTTCTGATGTATTACCGCTGTTTTGAGACAAAATTCGGGACAGCGGCCCTTTTATCAGAAGGCAGGGGAATCACGGCTTTTTACCTTCCTGATAAAAGGGAGATTATGATGAAGCGCGTGCGCAGGGATTTTCCGGGAGCCACTTTGAGGGCTGACGCGGATATCCGCAGGGCTGAAGCGCTGTTAAAAAGATATTTTACCGGACAGAAAGTAAGCTTTAAAAATGTAAGAATTGACCTGCGGACTTTAAATGATTTTACAAAAGCCGTCCTTAAGAAGACGCTGAGTATTCCGTTCGGCAGGGTGAAGTCATATAAATGGGCGGGTAATGGCAAGTCAAGGCCGGCTGGAAGGGCGCTCGGGTCAAACCCGGTGCCTGTAATAATCCCGTGTCACAGGGTAATAAAGGCGGATGGCACGCTTGGAGGTTTTTCCGGCGGGTTATCGTGGAAGAAATGTCTCTTAAATCTGGAAGGTGTTGTAGTCATATAAACAATAAATTCAGGAGGACTTTATGGCAAAGAAAGCGGTTCAATTCAAGGCTGTTTGCGTTAATTGCGGCGTATTCATACCGGATAATTCAGGCGCTGTAAAATCCGGCAAAAATTACTGCTCAAACTGCGCTTCTATCGAGGAAACAGCGGTATTATGCAAGCCCCGCGAGGCCGGATTTAAAACGCCTACTGGCATACTTAAGGCCGTTTGTTATGTGCTTTCACTTTTGCCTGTCGTGGGTTTCATCCTGGGAGCTGTCTTTTACCCGCAGGAAGATCCGGCAGTTAAAAAATTCGGCAGGGATTGTTTTATAATGATGGCGATAGGATTCTTTATAGGCATTGTATTCTTCTTCTTAATGATGGCGGCCGGAGTTGCCCTGGGCGGGGCGTTTGGCGGGGCCATGGATAAATTCAACTTTGGCGAGGGGTATTTTTAAAGGATGCGGGTGAGTAGTAGGTGGTGGGTAGTGGGTGGAGTAACAACGAGATAAAAGATAGGAGACAGGAAGTGTGGTGTTAATTAGAAATCAGGAATAAGAAATTAGAAATCCATTAGCGGAGACTTCATGGAATTAAAAACTGAAGGCATGGTGTTAAAAAGGTTTAAACAGGGCGAGTCGGATGATGTGACCATAATATATACGCGCGAGCTGGGCAAGGTCATGGTAAACTCGAAATCCACAAGGAAGATGGAAAGCCGCCTGCGGACTGCCCTTGAACTTTTTTCGCTTAATAAATACCACCTCGTAAAATCAAAAAAAGACTCGAAATATTTCAGGTTAATCCAGGCAGAGCCGGTTAAGATGTTTGAATCCATAAGGATGTCCCTGCGCAAGATCGGGTTTGCGTACCTCGTTGTGGAATTGCTGCACAAGTTTACTGAGCTTGAGGATCCGCATTCCGATATGTTCGATATCGCAAAGGGCATAATGGAACTCGTGGAGAGCGGGAAATATTCGAACGTGGAAAATATTGAAAGTTATTTCAAGCTCAGGGTCCTTAAGATGGCGGGGTTTGACATAAATGTGGATGATAATTACCTCAAGGAAAACCATGTAACAAAGGAAATGAAGAACCTGCTGGCTGCCATATCGGCTGCCGCTGAGCCTGAAAAACTTGACGTGGAATACGACGTGATACGCGAGATAAACATGCTTATAGACGCGTACATGATTTACATACTCGGCGAGGACATATTCAGCGCAAGATTTTTAAAAGGCTTAAAATGAAAAAACGCGTTTTTGCGGCCGTTATACTCCTGGCGGCGCTGCTGCTTTTTACATCCTGCGCGTCAATGAAGACGGCGGGCCGCAATGACAGAAGCACGATTACCCGTACCGCAAAAAACATGCTGGATACAAAATATGAATTCGGAAAACAGGACCCGGGAAGCGGATTTGACTGCTCGGGGCTTGCCCAGTATTCCTACAAACAGGCGGGAATAAATATCCCCAGGACCGTGCGCGCGCAATATGACAAAGCGCGTAAAATATCCAAAAGCGAGGCAAAAGAAGCGGACCTGCTTTTTTTCTCGACAAAAGGCCCGGGCGCGACACATGTCGGAATATACCTCGGGAACGGAAAATTCATACATTCACCTTCAGAGGGGAAACGGGTGCAGATAGTGGAGCTTGAAAATCCTTACTGGAAGGCCAATTTCTACGGGGCGGGGACTTACTTTCAGTAGAGAGTTTAACAGACAAGAGACTGGAGACAGGAAAAAGGGTTTTTGATTTGTTTCAAAATCAGGAATCAGAAATTAAAAACAAGAGGAATATAATGAGAAAAATTAAAGTGTTCACTGTTATTATGGCGGTTTTGGTTTTACCCGGGTTTATACATGCCGAACTTATAAACAAGTATACCATTGCCGAGCTGACTCCTTCGCCTGTGGTTTCAAAACTGAAAAAGGCAAAGAAGCAGACAAAACGGCAGATAATAATTAATTCCGCTAAGTCATTGATCGGGCAGGATTACTGGCCTGGAGGGCAGGATTCGGAATACGGATATGACTGTTCGGGGCTTACGCAGTACAGTTATAACTGCGCGGGTGTCACCATACCGCGTGTCTCCAGGGATCAGTTCAGGAATTCGTCGCGCCTGCAGGAAGATGAAATGAAACCCGGAGACCTGATATTTTTTAACACGCAGGGAAACGGCGTAAATCATGTGGGTATTTACCTCGGCGACGGCGAGTTTGTCCACGCGCCGGGTATAGGAAGGCAGATAAAGATAGACACGATAAACAAGCCTTACTGGAGAATGAGATTTTTCGCGGGGGGAAGGTACGTGAAATAACAATTTTCAATTAGAAGCCGGACCTTGTTATTAATTGAAAATTTAAAATAGAAAATTTAAAATTAGGGGTTTATATGGATTACAACGAACGCGTAAAAAGAAACAGCTCGATTTTAAAGCTCGTAGTTGCCGTTGTATTCGGCATTGTCATTATATCAACCCTTTTACAGCCAAAAAAAATACCGCAAGCCGCCCAGGAGTACTTCAGGCAGGTATCGTTTAATACCATTGGCGGCAGGTATGCCGACTCGGCATGGGATATGACCGCGGCCGTCGACGGGGGATACGCGGTTGTAGGCGATACGCGGTCGTTCGGGGACGGCGGCACGGATATTTACCTTGTTAAGGTTGATGACAAAGGCATCATGCAGTGGTCTAAGACATTCGGGGGCGGAAAAGACGACCACGGCATGTCTGTTATCACAAACGATAAAGGCAATTATGTCATCGCGGGTTTGACCAATTCATTTGGCGAGCCGGGTTCTGATATGTATTTCATGGAGGTCGGGCAAAACGGGGAGAAGATATGGGAAAATACCGTCGGTGATAATATATTTAACGCGGCGTATACTATAAAAGAAACGGCAGGCGGATACATAGCCGCCGGATATATGAGCCAGGAAGAGCACACCCTGGCCTCGCTTGTGAAGCTTGACTCAAAAGGTAATGTGATATGGAAAAAGAGTTTTGGCGGGGATGGCTGGAACATATTTTACTCGGTATTGTCCCTGAAAAATTCCGGATACCTTGCCTGCGGGTATTCAACGCTTACAAATGAGGCGAAATCAAGCGTGTATGTTGTTAAGACCGACAGGCAGGGAAAATTATTATGGGAAAGAACTTATGGAGGGAAAAGGGAAAACCGCGCATATGCGGCGGTTGAGACGGATGACGGCGGTTTTCTTATTGGAGGAAAGACAACTTCTTTCATATCAAAAGGCATCGGCTGGGATATATACCTTATTAAGATAGCCGCTTCAGGCGAAAAGCAGTGGGAACGTTTCATTACCGCGGCCGACCTTGATGTCGGCAAACCGCTGATAAAAGACGGAGCGGGTTTCGCGGTTGTTGGCACAAAAAAATGCTACGGCATATGCGACGCAAATGTGGTTTTTGCTAAAGTGGACGCTTCGGGCAATACGTCGGACTTCAGGGTGTTTTCCGGCATCAGGGATGACTACGCAAATACCATATTGAAATCCAAAGATGGCGGATATGTTATCTGCGGATCGACACTCTCAGGCGGCAACGGAATGAGTGATATGATGATTATGAAAATCGGGCCGGATGGTGAAAAGATCTGGTAAAGCCGACCAAGGGTCGGTATTTACAGTTGGTTGTACAATTGAAATTAAAAAAGTGGAAAAAACCGCATATTTGGTATAATGTTTTTAACCTAAAACAGAGGCGCCAAATGAGCGAAAACTGTCCGAGCATGTATAATTGCCCTTTGTATCCGCTTTTTAAAAGTGAATCAACCTTAAAAGTTTTTAAACTGAGGTATTGCATGGGAAAATTCAACAACTGCGAGCGGCGGATAAGGGCCTTTGCCGAGGAAATCATAGAAGTGCCAAATAATCTGCTTCCAAACGGGGAACTGCTCGGAGAGTCAAAAAGAACAGAACCGTAATTTCCAAAAACCATCCTAAATCATTAAAAAAATGTGATTTTGTGAATTGACACAAAAGCGTTTTCGTGGTATTTTATTTCTACCAAAATATATGGAGGAATTAATGCGATTAAAACACATTATTTTTCTGGCTCTCCTTATTACTTTCCCTTTATTCCTATATTCAGCGGAAACTGCGCCCGCGCAGATTGACCCGGACAAGTTTTACCTGTTAAACGGTTTTGATGATGAAACAAACTGGACCACATCAGACTGGGCAAACAACGCGCTTTCCACAATAACCCTTTCCAATGATTTTATAACGCAGGGAAAGAAGTCCATGGAAGTAAGTTTAAACGCCGTAAAAGCGGGACAGGGCGCCATCGTGCAGGTATTGGACCCGGGTGACATGTCGGATATTAACGAGATAAGCGTGGACATTTATAACTCCTCAATGTTGAAAATGGACGTAAGGCTTATGGTAAAGACGGGCGAGGCATGGCAGTATCATGAATCAAAACCCATAGACATAAAACCGGGATGGAATAAGAATGTTGTTTTTGACCTTGCGGCGGCGGAATATACCGCTGAAGGGGCAAATACATTTAATAAGAAGATATCAAACCGTAATTTTGTTCGCAGGCTCGGTTTTCTTTTTTATCCGGGTAAACCGGTAGACGGAGCCATCTATTTTGACAACCTCAGGATTAAAGGAGGCCAGTCCATAGCCGCGCTGTTGCCGCAGGAGGCGCCGGCTAACTTAAAAACAGTGCTTATAGATGATTTTGAAAAAGGCACCCTGAAATGGTCGGCTGCCGCAGGCTGGTCATGCGCCGCGGGAGTGGACAAGATAAAAATGCCGGATGGCAATCAGGTCCTCAAGGCGCGCTTTAATATGTCATCACCCGGCATGAATGCCGCGTTTATTACGGAAGGCTCATTTGATTTATCCGGGGTGAACGATTTCATTATGGATGTTTTTAACCCGAATGACACTATTATGAACTGCGGGTTCGCGCTTGCTACCGGCGACAAATGGGCATGGCAGGAAGCCCCGATATTCAAGCTTAAGAAAGGCTGGAACAGGGATGTAAAGGTAAGCTTTATAAAAAAATACTGGAAAAATGAGTCAAGCGGATGGAAAAGCAATGTTACGCCGGGCGATATAAAATCCGTAAAGAGGATTAATATGCTGCTGTACCCGCCTGATATGGGCGAAGGGTATGCGCTGATAGATAATATAAGGATGACGACAACAGAGCCTGAGAAACTGGAAACTTTGAAACCCGTGGATATCGGGCCTGTGGCATTCTCCGTATGGAACAGTTTTGAAAAAGGCGTTAACTGGTCGCCTGCGGCGGACGCCGGCGGGGCCATCGCGGTCAATCCCGCTTTTGAATTCGGCGGGCAGAGGATAAACGGAATGGAGCTTGTATATTCCACCAGGAATGAAGTTGATAAAGCGGTATATTCCTACCGTTCGTCCATTAATTTCGCCAACAGTGTTGGCATGAAATTTGACATATATAACCCGAACGCATACGGGGTAAAAATATCGGTGGCCTTTAAGACTGGTGACCAGGAATCATGGAATGAGACAAAACAGATAGGCATAGCTCCGGGATGGAACAGGGGCATATTGATAGATTTTGTATCGCCTTCATTTAAGTCGGCGGACTCCAACTGGAATTATACGGATCCGTTCTATACAAGGAACGACATAAGGGAGATAGATTTCCAGATATATCCGGACGCCAAGGTCCAGGGCAAACTCTATGTCAGCGAAATAAAGCTTGCGCGGAGGAATTTTCTCGGGGATATAGGAGAATGGCTGGGCTTTACTTTTGTGAATAATTCAAAGGTGAAGGTTGAATCCATAAATTATTCTCTATGGGACAACGGATCCTCAGAAGGCGGTTTTGAATCGGACGCTGCGCTTAATTACTGGACTGACGCGGGTATGTCGGACTGGGGCGTGTCAAGGGTGTCCATTTCCGACAAGTTCCCGTCGCAGGGTAAAAAATCGCTGCGCATGGAGTATAAGGACGCGAATATCAAGGTCGGACTTGCGTACAAAAGCGTGACTGCTTTCAGCGTTTCAGACAAGGATTATTTCACGTTTGACGTGTATAACCCAGGAAAACTCATGAAATGCTCCATGGTATTTGATGACGGAAACACCGGCGGCTGGTACGAGACCAAACAATACGTCATATACCCGGGATGGAACAGGAACATAAAGGTTGACCTTAATTCCAATGACTGGAAACATGACTCTACAAACCTTCAGAACTGCGATATATTACGCATTAAAAACGCGGTAAAGAATATCTTCATCATATTTTACGGCGGTATTGAAGGGTCCATATACCTGGATAACGTCAGGTGGGGCAAGAAATCCGGCCTGTCGTTGACACAGGCGGATGTCACACAGGATATTAACCTTGAACTTTCACCTTTGGATAATATCGACGCCAAGCTGACTCTGCGCGCCGCATATCACGCAGGAGGGGCGAATGAACTTGCCCTGGCTTCCGGGCATATTAACCTGCGCGGTTTTGGAAACGAACTCTCGGTATTCTCCGGGGAACCCGCAAAGATTATTGACGACGTATTCGGGATAGTGGATCCGGGCGCGGTCGGGCCAAATAACATGGGTGTTTCCCTCGCGGGTACCGTATTCCCGATTAACACTTCATATATCCTCAGCGGTTTAAGCCTCGATGCTTCAGAACCCTGGAAACTTTCGACAAGCTATCTTATGACCGCTAGGATAAAGACCTACCTGTTTGAGAAAAATTTCATTGGCGCTCTCTACGTGAATAACAGGCGCGGGTATTCCGAGGGCGCGGATATATTTTCTGGGAATTTTGAACAGTCAAGCCATGTATACGGCGGTGACGCTTCGCTTGCCATACCGGGGTTCGGGCTCTTTGACCTTAACCTTAAAGGGGAAGTGCTTTTCGCAAGTTATGACACTTTAAAACCCGTATACCTGATTGATTCCGTGCCTCCGAAATATGTTTTTGAGGATCTCACCACATCGGCCGACAGGAAACTTATCTACGGCCAGGCTGACCTGCACGCGGGTTACCTGACACTTTACGCAAACTTAAGGATGATAGACAGGATGTTTTCCGCGACTTACTGTAACCAGGATTATAAGCCCGGTGATAACGCCATGTCTGTGAAGGCCACGTACATTATGGATGATGTTCCGCCATTTTCAATATTAAAATCCTTATCGCCCGAATCCGAAGCTTTTGTAAGAGGCACCCAGCTTATGGTCGAATACAACAGGAACCATCAGTTAGGGGGGCTTACTTATCAAAAAGACTCATTAACTATAGATCTGAAAAACGACGAGGCGCTGGCAATGTCTAATTACCACATCTGGTACAGTTACGCCACCGAAGGCAATCCTTATCAGATACCGACGAGTTCGTTTACAGCCACCACAAAGCTGCTTATAGCAAACCTGGTTACGACGCGTGTTCTTTTAAGGTACCAGGCTTTAAGGGGTACTTTTTACAATGGCACAGGTGACCCTGCGCTGAGCGCGTCATTTAGTGAGGAAAACTACCCGCAATATACCGGATTCCTTGAAGCCGGAATAAAGCTGTTTAAAGACTACAAACTCACGGCAAGCTGCAAGCTTCAGAATGCGCGGGGCATATGGTACACGAATGCTTACGCGGAAGCCGAAGCCAACTTAGTTGGAGCGGTAAACGCCATATTGAGTTACGGCGAGAAGCCGTTTACAGGCTACTGGTCGGATGATAATTCCAGGGATACAAAAGATGTATACATGCTGAGCCTGAAGGCTTACTTCTAATGATAAGACGCGGAGGGAAAATGAAAAGAATCATAACATGCGCAGCCATAATGTTGATGGCCGCTTCAGGTATTTCCGGATATGCCATCAGCGGTTTGTCCATTACTGACAAGGAAGGCGTGCCTGTAAGGCTTACCGGCATTAACGCGCCATACCTGCCGATGCTTGATGAGCCGGAAATAAAGGCCGGACTTGACCTTATCAAACGTTCAGGGGTTAAAGTCGTCAGGGTTTTTGCCTCATTCTGCGGAAACAAGTCATATTCAATTCAGACAGGCCTGGGCAAGTATAATGACATGGCCCTTGAAACGCTGGATTTTACCCTTGCTGAAATCGGTGTCCGAGGCATGAAAGCGATAGTGGTGCTTAGTGACTCCAATAAAACCTACGGCGGCAAGGAAGTGTATGCCCAGTGGGTGGGAGGTTCCAACGAAGACGTCTTTTTTAAAGACAAGATTTGCCGGGAGTATTTCAAGCAGTTCATAACCATGATTTTGGACAGAAAAAACACGCTGACAGGCATTAAATATAAAAAAGACCCGAATATATTCGCGTGGGACCTTTGTAATGACGCTGAGAATAAAAGCGATGAGACAGGCGCGGCTATTTATAAGTGGGCCGGGGAAATGTCGGGATTCATAAAGGCCGATGATAAAATGCATCCTGTGATAATGGGCGTTAAAAAGATTGTTATTTCCGATGATGAGATAAACGCTTATGACCTTTTCCTCGTTCCGGGGCTCGATGCGGCGTATATTACGCTGAAGGCCGACGCGAAGATACCGCCTAACACGGCGCTTAATTATATTAAAAGGTATACTGCGGCTTTCTACGCGCAGGTGAACAAGCCCGTATTCCTGAACTTCAGCGACATTACAGGCGGAGCTTCGGCGACCATGTTATCCGACGCGGCAAGGTCTTTCTTTGAATCAAACGGGTCGCTGATAATATACAACTACGCAGGGCTCCTGGCCTATAAGAAATATCCCGGCGCGCTTGACCTGGAAAATGATGCCGTTACAGGGGAGCTTCTTAAGGCCGCTGAAATATCCGATGAATTCAGGAAAGATGTGCCTGCCATTGCGATAAAATCGGTAAAAGTTTCCGCTGAACCGTACTCGGCAAAAATAACTTTTGATCTTTCCGAAAAGACAGACGCGGAAGTGTTATACGGGGAATCAATGCCTTTAAAAACCAGGGCAAAAAAGGCGGCGGCGGAAGAGCTCAGCCAGTCGGTGCGAATCGACGGGCTGAAGGCCAACACCAAATACTTTTATATTGTAAAAGCGGGATCGTCCGCAAAAGCCGGCGTGACAAAAGTAAACAGTTTTATGACGTCCATACCTGAAAGAATACCGGCTGTGCCTTTTAAAAGGAGTAAAAATTTTATCACCGTAAAAGGCACGCAGTTTTTTGACGGGGATAAACCGTATAAATATGTCGGGACCAATTGTTACTATTTGAGATATACCAAGGACAAGTCCGTTGTTGACTACGTAATGAGGGAAGCTTCGCGCATGGGGTTTAAGGTAATAAGGGTGGGCTCAAACGGGGAAGCGGTCGATGAAAAAGAGGCGAGCGCGGGGGACCCGCTGAGGTACTTAAGGATAGGGCCGGACAAGTTCAATGAAAAGGCTTACAAAGGACTGGATTATGTAATAGATTCCGCTAGAAGAAATAACATGAGGGTCATACTGCATTTCTCGGATAATTGGGAATACTACGGCGGATTAAAAGTCTACGCTAAATGGGCGGGGCTGGAAGACAAGAACGCCGTATTCACAAATGAATTGTGCAGGAAGTACTTCAAGCAGACTATTGACGCACTTGTTAAAAGGAAAAATACATATTCGAAAATTGATTATAAAGATGACCCGACAATTTTCGCCTATGACCTTTCAAATGAGCCGCGCGATGAAAACGACCCGACCGGCAAGGAACTTAACGGATGGATTGCCGAGATGTCAGCGTACGTTAAGTCTTTGGATAAGAAGCATCTTGTCACGACCGGCAGCGAAGGATTCTTCCTGAAAGAAGACGGCACTCATTATGGCGGCGCTGATTTTATAACCGAACACCAGATACCCACGATTGACTTCTGCACATACCACGTATATCCTTCGTATGAGCATAATAACTACTCGCTTAAAACAACAAAATGGATGATAGACCGTTGGGTAAAAACGGCGCATGAAACCATAGGAAAGCCTGTTGTTATGGAAGAATACGGTATCCCAAGCAAGAACCCTGATTTCCCGAAAGCCACCTGGATAAGGGAAATGACAAATCAGTTCTTTAATGACGGAGGGGACGGAGTAAACTACTGGTTCCTGATAGACCCGTCGTATTCAGGCGGTGATGGTTTTGAAGTCACCCCGGATGACACGGAATATGTAAATGAATTCATCAAAGTAGCCAACACTATCAATAAAGACGGTTATTAAACTGTAATTTTCAGAATTTTGATCCTGCGGAGGTTAATATGAAAAAGACAATTGCGGTCATTTTACTTGCAACGGCAATTATTTTATGTTCGTGCGGTAAGGTTAAGGAATATCCGACATCAACGCTCATGTTGTCGGCGGGCGGCACCGATAATTCCACGTATCCTTTTGAGGACGCTGGAGGGCTCGCGGGATTCAGCATCATTGATGTACCAACTAACCGGCGTTTTTTATCCATGTCTTTTTCAACTGAGCAGGCATACAAGGGATCCGGTTCGGTAAAAATAGCATGCAACTTTAACGCAGGCAACTCTGGTGGCGTTATATCCAGAAGCGGGACAAATATGCCCATGGCGGGAAAGACTATAACAGCCTATGTATGGGTCCCATACGGGATGTTTCCGCTGTCTCTGGTGTACGGCACGTCCATATTTGTCCAAATCGCAAATTTTAACTGGTATGACAGCGGCTGGAAAAATTTGACCCCGGCATCGGCAATAGTCCCGGGTATGTGGAACAAAATTTCGGCGAAGGTGGATGACATGATATTCAACGGCAAGAATTTCGCGGGCAATGGCGATAATGCCAATACAGCCATAATATGGGGAATAAAGGTCGGACAGGGCGGATCTTCCCCGAATTACACGGGAGACATTTACATAGATTCAATAACGGTTGAATGATACAGATGGAGATTATTACTGTAGTTGACCCGATTATGGGTGAGAATTGTTATCTGCTGATAGAAAGCGGCGAAGCTGTAATAATTGACCCCGGTCTGGCGTACGAAAGCATCAAATTGAAAATTGAAAATCTTAAATTGAAAATTAAATATATTTTATTAACCCACGGCCACTACGACCACATCTTTTCACTCCAATATTTCAGGGATATAAAGACCTATGCCCATGAAAAAGAACGCGCTATGCTTGAAAATCCGGACATAAACCTCTCGTCGCGAGTGGGCGAACAGTTTTCATTTAAGGACATAACTTACTTTGGCGGGGAAACATATCAAATGGACGGCTTTGAATTCATGCATTCCCCCGGACATACAGAAGGCGGGGTCCTCATAAAAAAAGGAAATGACATATTCACGGGAGACACGCTGTTCTTTGATTCCATTGGCCGTTCTGATACACCTTCAGGCGACCCTGAGGCTATGAAGAGGACATTAAAGATATTTGATAAGATTGACAGAAAATGCGTCATGCACCCCGGACACGGGGAGAGTTTCGTGCTTGAAGATGCTTTTAAAACAAATTATTTTCTCAGGAAAAGATGATGAAGCATCCTGTTGTAAACATAACCAGGAGAAAACAGGGCGTTGTTCCAAAAAATTTCTGCAAAGACCGGCTGATGCGCTTAAAGATAGGAAAAAAAATTACCAATATCGCAAAGGGAAATTCACCGTCAAACCGCTAAAAAAAATTTCCTATGATTGTGTAGTATTTTGTCAACTTATCAGAAATCTGTTTTTAAAACAAACACACATAAAAGTCTATATAAATATGGGCTAATATTGATAGGTATATACAAATGGCAGACGTTTTGTATTGACAAAATATGACGCTTGTACTATAATTGATAAAAGGTTGAATTTTATCATGGAGCGTGCGGCTGTGAATAAAGAGGATTTTCTTGAAGTAATATCCACATGGAATTCCATATATCTTTCAAACCACCTTGCCTATGAGATACAAAAAAAGGAAAGCTTTGAGCCTGAATGGAAAAAGAGAATGCTCAGGGTTATTTCCGTTCTTTATGTAACTGATGAGATAAAAGACACGCCCGTGGAAAGCATGGTAAATAAAGCCATACGTTACGCTAAAAATTCTGATTCATCCAAAATTCAGGAAGTTCATGAGCTGTTGTATACCGTAGAGAAGTTTATTAACGAAGACACAGACAACTAATCACAAGTCCCAAATCACAAATCCCAAATAACGGCACTTCTTTGGGATATGTGATTTGGGATTTGAGATTTTGTGGTTGATTTTACCCCTATAAATGTTAAAATCCCTTAGGTAATTATATCATCCGGAGGTAATTATGTCTGTCGTTATAGTAGGGTCAATGGCTTTTGACACCATAGAAACACCCTTTGATAAAAGGGAAAAAGTGCTGGGCGGCGCGTGCGTTTACGCGTCTATCGCGGCATCATATTTTGACAGGCCTTACATAGTCGGGGTTGTAGGCGATGATTTTACCGATGCCCAATTCAAGCTCCTTCACGATAAAAAGATCGATACGCTCGGCGTAAAAAAGGAAAAAGGAAAATCTTTTTTCTGGGCCGGCAGGTATAATGCCGACATGAAAACCAGGGAAACAATCACCACGGAACTCAATGTGTTTGAGCATTTTAACCCTGAGATACCTGAAAAATACAGCGCCATGCCGTACTTGTTCCTGGCGAATATTGACCCAGCGCTGCAGCTCAAGGTTTTGAATTCAATGAAAAAGCTGAAATTTTCAATGTGCGACACCATGAACCTCTGGATTTCCATAAAGAAACCTGAATTGACGGAAGTGTTTAAAAGGGTCAACTGCGTTGTTTTAAATGATGAAGAGATAGCCCAGTATACCGGAAAAACAGACATAGTATCAGGGGCGAAGGACATAATGAAACTCGGGCCCCAATATATTATTATTAAAAAAGGGGAGCATGGAGCTGTTTTGATCGGGAAGAACCTTTATTTTAACCTGCCGGCTTACCCTGTGGCAAAAGCGTCTGACCCTACCGGGGCCGGGGATACTTTTGGCGGGGCGTTCATCGGATACCTCGCGGGCCGCAATGACACAGGCGTGTCCGCCATGAAAAAAGCCATTGCATACGGAAATACGGCAGCCTCATTTACAGTGGAAGACTTCGGGGTTGACCGCATTAACGGCGTCTCCAGGAAAGAAATTGACGCGAGGATGAATCAACTGAAGAAAATGGTTACATTCTAACTTAAAACTGGAAGCTGAAAACTGAAAGTGAATTCGAAAAATGCTTCAACTTTAAGTTTTCAGTTTTAAATTTTAAGTTAATGATAGGGGTTTATATGGGCGGTATTGAGAATCTCGAAGGCGATCTTCTCAGAGTGCTCCAGAATATGGAAGGAGAAAAGCTTAAAAACCTTCCGCCGTATGTCTTTGGTACCGTTAAAAAAGAACTTGCCTCGCTGCGCAAGGCGGGTAAGGACATAATTGATTTTTCCATGGGAAACCCTGACGGGGCCACGCCCAGGCATATTGTCGATAAGCTCATTGAGGCTGTACAGAACCCGAAAAACCACAGGTATTCCGCGTCAAGGGGCATTTATAAGCTGAACCTTGCCGTTGCTGATTTTTATAAAAGGCGTTTTAGCGTGGAACTTGACCCTAATACCGAATGCATTACCACAATCGGATCAAAAGAAGGAATCTCGCACCTGATGTACGCGGTAATAAACAGGGGCGACAATGTGATAGTTCCGACGCCGTGCTATCCGATACATTCCATAGCGGTTACTTTGGCCGGCGGAAATGTAATATCGGTCCCTATGGTAAAAGGCAGGGACTTTTTTGACGATATGGTAAAGGTAGTGGAAAATACATGGCCGAAGCCGAAGTTTCTGCTGCTGAATTATCCGCATAACCCGACGGCGGAAGTGGTGGAACTTTCGTTCTTTGAAAAAGTGGTGGATTTCGCGAAGAAGAATAACCTGATAGTGCTTCACGACAACGCCTATTCGGAATTATATTTTGACGGCTTTGTGCCGCCGAGCTTCCTTCAGGCACCCGGGGCAAAGGATGTGGGCGCTGAATTTTATACGCTTTCGAAGACCTATAACATGCCCGGATGGCGGGTGGGTTTCCTTGTTGGAAATAAATACATAGTTAAAGCCCTTGAGAAAATAAAAAGTTACCTCGATTACGGAATGTTCCAGCCCATACAGATCGCGGCAATCCACGCGCTCAACTCGCGTGATGACAGTGTCGACGACATAAGGGCGGTTTACAAGGCCAGGCGCGACGTGCTCGTTGACGGGCTTTTAAAGCTCGGGTGGGAAGTCGATAAGCCAAAAGCGACCATGTTCGTATGGGCTAAAATACCCGCGCAGTTTGCGTCCCTTTCCGCGGTTGATTTTTCCATGAAGCTGATGAGGGAAGCGGAAACAGCGGTCTCGCCCGGAACGGGTTTTGGGCCCGGAGGTGAAGGATTTGTCCGCTTCGCGCTTATTGAGAACGAACAGAGGACGCATCAGGCTTTAAGGAATATAAAGGCTATGATGGGTAAGTAGAAATACAATTGACAATGGACAATTGTCAATTGACTATAAAAAAGATCAAAAAAATCGTCGGAGGTTTTAAATGATCGCGGACAGGATGAAAAAAGTTTCAGCTTCAATCACGCTTGCCATTGACGCAAAGGCAAAGCAGATGATAGCGGACGGCGTTGACTTAGTCGGGTTTGGAGCCGGAGAACCGGATTTTAATACGCCTGAGAATATCAAACAGGCCGGGATAAAGGCCATAACCGAGAATAAGACACGCTATACACCTTCATCAGGGCTTCCGGACTTAAGGAACCTTATAGCCGCAAAACTAAAAAAGGACAACGGGCTTGATTATAAGATGGGGAACATTATAGTTTCCTGCGGAGCCAAACATTCGCTTTTTAATATTTTCATGGCCGGCTTAAATCCCGGCGATGAAGTGATTATTTTTGCCCCTTACTGGGTATCCTATTACGAGATGGCCAACATGGCACAGGCAGTACCGGTGCTTGTGAACCTTGATGAGTCCAGGAACTTTGAGATTGATTTTGACCTGCTGAAATCAAAGATAACGAAGAAGACAAAAGCGATGATCGTAAATTCGCCTTCAAATCCTACGGGGTGCGTGCTTTCCGCGGATTCGCTGAAAAAACTCGCTGAGATAGCGCTGGAAAACAATATCCTGATTATTTCGGATGAGATTTATGAAAAGAACCTTTACAACGGCAAGAAACACATTTCAATCGCTTCCTTATCGCCGGAAGTAAAGTCGAAAACAGTCGTGGTAAACGGCCTTTCAAAGTCGCATGCCATGACAGGCTGGCGCATAGGCTACATAGCCGCGGATGACATGGAACTGGTAAAAGCCATGGACAACCTCCAGTCGCATTCGACATCAAACCCGGCCACAATTTCACAGATGGCCGCCATCGAGGCGTGTAAGACCGATGAGTCAGTGGTGCAGGCCATGGTTAATGAGTTTGACAAACGCAGGAAGCATATAATTGAGAGGGTGCGCGCGATCAAAGGTTTGACCTGCGTGGAACCGGACGGCGCTTTTTATGTTTTCCCGAACTTCAAACAGCTCCTTGGAAAGGAAATTAAAGGCAAAAAGATTGAAGGCTCCATGTCGCTGGCCGATATACTTTTAACTGAGGCAAAAGTCGCGGTTGTGCCGGGAATAGCTTTCGGAAGCGACGTGCACTTCAGGATGTCATACGCGACATCCATGCAGAATATAGACAAAGGGCTCGACAGGATAGCTGAGATTTTAAAGTAGGATAAAAGCTCAGAGCCCAAAGCTCAGGTGAAATCTACTTGGGATATGGGCTCTGGGATATTACACTTTCAAGGAGTTATATGGCTGACCAGATCTGGTTAAAGGATGTAAAGTGCCCGGCGTGTGACCTTGCGTTTAAGACCGCCAGGGTAAAACCGTCGGCGCTTAAGGTGAAAATGGGCGAGGCTGATTTTCATAAGATTTATGAAAATATTAACCCGCTCCTGTACGCTGTCACGTCATGCCCGGGCTGCAATTATTCCGCCAGGAATGACGAGTTTGACGACAGGACGCTGGAGTACCACCCGCAGATAATAAAGATAGCCATGGCCATAAAGGATTCCGGCAAGAACGTGAAATTTCCGGAGACAAAGGACAGCGATTTGGAAACATCGGCAAAGAAGCACCTCCTGGCCATAACTTTTGCCAAACTTTTTAAGCCGGAGGACCCGCTTACCATAGCGGGGTTATATATGCACCTTGCGTGGATGCACAGGGAAGCTGGCAACGCGGAAAAAGACAGGGAATACTTAAAACCGGCTCTTGAATATTACATAAAAACTTTTGAAAAGGGCAGCCACATTCCTGAAAAGATCGGCGAGCCGGGCATAATTTACCTTATAGGCGAGCTAAACAGGGTTCTCGGAAATAATACCGAAGCGGTTACCTGGTTTTCCCGCGTGGTAAAGCACGATCAGATTCATAATTTCCCGAGCATTGAAAACCTGGCAAGAGACGCGTGGGAGAAGGTCACGGAAGAGAAGCGCAGGGCGAAAGAGCAGGAAAAATAGCCCAAAGCCCAGAGCTCAAGTCCCAAGTGACGCAGACTTGGGCTATGGGCTCTGAGCTTTGGCTCACTAAAAGGAGGTTTATGATGAAGATCGCAATCGTTACAGACACGTACAGGCCGAGGGTAAACGGTGTTGTCGCATCAATAGATACATTTGCCAATGAGTACAGAAAACTCGGGCATGAGGTTATGATAGTTGCCCCGGAATATCCAAAGGCGCAGAAAGATTTTAAGGACGCCGGAAATGAGCAGTATGTAATCAGGATACACGCGAAACCGATATTTTTTGACCCTGAAGACAGCCTTGCTTTTCCCGGGTCGATGGAGGGGCGCAAGACTATTAATGAAAAGATTATCCAGCATAAATTTGACATAATCCACACACAGACCCCGTTCACGCTGGGTATTGAAGCCGTAAAATGGGCAAAACAGATGGGCTGCCCGATTGTGCAGACGTACCATACGATGTTTGAGTCATACATCGGGCATTATGTAAAGTTCCTCCCGAAGGCTTTTGGATTCTGGTTCTCAAAGGCTTTTTCAAAATGGTACAGCGACAAGATGGATCTGAACATCACGCCGTCAACGCAGATGATGGACCTGCTGCTTACTTATAAAGTAAAGACGCCGGTTGAAGTAAACCCGACAGGCATTAAGATTGACAAATTTAAGGTATTTGACGGTGACGATTTCAGAAAGAAAAATAATATCCCGAAAGACACCATTTTGTTCCTCTTTATGGGCAGGATCGGCCATGAAAAGAACATCCCGTTCCTTTTTGATGTTTTGAAAAAGGTACAGGCGAAAATGCCCGGCAGGGCAATAAAGCTCATGGTTGCCGGAAAAGGCCCGGCCGAGGAAGAAGTAAAAGCGGCGGCAAAGGAAAAAGGCGTTGAAAATGACGTGCTGTGGTTCGGATATTTTGACCCTCAGGACTGGGTAAACTGTTACGCTGCTGCAGACCTGTTTACATTCGCTTCAGTGACTGAAACACAGGGGCTCGTGGTAACGGAAGCTATGGCGGTTGGAACACCTGTTGTTGCCGTCGGCGAAATGGGCGTGGCTGAAGTGATGAAAGGCGACAAGGGCGGAGTGCTTGTGGATTTAAATGTGGACCACTTTGTGGACGCTGTGGTTAAAATGCTCACGGACAGCAAGTATTACGAATCAAAAAAGAAAGAAGCTTTTGAATACGCTAAGGAATGGTCGGCTGAGGCAAAGGCGAAGAGCCTTCTGGCGAAATTTGAAAGGGTAATAGCTGAAAAAAAGGCAAAACTTAAAAAATAGGAGATACATGAAAACTTTAAAGGCTGTATTTGTTTTATTATCAGTTATTATTATATCCGGATGCGCTTCAGTGCCGTTCGCGGGTAAAAAAGTAAGGTATGTGGAAGTGCACTCACGCAGCTGCTATGTCTGCCAGCGCATGGAAAAAGTTATTGATGAGCTTGATTCAAAGTACGGCAGCCAGGTCGAAATAGACTCTTACAGCGATTCATCCGATGAGGGCGGCGAATATGTGGAAAAGTACAAGATAACAAAATTTCCGGCCAATATTATGCTCGACGCAACCGGCGCGGTATTTTTCAGGTATGACGGGCTTCTGGACGTCAAGGCGCTGGAAACGCAGTTTTTTAAAAAAGGCGTAACGCCGCCGCCTGACGCCGGTACTGCGGTTAAATAAAGCAATTACTAATTACAAATTACTAATAAAGGAGCGCGGTGCGCTTTTTATTATAGTAATGCATGGCAAAGGATTCGGAGTACTTGTTTCTATTAGTAATTAGTAATTGGTAATTGGTAATTAGTCATTAAATTTGTATTTGAGGGTTTGGTGGATCTTGGACACGCAGGACTTTCTCGATAACATAAAAAGCTGGCTCGACTTTTACAGGGACGTCCGGATACCCGACCTGGAATATCCGCCTGCCGTTACCCCCGATGATATAAAGTGGGAAGACGGCATGATGAAAGTCGCTTCGGCATTTGGCGTCTGTGATTCGCTGGCTGGCACTCCGGCCGAGAAAAAAATGCAGCAGGCAGTGGAAATGGCAAAGTCAAAAGAACGTTCCAAACTAAAGGATATATATGATATTATAACGCAGGTTGAAAAATACCTCGGGGAAAGCATAAACAGGTAAGATTTCATCTGTTATAGGCTGTTTTACAGCAATTTATTATTGACTTTCCTGTTATAATTTTGTATATTTGTAATAGCAACAGACGGCAATGATGCCTTCCTTAAACCGCTTAGAGGCGGACAATCTCAAAGACCCGAGCTGCTATAGGTATGTCCATAGCACGGGAAAATACTTGAAACTATGGTAGTATTATACTGTCCGGATAACTAACATACTAAACGTCTAAGGAGAAAGTAAATGGAAAAAAACGGAGAATATACGCCAAAACAGCAGGGGTTATATGACCCTTCTTTTGAGAAAGATTCCTGCGGGGTGGGTTTTATCGCCAGCATAAAAGGCGAAAAGACAAACCAGCTTGTCCTTGACGGCATGCAGATTTTAGAGCGCATGACGCACAGGGGCGCGACAGGAGCCGACCCTAAGACCGGCGATGGCGCCGGAATCTTAATACAGATTCCCCATGATTTTTTTGTGAAAGTCCTTAAGTCCACACAGATAAAACTCCCGGAAGAGGGTTTTTACGGCACGGGGCTTGTATTCCTGCCGCCTGATGATGAGGAACGCAAGGCGGTTAAAAAGGAAGTTAAAAAAGCGGCTGAAGAAAAGGGCGCGGAACTGCTCGGATGGAGGGAAGTGCCTGTAGATAACAGCGTAATCGGGCCTGTTGCCAGGGAAAGCGAGCCGGTATTTGAACAGGTATTTATAAAGCGCCCGGCTGGCATGGCTGACAGGGAAGAATTCGAAAGGCTGCTTTATATAATCAGAAAGATGGCGGAGAATTCCGTGCGTGGAGCCGATTTAAGGCAAAAATCTCGTTTTTATTTTACCAACCTTTCCAGCAGGGTGCTTATTTACAAAGGCCTTATGATGCCTGCGGAGATGGCAAACTTTTTTACAGACTTAAAGGACAGCGACGTCAAAAGCGCCATATGCCTGGTTCATTCCCGCTACTCCACTAACACTTTCCCGACATGGGATTTAGCCCAGCCTTTCAGAATGCTCGCGCACAACGGCGAGATAAATACCCTGCGCGGAAATTTAAACTGGATGAAAGCCAGGGAAGGGCTGTTTAACAGCGCGGCTTTTAAGACGGACACATATCATTTAAAACCGGTAATAAGGGACGAGAAGCAGAGCGACTCCGCGTCCATAGACAACGCTTTTGAAATGCTCAACAAGGCCGGCCGCACCATGCCGCACGCCATGATGATGCTTGTGCCTGAAGCATGGGAACACAATAAACTCCTCCCGAATTCCATAAGGAGTTTCTACAAATACCACGCTTGCTTCATGGAGCCGTGGGACGGCCCTGCCGCGCTTGCGTTTACGGACGGCGTCAGGATCGGCGCCGTGCTCGACAGGAACGGACTCCGGCCGGCGAGATACCTGATTACAAACGACGGCTACGTGATAATGTCCTCGGAAGTGGGCGTCCTTGACGTCTCGCCATCGAACATAAACAGGTCAGGAAGGCTCGAGCCGGGGAAGATATTTTACATAGATACGGCCAAGAACAGGATTATAAATGACTCGGAGGTCAAGGACGAGCTTGCCAGGCGCGCCCCATACAGGCAGTGGCGCAAGGAACAGCTTATATATCTTGAGGACCTTCCTGTACCGGATATAAAAGTAGCTGCCGCGGAAGGCCTGCTTGACCAGCTTAAAGTGTTCGGTTACACAAGGGAAGACATGAAGGATATTTTAAAACCCATGGCAGGGGAAGCAAAGGACCCGATCGGGTCAATGGGAAACGATACGCCGCACTCGGTTCTGTCTGTAAGGCCGAAGCTGCTTTATACCTATTTTAAGCAGCTCTTCGCACAGGTTACAAACCCGCCCATAGACTCGGAGAGGGAAGAAATAGTCATGAGCCTGCGCAGTTTTATCGGGCCGCAAAAGAACATATTTGAGGAAACAGCCCAGCACACGCATAAGCTGCAGGTGCGGGAACCCATCCTTTCAAATGAAGAGCTTGAAAAGATCAAGCATATAGCCGTTAACGGCTTCAGGACAAAGACAATATCCCTGCTGTTAATGCCCGGTGACACTGCGGATTTCACGCGCGCGGTTGACAGGGTATGCGAAGAGGCTGTTAATGCCATCACAGAGGGCTATTCCTATATTATCTTAAGCGACAGGGGCGTAAGCGACGAATATACGGCCATACCGGCCCTTCTGGCCTCAGGAGCGGTGCATCAGGAGCTCGTAAAGAGGTCTTTAAGGACAAATGTGGGGCTGATTCTTGAATCAGGCGAGCCAAGGGAAGTGCACCACTTCTGCGTGCTGCTCGGTTTCGGCTTGGATGTCATTAATCCGTACCTTGCCTACGAAGCCATTAAATACATGGCGGACAAGGGCGAGATTGAGTGCGGGTATGATAAGGGAGTTTATAATTACAGGAAGACCTGTCATAAAGGCATACGCAAGGTCATGGCTAAGATGGGCATATCGACCATACAGAGTTACAGGGGCGCGCAGATATTTGAGGCGCTTGGAATTCATGAAGAGGTCATAGACAGGTGTTTTACCGGGGCTGTATCCAGGATAGGCGGCGTGGGTTTTGAGGAAATCGCGAAAGAAGTAATGATGACGCATAAGGAATCATTCCATAAGACCGGAGCCCCGGATAATATCCTGCCGTCCGGCGGGATATACCAGTGGAAAAAGGACGGCGAAGTCCATTTGTGGAATCCGGATTCCATAGCGGCGCTGCAGGACGCGGTCAGGAATAACGACAAAAAAAGGTTCAAGGATTTTACCTCCATGATAAATGACCAGTCAAAACAGCCGGTGACATTAAGGTCGCTTTTAAAGTTTAAAAAACAGCAGCCGATTGACATAAGCCAGGTGGAACCGGTTGAGGCAATAGTAAAACGGTTTGTGGTCGGAGCCATGAGTTTCGGTTCTATAAGCGGCGCCGCACATGAGGCCATGGCAATTGCCATGAACAGGCTCGGCGGCAAGTCCAATACAGGGGAAGGCGGCGAGGATCCCGCGAGGTTTACCCCGTTTGCCAACGGAGATTCCGCGCGCAGCGCGATAAAGCAGGTGGCTTCAGGCAGGTTCGGTGTCAATATTAATTACCTGACCAATGCCGATGAAATTCAGATAAAGATCGCGCAGGGCGCGAAACCGGGCGAAGGCGGGCAGCTTCCCGGTCATAAAGTCAGCGAAATAATTGCCAGGACAAGGTATACAACGCCCGGCGTTACTTTGATATCGCCCCCGCCGCATCATGATATTTATTCCATTGAAGACTTAAAGCAGCTTATATTTGACTTAAAGAACGCGAATCCGCGCGCGAGAATAAGCGTAAAACTTGTCTCCGAAGCCGGAGTAGGCACGGTCGCGGCCGGCGTGGCAAAAGCGCACGCTGACATGATACTGATTTCCGGCGGAGACGGAGGCACAGGAGCGTCCCCGAGGACTTCGGTCATGCACGCGGGTCTGCCGTGGGAACTCGGCATTTCAGAGACGCACCAGACCCTGGTTATGAATGATTTAAGGGGCCGTGTGAGGCTTCAGACAGACGGACAGATGAGAACGGGCAAGGATCTCGCGGTTGCCGCGTGCCTTGGCGCGGAGGAATACGGTTTCGGCACAATCGCGCTTATATCGCTCGGGTGCGTTATGCTGCGCCACTGTCATTTGAATAATTGTTCGCTTGGAGTTGCCACACAGGATGACCTGCTGCAGAAGCGCTTTGCCGGCAAGCCGGAATATGTTGTTAACTTTATGAGGTTTGTCGCGGAGGATTTTAGGGAACAGATGGCAAGCCTTGGTATTAAGACGGTAAATGAAATGGTAGGCAGGGTCGACCTGCTTGAAGTGGATAAAGCCATACTGCCTTGGAAAGCCGCTAAAATAGATTTTTCGCGCATACTTTACAGGCCTGAGATGCACGAAACAACGCCGCGTTATTGCGTATCGGCTCAGGACCATGAGATAGTAAAAGTCCTCGACAGGGAACTCATAGCGGATTGCGCCGCGGCACTTGATAATAAGGAAATCGTAAAGCTGGAAAAGGCAATAAAAAACACCGACCGTTCCTGCGGCGCCATGCTCTCGGGAGAGGTTTGTAAAAGGTACGGCGAGCATTACCTGCCGGAAGACACCATAACAGTCAAATTTAAAGGCACTGCGGGGCAGAGTTTCGGCGCCTTCCTTGCAAAGGGAATTAATTTTGAGCTTGAAGGCATTGCCAATGACTATGTGGGCAAAGGAATATCAGGCGGAAGGATATCAATATACCCGTTCAAACGGGCCATGTATAACCCCACGGATAACGTGATTATCGGCAACACCGCGTTTTACGGAGCCATCGCGGGCGAGGCTTATATTAAAGGTTCGGCCGGCGAACGTTTCTGCATAAGGAATTCGGGTTTATATACCGTTGTCGAAGGCACAGGCGACCACGGCTGTGAATACATGACAGGCGGCAGGGTTGTGGTCATAGGAAATACAGGCAGGAATTTCGCGGCAGGCATGTCGGGCGGCATTGCTTATGTGTATGATGAAGCCGGTGTTTTTCCGGATAAATGCAACACTGACATGGTGGAGCTAACAACTCCGGACGATGAGGATGCGGCTATGATTAGGAAGCTGCTTGAAAATCACGTAAAATATACTTCGAGCGCGAGGGCGGCTGAAATGCTTGATAACTTCGCGTACAGCATAAAAAGGTTTGTTAAAGTGCTCCCGCTTGAGTACAAACAGATACTTGAGCTGGCCAGGAAACAGAAAAATTTAGAAACGACGGAGGCATAACATGGGACATCCGCATGGGTTTTTAAAGTCAAAAAGGGAAGTCATGTCATACAGGCCGGTATGCGAGAGGGTCAAGGATTTCGCGCCGGTAGCAGTGCCAAAAAGCGAGGATGTGACGCGCGACCAGGCGTCACGTTGCATGGATTGCGGGACCGATTTCTGCAATTGGGGATGCCCCATCGGGAATTATATACCGGAGTGGAACGACCATGTGTACAGGAACAGGTGGGAAGGCGCATACAGGCTTTTATCAGCCACAAATGTGCTTCCTGAAGTCACCGGCAGGGTGTGCCCGGCGCTTTGCGAAGCAGCCTGCGTTCTCGGAATCAATGACCAGCCTGTTACCATAAGGGAAAACGAGCTTGCCATTATTGAAAAGGCCTTTAAGGAAGGATATGTAAAACCGGAACCGCAGATAATAAGGACCGGCAAAAGGGTTGCTGTCATAGGTTCGGGGCCGGCGGGATTATCCGCGGCGGCATTTCTTAACCTCGCGGGGCATAATGTGACCGTATTTGAAAAAGAAGACCGGCTCGGCGGTTTCATGCGCTATGGAATACCTGATTTTAAACTTGAAAAAAATATACTCGACCGCAGGATAAAAGTCTGGGAAGAGGACGGCATCCGTTTTAAGACGGGAATAAATGTCGGCGTGAATTACAGCGTTGACGAAATCAGGAAAAATTTTGACGCCGTATGCGTGGCTGCCGGATGCAGGGTACCGAGAGATATGAAGACGACGGGCAGGGAATTAAAAGGAATATACCAGGCAGTGGATTATTTGACACAGTCAAACAGAAGGGTCGCGGGCGATAAGGTTGAAGGGGAGCTAATTGACGCCGCGGGCAGGAATGTGCTTGTAATAGGCGGCGGCGACACCGGCGCTGACTGCGTGGGCACCGCCAACAGGCAGGGCGCGAAATGCGTCATGCAGGTGGAGATACTTCCCGAGCCGCCAAAAGACAGGCCCTCTGACCAGCCATGGCCGAGGTATCCTTTTGTTTTTAAAACAACATCCAGCCACGAAGAGGGCGCTGACCGCAAATGGTCGGTTACCACAAAAGAATTCACGGGCAGCGGCGGAGCGGTTAAAAAAGTAAAATGCGCCAGGGTTGAATGGGATAAATCATCAGGCAGGCCTGTAATGAAGGAAATAGCGGGCGGTGAGTTTGAGATAGACGCGGACATGGTCATACTGTCTATGGGCTTTACAAATCCGGTTAAGGAAGGGCTGCTTGAAAGCCTTGGCGCCACCCTTGATGAACGCGGCAACGTAAAGTCTGACCTGAAAACAGGTGCGACATCTGTAGATGGTGTATTTGCGGCAGGCGACGTATCGCGCGGGCCGTCGCTTATTGTATGGGCAATAGCCGAAGGAAGAAAAGCCGCGGATGGCATTGATCTTTACCTTAAAAACAAATAACAGCTATGGCTACAGAAGTGTTATCATTTTAATAAACGCGTTTTTTATCTTATTTCAATAACGCGTTTTTTTAAATATTGAAAAACACCATTTCTTGATATATACTCATTTTGACACAATAATACATACAAGGAGCGTTAAATGGCAAAATTAGGTAACAGCCTGCAGACCAAATTAACAGTCAGCTTCGTTGCCCTCATACTTATTATTTCGGGGATGTCCTTCTTTTATACCTATGAGGAGACGAAAACCGCGCTTAAGGAAACCCTCGGCGGGCAGTTGAAATCGGTGGCTTCGGTTATCGCCACTCAGATAGACGGCGATGCCATGATTAAGCTAAAACCGGGGGATGAAAAAACAAAAGATTTTTTTAAAATGCGCGACCAGCTTCTTGCCATGCAAAAATCCGATCAGGACATTAAATACATATATACATATGTGCAGGGCAAGGGCAAATCCGTAAAATTTATAATCGACGCCACATACGGACAGCCGGGGGCGGAAGAGCCTGCGTCAATAGGCGATAATTATGACGAAACCACGCCGGAAATGCTCGCCGGCTTAAAGTATCCGGCTGCTGAAAAAACTTTCAGTACTGACAAGTGGGGCTCATTTATGTCAGGCTACGCGCCGGTTAAGGATTCAAAAGGAAAAAATGTCGGGGCTGTCGGGGTCGATATGTTGAGCGCGAAGGTATTACAAAAGCAGGACTTTATCGGCGGGACCATCTACTTTGTAATCGGTATCGCCGTTATAATAGCCGGTTTAATTATACTGCTGTTTTCAGCCACGATTATACGAGATATAAACAAGCTTAATAAACTTGCTGAAAATGTCAGCACCGGACAGATAGACCAGGATGTGGACGTAAAAAGGAAGGATGAGATCGGGGAGCTTGCGGATTCCTTCCAGCGTATGATAGTAAGCCTGCGTATAATGAAGATGTATCCGGATGAAAAAAAGGATAAAAAATGACCGTAACAGCCGAACAGGTAATACAGGTAGCTTCAAGGTATCTCGGCCCTGAAGCAAAGAGGTTTTTGGAACGCCAGGCAGGCCACCTGGAAAACGGCGCCACGCTTGAAAATCTGCGTCCGGAAGACGTGGAAAAGCTGGCGTGGTGGGTGAATGTATCGGCCAAGCTAATCATGGACAAGGAAAAAGCGAAAGAACTATCGATTAAGATATCAAGCATCGGGGCTGACACAAATTCCGCTCAGAGGGCACAATAAGTCACAAAAGTATTTAAATCCTATCAAAACAGTGTAAAAAACCAATATCGTCATCAATTCCATTGACAAAAATAAAATCGTATATATAATTTATAAGGTTGTTTTTTATCTGTATTTTTTCAAATAGCCTGTCGGCGGGCTCACACCTATGGCTATTTATATTATCGGGAGGTTTTGATGTATAAAATTGTTGAAAAAAGGGCGTTATCAAAGGACATCAAGCTTATCGGAGTGGAAGCCCCGCACGTCACGTTCAACGCGAAAGCCGGTAATTTTATTGTCGTCATACCGGATGAAAAAGGCGAAAGGATACCGCTGACGATTTATGACTGGAACAGGGAAAAAGGCATCCTTTATATGGTCTTCCAGGAAATCGGACTTTCCACCACAAAGCTAGGCATGCTTAAGGAAGGCGACTATATATTCGCTGTTGCCGGCCCTTTTGGAAAGCATTTCCACTCTGAAAAATACGGGAATACCGTTGTAGTCGGAGGCGGCGTCGGAGTTCCGGCGATTTTTCCGATAGCAAGGCAGCTGCTGGCGGACGGAAATAAAGTGACATCCATAATAGGTTACAGGACAAAAGACCTGATAGTCCTGGAAGAAGAGATGAAAACAGTGTCGGACTCGCTTGTAGTCGCTACAAACGACGGTTCCCACGGGCAGAAAGGTTTTGTGACAGACATGCTCCAGGCTATAATTGATAAAGGGGATAAAATAGACCTCGTAGTCGCGGTCGGGCCCGTGGTCATGATGAAGGCCGTGTCGGAGCTAACCATGAAGTACAATATCAAAACGGTCGTCAGTTTAAACGCCATGATGATTGACGCCACCGGCATGTGCGGCGGCTGCAGGGTGTCTGTAGGCGGGGAGACAAAGTTCGCCTGCGTTGACGGCCCTGATTTTGACGGGCATAAAGTTGATTTTAACCAGCTGACCAGCAGGCTGGGCGCATATAAGGATCATGAAAAAACATCTATGGACCATAACTGCAACATGAATCCCGGCATCAAGGAGGCTATCGATGGAAGAAAATAAGATACCTAAGGCAAAAAGGCCGAAAGTGCCGGTAAGGCAGCAGGACCCGGCAGTCAGGGTAAAGAATTTTAATGAAGTTCCTTTCGGGTATAACGAAGCTGAGGCTGTACAGGAAGCTGAAAGGTGTCTGCAGTGCAAGAACCCCACATGCATCGAAGGATGCCCGGTAAATATCAATATTAAGGAATTTATAAGGCAGGTATCGGTCAGGGATTTCAAGGGCGCGATAGCGACCATTAAAAATGACAGCAGTCTTCCGGCAGTCTGCGGAAGGGTATGCCCGCAGGAAGAACAGTGCGAGTTAAAGTGCGTCATGTTAAAGACCAAGAACCCGATAAACATAGGGTACGTAGAACGCTTCGCGGCAGACTGGGAAGCTGAGAACCTTAAACCTGAAAGGCCTGACATAAAGAAAATATGGGGTAAAGACGGCAAACCTGTAAAGGTGGCTGTCGCAGGAGCGGGCCCCGCAGGGCTTACAATAGCCGGAGACCTCGCGAAAATGGGATATGAGGTTGTTGTATTTGAGGCAATGCATATTGCCGGCGGCGTATTGATATATGGAATTCCTGAATTCAGGCTGCCAAAAGCAATAGTGCAGAGGGAAGTAGACTACCTTAAAACACTCGGAGTTGACATACAGTTAAATACCGTAATCGGAAAGTCATACACGCTTGATGACCTTAAGAACATGGGCTTTAAGGCCATATTCATCGGCGTCGGAGCAGGGACGCCGATGTTCCTCGGAATACCAGGGGAAAATTTAAAGGGCGTTTACTCCGCAAATGAGTACTTAACCAGGATAAACGCGATGAAGGGCTACCTTTTCCCTGAATATGATACTCCTGTTAAGATCGGCAAAAAAATCGCCGTGGTAGGTGCCGGAAATGTGGCCATGGACGCGGCACGCTGGAGCAGGAGGCTGCCGGGCGTGGAGGAAGTGCACATAGTTTACAGGCGTTCTGACGCGGAGATGCCGGCCAGGAAAGAAGAGATAGAAAGGGCTCATGAAGAAGGGATTATCTTTAACCTGCTGACAAACCCGGTTGAGGTAATAGGTGATGAGAATGGCTGGGTCAATGGAATGAAGTGCATAAAAATGGAGTTGGGCGAGCCGGACGCTTCAGGCAGGCGCAAGCCGGTACCGGTCCCGAATTCCGATTTTATAATTGACGTGGATACGGTTATACCGGCGCTTGGCACAAAGGCTAACAGGCTTTTAACCGCGGATGTAGCCGGCTTGAAACTGACCAAATGGGGCAACATAGAAGCTGACCCAGAAACAGGCGCGACATCCATACCGGGCATATTTGCCGGCGGGGACATCACAACCGGTTCGGCAACTGTCATTGCGGCCATGGGCGCGGGCAGAAAAGCCGCGAAAGCAATGGACGATTACTTAAAGAGCCTGTAAAAGGCAGAATTACCATATTGTTTCATTGATTGTAAATCTTGACGTTATATTATTGTTGGTATATAATTATGCGTTGTGAAATTAAGAACAAAGCTTTTTCGGTCGGCCGATAAAGCACACAGTAAGATCATATGTGAGAGGTGTCTCTATGGCTGTCAGGAAGAAAGTTAAAAAACCGAAGAAGAACGGCTCTTCAAAGGAAAAAAATGAGATATTAAAGCTGAAGGAAACCATCAGGGAAAAGGAAAAGGAAATTGAGACCTTAACCGAGATAAGCAAGTCCATAGTATCCGGCAGGTATCTTGAGGAAATCCTGAACATTGTAGTATCCCTGACGGCTGAAATGATGGATTCCAAGATTTGTTCCATCATGATACTTGAAAAAAATCAGCAGGAGCTTAAGATAATCGCCACGCAGAGCTTAAGCGAGGATTACAGGCATAAGTCGAATATCCCTGTGGGGCAGTCGATCTCCGGCAAGGTAGTCCTTGAAAAACGGCCCATTACTGTTTTGAACGTCACGAAGGAAGAGAATTACATGTTCAAGGAGATAGCGAAAAAAGAAGGGCTTAAATCAATGCTCGCGGTGCCCATGATGCTCCGCGGAAAAGTCCTTGGTGTTATAAATATATATACAACCGAAGAGCACGTTTTTACGGAGAGCGAAATACGCATCCTGCAGTCCGTGGCAAACCAGGCCGCCATCGGCATAGAAAACGTAAAACTGGTAGAAGAAACATCGGTGGCAAAGGAAGCGCTGGAAACGCGCAAGCTCATAGACAGGGCAAAAGGCATACTGATGAATAAGCTGAAGATGACGGAAGACGCAGCATATAAGTCCATACACAAGAAGTCAATGGACTCAAGGAAATCAATGAAGGAAGTCGCGGAAGCCATAATACTCGCGATGGAAATGGAAAAGAAAGCATAAGGAAAGTAGCGCGCAAATTTACGTCGGCAGGCCGCGGTCACAGCGCTGTGATTCCGGCCTGTAATAACAATTTCTGCTTGAACACACTGATGTGTTCAGACTAATGTGTACTTTGAGGCACAATGACGTGCCGGCGGCAGGATTGTCATTAAATAACATAACAGCGCATACGAAGCAGGAGGGAATAGATGTCGAATTATATAACTAAAGTGCTTGAAATTGTAAAAAAACGCAACGCAAACGAGCCTGAATTTTTGCAGGCAGTAACAGAAGTTCTCGAATCGCTTGTTCCGGTAATTGACAGGAACAAAAAGTACGAAGCAAACAACATTTTAGAGCGCATAACAGAGCCGGAAAGACAGATCATATTCAGGGTGCCGTGGATTGATGACAAAGGAAACATCCAGGTTAACCGCGGCTTCAGGTTCCAGTTCAACAGCGCGATAGGGCCGTATAAAGGCGGAATCCGTTTACACCCATCAGTCAATGCCTCAATCCTTAAATTCCTCGGATTTGAACAGGTCTTTAAAAATGCCCTTACAACACTGCCTATGGGCGGTGCAAAGGGCGGATCTGATTTCGACCCGAAAGGAAAATCAGACAACGAAGTAATGCGTTTTATCCAGTCATTCATGACCGAACTGCAGCGCCATATCGGGGCTGACACGGACGTACCTGCCGGAGACATCGGCACGGGCGGACGCGAGATCGGTTACATGTTCGGCCAGTACAAAAGGCTCCGCAACGAGTTTACCGGAGTATTAACCGGCAAAAACCTCAAATGGGGCGGCTCGCTCATACGCCCTGAAGCCACCGGCTACGGCTGCGTGTACTTCGCGGAGGAAATGCTCAAAACCAAGAACGACTCAATGAAAGGCAAAACATGCGTTGTGTCAGGTTCGGGAAATGTCGCGCAGTACACAGTTGAGAAGGTAAACCAGCTCGGCGGCAAATGCGTAACACTCTCGGATTCGGACGGAACCATATATGACAAAGACGGAATCACCGCGGAAAAGCTTGCTTTTGTCATGGAACTTAAAAATGAGAAACGCGGCAGGATCAAGGAATACGCGGATAAGTATAAAGTCGAATTCCTCGCGGGCAAAAAACCGTGGGGCGTAAAGTGCGACTGCGCGTTCCCGAGCGCGACGCAGAACGAAGTCGATGAAAAGGACGCAAAGATCCTTCTCGACAACGGCTGCAAGCTGGTAAGCGAAGGCGCGAATATGCCTTCGACACCGGAAGCCATCGAAGTATACCAGGCCAAGAAGATACTCTACGGGCCGGGAAAAGCCGCGAACGCTGGCGGAGTGGCGACATCGGGACTTGAAATGAGCCAGAACTCGCTTCGTCTTTCATGGACGCGCGAAGAAGTGGACACAAGGCTGCATAACATCATGATAGCCATCCACAAACAGTGCATCGACGCTTCAACCGAATACGGACAGCCGGGCAATTATGTAATGGGCGCGAACATCGCCGGATTCGTAAAAGTAGCCGATTCAATGATAGAACAGGGCGTAGTTTAAGCCTTAAAGCAAAGCAAAAAGGGCGGGCCAAATGGCCCGCCCTTTTTTTATGTCCAACATGTTCTGGTAGCCGCAACCTTCGAGATGCCATTGTGAGCTTTGCGAACAAACATTAAATCAGAAAAACCTCTAATCTTGTCGTGTTCATCACGACTTGTTGCGAAAGGCAGGTTGTTAATGTATAACTCGGACGTGATTGACATGGTAATATTGTCATCCCTGCGCAGCCTGAAGGCTGCGGCTACCGGCGTTAAAAAGCAAAACCCGCCTGCGCGGGGAGGAGCCGCAGACGGGTTTGTGCGTCCTATATTGGTAATTAGTCATTAGTAATCAGTAATTTATTTTTAACCGATCGCCATTTTTCCTTTTTCGCCGGTCCTTATCCTGTAGCATTCTTCCATGGGCATGACAAATATCTTCCCATCACCGGTCTCGCCGGTCTTAGCGCCTTTCATAATGGCTTTGACCGTGGCGTCAAGGTAATTATCATTTACTGCGATTTCAAGGCGGATCTTGCGGAGCAGGTTTCCGGTTTCCTTTACGCCCCTGTATACTTCCGTGATGCCTTTCTGCCTGCCGTGTCCGAGCACCTCGTTAACGGTTATCAGGTTTACATCTGCCTTATAGAGCTCCTGTTTTACTTCCTCAAGCATGTGAGGCTGGATTATCGCGATTACGAGTTTCATAACACACCTCCTGTTTATTAACGGATCATCTTCCTATAAATCATCCCCACCCTGGCCCTCCCCTTTGAAAAGGGGAGGGAGAAGGCAGGTGGGACTATTCAATCAAAGTATACGCGCTTTCATGGTGCTGGGTTAAGTCAAGTCCTATGGCTTCTTCTTTGGCTTTTACCCTGACGCCCATTACCAGGTCGATTACTTTAAGCAGAACGAAAGTCATTACCAGCGTCCAGACTATTGTTATTCCGACCGCGATAGCCTGTATCAGAAGCTGTTTCGGGTTGCCGTAAAAGAGCCCGTTAAATCCTGCGGAGTTGACCGATACCGTGGCAAAGAGCCCTGTTGCCAGCGCGCCTACTATGCCGCCGATGCCGTGCACTCCAAAAGCGTCCAGGGAGTCGTCATATCCGAGTTTTGTCTTAACTATGGCTACCATGAAGTAGCAAACAAGGCTCACAAGTATGCCTATGGCAAGCGCGCCTGTTACATCCACGAAACCTGCGGCCGGCGTTATTGCGACCAATCCGGCTACGGCGCCTGTGATAGTACCGAGCATTGTCGGCTTACCATTGAGCATCCAGTCAAGTCCGGCCCAAGTTAAGGCTGCCATCGCGGCTGCTGTGTTCGTAACCACAAAGGCGTTTGCGGCAAGGCCGTTCGCTGCCAGGGCGCTTCCCGCGTTAAATCCGAACCATCCGAACCATAGCAGCCCTGCTCCAAGAACGGAAAGCGGAAGGTTGTGCGGCGTAGTAGGTTTTTCATAGCCAAGTCTCTTGCCGAGATAAAGCGCGGTGACAAGCGCAGCAACACCTGCGTTAATGTGCACTACAGTGCCTCCGGCAAAATCAAGGGCGCCCATGTTTCTTAAAAATCCTCCGATACCCCATACCCAGTGGCAGAGAGGGTCATATACAAATGTAGCCCACGCCAGGATGAATACCAAAAATGCGGAGAATTTCATCCTTTCCGCGAACGCGCCTATGATAAGCGCGGGCGTGATTATCGCGAACATGGCCTGAAATATCATGAAAGCCTGGTGCGGTATTGTAGCCGAGTAATCGGGGTTTGCTTCAAGCCCGACTCCTTTTAAGCCGAACCATTCAAAGCCTCCCCAGAACCCGGTGCCCGGGTGAAAAGAAAGGGAGTAACCGATCAATACCCACTGTACGGACAGGGCCGCAAGCGCGATCATTGCCTGCATTAAGACCGAAAGCATATTCTTTTTCCTTACCAAGCCTCCGTAGAAAAAAGCAAGTCCCGGAGTCATGAGCATTACAAGAGCCGCGGAAATCAGGACCCATGCCGTGTCTCCCGCGTTTATAACAGGGGCAGGAGCCGCGGCGGCCGCGGTCTCGGCGAACGCAAGGCCGGCTGCCGTAAGAGCGAGCATTACAATCATCAATAAGCGTTTCATGTTAATGTACCTCCTTTTTTTATTTAAAGACTGAAGTTATATGTCAGGGATAAAGAACCCGTTACAGCGTTTTCGTACTGGTCATCCAGTGCAGCCTGGAAGAAGACTGAAGGGGATACAACAAATCCCGCTATGGTGTAGCTGCCTGCCAGGGTTACGCCGAGCACGGTAAAAGACGGCTCGTAGAGCCACTGTCCGTAATTGTAACCGGCGGTTAAAGCGCCTGATAAACCAAAATCTCCGAATGTAAGCGAGTGCGATACTCCGCCTTCCAGATACCCGCCCTTGCCCTGAACAGCGTCATAATAGAATGTCAGGTAAGGCAGTGATGGAACTGAACTGCTGATCCCGGCGATAATTTCCACCGAGTTGTTGTAAGCGGGGGAAAGATAGGGGAACGTATATGCCGTATAACCCGCTTTTACCGAAAGAAAATCCGCGTAAGGCACCGCCTGCGTGTAAGTTACTGTATAGTCTGATTCGTTGTACTGCATGTCTCCGCCAAACGCGTGGTACGAACCCCAGTAACCGAAACTAAACCCGCCTGCTGTAAGTGATAAACCCGGCTGAATGGCAAAGCCATCGGATAAAACCTGGCCGCGCCATAAATACTTCGTTACTCCTGCCGTATAAACGCTGCCGCTTAAAGCTGCCGCGCTTAAAGCTGAAAAACCAGACATTGCCATTACTGCCGTCAGAACTACTGCGAGAACTTTC
Organism: candidate division FCPU426 bacterium; assembly: GCA_963840035.1. GTDB lineage: Bacteria > Oederibacteriota > PGYV01 > PGYV01 > Palsa-1178 > CAWIXE01. The sequence continues at coordinate 694,991 of CAWIXE010000002.1, forward strand.
CTTTTCATGGTAAAACCTCCTGTAGGCGTTGTCAGTAAGCCGCGAGATAGTCTTTCATGAATGCCAGGAGCCTGAGTATTGTTTCCATTTGGACCACCTCCGCTTACTGTATTTGAGTCATACACATATATAAGCACGACCCGTGCCACAAATCAAAAATAGCTTAAAATGGTGGTTATATTATAGTCACGTCAAGAATCAATGGTCAAAAAACATACAATATAACAATTAGTGGTTAAATATCATGCAACAATAGGCGGGTTTATTCAAAGCGTGAGTAAAGATGTGATATATAAATATAGGTGATATTAGTCTATTTATAGTGGAAGCAGGATGCGACTAAAACATTTGTAATAGTGTATTATATTTACAGGCAGATTAATAAGTGTATTGGATGCCAGGATTAATCAATTAGTATAAAGGAGGGGAAAATGAGCACTTCAAATTACGCAGCAGGAGGAATAGGGTTAGGAAGTTTAATTGCGGTACTGTTGATATGGCAGGTCCATCATTCCATATTGTGGTGTATTTTAGGCGCGTTTTTAAGCTGGTTTTATGTGATTTTTTACGTTTTAAGGTATTATCTGCACCTTTTTTAAAATCTGAAACTTTTTTGGAGGTTTTATGCGTAAATTTTTATTTCTGACAGTTCTGGCTGTATTTTTATCCGTACCCGCTTTTGCCGCTTTACAAATCAGCGTAAGCGGAGGGTATTCCTATTCAAATCTTGATAATCTGAAGAGTTATTGGGAAAAAGCCAAAGTGGATGCTGAGGCGTACACGACAACGTCTAACGCAGACTGGAAAGGTTACAGCAACGGAGTGTTTGGCAATCTTGATGTAAATATTAATATTGACAAATCAATACTGGTTGGGGCGAGAACAGGTATTCAGTACATATTTCCATCCACTTACTCAGGGTTTCGCGTTATTAATATACCGCCGCTTACATGGGTATATACAGAAACATCCATAGAGAATTATCTTATTCCGGTTATGGCGGGCGTAAATCTGTACATGCCGATGGGAACTGATTCGGCCATAGCAATTAACGCGGCCGCATACGCGGGTTGGGGGCTTGCTTATTGCGCCCAGAAGACAAAGTATAACAACTCTGAGGCGCTGCTCGCCCTTTATGGCGGCAATGGGTTTGTGGCGGATTTGACAGCGTCGGTTGAAGTAAAAATACTGGCTTTTCTAAGCGCAAGCTTAAACGGCGGGTACAGATTCGCGAAAATGACGGATTTTAAGAATGTAAAAAGCGTCAGCGCGAATGTCCCGGGTTACGGTATGTATAACATACCCACAAATGATCCGTTTAACGACGGAAACGGCAAACCGGTTGATGTTGATTTCTCCGGAATAAATATCGGAGCGGGTTTGAATTTAAGGTTTTAACAAATAGCATAAGAAATATAAATGGCAGGCATTGTATTAAGCGCCGATGCGCTTTTTAATGCCTGCCATTTTGTTTTATTGGATTTAATCAAATTCTAACTGAGGATATTATCAGCCTATGGCTACATGGCCTTTTTCACCGGTCCTTATCCTTGTGCATGACTCAAGCGGCAGCACGAAGATCTTGCCGTCGCCGGTTTCGCCCGTATGTGCGCCTTTCATTATGGCTGCGATTGTGGCGTCCAGGAAGTTGTCGTTTACGGCAATTTCAAGGCGTATCTTGCGCAGCAGGTTTCCGGTCTCTTTTACGCCCCTGTAAACTTCTGTAATGCCTTTCTGTCTGCCGTGGCCCAATACTTCGTTTACTGTTATGAGGTTAACATCGGCTTTGTAAAGTTCCTGTTTAACGTCCTCCAGCATGTGCGGCTGGATAATGGCGATTACGAGTTTCATAAGAGCCTCCTTAGAGTTTATGTGTGGTGCTTTGGATAGTGGTGCGTGGTAAGTGGTATGTGCCACGTACTGCACACCACACGTACCACGCATCACGTACCACTTTAATCTATCAGCGTATAAGCCCTTTCATTATGTTCGCTGACATCAAGCCCCAGCACTTCTTTTCTATCCTCAACCCTGACGCCGATTGTTATTGAAACGAGTTTGTATATTATAAACGTGGCGGCGACTGTGTATGCGACAGAGGCAAAAGCCCCCAGGGACTGTATCATGAACTGCTTCGCGTTTCCGAAGAATAGGCCGTCAGCGCCGGCGGGGTTGATCAGTTTTGATGCAAACAGTCCTGTCATAAGCGTGCCTAAAAGCCCGCCTATGCCATGGACGCCGAACGCGTCGAGGGTATCGTCGTAATTTATTTTAGGTTTCAATATGCTCACAGCCAGATAACATACGATAGAAGTTGTTATGCCTATTATAACGGCCGGAAGAGGGCCGATAAATCCTGAGGCTGGTGTTACTGTCGCAAGGCCGGCAATAGCGCCTGTGGCTGTTCCGAGCATTGTGGGTTTTCCCATTGTGATCCATTCAATGCATGCCCAGGTGAGCGCGGCTGCGGCAGCTGCCGTATTTGTGGATAGAAAGGCGCTGATGGCAACGTTGTTTGCGGAAAATGCGCTTCCGGCGTTAAAGCCGAACCATCCAAACCATAATAATCCGGCGCCAAGCACGGTAAAAGGGAGGTTGTGTGGAGTGGGTACTGCAGTATGGTTCCTGCGTTTCCCAATGACAAGGGCCGTTACCAGCGCGGCGAAACCGGCGCTGATATGCACTACAATACCGCCCGCGAAATCCAATACTCCCATGGTCTGAAGCCAGCCGCCGCCCCATACCCAGTGGCACAGCGGATTATAGACAAGCGTTGCCCACAGCAGCGAAAAGAGTATATATGCGGAGAATTTCATCCTCTCCGCAAAGGCGCCTATGATGAGGGCGGGAGTAATAACCGCGAACATCATCTGGTATATCATGAAAAGTTGATGGGGAATGTTCGGGGCAAAAGGAGCCGGTTCCATGCCGACATTGGCCATGCCGAGGTATTTAAAACCGCCGATAAAGCCGTTTCCCGGCGCAAATGAAAGGGAATACCCGAACAGAATCCACTGAATGCTTATCAATGCCATGGCAATAAAGCACTGCATAAGTATTCCGAGGATGTTTTTCTTCCTGACAAGGCCGCCATAAAAAAAGGCGAGTCCCGGTGTCATGAGAAGTACAAGCGCCGAAGAAACAAGCATCCATGCGATGTCACCCTTGTCGTAAACAGGAGCGTCGCCGGCCAGCGCAAATGAAGATAATGCAAAAACGGAAAAAATAAGGTAAAAAATTCGTTTCATTGATGTTCCTCCCCGTGTATTATCCCTTCTACGAATAATCAACGCGGAACCTCAAATGTCCTTCTCTCCAACGCAAAATTAGTGGGCCCGCCGCGTCGGCGCGGCGGGCCCGGTGTCAGCGTCGAAGTAGAAGGGATTTTTAGATGGCGCTAAAGCGCCATCTAAAAATCCCTTCTTGCTTTTGTAGGGGCCGCCCTATGTGGCGGCCCGCTGGCAGTAAGAACTTGTCCTTCGTTTTGGGCGATTCGTGAATCGCCCCTACAAAACCAAACGGGACCAAAAGAAACCTCTAAAAATCCCTTCTTGCTTTTGTAGGGGCCGCCCTATGTGGCGGCCCGCTGGTAGTAAGAACTTGTCCTTCGTTTTGGGCGATTCGTGAATCGCCCCTACAAAACCAAACGGGACCAAAAGAAACCTCTAAAAATCCCTTCTTGCTTTTGTAGGGGCCGCCCTATGTGGCGGCCCGATGCTGATGATTTGTTTATGGTTTAAAAGAACAGTTCTAAAGATTTATACCCGGGGCGTGTTCATCACGCCCCGGGTAAGTTTTGATTTGTTATTTAAAGCTTAAAAAGCATATCCGCGTAAGTCGGAACGGGCCATGCTGACGCCGGCATAATCTTCTCAGCCGCATCAACGTCTTTCCTTATGTCTTTAAGAGCCACAAAAACTGAATCCCTGTACATCTCGGCTTTCTTGACTGTTTCGCTGGTGTCCTGAGCCTTAACAGTGGCTTCCTCAAGCTTTGCTGTCTTTGATACTATTGACTCAAGAAGCGTAGTGACGCTTTTCAGAAGAGCGGTCTGCGATGATGTTGAAACGCCGGTATCCTTAACAGCGCCTATTGTCTTGGCTAATTTGCCGGTAAAACCAATGACAGCCGGGATATAGAGCGTGTTGAGCATCTTTAAGGCTGTCATTGCCTCAATGTTGATGCATTTTGCGTACTGTTCTATATAGATCTCGTACCTTGAGTGCAGTTCTTCGTTTGAGAGCACATTGTATTTTGCGAAAATATCCTTTGCTTTCTGTGTAGTGAATGCCTTATGGGCGTCCACTGTGTTCTTTACGTTCGGCAGTCCGCGTTTTTCGGCTTCTTTTACCCATTCTTCCGAGTAGTTGTTGCCGTTGAATATTATCCTGCCGTGGTCTTTCAGGGTCTCTTTTAAGATTGTCTTAATCTCGCTGTTTACATCTTTTGATTTTTCAAGCCTGGTTGCGAATTCATCAAGCGTCTCAGCCACTACCGTGTTAAGTATGATGTTGGGGCTGGCTACTGAAGCTGAGGAACCGACCATCCTGAATTCGAACTTGTTTCCTGTAAAGGCGAAAGGAGATGTCCTGTTTCTGTCTGAGTTGTCGACAGGGAACTGCGGGAGCGTATCCACGCCGATTTCGATAGGAGCGTTCTTATAGCCGTCAATCTTCCTGCCTTCCGCGACGGCCTTTATGGTTTCTGTAATCTGATCTCCAAGGAACATGGAGATAATTGCCGGCGGGGCTTCGTTTGCGCCGAGCCTGTGGTCGTTACCCGGTGTTGCCGCGGCGCCTCTTAGCATATCAGCGTGTTTATCGACTGATTTGATAAGGGCTGAGAGAAATATAATGAACTGAGCGTTGTCGTGCGGATTGTCGCCCGGTTCCAGCAGGTTCATACCGTCATCAGTGGAAAGCGACCAATTATTGTGTTTTCCTGAGCCGTTTACTCCCGCATATGGCTTTTCGTGGAGCAGGCATACAAGTCCGTGCCTTAAAGCCACTTTCTGCATGGTTTCCATGGCGAGCTGGTTATGGTCTACCGCAAGGTTCAGCGTCGCGTATACAGGCGCCATTTCAAACTGCGCCGGGGCAACTTCGTTATGCCTTGTCTTGGAGGAAATTCCCATCTTCCAGAGCTCGAGGTCTAGGTCTGTCATGAATGTTGAAACTTTATCCTTGAGCGCGCCAAAGTACTGGTCCTCAAGTTCCTGGCCTTTAGGCGACGGCGCGCCAAAAAGGGTGCGGCCCGTTAACATCAGGTCAAGTCTCTGCAGGAAGTATGTTTTATCTATCAGAAAGTATTCCTGCTCAGGCCCGAGAGTTGCAATAACCCTTTTTGTGTTTTTGTTTCCCATGGCCCGTAATACCCTTAAAGCCTGTTTTGATACGGCTTCAATTGAGCGAAGAACAGGAATCTTTTTATCAAGCGCTTCGCCTGTATATGAGTAGAAAGCCGTAGGTATGCAAAGTGTTACATCGCCATCTGAATCTTCCTTTAAGAATGCCGGTGATGTGGGGTCCCATGCCGTATATCCGCGCGCTTCAAATGTGGCGCGTAATCCGCCGGAGGGGAATGAGGAAGCGTCAGGTTCGCCTTTAATTAGCTGGTTGCCTGAGAATTCCATTATGACGCTGCCGTCATCAGTGGGTGATATGAATGAGTCGTGTTTTTCAGCCGTTGTGTTTGTCAAAGGCTGAAACCAGTGGGTGTAATGCGACGCGCCGCGGGAAATGGCCCAGTCCTTCATGGCGTTCGCGATTACATTCGCGATTTCTTTTGTCAGGGGTTTGCCAGCTTCGATTGATTTTTTAAATTCCCTGAAAATGGTCTTTGGCAGGACTTCTTTCATTAACTTGTCATTAAAAACATTTGAACCAAATACTTCCGCAACATTTAACAACTTTTTTTCCATGTTATATCTCCTTCGCCGACGATTTTAATACCTTTGGTATCATATAAGCAATATGCGTGCCGTTTAAATTGATAATAATATAAGGGGTTTATCAGCTTGTCACAAATTATTTGGTCAAGAATCATACAATAATTTCTCTTGAGTGGTTAAATATTAACCAAAAATTCTGATATTATGCTTGATTTATAAGGCGGGATATAGTAAATTGACCATGTGATTAGGTATTAACCATTAAATGAGCAATAAAGGGAGTTTTCCTATGTCAAAAAAACAGGAACCTATGAGCCAGCAGGATGGCGATTTTGAAAAGAAGATAATCAAATTAAAGCTGGTTCATTATATATCGGTTGAAATGAACAAGCCGCATTCCACAAAAGACCTCCTGACGCTTATACTTGAGCGCTGTCTTGAGTTAACCGGCGCTAAAACCGGAAGCGTAATGCTCATAGATGAAAAGGACCAGGTTCTGGATATAGTGGCTTTTAAAAACCTTCCCATAAAGGCCGCGGAGAGTCCCAGGCTTAAACTCGGCGAGGGCGTTACGGGCTGGGTGGCGCAGACAGGAAATCCCAAACTGATAAATAACACCAGGCAGGACCCGATATATGTAAAAGTAAGGGAAGATCTTTTATCCGAACTTGCTGTCCCGATAAAAACTGAGAACAGGGTCATAGGCGTTATCAGCGTCGACTCAAATAAGCAAAACGCGTTTACCGAGGATGACCTGGAGCTTTTAATAATGGTGGCTGAACTCGCGGCGCAGATTATTACCAAGGACCTTATACAGGAACGTTTAAGCTCCAAAATACTTTCACAGGAGATATTAATAGATACTTTCCATATAATAGAACAGGAAGAATCCTTGAATGAGGTTTTCAACAAGGTTATGGAAGTGTTAAAGGGTAAAATGGGAATCCTGCGCGGCATGCTTGTGCTTTTTGACAAGGAAAATCCTGATTCGCTGAAAATTTACAGCGGTTATAAAATCAGCGAGGACGCCATAAAGAACGGCGTTTATAAGATTGGTGAAGGTATCATTGGAAACACGGTGTTAAAAGGGCAGACAATAGCCGTGGAAGATGTTACAAAGGACCCGAATTATTTAAACAAGCTGAAGATTCACAGGCAGGAAAAGAACTCGATTGTAGCCGCGCCAATCAAGGCGGGGCCGCGCGTGCTCGGCGTCCTTGAAATAGAAAAGGTTTTTGACGAGAAGGAGCACTTTCAGGATGGCGTTGATACCATCACTCTGCTTGCGTCCCTTATCGCGTACAGGGTAAGGAGCTTCCAGCGCCAGCAGGATGAAACGCAGAAACTTATAAGCGAAAATATCGAGCTGCGTAAAGAATTAAAAAAGGAATACAGCTTTAAAAATATTATCGGCAAGAATGAGCAGGTAAGGAAAATACTGGAGCAGGTAAAAACGGTATCCAATACAACCGCGCCGGTGCTTATTACAGGGGAAACCGGGACAGGCAAGGAACTAATAGCTAAAATTACTCATTTTTTAAGCGACAGGCGCGAGAATAAGTTCATAAGCGTGAACTGCGCCGCAATCCCCGAGAATCTGCTGGAATCAGAACTCTTTGGCTATGAAAAAGGGGCGTTTACAGGGGCGGCCGGAAATAAAAAAGGAAAGTTTGAGCTGGCTGATAAAGGAACCCTGTTCCTTGATGAGATAGCTGAAATGCCGCTGCAGCTCCAGTCAAAGATACTGCGCGCGCTGCAGGAAAAAGAAATAGAGCCGCTGGGCAGCGAGAAAACGACAAAAGTGGACATACGCATAATAGCGGCCACGAATAAGGATTTAAAAAAGCTCGTGGATGACGGGAAGTTCAGGGCGGACCTGTTCTTCAGGCTAAATGTCATAAGCGTGCACATGCCGCCGCTGCGCGAGCGCAATGACGACATGCCCCTGCTTGTGGATTTTTTCATAAAAAGGTATAATGAACTGTATAATAAACAGGTGGCGGGCATAGATAAAAGCGTCGATGAAATATTTAAGAACTACCAGTGGCCCGGCAACATCAGGGAACTGGAAAATGTCATTGAACGGGCTGTTATTATGGCAAAAGGGAGCCTGATAGACATATCGCTTATTCCTGACGCCATAAATCCCGCAAAGAACAAAGATGAAGGGTTCAATATCAGGAATTACATAAAGATAGAGGCAAAGAAAAAAGCCGATGGAAGCATATACAAGGAAGTAATAGGCGCGCTTGAAAAGTCGCTGATAGAGGAGCTGCTTGTTGAAACAGGAAACAACAAACTGCAGACAGCCGTAAAGCTCGGGATAAACAGAAATACGTTAAAGTCGAAAATGAAGGAATATGGGATAAATTAAGGCAATCACAAAGCCCAAATCACAAATCCCAAAGATTTTCGTAGAGCCGCTGCTTGCTGCGGCTCAGGGCTGGAAATTAGTAGTCGCAGGCCTGCGTGTTATCGGCCTGCGCCTAGTTTAGTAATGGATATACGCAAACGTAAGAACGTTCAAACCACTTTTACAATGCGAAGGCGCTAGCGGATATAAAAAATAATTTTAAAACAACTTGTTTGGAGGGAAGAATGAACAGAAAAAATATTGTGGTTTGTATTCTTGTCCTTATGTCATTATTCATATTTACGGCCGCGACTAAGGCGAAGGCGGCGAAGACACCGAAGCCTACCGTCGCAAGCCTTACAAAACAGCTTAAAGCCGCTAATGATACAATAGCCGAGATTGAAGCCAAGAACACGTCTATAACGGCCAGGGTAACAGCGCTTGAAACCGATATTAAGAAGATGAAAAAGGATTCGGATACAAAATTTTTAATAACTGCCGGATCCGGCGCGGGTGCGGTTGTAATATGTCTCATAATAATAGCCGGGATGATAGGGGCAAAGCAGGGTTCCGGTAAAAAGAAAAAGTCTTCGGCAGTTCCTACGGTTGAAGAACACTTTAATGATATTGAATATCACGTAATGGATGACTGGCACAATATTTTTTACCACCCGGAGAGGATAAATGTGGCTTTATACGACGATATGAAGAACCATTTCCCCGGGCTTTATAATGATATAGAAAAATGGAAAGCGGACATACAGAAACGCGACAATAACGTGATTGATATGATAAAAGCACTTACTGAAAGGTTCAAAGGCATTGAAACAACCGCTTCAATACACCTTTTATCAGTCCCTGAGAACGAGCCTTTTATAGAAGATAACGAAATTGCCATAGGCTCATTCATCTGCGCGCATGTAAAAGAGGGGTTCGCGTCGGACCATACCCTTATGCAGTCATATTATAACAGCGTCATGAAGATGTTTGAAGGCGAGTTTAAGGAAGTAAAGTCGCTTTCAAACGAAATACTGGACCTAAAGCACACAATAGATATAGAAATACGCAGGATAAAACACCACAGGAAGCTCGAGGGCGACTGCGGGTATTTACACCCGAAAAACTAATTTTCAATTTTAGATTTTCTATTTTCAATTTAAAACAAAACGCTTTTAATTGAAAATTGAAAATAGAAAATTCATAATCTGCTTTTATGACCATTTGCTTTTCCCCCAATCCTTGTGTATAATTAGTTAGTACTGCCTGGCCATACTATTCTAAACTTCTAAAAACCCCGTTAATTCATTTGCGTTTAATTCATTTTGGGGGTATTTGTGTCTGAAAATTCAGGTGTTAAAAAAGGGTCGGTATATGCCATAAAAGGCAGCGTTATTGACGTTATGTTTGATAACGGGCTTCCGCCTGTCAATAACTGCCTGCTTGCGGGAGATAGCGGATATGTGACGCTGGAAGTAATTGAGCACACCGGCCTTAAAACCGCCAAGTGCATAGCAATAAATCCTTCACGCGGGCTGCAGCGCGGCGCTGAAGTGACGGATACAGGCGGCCCTTTAATGGTCCCTGTGGGGGAAGGGCTTCTTGGAAGGGTCTTTGATATTTTCGGACATGCAATTGACAACATGGGGGAAGTAAAGGCCAGAGAGTTGCGTTCCATCCACAGAAAACCAGTGGACATATCCTCGCGTTCCGTTGAAACATCGATTTTTGAGACAGGCATAAAATCCATAGACCTTTTATCGCCTTTAGAGCGCGGCGGAAAAGCAGGCCTTTTCGGCGGCGCCGGTGTCGGTAAAACTGTACTGATTATGGAAATGATCAATAACATGGCGGGAGTACATAAAGGCATTTCGATCTTTTGCGGGATAGGAGAGCGCAGCCGCGAAGGCGAAGAACTCTACAGGCAGATAAAATCTGTAGGCGTGCTTGACAAGGCGCTTTTAGTTTTCGGGCAGATGAACGAGCAGCCGGGCGCGCGATTCCGCGTGGGACACGCCGCGCTTACCATGGCGGAATACTTCAGGGACGATGAAAAAAAAGACGTACTGCTTCTCATAGACAATATATTCCGTTTTGTACAGGCCGGCTCTGAAGTCTCGGGGCTCCTCGGACAGATACCGTCGAGGGTCGGCTACCAGCCCACACTTGGAACTGAATTGGCCGAACTTGAGGAGCGCATATGTTCCACCAGGGACGGTTCCATTACTTCCATACAGGCTGTTTACGTGCCGGCCGATGATTTCACAGACCCCGCTGCGGTGCACACATTCGGACACCTTTCGGCATCCATAGTACTTTCAAGGAAAATGGCGAGCCAGGGCCTTTATCCGGCTATTGAACCGCTGCAGTCGCGTTCAAAAATGCTGTCCCCTGAAGTTTGCGGCGAACGCCATTATAATACCGCAAGAAGCGTCCGCCAGACGCTTTCAGCGTATGAAGAGTTAAAGGACATAATCGCCATGCTCGGCATGGAAGAGCTTTCAAAGACAGACAGGCTTACGGTAAACAGGGCCAGGAGGCTGGAGCGTTTCTTAACCCAGCCGTTCTTTACAACGGGCCAGTTCACGGGGCACGGGGGCAAAGCTGTCGCGCTCACTGACACCATACAGGGCTGCGAGAGGATATTAATGGATGAGTTCGCTGATTTCCCCGAGAAGTCATTGTATATGATAGGCCCGATCAGCGAGGCGGTGAAATAATGCGCCTATCCATTTGCACTACATTTGAAGAAAGGGATATTGATAACGTAATAAAGATAATCGCGGATGGCGCCGGAGGAAAATTCTGCATACTGCCGAAGCATATTGACATATGCAGGTCCCTTGAGCCGTGCGTCCTGGCGTATACGCTCTCATCCGCTGAAACTTTTTATACGGCAATTGACGAGGGGCTGCTCGTAAAAAAGGGTGATACCGTGCAGGTGGCAGTCAAACAGGCGGTTGAAGGAAAAGGTTTCGGAAGTTTAAGGGAGGCCGTGAAACTGAAATTGTCAACGCTTGATGACGAAGAAAAAAATACGCGCGCAGGGATAGCGAAGATCGAGGCCGAGTACGCGCGCAGGATAGCGGAGCTGAAATGAGCGGCGGGGATAAATTTTCGGAAGAGATAAATAAAAAAGAGGAAAGAGCGGTCAAGGCAAGGGAAAAAAGGGGCATGTCAACGCTTCAGTGGATAGGGATGCTCGGCATTATAGGCTGGTCTGTCACAATCCCCTTACTGTTGGGCGTTTTTATCGGAAAGTGGATAGACGGTCATTATCCGGGTCCCCGTTCTTTCACTCTTATGTTCCTTTTTGCGGGGCTGGTTACGGGATGCTGGAACGCGTGGTATTGGGTACGAAAGGAAATAAAAAGAGTCACAAGACCCAAGACCCAGGACCCAAGTCAGGAGAGTCAAATCGTAGATCCCAAGTCACAAATCCCAAATGAAGGCAAAAACAATCAGGAGGGAGAAAAATGATGGCTTTAAAGATTATCGGGTCATTACTTGGCGGCGCTGTTGCCGGAGCAGTGTATGTTTGCTTTTTGCATCTTGAGGTCAGAGGCCTTACGAAAAGGGGCAGCAGGGGAATGAGTGTAATTATGGGATTTTTTACGCGGATATTTTTAAGCGGAGTCATATTTTACCTTTCCGCCTTAATATGCGGTATAGCCGGCATTATATCCTGTACGGCCGGGTTTTTAATATCGCGGAACATAATGATAGGAAGGCTCAGCAGGGTGGCTGATAATGCAGATAAATCCTGACAAAGTCATAATAGCAAATATAGGCGGGATAGCGCTTAATTCGACCATTGTAAACACGTGGGTGGTAATGGCGGTGCTGGTTACGATATCACTTATCGCGGCGAAAGGTTATAACACGGCCGGAAAGAACGCCAGGATGAAGGCCGTTATGGAAGAACTGATCATATTCGTCAGGACGCAGGTAAGGCAGATAACAGGCCAGGATTATAATCCCATAATACCGTTCCTGGGGACGCTGCTGCTTTTCATATTTACAGCCAATGTGATGGAAGTTGTGCCTTTGTACCACCCTCCCACTTCCTCGCTTTCAACTACGGCGGCGCTGGCGGTATCCGTGTTTTTTGCGGTTCCTTTTTTTGGAGTAAAGAAAAACGGTCTCGTGCGCTTCCTCCGGGAATACACAGAACCGTCAATATTAATGCTGCCTTTTAACATATTGGGCGAAATGACGAGAACGGTATCGCTTTCAGTAAGGCTTTTCGGAAATATAATGAGCGAGACGCTGATCGCGGCTGTGCTGCTGCTTATTGTCCCGATTTTTGTTCCGGTCTTTATGCAGGTATTCAGCCTGTTAATAGGCACAGTCCAGGCTTACATATTTTTCACGCTCGCGTCAGTATATTTGGGCGCGTCAATTAACGTAAGAGAAAATATAAATCATGGGAAGGAGGTGCGTTAAATGGATAACATAACAATTATTGCGGTTACATCGATTATTACCGCGGGGGCAACGATCGCCATCGGCGTAATGATGCCCGCAATCGGGGAAATGAACGCGATTGCCAAGGCATTGGAAGCCATTGCCCAACAGCCGGACGAGGCTGACACGCTTTCCAGGAATTTGTTTGTTGGAATCGCGATGATAGAATCGCTGGCGATTTACTGCCTGGTAATTTCAATTATTCTTATTTTTACAAACCCGTTCTGGAGTTATATCATAGCTCACGGAGGCAAGTGACATGGAACTGGATCTATTTACATTCAGCGCGCAGGTCATCAATTTCATAATACTTGTCGCGCTGCTTAACAGGTTCCTTTTCAAACCTGTCATTAAAGCGGTGGATGAAAGGGAAAAGAGGATGGCTGACCTGTCCGTGGAAGCGGCCAGGAAGCTGGATGAAGCTGCGCGCCTGGAGTCACAAAATCTGGAGCTTCTGCAAAAAAACAGGGCAGGTACTGAAAGCCTCATGGCTGCGGCCAAGCGCGAAGCTGATGAAAGCAGGCAGCGGCTGATTTCCACGGCAAAAAGCGATTCTGACACCATGAGGGCGGCGTATGAGCGTTCCATATCAGATGACAGGTCGGCTTTGACAGGTTTGATGCTAAAAAAAAGCGCGGAGCTGGCCACACAGGCTGCCGCAAAGGCCTTAATTGACCTGGCGGAAAGCTCTTTGGATGAAAAGATAACGCTAAAATTCCTGTCAATGATCGGGTCCATGGATGACGCGGCGCGCAAAGCCCTGAAAACGGCGCTGGAAAAATCAGCGGACGGTGTGATTGTGGCATGTTCGTATGAAATAGTCGCGGCGTATAAGGATAAAATCATAGATTCGATACGATTGGCTTCCGGATATTCTGGAAATGTTATCTTTGAAAATGACGCGTTTATTCACGGGATAGAGCTCAGGGCCGGCGGCTATAAAACATCGTGGACTTTTGAAGGGTTTACATCCGCGATGGAAGCGATAATAAACCCTGTATTTGAAAATATAACAGGCGGTAAAAAAAGTGGATGAGATAAAAAATCTGCAGGCGCAAAAAGCCATCACAGACGCGTTCCGGGCGGCCGGCGCGGCCCTGGAAAGTTCAAAGTACGCGCTTGAAATAAGCGAGACAGGTATTGTTACCAAAAGCGGCAGGGGTGTTGCGAAGGTAAGCGGCCTGCCCGGCGCGGGTTCTGAAGAGATGCTTATATTTAATGGCGGCGCCGCAGGCATGGTATTTAACCTTGAGCCGGACAGCCTTGATGTGATACTGCTCGACAGCGGTGAGGTCATAAGCGCGGGAACTGAAGTCAGACGCACGGGGCGTGTCATGGATGTTCCGGTGGGTGAGGAGTTATTGGGAAGAGTCATTAACCCGCTGGGTTTACCGCTTGATAAAGGCGGCCAGATAGAGGTTAATAAGCGCCTTCCCATCGAAAGGCCCGCCCCTGCCATCATAGACAGGGAGCCCGTGGAAAGACCGCTTCAGACCGGTATCCTGGCCGTGGACGCGCTGATACCCGTCGGAAAGGGGCAGAGGGAGCTTATTATAGGGGACAGGCAAACCGGAAAGACAGCCATGGCGCTTGATACAATAATTAATCAGAAAGGAAAGGATGTTATATGCGTTTACTGTTCCATAGGTCAGCAGAGCTCTGGGACGGCGAGGCTCATTGATAACCTCAAAAAATATGGCGCAATGCCATATACAATAGTGGTCGCCGCGACCGGGGATGATACGCCGGGTATGAATTACATTGCTCCGTACGCCGCAACCACAATGGCGGAGTATTTCATGGAAAAGGGCAAAGACGTGCTTATTATTTACGATGACCTGAGCAGGCACGCGCGTTCATACAGGGAACTCTCGCTGTTAATGCGCAGGCCGCCGGCAAGGGAGGCTTATCCCGGTGATATTTTTTACATTCATTCAAGGCTTCTGGAACGCTCCACACACCTTGTAAAATCAAAAAACGGGGGCTCCCTTACCGCGCTTCCGATCGTTGAGACAGAAGCTCAGAACATCGCCGCCTACATACCAACAAACCTTGTATCCATAACAGACGGACAGATATACTTATCGCCAAAACTCCAGCAGGACGCCATAATGCCCGCGGTGGACGTTGGAAAGTCGGTATCGCGTGTAGGCGGCCAGGCACAGATAAACGCCTATAGGGACATAGCAGGCGATCTGAGGCTCCTGTATACACAGTTTGAGGAGCTTGAAGTATTCGAGCGGTTCTCAACCCGGCTCGACCAGTCCACAAAGGACTCGCTTGAGCGCGGACACCGGATAAGGGAAGTGTTGAAACAGGCTCAGTACGCGCCCGCGGATGTTTTTTCCCAGATAACGGTGCTGTTATGCGTGACATCAGGTGTTTTTGACGCCGTACCCGCAGGTAAAACAGGCGAAGCCGCGGCAATAATCATGAAGCTCGCGCTCACATCCATGCCCGTGTACAGGCAAAACGCTGAAAATGGCCTTAAGTTATCGCCTGAAGAAAAAAACGATATAAAAAGGATATCGGCGGAATCAATAAAACACCTGGCCACGGGGGTGTAAAGTGGAATCAATGGAAATCCTGAAAAGAAAGATAAAAGGGGCTCAGTCATTGCATTCCATAACAAGGACCATGAAAATACTCGCGGCAGTATCCCTGAGGCAGTATGAAAA
The DNA here is from genome assembly GCA_963840035.1 of candidate division FCPU426 bacterium. GTDB lineage: Bacteria > Oederibacteriota > PGYV01 > PGYV01 > Palsa-1178 > CAWIXE01. The sequence continues at coordinate 710,376 of CAWIXE010000002.1, forward strand.
AACACTCAGGGCAATAAACGGTTACAATGACATTATAGAAAAGGGTTTCACTGTAGCGATGCGGTCCCTTGATGACGGGGATATTTTTACGCAAAAAATGAGTGGATTGGATATTTCTAAGTCAGCAATCGCGGTTTTCGGAACTGATCTTGGCATGTGCGGCCGTTTCAATGATCAAATAGCTGAATTTGTTTCTACAAAGGTCAAGGCGGGGAATTTTAGCAAGCCGGAAATCATGATAATAGGGGAAAAACTTGCGAATAAAATGGACGATGCCGGCCTTAAGGCCGGATCTGTACTTGATTTTCCGTCAGGCATATCATCGGGTCTGACGCCGCTTTTGAATTCGATCACAATAATACTCCAGGATTGGTACCTTAAAAACGGCATTAACAGGATACTTCTGGCATACAACAGCCCTGAAATCGGCGGGTTCAGTTATGCTCCAAAAATAGTCGAGATACTTCCGCTTGGGACAGGATTTATGGACGGATTAAGAAAACAGGAGTGGAAATCAAATTCGCTTCCTGTAATAAAAGAGGATTTCAGTGCGCTTTTTGACAAGCTCATACTTCAATATATTTACATTAATCTGCGCGCTGCAATTGCCGCCTCGATAACCAGTGAGAACGCGGCGAGACTTTCGGCCATGCAGGCAGCCGAAAAAAATATCGAAGAGCACCTTGACAATCTGAACCTTGAATATAACCAGGAACGCCAGAACATGATAACCTCGGAAATACTCGACATAATAGCCGGTTTTGAAACGGTTACTGCTTAAATAACTAAAAACTTGACTTCCGGTCGGGAGCCTGCTATAATCCTACTAAAGAGATAGCAATTAAACCGACACTGGAGGATTAAATGAAAAAAACATGGGTGGTTTATTTAGTTGCAGTTTTTTTAACAGCGTCATTATTGTCATTTACCGGCTGCGGCTCGAGTCCGTCAGCGCCCGCTGACCCAACACCGGTGCCGACAGTCAGCGTTACAGGGAACCTTAACCTTCCAGGCGCGCAGAATGGAAAGGCATTTAAAGTATCCTATTACAGCTCGCTATCCGATTTAAGCAACCCTGTAAACTCTCTTTCCGGCACATGCGGCGCATCTGCAACAGTGCCGTATTCGCTCACAGTAAGCGCCGGCAGTTATTACATCACGGCGGTAGTTGACGTGGACAGCAATACGTTTTTCTTTTCACCCAACGCGGGCGATTACCTGGGAGTGTACGGTACGACATGGCCGGTATGGCCGGGTTCAAAGAACGCGGCAGTGTCATCAGGAAGTTCTTCATTTGACGTTAATCTTGTCACCGCTTCAAATAACCTCTCAGGCACTATTACAATACCGGCGGACCAGGCAGGAAAGCAATATTGGGTGCTGGTTGACCAGGATACAAACGGCGGAAATTCAAATTACGCCGCCCTGCAGATGGGGAACCTGCCTTCAGGCACGGCAATACCTTTTGCTGTAGTTGTAATGGTGCCGGGAACATACTATCTTTACGGCGGAGTTAATATGGATTCAAGCGGGCCGCCCGTTACGGGGGATTACATCGGTTTTTACGGGGTTTCATCGCCTCCATATTATAATTCACCAGCATCACCGAACCTTACCATAGATGTGGCAGCGTCTGATGTAAAAAATTTCTCTGAAAGCATTTATTGATTTAAATAATACCGGCAAGTATAACCGGAGGTGTGTATGGCTAAAATGAATTGCTGGGAGTTTAAGAAGTGCGGAAGGCAGTATGGCGGGGAAAAATCAAAAGAACTGGGAGTTTGTCCCGCGGCTTTAAGCAACAGGTTTGACAAGATACACGGCGGCTCGAAAAGCGGCAGGGCATGCTGGGTACTTGCGGGGACCCTGTGCGGAGGAGTAGTGCAGGGAACATTCGCGCATAAAATGGGTAATTGCATGGCCTGTGAGTTCTATAAACTGGTAAGAAATGAAGAAGGCAAGGAATTTGTAATGTCCTCAGTTCTTCTAAATCATAAATAGGCTCAGGAGGTGGCAGAAGGATGGTTAAAATTAACTGCTGGGAGTTTAAGAAGTGCGGAAGGCAGCCGGGCGGGGAAAATGTGGCGGATTTTGGATTGTGCGCCGCTGCAACAACTGAAATCATGGACGGAGTGCATGGCGGCGTAAAAGCAGGCAGGGCTTGCTTTGCGGTGGTTGGTACGCCGTGTGGTGAATTAAAAACAGCTGAGAATGCGACACACGGAACGCATAACTGCATATCCTGCAGTTTTTATCATATGCTTAAGAACGAAGAAGGGCAGGAATTTATAACGGCCAGGGATTTATTGGCGTTGTATTAGTAATCATTTTTTCGTAGGGGCGAGCCGGTGGCTCGCCCGGGTTTAGATCTAAGGCTCCGGGTTTAGATCTAAGGCTTCCGGGTTTAGATCTAAGGCCGGGCGAGCCACCGGCTCGCCCCTACGAATAACAAAAACAGTGTAAAACAAAACAGAAATATAAAAAATCAAACACAACATAAAGCTTATAAAAATCAAAAAAGGGCGATGAATTTTCATCGCCCTTTTTCTTTGTGCGCAAAAGGGGAATTGCTTATAAAAGCATAATTACCAATAGAGACAGAAAGACATAAGCCGTTAAGCGTTTAACAAAAACGGCAAAAAATTTAGAGCGACAGGTAAAGTTTCATCAGCATTGAGTCAAATTTCGCCCCGTGTGAACGGCCTTCCGCTTTTTCAAACCTGGCGTATGCCTTTGATTTGTTCAGCAGTTCCAGGTGCTCCCGGCCGGGTCTGAGCCCTTCGTAATTATCAGTGTCGGAGAGCTTCAGTGAGAACTTCTTCTTTCGGTGTCATTTTTTTTCCTCCTTTTTCCCTCGATCATTTTCTTTATATGGTATGACTGTATCTGGTTAGGTTCATTTCTGTCCTTAAACCACCGGTTAACGGTACAAAAGGCGACATCAAGGTCGTCAGCCAGCTTTGCCTGTGAGATCTTATTTTCCAGCCTGTATTTTTCAAGTTCTTTCACAATATTCTTCATATAGCAAAGTATAGCATATTATAGCATTATGTCAAGAGCGAATTAACGATTAAATTAGATGTTAATTACCAATGACTAATTACTAATTACCAATTATGGTGTGCGGTGCACTTAATATAATAAAATGCGAAGAGCGAAGCGATGAGCGTTTCATTTATTTGTAATTGGTAATTAGTAATTTAAGCAGTTGTTTTAAATGGCTGTTTTAAACTGTTGTTATTGCAATGCGCGTCAAAAGTGATATAATATTTAAAAATACGATCCGGAGGGAATATGAAAAGAACAATTATATTGTTTGTTGCGGCTGTTTTTTTGTCGGTATCAGTATATGCTTACGAATATACAAGGACTTCTGACTTCATCCTTTTAGACAGCTCCTCGGCTGCGGCAGCGCTTTCCGGCGCCTGCTCGGCGAAAAGGGGGGATGGATCGCTTTTTACATATAACCCGGCGGCATCTGACCCGGATAAAACAGCGCAGCTTGATTTTACTTATACGGACAATACATCTTTAAAAATAAGCGGGACATATACCCGCCTGGCAATGAAAATGGGCGGCGGAAACTTTGGAGCGGGTTATTTAATGAACAGGCAGGTATTTAAGAAAAAGGGCGAAAGGCGCAATATGGGCTTCATATTTAATTACAGCCAGGAAATAATGAGTTATACGAATGCCGGCGCTTCAATTAAAGTTATGTATTCGGATTATATGAAGGAAAGCGCGTATTTGATAGGGCTTGACCTTGGCGTTAATTATTCGCTTGATGATTCTATAAACCTGGCATTTACCGCGATGGATCTGGGCGTGCCGGCCATAGGCGCGGAAAAAGGTTCGTATTTTGAGGATGAAGTGCTTCCTGCGCGCGTTGTAATAGCTGCTGATTGGAAGGCTGTAAATGATAATGTAAACAGGTTGTCGCTCAGCGCTGACGCGGGTTTTAAATTTTATGGTTTCGCGCCATATCTGCTTACGGGTATTGAATACGTTTATTTAAATCAGTTTTATATCAGGGCAGGGAATAGGCTTGAAAGGGTGGAGGATGAAAATTTGATCATGGATTATTTAAGCGCCGGCCTGGGAATAAATTTTGATTTATACGGAGTCATGTTTAATATGAATTATTCATATGTCCCAAAAGTGTCGGGTCCGGGTGAATTTGGAGAAAGTCACATAATTGAAATAAAAGCCAGTTTTTAAAGACCTAAATAACCGACCAAGGGTTCTAAATAACATATATTTAAAACACGAAAAATCCGATTTGTTTTATATACTACTACTTTTGTTAGAAAAGCATCGTAAAACTACCGTGTTTATTGAATAATATCATTGAGAACAACAAACCGACCATATCAAGACTTACAGTTCTAACAATAAGAAAATCTTCACAATGTATTCGGCTTGCAGAAAGTTGAGGTTTCATAATTTGAAATTATTATTTCAAGGCTGTCTAAAAATGGCTATAAATTACAGGTTAAAAATTATTTGTAAAAATTTTGTTGACAAAAACACAAAAATTTTGTATATTCACTTTAGGGCAGAGGAGTTATATCGATATGGTAGTTTGAAAGGGAGAGCAGAAACGTCGGCTCTCATTTTTATTTAGGTTTAATGTGAAAAAATTCACATACTAAAATACACGGAGGTACAGGCAAATGATGTTGGAAAAAGAAGAAATAAAGCTCGAAAAATCCTTGCTTGACTTCATGGAAAAGTGGAAGGACAAACCAGGAAATGAAATAATGGTCCTCCACAAGATCCAGGAAGTTTACGGGTATGTCCCGCGTAAGGTTGCTATGGAAGTATCGCACCAGATGGGCATACCGCTCGCGAAAATTTACGGTATCATCACTTTTTACCACCTCTTTAAGCTCAAGAAACCGGGAAAGAACCAGATACAGGTATGCATGGGTACCGCCTGTTACTTAAAAGGCGGGAACGACATAATACAGGAGATTGAGAATATCCTCGGGGTCGCTGTCAATAACACGAGTGATGACGGACTGTTCTCGCTGGAAATTGTCAGGTGCGTCGGCTGCTGCGGGCTCGCGCCGGTAATGGTAATAAACGGAAAAACTTTTGGCAACGTCTTAAAGACAGACCTGCCGAAGGTCCTCGGTGAATACAGCAAAGCGGAGGAGGCGTTGAAAAATGGATAAGATGAAAAAGGGAGACCTGGAAAAATTCAGGAAAAATTTTAAGCCCGAACACAAGGGCGAGATCATGATTTCCATGGGGACGTGCGGCATTGCGGCCGGCGGGGACTCCATTTATAAGATTTTTGAGGAAGACCTGAAAAATAAAGGCCTTGACGCTACGGTAAAGCTTAAAAAAACCGGGTGCCTTGGCATGTGTTTTTGCGAGCCGAACATGGTGGTCAAGATTGAGGGAATGCCGGAGATACTTTACGGCAATGTGGACGAGAAAGCCGCACACTCCATAGTAAGCGAGCACGTCATCAAGAAAAACATACTAAACAACTACGTTATATTCATGCCGTCGAAAGATACCGGCAAGAATATATTCAAAGATTAGGAGGATGATATAAAATGAATAAACAGTACATATTTGTATGGGAGCCTGCCGAACAAAAAGACAGGCCTGTATATAATACTTTTGTAAAGCTGGTAAATGAAAAGGCGCTCACCGACAGCTTTGAGGTCATCCGCAGCCCGTTTATCGGGTTTACCACGGACGGCCCCATAGCCAGGGTCATGCCTGACGGCGTAATTTACACGAAGTTTAAGGCTGAAGACGCGGAAGCCATCATTAACGCCCATGTGAAATGGAAGAAGCTCGACAAGTTCGCGCTGACTTATGACAACAAGTTCCTCCCCATAAAGGAAAAGGACGATACAAGCAAGCAGTTCAAGATAGTCCTTCGCAACATCGGATACATGGACCCGGAATCAATCGAGGAATACATAATGAGGGGCGGATACAAAGCCCTGGAAAAAGCCCTCTTTGACCTGAAGCAGGATAAAGTAATCGCCGAAATGAAAACATCCGGTTTAAGGGGCCGCGGCGGAGCGGGATTCCCGACAGGATTGAAATGGGAACTTACAAAAAAAGAAGTAAGCGATGTAAAGTATGTGATTTGTAACGCGGATGAGGGCGACCCCGGCGCGTACATGGACAGGAGCGTACTGGAAGGGGACCCGCATTCCGTCATAGAAGGAATGATTATCGGCGGTTATGCCGTCGGTTGCACGCAGGGTTTCATTTATATAAGGGCTGAATACCCGCTCGCCATTGAAAGGCTTGAAAAAGCCCTGACAGCGGCGCGCGAACGCGGCCTGCTTGGCAAGAACATTCTCGGGACTGACTTCTCCTTTGATATTGAATTACGCTGGGGCGCAGGGGCTTTTGTCTGCGGCGAAGAAACAGCGCTTATCGCTTCCATCGAAGGAAAGAGGGGAAACCCGAGGCCGAGGCCCCCATTCCCGTCTGTATCGGGATTATGGGGAAAGCCGACCTTCATTAATAACGTGGAATCATGGGCGAACGTGCCTGTTATCGTTGAAAAAGGCGGCAGCTGGTTTGCCTCCATCGGGACCGAGAAATCAAAAGGCACCAAGGTATTTGCCGTAACCGGAAAGGTCACGAACCCGGGGCTTGTTGAAGTCCCCATGGGCACGACCATCAGGGAAATAGTATATGACATATGCGGCGGAATACAGAACAAGAAGAAATTCAAGGCGGTCCAGACAGGCGGGCCTTCCGGCGGAGTAATACCGGAGCAGTACCTGGACATGCCCATAGATTACGAATCGCTCCAGTCCATAGGCTCCATCATGGGTTCCGGAGGGATGATAGTAATGGACGAGGATGACTGTATGGTGGACGTCAATAAATTCTACCTTCAGTTCTCCGTGGACGAATCGTGCGGCAAATGCTCGCCGTGCAGGATAGGCGGCAAGCAGATACTTGAACTGCTTGAGAAAATAACAAAAGGAAACGGCGATAAGACGGACATAGACAAGATAAGGTCCATATCGATAGCCATGCAGAAAGCGTCGCTATGCGCCCTGGGACAGACCACACCGAACCCGGTAATATCGGCGCTGCAGTACTTTGAAAAAGAGTACATGGAACATATCACTGACAAAAAATGTTTCACCGGCAAATGCCGCGACCTCGTGGAGTACATGATTATACCCGAGAAGTGTATAGGCTGCGGCCTCTGCGCCATAAGGTGCCCAGTGAAGTGCATCACCGGCGAGAAGAGAAAACCGTATCTGATAGACCAGAAGGCCTGCATAAAGTGCGGCGAGTGCTACAACGTCTGTAAGTTCGACGCTGTAAAAAGAGGTTAAGGAGGCGATAAACATGTACGTTGAAAAAACAACAGGAAAAATGATACAGATAAAGATAAACGGGAAAGACTATACAGTCGATTCCGGAGCCACTATACTTGAGGCAGCCAGGCTGGCGCACATCAAGATACCTACGCTGTGCAAGCATGATGACCTGCCCGCGACCGCTTCGTGCGGAATATGCGTGGTAAAGGCCAAGAACAACAGGAAACTGCTGCGCGCCTGCTGCACATACGTGGAGCCAAATATGGAGATTACAACCCACGACGGAGAGCTTTACCAGGTGAGAAAGAACGTTCTCGACCTGATTCTTTCATCTCATCCGTTCGCGTGCCTGACCTGCTTAAGAAACGGCGACTGCGAGCTGCAGAAACTTTCCGAGGAATTCGGCATAAGGTCAAGGCCGTATAAGGAAATGCTCCAGACGCTGCCTAAGGACACCTCCACAAAGGCCATAGTTCTTGACCCGATAAAATGCGTCCACTGCGGACGCTGCGTGGAAGTGTGCCAGAACATACAGAAAGTTTACGCACTTGAGTTCCTTGACAGGGGTTTTGATTCCAGGATAGCGCCTGCAGGCGACATATCCATGGCTGACAGCCCGTGTATAAAGTGCGGACAGTGCTCGGCGCACTGCCCCGTGGGAGCACTTGTTGAATTCAGTGAGATACCGAAGGTCTGGGACGCGCTGGCAAACCCGGATGTTTATCCGGTAGTCCAGATAGCTCCGGCAGTAAGGGTGGCCATAGGAGAGGCATTTGGCCTTCCTGCAGGTACCATCATAACCAAAAAACTTTACGCGCTCTTCAGAAGGATGGGTTTTAAGGCCGTATTTGACACGAATTTTGCGGCTGACCTTACCATTATGGAAGAAGGTTCGGAGCTCATACACAGGATAACCACAGGAAAAGGCGCCATGCCGCTTATCACAAGCTGCTGCCCTGCCTGGGTGGACTTTCTTGAGAAGTATTATCCGGACCTTATTGAGCACTTCTCATCGGCAAAATCGCCGCACGAAATGCTCGGCGCGCTTGCAAAGACATACTACGCGGACATGATAAAAGTGGACCCGAAAAAGATGTTTGTCCTCTCGGTCATGCCGTGCACGGCCAAAAAATACGAGGTATCCAGGACTGAAGACATGAGTTCCTCGGGATACCAGGACGTGGATGTTTCCATCACTACAAGGGAACTTGTCAGGATGATAAAATCAAGCGGCATACAGCTGCTTGACCTCGAGGATGAGGAAGTAGACAATGTGCTTGGCACCTATACAGGCGCGGGAACCATATTTGGCGCCACGGGCGGCGTCATGGAAGCCGCAATAAGGACCGCGTACTTTTTAATGACCGGTAAGAACCTTGATAAGATCGATGTTGATGTTGTCAGGGGATTAAAAGGCGTTAAAAGCGGAGAGATAGATGTCAATGGAAAGAAAATAAAAGTGGCTGTAGCGCACGGTACGGGCAATGTAAGGGCCGTCATGGACGAACTGCGCGCCGCGAAACTTGCCGGCAAACCCATGCCTTATGATTTCATCGAGGTAATGGCATGCGAAGGCGGATGCATAGCGGGCGGTGGCCAGCCTTATCAGGTAACAAACGCCATCAGGAGAAAAAGGACAGAGGGCATATACAAGGACGACAAGCAGTCCAAGCTCAGGCTTTCACACGAAAATCCTGACGTACAGAAGCTTTACAAGGATTTCCTTGACAAGCCGCTCTCGCCTAAGGCGCATAAACTGCTCCACAATCACTACAGGCCGAGGCCGTTGTACTATAAATAACAATTTTCAATTTTAAATTTTGGATTTTCAATTGCTCAAATCCGGCCGGGTATGATGCCCGGCCGGACTTTACAGCGTTTTTAATTGAAAATTGAAAATTCATAATTTGCAGTTTTCGTTTGAAATCCTATCAAAATAGAGTTATTATAAATAAGATTACACAGCTTAATATTGCACCGATTTTGTGATAATCTTGTTTAAATAAATATATTGAGGGTGTTTATGAGGATTGAAAAGGACTTTCTTGGCGGTAAAGAAATCCCTGATAATGTATATTACGGCATTAATACCGCGCGCGCCCTGGAAAACTTCGGCGCTGACGCCGATAAAATAGATACATACTTCATTAAAGCCTATCTTCTCGTAAAAAAAGCCGCAGCTCTTGTAAATTTCGAGATAAAATCCATCTCAGAAGAAAAAACCAATGCCATAACAGGAGCCATAGACGCCCTCATTGAGACCGGTGATTTTTCTGACTTTTGTGTTAACCCGCTTTCAGGCGGGGCAGGCACATCTGTTAACATGAACATCAACGAAGTTATAGCCAACCGCGCACTTGAAATGGCGGGCATGCAGAAGGGCGAATATTCCTTCATACATCCTCTGGACGACGTCAATATGCACCAGTCAACCAATGACACTTTTCCCACAGCGTTAAGAACGGCCATGCTTATGTACCTGGATGATATGGAGAAGGAATTAACGCTGCTTCAGGAGGCGCTTCAGCTTAAGGAAAAGGAATTTTCCGGGGTCGTAAAACTCGGCAGGACAGAGCTTCAGGATGCCCTGCCAATAACCGTAGGCATGCAGTTCTCGGCTTATGCCGAGGCCATAGGCCGCGACAGGTGGAGGATATTCAAATCAAGGGAACGCATCAAGACCGTCAACCTGGGAGGCACTGCCATAGGCACCGGATTTAACGCTCCCCAGGAATACATATTTAAGGCGGCTGACAAACTCAAGCAGCTGACCGGACTGAACATCAGCAGGGCTGAAAACCTTGTGGATGCCACCCAGAACCTGGACTCAATAGTCGAGGTAGCAGGGATGGTCAAGGCAGCCGCGGTCAACCTGATGAAGATTTCGGAGGATTTAAGGTTCCTCTCTTCCGGGCCGGAGGGCGGGATAGGGGAGTTTATACTGCCTGCGCTCCAGGAAGGCTCCACCATAATGCCGGGAAAGGTAAATCCGGTCATGTGCGAATTCATAACCCAGGGCTGCCTGAAGGTTTTTGCCGACGACCAGGCTTTAACCACAGCCGCTGCCATGGGAAACATGGAACTAAACCAGTTTTTCCCCCTTGTGGCCCACCTGGTTTTGGGAAATATGAGGTCGGTAAACGGATCAATAAGTAAGATGAACCATAAAATAGTTAGTCAAATAAAACTTAATGAAGATAATATAACAAAGAACGTCAGCTCTGCCGTGGCGATTCTGACATACCTGTCCCAGTTTGTAGGCCACGATAAGGCCGCGGCAGTCTATGAGGAGTACAAAAAGACAAAAAAACCGGTCAGGGACGTGGTGGTAGAGGCCGGGATTTTGGACGCGAAAAAGTACGACGAGCTAATGAGCCCGGATAAGGTAAGAATGTTGGGGTTTAAAAAATAGGCAGTTCGGAGGGTGGAGGGTAGGGTTCGGAGTTCGATCTTTTTAACTTCGAACCCTACCCTCCGACCTCCGAACGCCTTCAAAAGGAGACTTATCCACATGAATGAAACCCCGCAAGCCAACCGCCTCCACATAGGCATTTTCGGCAGCCGGAACGCCGGCAAGTCTTCGTTCATTAACGCCATCACGGGTCAGTCAGTAGCCATAGTCGACGCCACCCCGGGCACTACTACCGATCCGGTAGGGAAAGCCATGGAGATCAGAGGGCTGGGGCCAGTCTTCATCTATGACACGGCCGGCATCGACGATGAGGGTGAGTTGGGGGCTAAAAGGGTGGCCAGAACCCGCGACATTATCAGACGCATCAATCTTGCAGTGGTGATAACCACATACGCAGGGTATAATTCAAAGGATGAAGAGTTGATTTTAGAGCTAAAAAACAGGGGTAAAGATGTGCTGGTTTTCTTCAATAAAATTGACGTTGAAGCAAAGGATGAAGAAAAAGAAAAGTTGTTAAAAGAAAAGGGGATTCCTTATTTTTCTTTAAGTTGTACATCAGGTAAAAATATGGATAAGGCCCGCGAGTTATTGATAGAAATAGGGTCAAAAATTTCTGTCGAGAATACGACCATAATTGGAGACCTCATTTCGAGCGGGGATTTTGTGGTTCTGGTAGTGCCAATTGACCTTGGAGCGCCTAAAGGAAGGCTTATATTGCCCCAGGTGCAGGTAATCAGGGATGTGCTGGACAACGACGCGGTGCCTTTGGTGGTCAAGGAACGGGAACTGCAGTTTGCGCTGTCGCATTTATCCACAAAGCCGGCCCTGGTTATAACGGACTCGCAGGTGGTCCTCAAGGTGGCGGGCGATGTTCCTGAGGATGTCAAGTTATCCACATTTTCTATAGTTTTCTCCAGGCTAAAGGGAGAGTTGGCTGAGTTTGTCAGGGGGGTTAAGGCAATTGATGGTTTGCAGGATGGGGATAAGGTTCTTATGCTTGAGGCATGCACCCACCATAGCCAGGCAGACGATATTGGCAGGGTAAAAATACCAAGATGGATCAAACAATACACCGGAAAGAACATTGAGTTTGTAGTTAATGCCGGCCCGTACATAGATAAGGGCTTTGAGGATGTAAAATTAGCCATCTCCTGCGGCGGTTGCATGATAAACAGGCAGGAGATGCTATCGAGGATAGCGGATTGCAGGAATTTGGGGATACCTATAACCAATTACGGCGTAGCGATCTCTTATGTGCAGGGAGTTTTGAAGAGGGTGATAGAACCGTTTCCTGAGGTGAGAGGAATACTGTGATGCCGGACGTCGGATATCGGATGTCGGAGTGAATTCTTAAATCGGGTATTTATTAAACTTATACGTGAACGCTGATGGAAAAAATATTACAATACGGAGTGCTGATTTGGATAAAATTAAAGAAGCCATCAAAGAGATTAAAAGTGGAAGCGCAACCGTTGAGAACCTCGTATACCTTCTTTCGGTTCCTACCCGCGAAGAGTTCCAACCGGTTTTTGACGAGTCTGCCAGGCTATGTAAAAAGCATTTTGGCAACCGGGTGTTCATGAGGGGGATTATTGAATTTTCCAACTTTTGCCGCAAAGGATGTCTTTACTGCGGTATAAATAAGGCTAACAAGAAGGTTCCGCGGTATAGATTAACCGTTGAAGAGATACTTGGAGCGGCTAAATTTATGAAAAAACAGGGTTCTTTGACCGTGGTCCTGCAGTCGGGTGAGGATCAGGGGTATGATAGGACGCTTTTAGAGGCGGTCCGCAGGATAAAAAAGGAATTAAACATGGCAATAACCCTTTCCGTGGGTGAGCGGGAGGAAAAAGTATACAAAGAATTCATAAAAGCGGGTGCTGACAGGTATCTGCTCCGCATAGAAACCACAGACCCGGGAGTATTTAAGAAACTGCATCCTGATGACAATCTGGAATACCGCAAAAAGTGCCTCTACACCCTCAAGAAATTAAAGTTTGAGGTCGGGACGGGAATTATGGTGGGCCTGCCGGGACAGAGCCTGGAATCGATTGCCAGGGACCTTTTGTTCTTTAAGGAACTGAATCCGGCCATGATAGGCATAGGCCCGTTCCTGGCCCACGAGGATACGCCCCTGCGCAGCCACAAAAACACGGACATCTTCCCGACCCTGAAGGTTTTGTCCCTCATCAGGCTGGTCCTGCCCAAATCCAACCTGCCGGCCACGACTGCCATGGGCACCATAGACCCGACAGGCCGCCAACAGGCGCTGAGAATAGGGGCAAACGTTATAATGCCGAACTTCACCCCGTCAAAATACAGGGAAAACTACAAGCTCTACGACAACAAGATCTGTGTTTCGGAGGAATACGGCAAGTGCGCCGCGTGTACAGTGGGGATTGCGATGGCGGCGGGGAAGAGGATTGTGAAGTCAAAAGGGTATTCAAAAAACAAATAATGTTTTCGTAGAGACGGAGTTCACCCCCCTATCAAGGCAGAACACAGATTTTAGACGGGGTGCCACCCATCCCTACGACACCTAACATGAATCCATTCCTAATCAATTGACTGTATATACATTAAGGGGTATAATATCCATCAATATTTTAATATTTTCTAAAGAGAAACCCAATTTGAATTTGGATCAGGAGGGGTTATGAAAATTTTCAAATTAATTATTTGTTTTCAGTTTTGTCTTACGGCTTTGTATGGATTTTCGGAATTGCAGGCACCTACTCCGGAGCCTGAGTGCGTTGATAATGTAAAACCCATCAATTTCTCAAAAACCAAATTTATCAATGACCTGTCTGACGAAGAGGCGTATTCGTTTATTGAAACGTCAGATATGGGGTTTTTAATTGTCGGGTGTTCGTCCGAAAGGACAAGAAACGGGAAAAGCGTATATTTGATTAAAGCCAATTCTGCGGGCAAGGTTGAATGGCGTAAATATTTCGGGGAACCGACGGATACAGCGGAAGGCGATGGGGTCATAGAAATAAGCGACGGGTATGTGATAACGGGAAGTTTAAACGAAAAGCCGTTTATTATGAAAGTCAGCATTCAAGGAGGGATGTTGTGGTTTAAAACTTATGATTCTGATAAATTTTATGAAGGCTGTTTTGATTCTGTAGTTAAGGACGATAAAGATAATTTAATTACAGCTGGCCATGCCCGCGCCATGAAAGATCATATTTTTATAGAAAAGGTTTCCGGTGTGGATGGCAGCGTGATAAAATCGGCGGATTTTGCCGATGTTACCGGGCAGAATACCGGCTCTTATAATATCATTAATGCCGGCGGCGGTAATTGCATTGTTAGCGGGTATTCTTATGATAAAGGTGTGGTGATGAAGCTTGATGGCGATTTAAAAGTGGCTAAATCTAACTGCATGAATTATAACAAGATCACACAGGCATGCCAGGAGGAAGGCAACTCGTACTTGCGGGTCGATAAGTCGGCTGTCTTTTATGACATAATAGATGCCGAAAAGGATGGTTTTTTTTCCATTTTCAACACCTCTACCTTAGACGGATATAGCAGCACCATTATACATTTTAAGACATTTGAAGTTGCAGAATCATACGATTTCAGATTCTGTGACCCTTATAATTATGTGTCTCTTGCGCCTGGCATGGCTTCGGATTTTGTTGCGCTTTTAAATGACGCAAATAGACATGTGATGGGTATTATTACATGCGATTATTTTAAGAAAATTGGAAAAAAAATGTTCTTTTATAATAACGGCCTTAAATTATCCGGCGTAAAGATCCTGAAAACCGCGGATAATTGCTATGTCATATTGGGGTCATTGGGAATAATGGTTGAACAAAAAGACGGCGCTAAATTTGAGGAGTCAAGAATATTTTTGACGAAAATCAAACCGGATCTGTCAAAAATTTGGTAATCCCGGAACATTAAAAAACAGGAGGGTTTATGCAGGGGATAAAAAAGATTTCTTGGTCGCTTTATTTAATTGTTTTGATTTGTTTCATCATGCCTTTTATGACCATATCTTGCGGGGGGCAGAAAGTTGTTACTCTTACGGGCGTCCAGATAGCTACGGGGTCGCAGATTGACGTTGGAGGGGGGCAGATACAGAAAATTGATCCTGAAGCGAGGATTGTCCTGGTTTTTCTTCTTTCACTTGCGGCGATGATAGTGCTTTTGACGGTTAAGACAAAGCCTGCTTATGTCGCGGCTTTGGTTTGTTCCGCGGCGTCTGTTATATTGCTTTACTGGTATAAAATTAAGGCTGATGCTGATATTGTGAAGCAGGGCGAGGGCATGCTGACTTCGACATATGACTTCGGTTACTGGCTTGTTTTGTTCCTGCTTGTTATTGGCATTGTTTTAATGTCTGTATTTGTATCGGAAAAAGGCAAAAGCAGCTAAATTTGTAGAGACGGGGTTCACCCCCTTCTCAAGGCAGAATATAAGGTTTGAGATAGGGGCAATCCCCGGATCTACAAAATCTATGGAGGTGTTTTATGGCGCGTGGGGAAGTAATCATTCACAAGGGGAAAAAGGTTGTGCATATAGACCTGTCCAACGGCATCCTTCCTGATGTAAAACAGGCAATCGAGGAAGCCGGGCAATATATTTATAATCAACCTCAGGGGACGGTGCTTTGCTGGGTAAATACCGAGGGAACCAAGATGACGACGGAAATATCGGATGTGTTGAAGTCATTTACGTTAAAGAACAAGTCTTACATTAAGATGACGGCCATATCCGGCGTCGAGGGCGTGCAAAAAGTTGTCATAAGCGCCATTATCATGTTTACAAAACGTAACAACCTTGTTGTAAAGAACAGCAGGGAAGAGGCGCTGGATTATCTGGCGTCTATCGGATAGAGTGCCAAAAAATTAAAGCGCGTATTGACTTTTGCTGATTTAACGGCTATATATAACTGTAAGGCTTTTAACCCTATTTAAATTCTAAAAAAACTAACCCGCTTATTGAACCCGCGCAAGGCCTTATTATTTAATAATATTGCATTTGTGTATTTGAATAATAAAAAAATCAGGAGGGGTCTATGAGAAAAGTGTTTTTTTTGCCGGTTATTGCTTTATGTTTTGCTGTATTTTCGTTTGGCGCGGATAAGATTGCCGGGGCCGCCGGGGATTTTAGTTTTGTACAGATGTCGGATACGCACTGGGGTTTTAACAAGCCTGAGATAAACCCTGATTTTGCGGGAACGCTGAAGAAGGCGGTTGCAGAAGTAAATGCCCTCGATCCGAAACCGGATTTTGTGGTTTTTACCGGAGACCTGACGCACAGCACTGCGGACAAAGCTGAGCGAAAGAAACGGCTGCTTGAGTTCAAAGAAATCACTAAGACGCTGAATGTAAAAAATATAAAGTACCTGCCGGGCGAGCATGATGCCGGCATGGACAGGGGTGAAGTCTATAAAGAGGTATTGGGTAAAACTTATTATGCGTTTGACCACAAAGGCGTCCACTTCATAGTGCTTGATAATGTTTCAGCGCCTGATTCCACAATCGGGGAGAAGCAGCTGCTGTGGCTGAAAACAACGCTGGGAAAGTTAGACCGGTCATCAAGAATTGTGGTTTTTACGCACAGGCCGCTTTTTGAGCTCAGCGCGCAGTGGGACTGGTGGACAAAGGACGGTGACAGGGCAATTGATTTGCTTAAACCCTTTAAAAATGTCACTGTATTTTACGGGCATATACACAATGAGAATACCCATATAACAGAGCAGATAGTTTTTCATGCGGCAAAAAGCCTTATGTACCGGCTGACGTGGCTTGGAACGGCGGAGCATAAGGCGCCGGTGCCCTGGGACGCAGATATGCCATATGCGGGCCTTGGTTTCCGCACCGTAGGCATAACAAAAGATAAGCCCGAATGCATTGTGACGGAATATCCGATTAATTCCAATGAAGGGATACCGGCGGCGCTTACTGAACCGGTCGCGCAGGTATGTAAGATCCAGGCTGGTGATTTTTTCTTCAGGCCTGACGAAATCAGGGTGAAAATGGGATCGCCCGTTTCCATAGAGCTTACTTCGCTGGATGAACTGCACAGTTTTTATTGTCATGATCTCGGAATCCGTTCGGATATTGTGCCCGGCGAAGTAAAAGTCGTGCGTTTTACGCCCATGAAGGAAGGGACATATGTATTTAACGACGACCTGTTTGTGGGCGAAGGCTATGACGATATGGTTGGAAAGATCGTTGTTGAAAAATAACGGACAACCGGATATTTTACCGTGTGCGTACAATCAATAATAAGGCGGCAAATATGGCATCAAAAGAAAATATTGTGAAAGAGAATGTGGCTGGGAAATACTATGTGGATGACCAGTGCATATCGTGCGAGTTGTGCGTATCCACCGCTCCACTTTGCTTTAAGATGGCGGGCGACGGCTCGCACGCGTATGTGTTCAGCCAGCCGAAAGGGTTTGAAGAAGGGGAGGCGTGCAGGGAGTCCATGGGGGAATGTCCTGTCTTTGCCATAGGCGACGACGGGCAATGAGCCGAGGCGCTTTGGCGTCAAATAATTTACATGTGGGGGGTATATGAAAAAGTTATTTGTATTCGTTTTGTCAGCTCTGTTTTTTGCTTCTCCGCGGGGCTCGGCGTATGATGGCGCCAAAAATAATGAATACAAAGGCGGTCAATCCAGACAGCATGCCGTGAGCGGCCAGTCAGCGGCCGGCGCGGCGCAGCGAAATTCAGCCGATGAAATGAAGAAATACGGCGGGAATTTTGAAAAACTCCGGAATACGGAATCTGACGCCATTAGTATTGAACTGCCATCAAGCGGCTTTAAGAACCGCAATTTCCCTTTTGATGCGCAAAACAGAAAAAAACAGGAAACCGGCATGGAACCGTCATACGGAATATTAAAGTGGAACAGCGGCCAAACCCCGGCAAAGCCTGAAAAAAAATACTCCGCAAAAAATGACTCTGAAAACGGGCCTGTGCCGGAAGCGCATATAAAAAATGAGGGATTCAGGGCATATGGAGGAAAAACAACGGCGCGCGCAGCGCATAACCGGCCGCGCAGCGAGGATGTAACTAAGAAAAGACTTGGTGAGCTTGGCGTGAATTTTGAGCCTTCTTACATTACAAAACGGGAGGAAGTCATACACACCGACAGGTTGCACTCAAGCATAAATTACCCTAAGCAAGGGCTCAATAAAAAGGCGATAAATGCGCTGCCGTTTTCTTACCGGCACTTCAATGACAGCGCCATAAAATCACGGATGGCGCTCATATCGGGGCTGTCATGGCAAAAAAAGGTGATGGATTTAAACAAGTCTGAAACAATGTCAAATAATTATTACTGGCATAAAGACAGGGATTTTGATTATTGCCATGTGATTGACTCTTCGGGTTATCACTGGTACGGCTTGTACGCGGGTGACAGGTTTTTCTGGTTGAGATTTTTCAGCAACCGCTGGTGGTGGTATGACGCTGACTTTGACCGCTGGTGTTTCTGGAATAACGGTTTCTGGTGGTGGCAGGACCCGTATCATTTCGGCGATATATATCTTTATAATGAAACGGATTATATACCGTGTAACACATCGGAAGATTCCGTGCTTGTCAATGTACCGCAGACATCCGGGGAACAGTCATATACAAGCCAGGATAAAAGAAGGACTGTCAAAATTCTTTCTGATGCGCGCGACGCGTTTTTATACGACAATACCGCACCCCCGGCGTTTAACCCGGTTTATCTCGCTTCAGGGGTAAAAGAAGTGATGTTCTCCGGCGGCGGAAACGGGGTTCCGCTCGAGATAATATTGAAACTCGAAAATAATACATTTAACATGTTTGACGACCGTGGCAGGCCGTTTATCAGTCCCGGTAGGGAAGAAGATGGCCGATAAAAGGATTGGCCATCACAAGAGCTTAAGACATGCCGGCCCGCGTACGCGGGTCGGCATTATTTTTTTAAAGATTTCCCGCTTATTTTAGGCGCTTATATGATAACATATCAGTTATAATTATTTAAATAATGATAAAAGGACGGAAAAAATGAGAAAAAAAACACTGATGGCGGCCTTGCTTGCCGTGATTATTTTAAGTTCCTGCGCTTCGCTGTATATAAAACCGGCTATCCAAGCCACGTTATATAAACAGCAGGTGCCCGGGAACGCTGCTGTTATTTTCAAAGCCGCACTTTACATACTGCCGGCGCTCGGATATAAGATTGAAGGCAGCAGCCAGAAGGATGGCTCCATCACAACATCGCCTGTGGAAATAACCGTGGACCCGTCAACATGCGATTGCGGCAGCAGCCTGGGGCTGCCCGTAATCAAAAGTAAAGGCACAAAGGCAAAAGTTTATTTTATCATAGGGGTATCAAACAACGAGCTCACCGTAAAGGCCGAGATAGAACCGGTAATGGACGACCTGATGAGCGCGATAGGCGCGGCTGCGAATATAGTGTGCGTTTCAAAAGGAAAGCTTGAAGACACCCTTGCCAAAAATTTTATTGGTAAAATGAAAACCAATGTTTTGCAGATGCTTTTTAAATAAAAATTGGATGATTATATGAATATTAAAGGGGCACATTTTTGAAAAAACTTATGATTTTAGTTCTTGTTGCATACGCGCTTGTCTCCGGATGTGTGGATAAGCCGAAAAAGGCTTCGATTCCCGATAATAAACCCGTTGAAACTGCGGAATATATTATGGCTGAAGATTGTATAGTTGTACGCGGCGTGAAATTTTACCTTGAAGACTCAAAAATGGCGGCGCGTAGGAATAACGACGCGGGTTCGGCCGTCATACAGGATTCGGCCATGGGAAAATACACTTATATATTTGTTGAGACTTTAGGTTCGGACGCGCGTGATTGCTGGATATTGGATAATTTGACCAAAAGACAGGTGAAATTGGCGCTAAAGAATCCGGGCATCCCGGAAGGCGTGCAGTGGTATGGAGATGCGGTTTTAAGGATGGATTATGGCCGCCAGAGAGGAACAACGGCCTCTTTTTACAGGGCCGGCAACCCCGGGGAAAGTGTTGAAATTAACGATCCCGTATATTATGACCTGTCAAGCGATGTGCTTATTTATGGCGACCGGGATAGCCTGGAAAAAATCGTTGAACATGAGGATGTTTTTTTTCGCGCAAGAATTCTGGTTCAAAAAGGGCTGTTTAAATCCTTAAAACAAAATACCTTTATGCATGTTTTCTCGACCGGAAGTGATGATGTGAATTTTAACGCAAAGGATAGCGTGCTCGCGCGCGGGATACTAAAACTCACACTGGAGAATTCGATAATATGTGTCGACCTGGAAAGGCTGGAAGTGATCACGTGCCCGCTTGGTTTTATTGATGAAAGCAAGGACTGGTTAAACGGCACCGAGGGGCATGAAACACGGAAAGAACCTGTATCTGAAGTGGCGCCGATACGCAGTTCATGGATACTGCGCAATAGTGACCCGGGCTTTGGGGTGAGGTCGGAGCTCACATGCATCAATTATAAAGGCCGGCTATGGGTCATAGCGGGTATGGGAAATCAGATATATTATAACGACATTTGGAATACGTCTGACGGCACAAACTGGGAATGCGTTAATAAAGAAGCTGAATTCAGCGCCAGATACGGACACTCAAGCGTTGTTTTTAATGATAAAATGTGGGTTATTGGCGGTTATACAGGGCAATATTGCGACGATGTGTGGTATTCATCAGACGCGCAACGCTGGACACGCGCGACCGCCGAGGCGGGTTTTGGCGCCAGGGCAGATCACACGAGCGTTGTTTTTAAGAATGCCATATGGGTTATTGGAGGAAGCATAACCGGGCCTACTATTGTCAAAGATGTTTGGAAATCAACAGATGGAGAACACTGGGAACTGGCAACAGCTTCACCTGGTTTTGCTCCAAGGAGGCTGCATACATCGGTTGTTTTTGACGGCAGGATGTGGGTGATAGGCGGAAATGACTGGAATGCGCTATACAATGATGTTTGGTATTCATATGACGGTGTTAAATGGTCGATGGCAACAGAACATGCGCCTTTTAAAGCGCGGTATGTCCATACGAGTTTTGTATTTGACAATAAAATATGGGTCGTTGCCGGAGCGGATAGTGATGGATATATGAATGATTCGTGGTATACTACTGACGGCAAAAACTGGATTCAGGCTGAAAAAAATGCAGCTTTTGTGGAACGCGCTGTTTGCGCGGGAGAAGTTTTTAACGGAAAAATGTGGCTGATTGGAGGCGCTGTTTTTAAGCCGGCGCATATGTCCATAAATGAGGTATGGAGTACAAGGTAAAAATTTGGTTATTGATGTCTGATAAAATTGAAGAAGGAGGTAAAACATGGGAAACATGAAGTCGAAAAGGGTCAGGAGAGCCGAAGCGGGAACACGCCAGGCTAAGAAAAGGGTTGAGCATATCGCGAAACGCAAGGCTGCAGGCGCGGCCGCGGGTAAAGTTGTGGTAAAGGCGGCAGCTCCGAAAGCCGCGGCACCGAAAGCAGCACCAAAAGCAAAGTAGTTCAAAGCCACAAAGACGCCCTAAAACGGAGGATGCGCCTAAAAAGCGCGGCTCCGGGTGGGCGGGTTGTAAGGTAATAGTGAGTAGTGTGTGGTGGGTAGTGATTGGCGGACGGCGGGCTGATACTGAATAACAATCATAAAACAAAAAAGTTGACTTTTTTGCCTTTATATTGTATCATTACAATATGGTATAAATACAATATGGAGGTGGTTATGGAACTTTCGGTAAAAGAAACGGCATTACTCGGGCTTTTGATGGAACAGCCCAGGCACGCGTACTCTATAGAACAGGAGATAAAGTTCAGGGACATGCGTTACTGGGTGGGTATATCGATGTCGTCGATATATAAACTTTTAACCGCGCTTGAAAAACAAAAACTGGTCAAAAGCGCAAACAGAATTGAAAAAGGAAAAACACAAAAAGTTTATACCCTGACTCCTGACGGTGAAAAAATGTTCAGGCTTAAGGTCATACAGCTGCTTTCTGTGCCGGAACACACCAGGTGGAACGTGGATGTGGGGATTGCTTTTGCCAAATTGCTGACAAAAAGCGAGACAAAATCATGCATGAAACAATACCTTCAGGGGCTTGAGGAAAAGGTAAAAGGTTATACCGCGCTTGAAGAGTTTTTAACTGAAAACAAGGCAACACCCGAAAACATGGGGCTTGCCACGCGTCCGATAGCTTTATATAAAGCTGAAATAAAATGGGCAAAAGAATACGTGAAAAGCCTTTAGACACGGCTTTAAAGATATTGTCAAGAATTGTGTGTAAATTGTTTTGTTCTTTTTTCCCTCTCCCCTTGGGAGAGGGTAGGGTGAGGGGAACAAGCCAATTGGTTTCACCTCACCCCGGCCCCTCTCCTAAGAGGAGAGGGGGAAGTCGTTTATAATGGAAACAAACATATTTTACGGCCAAAATGAATTTACACACTATTATATACAATACCGGCTTTAAAACGCGAATTGACACTGCCGGATATTTGTAGTACACTGATTTAGTAGTAATTGATGAGCCGGAAGGTTGTTCCTTACGGCGAATCTATGGCATAAAAAAGAGATTGCGCTGATTCAAGAGGGTTTATCCCGATTGTGAAGGCAAGATAATAGATGAGAAAGGCAATTACTCATATTATCCCCGCGCTTTCGGCGCGGGGATTTTTCATTTTAAGGAGGCTGCAATGGAAACAAGGATAGCTGTTGTGAGTATCATAGTTGAGGAAGCTGAAGTGGTTGAAAACTTAAACGCAATTATACATGATTACAGGAAATATATCATTGGCCGCCTGGGCATTCCGTATCAGAAACAGAACATTTCAGTCATTTGCATTGTCATGGATGCCCCGAATGACGCTATTAGCGCCTTCTCGGGCAAGCTCGGCATGCTCGCAGGCGTGACTACAAAGACAGCGTATTCAAGGCTTTTTAACGATGATAAAGAGAACAAGACGGAATAATAAAAACCGCGGTTAAAAATGCCGCGAAATATGAGGTGAAATATGTATAACGCAAAGTCCGCGGACGCGAATGAGTTTATTGACGACGGCGAGGTCCTGGCTTCCATTGCGGAGGCTAAAAATTTGGTCAAAGACAAAACCGGGATTGATATGATACTGGCGAAGGCCGCTGAATGCAAAGGCTTAACGCACAGGGAAGCGGCAATACTGCTTGAGATAGACGACGATGAAACCCTTGAAAAAATGTATAGAACCGCCAAAAAAATTAAGGAAAAGATTTACGGAAACAGAATAGTGCTTTTCGCGCCGCTTTACCTTTCGAGTTACTGCGTGAACAACTGCAAATACTGCGGATACAAAAGTTCGAACAAGATCGGGCGGCACCAGCTCTCGCAGGATGAACTGCGCGCCGAAATAAGGGCGCTGGAGGCCATGGGCCATAAAAGGCTGCTGCTGGAAGTCGGTGAAGACGATGATAAATGCCCGATTGACTATGTGGTTGAATGCATTAAAACAATCTATAACGAGAAATTTGAGAACGGGGCGATACGCAGGGTAAATGTGGACATAGCCGCCACAACGGTTGAGAATTATAAGAAGCTTAAGGAAGTGGAAATAGGCACATACCTGCTTTTTCAGGAAACATACCACAAGCCCACTTACATGCAGGTGCACAGCGGGCCCAAGCGTAATTATGAATGGCACACCGAAGCCATGGACAGGGCAATGCTGGGAGGAAAGATTGACGATGTCGGCATCGGGCCGCTGTACGGCCTTTATGATTATCACTATGAAACAGTTGCGCTTTTAATGCACGCGGAGCACCTGGAGGCGGCTGTGGGCGTCGGGCCTCATACAATCTCATTCCCCAGGCTTTTACCCGCGGAAGGCGTCGATTTTAACAGCTTTCCGTATCTGGTAAAAGACAGGGACTTTAAAAAACTTGTGGCAATTATCCGCCTGGCTGTGCCTTATACGGGCATGATATTATCCACAAGGGAAAGCGTTGAATTCCGTAAGGAACTTTTGGAAGTGGGCATATCGCAGATGAGCGCCGGTTCGTGCACGGGAGTCGGCGGATACGCCAAAAGAAAGACGGTGGACAGCAGCGGGCTTGAGGAAAAGCCGCAGTTCAACGTGGCTGACCACAGGGCTCCCATTGACGTAATTAAAAGCCTGGTAAAGGACGGATATGTCCCGAGTTACTGCACAGCCTGTTACCGCGAAGGCAGGACAGGCGACCGCTTTATGCCGCTGGCAAAATCAGGCCAGATAGGCAACGTGTGCCTTCCCAACGCGCTGCTCACTTTTCAGGAATACCTGAAAGACTACGCGGATGACGAATTAAGGTCGGAAGGCGCAAAGATGATAGACCGCGAGATTAAAAACGTAAGCAATGAAAAACAAAAATCCAGGGCGCTGGATTATCTGGAGCGCATACGCAAAGGCGAAAGGGATCTGCGGTTTTAAAATTTTGTGGTATTTTTGTTTTGGTAGCCGCAACCTTCAGGTTGTGAAAGGCGGGAAAGCAATCCCGGTAACGCAGCCTAAAGGCTGCGGCTGCTAATGCGAAAAACGATAAATGTTTTAAAACGACTCCACCAGGTCTATATATAGTTGCATGTCTCCGCGGGCGAATGCCAGCTCGAAACGCAGCGGCGAGTCCATAAAATCCAGTGGCGTCCAGTGCAGGCCGAAACCCCAGGCTCCTTTGATGCCTTCGGTCTTAAAACTCATTATGTCCGGCGCGACCTGTCCGGCTGTGGCAAATAAACTGCCGCGGAAGGTCCACCATATGGGGAAGCGGTATTCTGCTTCAAGCGCGGTATACGCGTAGTCGACATACCTGCCTTCATAATATCCGCGCATGTAATAAAGACCGCCAAGCATGGGTATGTAGCGGAAAGGCGTGCCTTTACCGGCAAGCCTGAGTATTGCGTCAAAGCAGAGGATGTTTTCAGGGAAAAGCGTATAAAAAGCCTTGCCTTCGCCTTCAAAAATATAAAAATCAGCGGATGATCCAAGCGCTTTTAATGATGCCGCTGCCATTATATCCGCCACATATCCGTTTCCGGTAGAAAAACGTCTGTCCCTGCTGTCATATATAAAACGCATACCCAGCGCTGACATTGTGCCGTTGTGGCCGCCGGCGACCGCGCCTGAATCAAGGAGCCCGCCTGTTTTTAGGCCGCTTATTTCATACCTGTTAAATTTATAATATACCCCGAGCTTCATGCCGGCGGTGATGCTCTTTAATAGCGAAGATGTGAATTCGCCTTCGGTATAAGTATAATTCTCAGCGTCTTCACGTTTTGTATCGGGGCCCAAACCCCAGAAAAAATATGGATAGTACGAAAAGATGGGGTGCGCGTTCAAATAGAGCGAGCCTTTATCAAAATATTTTTCCGTGTTTAAGTCTATGCACAGCTGTTTTTTTTCGGTATATACAACTGAAAATATGCCTGTATCTTTTTTTGTGGTCATGGAAAGTGACTCGGGAAAGCCGGTATAAAGGGCGGCTGCGCCAAAGGCTATGCCTGTTTCAGGTGTGTAGTAAACTGCCGGCAGGGGCATGATATTAAAGATATATTTTTCTTCAACGGGGATATCGGCTGCAAAAATCGGATAAAACAAAAGAAAGAATAATAGTAGTATTGCGTTTTTTTTCATGTGTAAACTCCTTTATAAGATTATAAGCAGCGCAACATGATAAAGTCAATTTGTTTTTGTGTGGTGTTGCAGCGGAGCCCGGCACTGTGTTTCTGGAGGATTGTAATCCTGCCGCTACAAGATTAATTTACAAAAGCCGATTTTACCTGTATTATGAAACCATGAACAATATTGTAAACACATTCAGAGCTTTTAACCACAGGAACTACAGGCTTTTCTTTGCCGGACAGGGCATATCGTTTTTAGGCTCGCTCATGCAGTCCGCGGCGCAAGGCTGGCTTGTTTACCGACTGACAGATTCCGCCTTCATGCTCGGGCTGGTGGCTTTTACCGGGCAGTTTCCCGCTTTTTTCATCGCGCCATTTGCCGGTATTTTAAGCGACAGGATTGACAGGCGCAAACTCATACTGGCTGCAGACATACTTCAGATGCTTCAGGCCATAGTGCTGGCCGCGCTTGTTATTTTTGGAGCTGTGAAACCATGGCATATAATCATACTCTCTTCAATACTCGGAATAGCCAACGGTTTTGAGATGACTACGAGGCACGCCATAGTCCCGGACATAGTAAATAATAAAAATAACCTTGGAAATGCCATTGCATTAAACTCGGGTATGTTTAACCTGGCAAGAATCATAGGGCCGTCAATAGCCGGTTTTGTAGTTGCGTACTACGGGGAAGGAATGTGTTTTGCCATAAACGCCGCGAGCTACATTGCCATAATATACGCGCTCCTGGCTATGAAATTGCCTGTAAATAAATATGGCGGAACAGCCACGCGACCCATGAACGACCTGAAAGAAGGTTATAAATATGTTTTTTCCTTCAAGCCGCTGCGGGATATTATTTTTCTTATGGCGTTTATCAGCCTTACAGGCTCGTCTGTAATAATATTACTTCCGGTTTTTGCCAGGGATATCCTGAATGGAGGCCCTCAGATGCTTGGTTTTTTAATGGCGGCCCTGGGCACAGGCGCGCTCACAGGCGCGGTATACCTGGCATCCAGGAAGTCGATACCGGGGCTTGGAAGGGTGATTGTTGCCGCGCTGCTGGTATTCGGGACTGCTGTCTGCTGCCTGGCTTTTGTATCGGATAAATGGCCGGCGCTTTTTCTGCTGATGGCGGCAGGTTCAGGGATGATGATGCACATGGCATCATCAAATACGCTCATACAGACCATCGCTGACGACGATAAAAGGGGCCGGGCTGTGAGTTTTTACATTATGGCATTTTCGGGTTTTGGCCCCATTGGAAACCTTATCGCGGGTTATGCGGCAAAAAATTTCGGGGTGAAAATTACGGTTTTGTGCGCGGGATTCATGACTCTGGCCGGGGCCGCTGTTTTTGCTTATAACCTTAAGAAAATGAGGGTTTTACTGGAACCTGTGTATATAAAACGCGGTGTATTGCCGGCGGAAGACATTATTGAGCCGAAATAGGGAATAATAAGTTCTGTGATAATTTTGAATTCATAATAATATATGCTATAATATCTATTGGATTAAGGGATTATCTAACATCTTAAACTCAAATAACAGGCTAAGGGGATATTGTGTCAAAATTGCGTTTTTTTCTAAAAAAACATGAATTTTTACTGGCGGAAACGGGTATTGTCATTATTGCCGCTATATTATTCCTGTTTTTCCAGAGAAACGCGATTAATACGCTGAAAATAAATTTTGAAAATGATTCATCCATAAGGATCAACCAGATTTATAAAAATATGGAAACAGGCGTGGTCCAGCTGGCCATGCTCGACGCTTTTTTTGAAGGCTCTGATTTTGTGTCGGAGGAGGAGTTCAGGACATTCTCAACACACCTCATGAAGGACAATGCCATTGACGCGCTGACATTTTCAGTTTTTGGCAGGTCCACGGCATCGGTCTCGGAATTATATCCCCTGGAAAGGGGCGCGTTGTTTAAGGTAAGGCCATTCGATGAAAATAACGGTTTTGGGGTAAATGGCTATGATACATGTGCCGTCATTTACGCGGAACCGCCGGAGCCGTACCGGCCGGTCAGGGGTATGAACCTTCTGACTGAAAAGACGAGATCCATGGCAATCGATACATGTATAAAAAATAAAAGCGTAATTGCCAGTTCCCCTGTGGATATAATTGTGCTTAAAGACGGGGAAAATTCTGGATTCATTTTGTTCTCCCCGGTAAGTTTGAAAAACAGCAAAGGTAAAATTGCCGGAGTGGCGGCAGCGGTCTTTTCGGTAAAAACTCTCGTGACAAAATCCATAGAACCCACACCTCCGCTTAATATATACACTGATTTTTATGACGTTACGAACGGCAACGAGGAATTGCTATACAAGTGGCAGCCCCGCGTACCTGACAGCGCCGCTGGGAAAGTAATGTTCATGCCCTTTTATCCGAAGAATATTGAAAACCGCGTTTATAAGGAGATTGCCGGAAGAAAATGGCTGATTGTAACCCACCCGGGAAAGGTATATCTTAAACGCCATTTTTCCATGACTTTTTTAATATTTATCCCGCTGTGCATCGTTTTCCTTGGGCTCCTTTTTTATTACGGCGGCTCAATGAGAAAAAGGGTTGTTGAGGCGGAAAAGATTGCCGATGAAAAAGGAGCAAGTCTTGAGGAAAAATCAAGGGAATTGCTCATGTTTTTTGAGACGACCATTGACCTGTTTTGTATCGCAAATCTGAACGGATATTTTATCAAACTTAACAAGGAATGGGAAAAAACCCTGGGATACAGCCTGGATGAGCTTGAAGGTACAAAATTCATCAATTTTGTCCATGCAGATGACAAAGAGGCTACTTTGGCCACATTATCAGGTCTTGGACAAGGGCGATCCATATTAAACTTTGTGAACAGGTACAGGCACAAGAACGGGTCGTACAGGTGGATTGAATGGCGTTCATCCATGAAAAACGGCCTTGTCTACGCGGCGGCAAGGGACATCACTGACAGGATGAAGTCCGAGGAACTGCTCCGCGACAATGAGGCGAAATTCAGGGCGTTATTTCTCGCGATACCGGATCCAACTGTGTTAAACAGGGCTGTTGACGGAAGTTATGTCATGGTTAATGACAGGTACCTTCGGATGTCCGGATATACGCGGGAGGAAGTCTTATCAAGTAATTCAAAAGACCTTAAAATATGGGCCGATTACGACGACAGGCAGAAAGTGATGGATGAATTAAAAAAGTCCAATTACTTAAATAATGTGCAGGTCAGGTTCAGGATGAAGGACGGAGCGGTCAGGAACTGCCTTGTTTCCGGCTCAGTGATAATGTTCAACGAGGAACCGCACATACTGCTGACTGCAAGGGATATTACGGACAGGCTTGAAATTGAAGACAGGCTAAAAAAACAGGAGTTCTGGCTCCGCGAGTCACAGCGCGCCGGACGTATCGGGTCTTTTGAGATTGATATAACGGCGAAGAACTGGATATGCACCCGGGTCCTGGATGAAATATTCGGGATAACGGCTGATTTTGTCAAATCACTTAAAAACTGGAACGCGCTGATATACGATGAGGATAAGAAAATGATGGAAAATTATTATGGCGAGATTACAAAAAAAATGGCTCAATTTAACAGGGAATACAGGATAAAAAGGCCGTTAGACGGTTCCATAAGATGGGTTCATGGAAGGGGGGATTTTAGTTTCAATGAAGCGGGTAAGCCGGTAAAACTCATCGGCACAATACAGGATATAACTGAGCGCAAAAACGCGGAATTGGCGCTTAAGGACAGCGAAGAAAAGTTTAAAACGGCTTTTGTGACGAGTCCGGATGTCATTGCCATAAACAGGGCGCGGGACGGCATGTATGTGCTTGTAAATGACGGGTTCTTAAGGACTACCGGTTATACAAAAGATGAAATCATAGGAAAAACATCAAAGGAAATTGCCATATGGGATGATTACGCGGACAGGGACAAACTTGTGGAAATGCTTAAAGAAAAAGGCTATGTAACCGGATATCAGTTCAAGTTCAGGGTAAAGGATGGAAAAAGCAAAACATGCCTGATGTCCGCCAACATTATTATGCTCAATAACGAACCGCATATAATGGTGAACGTAAAGGATATTTCAGACCGTATACTTTTTGAAGAACAGTTAAAAGAGCATGAATTCTGGCTTCGCGAATCGCAGAAGGCGGCAAACGTAGGCAGCTATGACCTCAATATAAAAACCGGCATATGGAAATCGACAAAAGCCCTGGACGACATATTCGGCATCGATGATTCATACGTGAAAAACATGGATGGCTGGGCCGGGCTTATAAATTCCGCGCAGCGTGATGAGATGAAAAAATATGTAAGTGAGATTGTTAAAAATAAAGCGGTTTTTGACAGGGAGTACAGGATTGAACGCGCAAAAGATAAAAGCGAACGCTGGGTTTACGGCAGGGGAAAAATTGTTGCCGGGGCTGACGGATCGCCCGAACGCATGATCGGAACCATAACAGATGTGACTGAACTGCATGAAAAGAATCTTAAAATCATTGAAAGCCAGGAAAAACTCCACGTACTTTTTGAGTCCATGACCGAAGGCGTGGCCCAGCACGAATATGTTTTTGAGCGGGGAAGGATTGTCAATTACAGGATAGTGGATGCTAATAAAAGTTATGAATCCATACTCGGGGTAAAGAAAGAAAATATAACGGGCAAGCTGGCGACAGAGGCTTACGGGGTCCCTTCGCCTCCATATCTTGAAGAGTTCTCCAGGCCGTATAATGAAGGCGTTAATTTTTACTTTGAGACATACTTTCCGCCGATGAAGAAACATTTTTCCATATCCGTGGCAAAATGGGGCGACAGGGGTTTTGCCACCATTTTTACGGATATCACTGCCAGAAAAAAGCATGATGAGGAAAGAGAAGAGATGATGAAGGTGACAGAGGACAAAAACGCCGAACTGGAGAGATTTATTTATACGGTCTCACATGACCTTAAAAACCCGCTTATTACCATAAACGGTTTTTCGGGGCTGTTAAAAAAACACCTCGATGCGGGAAAACTTAACGACGCGCAAACCGACGCGGACCTTATCATGAACGCGGCAGGCATGATGGATAATCAGCTTAAGGACCTGCTTGAAATGTCGCGGATAGGCAGGGTCGCGAATAAGCCCGAGAATATAAAAGTCGCTGATATAACAAGGGACGCGGTCAAGCTCATCCAGGGGGAGTTAATCTCAAAAAAAGTGGAAATATCCATAGACAATGAACTTGATGATGAATACATTTACGCGGATAAACAGCGCTTAACCGAAGTGCTGCAGAACCTGCTTTCTAACGCAGTGAAATTTATGGGAGCGCAGAAACACCCGCAGGTTGAAATCGGCGTTAAAAACAGTTATAATGGTTATGAGAGGGTTTATTACATAAAAGACAACGGGATAGGGATTGAAAAACAGTTCTTAACCAGGGTATTTGGCCTTTTTGACAGGCTGAACCCGAAGATAGAAGGCACCGGTATAGGCCTTGCAATCGTGAAGAGGATTATAGAACTTCACGGAGGCAATATCTGGGCCGAATCAGACGGGCCGGGAAAAGGTTCCGTGTTTTATTTCACGGTCCCGGAAGTAAAAATTTGAGGGGTGTTTAAAATGAAAGACGATATGAATCCGCTGGTATTGCTCGTGGAAGACAATGACGGGCACGCGCAGCTTGTAAGCATGGGCATGAGGGACTGCGGCATAGACCATGAGCTCATAAGGGTCTCTGACGGCACGGACGCCGTTAATTTCCTGAAAAAAACCGGGGAATTTAAATCGGACAGCCATAAACGGCCGGACCTTATTTTGCTTGACCTAAGGCTTCCGAAGATGGACGGCCTTGAAGTTCTAAAGGAAATTAAAAGCGATGAAAAGCTCATGGGTATACCGGTCGTGGTGCTGACGACCTCGGAATCGGAGAAAGATATAGCTAAGGCGTATGAAGGAAGGGCAAACAGTTACCTGGTAAAGCCCATGCATTATGAAGAGCTTTCATCCATGCTGCAGGAGACCGGTTTTTACTGGCTGGCCTGTAACAGAAGGGCGTACTGAAAAAATGACAAAGACCATACTGATAGTGGACGACGATGAGTCCCTGTCAAAACTTGTTTCAATATGCCTTGAGGAATCCGGTGAAAAAGTGAATGTGATGCATGTTGAAACAGGCGAAGAGGCGCTTGATTATCTCTCAGGCAAGGGCAGGTATTCAGACAGGCGGCTAAACCCGGTTCCCGCGGTTATCCTGCTTGACCTCGGTCTTCCCATGATGAGCGGGATGGAACTGCTTAAAAGGATTAAAACCAGCGATGAATTAAGCTCAATTCCGGTCGCTGTCCTGACGGCAATGGAGTCGCGCGGCGACATAAAGCGTGTTTTTAACCAGTTCGCCAACAGCTGCATTATAAAACCTTTTGGCCTTGACGAGATGAAAAAAGTGCTTAACAGTTTTGCCGCGTACTGGCTGCGCTATAACAGGCTGCCTGAAGAAAAGACGCATTAAATACAATTTTCTATTTTAAATTTTCTATTTTCAATTGAGTACTAAAACACTGCTGAAAAATAATACAAAAAACCATAAAAGCGCCTTTTAAAACTGGCGTTTTCCGCTGTAAAACAAAAAAAGTTCCCAAAAACCATGAAATTATGATAATATATCATCTCATTTTTGTAATTTATCGTTTAAATAAAAACTATTTGCATACAAGGAGCTTAGAAGATGAAATCAAAAGCAGGTTCGGCCAAAGCGTTTGGAATATGCCTCGGCGCGTCCACAATAAGCGCGGTTGAGGTAATAAAAGAGGGAAATGATATAAAAATAGGCAGGATAATACGCAAAGAGCATGACGGCAACCCGCGTGAGATTTTCGGCGAGGTTGTAAATGAACTCAATACGGGCGACGCGCCGGTGCTGGTAACAGGCAGGCGTTTCAGGAGTTTTGTAAGTCTTCCTTCGGTAACAGAACCGGAAGCTGTAGAATCAGCCCTTCATTACATACATACCAGGACAGGTTCTACCGCGCATGAAAAATATGACGCCCTTGTTTCAGCCGGCGGCGAGACTTTCATGGTATACAGGCTTGATGACGACCAGCGTATAGTGGGTATTTCCACCGGTAATAAATGCGCTTCAGGGACCGGGGAGTTTTTCCTTCAGCAGATAAAGAGGATGGACCTTACCATAGAAAAAGCCGTGGAAGCCGCTGTAAACGGAGACCCGTACAGCGTCTCGGGCCGTTGTTCCGTATTCTGCAAGTCGGACTGCACACACGCGCTTAATAAAGGCGTTCCGGTATCCGATGTCACGGCCGGCCTTTGCGAGATGATAGCCTCCAAGATTATTGAACTTGTCGTAAAAATCCCGCATAACAGGGTGCTGGTTACAGGAGGAACAGCGCTGAATGCGGCAGTAATTAAGCATGTAAAAAAGCACTTAAAACATATCCATGTGCCGGAAGAAGCCCCGTATTTTGAGGCGCTCGGCGCGGCAATAGCAGCCTTTGATAAAGGCGAGAAAGCCAAGGAAAATCTTTTTAAGGAAGGCGAGTCAAGCTTTAACCCGCTGCCTTCACTCAAAGAGGCGGAGTCGCTTGTTGTTTTTAATGAGTTCAAACACGGTAAGGTTAAGGACGGCGATGAATGCATAGTGGGCCTTGATGTGGGTTCCACAACGACAAAAGCCACGCTCATGCGCTTATCGGACGAAAAGGTGCTCGCGTCCATATACCTTCGCACCAACGGACAGCCGGTGGAAGCTTCTCGCAAATGTTTTGAGTCTTTAATCGAGCAGACCGCCGGAGTCAAATTTAAAGTAACCGGCATAGGCGTTACAGGTTCAGGCAGGCAGATTGCCGGGCTCTACGCGCTCACTGACGGCATTATAAATGAAATAATCGCGCACGCTTCGGCGGCCGTATATTTTGACCCGGAAGTCGACACCATATTTGAAATCGGCGGCCAGGACGCGAAGTACACGCACTTAACCAACGGCGTTGCCTCTGATTACGCCATGAATGAGGCCTGCTCGGCAGGCACGGGTTCGTTCCTTGAAGAAGCCGCTTATGAATCGCTCGGCGTGGATTACAGGGAGATAGCGGACCTTGCGATAAAAGGCGTCAACCCGCCCAACTTCAATGACCAGTGCGCGGCGTTCATATCATCGGACATCAAGAACGCCACGCATGAAGGCATTTCGCGCAATGACATTCTGGCGGGTCTTGTTTATTCCATATGCTTTAACTACACAAACCGCGTAAAAGGCCACAGGCCCGTGGGCAACAAGATATTCATGCAGGGCGGCGTATGCTATAACAAAGCCGTGCCGCTTGCCATGGCGTCCATAATGAAAAAACAGATCATAGTGCCGCCGGACCCGGGCATGATGGGCGCGTTTGGAGTTGCCCTCGAACTTAAGAAAAGGCTTAACCTGGGGCTTATTGAGAAAAAGGAATTTGACCTTAAAGCCATCATCGGCAGGAAAGTGGTAAATGAAAAGCCCTTTATCTGCGCCGGCGGCAAGGAAAAATGCGACCTGAAGTGCTCCATCAATATGATAAGGATAGAGGAAAAAGTTTATCCCTTTGGCGGGGCGTGTAACAGGTATTACAACCAGCGCTTCAGTATAACCGTTGATGACAAAGACCTTGACCTCGTAAAAGCCAGAAATGAGCTGGCGTTCGGCAAGTACAGCCCGCCGGCAAAGCTTCCGGCAAAGGCGCCGGTAATAGGCATTAATAAATCGCTGATAGTTTATCAGCTATTTCCTTTGTATTATAACTTTTTTACAACGCTCGGCTGCAAGGTCGTCACATCGACTGAAGTCGTCGAGGAAGCCACGCACAGGCACACCACGTCATTTTGTTATCCGGCGCAGGTTTCCATCGGGCTTTTTGACAGCCTGATATCGCTTAAGCCTGATTTTTATTTTATGCCGCACACGGAAGAGCTGCCTGTCGAAGGCGGAATGAAGAGGAAGGAATTCTCCTCCACATGCATATTTACCCAGGGCGAGGCCTTCTGGATGCGCCAGATATTCAAGGACAAGCTTGAAAAAGAAAAGGTGCTTTCGCCCACGCTGAACTTCGCCAACGGGTTTGACAAGGAAACCGAAAACTTTATTAAGATAGGAAAGAAACTCGGCTTTTCCGCCAAAAAATCACGCGCCGCTTTTGAAAAAGCCATAAAAGTCCAGCAGGCGTACCGCGACGAGAAAAAGGAAATGGGAAGGCTGGCGCTGGAAGAACTCCACAAGCACCCTGAAAAGATAGCCATAGTGCTCTTCGGGCCGCCGCATAACGCGCTCTCGGACGAGACCAATAAGGGAATACCGAAAAAACTTACGTCGCGCGGATATATGATAATGCCTTTTGACATACTCCCGACGGAAAAAGAAACCATAGAAGACCCGCACGAGGATTACATGCACTGGGAAATGGGACAGAAGATCATAAGGGGCTCGCAGATTGTAAAGAAAGACCCCCAGCTCTTCGGCCTGTATATTACAAACTTCCTGTGCGCCATTGACTCACTGCTGGTGACATATTTCAGGCGTATCATGAAATCCAAGCCGTCATTGACCCTCGAGATTGACGGACACACGGCTGACGCAGGCATAGACACCAGGGTGGAAGCTTACCTTGATGTTATTAAGAATTATAATGAAGTCCAGAAGAAAGCGGTCGCTAAAACGGCGGACACTTTCGTGCCTGCCATCATTGACGTCACGGC
Source organism: candidate division FCPU426 bacterium (assembly GCA_963840035.1). Classification (GTDB taxonomy): domain Bacteria; phylum Oederibacteriota; class PGYV01; order PGYV01; family Palsa-1178; genus CAWIXE01. Next base: position 745,429 of record CAWIXE010000002.1, read on the forward strand.
AAGCGGCATGTTCTTCGTGGATTCGAAAGGCAAGAAATTCGCGTTAACAGACCCAAATGTAAAGCTTATAATTCCTAACATGGGCGACACGGCGGCACTCAGCCTTGCGGCCGTATTCAGGAACCAGGGAATACGCGCTGAAGGCATGCCTGTCTCGGACAGGGAAGCCTTAAGGCTGGGACGCAGCGTAACAACCGGCAAAGAGTGCCTTCCCATGGTGCTGTGTATCGGTTCCATGCTGCGCTATTTAAAGCACAGGACAAACCCGAATGAAAAGCTTGTTGTTTTCCAGCCGCGCGCCGCGGGTTACTGCAGGCTCGGCCAGTACCACGTTTATATGAACATGCTTATTAAAGAAAGAAAACTTGAGGATGTGGCGCTGCTTTCGCTCGCGAACGAGGAACGCTATACCGGCGTCGGGCCGACATTCACGCTTAACGCGTGGAAAGGCCTGCTCGTGGCTGACGTAATGGACGATGTAAGAAACGCCATATGGACCATAGCGACCGATCCGGTTAAAGGCGAAAAAATATTTGATGTTGAGTATGACAAATTAATGCAGTCCCTGGACGGCAGCTCCAAAGTTGATTTTTACAGGCAGCTGAAGGCTTCCATGGCTGAACTGAAGAAAATTCCCAAGAAAGTTGAACTTGATAAAACGCCTGAAGTGGCGGTTGTCGGCGAGATATTCGTCCGCAGGGATTCTTTCTCAAACAAGGACATTGCCAAAAGGCTCGCGGAAAAAGGTTACATAGCAAAAGTCGGGCACTTAACAGAGTGGCTGTATTACCTTAACTATATGATCAAGCATAAGCTCCACGTGCCTGATTACACCATGCTGGGCTGGCTTGAGTTTGTCCTCTCCGACGCCACGCAGAGGTTCGTTGAGGTGAAGGTAAAAAAGATCATAGCTGAATCAGGGTTCTATAATGTTGAATTGGTGGACATTGAGGATATCATCAGGTACTCGGAACATATAGTGCCGAAAGATTTAAAAGGCGAGCCCGGGCTTATAATGGGAATAACGCTTCGCGACATATTCTCAAAATACGCGGGTATAGTCAACATCGGCCCGTTCTCCTGCATGCCTGTGCGCTTTACCGAAGCCATCATGGCCAACAGCCTTGACATGAAAAGCAGGGAAGAGGCGTATAAAAGCGCGGGCAAAGCCATGAACAATAAGTCCTTCAGGGATACGGAGCGCATACCGTTTCTGACCATAGAAGCGGACGGCAACCCGTACCCGCAGCTTTTAGAGGCGCGTTTTGAAAGTTTCTGCCTGCAGGCAGGAAGGATAGCCAAAACGCAGGGCAAGGAACTTTACATAAAAGAATTAGCCGTTAAAAAAGTATAATAATGCTTCACGGGAGTCACATGCAAAAGAGGATAACGCTGCTTGTTTTTTTAATGGCGGCGTTTTCCTCTTTTTGCTTTTCCGATAACGTGGCTCTTTGTTACCATAAGTTCGGATACTCCATCAGTGATATTTATTCCGTGCTTCCCGAGGTGCTGGAGTGGCAGTTAAGTTATATTAAAAAGCAGGGCATACCTGTGACAAATATGGAAGGGCTTGAAAATATCCTCTGCCAGGAAAAGGAAGCTGAGAACCCGAGCGTATTGCTTACCGTTGACGACGGGTGGAAAAGCAGCAAGAATATCCTGCCCATCCTCGCGCGTCAGCAGGTCACCGCGATGTTCTTTCTTTATCCCATAGTCATTCACAAGGATGTAAAAAAATACCTGACGCCGTCCGACCTTCATAATGTCATGAAAAGCCCGTGGGTCGAGTTCGGCTGCCACAGTTATTCTCACCCGGTCCTTTCCAAAATTGATGACAAACAGCTTTATCATGAGGTTGTGGACTCAAAGCAACGGCTTGAGCAATGGCTGGGAACGACTTTAAATGTCATGGCGTATCCTTACGGCATGGCGAACAAACGGGTCAGGGACTTCTGCAGGAAGCATTATGAATACGGATTTACCGCAAGCGACGGGGTTAATAATTTTTCCACGGACCACTTTGATTTAAAGAGATTTATCATTTACAGGAACACCACTTTTGGCGAATTCAAGGATATTATCAGCAGGGCCAATGGCAAAAAAGAGGCAAAGGAATACAAACTTGTCAAAATAGGCAGGAACGACGATTACGGCAAGTACGGAATATTCCCGGACAATAAGTATTACAGATTCCCGCCGGGAAAAACAGCGGAAGCGCCTGAGGTTATCTTCATACCGTCATCAGGCCTGGGCCCGGGCTGGTTATATATGACCATAAAGAAAGCTGTCGCGGGAAACATGGCGTGCGGCGTTATGGTAAACAGGAACAATAATATCCCTTTTTACCGCGGTGAAAAGGACATATACAAAGCCGCCAAAAACTGGGGGCTGCCCGCGTATATGGAAGACCTGAAAGAAGGCCTTGATTTTGCCATGAAAGGCGGAAAAAAGGCCGTGATTGTCACGTGGGGCGACGGTTTCGATGTGCTTATATCCCTGCTGTCACAGCCCGGGGACGATTTTTCCTCCCGGATAAAAGGCATTATCGCCATAAATCCGATGCTTCCCAAGGGCGATAACGGAGATGACTTCTACAGGCGCAACCACGAAGAATTATTAAAACAGATAGCTGACGGCAAATACATTTCATCGGGGCCGCAGGATTTCCTGGAGTTTAAGACATTATCCGACCTGGCATACTTAAAACCGAAATCTGCAAGCCCGTTCGCCGCGCGGTATGAATACGGCGATAAAATATCAAATAAAGAACTGCTCGCGTCAGTCCTGAATTCTTCAAGCAACCCTGATATGGCGCTGGATTACAAAAGCGCGTATTTTACCGACGGCAGCTTCTGGAAGGCGTTCATGCAGCCGCTTCCGCTGTTTCCGCAGGTAATACCCACGGCTTTGCTCGACGACATAAACATGCTTGAGCTTAATAATTTCAAGCTGGAAAGCGCCGGGGTGCCGGGTCCTGTGAAACTGTCAATGCCTGTGTCTTATGCTTATACAGATAATTACGCGGCGTCTGTAAAAAAGGCGAGGGAACTCTTCCCGGGAACAGGGATTGCCGCCGAATATAAAGCGGGCCCTGTAAAGACCATGGAAGCCATGCTGTCCTCGGGTGTGTCCGATTTCATACTGCGGACGGCCGGGGAAATGATGAATGAAGGGCAATTTAAAATTCAAAATTAGAAATATAAAATTATGGAGTGCTGTGGCACGTTATATTATAATATTGCTGGGGCCGTGTTTTGGCCCGCGGCAATAAACGCTGGAGGCAAATATGACAAAAACTGACAGGGCAGGCGAGTTGTTTAAGAGCGGGTTTAACTGTTCTCAGGCTGTGTTTACGGCTTTTAAGCAGGATTCAATTGATGAAAAGACCGCCCTAAAACTTTCCACAATATTTGGCGCGGGCGTGGCTGCGCAGGGCGCGGGCGTGTGCGGCGCGGTTTCAGGAGCCCTGATGGCTATTTCATTAAAACACGGCAGGGAAAACCTTGAGGCCGTTGACGCAAAGACAAAAACTTATGAGCTTGGGAGACAGTTTATGGCAAAGTTTGAGGAAGAAAACGGCTCTGTCATGTGCGAGAAACTGCTTGGGATAAACATAGGAACACCTGAGAATATGCAGAAGGCAAATGAGGCGGGATTGTTTAAGACAAAATGCTATAATCTGGTTCTATCAGCGGGGAAGATTTTAGAGGGATTGTAGGTTTGTAGAGATTTCTGTAGAGACGCAGCTTGCTGCGTCTCAAACGTTGAAGGCAAGACACAGCAAGCTGTGTCTCTACAACAACACAAGGGAGCTAATCTTGGCGTACTTTAAATACAACGACAAAAAAGTTTATTTCAATACTTACGGCAAAAAAGGACCGTTCCTGCTTTTATTGCACGGTAATACAACGGCGTCCTCCATGTTCAAGAAAGAAATCGTGCGTTTTTATTCCAAGTATTTTAAAGTCTTTACCTTTGATTATCCGGGCCACGGCAAGTCTGAAAAGATTGATAAATTCCCTGAAGATTTCTGGTATGAGAACGCGAAAGTCGCAATCTCGTTATTTGAGCGCCTAGGCGTGGATAAAGCATACATAGTCGGGACAAGCGGCGGAGCCATGGTGGGGCTTAATATAGCGCTGGAAAGACCTGATTTGGCCATAAAATGCGTGTGTGACAGCTTTATCGGGGATAGGATGCCTGTTGCCATGGCTGAGAAGATAAAAGAAGCCAGGATGCAGGAGAAGAGCGGCGAGATGGGTTTCGCGTGGTTTATGCTTCACGGTTTTAAGTGGGAAAAGGTTGTGGATATGGATACGGAGATGATCCTGAATGCCGCGAAAAAATCCCTGAAGTTTTTCCATAAAGACCCGGCGGCTGTAACTGTGCCTGTACTTTTAACAGCAAGCAAGGTTGATGAAATGCTGCCGGGGATAGAAAAGACGTACAACGATTTAAAGTCAAAAAACAGCAAATATGAAGTGCATATGTTTGAACATGGAAGCCATATGACCATGCTGACGAACAGGTATGATTTTACGAGAGTGGTTAAAGACTACTTCAACCGTTAATGTAAAAATTCGGGCGACCCACCGGGTCGCCCCTACGAAAGCAAGGCGGGATTTGTCCTGTTCTCGTAGGAGCGAGCCGGTGGCTCGCCCGGTTTTGTTTTGCCTTATTTTTGTTTTTTAAGTTCTTCAAGTATTTCTTTTAAAGTTTTATCAATCGACCACAGCTTTATCGGCGCCAAAAATATCATTACCGCTAGCATGATGCCGACAATGACCATCAGGACATAAAAGAACGTCATCAAACTGAACCCTGCATCCACCATAAAAAACCTCCTTAAATTATAGAACGTATTTTAGTTTTGTGTTATATTATAATTGTAAATGGAAAATTGTAAATAGTAAATTTAAAGGAGTTCTCATGGGCAGCACGGTATACTTGGAGCGCATACAGACAAAAGTCCCGCTGGAAAATATCATGTTCCGCATGGGTTATAAAAAGGGCATGACGCAGATATCGGCGGAACAGCAGAAATCCATAGATGACGGGATAAAACTCGGCGAAATGTTATGCGAGCTTAAAGGCGCGTATGAATTCATAAAAATTGATTCTATCAGGGGCGGTGCTATTACGCTTGCAAACGGCATATCCTTTGAAAGCAGGCAGCTCTGCGGATTATTTCAGGGGTGCGAGGAAGTCCTGCTGACCGCGGCTACGGCAGGGAACGCAATAATAGAACGCCGCGACGCTGAGATAAAAGGCGGCAACGCCTCGCTCGGGATAATTCTTGACGCTGTCGGTTCGGAGACGGCTGACACAGGCCTGGACTGGATGGAGGAATTCTTAAAAGCCCAGTCCGCGAAAAAAGCCAGGACAATAACAAGGCGTTTTTCACCCGGTTATGGCGACTTGAGGCTGGCGTATCAGAAGGATATTTACGACGCGATGAAGCTTTCAAAGATAGGCATCACCATTACGGATAGGTATTTGTTATCCCCGGAGAAGTCGGTTATCGCGGTGGCGGGAGTTCTGTAAAACCGTTCGGAGGGTGGAGGGTAGAGTCCGAAGTTAGAAGCCTTTGCGTTTGTAAATCGTAAGTTTCTGTGCTATTATTGATTTATCGACCGGGAATTCCCAATAATAAAATTAAACAATGGAGTATTTATGGCAAAAAAAGCGAATTCAAAGGACAGATTAAAAAAGCTGATAAGCAAAGGGCTCGTCATTCTTGACGGCTCCACCGGTGTGGCGCTGCAAAAGCGCGGGATGCCAAAGGGCGCATGCCCTGAGAAATGGGCGCTGGAGAATCCCAAACACCTGATGGAACTCCAGAAGGAATACCTGCTCTCCGGGACACAGATACTATACACGTTTACCCTGGGCGGCACGCGGATAAAACTTGATGAATTCGGCATGGGCAGCGAGACTTTAAGGATAAATGAGGGGCTTGCCAGGCTTTCTAAAAAAGTAGCGGGCACAAAAGCCCTCGTGGCCGGGGATATAGGGCCGACAGGGCGTTTTCCAAAGCCTTTTGGCGATATGCCTTTTGAAGAGTGTATAAATATTTATAAGGAACAGGTCAAAGGGCTTTTAAAAGGCGGCGTGGACCTTTTTGTCATAGAGACCATGATTGACATACAGGAGACAAGGGCGGCCCTGCTCGCGGTCAAGGAAAGCTGCGATAAGCCGGTTATTGTCTCCATGACCTTTGATAAAGATATGAGGACGCTTACCGGGACCGATCCTGTCTCGGCACTTATCACGCTGCAGTCGCTGGGCGCGGATGTAGTGGGCGTGAACTGCTCCACAGGCCCGGCAGAGATGGTCAAAGTCATAAAAATGATGAAGCCTTACGCGAAAGTGCCGCTAATGGCAAAACCGAACGCGGGACTGCCGAGGCTCTTAGACGGGCAGACTGTTTTTGACATGGACGCGAAATCATTCGCCTCACATACAAAGGCTTTCTTAAGCGCCGGATGCAATATGCTCGGCGGCTGCTGCGGCACAAGCCCGGCGTATATTGCCAGCATGGTATTGAGCGCGGGCAGGACAAAGCCGGCAAAAACGGAGATCATTGGCACAAGCTGCCTGACTTCAGCGAGAAAAACCGTTTTTATTTCACCGGATATTCCCGTGACTATAATCGGCGAGCGGATAAACCCGACCGGAAAAAAGCAGCTGCAGGAAGAACTTAAAGCAGGAAAGACCGAGGAAGTCAGAAAATTCGCGGTAGAGCAGGCGGAAAAGGGCGCCCTGGTGCTGGATGTAAATGTCGGCATGCCCGGCATTAACGAGAGGGAGACCATGATAAAGATAGTGGAGATGCTGGGCTCCCTAAGCGACCTGCCGCTTTGCCTGGATTCGTCTTCACCGGATGTCATTGAAGCGGCTTTGCGCGTCTATCCGGGAAGGGCGCTGATAAATTCAATTTCAGGCGAGCCGGAAAAGATGAAACGCATGCTTCCCATCGCGGCAAAATACGGCGCCATGTTCATATTGCTGCCGCTTGGCGGAAAAGGCGTGCCGGCCACCGCGAAAGAACGCATTGCCATAATCGGCAAAGTGGCTGCGGAATCAAAAAAATACGGCTTCACCTCAAAAGATATTGTGATAGACGGGCTTGTGATGACGGTATCATCTGATCAGAAAGCAGCCGGGGAAACATTAAAGCTCATAGAATGGGCGGGAACTAACGGATATAACTCGGCCGTCGGCCTTTCAAATGTGTCCTTCGGCCTGCCCGAGCGCGCGTATGTCAACGCCGCGTTCCTGGCCATGGCTGTCAACAGGGGCCTTACCATGGCCATTGCCAACCCGTCGCTTGACCTGCTTATGAACGTAAAAGCCGCGGCTGATGTCCTGACGGCAAAAGACAGGAACAGCGAGAATTACATAAAACGCTTCTCGTCAGTTGCGGCGCATCCGTCAGGGCTTAAAGCGGGGCCTAAGGGGGCAATTGACAACCTGCAGGCTGTGCATGAAGCCGTCATCGGCGGCAATGCGGAGTCGATACAGGAGCATATACAGGCGTCATTAAAGGAAGGCAACAAGCCAAAAGACATCGTTGACCTGATACTTATACCGGCAATCTCGCAGGTGGGCGACCTGTATGAGAAAAAAACATATTTTTTGCCGCAGTTAATCGCGAGCGCCGACGCCATGAAAGCGGCTTTCAAAATACTTGAACCCCTGCTGGCGCTGGAGCCGGGTAAAAAAGAAAAAAAGACCGCCATTGTCGTGGCGACGGTAAAAGGCGATATTCATGACATAGGCAAGAACATAGTGGCGCTCATGCTTAAAAATTACGGGTTTGACGTCATTGACCTTGGCAAGGACGTGGACGAGTTCGCCATAATCCGCGCCATAAAGGATTCAGGCGCTAAGATAGCGGCATTATCGGCGCTTATGACTACGACCATGGTGGAAATGAAGACGGTGATTGCCCTTGCAAAAAAACAGGGGATAAAATGCAAGTTCATGGTTGGCGGGGCTGTTGTGACAGAAAGTTTCGCGAAGGAAATAGGCGCGGACGGGTATTCAAAAGACGCGTATGAGGCTGTAAAGACGGCAAGAAAGCTGGCTGAGTAAGTATTCTGATCCTATCATGTATTTAACATATAACTTAGGGGGGGCATATGGCTTTAAAAATTCTCGGCATCTGCGGCAGCCTGCGTGAAGGCTCGTATAACAGGAAGCTTCTTAAGATAGCTGAAGGCATAGTAAAAAATGCGGGGGAAGAATACGCGGAGTTTGACATTAAAGAGTCCGGCATCCCGGTTTATAACGGCGACATTGAAGACAAGGGAACACCTGAAAGCGTGGCGTCATTGAAAACTGCTGTCGAATCATCCGACGTGGTGCTTTTCGCGCTACCTGAATATAACCATTCAATACCCGGCGGATTAAAGAACGCCATTGACTGGGCTTCGCGATGCGGCGGAAACTCATGGGGAGGCAAAGTCGCGGCCATATTTGGCGCTTCAACAGGGCCTTTCGGCACGGTCAGGAGCCAGCTTGCCATAAGGCAGTCATTTTTGACCCTTAACATACTCGCGCTTCCGTCACCGCAGGTGTTTGTCCCGAACGCTTCAGCGGCTTTCAATGACGACGGCTCGCTGAAGGAAAAAAAGACATTTGATTCCCTGAAAAAACTCATTGAAGCGACCCTTGCAGAGGCAAAAAAAAGGAAAGCGTAAACATATTTGAAAAGAATATACGGTTTCATAAAAGAAGAAACATTCCTCTTCATCCTGATAATTCTGTTCATATTTCTTACGGCTTTAATGCCGGGATACATGCAGCATTACCATGAATTCATCGGCTGGAAAACCATAGTGCTTCTTTTATCCCTTATCATGGTTGCCACCGGCATTAAACAGAGCGGTTACCTTGATAAATTGGCGCGTCATTTGCTCTCCGGAATAAAGGATGAGAGGGTGCTCGCGGGCTTCATGGCGGGGTTGTCAGCGCTGCTTTCAATGTTTTTGACCAACGATATTACCTTATTCATCGTGGTCCCCGTCACGGTAGCTATGCAGAAAGTATTAAAAAATGACCTTGTAAAAGTTGTGATTTTTGAAGCCGTAGCTGTTAATGTGGGTTCAACTTTAACCCCTATAGGAAACCCGCAGAATATTTTTATATGGAACGGATGGGGCATTTCATTCGCTTCTTTTATGGTAAAAATGGCGCTTCCGTCAGCTGTTATGGCCGCGGCGCTTTTTCTTTTTATTTTCTTTACTGTAAAGCCGCGCGCGCTGCATTTTAATATGGAGCATGGCGGAATAAAACAGGACAAAAAACTCGGGCTGGTGTCATTTGCCCTTATGGCGTGTTTTCTTGTTTCGCTGCAGTTTAAGGCCGGGGCGTACGCGCTGCCGGTTATTGCCGCGGTGTATTTTATCTTTTATAAAAAAGTCCTGGCTGATGTGGACTGGCTGCTTATACTCACGTTTATAATTATGTTTATTGATTTTTCACTGTTGGCAAAAGTGCCGTTTATGATATCGCTTGTTTCCTTATTTAATATGAATAATCCTAAAGATGTATATCTCGCGTCGGCTTTGGTTTCGCAGTTCATTTCAAATGTCCCCGCGGCGATATTTATGTCCAAGTTTTCAGGTAACTGGCAGGCTATTGCTTACGGCGTTGATTTAGCCGGCAACGGCACTGTCGTAGGGTCGCTTGCAAATATAATAGCTTTAAGGCTTCTTAATTCAAAAAAGCAAGGGCTGTTGTTGGAGTTTCATAAGTATTCAATACCGTTTTTTATTTTGACCGCGCTTGTAGTCTGGCTGGTTGTGGTATAATTATTGTAATGTAGCGGCAGCATTATATGCTGCCGGCCTTTAATGCACGGGCGCATATAATGCGCCCGCTACAGGAGCTAAATGCTTACTGCGGAGGGAGTACCATGAAAAACTTCACTGAAATAGGCGTAAGTTATTTTTCGAACAGGCACTTAAACCATTTTGTTGCCGATTTAAAGTCCCTTAAAAAAGACGGTTTTAATTCCATTTTGCATACATTTTCCGAGGAAGACCTCATGTACAGCAGCGAAAATGTAAAGGATATGGTAAAGGCGGGCCGTGATTATGGGTTTAAGACTTGGATAGACCCCTGGGCAGTCGGCAGGGTCTTTGGCGGGGAATCATTTTCAAACTTCCTGCTTGAAAATACTACGGCCTGGCAGGTGCTCTCAAACGGAAAAAAAATACCGGCAGCGTGCCTTAATAACCCGGTCTTCAGGAAATTTATGAAAGAGTGGGCCGACGCGGCCATAGACATGGGTGTGGACGCGGTACTCTGGGATGAACCGCATTTCCAGGTAAAAAAATCAGGCAATAAGACAGCGTGGGCGTGCAGGTGCCCTTATTGCAGGGAAGCGTATGAAATCGAGAACCTGAAAGCCATGCCGGTCTTTAAGATGGACTTAAGCGTGATAAAATTCCGCGAAAATTCCGTAAAGAGATTTGTATCCGACATGAGCGCGTATATAAAGGACAAATCGCGCGGAAAAATAAAGATATCAGTGGTGCTTTTGACATCGGTGAGCGACATACAGCGGAGCGCTACGTTTGAGTCGATGGCGGGAATAAAGCAGGTCGATTCCCTCGGGGTTGACCCGTATTGGTACTGGATGAAAGGCAAAACTGACGTATACTCGCAGAACTATACAGCCGCGTCCAGAATCAATGAAATCTGCGCCATGGCTGGCAAAGAACCGCATTTCTGGCTTCAGGGTTTTGGGTATAAAAAAGGAAAAGAAGCCCAGGCATTACAGGCAATCAAAGCCGCGAAAGACGCGGGCATCAAAAACCTGTGGGTCTGGGGTTATAAAGGCGGAGAAATGATGTCGTCTTTATCAAGCGACAGGCCTGATGTTGTGTGGAAGACGGTTTTAAAAGGAATTTTCAAATGATAATACCAATTACTAATGACTAATATAATAATAGCCGCAGATAACAGCACATTAAATGATGCTATAAAACTTTCGGAAGATGTTTTCAAGTCAAAATTCATGTCCGGGCTCACCCTAAAAGAAGACGGGTTTAAACCTTCCAATGTCAGGCTGTTATATCATGGGGCAAAACTTGCCAGTTCAATCACCGTGATACCGCGTGAAATGTACTTTGACGGCGTGTTCATGCCTTTAGCCGGTATAGGCGGTGTGGCAACCTCTCCAGAGTGCAGAGGAAAGGGATACGCCAACTCGCTCATGAAAGACGCCATAAAGTATATGGCGGAGGAAGGATATGGGCTTTCTGTCCTGTATCCTTTTAAGGCGGATTATTACGCGCGTTTTGGCTACAGGGAAATACTCACCCCGCACAAAATAATCAATAAAGAAATGGCGGCTGATCCCGGGGAATATGTCATAAAGAATGTTTCCGCGAGGGATTTCGCCGCTTTAAATAATATTTATGAGCGTTTTTCAGCGGGAAAAACCGGTATGGTAAGAAGGAACCTTAATTACTGGAGAAATACGACAGGCTTCAGAAAAGGGGAGTACCGGATAACAGGCGCATTTTATAAAAACAAGCTGTCTGCGTATGCCGTGATAAGCCCGCTACAGAAGGCCTGGACCGAAAATCCCTGCGCAATGAAGTTAATCGAGTTTGGATGCCTCTTTGGCCATGAATCCGCGTCAAAAGCCCTGTTAAACGCCGCGCTCACAGCCGCCCGCGAAAATGGATTTAACGCGATTTTTTATGATGATTGCCGGGCTATGGAAGCGTTCCCGGGAAGAAAGCCTGACGCCGCGCAGACAAAACAATATAAGAATTTAAAGCAGATAAAAATGTTCAGGATATGCAATTTTAAAGTTTTTATGAAGATACTCTCGGAACTTTTTGCCGGCAGAATGAGAAAAGCCGGGGCAAAAGGCGCCTGGAATGATTATCTTGCAATATCCCGTGATGTAAGAGAACTGCAGCCTGTTGTTACTGTGAGGCTGATTAAGGAAAAGAAAATAATGCGGTTTGATGAGGGTGATTTCCTGAAATTGGCGCTGGGTTATAAAGCGGGCAAGGGTGTATTAAAATTTTTTTTCCCGGCTTTAAGGCCTGTGTTTTGGGATTTTGATTACCTGTAATGGTTTTACCGCAACTTTTGCCATATAACATTGTCATATTATAAACTAAAACAGGGGGACTTATGGTTAAAAAATTGCTAATTTTGGTTTCTGTAGCGTTGATAAGTATTTCATGTTCCAAACAAAATCCGGCATCGCCGAATGTCTGGGAAGCCGGGGCGCTGAATACGGCTGCGCCGTCAACTGTCACGAAACTTGTCTTCATCCACCACTCGGTGGGCGGATATCTAATGGCCACCGGCAACGGAAATATGGGCGCAGGGCTAAATACCAATAACTACTATGTCTCAGAAACCAATTATGGGTGGAGTGCGCCTCTTGATACCGGCTGTACCGGGCTGGCGCCTATCGGCTCCAATACAAATACAGGCGACTGGCTATGCTGGTTTAATGACACTACCATGCCTACTGTATACGCTAACACTTCACATTCTGATTATCCGTCAAACACCATGTCTGACCCGGGCGGTTCAAACGCCGTTATTATGTTCAAGTCGTGTTATCCCAACAGTGAAGTTGACACTTCAATTGATGATGAAAAAGCCATATACAATTCGATGCTGACATACTTCGCGGCGCATCAGGATAAGATGTTTGTATTGCTGATACCGCCGCCGGAAATAATTATAAGCAGCGCCGCTTTGACCAGGGAGCTGTCAAACTGGCTTGCGAACAGGGAAACAGGCTGGCTATCGGCTTACGGCCACAATAATGTCTACACTTTTGACCTGTATAATGTATTAACACACCCGGATAACCATCACTGGGTTAAAAATGGAAAAGAAGAGCACATAGTAGCAAACAGCCAGAATACGTTGTATTATTATTCCGGTTCGGACGACCATCCGACAAGCGCCGGCACCCAAAAGGCCACGGCCGAGTTCCTGCCGCTTTTAAACGGCTGGTACAATAAGTGGAAAGGTATTTAAATACAATTTACGATTAATAATTAAATGAAAAATGTCTTTTAATGGCAAGTTGTAAATAGTATATTTTCATCTTACTACCCCAATATATTGACTAAATTGGACATTTCTGTTATAGTCAGGTAAACGTGAACCTAAATATATTTATCTGAACGGGGAATATGTGAAAAGGACAACAATCAAGGATGTAGCGAAAAAAGCCGGTGTAACACATGTGACGGTTTCCAAAGTGATTAACAATAAAGGCAGCATAAGCGAAAAGACGAAAAAACGTATATTTGAAGCCATTGAAAAACTGGATTATCATCCAAATTCAGCCGCCCGAAACCTTGTAAAAGGCTCCACTAACAACATCGCTGTCATAGAGCCCGGGTTTACCGGATTTCCGGCCACCATAATAGCCGGGGCCCAGGAGGCAAACTGTTCTTCGGTATATGACCTTAATCTTTATTCCTCGCGCGCGACAGGCGAGGGCGCGGTCAATATTTTCAGGAAGATCCTCAATGAAAAAAACGCGGACGCGGTAATAGTCATATCCATCGGCATTGATGATTCAATTCTTGCAGAATACAAAAAGTCAGCCATTCCGGTAATACTCATAGAGACCGAATCCAAAGGCGCCAGTTCAATACTGGCGGATAATGAAAGAGGCGCTTTTATCGCGACTGATTTCCTGCTTAAAAAAGGCAGGAGAAAAATAGGCTTAATAGCCGGGGACCTGAAAAACACCAGGCCGCAGATTGAAAGGTACAGGGGTTATGTAAATGCACTTAAGGCGGCGGGGCTTGAACCGGATAAAGACCTTATATTTAAAACTGCAAGTTATCTTTACAATGACGGCAAAGAAGCTTTTCATCAGCTGCGCAGCAAAGGCGCTGACGCCATATTTTCAATAGCCGGAGATATACTGGCTTTCGGGGCTGTCGACGCGGCCAAGAAATCAGGGCTGAATTTACCGGGTGATTTTTCCATAATCGGGTTTGACGATGAGTTTATGTCCGAGAACCTGGAACTGACCACTGTAAAACAGCCAATCCACGAAATGGGCAAGAAGGCATATGAGCTTGCCGCGCTCTCGGCCGGCAACAAGAAAAGGGAGCCTGAAACCATTGTTTTTCCCACGGAACTTATCGTAAGAGGCACGGCATAAAACAAAAACACTCTTCACATAATCAACTTGCATAATTATTTATTTTAGCGTATAAATTAAGGATAATAAGAAACTTTATCTGTTTTGGATTGTCGAAATAGCATACCAAATGGTGAGGCTATATGAGAATAAAAGCGGCGGTATTTTTCGAAATCCTTTTGTTAATCTTATTATATAACCTTGCCCATTCCGCAACCATTACCATTGATGTAACTCAGGAGCGGGCGGCCATATCTCCGCACATATATGGATGCAATATCGCCGGTGATGCCGATAATTCCGCGGAACTAAACCTGGCTGGCGACATAAACTGGTCCGCCCGCAGGCAGGGAGGCAACAGATATTCCGCGTATAACTGGGAGATAAATGCCAGCAACGCGGGCGTTGATTACGGGCCCAACAGCAGCGACCCTTATCTTTGCCAGGCCTATGGTGTTACAGCCTGCGATACTCCCGGTGAAGTCTTAACCAGGTTTCATAACCAGTGCCTGGCAAGGGGGCAAAGCGACCTCGTTACTGTCCAGCTTGCAGGTTTTGCCGCCGCGGACAAGATATGGAACAATAACGTAACCTCGCCCGGCGTAACCGACTCCACATCAGACAGGTTTAAAACCGTAATATCCAAAAAACCAAGCGGCGTATTTGCGCTAAATCCCGATACTTCTGATGAATACGTATACATGGACGAATATGTAAACTGGATGGTGAATAAGTTCGGCGGCGCCTTAAGCCCCACCGGCGTAAAAATGATATCACTCGACAATGAGCCGACGCTGTGGAAATCAACCCACCCCATGGTTCACCCTGCGCCTGTGACTTACCTTGAACTCAAGGATGAAAGCATAGCCCTCGCAAAGGCCATAAAGGATGTCGATCCCAACGTGGAGATTTTCGGCCCCGCTGATTTCGGATGGTCGGGTTTTGTCAATTTAAACAGCGCGGTTGACTCGGCTGCTCAGGGTTCGGGTTATACGGGAACATTTAATTTTCTCGCGTATTACCTGGATAAGTTCAGGGCCGCTTCGGCAACATATGGAAAAAGGCTTCTGGATGTCCTGGACGTGCACTGGTATCCTGAGGATATGGGCAATAGCTGCAGGATAGTATACAGCGGCTGCGCTGACCCTTCGACAAGTTCGGACGCGCGCATGCAGGCGCCAAGGTCGTTGTGGGATCCGACTTATAATACAACAGCATGGATACCAAATCCCGAACAGATGCTTGTCAAAGTGCAGTCGGTTATCGACGCGTATTACGCAGGCACAAAAATTGCGGTCACTGAATATGATTTTGGCGGGGGAGCTATATATTCCGGAGGCATAGCCCAGGCCGACGCGCTCGGGGTTTTTGGTAAATTCGGCGTTTACGCCGCGTACTGGTGGGATCTCCAGGATACAACCGCAAATCCTTACACCCTGGCAGGCGTGAAGTTATACCGCAATTATGACGGCGCAAAATCCACATACGGCGACACTAAAGTAAAAGCAAATACAAGCGATGTGGCGAATGTGACAGTATACGCATCGCAATTTGCCTCTGATAATTCAAAACTTCATGTAATTTTGATAAATAAGAACGCTTCAGCCCAGGCGGCAAACATAACCATAGCAGGGCCATATCAGTTCGATTCCGCCAGGGTATGGGGATTTGACAGCGCTTCATCTAACATTACGGAAAGGGCGCAGATACCCTCCATAACAGGCAATGCTTTCACATATAACATCCCGCCTTACACGGCGATTCATATGGTTTTATCATCATCAATGCTCACCCCGACATATACGCCCACCATAAACCTGTCAAACACAAGGACGGCCACGCCGACAAATACACCGCTAATAACCTCGTTTTTGCTTGATGACTGCGAGGATGGCAATGGTAAGAATAACTGGAACGGCGACTGGTACAACTATGTCAGCAACACATGCACCATTATCCCAGCTTCTTTCTCAATGACCGCGGGTGGCATGCCAGGGTCGTCTAATTACTGCGCGTCGATGGGCGGGAACATAGTGTCCGGCGGTTACGCCGGGACGGGGACAAATCTCGCTGCGGGTTCAAATGTGCCGGTCGACCTCACAGGTTACACAGGGGTTGAATTTTACGTAAAGGGGTCGGGCAGCTACTGGTTCCAGCTTACCCAGCCTGCCGGAGACCCTTACGGTAAGGGGTTTACCGCTACATCCACATGGACTAAAGTAACGGTTAACTTTGCCTCTGACTTGACCCTGAGATACGGTTCAGGGACATTGACATTAAATTCAATAATCGCATTTCAATGGGCGAATAACGCCACCGGCGCCTTGGACGTGCAGATAGACGACATAAGACTATTAATGGCGGGAGCGCCATCATCCACAAATACCCCCAATACAACGCCTACATACACACAAACCGCGACAAATACCGCCACCCGTACAGTCTCAACTACGCCTACTGGAACGCGGACTCCTACACAAACACAGACAATGACGCCGACTGCCAGCGTATCAGGAACGCCGTCACAGACAAAAACCGTGACAGCCACGCAAACGCCGTCGCTGACGGAAACGCCGGATGTTCCCGGCAGCACTAACACGCAGACATCGACTTTTACATCCACCCGCACGTCAACGAACACAAAGACATCCACCCCAACAAATACATTTACAAACACAGGGACTTCCACACCCGATATTTCATCTACGGCGACGCCTACCGCAACTGATTACGCCGGCTCGCCGACAGATACTCCGACTATTACACAAACACCCACGGACACCGTCTTTATAAGCCCGACAGATACTCCGGTAAATACTATCACCGATACCCCGACGCCCGCAAATACAGCGACAGGGACGTGGACGCCTGCACCGAGCGCGACATTTACTCCTTCGCGCACAGTGTCAGTTACACCGACAGCGGTATTAAGCGCTACTAATACTCCGGCATTTACAGCTACCTTCACGCCGACAGATACGGCCCAGGTCAGCGGGACATATACGGCTACCGCAGAGGGGACGGCTACTTATACTGAAACCGCGGCACAACCGACAAACACCGCCTCACCTGAGGATACGGGAACCTCCACGCCGCTGCCCAGCGCGACAAATACTCAACAGATACCCACCGGCACAAATACGCCGCAGCCGACTTTTACACAGACGCCTGTGCCTACCGCGACCAAGACAGCCACGCTTCAGCCGACAATGACCCGTACTCCGGCTGCAACAGCGACTATTACCGCGACAGCCACCTGCGCGTGCACGCCGGCGGCAACACCCGCGGGGATTTATCCAAACCCGCTGAACCCTGAGAAATCAGACCTTTATATTTTGTTGAATATAGATAAACCCGGAAAGACGACGCTTAAGATTTATACTGACGGCTACAGGCTTGTGCGTATATTAGAACTTGGCGACCTGCCTGAGGGCGTTTACTCAGGCATAATAGGAAGGGTTTATTTTAAGGCGCTGGCAAACGGAATATATTATTACACTGTGCAGAATGAAAAATCGCGGGATAAGATAAAACCCGGAAAATTGATGATTATCAGATGAAATCCATTACATCAGGCAAATCAATACTATTGTTTTTACTTTTGTTTTTTTCGGCATCCACGGTTACGGCCGCCTATAACTGGAAGTCTGTTATAGTGGGAGGAGGCGGGTTTGTCACTGGCATAATTCATCATCCGTCAGAGGCTGGCCTGACATACGCCAGGACCGATATGGGCGGTGCTTACAGATGGAATACAAGCCTTAATCAATGGGATGCAATAACCGATTTCCTTGACCGGACAAACACAGACTACATGGGAATTTTATCAATAGCCTTGGATCCAAGCAACACTGATAAGGTATATATGATGTGCGGAAAATATACCGCGTCATGGGCCGGCGCCGGCGCCATACTTGTATCGAACGACAGGGGGACGACATGGGCCATAAACAAACTCGATGCATACGCGGTCAAAGTTGGCGGCAATGAAGACGGCAGGGGGGCGGGCGAGAGGCTTGCGGTTGACCCTAATAAGGGAAATATACTGTTTATGGGAACTACCAGGAACTGTCTCTGGAAAAGCATTGATAGCGGGGTTACCTGGGCGCGCGTGACATCATTTGCCCCTAACGCCGTGACGCATACAACCGTTAATTTTGTCCTGTTTGACCCGACAACGGGCACGGCGGGAAATCCAACCAATAATATATATGTGAGCATAACCAATACTACAAATCCCGGAACGCTTCAGACCCTATACCGGTCAACTGATGCCGGAGCTACATGGAACCCTGTAGCAGGACAACCAGCGGGACAGTGCCCTGTAAGGGCGGACATTTCAGGCAATAATATGTTTTTCGCGTACGCTAACCAGACCGGGCCCAATAACGCCGGGGCCGGGGCCGTATGGAGGTATAATAAATCAACCGGCGTATGGACCAATCTGAACGCCCCTGCAGGGCAGGGTGGATTCGGGGGAGTAAGCGTTGACGCGAACAATCCGAACCATATTTTAATATCAACCTTTGACCGCTGGTGGCCGTTCGACGAGGTATTTCGCACTACAAACGGAGGCACCACATGGACGCCTCTTTTGGCAACCGCTGTTTTTGATTATTCATACGCCCCATGGTCGGCATCACGAAAACCTCACTGGATGCAGGACATTAAGATTGACCCTTTTGATTCAAATAAGGCTATGTTTGTCACCGGTTACGGTATCTGGGCCTGCGATAATTTAAGCGCGTCACCCACAACATGGTATTTTAAAAATAAGGTTCTTGAGGAAACCGTTCCGCTTGATATGATAAGCCCTCCGGCAGGCGGGCCGCTTTTGAGCGCCATGGGGGACCAGGGCGGATTTGTCCACAATACGCTTGATTCATCACCTGCGGCCGGTTTTTATTCTGATAATGTTGGCACTACTCTTGGAATCGATTTTGCGGAAGCCGTACCCGCAAAAATAGTCAAAGCGGATGACAGCGGCGCCACGAAATATGGCGCGTATTCCGTGAACGGCGGTGTAAACTGGACTGCTTTTGGGTCGAATCCGGCCGGCGCGAACAGAGGCGGTTCAAAATCAATTGCAGTATCGCCGGACGGCGTAAATATAATTTGGATGGCTTCCGGCGCGTATTTGTCATATTCAACCAATAACGGGACAAACTGGACGACATGCGCAGGAGGGCCCCCGCAGGACCGTTATATTATTTCTGACAGGGTGAATTCTAATAAGTTCTATTATTATGACGCTGTGGCGGGGACTTTATGGGTGTCTGTGAACAAAGGACAGACATTCGCCGCAGCTGCTTCCGGGCTTCCTGTACTTCCGGGCTGGGGTTACGGGGACGGCACCATAGCTTCGCCTTTTGGCATTGAAGGGCATGTATGGATTACAACCGGCGCCGGAGGACTATACAGGTCCACTGACAGCGGCGCGACTGCGGCAAAAGTCGGCACTGTCACCGAAGCTTACCGGATAGGATTTGGAAAGGCTGCAACCGGCTGGACTTATCCGGCCATATATCTGCACGGAATTGTCGGAGGCGTGCTCGGAATATTCCGTTCTGATGACACTGCGGCTACATGGACCAGGATAAACACGAACGCAAACCAGTACGGCGGCATACATACTGTAATAGGCGACCCGAACATATATGGCCGCTGCTATGTATCCGCTGAAGGACGCGGCGCGTTTTACGGGGAACCGGCATTGGGTAATTCCCCGACATCCACGCCGACGAAAACACTGACTCGTACCGCGACACGTACTTCCACCGCGACAGGCACCGTTTCATCCAGCCAGACAGCGACTTTTACCAAAACACACACACCCACCCTGACACAGACAAAATCCATGACAGCCACATATACATTCACTCAGTCCGTTACCGGGACGGCAACAAAAACACCATCGCCTTCATTCACGGCTACGCGGACAGCTTCAGTGACATCAACCTGCACCAATACGCCGCTGGACTCAAGCACCGCGACAGCCAGCTTTACACCCACATTATCCGTAACATACACAGCGACACGCACGGCCACCATTACCAAATCCTCCACGGCAACCGTGAGCGGCACAATCACTGGAACATTTACCATTACAACCACAAACACACCGGGCAGCACGCCGACATTTACCGAAACCCCTTCAAAAACGCAGTCACAAACACCTTCTGTTTCTGCTACTATTTCAAGCACACCTACAGGCACCGCGAGCATTACCGCTTCCTATACGGCCACGCCTGTTTCAACTGCCACGATAACCCTTACAGCTACATGCACAAAGACCGCGTCCCCGTCATTCACAGAAACTGAATTTGTAACTTTTACACAGACGCCTTCAGAGACTGATTATGCCGGCAGCCCCACATTTACCTGCACGGCCACTGAAACATCATCTACGACATGTACTTATACCTCTACAATGTCCTGTACGCTTACTAAAACAGCGGTTAATACATTTACCGCGACAAGGACTCAGTCTTATACGGCAACACGCACGGCCACCAGAACGGTTACCGGGACGCCCACACCGCAGCCCTCACAGTCCTTTACGCCTACAATAACGCCGACTGACGCCGTGCCTGCGGCGAAAGAACCAGTAACCGTGGAACTGGTCTGGCCAAACCCTGTAAACCCGGACATTTCAGGCCTTAATATCAGGTTGCTGCTCAGGGCCTGGTCAAAAGAAGTTACTTGTTCCATTTACACAGTAAATTACAGGCTCGTCAGGCAGATTAGCTGGGGCAGCCTGCCAGGGGGAATATGCCTGCAGACAATATCTCATGACAATCTTAAGGGCATGTCGAACGGAATTTACTATTTCGTCGTAAAAAGCACAGGCTCAAACACCGGCAGCTCCAAAATCGGCCAGTTTGTGCTTATCGGGAAAGGAAATAAATAATGGCTGAAATTATTTTTCCGGAGGGCTTTTTATGGGGTACGGGCACTTCAGCCTACCAGATAGAGGGCGCGTGGAACAGGGACGGCAAAGGCCCGTCCATATGGGATGAATACACACACATACCCGGAAACATAAAGAATAACGACACAGGGGATACGGCCTGCGACCATTACTACAGGTTTAAGGAAGACGTGGCCATCATGAAGGAACTCGGCCTGACCAGCTACAGATTTTCATTATCATGGCCGAGGATTTTTCCGGAGGGACGCGGTACAGTCAATAAAAAAGGGGTGAGGTTTTACGACGACCTTATTAATGAACTGCTAGCCAACGGCATAGAGCCATTTGTCACGCTTTACCACTGGGATATGCCTTCAGCATTAATGGATAAGGGCGGCATGGAAGACAGGGAATTCATAAAAATTTTTGCCGACTATGCTGATTTTGCTTTTGAGCATTTCGGGGACAGGGTTAAAAAGTGGATTACATTCAATGAACCGTGGGTGGTCACATATATATCCCTGGCAAAAGGGTTCATGCCGCCAAAGGCAAGGTCCATTGACCGCGCTTTAAAGGCGACACACATCCTTAATTTATCGCACGCCGCGGCGGTTAAAAGGTTCAGGTACAGGAATATTAAAGGCGGCATAATAGGCGCGGCTCACTGCGCGTTTCATTTTTATCCCAATACTGATACAAGGACAAATCATGAAGCGGCCGCGCTGGCTGACGGCTATATGAACAGGATATTCTGGGAACCCGGCCTTATAGGCTCCTATCCCGCTGAAATGATATCGTACTTTGACACAGTCCACAAAGCGGAGTTTGGCATTGATAAAGGGGATATGGACCTTATTAAGAACAATACTTCTGATTTTATGGGGGCGAATTATTATTTCAGGCTTATGGTAAAAGACCCGGGGAAAAAGAGCGATTTCAGGGAGACAAGCCACGTTTACATGGGCGGCAATGAAGAGCACAGGACAGACATAGGCTGGGAAGTATACCCCGAAGGCCTTTATGACTTATTAAAACGCCTTGAAAGGGATTATAAAAAGGACGTATATATAACTGAGAACGGTATTGCGTGCAAAGATTCAGCCCGTGAGAACGGGATGATACAGGATGATGACAGAATTGAATATGTAAGAAAACACTTGGAATCCTGCAACAGGGCAATTAAAGAAGGGGTAAAACTAAAAGGGTATTACCTGTGGTCGCTGATGGATAATTTTGAGTGGTCGCACGGCTATTCAAAAAAATTCGGCATAGTAAGCGTGGAACCCGGCAATCTTAAGAGGCATCTAAAAAAGAGCGCGTTGTGGTACAGGGAAGTGATAAGGGATAACGGCTTTTAGAAGTTTATAATTGAAAATTCAGAATTTAGAATTCGGAATCCGTTTGTTGATTAACATTTGATTAACAAAACCGTTGATTTATTAATGCGGCGGATGTATAATAATTATTGTAAACAGGAGGCTGACTTGGAAAAACACGCGACATTAAGCGACATAGCAAAGATAGCGAAACTAGCCAAAGGCACAGTTTCAATGGCCTTGAACAATGACAGCCGTATTTCGGCTGAGACCAGGAAAAAAGTCCAGAAAATCGCTGAAAAGCTCAATTATTACCCCAATGAATCCGCAAAAAAGCTCGCTACCGGAAACACGGATTCCATAGCTTTTATCTCAATGAAATTTACCGCTTCATTCTACTCAAGCATCTTAAGCGCCGTGGAAGACAGGGCTTTTAAGACGGGGAAATACATGCACGGCATTACGCCGTATTCAACCAGGAATATTTTGAGCGTAAAGGAAAATCTCCTCAAAAAAATATTGTATGGAAGGAAAGCTGACGCTGTAGTGCTTTTTACGTCAAAGCCCAGCGTGGAAATAGTCCAGCAGTATATAAAGAACAGGATACCCCTGATACTCGTGGAAAACGAGATGAAAGGCGTGCATTCGGTTAAGCTTGATGATTTTTCCGGGGCGTATAAGGCTACAGATTACCTGATAAAAAAATATGGTAAAAATGTCGGAATAATCATAGGAGAAACACAGCCTCCGCTCGGGGAAGAAGCGCACTATCCGTCCATTGAAAGGCTCAAAGGCTATAAAAAAGCTCTCTCTGACAACATGCTTGAGTTTGACAAGAATTATGTAAAATATGTCAGGAATTATTCCTATGATGACGGAAGGGAAAGCACGCTTTCATTCCTGCGCGCCAAAACACCCATCCGTTCGCTTTTCTGCGCGGCAGGGGATGTTACCGCCATTGGAGCCATAGACCAGCTTAAGAAGGAAAATATCAGGGTACCGCAGGATATACCTGTCATAGGATATGACGATATTTTAGCCGCGAAATTCCTTAATCCGGCCTTAACCACCGTAAGGCAGCCTCTGGAAGAACTCGGCAATATCATATTTGACATTGCCATTGACTCAATTGAGGGTAAGATAACAGAGGAAAAACACATAAAAATAGAGCCTGAACTTATCAAAAGGGAATCGGCATGAAAAAAGTAACCATAAGGGACGTTGCAAAAGCCGCAAAAGTTTCTTATGTGACAGTTTCAAACGTGATTAATTCAACGGGCAGGATGTCTGAAAAGACAAAAAACAGGGTTTTAAAGGTCATTGAAAAAATGGACTTTCACCCGGATTTGTCAGCCAGGATACTGGCCCGTGGAAAGTCGGACGCGATTGCATTTGTAAGTTCATACCTTTCTTCGCCGTTTGTAATTGGCGTGCTTTCAGGGGTGGAACGCCGTATCTTTGAGACGGATAAGATGAAGCACAGGCTGGAGCATTATGCCACGCACGGCGCTACGGAACTCAAGGACGTAACCCTTAAAAACATACTTTACGGAAAAAAGGCTGACGCGGTAATAATGCTGACCATCAAACCCGACATAAAACTGATGAAACAGTTCAAGGAAAGGGCCATACCTGTTATTCTTGTGGAAAACTCGACGCCGGGCGCGCATAGCGTAAGGATTGACAATTACCGCGGTTCCTATGACGCGGTGGATTACCTTGTCAAAAAAGGAAGAAAGAAGATAGTATACATAAGCGGGCCCATGGGGCCAAGCGCCTATGATGAAGAGGAAAACCCTGTGGTCATGGACAGATTTAACGGTTATAAAGACGCGCTAAAGGACAATGGCATTGAGTTTGACCAGAACATGGTTTTTCCTGTGATATATTTTAACCAGGAGGAAGGCATGCGCATTATGGAACTGCTGCGCAGGTCGTCCATGAAGGCAGACGCCATTTTTTCAGCGGCGGGCGACATGGTTGCGCTTGGCATCCTTTATCAGGCAAAAAAATACGGGATAAAAATCCCTGAGGATATTTCACTTGTGGGGTTTGATGATGTGGCGGTGGCTTCGGTAATGACCCCGCCGCTTACAACCGTAAGACAGCCGATGGATGAAATGGGAAGAGTGGCATTTGACCTGGCAGTAAAGTCGCTTGATGACCCCAATTTAAAAACACAGACAATTATTTTAAAACCGGAACTTATAATACGGGAAAGCACATAATTTATAGATGTTTTTTACGTTTTGTCCTAAAAAAAACCTGACGAAAAATTTGACTTGTTGAATTCGAATGCTATAATAGTAATATAAATATAAAACTGCATTTAAAGGCAGACTTACGGGTCTCTAAACAAAAATATTGTTATAACCTAATATACCCAAAATCAACTCAAATCACCCTGTGCGTATTCTGTTTCCCGGGAGGGATTATGAGCCGACCGCTGCGCTTACTTATTATTGACGATTCCGAGCCTGATTCCATACTTATTATTAATGAGTTAAAAAACTACGGATTTAATATGTCATGGATGCGGGTGGATACAGCTGACGCGCTTAAACACGAGCTACACACAAAAGAGTGGGATATAATAATATGCGATTATATCATGCCCATGTTTTCAGCCATGGACGCCATAAATATCATCAATAAAGAAAAAATTGATGTCCCGGTCATTGTAATGACAGGCATGCTCACCGATGACATAGCGCCTGAATTGATAAGGGCCGGAGCGAGCGACTTTATATCGAAAAATGAAATAAACAGGCTTTCAGCCGCTGTCGAGCGGGAGTTAAAAAGGACTGTGGCCGCAGTTGAGGAGAAAATAACAGAAGAGGAAAAAAAGATCAAAACCTTTAGCAAGCCGGTTTACAGGAAACCGCTGCTGAACATCGCAGGCAGGTTTGCCGTGGTCTTTGGGATAATTTCTGCTGTAGTCATATCCTACACGCTGATAATTGCGTTTAAGTCGGCAAAGGACACTGAAGCGCTGATATACGCGCAGGTGGTAGCCATGTCAGGCTCGGTTGCGTCCGCGATAAGCGATTTTAATACCCATGATAACGGCATTAGCGGGGAATCGCTCGTTAAGACGCAGGAATATTTAAAAGACTTGAAAAATACCCTTAACTATGAATCCGCAGTCATATTGCCGGGTGGGGGAATACTGGCAGGTTTTGGTTCTGTTGCAAACAGTATTTACAAGGCCGGCATGGGAAGTTCGGTTGACAGGGTTATGGAAGACGGCGCCACGATGAAAATCCGGCTGCCATCCGATAACGGACATATCGCCGAGGTACTGCTCACCAGGATTAACAAATTTTCAGGGCCGGTTGAAGGCGTCC
This sequence comes from candidate division FCPU426 bacterium, assembly GCA_963840035.1. Classification (GTDB taxonomy): domain Bacteria; phylum Oederibacteriota; class PGYV01; order PGYV01; family Palsa-1178; genus CAWIXE01. The sequence continues at coordinate 771,160 of CAWIXE010000002.1, forward strand.
TGGCCATTGATTATTCGGACTACTACAGCGCAGTGACCGAACTTGCACGGGTCAACGCTGAAATTGGGTTGTTAATAATTGCTTTCTCGCTGATTATTATCGCGCTGGCGGTTTATCTCGCGGCTGATTCCTTTATACGCCCCATACGCGAGATTAAAAAGGCTACGGAGCTTATTTCGGCAGGCGACCTTGATACTCCGGTAAATATTAAAAGCTTTGATGAAATGGGCGAAATTGCCTTGTCTTTTGACGGAATGAGGGCATGCCTGAAGGAGAACATGGAAAAATTGAAGGCGGAAATCAGCGACAGGCACCTTGCCGAGCAGGCGCTTCAGTCGCTTCATCTTAAGCTTACAAGGTGGGTATCGGAGCTTGATAAAAGGACCCACGAAATAACCCTTATGAACCAGATGGGAAAGATGCTTCAGTCCTGTAAAAACGTGGAGGAATTCCATCAGGTTACTTTGCGTTACGCGGAACAGCTTTTTCCGGATGACCACGGCGCCGTTTACATGTTCAATGATTCCGGAAAGTTCATGGAAGCGGTATGCATGTGGGGGAAAGAACCCATAGAACACAGTTTTGCCCCGGATGAATGCTGGTCTTTACGCAGCGGCCATCTGTATACGGCTGACTCGCCGGATAACCCCAATATGCTTTGCAGGCATATAAGGGCAAGGGGTTTTGACAAGAGCCAGGTTGAGACCATATGCGTGCCCATGATGGCGCAGGGCGAGACCATAGGCATGTTCCACATACGCAGCACCCCCAAGCCGGGCGATACCGCCACGAACATCCATTCAAAGAGAAGTTTTGCCAGGGAACAGCTGGTAGGGGCGGTAGCGGAGCAAATCACCCTTGCGCTGTCAAATCTGAAGCTGCAGGATTCCTTAAGGCAGCAGTTAATATTGGACCCCCTGACCGGCCTCTTTAACAGGCGCTACATGAAAGATTCGCTTGAAAGAGAATTGTACAGGGCTAAAAGGCACAATATCCCGTTTGGCGTCATTATGCTGGACATTGATTTCTTTAAGAAATTCAATGATTCATACGGACATGATATCGGGGATATGGTCCTGGAACGCATAGGAAAGCTTATCAAATCAGCGGTTAGGCCTGAGGATATAGCGTGCAGGTACGGCGGCGAGGAATTTCTTGTTATTTTGCCCGGGACTACCATGGAAGGGACAAATCAGTGCGCGGCAAGGATACTCAGCGAGTCGCATAACATAAAGATAAAAAATAAGGGTGTGATGCTGGGCGGGGTTACAGTATCGCTTGGAGTGGCGGCTTTCCCCGCAAACGGGGTTACGATAGAACAGGTGGTAAAGGCGGCTGATAACGCGCTTCTGGAGGCGAAAAATTCCGGAAGGGACCGGATAATACTGAGCAATGAGACCTTCCCCCTGGCGGATAATCAACATTTACAATAAGATCATATTTTTATGGAGGTGATCCATGGCAACAGAGGTAAAATGCGCTGACATTTTGATTGTTGAGGATAACCCCGGTGACGCAAAACTTGTAATGATGGCAATCAGGAAATCCGACCCGGGGAAAGAGGTCCTTTGGCTTGAAGACGGTGAAAAAGCCCTTAATTACCTTATGGGTGAAGGCGCGTACTCAACCCGCAATACAAAGAACCAGCCGCAGCTTATTCTCCTTGACCTGACATTGCCAAAACTAAGCGGAAAAGAACTGCTTCGGAAACTTAAGGCGAGTAAAATAACAAATAAGATAGAGATTGTTATCCTGACCGGGTCACAAAATGAGGCGGATCTGGCTGAGAGTTATGGATTTGGCGTTAAGACATATATCAGGAAACAGATAGCGGCAAAGAACTGTATCAGGTTCATATGCGGCGAGGGCAGGGAAAATGACATAGAAAAGATACTTTCAGAGGCCTACAAGGAATAATTTTACGCCATTAATCCGGTTATGGTATAATTTTAATATGACCGGAGGTTAAAATGGCTGAAACAGGCGGTAAAAACAATTCTTTTTTTTCAGGGATGTACGCTTTAGCCGCGATAGGGGTCGTGGTTTTCGCCGCGGCAGGGCTTGACCTGCTAAGCACACGGACAGGCATTATTTTCCTCGCGCTTTACACTCTAATGGCAGTCCTTTTCATAACCGGACACATAAAAATACTCTTCCTTGGTTTTGCCTTAATTTCCACGGCGCTTACATTCTCTTTCCTTTGGATATCGGCTGATTTAAACATCATAGCAGGCCCGCCGGGACTTATATTTCTGGTGATGTGGACCGTTGTTATGATGCTTTTCCTGGAATACTTCTTTGTCTCATCTGATAAAAGGCTGGAAAAAATGGATTTCTATAAAAAATACACCTTTTTGAATATGCTCCAGGTATTCATAATCATGATATCAATGGCGCTGGTTTTCTTCGGCCCCAGGATCACTGCCCTTGAAGGCAACACCCAGGCAATTGTGCTTGACCTGGTTACTGTGCTGGTCATACTCTTTACCGCATCAGCGGTATTATTCGGTATTTTCATATATCAGAATTTTTCCTCTGCCAGGTTCATGGCCGATTTCGCGCAGTCGCTATCGGGGTTGTCATCCGGCGCTGAAAGTGAAAAACCGCCTGTTGAAATTGAGAAGACCTTCAGGCGGATGCGGCTTTTCAGCTATGTGCTTTTAGCCGCCTCGCTCATAAGCATTTACCTGATAGCCAGATACAGGATAATTGACATTTATGCGTCAGTAATGTCACAAAGAAACAGCTTTATGTACGCGCTGATGAACTTCAGGCTGCCGCCGGCTGTGCTGTCGCTCATGAAAACAGGCTTTTTCATCTTTGATATCATTATCCTGAAGGAAATAATTGAAATGCTGACCCATAAGAAAATAGGGGACCTTATAAATAACCTGATTGACAAAACAGCACCTGTTAAAGGCGGGCCTTTTAGTGCTGCTGAAACAGGAGAGGGAAGGTTAATCAAGGGTTTTATCAGCGAAAATTGCGCCTTAAAGCACGGCACAAAAGACGGGTTGTGCGATGTTTGCGCGCCGGTACTTGAATACGCTATGGCAAAGCTTCAGGTTTGCCCGTACATGCGCGGCAATATATACGAAAAGCCGCCATGCAGCGCGTGCCCAAAAGACTGCTATAGCCCGGACATGAGAGCCTTTGTTAAGGATATATACAAATACTGGTAATTTGTTTTGTTTTTTGATACCATTAAGGTATAATTAAGAAAAAATAAAGGCGGGATACATGGCAGAAAACATGAATGTGCGTAAGAAAACAGATTCACATACCGTTGCTGTCGTAACTCCCCTGGTGGCAAACAGTTTTTTAAGCGAACTTTTAGAGGGCATCCAGACGGAATTTATGAAACTGGAATACGACATGCTTCTTTACGCTACCAGGGTGGCCGCCAAAAATGATTTTTATATACTTGAGAGGATACTGAAGGAAAAGAAGGTCTCGGCCTGCATAGTGGTGTCGCTGCCCATGAGCAGGGACATGCTTTCCGCGTATAAAGCGGCGGGCATTGAAGTGGTTTTAGTTGAAGGGCACCAGGAAGGAGCGCACCTGGTAAGGGTCGATAACACAAAGGGGGCTTATGACGGCACCGAGTACTTAATCAGGAAGGGGAAAAAGCGCGTGGGCGTCATACTCGGCAATCCTGATTATGTTAAGTCCCAGAAGGAACGTCTTGACGGGTATAAGGCTGCGTTGGAGGCCAATAAGATTAAATATGACCCCAGATATGTCTGGGAACTCAATAATTACGCCTATAAAGAAGGCAGGGAAGGATTGCTTTATATGTGGGAAAATTACGCTGACGCGGTCTTTTGTTTCGCCGGGGACCACGTGGCCTATGGCATCATAGAAGAGGCGAGAAAGCAGGATATACGCGTTCCGGTGGATATGCCTGTCATGGGTTTCGACGATATTGAAATGTCGGCTGCGGTCAACCTTACCACCATCCGTCAGCCCATAAGGGAAATGGGAATAGCGGCCTCAAAGTTTGCCATTAACGCTTTAAACGGACATAAGGAAATTCAGGAGGCAGTATTTACGCCTGAACTTATCATCAGGGAAACCGCATAAAAGGAATTTCTACATGAATGAGGATAAAAAGATAAAAAGGGAACGCGAAACAATAAAAATAATGATAAAAATGTACTGCCATGACATCCATAAGACTCCAAAAAGTGTTCTTTGCGGCGACTGCAGCCGGATTACGGATTACGCCATGCAGAGAATCGACAAATGTCCCTTCATTTTGGACAAGCCAACCTGCCTGAAGTGCCCGGTGCATTGCTACAGCCCGGAAAACAGGGAGCACATCCGGCGGATTATGCGCCACAGCGGCCCGAGGATGCTTGGAAGCCATCCTGTCCTGGCAATTTTGCACCTTCTTGACGGTTCGAGGAGGGTAAAATATCCGCTGAAGTGAAGTTACACATCCTGAAACTTCCGTTCCGGGACGTTTCAGACCCTGTCCGGGCGCGCTCTCGGGTGATTTTTTCAGAATTTTTTCTGTTTTCACTCTCCTTTAAAATTTTTTTTTAAGAAAATAAAAAAAATCGTCCGCGTGAAAAAAACGCGAAAAATATGTTTGACCAGCCTAACAATGTCTAAAAAAAACACTGATTTCTCACCAGGATCGTTTCTGTTGAGAGATTTTTATTTTCGGCTACAATCACCCTGGCAAAAAAAAATATCGCGTTTTTTATTTTAGGTTTTTTTATGGATGTTCGGCGCTCCGGGACCATATAAAATTTTATAAAGCGGGACGATTTTGGGGCAACTTGTACACCGGGAAGAAACACGTGCGCGATTTAAGCTGCCGGTCATGGATGCGGATGCAATTGAACCCGGGACCAGCCGGACTACCATATTTGGGGCTTTTTTAGGGGGTGCAGATATGCCTGCCTTATAAAAATATCGCGTTGTAGGGCATCCTGAACGCCCGATAAACACATAACAATGCTGCAATCAGGCTATAATTGCTTTGTTTTGATGATTATATTGAAAGTTATAATACACATGTGCATGCGTTGTGGATAGGGGAGTTATCCACATATGGATAAGGTGTGAATTGCACAAAGGCTATTTTAAATTTTCGATTTTCAATTTTAAATTTAGAAAACAAATATAGATCTTAAAGATTTGTAACCCAACTATGGCCTAGAAAAAACATTAAGCATATAAAAAAATCCCATACAAACATGGCGGATAGTTTTGAGTTAAAGTATTGGATGAAGATTAAAAATCGACCACGAGCCGCCGGACAGCCTGCGGGGCTGCGCGGCAGTGAAGGCAACGTTAATTATGTACGGTTTATTTTCGGACATTCTAGTTAACATAATATACATTATGCGAAGTTGAACGAAATAGCGCAATTGCTTTGAGTTTAATGTATTTGATTGTTTTGCGTGTTTTGATCCCGTATATTCATGGTGTTTAATCTCCACATATTTGTACTTATATTGTCTATGTTGCAGCAACCAGTGGCTATATTACCTGTTTAGGTGCCTTATGGAAGACTTACCAAGGCCTGGACCATTACTAAGGCCTGGACCATTACCAAGGCCCAGACCATTACCAAGGCCCAGACCATTACCAAGGCCCAGACCATTACCAAGGCCCAGACCATTACCAAGGCCCGGACCATTACCAAGGCCCAGACCATTACCAAGGCCCGGACCATTACCAAGGCCCGGACCATTACCAAGGCCCGGACCATTACCAAGGCCCGGATTGCGAATCTGTTTATTAAGATAATCTGCAGCCGTAAATATTGTTGAAATTATTTATGTTAGAAATATAAAAATTCTGCAAGTGTCGGCTGATTTTTTTAATAATTTATACAGGAAAATTATGGCCGATTATAGAATTTATGAAATGTGTTTAAATAGTAAAAATTGACGGTAACGGCGGTATCCCGGCATGTACGCCGTAATGTGGTTTAAACGTATAAAGTTAGCGATACCTAACTCTTTTTGTGAAGCTTATAACGGGCATAAAAAAGGGCCGGCATTAAATGCCGGCCCTTTTAAACAGCTTTACTGATTAGAAGTTTATGCCTGTTCCCAGCGAAATGGTCAGGTAAGTGTAATTATACAGCCCCAGCGCTTCCCACTCCATATTTGAGTTATAGCGAGAGTAGTTGATGTCAAAGTTCCAGTCCCAGTAGTCGGTGATCTTCTGGTTTAAGTTGGCTGAAAGCGTGTAATTATTATCAGCCTGTTTTGCCGCCGTGTAGTCGCCTATTTTATCTCTGACCCGCCTGCTGTCGTAATTTAAAAAATCCGCAATGAAAGACACTGTGATAACGGGCGGCTGGGAGTTTACAACCTGCCACGGGAATACCTTCCATGGGAAAGGAGTGCTGACAGTGAACTTCAGGACATTCTCAAAATTGTCATAATACCCCGCGTTGAAGACATCGTCGGTCATGTCCATATTGGTACCGCGGGTGTCATAATAATTCTGGTTTGAAAAGGTCTTTGAAAAAGAATACTCAAAGGCAGACCATGACTTGTCAGCGCCGGTGTATGGCGTGGAAAAAGTAATCTTTGCCGTCTTATCCGCCCTTTTTAACGCCTCAAGCGCGCCGTAATCGCCGGAGATTAACCGCTGGTCAAAGTAAGCGGTATAGTCATAGCTGAACTTTAAGGCTATCTTCCAGCCGTCCTTTCCCGGGTTGTATACGCCGTCAGCGTAAGCGCTGTAAACGATATTGTCTTTTTCCTTTGTATACGCGTTAGGGGTGCCGGTGCCTATACCGCCGGGCATTATGCCGGATATCAGGGTGTTATAGTTTCTGAACCTGCGGTCTATATATTTGAAACCTTCTGTAAATGAAATGGACGGTCCGTCAAAGGCGAATTTGTTGAAATTTTCGGCATATATCCCCGAATCTGTAAAATCATACAACCCGAGACCCATTAATTCGTTCGCGGCCTGTTTTGAAAAATCGGTTCTGAATGTACCGCGCGCTTTTACGACCCATTCTTTTGAAAATTCGTAGTTCAGTCCGTAGGAAACATAGGCGTCAAGCCATTCGGAAAAAAGGAACCTGTCATCGCCGACGTTTAAAGGCTGCGCTGTATTTGAGTAGTTAACCAGTACCGTGGGTATGAACCACAGCTGTGGAAGCGCGTCAAGGTTCACCATGCATGATGAGGCAAGGTTCGCGGAATACGAGAACTTTTTCTCGGGCGATTCCGTATTTGACACCAGGGACGGGTATGTCCCCTGCCCTGAAAGCGAAAAAGCCGGCACAAACTGAGCGTAAATAAACGCTGGTAAAAATAATATTAATGCTGCTGCGGGTATTCTTTTCATTTGTTCCTCCGTGGTTTTATGGTGCGTATCCGTAATCGTTTATGCCGTATATGCTGCCGTAGTTATACGGGTCAAGAAGCGTGTCGCCGTTTGTTATCAGCGTCTTTGAAACAATGTCTATGTCCCCGTTTCTGAAGTCTGAGGAACTTATCTGCATCTCGAGGTTGCCGGTAAGTGCAAGGCTGTAGATATCAAATGAATTATTATCATTCACAAGGCTCACACCGTTATCGTTAATCAGATAATAATTGATGTTCAGCGTGGAAGCGTCGTTATAACTTTTATTCATACTTTTTATGTAAGTACCGTCGCCGTAGGTGTAGCTTTGTTCGGTGTAGGGATGATCGGGATCGGCATGCGATGTCTTGTCATTTGCGGTCTTTATCATGTAATATCCATAAGACGGATATCCGTAGTCGGTATAATTAAATTCATATTCTTCCTTGATGCAGCCGTTTATGCTCAGGGTCTCATTTTGTTTTACGTTTACCATTGACGACGCCGACTGTGAACCTGACCAGGAAGAACCATACATCATCATGTAGTCTGTATTTAAGGTCAGGTCGTCAACGGTGTTCGAAAAAGTAATATTCTTATTTACCAGAAAATTCTCTGGGAAGTCGGATATGCCGTAGAATACGCTGTCCCACATTGTATCTGTCCTGTGCAGAAATACGTCGGCCGCGAAGACGTTTTTAATCTTCAGGTAATCAAGCCTGTTATCCCTGAATGTGAGTGATATCTGGTCAATTTCCCGGTTTATTGACTGGGCCGTGCCCGGGCCGTTGGCGCTGTATCCTATTAACAGCTCTTCCTTTGGCGTAAAGACATATTCCTCTATCCTTACCCTGTTGCCGTGAACGTCAAGCATGGTCTTTCCAAGATGAAAGTCCGCCTGCATCTGTTCGTTAATGAATTTCAGGTCGTCAAAAGCGTGCTGTTTGGCGCCATTTAACTCGTCCTTGAGTTGCTGTTTTATAAGCGCTTCGACTCCGCCTGAATTGCCTGCGTTGCCAATGTTTACCTCGGTCTGGGTTCCTCCGGATACTCCTTTTTCTTTGTTCTTCTGTTCGAGGTAATCTTTTAATTTACCTTCTTTTTTTAACTGTTTAATCAGGTCGAGTTGGCCTTTTAAACCCGACATTAGTCCGCCATAACCCGAAAAGTTCTTAAAGCCTCCCGGCGCTCCGGGCTTGCCGTCGCTGCCTGTTGTTGATTCGTTTCCGCCGGGTACGTCTACGCTGTTCTGCCCGGTTAAATCCATGTACGCTACAAGGCCCTCAAATACGGCAAGCGAAGATGCGGTGTCATCCGCGGAAATACCAAGTTCAGTGCCCTTTACCGCGGCTATGGCCATCTTTGTATGAACTTCAAAGGTGTCCTTCGGGCTTTTTAGTTTATCCACGATGGCGAAGATTTTGCCCATGGTCAGGTTAAAGATGGTTTTTGCGGTATTATTTTCTCTTTTTAAATTTGAAATGAGCATGGTGGCGTTTTCATCGAGCCTGACGATGGTGGCGTCGTCAAATGTAATCTCCAGGTAACTGCCTTTGCCTGTGGAATACTCATCGCCTTCGTAAACAGGCATGTTGATGGCCGCGCTTTTTTTCTTGGCAGCGCTCATGGCTTTTACGGAGCATTTTCCAGAATAATCAGTAATAACCGCTATCGAATCCAGGATGCTGCTGTCAGATGCCGCAAAAAGCGTGGAAATTGAAGCAAGTACGACTGCAATTACGATAAGGCAAAATTTTAAATATTTCATGCTGCACACTCCTTTAATAAAATATTTTACCGTCTTACTTCTTCAAAATAATTCTCATTCTAATGAATAAATTGTTTATAAACCGATTTCCGTTTAATAAGACCTTGCAAGGCGGAAGCCATAAGTGTTTGAAGGGCCATTAGGCGTATAGCCATATCGTGTTCCAATTTGAAGATAGTCGGATCCCGGAGTAAGCGCGCTGGCTCCTCTGAGTACGCGTGACCCTGTGGATGCGGGAGGCCTGTAATTTGTGAAATCTCCTGGATAAGTTCCGGTATTATCCCAGCAATATTCCCATACATTACCGGTCATGTCATATATGCTAAGCGCATTCGGGGTTTTACCACCCACATCATGAATCATTGAGCCGGAATTGGCAATATTCCATGAAACCAGGTCGTTTTCTGCGGCATTTGAGGTATCAAAAGACGCGCCGCTTGCATAATTATATGGCGTCCAATTTGTGCCGTCAATATAGCTTGCGGCATACATCCATTCGCCTTCCGTCGGCAGCCTGTAGCCGTTATTGCCCCACTGGCAGGTTACATTTTGCAGTGTTGTCAAATTGGTGCTCCTCGAATCCTTTATTATAACGCCTAAATATTCAAAGCAGGGCGAAAGCCCGGATTTTTCACTGTATGCGTTGCACCAGACTATCATATCATACCAGCATATTGTCGTGACGGGTTCATTCACGGAAACAGAAGGGGACGCTCCTATTATCCCGTTTTTGCCTTCCCTTCCCGGGTTTGCGAAGTAATATTCGTGATCAACCGCCCATTGATAGATTTCATACCAGAGATTATAAGTTACCTCGTACCTTCCGATATTGAAGGGCGATAAGGTATGAAAAAAGCCGCTGGACCCGTCTGTCTGATAAAATGTGCCTCCGGGAACCTGCCGCATATATCCCAACGCGATAGTAATTGTCACCGTTGCAGTATGCGTCGGGCTGGGCGTATGCGTCGGCGTTACTGTGACTGATATGGTCAGAGTTTGTGTGAAAGTTGTTGTTGCAGAAAAAACTGTCTGCGTAATTGTAGTGGTGCATGAACCGGTAGCGGTCATGGTTGACGTATAATAAGGTTTCGGGCCTGTCGGGGTCCTTACATTTTTACATCCGTTTGACATGAATACGGCTGACAATAATAAGGCAAGGCACATGACTGCGGTGATGTTTTTCATTTGAAAGACCCTCCGGCGCAGAATATTAACGTGCTGCCCGATGTGTTCAATCCAAACTTGACATCGGAGGGAAAGATGTTCTTGAACCAGATGTAATCCGCGATGGTATAAGCTATGGCTGCTCCGGCAAGGCATGCGCCTGCCATTACCACGGCCTGTTTGTCATCGACTGATTTCTTCATTGATATAAGCCTGTCGTAGTTGGTTCCGAAGGGATTATCGAGCGCCGGAAACTGCCTTTCATAATCATCAGCGGCTTTGCGCTGGTCATATAGCATATAAGCGGTAAACCCGGATAATCCGATGTCAAGAAGCGCAATCCCGGTGCTTTTCCAGTAATCGAAACCGGGCGCGTCATTTTTTTGCGCTTCAGCCAATATTACTTTTTTTTCCTCGTTTTTTCCGGTTATCAGCAGTTCTATGCGCCTGTTCGAACTCCGCCCCTGTTCAGTTGAATTATCGCCTATAAAATTAGAGGCTCCGAGGCCCCGTGCGGTGAAATACTCGCCGCTTAAGCCCCTGTCTTTATATTTATCAAGGATAAACATCATTATTGACATGGCTCTGGCCTGGGAGAGTATTATATTGTGTTCCGGAGTGCCGGTATTATCAGTATAACCGTCAATGCGTATCGACGGTATTTCCCTCTTTTCAAGGAAATCACCGATAACATCAGTCAGCCTGTTAAGCTCACTGAAATATTCAGCGGGTATGACTGAACTGTCGATTGCGAAAGTCAGAGCCCGTGAAAATATCGGCATTAAGAATAATGCAAAGATAAACAAACATATACGTGTCTGCCTTGAATACATTAATATCCCCTTATATTATTACAATGTTTTGGCGTTAGTGTGTTATTCGTTTTTTCCGCAGCACTTCTTGTATTTTTTTCCCGACCCGCATGGGCATGCGTCGTTTCTGCCTACTTTGGGCTTATCACGGCGTATTGTTTCCACCTTTGCCTCGCCTTCAGGCGAGTTGGCGTACATTTCCCTTTCGTCCATGGGCGGCGGCCCGTTCTGCGCCGCCGGCAGCCTGAACTCAGGCCTTGATTCCTTCATCTCTGAGGCAAACTGCCTTCTTGTGAGCTGGGATTCATTAACTACCTGAACCCTGAAGAGGAACTCTATTACCTCGGTTTCAGTGGAAACTATCATATCCTGGAAAAGCTTGAAGGCTTCTTTTTTGTATTCAAGCAGCGGGTCTTTCTGCGCGTAAGCGCGCAGCCCGATGCCTTCCTTTAAGTGGTCCATGGCGTAGAGGTGCTCGCGCCATTTGGTGTCAACAACCTGAAGCACTATGTTCCTCTCGATGTCGCGCATGAGTTCAGAACCGAGCAGGTTTTCTTTCCTGTCATATTCTTCCTTTAGTTTATCAAAAATATCGCTTTCCAGAAGTTCGGGCGTAAGCTGGCTTATATCCTGTTTTGTTTTATCTATGGCATACTCGACGCCATATACGCTTTTGATTTTTTCGCGCATCATATCAAAGTCCCATTCCTCGGGGTATGTCTTTTCCGGGGCCACTTCATATACGATATCCTTTACAACTTCGGAAAGCATTTCCATGACAGAGTCCTTAAGGTTCCTGCCTTCGAGTACGGCAACGCGGCGGCCGTATACTACCGAGCGCTGGTTGTTCAAAACGTCGTCAAAATCGAGCAGGTGTTTTCTTATTGAAAAATTATGGCCTTCCACGGTTTTCTGCGCGCGTTCTATTGATTTTGATATCCATGGATGCTCGACCCTGTCTTCGTCAGTCATTCCCATGGTTTCCATAACGCCTTTAATCTTGTCTGAGCCGAAAATCCTCATTAAGTCGTCCTCGAGCGAAACAAAAAATCTTGATTCGCCCTCGTCTCCCTGTCTTCCTGAACGGCCGCGGAGCTGGTTGTCGATTCGCCGTGATTCATGGCGCTCGGTGCCTATGACATAAAGCCCGCCTAATGCCTTGACGCCTTCGCCTAAAACTATGTCGGTGCCTCGGCCTGCCATATTGGTGGCTACTGTGACCGCGTCTTTCTGCCCGGCTTTTGAGACAATCTCAGCCTCGCGTTCATGGTTCTTGGCATTCAGGAGTTCGTGTTTAATACCTCTTTTATTGAGCATTTCGCTTAACATTTCATTTTTTGAAATAGAAGTGGTTCCTACAAGCACGGGCTGCCCGAGCTTGTGTCTTTCCACTATTTCGCCCGCTATGGCCCGGTACTTGCCTTTTTCATTTTTATAAATGGCATCAGCACCGTCTATCCTTATCATGGGGTTGTTTGTCGGCACTGTAATGACGTCAAGCTTGTATATCTGCCAGAACTCCTCGGCCTCGGTCTGGGCCGTACCTGTCATACCGGCAATTTTTTCATATATCCTGAAATAGTTCTGAAGCGTTATGGTGGCAAGCGTCTGGTTCTCACGCTCGATTTTCACCCTTTCTTTTGCTTCCACTGCCTGGTGAAGCCCGTCAGACCACCTGCGTCCCGGCATTAAACGGCCGGTGAATTCGTCAACTATTGTGACCTTGCCGTCCTTTACGATATAATCCTTATCCCTTTTGAAAAGCGTGTGAGCCTTTAGTCCCTGGTTAACATGGTGGATAATCTCAATGTTCTGCGGGTCATACAGGTTTGGCTTATTCAGCAACGCCTCACACTTTGCCACGCCTGCCTCGGTTAAGAATGCGGAATGCGCTTTTTCATCTATTTGATAGTCAGTTTCCTTGAATAATTTCGGTATAATCCTGTCTATGGTGTAATAAAGCTCCGTGGATTCTTCCGCCGGACCGGAAATAATGAGCGGGGTCCTTGCCTCGTCGATTAGGATGGAGTCAACTTCGTCAATGATGGCGTAATGAAGCGAGCGCTGCACCCTTTCCTGGGGGTAAACAGCCATATTATCGCGCAGGTAGTCAAAACCATATTCGTTATTTGTCCCGTAGGTCACGTCCGCGGCGTATGCGGCCTGCCGTTCTTCAGTGGAAGAGCCGTTCTTTATGCATCCGACGGTAAGGCCGAGGAAGTTATGAATGGTTCCCATGCCCTTAAAGTTGCCTTTTCCGAGCGAGTCGCGCTCAGCCAGGTAGTCATTAACCGTAATAACATGCACGCCTTTTCCTGTAAGCGCGTTTAAGTACGTGGGCAGTGTGGCAACAAGGGTTTTTCCTTCGCCGGTGCGCATCTCTGATATTTTACCCTGGTGAAGCACTATGCCGCCCATGAGCTGAACATCAAAGTGGCGCATTCCCATTACCCTTTTTGAGGCCTCGCGCACAACCGCGAAAGCAGCCGGAAGTATGTCATCTAAGGTCTCGCCATTGGCGAGCCGCCCTTTAAACTCGGTTGTTTTTGCCTTTAATTCCTCATCAGAGAGTTTCTGGATCTCCTCTTCCATGGAATTAATTAGATCGACAAGAGGCTGTAGTTTCTTTATCTCCCGTTCATTCCTGGTCCCGAATATTTTTTTTATAAACCCGAACATAGTTGCTCCTTTACAGCTGATTAATCAGCATGCGGTTAAGTTTGAAAACAAGTAAAATATTAGATATTAAACGCTTTTACGCGCCCGTTAGTTTTTTTACTTGATCTCGAAATCGTAATCTTTCTTGCGCCTTGACGAATCTCCGCCTCTCCTGGCTATGAGGATTATGATAAGTATGAGAAGCAGCAATCCCACCCCGATGATTATGTAAAGAAGGTAAGGGCTCTCCGGCTCGACGGAAATGTCGAGCGGGAAATCTTTTTCCATGGCTGAATACTTCATCTTTAATGTCAGCGGAAGCCTGGCGTCGCCGTCATAACTGCCGAGAATCAGTATCTCGAAAGTAAGTTCTCTTTTATCGCCTGCCAATACGGTCTGCAGGTCTTTGTCCTTATCTTTATCGGAAATAATAATGCTTGTATGGCCGCTTAAGAGGCTTGCGGATGTGTAAAAAGATGGCTGCTCGCCGGTATTCTGCAGGGTAAATATCATCCTGAATTTCCTGTCCCTGTCTAAAACCCCGAAATAATTCCCAAAGTTCCTTTTCTTCGCTATTTCCTCTGCTGAAGCGGCTACTATACTGAACTCAGCCTGCCTTCCGGCGGGTGTGGGTGCTGCTGTCGGATAAGGAGTAGGTACAGGCGTGGGCTGTTTTTTTACGATTTTTTTAGGCGTGGGTTTCGCTGTAGCTTTCGGGGCCGGTTTCTCAGTCGGTTTGGGTGTGGGCGCAACAGTGGGTTCGTCGGTCGGAACTTCTGTCGGGACAGCGGTAGGCTTATCCACCTTGTCTACTGTGCCAGAATCAAGCAGGCTCCCGGTGTCATGTTTATTGACCTGGTCTGTTTCCAGAAAGTCGCTGTCGCTTTCATCCTCTGCCATGCTGAAAGCCGGAAATAGTATAAAAACCGCGATAATAAATGATAATAAAATTTTTTTCATTTCAATCCTCCGTAAATTGGTTTTTTACCCTTTATATATTATCATATTTTGACACTTTTTCAACAGATATAAACCAATATTGAGGGTTAAATTGCCGCTTGTAAGGAGTTATTTTTTGCCTGTTTTTTTAGTTTTTTTTGTCTTTGTATTCTTCGGGGCAGATATTTTTTCTTCCCCGTCCTTTAAGCCTTTTTCAAATTCGCCTTTTGCCTTTCCAAGCGAGCGCGCGATCTTCGGTATGGCTGCCGCACCGAATAAAAGCAGTACTATGAGACCTATTACGATTATTTCCTGAAGTCCTATCATGTTTCCCTCCTGTTTTTTAAGTGCCTGTGGCAAGCCGCTCGATGAGCTCGCGCGGCATGCCCAGTTTTATCATTTTCTCCTGAGTGGCTTTATAGTTATAGCTAATTCTTTTGAATGTCAGTGTGCATGATTTTGTATCATAAAAAACAACGCATGCCGATGGCTTGTAATCCCTTGGCTGTCCGACAGATCCGACATTTATTATGTACTTTTTGTCCTGGGCTAAGTTGATTATTTCCAGGTCCTCATCAAGGTTCATGCAAAGGCCGTGCGCTTTTGACATGTCGTAAATGTAAATAAGGGGGTGGTGGGTGTGCCCTACAAAACACACTTTTTCTGGGAAATAACTCATGTTTTCCCTGAATTTTTCCACGAGAAAAAGGTATTCATTCAGGCAGTCCCTGGGCGAGCCGTGGACAAAACGTACGTCGTTTTCAGATATGAATTCATCAAGCATAAGCAGGTAGTTTTTATCCTCTTCAGTCATCATTTTCAGGTTGGCGGCAAGAGATGCTTTTGCGGGTTCGTTAAAATCAAAGTCAGATATCCTGCCTGACGCCGCCGCATCGTGGTTGCCCGCCACTGAGCGGAAATTTGTAAGGCTTTTGACAGCGTCAATGCAAAGGCGCGGGTCAGGCCCGTAGCCTATTATATCGCCGCATGATATGATTTTGTCCACGGGGTTTGTTTTTAAATAGTCAAGGACAGCGGTGAGGGCTTCATAATTTGAATGAATATCTGAAATAACGCAATATCTCATCTTCCCTCCATCCGGGTTTACTTAGTTCCTGATTGTTTGTTGCCTGACATTTCATTTATGTTTTTTATCTTCTTTTTTGTTTTGGAAATGTTATCGAGGATCTTTTCATCGCCCGGTGTCAGTATCAGGACCTTTTCCCAGAGGGCGATGGCTTCGTCATATTTCCATCCTGTATATTTTTCCACGGCCGCGATATTGAGCCTGTCAGCCTCATTTTTTATCCTGATATCCATGGACTCAAGTGTCGAAGCCGCCATTGTATTGCCCGGGTCGAGTTCGCCTATTTTTCTTAAGGCGTATACTGATTCTGTTATCAGCCCTTTTTTTTCATTGGAAACGGAATCGGCAAAGAGCGCGTCTATGGCTGCCGAATAGGCTTCTTCAGCTGCTTTTAAAAGTGCTGCCGCGTCACCGTTTCCCGGATTAAGTTTGAGCGCCTGTTTATACGCGTCGCAGGAAGCGCGGTAACTGCCATTTTTTGAGAGTTTAAGCCCTTTACTTAAAAGTTCCTTGAATTTTTTTTCGTTTTTTGCCAGTTCATTCCGGCACTTATTCATGGAGGTTTTAAGGGTTTTAGGCTTGTTTTTATCTGTAAAGAGCATATCAGCGGATGTTAATTCATCAAGAGCTGATCTATAATTGCCGTTTTTCATAAGCGCGGCAGCTTTGTCGAAATGTCCCTGCGCTTCTTTAATGGAAGTATCCTCAGGAGTTTCCGCGACAGCCTGTGCCGCAGCGGTTTTTGTGGATGTTTTTTCTTCCGGAAGCGCCGGCTCGTTGCCGGTTAAGTCTTCCTTTACGTCAGGCATTTCCGGCTCGTCTTTAATGACCGGAAGCGCAGCGGGTTCCTCTGCAGAAATATCAACTATGTCAGCCGGATCCGATGATATGACAGCTGACGGCATAGCGGCCAGGAGCAGTATCATGGCCGGTAATAAATACCGGTGCATGTTAATACCTTTCTTCCTTTGTCATTATTCCGGTTTCATCAAACTGGCGTATCTGAAGAAGTTTGCCTTTTTTATATACCGCGTCGGTTTTTACGCGGCCGGTGCCGTAGTATTCCCTGACGACCCCGTCTAAAATGCCGTTTACGTATGTTTCCTCGGCTTCCACCATGCCTGTCTCAAAATACATCCGGAAAAGTCCGGCGCGTTTGCCTTTCTTGAAGGCGCCTTCAATCTTCAAACTTCCGGTTTCGTGAAATTGTTTCCAGTAGCCGTCTAGCTCGTTCTGCCTGAAGGCCCCTTCCTCGTCTATTTTTCCCTGTTCGGATAAAAGCAGGTACCTGCCGTTAAGTTCATTATTTTTATATGTCATTTCAGATGACAGCATGCCCGAAGGATGATACATGCGCACTATGCCTGATATCTTTTTTCCTTCTTTTTTAATAGTGCCGTTATCGTCATATATCCAGCGGGCTATTTCCTTCCTGTCTTTGTAAAAAAACTGTATGTTTGCTGTCATTGAAGCGGTCAGTTCGTCCATAAGTACCCCTTTTTAACTGTAATATGCTATTTTAACACAATTATTCCCCGCCAATAACTATTATTTTTGACTTTTTTGCCAGTTCGCGTTTTTTTCTTCGTTTTTTCATGTTTATGACAAATATGGCGGTTAAAGCCGCGAGTATGGCCAGTAATATGACAATAGTAATGCCCTTAAAGTTCCTGTTGGCCAGCAGCCCTTTTAATGCCCATATTTTCAGGGATCCGTCCCTGCATGCCGTTGCAAGGTATTCCGAACCCGGGGAAACTGAGACTGAATATACCTCGTCGTTGTGGCCGCTTATTACCTCGGAGAGCCTTCCGGTTTTGGCGTCCCATATTTTTGTCAGAGTGTCTTTGCCGGATGAAATCAGGAGGCTGCCGTCCGGAGAGAATACCAGGCCCCATATGATGTTTTCGTGCGCTACGTTTGTCCATATGAGAAGGCCGTCTTCAGCCCTCCAGAATTTCAAAAACCGGTTCTCGCCTCCCGCCGCCACATACTGCGAGTCCGCGGAGAAAGCCGCCGCGTAGACAAGCGAACCGTGGTTTAGTACCCTTGCCTGCTTAAATGAGACGCCGCCTTTGCCGAGGATGGAGTTGATAAGATTCTTATGGTCTATCTCCCATAAGATGACTGATTGGCCGCAACCGGCAGCCATGAACTTACCGTCATTTGAAAACTTTATTGACCTCGCGTACAGGTCGCCTATTGGAACTTCAAAATATTTTTTTCCGTCCTTCACTCCAAAGACCGAAATGTTGCGGTAGGTTCCTACCGCTAAAAGCTTTGAATCGCTGGAAAACGCCGCCGAATAAAGAGGCTCCTTAAAAACATCAAAAGCTTTGATGAGGTTTCCGCCGGTTGTTTCCCAGAGTTTTAAGGTGTTATCGCGGCCGGCGGTGGCGAAATATTTGGCGTCCGGAGAAAACACGGCGCACTCTACCGCGGCCCCGTGGTTTATGGACAAAAGACATGTATTCCTGTCCACGTCCCATATCTTAACAGCGCCGCCTAAATCAGCCGAGAGCAGGTATGAGGTCTTTTGCGAGAAATCCACGGATGAAACGGACATCGTATGCCCTTTTAAGTCCCTGTAAAGGACTGCGGAAGCAGATAATGATGAGAAAAATGTTGTTAATGTTATAAATAAAAGTAAAAAATTCTTCATGTTGTCTCCTTGTACGTTAAGTAATAAGTTATAAACCGGAAGTGTTTTTTACGGTGCTGGTAGCCGCGGCCTTTAGGCTGCGCAAGGGCGCAATGCCGGCCTTTCGCAACCTGAAGGTTGCGGCTACCAATACACAAAAACGCGTCCCTTTCCGCCATTATATTTCATGCTTTTATCTGTTCTTCTTCTCTTCAATCGTCTTTGACAGTTCCGGCTTTAATTCCAGCGCTTTTGCGAACGCTTTTTCAGCTTCTTTATGTTTGTTTTGTTCGTGAAAAAGGAAGCCTATTCGCATGTGTGTCTCGGCATGGCCCGGGTTTAAATCAAGGGCTTTTTTGAATTCTTTTTCAGCCACGTCATACCTGGTCTCGTCATGATAAATCTCACCCAGGCTTAAATGAAGCTTATAATCGCCGGGCTTAAGGGCGATGGCTTTCCTGAAGTACTCTTTTGCGTCATCATATTTTACAAGCCTGAAGCATATATTTCCAAGAAGCGAATAAATTGCCGGGTTTGATTCCTGTTTTTCAAGCATGGCCAGCAGCAGGGCTGAGGATTCATCAAAGCGCCTGGCCTCGTATAGGGCTGAGGCAAGGCTGTATTTCAGCGTTGTGTCGTCCGGCTTTAATCCGGAAAGTTTTTTAAGCTCGTCAATGGCTTTCTCCGGCCTTTTAACGGCGGTATAAAAAGTATAAAGGCTGAAGTGCGCTTTATAATCATCCGGGAACATTTCAAGGATGTTTAAGTAAGCGGCTTCGGCTTCATCTTTTTTTCCGGCTTTCATCAGTGATGAGGCGCAGTTGTGCATTATTTTTACGTCATTGGGCTTGAGCACGCAGGCTTTTTTAAATGTCTCGGAGGCTGTTTCAAAACTTCCGTTATTGTAATACAGCTGAGCCAGCTGGTCGTAAGCCTCGGCGGAATCGGGTTTTAATTCAAGTATCCTCTGGTATTCTTTTTCGGCGTTGTTGAAATCGCCTCTATTGTAGTATATCTGGCCGAGGTTTAAGTGCACGTTCAGGTTGTCAGGCTCAAGCTCGACGGCTTTTTTAAGTTCCGCCTCGGTTTCTTTTTCCCTGGAAGGGCCGGATTTCTGTATGGCGACCGCCAGCCCGGCGTGGGCTTCAGCGTTTGACGGGTTTATGGATATGGATTTTCTGTAACATTCCTCTGATTTATCCGTTTGCCCCGACTGAAGAAAACATGCTCCGAGGCTGTACCAGGTTTCCGCGTTACCGGAGTCAAGCCCGGCTGCCTTTTCAAGCAGCGGCTCTGCTTCGGCGTACATGGATTTTTGAAGGAGAAAAGTTCCGTAATTGTGCAGGGCCTGCGGGTCCTCCGGATTAAGTTCCGTACCCCTTTTTAAATATGTTTCCGCTTCTGCCACGTTACCCTGCCTGCTGTAAATAAGCCCGAGAAGGCTTAATGCGCGGCCGTTTTCCGCCTCGGCAGAAAGAATGGCCTTGCATTCCGTTTCTGCCTGGGAATAAACATTGTGTTTAAAAAAGAAGAGCGCGAGGTCGTATCTGGCCCGCAGGTTATTCGGGTTCGCCGTAAGTATCCTGGAAAGTGTTTCCTGCGCCTCTTTATCGCGCCCGCTTTTCAGGCATCCGGAAATGAACAGGTCGAGGGCCTCTGTGTGATTGGGGTTAATCAAGACCAGTTTCTTCAGGGTTTTAATCGCGTCGTCATCCCTTCCCTGGGCGTAAATTGAAAGCGCCATCCTGTACATCGCGTCGAGGTTCATCCTGTCGAGTTCAATGGTCTTTTTAAAGGCTTCTTCGCTTTCGGGGTATTGTTTTAGTTCCAGCAGGCATAGCCCCTTTTCATAAGGCGCTGTTTTGTCGGCGGGATCAAGTTTCATCACTTCGTCGAACTGATGGCCGGCATTGGTATACTTTTTTTCCTTCATCAGGGTTACACCGAGCCTCAAATACGCGTCTTTATATGCGGGCTCCGTTTTTACGGCTTTTTCATAATTTTTTGCTGCTTCAGCGTAGTTTTCCTGCTCGAAGTAAATGCCGGCCAGCGCGTAATACGCCCGCGAATTGGCCGCGTCCAGCGAGAGTTCCTTTTTAAATGACGCTTCAGCCTCGGCCTTTTGTCCCATGTTGTAATAGGCCATGCCGAGCGCGTAATTAACCCTGGAAAAACCCGGCTTAATTTCAGAGAGTTTTTTCAGGGCTGCCGCGGATTCCGCGAACTTTTTTATTGTGTACCTTGCCACGCCGAGGTTGTACCAGGCGTTGTAATTGTCCTTTGCGTATTCGGTGGTCTTAAGGAAATACTCCTCAGCATCCTCGTTTCTGCCTTCGCTGCGCGCGATAAGCCCCAGGTTATACCATGCCTGGGCGTGCGCCGGGTCGTTGGCCAGGAGTTTTTTATATATCTCCCCTGCTTCGCTGAATTTTTTGTTGTCATAATATATCATGGCAAGCGTGCTGTATGATTCCGAGTGGGCCGGATTTTTCTCTATGGCGTCGCGGAAAAAGCTTTCGGCTTTATCATATTCCTTGTTGTTATAATACATAAGGCCTATGGAATAGTAAGCGTCATCATGGCCCGGGTTCGCGCCTATGGCCCTTGAAAAAGCTTCTTTTGCCTCTTCTGATTTGCCTTCTTTGGTATATATGTGTCCAAGCAGATACCACGCGTCCGCGTTCATGGGGCTGATATCAACGGCTTTTTTAAAGGCGTTTTCCGCGTCTTTTAACCTGTCCAGGTCGTAATATATCTGGCCCAGAAGGCTGAAAGTCTCGGAATATCCCGGGTTTATCCTGATGGACTTGTTGAGCAGGTCAATGGCGTTTTCATGGCTGCCCGTGCCTTCAAAAAAGCGCGCCATCTGGGTCAACAATATGCCGGCGGTGTTTATGTGTTCCAGGGTGCGTTTGTATATGATCTCTTCCCTGGGCGCCTGGGTAAACGGGTGCTGTACGCCCTTGTCCCTCATGTTTATGTTTATCTTGGTGGAGCCGTCGTCATAACGCAGAAAGAAGTGGCCGGGCGCCACCGAACCGTACACGGGCATATATACGGCGTCGGCTATCAGAAGGTATATCAGAGATAAAGTGATGCATACGCCTTCTTTTTCCTTCATGACGCGGTAAATGGAAAAGTATTTCAAAACCTCGTCGGCGTTGGTTACCTGCTTTTTCTTGGCTGAATTGAAAAAGAACTTGTCCCAGCGTTCGTTGAACTTAAAGCCTTTATCACGGAAGAAATAACTGCTTAAAAAGTTTATCTGCTCCCGCGGCGAGTCAGCCTTGTTTAATTCCGGACGGAATTCCTTTACCATGGAGTTAATCATTTCGGCGCACAGGTCCTGGTCAAAATCATTTTCCATCAGGCCAAAAAGGCCGAAAATAGTCTTGTTTAATTCGAACGAATGGGCGTCGTCCGGAAATATCCTGTTAAGCTTTTCTGAAAATGTTTCTTCGTTTTTTTGCATTTATTTTTTCCTTTTACGGTTTAGTTCTTCCAGCGCGGCGGCGGCAAGCCGGTTATTCGGGTCAATGTTAAGCGCCTTTTCCAGGTTGTTTTCAGCCAGCAGCCAGCGCCCCTGCTCTGTATAAAGCGACGCCAGGTTTACATATCCGTTTGAGTAATTTGGGAAGAGGCGCAGCGACTCGGTAAATTCCGCCTCGGCCTTTTCATATTGTTTTTTTTGGTCGTATATCAGCCCCAGGTTGTTATGCGTTTCCGGGAAATCCGGCAGCATTTCAATTGATTTCTCAAGCATTATTTCGGCTTTTGGGATGGCGCCGGTGCGCATCAGCAGAATTCCCATATTATTTAAAGCCGCTGCTACCGTGTCGTAGCGCGACAGGGGTTTGTTATAAATAACTTTTGACGCGTCTATGAAGCCTGTGTTTGTTAATTCCTTATAGCCATAGTACTCGACTCCGCCGAAAGTGGTCTCGGAGTTTATGCCGGAGTGGCCCGGTTCCTGGTAGCGCACAAAAATATGGCCCGGAACAAGCACTCCGTATATCGGCAGTTTAAGTTTATCCGCTATCATCAGGTATATAAGCGACAGCGAAAGGCAAATGCCCTGCCTGCGTTCCAGGACGCGCGGTATGGAGTTGAAATTGAGAAAATCATCGGCCGATATGGCTGCAAGTTCGCTGCCGGACATAAAAGCGTTCGCTTTTTCATCAAAACGGAACCCTTTATCTTTAAATATGAAATTATTGATGTTATTCATTACCGCGTCAGCGCGTATGTCGTCCATTATTACGGGCTTCAATTCAGCTGTCATTGCCGATATTTCGTCAGATGCCTTCTTATAATCGGATTCCGGATCTATGATGGACGAAAGGCCCAGAACTACGGAAGTAAAGTCAAAGTTGTCTTTATCCTTTGGCAGGACGTTTTCCAGCTGTTCCCTGAACCGGCGTTCTTCTTTTAGTGAAGACCCGCTGTTAAGCCACCAGCTCATTAACAAAAAACCGGCCAGTATACCGATTATGAATTTTAAAGTTTTTGACATTTCCCCTCCGGAAACGAAAAAATATGATTTCTAATTATATAAGTACTTTTCTTGTTCTTATATTATCCACCCACTACCCGCTATTCAATCCGTATTTTCTTTATCTTCGCGCCTTTATAATAATACCGCAGTATCTCGTCGTAATACCTGCCTTCGTCAGCCATCTGACGGGCGCCTTCCTGGGACATGCCCACGCCGTGGCCCCAGCCTTTACCGGTGAAGTAAAACATGTCCCCGCGCTTCTGGACCTCAAAATTAGTCGACTTGAGCTGGTCAACTCCTATGTAGGCGCGCAGGTCCTTGCCTTTTATTGGGGCGTCCCTGTTTACCCCGTGTATTATTGCGTTCTTTACCCTGTCGCTTGACGTCCTTTCAGTCACGCTTATGTCGTTTATGTATCCCGTATCCAGCCCGTTTTTGGCAAAGAGTTTGCCCAGCTTATCAGCGTCAATGGAATACTCCCATTTGAACTTTTTAGCGTTGGTGCTGTACGGGTCATCCACGCCCTGCAGATAGGTCATGTCTGCCTCCCCACACTTCCTCTGATGACGCGGTCCTCCCGCCTGAATTGGCGTGAAAAAATGCCTGTATGACTTCGCCGTTGTATGAAAGCACCTCTCCGGCTGTTTCATCTATGGCGCTGTTTGTCGGCGCGGCTTCGACGTCCCTGCCGCTATACACTTGAGAAGCGACTGAACAATCCAGGTCATATTCAGGGGTTTTATTCTTGAGCCTGTTATATATGGCAAAAGACCTTGCCGCTACCGCCTGCG
This sequence comes from candidate division FCPU426 bacterium, assembly GCA_963840035.1. Classification (GTDB taxonomy): domain Bacteria; phylum Oederibacteriota; class PGYV01; order PGYV01; family Palsa-1178; genus CAWIXE01. Next base: position 794,838 of record CAWIXE010000002.1, read on the forward strand.
CTTTTAAAACTTCCTTTTCCCAGCTGTAGGATACTTCCGAAGGAAGCACACCGTAAAGGTATTGTTCAAGTTCCAGCTTGTTTACCAGCATTAATGTGCCGCTTTTTAGAAAAACCATGAAAGAACCGCGGTATGATTTTTTATTAAAGACGAGGTATCCGTCTTTACATGTAATTTCGAGTAATTTTTTACCGGTGTCGTCCCCGTTAATTGATATGAAGCCATCAGGCAGCGCGGTAATGACGAACTTCTTCCCTTCAGCCACGGATGAATCGGCAATTGATGCCTGTCCGCTGGAGGAAACTCCAAGAGGGCCTGATGATTTGGCGAGAAGGACTTTAACCATTATGACTTTTGAGTGTTCGTCCGGCTGCTCCGAAGCGTTATAGGTTTTGACTTCCTTGGATTTGAGTTCTTCTTTTGTTATTTTGACAGTTCTTCCTGTGCCCAGGTTTCTTGTAGACATGGAAACGCATGAAGTAAGCATGGCCAGAGCGCAGGCTGAAACAATCAGGATTGAAGGCCTGTTCATTTTTTGCCCACAAAATAGAAGATAACGGACAGTATAATACTGATTATTATGGAAGTGGTTATGGGAAAGTAAAATGAGGTGTTTCCGTTTTCTATGCGTATGTCGCCGGGCAGCTTTCCCAGCGGAATCCCCTTGAAGAAAACAAGAACCACGCCGGCGATAATAAGCAGCGCGCCGAGCGCTATGAGGAATTTGCCGGTTTGTTCTGGCATGTTATCCGGCTGTCGCTGAAATAACTTCGTCTATGGTTGTCATGCCGCGCAGCATTTTTGCCACGGCAGACTGGCGAAGCGATCTCATTCCGCTTTTTAAAGCCATTTCCTTTATGACAGTGGCGTCAGAGCCTTTTAATATGGTCTTTTTCAGATCATCGCCGATTTCCATGAGCTCATATATGGCGACCCTGCCTTTATAACCCGAGCCGTTGCATGTCGGGCAACCCTGGCCTTTCATGAACGTGGCGCCCTTTGCCATCTCAGCTGTAATGCCGACAGATTCCAGAAGTTCAGGCGTAAGCTGGATTGGCTGTCCGCAATCCCTGCAGACCTTTCTTACAAGCCTCTGGGCGAGTACGAGTATTACGGCAGAGCCGATATAGAAAGGCTCTATGCCCATGTCTTCGAGCCTGCTTATGGTCGTGGGCGCGTCATTTGTGTGAAGCGTGGATATTACAAGGTGGCCGGTTAAGGCGGCTTTTATGGCGATCTCGGCTGTTTCCTGGTCCCTGATTTCTCCGACCATTATTACATCCGGGTCCTGCCTTAAGAAAGAGCGCAGCGTGCTGGCGAAGGTGAGTTCGGCCTCCGGGTTCATCTGCACCTGGTTGATGTTTGGAAGGTTATATTCGACCGGGTCTTCTGCGGTCATGATATTTATGTCCGGGCTGTTTATGGTGGAAAGCGCCGAATAAAGCGTGGTAGTCTTACCGCTTCCCGTGGGCCCCGTTACAAGCAATATGCCGTAGGGCGCGTTAATGGCTTTCTGGAATTTTGTAAGTTCTTCCGGCTCAAAGCCGAGTTTTGTCAGGTCGAGCTGGAGGTTGGTCTGGTCCAAAATACGCATGACTATCTTTTCGCCCCAGACTGTCGGCAGCGTCGATACGCGCAGGTCAATGGTGCGGTCCTTTACTTTTATCTTGATCCTGCCGTCCTGAGGTTTTCTTTTCTCAATGATATCAAGGCGCGCCATAACTTTATAGCGCGATGTTAATGCCCTTTTATATGACACTGGCGGAGATGGCTGTTCTATGAGCGAGCCGTCTATCCTGTAGCGTATTTTTATCTCTTTTTCAAATGGTTCGACATGGATATCAGAGGCGCCCTTACCCACGGCGTCGGCAATGAGTGAGTTACAAAGCCTGATAACAGGCGCTTCATCCACGGATTCAGAGTCTTCAGCCTGTTGCTGCTGGTCCTTTAGAATCTCAAGTTCGTCTTCCCCTGAACCGGACATTTCTTTAAGCGTTTCGGCTGTTGCGCTTTTGTCCTCTTTTTTCATTCCCTGGTCTATTGCAAGTTTGATATATGATTCAGGCGCCATGCCGAGTTCCACTTCAGCGCCGCCTTTGAACTTGAATTCTTTCATGAAAGAGGAAAGCTCAGGGTGCATGGGATCGGCGCACGCGAATATGATGGCGCTGCCTTCCCTGCGTATCGGGAAAATGCTGAGGGCTTCAGCTTTGGAACGAGGTATTATTGAAAGCAATGTGGGGTCGACTTCCACGGCCATTAAGTCTATATAATCAACTCCGTAATGGTTGGCGAGCCGCTTTGTTATCTCTTCCTCGTCAGCCCCCAAAAGAGCGAGGTTAAATCCCACACCCGATTTATTCTGAGCCTGCATTTCTTTGGCTTTGTCATACATTTCATCGGAGATAAGCCCGTCGTCGATAAGTTTTTTCCAGATGCCGGTCGCCATGAAGCCTCCTCAAGGTTGATACTTGGTGAAGTCAAATGTCAAAAGTCAAAACTCAAAAGTGGAACTTGAAGTCAAAATCCCCAGAAACAATTATAAATGGCAAATCGTAAATATATTAGTATTATATAAGGTTTTTAGGTGAAAGTAAAGTGCGATATAATTGGTGGTATTGTATATAATAGTGTGTAAATTCATTTTGGCCGTAAAATATGTTTGTTTCCATTATAAACGACTTCCCCCTCTCCTCTTAGGAGAGGGGCCGGGGTGAGGTGAAACCAATTGGTTTGTTCCCCTCACCCTACCCTCTCCCAAGGGGAGAGGGAAAAAAGAACAAAACAATTTACACACAATTCTTGACAATATCATAATTGGTTCGATATTTTTGATTTTCGCAGTGGCGAGCCGGCTTGCGCGTTGAGCAACAGCGAAAACGTGTGGCTCGTCAGGGTTTATGGTTTGTTTGATTTTGCCTTTCGTAGAGCCGCCGCTTGCTGCGGCTCAGACGAGGTCTTAACTTATCGCGGATTTAGTAGTTGTTGGTTTTATTTCTTTCCAGTTTTTCGTAAATCTTTTCCTTTTTCATCTGCACTTCGTTTTCCCTTATTCTTCTGTATTCGGATAAGATTTTAGCGTCTGTTTCCCATTCGAAATCAGAAATTAAGTATGTGATTATAGCGGTTAATCCAAATCCTGCGGCTGTTAAGGCTAAAAATGTTGGCTTCAATTCTTCTGGTGCGGCCATAGTGATTCCCGAACCAATAACACCGACGCTAATTGCAAACATACTGGAAAACATTGCTTGTTGTTGTGTTTTTTGTGTAATGATTTCTTCCTGGTACTTTTTATCCATGTTGTAATAGCTTGTAGGCAAATGTGCGCAGCCTGACAATAATAAAATTGTTGTAATAGTTATTGCGTGTTTTAAGATTTTCATCGTTTCCCCATTGAGCCGCAGCAAGCGGCGGCTCTACAAAAACGTTTTGTTTTGAATTGTCAATCGACAATCGTTAATAAATGCAGTTAATTGAAAATTGAAAATATAAAATTGAAAATTATCACTTTTTCCACGTAAACCATACATTCCCCGGCCCTGCCACCTGTTCGAGCTGGTGGATTACGTCTTCGGTCACGTTTATTCTGCTTTCCTCGCTTAGCGTCATGTCAACTTCCTTGTTGTCCCTGGTCATGACGTGCATTATTACCGTTGATTCGCCCTTGTTGCGGGCTATTATGTTGTTTATTTCCTTGGCTGTGGTTTCTTCCAGGCCTATTTCGCGCAGTTTGATGTGCACGTATTTTCCCAGCGTGTGGTAGGCTTCTTTCATGGGGATTACACTTTCTAAAAACATTATGGCGTCGTCTCCGTAGAAGTTTGCCCTGGCTTTTATCATGAAGACGGCGTTTTCCTCAAAGACCGGTTTTTCTTTGCGCGTCTTTTCGCTCACTATGACTTCGATTTTATCCGTTAAATCTTCGAGTATGAAGTGGAGCGTTTCCTCGCCTTTTGAGTTTATCTTGTTCTGCAGATCGTGGATGATGCCGCCTGTTATGACAAATCCGGCTGACGGTCCCTCGCCTTTTTTGATTTCCTTGATGGTTGTTGAAACGTTCGCCAGCAGTTTCTGGTATTTCATCAGCGGGTGCGTGGATATGTATGTGCCGAGCACTTCTCGCTCAAAGGTCAGGCGCTGGCTCTCGGGCCATTCGCCAACGTCCGGCATCTGTACTTTTTCATCGGAAACTTCAAAAAGGCTGAACTGCCCTATTGCGGCGTCCTTCTGGAAACCTTCCGCTTTTTTCATGGCAAGCGGTACGGCGGCGTACAGGCTTGCCCGGTCCTGGTAAATGGTATCAAACGCGCCGGCTTTAACGAGCGACTCTATGGTTTTTGAATTTACTATCCTGCCGTTTATCCTCCGGCAGAAGTCAAAAATGTCTGTGTAATCCCCTTTTTCTTTGCGTTCCCTGGCTATTTCCTCGGCGGCGCCGACGCCTACATTCTTAATGGCGGCAAGGGCGTATCTTATCATGCCGCGCTCGACTGAAAACTCAGCTTCGCTTTTATTAACGTCAGGCGGAAGTATTTTTACGCCATTGTTCCTGCAGTCGTCCACGTAAAATGACGACTTGTCTATGCTTCCCATGATGCTTGTCAAAAGCGCGGCCATGTATTCGCCGGTAAAATGCGTTTTTAAGTATGCCGTCTGATATGCCAGAACCGCGTAAGCGGCCGCGTGTGATTTATTGAAGCCGTACTGCGAGAACTGGTTGAGCTTTTCAAAGAGTTCCTCTGCCTTGTCCTCGGGTATGTTGTTCTTTTCCTTCGCGCCTTTTACGAATTCCACGCGTATCTTTTTCATTTCCTTTTCTTTTTTCTTTGACATGGCCCTTCTGAGATTGTCAGCTTTTGTCACGGTAAAGCCCGCCACTTCAACGGCTATCTGCATTACCTGCTCCTGATAAACGGCAATGCCGTATGTTTCCTTTAAGACCTTTTCCAGTATGGGAAAGTCATACGTGACCGGCAGTAACCCCTTTTTACGCTTGATAAACTCATCTATGTACTTCATGGGCCCGGGCCTGAAAAGCGATATGATGGCTATAATATCCTCAAAAACAGTGGGTTTCATCTTGGTCAGAATGTCCCTCATGCCCTCGCTTTCAAGCTGAAACACGCCCTGGGTGTTACCCGCTGATAAGAGGTCATATATTTTCGGGTCCGTATAATCGTCTTCTTTTAGGGTTATGACAACCCCGGTATTCTTTTTGACCAGTTCAATTGTCTTTTTAATAACGGTAAGGTTGCGCAATCCCAGGATATCGAACTTTATAATGCCGATCTTTTCAAGGGACTCCATCTGGTACTGTGTCATGTATCCCAGCGTGGATGTGCCGTCAGCTTCCACATCGCGCGGAACCGCGAGCGGAACGAAATCAGTGAGCGCCGTTGGCGCGATGGCGACCCCGGCTCGCATGGGTTGAATCCTGTCTCAGCATACCTTCTATTTTCAAAGCGTAGGTCAGTATTTCATCCGCCCATTTTTCGTTGTTTACAAAATTCCTGAAAGCTTCGTCTTTCAGGACGTCCTTAAATGATATTGTCGGGCCGTCCGGCACCAGCTTGGCAAGCCTGTTTACGTCAAATAATTTCACGTCCAAAACCCTGCCTACGTCGCGTATGGCCTGTTTTGGTTTTAACTGCTGAAAAGTGGCAATCTGCGCGACCCTGTCCCTGCCGAATTTATCAACGATGAATTTGATGACCTTGTCGCGGTCATTGTCGGCAAAGTCCGAGTCTATATCGGGCGGGGATACCCTGTCCGGGTTAAGGAAGCGTTCGAACAGCAGGTTGTATTTAAGCGGATTGATGCTTGTGATGCCCAGGACGTATGAAACAAGGCTTCCTGCGGCGCTGCCTCTGCCCGGGCCTACGGGTATGTCGTTCTCCCTGGCAAAGTTTATGATATCCCTGACTATCAGGAAGTAACCGGCGTACCCCAACTGTTTGATTATCTTTATCTCGTGCTCGAGGCGTTCTGTCAATACACTCTCGGGGGCCGGGAACTTTTTCTCAAATAACTTGCGCGCCAGTTTCTCCATGGCGTCATCGTAGGATTTTTCCTCGCCGAGTTCATATGAAGGCATGTGCGGTTTTTTGTTTAACTGCAGCTCGAAAACGCACTTTTCCGCCACGTCAGACGTGCGCAGGAGCGCCTCTTCGTCATCCGGAAATGCCAGTTTCATCTCTGCCAGGTTTTTAAAATAGAATTCATCGGTCTTAAATGAGAGCCTGTCAGTTTCTGCCAGTTTTTTCCCGGTTTTTATGCATACCAGGACGTCCTGGGCTTTCGCGTCGTCCTTTGTCATGTAATGCGCGTCGTTTGAAGCCACCAGCGGAATGGACGTCTTTTTTGAAAGTTCGCGCAGGCCGCGGTTCATGATTATTTCTTCCTCAAGGCCGTGGTTCTGCATTTCCAGGTAAAAATTGCCTTCGCCGAACATCTTCACATACTCCTGCGCGGCGTGTAATGCCGCGTCAGGGTCGTTATTTATGATAGCCCTTGGTACTTCGCCCTGCATGCATGCCGAGAGCGCTATAAGGCCGTTTGCGTGGTCTTTAAGGAAGGCTTTGTCCACTGTGGGTTTGTAATAAAAACCTTCAGTGGAAGCAAAGGTGGCTATTTTCAGGAGGTTCTTATAACCTTCTTCGTTTTTTACAAGCAAAACAAGGTGGTTTTTTTCGCGTGATTTATCGGCGATCTTATCCACGAGATAGGTTTCCAGCCCGATAATGGGCCTAATGCCGGCGGCCGCCAGCGTGCTGTAAAATTCCACCACTCCGTACATATATCCGTGGTCGGTTATGGCGCATGAGTGCATGTTGTTTAAGCGGCATGTCTCAATAATGTCATCAAACCGGCACATGCCGTCTAACAGGCTGTATTTGCTGTGCAGGTGAAGGTGGATGAAGTTGCTTTTCAAAATGTCTCCTTAAGTAAACTCAAAATTCAAAAGTCAAAACCTAAAAGCGGACCTAAATAAAAACTTTAACTAAACACAAATTATATAAAATATTACCACATTTGTTGTTTTTGTTAAAGCGTTAGATTGTGTCGATTGGATTTGTTTTAAATATGAATTGGTAGCCGCAGCCTTTAGGCTGCGTCGCGCCGGCCTTTCGCAGCCTTAAGGTTGCGGCTACCGGAGCCTAAAAACCAGCACCCTTTCCTTGCCTCTAAAATCATTAAACCCGCCTTCAAATTTCCAGCTGTCTGCCGGGAATAGGCGCTTTACGCGTTTACTCATGTTATCACCTATTTCAACGGCTAAAAAACCGCCTTTTTTAAGCATCTTTGGTCCGCATTGGGCGAAGCGTTCATAGAAAGAAAGGCCCTGGCTTCCGTCCGTTAAAGCCATGCGCGGTTCCTGTAGTACCTCTTTTTGCAGGGTTTTTAGGGCCTTTAAGCGTATGTAAGGCGGGTTTGATACTATGAGGTCAAACCTGTGGTGATTGCGCCTGCAAAGGCTAAAGAAGTCGCCTTTCAGGGGTTTTAGACGGCGGCTCACACCGTGTTTTATAGCGTTGGTTAAAGTCAGGTTAATGGCTTTGGGGTTTTTATCAAAGCTGTAGAATCTGGATATCAGGTCAAGTTCCTTTAAAAGAGTCACAGGTATGATGCCTGAGCCTGAACCGCAGTCAGCGGCTATTGTCCCCGCCGGCAGGCTGCTTTTAAGGGATTTCACTGCGTCAATAAGCGCTTCAGTGTCGGGTCTTGGTATGAAGACGCCTTTTTTGACCATGAATTCCCTGCCGTAGAAACATTCAGAACCGGTTATGTACTGCAGGGGCAGGTGTTTTAACCTTGCCTGTATAAGTTTCATGAATTTTTTTTGGAGGGCTGCGGGGATTTCATCCCTGTAGAGTGTATATAGTTTTTCCCGTGTAAGCCCCGACGAAAACAAAAAGATGGCTTCTGCCTCGCGGAAAGCCGAGCCGGAGTTACGGATGATTTTTTTAAGTTTTTCCCTGGCTAAAGCCAGGCACTGAAAATAAGTGGAGGGGTTCTTTTTCATTTGCCCGGGCCCATGGATATTTTTTTAATGCTGACTTTAATCCTTCCGATAATGCTCATGCGTTTATTGATGAGCCCTTTTATGAAATCGTTTTTGGCAAGGTCCATGGCTGTGCGTCCCGCTTTATTCATCCTGTCCGGGTGTGCCCCGGCCGAAAGCAGGTCCATAACTATGCCGTCATGTCCCATAATGGCCGCTTCCATAAGCGCGGTATTGCCGTCGTCGTTTGCCAGGTCAGCTTCAGCTCCGGAATCAAGAAGCAGTTTTGCGATATCGCGTTTTCCAAACCATGCCGCTTCTATTAAGGCGGTGTAACCCCGGGTTGATTGTATGTTGAGACCTGCTTTGGAGTTTATGAGAAATTTGGCGGCGTCAAAATGGCCGCTGCGTACAGCCATCATAAGAGGTGTATGTTTATAAGGCGATAGGTTGTCGCGCGTATTGATATCAGCGCCCTTCTCAATGCACTCCCTGAGGGCATCAAGGTCGCCCCGTCCGGCCACGTCAATGAGCCTATCATTAAGTTCGGATGACATATAACCCCTTTTAGGACAATTGACGATTGACAATTGTCTATTGACGATTTAGTTCTAAGTCCATTAATTGACAATCGACAATTGTTAATCGTCAATTAGTCTTTAAGCCCCTTGTTCCAAAAGTTTCTGTTTATAATCCTGGTCCAGTTTTTCAAGGAAGTCGTCTATCTGGCCCTGCATAACAGCTTCCAGGTTGTAAATGGTAAGCCCTATCCTGTGGTCTGTGACCCTGTTTTGCGGGTAGTTATAGGTCCTTATTTTTTCGCTCCTGTCGCCTGAGCCTATCTGAGCTTTGCGGTTGGAGTCGAGTTTGGCTTTTTCATCGCCTTCGAGCTTGTTTTTAACCCTGGCGCGCAGGATGGTCATGGCTTTTTCCTTGTTCTTTATCTGCGACCTGCCGTCCTGGCAGTAAACTTCAAGCATGGTCGGAAGGTGGACTATCCTTACGGCTGATTCCGTCTTATTCACGTGCTGCCCGCCGGCTCCTGAGGCCCTGCAGACTTCGATCTTTAAGTCGTCCGGTTTCAGTTCGACGTCGACCTCTTCCTGTTCCGGAAGCACTGCCACTGTGGCGGCCGAGGTGTGTATCCTTCCGCTTGTTTCCGTGTCAGGCACCCTCTGAACCCTGTGCGTGCCGCTTTCAAATTTCATCTTTGCGTAGGCGTTATCGCCGCTTACCATGAAAATGATTTCCTTAACCCCGCCGATTTCAGTGGGCGCGGACTCCAATACCTCGAGTTTAAAGTTATGCGTGTCGCAGTATTTTGTGTACATTTTATACAGGTCGCCCGCGAAAAGGCCGGCTTCATCGCCGCCTGTGCCGGCGCGAATTTCCACTATCGCGTTCTTTTTATCATTTGGGTCCTTGGGAAGCATGGCGTATTCGAGCTCTTTTTCAAGCCTGGAAAGCTTGATCCTGCTTTCCTCTATTTCCTGCTCTGCCATCTGCCTCATCTCGGGGTCTTCTTCGGTGGTCAAAATATGCTGGGATTCCATCATGGCCCGTTCCGCTTTAATATAATCGTCAAACCTGTCCATGATGGGACGCAGTTCAGCGTGGTTTTTCATCTTGTTAGTATACATTTCCCTGTTTCCTATGGTGGAGCTTTCGGAAAGCTCGACATTGAGCCTCTCAAAAGTCTCCTTCATCTTGAGCAGTTTTTCCCTGAAAATCATTATTTTTTGGCCTTCTTTGTTTTTTTAGAGTGCAGTTTAATATATTTGTTTTCAAGCGCAACCACCGTGTTTAAGGATTTAACCGATACTTCGACCATGTCCTTGTCCGGTTCTTTAGTGGTCAGCCTCTGGAACGCCAGGCCCGGGGCTATTAAGATCTTCATAAAGAAGTTGTCCCGGAATTTGTGCGAGAGCTTAAGTATCTCGTAGGATATGCCTATAATCGGAAGAAGCAGGGGTATTTCAAATAACAGCCTTTGGAATATATTAAGTTCCGCGGGAAGGAATATAAAGAAAATTACAAGGCTTATCGCCACAGTAATGATGATGAACGCGGTGCCGCACCTCGGGTGCCTTGTGGAATATGGCTTAATGTTGGCGTATGTCAGTTTTTTTCCGTCTTCAAAGGCGTATATGCACTTATGCTCGGCGCCGTGGTACTGGAAGAGCCTTTTTACGTCCTCAAGCTTTGATATTGCCCAGACATAAAGAAAAAACATGAGAAATTTGAATACGACCATTCCCAGGTTGAAGTAAAACCTGTTAGTGTTTATCTCGGGCAGCACTTTGCCGATTAATTTATTGATGCCAAAAGGTATAAGGAAAAACAATACCAGGGCCATTACAATTGCCAGCGCGATGGATATGATCATCTCCATGCCGTTGTCTTTTGCTTTTGCCTTTGCCCCTTTTTTTACGCCGTTCTTTTTATTCTCCGCGGCTTCCATGTCTTTTTCCATCAGGTCCGCTGACCATGTAAGCGAGCTCATGCCCATGGACATGGATTCCCACATGGAAAGGATGCCGCGCATTAAGGGCCATTTCCAGAACTTGTGTTTTTCAGAGACAGAGTTGACAGTCCCGGATGTGACAGATATCTTTTTATCCGCGCGCCTTACCGCAATCGCGTAATAATGGGGCGACCTCATCATGACGCCTTCAATGACGGCCTCGCCACCTACGTTGTATTGTGGTTTTTTCATTTTTGTCCTTTCGGTTAAAACAGATTTTTTAAATGGCTGTCATTGCGAGGAGCCGTTTTTGTTTCAAGGCGACGAAGCAATCCTGCTGTTGTTAAACGAGATTGCTTCGTCGGCGGGAGGCAAAAACGCCTCCTCGCAATGACATCAAAGCCCCTTACAAAAAAACAACCGGTCCGGCACTTGCCGCCATAAGCAGCAGATACCGGACCGGTTTATTTAAAAAGTGCTAAGCTTCTTTTTTAGGTGCTGCCTTGCCTGCCCTTTTCCTGAATTTCTCGACTCTTCCGTCAGTGTCCATGAACTTCTGGACGCCTGAGAAGAACGGATGGCATGAGGAGCAAACTTCCACCTTTATGTCCCCTATCGTCGACCTTGTTTCAAACGAGTTGCCGCAGGCGCATGCTACCTTGGCATTTTTGTATTCCGGGTGAATTCCTTTTTTCATTACCTGTCTCCTTTATGTTGTTTAAAGTCTTTTAAGCGGTTTTAATTGTAAATGGTAAAGGGCAAATTGTAAATAGTTTTTTTAGTCAATATTCATGGCGTCTATGAACGCCTTGTTGGTCTTTCTTTTGTTCATTTCCTCGTTTAAGAACTCGATAATGTCAACCGGCTTCATTTTGGACAGGAGGGCTTTCCTTAAGATCCAGACCTTTTTAAGGGTTTCCTTTTCCAGCAGGAGCTCTTCTTTCCTGGTGCCTGACTTGCTTATGTCTATGGCCGGGAAGAGCCTTTTATCCGCGAGTTCGCGCGAGAGCAGAATTTCGCTGTTGCCTGTTCCCTTGAATTCTTCAAATATGACGTCGTCCATCTTTGAGCCGGTCTCTACAAGCGCCGTGGCTATGATGGTAAGCGAGCCGCCCTCTTCTATGGCGCGGGCCGCTCCGAAGAACCTTTTGGGTTTTTGCAGGGCGTTAGAGTCTATACCGCCGGTTAAAACCTTGCCTGAGCTCGGCGCCACGGCATTATATGCCCTGGCAAGCCTGGTAATTGAGTCGAGCAGGATGACAACGTCTTTTTTATGTTCAACGAGCCTTTTTGCCTTTTCTATGACCATCTCGGCTACCTGTATGTGGCGTGTCGGAGGTTCGTCAAAAGTCGAGCTTACTACCTCGCCTTTTACAGTCCTTTCCATGTCTGTTACTTCCTCGGGCCTTTCGTCTATCAGAAGCACTATGAGGAATATTTCCGGGTGGTTCTCCGTGATTGAGTTTGCTATCTTCTGAAGCAGCACTGTCTTACCTGTCCTGGGCGGGGCTACTATCAGCCCTCTCTGTCCTTTTCCGAGCGGTGTTAAAAGGTCCATGATCCTCATCGACGGGTCTTTGTCCTTATTCTCAAGGATAATATGCTGCTCGGGGTAAAGCGGGGTAAGGTTATCAAAGAATGTTTTGTCTTTGATTTTTTCCGGGTCATCGCTGTTTATGGTTTCGACTTTTAAAAGCGCAAAGTATTTTTCGCCTTCCTTGGGGGGCCTCACCTGTCCGGCGATCATGTCGCCTGTGCGCAGGTCGAACTTTCTTATCTGTGAAGGCGAGACGTATATATCGTCCGGTCCCGGAAGATAGTTGTAATTCGGCGAACGGAGAAATCCGAAGCCGTCCGGAAGTATTTCAAGAACTCCCTCCCCGAAAATAAGCCCGTTGCTTTTTGTGTCGGTTTCGAGGATTTTAAATATGAGTTCCTGTTTTTTAAGGGTTGAGGTTTCTTCCAGTTTCAGGTCTTTCGCGATTTTCTGAAGTTCGGTGAGTTTCTTAAGCTTTAAATCCTGTAGATTCATTGAATGTATTACCTCCTGGGGTAATTTGAGTTTTTTGTTATTTTAAAACATAACAAGCAGATGTGTTGGAAGACTAATTAGGGATTTTCCTCCTGGCTGACTTGTTTAACTGATATAAATATATATCTTTTTAGCCTGTTTGTCAACATAAAATAAAAAGTTTTATGAAATTTCCCCAGACGTTTATATTATGGTACCGCTATGGAGAATCGAACTCCAATTACAGGATTGAGAACCCCGTGTCCTAACCGTTAGACGATAGCGGCACTTATTGGCTGGAGAAAATTTATCATAATAATATTTAACAGTCAATATCTAATTATATGAGATGATTGTTATTCTTCTATTATTTTATTAATGATTTCTTTGTCCTCTTCCTTAAGTGCCAGGAACTCCAGGCCGAACTGGTCCGCGTTTCCCTGTTTTCTCTGCCATTTGATCTCGGCAAAAGCTACAATCGGCTCTTCTTTTTGGTCTGTCTTAAACTCCACTTTAATTACATCGCCCGTAGTCCCTATGGAGAGTCCTTCTACCCTGACTCCGCCGGCGCTTAAATCCGTGCTTTTGCCTTCTTTTTTAAGGGCTTCCATGGAACTGTCCTTGGGCATTAACTTGTATTTGACGGTATATGAGACTGTTGCCCTCTTATGTTTCCTTTTCTCTATGAACATATTCCCTTCAGGCATTTTTGTCCCCCTGCGTTATTTGATAACAATAAAATAGTATCATAAAACAGTGAAAAATCAAGGAATTGTTCCCTGTTTTGTGTTATATTATTCTCATGAAAAATACAAACGCGGATAAAAGCTGTAAATACCACGGCCACGATGAAGCACACGGCCATGAACATGATCATGGCCAGGGGCATCACCACCATGGCAGCGGGGATGAAAAGTCGCTGTTAATATCCATAATCCTTAACTTTGCCATAACCGCCGCGCAGATAGCCGGCGGGCTTATATCGGGGTCGCTTGCCCTTTTATCAGACGCCTTTCATAACCTTTCTGACGCTGTTTCGCTTGTCATTTCATACATTGCCATATTAATTGGCAAAAAAACCAAGTCGGCGACCAAGACATATGGGTATAAAAGGGCTGAGATACTGGCTGCGCTGGCAAATGTGGTTACCCTGTTTTTGGTATGCGCTTATATTATTTATGAGGCCATTATCAGGCTTCAAAAGCCGCAGCCAATTAATACCGGGATAATGCTGGCCGTGGCTTTTCTCGGGCTCTTAGGCAACGGCATATCCGTGCTGATGCTTTTTAAAAGCGCAAAGGAAAATATAAATATTAAAAGCGCCTTTTTGCACCTTATTGGCGATACGGTTTCGTCTGTCGGGGTAATTTTAATAGCGATTGTACTCCGTTTTCAGCCATGGTATTTTCTGGACGCTGTAGTATCGGTGCTCATTGCCGCATATATTATCAAAGAAAGCCTGTCCATATTTATGGAGAGCCTTAATATACTGATGCAGGGAGCGCCTAAAGGCCTTGATAAGGATAAAATAATTGAAAAAATAATTGCCATACGGGGAATTAAATTCAAAGACATACATCACATACATATGTGGGATATAACGCCCGGCAAAACCGTCTTTGACGCGCACATAGTCATAGACAAAAAAGAGCTCAAAAATACGGACAGTATTATTAAAAGGATTAATAAGGTTTTAAAAGATGATTTTCACATAAGCCACTCCACGCTGCGAGCTGGAGTCAGGCGACGCGAGCCAGTGTAAGACTTGTGACCTATAAAACCAATCACATATCCCAAATCACAAATCCCAAAGAAAAAGGAAATCGATAATACAATTTGATTATTCAAAAACTGTTTGTGATTTGATTATGATTTTTTTTGTGATTTGGGACTTGTGATTTGGGACTTGTGATTTGGGACTTGTGATTTGGGACTTGTGATTTGGGACTTGGGATTATCTTATTTGCCTAACAACTCTTCCAGCGTAGCCGCCTCTTCTTCCCTTAAGCCGACGAATTTTACGCCGAATTCATATTTCTTGTCTATCTTTTTAACCCACCTGACCTCGGCTAACACGGTCACATTGTCCTTCGGGTCAGTGCCGAATATTTCCACCCTGAGAATGTCGCCTGTTTCCGCCGGAACTACGCCGTCTAATTTAACGCCGCCAAGGCTTATATCAAGGGATTTCCCGGGGCCTCTTTCGGTCTCCGCGCTGACCTTTTTTGGCATGACCTTATAGTGTATGGTTAATTCTTTTACCATTCTTATGTGAGTTCTTTTTTCGAGGTAAATTTTGCCTTTAGGTTCCATAGCGCCTCCCTGTCCTAACAAATATTATAATCAGCTTTACCGGAGATTTCAAGTTAATTCACCGTGTATTTCTGAATCTCCTGCGGAACATACCATTGTATCTGATTATAAAAGATTCCGGAGGCTTCCGGTTTAATATTCTGAACCCTTTTATGCACCGTTACAAGGCTTAAGGGCGAATACAGGAAGATGTATGGCGCGTCATCCACGATAAGGGCATGAATCCTATTGTAAATGGCGGCGCGTTTGACCGGATTAAATATGATCCTGCCTTCTTCCGCCAGGGTATCAACCTCCGGATTCGAGTATGATACAAAGTTAAACTCGCCTTCTTTTGTTTTTGATGAATGCCAAAGATCATAGCAGTCGGGGTCAAGCGACATTGACCAGCCCATTACAATCGCGTCAAAGTTCTTTTTGTCAACAAACTGGGTTATGAAAATATTCCAGGCTAGCACTCTTACTTCAGCGGAAATGCCGAGTTTCGACCATTGCTGCTGGGCAATTACCGCGATTTGTTCCCGTTGTTTATTTCCCTGGTTCGTATAAAGAATAAATTTGAACTTTTTTCCGTTTTTTTCCAATATTCCATCGCTGCCTTTTACCCAACCTTCACTTTTTAATAATTCCGCGGCTTTTCCGGGGTTGTATGGGTAGCCTTTTACTTTGTTATTGTAAGCAGGTGTACCCGGAATAAAGGGGCCGGTTACCGGCTTTGCCAGCCCCAGCATGACGCCTTCAATTATTTCACCTGTATTTATCGCATATGAAAGAGCCTGCCTAACTTTTTTTGATGCAAAAAGAGGGTTTTTCATATTGAATCCGATATATGTATACTGAAAAGCGGAATAGGCGTATTTGTTAAATGAATCATTAAATTCCGGGGACCCTGTCTTTTTCAGGTACTGGTCAGGTGAAAGCGACATCATATCGAGATTTCCTGACTGCAGGTTCATAAACTGTACTGACTGGTCCGGAATGATCCGGTACATTATTCCGGTAATATAAGGCCTGCCTTCGAAATAATTCTTGTTTGATATGAGTTCTATACTCTGGTTTGAAGTCCATTTTTTAAAGATATAAGGTCCGGTGCCGATTGGCTTTCTGGAAAACGGGGATTTATTCAGGTCTGTGCCCTTTAACAGGTGCGCAGGTATTATATATGTGGACTGCCATGTATCAAGCGTCGGAGCATATGGCTTTTTGTAACGCACAATCACAGTGTATTTGTCGGGAGTTTCAATTTTATCCACCATTTCAAAATATCCTCTATAGGCGGTTTTTACAGACGGGTCCATAAATGAATCGTAGGTAAACTTAACATCATCGGAATTAAATTCAACGCCGTCCTGCCACTTGATTCCCCGGCGCAGGTGAAATGTTAATGTTTTCCCATCCCCTGAAATATCCCAGCTTTTTGCAAGTTCCCCTTCAAGTTTCAGGTTCTTATCATAACGGATGAGTCTTCCGAAGACGAGCCCTATGATGTCAAAAGAAGCGGAATCAGAAGCAAGTACCGGGTTTAAATTTGCGGG
This sequence comes from candidate division FCPU426 bacterium, assembly GCA_963840035.1. Taxonomy (GTDB): domain Bacteria; phylum Oederibacteriota; class PGYV01; order PGYV01; family Palsa-1178; genus CAWIXE01. Next base: position 811,163 of record CAWIXE010000002.1, read on the forward strand.
TTCGCCTATGGACGCCTGTATAAGCATGTCACCGTACGCGGGTTTGTCGATAAAATCCTTTTTCAGGACGTAGGTTTGTTTGGGTTTGCATGATTGCACTATGATAATTATGAATATGAAGATAATAACAGCAAGAAATTTTCTCATAGCCACCTCAAAAAAAATCCCCGGTTTTTGAAACCGGGGATTTGCTTTTATTTGGGATCTGTGATTCCATGTCCGTCGAAGCTTCGCGAAGACGGATGGGATCTGTGATTAATTACTTATCAGCTTTAGGCTGGTTTGAAGCAGGCTGGGCCTGCTGCGCTGCCGGCTGGTCCGTTGCCGGTACTGCGGGCGCTTCGGTCTTCATCTTGTCCATGACGCCTTTATAACCGCCGGCCTTTTTGACCTGAAAAAGCGCCAGAAAGATCGAAGTGGTCATGAAAAGCACGGCCAGTATGATGGTTAAGCGTGTGATGAATGTCTTGCCTCCGCCCGAACCAAACATGGTCTGTGCCGCGCCCGCGCCGAACGCGAAGCCGACCTCAGAACCTTTCCCCGTCTGTATCAGAACAACAACTATGAGGAGGACTACGTTTATTACGTGTATTGCCCAAACGATATTATATAACATTTAAAACCCCTTCCCTATCTATCGATAGAATTTTACTATTGCTTCAAATGAGTCTGCCTTAAGCGCGGCTCCGCCAACCAGGGCGCCGTCAATGTCGGGCATATTCATCAAAGTCTTTGCGTTATCCGGTTTTACCGAACCGCCGTACTGTATGCGCACTGACTGCGCTGTTGCTTCATCATAAAGGGACGCGAGGGTCTCCCTTATGAATTTGTGTACTTCCTGGGCCTGGTCCGGCGTGGCTGTCTTTCCTGTGCCTATTGCCCATACAGGTTCATACGCTATGACAACGTTTGCCATTTTGTCCTTGGGTATGCCCGCGAGTCCGCCTACCACATGGTCTTTTACAACATCCTTCATGATTCCTTTTTCCCTTTCTTCAAGCTTTTCGCCGACGCAGAGAATCGGGAAAAGGCCGTACTCGAGGGCCATCTTCACTTTCTTATTGATATCTTCGTTTGATTCCTTGAAATACTGCCTTCTTTCCGAATGGCCGATAATGACATAGTGAACGCCTACGGAGCGCAGCATCAGCGGCGATATCTCGCCTGTGAAAGCGCCTTCCTGGGCAGCGTACATGTTCTGCGCGCCAAGCTTGATGTTAGAGCCTTTTACAATGGCGGCGACTGCCTGCAGGTCCACGTATGGCGGGCAGATGGCAACTTCGGCTTTGTCAGCCGCAACGTCCTTTAAAACATTTTTAAGCGAATTGGCAAGCTCTGCCGCTTCTGTTACGTCCTTATACATCTTCCAGTTTCCAGCAATTAACGGTATGCGCATTACAAAAACCTCCATGTTTTTAAGTGGTATGTGTCGTGTGCTATGTGTTATGTGAAATTCACATACCACTCACCACCCGCCACTTAGCACGTTTTACTTATTCGTTAAAGCCGCTACTCCCGGCAGTTCCGTGCCTTCCATGAATTCCATGGAAGCTCCGCCGCCTGTGGATACATGCGTCATTTTATCCGCGAGTTTGAGTTTCTTGACAGCCGATGCCGAGTCTCCGCCGCCTACGACCGACACAGCGCCTGAATCGGCGATTGCCTGGGCGACTCCGAGCGTGCCTTTTGAGAACTGGTCTATCTCAAATACGCCCATGGGGCCGTTCCAAAAAATTGTTTTTGATTTGGATATGATGTTCTTGAATTTTTCTATGGTGTTTGTGCCTACGTCAACGCCTTCCCATCCCACGTCAATTGAATCCCTGAGTACGGTTTTATACTCGGCGGTTTTAAGCGCGGTCATAAAATCCTCGCCTTTTGCCGGGGTTTTGGCCACTACGTGGTCCAGGGGCAGGTATATGGAAACATTTTTGTCCATGGCTTTTTTCATTATGTTTTTGGCTGTTTCTATTTTATCCTTTTCGCACAATGAATCGCCTATTTCGCGCCCTTTGGCCGCCAGGAACGTGTAGGCCATGCCGCCGCCGATGATAATACCATCGACTATGTTAAGCAGGTTTTCTATAACCATGATCTTGTCGCTGACTTTTGCCCCGCCAAGTATCGCTATGAATGGCTTGCCCGGGTTGGCGAGAAGCTGTCCCAAAAATTTTAATTCTTTTTCCATAAGGAAACCCGCGGCGCATCTTTTAATGAACTTGCATACGCCTTCCGTGGACGCGTGCGCCCTGTGAGCGGTTCCAAAAGCGTCGTTTATATATATCTCGCCGAGTGATGCGAGCTTTTTCGCGAATTCAGGGTCATTGCCCTCTTCTTCCTTATAGAAACGCAGATTTTCCAGGAGCATTACTTCGCCGTCCTGAAGTGAATCCGCCATTTTTTTGACATCATCGCCGATGCAGTCAGAAGCGAACTTAACCGGCTTGCCGAGGAGTTCCGCAAGCTTAACCGCGACTACGTCCAGTGAGAACTCAGGCGCTTTCTTTCCTTTTGGCCTTCCTAAATGTGACATCAGAATGAGCCTGCCGCCTTTTTCCATGACGTACTTTATGGAAGGAAGCGACGCGCTTATCCTTTTGTCGGAAGTAATGGCCCTTTTTTCGTCCAGGGGCACGTTAAAATCAACGCGCATGAGCACTTTTTTGCCTTTAAGTTCTCCGGAAAGGTCTTCAATAGCGAGTTTTGCCATGTTTTCACTCCTTATTATTGTTTCTTATTAAATTCCAGAGGCGTTGTTCATCACAACGCCCCTGGTATCGTAAATTAGTAATCGGTAATTTGAAATTGGAAATTAAAGCCCTTTTGAAATCATGAGGTCAACGAGGTCAACTACCCTGTTTGAATATCCCCACTCATTGTCGTACCAGGAAACAACTTTTACCATGTTGCCGACTACGTATGTGCAGTCGCTGTCAATGATGGAAGACCTTGAGTCATTTAAGAAGTCCCTTGAAACGAGCAGCAGGTCTGTGTATCCGAGAATGCCTTTTAACGGGCCTTCAGCGGCTTCCTTGAGCATCGCGTTGATTTCTTCTTTAGTAACGTCCCTTTTCATTTCAAATGTAACGTCAACAGCCGATACGTTCGGTGTCGGGACCCTCATGGAGAATCCGTTCAGTTTGCCCTTGAGTTCCGGCATAACCAGGCCGATTGCTTTTGCAGCGCCTGTGGATGTCGGGATCATGTTAAGAGCGCCCGCCCTTGCCCTTCTTAAGTCTTTGTGCGGCAGGTCAAGAATTTTCTGGTCGTTTGTGTAGGAGTGGATGGTTGTCATGAGGCCTTTTACTATGCCGATCTTCTCATGAAGGACCTTTGTGAACGGCGCGAGGCAGTTTGTGGTGCATGAAGCGTTTGATACGACGTTATGGAGTTTCGGGTCGTATTCTTTTTCGTTTACGCCGATAACAAATGTCTTGTCCTCGCCTTTTGCCGGGGCTGAAATAACGACTTTCTTGGCTCCGCCCGAGGTGATGTGGACGACCGCTTTTTCTTTATCGGTGAAAAGTCCGGTTGATTCGATGACTAATTCAATGCCGAGCGAGCCCCATTTAATGGCTGCCGGATCTTTTTCCTTGAAAATCTTTATAAGCTTGCCGTTTACCTTGATATCCTCGCCTACAACTTCAACGTCGCCCGCGAATGTGCCCTGTACCGAGTCATACTTTAAAAGATGGGCAAGTGTTTTTGGGTCTGTGATATCATTGATTGCCGCGACCTCAAATTTGGCGTCTTTTTTTAACAAAAGAGCCCTTAAAGTACATCTGCCGATCCTGCCGAAACCGTTAATGCCTACTTTTACCATATCCGTACCTCCGTATGTAAGATTTAGCAACGTTTATTATGAACGTGCTTAAATATCCGCTAAATTATATTATAATACTGAAATTTGTCAATATGAAACTGTCTTTGAACTTTAAATCACAAAGAGGGATATCTTTACGTTTCTTTATGATTTAAGCAGTTTTATATGGCGTTTTATTAAACGCGAACTTAAACATTGATGCGATTCTTGTATTTTCACTTCTATGAAACCCACTGAACGATTTCCATTAAGACATGCAACATCGGCTTTGAAGGTATAATTGCCGTTGTTATATGAAGTATCACCCGCTCATTTTTTCTGTTTTCCAGAGTTGTGGTATCAGAAAAGACCAGTGAACCGTTATAAATCATTGTAATTAATTAGCCTAGTAATTTGATAAGATACCAATGGTTATTTCTTTATCTCTTTTGCCTTAAGCAGCGATTTAGCTGCCAGGCATACCTCTTCGGCGGTGATTCTTTCCACCGCGTCCATATTCTTTTCACGGAATTTCTTTGAGCCGATATCAATGCCTTCCCTGATAAATTCATCCAGGTGGGATATTTTTATATGGCCGTCTTCTTCCTTATACGGGTGCCATTCAACCGGATTTTCAGGGCCGAATAGCGTTATGGTTTTAACGCCCAGGGCTGCCGCGATGTGGCGCGGCCCGGAATCGTTGCCGATAAATATCCTGAGTTTATTTAAAAAGAAACCAAGCCTTAAAAAATCAAGCCCGCTGTAAAGTTTTGCTTTTTCACCGATGCCGGACACGATTATTTCGCCCAATGGTTTCTCGGCTTTTGAGCAGAAAACAGCTATGTTATAGCCCTCTTCAGACAGTTTCCTTCCGGTTTCAATGAAGCGCTCTTTCGGCCACATTTTGTTCGGCCTTTTAGCGCCGATGCCGAAGCCGACGGTCAGGGATACGTCTTCATCGCCGATGTACCTGGTATAGTCTTCGTTCAGTATGAGGCGTGTTTTTTTCATTTCTTCCGTGATAGGGTCGAGTTTCAGCGGGTTTAATGTATCGAGGTCCCGCTCTATTATGGATTTCTGTGATGACTCCGTAATGCCGAGAGGAACCGAGGTAAAATAATCCCTGCCGCTGTGGTTGTGGACCAGCCTTAATTTGGCGCCGGATAAAAATGTGATAAAGGCGCTTCTCCATGTGGCGTGAAGGTTTACGGCAATGTCAAAGTTGTATTTTCTGAGCTTGAAAATGAGCCTGAAAAAGTCAAAAGGGTCGTTTTTATCGTATGTTATGACCTCTTTGACATACGGCAGGAGGTATTTGAAGTTCTCATATTCTTTTTTAAGGACATAAATTATTTCGGGGGTGGCGCAGTTGTGATCGAGCACTTTCAGAACGGGCGTGGAAAGGACTATATCGCCTATGTCGCGCAGCTTGATTACAAGTATTTTTTTTATTGATTTTAACATTTATTCTTGTCTCCAGAGTGATCATGCTTTTAGGTATAAAGTTTAAGCTGTTAGCTTATAGCCGATATTGATTTCCTGTTTTACAAAAACAAAACCGCCCTTTTTATCGGGCGGTTTTATGTTTTTACGGGTCTTTATGGTTTATACAGTTCGTAGTGGTCGTTTAAGAGTTTGTTAACCCTCTCGTCTTTAGTCCTGACCATGTCCTGATATTTCTGAACATAGCTTTCAAAGAGGTTGTTAAATTTATCAAGGTCCTTTTTCAGGAAGAACATCTCTTCCTTGTTTGATTCGTGTTTTTTCATGACCTCGTCAGTGCGCATGATTTTAAGCCTGAATTTTCTGAGCAGTTCTTCCACCCTGCGCTGGTTCTTGCCCATAAGCTTATATTCTTCCTTGAATTCATTGTTCCATTCTTCGGCTAAGGCCAGCGAGTGTTCGGCGCCGTCAACCTTTTCTTCCCACGCGAATTCAACCTGGTCGCGTTTGTCTACAAGCCCTTCGGTGTGCATGGAAGCGACAACGCTTCCCATTTCATTTAAGCTCTTCATGAAGTCTTTCCTGAAAGTGGCCTCATAACGTACAAGGTCTTTTTTAGACCTGTTTATCATGGATTTGGTATCGGTTAAAGCCTGCCAAACTTCTATTTCAGGGGTTTTGAATGAATAATTAGGCGTTGATGTGGGCACCGGAGTTGAGATAAGCGATTCATCATCAAAATGAACAGCCTCTGTACCGGGCCCTTTTGCGCCGCCTAAATTAACCTGGCCTTTTTCGCTTCTGCTGGTGCTGGGCGCTTCGGATTTTTTTTCTTCTTTTTTAGGCGAAGGAGCGCCTCCGTGCGCGGCATATGCGGATGAAGAAATAAAAACAATGATTAGCAACGATACTGCGTATTTTAATACGGAACGCATAAAACCTCCTGTTAAATATGAAGTATTTGTTATTTTAACGGACGTGGTGGGAATTGTCAATATGTATTAATTTGTGTAAGATATAATTAAAAAAAATAATTTAAAAAAACATATTTTATATTATGAAAAAAGCCGGGGACATACCCCCGGCTTTTTTCATAATATCTCACGTGTGAATAACACGCGCGTTTTAACTATCTGGTAGCAGTAATTTTTACTTAATTACCTCAACTTCCACGGTATGTGTTGTAATGGTAACGAAACTCCCGATCATGGTTATAAGATAGTCAAGTACCGTCATTGTCGTCTTTACTCTGACAATTTCCTTAGGTTTTATCATATCACCTGTTGAATTATCAGTTATTGGGATTAATCCGTACAGAACGTAAAACACCATCTTCGACCTAGTGGTTTTTGCTTTTGGCTGTCCGTTATTGTCCGGAGCCAGAAAAGCATACCCTCCTTTGCAGTTAATCTTTACAGTAGAACATGAAACAAGTGTAAAAGCAAAACAAAGCAGCAACAGAACCACTACAAGTTTCTTCATTCCCGCCTCCCATTTTTTTTTGCATTTTTTAACGCCCATCCTGATAACTTTATCCCGTTCAGAACGCAAAACCGATGTTTGTGCCTAAAGTTGGCAAAATAATCCCGAGTTTTACTTCCATGTCCCCAAATTTTATGAGTCCGCTTGTGATATATGCAAGCCCCACAATACCGTCCAAGGATATTCCGTTTTCAAAAATCCATCTGTAGCCTAGATGCGCCCCGGCAGACATTATGGAAACACTTGTTTTATTTTCAACCACTGTGCCATATGAATCAGAAACGGTTACATTTATATTTGCCCCGTAAAAATAGCACTCCGGTCCAAAAAACAGCCCTGATAAAGCATTGCCGTCTATGAACCAGTTAATCCTGCTTCCAAGGTTATAACCAAAACCGGAAACTTTGCTGCCGGCGCTGGCAAGCGATAAAAATGACATTGAATAAGCTATGCCGCCTTCCACGCCGGCGCTTAAATGGCTGAATATACGCCTCTCATAATAAAGGCTGAAAAATCCTGACAGCAGAACTGACGGGTTTACTGCTATCATGTTTGACCTGTTTGCTGCCGGATTTGGCTGATTTTCAGACTCTTCCTTAATTCCCAATTTTTCTGCGTAATTGTAATATGACATAGATTTTTCGACCTGTCCTGTCTCACGCAAGCAATCTGCCATAGCGGAAAAATATTTCCCTTCTTTTGGCTTCAATTTTATCGCTGAATTGTAATATTTGATGGCATTCGCGCAGTTCCCCCTGGCAGATTCCTTTACACCGGCGTTATAATAATCTTCAGCGGTATAAGAAAATCCTGTTACGGGAATGGAAACAAATAAAATAATTATTATGATTAGAAATCGTTTTTTTTGCCCTTTTTGTATTATCATATGAATTATGTTATATGATTTCGACTAAAATGTCAATTTGATTCGAATTACTTGATGTAATTAAAAATTTGGAATTGCGGAAGTTCTACGAGCATTTTATGATAAAAAGTGCATAAGCACACAAAAATTCTAAATTTTTAATTATTTGAATATTTACATAGCCCTTTCTACGCGGTATACACACTCGTTATCTATCCAATCGTGTATTGAAGACTTGTTAAAACGCCAGCATCCGGAAACTTTAACGCCGGGAATCATGGAAAGGCTCAGGAGTTTGTAAACGGTGACAGGCTTTACTTTAAGCATGACGGCCACTTCTTTTATAGTGAGGTAATCGCTTGCTGCGCCGGGCAATTTACATGGCCCTTGTTTGTGCTGTGATGTATTCGTTTAAATGCTCTGCGTCCTCTTCCTTCAGGGCTATGAAACTCAATCCTATTTCAAAGGTATCATCAGCTGAGGTTTTCTGGCACCATTGAACCTCGCAAAAAGCCTTTATTGATTTGGCGCTTGAGCTGACTACCGGAAGCTCAAGCCTGATTACATTGCCTTCGTTAATCTTGTGGGTTGTCACAAGGCATACTCCGCCTTTTGATATGTTTTTTGTTTTTGCGGTTTCATAATTAAGGGAGGCTCTTGGGTCGCTGTCCGAAAGAATCTTGTATTTTGCTTCTTCCATTATTTCTGCCCTGGTATCAATTCTTTTCTCCATGTTTCCCGCTGCCGGCATGCTGCTCGCCTCCTGAAATTATTTGAACTGGTTCAAATATAAAATATTATAAGCATTAATCGTGCCAAGGATAGTTGTTGATAATATAGCGATTTATTGAATGGAATGAGCGAAAAATGTCCCTACAGGGCCTTTTTTGTGTTCCTTGTCCTTACAGGGACAATATCATTGATGTTGTGTTTTTCTATCTTATTCATTATCATTTTTCGGGTTATCCCCAGAAGTTTCGCCGCTTTCGTCTGATTGCCCTTTGTTTTTATAAGGGCGTTTACTATGGATTTTTTTTCGACTTCTGCCAGCGGAGCGTCAGCGGATATGCCTGAATCAGATTTCGTGTCAGCATAGCGTTCATATGACATGTTGAGCATATCCGGGCCTATCAGGTTGGTGTTTGAAACAACGATTGCTTCTTCTATTACGTTCCTGAGTTCCCTGATATTTCCGGGCCAGCCATATTGCATAAGCCTCTCAAGCGCGGAATCTGTAAATGTTTTTTCCTCCATGCTGTTGCGAAGGCATATCTCACGGAGGAAATAATTGGTAAGCAGGGGGATATCAGCTTTTCTTTCCCTTAATGGAGGCATGTGCAGGGATATAACGTTAAGCCTGTAATAAAGATCCTCGCGGAAGCGGCCGTTCTCGATATCGGCTTTGAGCTCGGAATTAGTCGCGCTGATGATCCTTAAGTCCACAGGCCTGGATTTATTTGAGCCAAGAGGCTCAATCCTGCGGTCTTCAAGAACCCGTAATAATTTAGCCTGGACGCGGTAATTGATATTTCCTATTTCGTCCAGAAATATTGTGCCTTTGTCAGCGGCTTCGAATTTTCCCTGTTTCGCGGTGTAAGCCCCGGTAAAAGCGCCTTTTTCATATCCAAAGAGTTCTGATTCCTGAAGCCCTTCGGGGATTGCGGCTAAGTTCATGGATATCATCTTGTTGCTGGAGCGCTTGGACAGGTTGTGTATGGCGCGCGCGGCCATTTCCTTGCCTGTGCCCGACTCGCCGGTAATTAATACGGTGGAATCGGTCTTTGCTATATTGGAAATCTTTTTGAAGAGCTCACGCATTTTCTTTGACTTGCCTATCATGTTCTCAAATATATTCTCGCCGTGAAGCTCGCCCTTTAAAAGAGCCAGGTCTTCTTTTAGCTCTGTTTTTTCAAATATTTTGGCGATGGTCATTTTCAGTTCGTCAAAATTAAGAGGCTTCTGCAGGTAGTTTTCTATGCCAAGTTTCATTGCCTGTACGGCTGATTCCACGGTGCCATAGGCTGTCATCATAATTACCGAGACGGAACCGTCTATTTCCCTTATCCGCTTAAAAAGTTCTATGCCGTCCATTTCCGGCATTTTAAGGTCCAGCATTATCAGGTGCATTGTTTCCTTGCGGAGCATTTCCAGGGCTTCAGCCGGCGATGACGCCGTATATACTGCGTAGTTATCCTGCGTCAATATGGCGCTTACGACCTTTAGGGTTGATTTATTATCGTCTATTACCAGTATCCGCCTCTTATTCATCGTTTTTTTGCCTCTTTTCAAGGGGGATTATTATGGTAAATTCAGAGCCTTTGCCGGGCGCTGATTTCACGGTTATCCTGCCGCCGTGTTTGCTTACAATTGATTTTGATATCGCCAGACCTATGCCCAAGCCCGATTCTTTTGTCGTATAAAAAGGGACAAATACCGATTTCATTTCCTTTTTTGTCATGCCTTTTCCGTTATCTTTAAGCGATATATACGCGTGTTTTTTATCCGCGTTTATTATAACTTCGGCCCTGGGATCGGTTATACCCGAGAGGGCGTCCTTGGCGTTTGAGAAAAAGTTAACCATGACCTGTCTCATCTGTTCAGGGTCTATATATACTTCAGGTATGTCCTTTTTTTTGATTGTTACCTTAATTTCCGCGGGAAAACCGTGTTTGGTTATCATTATCATGCCTGTGACAAAACTTTCCAGGTTGGTGGCCTTAAGTTTCAGCGTCATGCCCCTGGAAAAACTTATGAATTCGTTTAAGTAGCGTTCAAGCCGGTTAATCTCCTCTATTATTATGCCTGTGAATTCCCTGATGTCGTTATTTTCCTTATATGTGTCGAAAAGGTACTGGCTGGCGCCTTTCATTGAGTTCAAAGGGTTCTTTATCTCGTGCGCAAGCGCCGCGACCATGCGTTCGGTGCGTTCATGCTGGTCGTGTGTGATTTTTGTGTTTTTTACGGCTTTAGACATTTTTCATCGCCTTAAGCATTTCTTTTATAGCCCTGTCAAGTCCTACCAATACCGCCCTCGCGATGATATTGTGTCCGGTATTTAAGTCCTCGATCTGCTTTATGGAAGCAATCCTCGCGCTGTTTTTATATGTCAGGCCATGGCCCGCGTTTACGCGCAATCCTAATGAAGCGGCGAGCTCAGCGCCCTTCTTAATTATGTTGAATTCCCTGTCAAGTTCCTTTCTGTTTTTTGCCGCGGCATATTTTCCGGTATGGATTTCTATGAAGTCGGCCCCGGATAGTTTTGAGGCTTTAATCTGGGCGGGGTCGGCGTCAATGAAGAGGCTGACAATAATTCCCTTTTTTTTAAGCTTTGAAACGACAGCTGATATGTTCTTTAGGTTGCCTGCCACGTCAAGTCCGCCCTCGGTGGTCAATTCCCGCCTTTTTTCAGGGACGAGCGTTGCTTCGTCAGGCACCACCTGCAGGGCCCTGCGGATTACATCGGGTGCGATTGACATTTCGAGGTTCAGTTTTTTCTTTACAATTTTTTTTAGGCGTATCACATCGCTGTCGTTGATGTGGCGCCTGTCCTCGCGCAGGTGGACTGTTATACCCACGGCGCCTGTTCTTTCGACTATGCGGGCCGCGTCCACCGGGTCAGGCACCACATCGCGCCTGGCCTGCCTTACAGTCGCCACGTGGTCTATGTTTACGCATAATTTAGCCATGTTATTTTTTCCCTTCCCCGGACTGGCTGTTGTTGGTTTTTTCAAACTCAATTTCAACCTGATAGGGTGTAATTGACTTAATATCAAGGCCCCTGGGAAGCGACACTATTACGGCCGGCGATATCCTGTAGATGTTCTTGCCTTCTTTGGCGGTTTTTAAGTTCAGGGTTACTTTTACATTTTTTTTGTTTATGTTATTTACTATGTCGCGCCTGCCGGTGACCATGACATCCACGGCGTTCTCAACTTTGTTGATCATGCGCATTTCCGAGGGAAAATTATTCAGCTCCACAGGCAGGTTCAATACGACAGTGAGGTTCTGCTCGCTCGCGATATAAAACCACAGCGTGACTGCCGCAAGAAGCGCGCCGAGCTTGTACTGCCAGTTCTTGAAAAACAACGATTTAAAAAATTCTTTCATAAAACCCTCCGTTTAACTTAAAATTTAAAATTTAAAACTGAAAGTTGGATCCGATGTATTAATTTTTAACTTTCAGTTTTAAGCTTTAAGCTTTAAGCTTTAAGTTGTATTTATCTTATCTTCGGCGCGTATAAGGACAGAATTTCCAGCAGTGTCTCGCCGTTTATGTCAGGCGTTATCTTTCCGCCTATGGCGAGCGATATGGATTTTCTCTCCTCGGACACTATTATCGTGATAGCGTCCGTTTCTTCCGATATTCCTATGGCGGCCCTGTGCCGCATGCCGTATTTTTTATCTATGTCGTCTTTTTGCGTCAGCGGAAGTATGCAGCCGGCCGCGGCGATCCTGCCCTCCCTGATGATGACCGCGCCGTCGTGCAGCGGGGATTTCGGGTTAAAGATGGATATAAGAAGCTCAGATGATGTTTCCGAGTCTATGACCGTGCCTGTTTCAATGAAACTTTTCAGGTTTACTTCGCGTTCAAGTACGATAAGCGCACCGGTTTTCTTCTTGGCCAGTATTTCCGCGGTTACCTTTATTTCCCTGTAAAGCTGGGCGTGTTCCTTAAATATGAATTTGAAGAACTTATTCTGGCCGAACTCGACTAAGGCCCTGCGGAGTTCCGGCTGGAAGACTATGATAAAAGCGATAATCCATATGGCGGATAAGCCTGTTAATATCCATGACATGGTATCAAGCCTTAAAAGCCTTGAGACAAGGACAAGTACGAGTATTATTGCAAAGCCTTTAAGCATCTGTATGGCCCGCGTTTCGTGCAGGAGTATGAATACATAATAAAGGACAAACGAAACAAGTATGATGTCTATGACGTCGTTCCATCTCATTCCCGAGAAAGTGCTGACTAATGTGGAAAAAAAGTTTTCCATTATTTTTCCTCCTTTTTGCGGTAATTGGACACGGCATAGGCCATGTCCGCTGTCTCTTTCATTTCCTTAACGTCATGCACCCTGATTAAATCCGCGCCCTTTGCCACGGCTATAGCCACTGTCGCGGCCGTGCCGTAAACCCGTTTGTCAGGGTTCAAATTAAGCACTTTCCCTATGAGGGATTTGCGCGAAGTCCCCAAAAGCAACGGGACGCCAAATTTTTTAAAACTATCAAGGCTGTCGAGTATCTCAAAGTTGTGTTTTAGCGTTTTGCCGAAACCGATTCCCGGATCGAGTATAAGGTTTTCCTTTTTTATCCCGGAAGCCAGCGCGGCTTTTATGCGCTCTTCAAAGAACAATAATATATCATTCACCGGGCCTTTTTCAGAGTACACCGGGTTGTCCTGCATTGTGCCCGGGGTTCCCAGCATGTGCATTATTACGTAGCCAGCTCCATATTCAGCGGCGACATTCATGATTTCGGGGTCGATAGTCCCGCCTGAGATGTCATTTATTATGGAGGCGCCCGCTTCAAGGGCTTTGCGGGCTGTTTTTGATTTGTAGGTGTCGGTTGATATCAGTGCCTTAGCTCCCGCTTTAACAAGCCCTTCGATTACAGGTATAACCCTTGCGGATTCCTCATCAGCCGGGACGCTTTTTGCCCCGGGTTTTGTGGATTCCCCGCCGATGTCTATAATATCAGCGCCTTCTTTTTCCATCCCGAGCCCGCGCGCGATTGCTTTTCCGGCATCAAAATATTCCCCGCCGTCAGAAAAAGAATCCGGGGTTACGTTTAGTACCCCCATGATAAGGGTGCGGTTAAGGGAAAGCTTTTTACCCCGGCAAATTAATTCCATCCCGCACCTCCTTAGACTGCAATTACTAATTTATGATTTCTAATTTCTAATTGAATACAAAAACGCTAACACCGCTGTCTTTGTCTCTGTTTCTAATTATAAATTAGAAATTTACTTGCTTATCAACTCCAGCGCTTCTTTCCTCGTTGACTCGTTCTTCCTGAATATGCCGCGTATCGCGGATGTTATCATTTTTGAGCCGGGTTTTTTTACGCCCCTCATGGTCATGCACAGGTGTTCCGCCTCTATAATCACAAGCACACCCAGCGGGTTTACTATTTCCATCATAGTGTCGGCTATCTGCGATGTCAGGCGCTCCTGAAGCTGAAGCCTTTTGGCGTATAACTCGACTATGCGCGCCAATTTTGACAATCCCAGAAGCTTGTTTTTCCTGGGGATATAGGCTATATGCGCTTTGCCAAGGAACGGCAGCAGATGGTGCTCGCATACCGAGTAAAACGGGATATCTTTTAAGATGACCATCTCGTCATGTTCCTCGGTTTCAAATATCTTTACAACGTCTTTTACATCCTTGCCCGTGCCCGAGAAAATGTCTTCATACATGTCCGCCACACGCCGCGGTGTCTCTTTTAAACCCTCGCGGTTTATGTCGTCGCCTATCGCCTCTATTATCAGCCTTACAGCCTTTTCTATGGCCGGTTTATCAAACGCTTTTTTTCTTTTTGCCATTTTTAGCATACTCCAGATACATTTTTTCGTACTCCGGCCCCTCAAGAGTCTCTTTTTCGATAAGGGCTTTTGCCACTATGTCCAGGAACTTCCTGTTGGTCTTTAAAAGCTTGGTAGCGTTCGTATAGGCTTTATCAATAATGGATTTGACTTCCTCATCGATCAGCTTGGCGGTATCCTCGCTGTAATTTTTTTCTTTCATGAAATCCCTGCCGAGGAATACTTCCTGCGAATCTCCGCCCCAGTTCACCATGCCGAGTTTTTCGCTCATTCCGTATTTGCAGACAAATTCATGCGCCATCCTGGTGGCGTTTATGATGTCGCTTGCGGAACCGGTGTCGGTTATCTTATAAACCAGCACGTCAGCTGCCCTGCCTCCCATGGCCATGGTTATGGAGTTTATGTACTCTTCCTTTGTCATGTTGTATTTATCCGTAGTAGGCACGACCCATGTTACGCCGAGAGTCCTGCCCCTTTGTAATATGGTTATTTTATGCACTGGGTCTGTACCCAAAAGGAACCTGTTTACTACGGCGTGTCCGGCTTCATGGTAGGCTACGCGCAGTTTTTCCTTGTTGGTCAGTATCCTGCTTTTCTTTTCCGGCCCCGCCCAGACCCTGTCGCTTGCTTCTTCAAGTTCATTCATTGATACTTCCTGCTTATTGTTCCTTGCGGCTAAAAGAGCGGCTTCATTTATAAGGTTGGCAAGGTCGGCGCCTGAGAAGCCAATGGTCTTGCGCGCAACTGCGGTTAAGTCAACTTCCTTTGCAAGCGGTACTTTTTTAGAGTGTACTTTTAAGATCATTTCCCTACCTTTTAAGTCGGGTTTATCCACCACTATCTGCCTGTCAAATCTTCCCGGCCTTAATAATGCCGGATCAAGTACGTCAGGTCTGTTTGTCGCAGCTACTATTATAACGCCTGTATTTGTCTCGAAACCGTCCATTTCAACAAGCAGCGCGTTTAAAGTCTGTTCCCGTTCGTCGTGTCCGCCGCCCATGCCTGCGCCGCGATGGCGGCCGACAGCGTCTATTTCGTCTATGAATATTATGCACGGCGCGCTGCGTTTTCCCTGTTCGAAAAGGTCCCTGACCCTTGCTGCGCCAACGCCTACAAACATCTCAACGAAATCAGAGCCTGATATGGAAAAGAACGGCACTCCTGCCTCGCCTGCGACGGCTCTGGCCAAGAGTGTCTTTCCGGTACCCGGAGAGCCTAACAACAGCACTCCCTTAGGAATTTTGCCTCCGAGTTTCTGGAATTTTTTCGGTTCTTTTAAGAAAGCTATGACTTCCTGAAGTTCTTCTTTTGCTTCATCAACACCCGCGACATCCGCAAATGTAACCTTTCCACCGGGTTCCGCAAGTTTTGCCTTGCTTTTTCCAAAGCTCATGGCTCCGCCGCCGTTTTGAGAGCGGTTCATAACAAAGAACCAAAAAATGATTATCAGTATGAAGGGGCCCCAGGTAAAAAAGAACATTTTTAGCGCGCCGCCAAAACTGGTAACCGGGCCTTTTGCCGTTATTTTTACATTTGCAGCATGCAGGATTTTATATAACTCCGGGTCTTCCACCGGTGAAGTCGAAATGTATTTAATCTTATCTTTTCCTGTTCCTTCCAGGTTGTTCAGCCCGTCTTCGTTCTTTGAAATTATGACATCGCTTATTTCGCCTTTTTGAACGGATTCCAAAAACGCGGAGTAAACGACTTTTTTTGGAGGTTCTTCTTTCATGTATTTCAAATTCATGTTGTAAATAAAAATTATGGCCACAGCAATAAAAATCCAGAATGAAATTGAAATATTGTTCTTGTTTTTCATGTAAAAAGTCTCCTTTTTCACCAAACGAAATGCCAATTGTCCCAAAAGGGACATCGGGAAGAATATTTTATAATAAAACAGGGTAAAAGACAATAGTTATATAGTATAAATGATTGGTTGGTGTTTTGTTTGAATTACTAATTACCAATTACTAATTAGTTCGGTTCTAACATTTAACGCAACACTTTGATAGGATTATACTTTCAAAGGAGGCGTTAATAATCAATGAAGAATCCGAACTACAAGAGGTTAAGTTTCGAAGAACGGGAAGAAATTAGCAGGTATTTAGCAAGTGGTCTAAAAGCTGGCCGAATAGCAATGTTGATAGGTAGAAATAGAAGCACCATAACGAGAGAAATAAGAAAGGGTTTTAAAACAAATACATATCGCGCGGTACAGGCGAATAATAGAGCCAAAAGAAACGCCAAAAGGCGAAGGTTCGGAAAACGTAAGATAGATAAGTGTAAAAGATTAAAAAGGTTCATTGAAAAGCATCTCTGGTTAAAGTGGTCACCGGAACAGATTGCAGAAAAATTGAAAATAGAGTATCCTACGGACATGGACATGAGAATATCACCCGAGAGTATTTATGCATATTTGTATGTGAAGCCCAAAAGCCACTTGAAAAGAGAAGCTGCTAAAGCAGTTTCGGCAAAAGCATTCCAGGCGGTTTAAAAGGAATGCCAGAATGACCGGAATTGCAAAGGATTTAGAAGATATAACAAGCATAGATGAACGGCCTGCGGAAGTTGAAACACGAGAGATTCCCGGACACTGGGAAGGCGACTTAATGATTGGCAGACTTCGGCAGTCAGCCATCGGAACGCTTGTTGAAAGAAAAACAAGGTATTTACGGATTGTCCGGTTAAAAAACAGGACGGCAAAAGAAGTCAAGAAACAATTTGAAGCTACGTTTAAGAAACACCCTAAACAACTTAGATTGAGCATGACATATGACCAAGGCAGAGAAATGGCGGATCATAAAGCTCTAAGTAAGGCGTTAAATATTAAGATATATTTTGCGCACAAGAGAAGCCCGTGGGAACGTGGAACAAATGAAAACACAAATGGGTTAATACGGCAGTTTTTCCCTAAAGGCACAGACTTCAATAAGATAAGTTTAAAAGAACTCAGGTATGCAGAAAGACTGTTAAATCAAAGACCCAGAAAAACTTTGGGCTGGAAAACACCCGAAGAGGCGTTTTATCAAGATGTTGCGTTAAATACTTGAAACCAAGTTACTAAATATAACGCTTCGCGTATATTATAATAAGTGCAACAGCACACCTTAATCAGTAATTGGTAATTAGTAATTATTAATTTCGTTCTGAAAAATTAATCCTCGTGATGCTGTCCGCGGGGGTTTGCGATTTTTGTTTTTAACAGTTCGTATTTGGCGCTTTCATTTTTGACGATATTATCAAGCACGCCGTTGACAAAACTTCCGGATTTCTCATCCCCAAAGCGTTTTGCCAGCTCTATGGCTTCATTAATAGTGACTTTATAAGGAATGTCATTGCGGTAAAGCAGTTCGGCAACGCCTATCCTTAAGATATTCCTGTCAAGCGACAGGATGCGGTCATATTTCCAGTTCTTAAGGTATTTGGGTATTATTTCATCAAGTTCCTTCAGGTTATCCGTGACAGTCTTGACCAGTTCCTTTGCAAATTCCTTTGACTTGTCGATGAATTTTTCCTCAGAGCCCAAATTCTGCATGGAATATGTGTCGATAAACTCCTCGATTTCCAGCGGAGTGCTTGCTGCGATCTCTACCTGATACAAACTCTGAAGAGCGATGATGCGTCCCGCACGTCTGATTCCCATTAATACCTCTCAATTTTAAATTTTCAATTTTGAATTTTAAATTAGAATCAAAGACCTGTTCGGCATTTAATTGAAAATTTAAAATATAAAATTTAGAATTAGATTTTATCTATTAGATCCGTCATTTCCAGCGTCGAAAGCGCCGAGTCAAAGCCTTTATTCCCGCTTTTTACCCCTGCCCTGTCTTTTGCCTGTTCTGCGGTGTCAGCGGTTATTATGCCAAAACCTATGGGGATGCCCGAGCTAATGCTCAGAGAAGCGATGCCCTTTGTAACTTCCGAAGCGATGAAGTCAAAATGAGGCGTTTCCCCGCGGATGATGACGCCGAGAGCTATCATTCCGGTATATTTCTTCTTTTTAAGTATGTTTGAAAGCGCTGTGGGTATCTCGAAGGAACCCGGAGTCCAGTAAACATCGATGGAAGACTCAGCCACGCCATGCCTTACCAGGCAGTCTATGGCGCCGTTAAGAAGATTTTTTCCTATGGCTTCATTGAACTTTGATATGACTATGCCGAATTTCTTGCCTTTGCCGATGTAAGAGCCTTTGATTTCCTTCATGTTAATACCTCCTGTATGTTAATGATAATAATTCATAATAACAGTGATTTGGTGCGGTGTCAATAAAAATAGCCGTCCCGTTAATCCGGCTAATTTTAAAAAGAATCTAAAGTTCAAAGTTTTATTTGATTATAACGATTTTTTTTACAACCTTATTTTTACCTGCAACAATCTCATAAAAATATGTGCCGTTTCCCGCCCATTTACCCGCGTCATTTCTTAAGTCCTGTCCTGCCTGTCAATTATTGTCACTTTTTACCCCGCAAATTGGTTGACATTTTGTTCTCCGGATTTGATCAAACACAACCCCATATCTACAACTGATTTTACCACGGCCTTCCTCACAACGTCAAGTTTATCCAGTCCCGGTATTTTCTGTTTTTCAATTTCCGCAATCGCATTTTCAGCTTTTTTAATTAGCTCATGCTTTTCTTCGTTTTTGTATATTTCTCCGTTTTTGAAAACTTCAGCGCTTGTTTTGCCGTCAAATATACGCCGCGGCATTTCGTGATTAATCTCATAAATCGCTCTTTCAAATTTGGCGTATACTTTTTCGTAATTTAACCCTCCTTTTTCAGTTTTCAGATATTTCTCAAATATCTGATTTTCGCGCTCCAGTTTCCCGTTGAAAAGCGGATAATGCCCGGGGCTGGGCATCGTGAGAATCTCTTTTTCTTTCAAATAACTTATTAATACTTCGTTCTGAAACTCAGAACCCCTGTCAGTTTTAACCACAAGCGGTTTTATTCCCTGCTCGTTCATCACGCGTTCAAGCAGGATTTTCGCCTTTTCACCGGTATTTGAATAACTCATAATCCAACCAAGCACACACCTTGAGTACTCCTCAAATACCAGCTGAACATACACATACCCTTCTTCGCAGCGTATTTTAATCGTATCTAGCGCCCAGCTGACATGCTTTTTTAGCCATTCAACTGACTTGTACTCTTTCTTTCCCGCTTTTTGCTTTTTCCTGGGCCCAAAATACTCATAAACTATTTTTGCAACGCTGCTTGGCGATATACCCGCTTTTATTGCCAAAACATAATTAGTTGATATTTCCGAAAACCTCCGTTTTAATTCCAGCACCCGGAGTATTGTTTCACCAGACAAGGCCCACGGCGCATGTTTCGGCCCTGTCTTTTGGGGTTCCAGGGTATCTTTCTTTTTCCACGCATAATAATACTCCCTTGGAACCCCGATTGAATCAAAATACGCCTTTATACTTCCTCCGTTTTGTACGGTTTCTTCGGCACTTCTGAGTATATTTCTTTTAACACTTTCCGCATATTGGCGTTTTTTTTTGCGCCGTCTTCATCGTTTTTTTCAAAGAAGCTCGTTGCTTTCCTGGCTATCTGCAGTTCCTGTGTCGCCTTTTTCTTTTCTTCCTCCAGTATCCGGATCTTTTCCTCCAGCTTCCGCTGTTCTTCCTGCGCCTTTGTCACTGTTTCCCTCAGATCCTCTTCCTTCACGTAGTTCTTCGGCTTCCTGCCTCTCTTCTCCGTCTTCAGGAACGCCCTGGCTATCCCTTCCAGCGCTATTTTCTTCCACTCCCGGAACGTCTCCCTCGATATATCCATCTCCTCGCAGACCTGTTTCACCTTCTTTTCCTTTGCCATTACTTTCAGTACTGCCTGAAACTTCACCTCGTATGGGATTTCCCTGTAGTACTTCGTGGATTTCTGTTCCATCATTTCCTGCTGAATTTTCTCCTGTTCCATTTTCAATTACCCCCTTATTTTCTTTATTTTCCTTTTTTTCCTCCACTGCATCTAACCCCTCAACCATAACACTTCCTTCTTTTGCTATTACCCGTATTTCTTTTCCGCCTATTTTTCCGATTAAATACATAGGCTCTTTTAATTTTCTCGGGTCAACAATTAGCGCGTCTTTTACCATTCCTGCCCCTTTTTCCATAACTTCACGCACCGACTTTTCAACGCTGAAAAACCTGTCAGCAGGCAGTAACCCATCAATCCCCTGATGCGGCCTTTTGAAGTTATACCATTCCACCCATTTTCCTATCTTTTCCTGCGCGTCTTCAAAGCTGGATATCGGCTCTTTACTTAGTAATTCCTGGTACATATTCCGCCAGAGCGATTCAACTTTTCCGCAGGTTTGGGGATGATACGGCCGGCTTCTCAAATGGCTTATTCCGCTTCTTGTAAGGAATTTTTGAAATGTGCTTTTCCCCCTCCAACTGGCAAACTGCCTGCCGTTATCAGTAAGCACTTCTTTTGGCATGCCGTACTTTTCTATCGCGTTTTTTAGCACATCCAGGACCCTGTCGCTGGTTTGGTTCCGAAATACCCCTATACTGACGACAAACCGCGAATAATCATCCAGACATGCTATTACATATATCCGGTACAGCCCCTGCAGCATAAATGTCATTATATCCATCTGGTACATGTCGCCGGGTTTGCTTCTTTCAAAACGCTGCGGTTCCTTTTGACTATTTCCATGCCGCAGGCTTTTTTCCTGTACCATTGTTGCTGTCTGAGGGTCGGTTCGGAGGACTTTTTCAATACCGTCGCGGCATACTTTTACGAACTTATTGCGCATCAAATAATCCCCGATTTTCTTAACTCCAATTCCGGGATTTTCCAGCTTTAATTTGACTATTTCCGCTTTTACCGCTTCCGGTACTTCCTGCGCTACTTTGCCGCCGCGGTTATCTTCCAGCCCCTCTTCACCGCCTGTTTTGTACCTTTCTTGCCAGCTTTTAAAAGTACCGACGCCCATTCCATACCACTTACAGAACATAGTAATAGGCGCACCTATCTGTTCAAATTCTTTTAGCAGTTTTAGTTTTTCTTCTTTTGAGTAGATTTTACCGGCGGAGTCGCTTTTTGTGTATTTTCTCTTTCCCTTTTCTTTCTTTTTCTTCATGAACCACATATATTTTACCTCCTCTTTCGTTGAATTTCCAGAGGTAAAATGTCAACCTATTTCAATGGGTTAGCAGTTATGATAATTGACGGCTAGGATAATGAAAAGCGCCAGGTCATAACTGCCGTTTGCCAGCGATGATATGTCCCACACAGCCAGTTTGCCGCCGCTGTTTATCTGCATGTTCTTTGCAGTGGTTGTCACGGCGCCTCCGGTGTATTCCTCTGGCAGTTCCAGATATGTGTATCCTTCATCAGGATTTCCGTTTTCATCCATAACCACATAGTCAGACGGCCTGTATCCGAGCATATATCCCCTGAAAGCCTCGCCGCCGGTGGCGATCCCGGTCACTGCAAGAGTATCACCGTCTGCCTCCGCGTTTAACACCATATCATCAGAGGCGGCTTTTCCGCCTATCTGGTTTATCTGCGGCACTATCCTTCCTTTTACTATATAGCACGTGCCGGCGCATTCATTGCCGAAAACATCCTGAACGCGTATTTCCGCCCTGTAAACGCCGTCAGGTACATATCCGTAACCGCTCCCCATATCGCCCATGCCGTCCCATGTGATGCCGTTAACCGGCGCTGAAAGCACACTGCGGTATTGTGAAGTATTCGCTGTATCCGTCAGGAAGTTATAAAAATAATATTTTTCTCCCCTGTACTCGTCTATGTCGCCGTATATGCCTGAGTAGCGCAGGGTTATGGCTTCCTTTTTTTCTATGCCGTCGTATAATTCCCTGACGACCTTTCTCTGCGACGGATTGCTTTCATTTGTGGTAATTCTTACATCAGCGTATACATACTTTGAAGTGGCTGCCATGGGCGTAAAGTATATGGCTGTGCATGTCCTGCCCTTTGACTCCTCTTCAGGGTTGAAAATAAACGGAGAGGCATACGGAGGGTAGCGCAGTACAGGCGGTTTGTCTGCCGGAAGAAGATAGTACTTTCCTTTTGCCTGAGCCACCTTTGTCATGGCAGTATAAGCGCCGGCAGGCTTCTGCGTCCCGGCTATGAGCGCCCTTGCTGTGGTGGTGACGCACTGCGCGCCGCATGTATTGCTCTCTGTCTCGTTATATATACCCAGATTATCAGCGATTATACTTTTTGCCTTTGCCTTTTCATCCGCGTACACATAATCAGCCGAACCTGATGACAATCCAAATATGGAATCAAGCCCGGGTATGTCAAGGTCTTCATCAGTGTATCTTATGGTTATCTGCAGAGGCTCCGCATTATCGTACAGCAGTGTTGTATCCAGCGCGGGATATATGCCGTACTTGGATGTTATGGCGCTGTACATATCCGACATAAGCGGCGGGCTGCAGGGTATGTTTTCAGAGTAGACATTTACGTACTGTGTATCCTTTACTTTCCACGCAGGAACAAAAAGCTCAAACTTTATGTACGGGTCTGTCACTATGGTGCCTGCCGTGTTTGATACGTCTATAGGCGTGCCTATGGTCAGCTGCGCCCTGTCAACTTCCGCGTCCGCGCAGTCAGAGACGTAGTCATATCCCATGTTCACGTCGCTTATGGTAGTGCGTATGGTGTACTTGCCGTAGAGCCTTTTTGACCACACGTCCCATGCGGTCATAACCTGAAATAACGGCCCTTCTTTCCTCTGATTTGAGGCTGTTATGCCGCCGTCAGTAGAAAAATATGTGCAGGAAGTATTTGCTTTATCTATCCAGCCGGGCGCGTATTCCATGCGCCACTCGCTTAGCTTTAGCGCGTCAGCGCCTCCCATGGCTGTGATAAATGACCTTCCGGTATATCTGCTTTTAAGCTTAAACCTAAACTGCCCGGAAGCGGGCACTTTATTGTCTGTGATTTCAGACCCGTTTATATCTGCCATGACAAGGTCAGGGTTTATAGTGTCGTCAGGATAGGTTACCCTCACGTCTTTTCCGCCGCATCCGGCCGCGGTTAT
Source organism: candidate division FCPU426 bacterium (assembly GCA_963840035.1). GTDB lineage: Bacteria > Oederibacteriota > PGYV01 > PGYV01 > Palsa-1178 > CAWIXE01. Next base: position 834,326 of record CAWIXE010000002.1, read on the forward strand.
GACATCGCTCATGGCGCTTTCCCCGAGCCGTGCTGAAAGGAAATTAATGATACCTCCGCCCTGAGCCGCGATACTCGCGCCTATCCCGAACAAGCCGTTATCATATGCCTTCCACTTGTATGATGTCATGGGCACAGCGCGCGAGCCGTCCTGCGGGAAGGATGTACCTGCAAGGTATGCTGTGAATTTCTTTTCCACTGTATACCCTCCGGCGTTCATGGTCCAGACATTTATGTTGTTTTTCCCGGCGTGCGGCAGGGGTATGTCCAGCGCCCAGTCAGCCTTGCCGCGCTTGCCGTCTGCCGTGGTCATCAGGGTGGTGTCTATTTTCAGGATTGTTGTTACCACCGGGCCGTTATCAGCCTGCCCGTACACCTGTATGAACTGCGGGAAGTAATCAGAGGCCCACCCTTCCACATGCAGTATGGCCCTGTCAGTGCTTACCCCGCGTATAGCACCATCATAACTCTCCAGCGGCTTTTCCGCCTGCGGCCTGTAGGGATAAAAGACCCCTATTTCACCCGGCTCATCTATATCCTTCATAATCTGCTCGGGGTTCATCTGCTGACCCTTACCGTAGCTTAAGGAACTCAGCATTTCATTTAGCAGTTCACCGAGGAACGGTATGAAATCAAGCTTTATGGGTATGGGCAGTTCCAGCTTCGGGAAATCAGGAAGTTTTAGTTCCTTCATTATTGCCGTGCCTTTTTTCGACACCTCATCACGCATGTTTTTTATAACCGGATTGTCGCTTCCAAGCTGATTTTGCACTGTATTCAAGAGATTTCCGGGTTTTGTATTAAATATTGAAACTATTATTGGCCCTATGTTTGTAATGCCGCTTGTTATTGGCTCAGGTACATAGTGTAACATTTTCAATAAATCACCTATCAGACCCATCATTTCTTCATCCAGTGTCACAGGAGCCTTATCAGAACCGCCGCTTGCCTTTATGGTAAGTCTTTTTAGTTTTGAAAGGTTCGCGGATACAGCGGATAAATTCCTGTTACTGAATGTATCAAGCCATTTCCCGCCTTTTTGTATATCACTCTTTGTGCCGTCATACTTTTCTATATAGTCTGCCACCTTTGTAGCCATGTCCCATATCTCTTTTTCCCAGTCTATGTCTTTTAAATCAGGTATAGAACTTGATTCACAACCGCCCAGTATGGACTTGGTTACAGTCTCAGAGCTTATCATGCTCTCTAACTGACTTGCTGTTATTTTATTTCCGCCAAACCCGGGAAAATTATTTCCACCCGGTATTTTATCTGTCAGTTTATCAAGCTCTGATGCACCTGCTTCCATGGCTTTACTTACTGCCCCATCTACTGCTTTAAAAGCATAGGCTTTTATGGTTCCCTCTGCCCATGTCTTGCCGTATCCGATGGCCCCCTGTAAAAGGTACTGAGCAAATCCCGGATTAGAAGTCATCTGCAATCCGCCAAGCAGAGCCATGCCTATGCTTACCTTATTTGCTATTTTCTGGAATTCCATAACCCTGTCTATGGCTTCCTGATCTATCCCGCCCGCGCCGAGAAATGCGCCCGCGATGGCCACGCTTGCCAGGTCATCTGCCATTTGCATGTTATTTGTATTTCCCATGCCGTTGGGGTCTGTTAAGTAATTTAATACAGCGTTTCCGGACATACCGTCTGCTATTATCTTTGAGTTTGCGGGCGTATCTTCTGCATTGCCTTTTGGCATTATCATGTTCATAGCCCCGTCTAAGCCGGTGTCTATGGTATCACACGCGTTAAATTTTATATTATCAAGACCTTTGCTCATGTCGAGCTTGACGAAAAGAAGCTGGGGCGGTTTTACCCCCCTGAAATTCAGGCTTAAGTTAAACATCCCGGATAACTGCTTCCATACATCCGGCCCCTGAAGCTTATCAGGAAACCAGGCTATCTTCCACTTGGATAAATCCAGCCCCCATTTAAGTCCGCGTAAATCAGGCCGTGGTATTGCTTTTAATATCCCGGACAAATCAGGAACCTGCATACCAGGTATCCTGAATAACTTCCACAAATCAATCCCCGATAACTGCGGTAATATGCACAAATCCTGCCCCTGGTCATTTTTTAATCCAAGGTCACTTATAAAAGAAGCTAGCGTTGCCCCTGAAGCTATTTTCCCCGCCACAAAATCCGCGCTTTGCATGTTCACGCTTTTTAATCTTAACTTGTCACTTTCAGACATACAGGACAAATTGAGGTTGGGTAGCAGGTCTTTAATCGCTGCAAGAAGATCAAAACTGCCGAAGTTGATGTTAAGTTTGCTTAAAAGATCTTTCCAGTTTATTTTTAAGTCAGGAGCCTGGAAATCAAGGTTAAAAGAACTTGAGACCGAAGTCCCGGTTAAGGGTTTTACGATACCTGTGTAATCCTGTCCTATTTTTTCAGGGTCAGCATCCGCGGATTTTATCATTGAAAATATATTAGTTTCATCCGAGCCAAGAACGCTGTGCTCATACCCTTCCGCTTCATATAATCCATTATCTTTAAGTACAGGTGATTCTACAACTTGATCATTGAATGCCGCGTTATATTTGTCACTTACCTGCACGGCCAAAACAATCGGGATAGACTCATTATTTTTAACGTTCGAGAGCAAAGAATCATATTCGGCTTTAGATATTTTTCCTTGGATTATTTCGGGGTATTCAGGATTATTTTTTATTACATCGTATTTTATTATAGGTACTTCGTTTGCTTTTGGAAACTTTTTGTTCTTTAACGTTATTAATTTAGCGCTTAACTCTTCAGTAAAATACAATCTTACGTCTAGGACGTTTTTATTGTCAGCACCTTTTGGCGGCTTTGATGCTTTTACACTTCTCAAAAAAAGATTGTTTTCAAATTTTACATTACCCCATTCAATCTGATAAACCGGATTACACCCCTGCATTATTTCAACCCGTTTTAGATAAACAGGACGCCACTTATAAAACTTTTCCAAGATGTCCTCTTCAGACCAATTTTGGTCGCTTAGATACATAGCCCCCCCATGCGCTCATACCGCATTTGGAACCATTTAATAAGTCCGGCGGAACAGCTACGTCTGCTTCATCGACAATATTTTCATGCAGATATGATTGAGCTTGTTTTATGACATTTTGTGAGCTTTGAATTATAGTATTTTTTGCGTTTTTCCCGGTTGAGTATCCAAATACGTTAGTTAATAAATACGGAATTACCACTTTGTCATAGACACGCGTTCTTTTGAAATCATCTTTACTCATCAGTATTTTATTGAACCAAAAAGCCTTAACGTAGTATCTGATGTTTCCGTCCTGACTGATGGGCTTTGCTATATCATTTATGGCAAGGTTTATTAAATCCTTTGTTTTACTGCTGCCATAAAATGTTTTATAAGGGATATAGTATTTCTGGCTGTCAGTATAACCATTTACTTTTATGTCCACATCAGAATTATTGTATGATTCATGTAATAATAAAGTGTAAGCCGCAACAGCAAGCGCTTTAAAGCCATTTAAATATTTCGTGTCAGAAAAATCAGCATCACCAACCAGCCCATATAGTACGCCTTTTAAGTAATCTCTGATATCAACATTCAGTATTTCAGGAGACGGAGTCGGTATAGGCACGCCAGTCTGAACAACCGTCGGAGTAATTGTTCCTGTTTCAATACTTGTAGCCGATGAACATGGTGTTAATAACACGATTTCCGTCGATTCTTCCGTAGGTATTTGATGCAGATCTTTAATAATGACTTTGTTCAGATAAAATACTGTTGCTGTCGGTGTTGGCACAGTCGGGGTTGTAGTGCCGGACGGAGTTGCAGTGATTTTGCCTGAATATAAAACGAATTCTTTTGGCACTATAACAATTCTATGATTAGTATCCGCCCCGCCAAGATTAGTTTCATCTTGATCCTCCTCTGACATTTTGCTCTCATAACTCAGCCATTTTCCGTCAGAAGTTCTTTTTGCAACAGTCTCTGGATCCCGGTCAAGTTTATCCTGCATAAGACTATGTGCTTCTACAAATAAAAAATATTTGTCACTATATTTCCTCGCTTCTTCATCTGACAACTCACAACTCCCGGTCCATTTAGTATATACCGTGCCACCGGCATCAACCTCCATCGGGTCGAACCAGCCATCAACAGAATCCGGTTTAAATTCGACAGTAAATTTACTATCCTTAGCATTTTTTTTAAGACCAACTGATATTTTCTCTTTTCGCCATTGGCCGTAGTATTTTACAGTCATTGCCTTGCTAAAAAACAGTGTAATTCTGATTTTTCCCGAACCAATATTTCCTGTTTTAGTAATGCTCATAGGACCGCGGGCGGTTTCTATTCCGTTCGAGTCTTTCGTTACAGGCCATTCAGCAGCATACACAGTCTTCCAGTCTGCAGGGGTTTTGTCAACTTTATTAAAATCTTCAAATGTTATCTGTTCTAATTTCACTTTTTTCAAATATGGCGGGGACATACGTCGTGGTTTGTAATTTTCACCGCCATCCGATCTTTCTATATTGCATGATTCATAGTTTGCATTTGTTTTTAGTGTATACGCGCAATTAAAGACCCTCGGCATATTTCCAGACAAATACTGATTATCAGAAGCATCTATCGTGTTTAAGGTATTTGCACTTGGTGGCTCAATCGCAATCGCAACATGATTTTTATTAGCTAACGGCCTTATTATTAAGTCTCCGGGTCCTATTTCATTCCACATTAAGGGATCAGAAAAAATATCATTCGCAAGATGTCCTACCCCCGGATGCCATGCAATTCCGTTGGTCTTTACTATCAATGGAATTCCATAACAATTTGCAACAAGTCCTGAACAATCAATCCCGGTATAATCATACATTTCATATTCGCCATTAATCGGCGGACGATAATTTGGATAAGGAGGATTATTTACAAGGTTCGAATCGTAAATTACGTTATATCCTCCCGCAAGACATTGCGGCCTTCTATTTGGAGTTAGGTTTGATAACAATTTTCCGCCAGTCAGTTGTCTTCCGCCATCGCCCATGATTTCAAGCGAATCGCGCAAACCATAGCCATATGGGACGCCTGTATATAAATATCCTGCAGGAACTACATTGCCGGAATTATCAACCGCACCGACACCGTCGGGGAAGAATGGAAAAGGTGTAGCATTATTTCTATCACTTCCATCTACATTGGAAATGTCAGCATGCAATGTATTTGTAAACACCCTGGCGTTTGTTATGGAACACTTCCATTTATGATCACGGTAGCTTTTTGCCACTTCAACGACGTCATTCCCGTCTTTGGCAATTAATTCGCTACAAAACACACAAATCAGAAAAAAACTTAATAACTTTCTCAAAAAAACACCTCGGTTTATTTATTTACTTTGGATAATTTTATAATTCTTAATTTTGCCATACAGTCTTCACTTAAAGGCTTCCAGCATACGCTTTGCACCAAAAAAATTGTTCCATTATCATCAATAGTACCGTTTTCATTATATTCTTCTGGAAAAATACCACATGGTCCTACCCAGTCCTTGCCCTTTCGAAACAACTCTGTTTTAATTTTTGAAATTAATCTGCCATCATTATTGACGACAAAAATACCGCTTAAATCTTTGTCATTGCCAGTATATATATATACGTATATATTCCCGTTTTTGTCATACAGAGCACTATTATTGAGTGTTTGACACTGCACAAATTCAAAAATATCTTTTATTGATTCTATGTTAACTCGATAATTATTCTTGTTTTTTCCATAGGCGTTTATCGACGCCGTGTGTTTTGCCAGACCATTATTTTCTTCTTTTTGAAAAGCTGTTTTACTAATTGTCCTTGAATATCCTAAATCCACAAATCCTTTTTTCATTTGTTTCGCTAGTTCGTCATTTTCAATCTTTAAATCAACAACCCTGCTGACTAAACCAGCATCGTTTAGCACTTCTACAGTCCTATTAACAGAGTCATACAAATATATCGACCCGTTCTCAGCGACATGTAACGAGCCTTTATTTATCATGGGTTTCATATTATCTGTTACTTTGTTCTTTTTTAGTTTATAAGGATTGCTTATAAATATTTGTTTCAAAAAATTTCCATTTAAATCAAACTTCTGGATTCTCGCATTGCCCTGATCAAGTATGTATATAAACTTGTTCGTAATTTCTACAGCAACTGCGCTATATATCAAAAAAGTACCCGGTGGGGTTCTGTTATTGCTTGTGTACTCATAAATATCATCATTATTTTTATCGTCCGACCCCATTATTGTCTTACCTTTATAATGTATTCTGTAACCAGCATCTTTTCCAACAAAAGGCGCGTCCATTATCACCTTGTAATCATACTGCACAGGCAGTTTTGTGTCGTCTATCTCCGATAAATTGAGATTTACTGTTATTATCTCGCCATCCGAAGCTGTTCCTGTCAAACTATCGCCAGATGATACCAGTGTTGAGGTTACTGAAACGGCAGTAATCTCAGACCCCACAGCTGCCATCCTCCCCTGCGCCATAACAACCGCGCAAAGAAGCGAAATTATACAAATAAAAATGATTTTTTTCATGTTTCCTCCAGTTTTATTTACGGTATATATTTTAAAATTTTGCCTTTATTGCTCTGTCTGTACGCAACATATGGCGTTCCGCTATAAACTGCAAGCGAAACAAATTCAGAATAATTTGTAATACTACTGTCTGCAAGTTTCGTCCATATAGATTGCGCGTTGTCATATCTGTATAGTATTATTTGATAACTTTTTGCATTTGTCATTCCAAAAGCCACGTAAGGTATATCATTGTATACATCAATACTAGCTTCGCTAACGTCAGATGATACGTCATTCCCAATTGTGTTCCAAGAACTATTTCCGGTATTATATTTAAATAAATTAGGCACTCCGACATCATCCGTTGCAAAAAATAATGTTCCATTATTTGACGACTTTATGGTTTGAAACAGAAACGATTCTGAAAAACCATTTGTTCCAATTGGATTCCAAGCATTCCCGAGGTTATCAAAAGAAACCACCGAACATAAACCATCTGAATTGTTAGAATAAGAAACATAAGGTATATTGTTATATATATCAATCGCCGTATTAAAAACAGCCCCAGAAGTAATTCCCGGGCTATATAGCGCAGTAAAACTATTTCCTGAAGAATCAAATCTCATGACTGTTAGTTTATTTGAATTTGCGGCATCCTTGTAGGCGATAAATGGCGTGACACCATCTACAGCAAAGGAATTCTGTTCTGCAACCCCCGCCGAAAATCCGTACTTCCCCATTACAGTCCAAGTATTCCCAACACTGTCATACTTCATAACCGTCGCTTTTGAAGAGTTTGCAACGTCACTGAAAGCCACGTACGGTACTCCGGATGTGTCTAAATCCATGCACACATAATCTGCCTCACCGGGTGATACCGCCTCGGCTCCCACCTGTGTCCACGCGCTTGCGCCGCTCACGAGCTTTTTTACCACGGCTTTCTTTGACTGCCCTTCATCTTTATATGCCACATACAGCGTCCCGGCAGAGTCTGCTTTTAAGGTCACATACTTAACATCCGTATCACAGAACACCCCTCCGGCCACAGTCTCCCAGTGTACCGGCGTAGGTGAAGGATCCGCCGGAGGCGCTGCCGGGTTATTGTTCTTTTTCCCGCATCCAGGCATAAGAGCAACCGCGATAAATACAACCAGTAAAACTATTATAACCTTGTTATTTTTTTTCATTTTCCCCTCTTTATTTTGTTTTCTTAACCTGCATCCATTTAAACTCCACAGGCGTATTTATTTCGTGGTTATTTATTTTTGTTATTATGCGGCTTTTTTCATTTCCCATACCGGACTCAACTTCCGTCTCTTCCGGCAGTTCGATTTCCTTTTCGCCCTGTATTGTTTTGAGATATTCCTGATCCCCTTGGGCTGTGAGCTTTGGGCTCTGTTTTCTTATTTTAGACCGCTTTTTCCCCTTCACCCTCATATGCCCTATCTTCTCCCCTGCAAGGTTATACATCTCCTGCTCTTCCACCATACCTGTCTTCATGTTTATCTTTTCCACACGTTTTGCTATCATGCCGCGGATGGCTTTGTCTTTGCTTTTATTAAACCATGCCACAGACTGCTCTTTAAGGGTTTCTCCGGCTTTATTTTTAGCCTTTGAGCTTCTTACTTTTTCTATGGCCTTATCCCATTCATCATTCATCTTGCCTGTTTTTTTGTCCGTGTACTCCACTTCCGCAAAGTCATCTTTATCTTTCAGAAACCCCAGTAACCCACTGCCGCCTTTTTTCCTGCCCTTTACTTTAACGTCGAGTTCATCGGTTTCTATGTGGTTAGTATCAAAGCGTGAGGCATACCCCGCGTCAGTAAAACTCTTCTTACCGAAAGATGTCCCTGCAAGCGCCGCATACACGCTTCCGCCTTTTCCGTATCCATTGAGCCCGCCGATACCCGCTATCTTCTGCACCTCAGCCTGTACATCCGCATCCGCGGTGACCCGCACATGCGAGCCGTCTGCCATGAGATAAGTAACGGACATATCGGAAGTATCCACCAGAAACTGCATGGTAAAAATTCCATTTGTTGTGACCATCACCTTATTATTCCCGGCGTTGTCAGATTGCATGACGTAGTCATAAGATAAAGCCTGGCTCTTGCCGCCATATTCCGTCAAAGACTCCACACCCGCTGACAAACTCCGCACATCACCGCTGTTTTGTGACTGCGCATCTATGACATCCGCCACAGTGTATTCGCCTTCGGCGTATGTGTTGGAGGATAACACGAATGTAAATACAAAAACAAATAATGCAACAGATAATGAAATATTTAAACGCTTTGATAAGTGTTTGACAGTCATTTTTACCCCACCCTTTTGTGTGTCTTATTGGTTTTACCGCAGATAATTATATGATTTCAAGCAAGTTGCGTCAAGCAGTAATAATGATTTATATTGAGGAATAATTGTAAGGCACATTGGATTTTGACATGCTAAATTATAATATAAATGAATATTCTGAGATTTGCGATTTAAATTATTCGGTTAAAATCCGAGGAAATCATAAGTAATTATTCCTCCCGATATGTTAAAGACGTTCTTAAACCCGTTCTGCATGAGTATCCTCGCCGCGATATATCCGCGTATGCCAACCCTGCAGAATATGCCTATATTGGCCTCTTTGGGTATCTTATCGAGGTTTTCCCTTAGCGAGTCCACGTGGATGTTTACCGCGCCTTCTACCGAGCCTTTTGAGAATTCCATAGGCGAGCGCACGTCAAGCAGGAAGCAGTTCCCTTTTTTGCATGCCAGGAATTCTTCCCATGATACATTTTTGACTGTCCCGTGCATGGCGTTGTCAGCCACAAAGCCGGCCATGTTAACCGGATCTTTGGCCGACGAGTACGGCGGCGCGTAGGCGTGCTCGAATTCTTCCAGGTCAGCCATGGTGCCATCCTTTGAAATATAGGCGGATATGACGTCAATGAGTTTTTCCACCGACTCATAACCCGCGCACTGGGCGCCTAATATCCTTCCTGTGTCGGGCGCGTAAAGCACTTTAAGCGTCAGCATGGTTGAGCCTGGATAGTAGCCGGCGTGGCTGCCGGGGTGTATCAGGGACACGGCGTATGCCATGGAGGCATTCTTCAGCTGTTTTTCATTGGCGCCGGTGCAGGCCGCTGTAATGTCGAATATCTTTGCCACGGCAGTGCCTATGGTGCCTTTGTATTTATGCTGATTGCCGTTTAACATGTTAAAGGCGGCAATCCTTCCCTGTTTGTTGGCGGGCCCTGCCAGAGGTACGACATTGTATTTTTTTAGAATGGGATTATAAGTTTCGACAGCGTCGCCGACCGCGTATATGTCAGGGTCGGATGTCTGCATGAATTCATTTACGGAAATGGACTTTTTTGATCCGAGTTTAAGGCCGCAATTCTCGGCAAGTGAACTCTCAGGCACAACCCCTATGGAGAGTATCGCCATGTCAGCTTCAATTGACTCATCTGAATCCAGGTTGACTTTCAGCGAGTGTTTCGCTTTTTCAAAAGATACTACTTTTGAGCCCACCTTAAGATCCACACCTTTTGTAAAAAGAACCTCTTTGATAATGCCGGCCATGTCCGGGTCAAAAAGGTTCAGTACCTGTTTTGTGGATTCTATCAGGGTTACTTTCATCCCGTGTTTATGCAGGTTCTCGGCCATTTCCAGGCCTATGAAACCGGCGCCGATGACGACCGCGCTGATGGGCTTTGATTTACTTATGAAACTCATAATCCTGTCAGTGTCCTCAATGCTGCGAAGGGTGAAAATGCCGGGGGTGTTTATGCCCGGAAGTTCCGGAACCATGGGGTGCGCGCCCGGCGAAAGCAGGAGTTTGTCGTATTTTTCATCGTATTGCTTACCGGATTTCACGTCCATGACTTTAACGGTTTTTGTTTCCCTGTTTATGGATAAGACTTCATGCCCTGTCCTTACATCGACATTAAATCTGTTTTTAAATGATTCAGGTGTCTGGAGGAAAAGCGATTCGCGGGCCTTGATCTCGCCGCCTATGAAGTATGGCAGGCCGCAGTTGGCGAAAGATACGCAGCAGCCGCGTTCAAATACTATTATCTCTTCCTTTTCAGAAAGCCGCCTTAACCTGGCAGCCGTAGACATGCCGCCGGCAACTCCTCCAACAATAAGAAACCTCGCCATTAGTGCCCCCTGAATTTTAAATTTTAGATTTTATATTTTAGATTTAATGTGCGCTTATGCGCGTATTATTATAATAAAGTGCGAAGCACATTAAATCTAAAATATAAAATTGAAAATATAAAATTAAGTCCTACCCGTTCCCCTTATATAAAAACTTCTGTATTATCACTATCATATTGCAGGTTATGGCAAAACTATTTGCCAGGATCATCGGCATTTCCTTTAACATTATGCCATAAATGAGCCATAAAATCATCCCTAATACCAGCAGTACCGGCTGCCAGAGCGCCACGTCATCCACTTTTTTTGTTACAAACCCCTTTATCATCTGAGGCATAAAGCCTATGGATGATAACAGTCCTGCCGCGTATCCGATAATTGTTACGTCTTTCATGAAGTCTCCTTTTTTAGTGAGTGGCGAGCGGCGGGTGGTGATTAGCAGTCAAAATTGTTTCTGTCTGCTACCCACTACTCACCACTCACAACCCACAGGTTATGTGTATTTGTCCTTAAGCTCTTTAAGCCGCAGAAGCGCGTCTACCGGGGCCATTTTGTCCGGTTCTATTTCCTTAAGTTCTGATATTATCCTGCTGTCGGCTGCCGAGAAAAGATCCAGCTGCGCGGTATCGTTCCTGTTATCGCTGCCTATTTTGGCCTTGCCGTCTTTTGTATAATTGGCATTTTCGAGGTCCTTTAGGATTTTGTTGGCCCGTTTGATTATGGTGTCAGGCAGGCCCGCGAGCCTGGCTACGTGTATGCCGTAGCTTTTATCAGTGGAGCCCGCCACTATTTTGCGCAGGAATATTATCTTGTCCCCGTATTCTTTTACCTGAATGTTGTAATTTTTCACGCCGGGGAGGTTCTCTGCTATTTCCGTCAGCTCATAATAGTGCGTGGCAAATAATGTTTTAGCTTTTACATGGTCGTGAATGTATTCGGTTATGGCCCACGCAATGGATACCCCGTCAAATGTCGATGTGCCGCGGCCTACCTCGTCCAAAAGTATCATGGACTTTTTCGTGGCGTTATTTAGTATGTTGGCTGTTTCTATCATTTCCACCATGAAAGTCGACTGTCCCCTGGCAAGGTAGTCAGAGGCGCCCACCCTGGTAAATATCTTGTCTACGACCCCTATAGAGGCCTTTTTAGCGGGTATGAATGAGCCTGCCTGAGCCATTATCTGCAGGACGGCGGCCTGCCTCATGTATGTGGATTTACCCGCCATGTTGGGGCCGGTTATTACCATCACCATGTTTTCCTTGTTATCAAGCCTGATATCGTTTGGTATAAATTCGTTATAGCCGAGGTTCTTTTCTATGACCGGGTGCCTGCCGTCTTCAATATCTATCGCATCGCTGTCGTTCATTTCAGGCCTTATGTAATTCCCGTTTGCCGCTGCGGTGGCCAGCGATATCAGGCAGTCTATGCCCGCGACAGCCGCGGAAGCAGCCTGTATGTCGGGTATGTATGATGAAAGCTTCTCGCGTATTTCCGTGAATATTTTATACTCAAGCGCGGTTATTTTTTCCTGCGCTCCGAGAACCATGGATTCGTATTCCTTCAGTTCCGGCGTTATGAAGCGCTCGGCGTTAACCAGCGTCTGTTTGCGGATGTAGTCAGCGGGGACGCTCTTTAAGTTCGCTTTGCTTATCTCTATGTAATAACCAAAGACCGATGTGTATCCAACCTTAAGCGAGCCTATCCCTGATTTTTTACGCTCATTTTCCTGCAATGCGGCGATCCATTGCTTGCCTCCGGAACTTACCTCCTTGAGTTTCTTAAGTTCCACGTCAAAATCCGGCTTGATTACGCCTCCGTCCTTAACCGATATGGGGGGCTCATCAACGATAGCGGAATCAATGAGCGTAAAGGCGTCTTTCAGTTTTGGCGCGTTAAATGATATGACGGATTTTACTTTTTTGTCAGGGATGTCTTTTATCATAGCCTCAAGTTTTTCAACGGCAAGGATGGAACGCTTAAGCGAATTTAAGTCCCGTCCGTTGACGCCCTGGCTGCCGAGCTTTCCGCTTATCCTTTCCATATCGGAAATTCCGCGCATTATTTCCCTGAAGTTCTCGCGGGTATCAGGCGAGTCCGAAAAGAAACCGACAGCGTCGAGCCTTTTGTTGATCGCGGTAATGTCAGTTAACGGGTTCTTCAGCCATTTTTTCAGTTCCCTGCTGCCCATGGCGGTTTCAGTGTGGTCCAGCACGGAGAACAAAGTGGTATCCGCGCCTTTTACTGCTGAGTCGGTTATCTCCAGGTTCTTTAAGCTCACGGCGTCAACGTATAATATGTCGCCGCGCGAACGCAGTGAAAGTTTGTTTATGTGGTAAAGGGCGGTCTTCTGCGTATCGTACAGGTATGAAAGCAGGCTTCCTGCCGAGGAAATAACCGCGCTTTTGCCCTCTATTCCGAAACCTTCAAGGTTTAAGACATGGAAATGATCCTTCAATTTTTCGTATGCCACGTCTTTCTGGAAGTTCCAGTCAGGGCACGGATTGATGTAGATGCGCACGCCGCCGGACTTAAGCCTTTCAACAAGGTTCTTTGAAAGCGTTTTGTCCCCGGCATATGATTCGGGGATTAGCAGCTCCACGGGCGCGATCTTTTCAACTTCGTCAATTATGCGGTCAAAATCACGGCCAAAGGCTGTTTCCTGGCAGAAAAATTCGCCGGTTGTAATGTCTATAAAAGCTATAGCCGCGGTTTCTTTTTCAACGCACAGCGACATGATGTAGTTATTTGTTTTTTTATCAAGGGCGGTTTCCTCAAGGACGGTTCCCGGCGTGACTATTTTTATGATTTCCCTCTTGACTATTCCCTGAGCGTCCTTCGGGTCCTCCACCTGTTCGCATACCGCGACTTTATATCCGGCGGAAATAAGCTTATATATGTAGGCGTTGGCCGCATGGAAAGGTATGCCGCACATCGGCATTTTCACTGTCCTGCCGTCGCCGGAGGAACGCGAAGTGAGCGCTATCTGAAGTATTCCCGAGGCTTTTTTGGCGTCATCCCCGAACATCTCATAAAAGTCGCCGAGCCTGAAAAACAATATGGCGTCGCCGGCCTTCTTTTTCACCTCTAAGTACTGCTTCATCATGGGGGTTAACTCGGTCATTAATACCTCTATGTATTTTTTAACCCTTATCCTTAACCTTATCCTTAGCTTTTGGATCCTTGATAAAGGGCTAAGGGCTGAGGATAAGGTTAAGGATAAGGGTTAAGGAAAGGAATCGTCAATAATAGTTACAGCTCGTCATCCTTGTTATTTATGCGTTCATTTTTTAATTTTTTTTCCATAAGCTTTAAGCCCTTTTCCACCTTCTCGCGCCAGACTGTGGCGGGGTACATTTCAAGCATGGACACGTATACTTCTTTTGCTATGCCGTACTCGCCGAGCTTGTAGTGCGCTTTACCCAGGCCGTAGAGGGCTTCTTCCTGGAAATGACGGTTTGATTTTACTATGTCGGAAAAGAGGGCTTTTGACACTCCAAAGTCCCCTTTGTCCATGAATGCCTGCGCGCGGTGCAGTTCTGATAAAGTGTATAAGAACATGTTATCATCCGACTTTGGCACGCGCTGGTAGCTTTCTATGGCGTTGTTATAATCGTGCTTACCCATGTAAATGTGGCCGGAGTATATGGCTGCCCAGCTGTAAAACCAGTTGTCGCCCGGGTAATATTTAAGTATTTTTAAATAGTTTGCAAGCGCTTCGTTATTTTTGCCCGCTGTTTTATAAAGCGAGGCAATGTCAAAAAGCGCCATGACAGCGTACTCGCCTTTGGGAAATGCGGAAAGGTATGATTCGTATGCTTTAATGGCGGCGCTCTCTAAGCGCTGCGACGACCTTATCCTGCCTATGGCAAAATAGGCCTCTTCTGAAAGCGACGTGCCGGGAAATTTTGTGATGATGTCCTTATATTCGTAAATGGCGTCCTCCGGCTTGCCCATCTTTTCGTATACCTTGGCTGACATCAAATATGACATCCTGTACCAGTCCGAGTCCGGGTAAAGCTGCCTTACTTTGATGTAAAGTTTTATGGCCTCGGGGTATTTTTTTGCCTGTATCATGAGCAGTGCCTGGGACATGGGATCGGCGCAGAAAACAAATGACGGGATAATCAGTGAGAAAATGATCAGAAAAGAAAAGAGCCTCTTACTGTCCATATACCTTATACTCTATCTCGCGCTGGGTTTTTAAACCCTTAATGCGCTCTTCGGCCTGCTGGACATACATGTCCTGCATGTAATACTCATATATGACCCTGGAATAGGCTTCTTTCGCGTCCTTATACTGGCCCGCCAGCTTGTACGTGTCGCCTATATGCATCGCGGCGCGGGGCGCCCATTCGGTGTCCTTGAATTTAAATTTAATGAGCTTATATTCCTTAACCGCGCTTTTGTACCTGTTAGTCTGCGCGTAAAGCGAAGCCAGCTGGAACCTGGCCTGAATTTCCCACTGGGAGTTTGGGAAGTATTTGATTATGTTCTTGTAAATGATTTCAACCCTTTTATATTTTTCCTGTTTCATGTAAACCTGCGCCAGGCTCATGTAAGCCCTGATAGTATCCGCTTTGTCCGGTTTTTTGGTTATCATGTCCTTATATATTTCGACGGCATATGCCCACTTCTCGAGTTTTGAATAGCAGCCCGCAAGCCTGTAAGCCGCCTCAATGGATATTTCGGCTTTTGGTTTCTCAGCCAGGACCTTCTGGTATTGTGTTATTGCCTTATCATACTGTTTTGAATACTCATACGCGTTGGCAAGCGAATACCTGATATCGTAAAGGTTCTTTGCTGTGGGATAGTTCTGTATTATTCTCTCCCAGATTTCGGACGCGCCGTCATAATCCTCTATGTCATAATACTTCCTGCCTTCTTTATATAGGGCGTTGACATCCTTTTCTATTTCTTCTTTTGTCTTGTTCGCTTCCTGTATGTTTGTTTCATTCGATTTGAACATTGATTCGCCCTGCGGTACGGGTGTGGGTGTTTTTATGGCGGAGTCCTTTGCCTGTATTCCGCCTGTGGCCTGAACTGTGGGTTCTCCATTATCGATGGCCGGCGAATCGCTTGACATGGCATTGGTCATGGACCCGTCCATGGGAGTATTAGGGTCAGGCGTAGGCTGCACATCCCCGGCAAATATGTCGCCCGGCGTTACTGAAGATGTGTCTGTAAAAGCTTCCTGCTCATCAACGGAATATATATATAATGGCAAAACAAGGTTTAAAATAAGGCAAAAATAGAGTATTTTTTTCATACACTCTCCTTTTAATTAGTAAAAAGAGATTAACATACCTATAGACGATTGTCAATTGTCTATTGTAAATGCCTCAATGAACTAACTGATTTTACTTTTATAGCATAAAAATGAGGATGCTTTTATAATTTTATCGCTTTTAATAAGTTTGCAGGCGCATCCCATTCAGGCGTACTTTCAGCGGCTTTTTTCGCAAACTTACGAGCCGAACTCAGATCCCCCACGGAATATGCCCCTTCGGCAAGCATCATGCACCAGTCGGCCGTGATGAACATGGGTTTTTCTGTGTCAAAAAGCACCGGGGCCATTTCGTCTTTCGCTCCGCAGAGATTCATTGCTTTCAGTTGTGTATACCTTAAAAATGTGTTCTTGAGCATTACGACCTTGTTGTCGACGGTACTTTCGCAGTATTGCGCGCATTTATTTGCGGTTTCCGCGTAATCCAGCGCCCAGTAAGACAGGTTCGTCTCTGCTATCTGTCCGGCCATTTGCTTAAAATACCATTTAAGCTCAGGGTTGCCCCTTAAATCCAGGTCATACAGCACGATGGGCAGTCTGTGCTTGCTGTCATAATCATAAAAATACCGTTCCCTGACCCACGGAAAAATATCCCTGACCACATACCTAAGCAGCGAAGATGACGTGAATAATACCCTGTCAAAATCAGGGTTTATCTTTCCGTATACGCCTGCGGTATGCATGTATGCGGAATAATCGCCTATATATAGCGAAAGCGGCAGTGTTGTATTGATGAATATATATCCGCCAGGCTTGTACTTTTTATTTATGTATTGCGCCAGACCCGTATCCCTGTTGTCCGATAATATCTGCCTGTTCCAGTCCGTGAACATGTAAAATACCGAGTTAATCAGCAACAGTGCCGAGACGGTTATCACCGGGATAATGAAACGCGACCTTACTACGGCGGCCATGAAAAAACCCATGATTATAACAAGGAACGGAAGCACCATGATGTGTCTGGGGTGCGAAAGGCCGCTGATACACAGGGTAAAAAGCGAAAGAAAAAAGCCTGTTAGAAATACCCTATAAAGCCTGTGCCGAATATTAACGGCGCAGACTGCCAGCCCGCCCGCGAGCATGAACGCCTCGGTAAATGAAAGCAGCGCAAGCCTGTCGGTAAAGAAATAAGCATCCTTTAATGGCAGAAAGAAAAATGATGGCAGTCTGCCAAGCGCGGACATTATCCCCGCCGCGGGGCCTGCGCTGTCCGCGAAGACAGTCCTGCTTAAAGACCATGATAAAATCCCCTTGTTTGAAATGTATGCCAGCGCCGCGGCCGCCACGGCAGCCGTCAGGTACACCAGCGCGTATTTTATCCGGTCAATCCCGATTTCGCGCCTGTATTCAAAAAGAAGATAAAAAGAAAAAGGGGCCATTAAAGCCCATGATGTATAGGTGAAAAAACCTGTTAAAAACAGCGCCCCGGCGGCAGCAAGGAAAATCGTGTTGCGGCTGTTTATGTACTTAAAAAAAGTAAATAAGAATGCTGTCGTGTAGAACGGTATGAATGAATTTCCCAGGACGTGGCGCGACGCATAAAACGCCCAGGCGCTGGACGCGTATAAAAAACAGAGGATGACGCCGAACTTTTTGTCCCGTATCTCTTTTCCGAGAAGGTATAGAAAGGCGGCCGTGGCGAGGGAAAGCAGCAGCGGAACGGCCCTTATTAATTCTATTCTGTGGCCGAATAACAGTATGAATACGGAATAAACGGCTTCCGGAACCAGCGGCAGAGCGGCTCCCTGTCTTGTTGCGTACGTAAAAACACCTCTGTCACCACGCATTTTTGAGTAGGCATCAACGATATCGGTCAGTTCGTCAACTATAAAATCATGAGGGAAGCTGAGTATCCTGTAGAACCTCGCGAGCAATAACACCAAGGTCAGGACGGCAATCACAAAAAATAACTTTTTTTCCTCTGCGGGACTGAGGAAATAGCCGTATTTTCTTCCAAAATAAAAGAGCGCCATAATGGCGGCGGCGCATGCGGACGCGGCAAAAATATTTGCCGCGAGATAAAGAAATACTCCGGTTAATAATATGGACGCAAATAAAGGAGCTGCCGCGTATTTAAAAAACAGCTCGACATCTGACTTTGTTTTGTCCATCATTTATCCCCTTGTCGCTTTTTAGTAGGAAACATAATCTGACCAATGCCTGACTTACTCAGCCTGTTGGCTGCGGCTGCCATCGTCTTTCGTTTTAAATCGTAACTTCAACCTTACAAGCCGTATTTTTTGACGGCGGTATAACCCCGCCCTCAACAGGTTTTCCGTCCACTTCAATGCCCTTTATTCCCCGCTTTACCGTAATGTCATACTCACAGCCGCGGAAGAACCTTTTAGCCTTAAATCCTGTCCAGCCGGAGGGTATTTTAGGGGTAATGGCAAGGCCGTTTAATGACGGTTTTATGCCAAGCATATACTGGGTGGCTGCCACGAACATCCAGGAAGCCGTGCCCGTCAGCCATGAATTGGCGCCTTCGCCCTTGTTAAGGGCGTCATTTGAAAATACGGTCTGACAGAAGACATACGGTTCGGTCTTTAAAATTTCCGCGTTGTCATTTTTCTTCATGGGAAGGATATTTTTATAGTACTCAAAAGCCGTCTCAGGCCTGTTTAACATGCATTCGGCCACAATTGCCCATGAGTTGGCGTGAGCGAAGATGCCGTTTTCTTTTCTTCCCGTGTTATACCTGGATATCAGGCCGAAGGTCTGGTCATATCCGTCAAATGGCGGCCATACTTTTTTTACGCCTTCTTCGGAGGCCAGGTATTTTTTGACGCTGTCCATACACATCATGGCGCGTTCATATGTGGCTATGCCTGATATGACGCACCACACCTGAGAATTCAGGAATATCTTCGCTTTTTCGCTTTTTTTAGTGCCGATGACCTCGCTGCCAAAGCCGCGCACATACCATTCGCCGTCCCAGCATTTTTCATTTACAAGCGCCGCCATGGAGTCGGCGCGCTGTTCGAATAATTTTTCATCGCCTTTTTTACCGCCGTATGGCACCAGCATGGTAAGGAGCCTTAAAGCGTATACATAAAGGCCTGCCGTTACCACGGATTCAGGCTTCTCGCATTCCATCCACAGGTGCAGTGTGTCGTTCCAGTCGGCGGTAAGTATCAGAGGCAGGCCGTTTGGCCCTTTCATGCGCTCGGTGTAATTGACCGCGTCCACGAGATGCTGATATACGGGAGCCTTTTTTTTCGAATCGGCATAACCGCATTCCTCTTTTAATAAGCCAAAGTCGCCTGTTTCGGCTATATATGAATATACCATCTGAATGAGCCATAAATGGTCGTCGGAAAAACCTTTTAAATCGCCCTTTCCGCCGTTCGGGAAGAACTGATGGTAGCAGTCGCCGGTTTCAAACTGCGTGGTGGAGAGTATCTGGAATATCCTTTGTTTTGCCCGCTCGGGTATCTGCGCGTTGATGGCGAGGGTATCCTGGCACGAGTCGCGGGTACCCATACCGCGGCCTTCGCCGTTCTCGTAGAATGATATGTAACGGGACCAGTCAAATGTGGTCTTGCACTGGTACTGGTTCCAGACATTGACAACCAGGTTTAAATCCTTATCAGGCGAATCCAGGCTGAATTTTTCCATATACCGGGTCCAGCCTTCCTTAACTTTTTTTAGGGCCGATTCCACGTTCGCGTTATCACTGTAAAAATTCCTCATGAAAGCGGCGTCCTCGGCTTTTTCCGCGAAACCCAGCGTAACTATAATTTCCCTTTCCTCGCCCGGGTCGAGCACTATGGATGACCTTAATGCGGCGCAGCCGTTGCCTCCGCGCAGGATAGAGTTTGAAAGTGTTTCGGATTCCACTCCTGAGGGGTTTGATTCTGAGTTGTAATTACCCAGGAATTTGTCCCTTACACAGTCATAATCCATGACCTTCTCGCTTGTGCCCATAAAAGCAAAACCGCCCCTGTCGCCCACGTAGTTCGCGTTTGCCTTCATGTCAAAAGCAGGGTGCGGCTCGATGAAATTGTAAAGCACCATGTCGTTTTCAAAAGAACCCCGGGTTAAGTGAAGCGACCACTGGATGTTCCTGGATTCAGGCTCGCACCACATGGTGAATTCGGAATATGAATAAATGGAGAGTTTTTTTATGGACGTGGAACGGTTTGCTATTTTTAAGCGCCAGATTTCGCAGTCATGGTCGGCCGGGACAAAATATAGGGTCTCAGTGACTATGTCTTTTACCTGCTGGGTTATCACCGTATACCCCTGGCCGTGCCTGCACTCGTATGAATCGGGTTTTTTCATGACAGGCTGCCATGTGGGCGAGAAATAGTGCTTTGTTTCCTCGTCCTTGATATAGAAATACCTTCCGGGCCTGTCCACGGGCACGTTATTATACCTGTATTTTGTTATCCTGCGGTCGCGCGGGTCCTTGTGAAAAGAAAAACCGCCCGCGGCCTGCGATATGATGCCGCAATAACCGCGGAGGTTTGAGATGTAATTAATCCACGGCGTAGGCGTATCCGGCCTGGTAATGATGTATTCACGTCCGTCATTCGAAAAGTATCCGTAGCGCATGTCACCCTCCAGAACGTAATTTGGTAAAGTAAAAAAGTCAAAACTCAAAAGTCAAAAGTGATACACAAACAAGAACCGCCGTTAAAGTTAAGGGCATAACTATCCCAAGTAAAACAATGATCGTTTATAAATAAAAGCGATTACATACCTCTCTATTTTTACAGTATTTATTCTTTTGTAACACTTTTGACATTTGACTTTTGAGTTTTGACTTTAATTAGTTCCGGCTCTATGAGCCTCATGAACCGTATCCCCGCAAATATAAGCAGCGCGAGCATTATCACGGAAGATATTACAAGCGGCCACGGTATCATATGTTCGTCCTTGAAGTCTATGTACGCGTCCGTGCCTGCTATATATATGAAAAGCCACGGCAGCATGGCGGCAAAAGAGCAGATTATATAAGGGATGAATTTCACCTTGGTCAGTCCGAAACCGTAGTTGACTAACTCCGCGGGTATGAACGGGATGAAGCGTATAATGGCGACCATGTACCAACCGTATTTTTCAGTGAGCGTTTCTATCCTTATGAAGAAAGGTTTTTTGCCAAGCCAGTCTTCCACCATGTCCCTGGCAAGGAACCGCGAGAGCACATATGCTATTGCGATGCCAAGCGTGGCGCCTGCCGATGATGCCGCAAGGCCGGAAAATGTCCCGAATACAGTGCCCGCGTATACTGTGAGGGCAATTGCGGGGACGCCGAAGGCAAAAGAGACGCCAAAGATGCCGATGAAAGCAAGAATGCCTAAAAATCCGTTGGATTGTATCCAGCCGCGCAGCAAGGTCAGCCTGTGGAAGATATGATAGTACTCAACCGCCCAGATGGCGGCTATCAAAATAACTATGAATACGGAAAATTTAAAAACATCGATTTTTTTCATGCGGTAATTATAGCCTAATTTGAGGTTTTTGGGTTATTTTTTTTGAATGAACGGCGGTTAAAGCGCGGTAAAGCGCCGTTCTCATTCCCTTTAGTTTCACTGGATTTATTTGTAAGTAATGTATATATCGTCAATATACATGGAATAATCGGCGAAGCTAAGGCCCATATTTGTCAGGATGCCGAAAAAATCCGTATAAACTGCGTCAACAGCCGAAATAATGGTCGCGTCGGCTTTTTGCTCGTGCAGGTCATTGCAGGGTATGTCAATAACTCCGGCGATAATGTCATCTTTTTCTATCGTCCATGAATAAGTGTCAGCTGTCAGGTCAAGCGTCATGGTTACATTATACCAGTCGCCGGCCGTCCAGTTTATGCCCGGCGTATGGGCGGTATTTCCCGCCGAATAATAGCTGGTCGTACCGCCAAAGTCAAAATCAAGCCTCATCTTTTCCACCTGTTGCAGGTAAAAAACAAACGCCCTTCCGCTCATGAGGAAACTGACGTTTACGTTAAAATTCACCTTAATAGTGCCGGCATTGTAAACGGGCGGAGATGTTATAAGGGCCTTTATTATCTGCCTGTCATAGTCCTTTTTCTGGCTGTAGATCATAATGGATTTGTCGGCTGAAACCGAGGCGGTATTCGTCACCGGAAAATAAACCGCGTCGCTGGCGCTGAATACTGACGCCCTCGTCCAGTTTGCGGGTGTATTGCCGACAAAATCCGCGGTATAATAGTCAAAGTTTTCCCGCAGAAGAGGCATGCCTCCCTGAGACGAAACGGGATTGCTGTCAGAGCAGGAAATAAACAGTATTGAGACAACTATTGCCAGGCATAGTATCAAAAATTTTTTCATGTTCCCTCCCCGGGATTTTTATGGCGATTATTATAGCAGAATGTAAAAGCACGGTCAATACGGGCAAATCACAGAAATTTTTTTTATCAGCAACAAACACGTGACAGCCTTTAACCCTTTTTTTCACGCGGCAAATCCAAAATTTTGAATTTCTTTTTATGCGCGTCCCTTATTATGTAATATACCATGAAACTGATAACGGCTGCGAAAAAGCACCACACCGATGTCAGGCACTTTGTGTAAAAGACGAAAGACACGAGAAATGAGGCTGCCATTATGCTGCCCAGCACATGCATCCTCCTGACGCTTGAAATAAATAGCGGCAGGATAGTGGCGGCCAGGTAGAATATCACCGGGTAGTTGCCGAAAGGCAGCCTGAAATCCGAAATGTACGCGATGTGCATGGAGCTTACTTCCGCGCGCGGGCCGTAAAATATCATGCCGTAAATATTAAAGAGCGCCACCACCGCGCCCACAATAAGCAGGGCCGTTAAAATTTTCTTCCTTGGTTTTTTATCCTCGATTAACAATACGGATAGCGGGACTGCCGCGGGCCATACTATTTCCGCCAAAATTAAAAACAGGTATGTTGAGAAAGCCTGAATCCCGCCATATCCGTGGCGCCCTATTGAAAGCCATAATATCCCTTCGGTGAATTGCTGCAAAGCGAAGAAAAGCGGTATGCAGGCGAAAACCATCTGCGCGGGTTTATGTACCTTTTTAAGGGTTTCAACCCCGATGACCGTAAGCAACACCCCGCCGGTAAAACTAGCCGAAGCAGAAAAACACATAATTCCCCCCTGTGAAACCGTTTAGTGGCGTGCGTGCTCTTCCTGCATGGAATTACCGACAGTTTTTTGGAGGAGACGCGTTCTTCCTGTTAATGCCGATATGTATAACGTTTTAAATTGAAAATTGAAAATTGAAAATCCGTATTTACATATGGTCTATATTAAACCCCGGTGTCGCGTTCTTGAGTTTGTGGATGTGTTTGCATTTCGGGCATGTAATAATTACACCCGGGCCGGCGTTTGTGACGGGTATTCCGGATTTCTTTTGTTCAAAAGTAGGCCCCGGTGAAGTAATCTTCACCTTGCCTGAAGTGCAACAACAGAAAAATATTGATTTAGCGGCGCTGCTTCCCCATAATGAAGCCGCTTTTTTAGGATATCCGGGACATTTTGCCATAACCACCCCAATCTTTTTGCTTGCTTTAAATCATAAATATATTATACCTTAAAACCCGCGGATTATATACAGCTAATAAATACCCGTTATTGTATATAATCGTGTGTAAATTCATATTTGCTTATATTAAACGTGTTAATTTTCTTCTACCACTGCTCCCCCCTCTCCTCTTAGGAGAGGGGCTGGGGTGAGGTGAAACCAATTGTCTTATTCCCCTCACCCTACCCTCTCCCAAGGGGAGAGGGAAAAAAGAACAAAACAATTTACACACAATTCTTGACAATATCTAAATACCCGGAATTTAGATAAAGCGTTACTCAATCTTAATCCCGTATTTATCCAGCAGGCCCAGAACGCCCGGCAATGAAAATTTCGAGCCCTTTACCCTGTTTTGTTCCGGGTCTATGGAGTAGTTATAGGAGCTCCTGAAATCAGTCCCTGTAAGGTTTACTTTCTGGAAGATTGTGCGCGCCAGGTCGCAGTTTTCAAATAAGGCTTCAGAGAGGTCTGTTTCCTGGAATACGGCTTCCCTGACAGTACAGCCTTTAAAATGCGTTTTCCGCATCTTTTTTTTATCAAACCCGGCATATGAAAGGTCGCATTCGGTAAAGCTGACCGAAAACATGGAATCGCTGCAGGCGCTGAAAGCCACCCCGCTTAGCGAGCATCCGTTGAATTTAACTTTTTTTAAGGAGGTATTGTCCGGTTTTACCAGTTTCATGGAACAGTTATTAAAGGAACAATCCGTAAATGAATTGTTTTTCATGATACATCCCGACAGATCGCAGCCGTCAAAAACACAGTTCTCAAATTCGCAGGAAGTTATTTCCCCGTCTTTAAGCGCGAGTTTTTTAAATGTTTTGTTTTCATGCGTTTCATTATTCATAGTAATCCTTGGCGTGTTTTTTAGATTTGCGTTTCTACCAACCACTCACAACCCACTGCTCACCCTTTCACCGCATCACTGCTCGCCTTCATCGCCGTAATTTCAGTCAACCCGGCCGACTCTATGATGTCGTTTAAGACCCATTCCTTCTTGCTGCGTGTGAACTTCCACACTTCGGTAAACTTTTTTGCCTGCAACCTGCTGCCTTCGGTTACTGCGCCGGTCCTGTCGTCTATCATATAGCTCAGCATGGAACCCTTCATCCTTACCCAGACTTCATCCCTGCTCGAGCCTTTATGGTCTATGATGTTTACAACCTGTGATGGCCCAAGCTTGATCTTTTCAATTATGTTCTTCTCGTGCCTTTTTTTCATGGCGTCAGTCTGCATTTTGTGAATCTTATAAAGGGCGGGGCTCATATGGCTTTTTGCAATGAGCTGGTTCCTTTTAGCCCACGCTTCTTTTACTTTCATAAATACCTCTGGAACGCGTTTTTTTATGAGCGATTCATCCCAGTATTTTTCATAGGTTTTAAGTTTTCCCATCAGGTTCCTGCATTGTATTTCCTTGCGCGCCACCATGAAGGTTATGGCCGCGGAGTAGCCTATAAGCAGGCCGTTCTTTATCCAGCCGAAAACCTTGCCGGCCAAAACAGCCCCGCCTATTACAGCGTCAGCCATGGCAAAAGAGACAACAATAAACACAAGCCCCACCAGCATTGCCAGATAAATAAAAGTGCGTTTTTTTGCGCCCATCACAGACTCCTTAAATTTGCCGTTTATTTAAATATGATTTTTTTTAATTTAAGAGTGCCTTTTCCCTGGCTGCCCGGAATGGAAATTTCTACAGAGCCAATGGACTGAAGGTCAAGAATATCATTGCCGTTCTGATTTCCCCAGTACATAAATGGCCTTATATCTGAAAGAGCTATAGTAACTATTTCCCATTTGCCTTTACCCGTATATTCGCCGGTAGTATATGTTTCGCCGTCAGCCCCGTTTTTACCCTGAAAAGAACCGCTTGAATCCTGATGTTTTGCTCCTGTCTCAACGAATTTCGCCACCCATATTATGTCTTTTGGAATAAACATCTCAAATTCAACCCTCTCATTGCCGTTCATATTGGCGCCGCCGGTTATGGTTTTTCCACCGAAATTTGGTAAAATGCTGATACCGCAGCCCCAGTCCTTACCGGTGTCAAAATCATATGTGACAGTTTGATCTTCATTTATGTATGGTTTATTTTGAGCGCTTGAACCGTAAGAAGCGACAGACTCGCAATCGGCATTAAAGAAAACCCCGTTATTAATGCGTTTTCCTTTGCTGTAAGTTACCCTGTTAACCAGAAAACTATAGGATGAAAAAGCGAGGGGGTTTTTGCCTTTCCAAATCGCGGGATTAGATGACATTATAAGTCCGCAATCGTTCATCATGCTTTTATAAGCAGTCGCTGTTTTTTTCGGGTATTTTTTTTCCAATACAGCGCACCAGTTCTGCTGTGCCTGCGTAAATCCTTCCGAAGCAGAAGCGGCCATTATCATAACAAATATTTCTCTCCGGTAGGCCTTAAGCAGATAATCATAGTTTAAGAAAGGTTCTGTTGCGGTTTCAAAGAATTTATCTTTCATTTTTGCCGCATAAAGCATTTTCAGTTTTTTTGTAATTGCCGGGTTATAAAGGCCGTTGTCGCCGCGGCTTCTGTTAGCTATTATCCGGTCCAGAGTGTCATATGCCCTGATTTGCGCGCCGGAATTTTCGCTCTTATATATGACATTAAAAAGCGTATTAAAGGCCTCCTGCGCATTTGGGGCGTCAGGCTGGAATATTATCTCTTTAGCAAGCGTTTCAGCGGATTCATAGTCGTTTTCGGATTTTAATAAAAGTTTAAGGCGGAGAGTTTGCGCGCTGTATTTTGCGGGATTGTATGACGGAGCGGAGAGCGCAAAATCAAGGAGCTTTTTTGTTTCATTGTTTACCGTTCCGGAATCAGCTGTCATTAATTCGGCAAGATCGTAGGCGGCATAATAGGAATAATCATTTGTTTTTTCGGCAATGACGGATTTGAGAGTTATAATTGTATTTTCCATATCTCCGGAATCAAGGAGCGCGCATGCCTTTTTATAAAGGTACATGGACCTGTCTTCCGGAGTGATTGCCCTTCTTATGAGCTCATCATACGAGTCTACGGACTGTTTTATCCTTCCTTCAAGCCTGTAATTGTCAGCTGCGGTCAGCAGGTCCAGGTCCTTATAAAGTTTTCTGGTGTATATCTCGACTTTTTTAACCAGCATATTTCTTCCATAAAAGCCGAATTTAAATGTGCCGCCTTCGCCTTTTTTTAGTTTTTTTATCATTGCTTTCACAGGTTTACCCTGGTCGAGTTTAAATATAAGCACATCCCTGTCGTAAGTAATAATTATCCTGTGAACCGATCCGCTTCCCCGGAAAGGCTCAATCTTTGAAGCGGAGTCCTCCATTTTAAGGAGATGGTTTCCCGTGCCTGCGTTAAGAAGGGCAAATCCCGGCTGCAGTTCTATATAACTGAAAAGCCCGTCCCACTCATAGTAAATTTTATGGCCGGACGCCGGATAATATGGCGTGACGGACTTCATGTCTGTTGCCGCCATGAAGTTCATGTAAGCGCTTTTTTTCTCGTTGCTCATTTTTAAATCAATGATTGCCATGAAGGGCTGTTTGGGCAGTTCCTTTCTTGGCCGTACGGGATTGTCATTGACAAGGAGCATTTCCTTTTTTTTGTCGTCAAGTTCATAATCGTAACTGCGGATCCAGTTATTGTCAAACGCAGCTGTCGAATTCAGTTTTTCAGTTATCCAGGGAGTCCATTTCTGCCTTTCAACAAGGTCGGCGGCATAAGGCTTCAAATAGATGAAGCCAAATACTATCACTGCCAGAGACGCCGCGAGTAATCCGCGTATGATTCCCTTTTTATATTTTTCTTTTCTGCGTTTATCCATGACAGCCCGGAAAACCTCATCCGTCGGATATATCCAGTATGCTTTGACAGGCTGCGGTATGTTCTTCAGGTTCAAAAGCCCTGTTTTTTCATGCCGTATGCCTTTTGGCATGGCAACAACATTAAAAAACTCCTCAGAAACACATATGCCGCCATGAGGCGCCTGGGACTCAAGCCGGGATGC
Organism: candidate division FCPU426 bacterium; assembly: GCA_963840035.1. Taxonomy (GTDB): domain Bacteria; phylum Oederibacteriota; class PGYV01; order PGYV01; family Palsa-1178; genus CAWIXE01. The sequence continues at coordinate 861,817 of CAWIXE010000002.1, forward strand.
TATGTTTACATCATGGCCGAAAAGGTCGCTTCCCTTGCGCATGGCCTCGCCTGTATGAATGCCTATGCGTATGCGCTTTTGCCCTGCAAATTCTTTTTCCATCATACGCTGAATGGAAATGGCTGCGCCAAGCGCTTTCTCACATGATGCATATTCGGCCATGAATGAATCGCCGATAGTTTTAACTACCCTGCCGGAGGAAGATTTAATTATTTTATTCAGGATGGCGTCATGTTTTCTGAGGAAATCCAGCGTCCCTGTCGGGTCCGCGCTCATCATGCGGCTGTAGCCGACAATGTCGGTGAACATTATTACGGCCGTGCCGGACGGATTTCCGGTTTTAGATGTGTTTTTTTTCCTCACGCTGGCTCCTTTTATATTATGATTAAATATTATAACATAAAAAAGACGCCTTACAGTTTTAATAATGCGGCGTTTTAATGGGGCATCCTGAAATGAGCGGTTTTGTCTTACTGCATGTTCAACAAAATAGGCCGCTTTGCAAATTAAAAGCGTGTTTATGAAATTTGTGTGAGAATAATGCAGGCAAGTGTTAGCCGAGCTTTCGCAATACTCCGTTTATGGTCATGGGTTTTTTATCAACTATATCCACGGAACTCCACGCGTCCATCATGTATTTGTCAATATAAGCGTAAGGCAGATAACCATAGCCCTTGTCTCCCCACTCTTCGCCCCAGCTGTTCTTGAATTTTACCATTTTCATCGCGTCATCATAACCCACCGGGCAGATGGCGTGGCCGCCTATTTCCCGTTCGCCGCGTTTTGGCATCGGCACTTTGCCTGTGCGGGTATTCATTATGCCTGAATAACAGATGATGCCGATAACGCAGGGGCCTTTATGCGCCAGGTTTAGTTTCAGCTCGTTTAAGTCGAGTATGCGGGCGTAGCTTAAAATCCTGTTCTTTTTAGCGTCCGCCAGGATCTTTCTGGAGGGCGCGTCAGGGCCGTTGTTATCATGGGGTTCATATCGCCAGTATTGTTCAAGGCACACACCAAGATTCTTCAAAACTTTCATTGCTATCCTTATCTGCGTTCCTTCGCTCTGCGGATGGCCGTCAAGTTTTTTGCACTCGTTGTAAACAAACCGCGGTGAGAGTTCGAGTGTCTTTTTATATTCGGATTTTTCCTGGTATTCCTTCATGCCCACGGTGGAAGCAAACCCGACGCAGGTCCCTTCGTCGCCCTGGCTGCGCACCGGCGTCATTTTCCGGGTAAAATCGATTTTTTCAGGCAGTTTAATGAGCGGCAGATACGCCCTCATCAGATGGTCGCGGTCATCCCGCGTGTCTTTCTTAAGGCCGAACATTTTTCTGGTAATTTTAATCATAATCCCCCCTGTGTTTCAGCAAAATTTTGTTTTCCCCTTGTATTTGCGATTATAACAAAAAATGTCAAAAGGTCAATTGTTTACTCTTCATATGCGGATAAAATAACTTGATTTATCGGAATTTTAGCGTATAATTACTACCAGTTAAGTAGCATTTAAAACCGATGGAGGTTTTCATGAAAAAACACGCAAATGTTTTTGCCGCCCTTATACTTACTCTGCTATTGATATCCTGCAAAGGCGAAACCGGAGCGACAGGCCCCTCAGGCGCGCCCGGTACCACTTTCCTTGCCCAGTTCCAGAATGGTTCCCTGCCCACTACGGCATACGGCGTGCAGGACACTTATATTAACGAGGCCAGCCCCGCGTTATCATACGGCGGATGCGATGCGCTTTATGTCGGAAAAGTATCCGGCAATTCACGGCATGCGCTTCTGCTTTTCGGGTTGACCAGCATACCCGCCGGCGCAAAAGTGACAAAAGCATTCCTCACTGTCACTCCTTGGGCTATCGGGCTGACAGCGACAATCGCAAATGTATACGCCTGCACTGATTACTGGTTTATGGGATACGGCGGATGCTCCGGCGGGACGAAGAGTTATTCGTTTGACGCCGCGTGGGACGGCCCGTGGGCTGCGCCGGGCGGCGACAGGTCCCAGCCGTTAAGCGCGGCGGTAACGGTGTCCGGAACCATGTCAACAAGGTCGGTCACATTTGAGCTGAATAAGACCATAGTTCAGAGGTGGATTGATAAGGGTATAGTTTACGGCGACGCGCAGTCAAACCTCGGTATTATGTTAGCCCCGGTCGACGACTCAGCCACGGTATCATATTTCACCATATACGGCAGCGCCAGCGGCACAAACCCGGAATACAGGCCGCTGCTTTCGGTTTATTATACGCTGTAAAAAAAACTAATTTCTGATAAAGTCATACAATACGCGCAAAGTTCCGTGTGTTGGTTTAAATTGGAAATTGTCTTATTGCACATCCACCGTATTACTCCCCGCCGGCAGTGCCGGAGTTCCCGTGTCCGTCATGTAAACCGTGTGGGTTCCCGTTGCCGAAAACAGCATAATAAAAGAGCCATACCCGTGTGAGACTGACACATTGTGCGGCAGCGGGTATCCGTCAATTGTGGCTCCTGCGTCAGTGGATGTGACCCTGTATTCTGTTGAAGCCGAATAGACGCTGTGGTCAAAAGAATCCCTCACACTGTAATACACTGATATCTGTTCCCCGAGTGTAATGACAGAAGGCGCAGGCGTTATGTTTAAATGGTCAGCCGCGCCGTATATGCCTATTGGCGGAGTCGTGTGATCTGAGAATCCGGAACGCGAGGCGGTAAAATCATGATAACCTGCCGCGGTGTTTGTATATAATGCTGCTGCGCTGCCTGTATATGCGCCTGCTGTTACTGTAACATAAACGCCTGAGGAACACAGTACTCCGTCTATAACCGCGAGCGGGTCTGACGACGATATCAGGGGATAATTCACGGCGGAATTTGTAACCCTGTTATAATAGTCGTCAACTAAAAGCAGCGTAAGCCCGAAAAGGCCGCCCTCTTTTTCAGGACGAGGCACGCCGACATAACCATAGTCCGTCATCACCGTGCCCGGGGCGCGGCCCGGCATGTGCGTCATGCCTTCCACAAGCATGAGCATCTTTGCGGGGTAACCTGAAGTAATTCTAAAACCGTTGCTTACGCCTGTTATAAGGCCATACATTAAATTTATAGTTTCCATATCAGAAGAGGCCCTGTACATTGTGACATTCATCTGCGTGAAACCATTTGTGAAAAAAGTTGTCCTGTCCGGAAAAATACAGTATTCAGACTGGCTGTAGTCGTTGCTCGCCTGAAGTCCTGCCAAGGCGCCTGTTAAGCCGCAGGCTATGGTTGTCTCCCCTGCGTCAGCCCACGCTGTTATGGAAACGGAAAACGGAACACCGGCAACCTGGTCCACAATCCCCGCTCCGCCGGGAGCTTTTATGGTGAAGTGGTCAACAAGTTTTATGGTTGCTGTGGCCGTAGCGGTGGCCGTAGGTGAAACCGTACAGGTATCCGTAATGGTCCCTGTCGCTGTACGTGTAATGGTTATGGTTTTTGTGGGTGAAGCGGTTGCTGTGTCCGTGATTGTCTGCGATGCGGTATATGTCGCGGTAACAGTGGCTGTCGCCTGAGGCGTTTGCGTGGATGTCATGGTGTTTGTGGCTGTGTTTGATAAAACAGGCCCTGTAGGCACGGCTTTCTTATGGCATCCGTTTAGCACAAGAATCACTGCAGACACCGCCAATAAACCTTTGAATAATCTCAAATACCCCACGTCACACAACTCCTCTAAAACATAATTATATTATATTTTGTTCAGGTAGCCGCAGCCATCATGCGGCGGCTACCTGAACGAGTTCAATTAAAAATTTGAAATAAGAAATTAGAAATAAAAGAGCAGTTTCGGCACTACCATGCACGGCACAAAGTCATAAACAGCCAGTTCCGCCTCGAGCATCAGGTCAAATTGCGTGTCCAGGGAGAAACGCATGCCCGCGCCGATGTTTGTCATTTTATAAACCTTGAAGAAATTTGCCATCTCGCGCTGGGTGGACATATCCAGGGCAATGCCGAGCCTCGCCATTATGTACGGGCTTACGGTACCGTCAAAGAAGTAATAATTCGCCCCTGCGGTGATAGGCACATCTATGCTGCCGATGGATACGCCATTGCCGAAGTCGCTTGATGGAAATGAGAAAAACTGGGGGCTTACCATTATTCGCGCGCCTATGTCAGCGATGAAGTTCCTGCTGAACTGGTAGCCAAAGCGCGATTCTATGTTAATGAACCCGGACGTGCCGTTTAAGGCCACTGAGTATCCCGCGGCAAACGCTTTCCTGACTCCTGAATTAAGGAAATAATCAGCCTCTGTCGGCTGCACGAGTTCTTTTTCAGGGGCGTCTTTGGCAAGGGCCTTTACAAGGCTTATGCCGTTAAAGTTTTTCTTGAAGTTTTCTTCGGCCTTCTTTAAATTATCAACCACTTCTATCTTTGTTATTTTGTTGAATTCATCCCTGTATACGGTTATATCGCCTATATATACCGCCCTTCCTGCCGCGCCGGTTTCTATCTTGTAATTTAACGGCACGTATTCAAATTTAGTGTTCAACTGTTGGGTCGGAGGGGAGGTCTGCATTACCATCTGTCCGCCCATGTTAACCCACGTTGTCGTGCCGGGGACTGTTATCCAGTAATATTTTGTGCATACTGCGCCTGATAGAAAGTAAACCGGCTCGCCGGCCGTGAATACGGCGTAAAATTGCTCGCCCATTTTCGCGTTGATACGGCCTTCCCATTCCCTGCCGGTCAAAGCCTGTGTCTTCGCGCCGTTTACTTTTTTATATATCCTGCCGTTTAACAGGACCATTATATTCCTGTAATCGTCGGCTCCGGCGCCCGTTAAATCCTGCTCAGCGTCGGTAAAAGGAGGCAATACTGTTATTTTTCCCGTGACTATGACTTCCCCCTGCCCCAGGTCCGCGTTACTTGCGGCCATCTTGCGTCCGGGCGAAGCGCACGAACAAAACAAAAAAATGAGTACGGTTAAAGCCGCAAAAGTTCTCTTCATTGGTTTTCCTCCAGAGTTTTTAGTCTTTCGTTTAATATTTTTTCCCAGCGGCTCCCCTTTGCGAAAAACGCCGCTTTTTTTAATACTTCAGCCTCATCAGGCGCGTCAATTTTCTCCAGGCTGTACTCTTTATTTATAAATCCTTTGCTTATTACTTTAAAAGAACCCAAAAAATACGCGCCTGGTTTTTCCAGGTGGAAACCCGGGGCAGACCATCCCAGGTCCACAGGTTCCATGGAGTTGCCGAAGCTCCCCAGCTGATAAGCGCCTTTGCGCAGGTTGCCCTGTATGAATACGCCGTTTACCGTCCAGCAGGCGTATGTGTAATGCTGGTCTTTGGGCGTTACCTGAATCAGGTCCACCCATTCCGGCGAGTTTACATTTCCCTGTACGAATCCGTAAGCGAATACATTCTCTTCAGGATTCCCACGGATGTAATCCTTAAGCGACGAGCATCCGGATGTGGAAAACAGGATTATAAAAAGAAAAAGAAATAACACAATGTTTTTTACGGAGCTTTTCACGAACCCTCCCAGGTTTGTAATAACCGGAATATTATAACAGAAAAAATGATCAACAGTTATGATATGAACGTTATTTTAGACCGCAGTTTTACTTCAAACAACAAAAACATTAATATGATTGTTAATCCGGCATTCATTATAAACTTAATGCGCGGGTATGTAATTATGGAAGAATATTATTTCAAAATATACCTGCGCTCATCACATTCGGTATTTAAAGTGCCTGCGGGGTCCGTCCCCGGAAAAATACCCGGTCCGGCGGATCCCAATTGTATCACGTAACACCAGGTATTATAGTAACCGCTGAGTGTGTATATGGCCGGGTTGACCGGAAAAGGGCTGGCCGGATTCATGTTCGTTGATGAGTTAAAAACCTGGGCTGACAGCGGGTCATAAATGGTAACATCGAGCCTCGGGGTAATGCTTCCTAATACTACAGAAAGCCCGTCATCCTGCATTGCGGGCATGCTGGGCATCTGGTTTGTTCCCGAAAAAGTCATGTCCCCTATGGTTACATTCACGGTGTAATTTGCTTCAGGCACAAGATTAGTATAGGTAGTCAGGGCGTATTCAGATCCCCAGTAAGAACCTGAATAACCCAAATAATTTATAGTGTAAGTTTCCACAGGCACATCTGTTTTCACCACAACAACTGTAGCGTCAGGTACCGGGGTTCCATTCTGGGATACATATATGGATATATATGAAGCGTCGCCTTTAATATAGCGCAATGAAGCCCCGATCCTGGGTGTACCCAGTGGCGTGGGTGTGATGGTTACAGTGGCGGTTGGGGTGGCGGTTTGTGTGTGTGTCGGTGAATCCGTAATGGTGCCGGTCATGGTTACGGAAGGAGTTGTGGTAAGGGTTACTGTGTCAGTGGGCGTGCTGGTATTTGTGCCGGTAGCAGTCACGGTATTAGTTGCGGTGGCTGTGTTTTCCGGGGTGTCGGTTGATGTGACGGTGCTTGTGGCGGTGCGCGTTGGCGCGGAAGGCTCCGGCGCTGCCGGCGAATTATTTTTTTTACATCCCGGGACAAATAAAGCGGCAATAAACATCGCGCAAACCGAAACAATTAATAATGCGTTTTTCATAAACCCTCCACCCGTTAATTTTAACTTGTAGGATTATATTACTTTTGGATTGTTATTGCAATGTATAAATGCCGGATGTTATTGTAAATAATAGTGTGTAAACTCACTTTGGCCTTTAAATATCTTTGTTTTCATTAGAAGCGGCTTTCACCCCTCTCCTCTTAGGAGAGGGGCAGGGGTGAGGTGAAACCAATTGTCTTATTCCCCTCACCCTACCCTCTCCCAAATGGGAGAGGGATAAAAGAACAAATCAATTTACACACAATTAATGACAGTATCATGCCGGATCGGGAACAGAACCTCCCTGAGTCATGTACCGCGACCGACTTGTCTTTATCAGGTTTTAACTGTATGATGTAGCTATAAAATTTTGAAGGTGCAATCAATGTCAAAAAAGTGGACTACAGCGCAAAACAGCGTCATTACCCTCACGGTTTCAGGCCGCAACAACGTATATCTGGTTGAATCAAGCCCGGTTATCATGTTGGTTGACGCCGGCATGGGATACATGTATGACAACCTTCTTTCAAAGATAAATAAATCCGGGGTGAAGCCTTCAATTATCGCCATAACGCACGCCCACTTTGACCATGCTGAAAACACAGAAAGGCTTAAGGCGTATTTTATGGCGAAAGTACTGGTCCACAAAGCCGAAGCCCCTCATCTTGCGTCGGGTGTCAACCCCGAAGACGAGCCTGTCGCGGGAACATTTACAATCGAAGGCGAAAATTATCCGCCTGTTACGGCTGATTTGATCGTTGAAGACGGGTACAAACCCGGCGGAGGAATTGTTATATTGCATACACCGGGTCATACGCCCGGGTCAATAAGTGTTGTTATTGATAATGAGATAGCCATTGTCGGCGACTCCATGTTCAGCGTCAAGCCTGGCCAGGCTATGGTGCCTTATGTAATGGACAGAAAGAGGCTGTTAAAAAGCTGGGAAAAATTATTTATGACCGGTTGCTCCCTGTTCCTGCCGGCCCATGGAAGGCCGGTCTCAAGAAAAACCGCCGAAGAAGAATATGAGAGATATATTTAATTCAATTATGCCATGATGATAAATCTGAAATTGACAACAGCGGAATATTTGTAAATAAAAAAGCGCGGAATTACCGGCAATATGGTAATTCCGCGCTTTTTATATTTTAAGCTTTTGTTTCAGGCGCGGGTACAGCCGCTACAGGCTTCTTTAACTTCCCCAATGCCAGTACAACAACCACGGCTGTCAGAATCAGCGCCACGCCAAGTACGGGCCTGACAACGAGCCAGGCAATGGCGATGGTAACTAAAGTCAGTACAAGCGATAAAAGGAAAAGCACAAAGCCTGTTATTGCGCCGAATATGTTCGCCAGGAAAGGCAGTATGGCCAGAAGTGTCCGCAGCGGGTTTACCAGCAGCTGAAGGCCGAAGAACATGCATAAAAGTCCGGCAAGCCTGAGCACCCATGTCATTATGGCGTTCGCGGTGCGTTCCATGTTTATGATATCGGCGGAGGTGTGTATGCCGTCTTTTAATATTTCAAATGACTTTCCGCTTTTTGCCGTGTATGCCTCAAAGGTTTTTAAAACCTGCCTCGCCATTACTGTGACCGGCTGTTTCGGGCCTGTGAGCATGAATGTAAGCTTATAATCCCCTATTTTCGGGCTGTCAAATACAGGCTTATAATTTGTGCCGTAATACAGCGAGCCGGCTTCAAGGGTGGAGTAGCTGCGTATTTTAGAGGGCATTTTTTTCTTGTCTGCCACATTAAGGGCGACAGCCTGTGCCCCACCGATTTTTGATATAAGCTCCGCCGGCAGTTTATACGCGCCGAGTTTAACGTTTTCAGCCAGGTATTCCTTGGTCTTATATTTCATGGCGGGGTTTGTGTGGCCTTCAGGGCGCTTGAATTTTGAAGAGTCATTATACGAAGACGACCACTGTTTTTCATAGCTGTATGTAGTGGTTGTCTCGGATGAACCGCCTGTTTTTTCAGTGGTCTTGCTTTCGGACCTCTCAACCCACTGGTACATTTCCGTTTCCCTTGTCAGGCTGATGCCTTTAAAGGATAATTCGACGAGAGTATCTTTAAGCGAGTCGGAAGTTTCGGCATTGCCGTTTGTGCAGACAAGTTTTCCTTCATTGGCCGTGTTCACGGAGTCAGCGGAAACTGTAATAACGTTCTTTTCCATTTCCGCTATGGCCCTGTAGACCTTTACCGAGTTGTCTTCGTTGAAGAAAAGAAGGAAAAAAGAACCGAAAAAGAGCACGAGGCCGAAGAGAACTCCGCCTATAGAATCTTTAAGACGCGAACCATAAGATTTAGTTGTTGTTTCCGTAAATGTATCAGCCATGTTTTTACCTCCCGTTTATTAGCGCAAGTTAACCCGATTATGAATTTATATTAACACTTTTTAAGTTTTTTTCCATACTTTTATGCTAAATATTATATGTACTTGGTTTATAGTGATTATTAGCCGTTCAATACCGGCTATATCTTCGTGTACTCTTCAGAACCAAATAATGAAAGTATGAACATCGCGCCTATCGTTGAAACAACCCCTATCATCACATAATCAAAACCGTCAAGATTGTCCAAGTCAAGGTTTGAATAACTTACCCTGGGTGAGCTCCAGGATTTTTCCTCGTCCGCCCTTTGTTTATTCCGCAGGTATGTGTTGTATTCAAAGGTGTTGTTTTTGTCGCATTCATTGCACGAGCCTACGGCCGCCATCTGCAGCCCTTTCCACGGCTCATATGCGGGTATTGTTACAGCGCCCGCGTACGCGGAAAAAACAAAAGCAGGGACGCAATTCAGCGTCAATGCCGTTACGCACAGCAAGATGATTATTTTTTTCATTGGCGTCTCCTAGTTCATTATGAAGTAAAGTCCGGCCTTTAATGCCGGCCCGGCGCTTAAATATGATTCGTTTAGTTTTCCGCCGGACTCCCCGCCGGCGGCGGACCCGTAAGAATTAAACCGCCACAAAAGGTCGGCGGTTAAGGCGAAGCTGGAACCCATGTTTATAACCGCGCCCGCGCCTATGTCCAGTCCGAACCCTGAAAATACCGCGTCTTTTATTACAAGCCCTTTCCGGGCCCCTCCGGCCACGGTCAGCCACTGGTAAAAGAGGTTTACCGGGATGGCGGGTTTTATGAAGAAGTCAAAATCGTCAAAAATGAACCGCGAGCCAAAGGAAACGCTGCCGTAGGAAGTATTCAGGGCCTCGTTTAAATATTTTCCCTTCTGCTGCGTGGAGCTGAATGCGGTATTGAGCATGGCTCCTTTCATGTTCTTGCCAAGCTCCACATAAAAGCCGGCGCCCGGGTCAAGTTTTGGGAAGATAACAATCTCGTGGGAAATACCGCTGTACCGCTGCGCGTCGCCGCCGGCCATGTTATAAGCGCCGCCTCCGCCGAGATATACGCCGGCGCAGCCTGAAAGGAGGATTGCGATAAGGAAAAGTGAAACAGGGGTGAAAAACATTTTTTTAGTCATCATATTCCTGCCCATAGTCAGTATTTAAAAACGGCCTCAGCCGGTGTCCGGCGAATCGGATATTATTATACTGAAAGCAGCGTGTATAAATCAATATTTTTTTTAAAATATTTAAGCGCGGGACCGGAACGCTTATTTTAGCTCCTCTTTATTTATGACGTAGTAATAACCGTCAAGTTCCGCTGCCAGGGCTGTCATTACATTCTGTTTCCAGTCATGTTTTATAATCTCGCGGGCATATCCGCCGCCGCTTTTGTATTCCCTGCATATCACAAGCGAAGATTTCTCCAGCTTTCTGCCGTCTTTTATCAGGTGTTGTTCGGTTATGTAAAAGTTCAGTTCTATGTCGCGTTTTTTATCCGCCAGGACGCTGCCGCTTATCGAGGGGCATGGTTCGTAAACCGGCGTAACAGGCTTATAGGAACTGCTGTCTTTAAAAAGCGGCGGATTTTCATTCCCTGAATATATTACCAGCGGAGTTGATTCCTTTGTTTTTCCGGCCGGCACCCATAGAGTAAACATTCCATAGGCATCTTTAATATATTCCCTGCCGTTTTTCCCGAGATGATAGCCTACGGAAAAAACCGAACGGTCAATTTCCTTGTCCTTATAACCGTACCGGCTTTCTGTTATCTCCATCATGAGCGTCTGGTCGCCGTACATCTTTTTATCGGAAACATTCAGGTAACCCATGGTGTACGGATTAAAGCGGCCATACCTGCGCCACCCTTCCTGTATGGGTATGAGTTCCGCGGGTTTGGCTCCGGCCCCGAAGAATACTTTCCACTTTTTAAGGTCGCTTGTTTCGGTGTTTATCAGGATTGGAATATAGCTTTTTCCTTTATAAACCGGCTTCAGCCTCAGCCTGAAAAAGCCGTCCGGAGGCACTGTCCATGAACCCAGGGGCTGAAATTCTTCGCCTGTGCCGAATTCAAAATCTTCGCACGGCGTACCGTCCGCGTTAATAAGTTTTATTATTGCGCCGGGTTCAGCCTTAAAATTCATGCTTTCAGGCATCCGGCCTTTTGACATATCAAAGCCGTTCAGCATTGATGCCGGCGAAATATTGTTCCCCGGCCCGAAATAATTCACTGTGCCTTTGTCCGCCCTGGCGTAAAATTCCGCCTGCGGAGCGTAACCGTGTTCATGCTCCGGCGAATAGAATCCGACGGAATAGACATCGAATTCCTTCCTTGATATGGGGCTGTCATCCTGCTTTAGGGTTTTTAATACGACCTTCGCTTTTCCAGGGCTTGATACAGGCACAAATCCCTCATACACGAATGTGCCCGCGTACGCGCCCGTCCCCTTTACCAGCATCATCATAGAAGGCGAGTAATTTTCAGCCTGCGCGTATACAAAAGGCCGTTTAGGGTCAAAATAAATACCCGCCACTGTGCCTTTGATAAACATCATGGCATTTTCGGTATTATACCCGATAATCCAGCCGTCAATGTAACCAAGCTTCTTGTCAATATCCACCACGGGTATCTCATCAGGATAATATATGCCGATTTTCCCGTTTGCCAAAAAAGAAAATACCGCGCACCCGGAAAAGAGAAAAGATGATATAAATGCCGCTAAAATAAATACTGCAACTTTAGTTTTTGTCATTTTGTCCCCAGTGCTTTATCCGGCCGTTTTAGCGGCAGTCATTCTCTGCCCGGTTTTCTAATCCCACCACAGGTACAGCGTATTCCTGACCGTCATTTCGTTAGCCAGGGCTTCCAGCGTCTGCGTTCCCTGTTCCACTACATCAGGGCAGAACTTATAGACTTGTTTTGCGAAGGATTTCATATCAGCCGGTTGTTTTATAAACCTTGCTTCCAACCAGTCCCGGCCTGCGCCGGTTATCTCAAAAGAACATATCTTTTCCCATTCTTTCAGTTTATTTATAAGCATTGGGTTTGTTATGCCGTAGTTTATCCCGTCGGTACCCATGGCCCGCAGGATGTCGTACTGATCAGATGTTTTCATTACCGCAATTTCATCGGGTTTGCTGCCAAAATTCTGGTCAGAGACAAAAATGAGCAGGCCGTTTTTCTTAAGAACCGGACTGTATTTTTTGATTATTGCTTCGGTTTTATTGTGCATTACGGTATACGCGACGGCATTGACAGCTTTTGTATTGCCGTTCTCATCAATTCCTTCAAGCGGCCTGATGGAGGCGTGAGGGGTGTTTATATAGACAATATTATAAGCATCTTTTTTTATGGATAAAGCTGTTTCAGCGGGCACACCGGCTTTTGTTATTAGCTCTTTTTCATGAGCAGAGAGATTTAAATCCGCGTTACGGAAGAATATCAGATAAACCGCCAGAAACGACCCTATTAAAAGCAACAGTTTGAACCTTTTTAACATCACACTCATCCTTCTTATATGCGCGGCTAAAAACGCATGTACTTAGTAAACAATTTCCACATTATGGACGTTCCTTAGCTCGTCCGCGTCAGACTGCCCCTGCGTTGTAAGCGGGTTACCTGTTAAAAATACGCTGTCCATCATTCCAAAGCCGCCATTATCCGCGTTTGTTACAAGCGCTGTTATTTCTTCTATTTGATTATTCTGAAGATTCAGCATCCTCAGCGTTGTGAGGGTTGTCAGCGCTGTAAGGTCTGAAATATTGTTATCGGAAAGCCATAGGTCTGACAGGCCGCTAATGGCGGACAACACGGTTATGTCAGTAATGTTATTGTTATTCAGCTGCAGGTTTTTCAGCTTTGTCAGGCTGCCTGCGGGTGTGATAATTGAAATATTGTTATTGCGGAGGTCGAGCCTGGTTAAGTTTGTCAGAACGCCAAGGCCTGCCATGGATGTTAATCCGCAATTGCTCATAACAAGCATATCCAGGCCGGTCAGGGCGCTTAGATCGCCGATGGTTGTAATACTGTTATATGATAAGTAAAGATCTTTTAGCGCGGACATTCCTGTAAGCGGGCTTATATCTGTTATGAGATTGACGCCAAGGTTGAGGGCGGTCAGTCCTGTCAAACCGGCCAATGGTGTGATATCAGCAACATTGTTTCCGCCCAGATAAAGCAATGTAAGTGATGTTAAACCTGCCAGCGGGGCAACGGAATTTACGTCATTTCCATCGAGTTTAAGGTTTTTTAATTTTGTCATGGCGCTAATGCTGGTAATAGTTGCTATGTTATTGAAGGACAGGTCAAGATATTCCAGGTTAATTAAGCCGCTTAAACCGCCAATATCAGATATCCCGCAGTTATAAATTGTCAGTTCTTTTAATCCTGTCATACCGGAAATAAAATTAAGGTTTGTTATGGGAGATATGGTTTCGATGAAAAGGCGCGTCAGTTTTGTAAGAGAACCAAGCGGCGCAAAGTTTGATACAGGGCAGTTGCCTATATACAGGTCTGTCAGGTTTTCAATCAAACCGACCGCGGTTAAGTCGCTTAAACTTGCATTATATGATAATGTCAGTTTTGTCAGATTAGTACAGTACTGTATTCCGCTTAAATCAGATACGGCGGTGGATGAAAAATCCAGCTCTGTTATGGTTTCAAGCTCGTACAGGCATATATCCCCGGTTGGCTTCCCCAGCGCTTCCCTTATCTTATCCATAAGGACGCTGTCATGGAAAAGAGCCGGCGTGCACCCGCGTGTGGCTGTTTGCGTTGCCGTGGCCGTAGCTGTCGCGGTATCTGTGGCTGTATTCGACATTGTGGCTGTCATGGTTCCGGTTGCTGTCTGTGTCACGGTATAAGTACAGGTTGCAGTACCTGAGGCAGTGCGCGTCGGCGAGGCTGACGCTGTTTCCGTGGCAGTGCGCGTGGCCGTGGGCGTATAAACGCACAGCATCAGGTTTATATTGACGCCCGTTGCCGGCACCAGCACATTAGCGGCTCCGGGTGTGTTCGGGTAAATGGCGCCGTAGTAACCGGCGAGGTCTCCGGAATTCCATCCCGAGAGCATGCCTGAACCGTTTACATCCACAAAAGCGTAGACAAAATATGTCCCCGGAGCGACATAAGCGCTAAAAGCTATAGTTGATGACGCGCCGCACATGCCGAAGATCTCTTTTACATCGCCGTTTGAAAATATCAGGTCATTGTCGACGACTATTATGTAATTTTTTCCGCTTTGCGGCGATGACAGTATCATGGAACCCGATATGTTTGAAATGTCCTGCGTCGCGGTGATTGTGGCGGTGGGCGTATTGGCGGTAATGTCAGGTCCGGCCGGATTTCTTTTATTATTACAGGAAGAAAGCAGTAATGCCAAAGATAAAAAGATTATTATATGCCGTTTCACGCGCGCCCCCGTAAATATCCCGTTTTTTTATACCCTGTTTATATATCGAAAATAAGATTACACCCTTGTATAAATTACGTCAAGGCAATAATCGGACGGGGACGCGTGCCGGCAGGATAGGCTACCTACCTGCAGCTTAATACGGCTTCTTTTCCATAAGTGAGTATGGCTATGCTGTTTTTCAGCTCTCCGTATGACCTGAACGAATACATCTTCATGCCTGGCCCGCTTATCTTTACTTCGCGGCCAATTTCCCCGGATATTGTCTTTTCAATATCGGCCAGCGTGCATTTATCCGCGTCAAAAGATATTTTTTTCATGTCTTTGAGTTCCATGCTGCCGAACCCGCCGGGCAGGTATATGGCGCCGTTGGCGTAATCCACTATGAAAGCCACTACACCCGGTAATACAAAAAGCAGCAGGCAAAGCCCGTCCATGGCCACAACGCCCATGTCGACATTCCCTCCGCGCTGTCCCACGCGGTGAGGGTACATTATGGTCCCGCACCCCGCAAGCAGGATAACCAACACAACGCAGACCGCTCCCCTTAAAAATACCGTTAACTTCCCGGACATAAAACACCCCCTTAAAGTATTTTTTTCCCCTGTATGACGCGTATGAGCACCGCTATGATAGCGATGATAAGCAAAAGATGAATGAATCCGTGCAATGTATATCCGCTGACAAGCCCCAATATCCACAGGACAATCAGGATTACTGCCGCTGTCCAAAGCATAAGGCCTCCTTTCTGTTTTAATGAAAAAACATTGTGATAACGTAAAATGTCATGGAACTGATACGAAGGGATTGATTTATGGGCGGTATACACAAATTCAGTTCGGAGTGTTTATCTTTTTAGAGTCCCCTTTAAGCCTCAAAAACAAGGGCGTGTTTACATTCCCTTATATAATATATATCAGCACATCAGGTGAAAGTCAATTCCACGCCTGTTTTTCATTGATTTTTAAAAGTAAAATTACAGTTATTATTTATTTATACCCCTTATGATAAGCATTACAAGCGCTATTACCACAAGGATGCCCGCTATGGTCCATATGTCCCCGTGTCCGGCGCTTATCCCGTTAAACCATCCGCGTATATAATCCATCACACGTTCCTTCCCCGGATAATGTCCGGTAATAATTCTATTTTGTAAGTTTTGCCGCTTCCAGTTCCTTTATCTCGGCTTCAAGCTTTTTGATCTTGGCCACGTTGGTATTGACAAAAGCGTCCGGGGTAAAATCCGGGTTTTCCAGCACAAGCGCGTAAACCCTGGCGCCGAGTTCGGCCATTTCGTCCTTGACCAGGTTCTTCAGGCTGAATATTTTGTATCTTTTCCTGCCCTCGTCCGAAAGTTCAGACGCCTTTTCCTTGACCTTTTCCGCGCCTGATATCAAAGCCGCTTTTCCTTCTTCCACGCCGAGCTTAAGGTCTTCCTTTAATTTGTCCCAAAAAGTCATTGCACACCTCCGTTTTGCGTCCCCTGCTTTATGCCTGAGGTACGTTATGGACTAATACTACACGAACCGCGCATAATCCGTTATGCCCGGTTTCCACTTTTGATAGACTTATATCGGAGTTAAAAAGGATGCTGTTTCCGGTGATTAAAAACGGGAGGATTTTAGCCGCTAAATGCGAGACACAGCAAGCTGTGTCTCTACAAAAACCATATAAAATATTAAAGATTTGGCATTTTTAGATTTCTGTAGAGACGCAGACTTGCTGCGTCTCTGTTTATGCTCGGTGACTTCTTGCCATACGTCCTTATATAATAACAAGTGCCACAGCACTCAATAATTGTTAATTGCCCTTCCGCGCCACCCTGAAAGTGTTCAGTATCGAGCAAACCAGCGCGTACTCCCGTATCCTGTAACCCAGGCTTACTGTAAACGTGTTAGGGTCTACGGCTGATTTTTCAGTGTAACCTCCATGAAGCACGTTGGGGCTGCCCGCGGGGGTATCTGCCGGCTCAACACCCCTGTAATCAATAAAAACCGGAGCGGGCTTGCCCGCCGAAGCTTTCTTGTCCGAAGTAGCTTCAGCGTAGTCGGAAGCGGAGGCGGGATAATCAGCGTAAAAGTCCCACAGCCATTCATTGAGCCTGTTTGGAATATAGACAAACCCGGATTTGTTTTCTTCGTTTTTTAGCGCTGCCGGGTCAGCCCATTTCTGCCCGTCTATATATGAGGCGGAATAAAGCCACTCGCCTTCCGTGGGCAGCCTGTAGCCGTCCGCGGCCCAGTTTACATACGGGTTGTCAAAACTTCCCTTTGCCTTGTTTTCTGAGCTTGGAAAATCCCCGAATTCCGATGTCCTTATGGGATTCTTAAAGGCCGCGTCAGAACAATACACCGGCTTTAGTTTGGTCATTTCGCTGTAAGCATTGCACCACACAATCACGTCGCGGCGGCTGATTCCTATTACCGGCAGTAAAGAGTCCTTGTCCGGCAGTATCTTGTCACGGAAACGGTCGCCAAAAGCCCTGCCCTCAATATTGAATTTATATCCGTTTCTTCCGGCCCATTCCCTCACTACATACCAGAGTTCATAGGTAACTGTGTTTTTGCCGATTTTGAACGGGGAAAGGATATTTTTAAAGGACTTTGTCCCGTCAGACTGCGTGAATTCCCCGCCTTTCATGCTGATGAGTTCCGTATTCTTCAGTTGCTCAGGTTTTTTATACACGTAAGGCGGAACCGGAGTGGGGGTGTAATTCGCCACGACTTCCGCGGTCTTTTGCTCAGCCACTGCTGTTTTCTCTTGGCTTATGGCAACCATGGTTTCATCAGGCACCGGCTCTATCTTCCCTTCACTCATGTAGTAATTTACGTCGAACATATCCAGGTTTATCAGGCCGAAGTCCGCCGGGACGTAATGTTTTTCTTCAACGTCGTTCTCAAGGTTATAATTTGCGTCGTCAAACTTTACCAGCTGCCAATTTTTGTCCCTGCGCGAATAACCGAACTCGGAGTTGTTTGACCATTTGAAATTAGAGCCGCCAAAATGGTCCACCCCGAACTTCTTTTTTTCTGCCCATATCCTTACAAAAGGGTCTCCATATACCCCTCCGCATTCTTTGCACAGTATGGCGCGTTTGCTTCTTGCGGCTATAGAGTACTTTTTACCCTGGTTAATGACAACCAGAAGCTCCCTTTCCGCGTTTAAATATTCAAAAGCCACAAGATAATCGTCCTTGCCATCGCCGTTTAAGTCGGCTTTGACCGAGGCTATGACATCACCGCTGTCCGGCAACACCTTTGCCGCGGCCTCAGGCAGATCCACGGTGGACCTGTCAGGGTCGTCGCCCATCATGGCAAAACAGAGAACCCCGGGAAAAAGCAGGATAACAGCGGATAACAATAAAATTTTTCTCATTATAAATCCTCCTTAAAATATTCCGGCATTTACCCGGTAGTTCATGAACCGCCCGGAACACCTGTAAACATATATGATACAGTCGGAATTGTAGTCATTCTTGTCTGTCATTGCGAGGAGGCGTTTTTGTTACTTGCCGACGAAGCAATCTCGCTGTTCCAGAAGGAAAAAACGAGATTGCTTCGTCGCCATAAACCAACGGCGGCTCCTCGCAATGACAACAAAAAAACACAACTACAAGAACCGGGCATTCCTACAGCATCTATATTAGTGCCATGAAGGGCTGTCCACATCGTACATGGTAGACGCGCTGCTTCGGTCCATATCCTCTGCGTTTGCGCAGTCTGCATCCATTATAAAGATCCCTTTATTCCTGCTTAAAGGTTTGAAGGCTATATGCTTGCCATCAGGCGACCACACAGCCTGCTTGCCTGATTGTTTACAGTACATTTGTTTTTCATCCGTGCCATCTGCGTTTATGGTATAGAACATTGTGTCCCTTGAAAAAAGTATTTTCCTGCCGTCAGGCGACCAGCACGGTGTTTCGTCCTTTTTATCCCCGGAGTATTTTGTAAGCTGAATTTCATTTTTGCCGTCAGCGTCCATGATAAAAATACTTGTGCGCCCGGCGCGCGTGCTTTGAAACACTATTTTTTTGCCGTCAGGCGACCAGGACGGGCTTTCGTTATGAAACTTATTGTCTGTCAGGGCCGCGAGCCCGGTTCCGTCAGGGTTAATCACGCATATGTCATTGTTGTTGCCGGCGCTGAAGCGTATAAAGACAATCTTCCGGCTGTCCGGGGACCATTTTGGCTGCAGTTTGGCCATTGGGCCGTCTGTAATCTGTTTTTTATCCGTGCCGTCCGGGTTCATGACATATAGCTGGTCTGTCTGAGCGTCCTTTCCCGTACCGTAGTCAGCGTAGGTTATTTTAGCGCGGTCTTTTGAAAGGCACGGTTCCTTCGCGGTATTGCTGTCCGTTAACTTTTTCTGGTTTGTGCCGTCCGTGCCTGCTATGAACACATTGCTCCCGCCATCGCGGCCGGAAGCGTAAGCAATCAGCCCCTGCAATCCCCTGTCCGGTTTTTCCCATTTGACAGTCTTATCCGCTGAAGCGGAAATTACGCACGGTTCATAATTACTTTCATCAGAATAATCAATTATAGAAAACGGTTTATACACGGGGTTGAGCACATAGAGGCTGCGGCCTGATCCGTTGTCTTCGTACTTGATTGGAAATATCATGCTCTTCCCGCCATTTACCCATACAGCCGAACTTTCCGGGGTGTTATCCGGCAGCCCCATCCATGTTTCTTTGTTTTTTCCTTCAACATCCATGCAGCTTATGGATGACTGTCTTGTCATGCTGTCCCTTATATAAACGGAAAAATAGAATATTTTCCTGCCGTCAGGCGACCAAAACGGCCTTGTGTGAGGGCCTTCCTGATTTGTCAGCCGTTTCCTGTTTTTTCCGTCGGCGTCCATTATGTATATTTTGGTCCGGCCGTCGTTATTATATGCAACGCGCCTGCCGTCAGGCACGCTGTATTCGTCAAATTCCTCCTCGTCATCCCCGCCGCTATCCGCGTCCTGCGGTTTGTTTAATTCCGCCTTATCGCTTTCAAAGACGATTTTTTTGCCGTCCGGGGATACTGCCGGATTTAAGTCGTTAAATTTTCCGCCGGTGAGTTTTTTAACATCTTTCCCATCCGCGCCGGAGGTGTATATCCCGAAGCGGCCGGATTCATTTGAGGCATATATTATCCTGCGCGATGAGGGAAACCAGCCCGGCCCGTCTTTTATAAACTTATTGTCCGTTATTTTGCGCAGGTTATTTCCGGAGGAGTCCATGATATAGAGGTCGTCTTTTTCCATGACGCGGTCAGAGTTTGTCAAAGGCCCTGCCGCGGCGAGGATATTATTCCCGTCCGGGGACGCGCTGATGCGGAAGAAAACTATTTCTTTATTGTCTGTAATCCTTTTTATCTCTTTTGTATTCATGTTCACAACATAAACCTGTCCGATTTCCTCCGTGCTGTCCGATATGAATGCCAGTTTCTGCGCGCTATCCGCCGCATACGCCGGAACAAATGTAACAAAAAAAAGCAACGCAAGTATTTTATAAATCCTCATTGATACACCTCAATTAATTTTACCATGACAAGCCGTCCACCAGCCCATTATCCCCGCCAATCACGATACGTGACTTTCCGCCTTCCTCAACCGGCGCAATAAAGATGTAATCTGATGTATATGAAAGCCCGTACTTTTCATCTTTAGACCAGAATATCGATCCATAACCCGACCACGCCTCGCACTTTAAAACCCTTATGCTGCCGTTTCCTGCGTCAACTATTCCGTAGCCGCCTTTGACCAGGGTCAGCAGCCTGTTCCCGTCCTGCGACCAGGCAATACCGGACTTTCCGGCCCCGGCAAGAAGAGGCTTTTCATTGCCTGAATTTAAGTCCAGGACCGTGAGCGTTCCGCTCCGGTAATATGCCAGTCTTGATGAATCCGGAGCCCAGCAAAGCGAGCCTATACTGTCGTTTTTGCCTAATTCTTTCACGGTCTTTGTCACGCCGTCGGCCGACCTTATGTAAAAGCAGCTGTGGTTGTAGTCGCTGTTGCTCCTTAGCCCCGTTATCGCAAAATATTTTCCGTCAGGCGACCACTTCATGTCATATATAGTTCCGTCCTTTTCATAATCATATCTGAATATTTTTATTACATCTTTGAAAAGCAGCTTTTCGCCGCGGCCGTCCGCGCCTGTCACGTACATATCATTATTTCGTATAAAGGCAATTTGTTTTCTGTCAGCTGACCAGTTCGGATGGCCGACCTTGCGGTAAAACCTGTCGCCGGTTATGTATCTGATATTTGTCCCGTCAGGCCTGATCACATAGGCCGCGCCGTCGACAGTGTAGAGTATGTCGTCAGGGAACATTTCAGTTTTTATCCCGGCAGCCGGCCACGACTCTATCTTTTTATTGCTCATATAATGCGCTATATCGAAATCTTCAAGGTTTATAAGTCCAAAATTCTCAGGTTTCAGTTCTGTGTTCTCAGCTCCGGAAAAGTATGTCAGCTGCCATTTGTTATCGCGTTTGGAATAGCCGAATTTCGCGGCTATGCCCCATGGCTCGCCGTACCGGTCTTCGAATTTATGGAGTATGGTAAAAGACTTTGCCACAGCTTTAATGTTAAGAAAAGGGTCATTATCAGGCGCGCCGCATTCAGAGCAAAGCACGGCCCGTGTCGACCTGGAAGCCACAGTGAAACCTTTATCCGCGGCAATAATTATCAGCAGTTCGCGGAAGCGCCTGCCCTCTTTTTCTTTGGCTTTCATCAGTGCGTCATTGTCGTCAGCAGGGTCTTTGTATTGGATTATCACGGCATAGTCGTTTTGTTTGTCGCCGTTTAAATCCGCTGACGCGGACGCCAGAATGTCCGGGTTTTCAGGCAGAAGTTTTTTTACGCCGTCAGGCAGGACCGCAAGGCTTCCGTAGTTGTAGGAAAAGCAAAATACCGGCAATAACATAACGCAAAGCAAAAATAATTTTGACCTGTTTTTCATCCCTGTCTCCCGTGGTTGTTTTTGACATCCGGTATATATTATAATAACCCAACTGGCATACCTATCTCAACCATTTTATTTGACGTGCGGGAGTTATTTTAGTTTACACACTTATAAATATCTCAATAAATGCCGGAATTCGATTATCCCGGCGTAAAAGCGCCCGGTTTGTATTGTCCGGCGGTTATAAAAGAGTAAGCTTTCCCTTGTTTTTTCTGATTTCATTATAATTATATATTACCGTCTTTGACTCTTCTATCCAGTTTCTGAGCGGTTTTTTGTCAATGTCGGAAATTGTTTTGTATTTGACTTCCGCGGCCATAAATGAGCCTTCGGGGGTTAATCCGGGGGTCTTAAAGCCCCTGCCTGACCAGAAAAGCAGCGTCACATGGTCTTTATTTTTGGAAACAGAATATCCCACTGCCGGGTTATCCTCCACAAACCAGACCGGCATCTCATAGTAAATTTTTCCCGAGTTCTTCGGCATGATGCCGCTTATGGTCTTTCTTAAGACTTCGCAAAGCGGCCCGAACTCTTTGCCCGCTTTTGCCGAATACTCCACCGCGTCATTGAACTTCGCCCGCGTATGCTGTTTTTTCATAAAACCTCCGTATTAATATTCATTTACAGGAAACCGATGAAACACTCAGCCCCGCGTCCAAATTAAAAACCCCGCCTTTTTATCCGGCAGGGTTTTTATGTTTAAAGTATACTCTAAAAAATGATTTAATAGAAGCGTTATTACCGCCGGCGCAGCACGGCTATTTTAGGGTGTAATAAACCGTCAGCTTAGGCCTTACGACCGTGTCCGCGGCCTCTGACGAATCCAGCGCGATTTTACCGTAGGATGTTGTGCCTTCATTCGTGCTTTTCAGTATGACGCCATAATTTGTCACCGATTCTTTTATCCAGCCCTCGACCATGGCTTTATCAAGTGAGAGCGTTATCTCAGTACTGTTCATGTTTACGCTCACGGTATCGCTTGCAGCTGTTGCCGTGTAGCTCCCCTCCGCGCCTCCGCCAAGCCACGCGTAGGTGCCTACCGAATATGACCAGCATGCGCCGTCATCCCAGTATCTGTTCATCTTATAAGCCTTAAAGCCCGGGACAGTGCCGCTGTACGCGCCGTAATTAAAGGTCAGGTACGCGCCCAAGACAGTCACATTATCCGGGTCCACAGCGCTTAAGTCAAACTTGATAAGCGGCCTGCCTGTATATGACGCGGTTGATGCCATTTCTATCTCGGCGGCGTTCTCATATAAAGTGGTTGGATTAACAGTGGAAAGCCAGGTGTCCATCACGCCGGCATAACCGGCGTAAGGCTGTGTGCCCTGCTGAAATACCATTTTAATGACGCCAAGCGAAGGATCCCCCGATGGCCCCTGAGGACCTGTATCGCCTTTGCATGAAATCATAACGCAGGCGGCAACAACAAGCAGCACAAACAAAGTAATTTTTTTCATAGAACCTCCAGAAACGAAGTATTTTTTCCCCTTTAAATCATGTTTATGAGATTATTATAAATAAATCTTATTGTCAATATTTATAAAAATCACATTATAGCCGAACACACTTTTGCCTTTCGAAGAGCCGCCGCTTGCCGCGGCTCAAGGCAGGCATGTAATTATTGTACCACTGGTTTGGGCTCAGCCCGAAATACCGGATCCAACCCTGAGCCGCAGCAAGCGGCGGCTCTACAATTGCTTAAAATTTTTTGTTAAATCATGCCAAAATCAAATGTCGCTATAAGCCTTTTATCGTCCATGTTTTTTGCCGTGTTTAAAGGAGGGTAAAATTCGTGGACATCAAGATTTGTATCCGTATAACGGAGCTGCAGTCCGTAGCCGACCGGCTCATTGCCATCTTTACCGGCGGCGTAAACACCCGCGCACCAGTAATAACCCAGTCCTGACGCGGTACGCACGCTGTAATTTTCAACGTTGCTTAAACCTGTTTCCGAAGATGTATTAAGGTATCCGCCGCCGCCCGCTGTAATAATAATCCGGGTAGAAGGTACCTGATAATAGAATTTCAGCCCAAAAGGCATGGCCAGCGCCATACCTCCTTCGCTTGTCTGCGAGCCGGCCAGCCCGCTCCCCGAATAAATACCGGTTACAGTCACTTTTTTATCGCTTGCAATCCCCGTAAACCCGGCAAGACCGCATAACTCGACGCCAAGCCACGGTATAAATCTGTATGTGGCTGAAAAGTCCAGTTCAAATCCGCCTGTATTCCACACCGATGTTATATCGCCAAGGGTGGCCATATAACCAATACCCATGCGAAATCCGAATCCCGGATTTACAATCATGTCCCCCACAGGCCCGCCGTCAGTTTCGGCGTGGATTGCCAAAGAAGAAAAGATAAACAGCGATAAAATAAAAACAAACAGTTTTTTATTCATTTGTCCCCCTAATACTTAATTACACATGCAATTACATTATTATATCGATTATTCTTTGTCAACGCTTAAATGTTACGGCTATCTTTAAGCGTGGACCCCCGCATATATTAAAATATCCTAAGCCAAAAACATCCGCACCCAAAGCCCTTCTATAATAAAAGCAACCCACACCCTTCTCCTGTCTACTATCACCTTTCTGAATCTTTTGAAGTTGCCTTCAAAGTAAACTTCACTGCCAGGCCGCCTTTTTCCGACCGTTGAGCCCACATTTTACCGCCGTGTATCTCCGCTATTTTTCTGCATATGGCCAGCCCCATTCCGTTTCCGGGGTAGTTTTCCCTGTCAAGCAGCCTTTCAAAGACGCCAAATATGGTTTCCAGATAAGTTTCTGCGACCCCGGCACCGTCATCCTCAAAAGTAAACTCAACTTCCTGGCCGCGGGATACCGCGGAGACCCATATATTAACCGGGATCCTGCCTGAGAACATTATGGAATTGTCAATGAGCCTTCTGAAGATGTCGTTTAATAGCACCTGCGGGCAGTATACCTGCGGCAAATCCGTGGAGACGATAACAGCTTTGTTTTCCAGGCCGCGCGACTCTTCCTTAAGCGCCGCGGACGGGTTTCCCGGCAGATTCTCACCGGAGAGATAATCAACGTTAATATATTCCCTCATATCCCTTATGAGAAGGTGCAGCCTTTTCGCGTAATTCACGGCTGTCTCAATATCGGAGTTTGACTCCTTATCCAGCTGGTCCTTTTTACGCAGCAGCACGCGCTGCAGCACGTTTACTATGCCCAGCACCGGCTCCATTAAATCGTGGTGCGAAGCCTTGTTAAACTCGGTGGCTGTCCTGGCTTTTTGTGTGAGTTTGATATTGGCGTTGTCGAGTTCCATGGTCCGTTCCTTTACCATGGCTTCCAGCGTATCCCTGTATTTTTTAAGCTCGTTTTGCGTGATACTCAGCTCGGTAATGTCGGTTAACACAGCCACCGCGCCGGCCTGTATATTGCTGCGTTTTAGAAGTGCCACAGCCACGTGGCAGTACATCCATTCGCCCGCGGCCTTAACCTTCATCTGCGCGGACGCGGTATTTTCTTTTTTAGCCTTTTCCATGATGGAGTCATACGCGGCTTTTCCGCCTTCAAGTATGGAGCTGAATTCCATCATTTCAACCTGGCTTTCATTTAACCCCATCTTTAAAACAAACGACCTGTTCGCCTTTGCTATCTTTCCTGCGGGCTCGACTAAGAGCATCATTTCCGAAGAGGTGTTAAATACGGCTGAAGCGGCAAATGCGGGGGTTAGTTCGATAAAGCCATAGAGGCGGATGGCGGCTGCCATGCCGAGCGTCACGATAAGTATGATTACGTTTGTGGGGATGTTGACATCTTTAAATGGCCCTATCAGCTTTGAGGCGTAAACTAAAAATACGGAAATTGCCGCGGTTGTGAGTATTATTATGCCCTGCCTGCGCTTTAACCCCGGAGCTTCGTGGTATGTCTGTGAAGCAAGTATGAAAACAGTGCCGATTACCAGGAAGTCATCCAGCCGCGAATAAATAAAGCCGTCAAGGCCTGAGACCACGATCTTCCACTCCTGCCCCGCCCTTACAAGGTGCTGTATCATCCCCGACCATGTCAGGGCTGTAAAGACGGCCGCGTATAGGGCCATGACCAGGTAAAGATAAGGGCTGTTGGAGAGTTTGTTTTTTTCATTAAAGCCAAGGCAGAGCAAAAATGCCAGGGCTGAATTGGATATCATGAGGGGTATGGTTATAAAGAAACCGACCCCGGCCAGCTGAGCGTCCGCACAGGTATTAAAAAAAACAGCCCGGTTAAAACTGATGATGCCAAAGGCCACAAGAAACAAAAACAGCAGCATCCGGAGCCGCATGTTCATGACGCCGCCGGAAAAAACCGCAACGGCGAAAATCATGTAGAAAAGAAAACAGGTGAAATGAATTATTGTAATTGCGTCGATGCAAATCATGATATCTCCATGCGCCTTAAGGCGTTTATAAGATAATAATACATCAGATACGGGTTTCGTGCAAGGGTGTCTGTTTTGTAGCGGCCGCATATCCTTCGATATACTAAGGCTTCATTAATAATGATTCCCGAGCCTGCCGAAGGAACATGTGTCCGGCCGATTATGCCCCGGACTACTGTGCGGCGCCAAATCTTGACATGGCTTCCCTGAGGGTTGGAAAAGATACTATTATATGATGTAATTCAAGGAGTTCAAATACTTCCTTTACGCGGTCGTTCATGCCGCATAAATAAATATCGCCTTTTTTAATGCGGGCAGACTTTACATTTGATATAAATACCGACCAGCCCGCGCTGCTTATGTATTCGGTTTTACTGAGCTCAACCACTATTTTAGACCTGTTTTCGACAAGGAGCCCGGTTATCGCCGCCATCAGGTCATCATGGGTGGTTGAATCGAGCCTTCCCTGGACGCTTACAAGGGATATGTCATCGCTGTTTTTAATGTTGTATTCCATATCCATGATATTCACCCCGTTTACATCTTATAACAATTATAGTCATGGAACCCGTATAAGTCAATTTTTGTCCGGCTATGATTTATTATAATATTGCCCGGGCGAAAGCCCGGGCAATAGACATTGATCAGTTTTCAATTTTCGATTTTCGGGTATTTCAGTCCTCCCGCCACAGCGTTACATCGCGCATCTGCTTTTTTACGGCCTTCCACTCCGGCAAATACCTGCCCAGCAGCGCCTTAAAAACCTTCCCGTGGCCGCGTTCTTTTAAATGCAGTATCTCGTGCAGCACCACATAATCCAGCCATTCTTCCGGCCATTTTACCAGTTCCAGGTTCAGCCATATCCTCGCGGCCCGCGTATTGCAGGTGCCCCAGCGCGTTTTCATTGATTTAATTCCCCAGCTGTTTACCTTAAGCCCTGTAATGTTTTGCCATTTCAGGATGTATTCCGGGGTCCTGTCCTTCATGACTTTCCTGTACCATTTATCCATTGCGTCCGCTTTCTTCTTCCTGCTGATGCCTTTGCGGGCTTTAAACTCCAGGACCCCGTCATTACGCAGATAAACGCCTCCTGAACCGGATGAGTCAATCACCTGAAGAGGATATTTTTTGCCGAAGAGAGGGTGGGTTTCGCCGTTTACGTACTGCTTTTTGACCGGCGGTTTTTGCCCGGCGTATTTTGCCAGGTGTTTTTTTATCCAGGATATTTTTGACGCAACAAACCCGCGTATTTTTTCTTCGGACATAAGCCATGGCGCCGTAACGCGGACACCCGTCCCCGGGGACACGACAAGCCGCATGTTCTTAACCGGCTTATTTGTTACCTTAATTATCACGCCCGCCACTTCTATTTCATACACACTCAACGCTCCTGTGCGTCCGGAAATTACCGCCTGTAATTAATTCATACACGATCCTCGGAGGCCGCGATCCTGACGCGTATATGATTATATCAAATATCAGGGCGCATTCGCCAGGAATTATAATAAGGCACGGCGGCTATTTATTTTTTCCGCCCTTTTGCCAGCGGGCCGGCTTTTCCCCGGTAAAATATTCCCTGATTTTCGCCACTATCTGCGCGTCCGTCATCTTATCTTTTGCCTCGACTGACTCCACTTTCATCCTGAATTTTTCTTTATTCATGGCTTTTATCAGTTCGCCCTTAGCCGGGCCGGGCCCCATGATAAAGACGGACTGCGCGGCGTCCAATGATTCCATTATATTTTTATAAAAATTCTCCAGGTGCATTTCATAATCCCTTTTTTGTTTGTCATCGGCTCCTGCCATATGGGTTTCGTTTGGCGCTTTTATCCTCCCCCGTATTAGCGTATTTTCCGCGTCAGAAAGCACAACCATCACATTTTCCACATTGTCGGTGCGCATTACGATAAAAGCCCTCCTGTGGTCAATCCATAAACCAGCGTTTTTTTTCATGCTCCCCCGCCTTTTCGGACATAAAACGCGCAAATAAAAAACGCGGTTTAATCCGTTATTTTTGGGCTTTGAGAAAGACTGTGCCCTGAAAGTATCCCTACTAAATAGATACTATGTAATTTTGAAATAATCAAGTTTTTAGGGTGTTTTTTTTAATGAAACTGCCTTATCCCGAGTAATCGCGGCTGCCTGTTTGCCTGTATTGAATTATTTTATGCCGTTATTTCTCCAGCAGAGCCGAGAGCGTCTCAAAGTCTTTTATCATTTCCTTAGTCGTTGGAGGGTTTGACGGCTCTGATATGGAGACATTGCCGGATCCTCCGCTTGTATAAAAGATAAAGGCAAGTTTTCCGTTGTAGTTGTCTATCCTGTCGGATATTTCCGTTAAAACTCTTTTCTTTTCCCCGTCAGCCCCGGCCCTTATATTATACTGGAAAACAAATTATTTTATCAAGAGGATATTCAAAGGAAAAAAGAAGTTATGAATCCAACCCTGCGGGCCGCCACATAGGGCGGCCCCTACAGGGACGGTTTTGGTGTATGTTTTAATTTTTTAAATTTCTGTAGGGGCGACCCCATGTGGTCGCCCGCCACGTTGGTTCTGTTTTAGATCCTGCCCTGCGGCCCGATACGCAGGTCGACACTACAAGATCCGTAATTGTCTGCCACCCACTACGCACTACCCACTACCCACAACTCACTACCTTCCCGACCGCTTCACAATCACCTTCCCGTACATGGACGCAATCTCAGTAAGCTTTTTATACTCAGGCCCGCCTTTGTTAAGCGAACAGCCGCCCTTAATTATAACCGTACCTTTCTCCATCAGGAAAGGATATTCCCTGCAGCTTACAGGCCTGCTGTCATAGATTTGGCATTTGCGCTTTTCAGGGTCAAACTGCCTGCAGAAGCTTTTGCTTTCAATACTGTAAAATCCCTTAGTGCCGGCAGGCTTTATCCCCAGTTCCTTATAATCTTCAGGTTTTATATTCCCGCCAAATATCGTTATCAGCTCATCGCCGTCCACATGCAAAGAAACATTCAGCATATCGCAGCATGTCTTATCGCATTTTGTCATGCAAAAATGGCCGAAGTATTCCCGTTTCCACTTGGCAAAATCGCGCTCAAATCCCATTTGATAACACCACCTTAATTATTTACTTCACTGTTTAAAAAACCCTGAAACCCACTGCCTTATACTTTTATGATTTGTGTGTTGTTTTTGTAGGGGCAAGCCGGTGGCTCGCCCGGCCTTCGATCTTGGATCTAAACCCGGGCGAGCCACCGGCTCGCCCCTACGAAATCAAAATAATCGCGTTAACGGACAATTAACCGCTAATAATTACAGTAATGAAGACTCACCCTGTTCTGATACCCTGATTGATAATTCCACGAAGAGCCTCCTGGAGGAGGCGTGCCTGCTATTATTGTGTCATAGCTGTAGCTGTAAATAAAGTGTCCGTATGAAGCGTTTGCATCATCCTGTATGTTCGCGCTCTTTGATTTGACCAGCAGATGGTAACGCGTCCCGGCTGTCAATATGGTATCCGCAATCGGCGCGATATATGTCCCGGCTGCCGGCGCGTACTGCGCCCCGGTTGAAACAATCATTGTTCCGGGATAATTGCCGCCGTTATCAGTATATATGGCCGCCCAGTAATTTGTCGCGTTTGCCAGGCCGACGGATATGTAATTGACTGTTATTGTCCCTGCCGGAGTGTACGGTTCAGCGTATACCCATGCTGAGGTGGCTGAGCCTGATGCCGCGCCGGTATTGGCGTTTCCCAGCAAAAACACGCATGTCGGCGCCGGCGTAGACGTGGGTGTGGCTGTCGGGGATATATCGTTAGTGGATGTAGGCGTTGCAGTGACAGATGCGGTTGCGGTCCCTGTCATAGTGGCTGTCTTTGTATATGTGCGCGAAGATGTGGCAGAAGGCGTTGATGTCATGGTCCTGGTTTTTGTGGCGGTTATGGTCGTGGATTTAGTGCGTGTGGCAGTAACCGTGCATGTGTTTGTATTTGAAATTGTCCCCGGCCCTGTGGAAGGGTTATTTTTTTTACAACCTGCCGATAATGTTAATGCGATAATCACCGTAAGAACCGTAAATGTTTTTATTCTCATGTATCCAACCCCGCGCTTTAGTCTGAATTACTTTTACAGTATGGGATTATAAATTATACAGGGGGAAATGACAATGACTATTTTCGGAATTATAGTCGGATTGGATTCATTGGAAACAAGCACGAATGCTCTGCGCGCCGGGCGAATATCCTTCGACATACTCAGGATTCATTGCAATAATAATTCCTGAACCTGCCGAAAATTAATGCGCACAGGCCCTTGCGCCAAGCATCAAAATAACGCCCGGCCTTTACAGCTTGCTGACCAACCGCAACCCGGCACAAAACCTTGAGCGTTTGAGACACCCGCTACCACACATTCTCCCCCGGCTCCGCCTTCAACTCCACCGTCTCTCCGCTCACCGGCATCACAAACCCGACCTTAAAAGCATGCAGCCTCTGCCCCGGCTGTGGATCCTCCGGTCCAGCCAGCTTTATGTCCAGTTCCAGGTCTCCGTAAATCTTGTCCCCCACCACCGGATGCCCCATATGCTTCATGTGTACCCGTATCTGATGAGTCCGCCCTGTTTTGAGAATTATTTTAAGCAGGGTTGTGGTTTTGTTTTGGGTTACGGGTTCATAAAGCGTATGCGCGCTCTGGCCCCCTGTTAAAACAACTGTGCGCACATTTTCCCCGCGCCGGGTTTCTGAAAGGCGCGCGGTTATTTCCCCGGCCTTTGTAACCCTGCCATGCACCAGGCACAGGTATTCTTTATGAATATCGCGGCTTTCCATAACCTTTACCAGGGCGGAGGCCGCCGCCTTATTAAGCGCGACTAAAACAATACCGGACGTTTCCCTGTCCAATCGGTTTATGACATGGATTGTATTATCAGGATAAAGCGCCTTTACCCCGTTTGCCAGGGTATTGGATTCCCTGTGGGCGGTAGGATGCACCAGCATGCCCGCCTCTTTATTCACGGCGATGAAATCTTTATGCGTGTATATGATTTTAAGCGGGATATCGCAAGGTATGACTTCCACAGGGTTCCTGTCGTAGTACATATAGCGCACATCATCAGAGGCCTTCACGACACGGTGATATTTCTTCTGTACCCGCATGTTAACCCAGACAAACCCCTGGTCTATCATTTCCCGGGCCTGTTGCCTGGTAACGGAAGCGGCGGTCTTTATAAACATATCCAGCCGCACACCCCTGCCGTCCATGCCCGCGATTAAAAGCCGTGATTGTAAGTTTTTATCCATGGAAATATGATAACACTATTGGGGGCATTAGGCAAACCGGTTACACGATCTGATAAGTCTTATACTGTCCTATATCGTCCTATTAGCATTTATGATTTTCCCTGGTTTACGCCAAGCAACAGCAAATACCGTCGAATGACGAATCGCCCGCCGTTATGGATTATTGCGAAAGACAGGATTATGTCAGCGCCGTTTAACAGTTGCCTTCCCATACAAAGAAGCGATTCCAACAAGCTTCTTATACTCCGGCCCGCCCCTTGCAAGACAGCATCCGCTTTTTATCACAAGGGTGTCCTTTTCCACCAGGAAAGGATATTCCCTGCAGCTTAAAGGCCTGCTCTCATATATAAGGCATTTACGCGTACTGTCGTCGAATTTTTTGCAGATGCATTTGCTTTCTATGCTGTATATCCATTTTGCGTTGGATGTTTTAATGCCCAGTTCCTTATAATTTTCAGGGTCAATATTATCGCCAAATATCCTTGTCAGTTCCGCATAGTTGACATACAAAGAAACCTTCCGCGAATCGCAGCAGGTTTTAACGCACTTTGTCATGCAATAGTTTCCGAAATACTCGGTTTTCCAGTTTTCAAAATCCGTTTCAAACCCCATCGATTTACCCCGATATGGCCATAAGTCAGGCCATGCTTATTACTTTTTGTACTTTTACATTTTTCGGCGCCATTGATTTATTCACTCAGGTATCAGATAAAAGCCTTACCCTTCTTTACCCGTTTCTACCCGCCGTTTTTTATCACATTTGTGATTACATTTATCATTGTTTCCTTTTCCTTCGGGCTGCTCACAGCCGCGAGCAGAGTAAGCGCGGCAAGCGCCCCGTCACTGACCCGCTTTTCGCCGGTTTTCAGGTAAAGTATGGAGTTTTTTGACATGTAGTGGAGGAAGAGTATAGCGGCCAGCCTTTTGTTGCCGTCAGTAAAAGGATGGTCCTTTACGGCGAAGTATAGAAGGTGGGCAGCCTTTTCTTCCACTGTGGGATACAGTTCCCTGCCGTCAAAAGTCTGGTTTATCGCGCCGATTAAGGACTTCAGTTTTCCCGTGTGCCCCGCACCGAAAAGCGCCGAACCCTTTTTATATTCTTTTTTGGCTTTTTCCACAACGCTTAAAGCGTCTTCCACGGTAAGTTCATATGCCGGCCTGGACAAACCGCCTGCTTTAAGCGCCATATCGTCATAGTCCTGAAGTATTTCCAGTGAACCCGAATAATCCGAGATTAAGTTTATGAGCTCTGTTTCCATTCCTTTAGAGCCGGGCAGTTTTACCGCTTCGTTTAATGCTTTTACCGCGGCTTTCAGGTTCTTCAGGCTTTTGAGTTCACGGCTTACCCTTTTTTCATTTATCGCGAAACCTTCGATCATGTATTTTTTTAATACGCTGCTTGCCCATATCCTGAACCTCGTGGCTTTCCTGGAATTCACCCTGTAACCAACCGAGAGCACCGCGTCCAGGTTATAGGCATCCACCGCCCTTTTTACTTTCCTGCGTCCTTCATCCTGAACTATTTCCATTTTGGAAAAAGTTGCCTCGTGACGCAATTCGCCTTCCCTGTAAATGTTACCCAGATGCTTTGAAACAGCCGGCACTTTAACGCCAAACAACCCGGCTATCTGAGCCTGAGTCATCCAGATAGTGCCGTCCACAAGCCTGCCTTCAATGCCGGGGCCTGAGTCCTCAGCCCTGTAAATGACTATATGCCCGGGCCCGGCCGGTTCTTCCCCGAGTAAGTATTCGCTGTCTATGGAAGACTCCGCCACAACATAAGCCCTGCCTGAACGCTCGGCCTTAATAACGCCATTTTTTACCTTTTTAAACACAGCAACCCTGCTGATCCCCATAAGCTTTGCCAGCTCAGGTATGCTGTAGTATGCCTTCTTTTCCACACATCCTCCAGAGTTAACCATTAACATGCATTCGCGGTGGTTAACTTACGCTTAAAGTTAACATAAGCAGGCAAAATAAGCAATATTATTATAAAGTGTTATCGTGGTCCACAGGTGAGAATCTTAAGGTTTATTATATGGTGTTATATACTAATCATCAGCCGGGCGATTCACTTCATCGTCTCACGCTTTATCAAGCGCGTCTAATGCCTGTTCTTTCGTCTCAAACAGCAGCATGTTTTTCCTTCCGGTAAAAAACAAAACAGCCCTGTACACAACCGCCTGGACACCGCTTACATTATATAACGCGGACCGTTTAACGTATGGGGTATTATCACGCACATATTCCTTAAATGCCTGGACAACCCTGGAGTCAAACCTGGAATTTTTGAAGTTTGCGAGCACCAGTGCGGAACCCGCCGGCTGGGCAGCCACAAGGGCTTTGGCCTCTTTTATTAATTCCAGTATCGTGTCCGGGTCCTGGCCCGAATAGTCTGTGACAACAATCTTTTTCCCCTTATACTCGCCCATCTCAACAGCCATTTTTCACCGCCTTTAAGTTTTATTCCCCCATTGAGCCGTATAAATATTTTCACAGACAATTTTATGATCTGATTGTTTTTCGTAGGGACGAGCCCAGCTTCGCCGGACATGGCCGGCGGCTCGCCCGGCATATATGAGGTTAAGGTCTGTTGCCTTTTTTGATTTATTTCAGGATTATAAGCCCTGAGATGCCGCTTTTTGCAGTTTCTTTATTTTGGCCTTCCGCCGTAATAACATAAAAATAGCATCCATTTGCCAGGCCTGTAAACACAGTAGCCTGCAGGGGCATGGTTCTTGTGCCCGCCCACGCCGAATCAGGTAATTTGCACTCTCTTACGAGCCGCATGGCGGAAGAATATATCCTCAGCACCACGTTTCTGTGGCTCTGGCTGAATTCAGCCTTTAAGCGCAGAGGAGTTCCAAATCCCGGATTATACGGGTTGGGATAAATGATCTCGCCTGTAATCTTAAATGTTTCAGAATCCGCGGCCGCGGGCGTCTGTGTGGGTGTTATGGTATTAACCGGGGTGGCCGTGGCTGTGGGCATAATTGTATGCGTGTATGTCGCTGTGCGCGACGCGGTAGCCGCGGGTGTATTTACAGCTGTATTCGTGGCTGTCCATACGGCTGTATTAACCTGCGTAGGAATTGCCGTGGCTGTATTTGCAGGCGTGTCCACAGGCGTATTTACCGGAGTATTTGCGGGCGTCTCAGAGGGAATTTCAGTAGCCGTACCTGTCGGCACAGCTGTGGCTGTATATGTAAATGTAGCCATCCCTGTCGGAAATTCAGTGGGCGTATCCGCGGCTGTGGCTGTCTTCGTAGCCGTTGCCGTGGAAGTGCGCGTGGATGTCGGGGTATCAGCGGGCGTTTGCGTGGCTGTGGGCGGCGGGGTCAGCGTCCGCGTTATCGTCGGCGTATGAGTGGCTGTGGGAGGCGTGCCTGTTTCCGTGAGCGTTATGGTGGGCGACGCGGTATGCGAGAGGGTTGCTGTGCGTGTTTGTGTGGCCGTCTTAGAACTCTGCACTGAGCTTGTCGAAGTAAACGTTGGTATGATAGTGTACGTGCCGGTCACGGTTAAAGTCGGGCTGTTATAAGGCGTATTAGTGCGCGTCGCGCTCCATGTGGCCGTCTGCATGGCCGTGTATGTATTTGTGGGCGTGTTTGCCGGGGTATTTGTATATGAAGCCATCGCCGTATTAGTCCTCGTGGCAGTCCCGGTCGCTGTCCGCGTCGCGGTCGATGTCGCGGTCGACGTGGCGGTCCTGGTGGCCGTCATAGTTTTTGAAGGAGTAAAAGTCAGGGTGGTTGCCGGCGTGTTTGTGGATGTCATCGCGGGCGGCATGCAACCTATGGCTGCTATGGTTTTCTGCGCGGCGGGCGCGTTAATGAGCACTACATCGTCCACCCACAGGTCATATGTATAAGGCGCGCCTGTCTGACCCTGCGTCTGCCACTGTATGGCGTTTACTGCCGAGAGGGCCATGGTCCGCGTAACCGTGGTATCGCCCCATCCCTCCTGGGAGAATAAAACACTCGCGAAATCCACAGTCACTTTTGTCCATGCCGTGGTGGCGGAAAATACATAGCCGTACATATCTTCGTCTTCCTTGCCTCCGAAAGCCGCCGGCGAATTAATCTTGAGCCTGAAAGACATGGGTATGGCGCTCTTACACCAGAAGCTTAAGCCTGTGGCAGTGCTTATGTTAACCGGGGCCTGGGGTTCTTTCAGCGGGAAGCCCAGCCCGGCAAAACCGTATAAAAAAGTGGTCGTTACCACGCCGGATATGTGAGCCGCGTAATCAGTACCGCCGCCGCGGCCCGGGCTCTGCATGTAAAAAGGCATAATTGGCTGGCCGGTATCTTCAAAGCGGTCCCTTGACCACGGCACTATGAGTGAAGTGCCTTTGGGATTCTTGACGCAGTCCTTGTCAGTGCAGTCATTGCTGTCGTCGTATGTATACCAGTCAGTGCAGATACTGCTCATGTAGTTGCCGTCGGTCATATTGTCCAGGAACATGTTTGCCGGCCCTACTGTCTCGGTCGGAGCAGGCACGTTTGGCGTGTTTGTGACTGTCGCGATAGTACATGCCCCGAAGTTATCAGGGGGATTGTTTATCTTGCCCACCACATAACTCCCTGTCGGCTTATAGCTGTTCCAAGTACCCGCGTCGCACGAGCCCGGGTTAAGCATGCCGGATGTTTCCGGTGCCTCGGACCATGACCACGCGCACCAGCTGATTTTATTTGTGGCCATTATGCTTATGAACTGGTCTGCACGTGTATAATTAGTGCCTCCGGCGCCGCTGGCCTCTGTGGGCGCCCACTCAGTGACAAATATCGGGAGCTGCCCCACGAAGTTTGTAAGCATGCTTGTATCGTGGGTGGCGGCGTAAAAGTGGAAGGTGTACATAATGTTGGAAAATGACAGTTTGTTGCTTACCACTTCCGAACCCAGCTGTGACCAGTTCGGGGTGCCCACTATGATGACCGCGTCAGGGTCTATGGCGCGGATTCTCGGTATTATGTCATTGGCATATGTCCTGACCTGGGTCCAGGAAACGCCGTTGGGTTCATTGCATATTTCATAAATTACATTTCTCCTGTCCTTATGCGCTGTGGCCATGGATTCCCAGAAGGTCCTCGCGTAAATAATATTAGTATTAGGGTCGCCGTCGGTCAGGTTATGCCAGTCTATAAGCGCGTATATGCCCTTTTGCTCGCACATAGCGACGACGCTATTTACCTGTGCGGTAAAGCCGCTGGGATTTGACGTGTAGCCGTTTTGAGTGGAGTAGCAGGCGATCCTGAATATGTCTATGCCGACAGTATTGATCAGATAATCTAACCCGGTGTTTGTGATACAGCAGTAATCCATGCAGGGCTGCGGAGACCCAGTCCCATACCACTGCAAGCCGTGGCTGGATACACCACGGAGCTGAATCGCGGTGCCGCATTCGTTTACAAGGTTATTGCCCACAACGCGAAGCTGGCCATTGCTTGATAAAGGAGACGCAGAGGTA
This sequence comes from candidate division FCPU426 bacterium, assembly GCA_963840035.1. Classification (GTDB taxonomy): domain Bacteria; phylum Oederibacteriota; class PGYV01; order PGYV01; family Palsa-1178; genus CAWIXE01. Next base: position 898,249 of record CAWIXE010000002.1, read on the forward strand.
AATGAATATAGGAGGATAAAAAGGAATAAGTAAGCCAATGTTTGGGTCTTAAACTTCACTGAGCAGATTTTTTTGATAATCTCACCATTTTTTTGTCAGTTTTTTTAAGCGTTTAAACTGATGCTCAAAAAAAAACTTTTCCCGTCCAAGTTATTATAATCCCTAACCCCGGCACTGTCAATAACTAAAACAGAACACGATTTCCCATATCAAAACCGGGTAGCGAAACTTAACACCACCAAAGGTCAAATCCCCAAACAGGCGTTCCGTAGAGACGGGACCCGTGCCCGTCTCAAGGCAGGACATCCCTGAGACGCCCACAGGTGGCGTCTCTACAGAATTATTTCTTTTTTGTCCTCGTAGGGGCGATTCAGTTTCTCATGAGCTTGTCGAATGACGAATCGCCCAAACCCCGGCAATTCAAATAATAATTGGGACCAGCTATTAACCAGATGTCAGTACTATTTTCATGACCTTATTAAATTTTACAATAAAACAGCCCCACAAACCCGGACCTAAAAACTTTTGTCCCGGCCAGCTGCAGATTTACAGGTTTCCCCTGAGTTCCAAATACAGGCAACCCCGACCCCAGCAGTATAGGGTTTACAAAAAGTTTGTACTCATCTATCAGCCCCGCCGCGGTCAGAGTCCTGGCTGATTCCGCGCTGGCGAGCATCAGTATGTCCTTCCCGGGTTTGTTCTTAAGTTCCCTGATCTGCCCCGCAACATCGCCCCCCACAAACCTGGTAAGCGCATCCCCGCCTGCCTTCATGGTATTTGAAATCACAACCTTCTCCACCGAGTTATACCATGCCGAGTGCTGCCTGTCATGTTTAGAAGCCTTAGGAGCTTTCCCCGCGTCGGGCCAGTAAGCCTGCATGATCTCATAAGTCTTCCTGCCGTATAAGGCAGTATCCGAGCGTGAGGTCATTTTAGCCACATAATCAAACATCTCCGGATCCACCTTTACCCAGCTGATATCCCTGTCAGCTGTCGCCGAGAACATATCCAGTGAAACATGGATAAATAATATTATTTTTCTCATTTTGCCCCCCTTTATTATTCACGCATAACAAGCATATCAAAAATCCCGTGAAAAAGCAAAAACGTAAACCAGGGTTGCAGTGTCGATTCGCCGTACTGAGCCTGTCGAAGGACGAATCGCCCGCCTTCCCCTAAGAGCCTTTATAAAAATACTCCCCGGCACCAATGAGCGTATATTGCTCTAGTAATAAGCCGCAAATTCAAATATGAATAACAGAGTTATGAATACAATGTCCTTGCTAATCATCGTCAGCTCCTGAGCTGTATATATTTGTTCCGATAAAGGATACGGATCCGTTTGCGTCCTAAGTTTCGTTTTTCACCCCGGCCCCATTCCCGCCAAAATCAAACACTCTTTGAGCTTTGAGCCCATTGAGCGTTTGAGCTTCCCCATTACCCACCACTTCCCGTTCCTACAACAAGTCCTCCGGTTTTAACTTCAGAAAATCCTCTATAGGGATTCCGCCCGTACCGGCCAGGTATTTCTTTGCCTTTCCAAACTCATTTGTAAAAGCCTGCATACCGTCCGCGCCCTGTTTTTTGATGCCGCTTTTTACTTCTATAGCTGCCAGTTTTCCGCCGCCGGAAAGAACAAAATCAACTTCCCTGCCGCCGGATGCCCAGTAAAAAAGCTCCACACCTGTGCCTTTGACAGCGTTTGCCAGATGCGCGCCCACGCATGATTCTACGGATCTGCCGCGGACTTCAGGGTCAGCGCTTGCGGTTTTAAGGTCAAGCCCTGATTGCGCAGACAAAAGCCCGTTATTTAATACCTGGAATTTAGGGCTTGATCCCCTCTGTCTGACTTTCTGGCCGGCGTATTTCTGCAAACCCGTGAGCATACCCGCCCCGGAAAGCAGGTCCAGATAATGCGCGAGCGTGGTTGTATTACCGGCGTCCTGCAGCTGTCCGAGTATCTTCTGGTATGAAAGTACCTGTCCGGAATATAAGCAGCCAAGCTGAAACAGCCTTCTGAGCAATGCCGGCTTATCCACGCGTGTCATCTGTAAAATATCACGGGAAATAGCCGGTTCAATTATAGAACCGGTTATGTATTCAGCCCACCTTCGCTGGTCCTTTATCAGCGCGGCCCCGCCGGGATAACCGCCAAAATATATGAATTCATCAGGGCTGAATCCGAAGGCTTTGGACATTTCCGCGTATGACCAGTGTGTAATATGCACTGTTTCAAAACGGCCTGCCAGGCTTTCCCCAAGGCCTTTATTTATCAGTATGGGCGAAGACCCAAGCAGCATGAGGTATATTTTTCTGCCGGCAGATGTGTCCTCGTCCCAGAGCCTTTTTACAGTCTCAGACCAGCCGGGTATTTTCTGTATTTCATCAATAACAAGCAGCGCTTTTCCGGCGCTTTTTGGCGCTTTAAGCCGGGCCGTCTCCCATTGCTGCTCAATCCAAGAGCGGCTTTTTAAATCAGGCTCATCCGCCACCGAGTACTGAGTTTCCATTTTTAAAGCCCCAAGTACCTGCTTGGCCAGAGTGGTTTTCCCCACCTGCCGCGGCCCGTATAATGCCTGTATAAACCGCCTTGGCTCCTCAAACCTTTTTACAATAAGTGAAAAATTCGCTCTTTTGAACATAACCGCCTCCATCTTTACTCAACGTCATGAGTAATTTTACTCAATACATTGAGTAAAGTCAAGCCAATTCACAGGGTGTTCCGGGACGCACAGTTTTGAATTTATATTAAACACCGTAGAGACGGGACCCGTGCCCGTCTCAAGGCAGGTAGTTGTATTTTATTAGTTTGCCTTCGTAGGGGCGATTCACGAATCGCCCAAACCGATGCACCCCGTAGAGACGGGACCCGTGCCCGTCTCAAGGCAGGCTACGGTTTTCTCAAAATATAAAAAACATAATCATAATACTCTGAGTACTTTTCGTATATATCAAACTCATCCTTCGTATCCTGTATCAGCTGTAACGCGTCCCCATTCCTGTATTTCTTCGAAAACTCTTCGAGATTTTTTTTAAGAGGCCCATAAAAATCCACCCACCCCTGCCTGCCAAGCTGAAAATCCGCAACAACCTCATACCCCTGCCGTACAGCAGCCTCTCTATTCGACCCGGCAGTCCCCATGCCGCCGTAAGCGTTATTCCAGTAACGCACAAGTTCCGCCGGCAGGTCCGGCTTTATGAATACCGCATCAGAAACCACAAGATATCCCCCGCTCTTCAAATATTTTTTCCACTCTTTCAGCCCGTTCTCAAACCCCATTATGTATATAGCCCCTTCGCTCCATATGGCGTCAAACTTAACATCCGGTAAATCCAGAGTATTCATATCCCCCCTGAGAGTCTTCAGCCGCCCCTTAAAACCGGCCGCGGTGGAGGTTTGATACAGGGTATCAAGAAAACCCTGGAACACATCAAGGGCCGTTATAGAAGCGCTAGTATTTTTCAAAAGCACCATAGTCTGCGCCCCGGTGCCGCAGCCTATGTCGAGAATCTTGCCGTTTGAGGGGATTTTTATATATGACAGGGCTTTCAGCGTAGCCGCATCAGTCCCCGGCCCCTGCCTGTTAGTGCCTTTAAAAAGTATCTGTATGTAGTCCATGTAATTCATAAGTTTCCTTTCAGCCGATATGGCGCTTATTTCCGGTATTTCATCAACCCTTTTACAGCGGCCTTTACCGCGTTTATCGCGTCTTCCGCGTCCTTCTTTTTTATTCCTGTCATTTCAGCCGCCTGCATCATGTGTTTTCCCTCCGGCAGACCCTGGCCTAAAAGCGTTGTAGTGTGCTGCCCGTTAAAACCGGAGCTGTATGTCAGGTCATACGCCGGTGAAAACGACCACTTTCCATTGTCGTAAATGAATGAAAAATTCTTGGCATGGTCATCCCTGTTATGCGAGAAGATATTAAACACCATGAGGCGGAATACTTTCACCACTTCCCTCATGTCCCCGGTTAATTTCATGGTTGCTTTCATGAGGCCGGTATAGTCGAGCGACGGCGCCCTGAAGTCGGCGTTTAAAAGGCCGGCTGCCGTGTGCGTGTGCAGTTTCTTCCTTCCGCGCCTGTCAAAGCGCTTTATGGCAAAATACTTCTTTTCCAGCAGCTTTGTCTCCGGCATTATTATTCCGCATTTTTTTGCGGCCTGCGAGTACTCATACTCCATCACGCCGGAATCAGCCTTATCAGATGAATTCGGAAATTTCACTATCCATGGCTCGCCTTTTATCTGTATCATGGCTTTAGGCCTTGCCCCTCCTGAAGACCCGCCTTTTTTCGCGAGTGTCTCCAGGTGCCCCGTGTAGTTTTCATTTAAAACCTTTTTTACCTCTTTAGCCAGCTCATTTACGCCGGCCCTGACGCTTCCTTTAAAAAAATCATTTTGCGGCCTGTATTCCAGCGCGCCCATGCCGTTTTTGCCCACTATGCTTAAGCGTTCCACGAGGGAGACTCCCGCGGGGTCTATCCTGTTTTTTAACAGCAGCCTGTCTATTAAGAGCCTTCCCCAGCCGTCCGGCAGGCTGTCGTTAAATATACCGAACATACCTGAGTAAGGCTGCGCCGCGGCGGTAAAAACCCCGGCCTGTAGAGGCAGGTGAAACGGGGATATGGAAAAACCCGTTTCAAGAAATGACGGGTCATATTCAAATACATACGCGTCCGCCCCGGCCGCTCCAAGCCTGCCGGCTTTTTTTCCGTATATGTAAACATCCAGCACCCTTGTTTTTTTAATCATTTATACGCCCTCTTTTTCTTTTTTTTGGGTTTTTCTGGCTGACGGCTTCGTCAAAAGAGGCATAGTTTCTGGATGTAAAAAGCAGGTTAAAGCCGTCTGTGGATTTCAGGGCCATAGCGAGCATAATGATATGTTTTAATGATATCTCCCCCGAGCTTTCAAACCGTTTTAAAGTCCCCATGCTGACCCCGGAGCGGGAAGCAAGCGCCGCCTGCGTTAAGTTAAGCTCCAGCCGACGCATCCGAACCCGGGAAGCAATCCCCCTGCTTAAATCCGAAGGGCTGAAGTCCGTAAAATCCATATTAGTGGATAACATATTATCTTTTATCATATATTTCACCTCGTACAGATATTATAATAGCCATTATATGGATTGTCAAGGCGAATATTTGTATTCTGTATTCAGGTAAGGTACATTACTTTACTATATTCACGAATCGCCCAACCTATGGCATTCTGTAGAGACGGGACCCGTGCCCGTCTCGCCTTAAACACCGAGACGCCCGCGAGGGGCGTCTCTACAGGTTTGTTTGTGTCGTTGTATGGGCGATTCACGAATCGCCAATACCAATAATTTTCGTAGAGACGGGGCTCGTCCCCGTCTCGCCTTAAACACCGAGACGCCCGCGAGGGGCGTCTCTACAGGTTTGTTTTATTCTTGCCTTCGTAGGGGCGATTCAGTTTCTCATGAGCCTGTCGAATGACGAAACGCCCAAACCGTGGCATTCCGTAGAGACGGGACCCGTGCCCGTCTCAAGGCAGCATCTTTAGTTCTAAAATAATAACCACGTTCGTACAGCACACCACAATTGTTAATTATTAATTGTTAATTGCCCTTCCAGTTGGATTCATGATTCCGGTCCTGACACCTGTATTTCTACGGGAGGCTGTAATATATCGTGAGTTTCGGCCTTTGCGACGGGACCGCGTAGATGGCTGTGTACATATTCGCGTATGCTCCGCTGGCCTCATCCACAGCCTTCAGGATCAGCCCGTAGTTTGCCGCTGGCGATGATATCCAGGAACCCACCAGTGACGGGTTTAAGGCAAAGGTCAGTGTGGTAGAGTTGGCTGTTTTTGAGTCCATGGCAGCGCCAAAATCCCCTCCAGGGGCAGCCCAAAGCAGCGAGTTCGCGTAGTTCATCCAGTTGGTCTGATTGCTTATCCATGGGGCTGTTACGGGATAAACAGTTATAGTATTATCCATGGCGCCGCTTAACGTTATGGTAAGGTACGCTTTGTGTACAATCACGCCCGTAGGGACCACGGCCGAAGACAGGTCAAATTTAATCAGAGAGCGGTATTTATATCCGCCCGCGCTGCCGAGGGTGACATTATCATTTGTGTAGTATATGGTGTATTCGTATAAGCCCGATATGATGTTGTTGACCGTTGTCCCCGCATAAGCGTTTGAGGGATACATGCCATCCTGGAAGTTCATGGTGACATAGCCGGCATCGCCCAGAGGCCCCGCAGGCCCTGCCGCGCCCTTGCATGATGTCAGAACCACCGCGATAAAAAGGAAAACCGGGAGCAGAACCGCTGTTACAAATCTTTTGTTTTTCAAGTTTTTCATAAAACATCTCCTTTTCAATCAGATTTTAATTCCATACGCAGCCATGAAGTTCGGGTACTTAAGTTATCTCCCTATTTCAGTTTTTTTATATCCTTTTTCGGCGGCAGCGCAGTTTTAAAGAGTTGCCGCGGCGCTGCTGTCAGTCGCGGCCGGAGTTTTGAACATGGTCCCCGAATAAATCCAAAACTGAAAGAACAGATGCCGGTAAAAATAACTTTTCAATCTGCCGCCTTCTTATATAATATATACACTATTAATTGTATAAAAAATAGACATGAAACAAAAGTACGGATTTCCACTATTTATGGACATATTTCAGCGGGTATATATGTGTTTTCGCGGAAGTTTTGAAAAAGCGCGTATACTGATGACCACGCCTTCACACAGCATGCGTTTTATCAGCCTTTAAAACTCTTATACTAACGGCAATGAAAATTGGCGTAAGAACCCGATTCATAAACTAAATACTATTGTATAAAAACCATAATCGTTAGATTCATGATTTCGGTTCTGACACCTTTCACATTTTTAAAGTTTTAACCAAATTTCAACCCGAAAACTCAAATACCCCCTTGAGCGTTTGAGCCTCTTGAACCTTGAGCCAAATCCCCCATAACTACCGTCCCTCCACCCACCCAAAAACTTCCCTGTCCCAGGTCTTTTCATCGTCCTTCATATACGACAGGTGCCCGGCGTCCGGGAAGACCACCATCTTTTTCTCTCCTGCCAGGTTCTCATATATCTTTTCCCCCTGGCTGACAGATACCCTCTTGTCTTTTCCGCCCTGTAAAAGAAGCGTAGGTATTCTTATATCCTTTGCGTACTGCCATGGGTTGTAGTTAAAAGCATTATATCCTTCTATGACACTGCCCCAGAAGACCAGTATTTCGGCAAAGGGCCATGACGGGGCTTTGAGGAGGTCAAATCTGCGCCTGACAGTGTCCAAAAGCCCGGCAAATGGACTCTCTATGATTAGACATGATGGTTTAATCCCATAAGCGCTTATAGCCCGCATAGAAGCCGCGCTGCCCATGGATACCGCGTATATGATTATATTCTTGTACCCGAGCTCTACAGCTTTATCATAAGCCGCCTTCACATCTACAGCCTCATGATACCCCACCCCGGTGCTATTTCCCCCGGACCCGCCGCTGCCGTAAAAATCAACCAGCATGACCCCGTATCCGCGTGAAAGAAACTTCACAGCCTCGGGTATGAGCTGTGTTTTACTTTCAGTGTAGCCGTGAAAAAGAAGCAATATCGTATCCTTCTTACTGCCGTTAGCCAGCCAGCATTCCAAAGGTATGCCTTTAAAACCAGGAAAATTTAAGACTTCGTATTTAAAAGAGGGTTTTATGGATTTGGATTCAGGTTTGGGGACTGTGACTCCGGTGAAAAGTGCGGTTGCTTTCTGGGTAAATGAAAGCTGCTCGGGTTTTAAGGGCTTGGGGCCTGATGAGGTGAAGTGGGTCATTTTGTAGGCGTGCATGAAGGCAATTAGGTTTAGAAGGATAAATAGAGTTAAAAGGGTTATGAGTATTCGTTTAATAGGTTTTTTCACACAGTCTCCAATTCTATTTATTTCCAATCTCAACTTTCCAGCGAAGCGCGTTATTACCCCATTCATCCCGAGCCTGTCGAAGGATATGCGCCCGGCTTGTCAGGTATTAAGTCAAGACCTGACCCCAATAATAATTAATTAATTTAATTTCATCCTTCCTTTTAATATTTGTGTTATTTCAAACCGATCTGCTTCCTTTGCAAAGGTAAAAAATTTTCTTTTGATACTACTTTTTTACCTGTTCTTCGTTCAATGTCTCTTCTTGTTCTGCCCGCAACAGCTCCGCCGTCGGCCGCATCCTTTTTTAGCGGGTTAAATCCTCTGGAATTTCTGTCCTGCGTAATTTTTGTCGTTGTGGCTTCAGCAAGCATTGTCAGGATCAATTCCAGGTCAGTCATGTGGTCTCTTAAGTTTTCGCGCTGCAAATTTTTTATCTTTTTATATTCAGCCACAGGCAGTTCAAACGTTCCCTTCATTATTTCATTGGTCAGTATTGCGTATTCCCGTTCTGTTTCAACGTCTCTTTGCGCCCATTCATCAGTCAGGCTGTGCCTTACTGCTATACCCCTCATCCGCTTATCCACCCAGGATCTCGGGTACCCTTTCTTTTCGTAAAGTTCTTTCATCCTGGACATTGATAATTCAGGGTCCTCGATTTCATCTATTCTTTCTTTCCCGACTTTTGCCAGCCATCTTTTTAATGGTTCAACTTTTTTTGATGGAATAGACTGTATAATCCTGAACATCGTTTCGGTATTTGCGCAGTCTGTTTCGTAATACTTACCATCGGAGGATTGGACTTTCAGTTGTCCGATTTTTTCGGACAACTCGGCATATCCCTCTGTTTTCAGCTTCTTTTTTAAGTCATTCCAGTATTTACGGGGTCTCTGGCTGTCTGTCAGCACATAAACCACATCTATGATTGAAAACCACCATTCCCCATTATTCATAATTTTTCTGACGGTTTTACCGTGAAATAGGTCTAACTTTTTGGTTTCTTTTTTCAAGTAACACCTCGATCCAATATTCTAGTCAGCCTGGACTGGAGCCGCCAAGTGTGTTTTAATCTAAATAAAGTATACGCTTTGTATACTTGTATGTCAATAATATTTTGGTTTTGTGATAAATATCAACTATCAACCGGGGACTGGTACTATTTTTTGCTATAATAAACACGTGAGTACATCACAACACAATTGTTCATTGTTAATTATTAATTGTTAATTGCCCCTTTCCGCCTTTCGTATCTTATTCCACCTATCCCCCACATACGGCCAGTGTTCCCAACCTTGCTCATTATATCTAAAATCCCCATCCCACGCAACGCATGCCCAGTCAAGTTCAAGGCCTTGGACGTGGAATTCAGTGGCTACGTCTTGTCAACTATTAACTCGCCTTGCCAGCCGGAGCAGTACTATCGCGGAGGCTGGAGGTCTGGTACCATTTTTACTGGTATGAAAGTACCTGTCCGGAATATCGGCAATAAATACCTCCATCAATTTTAACAAAGACACCGGAAAACACGTCCCACAATCCCACATATTCTTATAACGCTTATGCTGAATTTGTCAAGATTATAGATTGAGGATTCCGGCCCCGAAACATTTATTAGTTTGTCATTTTAGTGCCGATTTAAGAATCGCTCAACCTATGGAATCTTGTAGAGACGGGGCTCGTCCCCGTCTCGCCTTAAACACCGAGACGCCCGCGAGGGGCGTCTCTACAGGTTTGTTTGTGTCGTTGTATGGGCGATTCATGAATCGCCAATACAAATAAATTTCGTAGAGACGGGGCTCGTCCCCGTCTCGTCTTAAACACCGAGACGCCCACAAGGGGCGTCTCTACAGGTTTGTTTGTGTCGTTGTATGGGCGATTCATGAATCGCCAATACAAATAAATTTCGTAGAGACGGGGCTCGTCCCCGTCTCGTCTTAAACACCGAGACGCCCACGAGGGGCGTCTCTACAGGTTTGTTTGTGTCGTTGTATGGGCGATTCATGAATCGCCAATACAAATAAATTTCGTAGAGACGGGGCTCGTCCCCGTCTCGTCTTAAACACCGAGACGCCCACGAGGGGCGTCTCTACAGGTTTGTTTGTGTCGTTGTATGGGCGATTCATGAATCGCCAATACAAATAAATTTCGTAGAGACGGGGCTCGTCCCCGTCTCGTCTTAAACACCGAGACGCCCACAAGGGGCGTCTCTACAGGTTTGTTTGTGTCGTTGTATGGGCGATTCATGAATCGCCAATACAAATAAATTTCGTAGAGACGGGGCTCGTCCCCGTCTCGTCTTAAACACCGAGACGCCCACGAGGGGCGTCTCTACAGGTTTGTTTGTGTCGTTGTATGGGCGATTCATGAATCGCCAATACAAATAAATTTCGTAGAGACGGGGCTCGTCCCCGTCTCGCCTTAAACACCGAGACGCCCACGAGGGGCGTCTCTACAGGTTTGTTTGTGTCGTTGTATGGGCGATTCATGAATCGCCAATACAAATAAATTTCGTAGAGACGGGGCTCGTCCCCGTCTCGTCTTAAACACCGAGACGCCCACAAGGGGCGTCTCTACAGGTTTGTTTGTGTTGTTGTATGGATAATTCACGAATCGCCAAAACCGGGTACAGCCTGTCCCTTGTTCCTTGCCGCTGTACTGACCAACACAAACAGCGTACTTGTCACGTCTCAGGTAAGGACCTGCCCCATTCTTTGGCTAAAATCAACGTGTACAGGTTATAAGATACAGGTATCACATCCTGTCGAGCTTGACGTCATCTATAAACACGGCTACGTTGGCGCTGTCATCGAGCACTGTCGAAGAGTGGGTAATTGTGATTGAAATGTCGTTTAACGACGAGAGTATCTGCTGCCTGGTGGAGCCGAGCTCCTCAAAATCCGTAAAGTTGAGGGTAAAAGTCTGCCATGTCCCCGGAGTGGGTGTGAGCACGTATTTCAGCCCGTTTCCAAGGTTGTCATTAAGCCTGATTTCGTAACTTAAGCTGCCGGTTCCGGCGCTGATAACATCAAATTTTATCCTGAATTTTATGTAGGTCTGATATGAAGCGTCCAAAAAATCCGTATTGGATGTCATCAGGTACGTGCCTATTACCAGGGTCCCCAGGAAACTGGATGTGCCGTAATGTGCCTGCGCGGTCCCGGTCACAGCAAGGCAGGCGCTGTTTTCATCAGAAGTTGAAATGGACAGCCCTGTATGAGTACTTCCTGTAGAGCCGGTGACAAACCAGTAGTTAGTTGAGACGGCGGCAGATACGGAGTTATTCAGGTCGCCGTCGGTAAAATCATCCACATAAACCGGCGGGGGCGTCGGAGTCGGTGAAGGAGTTGGGCCGGAGTCATTTTTTTTGCATGAGACCGAAAAGAACATCGTAACGACGAATACCACTGCCAGTGCCTGTATCATTTTCTTATTGAACATAAACCCTCCCATAGTATTGCGGCCATGCCGCAGTTGTAATTAATTACTAAAACCCCGATCCAAATTACCGCCCATCAAACCATAGAAGCGCAGTAAAATCAAATTTATCAACTATTAACTCGCCTTGCCAGACGGAGCAGTACTATCGCGGAGGCTGGAGGTCTGGTACCATTTTTTTAATCCCATTATGCCCGTTAGCCTAATAACAATTCATAAAATATAAAGCCGGTGAATATGAAGTTGTGCTAAGTGTCCCCGGTGACGCCGGCATGTTTATATCAGGGTCTGCGGTAACATCCATATATCGCCCTCCGGCTACCGGGTAATGAGCATATATCGTACTACTTCCCACAAGTCCGATCCAGTAGTCCCCTGCTAAAAGGACAGTGTCAGGAAATGAGTAATTTGCCCATCCCGCAGTTCCGTTCTGTAACGCGCTTTGCGCGATTAGCGCGCCCGGTTCGCCGCCGCTGTCGCCATATATGCCGGCCCTTAAATAGCCTCCGGAGCTATAACATTTTGCCGCGTATGCGTTGACCGTAATCGTTGAAGAAACAGTGTATTTGAAAAAAACTATATATCCGCCGGCCCATGTCGTGGCAGTGTCGGTAAAATCACCCAGCATGTTGGTACAGCCGGTGGTCGAAACCGGAGTCAGGGTGCAGGTGGCTGTAGCTGTAACGGTAGCTGTTGGCGTGGTTGTCGGGCTCACAATCGGGTTTCCGGAACAGTCCAGTCCGGTAGCACTAAGCCCTGAGCACATCAAGTTACCGGAGACGCACATTAAATTACCGGCGTAACGCTGCCCGTCCTGGCAGTCATAACAGACACCTCCGGTGTCTGTCAGGTGGTTGTCTGTTACACCGTCGCAGTCATCGTCTATGCCGTTACAGACTTCGGCGGAAGGTTTTGTATTGCAGCTGCAGTTTCCAAAAGGATAAGTTGACGGGTCGTCATTTATGCATGTAGTTGTGGGCGTGGCCGTGGAACTGGCCCCGGGCGTAATAGTGGCCGTGTATGTCGCCGCATTCTGGTTTGTAGGCGAAGATGGCGCTTTACTTGCGCATTGAGATAAAACAACCAGCGCTGAAAATACAAAGATAACAGCCATAATTTTTCTCATGTAAACCGCCTCCGATTATTCCGTGTAATTGTAAACTGATTTATTTATTATATATGATTTTCAGGGCGAGTCAACGCCATAAAATTTGACCCCATCACCTCAACTTTTTATTACTCATGTCTGTCCCGGTTTTTAACGCTCTTGCCGGAGACGGATTCAAGATACATCCGCTCGACCTTGATTCTTGCCCAGTTATTTTTCCGCAGAAATTTCAGACTCGAGCTGACGCTCGGATTGGAGAAAAAACAGTTAATCTTTACCCGGCGGTTCATTTCTATCCATCCGAATTTTTCCACGAGATAATTCAGTATCTGCTCAAGGGTGATGCCATGAAGCGGATTATTAACTTGAGAATCGCCGGCCATTAAAAACCTCCTGCATCAATGCATTGAAAATTTCGCATATTATCATACCAAAGAGTATAACATAAAACCGGCCGGTTACACTAAAGCCTTACACCGGCCCTTGACTTAAGACATGAAACGTCCCGGTTCAGACCTTGCTTATAGCATTCAAACCATATCCCATTAGTTTGACTTTATCAATGCTCTAAGCAAGGCCTGCCCCCGATCCATGCTTAACCATATAATAATCGCGCCCCAGCGCAATAGACGACAATTGTTAATTCTTAATTGTTAATTGCCTTTTTGCCGTTTCTTTGTCAATTCCGCCCTGCTCTTATTGTATATAGTTTAATCATTTAAAAAGGTTTTTCCAAAACCCCGCCCCACCCCGTGAAACCAACCGTCTCCCCACCATTGCTTTTCCACGGTTATTATATTATATGTTAACTAAGATGACTTCCAAACAGGAGGTGCGCTCATGATTATTGGATACTTGTTTCCTGCCGCGATTTATACCTTTTTCTACCTCCAGCACTATAACTTCATCAAAGCTCACCCGCACGACCAGGCTGCCATCTGGATGAACATCATTTTAGCCGTAGTACTTGTCATTACAGCCATAGTATTCATTTACGCGGCCATAAAAGAAGCGCTTGATGCCGCGGATATGGAAAAGGCTGAAAAAGAGTGGCAGGTAAGGCGTGAAAAAGAAGCGGCTGAAAGAGATGAAGCGGCGCGAAAGGACAAGAAACTATGGGAAGAAAATATGAAAAAACTGCGAGAAGAAAGGTCCAGCAAAATCGAGGAAGAAAAAACAGCCTTCTCAGTCAAGGCATACAACGAAAGATACTACGGAGCCCCCGGCTACCGTGAAAAGATGTGCCCGGAAGAAATCCTGAAAGCATTTAAATCCACAAACGGCCCCATGCTCCCCGAAATCCCCGGAGAGGTCAGGGTGAAGACTGCGGAGTATACCAGGATGGTTAGGGAGACTTGTGATAGGTTGGGTGAAAGGTTTAATTGAAAATCTTAATTAGAGTCATGAATCAGGCTCTGGAACCTTGATTCACTCCGGTTATTGCTTCCTGGCGTCCATAATTTTATTAAACATTCAAAAGCGCCTTAAATCTATCCCCATAAACAATCGATTCTCTTAATTGTTTAAATATTTCCGGATTTTGTCTGGCTATTTCCTTGACCGTCTTTTTTTTGTCTAATTTAACCGCCATCTCAAGCAGCCCCATCGCTTCAGACAAATATGAATCTTTTGATATTTTAGGATTTTTTCGCGCTATAAAGCAAAGAGTCCTGGCCTTTCCGTAAAGCGCGTCAGGATAGTCATGCCTTATTTCTATTGCGGCTGAATACGCTTTAAGGGCTTCATTATCCCTGTAAAGCTGGCCCAAAAGGAATCCGGACTCCTTAAAAGCCTCCGCATAATTGGGTTTTAAGCGGATGGCCTCCTCATATTCCTTTAATGCGTCGCCTCTTTTTTCTTTGCCAAATTTCGTAAGTATATAGCCTCTTGTATAGTGTGCAAACGCGTTATTGGCGAGCACATCTTTTGCGCCATCTATTACTTCAAGAGCCCTGCCAAAATCGCCTAAATTCGCTAAAATTGCCGCGTGTTCGCATATCGCGTCAGGCATTGCAGGATTCAGTTCAAGCGCTTTTTTAATAATATCAAGGGCAAGTTCATGTTTTGAATCAGTGGTATATGCCCTGGCAAGCTGGCAATACGACATGATATTTGACGGGTCCAGGTCTATGGCCTTTTTATAGTCACTTATGGCGTCATTTAAGCGGCCTTTTGTGCGGATCACAGTTTTTGCCCTATTGACGTATAATTCTGCCTCAAAAGGATACAAATATATCATGGTGTTAAATTCTTTTTCAGCGTCCGCTAATTTGCCGTTACGCGCAAGTGAAATCGCCCGCATGAAGCGCCTGAAGTCAACCTGATATCCGAGGCTAACAGCTTTATTCCAGTCGTTTTTCGCCGCCTCTTCATGGCCCGAACCCAGTTCATGGTAAATTTCAGACCTGAATGCGTATAACTCCGCGAAATCAGGGTTTAACTTGATGGCTTTATCAATTTCACTTATTGCTTCTTTGAGTCTTGAAAGCTTTACCAGCGCAATGCTTTTTAAATGGTAATAGCTTGGTTTCTTCCCATTTATTAAAATTGCCTTGTCATACTCGGCAACAGCCTTCTCATAATCATTCATTTTAGCGTATACTATTCCTTTATTGGAATAAGCTCCGTCATATTTTCTTCGTATTACTATCGCCTTATCGAACGCCTGCAGAGCCGTGTCATAATACCCCTGCTGTGAAAGCGCCATACCAAGCCTCAAATACGCGTACGCGTTGTTGGAATCATATTCCAGGGCGTTGTTTAATGCTGTAATAGCATCCGGCAGCCGCCTCATTAGGCCCAGGATTATTGCTTTATTTACGTACGCATCTGAAAACTCCGGCCGTAAAGCCAGCGCGTTTTCAACCGCGGTGAGCGCTTCAGGAAAATCACCTTTGCGCCCAAGTATATAACAGCGGTTATTCCAAGCGTCGGCAAATTCCGGATTTAACTCTATTGCTTTTGAGTTTTCTTCTAGGGCTTTTTCTATCTGGTCCGAACGGGCGTAATTATATCCAAGCCCATAATGAGCGTATGCGTTATCGGGATTAATTTTCAGGATTAACTCAAATAAGCGCTGTGAACGCTCAAAGTCTATCTGGTGCGAATAATACCGGCTCAGATATTCGAGCCCTTCCTGATCAAGCGATTTTTCCATGGATTGTGCTGTCTTTTCAAACCGGTCGTCCTCAGATAACAGGTCTTCCGGGTATTTTACGATTTTGATTAAAAATCCCGGGTGAGGTTTTACTTTTCCTTCTGATAAAGGCTCAAGCATGAAGTATCGTTTTTCAAGTTCACACAGGTCTTTTTCCAGGCTTACCCTGTCAGAGCCGCAGCCAAAAACATTTTCTAAAATATGCTGTATTCGGACAACAGCCTGCGGTATGCCGACGGAATCCAGCAGTTTCATAGCCTGAAGCAGCCGTTTGCCGTGCGGATCAAGGTTTTCATATTGTGCCGTCATATTTTCGTACTGCAAATACTGAGTTATGTCGCCGGGCAGCGGATAGTTGCGCTCCTGGGTTTCATCCCATTCTAACCCGACTTTTTTCGATAATTCTTCACGCTGCGAAACGGTCATAGGGACAAGCCTGTATTTTTGCAGATAATCTTCGCAGAAACGGACGACTGTATTGCCTGCACTTTCCAGAAGCAGAGAATAATTCGCCCCTTTACGGCAGGTTGCGGCTACAGCATAATTCCCGCCCGTAGCTTCACCAGTCAATTTGGCAAATGAGATAATATCGTAATTCTCACGCGCCAACTGATCTATATCATCCAGCAGTATTATAACCTTTCTATTCTTTAAAAATGAAAAAGCATTTCTGTCCGGCACCGGTTTTTTTGCGGCCGGGGAAATAACCACATAATCCTTTAAACCTATAAGTATATTCAGCATGGCAAGTGTTTTTCCGGCATTAAATGTATCTACCATCAGCAATCCGCGGCCGCCGCCTTCCCGCAGCTTCTTCCTGAGTGCTTTTTCTGTAAACTTACGGCCTTCGTCCGCTTCCGGATCATAATCGCTTTTATCCCATACAAACTCTCTATGTATATAAGATTTTTCAAAAAACGGCCTTGTCCCGTCTTTAAAGTCCTTTTTTTCACCCGATTTTACTTTTTCAAATCTCAGGTCAGCAAGAGTTAGTTCATTAGTATTTTTGCAAAGCGCAAAAGACTCAATACGGCGCATCGTTTTAAGCCTTAATTTATTTATTATAAAACCGGATAACCAAATGATAAAATTTAAAGTAATAAAAACCATAATGGACGACATTATTACAGGATGCCTGTTTGCGAATTCAACTATCGCCACAGACGCGGGGTCCCTGTTAAGAAAACTTATAACGATGCTGATAATTAGCGCAAGTAATGACAAAGAATTAAAAACTATAAACGCTATGGATTTAGACATCAAAGTGACAAAATCTTCAATAAACAAGATCAGTTTTTTCATTAACATTGTACCCCACAACAATTTTATATGAATAGATTATATCTTTTATGGCTCCCTATCATAAGTAATTGTACCAGACCCCGAGTTAATAAACAACTTTATTAACATTCAACAGCCCCTTCTATTATCAACTATTAACTCGAGGTCTGGTATCATTTTTTGTATTTGATTAGCCTTTAAATATTTGAACAGACCTACTGACCCTGCCTCTTCAACCACCCCATAACTTCCCACGTAGCTTGCAAATCCTCTTCATTATACACTAAAATCGTCTTCATAAGTTCTTCCCGTTTTAAAGAATCCTTCGTCTCCATAGCCTTTATGTACTGCGCCATGGACCAAGACCCTCCATACTCTTCCTGCGACCGCTTAAATCCCGCCAACTTCTCTAAGACCTTCAAAGAGTAACTCGGCGCAGCCAAAATCACCGATGTCCTTGCCTCCGGGTACAGGTCGAAAAGATTGGATTTCACCCTCTCCGCTATGGCTATGTCGTCGCCGTATCTTGATAAGTACAAGTCGAGTTTGGTTTTTTCGTAGCTGGAGTAGTGGACGAAAGGTATGTCTCCGTATTCGTCCAGTATGGCCTTGCTAAGCCGCAGGAACTCCAGCCACCCCTGTTTATCCCCCTCAGAGCCCATAGGAGCCACCGCAGGCGTGTATGTGGATGGTTTTGCGCCGTATACCTTCAACCCCCACAGATAGACGGTATCTATCTCATCCAGGTAAGGCGGCATGCCTTCGAGGTCGAACATTACGTAGTTGTTAAAAAAAGGTATCTTGATAGGCTGAACCCACATATGCTCCCCGCTCTTCAAAGCCCGCGCCTGGTCAAATATCCGATAAGCCCGAACCCCCACTTTCACCATCTGCTCCCCGCGCGCCTTTTTTAAAGCCTTCAAACTGGATACATCATAGTTATCCAGCAGTTCATCCACAGTATTTATCCCGACATCCCGAAGAGCGAAAGCCGTACCCTTATCTACATCAGATAGCACAGCCACATTCATCCCATCCATAGCCGCCTTCCAGCACCCATCCCCAAACCCACACCCATTACACCTGGTCCACCCCACAGGCATATAAGGCTCCGCACCAAGCGTCTTTATATGTAATATTTTCCCCACCTCCGCCTCAGCGCTCCCCCCGCCATCATAACCAAACTCCAGCACTGCCCCAGTCCCGCTAACCACCTGCAACCCCGCAGGCAGAGTGCCTGTGGCTTTCTGAAAAAGATACCCATAAAACTGCAACTGCTTCACCACTTCCGTATGATGTTCCACTTCATCCACCTTCCGCGCCATCTTGGCATCGCGGATGATGTAGGAGCTGCCTGAGAGGATGAGAAAATCCGGGTTGCCGAATATGGAGTGTTTGATACCGCTGATCGTGATTTCAGCCTGAAAGGCGGGCTGATAGATGATAGAAGTTTTAGAAGCCATAAACTTTTTTGTTTGAGTTATCTTTTCTTCCATAGTCATAGCTGATAAGTCAACATGCGGGCCTATGGATTTCAGGTGGTCGAGTTCGTGGCGTTTGCCTAGGTCGAAGAGGACTTCCTGGTATGGGTCGAGGGGTTTTTCGGGGGTTTGGAGGGAGCGGAGGAAGAGGCGCTTCGCGCACTCTTCGGGGATGTATAGGTCGTAAATGTTGGGTGCCGATATATTCATTATGTCTCCTTAAAGTAGATTCATACTTCCGGTCTCTGTAATATTATTTGTACTTGATTCTTGGATGTGGTAACCTACCTTTTGTTATTCGTGAATAATATTGCGAATAATTTACAAGTTCCAAATCACGAATTAAAGGCACTTTCCCTTGATCTCTCAACATCTTTGCTTTATCGACTTCAAAACAAAAACTAAGTCCTAAATCAATACTTAGACACTTTTGCTCAATTCCAACACAACATCCGTTTTCAGTTATTACAGAATAACCACCAAGACTTTTCACCCGTTTACTCTTTTTTTCTATCAATCTAATATATTCTTCTTTAATATGTCCATTGAAATATATTTGGTTGTTAGCATTTAAAAACTGCAAGACGTTAAGTTGATCAACATCATTTTGTTCCTTAATAACCACAATATCAGAATTTTTTTTGCCCACATTGTAAACTTTTGAATCATAAAGCATTATTGCTCTTGTCGGCGAAATCGGCAAAAACATTTGAAGTCCGGGAGTTTGAAATCCGGCATTGCCCGATGGAGAATTGTAGTTCTCAAGAAATTGATTATACCTAACGACCGGATGATCGGAAGTAATAAAACATTTAGGCGTTTTATTGACCAATATCTTTAACTTAAGATCAAATATTTGTACCGCCGAAGTAAGCATAAAATTCATGTAATCTTTTGCCGGTTCATCTGAACGCAATTCGTAATCATTACAGAACTGTATATATTGCAATTCAGTAAAACCTAGTAGACCTTTTATATATTTCTTGAAATATTCATCGAGCAATCTTTCGTGATCGTTTACAGCTTTTAAAGTACGAGTTGTAAGTGTAAAAATATAGCATAGAAAATAACCATATTCTTCCGTATCGAAACTGATAACAGTATTATTTTCAAATTGTTCAATAACTTTGCCAGCTTGACTTTCAAGCTTAGCCAACATTTTCTCAACATGCGAATCTTTACCATAAAAATAATCTTCATAAGCCTGATTATTCAGATCGGCTTCAGCAATAATTTTATTTGTTTTTTTTATATAAGTTCCAATGTGTGCTTTCCCCGCAGTAACAGCAAACATTCTAAGATGGGATTTATTAACATAATGCTGTTTTTTATTTTTGGGCATACTTTATTTTCCTGATAAGTCTATAATCAAACGTTTTTTTGAAGGAAAAATACACAAAACAACAGGTATTATAATCAAAATAAAGGATCTGCTTTTCAACATAAATGTATCCTATCTCTTTGATGCATCTTTTGATTTACCTTTTTTCACGTTTTCGTCATCATTTCCTTATATG
The DNA here is from genome assembly GCA_963840035.1 of candidate division FCPU426 bacterium. GTDB lineage: Bacteria > Oederibacteriota > PGYV01 > PGYV01 > Palsa-1178 > CAWIXE01. The sequence goes on from CAWIXE010000002.1 coordinate 918,114, forward strand.
ACATGCTTCTGAGCGTCTTTCAATAACTGCACAAATTTGTATCTGAGCTATTCTTCGCCATTGTACAAAGCTACATTTTGTTATCTTAATCGTTTATTTTTTTAAAATAGAATCATGAATCAGGATCTGACACATTCTATTCTTCTATTCCCTCCTCTAATTTTAAAATTAATAAAAACCAACTATTTCATAACGAATTTTGATGGGTCTTTTGGATTTTGACATATTTTACTATTTATATTTAGATATCTATTTAATAAACCAATCAATCTAATTAATTCACTATTTTCAATAGAATCTAGAGCAAAAAGCTTATAAATTTTTGATCCTAGCGTTGTTATTTTGACCAAAGTTGGATTAATGGTATCAGGACTATTAAATGGATTCCCTTGATAACCACAGACTACACCGTATTGACAAAGTTCAAATAATTCGGCGTATAACGAGACGACTTCGGAATCAATGACAAAATGACCATCCCGCTGATAGCTTAATGCTGAAAAAATACCATTGCCTTCTTCAAGTCGATCTATTAATTTGCTTTTAAACAAAGCAATTAAACAAAATTCGCTGAACGTAAATTCATCAAACATTTTAATAAAACGATAGACTTCGTTTTGATTGGAAATTGACATGTCATTAGAGATATTGATAAACAATTTTTCAAGCAAAGTATACTTTCTGCTGTCAGTTGCACGCTTAATTCTGTCATAAAAAATATCAATGATACCAATAGCAGCGCTTTGCTCGCTGAAGATAGGGTTTACTTTTTCATTTTTGTTAGACTTCATTTGTTTTAAAACTTGTTCATTAAAAGCTGAAATTCTTTCTTTTTCTTGTACATTAATCAATTGCTTGAAATAATTCGTTTTCGCCTCAATCATGCACTGAATTAAATCATTACCAAAAATAATTACATTTATCGCAGTTTTCATTTTACTTTCCGGCATAAATTCTAATGCATCTTTAAGTCTTTCTACTAAAAGATCAATATTTCGTTTTATAACTCCAACTGAAAGCAATTTTTTTAACAATACAACAAACGCATAACACAAAAGAAGTAAAATATAAGTATCTAAATAATTCGAATTTATCAAACCCAAATATCTCCAGTATAAATTTAATATTATTAAGTGTTGTTATCTGTTTATAGTTTCTACAAATTCAGCAATGATAGCAAACTCATTTTCTTCAGCATTAGGTATAATAATTGATGCATATGCTGGATTTATAGGTTCTAAAATGATCTCTTTGTGTTCCCAAGTCTCATCCGCTTTTTCGACTTTTTTTCTTGTGTATTTTTTTACAGTATATGTTCCACCTGTTTCAGGATCAGAAATACTATTATGTTGGACTAATACTATTTTACCTTGCCTGCTTCCAATGACATTAGATCTAAACAGACAGTAATCTCCGTCGTGAATTCTGGGCTCCATTGAATGACCTAGTACTTTAGAAACAAACATTGTTTTATCTATTGTTTTAGAAACAATCTTTGTCCATCCTTTGGGTTCAGCAGGTACACTGTTGCCAAATAATCCACAAGCTGCTTCCAATTCATAAACAGGCACAAACTGAGTGTATTGCAATTCAGCACTTACTTCCGGCAAGATAACAAAATTTTCCTTAGACTCAGTTATATATTCAGTACCAACAATTGAAAAATCACCTTCTCTTTCCATTTGTTCGATAGTGTACTCTTTCGTGCTTTGGTTTATAGGAGTAAGATTTATTTGATATTCTGGCAGAAGCGTATTCTTGCTTTTTTTCTCTTGCATTTCAAATTTACGGATTGTACAACAAGGATCATATTCATTGTCATCAAATTTAACTTTTTTGCTATAGACTAAGCATACTTGATTTTTTATATTTTCTGTATCAAAAGATGAATCAAATATTATCCAGTCATTATTAGATTTCAAGGGATAAAGTGCTTCACCTTTAATTTGTATTGCAAAAACAGTTTCTGGGTATTTCTCGGTTTTTTCTGGAACCGATAGCCACGAATCACTTTTAGCAGTTTTATTTTCTTTAATAAACTTTTTATACGCGTTTATGGGTGAGTACACAGGAATATATTTAACAAAACGCAATTCTTCCGGTGCATCCTCCAATAAATACTGCTTGTCATGTTGTTTTTTTAATGATTTTTCAGCTTGACTAATCAATTTTGCAAAATCCCATTTTTCTCTTTGAGCTATATCCATTTGTTGTGAATAGACCAATGCACTTTTATATCCTGGTATCTGATCCAATCTTTGAAGCAGAACACTTTTTTTAGTATCAGAAAATATCTCACCTTTTGTTTCAACAACATATATAACATCATTAAAGCCAATAATAAAATCAGGATAATATTTTTTGGATCCATAACTGAAATGTATTTGTCTTTGATTTCTAATCCAGAATAAATTAGCATTATCTTTTTCTTTATAAAGATAATCATTAACTATGTCTGCTAATTGTTTTTCAGGAAAAGAATCAAAACTATTATAATCATATATAGCTTTCTCGTAGCCAAAAAAACTGTAGCCCGAACTAACTAAATTCAATATTTTGGCACTGTCAAACTTCTTCCATTTTTCATTATTAATCTGATCTTCTGGAATTTTCATTTCATATTCTCTAAAAGTATTAATTAAATTATAAGCCTCGTCACTTTTGACCTCTCTAAAATCAATACTAAAATAATTTTTTTCAATGTGATTTCTATAAAAGTGACTGAACGAATCAACAAATAAATTCATAGCAAGTTTGTCATCCGAATCTGTTAACTTATAGTATTGCAGTCCAATTCCATTTAATTTTTCTAAATACAAACTAAAAGCATTTTTAGTATACGCAGTGTCTGGTAAACAATGCAAATTTTTCATCGCCCTACCATAAACTTGTTTTAATTCTTTATCAGCAAACTTCAAAATACCTATAGTTCCTCCACTTTGTTGCAACTGTTTGTGGAATTCCTTTTCATCTGCAAAAATATCAACTTCTAAGAAAAATGTATCCGGTTTATACTTAATAAACTTTTTTATATCCGATTTTTGATCATGAAAACAATTTTCTTCTAAAAAAGAATTCGTAATTGTTTCAACATCGTTAACAAGCGGTAACAAAGCAATATTTTCTTTAACTTTAAAATCAGCTCGTATATGCGGTATGTATTTTTGATTGAGTAATTCTTTCTTAACTTTATTAGTAATGCTTTTTCTCGGTTTGTCAGAACTAATATATTTATCCGTTAAACCGAATTCTTTTTGAATTGCAAGTATCTGTTCTTCGAAATTTTTCCCTTGATCACAGACGATATGTAACATTTCTGTTTGCTTTAAAATTGAATTTTCTGATTCATCAAATTCCCTAACGTTTTTGCTTAGTCGAACACCTCTGCCAATAATTTGTTTTACAGAAGTTTTAAAGTCGGAAGCCGTGTCTTTAATTACAGCCATTGTATAAATATTTGGGATATCGATGCCTTCATCTAATCGTTGCATATATACAACAATTTCTGTATCGTTGTATTTTATTTCTCTAAATTTCTTTTCAGTTTCTTTATCCGACTCGCCATAATAGAATATTGTTGTTTGTGCAATATGATTAATTTCTTGCCTGAGTTTCGAAATACTAGAATTAAAATCACCTTTGAACATTTGAATTAGCAACTCAGTAATATTTAACTCTTGATCTTTCAATTTATCCAAAATTATTTCGATATTTTCAATATCTGCAGATAACTCATTAATAATATATTTATATATTTTCTCAGTGAATATTGTATCGTCTTTAACTTTTATAAACGAGATAGGTTTCAAATTTGCAATTTTGTTATCCATAGCGATCGCTTTCTTCTTCAAAATATGAATTAGAAATAGTGTGATTATTTTGAACTTTTCCGATTGAGCAATTTCTTCATTTTTTCTTTTCTTTTCTTCAGGCATTAAGGCAACAGCTCTAACGAGTTTTCCATAACCATCTTCCAGGAAATGTTTAATATCGTATTTATATACCACGGTTTGATTTCTTTTTTCATCTCCGGAATCATCTTCAATTGCTGTAGCGGTATATTCCAAAACTAGATCCGGGTGAAAACTCATGATGATTTCCTTAGATTTTCTATTCTGCGCATGATGTGCTTCATCCGTTATAATTACAAGTTTCTTATTTTTCAAATATTGTTTAATACTAATATTATTCCCGTCTTCATCTTTCCACTTAGCAGATTCCCATGTTTTAGAGGTGTTAGTTGCATTAGTTCCAAATTTTGATATATTAAAAATGAAAACATTAGCGTCCTTATCTTCATTAAAAAACAGATCTTGCGAATAGTTATCGCCTGTTACTAAATTAAATGTAAACGGAGTGTCATCAGCCCAAACAGAATCATAATTCCCTATTTGAAAATTTCTTATTGTCTTTTCATAAATATCCGTTGATGCTGGTGTAATAATAAGAAAATTCTTAATATTATATTTTTTATTTAATAGGTATATTGCCGCTCCCATAAGCATTGTTTTTCCAGAACCTGTTGCCATTTCGAATCCCAAAAACGGTGACATTTTTTTTGAATCGATATCAACAATTTCCAACAAATGATTAATATGTTCAATTATTCGATGATTTGGAATGTTTGTTTTAAAAAACATTTCAGCCTGAGATGTAGCAAATATATAATCCAAAATATACAATGCATCTTTTTGATACTGTCTAAGTGGATGTTTTGTGATACCTGTTTCTAGCGTATTAAAAATAGAATATGTATTTTGGGAAAACAATTCCGTTTGTGCATTATTATATCCGCCCAAAATTTCCACTAATTTGTCTTTATATCTTTCATAATACGTATACTTATTTTTATTTTTCATTTATTTTTCCAACTCCACCATAATAGCATGTGGTACTTTAATTATTTCAAGATAATCTGGTTTAGATTCAAAAGCAATATCAACACCTCGGTTAGTAAAAATATCTATCGAATCCGGATTGAATTTACTCTTTATTCTAGTAATAATGTCTTGTATATATTCATACTTAATCGTCTCAAGATTCTCATCTTTTTCTACAATACTGACCAAAGCTATCCTCGATCGCGCACCTATGTGCTGAATTCCTATTTTAAAATCCATTTCACAATCTTTAAATAGATCTGTATGTTCTAAATTAGAAACATCGAGTAACTGATAGTCATAAGATGTTAATAGTGATTCTTCTATGTGCGATGTACTTAAATTCCAATTAAAATCAATTTGCGAATTTTTGTTAAATCTAATGATCGATTCGCCTAGCGCATAGTAACTAAATCCTCCACCCCCATTCCACTTTACATTTTCTGTTATACCAGTGTCATCGGATCCATCTATAACAGATTTTAATCTTGGTATAATGTGTGTATCTGCGTGATCTCCAATCTCAACCCCGATCCAATTCATATTCATTTTATGCGCAACTGCAAGTGTAGTACCTGATCCAGCAAAACAATCTAAAACAATCTCGCCTTTTTTTGCCCCCGAAATTTCTATAATCCTTTTAACGAGCTTTTCAGGTTTCTTACTTTCCTTGAATTTAACTCCACCTTCATTTGATATGCCGTTGTATGGAATATCCGTCCAAATATTAGTAAGCTGTTTTGTTGGCACTTGCTTTCCATCAATAGACTTAACCTTGCTGGAATAAAAATATATCTGTCTTCCATTCATTACATAAATTTCTTTATCTGTTCTATCGACCTTGAATATTTCCATCTCTTTTTCTTTTGACTTTTCTCTTGTTTCCACTATCTTTACTCCGGCATCATCAGCAATTGCTGTAAGTTGAAACACCGACCTTGAATTCTTAAGTGCAAATTCTGCAATTTCAGACATAAAGTCAAGTTTCCCTATTTTTCCTACTGCATCTTTAACTGAATTAAAACCTTTCAACTTTGCATAATATTCTTTAACGGGTTCTATTTTCCACTTTTTGTAATCGGAATCAATATTTACTACAATTTTACTATAGCCTTCATCGTAATCACATTCTATATAACTTGTTTCATATTTATAGCATGTCTTATCTTTCGCATACATTAAAATATACTCAGCAGAGTCATATGGTGAAGGATTTACAGTTTTCAGACCAGACGGATCTGATGTTTTCACTGTGAAGATGTTAACAAAATTGTTTTTTCCAAATAGTTCATCTAGTAAGACTTTTATATGAAATAAATTTTTTTGATCTAATTGAATACACAATGTACCTTCTTTTTTTAACAATTCATGCAAAATTACTAAACGGTCTCGCATTAGTGTCAACCATTCTGATTGTGCTAAGTTGTCATCATAATGCTCGAAAGCTTGTCCCGTATTATAAGGCGGATCAATATAGATGCATTTTACTTTTTCTTGTTCATCTAAATTTGAAAACTTCTTCTTCAAAGAATTCAGCGCTAATAAATTATCGCCTTTAATAAGAATATTTTTTTGTAGAGAATCTTCCTTTTTTTCTTCTACAACTTTATATACATTATTTTTGCCTATTGAACCATTTTTACTGCTAGTATAAACAAAGTATGTTTTATTATGAATTAATGGTCTTGCCTCTTTAATTCTTATGTCGCTTCTATTAACCCAATAAGGTGTTCTGCCCTTTCCAATTTCAGAATTGATTTCATAAAAAAGCGATTCATCTTTATTTACCCAATCAATCACAGGCGCTTGAACATCAGATTTTATCAGCTCATCTTTCTGTTTACTCAACATTATAGCTTTTTGTTTATTGTACCATTCTAACGAAAGAGATCCTTTATAACTTTTAGACATTTTTTCACTCCTATTTGTTTTTAAACCTACAAACGCAATCCGGCTTGTTACACGAATGGTCTAATTCGTTCTTTCGTATTGCATTTGCAGCATCAATAATTTTCACTTTCATCTTATTAAGATCTTTTGATGTTAATTCGTTTTTAAAAGGCTCATTTTTATCCAAATTATATATTTCTAAAAAATCTGCATTTTCTCCGGTTAATTCTTTATAACCCAGAGCATATAACTGTAGCTGATCTATTGATGCATTATATGCCTGGGCATCTTCAGTTGATTTAAAATCAATAATTGTCTTTTCAAATGTGCCATCAACATTTTTACGCTTTATTAAGTCCATTTTACCATTAACTAGAATTCCATCTCCCAAATCAACCTGTATCTCTTTTTCTGCAAACTCAATATGCTGAAATTCTTTCGAATTCTTGTCAAAATATATCTTTAACGATTCTTCGGCTCTTTGTGACATTTCTGCAATCATTTTATCCGTGGCGTATGGAAAGTTCTTATGCCTATTCAATAATTCCGATAATTGATCTTTACTAATAACCTTCCCTGCAAGTGTTTCTTTGTGAAGTTCCATTAACGAGTTATGAATAGCTGAACCGAAGCCCATTCTGGCGCCTCTTGGTGGCTGAAAACCGTAAAAAGTCCAGAATTTAAAACTATATGGACAATCAAAATATGACTTTAACAACGAAAAATTTAAAGCAATATTTGCAGTCTCTATCGATGGTCTCGGTATAGTTTTTTCTCTTTCTGACCAGTTCCTTTCCAGGGATTGCATTACAAAGTCTGAAGTTCTTATTTCCGACCCAAAGATTGATTCTTTTTGTTGTTGTTTCCCGTCAGGTGCTCTAGAAACAATCAAAAACTTTTTGGATCTAGTAATTGCAACATACATCAATCTACGCTCATCTTCTACATGAGGAAAATATCTGTCATAGTCCCGGATCAATGCCTTATCAATGAAGTGCCAGACTTGCTTTCCAGTCGGTTGACTAGTTGGAAGATAGTTCTTATTTAATCCAGGAATAAAAACAACAGGAAATTCAAGCCCTTTTGCCTGATACACAGTCATTATCTGTACCGCATTAGGCGTTTTATATGAATTATTCATCCAGCCTTCTGGATAGTAATCTTCAGCAGAGTATTTTAAAAAATTTAAGAAGGTATCTAGTTTATACGCAGGATTTGACGTTTTAAAATATACAGTTTCAAAATCATTAATTATCTGGCTAAACATTCCCAAATTATAGAATACGATTTCGTTGTTTCCATATCCACTTGCAGTATGCGAATCAACAACAAAAGCCTCTTCACGTACCCCTGCTTTATCCAAAAAATCCATATATATTTCTTGAATATTGAACCGTTCATAATATGTGTCTCTATTTGGCACTTTTTTATTAAGCTGATTAATTGCTTGATCCAGGTCAGCATCTTGAATCCTATCCGATAATTCCTTCCAATGATGTTTTAATACTTCTTTATCAATTTCTTCATTCAGATATTGAAAGATTGCTTTTGCAGCCCTGGCTTCAGGCCTCTGGAACAAATTATTTACTCCAGTGACGATAAAAGGTATGTTTTCGTGTTGTAATGTTTCTATAATTGCCTCAGCTTTCTTCCATTTACGAAGCAAGATTACAAAATCCGAATAGTCTAACCCTCGCTCTTCAGAATCTTCTTTATCATTGAATTTAGTTCCTCTTAAATTTCTTATCGATTTAACAATAAAATCATTTTCACTTGCCACATCATTAAACTGGTTATAAATAATATCGCCTCTTTCATATTTTTGAAAACCCTCTGCATTCATTGTTTTTGCAAGGCGATTAGTGTTATTTGTAATTACTTTTAATGCAACATCCACAATAGCGCCAGAGCTTCTGAAATTATCCTGCAATGGAACATAATCTACATTTTTATAACGATCTCTAAAATTTCTTATAAATTCAATATGCGATCCACGCCACTGAAAAATTGTTTGATCATCATCTCCGACAACGCAAACATTAGCCCCCATCAGGTACAGCTGTTCAACAATCTGCTCCTGAACGGGATTTACATCCTGATATTCATCAACAATCAGATATCCAATATTCTCGGCGATTTTTTGTTTGAACACATCATCATTCTTGATGTGCTCCAGAGCTTTAGTCATAATCATTGTAAAATCCATGTATGCATGATCCATTAAAACTTTTTCATATTTTTCTTTTGAATCAAGAATATTTTGCGGTATAACTGCCCCCGGAACAAAATCAGATTCACGTACGATTCCCATCAATTGAATGAAATGACCGGTATCTTTAAAACGCTCCATATTTAGATCTTTCATGCCAATATTTCCAAAACTCCTATCAACAAAAAGTTTAAGTTTTACCTCATCTAAAACAGAAAATTTCTGGAACTCGTACTTATTTTGCTGAAGAATATTTAGACACCAGGAATGGATCGTTCCAACGTACATTTCAGCGATACCTGCAATTTCAGGTGCTTGTTCTCTACAAAGCTTCAAAATTCTTGCTTGTAGTTCTCCCGCTGCTTTTTCTGTATAGGTAAACGCGATAATTTTTGATGGACTAATTCCGCTTTTCAAAATGCTTATAATTCGCTGCGAAATAACCTGCGTTTTTCCCGAACCAGCGCAGGCAATTATTTGAAGCGCTTTATCAATAGTGTTGTAAGCTCGCTCTTGATCTTTAGTGTATTTTGGAATGGACATCTTACTCCCTGGGTATTTACCCCTACGCCTAAAATAAGACTTTAATGAACAGAATTATTACCTTTTACATTATCAAACAATTAACTTTAACATACCTTTTCAAATAGTTCTAGTACTTGTTCAAATTCCCAACACCGTGCCTTGACTCAAGACATTATACTAAATTTCATTATATTTTATTAGTATTATATTTATAATTGCATAAATAACGCACATTTATTACTTTAAATTCGTTCTGTCACCCATTTTATTATTTCGTCTGTTGCGTCAACAACAAACTCCTGCCCCTTATCAGCGGCTTTAAAGTAACCTTTCTGCCAATTCTTATCCGTATGGTAGCTCATGCCCTTGAAATATTCCGGCAGGTCCCAATGTGTTTTCAATTCCCCTTTCTTCGTCAATTCCACACCTTCATGATATTTAATAGGTCCCGCGCCTAGAAGTTTCGCATTCAGCGAAAGGTTTTCACTTGCCACATAAAGAGTATTGTTCTTCTTATATTGCCCCGCGTTGACCACATGTGGATGATCTGCATAGCATTCATCCGCTTTTTCACCATCCCCGAGCCTGATAATCCTGCCAACCTGGAGATACCCAAATATCGCATGAAAACCGTATTTGTCCTCCTCAAACTCCGGCTTCCCATTGTTCCACTTAGCATGCTGAAACCACCCAAAAAATAAAAACAAATCCCCTTCTTTTACTCCCTGATTCCGAAGATGCCCCTGAGCCGCATCACACTGCCCAAACGCCGGCAGCCAGCCTGGAGCTCTTTTGATTGCATCCTTACGTATATCAGGGTCAAGATGGCAGTAGTTTTCGATTTTGGTGTTTGATTTCAGGGATTTAATGATACCCCAGTACGTTTGACCTTTATATGAAATATCATCGTATGTAAGACTATCTTTAGAAGGAACCGGCATTGAAATCATGTCTTTTCTGTCAAATATAGGGCTCGGCATCTCACCATACTGTGAGTCAAATCCTTTGCGGCTCAGTATAATTTTCATTTCAAAAATTTAAAAATTAAGTACAATTTGTTTTCAAGGATATGTTTTTCAAATGGCACAGGAGTCTTTTTTTCAGACCCTCTCGTTAAAAATATTTCTTTTGGCTTAATTTTATTAAAGGAAAAGTAGAATTGGCTTTCTTTTTTTCCTTTCTTTGTTTTTAAGCTATTTATGAACTTGCCCATTTCTTTATCAGTAAAAACAATCATTCTGTTGTGAATCCACTTATCTGGTTTTCTGCTTTTATTTAAAGTTTTTCTTTTTGAATATTCTTCATACACACCAAAAAGAATATAAAAATCAGCCCTTCCAACAACATGCTTAATATTTCCGAACCAAAAATTCGTATCATATTTATGTTTGCCCGTAGGAATGTGATCCCACGATCTAGAAGCTTTAACTTGAATCGTTGCGCTTTTTTTTGATTTGTTGCTATAAATTAGCAAATCAAAACCTTTTTGCTGCCTGCTCATAGGTACAAGCAAAGCAAAACCCTTGTTTTTTGGAAATACATTCTGAAGCTCTTCGGCGACCTTATACTCTGAATATGGAAGTGTAAAAATGTTCTCCATTTTTATTCTCCTCGTTTGCATAAATTAATCAGCGTAATTAAATATACGAATTAAAAATACTATTTTATTTGCCTATTATTACAGTGCTTGCTACTGTTGAAATAAAAATTATAGTAAAAAATAAACCCAATAACGCTTGAAATGCAGCTATTACTTCAATCAAATTTTTAGCTGGTTTTGTCCTGTTATATCCAAACGTTGTTATTGTTTGAACGCTGAAGAGCACATATTGAAGCTCGGCATTCCATGTGGTTGATTTCATTATTTTATTTTCGAATTTCAAAGAACCGGGAATATGCCACTCAATTATTCCATATAAAAACGCAAAAAGAAAAATAAACAAAAAATAATAGATGAGTAAATATGTCAATCCCAGACTCAATGGTTGTTTTATTGTAGTTAAAACCAAACTCCAAATAAAAGTTATTGCTACCAGAATCCATAACGCAGAAGTAACATGGTCAATGAAACTATTTTTTTTAAAGTATCCCTTGCCATTTCTTGTGTCTTTAATTCCAAAAAAAGATAAAATGTAATAAAAAACAATGTAAACAGTGCAAGCAATTGTAACATTTCTGGGGTTTCCTATGAATTCTATAACATGATTCACGAATCACCTCCTTATATAAAATCCCCAACACCGTGCCTTGACAATTGACTTTATTCAAATAACCGCCTCATTTTATTGATCACATTCATATTTCATTGTATATAACAATATTCATCATTCCTCTCAAATTACACCTTTACTTACTTCAACTTTTTTATTTGATTTAATGCCTTTTTACAACCGATATTATTGGCTGTATTTAAATCTTTTTTTGCATTATCAATTTGGTCTATAATCACATAACATGCGGCTCTTAGTATATAAACATCACAGAACGAATTATCTAGTTCAAGTGATTTACTACAATCTTTAATAGCATCATCATATTTTTTTATGCCAAACTCCGCAGAGGCTTTTCCGTAATAAGCTACCGGATCATTTGGGTTAAGTTTGATTGCCTTAAGGCTATCTTCAATCATACCTTTATTATCACCAACACGCATTTTCGCAAAGCAGCGCCTATCAAACGTTCGGTAATTTGATGGGTCTATCTCAATTGCTTTTGAATAAAACTCTATCGCTTTTTTAAAGTTCCCGTTTGATGCTTGTTTATCGCCTTTATCAATATATGTGTCTGCGCTTATTGCCAATATAAATGTAATCGATAACATTGAAAGAATTATCAATAACACGTTTTTTTTCATTTCTCCTCCGGAATCAAATTTATTAAAAAACTTCCCAACACCGTGCCTTGACAATTGACATTGTACCAGTTTCATCTTAATTTTATTAGCGTTTTATCTCCCAGTTTGTGAATAAGGCTTTCAATACGTTGTTTTATGACCTTGTCTTGTGCCGCTTCTGCTTCCAGTTTGTTTATTGCCTTACTTACCGCTTTGTGGGTTATGGCAAACATTTCCGCTACTTCCTTTAATCTTAATCCGGTTTGGCTTCTTATCAGTGAAAATGGTACCAGACCTCGAGTTAATAGTTAATACATAACTTTTTTAACTGCTGAACCAGACTTTCTTTTGTCAAATATTAACTCGGGGGCCGGTTCCATTTTTTCCAATTATCTTATATTATGGCCCTGGCGGAGAAAACCATACTTCATCGCTGTTGCCCGTTGCGTTTTCTCCTCCTATGCACCAAATTTTTGGGCCCGAGCCTGCATCATATATAAGCGCAAGGCTCCTGTATCTGTGCCCAAGTGTTGCGTTATTCGTTGCTTTCCACCAGTTTTTTCCGTCTGAGGAAGCCCACGCGTCGGCATATCCATTCAGCCCGCCTGTTCCTCCAGAAACCCATATCATATTATTATATACCCAGCTTAAATGGCCTCTCCTGGGGCCAAAGGGCGCTGATGCTGTGGCGCATTGCCAGTTCACACCGTCTGACGATGACCAGACATCATTTAATTCATTTCCTCCGGTTCCCATCCCTCCTATGACCCACATTTTCAGCCCCGTGCCGTCGTCAAAAACGACGCTTGAGTGCATCTGCCTCGGCGGGAATGCCGCGGAGGCGTTCGCGCATGTAAATGTAATCCCGTCGGATGACGACCATACATCGTTAAGATATAGATTCACACTGCCTTCGCCGGCTATGACCCATATTTTATTGTTAAAGACAAGGCACGTGTGGTCAAATCTTCCCTCAAATCCGCCGTTATGCGTTGAGCAGCTCCATGCCGCGCCATCCGTGGAATACCACACGTCGTTCCTTATGTCTGCACTTCCGGCAAAACCGCCGATGAGCCACATCTTCTCGCCGCTTCCCGGGTCAAAAGCCACGCAGCCCGCGCCCCATCTGCCATGGGCCGCGGTGTAGGTCGTCGACGCGTACCAGTTGGTCCCGTCGGAGGAATAAATAACGTCATTTCTGATAGTGCCTACATAACCGCTTACGGCCCACATCTTTCCGTCGTATACCGTGCCAGTATGCCAGTACCTGCCGGCAAACGTCGTTCCCGAAGCTGACTGCGCCCAGTATGTTCCCGGACCAAATGTCGGTGTTATTGACGCGGTTGGTGATATAGTGGACGTGTTCGTGGAAGTCGGGGTGGCCGTCTTTGTAAGTGTTACCGATTTTGTATTCGTAAATGTCGGTGATATGGACCATGTGGGCGATATCGTATGCGTGCATGATATGGTATATGTCCCGGTAATAGTGGGCGTCGCCGTACTCGTACCGGGATCATTGTATTTTACATTCACGCCTTTGCTTATGAGATAAGGAATGTCCGTGTGAAGCGCCTTATAGCTCAGAGTGTTTCCCCTCAGGTCGACTACAGAGCTCGGGCCCAATCCCCCGGCATCGCAATTCTGTACGATGGCGTCTATGTCCGTTATGTTGCTGCTGCCGAGGTCCAGATGGAAAAGTCCGGTCAGTCCCGCTATAGGATCAAGGCTGTTTATGCCCAGGGTGTTCCTGTATAAATTCATCCATGTGAGTCCGGTCATCCCGCTAATGGCATCTATGTTCAGGGGCACAGTGTTATAGTATATAAGGAGTTCGGTTAATTTCGGGAAATACTGCACGCCTTCAAGATTATTGACAGCCTTGCTGACTATGAAAAGCACCGTAAGGTCCTGGGACTCTTCCCTGTAAATATCCCCGGTGGGCTTTGATAAGGTCAGCCTTATTTGGGACTCCAGCACTGGGTCGGGGATATTGATGCGAACGTATGTGGGCGTAACGGTCGGGGACATTGACGCGGTTGGCAGCAGCGTGGAAGTCCTTGTTGCCGTGTTTGAGGGCGTGACGGTTTTCGATGATGTAGGTATGGGCGTGGATGTGGATGTAAAAGAAACCGTGGGATCAGGGCTTGCAAAAACAGACGGCCCCACGGGGTGTCTTTTCGAACACGACATCATGCATTGCATGATCAGGGCCAGAAAAATAATAAAATATTTTTTTTTCAAAAATGCCGCCTTCCTTTGTGTAATAAAAGAATCCACAACACGTGCCTTGACAATTGACATTAATCAAATAAACGCCTTATTTTATTAACCCCACTTGTATTTCTTCGTAAATAATCACTATTTATCGTCCCTCTCTAATTCCACCATCGCGCGATACTCTACCAACTAAGTTACCGCCCCTTCCAAACTAATGCCGCAGGGCATATAGACTATTTCTTAACGAAAACCAGCATATTAAAATATATCGTGGTAGCTTTTGCCCCAAGTAACGCCCAGATACATCCCGGGTTCTGAGTAACTGCTATGTTTTCCATAGAGTGAAATTCCCAGTTGTCTTTAGCTTCCAGATTGATAAGGTCCGCAAAAGACCTGACAGCCCCGTCAAAAGACCCGTTCTTTCCCAATACTAATTCTTTTGGTGCCGGTACACATTTATACTGCGCCATATTCCCCCCCATACTTTTTTACGTTATTTAAATTCTCCTGAGCTTTCTAAAACATTCATTACATCTTTCAGCCCTTGTTATACTCATGATGCCCTGCGGCATTATTATTTCCCTATTATCCCGCAAGAGTCGGCCGCCATCTCGGCATACGGCTCTTTGCATCTCGCCTTATATTAAGAATTTAAGTAAATACCTTATACTAAGTCATCATCAGGGCACAAATTATCAGCGTGTTTTATATAGCGTCTTTAAGTTCGTTTTTTATTTTTTCAGCTCTTTTATCGCCTAATTCCAAAGCTTTTGACGCGTCTTTAAGGGCGCCTGCTTTATCCCCGAGTTTTAACTTTACTTCAGCCAGGTAGTAGTATACTTCTCCGTCTTTCAGCATGGTTACAAGGGCTGTTTCCAGGTCTTTTTTAGCTTTTCCATAATCACCTTTTTTGTAATACATCATGCCCCTGCCTTTAAAGGTAATATCCGATTTTGGCTGCATGTAAAAGGCTGTGTCAAAATCCTTATTTGCGGCGTTGTAGTCGCCCATCTGGGTATATGCTATTCCCCTGTATGAATAACCTATGCACGCCTGCGGGAAACCTTTGATCACGGCTTCGAAATCTTTGACCGCGCCTTTATAATCACCCATTGTTATCCTGAGGTTTCCGCGAGTCAGATAAGCCGAAGTATATTTGGGGTTCAGTTCTATCGCTTTATCAAGGTCCATCAGGGCCTCTTTATTGTTTGCAAGCGCTATTTTGGCTGTTGCGCGGTAATTGTAGTAAGTATAATCTGCCGGATTGTCCTTTAAGAATAAATCACAGTCCCTGATGGCTCCGGCATAATTACCGGAATACATTTTATCAAATAGCAGCTGCAGGGGCGTTTTTGCTTTTCCGGTCCTTTGGTCTATGGCGCTGTCCGGTAATTTCTTTTCCCTTTTTGCGAGTCCCAGCCATATCTTTGCTTCTTTATATCCGCCTTCACCCCAGACATCATACACGGAATTATCGCCTATTGCCTTAAAACATTTAATAGCCTCTTTTTTCATTTTCTTATCGACATAATACTTCGCAAGCTCGTTCCAGGCTTCCCAGTTGTGTTCATCCGCCTTTATGAGGTCGTTTATGGCTTTTAGCTTCATCTTTATCACTGCCGGGTTCCTGGTTATCTTTTCCTTGGCATGATCCGTGGCCTGTCCGTTGAGGTCCTGGCTTATGGCCGCGAGCACCAGATTTGGATATAGGGCAGCCAGATCGGGATTACCCTGCGGGATTACTTTTTTCGCGTCAGCAAGCGCTTTATCCCTGTTTCCGGTCAGTGACATCCAGAAAAAGTAATCTTCCCAGTTTTTGATATCCATGGGTTTGCGCCCGAAATACAGGAGCATGATATTCTTGTAATCTTTGTAATATGGCGATGATTTTACCGCGTCCGCGAAGTTATCCCTTGCGATCTGATTGCCGTCAAATTCATACGAACCGCTTGCGCGGAAACTGTCCTGGGCAATCTCACTGATAAGGAAAGGACACTTGTTATAAAACTGCTTATAAAGCCCCTCAATCTCGGCTATACTCCCGTGCCATTTTGGCTGCAGATAGTTGGCAAAGTTCAGGTAAGCGGCGGAGTCGTATGGATTTAAGCCGATTGACGTGCTAAAAGCATCATGCATTTCCAGTTTATCAATCCCTGCCGCCAGACCGGAGATCATCAGATTATTCCATGTCCAGCCGTCCCCGGGAGCGGTTTTTGTGGCCCGGCGGGAGGCGTTTAATCCAAAGTTGATGCGCCGTTCGATCTCCGCCCACTTTTTGGATTCAACAGTATTTGCGTAACCGTTGCCTCTCAAGTCCCAGGCCCAGTTTATATATGTATCCGACAGCAGCATCCACGCATCCTGATTTTCCGGATGTATTTTAGTCCATGCTTCGGCAAGCTCGATGGCTTCACTGTTATATTTTGATTTGCTGAGTATTTTGACGGCTGACTTGTAAAGATAGACATTATTATTGTCATTTAGAAGCTGATTTATTAAGGCTTTTGCCGGTTCCGCGTCGTATATAGGATTTGAAATACTCGCTTTTATCTCTTCATAAATTGTAAAAGGCGACTTTTCAGCGGTATTGTTGATTTTGTTTACCGCTATCCAGGACCCACCCTGATTCCTGTCTGCGGCTGTCCACTGCCATCTGCTTTTCAGGAATGGATTATCCGGTTCCTTTTCGGACATTTTATCCACACCACAGGCGATTGCCGGCCATGCCCGAAGTATGTGCTCTATGCGGGCGCTTTTCAGGAAATTATCTTCGTTTAAGAACAAAGTCTTTGAAAAATATTCCTTTTGTTGCTGTTCAAGTTTTGCTTCAGTCCATAAAAAATAACACTCCGCGGCCCACTCAGGCGCTTTGTGCACTTCACCAACAGGAAATTTTTTCCTGTAATAACCGTCGATTTTGCCTCCCCAAAAATGCAGGGCTATTTCATATTCATTGTTCAGCTTTTTTATGGTGCCTTCGCCAAAATGTCTTCCTTTAAAACGCATCGGCAACTGTTCCCTGTATACCTGTTGTATAGGTTTTCTCAGCGGATCAAACAGCGCCAGATTCTGGAATAAATAGCCCACATCAGGTATGCTCATGTTAAAACCAGGCGTATAAGAAGCCCTGATCATAGCCAGATAACTTATAAATGAACCAAGCGGCGTTAAGCCGCTGTCCTCGACATTAGTAAGTGGAAATATAAGCGGGCAAGGCGTCAATTCTCTTGAAGAAGAAACCAGTTTTTTTATAAGTGCACTAATTTCGGTATGAGGTTTCATTGCTTTGGCCTGCATCTCGGCAATCTGTTTTTTAATTGCAAAAAAACCGGAAATCTTTCCGCCGAATAACATAATCAGTGTCAGTCCCGATAAAATAACAACGGATAATATTATAATGGGGAGTTTTGCCCCGGAAGAATTCTTCCACACAGGCTGAAGCTGTCCATCTGTATTATTATTTGAACCATTGCCGGAGCTATTATTCATCAATTCCACGTTCCCTCCTAATTTTATAAAAACTCCTCAACACCGTGCCTTGACAATTGACTTTATCCAAATAATCGCCTTATTTTACTGACCATACTACTATTTCTTCACAAATACGCACTATTTATCATTATTCCCCAAATCCATCCTATCCACGATGCTCTACCAACTGAGATACCGACCCGCTTTGCCATCCAAACCCCTGTCCTGGTCTATCTCCCTTGAACCCACAGTCCCTTCCAGGACACCTGATTTCGAGTCAGGTACCATTCTACCCAATCCCGCTTAATTATCAACATACACGACGAAGCCTTGACGAAGTCACCGAAATCACTCCGCAGGGAACTCCACGTTCATTATCATATTCATCACTGAATCTTCTGCCGCGGTTGTTGTTTTCTTCATGTTTTGGTCCGTATAATCAGTCCCTGTATAATCTATAAGTGTTATGTATTTCCCCTGCAATGTATAGTACATTTTCAGGTAATGTCTTGTATAAGCGGGGCATGCGCCTTCCTTTGTATCATACTCGGCTACTGCCCACCCTTTTCCCGCAGGTTTTATTATGCTGATGCCGCAGAGATTATACTTCTCGTACGGTTCAGCAAGGCTCGGATGTTTTACAGCGTCAATTTCTGCCAGCTTTTTTTTGCGCAGTGCTTCAGCTATCGCTGGATTCTCCGGGGTGAATTGATCCTCCGGTATGCCCAGTGAATCTGAAGGTATAACGGATACTTTGAGCAGGGCTAACCCCGGACATGGCGTTTTTTGCATCATCATCAGCCTTTCGCCTTTTGCGCCTGCCGGCATCATCGTCCAGCTATCATCAGGCTGGATTGTCATGCCGTTAATCAGCTTGCCGCTTCCCGCCATAAATCCCATCGCTTTGTCCCGAATGCCGGGCAGCATCATAACAGAAGTAGCAGCCGCCACTATGGCCACATAAAATAAAACAGAAAGGAAACATCCAAGAAATGTGTTCATGCCTTTTGTCTCTTCGGGTTTTACATTATTTGCCTTTTTATAAAGATTGTACATTACAACTTTCAGCGACGTGAAAAACGGCCCAAGCAGGATGCCAATACCGGTCGACACCGCCAAAAAAACAATATTGTCTTTAAGAAAACTAATATGGCCGGTTTGTATGATAATCTGGGTTGCGGCATTAGGCAATATATAAAAGAACAAGCATAAAAAAAAGACCGTCCAAAAGCGGCCTTTTACAGTCAGGGCGCTTACTTTTAACGGGCTTGAAGATTTATCCTCCAGGACCGCGGCTTCCATCGCAAAGAACCTTGTAGTAAGCCAGTATATTCCGGGGAATACAAGCAACACAAGGCCCAGCAGCGATACTATCATGTAAATCATCATTGCCACAAAGCCTCTCAAAGCCTTTGAAGAACCGTTTGATACGGCGGCACTTATGTCAATCCTGCCTTCAAGGTGTGCCATGGATATGGCTGTTATCAGCGTAGAAACGCCCAGTAACGACAAAAGTACAGCAACCAGAAAGGCCGCCATTATAAATGGCGAGCTGCTTTTAACGGCAATAACATAAAAAGACAGCGCCATAAGAGGCCCTATACTTATTATATTCATTATGATCAAAGTAAAATAGTTGCCAACACAAACAGAAAATGCATCCTTCAAAACTTCCGAAAACGCGGCTCCTGATTTTTTTGTCATAACACCCCCATTAATAGTATTTATAAACAGTTTGAACTTAAAATAAAAACCCCAATACCGTGCCTTGACTCAAGTCTTTATTCAAATAAACGCATACTTTATCAGACATGTTGCTATTTCTTTGTAAACAAACATAAAATAAGCGTCGGGACCTGATTTATATTCACAAACCGGGGGCCGCCTGCTGTGTACCGGAATGAAATGACTGTTACATAGTCCCCGGTTTGTGAATTGGCCAGCCTTTCATATTAACCCATCATCTTCTTTGCCCAGTTAAAGTACCTGTCCGTTCTTTTATAAATTTCTTCAGCCTCTTTTTTCGTAAATATCCTGTCCATATACTCAACCTGATTTTTCATCGCGATTATCCTTCCAAGCGCCGCGGCTTCATTGCCGGCTGAGCGGCCCAGTTTCTCTTCCATGAGCTTTATCACATCCCGGTGGTCCTTGCTTGTGCTCCTTATGCCGCATTTCTTTGCAAGGACGGCATCCGTGGCTGATATGGCGCAGTGCACGGCTTCAAGGCCTACTGAGTACCAGTTTTCATCTTTGTATGCGGCATTCATCGCCCTGAAAAAAGCGGACGCCTTATCCATGTATACGGCATGGCTTGAGTTTTCCACGTTTTCAAAGCCGCCATGTTTTATGTTCATTTTATCAGTTCCCCCATGTTCTTACCGTAAATCACCGTACCTGACCTGAATATTTCCATTACAAGCCCGTTCTTTTTCTTATAAGCGCCGCGGAATTCCGGGACGCTTAATATGGCCGGAGACAGCACATTACCGTATTTAGCGATAAAAAATCCGGATGCTTTGGATATCCTGTCGGCTGCCGCCTCTTTTTTATCAGCATCCCTGACCACCATCATGATGTCTATGTCGCTTTCCGCCGAATCTTTGCCTTTTGCCACGCTTCCGAAGAGTATTATGGATACAGTATCCGCTTTTGCCAGCCCTGCCAGGTCATGCGCAAGTTCTATCTTCAGATTTTCCTCAGCTTTAAATACCGGCTCGATTATGTCCCGCACATTAATATTGGACCTGTTTAAGGCATAAACCGCGGTCCTGCCGCTTCCGTCCCTTTTTATGACGCCCAGCGCCGCCAGTTTCTTTAACTCAGAGGAGCAAGACTGGTGATTGATTCCCGCCATCCGCGCAAGAGCGCGGCCGGAATGAAGCCCCTGTGCCCCGCATAGCGCAGCGAGAAGCTTAATGGCTGTTTTATTTGAAAAAACACTTAATACCGCATTTTTAAAGATCATAGCCACCCCTGTCTTGTTTTGCAGACAATTGTCTGCTTTTATAGACAGTATATATCCTTTTACGCCCTTGTCAACATGAAAATTACAGCCAGATAACACAATCCCCAACACCGTACCTTGACTCAAGAAATTATTCAAATAAACGTCTTATTTTATTGGCCATGTTGCTATTTCTGCGTAAATAAGCGAAAAATATGTGTCAAAAAGAACCGGCCTTTCCTAATAATTAAATAATGCTTTATTCACAATAAACAAAATACGCGCTTATCGACGTCGCGATGGGGTTCGTCGCGTATGTGCCGCTTGCCGGCAAGCCTGCCGAAAAATCCGACCATGCAGAGCCGCACGCGTACAGCCCATTTCCGTCTGATATCAGGATAGACCCCTCAGCAACCGTGCCTATCCAGTAGGTGCCGGCGTTTAATGTCGTCAAGGGGAAAACAAAGGCATTAAAAGAGTTATAAGTCATGGCAACGCCGGAAGTTTCGCTTATCAAAGCGCCCGGCGAGCCTGTGTTGTCCGCATATATCCCTATCCTGTACTGTTTTCCTATATTGCCGGCTTCATTTCCCACGCCGAACATGACGTAATTGAAAGTGATATCTGAAGCCAGCGTATAGCTGCTTATCAGCATGCAATTGGAGGCCCAGTTGTAGGAAACGGCCATATTCCCGATAAGGTTTCCGCCGCACACCAGCGAAGTGGGAGTCACCGTGCAGGTGGCAGTCGCGGTCTCAGTGGCAGTCTCAGACACAGTGCCGGTGCATGTAGCCGAGCTTGTTTCCGTAATCGTAATGGTTCCGGTGAGCGTGACGGTCATCGTCGGCGTTTGAGATGCTGTTGCGGTTTCCGTCATAGTCCCCGTTTGAATTATTGTCCGCGTCATGGTAACTGTAGCCGTCATTTCTCCCACCGCAGTGTTCTCCGGCCCTGACGGCGCTTTTTTATTGCATCCGTAACAAATCAACAAAAAAACTGCCAATAAGATCATGTTTTTTTCATACTTCCCCTCCATTTTATCCCGGTGTCCGGTATTAAATCAACAACACTGTGCCTTGACAATTGACTTTGCTCAAACGTAAAAAGGTGTCAGACCTGATTCATGATTCTATCCTTCGACAGGCTCAGGATTATATTTCCTCTGCCGCAGGCATGCCTATCCCGCATAGTTATTTTATGGATTGTTTGAAAAGAATCTTCCCGATAACCCCGGTTCACCATCACAGCTCCCAGTTTTCAGTCGTATGCCCCACAAGCCATCCTATCACAATATGCAGTACATTGCAACCAATACCGGTTTGTCGTTATTGTACACGTAAGTTGCAACAATTAAAACCCCACCCCAACCAACTGAGGCATTTTTCTTGTAAAGATTTGATTTGTCATTTGTGTCGCAGTTTCGTATCCAATTACCTTTCTGGGGTAATTGTTCATCCATGTCTCTATTTTCTTGATTTCCTTATTGCTTATAGGGCCTATGCTGGTTCCCTTGGGTATAAACCGTCTTATCATCCTGTTTGAGTTCTCGTTTGTACCTCTTTCACAGGAACAATAAGGGTGAGCAAAATATATATTTGTCCTTTTTTGTCCATTAAATACTTTGCTGGCTTCTAAAAACTCCCAGTTCAAGAACTCCGAGCCATTATCTGCCGTGATACTCTTAAAAATATCCTTAAAATTTTCTTTGTATTTCTGTTCCAACTTCGTCAGAACTCTGTCGACTTCTTCATTTGAGGCTGACTTCATTTTCTCAATTATTTCCTTTCTTGTCTTCCTTTCACTCAACGTCAACAAACATTTTTTATCCCCTTGCTTTCCTTTGACGCAATCGATTTCCCAGTGACCGTATTCAGATCTTTCATTGGCCTCTTTTGGTCTGTCTTCTATGCTCTTGCAAAGTCTGTTCTTATCGAAAACACGCACTCTTTTGTTCTTGTTTTTCCTTTTGCGTTTCATCCATAAATCCTCATTGCTTATGCCATAAAAAACTTCTTTGCCTATATAGTTATAAATGGTTTTTGCACTTAAAGTCACAGTAAATTTCTGTTCTTTGTTCTTGATTGTTGCTGCAACCGCGGCCGGAGAGTATCGGTCTTTCTTTATGGTTAGTTCTATGTATTCAGCCAGTTTGTGGTCGCTGCCTATCTTTAATCCTGGTCCTTTGTGCTTTGACTTTTCATCATGTATTTCCTGGCCTATGTGCGCTTTATATACCTTCCGGGTTGTTAAATCACTATTCAACAGCTCAATCGTGCCTCTTTTTATCTCTCTGTTTATCGTCCTGTGATTTCTACCCAACAAACGGCCTATCTCGCGACCTGTTAATTTCTTCTGCCGTAAAGCCTCAATCTTGTATCTTTCGCTTTCCCTTAAATACGTTCTTGTGGTACTATTTACTTGTCCCATCAGTCCAGCTCCTTTGGTTTATGTTTGGTCGCACTTACATAATACCATCAGTTGTTCTGTTGGGACTTTTTCTTTTTCTATGTGGGGTTTTTCATCTTACACTTTTTATTGTCGTTATTGTACATAATAGTGTGTAAATTCATTTTGGCCGTTAATTATGTTTGTTTCCATTATAAACGGCTTCCCCCCTCTCCTCTTTAGGAGAGGGGCAGGGGTGAGGTGAAACCAATTGGCTTGTTCCCCTCACCCTACCCTCTCCCATATGGGAGAGGGAAAAAATAACAAATCAGTTTACACACAATTAATGACAGTATCCGGTTTGTCGGGTGCCGGAGTCTGTATTCCCATTTCAATCCCTCGCGTCTTCTCAGAGGCCTCTCAGTCGAACCGGGGTCGGGCTTTCACATTTTTCGAGTCAATTTTCCTATATAAATGTTGCCATATTATACAGGTTTCTGTATACTACATGCAAAATTACACCCTGGGAGATCAATATGAAAAAAGTTCTCGTTCCTTTGTTTGTTTTATTCGTTGTTTTGCACGCCATTATCGCCGGATGCAAGAATAACCCGGCCCCTGCAGGCCCGTCCGGCCCTTCCGGCACGGCTACAGTAACGGCTACCTGCACTTTATCGCCTACAATTACATGCACGCCTTCAGCGTCAGCCACCGTTACCCCCACCATCACCCCGAATAATTCAGCCGCGTCATTTGACTTTGAAAGCGGCACCCAGGGCTGGGGAAATACGGGATACGCGGCTGTCATAGACGAATCCCTGAGCACTGCCAGAGCGCACGGAGGCGCCTCGTCGATTATGATCAGCTGCAGTTTCACCAATACAAATTATATGGTTTCGCTTGTAAAGTATTTTTTCCCGGATTACTACAACTTCAAGGGAAAGACTTTTTCAGCGTGGATATATGTCCCGGCAACGATGGGAATATTGTCCCCTTCGTACAGCACCCGGCTTTATATGTGCGACCTGAGCGGATGGCATTACGTGGTCGGCCCGGCGCTCACATCAACGGACATGTGGCAAAATATAACTATATCCGTCCCTGATGACATGGCCATGGATAATTATATTCAAAGGATAGAATTCTGGGTATGTAAATCATTACCGTCGACAACACCTGACTGGACCGGGATTATTTACCTGGATGATGTGTCTTGGTTTTAGTCCTCCAGAGCAATTAGCTAATTACGCGATACAGGACACGGCATCCAGTTTTACTTCCAGTCCGGCCTGCTTCTGCCTATGACATTATTGGACAATACAAGCGGTGTGTTTCCGTCAACGAGATTTCCAACACCGTGACTTGACAATTGGCATTGTTCAAATAAACGCCATATTTAATTGGCCACGCTGCTATTTCTTCGTAACTTTCCATACCAACACAATCCAACACCATACCCAACGAAATCTCCCTTTTCACAAATTGGGGTCCCCTTCGGAAAGCCCGGGGTTTTCTATACATTGGCAATCTCCCGAGCCTGTCGAAGGAGACCCAACCCCGTGAAACATTTCGCCGCCTCCAACCAATTCACAAACATACGATCGCCCCGGTTCCGTTTAAAACATTATTTAAAATTATCCAGTATTTTTCCGCGCATATTTTTGTATTCCTCTTCCGTGATAACTTTTTTATCTTTCAGCGCTTTAAGGTCATTCAGTTTCTGCTCCAGAGGGGAGACGGATGTGGCTGCCTCAGGCTGACCGGCTGTGGACACGGCCTTTTGACGAAAATATTTGTCACACGATGTATTCTCAGATGGCGGCATCTTGCCCCATTTATCATGGAACTTTTCGTCCCCTCCCGACGCTTCTTCCGCAGTTTTACCCCCTGACAGAACTTTATATTCAAAATACCTCAGTATCTGTTCCTTATCAAAGAGAAACCAGTACTCAGTCCCGCTATTCACGCTGTATTCCTCGGCTTCCGTCACTGATGACGCGTCAGAGAAATAATCCCCGTCCTTGTACTGTGTCTTGAAGCGCTGCTTTGTGACGGCTTTTAAGTTGCCAAATTCTATTGCTATCATGTCGCAGTTGCCTATGCTTCCGCCCGGCTGCGGGCAGCAGGTTCCGGACATGGCGGCCAGTACGTCCGCATATGTGGCAGTGCCCACCATAGGCTTGAACTTATCCTTTACCTTATGGTTTACAGTTGCACATCCGTTCAAAAGAAAAAAAGATATTGTTAAGACCAAAGCAAACATCCTTTTCATCGCAAACCTCCCACACCTGACTATTTGTTTTTAATGATAAAGTCTCATCACTTCAACCCCACTGCTAAACCCATTAAAAATGGCGTCAGACAGAACCCGAATCATGAACATTTCGCGAAAGAGTCAGTTAGTAATCAAAGTCCACGCTGTCGACGTAAATATTACCGCCTGTGACAACTGGCAGGCTTTCATTTCTTGCGAATATCCATATGCCTTCCAGGAGGGCTTGTGCGCCCGTCGGAGGTGGATTTGCGGCTGTGTCCCATACAAAGTGCTGCCATTCCCCGGTGCCGTCCGCATAGCCAAGGTTTTGCCAGTGTGTAAAAAATAAAAGCGTACTCATGCCTATGCCTATTTGGTATCCCGCCATGCCCGGCGGGCATTTGATGTAAAAGCTTATGACGTGTCCTGTCACATCTAAGCCGCCCGGATAATAACAATAAAATATTTCATCGCCTGTATCCACAGCGCTATACATGGATCCGGGCGGGTCAAAATAATTCCCGGAGGTATAACCCAGGCTATTCAACGAACTAAACGTCCAGTTGGGTAATTCCGCGGCCGATGAAAAAGAATAATCAGCGCCGGGTATAACCGCGGTAGCGGTTTCAAGCGGCGTGTTTGTATTTGTGGCTGTCGAAGTAGGCGTTGCCGTGGCGGTTATAGTGGAAGTAACCGTTATAGTAGCCGTATCAGCCGGAGTGGCAGTCATGGTTACAGTTGAGGAAGGTGTAATACCGGCCAAAGGATTAGCAGGAGACTTCTTCTTACATGAAACAAGAGATAAAGCAATAACCGCAACAAGTAAAAAAGCTAACTTTTTCATTTTTCCTCCGTTAATTTATATGTCATTCCCGCACGAAAAATTGGTGTCAGTGGCTGATTCATGATTCTATTACAACAACACAAACAGACCTATCCCACAAAGCAACTAAATGGTTTGTCTGAAAAGAATTGTCCTCAAATATTAAATCCCGCATATCCCCTCCGCGCAGTCAGGAACCGAATTTAAGTATGTCTTATTATACCACTTCGGGGCTTATTTGTAATTGACCTTTTAGGCATTCCAGTCGGTCACACTGCCATCCAATTCACAAACCGGGGACAGTCCCCATTTTGTGAATTAGCTGTTAAAATCATTCACAAAAACAAATCTGTAAATTACCCCTGTTTTTGCTTTATGTCATGTCCGTTGTTTTTACCGTCCTGCCGGACTTGTCATATGTCACCCATTTGCCCGTCTGTTTACCATCCTTAAACCATCCCTGCCGCATTTTGGAGCCGTCTTTCCTGTACCATTCCCAGTACCCGTGCTTTATGTCTTTTTCCAGGTTCCCTTTCGCATATATACTGCCATACTTATTTGAGCGTGTAGTTAAATCAACTCCCAGGACCGTGCCTCGACAATAGACATCGTCCCAAAATCCGCCTTATTTTATTGAACCAAGGTCTTTGAGCAAAAATGTGGCTGTCCCTTTTTTACTATAACAGGCCCGACGCTATTATTTTGACTTTATTTTTCTTTTGACAGCAATCCCTGCCCCAAAAAAACCGTTACTGCCGCAAACATAAATATGGATAAAACCATTAAAATTATGGCCGCTTTTGGCGCAAACCACAGAAATGGTATGTTTGCTATGAACAGCAGTATGCTTCCGAAAACCGTATATGAAAACGCTTTCCATGTTTTAAAAAATGCAACGGCATATATAAAAAACGCTGTATAGGCAAGCGTAAATCCGGCTACGTCATATGACAAATACTTTAATGTTTCCACTTGCCTCAGATAAAGCATAACATCGGGAGAAATACCTGCCAAATGGCCCTGAAATCGATATATGCCGGCGCCAAAAACAGGCAAATTATTCATGATTTCCATAAGTAAAGATATCCCTAAAAGTGATTCCGCAAAAATCACAGCATAAGGATTTGAATCAAACTTCTTTACAGCAAACATAACGCTGACCGGGAAGAATGAAAAAGCATATAACAATATCAGCATTGATTGAACCAAAGAAAAAACAGAATCTATCCCGGAACTATTTTGGGCCGCCGAAGGTATAAACCCTCCCGGGCTGACTTTTGGCATTACAACAATATAGGAAATACCATATCCGACAAGACCAATAACGGTAAGTATTCCAAGCATGTAAAAAACTTTTTTAAACATTTCACTACGTTCGGCATTATTGTCCTTTGCTTTCATTGCATCATGCTCCTTGAATAAATTGTCCGGCTTAAAGTAAAAAGTGTCCGGTGTCAGACCTTGCTTAGAGCATTAATAATTTTAATTTGCTTTGTATATACTCCAAACAGGGTCTGACGCCTTCCGCATTTGCGGCCCGCCTGCCGAAGGCACCACAAGGGGGGGTGGCAATTTGCCCCCACCCTTTCAGAAATCCACAACACTGCCTTAAATCTCCAACACCGTGCCCTGACATTAGATATTCTAGCAAAATCCGCTATATTTTATTGAAATTTATTCTAAATCTTATGTTACCCATAAAATTAATTTACAAGGTCCGATACCCACAATTTCATTCTATAACTTAACCGCCTTAAACGCGATTCTTACTTTCACAGTCTTTGGTTTTTTAGCCTTCCTGTAGCTAATCCCATCCTTATTTAAGACACCAATCTTCACTCCTGCATTATAAGACAATTCCTCCACAGTCACCGCCCCTGTCTGTTCAATAACTTTCCTAAGCACAGCCGAGCACCCTTCGGCGTCGCTTTTTGCGTCGTGGTGGTTTAGTTTGTGTCTGACATGTTTGCACACTGTGGGTAGTTTGTGGTTTTCGAGCTGTTTCCACAGCTTCTGTGTCAGCTTGCAGGTGCAGATGAATTCTGTTTCAGGGAGATCAAGCGCGTAAAGATTGACAAGCGCGCGGAGCACCTTTGAATCAAAAACGGCAAAATGGGCGGCAAGGGTCGAGCTG
The DNA here is from genome assembly GCA_963840035.1 of candidate division FCPU426 bacterium. Classification (GTDB taxonomy): domain Bacteria; phylum Oederibacteriota; class PGYV01; order PGYV01; family Palsa-1178; genus CAWIXE01. The sequence continues at coordinate 946,682 of CAWIXE010000002.1, forward strand.
GCAAATAGAGGCTTCATTTTTCCGTATATTTCAGGAAATTCAGGCTTATTTCTGACATGGGAAGGTTTTATGCCGTGTATGCTGATAAAATCATGCCTGAACTCCGAGTAGTCCACATGGGGCCGTATTAATGAGGATCCGGATTCCAGTAATTTTCCATCTTCCAAAAGCGCATACCCGATGGAACAAGCGCTTTCCGGATTATAATTGGCTGTTTCAAAATCAATACAAAGAACCCGCATAAACCCTCCATTGTTCTGGTATATGAAACTTGGGGCGATGCTCTAGCCGTTAGTTCCCCTTCCGACATGTTCTTCGCACATCACGGTTTTTGTGGATATGCTTTTAAATGAAATCCCTGTGTCATTATACGGAGATATAATTATCAACACAAAAAAGGCGTCAGGGCCTGATTCATGATTCTATCCTTCGACAGGCTCAGGATTCTGCCGCAGGCATGCCTATCACGCATATTTGTCTTATGGATTGTTTGAAAAGAATCTGCCCCGTCATTCCGGTTAAGCATCATAGCTCCCGTTTATATTAGTATGCCCCACAAGCCATCCTACCACACCCACACCCCCAATACAACCCCACCCCTCAACGTTATTGCACACTTTGGGGTCAGCCCCCCCCAAGTGTGCAATAACCATTCTTGAGCCCTATTATAACACTTGATCGAAAATATTTCAATTTTGACATCAATCCCATTATAACAACTTGACTGAATGCGGGAAATGCTATAACATAAAAAACATCAAATTATTCCCATAATTTTATTATGAATACGGGGGCTCAAATGAAAAAGACGATACATTTGTTAATAGTTTTATCACTCATGTTTTTGGTGTTGGCATCCTGCGGCAAAAAGAATAATCCTGCCGCGCCGTCGGTTAACCCCACATTAACACAAACACTGCGCGATACAGGGACACCTACCTTTACCCGGTCAGTCACGGATTCCCCCACTGAAACCGCAACACGCACGAGCACTCCGCCGGCTACCGGGACATACACGAATACGCCGACAGCTACCGGCACTGACACATTTACGCTGACAGCTACCGATACATATACTGTTACCACGACCGGCACCGAAACCCTGACATTTACAGAAACAGCCACTTTTTCACCGACATCCACCCCTACCAGGACAAACACGATTACAAACACGCCTAACGCGACCCAGACAGCGGCGGCCCAGCTCACCGCTGAGGCCCGGCAGACCGTGGTCATTGGATTGCCGTATACTTCATTTGCTTCGGTGCCCGGCGGGACTTTCGTACAGGCAGCCCCGGGTTCTAGCTTCACCCATACGGTTTCATCTTTTTACATGTCCAAGTATGAAGTGACTTATGAACTTTGGTACGAAGTATATATGTGGGCATTAAGTAACGGGTATGTCTTTAATAACCTGGCCCATGAAGGAAGTGTCGGGTATTCCGGAGGGGTTCCGACGTCAAGAAAGCTTGAGCCCGTAACCTGGGTTACATGGAGAAGCGCAATTGTCTGGTGCAACGCGTACAGCCAGATGACAGGCCGCACGCCAGTGTATTATTCTGACGCGGGGTTTACAACTCTTATAAAGAATTCAACAGCCGGGACTTACAGCGGTTCTGTTAATACCACACCCGGGAGTTTTGACAATCCTTACGTAAACTGGTCCTGCGACGGTTTCCGCCTTCCGACAGAGGGCGAATGGCAATTCGCGGCAAGATACATAGACGGCACAACCTGGACCCCGTATACATACGTATCCGGCGACTCAGCGCCGAGCAGTTCGTCCGCAACCATTGGCGATTATTGCTGGTATTCAGGAAACTCGGGAAACACCAGCCACGACGTCGGGACAAAGCTGCCCAATGCACTTGGCATATATGACATGTCAGGAAATGCCTATGAATGGTGCTTTGATTTCTATGGAAATTATCCCGGCACTTCCACGGATTATAAGGGGGCCGCGGCCAACAACCTTCGCTCCATATTGGGCGAACATTTCTGGGACGACGCCCAATACATGTATGTGGGCATGCGCAGCAACGTCTATGCATGGGGCGCGAATCACATTATAACCATACGGCTAGCAAGGACTCAGTAATAGGACAACGATTTCAACCATTGTCTGCCGTTTTTAAAAGACGCCAGTAAGTTTAGTGCCAGACCCCGGGTTAACAGCTAATAACCAAGTAATGGCCGCGGTGAGTGTTCCCCGCCGGGCCCTTATCCGAAGTACGTGCTGAAAACAAAGAATGGCACCAGGCCATGGGTTAATGGTTATAAATCACTTAATAACAGCTGAACCGGAATAGCTTTTATCGGCTATTAACCCGGGGTCTGGCGCCATTTTAATCACTTTAAAATTATAGCCACCTTCGGTTTTGAATACGCCTTTTCAGGGCCGTCCTCCGCATAAACTGATATGTAATAACTTCCGGCACTGAGCCCGCCGAGTTTTCGCTTCGGCAGTGTAAGCACGGTGTCACGCAGGAAATATCCTTTATATGCCTGATCTATTACGAGCCTAAAGGATGTTGTGTATATCCTGACATGAATCATGGACGCGTGACGCGTCACATCAAACTTCACCATCAAATCCGCATGCTGACTGACGGGATTTGGGAACAAAATAACATCAACTATTTCAAACTTTTCTTTTTCCTCCGCCGTGGGTACGGCAGTGGCCGTCCCTGTCGGCATCGGCGATGGTGTCAGCGTCATGGTTCCGGAAAAAACAGCCGTAAATGTGGGCGTTGCGGTAAATGAAGATGCCGCTGTCCGAGTTGCTGTCATTGTATTAATCTGCGTGCCTGTCGGCAATAATGTCGGCGTGGATGTGCGTGTGGCTGTAAATGACGGCACCACCGTCAACGTGAACGTGGCAGTCGTAAGCACAGCCGTAAAAGTCGCGCTTTCAACCGCTGTGGCTGTCATGCTTGGCACAGTTGTATTCGTCAGTGAAGGCGTAGCCGTATGTGTGGCTGTATTAACCGGGCTTACGGTCAGTGTCGGCGACTGGGATTGCGTTGCTGTTTCTGTATAGGTTGAACTCGGGGACACTGTATTTATGTACGTCCCTGTTACGGTAAACGTAGGCGTAAAAATCCCGGATGTATGCGTTGACGTTGCCTCCGCTGTCCTTGTATAAGTGCGCGTAACCGTGTTCGTGTAAGTGGCTGTAGGAGGAGCAGGTGTCTGAGTGTGCGTAGATGTACCGGTAGTAGACCCCGTGATTGTACATGTCGGCGTACCTGTAATTGTGTTTGTCGGTGTACCTGTCTTTGTGCTTGTTGCCGTAACTGTCTTCGTGCTTGTCGCCGTACCTGTCTTCGTGCTTGTCGCCGTACCTGTCTTCGTGCTTGTCGCCGTACCTGTCTTTGTGCTTGTCGCCGTACCTGTTGATGTAAACGTGGCTGTGATCACGGGCGTCGCCGTACGCGTGCGCGTCCTTGTTATTGTTGCGGATGGCACGCAGCCGGCCGGTATTGTCCCGTTGAAACCTGTATTATACTGGTCTGTAATCGCGAGCACGAGGTAGCCGTTCTTTATCACCGCGTTCTGCGGTATAAAGTCGCACTCATTCTCGGCAAAAGTGTGTGTGGCAGCCTGCCACCTGGATGTGTTAAATGTGTCAAAATCATCCTTCCACTGCAGGGTAAAATTATTGCCGGTGCCGTAATTTCCGCTGCCCGGAGTATATGAGTAATACGACGCGTAATCATAATAGGCGTATGCCGGCAAGGAAGCCGGGTCAAAAGCGCCTGCCCAGGACGCCAGGTTTGTGGCCCAGTGGTTGAGCATGAATTTTTGGGTAAAAGTCAGTTCCGCTATATGGCTCCCCGAATCCCTGTACACCTCGGCGCCGTCTATAAACCACGCCACATATGAAGGCGTCCATTCAACCGCATAAACTATGAAGCATTTTGTAGGGTCGGTTCCCAGCATTTGTATGTGTTCATGCATGGTGTGGTTATAGGTAATGGCATTGAACTGAACGCGGTCATTGTAAAGTCCCAGCACCTCAACGTCCAGTTCGTTCCACTGTGGAGTGGTGAAGTTGTCATCATTGAATGTAAACATAGTGGACAATATGCCGCTCTTGTTCGAAGCAAGCATCCGCATTTCAAATCTTCCATATTTATATGATGTTGTCGTCCTGATTTCAGCCGCCTTGTAATTCTTCGCGTATGCCGGCTGTGAGGCCAAAATAAATAAAACCAGAGTAACGAACCACAGAACCTTCCTGCTCTTTGCCATATTTTCTCCTTAATCATTCTGATACCAAGCGGCTTAATTACAGGTTACCGGTAAACTTACGGGCCAAAAAAAATCCTATATCCGTCATCTTCCCTAAAATTTGTAAGTGGTAATATACTGTGATAGCCGTAACATTTAACCAGCTGTCATCCCCGCTCCCGGTTATACTAATAAACTATATTCTGAATTTTACCACACCGAAGCCTTAATTTCAACCTATAACACCCTGCGTAACAATACAAACAAATGAAAAAGGGTGTAAGATGATGATTCAGTCCGCCTCCCGATTTACAAAACGGGATTGACTACTCTTTAAGCATTTTTTCCAGCTCTTCAAACTCCTTTATCATATCCCCGGTGCTTATCGTTCTTTCCGGGGCCTGGCCGTGCGCACCCACGCCCGCGTTAAACGCGTAAGCAAGGCACGTATTGTAGATGTTAATGTCATCTAATAGGCGGTTTACAGCCTCTTTTTTCTTTCCGGTTATGCCCGCTTTCCTAAGGGCTAACATGTCCCGGGTCTGCAGCCAGTGCTGTATTTCCCACTGCGCCTTTATCATACCCTCTGTTTCATTGCCCGTCTTCCTGATAAGTGCATCGCAGTTATAAAGGAATAAGAGGTTTTCTTTGCATTCCAGTATGGTATCTATGGTCAGGGTTTTTATGGCCCTGTATTTTTGAAATTCCTGGTAACCCACAAACGCCGCGAATACGGCTAATAAAATCAAAACTACTTTAAGAACGGTTTTTCCATGCATTGAAGCCACCTCTTCATTTATCAGAATTTTCCTGATTTTCAGTCTCTGGGGCCTTTTTCTTTTGCCTCACAATTAAAAACATGCCAACTACCATCAGCACCATACTTATAATGGACGCGGCGCCCTTGATGACATAATATGCCGAGAGCACTTCCTGCATCTTTGGGTTTGTAAGGTCGGTAAATGTCCGGGATATGCCCGGGACGAACAGCATTGACGGTATATAGTTAAGCAGGCTTATGGCAGACGCGATAAGCACGAGCATAAAGCCGGAGTTGGATTTTTGTCTCCAGCCGATAAAACACGCTATAATCAGGAGGATGTAGAGTGTGACCCAGAGCAGGTAGTTAAGCCAGTAGCCAAGGTGAAACAGAGTAACAATAGAACCCATGTTTTCCATAAGAACCTCCGGTAAGGCTAATTAACAATTAATAATTTACAATTAACAATTTTCGTCTATCGCGCCGGGGCGCGATTGATTTGGGCTTTACAACTAACCTTACTTCTAACCTGTAGAGAGGGGGCTTGCTCCCTCTCTATGTTGGCATTAGAACAACTACCTTTTTCACCCTGCAACGTTTAGAGGGGGCAAGCCCCCTCTCTACAAAATCTAAATATGTTTAAGGGCAATTAACAATTAATAATTTACAATTAATAATTTTCGTCAATCGCGCCGGGGCGCGATTGATTTGGGCTTTACAACTAACCTTGCTTCTAACCTGTAGAGAGGGGGCTTGCTCCCTCTCTATGTTGGCATTAGAACAACTACCTTTTTCACCCTGCAACGTTTAGAGGGGGCAAGCCCCCTCTCTACAAAATCTAAATATGTTTAAGGGCAATTAACAATTAATAATTTACAATTAACAATTTTCGTCTATCGCGCCGGGGCGCGATTGATTTGGGCTTTACAACTAACCTTGCTTCTAACCTGTAGAGAGGGGGCTTGCTCCCTCTCTATGTTGGCATTAGAACAACTACCTTTTTCACCCTGCAACGTTTAGAGGGGGCAAGCCCCCTCTCTACAAAATCTAAATATGTTTAAGGGCAATTAACAATTAATAATTTACAATTAACAATTTTCGTCTATCGCGCCGGGGCGCGATTGATTTGGGCTTTACAACTAACCTTGCTTCTAACCTGTAGAGAGGGGGCTTGCTCCCTCTCTATGTTGGCATTAGAACAACTACCTTTTTCACCCTGCAACGTTTAGAGGGGGCAAGCCCCCTCTCTACAAAATCTAAATATGTTAGTGCCGGCGCATAACTCCGGTCTGTAAACAGATCCAAATATTTATGGCATGTATATATATTCAAAATTTATCCTGTAACCTATATTCTCAAGCGGTGCGCAGGTTGGCGGGGCGGCTTTTATGTAGTAAGTCCCGTCTGTGGATATGGTCAGATACGTTTGCGCGTCGATTATTGCCATGGACGAGTTATAAAGCGTAAGGACCGGGTTTACCGCGGAGGTTGAATCCGTTGTCGAGAGGTTTATGTATGAAGAATAATCCAGGACAACCTCAATCTTTATCCAATCCTCGTCACACGCGCCGTCAAAGGTATGCTGCTGGTAAAAGTATACATTGTCTCCGGGCGCCACGAAATCCTCCACTATATTCACTGTGGCTTGTGTATCGTCCCCTGCGCCCTGTTCATATATATCCGGCTGGTTTACTGCCACCGTAGACGTGGCCGTGGCTGTGGGCGTGGCTGTTCTGGTCGCGGTTGAAGTCCTGGTTATGGTGGCCGATGGAAGCGGATTGCCTATGGATATGGTATAAAGTTTCTCCATGGCAGTGCCGCATGACGCGTCCATCACCTTTAAACGCATTACCACGCAGTCGGCCGGCACTGTCACATCAAAATCCCCGGCAGGATAAGGGACGGGGGTTGTATCCGTCTCGTTGCTGCTGTTAAAAAAGAAGACGCTGCATGTGTTGTTAAACGCCGCGCTCTTATTTGTGAATCTCACCGGAATAACCTGCCCGGGGGTTGTTTCCAGGCTCATGGTGTCTGCATCGCAGTAATTGTGAAAACTGTGGTTCTCGGCCACTCCGGATACGACATAACGGTATGAACCGTTGTCGTTCTCATACATATCGGCGGTGCCGTTTATGAAAATCGTAGGCGTCATAGTCGGGGTCTGTATTAATTCGCCTATGGTTACCGAATAGCTTTTATCCCCGGCATCAGAACAGGCCCCTTCCTGCAGCGACACGCAGAAATAACCACAATCCGCCGGCACTGTTACGTCAAAGTCGGTGTTATTAAAATTACCAGCCGCAACATAGGTTCCTGTATTGTAGTTGTAAAACATGACCGAACACGAGAAATAAAGAGCAGCCCCTTTATTTGTAAATCTAACCGGCACCTCCTGCCCCGGGCTTACCAGGAGCTGCATGTTGTCATGGTCGCACATTCCGTCGCCGCTAAAAGTGTGATTCTCCGTTACCCCCGGAGTTACAAACCTGAAGTAATCCGGGTCGTCGTCCGAATCGTCCTCATAAATATCCGGTTCATTTAAATACCGTGTCTCCGTCGGCGTAATTGTTACCGTGGGAGATAATGTCACAGAAGGAGAAAACGTTGATGTAATTAAGGGATCAACCTGTGTCGCAGTCATACTCGCAGTCAAAGTCGCTGTAGAAACCGAGGCCCCGGGAGACGCCGGGCTGTTCTTGCCGCATGATGAGACAAATACTAACACGTTCAAAACCACCGCCGTCATTACAAGTATCCCTTTTTTCATTTTTCCCCCAATAGTATAATTCGTTAACCCCAACTGTAAGGGCAATTAACAATTTTCGTCTATCGCGCTGTGGCGCGATTGATTTGGACTTAACAACTTACCTTACATCTAACCTGTAGAGAGGGGGCTTGCTCCCTCTCTATGTTGGCATTAGAACAACTACCTTTATCACCCTGCAACGTTTAGAGGGGGCAAGCCCCCTCTCTACAAGATCTAAATACGTATTAAAAACTTCGTTTTAATATAACTGCACCATGTCTATCATGAAATCATCGCTCCACTGCGAATTACCCGACGCTGATATGGCGTACATGTCCCATTCAAATCTCCTGACTTCCGTCAATATCTGGCTTACGGTCTGGGGATGGCTGCCGGTAAATGAATCAAAGGCAAAACCCTGGGTTAACTCGGCAAAATTTATGTTGAACTGCTGCCACGTGAGCGGCGCGGTTATTACAAATTCCTTCCTGTACCTTGACTTTATGCCCTGGTCCTGCTCTGTCTGGGACCCGAGGGCAAAACTAAAGTGCATATCCTTATTGTAAAGCGAAGTCGTGGAAACGCTTGAATAGGCGTAAAAGCTGATGCCGGAGTATGCCGATATGTCCGCGGCATATGTCACGGTGGTATACATGCCGGTAAAACCGTATTGTAATGAAGGCGGGTAAACTATACTGGTAAAAATTAACTGATTTGTTATCTTTGCGCAGCCCGCAGTGGAGCCAGGGGCTCCGCCTGACGCCATAAATGTGCTTGATGATATATTTGAATTGGCGTTTGTAAGGCCCAGGTCCACGTCGTCAAAAGCGTACCAGCTGCCGCCGAGTAAATTTTGCGAATTACCATCTTCGCAATCGTCAATAAGCAAAGGTGCCGGGCCGGCCGGCCCCGGATTAGTGCCTTTATTATCGCTTGTGCATCCAAAAAATAACGCTGAAACCAATAGTGCCGCTGCCAGGAAATGGATCTTTTTCATTCCGCTTGCCCCCTGTTTGAATTATAAAACCTTTCTTTATCACCCTTCTATGTTTAGAGGGGGCAAGCCCCCTCTCTACAAAATCTAAATACGTTTAAGGGCAATTAACAATTGTGGTCTATCGCGCTGGGGCGCGATTGTTTTGGGCCTTAAAACAATGAACAATGAACAACTGCATCTCTACAATCCCGCACTTTATAATAGAAAGTGCCATAGCACACCATAATTATTAATTGTTAATTGCCATAGAAAGGATAATTCTGATTATTTCCGTTTTGCATCATGACTTCCTTTATTATTGTATTCCCCGAAGAAATCCTACCACACACACACATTCATTTCAACCCAAACAGCTGTTCCTTTTTAGGAAAATCTTTTTTCTCCGACCCTTGGTCGGCCCCGGTGCCGACACGCATAAAATCCAAATACGAACCGGCAGGGCAAATTAGCGCCGCGGTTAATAAAAAAAATGTTTATCAGAGCACACTTGAAATTTTCCTGTATTTATGCAAATATATTAAACAACAATATTGATCCGGGGGGTTCTTTCATGGCAAAAAAAATTGTAATGTTTATTTCTGTTTTAATGATGCTTTCGTCATTTCAGGCGTGCAAGAACACTTCTCCATCAACGCCCGCGGCATCAACCCCGGGAATGACTTTTACAGTCACCGTAACCAGCTCGCGGACAGCCACTTATACGCGGACGCCTTCCGCGACTTATACGCGCACAATCACACCGACTTTCACAATGACGCCCTCTTTTACAGCCACGCGCACTTCCACGCCGGCGCATTCTCCGACAGCGACTGCCACATATACATTTAACCCGCTGCTTACTTCCCTGTCTCCTGACACGGGCACATTCAACACCGGGGATATTGTCCCTATTACCATTTATATTAACCAGCCATCGCCTGCAGGCGGAACTCAAATAGCCCTTAATACCACCGGCGGCTGCGCCAGCGTGGCTCCAATCGCCTTAATCGCAGGAGGCATGAGCAGCTGCACCATAAACATGACTGTCGGTGTTGTCCCTTGCTCCGGAGGTCTGGTCGCCACGCTTTCAACAAGCACAGTAACAGGATCATATGACGTGGTTGCGCCATAAATCAATTGCAATAGGCCATATTTCCGTTTACAGGTTGTCATTGCGAGGTGCCGTATTTGTTTTATGGCGACGAAGTCGACCGCTAGAAAATCAAACGTTTATTATTGGTTAATTAACAATTATGGCGCAGCTATATTATTATTATAAAAAAGTGCGTAAGCACACCATAATTGTCAATTCTTAATTGTAAATTGTTAATTGTTTTCACACACCTTCAAGTATTGTCGTAAAAATATCGTGGTGTTCCTCTTCATCCTTGAGTATGTGCTCGAAAATCTCTTTTGTCGTATAATCCTTCTCCTCCTGCGCCAGCTCCACTATCTGTTTGTAAAGCGCAATTGCGACCTCTTCATCCTTTTTGTTCTGTTCTAACATTTCCTTCAGACCGTTGCCGACATTTATCGGCGTCGGTTTTGCCGTGGGCACGCCGCCTAAGTAGTTAAGCCTTTCCGCTATCATTTCCGCGTGTTTCATCTCCTGTATGGCTATTTTTTTAAACTCATCTTTTACAGCAAAAGCCTTTGCGCCTGACCATAGCACGTGCTGCCACATGTACTGTATCGAGACCTGCAGTTCCCGCGCGATACCGTCGTTCAACAACCCAAGCAGTTTTTCCGAAGCCATAACCACCCTCCTCATATTTTTTTACTCCCAATTTCGCCGCAATTCAGGTTTTGTTATTTAATTATAATAACAATGTGCCGCCGCACACCATAATTGTTAATTGTATTAAAGCACCACCTGCACCGTCCCCCTGTTCGCCGGCATGCCCGGCGCGCTTATCGTGTCTTCGCCGTCCAGCCCATTTGTCATTATTATCCAGTAACTGTTCCCTGGAATCAGCAGGAAATCCTGGCTATTCGCGTCGTTTGAAAGGGGGATTGTGTATCTGAGAGTCGTTATTCCGCCCGTTTCAGTGCCTGATACCGCTGATGTGTTGTCAATAACATCGGGGCTGTGGACATGAAAACCGCCGAACTGGTCGGATACGACGGTTGTTCCGCCTGAAACATAGCCGATAATAATGTTCGCGCCGTTCATCTGCGCCGCGGAATTAAATCCAAGGCCGATCCATCCCGTGGTGGGCGCGCTCACTACGCAGTCCAGGTTCGCGCCGTTTACCTTCCACCGGAACGTTATGCCGGCCGCTGACGCCGTGGAAAAGCCGTCAGGTGTGGGTGTGACGGTCGGAGTGAAAGTGAGAGTACGCGTCATGGAGGGCGTCAGCGATTGAGCAATGGTGGCGGTCATGGTTATCGCGGGCGTATTTGACGGGCCCGCGGGATTTGTCTGTTTACTGCAAAAAGTCAGCAATAAAACAACAGCTGTCAAAAGCAAAACAGTAACGGCCTTTTTCATTTATTCCCCCGCTAAGTTTTTTTATGCTTTAAAAACGTCCCGTTCTCATACTCATCAAAAGCCACGCGCAGCTCTTCCCTTGTGTTCATGACTATGGGCCCGTACCACGCGACCGGCTCCTTTAAGGGTTTGCCGGAAATAAGCAGGAACCTCGCTCCTTTTATTCCCGCTTTTACGGTTATGCCGTCCCCGCCGGAGAATATTACGAGGTTTTCTTTTTCCGTAAAATCATTAATTGCTTCTGCCGCATAATACTTTTCCGGGTCACCTGTAAAATCCGCCGCCTGTTCGCCAAAATTACCGCTGCCTTCAAAGATAAATGCCATGGCCGCGTGGTCAGGGCTGATACTGCGCGTGAAAACAATTCCGGGTTCAAGCGTGATGTCCATGTATTCGGGGGCAATGACTATGTCCTTTACAGGTCCTGTAACCGCGTCTATTTTCCCGGCTACGACCCTTATGATTGCGCCGTCCGTTTTTACCACAGGTATGGCGCTGCTTTTGACTTCCCTGTACCGCGGTTCCATCATTTTATTTTTTGCCGGAAGGTTCGCCCACAGCTGGAAACCGTGCATAGCGCCCTTAGCCCCGCCTTTTGGCATTTCCTGGTGTATGATGCCGCTGCCCGCCGTCATCCACTGCACATCACCCTGCGAGATGACGCCGCTGTTTCCCATGGAATCGCCGTGTTCCACCGCACCTTCGAGCATGTATGTGATGGTCTCTATGCCGCGGTGCGGGTGCCATGGGAATCCGGCCACGTAGTCTGCCGGGTCATTTGACTTGAAATGGTCGAGCAGGAGGAACGGGTCTGCAGGGTTGTCAGGGGAAAAACCCAGCGCCCTTTTAAGTCTTACGCCCGCGCCTTCAAGCACGGGTTTCGCCCTTGTTATGGATTTTATCTTCATGTGATTATTCATTTTAATATCACCTGAACTGAGGGCATTATTTCCCGCCAGAATGGTTATGCATTACAAATTCCCAGTTGATAAGCGGCCAGAAAGCGTCCACGTATTCCGCCCTTCTGTTGCGGTAATCTATGTAGTAGGCATGTTCCCATACGTCAAGCACCAGTAACGGCTTTTTCCCTTCTGTGAGGGGGTTGCCAGCGTTCTGGGTCTTCATGATGGAAATGCTGTCGCCAGCGTCATCCACGAGCCACACCCAGCCGGAACCGAAGACCTCCATCGCGGCTTTGGAAAATGCCCCCTTGAATCCGTCCAGCGAGCCAAACGACTTGTTTATAAGCAGTGTAAAGCCTTCGTCAAGCTCCGGTTCATGCTTCGTGCTAAGGCAGTTCCAGAAAAAGGAATGGTTCCAGTGCTGCGCCGCGTTGTTAAAAACAGGGCCTGACGCCTTAAGTACTATATCGTCTAAAGCCATGTTTTCGAACTCAGTACCTTTTATAAGCCTGTTAAGGTTGTCCACGTAAGCTTTATGGTGCTTTCCATAATGGTACTCAAAAGTCTCGGCAGAAATCTTTGGCGCGAAAGCGCCTGTTGAAAAATGAAGATTTGGAAGTTTATGTTCCATGTGTGCCTCCTAAAAATGCGGTAAATATACCGGCAAGGGTTTTAGTTTAGAGGTTTGTTTGGAGTCCGTACTACAAATATAGCATTAAAAACGGCAGTGTCAATGGTAAGCCGGAAAATAAATGTCGATTGCCTGTTGCCATTTTCATAATTAGGCGATTGGTACCAGGCCTCAATTTAACAGTTTGTGTATATAATCATGTGCAGCTGGACCATGCTCATTTTTATAACTATTGACCCTGGGTCTGGACCAATTTTTTATCAACCTTTGCCAGCCCGGCCAAAATTGCCGGGCCCATAAGCAGGATGCCTGAAAGCAAAAATCCCTAGCACAAGTATTCCTTCCACGATATCGCGTGCGCGATACCCGGGGGTATCAGGATAATCCATACAGCCACTCCTGCGGCTATGCAAGAGTAGGATGAGACGATGATAATCTTCCAGTTTTTCCTGAGCGTATCCCCCATTCTGCCCGATAAAGCATTTCCCAGCCATTTATAAGGCCCTTTTATCTGGGTTGAGGCAAAGATGGTATAAAGGAAAAAGAGGGTAAAAGCCACGCCGCCGCCGGTTAAAAAAAGCGCCAGGCACAGGAGCGTAAATACCGGAGTATAATATTTGCTGTTAACTCCGGATAATGCCCACTTTACAATAAGCATACCCACAATGGCCGAGGCCATGCCTGTATACAGGTAGTTCGGGATAAGCGTCATCGCGCCTATGGAATCCAACATCATGCCGGCTGTGGGCGTATTTCCCTTTTGCATGGCTGATATGGCGTGTATAATTCCCTGTGCGCCTATGAAGACGGAATTAATTACCACAAAAATCCCTGTTCTGTTGACTTTCATAATAAACCCCCCCGATATTTTCGTGCTGGACGCTAAATCAAATCAGTGACAGCGTCCATTCTTTTATCTTTTCCCAGTCCCTGAAGTCCCCGAACTTTTCTATTCCCATAAAAAGTTTTGCCATGAACCTCTCAAAACCGCTTTTAGGCTCGCCTATCATACCGCCAAAGACCGCTGTTGAGACAGGGGTAAAACCCACTGCCACCATTTCAGGGTAATGTCCGGCTTTTTCCCTCGTGCCTTGATTTGATGAAGTGATTGTGGCGCACATGATAAAAACCGCCACGGGAACTTTGCCAAGGGCTTCCCTGTTCTTTTGAACATACGCTATGATATCGGGGTGCGGGGCGGCGCCGTGTATCGCCGAACCTAAAATCACAAGGTCATACCCCGACAAATCGCCTGACGCCTGTGAAGCCGCGGAAATTTCAGCCTTGCATCCGGCCTTATCCAGAGTTTTTTTCATATACTCAGCTGTTTCTTTTGTGGACCCCATGAACGACCCGTATACCAAGTAAACTTTTTTCATTTTACCTTCCTTCGCGTAGCCGGCCGGGAACAGCGCCATGGCCAAAATAATTATCAGAAATTTTTTCATAAAACCTCCGGTGAAGTATAGGTTCCATATCGGCATATTTTTTATTAATAAGCTGATTCTAATTTACCTTCAGCATCATTATACACAAACACAAAACAGTTTCAACTCCGCACTTGCCGTTGATGCTGTTGCCATCATGTCCGCATTTGATTAAACAGCCGCGCAAACATCCCATATTTTTCATATTCAATGATGTTATGACGTCATTAATTCGGGTTGTATATTGCCGTCTATTTGTCAGGTTTATAAGCTCTTTATCTTGTATTGTTTAAACATTTAACAATCATGTTATGAAACCGCGCGCCATCTGACAGAACCAAAAAACAAACCCGTCTTGCTTTGCGGCGCGTCAGGGTATATATGGGTATTAAGAAGTTCTTTTTTCCGCTCTTGTAGCAGGCGCATTATATGCGCCCGTACGCAGTGCCGGCCGGACAAGATTATGCAGGCACAGAACAAGATCAGCCACAAAGGCCAATACAGCTTCACCTCACCCTACCCTCTCCTAAGAGGAGAGGGAGAAAAAGGCTATAAAGTGACAACGGCAATAAAAACTAAACGGAGGTGGCTTATGAAAGACTTCCTGTCGGGCATTATCTCTTACTTCTTTCTCTTCATACTTGTCCCCGGTTTTAGTTTCTGCTTCCTCTCTTTATTCGCTGTTTCCCCTGTTTTTACAACCGGGCTGTTCTTCATCATTGGCGCGTGTTTTACCGTGGCTTTTGTCATTGTCGCGAGCGATTCCGCCATACGGGGCAATACCGAGGAAGCGCGGCTTGAAGAGACGCGGGAGTATCATCAGGCAATGTTTGATTTTAGCAGGCCGGAGTACGTGCCGGGGGTGGTTCAGAAGTCCATATACACTTCAGGAAATAAGTTTGAGCTGGAGATTGGCGGCAAACAGTTTATCGCGTATATCCACAACGACGGTTCCGTATTACTCAAGAACCTTAAGTCAGGTAAGTCAAAATCCATTTCAATTATCGAACTCCGCAAACTACGCGCGCAGGAGCGTACTTATCAAGGAAGAAAAAATTTAAGCTGGGACTAGACGGCCAAACCGCATTATAATCTTTTTGTATTATGACATTATTTAAACTCAAGCCTTATATTTGCGCCGAACTTCAGCCCTGACATGGGCACATATCTTTCGCCGTCATATACTTCCGCTGATAACAGCCTGTATCCAGCATGCGCGCCGAGTATGACAAGTCCTATATCATTGATTGAATTCGTTACATATGTTCCGCTGAATTTCGTGGATTTTTCACGCAATACATTTACCTTAAGTTCCAGCCCGGCGTCCGCGTCAGCCACATAAGCGTTAACCCCATTTTGCGCAGACGTTGCGCGGGCGTAGCCGTTGTACGCGCAGGCAATGATGTTGAAAGGGTCTGTTTTAGGGAAAAGCATTATGTAAGTGCCTAACATGGCCGGAATTACAAGGGTATCTTCGTTATACTGTATGCCGGTCCTTATGCCTATGCCGCAGCGTTCATTGTAGCGCACACCCAGGTCAAAATCGCCGTAAAACCCGCCCCTGTTGTTATTTAAAACTATGCTGCCAAGATAAACATTTGAATCAATGACTGCAAAACAGCACGGAGCCGTAAAAATCAAGGCCAGAAGGATAAAAAATGATACTTTTTGTTTGTTGCTTATCCGAGCCATTTATCTTGTAAACTTGATGTTATCCAGACTGAATTCCTCATAAAAACTCAGGCCTGACGGCGCTATAGTATTAGTATTGATATTTACCTGGTATACATTGCCCAATACCGCCCCCGGCGTTCCGGTAAACGCTGATAAAGGTATGCTTGCGGACTGCCACGTGTTATCGCTTACGGCATTTAACGCGTAGTAAAGGGATGTGCCATACGGGTTATATATTTTAATCTCCAGTTTTAAGGCCGCAGTAGCCTTAATTTTGTAATCAAAATTAAGATATGTCATATCAGTAATTGAAATGCCGGTTGACGTAGCGCTTGTTGTGATTGTTGCCATCAGAAGCTGCAGGTCGTAATCACCGCCGAATGAGGCTGTTCCCGTGACAGAGTAGTAATAATTACCGTTCAGCGGGCCTTTGTCAAGCCATGCCAGCCCGCCTGAAACTATATGGCTGCACGGGACCATGCAGAAGTAATGCGTGTCGTTCACGCAGTCAGAACACGCGATCTTATTCACCGTGTCTCCGTCCTCGTAATCGTCTATCACGATTGGCCCGGGCGTATGCGTGTTTGTAACAGTCGGGGTTGCCGTGGCGGTTGAAGTCACGGTAAAGGACGGTGTGCAGGTCTGCGAAGGCGTCTGCGTAGCGGTATCCTGCTGTGTCCACGTGCAGGTAGCTGTCGCGGTATCTGACACAGACGGCGATGACGGCGAACTTTTTTTATGGCAGCTGAACATAAATACGGCCGAGATAAAGACAAGAATGATTGAAACAACCTTTTTCATGAAAACCTCCCTGAATATTTTATTAATATTAAACAAATACCGGTTATTAATCAAGCACGAAATATGAGGCGCGGTTTCATAAAATAACGCGTTTATTCTTCGCTTCCGGGCCTGTATTTCCTGTCATTTTTTCTCTGGCTGTTTTTACGCTTATCCCTGAGTATCATCCTTTTGATGGATTTCGGCCTGCCGGCTTTTTTCTTTTTAAGATTCAGAGCCTCAGCCTTTGCCGCCTGCCTAGCCGCGTCCCTTTTTTTCTCTATCCGCTCAGCCATAATTTCCCTGGCGCGTATGCGGTTAAGCCCCTGTGAGCGTTCTTCCATGCATTTAACCTCAATGTTTTCCTTAGCGCATGTAAGCCGGACAGCGGATGATACTTTGTTTACATTCTGCCCGCCTTTTCCTCCGGCGTGAATGAACTGTTCTGTCATGTCACGCTCATGAACTCCGAGCTTTAAAAGCCTCAAATTGACGGCTTCAAGACGTGATATGGGAATCATAAGTTAAATACCTCCTATAAATTCACCCTTTTATGTTTTAAAAACAAATTATTATAACATCTTTAGGGTAAAGAAGTAACCTGGTTTATCACCCCTCCGGGTTTAGAGCGGGCATGCGCTTTCCCCCTCAAACAATTGCTTCAGCGCAAAGACGCCTCTTCTCTCCATACCCGCATCAACAAGGAATGAAAGCAGCTTTTTCGCGTCTTTTAAGCTGTTATCAGCCTTAAAGCTACAGAAATAGGAACTTAAGCACATTGACACAAAAAAAAATCGTCACCAGAAGTATAAGGGATAATTTCGCATTCCGTTATGGAGTTTGGGTAAATCAGGATAATTTCAGGTTTTCTAGACTTTTTTCTTTCCGCTTTTTTTAAGCGGTTTTAAAATCCGCGCGGCCCTGCCGTCTTTTAGAACAGGCCGTTTGTATTTTCTCTTTATTTCAGGTTTTCTTCCCAAACAAATACCGGCAGCCAGCATAATGACCGAGAACAAGGCAATACTAGCCGATATTATCATATTTTCCAGATATGGCGTTAATACAATTACAAGCGGAACTGACGCCAGCACAAATCCGACCAGCGTTAAAGAAATATTCCTGATTCTAATTCCCAAACCCGCTATATACATCCCTGTTGCTGTTATAACAGTCAGAAACATGACCAGCCATGTATAATCCGTTTTAGGCTTCGTTATATTTGTGCCTTTATTCTTCACAGGCGCAAGGCTCCGCACACTCGCGTACTCTGAAAGCTTTTGTATAACAGCGAGTATTCCATCCCCATACATTCCCTGATTGAAATACGGCGTCAAAATCTGGCTTATGCTGCCGATAGCTGAACCATCAGGCATGCCTGCGTCATTGCCGTATCCTATGACAGCCCTCATTTCCCCGTTTCGCTTTATTACAAGCACCATTACGCCGTTATCCCTGCCATTTATTCCCAAGGCCCATCTTTTATATAAAACCTTTACAATATTGCCCGGGGCCTCAGTATTATTGTCGGAATTTAATGTAACCACCGCAAATTCCAGCCCATTTTCCTTATCAGCCAATTCAATCTGCTTGGTTAGGCGCTCTTCGGAGGCACTGTCTATAATACCCGCAAAATCACTGATGGGGCCTTTGGAATTAAGGTCATATATTGACTGCGCGGATATATGTGCGGAAAAAAATAAAGCAAATATCGCTGATATAAAATTCCTTATCACGGCGCTCCTTTTGCGGACAAATTAAAATTTTAATTTTTGCCGGCCTTAAATTATTATAATTAAAATAATGCAGCCGCGCACATTAATTGTTAATTGCCTTTAAAAAATTTCCAGCCTGTCCACACAAAGCTCCACGCTTTCATGCGGCTGGCCCAGTGTGACAAACTGAATTTCTTTTATGGCGGTAAGGGCGGCCTTTAGCTCGACTTTACTCCCCCATCCCTGCTGCTGAAAAAGGTTCGCGTAGTGTATTTCCGTCTGGCCCCACTGGTCAGTGGTGCGGAAGTCATTGCCGAAGTGGTTGTCGGAATCCTTATCCTTAAAATCCGGGTGCGTGGATACCAGCTTTACCCTGTACTTTTTCCCGTCGCCTTTGTGCCAGAAACGCAGCCCGTGCTTCGCGCTGATGTCAAAGGGCTTCTTTACATCCTTCGGGCTTAAATAATACCCCATACCCACAAATCCAAATTGAAATTTAACAGTGACCTTTCCGGCCATGCGCGCGCATTCACCGTCGCCTTTAACACCGGGTTTTGACATTATAAATGTTTCTCCGGAATGTGGTGTTACCTTTGAATCACCGCCCGCAGGGTTGTCATCATATGTGTACCAAAAGCCATTTTCCATCATGTGTGTCCTCCTTATTTATGATGCATAATTATATCATTTTTAAAGGCTTTTTTGTACCGGTCAAAATAATAGATATTTTACATAATAGTGTGTGAATTCATTTTGGCCGTTAAATATCTTTGTTATCATTATAAACGGCTTTCTCCCTCTCCTCTCAGGAGAGGGGCGGGGGGAGGTGAAACCAATTGTCTTATTCCCCTCACCCTGCCCTCTCCCAAAGGGAGAAGGAAAAAAGAGCAAATCAATTTGCACACAATTGCTGACAGTATCAAATCATTTCGTCGCATTCGCCGCATTCATCCTTGCCTTTGCCTTCATTAAATGTTATCTTTTATTAAGTCATTCCGCGTATTATTCAGCATGCGGCACACTAAACCCAGGAGACGCTCATGAAGAAGAAAGCCGCTGTTTTCACGCTTATTTTTTTCAGTTTTTATGTACTGCCCGTTTTTGCCACGGAATTAAACTTCCCGGACTATAAGGAAACTATCTCAAAGCAGCCGCAATACGCCGGATTCGGCATAGGCGGCGAGCAATCCCTGGAGCAAAAAGTTTCTGACGACTTCAAAAAACAGACCCAGACCGGCACCTCCGACCCTGACGCGTACATAAACGTACACCAGGAAGAGTGCCACGGTGATTGCGGCATGGAACTGGAAGGAATACTAATAATAAGCGGCATTGTCGTGGTATGCACAGTCGGATTTGTCCTGATGCTGAATTTGCTCACAGGCGGGAGCAAGGTGGAGTCAAAGGCAGGGATTAGTTTTTAATAGATAACGGAGGAAAAGGGACACGGGGAGACAAGAGACCAGAGACAAGAGTAAACACCACAATTCTTATCTTCTGTCTCCTTTCTCTATTCCCTTTACTTATTCAT
The DNA here is from genome assembly GCA_963840035.1 of candidate division FCPU426 bacterium. Lineage (GTDB taxonomy): Bacteria > Oederibacteriota > PGYV01 > PGYV01 > Palsa-1178 > CAWIXE01. The sequence continues at coordinate 966,545 of CAWIXE010000002.1, forward strand.
CATATTTGTCAGGTCCTGTATTTTTCCCAGCATTTCCGCGGCTTTAATATTTGTCGGGTCAACGGCGAGGATGCTTTCGTACCATTTTTTTGCGTCCAGGTATTTACGGTTTTCAATTTCCTTCGCGCCGTTATCCATGTACTCCTTTATCTTCGCGTCTGTGATCCCCGGGTAAATTTTTTCCGCATCTTTTATCATTGCCAGGCCTATCTGCGTCATCCCTTTTAGTATATATGCCGCCGCGTCGTCGAACTTCAGCCCGGCCGCCCTGCGGTCAACGGCAAGGTGTATGTCTGACGCCAGTTTGTCCGTTTTCGGGTCGCCTTTTTTGTTTTCCTGCAGCAGTTTTACCTCAGCCTGCGCTTTATCTATTTTACCCGTGTTAAAATCATTAAGGGCTGTCAGGTAAAGCTGTCCATAAGACATCGCCTCCATGCCCTCGGTTAACCTTTCCTTATCTTTTGAAAGGACGAATTTATCCTGTAGCAGCCTTTTTTCCCTTTCAGTCGGCACTTCCCCGAAGCGCGCCGTGACGCCGAAATTATGCACCACACCCGACGCGTTGAACGCGGCCGCGTAATCCAGGGTGAAGTTCTCTGTCGTAATGCCGCCGCCCGCAGTAAAGCTCTCGCTGTTTACGCCTCCCCTCACCGCGATAAAATCAAAAGGCCTGAATTCCGCCCCGCCTGAATACCTTATGTATGACTGGCCTTTGCCCGCCGAAAAATCCCTGCCGTCGGAGAGAAGATTGATAAAAAGAGCATCGCCTGTAATGGCAACCCTTGAGTTTAAAAGATATAACGCCCCTCCCGCGCGCATATTCATCGGATAAAGCTCCACAGTGCTTCCTGTCTTAAGCTGCGGCTGTGTCACGTTTATCAGCGAGGCTGATGCCTTAAATACGCCGCCGAAATCATAGGAAGCGCCCGCGTCCAGGCCGAATCCGTTCGCGTTATAAGTGTCAAAAGAGCGGGTAATGAGCTTAATCGTCATGCCAAACGAGAGCGAGCTCGTCACGGGATATGCGTACGTAAGCATGTATGCATCACTCCTGTCTGAAAAATCCCCGGTCTTGATACCCTCGCCGTTAATCCTTTCCACGCCTTCCACCCCCAGCTCAACCCTGGAAAAGGCCATCATGCCGTACTCCATGACAGGAAGGGCAAAACTTAAGACATTAAAATTTACCCCTTCTAGCGGCGACATATAATAAAAAGTAACCTCTGTATTCTTGACACAAGTTATCAGGGCAGGATTAAAGTACGCTCCTGACGCGTCAAAGCAGTCTGCCGATGCGGAGTTTGCCATGCCGGCCGACCTTGCGCCGGAACCGCCCGAGTACAGGAACCCGCCTGCCGCGCCTCCGTCATAAGATACAGCAATCGCGGCTGCGGCCGCAGAAACAATGATACATGCCGTAAGAAATGATACGATTAATTTTTTCATGTCTCCCCCTATCTCAAAACCGCTATTTTTCTTTTATATAACTTCGAACCAACTTCAACATGGCATATATATACCCCTGATTCCACAGTCATGCCGAAATCATTGCGCCCGTCCCACACCACTTTGTTTTCATATCCTGCCGCGGTTCCCTTGCCGCCTTCATCGCCTGCTTTTATGTCAAACTTCCTTACAATGACGGAAAACGGCGTCATGACGGTTATTTTTACCCCGCTATTTTCAGCGAGCGTGTACCTTATCACCGTTTCCTCCGTTGCAGGGTTGAACGGGTTGGGATAACTGGTCAGGTTTATGGCGTCATTTGACGAAGGCCGCGCGTTGTAATAAATATCAACCGAATCTATTACGGGCGATACAGTATTATCCTGGGTCGTCAGTGTCAGTTTATACCGGATGTACCTCTTATTGCCGAAAACCCCGGGCAGGGCCGCCGCTGCGGGGTCCGTAAACCATGTATTAGGCGTGCCGTCCGGGCCGATGTAATCCCATGTGGCGTTGTCATTATTTGCGGCGGCCTGGAACTTGACCGGCTGTGCGCCTGTCAAAGGGTCCTGGGACGCCGGCGACCATGACATGGATGTAAATGACGACTGCCCTTTTGTGTCAAAAGGCGGCGACCAGTAATTGCCCGACGGGACATATAAGGTGGAATAAGAATCAGACATGTAAACGAGAAGGTCCCGCGTCCTGTTAAAATCATCCCACGATGTGCCCGCGCCCGTAGTATATACAAGGTATGATTCCCTGCCGCCGAATGAAGCCGCGGTAAGCGCGTCTTCGCTGAAGACCGAATTTTGCGACGCGTTCCTGTATATCTGCGACCCTTTTAGCGTGTAATAACCCGCGGAGCTTGAGCCGGAAGACTTGAAAAATATCCTGTAAGTGTGATTGCCCACAAAGCTGACCGGATTGATGAGCGTATAATTTATCCAGGAAAATCCAGGGAATATATTTGTTTTAGACAGGAAAATCTCGTCCGTCAGCATGACCACCGACAGCGGGTTTGTTATATCCTGTATCACCACATGAAGGTCATCCGCCGGGGCCGCGCCGCCCGACTGCGCGTACGCCCTTACTTTGATTATGGTGGCCGGGTTTTTGACCTGGAAATCCTGGCCCACAAAAAAATTACCGTAAACGTTCGTATCCACATATGATGAATACGGGTTACCGATATAGCTAACCGGCCTGCCGGAAGCGTCCAGATAACCGCCAAGAGGGTCAAGGTATTCAAGGATGAAAACCGGCTGATTTCCGCTATTTTCCGACCAGTTCAAACCGGCGTCAATTGACTGTAGTATCTGCTGATACGGGTCATTATGCGGATAAGTCGCAAAAAACATGTTATTAGGTGTGGTTGACCGGGGCTTGAGGTAATTTGACCCGTCAAGCCCCGAGAGCCCCTTTAAAAAGAGATGATACGGGGTATTCGCGCTCAAGACAGCGTCCGAAGTGAACGACACCCTGACATAGTAAGAACTGCCAGGCGCAAGCGTATTGTGCGCTTCATTATGTGTGCCGGGGCTCAGCCACTGGGCTATAACGGGTGAAGTGCCTCCGTAAGAATCCGCGAGTATGCCGCACTCGTATGACCCCGTGCTTCCTATCCATTGCCCGTAGATGACCGCTGCGGTCACAGTCAAATGAAGAGGAAGCGAAAATGCCATTGCCAGCCTGTCGCCAGGGTTATACAACAGGTAATCAGTATAACCCGCTACTATGAACCCATTGCCAGGCATGGAAAACTGGCCTGACTTCAGTTTTATGGACGCCCCGGCGCCGGTGTTTACCACTGCCGCGGCGTTAAGCGACCCTCCGTAGAAATCCGAATCAGTGGTCTGCCTTATGACATCGGCAAAACAACTAGCCGCAAAAATCAGCGTTAAAAAAACTCCAAACACGGTTTTAATTATCATACTGCCCCCTTTTTTACCGTCATCAATGTTAAAACACGGTCAGCCTCTGAAGCGGTTTTGGGCGTCAGCCCGGCAAATTTAGCCTCTTTTAGCAGTTTGAGTCCGTTAATTGCGGCAGCCGCCAGCTTCCCGTCGGTTTCAGAAATATGTTTTAAAAGTATTTTAGCCCCGCGTTCAGAACGCACCCATCCCATGACATGAAGCGCCGCCACGCGCTGCTGCCTGTCTCCGGAAGCCATTTTTTCAAGCACCGACATACCTTTGTTTATGTCAAAACCGGCAAGAGCCCTCGCTGCGTTTGCCGATATGAGCGCGTCCCTGTCGTATAACAGCGGTTCAAGCAGCCTGGCTGCGGCGCGCTTTTGCCCTTCGTTTCCCAGCATTTCCGCTTCCAGGATTATCAATCCTTTTGACCTGACCGCGAGGTACGGATTTTTTAACAGGCGTTCCATCTCAGCCGGCGCCTTCGATAATCCGGCTGATATGAGCGACGCCGCATACGCCGGGTCTTTCTGCGGGTTCTCCGTTTTCCTGCCGCCGGATAGGGTCCACTTTACCCTTTCGAGCTCCACGCGCTGCGAATATATATCGCGTTCACGCGCTTCCGCAAGCTTATCAAATCCGCGGAGCACGGCGAGAAAAAGTATAAGTATTCCGACCCCAAAAGCGGCGATAAGCCATGTAACCTCAGTCCTGGAGAGTGTTTCATTTCCCGTGGATGTTTCTACAGGCGGTTTATTGCCAAGGTAAGCGCCCGCCATGAATTTTACCAGGTCCTTTTGTTCCTGCTCTCCGGGAACGGCGACCGCCATCCGGCTTATACCTTTCCTCAAATGCGTCCTTCACAAAACCGTAAAGCCTGTCGACCTGCGGGTCCGCCGGGAGAAGTTGTTTCGCCTCTTTTATGTCGATAAAACTTTTTTCCACTTCATTGCCGTAAAAAAAGTCTGACGAGCGTTGAACCAGCAGCCTTGCGAGGATTTTTTTCGCCGTAACATTGTCAGGCGCGTATTTCAGGGATTTTTCCATGGATGATATGGCCTCGTCCCTGCTGCCCTGAAGGTATTCGCTGACAGACCTGTCATAAAATATCTGCCCCAGGTTTGAGTTGTCAGCCATGGCGGGATAAGCAACCAACAACGCCATAAATAACGCGCTTAAAATGTTCTTTTTACACATAGTAACCCCTCCCGATAAATTGAATCAGCATTTGGATGTATTAAAATAAGCGAAGTTTTAGCATTATTTAGGATGCCGGAGTTTTAGCAATTTGAGCGTGTAGGTTTGAATTTGTTACAGACTAATTATATCATATGTTTTCCCTTTTTCCAGTTAATGTCAGCCGGCAGTAAAATCCGTCTTGACGAAAAGTCCGTGAAAACATATACTTAATGGTCGTGAGGCCTTAAAAACACCAAAAATCGAGGTTATAATGGTCAAAGAACATATCAAAAATAAGGTTAAAGAACAGACTGAATTGCCGGGAAACAGGATTGTCATATGGTGCGACAGGCTAATATTCTGGCTCCTTCTTGCTACAGTTTTTATAATACCCATCTATTTTAATATTTATTCCTTTGACCAGTTCGAGATGCCCAAACTCACGCTTTTACGCCTTTTGACCTGCGCCATGCTCGCTTTATGGGCTGTAAAAACTTTTGAAACCGGCAAATTTGAATTTACCCCTACGCCGCTCGACTTCCCTCTTATCGCATGGGTTGTAATGAACATAGTGACCACAGTATCAAGCTTCGCGCCGGCTTTAAGTTTCAGGGGTGAATATGAGAATTTCGCGGGTTCGCTTTCAAACATCAACTACGTCATAATCTATTACTTAGCGGTTAATGCAGTTAAAGACAAAAAACACCTTACGGCACTGACGTTATCCGCGATGCTCTCCGGTGTTTTTGTCACGTTATACGCAACCGCGCAGTATTTTGGCTTTGATTTCATAAAATGGAACGAAGGCTCCATGATACAGGGCCGTTATTTCGCCTCCATGGGCAACCCCAATTTTCTGGGCGCGTTCCTCATAATGATAATTCCCTTCTATGCCGCGTATTTCATTACAAACCTGAGGTCAAAAAAGTATTCCATGCTCGTCATGCTTGGCATTATGTTCATTCTCTCATACATCGCGCTTGTGGGCACGCAGAGCCGCGGGCCGTTCCTCGGTTTCATAGCGTCAATCCTGGCACTGCTTGCGTACTGGATGTATAACCAGTACAAAGATAAATCCGTCCAGCCTGAGTTTTCCGGCAAACCTTTTAAGGATGTATTTATGGCGGGCTTCTTTTCAAATAAAAGGCTCATAGCAACCGCACTTTCGGTAATACTGGTCGCCGGCGTTTTAAGCGCCACATTCGGCAGGGACGCCACAAAAAGGATCTGGAACACATTAACGCACTTAAATGAAAGTTTTTCCACTTCCCGCCTCCATATATGGCTGCCTGCGCTGAAGATAATAAAGGAATACCCTGTTTTCGGAACCGGGGTTGACACATTTAAAACCGTCTTCCCTAAATTTGAAGGCGTTGATTTCGCGCAGATAGACGGCGCCAATGTCTCCTCAAGGACGGCGCATAACGAACTCTTAAACATCGGCGCGACCATGGGTTTAACTTCGCTTGGCATATACCTTCTGCTTATAACAGCTTTCCTTCTTGCCTGGATATCATCACATAAGCGCCTGACTGACCCTGACCTTAAACTTATTTCAATGGCTGTTATTTCAGCCTTTACAGCCTACTTTGTGCAGAACCTCTTTTCTTTCGGCGTCGCTGCCATAAACACGCTTCTTTATGTACTTTTCGCCGTACAGATGTATTTATATAACAGCGGCTACGGAGTTAAACAGCGCGCCATAACCCTTCTAAAAACAGGCGGCAACGGTTTTGCCGTTGCTAAAACATTACTGCAGGCCGTTTCCATAGCCGTATTCCTGTATGCCGGTTATATGGCATACTCCATTTACAGCGCGGATGTGCACTACAACCGCGGTAAAATTTACGGCAACTACAAAAACGACTGGAAAAACGCCGTAACAGAACACATCGAATCGGTAAAGGAAGCTCCGGGAGAGGTTAAATACCCTGTTTACCTCGGCCTGGCTTATGAGAGATATGCAAATCAGATAACTGATAAACCCGCCCAGATACAATTACTGCATAAAGCCCTGGACGCGTACAGCGAAGGGGTAAAACTTAATTCCGGAAACTCCTATTACTGGGGAAACCTCGGCAGGACCTATTTCCTCCTGGCCAAGGCGGAAAACCCGTCATACCTGGAGCAGGCCATACAGAGCTACAGGACCGCCATAGAAAAAGCGCCGGTTACAGGCATCTTTTACAATAACCTGATAGAAATATATCTGGCTGTAGGCTCGATGGAGAACGCCATGCCGCTTATTCAACAGCTAACAATATATGATAAAAAGCTCGCCGCAAATTCATACTTCATGCTCGGCAACTTCTATTTTGGCAAAAGGAACCTTGCTGAAGCTGAAGTAGCCTATAGAAAATCACTCGAAATGGACCCGGACCTTACGCAGTCATATTACAATCTGGGTATTGTATGCGCGGAAAGACGCGATAAAGAATGCGTGAAGTACTGCATGGAGACATTCCTGGCGAAAGCGCCTGATACGGAGATGTCTCCGAAGGCGCGGGAGATTTTAGGGCGGTTTAGGTAGTTTTAAACCTTAACCCTTATCCTTATCCTTAGCCTGTAGACCTAAAGTCTAAGAGCTAAGGTTAAGGGTAAGGGTTTAGGGTTAAGGTAAATATAAAACCAACACAAAAAAAAGGCGGCTTTTCAGCCGCCTTTTTTTTGTACATGTAATCTTAAAAAGCCCCTTTTGGGCTGATTTTTCTCGCTTTTTTAAATATATCCGCGGCTTCAGCTTTACGGCCCTCTTTTTCATACACAGTCGCAAGGCCTATCAACGCGTCCGCGAAATTCTCATTCAAGTCCCTGGCTTTTTTAAAGTTTTTCTTTGCGTCTTTAATTTTATCCTGCCTGAAATAAACCCATCCGATTCCCACAAACGCATCCGGATTAAGCGGGTTGACTTCTATGGCCTTTAAGAATTCCCTTTCAGCGTCCTTTAAGCGTTCTTTTTTATTTGAGAACCACTTGTAATAAACCCAGCCCAAGCCTATGTGTATGTCAGACTGCTCCGGGTTTAATTCAATGCCTTTCATAAAGGAACGCTCGGCAGCTTCAAGGTCATCCTTGTGGTAAAGCACCCAGCCCAAGCCCGTATGTGCGTCGCCGTAATTAACATCGGTCTTTATGGCTGATTTGAATTCTTTTTCAGCGGCGTTTAATTCACTCTCGCCTAAAAGGAACATCCTGTAATATGTCCAGCCAAGGCCGACAAAAGCGTCAAGGTCGTTTTTCCTGATCTCTTTTACCTTAAAAAATTCTGTCTCAGCTTCTTCATACCTGTTTTGTTTGTAATATACCCAGCCGAGGCCAACGTATATTTCGGATTCCTGGGGTTTCAGCGTAAGGGCTTTTAAGAATGCCTTTTCAGCCGATTTATATTCGCCTTTAAGGTAATAAAGCCATCCAAGCCCCGTGTGGGCGTCAGCGTATTTCGGGTTGATGCTAAGCGCTTTTTTATGTTCCGCTTCAGCCTCGGTCATTTTACCCTGGCTTACATAAACCCCGCCGAGGCCCAGATGCGCGTCAGCGTAATGCGGCTTGATGGAAATGGCTTTTTTAAATGAGGCACCCGCTTCGTTTATCTTTTCATTATTGTAATATATCCTTCCGAGTATGATATGGGCGCTCGCGTACTTAGGGTCTTTTTCAACGGCCATTTTTATGTAAGTTTCCGCTTCATCGAGCCTTCCCATCTGGTAATATATGTCTCCAAAACAGAAATTAGCGTTGGAAAAATCAGGATTTACAGCCACGGCCTTTTTTAATTCAGCTTCAGCTTCTTTATACTTTCCTTCAGTCGCGTACACTCTGGCAAGCGCTACATAAGCGTCCGCGTATGTTTTTTCTTCCTTAATGGCTTTTTTGGCCTCTTCTTCGACTTCTTCAAGCTGTTCTTTTGTGCCATATACGCTGCACAAACAAGTAGGAGGGTCCGGAGTACCGAACCGGGGGTCGTTTTTCTGCTTTTTCAGCAGTTCTTTATAGAGTTTTATGAGATTGTCTTTGTCGGGCACGTTATCCTCCGGAATATTTTTTAACTTCAATATATTATCAATTATATGTTAGTTTGGCAATAAGTATTTTTAGGGCGGATTTTCGATTCTAAATTTTCAATTTTCGATTAATTACATGCTTAAGCAAAACGCCTCCATAAACCATGCCTTGCGCAGCCTGAAGGATGCGGCTACCAGCGTATTTTATTGCGCCTTATCGATACGCGAAACCCAATAATTGGCACGGTCTTTATACCCTTCCTTATTACATATCTTTACTATCAAATCCATGGTCACAGTATTAAATGGCTCGAGCAGGATGACTTTTTCAAGCATGTTAAGGGATTTTTCCGCTTCATGCAGGTTCTCATAATATATCATGGCAAGAGTTGTATATGTAAGCGCGGCTTTTCCGCCTTCTTTTATGGCTGCGGATTTATACATATCGGCCCTGATTACATCCCCGTTTTGCGCCTCGTATTCCATCATCCTGGATAATACGCTGCCAAAATATTCTTCCGTAAAAATGTCCCTGTTTCCCCGTTGAAAAAATCCCCGGATAGAACACAGGCTCATCAGGCCGGATGTGCCCTTTTGTTTTCCTGTACAGTTGAGTATGCCATAAGGCGTTGTGGCCATTCCCGTGTTTTCCAGGACTGTAAAATCCGTATAAAAGACATTATCAGGGTCCGCTGAAATCATCAACGCTTCAATTTCCTTTTCTCTTTTTACTGTAAGCGTGCCGGCTTTCCTGTCATTTTTGAATATATCAAGGTTAAAAAGGTTCGCGTTTGAATCATATACGCGCCTGTCATTGTATTTGCCTTTTACCTGGCGCAGGTAGAGTATGTTAAATGCCATGGAATCGGATCCGGTAAAAATAACAGAACCAACCGGCGCTGTCCTTAACATATTCTCAGCCCTGTCATAGGCCATGTAATATCCGCTGTTGGAATTGCGCGCCGCTGAATTCAATATCTGAAAACCTGACAGCGCGATAAAAACCAGCGGGATAACAGCCGCCTTAAATACCGGCCTTTCCGGCAGTGACGCGACTGTAAGGTATATTCCTGCCGCGGCGGGCATAATAAGCAGCAGGTTTACAGGCAGGAAAAATACAGAATTCACCTCAGCGTAAAGCGGCGAAACCGAACCGCCGGTGAAGATAATGACAGCGGCAAGGTCAGCCGCGTAAAGAATAATGAATGTATAAAATAATTTCACGGATTTCTTATACATGAAGTACAAACCCGGAATGACGAAAAGCAGGGCCGGCCAGTATGTTTTAAGGCAGTCGACTGCGTAGTTCAGCAGTTTAAAACCAAAAGCCGCCATAAACGGCGCCTGATGCTGCTGTTGCTGCATGTAAGGCTTCCTGAAAATATGGTTAATGACTTCACCAGCGCTGCTGATGCCTGCCCAGTCCATCACAGGATTAGCCCCTGCCCTTATGAAAAGATACGCGTAAGGTGTTATGAGCGAAAACAGGAAAAGAAAAAACGCCGTTACCAGGGACATACCCGGTTTTTTTCCGGATATAAAAGGGATGGCCAGGATAAAAACCGCGAAAAGCAGCATGGTAGGATGAAGAACCGCAAGAAATCCCGCGGCATAATATGACAGGAACAGGTATTTTTTTTCACTTTTTATTACGTATAACCCTGAAAAAGTCATGGCAATAAGGGCGCAAAATACCGCCATGATATAAATGCCGCCTTTATCATATGAAGATAAAAACCAGAATAAACCTGATGATGAAAATAAGAAAGCAGCCGTGACAGCTGAAAAAAATAGGTATTTGCGGTTATTTTCCGGGGCGTATTGTTTAAGAAAAAAAACTCCGGCAAAGGCCGCTGCGGCAAAAAACATAGCCCCAAGCAGGGCCGATAACAGGCCTATGCGCCATGATAAATCGCCCGGGAACGCGAGGGTGGCCAGTTTACCGGCCAGCATATATACAGGATAACCCGGAGGGTGCGCGATACCAAGCGAGGCCACGGCAGCGGATATCTCGCCGCTGTCCCCGAAAATAATGGTAGGAGGGGCGGAAGATATGTACAGGCAGATAAGAACCGCTGAAAGTAAAGCAACAATGTATTTCATAAGGCACCTGAGCATATGTATTTAGTCCCGGTAGCCGCAGCCTTCAGGTTGCGAAAGGCCGGCATCAGATCCTGCCTTGCGCAGCCTGAAGGCTGCGGCTGCCGGCATTATGACAATTAATTCCTGATAGAATCAATGAGTTCCCTTGCCGCTTCCAACGATGCCTGTGTAACGGTTTCACCGCTTAAAAGCTTTGCGACTTCCCGCAATTTATTCTGTCCATCAAGTTTTATTATCTGAGTTTCTGTCTTGCCGTCCTTTACAGCTTTTTCCACGGAATAATGCGTGTCAGAATAGGCCGCTATCTGCGGGAGGTGCGTTATGCACAACAGCTGTTTTTTAACGGAAATTTCCTTTAACTTCTTTCCTACGACCTGGGCAATTTTTCCCGATATGCCGGTATCTATTTCGTCAAAAACCATGCACGGTATTATATCCACAGCCGATAATATGTTCTTGATCGAAAGCATGATCCTGGAAATTTCCCCGCCCGAGGCTACCTTAACCAGCGGTTTTAAATCTTCTCCCGGGTTTAAAGATATCATGAATTCCACAATATTTATGCCTGTCGCTGACGGCCTGAAATTTTTACCCTTAATTTTAACAAAGAGCCCCGTGGTGTCTTCTGTTTCAGTTTCCTTAACATCCACAAGGAACCGCCCTTTGCCGATACCCAGGTCCTTAAGTTCTTCCTCTATCCTCGAGCCGAGTTCCGCAGCCTTCTTATGCCGCGTCTCCGAGAGTTTCTCGCAGATAACCGCCAGAGCCGCCATCAGCGCGTTTTTTTCCTTTTCCTTTTCTTCTATCAGGCCGCTGTTTAGCTCTATCTTCTTTTTCTCATCAGCCAGTTCAGCATGATATGACTTTAATTCGATTATCCCGCTCTTTTTATACTTTTTCATGAGGCTTTCGATAAGGCTTATCCGCTCTTCGGTTTCCTGAAGTTTATCCTTATCAAATTCAATCCTGTCCTTATATGATATAAAGAACTCCTTGATTTCCTCAAGCCTTACGCCCGCGTCTTTGGCGAGCGCTATCTGGTCTTCCATTGCTTTTTTGTCTATCTTGGCTATCTCATCCATCTCTTCCTGCGCGCTGTAAAGAAGCGCTATGGCGCCGTCGCCTTCCATGTCAAGCGAGGACGGCGAGAGGCTCATAATCACCGAATTAACCGATTCTTTCATGGCTTCCGCGTGCACCATCAGGTCCCTTAATCCGTTGAGTTTTTCAAGCTCGTCATCGGCTTTTAAGTCAGCCTGCTCAAGTTCGTTTAACCTGAATGAGACCATCTCAAGCCTGTCCTGTTTTTCCTCTTCAAGCTTTCGCATAGCGGCTATTTCACTGTTTATCTGGTTGAATTTTGAATACCCGTCCGAAACTTCCGACCTTAAAGGCAGGACAGCCGCGTATCCGTCGAGCAGGTCCATATGAACCTCTTCCTTTAAAAGCGACTGATGCTCGTGCTGGCCGTGTATGTCGACGAGTATCTTTCCGAGTTTTTCAAGGAACGCAAGCGTCGCGGATGAATTATTGATATTTATCTTGCCTTTTGAAGTCCTGCTGATTTCCCTCTTTATAACGAGCTCGCCGTCTGTCTTTTCAATTCCAGCCTCGTCAAGCATCATGTTTACCGCAGTCATAAGGTTTTTATTTCCCTTAATGTCAAATACCGCCTCGACTACAGCCTTATCCTCGCCGGTCCTGATGTTCTCCAGGTACCCGCGCTCGCCGACGGCGGTATTTATCGCGCCGATTATGATGGATTTCCCGGCGCCGGTCTCGCCGGTAAGGATATTAAGACCGGCTGAAAAGTCGATCTCAACATCTTTTAATAACGCATAATTTTTTATTTTGAGTGAAGCCAGCATAAAACCCTCCATATTCTTCATTTTAACCAATATCCAATATACTTTTAGCCATTAATAATGTATCGCTTTGCGATTTAATTATAATAAACCGCGGGATTTATCCCGCGAACCTAATATATTGGCCAAATGTTTATTGGCTATTGGCTGTATTTACTTTTTTATATCCAACATATCCAATATCGCCCGTTCAATCCCCTTGTCATCTATCCCGCAGTCGCGTTTTAGCTGCGACATGGAGCCGTGCTCTATGAACTTATCAGGTATTCCGAGAATTTTTGTTTTTACCTTTTCAAGCCCTGCGGCGCTTATGACGCGCATTACGCTCTGCCCAAAACCGCCCTCTATCGCGCCTTCCTCGACGGTTATTACCTTTTTTGTCTTTTTTGCCGTTTTAATAATCGCCGCTTTATCCAGCGGTTTGGCAAACCTCGCGTCTATTATTTCAATGGATATTTTATTCTCACGTTCCAGCTTTTCCGCCGCTTTAAGCGCGTTTTCCAGGGTGGTCCCCAGGCAGATTACTGAAACATCCGTACCGGATTTTACAAGTTTCGCTTTTCCTATCCTGACCGGCGTGAATCTGATCAGGTCCTTTGATACTGCGGCGCTGCCCCTGGGAAAGCGTATCGTCACAGGCCCGTCTTTGTATATGGCCGCGGCAGCCATCATGCGCTGCATTTCCCTGTCGTTTGAAGGCGCCATGACCACCATGCCCGGGATCATCTTCATGAATACTATGTCAAATACCCCGTGGTGCGTGGGCCCGTCCTCGCCTACCAGCCCGGCCCTGTCGAGCGCGAATACCACCGGAAGCCTGTGTATGGCCACATCGTGGATTATCTGGTCCACCGCGCGCTGAATAAACGTGGAATAAATGGCAACAAAGGGCTTAAAGCCCTCCTTGGCAAGGCCTGCCGCGAAAGTCACAGCGTGTTCTTCGGCAATGCCCACGTCAAAAAACCTGGACGGATATAGCTGCCTGAATTTTGAAAGATTGGTGCCTTCTATCATTGCGGCTACTATGGCGATTATCTTTTTGTCATGCCTTGCCAATTTCACCAGGGATTCGGAAAACACCTTTGAATACGGGTTCGCGCCGGTTGATTTCGCGGCCTCACCCGTTATCCTGTCGAACGGCCCCACCCCGTGAAAAAGCGTGGGGTTTTTCTCCGCCGGAAGGTAGCCTTTCCCCTTTTTTGTGATTACATGGACAATTTTGGGGCCCTTTATATTCTTGAGTTTAGAAAAGGTATCTACAAGTTCCTTTATATTATGACCGGCGTTTATCGGCCCGAAGTACCTGAATCCAAGCTCCTCAAAAAGCGCGCCGGGCGATATCATGCCTTTTATTCCTTCCGCAATGTGTTTTAAGACATTGGCGAAAGGGGCGCCGATGGGTTGGGGCAGTTTTTCAACAAATGATTTGAACCAGTCCTGCGCCTCGTTATAGCCTTTGCCCGTTATTATCTTATTTAAATATCCCGATAAAGCCCCCACTGTCGGTGATATCGACATTTCATTATCAATCATCACTATAAGTATGTCTGTTTTTTCATGGCCGATATGATTTATAGCCTCAAACGACATGCCGTTGGCGAATGACGCGTCGCCTATAACGGCAACCACCTTATGTTTTTTTCCCTGAAGATCCCTTGCTTTGGCAAATCCCATCGCGGCAGATATGGATGTCGATGTATGGCCCGCGCCGAACGCGTCATATCTGGATTCGTCGGGTTTTAAAAACCCCGAAATGCCCTTATACTGACGCAGCGTCTTAAAAGCGTTTTTTCTGCCCGTGAGTATTTTATGGCTGTAAGCCTGATGTCCGACATCCCATATAATTTTATCAGCGGGAGGGTCATAGACTTTATACAGCGCGATGGTAGTCTCCACCGCGCCAAGGGATGACGCCAGGTGCCCTCCTGTATGCGATACGGTCTCTATCATATAATCGCGCACCTCACAGGCAAGCGTATCAAGTTCGGCGAATGAAAGCCCTTTGAGGTTATCGGGGCTTTTTATATTATTTAAAATAGTGTACTTCATGGTTTCCTTAAAAGAGTATGATAGGTATCAATATCCCCAGTATTATGCCAGCGGAGGCTTCAAGCGGCGTGTGCCCTAAGAGTTCCTTTAACCTTTTTTCCGCGTGGAATTTATTCCTTCCGATCTCGTCCATCATCATGTTCAGTACCTTCGCCTGCCTTCCGGCCGCCCTTCTTACGCCCATGGCGTCAGAGCACACCACTATGCAGTACAACAGCGCCACCATAAACACGGTGGAGCTGAATCCGGCCGTGAGGCCCACGCTCGTTGTAAGGGCTGTAACAGAGGCTGTATGCGATGAAGGCATGCCTCCGGTGCCCACTAAAAGCCTGAAATCCCACTTGCCTGTCATGACAAGATTAATAAAAAGCTTTAAAGCCTGTGCGACGAACCAGGATATGAAAGTAATATAAAATATCTTATTGGTTGTTATCTGAACCAGTATGTTCCATGTGTCCCTGATTGCTGCGTCCATTTATGGCCTCCGTATTAGTAAGTTCTGTCAGTAAAGAAATCCGCTATCTCCTGCAGGTCTTTTGTGTCCCCACCTATTTTACCTAAAATAACCTTCGCTTCAAGCACTAATTTTGCGGCTTTTACAGCCGAAGCTTCCAGCCCAAAAAACGAGGGATATGTGGCCTTTTTTGCCGAAATGTCTTTCCTCAATTTCTTTCCCATTTTCTTCTCATCGCCTGTTTCATCAAGCATGTCATCGACTATCTGGAAAGCCAGCCCTATCTTTTCGCCAAAAGTCTTAAACAACTTCACTTTTGCCGGGCCGGCCCCCGCTAATAATGCCCCTGATGCCACGCTGGCCCTTATTAGCGCGCCCGTCTTGCCGGCGTGAAGCTTAGCGAGTGTTTCCGCAGATATTTTCTTTCCTTCGCTGGTAATGTCTATGACCTGTCCGCCAATCATGCCTTTTACCCCGGCGCCCAGCGCTATTTCGGATATGGCGGCAAGCAGCGCCGCAGGTTTTATCTTTTCATTGCGGCCGCATAAAAGTGCGGTCTCAAAAGCCCTGTTTAAAAGCGCGTCTCCGGCGAGCACGGCTATGGCTTCCCCGAATTTTTTATGCGACGTGGGTTTACCGCGCCTTAAGTCGTCGTCGTCCATGGCAGGCAGATCATCATGAATCAGCGAATATGTATGAATCATTTCCATGGCGCACGCAAGTGGCATGGCGTCCGCGTATGACAGCCCGCAGGCCTTAGCCGCCATTAGCGTAAGCACAGGCCTGAGCCTCTTGCCTCCCGCGAAAAGGCTGTATCTCATGGCGTCATAAATAACAGCCGGATACTCATCCTTCTCAGAAACATAACGCGCGAGGTTTTTTTCAACAAGCGCTGCCAGTTTTTTTAGTTTTGCTTCCATTAAAATGCTCCTTCAAGTCTCAATGATCTCAGTAGTCTCAGTGATCTCAATAGTCAAAACAATCTAAACCGCTAAACAACACACCAGTTATACGTTCTATTTCTGCCACTCACCATCCACAAATCACTACCCACTTATTTGAACAACCCTCCATCGCCTTCCTCTTCATCTTCCTCATCTACTTTTGCCTTTTTTGTTTCTTTTTCCTCTTCCCCGCCAAAATCTTCAGTTTCATAGCCTTTCTCAGTCTTCTTTTTCAGCAGTTCTATCTTGAGCTTCTTTTCCTTGAGAATTTCCCTGCATCTCTCTATAAGTTTCATTCCCTTTTCATATAACTCTATTGAGGCGTCAAGGTCAGCCTCGCCTGATTCAAGCTTATCAACAACGGTTTCAAGCTCGTTTAAATGCCCTTCAAACCCGGTTTCTTTTTTCATAATAACTCCTTGTCTTATGTTTTATGCATTAATTGAAAATTGAAAATATTAAATTGAAAATCATTTTTTACTTGACTTCCGCGTCCAGCGTTCCTTTATACAGCCTTATTTTAATGTTTTTTGTCGCCCTGTCAGCGTCCTTAAGGATGGCTCCGTTATCATTATAAACCACGGAATAACCCTTCTTCAATATATTTAAGGGGTTCATTATCTTCAGCTTATCCGAAATTATCTTCACTTTATCGGATGAATCCTCTATCTTCTCATCAAGTGATTTTAAAAGGCTTTCCCCGAGTTCGTCAACACGCTGGACATAATCCGTATACATCTGAAATGGCATTTTAAAGGCATAACTTTTGGCCAGCCTGTCGAGCCTTTCCTGGTACATCTCCACCATGTGCGATATGGCGCTTTTTAAGGTGGCTTCCTGGGACAAAAGGGTTTCCATGATATCTTCCCTGTCCGGCACTATAAGCTCAGCCGCGGCAGAGGGCGTGGGCGCGCGCATGTCAGATACAAAATCGGCGATAGTAAAATCAATCTCATGGCCTATGGCTGAAACAACAGGGGTTTTAGCGTCATATATCGCGTGGGCAAGGTTCTCATCATTAAAAGCCCACAGATCCTCCATTGAGCCGCCTCCCCTTGCCAGTATGATGACATCCATTCCCATGGTATCCAGGTCTGTTAAGGCCTTTATGATCTGCGCAGGCGCGTCATTTCCCTGAACCAATGCGGGATATATGAGGATTTCTACCTGGGGGTAACGCCTTGATATGATGTTTATGATATCCCTTATTGCCGCGCCTGTGGGGCTTGTGACGATGCCGATTTTTTCAGGAAATTTCGGGATGGAGACCTTATGTTTTTCATCAAAGAGCCCCTGTTCGGCGAGCTTCTTTTTTAATTTTTCAAATTCCAGCAGCAGGTCGCCCAAGCCCGTGACCTGTATCTCGTCAGCTATGAGCTGGTACTCGCTGCGCTTGCCGTAAATGGAAACGCGGCCGGATACCGCTACTTTTTTCCCGTCTTCCAGGTTTAAACCCGCGGCTTTTTTCCTGCCGCCAAAGAGGGCTACCTTGATCTGATTGTTTTCATCTTTCAGGGTAAAATAGATATGTCCGGAGGCCGGGTTTGAGAAGTTGGATATCTCGCCCTGTATCCATACGGTTTTTAGCTGGTCTTCCAGGATTTCCTTAACCACGGTGGTGATCTCAGAGACTGTAAACGCCCGGTCCTTTGAATCACCCCTCATGGATTACACCTTACGCAGATAAGCAGCGGCATCTTCAGGCAGGGTCGGGTTTATATAAAATCCGCTCCCCCATTCAAAACCGGCTACAGGTTTGACCCTTGGCATTATCTCTATATGCCAGTGGAAATGAGGCATGTCAGCTTCCTTTAACGGAGCCGTGTGGATCATGTAATTATATGATGGCTTGTTCAGCGCCTTATTAAGCTTGGTAACCGCGTCTTTCATGATGTGCGAGAGGTCCTTTAACTGCGGCTCTGAAATTTTGTGAAAGTGGGCCGCGTGGTTTTTGGGAAGCAGCCACATCTCAAAAGGCGTCTGTGACGCAAAAGGCGTAAGGAGGACAAAGTGTTCCGTTTCCCTGACCACCCTGTCTTTCATGAGCAGTTCATTGTCAATCACATCGCAGTATACGCACCTTTCTTTAAATTCATAATAATGCGCTCCGCTCAGGATTTCTTCATTTACTTTTTCAGGAACTACCGGCATGGCCATGAGCTGTGAGTGCAGGTGATGGGTGTTAGCCCCGGCCCTTGGGCCGCGGTTCTTGAATATAAGCACGTATTCTATCCTGGTGTCTTTCTGAAGGTCCGAAATCCTGTCCCTGTAAACCCTGAATATATCCTCAATGTGCTCCGGGGCGAGCCTGTCAAAATCCATATCGTGCCTGGGAGTATCAATGATAATTTCATTCGCGCCGGTCCCGGATATGACGTCAAAAATGCCTACTCCGTGTTTTTTAAGCTGGGTTTCAACCTTTAAATACGGGTTATTATTCGGGATGGCCCTTACTTTCCAGGACCCGTCTTTCTCGTTTATGGTATGTATGGTCTTACCCGTTTTGCCCTCGTTGCCGGGGCAAAACGGGCATGACGCTTCTTTTTCCGGAAGGTCTGCCGGTATCTTTGAATCAGTCTGGGGGTTAAAGGTCTTATCGTCGAGCGTTATAACCCATCTGTTTGTTACCGGATCTTTCCGTAATTCAGACATTTAGTCCTTCTTTTCTGTCTGCTTTTCTATCTGCTTATCAGCTGAAGGCTTTTCTATCTTTTTGGTGATGTACGGCCTGAGCACGTTTAACTTCGTGGATTCGCCGACACTTATCTGCACCACTTCGTCGCCCGCGTCTATCTTGGTAATGAAACCCACAACGCCTCCGGCTGTTACAACCTTATCCCCGACCTTCAGCGAAGAGAGCATTTCCGCTGTTTTTTTCTGTTCTTTCCTTGCCGGCATTATGAACATGAAGTAAAAAATGACAAAGATTAGAACAAGCGGTAAAAACTGCATCGCAGCCGCCATTCCTGACGGTGCTTCCGCCCCTGCTCCTGCAACAGCGCCTGCTGCCGCCGGTACTGCTTCTCCTGCCGCGTACAATAATGATGCAAACATGATTAAAACCTCCGTTTTTTATTGACAATTGACAATGGCCAATTGACAATTTATGGTTCTAAATCCTCGTCCGCAAATCCTGTCAGTTTATACGTCTTAAAAAAGTTGTCCCTGTCGCGCTCGTAGCTGTCGTTTAATATGCTTTTGCGTATTTTGTCCATCAAGTCTATCATAAATTGAATGTTGTGTAAAGTAGTGAGCCTCATGCCGAGTATTTCATGGACATTAAAAAGGTGGCGGATATACGCCCTGGTAAATGTTTTGCAGGCGTAACACGAACATGCCGGGTCAAGGGGCGTAAAATCCTCCTTATACTCCGCGTTCCTCACCTTTATAAGGCCTTCGCGCGAATACACCGTGCCGTTCCTGGCGATGCGCGTCGGGAAAACGCAGTCAAACATGTCCACGCCTTTTTCCACGGCATACCAGATATCCTCGGGGGTGCCAACGCCCATTAAGTACCTGGGCTTATCCTCCGGCATGAAAGGCGCGCACCAGTCAACAGCCTGGTTTATAAGGTCCTTGCCTTCTCCCACGGAGACCCCTCCGATAGCCAGCCCCGGGAAATCCATCTTAATCATCTCTTCCATGGACTTCTCGCGCAGGTCCCTGTAAACTCCCCCCTGTATGATTCCGAATAAAGCCTGCCCTTCCTTTTTATGGGCGGCCTTTGCCCTCCTGGCCCAGTCAAGGGTGGTGTCAAGGGAATTGCTGACGTAGTCATGCGTTGCCGGATAAGGCGGGCATTCATCCAGGCACATCATGATATCGCTGCCAAGTATATTTTGTATCTCCACGACCTTTTCAGGGGTGAAAAAATGCTCGCTTCCGTCATGGTGCGCCTTGAACCTAACCCCGTCTTTCGTTATCTTTCTCAGGTCTTTCAGGGAAAAAACCTGAAATCCGCCCGAGTCGGTAAGTATGGGCTTGTTCCATGACATGAACTTATGCAATCCGCCCGCTTTTTGCATAATATCCATTCCGGGGCGCAGGTATAAGTGGTAAGTATTGCCGAGGATGACGCTGACATTCATTTTTTCCATGTCTTCCGGCGTC
Organism: candidate division FCPU426 bacterium; assembly: GCA_963840035.1. GTDB lineage: Bacteria > Oederibacteriota > PGYV01 > PGYV01 > Palsa-1178 > CAWIXE01. The sequence goes on from CAWIXE010000002.1 coordinate 986,612, forward strand.
ATTATCTTGACCGTAGCCTGTGTGCCCACGGGCATGTATACGGGCGTGGTTATTTTCCCATGCAGGGTGTTTATCTCGGCTACTCTGGCGTTTTTGTATTTATGAAGGACTTTAAAGAATTCCACTTTGAAGGGCCTTTAATATTGGTTTATCAAGGCGCTGTTTGTTTGCGTAGTTTGGCGACTTGGCGTATTTATCCGTATAGTCCCACAGACCGAAGTCCATGTTTTTATAGTTCCAGTATGTGTACGATATCCTGTTTTTCTTAAATATTGAAATAATGTCGCGGGTCCAGTTTAAGCGCGTCGCGGGCGTTGCGTGCGCGACGCAGCCAAACTCGCCGCAGAGTACCGGCACATCGTGTTTATCCCTGAACTTGACTATTTCGTCCACCATCTTTTCCAGGTCTTTTTTGCTCCAGTACTGATCCTGTTTTTCAAAGAATATGGCGAAGCTTTTATCCGTTTTCAGGACTTTTTCGGCTATGCCCTTCATGCCGGCAGGCTTTCCTGGATATTCAACAAAGTTTTTATAAATATTATTCCTGAAAAATCCGGTCCACTCGGCCATCTGATGCGTCACGACAATGGGCTCATAGAAATGGAAACTGTAAATGATCTTTTTATCGCTGAAAACTTTCAGGTTCTTAAAGGTGTGGATATTCGCCCATTTATTTGACTCGACCATTATCCAGTGCGTTTTGTCATGCTTTCTTACGGCCTTAACTCCGTCTGCCGCCACCGCGTTCCACTGGCTGTCCTTGCCGGCCACAGGCTCGTTCATGAGCTCAAATATGAGCTTATCCCCCATGCCCGCGTAACGCTGCGCCAGGAACTCCCATATCTTTATAAAGCGCCTGCGGTTTTTTGATTTTTTATCCCAGATATCGTTTGAATCCTTTTCCTTGTGCGCGAATGAATGGCCCGGCGCCTTATGCAGGTCAAGCACAAGCCACAGGTCATGTTTCTGCGCCCATTCAATGCAGCGGTCCACAAATTTGAGCTTCTTTTCATCATACTTAAAGGGTTTGTCATCGCTTTCAAAAAGCATATAATCCACGGGAAGCCTGACTGTATTAAAACCCCATGATTTTACAGTAAGAAAGTCCTTCTCTGTTATGAATGTGCTGATGTGTTTCAGGTTCAGGTCAGCCTGGGAAAGAAAGCCGCCGAAATTAACGCCGTTTAAGTACATGAAACCTCCGAAACAAATTTTGAATTTTCAATTTTGAATTTTAAATTGAAGGCAAAAAAACTCTTGGTTGTAATTGAAAATTGAAAATATAAAATTGAAAATTAGCAGTCAAATTATTTGTTGTTAAAACCCATCGACTGCGAAATCTTCTCGGCAGTCGTCTTTACCTGTTCCCCGAATTCCTTTATCTTTTCCTCGTTCATCCTTAAGGCCGGCGAAGTTATGGCAATGCACGCTATAACCCTGCCTCGGTAATTACGGACAGGTGCGGCTACAGATATCAGGTCTATTGAGTATTCCTGGTTATCTACGGCATAGCCCAGGGTCCTTGCCTGGTTTACGGATTCCTTAAGCTTGTCCATGTTGTCTATGGTGTAAGGCGTAAATGGCTCAAACTTCAGGGTTTTAATGATGTCATTTACCCTGTCGTCAGGCAGCGCGGATATCCATACTTTGCCCGGCGCCGAACAATGCAGCGGCACCCTCTCGCCCACGTTTGACTTAACGCCTACGCGCTCGAGTGTCTCAAGCACATCCACGTAAAGCACTTTGAACTGGTCCACTATGGCAAGCTGTATAGTCTCGCCCGTGGTCCTCCATAGCTGGCGAAGGTATGCCATGGCGTGCTGGCGTATGTCAAGTTTTGATAACACCGCGTTGCCAAGTTCAAAAAGGCGCATGCCAAGCTTGTATTTTGATGTTTCAGCGTCCTGCTCCACGTATTTCCTGAGCATCAGCGTGGTTAAAAGCCTGTGCACGGTGGATTTGTGAAGTTTGAGTTCTTTCGAAAGGGTTGTCACACCCACGCCGGTCTTGTATTCGCTCAATGTTTCTATGATGTCCAGAGTCCTCTCGACCGACTGTACCGTAGTATCATAAACCTGTTTCCGCCTCATTAAATATTACCTCCGTTTGTATGTTCCCTCTTATATTAGTATTAGTCATTAGTAATTGGTAATTTGTTTCAAGTGAATTACTCAGTTTTACTCGCCTGTATCCTCATGGTAACTCGCCTGTTTAACTTCCTGCCTTCAGGCGTGTCATTTGTCGCGATTGGCTGCGTGTCACCCTTGCCAACCGGGGTAAATATCTTTATATCCATGTCGAAAAGCTCGGCAAAGAACTTTACAACAGCTTCGGCCCTTGCCTGCGAGAAGCGCCATGTTATCCGCGTAGTTCTTTGACCTTCTCAAAGGCTGGCTGTCAGTGTGCCCCTCGACTATTATCTTGGTGCTTCCGTTTGATTTTATCATGTCAGCTATCTTTTGCAGGTCCTTATATACGCTTATCTTAACGTCAGCCTTGCCGATGTCAAAAAGCGTGTCCGCGGCCAGGTTTATGACTATCTCCCTTAATATGACTTTAGTCTGGACCGATTGCGACCTGCCCCAGTTTCCTACGGTATCCATGGCGTAGAAGGTATATGTATAAATTGATGAACTTTTTGTTTCCATCATGCCAAGGTCATCTTTGCCGTCCCACTGCACCGGATACGGCTCGCCTTTGCCGCTGAATGTCTTAAATGGTTTTCCATCCGGGCCTGTGATTATGATTTTCCAGGCGCCTATGCCGTGCAGGTCGCTGGCGTTTTCAGTAAATGTGACAGGCACGCTGACCGTCTGAACCGAGCCCGGTTTGCCTGATTTTGGGGACGCGTCTCCAAACACATTAGGAGGTGTATTATCAAGGGCAAAAGGCGCGAAGTTTGACGTTGACTTTACGCCGTTTCCGTAATCAACCATGAGGGCAGCGTAATAATTGCCGTCAGGCGAAGGCATACCCATGGTGTCATATCCGTTCCAGAAGAGCCTGTTAAAGGCCTTCACGCCGAATATCCTCACGGGCTTTTTATACGCGTCATAAATTGCCATGGACGCGTTCTTAACTTTATTCTTGGCCACAACTTCCGGAATGAAGAATACGAAATCATAAATCCTGTCGTTATTCGGGGAGAACACCCTGGGCTTTGCCGCGAGTTTTACCTCGGGCGAGCCAAACCTGTATGATGCCGTAATCCTGTGCGTCGTACCCAGGTCGTCTGTTGTGTACGGGACATAGGCGTAATCAAGCGAGAAACTTCCCAGGCTTAAGCCGCCGCCGGCCGTAAGCTGCTTTATGGTGCCGCCTTTATACCCTCCGCGCAGCGAAATTACATCCATGATGGTCACTCCGCCGCCGACAAAATAATTCAGATCATTGTCATTTACGTACTCGGCGTCAGCTTCAACGCAGAAATAACGCCCCGAGTATCCGAGCCCGCCCCTGAAAGTCATAGGCTGCAGGAATGCTTCCTTTATATAAGTTGTTCCGGGGCCTATGTTTTTTGCCACAAGTCCGACTGACAGGCCCTTAATGAATGAAATGTCATAAACAACACCAAGGTCGAGCATAAATGATATGGCGCTGCCGTTTGCCGCTGACGGGTCTATGGAATAATTTAAAACCTTGGCGCTGGCGCCTATGAAGAAATTCTCGGAAAATTCTTTGGCGAAACTTACTACCCCCGCAAACGAACTGGGTTCCAATGATCCGACCACATCATATCCTCCGGGCGCGCCTGATACTATTGTTTTGTCCATCTTTGAAACAGTAAGGTAATTAATGGAAAACCCGAGGTTGCCGAAGGAAAACGGGAGCAAAAGCCCGACATTTTCATCCCTTACAGACTGGAACCATTCGACGTGGGTAAAATTGAATTCACCGAGCATAGAGCGTCCAAGCCCCGCGGGATTATAGTAAATGGAATTTAAATCATCGCCAATAGCGGTATAAGCCTCGCCAAGCGCCGCGGGCTTAGCCGGCGCCAGTATCTTAAGGAAATTATTGGCTGTGCCGCCTATTTGCGTGGCGTCTGAAAAAAGAGAGGCTGTAAGTGTAAATACAAGCAAAATTAGAAAAACTGATACTTTACGCACTTTACCCGCCTTATGTTGAACTTTTTAACGTTATGATGATATTTTGTCAAATACAGGCTGTTTTGTCAACGGAAATTTTTATATGGAGAAAACCGGTTTCAAAAATCAGCAAAAAACGCTTATTTTCACGTTTTTATTGATGTTTAAGCGAATTGCAAGGTTTTTCACCGTAATTGCAATTTCTCAATGCAATACAAAACTGCTGAATTATAAAATCAAAAACGGATGTTTTGATATTAGTCAAAACATCCGTTTCCATGATTATTTAAGTAAACTTATTTTATCTGAGCAATCCATATCCTTGAAGCGCCGGGTGAAGGCATCCAGAAATCACTCCATGATATATAAGCAAGCACCTGTCCGTCATTTGACCAGGCCGGTGATTCTCCATAGAACTCGTACGGCAGAAGCGTCCACTTTTCCGCTCCGATGGCGTGTACGACTTTTACGTTTGTGACCGGGTTTATGAAATACGGAGCCTGATATGTCTCGTCAAAAGCCATTCTCTTTCCCTCGTTATCCCATGTCAGGTGATTGATGCTTCCTAAGGCAGTGTAAAGGTACATCGGCTGGGTTGCGTCGCTGTTTACAACCCATAATTCCTCCATATTAATTGTCCTGTCATACCACATGGATGGAATTTCCTTCTTCTTTACTATGAAAGCAACGCGCTCAGAATTAGGCGCCCATTCTATCTCCGTAATCGCGTGCTTTCCGGTGTACATCCTGGTCTTCAAGTCGCCATTCTTATCAAGCCGCCACAGCGCGCTTTCCTTTTTGTAATTAGCCCCGGTGACGACGTACTTGCCGTCATATGACCACTTTGGCTGTGCGAGCGTCTCGCATGTTTCCTGGAATATTTTTTTGTTCTTCTTTCCATTGGGGTTTATGGTGAATATTTTCCAGATGTTGCCTGAATCAGTGAACTCCAGGGTTACCTGCTTCCTGCCGGCTGTCAGCCAGAATTTCGACGGTGTGAGCGTCTCCCTTGAGAGGTCTTTCTGGTTGGTTGTATTCGCGTTCATAATGACGAACTTGCCTTTTTTTACATATATGACCTTTGATTCGTCCGAGTTCCAAAGCGGAAAAAGGTCTTTATCTTTCTTGCGTGTGACATCCAGCGGCCTGGCGTTCTTGCCGTCTATGTCAGCAATCTTTAAATATGTATAACTGTCTGTCTTGGTGACATACAGAAGCTTATCACCCGCAGGCGACCATAACGGCATCAGCTTGCTCTCGCCTTTCGTGATCTGGTCTATGGACTGCTCCACAGTATCGGAAACCCACAGGTTCAGCCTGTCTTTTGAATCCGGCGCGTCAAATACAAAGCGCTTGCCATCAGGCGACCATGCGGTCTTATGCGTTAAAGGCGCGCAGGCCTTATCAATGATTACATTGAAATCCGCAAGCAGCGTCTTTGGCTTTCCCACCGGCAGGTTAAGTTTGTCTTTTTCCTCGTTCTTTTTTGCAAGATATATGGCTTTTTTATCAGGATTCATCTCGAGGAGTTTTTCAGCCTCTATCTCTTCAGCGGTCATTTTAACAACAACCGTGTTTGACTCGTCATCCTCTTCTATCTCAGGTTTCTTTTCCTTCTTTTCATCCCTGCTTAAGAGGGATATCTGCAGCGACACGCCCCATATGGACCTGGGCCCGTTTTCTTCTTCGCCCGCCGTAAATACAAGGAAGTTACCTTTTTTATTCCAGACCGGCGGGTCTATGTATTGCGGAAGTTTAAGTTCAGCCGTTGCGGAATTACCTTCAGGGTCGGTAAGCGTCCTGAGTTTTTCTCCAAGATTATATTCTATTTTTTCCTGCTGGCTTTTTGACACAGGCAGGTTCAGATTATACGACTGCCCTGTTATTTCCGCGTTCTCATCCGGCGGCAATGTTGTCATTCCGATGGAAAGAGCGTTCATTATATTGACTGAGCCTGATTTTTTCTTTTTATCGAACATGTCAAAGGCAAATGACCATGAATCCCCTGACCAGCTTAAGTTGGCGGGCTTGTACTTGTACGAAGGCGTAATCTTGCCGAAGGTCATGACATCAAGCGGTTTCTCGTAAAAAATAGTGGCCGCGTACGCGAAGATGGCCAGAAAAAGAAGCACTATAGTTGAAATGGCTGTTATCCTGGTAGGATACCTGTCATCGTCTTTAAGCGGGTCCTTGGTAACAGACATCATCACAAGTATGATGGCCGCCAATGCAAGAACAAAACTTGGGATAACAAAGTAGAAAATGAAACGCAGCTGCTGCCAGGAATATGAGCACCGCGCCGATGAACATATAAATGTCGGCAAGTATCTTTTCCTTGTTTTTCCTGACGTAAATCACAAAATCAATGGTAAAGAGCACAACAAAAACGCCCAAAGCGCCCAACAAAATGTACTTGTTTATGGTCATAGAGAACCTGTTAAAGAACTCCACGCCAAACACGCCTGCCAGCACCAGAAATACCGATGCCATGATGAATTTGGAAAGGAGTGATATGTTTTGCGGGTCTTTGCTGAATTTTTTCGCTATGCTTATATCGATGAAAACCGAGATTGCCAGCGCGAGCGCGCCCAATACCGCGGGAAGCGGTATGAATTCCTGGCCTTTGACGCCGAATACTATGCCGGCGAGTCCCGCTATCATAAGGATGAATTTAAAGACCGTAAAGAATATCCTGGTATCGAGGACCGACTGCTTTAACGCCTCATCCAGGTTCTTCGGCTCAGGCTCCGCGGCCTCGGGCGCTGTTGCCTCGCCTTCCGCGGGCGCCGCCTTTTGCTCGGCCGCGTCAAGCGGGTTCGGGGTTATATCTTTTGGTCCTTTTTCATTCTCAGCCATGATTGCCTCCAAGTGTTGTTATATTAAATTAAGTGCTATGTGCCGTGTGGCGCGTGCTAAGTGGTACGTGGTACGCGGCTTGCGCCGGATACCATCTTAGTTCATTAAAAACTTCAGCGAATAACTGCCTGCGCTGCCTTTAAAATTAAATGAGGGGATTTTCGAATCAAGCCAGGCTTCAACACCTGTCTTTTTCCTCTCGGCGATAACAAAAGGCCTGCCTTTTATCCCGGCCATTTCAGCCGCGCCTTCTATGGCGTCGTCTATGGAACCTATCTCGTCTACAAGGCCGAGTTCTTTGGCTTCCCTGCCCGTAAAGACCCTGCCGTCAGCAATGTTCTTAAGCATATATTCTTTTATTAATGCCCTTCTTTTTTTCTCATTTTTCTCTTTTATTTTGAAAGCGGCCGCGAGTTTCTCGTCCCTGCCGATTATGACGTCATCCACAAACTGGTTTAAAACATCCGTAATAAGCCTCTGCATTATGGCCCTGTCTTCCTCAGTCACAGGCCGTGAAAAAGAACCGGTATCCTTGTATTTTCCGCTCTTTATAGTGGTGAAATTAACGCCTACTTTTCCCATGAGTTTTTCAGCGTTCATGAAACTCATTATGACGCCGATTGAGCCGGTCAGCGTGCCCGGGTTTGCGTATATCTTATCAGCGGCTGAAGCCAGGTAATAAGCGCCTGAAGCGCCAAGCTCGCCCATGGATACTATTATTTTTTTGCCTGAAGCTTTCACCTTATTAATCTGCCTGTAAACTTCCTGAGAAGCCGCAACACCGCCGCCAGGGCTGTCCACGCGAAGGACAATGGCCTTTACAGAGGCGTTATCCTCATATGTTTTAAGGAGTTCAAGGATGTGGGTAGTGTCGATTATTTCACCGTAAATATTGATAAGAGCCACCTTTTTAACAAGAACCGGCGCGGAAGAAGCGCCCGCGTAATCAACAGCCTTGCCAATAACCAAAAGAACAAGAATAACCGCGCATATTATTAAAATAACACGTTTTTGCACTATAAAACTCCTTATATTAAATGATAAATATAAAAATATGCTATATTTTAATAGTTTTTTGGGTTTAAGTCAAGAATAATAAAGAAAAAGCAATGGGCTATGAACTAAAGCTATGTGTACTGTTAACATGTTCTATTTAAAGTCTATGTTTGTCATTGCGAGGAGGCGTTTTTGTAATTTGCCGACGAAGTCCTTCGACTTCGCTCAGGACCATGAGCCTGTCGAATGGCAATCCCGCTGTTCCAGAAGGAGAAAACGCGATTGCTTCGTCGCCATAAGTCAACTACGGTTCCTCGCAATGACAAACTGTAAACATATTTTTTTAATATTATAAGTATACGCCATGAATAAAAAATCATTGTATTAACTAATTGCTCATAGCTTATCGCTTAATACTAAAAAGGAATTACCCCGCCCACCAGCAACTGTATATTCCCCGCCGACATTGAATCCACTCCGTCAGGAAGCGGGCTGCTCATTATGGATGTGTAGCCAATGAGCCCGTCCAGCTGGATTTTTCCCATGGCATATCCCGCGCCAAGCGTTATTGTAAGGTCGTTTTGGTTGGGATTATCAGCGGTGCCCGGCGCCGGGCCGCTTACTCCTCCGGCTTTGGTTTTTTCAGAGGTTGTTGAAAAAGATAAACCGGCCCTTAACGCAAGCTCCCTGGAGAGCTTGTATTCACAACCGGCAGACGCTTTAATTGTGGATTTATCGTCAGTTGACTCGCCTCCGGTGTACTTCGCCCCCTGTCCGTTATTTTCAAATTTAAATTCAACGGGTATGAGCAGTGATTCTGAAAGGTTCATCGTCGTGCCGGCTGCTATGCCGAGATAGCCAAGCGATATTGTTGTGGGATCCGTATCGGTTGAACTGCTGAAATATTTATACCCCGCGCCTCCTAACTGCACGCCGAGGCCCAGCGTAAATATTCCGAACCTGTAACGTCCCTTAACTCCGAAGTTCATAAGGGATCCGTCCTTTGCCGGGCTGTATGCAGGCAAATCAGTCGTTGTTGACGCTCCGGTGCTTATTGTCGTTACAGTCCGTTTGGATGTTGACTTTCCGCCAATCCCGGCTGTCATGCCGAACCCCGCGAGCAATTCAAGATTATCCTTTTCATAAGCGCCGGCAAGCGATACATTAACTCCTGATGCGGCAATATCCGTGACTGTCGCCACATGAAATCCCATCATCTCATATGTGTCTGTAACTTTAATATTCCGCAGGTCTATATATGTCTGCGCGCTGTTTACCGAAGGCGCGCTGTATAATGTCATGGAAGCTCCCGGCCATGGCGCGAGCGAGCTTTTATCCGAAACCATCAATCCTGCCGTAACTTTTCCTGCCGACGCGGCTAATTCAGGGACATATGAGGCTGAAAGCCCCCACTCAATCTGGCTTGTCTCTGTTTTTGTGAGCGCGCCAAAAGCCAGGTCGCCAATTTCGTCAAACCATCCTCCGTTATAGCCGGCATATACGCCGGCTGAAAATCCGCGGAAGATCAGTCTTGAGTACTCAACCTGAGTCATAAGCACATTCGCAGGCGCCTTGACTTCCGTTGAGAATCCGCCGCCGGACATTTTTGTGGCAAGCCCTACGTTCATATAGAATAATTTCAGGTTAAGGACATCACTGTTTGTCAGCCAGTACGTGACAGCGCTATAATTCCTTACCGGATCGGCCGACAGCGGGAATCCGCCGCCGCCCAATTCAAATGTGGAGTCAATAGGGGGTGATGACACGGACTTTGACCAGGCGCTGAAATAACCTGTTATTGCAGAGGCCAGGTTCTTTCTCGGCCTTAAAACAAGGCCCGAAGCGAATCCGGTACCGCCGTACATGTCAAAAGCCGACGACGCGTCGCGCAGTGTAAGCTCAGGGGCGCCCAGCGCAGCCATCCTGCTGTAACTGCCGTTGTAATAATAAGCGCCGCCGCCTGCCGCGCCGCGGGGTTTTAAGGAATCAATGTATTTCTTAAGAGCCGGTGATTTTTTTATTTCATATGATTTTTCCAGGTATTGCGCCGCGCCTGCCCTGTCCTTCATGGCCAGCCTGCAGTACCCCATATACATAAAAGCCGCAGCGTTTTTGGGGTTTAAAGACGCAGCGCCTTCAAAAGCCGTAAAAGCGGCTGAATACTTCTTTTGGGCATATAGCTTCGAGCCATTTTCCATATAGGTTTTTTCAGAAATACCGAACAACGAAATCGAAAACATGAACAGAATGATTATAATTGCGTTTTTTTTCATATAAACACCTCTCCCTTTTTTTATATATTAACATGAAAAACGGGGGGTGTAAAGACCATTGACAATTGTTGATTGACGATTGACAATTAATTACTACAACAATCAAAAAAGCAATTGTCAATTGTCAATTACTTTCTGGATTTAACAAATAATTCCACACCGACTCAAACTGGTTCTTGAAATATGCCTCCATGTAACGCCTTTCTTCTTCAGTCATTGCCGCGAATTCGAGGCCTATGCTGTACTGCATGCTTTCTTCGCCAAGGAATATGTGCCCGTTCCACACTACCTCGCAAACCGCGTGTATTTCCTTTCCGTCAAGGATAAAATCCACCCTTAATATGTCGCCGGGCTGGAACTTGTCATAGGTAAGGATGCCTATGCCGCCTTCCGAGATATCATGGCCTTTGGCTTTTACAAACTGTTCATGTTCGACCGCTTCAGCGCCCATCCTTAAGATTTTGTATTTAACATCCCTGTTCATCGGAAGCCTTTGCGCCTTTCTTCTCTCTTTTAACATAAGGTCCATAGAATCCACCTCCCTGCTATTTTAGGATTACCATCTTTTTTGTTATCGTTTTACCCTGCGCCGATACCTTTATCAGGTACACGCCGCTTGCGGCTTTCATTCCGCGCTCATTGTCAAGGTTCCATACAACTTCGTTAATCCCCGGCCGGGTGGCCGCGGCTGTAAGGGTTTTAGCCCAGACCGGCTTATTATTGATATCGGTAATCAACATACCCGCCTCACAGCTTTCCTTTAGGGGGAACCTTATCGTTGTAAAATCCCGGCACGGGTTTGGATAGTTATAAGTCTCTGCCGGGTCAAGGGTCTCATAACGAGATTCAACAACTATTGGCGCCGGATTTTTATCCGCAAGGACAAAAACCCTAGCGCATTTCTTGCGGGTGTCAATGGCATACTCAACGCCGCATTTCCCGCAGTAAATAATGACACCTTCCGGGAAACCCCTGGTTAAGAACAACCTGAATAAATTGTCGGCAATTACGCCAAAGTTGGACTTATTGCATCCTTTTTCAGCCATATTGAATTCGCATGATTTTATGGCATGGCCCTTTGACGGCAGTTCTATATAAATCTTTTCAAGCTTTGTAAAATGGTCATGGGACATCCTGAACCTGAAAACATGCATGCATTTAACTGCTGTCGTTGCCGGAGTTATTTCGGTTGTGGGCACTTGTGTAGGCATCACGGTTGCCGTCTCTTTAATTATTACAACCACTGTCGCTGTTTCAGTTGGTGTTTGTGTAAATGTTTCTGTATCAACAGGCGTTTCAGTAAACGTTTCAGTATTGGTTGGCGTTTCAGTAAACGTTTCAGTATTGGTTGGCGTTTCAGTAAACGTTTCAGTATTGGTTGGCGTTTCAGTGAAGATTTCAGTATTGGTTTGTGTTTCAGTGAAAGTCTCAGTATCAGCAGGAGTCTCCGTGAACGTCTCCGTGGCTGTAAATGTTTCCACAGGCAGCTGCGTCGGTTCTTCAATACGCAGTTCAAAAACAGCTACGCCTTCAGGATAGTTAAACTGCCCCGGCAACGGGCCCTTTACAGCCCCGAAACTCTTTTCAAACAGTCCATCGGAATTAAATTTCTGTACCCTGTTATTGCCGGCGTCAGCCACATATACATAACCCTCTGAATCCACTGATATGCCGTATATGTCGCCAAACTGCCCCGCAGCCGCGCCTTTGCTTCCCCATTTTAATTCAAACGCGCCCTCGCGCGAGAACCTCTGCACCCTGTAATTATTCGCGTCAGCCACATATACCCTGCCGCTGCTGTCGATTGCGGCGGCGCGCGGGTAATTGAACTTGCCTTCCGCCGACCCTATTCCGCCGATTATCTGAAGCGCGTTGCCGAACGCGTCAAGTTTTTTAACCCTGTTATTTAAAGTATCACATACATATATCAGTCCTGTAACGGTGTCAACTGCCACACCCTGGGGGTTATTGTAGTCCATGATACCGCTGCCGGCCTTTGTTGAGCCAAAAGTCATAGCCCATGTACCGTCAGCGTTTAAGACCTGTATTCTGTTGTTTCCGGTGTCAGCCACTACCACGCGTTCAAGCCCGTCAGTGACTATAACTGCAATGCTGTTCGGGCTGGAAAAACCGCCATTAAGCTTGCTGCTTGCCGGCCCGCCCCAGGTCCCGCGCCAGTTTCCTGAAGTGTCAAATACCTGCAGCCTGTTATTACCCGTATCAGCTACATATATAAGGCCGCTTGCCATTCCTGCCGCAATGGAACCCGGATAACTAAACTGGCTTACCCCGCTGCCTTTTGAGCCCCATGACATAATAACATTGCCGTCAAAATCCATTGATTGGATCCTGTAATTTGAGGTATCAGAGATGAATATCGAGCGGATTGTCTGGGCTTGTGTATTATTTGCCAGGAGTAAAAGTACTGTAAGGCTGGTCAGCGTTTGTAGGAGTGATTTTTCTGTTTTCATGTCGCTCACCTCCTTCGCAGTTCCCCTCTCATTTGTAATATAGCTCACAAATGATTTTTTGTCAAGTATTATGTTAAGTATATTGTTAGTATTTAACTAAAGTGCACGAAAACGCCACTAAAATATGGTGAATTTTTGAAATATCGAATATTGTGTTTTTTGATTTTTTGCGTTTTTTAAAAATTATAGGTTAATGATATTCCCACATTTTCCATATCCAGCATGGGCGCAAACCCTATCTTATTTTCCTTTGCTATTCTTTCGCTTCTGTTGGTATAAACCGCGTTGTAAACCGCGGTATAGCCGGGCGCGGAAGCCACATCAGCAAGATATGAAATTCCAAATAAAGCAATACCCGCATAGCGCATAAAATCCTGCGTCGTATTCCCTGTTTTTGTCCCCGGGTTGGCGAGGTATAACACCGCGCCAAGCGCTTCAACGCCTGCCAGAGTAAACGCCGTTGAATAATTTTCCGCGTAAAAATTACCCGCGCCATGCGCGAGCAGTCCGGGGCCGGCCGCTATTAAAAACGCGATGCCCGGTTCCTTTTCATCTTTCTTTTCCGTTACCTTATACGGGCTGTTCGGGCAAAGAAGCTGTTTGTAATATTCCGAATTGACATTATCGGTATGCAGCAGCGAGCCATAAAGGTCTATGCACCTCATGACGGTGTAAACGCCGATTGCGGAATACATAAAACCCTGCGCGATCTTTTTATTATCATCGCCGGCTTTTCCGTTATAAATCATTCCCACCCCGTATGTAATGCCCGTTAAAATCGGCGTGGCAATAAGCAGCTTAAGCGCTGTCTCGTTATCGCCCGCCCACCAGTGCCCTGCTCCGGGAATAATTCCGGCGGTAAGCGAGAATACGGAAGTAAGGGCCGGGTCTTTGTATTCCACCCTTTCCTTTTCAACTTTAAGCTCCATCGTTTTTATCTTATTAAGGTACAGCTCCGCGTTCTCGGTTGCCACAAAAGGAGCCGTGACATAATCAGTCAAAAGCCCCGCCGCCATCATGCCGGCTCCTGCTGACATAAGCGCGTAATCGGATTTTTCCGTATTTTCAAATTTACCGTTGATTATGGCGCCGGCCGTGATAAGCATGCCGCCCACTATGGTAAGCGACGAAGACGCGGGCGTCCATGTCTGCAGCCTGCTCCGCGAATAGAAATTACCGAACCCGGCGTAAAGCAGGTTTATGGGAAAAAGGTCTATGTACGAAAACATATGGGCCGAGAAAGGCGATTTAAACTCCTCATCAACATTCCTCCCCGCGTAAATCTTGTCCATACCCGCCGCGTGCGACGCCTCAAGTTTTGTGAGGTATGACGCGGTGGAAACATCGCCCGGATTATAAGACAGGTATTTTTTATAGAAAACTATTGCCTGCTCTTTATTGCCGAAAGAAACATAACAGTTGCCGAGGCGCTGATACGCCTGGTATATGCCCGCGTTGAGTTTTACAACCTCGGAATAGGCGTAGAATGCCTGCTTGTAGTTGCGCTGAGATTCCAGGGCCAGCCCTTTTTTATAATACTCCTGCGCCTTTGCCTTATTATCGTCAACCGGCGCTATTTTACCCGCTTCTTCAGCCAGTTTTTTATTTTGTTCTTCAAGTTTTTTCGCGTTTTCCTGCTGTTTTTTCTCGCTCTCGCGCTGCTGCTCTTCAAGCTGTTTCTGAGCGTCCTTCTGCTGCTGTTCATACTGGCGCTGCTGTTCCTCGGTGCGTTTCTTCGCGTCCTGCTGCTGTTGTTCATACTGACGCTTCTGTTCCTCAGTACGGTTTTTGGCGTCCTGTTGCTGCTGTTCGTACTGGCGTTTCTGTTCTTCAGTACGGTTCTTCGCGTCTTTCTGCTGCTGTTCATACTGCCGTTGCTGCTCTTCAGTTCGTTTTTTTGCGTCCTGTACCTGCTGTTCATTCTTTCGTTTCTGTTCTTCAGCCTGTTTCTTAGCTTCATTTAAGCGCTCTTCATAGCGTTTCTGGCTGTCATCAGCCGCCATTTTTGAGTCTTTATTCTTCTGTTCGACAGCCTTTAACTGTTCTTCCTTTTTTGCCTTCAGCGCTTCCTGATTCTTTTTATAGGCTTCCTGCCTTGCTTTATAATCAGCAAGCTTCTTATTATAAGCCTGCTGTGTAGCCTGCGCCACTGCCGCCTTTATCTTAGAAACTACAGGCTTTACAGTTTTGACTGGAACCGCTTTAACCGCAGGTTTAACCGTAGGTATTGCCGTAGGCTTAACCGTAGAAGCAGCCGCTCCAAAGAGCATATTTGCCGAAGCCAAAAGCACAATTAGCAGTATATATTTTCTCATATCAGAACCTCCACGAAAGGCGTGCGGGTATGTAATTAAGCGCCCACGCCGAAGGCCCTAAAGGGATGTACCACAACTTAACCACCTGTCTAAGGTCTGTGGCTTCAGTAAACATCACCGAGAAAGCGGTTGATAAAACCAGGTTGTCGGTAAGGTTAGCTGAAACTCCTACTTCCACAGAGGGAGAAAAGAAAGATGAAGAGGTGGTTTCAAGCACCGAGTGTATCTCCCCTGTCTCATTCCTCATAGGATAGGAGGCATTGCCGGAATTAAGTTTTTGTCTTGAGACAAAGGAAAAAGAAGGCAGCAGGTTGATAAAGAGGCTGTATCTTTCATCAATTGCGGAAGTCCTGGCCCCGAGGATTACGGCTATATTGGTTATCGCGTCATTATATACCGTGTCAGAAAGCGTTGCGGAATCATTATAAAGCATGGGTATGTAAGTAAGCCTGCCGCCGATATAGAAGTTATTAGTGGCGTTGTAAACGCACTGCCCTTCATATACGGGAAGGTTAATAGCCGCCGAAATAGCGTACCCAATCCCGGCCTCAACGCCGTTATCAAAACTCTTCATTTTAAAAGCCGATATAACCGGCACAAACAGCGCCACCAAAACAATCGCTCCAATAAGTCTCTTCATCATTTCTCCTTTTTCCCCAATAAAACAATTATATTTTATCACGTCTTACATATATTAGTCAATTTTTAACCAAATTAGTTCCGTTTAAAAGCCCAATCGTAAATCAACAACAAACAACTTCGCAGCACTTATGCTTTTCCATTATATGCCCGCACAAGCAACAAAATAGTCAGGTTTTCGTAGAGACACAGCTTGCTGTGTCTCGCCTTTCAACGTCTGAGACGCAGCAAGCTGCGTCTCTACAAAAATCCGACTCATCAAGTAGTTCTTAGAATTGCCGTATTACATTTAAAAGCAATTAAAAACTTGTTATGCAACGGGCTGTTTTCATAGGCGTTTTCTTTAACATCGTTTTATATTTACCATATGTCCGCCATGTTAAAAAACCCATAAAACGCAAATAATAGATTTCGCATGCCTTCAAAAACGAAAATTTTTGCACCTTATTCTTATCTGAAACCGTCATTAGCCCGACCATATTCTTTCCTATGCTTGGTTTACCCTGATATAAAAACAGCGCAAAGTATGCGATAAACATTATGAACGCTATTATCAGATTTACAGCCATTACGAGGTCGCTTATCACAACATAGCCCCGGATAAAGCCCCACTTAAATTCGCCCGTTCTTAAGTATTCCACACTCAGCGTAACACAGCTTGTTATCGCGCCGATTGGAATCATCAAAAAAAATGCGTCTATAATAAATGCTGCAGACTTACGTATCCATGACGGCTTTGCGTTAATTATCTTAACTTTAAAATCAATGCGCTGAAAAAAATATATGAATACAAGATAAAAAACTGCCACCAGCACGCTTTTCAGTGATGAAACGGCATATACTTTTGTAGCGCCATTGCTTGATTGTATGGATGTGGCTGAACCAGGATTTAAGAAAATAAGAGCCAAAAATATAACAGTAATTATTTTATCCCAGTTTTTAATTTTAACCACATCGCCTTCCTATTCATCTTTGTATTATAAGAATCACAAACCTGTAGAGACACAGCTTGCTGTGTCTCGCCCTTCAACGTCTGAGACGCAGCAAGCCGCGTCTCTACAAAAAACAGAACAGGTCAGCACTTCGTCCTGCCCATGTGCTTGCACAGGTACTGCCCTGTATAGGAATTCTTCACCTTCATTATTTCTTCCGGCGAACCTACAGCTACCACATTTCCGCCTTTATCCCCGCCTTCAGGGCCTATGTCTATGATATAGTCGGAGTTTTTAACAACATCAAGGTTGTGTTCTATTACCACAACCGTATTTCCCAGCTCAACCAGCCTGTTTAATACCGTCAGCAGTTTTTCAATATCCGCGAAATGCAGCCCTGTTGTGGGCTCGTCAAGTATGTAAAAGGTGGAGCCTGTGGAGCGCTTGCAGAGCTCTTCGGCGAGCTTTACCCTCTGCGCTTCGCCGCCGGAGAGGGTTGTCGCCTGCTGTCCCATTGTTATATAGCCAAGCCCCACTTCATCAAGCGTTTCAAGGACAGTTTTTATCTTGGGTACGTTGGCGAAGAACTTTAACGCGTCCTCCACCCTCATATTCAGGACATCTGATATTGATTTATCCTTATAAAGTATCTCCAGGGTCTCCCTGTTATATCTCTTACCACCGCACTCCTCGCACGGCACATATACATCCGGCAAAAAGTGCATTTCTATCTTGATAATGCCGTCTCCGCCGCATACTTCGCACCTGCCGCCCTTGACATTAAAACTGAAACGCCCCGGTTCGTATCCGCGCAGTTTTGCTTCCTTGGTATTCGCGAAGATGTCCCTTATCTCGGTAAAAACACCCGTATATGTGGCCGGGTTTGAGCGCGGCGTCCTTCCTATGGGAGACTGGTCTATCTCTATGACTTTGTCCACCTGCTGCCAGCCAATCATTTCCTTATAACCCGAGGGCCTTAAACCGCCCCTGTAAACCTCATACATGAGAGCCGGGAAAAGAGTCTCCGCAATCAGCGATGATTTGCCCGAGCCTGATACGCCCGTGATGCATATGAAATTACCCAGCGGGAACCTGACATTTATGTCCTTTAAGTTATTCGTTGTGGCGCCGCGGAGCTCTATGTACTTTTCCGCGCTTCTTTTTGATGTCTTTGGTATGGTTATCTTTGTCTTGTTATTTAAATATTTCGCCGTAAGTGATGTCTTGTGTTTTAAAATATCCTCCAGCGTCCCTGCCACAACAATTTCGCCGCCATGAACGCCCGGCCCGGGGCCCATGTCTATAACAAAATCGGCCTTGACTATTGTTTCCTCGTCATGTTCGACGACTATGACTGTATTCCCGAGGTCCCTCAGCTTTTTCAGGGTGCCAAGGAGTTTTTCGTTGTCGCGCTGGTGAAGCCCTATGGAGGGTTCGTCAAGGATATAAAGCACGCCCATTAACCCCACGCCTATCTGGGTGGCAAGGTGTATCCTCTGGAATTCGCCGCCGGAGAGCGTGCCTGATTTGCGGTCCAGGGTCAGGTACGCAAGGCCGACGTTTAAGAGGAACTGCAGCCTTCCTTTTATCTCCTTGAGGATCTGCTTTGATATAAGCTCGTCCTTTTTTGAAAGTTCAATCGAATTAAAATAAGCGTAGGCCTTTTCAATGGACATGGAAGATGCTTCAACAATGGTCTTCCCGCCCACGCGCACATTCGCGGCCTCGGGCTTTAGCCTTTTGCCGCCGCATGTCCGGCATTCCTTTTCCATCATGTATTTCTGAAATATGTCGTCGCGTATCCTCTCGGTATCAGTATCCTTATAGCGCCTTTCCAGGAACGGTATGAGCCCTTCAAACCCGCCTGTGTGCTTCCAGTCGGACGTATAACTTTTGTATTTATATTTGATGTTCTCGTCGGAACCGTATAAAATTATCTTCCTTATCTTATCCGGTAGTTTTTTAAATGGTATGCTAAGGCTGAATTTAAAATGCTCGGCTATGCCTGAAACCAGGTGCCAGTAATACCCGTCCCTGTTGCCCCACGGTTTTAAAGCCCCGTCCTGTATGGACAGTTCCTCGTTTACCACAAGCTTTTCATCCACTTCCACCCTGCTGCCTATTCCCATGCATTCCGGGCACGCGCCAAACGGGCTGTTAAACGAGAACAGCCTGGGCTCAAGCTTCTGCATTGAGAAGCCGCACTTCGAGCATGAGAGCTTTTCGGAGAAAAGCGTGTCTGTGTTTTTTTCCGAATCATTTATGATGGCAATACCCTCGCCTATTTTTACGGCGAGCTCCACAGACTGGGTTATCCTTTTCTTTTCCGCCGCGGACACGGCTATCCTGTCGACCACTATTTCCACGCTGTGTTTTTTGTTCTTTTCAATGGTTATCTTGTCTTCCACGGATTTCACAACGCCGTCCACACGGACCCTTAAAAAGCCTTCTTTCTTAATATTCTCAAACATTTTGGAGTACTCGCCTTTTCTTCCCGAGATTACCGGGGCGAGTATGAGTATCTTCGTGCCTTCCTTCATTTCCAGCACCCGGTCAGTTATCTGCTGGACGCTTACCGACTTTATCTGGGTTCCGTCATTGGGGCAGTATGGCACGCCGATCCTGGCCCAGAGCAGCCTGAAGTAATCGTAAATCTCGGTAATGGTCCCTACTGTGGACCTCGGGTTTGACCCGGCGCTTTTCTGCTCTATGGCGATTGCCGGCGATAGACCTTCTATGGTATCAACATCAGGCTTCTGCATCTGCCCGAGGAACTGCCTGGCGTACGCTGAAAGCGATTCCACGTAGCGCCTCTGGCCTTCCGCGTATATGGTGTCAAACGCCAGCGAAGACTTGCCGGAGCCCGATACCCCCGTTATGACAACGAGCTTGTCGCGGGGTATGCTGATATCTATATTCTTGAGATTGTGTTCCCTTGCGCCTTTGATTGTTATGAATGATGCCACTTTACACCTGTTATTGTAGCAGCCCTTGCGGATTGCTTATTTTCTTCTCACTTAACATGAAAAGAATTCTGTCGTACGCGTACTTTTTTGTTTCCTTATCCTTTGTGTTCTTATAGACCCAGGCCCAGTACTTT
Organism: candidate division FCPU426 bacterium; assembly: GCA_963840035.1. Taxonomy (GTDB): domain Bacteria; phylum Oederibacteriota; class PGYV01; order PGYV01; family Palsa-1178; genus CAWIXE01. The sequence continues at coordinate 1,006,282 of CAWIXE010000002.1, forward strand.
GCCGCCTCATCAGGGGTTTTGGAGACTTCATATATGTTTCCCAGCAGCCTTTCAATTATTGCGGGATGGTCGTTAAACTTCAGCGCGTCCTCCAGCAGGCTTATGTATTTAAGGGTATCCCCCTGCTTGCTGTACATGATGGCCGCCATGTAATACCTGAGTTTCCAGAACTGCGGGTTATAACGCAGCCCCTTTTGTATCACGGCAATTGCCTCGTCATATTTTTTAAGGTTAAACGCGAGTATGGCTCCGCCGTAAGTGTAAGCGAAGGTAAAGTGCGGGTCAGCGTCAGTCATGTTGTCAATATACGTGTAGAGTTTGGTCCACCTGCCGGTCATATTGGACCTGTCGCCGTAATACTGCAGGAAGGATATGTATTCAAAATCCGCCAGCAGCGCCCTGTATCCGAAGGAAACGCCCATGATATGGTCAAACTTCTTATACGAATGCGGTGTCAGAAAATACCAGTCAGGCTGTGTGGCGAAAAGCATTTTTGCGGCGCCGGAGCTGAAAAAACACATTCCAGCCGCCATGATAACAGCCGATACGGCAAGCACGGACTTCCTGGCAAAAGATCCCATTTTAGAATTCCTTTTTTTCAAATATAAACGAAGCAGCCATGAGCGTGATGGCCGCATACAGCACAGCGTAACCCAGCACAAACCCCAGATAATTGATGTTAAAGATCCCTTCGGGCGAGGATATTTTATCCTTAAGGTTAAAAAGCTCCATGTTTGGCACTATGTAATAAACCGCGTCAACCGCTGTTTTTACGACCATATCCGAACCCGCCTTTACAAGGTTCTTTAAATGTATGGTCAGGTGGCCCAGCGCGTAGAGGAACACGAGGTAAATAACGCATGTCGGGACAGACGTCGTAATCACGGAAAGAAGCAGCGCGGTCGAGGCGATAGTGGCCACGCCCATGAAGGAATAAAACGCCGACACAATTAACCGCAGGTCCCACGGGTCCCCGCCTTTAATCGAAATGATCACCATAAGCACGATGAGCATCATCAGCACATTAATAAAAAGGGTCGCGGCGATGCCTAGATATTTGCCCACTATGTATTCATGGCGCCTGATCGGCTTGACCATAATCATGGATATGGTCTTTAACTCTGTCTCCTCGAACATCTGGATGGTGATGGAAAGCGCCAATGTGAGGAACGCGAATATCGATATGGCAAAAAGTCCGAAATCCAGCACCATCTTCATCTCAGATTCCTGGGCAAGCGCCGATATGGCAAGAGAAAAGCCTATGGCAAAGACCGCGAATATGACAAGAATATTCAGCATCTTGTTCCTGAAGCTCTGCTTGAAGATGTATTCCGCCACAGCGAGAATCCGCCTCATTTTTCCACCCCCGCGGTCACTTTTTTAACGAAGTAATTTTCCATGGATTTATATTTCTTCATTATGGGTTTCAACGGGCTGACGTCCACAAGCACGCCCTTATTAAGCACCGCCACCCTGTTGCATATCTTTTCCACTTCGCTTAATATGTGCGTGTTAAAGAATATGGTCTTTCCCCTTGCGTGCAGGGCGAGTATTATGTCCCTGGTCTCCTTGTATCCGAGCGGGTCCAGCCCTGACATGGGCTCGTCCAAAAATAAAAGGTCCGGGTCGTTTATAATAGCCTGCGCCAGGCCGAGCCTTCCCTGCATGCCCTTGGAAAGCCCCTTAACCATGGTATTCGCCTTATCTTTTAACCTCACGGTATCAAGGACATCATCTATTTTCTTATTCACAGTATCAGCGGGTATGCCAAGTACCGCGGCAAAATATTCAAGGACTTCCCTGACTTTTAAATATTTAGGAAAATAAGGCAGTTCAGAGAGATACCCTATGCGCGCACGCACGCTTATATCGTCTACGGATTTGCCGAATATTTTTATGCTGCCCGAAGTCGGTTTCAAAAGCCCTAAAAGGACTTTCATAAGCGTTGTCTTACCCGCGCCATTTAACCCAAGAAGCCCGAATATCTCGCCTTTGTATACGGTAAGATTAACATCTGAGATGGCTGTAGTCCTGTCCTTCTTCCAGAAATCAAGCGCTTTGTAAATCTTTGTCGCGTTTTTTATCTCTACAACAGGTTCCATAATACCTCCATGAATCAGCTTAAAACTGAAAGCTTAAAACTGAAAATTGAGTCAAAACCGGACTTGAAATATTATTTCATTTTCAGTTTTCAGCTTTAAACTTTAAATTTGTCTTACGACCCTATATGTATCGGGTCGACTATCTTCTTAATCAGCACTATGACCGACAGCGCCGTTATATAACTGGTTTTAGGGTTGCGCGGCGACGGAAGATTCTCCGATATGACCCTGAAACGGCCGAACTCGCCTTCGACTATTATTTCGTGCATATTTGAATTAATGAAAGGGTCTATGACTATCTTTACTTTTGTCCTATCCGGCCCAATTCCTGCGATGCTTAACGTGGCTGCCACGTTCACGTTTGCCGGGAAATGCACCACTGCTTCCCTTGCTGACCCGTCGAACACGACAGTTTCCGTGGTAATAGCATCAAGGTTAATCTTCATCTTTTCAAGGTATTCGTTTCCCTTAAACGCCTGCGGCGGTTTGCGGGTAATAAGCGTGACTGAAGTCAGTCCGCTGAGTTTGGCCGCGTCAAGTCCGTCAATCCCCACCACGGCGCCGGACGGGACATAAATATTTATCTTCTGTTTCCTTGCCTCCTCCACGAGGTCCATGCAGTCGAGCACTCCTCCGGCAGAGAGGAACATGATGTCCCTTTTATGCTTTATCGCCAGCTCAAAAAAGCCCCTTACGGCGGATTTAACCGCGCATTCCACAACCAGGTCGCAGGACTTTATGAGGTCTTCGACATCCATGAATATCGGTTTTACGCTTTTATACTTTGCGGAAAGCGCGTCAAACTTTGACTTGTCCTTGTCATAGCAGGCGTGCAAAGTAACATTTATGTCCCCTTTGTCAATGGCCATGGCTATTTCGCTTCCGATGTTACCGCACCCAATTACCCCGAGTTTTTTCGTGTCCATTTTTTCCCTCTACTTTATCCTGTTATTTTTATCCACTTTCACGATGCGCGGTTTAAAGGCCGACCTTTGCCCCGCCTCGACCAATCCGTATGACACAATGATAATGACGTCATTTTTTTCGGCGAGCCTGGCGGCCGCGCCGTTTATGCATATCTGCCCCGAACCTTTTTTTCCTTTTATGACATATGTCTCAAACCGGTTCCCGTTATTGATATTAAGGACATGCACTTTCTCATTTTCAAAAATATCCGCCGCTTCCATGAGCTTCTCGTCTATGGTAATGGACCCCTCGTATTCAAGGTGTTTATCCGTCACACTCGCGCGGTGAATTTTTGATTTCAGCATTTCTACAAGCATTGGAACCTCCATAAGGGCGAATTTTCAATTTTAAATTTTATATTTTCAATTAACACCGGAACTACCCAGCTTGAATTATCGTATTGTCAATCAACCTGGTTTTGCCCACATATATCGCTGCCGCGATTAAAGCGCTGCCGGTTATCTTTTCGAGCGGCTTTAATGTCTTAGCGTCGACTATCTCCACGTAATCTATCTCTATGTTTGATTCCTTTAGTTTCCTTCTTATTTCCTTCTTCAGCGTATCGCAGGACTTTTCCCCGAGTTCTATCATGCTTTCCGCCATCTGCAGCGACTTATAAAGCGCCGGCGCGGTATTGCGCTCCTCAGGCGTTAAGTACATGTTCCTGGAGCTCAGCGCGAGGCCGTCCTTTTCCCTGAAAATCGGGCACACCACAACCTCGGTCTGATAGTTCAGGTCGGCGGCCATCTTTGTCAGCACTACGGACTGCTGCGCGTCTTTCTGGCCCAGGTAAAGCCTGTCGGGTTTTACTATATTAAGGAGCTTAGTCACTATGGTAGTAACGCCCTTAAAATGTTCGGGCCTTGTAATGCCGCAAAGGCATTTTGTCATTTCATTTTCGAGCGCCACGTACGTGGCGTACCCTTCCGGGTACATCATGGCGTTGTCCGGCGTAAACACGCAGTCAACTTTTTTCGACGCCTTTAGCATTTTCAGGTCCTTCTTAATGGGCCTGGGATACTTTTCAAAATCCTCGCCGGCCCCGAACTGTGAGGGATTCACATAAATGCTTACTATGACCTTTTCATTTTGCTTATCAGCTGCCTCAACAAGCGACATGTGCCCTTCATGAAGCGCGCCCATAGTCGGGACGAACCCGATGGTATGGCTGCGTTTCTTCAGCTTTGCCGTGTATTCATGCATTTCACTTAAAGTACCGATAATTTTCATTTCGCTCCTTATAAAATTACACTCATTTTCTCAGCCAGTCATTGCGATGAGGCGCCTATTACTTCGCCGACAAAGTCCTTCGACTTCGCTCAGGGCCATGAGCCTGTCGAATGGCAATCTGGCTGTTTTAGAACTTAAACCAGATTGCTTCGTCGCCATAAATCAAATACGGCTCCTCGCAATGACAGTCCTTAACATTCACGCCATGCTTAATAATAATTCTTTTTACCCGGGAACTTCCTGCCTCTGACGTCAGCCGAGAATTTTTTTACGGCTGTCACGGTGCGCGCCGCTATCTTTTCATATTGTTTTACAAACGACGGCTTGAAATCCTCAAACGCTCCGAGCATGTCGTGCGTGACAAGCACCTGTCCGTCGCACCATGGCCCCGCGCCTATGCCGATGACCGGCACTTTTACAGCTTTTGTTATCTCAGCGGCTGTTTTTGCCTCTGTTTTTTCCAGGACAATCGAGAAAACGCCGGCTTTTTCCAGCTGCATGGCTTCCTGTATAAGGCGCTGCTTGTCTTCCTCTGTCCTTCCCTGCACCGGATACCCGCCGTATTTATTCACTGACTGGGGCTGAAGCCCTATGTGGCCCATGACAGGCACGCCTATGGCTACCAGCGCCTTAACCTGCGGGATTATCTCTGCCCCGCCTTCTATTTTTACGGCGGACGCGCCTGATTCTTTCATTAACTTTCCGCAGTTCTTCAGCGCGTCTTTTACGGAAGCCTGATACGTCATGAACGGCATATCAGCCACAACCATGGTTTTTAACGCGCCGCGCTTTACCGATTTCACGTGGTAAATAACCTCTTCAAGCGTAACCGGAAGAGTGTCTTTTATCCCCTGAAAAACCATTCCAAGGGAATCGCCCACCAGTATTATATCGACGCCTGATTTTTCGAGGTATGACGCCATCAGGTAATCATACGCGGTAAGCATAACTATCTTCTGTTTTGACTTAAGTGATTTGACGAACGGGGCGGTAAGCATTTATTTCTCCTGCCTCGGGGTGTAATAGTTTATGCCGCCTTTAATATTCAGCACATAATTTTTTATCATCTGGTAGGCCTTTTTGTCAGAGGCAAAATCCACCTCGTCAGTATTTACAATGGCAAGCGGCGCCGATGTAAACGTGGAGAAAAAGTGGTTATAGGCCTGCGTGAGGTTGTATAAGTATTCCTTGGAAACTGATTTTTCAAAACTGCGTCCGCGCTTTTTTATCCTTTCCATAAGCGTTTCAATGGAAGCCTGCAGATAAATCACCAGATCCGGCTTTGCCAGGTTGCCTTCGTTGACAACGCTGGAGTATATCTTTTCATACAGGTTAAGTTCGTTTTCATTTAGGGTGATATACGCGAATATGCGGTCCTTTTCTATAAGGTAATCCGCCACTATCTTTTTTGAAAAGAGGTCCATCTGCTTTAAGGGTTCCTGCTGCATGGCGCGGTTGACCAGGAATGTAAGCTGGGTCTGAAGGGCAAACGTGTCCATATCCTTATAAAATTTCTCAAGGAAAGGGTTATTGTCAACCTGCTCTAATACGATCTTTGCCTCAAGGTCGTCCGCAAGCATCTTGGCAAAAGTGGTCTTGCCGACACCGAGGACCCCCTCAACCGCTATATAGTGAAAATCCTTCATTTACAGCTCTCCAATCTTTTTTACGGATTCGCTGAAATTGCCATTTTTTAAGAGTTCTTTTATTGTTAATTTAAGGGCCGGATGAACGAAATCCGCCGCTATTTCCGATAAAGGCTCAAGCACAAACCTTCTTGCCGCTATTTCAGGATGCGGAATTTTAAGTTTTTCGCTGTCTATAATTATATTCTTATAAAACAATATGTCAATATCTATAATACGCTGGCCCCACCTGTCCGACCTGACCCTTCCCATGTCTTTTTCAATCTTTTTGGCGGTTTCCAGCAGTTTTTCAGGGTCAAGCTGGGTTTCCACCTGCAGGCAGATATTGTTGTAATCAGGCTGGCTTTTGACGCCTACCGGCTCAGATTCATATAAACCTGTCTTTTTTATTATGGTAACGCCATTCTTTTCAAGAAGATGAATAGCGGTACGCAGGTTGTCCGCCCTGCTGCCAATGTTGGTCCCGAGACAAAGGTATATCATTACTTCTTCAGACCCACCTTTTTAAGCCTGTCTATGGCTTTCTGTATCTTATCCTCTTCCACTGTCAGCGCGATACGGAAATACCTGTCGCCCGAGAGGCCGAATCCGATGCCGGGCGTGATTACCATATCAGCTTCCTCAAGCACCTTTGTGCAGAATTCCATGGATGTGAAGCCTTCCGGCACTTTTACCCAAAGATATAGCGTGCCTTTTGATTCAAGGACATCATAACCGAGCGTCTTTAAACCGGCTGTAAAAGCGGCTGCCCTGTTGCGGTAAAGCCCGCGTATCTTAGCCGCTTCATCATCACAGTTTGCAAGCGTCCACGCGGCTGTTTCCTGTATGGCCGTAAATGTCCCCGAGTCCATGTTTTCCTTTACCTTGCCAAGCCCGTCTATGATCTTTTCCGCGCCCACGGCAAAGCCTATCCTCCATCCCGTCATGTTGTATGTTTTTGACATGGAGTAAAACTCGATTACGTGGTCCTTTGCCCCCTGTATCTGCAGCATGGAAATGGGCGGCGCCCCGAAATAAATTTCCGAATAGGGCGCGTCCTGGGCGATTATGAAATCGTACTTTTCCGCGTAAGAGAGCGCTTCCTCATAAAACTGATAATCAGCCATGGCTGATGTCGGGTTATTCGGATAGTTTAACCACATTATTTTTGTCTTTTTAAAGACATCTTCCGGTATCAGGCTGAAATCAGGGAGAAAATTATTTTCCGCGATGAGCGGCATGACATGCGTCTTTCCTCCGGATAAAAGCGTGCCGGAAGTATAACCGGGATATCCGGGATCGGGCACAAGCACTATGTCGCCCGGATTAATGAACGCAAGCGGCAGGTGCGTGATACCGTCCTTTGCCCCTATCAGGCAGGCAACTTCCTTATCAGTGATGGCGACATCAAACCGCTTGTCCATCCAGTCAACAACAGCCTGCTTAAACTGCTTGCTTCCGCGGCCGATAGGATACTGGTGGTTCGACGCCTTTTGCACAGACTCTTTGAAGTTGTCAATGATGGCCTGCGGAGTCGGCCTGTCCGGGTCGCCTATGCCAAGGTCCAATATGTCCCTGCCCGCCTCTCGCGCGGCTTTTTTCTTCTTATCCAGTTCAACAAAGACATAGGGCGGTAAAGACTTTAGATTGTTTGAAAATTCCATAACGTTCTCCTTCTTGGTAACCGCAACCTTTAGGCCGCGATACCGGGTATATTTTGTCCGCAGGCTGAAGCCTGCGACTACCGGAATTTAATGTATAACTAGCGTACGTAGTTAATAAGTCGTCCTATTTCGCCTATTTCAACTTCCACTTTATCCCCGCGTTTCATGGGGCCAATCCCCGCTGGGGTTCCGGTGCTTATCACGTCTCCCCTGTTTAAGGTCATAACTTGCGATACAAAGCTCACTATTTTTCTCATTTTAAATATAAATTTCGACGTGTTCGAATCCTGCTTCAATTCTCCGTTTAAGTAAAGTTTTATATCCTGTTTGTCAGGATTTATATCTTTAACTATGTAAGGCCCGATCGGGGCGAATGTGTCGAACGACTTTGCCCTTGTCCACTGTCCGTCCACGCTCTGAAGGTCACGCGCGGTAATGTCGTTAAAGCACGTATACCCCAGGACGTTCATGTCCACCATGTCCTCGGAGATGTTTTTGCATGTGTTCTTGATTATTACCGCAAGCTCCGCCTCAAAATCCACGCGCGACGACATTTCCGGGTATATTATCTCGTCCATGTGGCCTATTAATGACGACGGCGGTTTCAAAAATATTACCGGTTCCTTTGGCTTGTCAGCTTTCATTTCCTTCGCGTGGTCGGAATAATTAAGCCCCACGCAAATAATCTTTGAAGGTTCGCATGGCGGCAGTATGCGCACCCTGCCGAACTCAATGACATTGGGCATGACCTTATACTGCGTATATATGTCGCCTTCTATATCGGTAATGTTCTTGTTATTATTAACTATACCCCACTGCGCCGGACTGCCTTCTATCGAATAACGCACGAACTTAAGCATGAAGACTCCTCAATGATCGGGAATGGGGAATTGGGAATGGGGAATGGCAGACATAACATCCAGCCACAAACCCAAAAACCAAATCCTTACGCCCTTTATTATTGCCATTCCCTATTGCCCATTCCCTATTCCCCACTTACAGCCCCAACACATCCGCCATCGTATACATGCCCGGCTGTTTGCCGGCTACAAACTTCGCCGCCTTTAAAGCGCCCATTGCCAGTGTTTCCCTGGAAAAAGCCGTATGTGATATTTCAAGCTTATCGCCCATGGAACCGAATATGACTGTGTGCTCGCCGACTATGCCTCCGGCGCGTACCGCGAAGACTCCGATTTGATCCCTGTTTCTTTCATTATTCCTGCCGTCCCTGCCAAAGACCATGTTGGCTTTCGGGTCAAGCCCTTTTTCCCTGAGGATTACTTCCGCCGTTGTTAAAGCCGTGCCTGACGGCGCGTCTTTTTTCATCCTGTGATGGGATTCCACTATGTCAATATCATAATCTTCTTTTAATGCCTTTGTAGCCTCTTTGAGCAGCTTCCACATGACATTAATGCCGACGGAATAGTTTGAGGACAGGACTATGGGTATTTTCTTGGACGCGGTCTCAATCTCAAATAATTCATTCGCGTCAAATCCCGTAGTGCCGATCACCATGGGTTTCTTCGCCTCTACAAGCGCTTTTATGTGGTTAAGCGTGGCAACAGGCGTGGTAAAGTCTATAAAAACATCCGTGCCCGCTACGCCGGACTTCAGGTCATCGCTGATGGTAAACCCGTTTATGTTTCCGCCGACAGCTTTGTTTCCTTTCGCCTCAAGCAGCATGGAAATACGGAAATCATCCGGCTGCTGCGCGGCTGAAGATATAAGAGCCTGCCCCATACGGCCGGCCGCCCCGGAAATGCCTACTTTTAACATAAAATCCTCCTTGTTAGTTCAAAGCCCAGAGACCAAAGCTCAAGTAAAACCTGACTTGGGCTTTTTAACCTTGAGCTATGGGCTTGATTTATATCTTTATCCCGTAATCCTTCATAGCTTTCTTAATCTTCTCGAGGTTTTCTCCGTCCGGAACAGTCATCGGAAGCCTGATCTCGGTCTCTACTAATCCCATTAAGGCGGCGGCTGCTTTCACCGGGATCGGGTTTGTCTCTATGAACATCGCTTTTATCAGCGGGAACATTCTGTGGTGCATGGCCTGCGCTTTCTTAATGTCGCCTTTTTCAAAAGCCGTCACCATTTCTTTTACATCCTTCGGGATAATATTCGCGACAACCGATATAATACCCTTTCCGCCTATGGCCAGCAGCGGGAGCGTGAGCGCGTCATCGCCCGAGAGCACGTCAAAATCAGGGCCGCACTGTTCTATGACTTCGCTCATCTGAGCGAGGTCTCCGCTTGCTTCCTTGACGCCTTTTATATTCGGGCATTCCTTGGCAAGCCTGGCAAGCGTTGAAGTGGCGACATTAACCCCTGTCCTGCCCAGTATGTTATAAACTATGACAGGTATCTTTACGGACTGCGAAATAGCTTTAAAGTGTTCATATAAACCCTTTTGCGTGGGCTTGTTGTAGTAAGGGTTTACCACGAGGGCCGCGTCAGCGCCCGCCTTTTCCGCCGCCTGCGTGTATTCGATGGCTTCAGCCGTGGAATTCGACCCTGTTCCGGCCATGACCTTCATGCGCTTGTTCACAAGTTTTACTGTAAGCGCGATTAAGTGTTCATGTTCTTCAGGCGTTAAAGTCGGCGACTCGCCCGTTGTTCCCGCGGGCACAATCCCGTCAGTGCCGGCGGCAGCGTGCATTTCAATGAGCCTCTTATAAGCTTCCTCGTCGAGCTTCCCGTTCTTAAACGGGGTTACGATTGCTACGTAGGATCCGCTAAACATGATAGACCTCCAGAAATTTTCAATTTTATATTTTCAATTTTCTATTACCATTTTAATGCTTCAGGACCCGCCATGCCTTCGGCTACAACCCTTGCGTTACCTTCAAGAAAAACATCATTAATTATGCCGCCGTTATCCTTGAAATATATCGTCAGTTTTCCGCCTTTGGCAAAGAGCGTTACCGGCGATTTTGCCACGCCGTTTAAATACAGCGCGATGCCCGCGGCTGTCGCGCCTGTGCCGCACGCGTAAGTTTCAGCTTCCACTCCGCGCTCATACGTCCTTATGGCGAATGAATTCTTGCCTGTTTTCTGGACAAAATTTACGTTTGTGCCCTTAGGGCCGAACACCCTGTGAAACCTGAGCATCCTTCCCGTCTTTGCCACATCAACTTTTTTTATATCCTTAACCGGCACCACAAAATGCGGCACTCCGGTATTCATGAAAGCGCCTTCCACTCCGCCCGCTGTAACCGCTTTTTTTATGTCAAAAGGGTCTGTCATGCCAAGTTTCACTTCTCCGTTGGGCTTTACCTGGGCCGTATGCGGCCCGTCATTGGCCATGAACTTAACCGTCGTTCCGGAGTATCCCTTCAGGTAAGAGAACCTGGAAATGCACCTCGCGCCGTTTCCGCACATGTCAGCTTCTTTGCCGTTGTTGTTATAAAACTTCATGGTAAAATCAAATCCCTTTGAAGGCTTATTCAAAAGTATAAGCCCGTCAGCGCCTATGGAAAACCTGTTAGCGCAGAGCGCGGCTATTTCCTTAGCGGAAAGTTTTATCTTCCCCTTGTAATTGTCTATCACTATAAAATCATTCCCGTTGCCGGACATCTTGGTGAAGCGCAGTTCTTTCATGAATTACTCCTTTGATATTTGATATGCGATATCGGATATTAGATATATATCCTTCTGCCTTCAACGTTTATATCTAATATCAAATATCCAATATCACACATGCCCTTAAATCTCGTTTTCAACCAGCGTATCGTAAGTCTCGCGTTTCCTTATGAGTTTGTGCTCGCTTCCGTCCACCATCACCTCAGCCGCGCGCGGCCTTGAGTTGTAATTGGACGCCATTACCATGCCGTACGCGCCTGTGGAGCGCACGCACAGGAGCTCCCCGTTTTCTATCTCAGGCATGTGCCTGTCTTTGGCGAGGAAATCCCCGCTCTCGCATATCGGGCCCACTATGTCGCATACCTGAAGCTTCGAGCCCTTCTTTACATTTACAGGCAGTATCTTGTGGTAAGAACCGTATAATGACGGCCTTATCAAGTCGTTCATGCCGGTATCGGTTATGATGAAGTTCTTCACGCGCCCTTTTTTATTGTAAGTCACCCTGGAAACAAGCACACCAGCGTTGCCGATGATGAATCTACCCGGCTCAAGAATCAGCTTTATATCCAGCCCTTCAAGGTACGGCTTTACAGCCTTGGCAAAGACATCGGCTGTCGCCGGTTTTTCCTCGTTGTAAATTATGCCGAGCCCGCCGCCGATATTAAGGTACTGTATCCGCACGCCTTCCTTACGCAGCTGCTTTACAAACTCGACTATCTTCGTCACCGCGCTTATGTACGGTATGGGCGTTGTTATCTGCGAGCCTATATGCATATCAACGCCGATCAGATTTATGTGCTTTAACTTCTTAGCGCTCTTATAAAGCCCCAGCGCCAGGTTTATGTCTATGCCGAACTTTGATTCCTTCTTGCCTGTATTCACGTAAGCGTGCGTTAAAGCGTCGACGTCAGGATTAATACGCACCGCGATATCAGCCTTCCTTTTCATGGACTTGGCTATATCATTTATGGCCTTTAACTCCTCCTGCGACTCCACGTTAAACATAAGTATGCCTGACTTTAAGGCGTACTTTATCTCTTCCTCGGTCTTGCCGACACCCGCGTATACTATCTTCTTGGGGTCCACACCGGTCCTTAAAGCCCTGAAAAGCTCGCCGCCCGAGACTATATCAAACCCCGCGCCTTCCTTTTTCATTTCCTTAAGTATGGCGCCGTTTGAATTGGCCTTAACCGAGTAGCATATAAGGGTATCCATACCCGCAAAAGCGTCCTTAACCTTCCTGAAATGCTCTAAAAAGGTCCTCTTGCTGTAGACATAAAGCGGCGTGCCGTACTTCTCAGCCAGCACGTTAATATCCACATTTTCCGCGTATAAAGTGTTCTTTTTGTAGTTAAAATAGTCCATTTTAAGCCTCCGTAAATGCGTAAGTGTATAGTTTAAGAAATATAACATAATTGCGTTTTTTAGTCAATTTATAGATATAATGGCTGATTCGGGATTCTGGATTCTAAATTCTGGATTAAAACATCCCAAAACAATTTTACGCTTTATTTTAAAGCAATTTCCGGAAAACGGCAGACGGGAAGCTGATTTTTGAATAAGCTAAACGGGCACATAGTCATGCTTCACCTCCTGGTATATCCCAATCAAGCCGGCCCGCCAGACCAAAAACCAACCGTCAATTATATCGCCTCAGCATCTCACATTATCACTGCAGCCTCCAGCACACCCCGTCAGCTAATTCAAAAATCAGCTTCCCGCCTGCCGCTTCTACGTGGTCTGTCTTAAAAAAAAAAAGCCCGGCTTTCGCCGGGCTTTTAAATTTCAGGATTTGTTTTACTGCTGACCCGCCTCGACTTCGTTTATCTGCTTGAGGTCAATTATCATCCCGCTTCCATTGCCCGACATGATTTTCGGAAGTTTCCCGTCCCATTTGTCTATCCACATTTTTTTAAGCATTATCCCTGAAAGGGTTGTTTTCTGCATTCTCTGCGCTTCAGCATCGCCGCGCGCCTGGTTGATTTTCGCCTGAGCTTCAGCCTCAGCCTGCTTTGCCACATAAATGGCTTTCTTTGCGTTTTGCTCAGCCACCTGTTTTTCCTCGATAGCCCTGTTAAATTCGTCGCCGAAAGTGAAATTCACAAGGCTCACATCAATTACAATTATCCCGTACTTTTCCATCCTGAGCTTAAAATTATTGTCTATTTCCAGTTTTAAGGATTCCCTTTCGGTTAATATGGACTCCGCGTTCTTTTTAGCCGTTGCCGCCTTTACCACTTCATTGACAGCCGGGTTCATGATATCGCCGAGCACGTCATTCTCGTCGCCGATGGTCTGGTAAATTTTGTTAACCTGCGCCGGGTCCAGCTTCCAGTTGATCGCAACCCTTGTATGGACGTTCTGCATGTCCTTTGTCGCCGCCTGAGCGTCAACTTCGGACTTTTGTATCTGTACCGTCATTTTCTTTACAGCCGTAAATATGGGGACCCTCCAGTGAAAGCCTTCATCATAAACCTTACTCATATCCACCTTACCGAGGTTAACTATAACACCCCTCTCGCCCGGCCCGATAATGACAAACGGGACAAGCAGGAAAAACACTACTACAACTACAACTCCAGCAATAAGAAACTTTACAACATTGTTTGTTTCCGGCATGTTAAACACCCCTTCTTTATTTTTGGTTAATGGAATTTCGACTTTCCGCGCCATTACATTCCCTCCGTCTGAATAAAATCATATTTAAATCTTATCATGTACCGGCCAATAATCAATAATAAACATTATTTTTTCACCGCCGTTATCATCCAATCCCAAGGAAAAGGCTCTTTCATCCATTTCGGCGGGGATTCAAACTCCGTATCCCAGCCATATTCCACCTTTTCAAATTCAAGGCCGGTAAATCCGTATTTCGGGAGCATCACTTCAAGCTCCTCCTTCAGATAATGTTTTGTTGTGACGTTATCAATGTTTATCAGGCCATGGCAGACAGAACCTTTTCTTTTATGCGTCGATCTTAATCCGTCTTCTATGGCTTGTTTACGGCTCACGCCGGTGTTTAAGTTCCATTCAAAGAGCCTGCAATTGACATAAAGCGACGACTCATGCGAAGGCACAACAAAAACCATACATCCGCCTTTTGCCACGCAGGCGCTGATGTTTTTTAGTATTTTATCCCGTATAACCTGCGATTCCGCAATAAGCACATTTGTACATATCCCGAACTTTACAGGCCTATTTAACGGCTTCTTTTTAGCCAGGTCTGCCTGTGAAAAATCCACATTTTTATATTTAGCGTACTTCTTTATCGCCTTGTCCACCAGCTGTCGCGAAAGGTCCATGGCGTATACATGTTTAAAAGAGGCAGCCAGCAGCGGAATATAAAGCCCGATACCGCAGCCAAAATCAGCGGCAGCGACACTCTTTGACGCAAATTTGTTTATGCGTTTCCTTATAACCCCGCGCATGTCGCTGTCGAGTGAGCTGAATATTTCTTCCTCATAGCTCTTGGCAAGCTTATCCCAGTATTTTTTATCCACTTCCGCCCCTTTCATATTTATTTTATGGTTTTATTATACCATTGTCAAATATACTTGTCTAAAACATTAATGTATAGCCGGGGTTTTATTTTCATGTTGAAAAACCGGGCAGATACTATATAATTAGAGTATATTATAAACGCTGTCAAACATACTACCCCGAGGTGCTTATGCCGGCAATTGACGACCCTGTTTCAAAGGTTAAGCTGGGATTCACCAGCGTCAATGGCAAAAGACTTTTCCGCGCCGAACTTAACGATTACAAGGGAGAGAATTTTGACGAGCTGCTAGTTAGGGGCGGCAAATTCATAAGGAATGAACCTCCCGGTTCAGTGCTTTGTCTTTGTGTCTTTAACGACCATACGCCAATGGTCACCAATAAAAACGACATTTCCGAATATTTGAAGGCCAATAAACCCTACATAAAAGCCTCCGCAGCCTGCGGCTTTAACAAATTCTTCACACCTATTTACAACGCTATCTTTTCCATATCCGGCAGGCAGGATATCAGGGTTTTCAGCAGTGAAAAAGAAGCCACCGACTGGCTCTTATCACGGTAAAATAAAAAGGGCGCGGTTTTACCCGCGCCCTTTTTCATTTATACCTTAGATCATTTCGAACTTCAAAACAATCTCACCGGATACCGTGCCAAACCCTGCCTTTTCAAAGATCTTCCTGAGCGTCTCATTATCAGCGCCTTTTCCTTTATAACTTTTTACCGTTACAGACTTAACTTTGCCGTTCTCAACCCTGAGCTGTACTTCCAAACCTGTCAGCCCGTTATCCGCAAAGTACTTGTTCAGTTCATTCTTTATCTTCCCAAATACTTCAGTCTCAGCTTCATCCAGGGTATATCCGGCAGGCACACTGCCGTCGGAAATTGCGAGTGATGAGCCCGCATTTGCTGTTGCCGCATCGTCGGTAGAACTCTTATCCTTCTTCCCCCACGAACCAAACCCCAGCTGAAGCTTTGATGACTCTTCTTTTTCTTCAGCCAAATCATACAGCGGTTCAGATGCCGGCGCGTTTGACATCATCTTCATGGCGCGCGTAGAACTTCCGCCGGAGTATCCTGAGTAATTGGCCGGAGCAGCCGCGGCCTGCAGCTGCGTCCCTACCGCATTATCGCTTACGCCTTCAGGCAGCGGGAGCGGCTGTTTTACAGTAACCACTTCGCCTGTTTCCCTGACCACTTTATCTACCGCTACAAAAGATGTGTAGGCTGTCATCAGATGGTACTTTAAGCCAAGCTCTGTCACTTCATCCTTAACATTCGCGCCCACTTTGGAGTAATCATCAAGCCTGGCCACTTTTTCGCGGGCCCAGAGGTACTTAATCGCTTCATTTCTCGGGTCCTGCTCATATCCGCCCATATTTATTACCTTTTCAAATTTTCCGTTTGCCGACATGCCGGTTACTATTATCCTGCCTGACGCGTGTTTATATTTGCCCGATATAACCAGAGGCCTCTGCGCGAAAAGGTCCGGGACTGATTCAGGTTCAACGTCATACGCGTCAAAGCCTTCATACTTTACCTTTATGTCCGTCAATACAGGCGACTTTATGTAACTTATGAACTTATCAGCTGCTGCCTGCGCCTCGTCCTGCCCCGTTACAACGAACGGCTCGCCTTTTCCCATCCTTGCCATGCCTTCAATTAAAAACCTGTTCACGGATGTGCCGATGCCGAAAGAGAAAAAGTTTGCGCTGCCCATCTTTTTGGCCATCAGGTCAAAAACTTCCTTTTCAACCGAGATGTAACCGTCCGTCATCGTAACAATAATGCGCGACATGCCTTCTTTTTTCGCCAGGCCTGAAGCCTTTGTAAAAGCCTCGAGTATTTCAGTGCCGCCCGAGCCTTCCTGTTTGGTTATCATCTCTATGGCTTTGTTCCTGTTATTGGATGTGGCAGGCATGGGTTTCTCAAAAAGCGTGTTTGACCCGCCGGCAAAGAACATGATATTGAAGTAGTCCTGTCCGCGCAGGTTTGAAAGTATTTCTTTAATGACTTTCTTGGATATTTCCAGCGGGAACCCGCTCATGGAGCCTGATACGTCCATAATGAAGAGGTATTCCCTCGGAGGTATCATTGACGCTTCAACCTTTGCCGGAGGCTCTATCATGGTCAGGAAGAAGTTCTCATCCTGCCCCGGATAAAGAAGCACGCCGGTATTTATGGCATTGCCCCTGAGCGAATACTTAAGGATGAAATCCCTGTTGCCGCCGTTCTCTTCCTTGGGTGATAACGCGACCTTCACGTTATTGCCGTCTGTAAAGTCGGTAATAATCTTGTGCGACGGCGACCATGCTTTCGCGACCATGATACCCGACTTGATATTCACGTTCATGCCGAATGTATACGGCGCAAGCTTGCCTTCGTGCTGATACGGATTAACCGTCCAGTTGTCCTTGCCTTTTAAGTCCTCAGTTGAAGACTCTCCGGTAAACCTGGGCCCCACAACCGTCGGAAAAATAAAGCCGTATTCGCCTGCGTCAGGTATGAGCGCTTCGGAATAGTAAACAGTCACTTCTACCTTATCACCGGGCATGATGTTCGCCACGTTCATCTGGAAAACATTCGGCCTTTTCTGTTCCAGCAGCGATGCTGTCTTGCCCTGATTCTTTGCCGCTTCGTAAATCTGCCTTGCCTCTTCAGTTTTGTGGATGTCAGCTTCGATTATTCTGGTCCCTATCTGCATCCTCATGGCGTTAATCGCCGACTTGGTACCCAGAGGAAATACGTAAATCGCCTCTATGGTTTTCTTCCCGTCATTCTTATAAACCTGTTTGAGTTCGGTCTGAGCCACCATTCCCGCGATGCTCACATTAGCCGTAGTAGAAAGCAAAGGAAACCCCTCAACATCCCCCGCGCCCTGCACCAGGAAGTAAGGTGAAAGTGACTCCTTATCCTCCTTGGCAAAAAGACTAATCATGCTTAAAGCTAAAAACACAACAACAAACAACAACACCTTAACCCTCATCCTTCCCCTTATCCTTAGCTGTTCCATATATTTCCTCCTTTTTCCGGGCGTTCGCCCTGTGTTTTGTGCCTTCACTGAGGAAGACACCAACCCGGGAAAAAGGTTCCATAATAAAACGCATTATTTATAAGGCCATTTGTAGGGACAGCGCTCCCGCGCTGTCCGCGCGGGGATTATGTTATGATTTTTAAACGTGGCTATAAATTCAGGTGAAAAAAAAACGCCGGCGGACAGCGCGGGAGCGCTGTCCCTACTCTGCGTACACCCATTCAAAATCTCTTATTTTACTATTCCAATAAGCAATCGCGCTGTCAGCGTGAAACCGTTTAAACATGATTACCGGCGTTTTAAAAGTCCGGCCCTGCCATGTCCCGGTGAAACTTTCCAGGCTGAGGTTATCCGGTAAGGATTTATACTTTCCCAGGAAATATTTCCTGTAATTGGAGCCTTCGCTGATCAAAGCGATAGCCTGAGCGGAAAAATTCACAACAACCCCGTTTTCCACCACATCCGACCTGACAATAAAGGCATAATCCTTTATGCCGTCAGAGTTAAAATCCGTGTTTACATATCCCGGGCTTTTTAGTGTTATCTTGTGTTTCTTTAAAAAGGTTAAAAAATCATCGCTTAAATCCTTTACAGTCATTGTCCTTGCGTCAGGGCCGAATGACATGAGCACGCTTTCAAAATTAAGGCCTTCAATTGGCCAGATCTGTGAAAAACAGAAAACAGGAAGTAATATTAAAACAAGTACAAAGATTTTTTTCATACCCGCCCCTTTTAAGTCCCACGTAGAGATGGGGTTAACCTCATCTCTACGAAGGCTTATTTTCCCTGCGACATTTTCAACA
Organism: candidate division FCPU426 bacterium; assembly: GCA_963840035.1. Lineage (GTDB taxonomy): Bacteria > Oederibacteriota > PGYV01 > PGYV01 > Palsa-1178 > CAWIXE01. Next base: position 1,024,783 of record CAWIXE010000002.1, read on the forward strand.
CCGCGCCTGTTGCCGCGTCTATTTCAATTCCCGGAACACTGCCGGCCCATCCTTCGACAGGCTTGCCGTCTATTTTCCACACATTATCTTTGAGCAATACCGCATATGGTTTAAATGAATCTAATGTTGCTTTATCAAATCCGGCTTTTATCCAGGCCTTTTCCGCGATCTCAACAGCCTGCACTTTTGTAATTGCAGCTTTTATACTTACCCCTGCTGTTTTTGTAGCGCCCCACGAATCAAAAGCCGCTTGTGACTCAAAACCGGGAGCCGCCTGTTCAGTTGAAACCCCTTTATAAAAATTCAAAGCTGAATCCTCAGTTTTGTCATATTCATAATTAGCCTTTAATTCGACACTTTCCGCTTGCGGTTCCATTAACCCTAGCGATTTTTTTGCCTTATATTCAATATTGACGCCTGCCGGTTCCGCGGGTGCCGCGGGCTGCGCCTGTGCTTTTGGCGCTGACGCCGGCATAGCCCTTTTAGCGCCGCTGACCGCCGCGCCTGTATCCTTTTTTGCCTTCGCAATATCAAATACCGCTTCTGCCTTGCCTGACCCTTTTGAAAGGCCTATTTCTTCATTTAATTCAGCCAGCTTATTATCCATTGCTTTTTCCTTCACCTGCGTCTCAGCCTCAAATTTTGCCGCGTCTTTTACGCCTGCCGCTGATTTATACTCGGGGGTATTTGTAATCTGCCTTATGAAAAAAGCTATCAGTATTACCCCAAACCCGGTTGCAAAGGCCCTGAAATACGGGTTAAAGACAAAACTTGCCTTCTTTTTGTCCGCCGCATTGAGCTTTTGGTCAAGCTTCGCGTAAAAGTTTTGCGGCAGTTCCAGCTCTTTTGCCTTTGTATTTTTAAGCTCATTGACGGCCTTTCGCGTAAGTTCAAGTTCCAACGGGCAGTCTTTGCATGTTTTTAAATGCGCTTCGAAATCAGACAACGCTTTGCCCGTCAGTTTCTTATCTATATACTCTGATATGCTGTTGTGGAATTCTTTATGATTCATCTTCATCACCTATTATCGGCGTCAGCTTGATTTTAAGCGCTTCCCTTGCCCTTGCTATCCTTGACTTCACAGTTCCGAGCGCCACTTTTGTTATTTCCGATATTTCCTCGTAACTTAACTCCTCTATCTCCCGCAGCACAAGCATTTCCCTTGCCTGCTCCGGGAGTTCGTCCACGGCCTTTCGTACTATCTCTTTTCTGTGGAATTTCTCAAACTCCTCGTCTGCGCCCGGCTTTTTATCCGGCAGTTCAAGCTTTATCGAGCCTTCTTCGCCTTCTATGACCTCATCGAGCGAATCATGCTTAAAAAAGAACCTGCGGCTTTCATATCTCACCCTGTTCTTCCAGGCGTTTATGGCTATCCTGTATACCCAGTTCCCGAACGGACAGTCATGCCCGAACCTGTTTATGGAGTTATAAGCGTTCACAAAAGCGTCCTGGGCAATATCCTCAGCCGCCTCTTTTGAATTAGAGAGCCGGTAACAAAGATTATATACCTTAGCAGCGCATGACCTAACCAGCGCGTCAAAAGCATTCCTGTCGCCCTTTTTAGCTTTTAAAACAAGCTCTTTTTCTTCTTTAGTTATCTCAGCCACTTAAACAGACACCATTCCTTTATTTTTGTTCCAGGTGTTTAAAAACGCCAATCGACAATAGTCAATCATCAATTATTTGACAACATCGGTCTTACCTATGAGCATATTACCCAGAATCCTCAGATAGTCTTTTATCGTTATATAAACCGCGTTATCAGGCATAGGAACCTTGTGCGGAAACGGCCTTGAATATACGTTAACCAGCGTATGGTGAAGCACGTGTTCCCTTGTGTCACCATGGGTAAAGAACAGGAATATTTTTTCCATAAACCCCTTGTCGCTTAAATTCCTGGTTTTAATGTTCCTGTTGTTATAATCCCCCTCAACTATCAGGTTGCCGTGCTCTATCATCTGCGAATGGTGCAGGAAGAAAGAATTGATCCAGATGGAAACCAGGTATGAAACAGCCACAGCCCCGGCGCTGACGCCGAATACGAAATGCGCGGCTGTGCCAAGCCCTCCCAAAAACAGGGCTATCATCAGCAGTGTCAGCAGCGATGATGATCTCCTGTATTTAGCTTTATACTTAGGATGAGCGGGCAGAACAGCCGTTCCCATAAGCGAAATAAACGCTATGCCCAGGAAAATTTCGGCAATGTTATAAATGATCTTAACTGCCCTGCTCTTTATCTCGCCGAGCGGGTGGAACTCAGTGTCATCCCATGTATTTACTTGGGAGTGATGAAATCCGTGAAGGATCTTATATATCTGGGGGTCTGTCAGAAGCATCCAGGAAAGGACATAATACAATTTTTCATTGTCAATATTTGTCACATATTTATGCCAGGTCTCATGCATAAGGTATCCAAGCCAGGTAAAAAGATATAGCCCGGGGAATATCATATAAGCAACAGACCACCATCCCGCTGCGGCAAAAACATAAGGAAGCGTAAAAAGATAAGCCGGCCACGCAAACATGATGAAATAGAACTTCCAGGCCTGAGATTTAATTTCCTGTTCAGATATGTATTCAGCCATATAACCCTCCTATATGAGTAGATAACGACATAATTATATATAGTAAAAGGTTTTTTTGCAATGTTTTTGAAGCAGGTTATTGACATCAGGACATGGCTTGCCACCCACTACTCACCACCCACTACCCTACCTCACACACACCAGCTTCTCAAACCCCTGCGCCTTTTCCCCTGTCTCTATCTGCGCTGTGACCGAGTATATAAAAGTCCCTGAAGCTATGTGTCTTTTTGCCCTGTTTTTTCCGTCCCAGTGGAAGTTATTATGGCCGGCTTTCGCGTTTATGCCGCATTCTTCTATGACTATCTCGCCTGATACGGTAAACACCCTCACGCACACCTCAGCGTCCCTTGAAAGCCAGTAAACTATGTTTGTGTCCTCGGCAAAAGGGTCGTTATAATTGCCTTTTAGTATAAGCTGTAACCGCGGAGTTACCGGGGTAACAGTTGCAGACGCCTGCGGTGTCGAAGTTACTGTGCGGGTCGGTGTTGCAGTAATTGTCTTTGTAAATGTCAATGTTGGTGTAATTGTCCTTGTTATTGTTTTTGTCGGGGTAAATGTCATGGTCTGAGTTTTTGTAATCGTATCTGAAACAGTCATTGTCGGCGTTATGCTGAAAGTTGTTGTCATGGTCTGCGACGGTGTCAGTGTTTGCGTGACAGAATTAGTCAGGGTGACTGTCCGGGTCGGCAGAAGCGTTTCTGTGTGTGTTACGGTATAACTCGGGGTCTCAGTCAAGGTATCCCCGGGCGTCTGCGTCTGTGTATAAGTCGGGGTCCTGGTAAAAGTCGGCGAATTCGGACTTGTTGCGGTCCTTGTCGCTGTTCTTGTTCCGGTCGGAGTGCGCGTTGGCGTTACTGTAGCGGTAGAAGTGGATACGAAATCCGTCATCCCTGACCCGCCCGGATAGCCATATCCATCCTGGTCGTCAAAACCGTACACGTTGACGCCTATTGGAAGCGGTGAAATAATGTTGTGGCTCCCGACCCCGACGCTTACGCGCGTGGCCGAAAAACCGCTGGATGCAATAGAAATAAAACTACCCGCAGGTATAACCGAACCGTCAACTGATAATAGCCCGGCTGCGGCGTCAGGGGCAGTGATATTTAAATAATTCGCAGAGAAACCGGATTGTGGCGTCCCAACAGTGTAATTATCCAGATACTGCTCGACAGGTTCTATAATCATCATGAACGGGTCGCCGGTTGTGGAATCAAACATGGTGCTGTTTGAATACTGCATAACAAGCACCCGGTTGTTCGAAGTTATCATTCCCGCCCCGCTGATTAACGCCTCAAAAAACGCGCCTTTGACCATAGGCGACGGGTTTAAAAGAGCCCCGTCAAGGTACAGGTATGTGCCGTTTTGTGACGCCATAATTCTGTAGGTATCGGTCCCTGACCTTCCCGCAAGCGGAACGATAATAAATTGTTTCCCCCAGCTCGATGTCGGGGCAGCTGTTCCACAAGGTAATTGCAGTAGTTGGATGACACCGGGATATCCGCGCAGATATGGCCCCCGAAAACAGCAATACGCCTGTCAGAATCCACGGTTGTTCCGGTTAAATCCTCACTGCCGGGATTGTCATCTCGCAGTAAATAGACCTGCCCTTTATTCAGAATTACGTCATACGGGACATTCTGGATCCTGCCGCCTATCGTGCAGTTAAGCCTGATTGTCACCGTGGTGTTATCTTCGACAGCCACTACGGCAAATTCACTTCCTACCGGGTTATTTACGCCGCCGTTATTGAATGAAAGAATTATATGGTTGGTGCCAAGCGCTTCCACAGGAAGGCCCAAAAACGCGTCTGTAATGACAGGGCTGTGCGAATAACCGTATACGGTTACCGGATCAGCCGAGGTTACATGTATACCCCTCACCGAAACAACGTCGCTGTCAAAAACGTCGCTGTTCCATGGCAGGTCCACATAGGTTATAGCGCCGGCAGTCACATTTACATTTTTGTTAAACGTCAGGACCGGCGATAAGGATATGGTCATGTTCACGGTTGCTGTCGTATTGGTCTGTGAAGTGATGAGTATTTGCTTTGCAGGCGATATTCCCGAACTGTAAGGCGAATAATATGACCCCGGGATGCAAATCCAGAAATCAGTCCCTTCGCTGGTGGGTGAAGAAAATGCATAAAACGGCATTATGAAAAGATATGCCATTACTGTCAAAACCTTAATTTTTAATTTCATTCCCGCTCCAGTAAGGATGGACTTATTTCTCTATAAATATATCGGAAATATGGGAGAAACCTTGAATTGAATTAATGTTTTAAACACCGGTAGCCCGCAACCTTCGAGATGCTATTGCTAGCCTTGGCGGGCAAACATTAAATCAGCGCAATTCATCTAATCTTGCCGTGTTAATCACGGCTGGTTGCGAAAGGCAGGTTCTCGCCCGCCTGACACCGGCAGCCAGCCTTGCGCAACCTGAAGGTTGCGGCTACCAGAACTATAAAATACCTTTCTTTAATTCTTCCATATAAACTTTCTTAGCCGTTTTTCCCGACTTATATATGGCCTCGACCATCCACTGCGTCTCAAGCCCGGCATCCTCGTCAACGTCCACAGGCGTGTTATTTATAATCGCTTCGTAAAAACGCCTTATCTCCACCGAATGGCAATAGCCCCAGTATTCTTTCCATCCGCTTCCATAATCAATGAACTCGCTCTTTTTAGGTTTGGCTGAAAGATGGCTTCCAAAAAGTTTCTTCTCATTAAAATAAACGTCTGCCTGGTCCTTCACTATTTTTACTTTGCCTTTTTCGCAGTGTATTTCCATGACCACGTCATCGTCGTATGAATAATGGCATATGGTATAGAAGTTGATGTACGAACCGTTCTTAAACATCACAACGCCGGCCGCGTCGTCTTCTACCTGTACTTTTACATGCATCCTGTTGGCGATGGACGCGTCTACCCAGTCTATTTCAGAGTTAAATACGTAACGTAGAATGTCCAATGAATGGATTGCCTGATCTATAATAACCCCGCCGCCCTCTTTATCCCATGTCCCCTTCCAGTCGCTTTTAAGATAATACTCGTCAGGCTTGCACCATGAAAGTATCAGCTTTGCCGAGAGTATCTTTCCCAGTTTTCCTGACTCAATTGTCTTTTTAGCCAGCTGCGTGGAGGGGTTATACCTGTTCTGGAACGAAATGGCAAACTTTACCTTCTTTTCTTTTATCTTTTTATAAAGCGCCACAGCGTCAGCTGCGCTTGTGGTCATGGGTTTTTCCTGGTAAATGTGGACGCCGCGTTCAGCGGCGTATTCAGTCATTTCTTTGTGCAGGTAGTGCGGGGTACACACATGTACCACGTCTGGTTTTACCTGGTCAATCATGCTTTTATAATTGGCGAATGTTTCACAGCCGTATTTATTCCCCGCGGCCAGAAGCCTGTCCTGTTTTATGTCACAAACAGCCTTTAATTCGGCAATATCCTTACATGCCTGACGCACAGATTCCGCGTGCATCGGAAAAATAGTTCCGCATCCTATGATCGCAACCTTTAACTTAGCCATACCTAACCCTCCATTTGTCTTATTTGTCTTATTTGTCTTATTTGTCCTATTTGTCCTATTAGCCATTACTCAAAAACGTGCGTCAGCTGCACTCCGGCAAAAATACCGCTCAAATCAATATACCCCGGATCAAAAGGCGCGTAGTTAAAGCCGGCTTTGTAATACCTGTATCCGACTTCCAACCCGGCATAAAACTGCCCCTTTACCTGATAAAGAAACGCTTCTTTAACCGCAAATTCAAAACCTCCGCCTTTTTCATCATTTACATCTATTCTATACCTTGCAATTCCATATCCGGCCGACACTGTTGACCAGAGCATATATTTTTTTTCATCAAATAACACCATATAGCCAAGGTCCACCGAAGGTATCGGCGAGATGATTCTCATGTTATGGCCTGACAAATCCAAATCCTCAATGCCCAAATGATTATAAGCAAACCCCGCGCTGAAACCATTTTCCCAAACCCAGCCCAACCCTCCGTTTGGCACGGCAACCCTTCCGGATTTTATCCCGAAATCTTTATTTTCCCCGTACATCTCCTGATCATATCCGAGAGTAAGGTATAATCCGGCATTTATAATCGCCGACATAGCAGCAACAAAAAAAAGTATCAGCACTGTTCTTTTCATGTTCCCTCCTAAATTTGTATGCTTAAATATTCATTCCCGCCTTTTACAAACTCAAAATCAACCCTCTTTATCTCAAACTTTACCTTTGTAAATTTCATATCATTCATTATCCTGTCCACAAATTCGCACCTTTTCCACCTTAAGTTCACTATCGGGAATATCCTTATTTCCTCCCTCGTGACCCTGATGAGTTCCGATATGGCGTCGCAGTGGAAGTTATAGTCCAGGTGCTCATCATACAGGAAGAGAAAATGCGAAACAAGCGTCAGGTCAAACTCCTTATCAGTCAGAACCGTGTCAGGCAAAGACGTGTTTATGTACCTGTAATTGCCCTTTGCCTTATAATCAACAATGAACCTTTTATAAGCCTCTTCGCGGTATTTTTTAAGGGTTTCAATATCCTTATAAAAGCCCCAGTTATAGTTATCCTTTACAGCCGGCAGTTTCGATATCATCTCAGCCAGGTCTTGCCTGCATTTTGGCTCAAGTTCTTCAGGCGAATACTTATAGAGCCTGTCCGCTGATTTTGCGTCAAACCCCAGCTCATTTGCCTCCGCGGTAAAAGAAGAAACCCCTCCGCCCGCATCCAGTATCTGGGTATTCTTAAGCTCAGTAAACCGCAGGTCAAACATCCGGGAATACTCATCAAGCGTCCTGCCGATTGCGATAATATCATTCAGTTCAAACTTTTCGATACTCAATTTGATACACCCCGTAAGTGTTTGCGGGTAGAGGGTTGAGTCCGAAGTAACTCCGAACCCCACCCTCCACCCTCAAAACCTAATTCAATCCTTCTTTATACCTGTCCTCAACTTTAACATTCATTATATCCGTGACTTTTGTCAATACCGCGTCAAATTCCGCCTCTTTTCCCTCTTCGCAGATAAGGTAAGCCCTGAGCGCCACAGAATCGCTTACCATGGCGTTTTTTACAGGCAGGTAATAGCCCGCCTCTACAGGCCCGGGATTATAACCGGTGGTAAAAAACTCCACTACCAGGTTTGTTTCAAGTCCGCCTTCGAGCCTTAACCCAACTGTAAGGGCCAGGTTCATGGTTGTATAGTCCATGTAATACTTATACACTTTATCTATGTTATAAACAATTTTTTCAAAGATATACTTGATCTCAGCCGGGGTATATTTGTGGAAAAACTCGTCATCTACCTCGATAATCTCCTCATCAACTTCATCCATGGCCTGCGATACCGGGTCCGCAGGCGCGTGTTCGTGCTCAGGACCGTGCTCATGGCCGCATTCCTCGCATTCATGAGTATCATTTTCCATGGATAAAAACTTCTTGATATCTGCCATCTCCGGGTCATTTACAGATTTTAAAGCGTCCCTTAAGTCCTCAAGCTCCAGGCATGTTATGCTGCCCTGCTCCACATGGCCGTTTAAGGTAAACTGATACAGAAAATCAGGTATCATTGAGGCAAGATCCAGGTTAAAATTAATTTTTTGCATTATGCTTATTCTCCGCTTCCATTTTGAGGTAGGCCTCGACATATACATCCAGGTCGCCGTCTAAAACTTTATCCACATCGCTGCGCTCCAAGTCGGTGCGCAGGTCTTTTATCATTTTATAAGGGTGCAAAACATAAGAGCGTATCTGGCTGCCCCACGCAATCTCGCGCTTATCACCGGCTATCGACGCAATGTTCTCCTTATGCTGTTCTTCTTTTATGGCTACCAGTTTGGATTTTAGGACTTTCATGGCTATTGCCCTGTTTTTCATCTGGGAACGGTCTACCTGACAGGCTACAATCACTCCGGTGGGTATATGGGTTATCCTGATGGCTGATTCGGTCTTGTTCACGTGCTGTCCGCCTGCGCCTGATGACCTGTATGTATCGACTTTCAGGTCTTCCGGCCTGATATCCACTTCCACGTCTTCTTCTATCTCGGGAATGACCTCCAGCGAGGCAAATGAGGTATGCCTGCGCTTGTTGGAATCAAATGGCGATATCCTGACAAGCCTGTGAACGCCCTTTTCCGGCCGGAAACAACCATAGGCGTAGTCGCCTATGACTTCAAAGGTCACATTTTTAATGCCAGCCTCGTCGCCGGGCATGGAATCAGTGACATTTACCTCAAAACCTTTCTTTTCACACCACATTACATACATCCGCAGCAGCATCTGCGCCCAGTCACAGGACTCTGTCCCGCCCGCGCCGGCATGCAGGGTTACTATGGCGTTGCTTCTGTCATATTTTCCGGAAAACATCTGGTTGAATTCTTCGTTATCCACAGCCTTCTTTAATTCCGCAAATTTCTTCTGAAGTTCAGCCTCAAGCGACGCGTCTTTCTCGCTTTCAAGGAGTTCAAGCGTCACTTCAACCTCTTCAATTAAAGTGTTTATTTTATTTGTTTTTGTTATATCGTTATTGATGGCTTTTAACTTTAACTGTACTTCAGCCGCAGCCTTATTGTTGCTCCAGAAATCAGGCTCGGCAGTCATTGTCTCCAGCTTTATTTTTTCAACTTTCTTGTCTTTAACGTCAAAGATACACCTCTATCTTCGATGCTCTCTGCTTAATATCAGACAATGCTGACCTTATTTCCTTTATTTCCAGCGCCATCACTACCTCCGGGTTAAATAGTTCATTTTGTTCAAGACAAATGATAATATAGCACAGCCATTTTTGCAAGAAAAATCTGTAAAAAGGCCTATTTTCACCTTTTTACCATATCCTTTATATAGATATCTATTATGTTTATTCTTTATTTTAAATCTTTATAAACCGCTTTTGCTCCTTATTTATATGGCATTTTATTCATTTTAGGCCATTTTCAGTCATAACGTTTCTAAGGTATTCCTCGTTTTATTATACCATTACATTTAAAATTGACATTTATTCTCTATTATGTAATAATCAGAAAAACCTTAATTTACAGGAGAATATGATGCTTGTCAGTTACAATTGGCTCAAAAATTACATTAATTTAACCATCTCCCCTGCGGAACTGGCTGATAAACTTAATATAGCCGGGCTTCCTGTAGAAGAGATCACAGAGAAGAAGGCACCCTTTACCAATGTAGTCATAGGTAAAGTACTTGCGGTTGAAAAACACCCTCAGGCAGACAATCTTAACCTCTGTGACGTATCAGACGGTACAGAAACCTTAAAGATAGTATGCGGCGCGGCAAATGTCGCCGCCGGACAAACCATAGCCCTTGCCAGGATTGGGGCTGTCCTTCCCGGAGATTTCAAGATTAAGAAAGCAAAGATCAGGGGCGTGGAATCCAACGGCATGATTTGTTCCGAGTCTGAGCTTGGCCTAGCAAAAGAATCATCAGGCATCATGGTCCTGGATGAGAAAAAGTATACTCCCGGACAGCCCTTTGAGCCGGTAAAACCCGACACAATTTTCAGCCTTGAGATAACCCCGAACAGGCCTGACCTGCTGTGCGTAACCGGCGTCGCCCGTTTTATTTCGTCGCGCCTTGGCATTGATTTTAAGTACCCGTCATGCGAAGTATCCCCCGGCAACATTGACCAGTCACTCGACGCCGGCGCTGTGGTTAAAATCGAGAACCTTGACGCGGTACGCTGCCCGAGGTACGCGGCAAGGGTCATAAAGGGCGTTAAGATATCCGATTCACCTGAGTGGCTAAAGGAAGCCTTAACCGCCGTGGGTGTGCGGCCTATTAATAACGTAGTCGACATCACGAATTATATACTCATGGAGATAAACCATCCCCTTCACGCTTTTGACTTGAGCAAGCTCAAGGGAAAAACCATAAAGATAAGGACCGCTGTACACGGCGAAAAAATTCTCGCCCTTGACACTAAGGAATACCATCCTCACGCTGAGGACCTTGTTATAGCCGATGACAAAGACCCTGTGGCCTTAGCAGGTATCATGGGCGGCGAACATTACTCCGTAGATTCTTCCACTTCCACGGTCGTCCTCGAGTCAGCCTGTTTCCAGCCTAAGACAGTAAGGAAGACATCACGCCGCCTGGGGGTATCTTCTGATTCCTCCTACAGGTTTGAGCGCGGTATTAACATAGACAACGTCACGAATGCCTTAAACAGGGCCGTGGAGCTCATCATACAGGTCGCAGGCGGAAAAGCCTCAAAGAACATCACGGACATTTACCCCTCGCCTGCCGTGCCGAAAGTCATTTCCCTGCGCTTTGCAAGGGTCAATCAAATACTCGACATGGCGCTTTCAGCGCAGGAAATTAAGGCCCTCATAGAAATGCTTTACTTCCCCATAAACAACGTGTCCGCGGATTCAATGGAAGTAACAATCCCGGGTTACAGGGTCGATATTTCCGAGGAGATAGACCTTATCGAGGACATCGCCCAGATAATGGGTTATGACAAAATACCGGTAAACCTGCCCGCTTCCCTGATGGGCGTCAGCCGCGAGTCAGGCATCGCGCTGTTCAAAAAATCGCTATCCAACTCAATGATGTCATGCGGTTTTTCCGAAGTAATAAACTACAGTTTCGTCAACAACAAGCTCTTAAAGCAGCTTAAAGCGGAAACCCCTCTTCCCGAAGGAGCGATAGCCCTTAAGAACCCTTTTAATGACGAAGAAACGCATATGAAAACCACGCTTCTGCCGGACCTTATTAAAAACCTAATCACCAATTACAATAACGAAAATGAGAACATACACATATTTGAGGTCTCTAACTCATTTTTAAAGCACGGCAGCAGCTACCTCCAGCTGCCGAAGATCGGCGCTGTAACCTATGGCAGCGTCATTAACCAGGCTTTTAACCGCAAGGAATTTACGACTGATTTTTATTACCTGAAATCGGTCATCGGCTCCCTGTGTCATACTGCGTCGCCCGAAATAGAACCTGTTTATAAAACGGCCCCAGCCGGCAATGATTTTTATGAATATTTCGCGGAGATATCAATAAACGGCAGGATAATCGGCACGGCCGGCCAGATAAAACAGGACATACTTTATGACAACAAATTCAAATCAAAGGCATTTGCCTTTGAGATAGATATTGAAGCCCTTTATTCTTTCATTTCAAAGAACACGTCTTACAGCCATATCGCGCGCTTCCCTTCGGTTAAAAGGGATATTTCAGTGGTTGTAAAAGACTCGGTGGCCCAGGCCAGCGTTGAGTCGCTTATTACGGCGGATTATAAGGCGCTCATAAAGTCGCTCACCCTTTTTGACTTGTATAAAGGAAGCCAGGTGCCGGAAGGCTCAAAATCTTTAAGCTACAACATTATCTTCCAGTCTGAAAAAAAGACTCTCTCTGAACAGGATATAAATAAAGCCATGGAACGCATTATTGGAAGGTTAAAATCCGAACTTCAGGCTGAATTGAGGTCATAAATGCCGCTTATCGCCCTTGACATACTCGACAACAAGATAAAAGAGCTGCTTATCATCATCAGCCACCTTAAGGATGAGAACACCGCCTTAAAGGCCAAAATAAACGAAAACAGGCCTGCATCCTCCTCTTCTGTCAATGTATCTCCGGAGCTTATGTATGAACTTGAGAACATGAAAAAGACGGTCATAAAATATAAAAATGACAGGAACCAGCTTTATTCAAAACTTGCCGGCATCTTAAGGCAGGTTGATGAAATAATAAACAGGGAGTAACATGGAAAAATCAGTCATAACAGTAAACATATTCGGGAATGAATACACGATCAAAGGCGTGGCGCGTCCCGACTATATTATCTCCCTTGCCAACTACCTCAATAATAAAATGACCGAAGTACAGGAAGCAACGGGCCTAAAGGACGCGAAGAAAATAGCTATTTTAGCAGCCATTAACATATCAGACGAGTTGTTCGAAGCTAAACGCGCAATGAAAGAAGGGTTTGTCCCTAATGACCAGCTTGCGGCCATAAGGAATAAGGTAGAGGGATTAATCGCCACCATAGACCGTGAACTTCCATCGGGAATTGATATATCATCTGAAGTTCCGGCTCAGGGCGCGGGAAATACAGCTTCCCAGGCGCCTGCCGCTGACGAAGCCATTAAAGAAGACATCACACCCCCGGATAATCCGTCCCTACCGCCAAAAACCGAATAAGCTCCCGGATTCTAATAAGTTCCGTTGCTGTCCGTTTTAACAAAATATATGTTATATGAATTTTCGCCTGAAGGATTCTTTACCCATCCTGTTACCGCAATTCCGAAGTCCTTAGAGAGCGCGATACCTCCGAGATAATCGTCCATTTTGGTCCCGAAATTCCGGCTCCACAAAGGCGTGCCTGAACTGTCAGTCTTTATAATATACAGGTCGCTGCTGCCCTGGGTAAAGGATTCGCTAGTGGAACCTATTACATAGCCGCCTTTACCGTCGCTAATCACAGACTCACCGAATTCATTCAGCATGTCGCCGTACGTCCTGGCCCATACACAATCCCCTTCGGCGTCGGTTTTAACCAAGTATATGTCATTATTTTCAGCGGTTGAAACATATGTAGTGCCGCATATCAAATAACCGCGGTCGTCAGTTTGTATTATCTTGGCAGCGCTGTCATCTAAATTTCCGCCATACGCTCTCGTCCACACCGTATTTCCGCTTAAATCAAATTTTACGATTGCGGCATCAGTTTTTTCTTTTACATTTTTTACGGCTTCGCCTGAGACAACATATCCCCCGTCAATGCCCGCAATTATGCATTTTGCCTTGAATGAATGAAAACCAGCATCCGTCACTTTCGTCCACACGCTGTTTCCGTCCTGATCTATCTTTATCAGCATGCATGAATACCGATTTGATTTAAGGGGGTCATGCGCTGAACCCGCAATTATAAAACCTCCGTCAGAAGTTTCCATGATGGCAGACGCCTCTTCATTCTCCGCGGTACCGTATGTCCTCAGGAACTTTATATTCCCTTTTTTGTCCGTTCTGACAGCTAAAAAATCAGCAAGGCCGGCGCCGTATGATGTAGTTGCCCCGGCCATGACAAAATCACCGTTTGAAGCGATTACTACAGAATAGAACCGATCATCCCCAGCTCCGCCAAAATAATTGTCCCATTGCTTTTTTCCATGACTGTCAAGTTTAAGCAAGTATGCGTCCACATAACCGGCGCCAGCGGCAGTGGACATGCCGGCAATGACATAACCGTTATCATCAGTTGCTTTTATATCCCGCGCGCTGTTATATTTTACGCCGGTAATAACAGCGGGTTTTATACGCGAAGGCGGCAATACTGACAGCACGGCGGCAAATATTCCGGATAAAATAATTACAATAAATATTATAACTGCCATTTTTTTCATATTATTCTCCGATTGTTAAAGGATTTTACTGGCTTTATTATTGGATTTATAGACAAACACGAGCACTTCCGCTATGAGTTTGTATAGTTCGGGCGGTATTTCCTGGCCTAAATCAAGCTTCGAAAGCACTTCAATAAGGTCCGGGTCTTCGTGCATCGGTATGTTATGTTTCCTGGCGAGCTCGATTATCTTATCCGCCATTACCCCTTTACCTTTGGCTACTATTTTAGGGGCCGAATCCGTATTTTTATCATAATGTATGGCAAGCGCCTGTTTCTTTTTCTGTGGAAGGTTTGGGCTCAGCTTTTCATCCATTATTATGCCTGAAGGTTGATCCTGCCGACATTTACATAACCTTCACCCGAGGAAGGCGAAGAACCGGCTTTTTCGCTGTCTATTAGTATCTGAAATGCCTTCATATTAAAATTAACAGTATTTAAGCCTTCCATGAAGTCGTTTTTGCCCCTCATAAGCGCCTGCTTTGCCTTTTCGCTTGCTATGTTTACCGTGCATTCGACGTCGTTCTTATGGATCGTCATGCTTATCTTCACGCTGCCCAGGTTGGATGTATTTAGCATGAAGACAATATTTACAGGCATTGATTTTTCAAAACTGTCTTTTACTCCGCCTTTCCTGAACCACACCTGGACTTCACCGTTAAAGAGTTTGTTGCTTAAGAATACGGGAAGCTGCGCGTATATCATCTCAAATGCAGCGGGTTTCTGGTTTATAAACTGCAGCGCGTTCATGTTTGTGAGTATGTCCGTTGCAGCGTCCTTTATCTGGCGTATTGATTCCTTGTGGGCGGGGCTTAGCTTGTATGAATCCATATTTTCGGTGACCGAGCCCAGCTTAATCAGCGCCGACTTAAGGTTGTCTTTCATGCCCGCAATGTCCGTTGCGAGCCTTGCGGCCGCCTGATTGTTATCCTTTACTATTGACTCATTTTTCAGGACAGCGTCCTTTAGTTTGTTCTCAATATTTAGCCCGCTTGATTCCATAAAACTCTTCAACTGCTGTTCTATAACCTGCTGTTTTAAGTTAGTATCCTCCGGGTTTATGACTACCTGGCGGATGGCGGTTTTTACGGCTTCAGCAGCGTTATACAATGCCGCGATATAAGGGGCATCCTCTTTTGGCAGGGCGTTTGACTGTTTAAGGCCGTCAAAACGGTTGATGGCATTGGATAGTTTCTCCAGTCCCTGGTTTAATTTCATGTCATCCTTAAAATATTTTCCCATGGTATCTATGAATTTGTCATTGCCTGTCGATATATCCCTGGATTTAAGAAACGTCAGCGACTCCACCGTCGATTCGACATCAAATTCCGCGTTGGCAGCCGTGATCTTTAAAGCCTGGCTTTCCGCAACCCGGGGTTTAATTACGCTGAGCAGCTCGCTTTTCGCCATAAAATCTTTCATAACTGACTGAAATTTTAAATAATCTTTGGGCGCTATCATTGTTTCTTCAGGATTATTCGTTATGCCTGTTTTTTGGATCAACTGGGTTATGTTGTCCGCCGCCTTATTTATCTCAGACCTGAAATTGTTTATCTGGCCCTGGGTTATAACCGATTTATCAACTGATTTATCAAGCCCTTCGCTTAACATCGTTATCCCGACATTTAACTTTGTTATGGCGGCGGCTATATCCTTAACGTTCTGGGGGAGGTTTGTTTCTCCGGGAGTTAACACATTCCTTTTTAATTCGGCGAATGAATCCCTGATTCCGGTTATTATCTGTTTCGCCTGCTGGTTTACCGCGTCAAAAATATCCGCTTTCTGATTTATGCCGTCAGGAGCCTTAAGGGCCAAAGCCTGGCTCCCAAGAAGTTTATTTACAAAAACGTCCCTTAAGGCATTCGCGGCAGTATTTTCAGAAGCCTGCCCCGTTGACGGGGATGTTATAAACGCCTCCATGTCCGCCTTTAAGCTGCCAAAGGTTATTTCCAGGTCATTGTTAGGAGACATTGTCATCCTGATGTTTGCTGAATTTATAACGGCAGGCTGCCCGGTGGATACGGCCGCGATCATAACTTTAGCGTCAGCTGACGATATAAGCCCGTTCTTGACGGAATCATAAACAGCGTTTTCCATAATCTGCTTTGACGCGTTTTTAATTGTTACTGTTACACCGCCCTGATTTGCCGCCACATTTATATCCCTGACCTGGCTGGAAACGCCGGCCAGCGTATTTATGATGTTTGTAAATTTTATCGCGGTGCCGGTCTTATCTCCGGATGGCTGCGCAAGTGAGACGGCCTGCGCGGGCTGTTTTAGAGATTCCGGCGTATTTGCCGCAGCGGTTTCAAGCGCCTGAAAAGGCTGCGATATCTGAGCGGCTTCAATGGCGCTTTTGGCTGCATTTGCGGCTTCGGCGCTGAGTTTTATCATCCCTGAAACAAATACTTCTTTGGCCACGGGAAGGGTCTCAATATTCAACGCCCTGATATCTATACCTTTTGCGTCCATGTAGCGTATCAGGCTCTGGTTAATATCCGCCATGTTCTGGGCTGTCACAGGCAGGTGATAGTCCATAAGTTTCTGGGCGATAAAAATATTTTGTTCATTGACAGGCACTTTGATATTTGTCAGCGTCTGCATAATCTGGCTTAATGAAACCTGCTGTCCCTGGAGTTGCGGGATATCCGCGCCTTTTCCTATATCAGCGGCAGGATTGGGTATTAGTTTCATCATGATCTGATTATTTATCTGCGATACTTCCACATTAATTATGTCGCCCTTCTGGACGCCCATACCCTGCGGAAGCTGAGATATTATGTTATACCCTTTAAAGTTTATAATGGCTTTATTTTCTCCGGGAATAATGTCAACCACCCTGCCTTTTAGGGTATCTCCGGGGTTTAATGTGGCGATAAAATCCCTTATGTCCTTATCAGCCGCGTTCAAAAGCTGGAATAAATTTTGATTTACGCTTTGTACCGACATTTTTTCCACCTTTGTTCTTTATTTATATAATATATCGGAAATCCGCTGAAAATCTTTAGCGCAAATTAACGCTTAATATTGCGTATTAACTGTATTTCGCCCCTTGTAAGGCCGGTTACTTTGGCAATTTCATCCACGGATAGGCCGTTATTTAAAAGGGTATTTATATGCTGGTATTTATCCCTTCCTGCAGCCTTAAAATCCTTATCCATTACAGGCGCTTCAGCGTTATCTTCCAGGCCGTTAACAACAAGCCTGGACACGGCCGGCGTGTCCTTAACATCCTGTGTGTTATCGCCTTCCAGGCTGTCTGATTTTTCGGCAGCGGGTATCTCGGATGGTGTATCATGTATGGCCTCTTTATATTCAGCCTGCCTTCTCAGCTGGTTTCTTTCCATGAGGTACTTCATCTCATTTATGCGCTCGGTAGCCGCTTTCATGGTCTGCTCAACAGATTTTTTCACTTCCTCCATCGCTATAATCCTTGTATTCGCGATCACGCTAAGCTCATCAATAAGCGATTTGAGATTTTGCTGGAATTCTATGAGGTCAATGCCTTCAAGTTCGGACATGGGGCCTGATTCGCGGGGTTTATTAAGTTTGATAAGAAGAAAAACAACAACAGCTATGAGAATTAAATTTAGGACAACCAGTGTTATGAACATATCCATCCTTTACGCTTTAATGTCGATTATGTAGCCTTCGCCGGGGGATTTAACATCAGTTTCCGGTTTCCGGGAAACGTCAGCCTGCGCCTTTTTTAGGGGCTGTTTTTCTTTCTTAAGCTGTTTTCCGCGCCGGCCTTCTTCGCTTAAGGCTTTTGACGCGTGTTCTTCCTCGGCTTTCTGGGCCTGGGTAAGTTTAATATTCGCCTGCTCATTTATCTGCATGGCATTTTGAGATTGGGCCAGTTGGCCCTGGTTTTGGTTTAAATTATGGAACTTATCCGCGGTGTTTAATGCGCTTATAGCCACCTGTACGTCATGCAGTCTCATGGGCGCATCATCTCCTTCAGATATATTACGGGTTATCCCGAGTAAGGCAGGATCTGGATTTCGCCGTTTTTCTCGACAAAGGTAGCGTACTTTAACTCATCCGATATGGTTCGCTGGACTTTGTTTATCACTATTTTTACGCCGGTGTAAATTATGCCCAGGCAGCTTACTTTGCCTCTTTTGGTTGTCGACATTTCCTTTGCTTTCGCGTCAAGCTTGGACTTTGTTTCTTCCCATTTTTTCTGGTCGGTCATGAGCTTAAACTGCGTCCTGGTAAGTTTCGCGAGCATATCGCGTTTGTCGGGAGGCAATGCCCCGCCGGCTTTCGCGCTTAAGTCTTTAAGGAATATTATCCCTTTTTTTGTCTTATCAAGCTGTTCCTCGATATTTTTCAGTTCAGTGACCGCTTTATTCATCTCTTCCCTCATCTTGGGGGTTTCGCCGATGGATATTTCAGTCGGGGTCGCCATTTTCGCGCCCATTTCCTTCGCTGATACTTCGTGAGCGGCAGCGATCGTCCCGCCTACAAGCAGGCCTTTGGCACCCTGGACAAGTATTTTCTCGCCGGATATAAGCGTGGAATGCATGGCCGCTTCGTTGACAATGATTGATTTTTCAGTTTCAACATTGGAGTTCCTGATGTATTTCGCGGTTACTTCCCCGCCGGCAGTCACTTTTGCCTTAACTATGCCGCCCTTAACAGAAACCTTTCCTCCGCATATAAGCGTCGAGGAATCGGCTACATCGTCAATGATAATATCCTCGCCTGCTTTTATCGTGAATTCGCCGACACTTCCGTGGACTATTACGGTCCCCACGAAGTCAATATTGCCGATGGATAAATTAACATCGCCCTGTATTTCATATACTTCAAGAACTTCAAGTTTGTTGTTTTTATAAACTACCTGTCCGTCATTTGCCGCTACAAAGAGTTCCGGGTTTCCTACGGCAGGTTCAACGCCTTTTCCAAATACAAACTTAACATCAGCGCCGGATGAAGCGGGTATTTCCTCGCCGGTAACGGTCATTCCGTTAATACCGTTCGTCGGGGATACTTTTCTCGCGAGAGCCTCGCCTTTTTTAACATTCTGAATCGATTTCACATTTTTATAATCAACTTTATCCTGATCCGCGCCTTCGGCGGCGGCGGCTTCGTTCATGGAAGTGTCTGACTGGAAAAGAAGCTCAAGTTTTGCGTCCTCGCCGTTAACCATGGAGGTGCCTTCGGCAACAATGTCCTCAATTGATTCCAGCAATATGGTGGGATCCATCCTGGCTTCAAGTCCTCTTTTTACAAGCGCCTGAATAATATTTTCTTTGAGGCCGAAAACCACTCCATTTTCAGTAAGCGCGGCTTTGGCTGTCTCGAGTGTTATATCCTTGCCGTTACCCTGCGGGGGAACGATGGTTAACATAGCCGACATTTTTTCGCTGTCAACTTTTACAAAAATCTGCCCGTCCTTTACGCTTACCTGTTCATGCACTATCAGGATCTGCTGACCGGTTGACTCGCGTACCGCCCTTTCAACCATGGTCCAGTCAACATCCTTGCCTTTATAGGCGTCCTTTTCAAGCTCGGATTTAACAACTGAAAGGTCGACTTTTTTCCCTTTGCCTTTTGGCGGGAAAACCGTCAGATAAAGCCCGTCTTCTTCCGTACTAATTGTAGGATAACCGTCCATGTCGACCATTATGTCACCTCTCCCGTTCCAGTTTCCTGAAACCGCTCCTCAGTTTTATAATCAGTTTTGTATGTATCTGACACACCCTAGATTCAGACACATTCATCGCCATCCCTATTTCCTTAAGCGTCAAACCATCCCAGTAATACATCTCAAGCATGGCTCTTTCTTCGTTATCAAACTTTTCTATGATTTCAGCGAGGTGGCTGACAGCTTCTTTTTTCTCAAATTTCTCGAGTGTGCTGTCACTTTCGCCCATTATGTCTTCAAAATAGAAAGAATCCCCATCGCTGCTAAGGATTTCACTGTCCATAGATATAAGAGAAATCCCTTTCATTTTATCGAGTATAACATAAAACTCTTCCTTTGTCATCCTCATTTCTTTCATAATTTCCTCATCATTTGCGGGCCTTCCATACTCCGATTCAAAGCGTATATAGGCCTGTTCCAGCTTTTTTATCTGTTCCCTGACGTTCTTTGGAAGCAGATCCTCCTTGCGCAGCGCGTCAATTATGGCGCCCCTAACCCTTTTTGACGCGAATGTCTCGAATTTGACGTTTTTTTCAAGGTCAAATTTGTCAATGGATTCCATGAGGCCTATTATGCCTTCAATATAAAGGTCTTCCTTGTCGTTTGAGCGTACTTCCTGCGGAAGGTGTGAGGCTATCCTGTCAGTCATGTATTTAACAAGGGGCATGTAGTTTTTTACAAGCAATTCCCTGTCTTTATCATTTTTATTCCTGACGTACCTTTTCCACAACTCGTCCGCATTGATATTGTCCATAGCCCCTATTTTCCGTAAATATCATCAAATAAATCGTCATCCACTTTGGTAACAATGTCTAATTTCTTTCCTTTTATCGGATCGCTTTTCTTTAAACCCGCCGGTTTTTCCGCCGGCATGTTTTTTTTATCAGCTGTAAATTCTTTAACGGCAGTTTCCGGGCCGTTTTTACCGGCGAAAACCAGCTTTAAGGAATAGAAAACAGCGATAAAAACAATTACTCCTGTTATTACCGCGGATAAGACTATTTTAATGATATCCGCGTCATTTACATTTATAAGCCCGCCGATAAAAAAGCCCAATACCCCGGCTAAGATAGCGGCTTCAGCGTATGTTTTATTATCAGTTTGTCCGCTCATTTTTTCTTGTTGGGTTTGGCTTTTACGCCTTCCCTGAGTATGTATTTGATCAGCCTGTCCTGGTCCGGGCCTTCCAGGTCCTTGAATTTGATAACAGCCTCAAACTGGCCGCCCGATATTTCCTTCATGCCGATTATGGTTCCTGCTGTATCTATCGGCTTTTCCCCGGGAAGCTTTACCGCTATTTCAAGCAGCGTCCCTTTTTCTATCTTCTTAGGGACAAACATGGTCATGCCGTTCCCGCTTATAGTGTCGGTAAACGATGTATTCGGGGCTATAGCGGTGCTTGCGAACCTTTCTATTATTACCTTATACTCGATCTCAACCCTTTTCTGAAGCCTTACGTGATCCCTTCTTTCAGCCATATTGCACCCCCTTTATTTCATTTGAATAATTCAAATATTCTTTTAAAGACATTTCCCGCAGCCGCGTTCTTTAAGGCGCCCGCGCTGCCGGCTTCCCTTGTCATGCGCTGTGATATTTTCGCTGCTATTTCCTTTATGCATTCAGACGCCCTGGAATTCGGATGGAGCACCGTGTAGGGACGCTGGGCCATTACGCTTGAAAGCACATTTTTATCCCTGTAAATAAAGCCATATGATTCCACAAAGGTATTTAGAAAGCGGCGGGCTAAAAGCACCACCCTTGACGCGATTTCCTTTGCCTCTTCCTTTGAATTAACCATGTTTACTATGAGCTTAAGGGGCACTGTTGATTTATTCATGGATGATACTTTTATAAGACCATAAGCATCCATTAACGCCGTAGGTTCCGGAGTGGTGACTACGATGGAATAATCAGAGGCGTATATGAAGCTCATTGTGTTTCTGCTTATGCCGGCTCCCGTGTCTATGAGCAGTACATCCACCATATCCTCAAGCTCAGATATCTTTTCAATAAATTCAGAACGCTGCTGATTGCTTAAGTTGACAAGCTCCTTAACACCCGATCCGCTGGCAATTACCTTAATGCCGTACTCTGTCTCAGTTATTATATCCTTAATGTCCTTTTCCCCGCGCAGGACATGCACCAGGTTATATTTGGGGTTAATACCGAGCAATATGTCAATATTCGCAAGGCCTAAATCCGCGTCCAGTATCATTACGCGGTTTCCCATCTTGGATAGTTCAAGCGCCACGTTAACCGTAAAATTAGACTTGCCAACCCCGCCTTTTCCGCTGGCAACGGCTATGACCTTGGTTGTGGGCCTTGCTTCATGCGAATCAACTATCTCCTCGCCTGTCTCGGGGTCAATTTCTCCGCCGCCTTCAGGGGATGCGTTCATTGATTCCTGTTTTCTGGATTTTACGAGTTCCCTTAGCCTCTCTGCCTGATCCATGTTTCAAAATCTCCTTTGATGACAAGTCTGGATATTACTTTTGGGTCCGCGATTTCAAGGTCATCCGGCACTGTCTGCCCGACCGTTAAAAATGATACCGGGATACCGCCTGAACCAACTGAAAGGTTAAGGAGCATTCCGTAGTTTTTGGTCTCGTCAAGTTTGGTAAAAAGCATCCTGTGTATGGGGACCATACCAAAATTATTAATAACGCTTAAAGCGTCATAATACTTTGTCATGGCGCTGATGACTATATGTGTTTCAATAGGGGAATGCACTTCAAGGAATTCCTTGAGTTCCGCCAGATGCTGCCTGTTCCTGGGGCTCCTGCCTGCCGTGTCAAAAAATATGAGATCCTTATCCATGTGCTTGTTAATTACCTTTTTAAAATCAGAAGGCGTCAGTACAATTTCCACCGGAATCCCCATTATCTCGCCGTATTTCTTAAGCTGCAGGTCCGCCGCTATCCTGTAAGTATCCGCCGTAACCATCACGACGCTTTTGCCTTCTATGAGCGCGTACTTCGCTGCCAGTTTGGCTATGGTGGTTGTTTTTCCTACGCCCGTGGGGCCTATGAATGCCACTACTTTAGAGCTTCCCGGCGTTGTTTTAATCGGCCCGGATACCTGCACCATGTTCGCTATATAATCAAGAAGGTATTGCTCCATGAAGACTTTATTATTTATCTGAGTATCATTTAACTGCGCGTTTATATTCTGAAGCGTGCGGTATACAAGGCTTTCCTCAACTCCGTTCTCAATTAACATTTTCTGTATGCGTCCTATACCCTGTTTTAAACTCACGGCAGGCTGCATGGAAGACATTGTCTCGCGCTGAGGACGCATGGCTGAATTTAAAGCCACTTTGCCTTCACTTAATTCCCTGGCAAGGGCTTCATTTTTCATGGAAATATCTTCAACCCGGTTATATACGGGCTGCATGGGTTCAAGACGCGGCTGGATATGATGCTGCTGGGATGATTTTTGTTGCTGATTATTTTGCTGCGGTGAATACCGCTGGGGTTCATTCATTGACTGGCGGGGTTTCTCGACATTGATGTCTATTCCAGCGGTTACTTCAGTCATTTCCCTTCCAAAAAGCCCGAACACCCCGCCTTTTTTATACTTTTTCGTATGAAGTATGACAGCTTCCGGGCCGAAATCCCTCTTAACTTTGGCGAGCGCTTCCTGGAGTGTGTCTGCCTCGTATTTTTTGATCCTCATATATCAACTTTCACCGTCCCTACAGCGCGGACCTCAACTTTAGGAAGGATCTCGTTGTATGAAAGAACGGCAAGATTTGGCAGTATCTTCTCCGCGATTTTCCTGAAATAACTTCTGATAATAGGCGAGCAGAGTATGACCGGGTCATATTCAGTGCTGGCGCTTTTTCTGTATTCCTGGATTAAGCTGTTATATATCATCTGGATAACCCTTGGTTCAAGTCCGATAATACCCGGCCTGTCGGATGCCCTGACAGAATCAACTATCTTCTGCTCAAGCCCCGAATCAAGTGTTATGGCGTACATAATGCCGTTCTTGGTATGCTTGCTTGTGAACTGCCGCGCCATACCCTGCCTTACAAACTCCGTTAACAGGTCTGTTTCTTTTGTGGTTTTCGCGTAGTCAGCAAGTATTTCAAATATGGAAACAAGGTCCCTGATGGAAACTTTTTCCCTTAATAAATTCTGCAGTACTTTCTGGACATCGCCCAGCGAAAGCGCGCCCGGGACAAGCTCGTCTACAACAGCCGGATTGTTCTTTCTGACTACTTCCACGAGTTTCTGGACATCCTGCCTTGTTAAAAGCTCGTCAGAATGTGTCTTAATGATCTCTGATAAGTGCGTGGACATAACCGAAGGCACATCCACGACAGTATAGCCTTTCATTTCAGCTTTTTTCTTTTCATCCTCTTTAATCCACTTTGCCGGCAGGTTAAATGCCGGGTCTTTGCCGGCCACGCCGTCTAAATCAGAACCGTCAGATCCTGGCTTCATGGCAAGGTAATAACCTATCTCAACCTTGCCTGAGGATACTTCAACACCCTTAATTTTAATTGAATATGAGTTCGACGGCAGCTGCATGTTGTCCCTGATCCTGATGGGCGGCACCACAAGCCCCAGGTCAATGGCTATCTGTTTGCGGAGCATTGTCACCCTGTCCAGAAGATCCCCGCCCTGTGATGGGTCTACAAGCGGTATGAGGGCAAAACCTATCTCAAGCTCCATGGTATCAACCTGTATAAGCGGCATGACATTCTCAGGCTCGCGCTTGACTTCTTCCTTGTCTTTTTTAACGGCTTCTTCTTCCTCTGTTTTCTTGACAGCCAGGTTCAGCGTATACGCCAGTATCCAGGCAGCGATGGCGATTATGAAGAATAATACTTTAACCAGCGGCGACGGAAATACAACGCCCAGAAGGAAGAGCACAATTCCCACAATGCTGATGGCCCTTGGTTGCCCGAGCATTTCTTCCGCAAAATCCTGCCCGAGATTGGCTTCAGAGGCAGCCCTGGTTACTATAATACCTGTTCCGACCGATAATAAAAGCGCGGGTATCTGTGTAACAAGGCCTTCGCCGATGGTCAGTATGGTGTATGTTATGGCTGCTTTTGAAAGTGAGAAGCCGTGGAACATTATTCCTATGAAGAATCCCGCTACGATGTTAATGATAACAATAACTATGGCGGCTATCGCGTCTCCGCGCACAAATTTTGAGGCACCGTCCATGGCGCCGTAGAAGTCAGCTTCCTTTTCTATAGACCTGCGCCTTGCCCTTGCCTGTTCATCTGTTATAAGGCCTGCGTTTAAGTCAGCGTCTATGGACATCTGTTTGCCCGGCATGGCGTCCAAAGTAAAACGCGCCGCCACTTCGGCGACTCGCTGCGCGCCGGAAGTGATTACGACAAACTGGACAAGAATTATAATGGCGAAAATAACGAGACCTACCACCAGGCCGCTGAAATCCGCGGACCCTACGACAAAGTTCCCGAACGTTTCTATGACCTTACCCGCCTCAGCTTTGCTTAAAATTAACCGGGTAGCGGATATGTTAAGGGCAAGCCTGAATACGGTTGTTATAAGAAGAAGCGTCGGGAAAGTGGAAAAGTGCAGAGGTTCCTGGGTATATACGGTAACCAGAAGTATCAATAAAGCAAGGGCAATATTCAATGTAAGCAGTACATCAAGCAGCCATGTGGGCATGGGTACAACTATCATGAGTACTACAGCTATAATAGCCATAACTATGACAAGGTCTACCGACCTTCTCATAGCAAATGCAAGGCCGGCTTTGTTATTGTCCGCGGCTCCGTTTGCCATAACTAACTACCTCCGATCTCCGGATTGGGTATATATTTATCAGCTAAAATACTATTATCCACTTTTTTCGTATTTTCTTCAAGTCTTATTTTTCCCTTTGCCTGATAGACAAAAGCCAGGATTTCAGCCACAGCCTGGAATAATTCGTTGGGTATTTCCCACCCTACTTCAAGCTTAACAAGCGCCCTTGCAAGCGGCGGATTAGGTACTATAATAACCTGGTTTGCCCTGGCTATTTCCTTAACTTTTTCAGCCATCAGGTTTATGCCCTTTGCCACTACAGTCGGCGCGCCATCCACACCCTCTTTGTAGCGCAGGGCGACGGCAATGTGGGTCGGATTCGTTATTACCACGTCAGCCTGTGGGATTTCCGATATCATCCTCTTGCGGGCCAGCTCGCGCTGCACCTGCCTTATCCTGGCTTTTATGATGGGGTCGCCCTCCATCTGCTTCATCTCGTCTTTTACTTCCTGCTTGGACATCTTAAGGTTGTCTTCAAACTCGTACTTCTGGAAAAGGTAATCCAGTATTGAAAATATGACAAAAGCCACAATAAGTTTCATCCCGAGCTTGTATACCGCCGCCGCGGAAAAAAGAAAGTATGTATTTACATCCATGAGCGGCGTTAAAAATATGTCATCCAGGATCTTTTTAACCGCCGAATAAAATATGTATACTATAACCACAATCTTAACGACAGCTTTCACTATTTCAAAGATAATCCTCTTTGAAAGAAAGAGCCGCTGAAAACCCTTTGCCGGGTTTATTCTGTCGATACTCGGCTTCAAAGGCTCAAAAGAAACCATGAATCCTACCTGCGCGACATTTGATATGACGCCCATTAAGAAAACCGCGGCAAGCAGGGGCAGGAGTATCATTATTAATTTGAGTATTATTTCCGTCGTAAACGGCATGATCATATTCATGTCTATGGGGGTGCTAAGCACGCTGCTCCATATTTTTGCGGATACTTCCTTCATCTGATGAAAGATGTATTCTCCGGTTATCTTCAGTATCAAAAAAGATACAAGCACGTTTAATACCGCGTTGATCTCCATAGATCTGGCAACCTGCCCCTTTTTTCTGGCTTCATCCTTGCGCTTTGGGGTGGCGTTCTCTGTTTTTCCGGGATCTGCCATGTTAAACCCTCATGCTCTGTATAAGATAGTAAATATCATTCCACATGTCCGTCATAAGCGCGCTGAAGAGGTTTACGATAATGGGCATTGATATCATGACAGCCACAAGGCCTACAAGTATGTTCAGCGGAAGGCCTACCATAAAAACATTCATCTGGGGTATGGTCCTGGCAATGAATCCCAGTGTTACGTTTGTCAAAAGCAGCGCCAGAGTGGCAGGTCCGGCAATCTTGAAGGCTATTATGAACATGTTATAAAACAGGTCAGCCAGTTTCGTTGTGGTTTCTTCCGATACGCCTACTTTTAAAAGCGGCACAATCCTAAAACTGTCAACCATAGCCTGAAAAAGGACGTGGTGGCCGTTTATTGTCAGGAAAATAAGCACCCCGAGAATAAACTGGAACTGGCCGATGATTGATACCTGCGTATTTGACATCGGATCAATAACATTTACGATGCCAAACCCCATCTGAAGGTCAATGATCTGCCCTGAAAGCTGTATGGCTATGAAGACCATATAGGTTGAAAACCCGAGTATGACCCCAAGTATTATTTGGTTAAGCACAAGCAGTCCGTATGACATCGTATTTGTAGGCAGAACCAAGTTATGGTCAAGAACCGGATACAGTATGAAAGCGACTAAAAAAGCGAACCCTATTTTGACTATCACGGGTATGTTTCTGCTTCCGATTATAGGCGCTGTCATGAAGATCGAAGTAACCCTGACAAATACGAGCAGAAAAATCTGAAGCTGGTTTAATGCCATATTGAGAAGGTCTGTATACTGCATGGCCTTACATTTTCATGTATTCGGGCAGGTTTAAGAAAAGCGTGGTGGTGAAGTTAATGAGTATCCTTAAAATCCAGGGCCCGAAAACGATGACTGTCAGCATCACAACTATTATTTTTGGCACAAAAGTAAGTGTCATTTCCTGTATCTGAGTCACAGCCTGGAAAATGCTTATGATAACACCGATTAAAAGGGCAAACCCTAAAAGCGGGGCGGATACTATAAGGGTAACAAGGAGCGCTTCCCTTCCTAAGTTAGTTACAAATTCAATGCTCATTCTGCACCTTTTGTTTCTATGATTTATGACACAATTTGTAATTTGTCATTGGTAATTAGTAATTAAGCCCTCTAAAAGCTTACTATTAAAGCCCTCGCGATAAGATGCCAGCCGTCTACAAGTATGAAAAGCAGTATTTTAAACGGCAATGAAATCATTACGGGCGGCAACATCATCATACCCATGGACATTAAGACGCTTGCCACCACCATGTCTATAATCAGGAATGGTATGTATATCATGAAACCAACTGTAAACGCGGTCTTTAATTCGCTTATGATAAATGCCGGTATGAGTACGGTAGTCGGGACTCCGTCCTGATTTTTCGGACGGGCTGTTTTTGACAGGAATATAAAAAGCGCAAGGTCCTTTTCCCTTGTCTGTTTGAACATAAAAAGCCTTAAAGGCTTTACAGCCGCTTTCATGGAATCATCTATGGTTATTTTATTGTCAACATACGGTTTCCAGGCCTTGTCATATATTTCCTGCCCCGTAGGCATCATAATAAAAAATGTCATAAAAAGCGCGAGCCCTATAAGAATCTGGTTCGGCGGTATCTGCTGGCTTCCAAGCGCCTGCCTTAGGAATGATAGCACAATGACGATCCTTGTAAAAGAAGTCATGAGCATCAGTATGGCCGGGGCCATGGTTAAAATGGTCAAAAGAAGTATTATCTGTATGGAAGCCGCCACGTCTTTCGGGGTATTCGCGTTGGTAACGCTTATCCCTATCTTCGGTATGGTTATCTCGGCAAAAACGCTGCTGAAGGCAAACACGCACATCATCAGCACCGAAACAGCTATGATACTTTTTTTGATCCACTTGGATTTCATTTGGGCCCGTCCTTTTTCCTGAATTTATCCACTATATTTTTAATGACCACGTTGCCGCCGTCCACAAGTTTCTTCCCCTGTTTAAGATAGGTGGCTTTTAACTCTTCGTCAAACTTGCTTTCAGCCTTAAGCCTGTATTTGGATATGTACTCATTTGCCTGCTCTTTAATTTTAATGATTGTTTCAGGGTCAGTAACTTCGGTGATGGTATTTAATCCGCTGGATGACGAACCCACGAGCATTATCTTGCCGGCAAACTCCACGACATAGAGCAGGTTCTTGCTGTCGAGGTATTCTTTTGCCAGGACCGTGACGACATTCTCGCTGCGCATCGGTATGGATGCCTTGACATAAAAGTATTTAATGGCTGCCATAATTATATATATCAGGATAATTATGATTATTAACGAACCAATGAGGCTTATTACCGTGGATAAAACGCTGTTGGAAGGGATAGCCCTCGGGTATTCTATGTCCTTATAGGCATTTGACAGATATCCGGAATCCTTCTGCGCCGTATTTACAGCAGTATTGCTTACGGACGCAGTGGATTTATCTGCCGCGGCGCATAATAGTAGCGGTGCTAAAAAAAAAGAAACGCTGCGGTTATAATATTCTTTTTCATTATTTATATCTTCGGTATTCTGTCCGCCGGCCTGACGATATCAGTGATCCTGATACCAAAGTTTTCGTCTATGACTACGACTTCGCCTTTGGCTATGTACTTCTGGTTGACAAGGATGTCAACCGGTTCGCCAGCGAGCTTATCGAGTTCGATAACCGATCCCGGGGAGAGTTCAAGCACGTCACGGACAAGTTTTTCTGTCCTTCCGAGCTCTACTGTTACCTGCAGCGGAACGTCCATGACGATGTCAAGGCTGCGGTCATAAACTGAACCTACCGCGCGTTCCGGCTGTAATTCAGATGTTGATATATTCTGTGCTGTTGCGGCTTTCTGCATTTTTTTCCCTCCGCCTCCCGTGATATCTCCTACAAAGCCTTCTGTCGAGGCTTCTGCTTTTTTACCTGACTTTATAGCCGATGCTACTTCGCCCGAAAATATAAGGGCAAGCTTGCCCGGATTAAATTCGCCGATGTTAAGGTCCGCGTCAACAACAAGCACTTCCCCGTCTATGCCGGGTATCGAACCTGAACCAAGGTCAATAACACTGACTTCTGAAGGATTAGACATCAATCCCTGGCCTATCTGCGACGCTACTGAACTGATAATCGCGTCATTTACCTGGTTTGCAAGCTCTGTTACCGCGCTCAAATGAAGGTCTTCGAGGGCAGCGGGAGGATTTGATCCGTCCTGGCCTATCATGAGGTCTGCCATTATAGCGGCCTGCTCCTCTGATACTATCAACGCGACATTTCCCATGCCGTCGCCAAGTTCTATGGGAACAACAAGGTTCCTGCCCGGCATCATTGAAGCGACTGATCCCGAGTCTGTTTCCTCAACCGAACTCATGGAAACAGAAGTAGCTTTCCCGAGCAGTTCGGATAACATCTTTTCCCCGTTTGGTATGGCATTACCTAATATCTCTGCTGCGTTATTTTTTTCTTTGTCATTTAAGGCCAATTTCGCACCTCCGAAAGTTATTTTGACTTAACCGAGAATTTCTTCTCGTAAGATGTATCATGTTTTCTTTATGATAGCGGTAATCTTGACCGCCTTCTTTTTGCCTTTTGTGCCGACCTTACCGTAGAACATCGGCTTATTCTCAACAGTTACTAAAAGGTCGTCCTTAGCGCCGGTTTCAAGCTTGATGATATCGCCGAGCTTTAAATTCACGACATCCTTCATCTTAAGCGTGGCTGAACCGAGATTAACGTACATCGGAACCCATGTATGCTTGACTTTATCGTCTAGAATCTGCTGGGTTTCCTGGTTCATCTCTTCTTTTGAAAGCGTGAACCACTGCTTCGCGCTTAACTTATAAAGAACTGACTCAATGACCATGTACGGTATGCACATGGACATGGAACCTACGTGTTCCTTTATTTTAATTTCAAAGTTAAGGTTTAAGCACATTTCATTCGGGGCCACAATCTGCACAAACTGCGGATTTGTTTCCCTTGCTTTAATCTCCGGGTCAAAATCCACGATCCTGTGCCATGAATCCTTAAGGTTAAGGAACCCTTTTTCTATAATTTTGCCTACGATGGCTTGCTCTAAGTCAGTAAGTTCCCTGGGTTTCGCGATAGCTTCACCCTGGCCGCCGAGCACCCTGTCAATAATCGGAAAAATAATCGAAGGATTAATTTCAAATATCGCGAGGCCTTTTAAAGGCTCAACGCTGAATACCGCGATTGATGTAGGGTTTGGTATCTTTTCAACGTATTCCATGTATGTCAGCTGTTTTACAGATGTGACTGTGACTTCAGCTATGGTCCTGATATACCCTGAAAGGTCCGCGCCAAAATGCCTGGCGAAACTTTCATGCATCATCTCTATGGTCCTGATCTGGTCTTTGGAGAATTTATCCGGCCTGCGGAAATCATACATCTTCATTTTGCCTTTTTTCCGCGTTACTGCTGCCGGCCCGGCAGAAACAGTTTCCTGCTCGTCATCTCCGCTTTCGGCTTGCTGTTTTGGCCCGTCTTTCATACCTGCTAAGAGGGCGTCAAGTTCACCGTCAGACAGAATATCGTCAGCCATTAATCACACCCCGTAATTTATTATTTTGTTTACTGTATCGCGAACGATGTAAAATAAACCTTGGCCAGCTGGCCCCTGTTTAATATCGCGTTTATTTTGTCCTTTAATTCCTGCTTTAAGGCTTCCCTGTTTTCCGGGTCCTGAAGCTGTATGGATGTCTTTGACCCGAGGGTTGATATTACTATGTCCTTTATCTGCGGCATCCTCTTATCAACTTCCTCAGCTAACTTTAAGCTGGAACCGAAATCAAGCTCCATAACCACGTTTGAACGGAGGTAATGGCTCTCTGTCGGATCAGCGAGGTTTACAATGAATTCACCAAGCGTTGTTATCGGGCCCAGTTCGGGTTTTTCCACAATGACTTTCTTTGTCGCCGGCGTTGTCTTGGACATAATCGCAAAAAACGTAACGACCGCGGTACTTAAACTTATCACAAGCACTATGACGGTCAAAATAATTAGAACCTGAATCCCTTTCTTGTCGTCTCCAGCCATACTAATACCTCCTCGTCGGTATTGATTTTTTTATTAATATGTTATAGTTTCAAGATTCTCTTTTTCCATCTGTTCCCTGTTCTTTACGTCTGAGGGCAGCGGTAGTTCCCTTGATTCCATAATTTTATCATCAATAAGGTCAGCTTTTAATACCACTATGTCTATCCTTCTGTTCTTTGCCCTTGTAATATCGTCAATATTGGGCACAAGCGGCTTAAACTCCGCGTATCCC
Source organism: candidate division FCPU426 bacterium (assembly GCA_963840035.1). Classification (GTDB taxonomy): domain Bacteria; phylum Oederibacteriota; class PGYV01; order PGYV01; family Palsa-1178; genus CAWIXE01. The sequence continues at coordinate 1,056,611 of CAWIXE010000002.1, forward strand.
GCTGCCGAGCATCTGTCAGGTGAAACGCCTTTTCTTACCAGGTATTTCAGCACCGATACGGCTCTTGCGGCCGATAAATCCCAATTGTCGCTGTACTTTGCCTTGATAGCCGTTTTAGTAATCGGCGTATCGTCCGTATGGCCTTCGACTATTATCGGGTTTGTATTTGCTTTAAGCAGCTCCGCAATGTCGGTTAATACTTCTTTTGTCTGCGGAAGCAGCACTGATGAACCGCTGTTAAATAAAATCTTGTCGGTCATAAGGCTTATAATAAGTCCCCTTTCGTTAAAACGGACTTTTACATCCCTTTCAAGTTTCTTCTGAAGGATCCATTTCTGGACCCTCTGCTTTGTGTTTGTAAGCTGAACCTGTGAGTCAGGCATGGTTACCGGTATGGTATCAGTGGTAGCGCCTGAGCCTAAAACAGATACCTGGCCTGATAATCCGAATGCCTGTCCAAGCGCCATGGCAAGGGCGCGTACTTTTGTCTCATCCACGACTGACATGGAATAAAGGATAACGAACAACGCGAAGAGAAGGGTTAACATATCCGCGTATGTGAGAAGCCATCTCATCATACCTCCGGATTCCATCTCCATGCTGCCTTCGCCGCCGCCTTTCTTTCTTTTACCCATTTATGCTGCTCCTCCGCCTGCGGCTCCGCCCTCGGCTTCAGCGCCCTCTGCCTTAACTGCCTGCTCTTTAGGCGACAAGAACGCTTTGAGCTTTTCTTCAACGATCCTCGGATTGTCTCCGGCGGATATTGAAAGGATGCCTTCTATCATAACTTCGCGGATAAGAACTTCTTCCGCTGATTTTGCTTTTAATTTGAATGAGATTGGAAGGAAGATAAGGTTGGCGAACCCGATGCCGTAGAATGTCGCGATAAAGGCTACGGCGATGGCGCCCGCGACTTTGCTGGCATTTTCAAGCGATCCGAGGGCGTTAACCAGTCCCATAACGGTTCCTACGATTCCAAGGGTTGGAGCAAATCCGCCGAGCGTTCCGAATACTCCCTCGCCCAATTTATGCCTTGCTTCAAGGAAGGCGAGGTCTGTCTCAAGGATGGACCTTACGAGTTCTATGTCAGTGCCGTCAACAACAAGCTGAATTCCTTTTTTCAGGAAGTTATCATTAACCTGAGCGATTTCATCTTCAAGGCCGAGCAATCCTTCCCTTCTGGCCTTAGTGGCGAAACCTACGAGCGTCTGAATGACGTCTCCGGCTTTCATTTCCCTTTTCAAAAATGCCTGTTTTGCGATAACCGGGATGTTTATAATGACTTCCCACGGGTAGCTTATAATCGTAGCACCCAATGTTCCTCCGATAACGATGAAAAACGCTGAAAGCTGGAAGAACATGACTACAACACCGATATTGCCTTCAGATTCCATCAACAGGGCTACGATAACCGAGCCCCAGCCTAACGCGAGACCAATGATTGTTGATATGTCAATTGCCACTTAATCCACCCCCTGGTTAAAGGTTTAGTTTAGTTTTCTTTTACTATTGGTAAATTTAATTCTTTTTTATAAAGAATTATCTTTTGAACTATCTCGTCAACAGACTCTTTTACGACCACTTTCTTGCCTGTAGTCATTGTAATGAGCGTTTCCGGTGTCTGCTCAAGCATTTCAATGAGTTCACCGTTTAAAACAACCTTTTTACCGTCAAGACGCGATACAAATATCAATTTTTCCAACTCTCCTAATAAAATGTAAAGTTATTTTACAATTTTTGCCCTTTATTGTCAATAATAAAATACTTTTATTTGCCGTTTCATGATTTAGATACCTGTTTTAAAACAGTGTTTTAAAGCCAAAAAACCGCACTTTTACACTTTTTTAAAAAAACACACCTCGAAATTCATAATACCGCTTTATTTATTCCTGTTTTTTTGATTTTGAGTGTTATTTTTCTCGGATCTGCCGCATTAATAAAACATCATCAGAAACAAGTGTCCGCTACAGACAGTTTTTTCTTTATGGCCTGCGCTACTGCGCAATCCATAAAGAAAAAACTGTCTGTAGCGGACACAACCACACACTCACAAATAATTTTCGATCGTTCTTTTCTTCACGCTTGCGCGCAATGCCGCAGTATATAGAAATGGAAAAGGCCGGAGATTTCTCTCCGGCCTTTTCTCTATACTGCGCTGCTAAACTCTATTACCTTCCGAGGTTAACAAGCGTGTCTAACATGTTTGACGAAGTCGTGATGACCCTCGCGTTTGACTCGAAGCCCCTCTGAGCTATGATCATGTTCGTAAGCTCGACTGAGAGGTCAACGTTTGATGCTTCAAGCGCTCCGCCGATGGTGGATCCTGAGCCCGCTTCTCCGCTGGCTACTACCCTGGCTATGCCTGAATTCGAAGTTGTGCTGTACATATTGCCGCCCGATTTTGAAAGACCCTGAGCGTTCATGAAAGTAGCTATCGCGAGTTTTGCGATAGTGATTGACCTTTCATTCGAGAACTGTCCGACTATACCACCGGAATTATCAACTGAAAGGCTGAGCAGGTCTCCCGCCCTCCATCCGTCAACTTCCTTCGTGTAAGGTGTGTTGTTCGGGATGTATGTCGATACGCCGCCGACTATCTGGTAAGAACCTGTAACATCGCCTGTCAATCCGTCCCTTAATCCCGGCTGAGCCTGGTCTATGGGGGTGTTGGTAGCGTTATTAACGCGTACTGTTCCGTCTGCCTGCGCGCTGGTATTCCAGGAATTCGGCGTTCCGAAATCAAGCTGGAAAGCAAGGTCAAGGGCGCCGTCCGGCATAATGCCCTGCGCTGAGCTTGCCTGTGTAAATGTTATCATTGGTCCGTAAATTGTTTCTCCATTGATGGTGGTAGCGAGGTTCTGCCTTCCGCCTAATGAAGCTGCCGCTCCGGGCGCTGCCCAGCTTCCGCCGTTTGACGCGAGCGATCCGTCATCGTTAAACCAGATTGCTGAGTTTGTGTCCATGGCTGTACCTGCTGCGGCTGTAGCAGCTGTTGTGATGTTTGTTCCGCCGACGCAGTTATAGAAATCCGGCTCGCCTGTCAAGAACGGGTCAACACCGCCGCTGTTAGTGGTATCAAATGCGTACCAATCCCATACCGGCCTTGCTGTACCTGCTGCGGCCACGCCGTGCTGGAAGAACCATATTGTAAGCGACCTTGGGTTGCCGAGCGAGTCATAAACAGTAAATGTGGATGTCGCGTCCGGTGTTATCTTTGCCGAATTCACATCTGCCGGGTTTGTGTGGAAGAAAGCAATGGTGGCTGCCGGCCAGTTTGTTGCCGGTGGGACAGGAGCTGCGACATATGTAGTACGCTGCTGAATTGAACCTGCGCCGCCTGCGAGCGGAACCTGTGCTCCCGCCGTATAAGCGTCCGGTGAATAATTGGCCGGAAGCGGTGTGCCTGTGCCGGCGGCTGCTGCTGCTACTGAAGCATAGTTGTTCTTTGTCGTGTTGGAGTCAAGGTTTCCTCCGATTTTTACGAACCTTGTAGCCTGTGCCGACATCGTGAGGTCTTTCGGTATGGTGAGGTTTCCTACCTGTGAAACGTCGTCAGTGTTTAAAACATAGTTTGCGGCGTCTATCTGGAATGCGGGGTTGTAGCCGGCAGTTGTCGCGAATGTCCTTTCAATTCCGCCGCTCCAGCCCTGAACGATGCCTCCGTTTGAAGCTACGAGGTTTCCCGCGTTGTCCTGAAGGAAGTTTCCGGCCCTTGTGTATGTGGTCTTTGAGCCTGATTTTGCCATAAAGAAGCCTTCGCCTGTGATTGCTACGTCAAGCGGATTTCCTGTCGTCTGAATGGCGCCCTGTGTCATGATGGTATCGATTGAGCCGAGTGCCGAACCTAACCCCATCTGCTGAGGATTGATACCGCCGAGATTCGCGGAAGTATTCGCGCCTGACGCCGCTCCAAGTGACTGTGTGATCTGTTCCTTGAAGGTGATCCTCTGCATCTTGTACGCTACCGTGTTGACGTTGGAGATGTTGTTTCCTACAACATTCATCCATGTTGAGTGGTTCTTTAATCCTGAGATTGCCGAGAACATTGATCCGATCATAATCTTCACTCTCCTTTTAAATTTTAGGCTCCGTATTCAACGGGCCCTTTTTAAGGAGGCTCCTTCTCGCCTTCTTTGCAAGGCAAAGAAGTCCAGCCTCATTTTACTTAGCTTACGCGAACACCGCGCTGTCAATATTCGTGAAAACATTTTCCTTCATGCCGCTTTTGTCAACGGCCGTAATCACGGTATTGTTCTTCACGCTAACGATAAGAGAAAAATTATCGAATATCATGAGCGTTTCGTTGGCGCCTTTCTCTTTTGCCTTCGCTACCGCGCCTTTCAGCCTCTGCATGATGTCAGGCGTAAGCTCTATGTCCCTTGACGCCAGCCTTTTTTCCGCGTGGGCTGAAAACCTTATCTCGGTATCGTTTACCGCTACCTTGTCTTCGAGAACCTGCTTAAAAGATGGGGTACCCTGGGCAGGCGCCTGCGTGATATTTAACTGGCGCTTTTGTGCCTCTTGCAGCTGTGATAACTTTTGCAGCTGACTGTTATTTACATTATTAATCATTGGGTATTCTCCTCCTTCTTTTAAGCCTTAATCTCCTGCACGTCCGCGATGCCGTAAAGCACTCCGTTAACCTGTAGCTTTGGCTGTCCATCCACGAACTTTATTACTGTTACCTGCCCTGTTACATCCGGGCCTTTTGTCGTCGTGCCGTCCGCTGCCGTAATCGTCGGTGAAATTGTAACGTTCTTACCGATCAGTCCCGCTGCCTGGGTCGTATTCTGCATCATGATAAGCGCTATCAAGTTCTTGTTCAGCGAATCCATGGAAGACGACTGGCCGGCAAATGTCGTGTTAAGGCTCTGCATCTGCTCAAGCGATGAAAACTGCGCCATGTCAGCAACAAACGACTCATCCGTTACCGGGTTTGTCGGGTCCTGATACTGGAGCTTCGTGATGAGCATCTTTAAAAAATCGCTCTTGCCGAGCTGTGATGTCGGATTATCCACCTGGCTCGTAAAATTCGCGTTCGTAAGTCCGGTATTTCCCACATTAGAAATTGCCATTGTGCACCTCCTCTCTTTTTAAGCTAGGTAATTAAGGTAGCCGTCGGCGCTGATATAAGGATCATCGCCGATATTTATATCTGAAACCGGCGCCTGTAAAGCGGCGCCTTCCCATTCTTTAAAGGGGTTCTTTGCCTGTCCGCCAAGGCCCTGATTCATGCCCTGGTTTGCTGTGGAAATCTCAAAACTGTCAAGTTTTAAGCCTATGCTGTTTAAAGCCGCTTTAAGCTCCGGAAGGTTAGCTTTTAAAGCGTCCTTTACGTCGTTATTTAAAACCTGTATGTTCGCTTTTAATTTATCATCCTTGTGCTCTATGGTAATCATCACCGAACCAAGGTTCTCAGGTTTCAATATCATTTTAATCTCATTGACCCTGACTGCCTGGATTGTATTTTCTATATTGCTTACCACCTGCTTAAGTATGATCTGTTCCTTTATGTTCATGGCAAAATCAGTTACTTTATCAAAAATAAGCGCCTTAGCCAAAACATCGCCTTTAATATTTGCGGTGTCTTCTTTTATCGACGGGTTGATGACATTTTCAGTTACCCACTGTATGTCTTTTGACAGGCTCTTGTCAGCCGGACTGTAATTTTTATCGGGTGAAACAGTGATGCGCTCGCCCGCGAATTTTACGGCTTCAGGCGCCACAGTGGACGCTGTTTCCCTTACATTGACTGACTGCACTGTTATTTTTGAATTGGAATCCGCGGTTTTTACATCCGGCGTATTTACGACAACCTGCGCCGCGCCTGTTTCCTTCTGTACTATCACCGTGGTCTCATCTGACTGTACCGGCGTTATCACAGGCGTAACAACCGCCTGCGGCTTTACCTGGTTTACTGTTACTGCTGAAACCGGCTGATTGACAACAGGCGCGTTTTTAGCGTCGCCTGAAATTTTTTCCGGCTGGAAGCCCGCATACTGCGTTTTTTCGGATATTTCGATTTTTCCGTTCATTTCTTTTAAGAGTGTAAATATTTTATTAACAACAGCCGAGAACTCGTCACTAACCTGAGCCGCTCCTGCCGTGAAATTTTTTGCCTGTCCGTCATCCTGCGTGGCAGACCCGGAGCTGCTTATATTAATTGCGTTTATGATTGCGTTTTTTACATCAGCTGACGCATCGCCAGGAAGGCCGTTTATGGCCGCGCCGGCTATCTGCATTTTTTCAACTGACATTATTATGTTATTCATGGAGGTCATTATCAGCTTTGCGGCCTGATCGAGCTGCTGTTGTGTAACCGGCACCATCGGATCGGCATCAGTTGCTGATTTGAGTTCGTTTATTGTGTTCTTAATCGCGTACATCTGTTCGTTCGCTTTTTTAGCCTCATCGCTGTTTTTCTCATTGCCGAATATTTCGCTGAAATGCTTCTGCATGATGTTATCAAGCACTCCCTGAAGCGTCGTAACCAGCCTCTCGAGCTCATTTACAGCGGACTTAACATCAACCTTCGCGATATCATACTTCGCGCCAAGGGATTCAACGGTTGTTACTCCGTCGGCATCAGCTGGAATAAACGCGCTGCCTGTTGATACAGGCGCTGAAACAACCGGCGATACTATCTTTGAGACTGTTACCGTTCCAGCCGTTTCCAGAGGCTGTGTATTTGTGGTTTCGGGCATAACATTCAAAGCAGCAGATGTCTGAGCGTTGTTGGCCGGTACCGCATTATCCGTGGTTGTGTTTGAAATGACGGAAGGCAGGTTTGATGCTGCCCCGGATAATGTCTGTGGCTGGATGGTTGTGGAAGAAGAAGCAACCTGGTTTGTTGAAAAACCTAATACGGCTATATTGGATGTGGTTGTATTATTTAATGTGCCGTTTAGCGCGGCTTCACTGGCTGATATTTCAACGGCAGTGATCTTTAATCCTTTCAGGAAAAGCTGCCTTTCAGCCGGGTTTAAATTATTTTCCTGCATTACATTCGCGACTGTCATGTCTTTTGATATGGCGTCAGTGTCCTGCGCCGCGATGGTCTTTACGCTTCCCATGAGGTAAAGTATTGAAGCTGCCTGATATAACGCGGCCTTAACTTTTTCATTGGATTCGGTATCGATGGACAGCTGTACTTTTTCATTATTTAATTCTGTGTTCATGAGGTTTGTTATGAGTGTTTTGAAATTGGCGTTATCGGGGTTTGGCTGCGCGGCGTTATTTATCGTACTGCCGCCCAACAATGCGGATAGACTAATGGCTTGCGCTAAATTAGTCGATGCAGTTGAGTTGACCACAACTATTCCTCCGAACTTCAGGCCCTCCTTGCGGTCCAGGCCTTTAGTTTTATAGCGGGTAATCGACCCGCTTAAATCTAAAGAGTACATCTGCTACTTCACGGTAAGTATACAAAATCCCGCTTTATTTGTCAAGCACTTCTTTTTCAGTAACTTTTCTGCTCTTTCCTGTTGAACTTGGACACGGCCGCCTCATCAAGGACCTTTTGCTCGTTATAGATAATCATCCTTTTGAACTCGTCGAACTGCCGCTCTTTTAGTTTCTCAAAGACCTTCTTTTCCCTGCTTGCTTCAACTACCTCTTCCCTCTTATCATCGGCCTTCTTTTCAAAATCTTTAATGTTTTTTTTAGTTAAATCTATCTGGTGCAATAATACCCCTAAATACTGCTCATAATAGATGAGGCTCTGAATATCCACCCCATTTTCCTTGTTATGCGATTTTTCCCCTGAAATATATGACCTTTTTTCCTTTATTTCCTTTAGCAGCTGCTCCTGCTGGATTTTCAGGGCCTGGAGCCTCATTAATTCATGCTTAAGCTGTTCTTCCCGTTTTTCCTTTACATTTAAGACTGTTTCCAGCTTAAACCTGAACTTTTTCATTTGGAGATCCTGGTTATGGCTTCAACAGTCTCCTTATACTCAGCCTTCTCATCAATACCCTGTATGAGGAACTTACGGACACTGCCTATCTTTTCGACAGCATGGTCAATGGAAGGATTGGAGCCTTTTACATACGCCCCTATATTAATAAGGTCCTCGGCGTTCTTATATGTGGATATGATTTCTTTTACTCTATTGGCCGCCTGCTTGTGCTCCGGCGTTGTGATATCTATCATACAGCGGCTTACCGATTCCATCAGGTCAACAGGCGGGTATTGGTTCTGAGCGGCAAGCGCCCTGGATAATACCACATGTCCGTCTAAAATCGCGCGTACTGCGTCTGATATGGGTTCATTCATGTCGTCAGCCTCAACAAGCACCGTATAAAGGCCGGTAATAGCACCCTCGCCCGGCGTTGTTCCGGCCCGTTCAAGGAGTTTTGGAAGTAGCCCGAACACAGATGGCGTATAACCTTTTGTGGTAGGCGGTTCGCCGATTGCAAGTCCGATTTCCCTTTGAGCCATGGCAAACCTTGTAACCGAATCCATCATGAGCATTACGTTGTGCCCGTTATCCCTGAAATATTCCGCGATTGAAGTGGCGACAAAAGCGCCCATCCTTCGTATAAGCGCCGGCTGGTCAGATGTCGCCGCAATAACCACGGACCTTTTCAAACCTTCTTTTTTCAGGTCCTTTTCTATGAAGTCCCTGACTTCACGTCCCCTCTCTCCTATAAGAGCGATTACGTTTATGTCAGCGCTTGTATTCCTGGCTATCATGCCCATCATGGTGGATTTACCCACGCCTGAACCGGCGAAGATACCCATCCTCTGTCCCTTGCCTATGGTTAAAGCCCCGTCTATGGAACGTATGCCGGTGGCAACAGGTTCCTCGACTTTTTTCCTGCTTAAGGGGTCTGACGGGTTATTATAAACCGAAACAAAATTTTTAACTTTTAGCGGCCCTTTATCGTCAAGGGGCCTTCCGAGCCCGTCAATTACCCTGCCAAGCAGTCCGTCGCCGACAGGAACTTTAAATTCTTTTCCGGTTGCCATGACTTTTGACCCGGGCCCTATGCCGCGCAAATCGCCTAAAGGCATAAGGAGCGCTTTGCCTTCCTTGAAGCCGACTATTTCAGCGTCAATGGAAACTTCCTCGTTGCGGGATATTATTTTGCAGACTTCACCGATGGATGATTTTAAACCGGCTGCTTCAAGGACAAGCCCGACTATCTGGGTGACTTTGCCGCTTGTTTTTAAAGTCTCCATTTTACGGAGCTTTTCGTGGTATTTGGAAAGGTTGATTACGGTCATGGCTTTTATTCCGCCGAGTGAAGTTTGTTTTTGATCTCGCTGAACTGGAAATTAATATCAGTGTCCACTATCTCGCTGTCTGACTCAAGACGGCACTCGCCGCGGTCTAAAATATCATCCGGGAGTATATGAAGCGCGTCATTTAAATCGATAAGCTTTTTGAAATCTTCCCTGTGTGATTTTATGAGTTCGATATCCTCGGGGTTCGCGTAAAGGGTTATTTTTTCCTTGTTTTCAAGCATTTTGATGGCTTCTTTTACAAAGTTTACCACTATCTCCCTGTTAGATGTAAGCTCCTGTCCGACTACTTTTTTAGCCACATCAACTGAGAGGTTTATCATGTCGTCTTCCGCGCTTTTTACTATCTTGTGCTTTTCAGTAAGCGCTGTCCCCGCAATCGACTGAAGTGTCGCTATCACCGCGGAATACTTCTGGTCCGTTTCCGCTTTAGATTTTTCAAGGCCTTCATAGTATCCTTTTTCAAATCCGGAATCAAAACCTTCTTTCTGCTTTAAGGCTTTTAATTCCTCCGCCTGAGTGTGCGCTTCATCAAGACGCTGTTTTATTTCAAGCTCCGTGCGCAGTTTTAAGTCCTCGTTTGACTGCTCGAGCTGGAGCAGCTCGTCGCGTTTTGAGGCGATGGCTGCCTCAATGGTTTTCAATTCCTCGCTTAACGCGGCGAGTTTTACCTCAGGCGGAACGTCCTTCGGCTTTTCCTGTTTTTCCTTGCCGAGCTTGTCCGCCTTTGACAAAAAAGAACCCCGTAGCTTATACGGGGTCTCTTTTATGCTATATTCACCTGGTGTATACAGGTTTTTAAACAAATATTTCCTCCTCGCCGCCGCGGGCAACGACTATCTCGCCCATCTCTTCCAGCTGGCGTATCACGTTTACTATCTTCTGCTGCGCTTCTTCCGTGGTCTTTAAACGTACCGGACCCATTACTTCCATGTCTTCAAGTATCATCTGGCGGGCGCGGCTTGACATATTCTTTAGTACCTTATTTTTACACTCTTCGGAGGCGCCTTTTAACGCAAGCACAAGGTCCTTTGAGTCAATTTCCCTTAATATCTGCTGTATGGTCCTGTCATCTAAAAGCAGGATATCGTCGAATACGAACATAAGCCTTTTTATCTCGTCTGCTAAGTCCGGGTTGCTCTCTTCAAGTTTCTCCATGATTGCCTTTTCAGTCGACCTGTCAACGCGGTTTAATATTTCAGCCACGTTTCTTACGCCGCCGGCTGAGGCGAATTCCTGCGTGAATACCGAGGCTATCCTTCTCTCAAGGACTTTTTCAACTTCCATGATTACTTCCGGCGTTGCCCTATCCATGGTCGCTATCCTGGTTGCAACATCCACCTGTACTTCAGGCCCGAGCGAAGATATGATAGTGGAAGACTGTTCCGGTGAAAGATGCGCTAAAACAAGAGCTATAGTCTGCGGATGTTCGTTCTGTATAAAGTTCAGTATCTGCTGCGGGTCTGTCTTTTTAATGAAATCAAAAGGCGTCATCTGCAGCGCGCCCTGGAGCCTGTTTAAGATCTCAACTGCTTTTTGTTCACCAAGGGCTTTTTCAAGAAGCTCCCTGGCGTAATCAATACCGCCCTGTGATATGTATTCCTCGGCGAGCGCGAGCTGGTATGACTCTTCCAGTACGGCGTCCCTGTCCTGCGGCTGGACCCTCTTCGTGTTAGCTATCTGAAGCGTTATCTGCTCGACTATCTCGTCGCTTAAGTTCCTGAATACCTCAGACGAAAGATCCGGTCCGAGTGTTATAAGCAGTACTGCCGCTTTCTGTTCTCCGGTCAGTGCCATACCCTCACCTCTTCTCTTCCGATAACCAGCGCTTTATCAACTGGACTATTATCTTTGGGTTTTCCCTTGCGATCTTTGTTATCTGTCTCTTCATCTCGGCGCGTTTTTGCGCTTCCGCGAGTTCCGCGGCTGACGGTACTGCCTCAAGCGGCACTTCGACTTCTTCCTCTGCCTTGGCTGTCGCTGAAGCAAGCTCGATCTGGCGGCGCAGCTTCTCTCTGATAGCTTTCGGCTTTAAAGTGGACCTTAAGAAGAACAAGGCGAAGAATAATATGCCTATTATTATCCCCAGGCTCATTATGGTGGTCATGTATTTCTCACGCGCGATTGACTGGTTCTTGAAGATCTCGGCCTTTTCAACCGACCTGTCAAACGACACGTTCTCAACGGCGACCTGGTCGCCCCTTGCAATGTCAAGTCCGGCTGCCGCGATAACGGCATTTTTAACGGATGTGACCTGCTGCGGCTGGAGGTTATCCACTATGACCGCGACTGAAAGCCTTTTTACGCCTCCGACAGTCTCGACCACGTGTGATTCCCTTTTTGTTATCTCAAAATTTTCTGTAACATCTGATTTTGTGTACTGTGAATTTCCGCTGACAACTGATTTGTATCCGGGTATGTTTGAATCAGTGCCCGGAACTCCGCCGGGATAAACTCCGACTCCTGTATAGCTCTCGAGGTTCTTTTTGGAGCTCCTTAATACGCCTTTGCCGCCGACTATCGGCTCGTATACTTCGTCTTTTTTCTCGACCTGGTCAAAATTAAGCTCGGCAGTAACGCGTACCGAAGCCCTGGTCTCGCCTAAAACCTGGGATAGCATGGACTCAACGCGTTTCTGAATATCGCGCTCGTAGTCCTTCTGAATTTTTATCTGCTGATTTGTCATCTTGAGCTGCTTTGAATATGAATAAGCGGTTCCGGTCGTTTCTTCCATGAGCTCGTCGCGGACTGTATCGCTTAACACTTCGCCTTTTGTATCAACAACAGTTATATTAACCGGCGTTAATCCTTCCACGCTGCTTGATACAAGGTGGATGATCGACTTTATCTGGTCATATGTAAGCTTTGTATCGTATTTTAATTTTATAAGCACTGACGCGGTCGGTTCTTTCTGTCTTTCCTCATACAGTTCTTTCTTTGGAAGCACCAGGTGGACCCGCGCTTCCTGAATGACATCAATATTGGAAATAGTCCTTGAAAGTTCGCCTTCAAGCGCCCTTACATAATTAATTCTCTGCGTAAAATCCGTGACGCCTAAATTTGTCTTGTCAAATATTTCAAACCCTACGCCGCCGCCTTTCGGAAGGCCCTGGTTTGCCAGCTCAAGCCTGGTATCATAAAGAAACTTGGAAGGCACGAGTATGGTTTTACCGCTATTTTCATATTTATAAGGCACTTTCTTATCTTTCAACTGATTAATGATCGCGCCGGCGTCATCCTGGTTTAGATTTGTAAATAAAGGCATGTAGCTCGGCTGCGTCGTCCACATGGCAAGAACGACAACCAGTACAATTACCGCGGCCGGTATGGATACCCACATTATACGCTGTGTGGTGTTAAGGCCCTGCCACCACGCTTTTGCCCTTTCCCACGTCCTCAGTAGAAATTCGTTCACACTTGCACCTCGTTCATTAGTTTGGGTTAAAGTTCTATTTACAATTTACGATTTACTATCTGCAATTTTAGCTTTAATTGTAAATCGTAAATTGTAAATTTTAAATCATTTTAAATCTGCATCCTCATAATTTCCGAATAAGCGTCCGTCACCTTGTTTTTAACCGCCAGCGCGAGCTGCACTGTAAGTGACGCTTTCTGCGCGGCTAACATAACGCTGTGGAGTTCCACGTTCTGCCCTGCGGCGAGTTTCGCAGCGAGGTCGTCAGCGTTTATCTGAGAATCACTTACCGATTTGATTGCGGTATTTAAAAGTTCCTTAAAGTCCACCCTGTCAGGCTGTACTTCCTGAACCGGTGACACATTGTTAAGTACTGTCTGGGGTACGCCTATTGAACTCTGTATGGCTTCTATGGCACCAAGTGAAAAGCTACCTGACATAATGAGCTCCTTTTATAAATTCTTTTTTCAACATCAAGCCGCATACAGCGGCATTTCTTACTTGCCTATATCAAGGGCCTTAACGGCCATTGTTTTCGCGGAATTAATAGCTGTTACGTTTGCTTCGTACGCCCTTGTAGCTGAAATCATGTCCACCATTTCCTTAACGATGTTTACGTTAGGCATGGCGACATATCCTTCCTTATTCGCGTCCGGGTGTCCCGGATCATACATAAGCCTGGGAGGCGTTCCGTCCGGCATAATCGACGTGACTTTAACGCCTTCAAACTGGTTAACTTTCTGCTTGTCAAATATATGGGGAAAAAGGAACCTGAGCTGCTCGCCGCGCGGTTCAAATACCACGCGCTGGCGCTGATATGGCCCGCCGTCCTCTGTCCTGGTGGTGTTTACATTCGCGATATTGTTCGAGATCACGTCCATCCTTAAACGTTCGGCCGTGAGCCCTGACGCGCTTATGGCAAAAGCATTAAATAATCCGCTCATCTATTAACGCCTCCCGTCAGTTATTACAGTCTGAAGCAGTCCGAGTTTACCCGATGTCAGCTGGGCAAGCGAGGAATAATACGCGGTGTTTTCCGCGAGCTGCGCCATTTCATTATCGATGTCCACATTATTGCCGTCATTGCGCAGCGACGTCTCGGTATTCGCGACGATCTCCGGCTGAAGTGTTTCCAGGTTAAGTTCCCTGACTATAGGAATATGATTTGTGTGAGTAATCATAAGAGGAAGATATGTTTTATCCTTGCCGCTGATGATTTCGTCAAGCTTGCTTTTAAAGACGACTTCTGAGCGCTTGTAGCCCGGCGTATCCACGTTAGCAATATTATTGCTTATCATCTGCTGCTGCAGCGCGGACGCATTTAAAGACTTTTCAAGGACCTGATATATCTCACTCGAAAGTATGCCGTCAAGCATAAATAGGTATCCCTCTCTATAATTTTATATAAAAATAATACATTTCCTAATAAGTGAATATATAATACTTAATTTTATTTTTTTTGTCAACAATATTTTTGGTTTTATTTCCATGAAACAACGTTCTATTTTCGTAAAACGGGCTATTTTATATATTTATACGTTTTATATGCCTCTGCGTGCCTTCCGGAGGCCGAATCTATGCGCAAAGTTATCAATAATTCGTTCTCTTTTTCAAGCTTTATTAGATCAACAAGTAATGAATTTATGTTTTTGATAATATCTTTTACATCTTCCTGAGAGCCGGCCGCCGTTTTTTTCAGTTCCGCGTCAGCTGACTCCAGGCTTTTTAAAAGCCCCTTTTTTTCCTCATCCACTGAATATATTTTTTCGTAGTTATCTGACTTTATTGCCCCGTTGAGTTCCAGCGTCTTTACAAGGAGCCTGTTTACAAGGTCCTTTTTTTGTTCCAGGGCCGCCCTGTAATCGGCAGCACCCATTTACTCCTCCCTTTTCAGGGCCAGAAGGACTGATTTAACCCCGTCAGCGCTGCCCGCGGATGAAAAATCAATGCCGAGCTCTAGCACCCTCGCAAGCGCGAGGTTCACAAACATATCCTCGGTAAAGCGCGCTCCGCTGTTTTTCGCCTTTATCATCTTAACTATTTTCATGATCTTTCCGTGGTTGTTTTTATCAAGCCGTGACTGAAGTTTCTTTTTGGCCCTGCGCGGCTGGCCTGTTATGGCCGGCTTTGCCTGGGCTTTCATATTGGTTTCCTCAGGCACCGCAGCCTGCGCCGGCGATGTTACCATATGCGGTACCTCGGCATAGGCAAAGCTTTCTTCCCGTTTAACCTTTTCCCGGTTTTCCCGCTCTTCTTTTAACCTCTTAAGCCTTTCAATCTGCATTTGAGCTTCTGTAAAGCCGTCCTTATCGTCTGCCATTATTACCCCTGATTATCAAGTTTTTGTATGCCCGCGATCACGGAATCTATACTGGCATATATATTCATGCCTGTCCTGTCCATCTCGTCAACTTCCATGCTCATCCTGTCCGCAAGTTTATTGTAATCCTCGGTCTTCTTGTAAAAATCGCTGATGATCTTAAACATGAGCTCGCTGTCCGTAAAGTGTTCGTCGGTGAAGGACGATATGTTCGCGATAATTTTCTCAACATGCTTTACATCCTTTACGATGCCGATAAAAATATCGCCTGTCTGGTAGAAGGTCTTTATATTGTCCTCAATCTTCTCAGTCATCTTAATCATATCAATGACTTCATCAGTCCTTTTCTGGATTTCCTTGAGTATCTGCGTGATTTCCTCAGCCGAATTATTGGAATTAGTCGCGAGATTCTTAATCTCCTCCGCGACTACGGAAAAACTCTTTCCAGCTTCGCCGGCCCTGGCCGCCTCAATACCGGCGTTTAACGCGAGCATGTTTGTCTTTTTTGTCATTTCAGTAATGGTCATGACAAAAGCCCTGATCCTTTTTGACATCTCAACGAGCTCTTCAATTATTTTTGTGGAGGATATGATGGATTCTTTAAGTTCTGTGATTGACTGTATCTCGTGCCCTATGGCCTTTACGCCTTTTGACGCGCTTTCCGACTGTTTTTTGGCGTCTTTAAGGACATTCTGCGTGGAATTATCGATGTTTTTGGAGGTGTTCTTGATCTCAAGGCCGATGGCTTTGATTTTTTCAAATGTCCTTATATTAGTTTCTATGAACGCTTTAATATTTTTTATGTCATTCCTTATATCATCGCTTTTTCCGCGTTCGTGGTCGTATATGGATTTCACGTCATTTAAGGACTGTATGATGGATTTCAAATCGCTTTTCTCAAGCGTTATTTTTTTTGAATTGACTGTGTCCTTATCCTTCAGCTCCCCGACTATTTCCGCCACATCCTCATCCCGCATGCTCTCGTCATCCAGGCTATAATCGCCTGAAACAGCCTTTTTAACCCACGTCAGGACTATGTCATGATATTTCCGCAGAAAAAGCGTGGTGATGACAAGCACGACAACCGAATCAAGCAGCATGAAAAAAACAATAAAGGTCGGGTTTAAGTTATAATAGAAAGAAAGGATCCCGGAAAAAACCAGGGAAACCACAAAAATCGTTATGCCGCATAGTACAAATATACCCTGAACCCTCATGCCATACCCTCGTCTTCAAGCTTAATGTCCGCGCCAAGCCCTGAGAGTTTCTTATCAAGCGCTTCATAGCCCCTCTCGAGGTGGTATATCCTGCGGATTTCGGTTTCGCCTTCAGCCGCGAGCCCGGCAATTATAAGCGCCGCGCTTGCGCGCAGGTCCGATGCCATGACGCTCGCGCCGCTTAACTTTTTTACGCCTGTCACAACCGACGTGTTCCCGTCTATTTTTATATCCGCCCCCATCCTTCCGAGTTCAGGGACATGCATGAACCTGTTTTCCCATATCTTTTCCTTTATTATGCTGTCGCCGTTTGCCAGCGTCATTAACGCCATCCACTGCGCCTGTATATCCGTCGGAAAACCGGGATATGGTTCCGTGGTAATACCTGTGCCTTTGAGCCTTCCCTTATATGGTTTCACATGCACCCAGTCGTCATGAACATCAAATTTTGCCCCGGCCTCCCTGAGTTTTTCAAAAAACAGCTCAAGGTGCCCGGTATTTACATTCTCGACCTTTACATTTCCCCTGGTAATCACGGCAGCCGCTATCAGCGTGGCCGCCTCTATCCTGTCCGGTATTACTTTATAATTTTTAACGCCGTGCAGGCTCTTAACCCCTGTAATGCTTATGGTCCCGGTTCCGCTGCCTTCTATTTTTGCGCCCATGGCCTTTAAAAAATTTATTGTCTCGGCTATCTCCGGCTCCTTTGACGCGTTCTCCAGGACTGTTTTTCCCTTTGCGAGCACTGACGCCAGCATGGCATTAACCGTCGCGCCGAGGCTTGTTTTGGGGAATACTATTCTCGCGCCTTTGAGCTGTTTTGCCGACGCTATGACATATCCGTGCTTTATCTCAATCTTGGCGCCAAGTTTTTTCATGGCCATCAGATGCAGGTCTATGGGGCGAAGCCCTATGGCGCACCCGCCGGGAAGCGATACCTTTGCTTTTCCAAACCTTCCCAGAAGCGGTCCAAGCACGTATATTGACGCGCGCATGGTCTTAACAAGGTCATAGGGCGCGCTTAAGTTCTTTATGGAGTCAGGCTGTACATGGAGAGTGTTGCTGTCTAAGAACGCGTTCGCGCCCAATATTTTAAAAAGTTCTGACATCGTGCGTATGTCCCGGACCATCGGTATCCCTGTGATTGTCGAAGGTTCGTCGGAAAGCAGCGCGGCGGCCATGATCGGCAGCGTCGCGTTCTTTGAACCGCCCGCGCGGACAGTTCCCTTTAAGGTTTTTCCGCCGCGGATAAGCATTTTTTTCATATTTGTTCCCTTTTAAGATTTAATATTTAAGCAATAAAATATAAGATATTATAATACGTTTCACAGGGATAGTCAAACAAGAATACAGGGCAAATGGAATTTAGCCATATAACCAAATAGCCATATAGCCATGTAGATTTGCAGTTAAAAAATGCAAACAGCCAATAAATAAGCACCTGTTTATTTATTGGCTATTTGCTTTACGGCCTATTGAATAAATGTTTATTTATTATACTGCCGGTGACGGCGATAATCTTATGCCTTTAAAGGTCAGCTCAGCTTCAGTAATTAGTTCCTGCATGAGCTCCTTTACTGTGACTATCTTTGTTACCCTGTATGCATTAGCACCGCAGAAAGCAAAACCGTTATTCATGAGCCCCTTTGCCGCGCTTACAAGCGCCGAAGCTATACAGTACGGGCTTTCTTCTACTTTGCATGTTTTCAGGCAGTGATACGGGCATTTTATGGGAACTTTATGGCCCTGGGCGACAAGTTCAAGAAACTTATTATTGACAGCCCTGCCTGGCAGGCCAACCGGCGAGTTTATAATTACAATATCCTCTTCTTTACAGTTTATAAACGCTTCCTTAAACAGCGGGCTTGCGTCGCATTCCTCAGTGGCCACAAATCTTGTACCCATCTGCACTCCCGAAGCGCCCAGTTCCATTATTCTTGCAATATCAGTCCCTGTGAATATTCCGCCGGCCGCAATCACAGGAATCTTCCTGCCGTATTTTTCCTCATACGGCTTTACCGCCTCTATCACATCCGTTACGAGTTTCTCAAGGTTATGTTCTTCCATATTTTGCAGTTCTTTATAGGAGAATCCCAGGTGTCCTCCGGCTTTTGGGCCTTCTACTATGACCAAATCCGGGGCAGTGCTATATTTTGAGTCCCACGATTTGCATATGATTGCCGCGCTTCTGCCCGATGACGCAATGGGAGCGAGCTTTACATTTGACTTCATCTCAATCTTAAACTTAGGCAGGTGCAAAGGCAGCCCAGCCCCTGAGATTATTATATCGATGCCTTCTTCTATGGATGTCCTTATGATTTCGTCATAGTTTGTCATGGCGCCGAGTATATTCACGCCCAGCAGCCCCTTTGTCATAGCTTTTGCGGCCCTGATTTCCTCCCGTAGCGCCCTGTTATTTGACTCCACAAAATTTGAAAATGCGTCCGGTTGCTTGAAACAAATACCCACCGTAGAAATCACACCAATGCCGCCTTCATTTGCCACAGCTGAAGCAAGTTTTGACAAGGATATGCCAACGCCCATGCCTCCCTGAATGATGGGCACTTTTGCCAGTATGTCACCAATTTTAAGTTCCGGTAATTTCATATATTACTCCTTTTTTTAGGCCGGTAATGACGGTTAACCTGGTTTCATAAGAAGCCATTTGGAATGGCTGCAGCTGACTGTCCAAGTATAGTCTACAATCCTGCCCGACTATTGCTCATAGTTATCTATCAATACATATTATACATTTATTTCCACAAAAAGTCAAACACCGTTGGGTTTAGTTATTGTATATAATCGTGTGTAAATTCATATTTGCTTATATTAAACGTGTTAATTTTCTTCTACCACTGCTTCCCCCTCTCCTATTAGTAGATGGGCTGGGGTGAGGTGAAACCAATTGTCTTATTCCCCTCACCCTACCTTCTCCCAAGGGGAGAGGGAAAAAAGAACAAAACAATTTACACACAATTCTTGACAATATCCGGGTTTATTCATAGCCATACATGGAGTAACTCAGAGCCCTGGTATCTGTCTGTGAATTACGCAGCCATATATTGCCTGTGACCTTGTTGTATTTCCATCCGTCAGTATTTGTGTTGATAGTGGCATTAACAACCACGACATTTACGGCAGTCGATGTCCCTGAGAGTTTATAACCGCTTTTTGAGTGCGTAACCTTTACTGCCGGTATTTTCTGAATATACTTGGTCAAAAACCTGTTGTCAGTCAATCCACCCGGCCATACGGAATTGGATGCATAATAAATAACTACAGCGCTTTTTAACGCGGCTATATTTCCTTTTGTAGCGCCTTCCTTTGACTTTTCGAGCATGTCACTGAACTTTGGGATAGATACGCTGGCAAGTATGCCTATAACCGCAACCACTATCATAAGCTCAATTAACGTAAATCCTTTATCGCTACTTTTGGTTTTTTTCATAATTTATAATAACCCCTTTAGCCCAATTTGTCAAAAACTATAATTACCGGAAAAACGGTTTCAGATATACACTTCCAGAACTGATGAAATCCATTATAGAGTCATCACTTCCTGAAGTCCTGATATATATTTTACTATTTCATCCTTATCATCCATAGTCATTAGTTTTTTTCTGACATCAGCCGCGCGGTCAAAACCCTTAATGTATTTGTTAAAATACTTCCTGGCTTCAAGCATGCCGCGCTGTCCCTTAAAAGAGTAAAGCAGCTCAAAATGGCTCAAAGAAGTCAGAATCCTTTCCCTAAGGGACGGCATATATCCGGGCTCCATAATTTCTTTAAAAATAAAGGGATTTCCTATGGCTGCCCTGCCTATCATAACCGCGTCGCAGCCTGTTTCTTTTTGCATGCGGAAAGCGTCTCCGGCGGTTATTACATCGCCGTTGCCAATAACAAATAGTTTTGATTTTTCTTTAAGTATCCGGATATGCTCCCAGTTTGACTTTCCCTTAAACTGCTGCATGCGGGTGCGCGGATGAAGTGTTATTATGGATACGCCGTTATCCTCGGCCATTTTATTAAATTCAAGGAACACTATTTTCGAATCATCCCAGCCGCTCCTTATCTTTATGCTTACCGGAACTTTGACTGCTTTGACAGTGTTCTGGACTATCTTTTCGGCAAGCGGCAGGTCCAAAAGCAGGCTTGCGCCGGAACCTGACCCGGCAATGCGCCGCACCGGGCACCCGAAATTTATGTCTATAAGGTCAAACCCCATCTCTTCTGAAGCCTTGGCGGCATCATAGAACATATCCGCCCTGTTGCCAAAAAGCTGGATTGCTACGGGCTTTTCTTCAGGGGTAAAATAGGTAAGTTTTTCCATCTTGGGGCGCAGCCGCGGGACAGCCATGGTATATTCGCTCACCATTTCCGTATAAGCAATCGAAGCGCCGTATTCCCTGCACAACATACGGAAAGCATGGTCTGTATAGCCCGCCAGCGGGGCCAGGACATAAGGAAATTTTTTTATTTGTTCTAATACGTTCATTTATCCCTTTTCTTTGCTTCCCGTTTCTTATTTGACCTTATTGAAACTTTTTTCTCCAGGGCGTCAATTATCCTGTTCATGACCATGAATACGACTATTATTACCCCGGTTGAGAGCGCTGCCAGATAATAGTTTCCCGCCCCGACTGCCACGCCGATGCCTGCCACACTCCAGAGACTGGCCGCGGTCGTTAAACCAATAACAGAACCACCGAATTGTATGATGGTGCCCGCGCCGAGAAAACCAATTCCAGTAACTATCTGAGCCGCTATCCTGCTCGGGTCCACCTGCGCCTTGCCCTGAAATTCCTGGTAGAACCATATTGACATGATTGTAAATACCGTCGATCCAAGCCCGACTAAAATATGAGTTTTTGTCCCGGCAGGCTTATTCCTTAATTCCCTGTCGATGCCCACTATCGCCGCCAAAATTACTATCATAAATACTTTTACCGTGATATCAATGTACTGGCCCATAAATTATTCCTCCTTATGATTATACGCCCGCTATCGCGAGATCAGGATGCACTTCCTCATCCATGGGCGATTTTATTCCCCTTTTTATATATTCATATCCTGTATACGCTATCATGCCTGCGTTATCAGTACACAGCGCGAAAGAAGGCACATAAAAGCTCAGTTTTTTCTCCGCGCAAAACCCTTTTATCTCGTCCTTAAGATAGGAATTTGCCGCGACCCCGCCGGATATGCTTACGCTTTTCATCCTGTATTTTTCAAATATGCGCCGCATTTTATTGGATATGGAGCGCACTATGGATTTCTGAAATGCCGCGGCGATATCATTTACCGGTATTGTCCCGTCTTCTATCTTTGCCCTGTTCCTGTCTATGTAATACAGCACCGAGGTTTTGATGCCGCTGAATGAAAAATCAAAACTTTTATCCTTCATCTGGGCCTGAGGAAATATAATCTTCCTCGCGTCGCCTTTCAATGCCGCCTTTGAAATGGACGGCCCGCCCGGGTATGGCAGCCCGAGCATTTTTGCCACTTTATCAAAGGCCTCTCCCGCGGCGTCATCGCGCGTGGAGCCCAGCAGGTCATAAACACCGAAACTTTTGGCAAGATAAATATTAGTATGCCCGCCCGAGACAACAAGTCCCAGGTACGGGAAAGTAAAATCAGGGAATTCAATGAACGGGCTTAAGAGGTGCGCTTCTATGTGGTTTACGCATATCAGCGGTATTTCCAGCGCCGCGCATACGGCTTTGGCGTAAGAGAGACCCACAATCAGCGCCCCGGCAAGGCCCGGCCCGTATGTCACAGCCACCGCGCCGATATCCTCAAAATCCACGCCGGCCTTGGTAAGAGCCTCTTCCACAACAACCGGAAGTTTTGCCAGGTGTTCCCTCGCCGCTATTTCAGGCACCACCCCGCCATAAACGCGGTGGGTTTTAATCTGGGAAAATATGACGTTTGAAATAAGCTTCCCGTCTTTTAAGACAGCCGCCGATGTTTCGTCGCAGGAAGTTTCTATGCCGAGTATATACATTACAACTCCTCAATTTTGAATTTTCAATTTTGAATTTTCAATTAACAACGGGTTTGTCTTCATCCCCAATTGAAAATCGAAAATTTAAAATTGAAAATAGCACTTACTGTAACAGCTCCGCCACATAAACAAACTCAAACCCTTCCGCCTCTATTTCCGGCATCATGCGTTTTAGCGTCTCAAGCGTGACCTCGTCATCGTGACCTATTCCGATCGCCCACCCCTGTTTTTTCGCTATGGCCTTGACCTGGTTTATCTGGACTTCATTATAGGCCGCTTCTTTTTTATTATCTATGAAAACATTTCTTTTTCCGGCTTTTACGCCCATTTCAAGCGCGGTCTTGTACGCCACGGTTTTTCCGCTGGTTAAACTGTCGATAAAAAAATAACCCTTTTCTTTCAGCGCGGTTAAGACGCCTCTCATAGTTTCCTTATTTTCAGTAACAAGCGAACCCTGATGATTGTTTACCCCGGTAATATAGGGAATCTCCCCTGCCAGTTTGTCCACTATCCTGGTAATCTCCCCCTGGCTCATGCCCGCCATGATGGTTTCCTTTTCCAGAGGCATCTTCCTCTCAGGCTGCATGGGCAGGTGCAGCATGACGCCTTTTCCTGCGACATGCGCCTGCTCCGCGGCCTTTTTTGAATATTTAAGGCCCGGCAGGACCGCCGCTGTATATACCTGTTTTATGGACGACAGATACGGAAGGCTTTTGGCGCCATAACCCCAATCATCAAGTATTATGGCTATCTTAGGCTTAAAATTCCTCACAAAACGGAATTTACATACCCTGGAAAAAGGCGATTCAATCTCGACCACTACGCTTTCTGATTTGTCTGTTTTGACTTCGGAACATTTTACGCCCATGTCCCGATTATCCGGGATGAGCGATAAAAACGCCTTTTCGAGTGTTTTGTAATCATACCTGCGCGGCATCCTCGCGGTGATATCAAGTACCTTTCCGTTATTCCTGGATACTATCAGAGCCGGGTCAACAATGATGTTTGTGATAAGAAAATTTTCAGAAATTTCTTTCAGATTGGCGGTTACCCTGTCAACCCTGGGCATGTAAATATACCTATAGAATAATAATCCCAGCGCGGCCAGCACGAATATAACGGCCGCTGACGAAGAAAGGAATTTCTTCATGACTTCATATTTCTCAGTTTGTTGATGGTATTTAAAAGGTCAACAGCTTTTTTTACCTGCGAATCATTTTCAATCGCGGCTTTTCTGGCAGCCCCGCGGCCCTTCTGTTTCTTGGCCACTTCAATCTTAATCCATTTAAGTATGGTATCCCTGTCCTGGGCCAGTTCCTGAACCTGTATGTCCTGCTTTTTTTCCTTTAGGAACTTTCCAAACTCTTCCATTATCTTGTCGTCGCCGTCCTTTTTAAACAGGACCTTAATATCCGACTCCGAAACCTTGACCGCGTCTTTTCTGGCAGCCTCCAGCCCGTCCGGATGTTTTTTCAGGAACTCAGCCGAGAAATCCTCAAAAACATTCTTTTCATAGAGCCCCGCCGTGTAGCTTGACGGCACGGCTTCCTCCATGACTATATCCGGTGTGATGCCCAGGCCGTGAATGGACTTGCCGTTTGGCGTCATGTACTTTGCCGTAGTCAGCCTTAAGGCGGACTTGTCAGACAGCGGTATGATGGTCTGGACAGAGCCTTTTCCAAATGACTGGGTGCCGAGTATGACCGCTCTGTTATTATCCTGAAGCGCGCCTGATAGGATCTCCGAAGCCGAAGCGCTGCCCCTGTTTATGAGCACAACTATATCTCCTTTGAACTGCTCGCCTTTTTCCGACTTAAACTCAATACCCTTTGTTTTGGACCTTCCCTGCGTATAAACTATCATGGAATCTTTCGGGAGGAACATGTCCGATATCTGCACTGCCTGGTCAAGCAGCCCTCCCGGGTTATCCCTTAAGTCAATGACAAGCTTTTTGATCTTGTCTTTTTTAAACTGTTTTAAACCTTTTTCCACTATGTCTGATGCGTCTCCCATGAATTCATTTATCCTGATGTAGCCTATATCATCGCCTATGGTGTTGAACCTGGCTGTCTCAATTTTTATGACCGCCCTTGTGAGCGTGTAGTCCTTAAAATCCGGGCTGCTCCCGCGCTGGATGCTGATGGTCACTTTCGTGCCCGGCTCGCCGCGCAGTTTATGCACGGCATCCATGACCTCGAGCCCTTCGGTTGAGTCGCCTTCAATGAGCATTATTTTATCCCCTGCCTTGATGCCCGCTTCGTAAGCCGGAGTATCTTCAATGGGGGCAACAACGATTAACTGGCCGTCCTTAACCGATATTTCGATGCCAAGCCCGCCAAACTGCGCTTTAGTATCATCGCTCATGTCCTTATATGCCTGCGGGTCCATGTACTGCGAAAAGGGGTCTATGTTTTGTATCATACCTTTAATAGCGCCCTCAGCAAGGTCCTTCGGATTTGTCTTATCCTCATCAACATAGCTTTCCTGAATGATGGCATATACTTCCATCAGCGGCTTTAGGGCTTCATAAGCTTCTTTCTGCTTGTCAGCCCTCGCCGCGAATGAGAAACATACAGTAAATATCAAAACCATTAAAGTAATCCGTCTTTTCATTTAATTCCTCCGTTTGGATAAGATTGCGCAGTTAAAAACTATTAAAATCTTATAATAAAGAGAGATAAAAGTCAAATGCATATAAAAGCGAGACAAGAGATTGGAGACAGGAGTAAAGCATAAAAATGAGACAGGAGACAAGAGATTGGAGACAAGACTAAACCATATGGCCGCCCTTATCTCTTGTTTCCTATCTCCTATCTCCTATCTCCTATCTCCTATCTCTTTCCTTTACTTTACCTTCAGGCGCTCCAACTTTACGTGAATGCCTTTTAATCCTTTTAGCTTTTTGGCAAGTTTTTCCTGTTCCTTCTTTTCGCCTATAAGCTCCAGTATTAGAAGCCCGTAATTTGAGCACATGTCAGGCGACGCGTCATGAATTCCCAGCCTTGTCTTAATAAGACACCCGAATTCAGTAAGTACTGCCTGGACTTTTACGGCATTCTCGTTCCTTGTGGAAATAAGCACCATCAAAATTGTCTTTTCCATAACTTTTACCACCTCCCATCCGTCTAAATTATATCATAAATCTTGACTTTAAGGTCAAAAGTGTTAAACTCTAACAATGTATTATTTAAGAATATACGGGAGGTTTACGAAGTGAAAAAACTCATTATTGTCCTAGTTGTGCTATTTTTGCCCCTGTCAATGCTGCTGGCAGTGCCTCTTTCCACCGAAACTTTTACCCCGACAACCACAGACACCTTTACTATTACACCAACAGATACGGTAACACCGACTTCAACAATGACCCATACAGTCAGCCCCACAATTACGGCAACCCCTACAATATCGCCGACGTTCACCTGTTCACCGACACCGCAGCCAAAATTATTTGCATACCCGAACCCCGCTGCATTTACCGATAAGATCGCGGTTGCGTATCCCCTGGATAACGGCAAATTAGCTTCAAAAGTCACAATTGTCATATTTAACATGGGTGGCAACGAGGTTGCAACAATAGTGGATGATATTCCAGCCAATGAAAACGCGGGTTATACTTCATTTGACATTAAAAAACTTGCGCGCGGCACGTATATATACCGGATAACCATAAGATATGCTGACGGCTCGGAAGACCGCCTGCCGATCAAAAAATTCGCCGTGCTGAAATAATGGGGGCTAACATGAAAAAACTTACTCTTTGGGCTTTGCTTTTGACATTAATTGCTTCGTTTTCATTCGCTTCAACTGCCGATTATAAAGACGGCTCCACCGTGAGCGCCCTTTACAGCCAGGTCGGCGTCGGCGCTGCCGGAGCGGGCATGGCAAACGCATATACGGGCGCGTGCAATGATTCCACATCGGTATTCTGGAACCCCGCGGGGCTCGCCTCGATGAAGAAAAACGAGAAGGACTGGAACATGTTCTTCGCGCATAACGTATGGCTAGCTGATTCAATGATAGATAACCTCAGCGTTGCAAAATCATTCAAAAACTACGGCGTTGTCGGACTTGGCGTCTCCTACTATAACGCAGGCGGTATGGATTATTACGAGATAAGCTCATCCGGAGAGCCTGTTGACCTCAACAGAAAGTTCTCAGTATACTCAATCGGCGTGAACCTCGCCTATTCCAACGCGCTCGACAAGGATATTGACTTCGGCGTAACCCTCAAATACCTGCTGGATGTCATTGATAACGACGCCGCAAACGCCTTTTCATTTGACCTGGGGCTGCGTTATAACTTCCAGCCCTTAAAAGGCCTTTCGTTTAACCTTGTGGCACGCAACTTTGGAGGACAGTTAAGCGACTTTATCATGGCAAAAGGGCTGACCCTCGGATTGTTATACTCGCTGCAGCTTGAAAACTGGAACGTGGCGGCCGCGTATGACATCGAAGGAAATGTCCGTTCCGCCGCGGTTCACAGAATCGGAATCGAAGTTAAGAGCCCGTATATGTTCACCCTTCGCTGCGGATATTTTACGTATGCCAACAGCAGCGTATCAGGCTTTAAGAACATATCAACCGGCATAGGAATGAATCTTGATGACAAACACATTGATTTCGCCTACGAACCTTACGGCGATCTGGGAAATGTCTTCAAAGTATCCTTCGGTTCCAACTTCTAATATAAATTATATAATAAAAAAGGCGGGCTTTCAGCCCGCCTTTTTTATTATTAATACTGTTAACATGTTCTGTTTACAGTCTTAGGCTTGTCATTGCGAGGAGGCGTTTTTGTTATTTGCCGACGAAGCAATCTCGCTGCTCCAGAAGGAGAAAACGAGATTGCTTCGTCGCCATAAACAAACAGCGGCTCCTCGCAATGACAAACTATAAACGCACCTTCTTAACCCTACTTATTATTCATTATTAATTATAGTTTTATTTTATATTCTTTTATCTTCCGCCACAGAGTCGACCTTGAAACGCCGAGCGCCTTGGCTACTTTTGTATGGTTCACTCCGTATCTGTCAAAAGCCTTCAGAATTGTGGATTTTTCAACCTCAGAAAGCTTGAGGTCCATATCCGCCGCCTGTTTTCCCCTGCCCTTTACCGGCGCGGTATCATGCGATTCGAGCTGGAAAAACGTCGATATATTATGCAGGTGGACCGGAAGGTCATCAATGCTTATTATATCGGCCGAGGTCATGGCAAAAGCGTGCTGGATGATGTTATCAAGCTCCCTTACATTGCCCGGATAATCATAATGCATGAGTATCGCTTTTGCCTTTGGGTCTATGCCAACGATGGACCTGCCTGACATTTTATTGTATTTTTCGATGAAAAAACGCAGCAGCAACGGCACATCCTCTTTGCGTTCTTTCAATGAGGGTATGTGGATGTGTATCACGTTCAGGCGGTAATACAGGTCCTCCCTGAATTTCTTTTCCTTAATAAGAGCCGAGAGTTCCTGATTCGTCGCGGCAAGGACCCTTATGTTCACATTACGGACTGATTCGTCGCCCAAACGGCGCAGTTCCTTGTATTCAAGTATGCGCAGCAGTTTAGACTGAAGGTTTAGCGACAGGTCCCCTATTTCATCGAGAAAAAGCGTGCCTGTATCCGCAAGTTCTATCAGGCCTTTCTTATCTGCCGTGGCGCCTGTAAACGCCCCTTTTTTATACCCGAACAATTCCGACTCAAGCAGATTCTCAGGTATTGCCGCGCAGTTTACCGCAATAAAAGGCGAGCTTGCGCGCGCGGAGAGCTCATGTATGGCCCTTGATATGAGTTCCTTGCCCGTGCCTGTCTCCCCGGTTATGAGTATGGAACTTTCGCTTTTCGCGACTTTCCTGGCGAGGGCCATGACTTTTTTTATCTTTTCACTTTTTCCTATGAACCTGGATTCGAAATATTCATCCTTGAGTTCATGCGGCACACTTTTCAGGTCCTTTTCAAGCTTATCAAGGATAAACAGAAGCTCGTGAATATTTACAGGTTTTTGTATGTAAAGGAACCCGTCCTTCCTTGCCAGGTCTATGGACTTATCCAGTTTTTCCCTTGAGCTGGCCAGGATAACGCTTAAGTTAAGGTGCCTTTCCTTTATGAATTTTATAATATTAAGCTCAAGCTCCGGGATGATGTCTGTGTCAAGAATAAGTATTCTGAATTCCTGTTTGCTTATTTTGTCAAGGAGGGTGGATGAATCCGTGGCTATATACGGCGTGTCGCCCCTGTCTTCAAGGGCGTTATTTATCTTTATCGCGTCGTCCCTGTCTGTCAACGCTATGAGTACTTTTGCCATTATCTTGATTCTCCTTCAGCTTATTAATCAAATCAGCAAGGCTTTTGTCCTGAGGAAACCTGATAACAGCCGCGTTCAGGTCCTTAATTGCCTCATCTAACCTGCCCAGCTTAAACAATGCTAAGGCCTTATATAATGACGTTACCGCGTCAGGCGTTTCATTTTCAGACCTCACAAAATAATCCAACGCTTTTTCAATATTCGATGTTTTAAAATGATACACACCCAGGTTTTTATAAATTATAGCATTTTTATAGTGTTTTTCAAGTAAAAAATCATAAATGATACTGGCGCCTTCTAAATCACCGGCAAGCAGCTTTTCAGACGCCTTTAACAGGCCGAATTCCATTCGATCCCCTGCCGGTATTGAATTAATCACTTCAATACCGCGCCTAGTTATTTCCGATTTATCACCCATGTAATCAGCTTTTAAAAAAGCACTTAACGCGCTGTCAAGCATGCCAAATTTGTAATAAAGCACCCCCAGACGCTGGTATGCAGCCGGTATATCCGCCCCTTTTTGGTCTGCCAGAATCAGGCATTTAATTTCATCATTATCGTCGGACATATTGCTGTAGCCTATCGACATATTGTAAAGTATATTTCCTTCCGGTTTGTCGCCCGGAAAAAGAAGAGCCTTTTTGTTGAGCATGACCGATTCTTTAAAGCGCGAAATACCAAGCAGAGAACCGGCCTCATTTACCATCGATACCGGATACCACGCCGCAAGGTCCCTGTTGTTTTTATTTAAAGAAGTAAAATCCTCGTAAACCCCCCTGTAGCTGTAAGCCTCAAAAATACGCGGATTAGACCCTGCTTTTAAATCGCGTGAAATATTCACGGCTATTCCATCCTGCCTCTGGCGGTAAACGTACTGGTCAAGGTTCAAGTTCACGGCAAAAAAATTGGACCTGTATACCGGCGATGACGAACTATAGTAATCAACCAGCTTTCTCAGGTTGACTGCCTGCTGGTTTGGCATCAGTTCGGGATGAACCGGATTGCGCGAGTAAAAACCATTAATGCCCCAATTAAAAATAAAAAATGACGCCGTGGCAAACCGCACATCGCTTCTTTTCTTTTCTATTTCCTGCAGGTAAAATATCGGCATTGCGTTATAGTCGCCGTCAGCAAGGTAAAGCGAGCCGGGTTTTAGCGTCAGCAGTATATTATTGCCGTAATCATAAGAAAGGAAATCCCTGGAATTATTGTTTGACGGGTATGAAACAAAGAGCGCGGCAAAAGCCGCCGTCAAAAACAGCGTGAAAGCAGCGGCCTTTGCCGCCTGATTTTTTATGGAAGATACCAGCTTAAGCAATCCGGTGCCGGACAGCAGCAAAAGGGCAAGCTGTGCCGGCATAAGGAATATATCCATTATCCAGAGCAATTCCTTCTGGGTCCTGTTATAAAATACGACAAAGAAAACAATTAAAAGAACATATGCCGCCAGGACTTTTACATGTTTCGCCGACTTCCTATGCAGGACAACACCGCCGAGAACGCTGAAAGCTATAAAAAACGAGCAATTTTTTACAATGAACGACAATAACTCATACACCTGATTTCTGTACAGCTCAAAAGAAGGGGCGGCCGCATACACATAACCTTTTCTGAGCACAACCCACATGAACCCCGCCCAGTCTGAAGGGTCTCCCCAGTTGAGTATAGGATGTGCTGCAGCCCTTATAGGCAGGTAAAGATATGCGCTTGCGCCCAATAGCATGAAAAAACACACAAATGCCCAGTCTGCCGGCTTCAGCCTTTTGTGGTACAAAACAGGAAAATACAGCGCTACAGGCGCGAGTATTATCATGCTCGGCCAGTGATTTGCAAGGGATAAACCAAATATAAAAGCAGCCATGTAAAAATCGTTTTTTCTAAAACGTTCAAGCAGGTTAAAAGATATATGCAGCAGCGCGGTAAAGAAGACAAGGTTGAGCATGTATATGCCGCCCTTTGCCTCTATAGCCTGGCTCCAGAACACCCTTGAGAACGCAAGGGCCATGACAGTAAAAATCGCCGCTGCCTGTATTTGATATCCGGGCGCGCAGCCGCAGAGGACAGACACTTTCATTGACAGCCTGTAAAGCTGGAACAAAAGCAATAATGACAGCGCCAGGGCAAGCAGGTTTACCCTGAATGCCGGATTGCCGGTATTCAACAGCGTAAATATTTTTGACATCATCGTGTAAAGCGGATAAGCCGGCGAATGGCCGATGCCCAGCGTCTGCCCTGCCACAACCGTTTCCGGCGAGTCGTTGTTCTTAAATACCGGGTGCATTGTGTTCAGATACAGCATGAATACAGCCGCGAAGGCCGCAACTGGAAAAAAAAGCCCGAGGATGCGTTTATCCATCAGTGCAGCTCCTGTTTCCGCAGCGTATTTAACATGCCGTTAACTTCCCTGTTTTTACTGCCGTTCGCGGCGGCTTTTCCGAGATACAAAGACGCTTCCGCGTAATTTTTTCTGTCATACATTATTTTTCCCAGCCTTTCCAAAACCTGCGTATTCGAACCGTCTTTTTCCACCGTTCTTTTAAGGTATTTTTCCTCTTTAACAGCGTCTTTTAAATCCCTGTAAACGCACGCAAGCTTATATAAAACTTCATTTTCAGGTTTATCCCCGGGCATCAGAAGGCATTTATTATAAATGGAAGCGGCATAAAGCAGCTTTCCTTCTGCCGCGGCAGCGTCCGCCGTATTGATCATGGCCCAGAAATACCAGCTGATTGCCAGATAATTTTCCGGGTTATACCTGAAATACCTGTGGACGCCCCTGTATGAATACATGTCAAACAGGAAAAGGTTCCTTATCCCGCCATAAGGAGTGAACCGCACAAGAATCCCTTCCGGCAGCTGATGTACCGGCACATAAACCGGCTTCCCCGCGGTTTCAAACACTTCTGAAGGGCTGTTCCTGAACACGCCCCTGTCTGGCGCGTATATGGCAATCATCCTCAGTATCGAATGGGTCACGGACTCCTGAGGAAAATCCACGCCGGTTAATGAATGCAGCCTGCTGATGCCTCTGCTAAAATAAAGCGACTGCGGAAATATAAGCATTATGTCCTTCCTGTATCCATGCAAACCCTGCATGTACGCAAACGAGAACGAGTTGCAGTCGCCCTCCGAAATAAACGCCGAACCTTCCTCCATGGTCTTCATTTCATTCATCGCAAGGTCATATCCGATAAAATAACCGGACGAATCATTATTCCCAAAATTCTTCGCCCCCGTAAAAACCACAGCCGCGGTAACCAGCGCCAAAAAAAGAACGTACCGCGTCCTGCTCTTAAAAAGCCCTGCCACATGGATGGCCCCGGAAAAAATGACCGGGGAAAGGATGACCACTGCAGGCATCGCAAAAATATCAACCAGCCTTAACATGTGGGCCGGGGTGTTGTCATAAAGCACCACAGCAATTGCCACTGCCGCGGCAGTGTATGCGAGCGTGTAAAACAGCATGGCGTTTTTTTTATGCAGCGCGTAGATTCCCGGTAAAATAAGAATGCCGGCGGCGCCGTAACTTCTTAAGAACTCCGCCGCTATGGCTGCGGCTCTGGCAAGAAAACCGCCATTTCTGACCGATTCAACCGGCATATAATTAAGCCTGAAAACATAGCTGAACATACCCGATACGTTTTTAAAATCACCCCAGACAAACGGGCTTGCCGTCGCATTTCTTAACGCGTAAAAAAGGTAAGGCGAAAGCCCTATTACGAACAATACTGCAGCCCAGATGAAAACCCGCGTATTTGCCTTTTTCCATAGGATAATGGCCGGGTAAAGAGCCACCGGCGCCATCAGGACCATTGTCTGCCAGTGGTTGGCCAGCGAAAGGCCGTATATAAAAGCCGTCATTAAAAAATATTTCAATTTTGGCGTTTCATGCATGGCCGCGGCGAGGTATATTATCGACAAAATGAAAAACATGTTCAGCATGTAAATGCCGCCTTTTGCCTCTATGGACTGGTTCCAGAACACACAACCTGAGGCGGCTATCAGCACTGCAAGTAATGAAGCCGGTACGCGTATTGGCCATGTTTCAGCACGAGCGCCAGCGGCCTCCTGCCTGAGAAATCGTTCCGCGATCGCATAGACCATCAAAAGGGACATTACGGACAATAAAATGGCAAGGATATTCATCCTGAAAGCCGGGTTCCCCAAAGGAATGAGCATGGCGGCTTTTCCCAGCAGGATATAAACCGGGTAACCCGGCGGGTGCGCTGGCGACAGAGTAAATGCGGCTACTGCGATCTCAGGGGAATCATTATTTTTAAATGACGGATTAGCCGTTGTAAGGTATGCGAAAAATATTAAAAGCAAGCAAAGCATGGCCGCGGCGTGCGGCAGGTAACGCCTGAGTTTCATTTTGCGGCCTTTAAGCGCGCAGCGTCAACA
This sequence comes from candidate division FCPU426 bacterium, assembly GCA_963840035.1. Classification (GTDB taxonomy): domain Bacteria; phylum Oederibacteriota; class PGYV01; order PGYV01; family Palsa-1178; genus CAWIXE01. Next base: position 1,089,518 of record CAWIXE010000002.1, read on the forward strand.
GCCTTTAAAAGATTTTCAAATTCGGGCTTAGACCCGTTCTTTTCAGTGTAACGAAGAATCGTGCTTTTTGCCTTTTCATAGTCCCCGTCCACCATGTAAGCGGTCACAAGATTAGTGTACGCCGCGTCATAATGAGGTGCCACATAAATTGCAAGTTCAAGTTTTTTCAGGCATTCTTCCATATTTCCAGTCTGTCCGAGAAGCGCCCCGAGCATATTATTGACCTCGGGGCAGTACGGGTTTATCAGCAGGTCTTCCCTGTAGTTTTTTTCCGCCGACTTCAGGTCCCCTGCCTTTCTGTACTCTTCAGCCGCGAAATAATACTGCGCCACATCCATCTGGGGACAGAGCTCCACGGGCTTCAAAGCGATAACCTTTTCAAAGTATCCCAGCGCTTCACTGCCCATGTTCTTTTTGGAGTATGAATCGCCTTTTTTCATGCAAAGGTTAGCCGCCATAGTCCTGCCTTCAGTAACGGCAAAAAACAGCAGGAGGCACACGGAAAGCGCAAGCAGCGCCGATACCCCGCCTTTTTTTATTATAACCGCTTTGGCTCCGGGATAAAATAATGGCAGGCATAGTATTGCCGTAAAAAAAACCAGTGTTGTCGCCGGTATGTTATAGAAAGTATTGAAAAATGCGGCGCCTAAAATAGCGGTTATACCGCTTATGACCCCCGCCAATACAGGGCTTAAACCGTCCCTGGCAGCGTAGATCCTGTATCCCATGGCATAAAAAGCGAATATGCCCAAAAGGAAAAAACCAAGGCCCAGAAGGCCGGTTTCCGAGGCGATAAGCAGGTAATTCTGGTGCGGCATCCATGTCACCACATAATCATACATGTTGTTTTTGCCGTCATTTAAGAGTTTTCCCTGATAAAGCGGATAATTAAGCCTGAATGACCCGATGCCTTTCCCCATTAAAGGCGAATCTTTTATCATAAGCAGGCTTGATTCCCACATCAGGAGACGGTGAACCAAAGAGCGTTTCTTTTCAGAAGCAAGCGACTTTATCCTTCCTGAGAAAAAAATTCCGCCTGCCACCGCGGCAATCAGAATTATGATGACAGCCGTTGTCAGGTTTTTTTTATTCCTTTTTATTTTTTCTTTTATGGGGCGCGGGCTAAAAAGCAAATAAATCACAATAAAAGCTGCGGCGCCTGCCGCAAGCCCAAGATAGGCCCCTATTACCTTTGTATAATAAATACAAATCAGGTGAAGGGCCAGCCCCGCTATTGAAAGGGCCCTGTACCTGGCGGAATAAACCGCGTAAGACAGGAGCACAAACGCTGAAAAAAGGAGTTCCCCCGCGAAGAAATCGGGGTTACCGATTGTCCCCAGCGGCCGTCCCATAAAATTCGTATTCCATGCCATTATATCCATGTCGAAATGCTGCATGATGCCGTAAAACGACATTATGGAACGCGTGAAGATAATGAAGAATATTATCCTTGAGAATGACTTTTCCGTTGAAATATTATATATAAAATAGGCGCCTGCAATGTACAATCCGAGTTCAGCAAGGTATTTAAGCGATATGGAAGTGTTAATGGAAAAAAACACCGATATGAGCGCGGCTGACAGGTATAAACCAAAGGGTAATAACAACTGGTTGTATTTGAAAACCGCCCTTCCCTCATGATAAGACTTCAGCAGGAACACAAATATCAGCAGCGGGATAAAAAGCCTGATGACCGCGGTTTGCGCGGGCCCGAAAGGGTCAAAAAACGGCTGGTAAAAAATAAAAGCGGAGGCAAAAACAACGAAATTCAGCAGGTTCCTGTTGAAAAAACCGGCTATTTTTTGTTTATCCATTACAGGTTTCCAGCAAGCATCATTAAATCAGCGGTACATTTTAACCCGCAGAAAAGCGCGTATGCGGGATAATATTTTTATGACTGATTTTCCGATAAAATACATTACTTTACCCGCGGCCGCTTATGTGATGCCGCACTCATTGTCCGGGAGTCTGGCAGGTTATAAAAATCGCCTTCATTGATGACTATCCCAGCCGCGCCTATCGCGCCTGCAGTTTCGCCTAACTTTGCCGGGACTATTTTCGCGGCCGCAAAAGTCAGCGCGAACGCCTGTTTCCTTACAGCTTCCTTAAGCGGCGCAAAGAGCCTTTCGCCGGCGTTGATTACACCGCCGGCAATGACAACAACTTCAGGGTTTAAAGTGTTTATCTGGTTTGCGACTCCCGCTCCGAGGTATTTAATAAACTCGTCCCATACCGCAATTGCTGTTTTATCCTTCTGTATCATGGCTTCAAAAACCGTCTTGGATGTTATCTTATTCAGGTCCCCTTTTACAAACTCCGTCATCATGGATCTTGCGCCTTTTCTTATGGCTTCCCGTGCCGACTCCGCTATGGCGGATGCCGAAGCATACCGTTCAAAACAGCCTTTTGCCCTGCAGTTACATACCCTGCCGTCCGGATTAAGGGACGTATGGCCAATCTCACCCGCGTTATAATTGGCGCCCCTTACAAGCCTGCCGTTTATGATTATGCCGCCGCCCACTCCCGTGCCAAGCGTTATTCCAACCACATCTGACGCGCCTTTCGCGGCGCCGACCCATTTTTCGCCATAGACAGCGCAGTTTGCGTCATTGTCCACACCGACCGGAATGCCGAGGTATTTTTCCAGGGTTGCTTTTAACTTTACATATTTCCATCCGGGCAGGTTGACAGCCCCTATTATGAGCCCCTTTTTAGAATCCATGGGCCCGGGCGATCCTACCCCGGCGCGCCATATATCCCTCATCGTAAGCCCGGTTTCCTTTACAAGCTCCTTTACCTTATCAGCCATGTTCTTCATTACATGGTCCGGCCCATGCTCCGCTTCAGTGGGAAAATGGCTCTGGGCTATTACCTTACCTGCCGTTGTAACAATAACAGCCATCACGTTTGTACCGCCTAAATCTATGCCCAACACGAATTTTTTTGATTTTGACCCTGATTTTTTCGCCATAAAATTATCCACCCGCCTGATTTATTCAATGCCGTAATGTAAAAAATTATACCATAAAAAACAAAAGCCAGAAGTAAAATTTTCTTTACTTCCGGCTTTTGTTTTTTTAAATCCAGCATTCGAAAATCGATAATCGAAAATTGACCGAATCGGCTTCCTGATTATGATTTAATTAATTGTTGCCAATTCTAGGCACCAAATTTTCCCGAGGGAAAATTTGGTGCGAGGAGGGAGACTCGAACTCCCATGGTGTTACCCGCTAGCACCTCAAGCTAGTGCGTCTACCAATTTCGCCATCCTCGCATAACCATATCACAAATCCCAAAGCCCAAATCCCAAGGGAGTGCCTTCCCTGAGCTTTGGGCTATGGGGTTTATGCTAATCAATTATCCTGTATTCAACCTTATTGCGTTTCGCCTCAGGAACTCTTATGAAAACTCCCGCTATAAGCGATACCGCGCTAAAAATCAAAGAACCTATGAATGCGCCCCAGAGGCTCTTTACTTCAAACCCCTTTACCAGCCATCCTGTCGCGAAGAAAATTACCGTGTTTATAACCAAAGTAAACAGTCCAAATGATAATACATTTATGGGTAAAGTCAAGAAGATTATTAACGGCCTGATGAAAGTATTTATAAGGCCAATAACCGCCGCCGCGGCCATTAAGACAAGCAGCCCGTGAAAACCCTCGGCGCTTAAGTTAAGCCCTTTTACTGTTTTCACAATTATAAAAAGGGCGAATGTGTTTATAACAAACTTTGTAATAAGCGTAAAAAAATTAAAGCGCGCCAATTCCGTAACCGTCCTTCACGAGCCTTTTATCCGCGTCGCGGAGCCTGTTAACCAGGGCTTTGATGAATATCTCGTTCAGTTTTACGACTATTGAAGGCATTTCCTTTTTGAACGAATTATAATCCCTGTCATTGAATCTTATAAGTTTGCACGGCTTGATGGAAACAGCGGAAGCCGAGCGCGGCGCCGGGACAAGCATGGCCATTTCCCCAAAGAACTCGCCGTCTTTGATATTTGCCAGTACTTTTTCCTCAGCCTTGTTTTTCTTTACTATTTTTATAGCCCCTTCAATGATTATATACATTGAATCATCGCCTATCTGATTCTCGTTAAATATATATTTCCCGGGCTCAACGTCCTCCGTAATAAGCCTTTCGGAAAACATTTTTATCTCAGCGTCATCAAACCCTTTAAAAAAAACGTGTTTTCTAAGGATTGTCTGGTCAACCATTCGCCTCACCGCCCTTTTCCAGCAATAAAATATGAGTATCGCCGTATTTTTTATCCTTTAAAACATTAAAACCGGGCCTTACAAGCCCTGTATCCCCGAGTTCTTCCGAATGAATCTCCGCAACTATCAAACCGTGCGCATCCAAAATATCATTTATCGCTTCCATTTGCAAGAATATTCGTATCAACCCTTTATTATACGGAGGATCCAGAAATATGATTCCCGCCTTTATACCCTGCGCCTTAAGGTTTTCCGCGGCTTTCCTGAAATCCCTGTTAATTATTGAATACTCAGTTTCAGGGACATGGAGCTTATCCGCGTTCTTTTTTATTATCGCGCCTGTCTTATCGTCGACAAAGTATGCTTTTTTCGCGCCGTTACTTAAGGCTTCAAAGCCAAAAGCCCCTGTTCCCGCAAAAAAATCAAAAACAACCGCTTCCCCCGTGTAAGGCCTTATCATGTTAAATACCGCCTGCCTGGTCTTGGCAAGGGTCGGCCTGGTTTCCATAGTTTTGGGGGCGCTTAAAGGAATGCCGCGGTAAATCCCGCTGGTTATTATCATTGTTACGCAAAATACCCGATATCCGACATCCGATATCCGATATTCTCTACAGCCATTTCTTTACTTTAAGGATAATGAATGTGCTCAGCGAAGTTACTATAAGCAGGCCAAGCATGAATATATATCCCCATATGCCCCATTTAAATTCCGGAAGCTCAAGGTTCATCCCGTAAAAGCTGGTAATTACTGTCATAGGAATGGCTATTGTGGCAAGTATGGTAAGCCGGTGTATAAGCTGGTTTAATTTTTTTGAAGTCATGCTGTGATAAGATTCTATTAACGACGGCACAACTTCGCGGAGTATTTCGAGTGTTTCCTGGATATTCGCCACATGATCATATACATCCCTGAAGTATGTGAGGTTGCTTTCTTTGATATATTTTTCCTTTATTACCTTCGCCAGTACCTGCTTTTCCTGAAATATAAACTTACGCAGTATCAGGATGTTCCTTTTCTGGTGCAGTGTGTCTTCCATAACACCCTTCTGGCGGTCCTCCAGGATCCTGTCTTCAAGCTCAGCTATGTTATCCTCCAGCTTATCAACTATGGGAAAATACTCGTCCACAAGCGTGTCTATGACCGCGTGCAGGATGGTGTCGGAACTCTTTCCCATGTGGTATCCCCTGGTCTTATAATCCTCTTTCCTTGCCAGCGCCTGGACCCTGTTAACAAGCTTTGACGTGGAACTTAAACGGGTTTCATGAAATGTAATAACATAGTTTTTGCCCAGGAAGATGTTCAGTTCATGCGTGTGTATGGTATGGGCGTATGTAAGGGCATACAGGGTTATAAAAGTATATTTGTCAAATTCTTCTATCTTGGCGTGATCCTGAGGCAATATTGCGTCCTCGATGGACAATGGATGGAATTCAAACTCATCAATTAGAAAGTCAATCTCCGCCTCAGAGGCGTCTTCAAGATCAATCCAGATTGAGGACTTCTTATCCTTGAGATACTGGAGGCTGTCCTGCGGATTGCTAAGTTCAAGGATTTTACCGGATTTAAAGGCAAAGCCCCTGAACATTTTTTACCCTATCTTTTTTCTGCGCCGGTCTGGCACTTGATGCAGAGTTTGGAGAAAGGTATTACTTTAAGGCGCTCTATGCTTATGTCCTTGGCGCATTTATCGCACTTGCCGAACCTTCCTTCATCTATCTTATTTAAAGCTTCTTCTATGTCTATGAGGAGCTTTTTATTCTTTTCAGTAAGATCAAGGTGAAGTTCCTTGTCATAAATATTGGTGGCTGTATCCGCAAAATCCTGGGCATCGTTCTGATAGCCCTCGGCATTATGCATATCCTCTGTATTTTGCTTTATCTCGATAAGTTTCGCGTTTTTCATCTCTACGAGAATATCCTTTAACTCTTTCTTCCTTTTTGCATCCACCGGTATTTCTCCTCTCGTTTTTTAGAAACTTAAGCAGTAGTTTTTACTTTCAGGTTCGGGAGGTCAAGCAATCCCCTTTTAAGCTCCATGGTCGTATTTGACTCGGCCTCAAACTCCCTGTTCAGGTAAAAAAATGAATCCCACGGGTCAACCGTCTGTCCGCAGGTAAAGACATCCACGGCGGCGTATCCGTACTCCGGCCATGTATGTATTGTCAGGTGCGATTCCTGTATAACAACGACTCCGCTTATTCCATGAGGGTTGAACTTGTGAAATACCTCATCGACAACCGTGGCCTTGGCGTATTCAGCAGCCCCGACCATGGTCCTTTCAACAAATTTCAAGTCATCCAGTTTTGATTTATTGCATCCATAAAACTCAACCAGGATGTGTCTACCGAGGTTTTTCAATTTCTTCTCACCCCCGCTGTTCGCGTTATTTTTATTTTAATAGCATTAAAGGCCCTTTAAGGGCCCCGGACTGTAAAGCGCTTCTGTGTAAACTTGTAATGAAATATTCACCTTAAATGTAGATATATTTATACTCTACAGCAATAAATTTGTCAATAATTTTTTAGGGTTTTTTTGAATTATTTTCATATTTAATAAGAATTATATTGACACCCGGGAATATTTTTCATCCTGCGCAATGGCCGGGATTTGTGATTTGAAATTTGATACAGCCTTAAATAACGGAGGCCCGGGATTTCTCCCGGGCCTCCGCGTGTATGTAAAGGGGTAACACGCAATAAACATTGACGATTGTTGATCGTAAATTTCGGATTAAAAAGTCTGGTCCATTAATCCGCAATCGTCATTCTACTATCTTCAATTACTACGCTTTATTCGTAGCCTCTTCCAGCACAAGGAGCTTATTCCATTTTTCGTCGATGTTCGCCTGGATTGCCGCTATCGTTACATCGTCCTTTAAAAGGGCTTTGAACCTTGTCTGTGTCTTTAAGTACTCCGTCACAGGCAGCTTTGTGGCTGGTTTGTAGTTAATCTTGTACTTGCCGTTCTCAACTTCATAAATCGGCCACATGCAGGTATCAGCTACCAGCTTTGACATCTTTATGGTCATTGAAGTGTCATATCCCCAGCCTGGTATGCACGGCGAGTAGATATTGACGAACTTGGCTCCTGTTGTGGCGAAGGCTTTTTCAAATTTCTTTGTCGCGTCCGGCCACATTCCGACCGTGGTCTGCGCCACGTACGGCAGGTTATGCGCGGCCATTATGGCCGTTAAGTCTTTCGGGTTCTGCTGTTTGCCGTTGATTACTTTTCCGGCCGGCGCTGTCGTCGTGTTCGCGCCTCTTGGCGTGGCTGACGACCTCTGCACTCCGGTGTTCATGTAAGCTTCGTTGTTGTAGCAGACATAGAGCATGTCGTGTCCGCGTTCCATGGCGCCTGAAAGGGACTGTAATCCGATGTCATATGTGCCGCCGTCCCCGCCGAAAGCCACGAACTTTATGGTCTTGTCTATCTTACCCTGTCTCTTAAGGGACTGATAAGCCCCTTCCACTCCCGACATGGTAGCCGCCGAGTTCTCGAACGCGTTATGGAGGAAAGGAACCTTCCATGCCGAGAACGGGAATATCGTGGATGTTACTTCAAGGCATCCGGTGGCCGAGACTACAACGACCGGGTCCTTGCAGGATGATAATACTTCTTTTATGGCTATAGGGAACCCGCAGCCGGCGCAGGCCCTGTGTCCGCCGATAAATTTTGTTTCTACTGCTGCTGCCTGTTTAGGTGATGACATTTTATCGTCTCCTTATTCTTTCAGGCCGATGTACTTGGCCTGCTCAGGTTTGGACTTGCCGTCCGCTATGTTCTTTAATTCCCTGTAAACGTCCTTGATGTTCTCAATAAATATTTCCCTGCCGCCAAGCCCGTAAATGTAGCTTGCGAGGGGCACTTTCGCGCCTGCGTCGTACATGCCGCCCTTAATTTCGGTGGCAAGCGGGCCGGCCTGGTTTGACATTGATTCGCACCTGTCAAGGATGGCTACTGCTTTTGCCTTTGAAAGCACAGCGGCAATTTCTTCAGCCGGGAAAGGCCTGAATACCCTGACTTTTAAAAGCCCTGCTTTGATGCCTTCAGCCCTGAGCTCGTCTACAGCCGCTTTTGTCGTTCCCGCGGTGGAACCCATGGATACGGTAATAAAATCAGCGTCATCGCATTTGTATGTCTCGATGAAGCCGTATTTCCTTCCGAATGTCTTGGCAAATTCCACTGAAACCTCTTCGATAACCCTTTTCGCGTTCTTCATGGCCTCATGCTGCGCCTTTTTGAACTCGAGGTAGTAATCCGTGAGGACTATGGAACCGGCTGTTATCGGGTGGTCTACGTCAAGGACGTTATAAGGCGGTTTGTATTCGCCCACGAATTTTGCAACTTCAGCGTCCGGATACATCTCAAGCCTTTCCATGCCGTGGCTGATGATGAACCCGTCTGTCGTGACCATTATCGGGGTAATTACGTCTTTGTGTTCCGCGATCCTGGGCGCCATGATCATGGCGTCATACGCTTCCTGTGAATTTTCAGAGAATATCTGTATCCAGCCTGAATCCCTCTCAGCCATGGTGTCCGAGTGGTCGCAGTGGATGTTAATCGGGGCTGAAAGCGCCCTGTTAACGTCCGCCATGACTATCGGGAGCCTCATGCCTGAAGCGATAAAGAGTATCTCGTGCATGAGCGCCAGGCCCTGCGACGAAGTGGCTGTCATTGTGCGCGCGCCTGATGCCGCTGAGCCCACGCATGCGGACATGGCCGAGTGCTCTGATTCAACCGTGATAAGATTTGTCTTTACTTTTCCGTCGTTTACGAATCCCGCGAATATCTGCATAACTTCCGTGGCAGGCGTTATCGGGTATGCCGCGCAAACGTCCGGGTTTATCTGACGCATGGCTTCCGCCATAGCCTCGTTTCCGGTCCTTGCTGCTATTGTTTTTTCCATATTGTCATATCCTCCGTTACTTTATATTGAATTTGTCTTTGGCTTCTTTAAGCCCGACAAACAATATTGCAGCCTTCTCGTCAAACCCCGGTGTCCCGTGTCCTGTGGACGGGGAAATCTTAAGGTTCGCGTCTTTTGCTTTGAGCTCTTTGGTGATTTTATTATTCTGCGGGCACTCTTCCGGGCATATGCCGCAGCCCTTGCAGTAATCATAGTCAAATTCCCCGCGTTCTTTACCTTTCGCGCCGTCGACTAATTTGATGGCGTTATCCGGGCAAAATGCCCAGCATGTCATGCACTGTATGCAGTTTTCTTTTTTCCATACAGGTACTTTGCTTCTCCAGCCGCCGGTATGAAAATGCTCCGATGTGCCGCTTTCAATAACACCAGCAACAGCAAGGTCCTTCCACGTCTTTATATTTGGTTTCGTCGTCATTTTTTCTTTACCTCCTCATAAGCCGCTCTGATGGCTTTCAGGTTTCCTTCAATTACTTCCGGTTTTGATTTAAACTTTTTCTCAAGTTTCTTCTTGGTATCATCCATAAAAGCCTCTATGGGAAGTACATCCACGGCGCCAAGCAGCGCGCCGATCATAGGCGTGTTGGGGATTGGCTTGCCGATGTTGGCCTGCGCGATCTTTGAAGCGTCTATCGTAATAAGGTTCTTTCCTGCCCACTTAATCCTTGCGTGTACTTCGTCTTTTGTGCCTGCGGTGTTAACGATAAGTACTCCCGTTTCCACGTCCAGGCCATGCGCTACATCGACCGAATCGGTCAGCGTCTCGTCGAGCACTAACACCACGTCCGGCTTTAAAACCGGCGAGTGGATGGTGATTTCCTTTGAAGCGATCCTGTCATAAGCCGCGACTGGGGCTCCCATTCTTTCCGGACCGTACTCCGGGAATGCCTGAACGTACTTTCCGGCCGAGATCGCCGCTTCGCCCAAAAGCAGAGCTGCTGTCTTAGCTCCCTGGCCGCCGCGTCCGTGCCATCTGATTTCCATCATATCTTTCGACATCAAAAGCACCTCCTTGATAGTATATAAATACGGAATGAAGTTTCACTATCCATAAAGGACATTGAAAATATCCGGATTTAATTGCAAATTTCATGTTTAATACTGAGTTATATTTGGGATGGTGTGCGTGAGTAATTTCACAACAACCTAAACCAAATGAGCGACTGAAAACAAAATATATATTACTCCTGAGGGGGTAAAAGGTCAAGGGGTATTTTAGCCTTATAAATATGGGGCTTTGTTTTGTTTTTAGTAGTCGCACCCCTTCGTTTCATCGGGGTGCGCCTATTAAAGGATTGCCATTATCTCAATCCTTGGAATAACCTCGTGTGAACTGTCGGTGGTTGAGGGTATGACTTACAAATGTAGGCGCAGACCGGTGGAATGAAGGCCTGCGAATACAAAAGCAAAGCCTGCCTTGAGCCGCAGCAAGCGGCGGCTTTACGAAAAACAGACAGGTTTGTTTTGTATTTGTAGAGCCGCTGCTTGCTGCGGCTCAGACGTTGGATTTTATGTGAGGAATTGCCATTATCTCAATCCTTGGAATAACCTCGTGTGAACTGTCGGTGGTTGAGGGTATGACTTACAAATGTAGGCGCAGGCCGGTGGGACGCAGGCCTGCGACTACTAAAGCAAGGCCTGCCTTGAGCCGCAGCAAGCGGCGGCTCTACGAAAACAGAAAGGTCTGTTTTTGTATTTGTAGAGCCGCTGCTTGCTGCGGCTCAGACGCTGGATGTTATGAGCAGGATTTCGTATTCACCTTCATATCGTTTTCACCGGCGTGCGCCTATTCTTTTCCGATAAAATTTTCATTCATATATAAAATACAATGTTTTTTTAATAACTGAAACATGTTATCGTCACCGTTCATTCTCGCATAAGTTAACAAAGTTATGTGATAACCGTTTTTATTGAATTGCCAGCAAGCATTTGCCCCATGATCCAGCAATTTTCTTGTCATTTCGATATCATTATTTAAAACAGCTTTATTTAACGGTATATTTTCAGCTCGCCATTCATTTGCATTTATCCCGCCATTAACATCAACACCATTAGCCAGTAATAAATCCACCATTTCTATATTCCCATTTTCAACCGCACAGGTCAAAATGAAATCAATACCCAGTTTATTATCATCAATATAATTTACATTTGAACCAGATTTAATAAGAAGTTTCGCCATTTCTATATCGTTGTTAACAACGGCCCTCATCAATGCAGAATGATCGTACATTCGTTGATCATCTTTCATTTTTTTTGATATCAAAATCTCTGCAATTTTTAGATTACCACATTCAGCCGCCCAATATAACGCATTATGACCAAGCCAGTCGGTTTTTTCTATATTATATTTAGGATCATTCAATAATCTTATTGCGTTTTTATCATCACCCAAAATAATGTAATATATCAAACCTTCTATCTCTGCATTTTTAATATCAGAGCCTCTTTCAAGCAACAACTTCAACGTTTTAGAAAGATTTCCATGAAACCGAGACTCAAGAGTTTGTACAAACGCATTAAAATTATTTACATCACCTTTAAAGTTAATATCAGCTTTATTATCAAGTAACAATTTCACCAATGCGTAATTTCCTCTTTCTGAAGCAAACATCAAAGGCGTGTCATTTTGATATATTGAACAATTTACATTTGCTCCTTTTTGAACTAATAACTTGGCCAGTTCATTATAATCGCCAGCAGAAATATGAACCAACAAATCACGATCGCTCGGATCGGCGCCAGCATTTAATAGACGTTTTATGATTAAGTGCATTCTTTCCCTTTTACGGATTACTTCTTTATTCAGTCTGCATTTAAAATCAAGGGAAGGAATACTTTCATTAAATCCTTCATATGCAAAATATACACCTAAGGGCTCAGCTTTATGTTTGAGCAAGAAATCAACCATGTTTAAATCCAGCGCTTCGGCAGCAAAAGCAATCGCTGTTCTTGTCAAATATTTATATCCATCTCCTAATCGAGTTTCAAATAATATTTCATTTACATCAAAGCCATTGTCAATTAAACATTTAGCCATTGTTGTATTCCCTTTTTGAGCAGCAATCGCCAAAGCATTCATCTTTATAAATATCCCACCGTAACGCTTGGAACAACTGATAGTTTCTTTGATATTGGTCCCTAATTTCAGGCTTGTTTTTACTTTCTCAATATCACCTGTATAGACATAACGCAAAAAATCAGACATTTTACCGTATGTACATGAACCAAATGTGGGGTTTTGAGAATATATATAATTTGCAGTCAGTAATAATAACACAGTTAATAAAAGCAATCTTTTTTTCAAATTCAACACCTTCTTTTTATACCATTCACCAAGACTTATTATGGTCTTGGAAGTTTATCAGTACTTCTTGGAGTTTTCTTGACCTTTTGGTACATATCATATGAATACCACAAAAGGTACGCGGTGCCTGCCATGGACGGGACAATTGCAAAAAGCAGCATTAATTTCGGAAAAAACACGCCGCCTAGCGCCGCCAGGGCGCACCAACGGAATATGTTCCCCGCCATAACATGGGTTTTATCCCATACTTCGCCATTTTCCAGCGTCCATGGCGTGCGGATACCCACGAAATAATTTGGTTTTGCCTGTTCAACTAATACGGCTATGGCTAAATAAAGCCCTGTAAAAAACGGGGCCATTGCCAGGTTCATGTCTATATGCCAGCCCCCGCCGGTGAGTATCATCAGGGCATAAATATACGCAAAAAGGCTGAGGAAAATATTCGCAAAACGGTCAAACGCGGGGGTGAATTCACCCATGCGTCCTTTGGGGTCAATCCTTGAAATAAGGGCAAAAACCAAAAAAACAACAAGCGCGATGCATGGAAGCATCAGCATCGCGGGTCCCTTGTCCATGTACCCGTTCGGTTTCCCGTCCATACCCCAGTGCGATACCATCCTGCAGGGCATATGCGGCATGATAATCAGCGCCGCGCCGAACATGCCCGCGATAATGCTTAAAGAAATTGCCTCGCCTTTTCTTATAGTAACGGCCATAAATTAATCCACCACATTTTTTCTGTCAAGTTTTGTCGGGTCTGTATACGGAACACCGTGTTTTTTGCTTATCATATTGGCCGATATCCTGCCTGATTCATAAATTGTAGGAAGGCCCGATCCCGGATGCGTTCCCCCGCCCGCGAGGTATACGTTGTCAAAACATTCAAAATGGTTCCTTGGCCTGAAGTATAGCATCTGCGGAAGGTCATGGCCCAGGTTAAAAGTCGCGCCGTAATGCACATTCAGTTCGTCGTTCCAGGTATCCGGAGTATAAATCTTTTCCACTTCTATGTTTTCCCTTAAATCCTTCATCTCCGTACGCTTTACGACTTCATCAAGCACGCGTTCCTTAAATGCGTCTTTTTCCTTATCCCAGTCTATATTCCCCTTCAAATTGGAAACCGGCACTAGTATATATATGGTGGACTTGCCTTCAGGCGCGAGCGTCGGGTCTGTTAATGATGCATTCTGGACATAAAAGGATATCTGATCCGATATTTTCAGCCGTTTAAAAATATCTTCGACATTCTGCCGGTACTTCCGCGCGAAGAAAACGTTATGGTGCGGGAAGTTGTATTTTTTCTTTACCCCGAGGTAAAGCATGAATGTGGAGCACGAATATTTTCTGCGCGCCAGTTTTTTAGGGGCATATTTTTTTACCCGTTTTTTATCCATGAGATTCACTGCGGCGTATGAAAAATCCGCGTTTACGATGACGTCATCCGCGTTAACTATCGTGCCGTCTTCCAGTTCGACGCCGGTTACTTTACGGCCGGTATTTACCAGCCTTTTTACAGCCGTATTCAGCCTTAATTTTCCGCCTTCTTCCTCAAAAACCTTTGCCATGGCCTGTGAAATCCTGTTTAACCCGCCAATGACGTGGTAAATCCCCCATTTGTGCTCAATATATGCCACCATGGCAAAAGCAGCCGGGCATTCCCACGCTGACATGCCGAGGTATTTTGACTGAAAGGTAAAACAGAACTTCAGGTTGTCGCTTTTAAAATATTTTCCAAGCGCCTGAAAGACGCTCAAATGCAGGTCCAGGTGCGGGACGGCTTTCAGAAAAGGATTTACAAGCATGTCTTTAAACGAACTATATGGTTTCTGCAGGCATGGAAAAAGATACTCAAAACGTTTTTTCTCACCGGCAAGGTACCTTTTGAGCCCGGCTTCCTCACCCGGGAATTCTTTCTTTATTGCGGCTTCCATCTTATCGTGGTCGTCGGATGCAAGTATCTCATTTTCAAAAAACTTCAGCCGGTACATGGGGTCAAGGTGTCTAAATTCCATGTAATCTTTTGCCTTTCTGCCAGTTTCCTCGAACATTTCCTCAAGAATAAAATTCATCATTAAAAATGTAGGCCCGGTATCAAAGGTGAATCCGCCGAGTTTGAGCGGCGCATTCCTGCCTCCGACAATACCGGCCTTTTCAAATATCTCAACGTCAAATCCCCTGTGCGCGAGTATCATGCCCGACGTGAGCCCGCCCGGACCGGCCCCGACTATCACTATCTTTTTTTTCGCCATGAACAACCTCCTCTATATACAGTTATATGTATTTAATATTTTTCAATTATCCCAGGACTTCAATTATTCCTTCAGGATACGGTTCAAAAAATGTCTGGCCAGAGAGGTATTTATCCTCAAACCTGAGGATGTAAGACCGCATAAGGCTTAATACCACATTTATACGCGCTTTCCCCTTCCTGTATTTTTCAAGCGTATCAAGGAAGTACTTCCTTTCTTTCGCGGAAAGTTTATCAGAGAAGTATCCGAAAGCGTGCTGTATGGTATTTATCACATTTGAAACTTTATATGTATCCTTCAGGCACAACGACATATACCTGCCGTATTCACTGCACATAGCCTCAAACTTCATGTTATCCCTGTTCGCCGATATGCCGCCCATTAAACGCATATATTTTTGGTTATAGGACATGAATAACAACTTGTTTTGTTCCTGAAATTTTATAAGTTCCTTAACCTTCGCCGATTTTCTAACCTGCCTGAAAGACGCGCTTATGTAAACCCTCTTCAAAAAGTTATCGGCGATCCTTTCGTCATTAAGCCTGCCATCATCTTCAACCGCCTTATCCGGGAACCTTCGCACTACCTCCCCGCCAAAAAAGCCCGAGCCCCTGGCAGTCAGCGCAGCCGGTTTCTCGCCTTTTGCGGGATAAATCTTCACATCATAAGCCCCCGAACTGGGGGACTTTGCCTTAAGTATGAATCCGTCAACTTCCTCCATGTCATCAAGAGTTTTCTTAACCCATGCGTTCATTTTTTCAGTAAGGTCCGCGCCTGTAGAAGGCTGGACAAGACGCAGTTTTTTCATTTCTTTATCATCCGCGACTATACGCAGTGTTTTCCTGGGTATGGGCAGCCCTATTTCCACTTCCGGGCAATGTGTTATGGATGTAATATATGGTTTCAGGGCGCCAACAAAATCAGAAGATATCAATTCACCATTATAGCGGACAGCCTCAAAAGTTATGCAACGGCTTATATACAGCACCGGCTTCAGAAAAACCGTCATAAACACCCCGCCTCTTTGTACCTTTTCAGTTTTAAACTTTCAGTTTCAAACTGCCTTGTTTACATCCCCATGTCCGCAAATTCCCAATTGTTGAGTTTTTTAAGTGACTGCCAGTACGGGCTCGTCGAGAGGTGTTCCTTAAAAGCCTCAAGGTATTCAGTCTTATTATCCTTACCTCCGGCTTCCGTATCCGCCGCGGTCTCTGATTCCCAGTCAGAATCCCACTCTACCATATCATAGAACTTCCAGGCGTCGTCACCGGCGCCGGTATATATCAGGTCAAGCATGTATGACCACACTTTTGAGATGGGCTTTCCCTTGCACGAATCAGCGTATGCCTGCATATCCTCAACCACGGGCGGGTCCTTACGCATTAACTCATCGGCAAGCACATATCCGCTGCCTTCCAGGTAGCGCAGTACAAGTTTCGGCGCCGGAGGAGTGCCCAAAGCCGCCCACCAGTCAAGGAAGGTGCAGTCTTTTCCAATAATTTCCATAATGCCGTCCTTGTCAAGATCCTTAAATTCAATACCGTCAGCTAAGCCCTTTATCTCGGCGATTAACGCCATATCATCGCCGACCGCGAATACCGAGTATATGTTTGAGCAGCTGTCCTTTTCTGACTTTGTTTTTAACACTACATCAGGCCTTCCGTCGCCTGTCATGTCAGTACCCGCCTTAGGGAGCGATTTTTCCTTACTGTCTGATGTCATCTGAAAGCTTTCCTTTTCACCGGCCTGCTTTGACAGTATTACCTGGCCTTTTTTTAGGACCTCAAAAGTGGACTTATCGCTTGAAAGCTTGAATTCATAATCCTTCATATTGACCTTTTCAGCCGTATTTACTTTCCCTATTTTTGGCTTTGTTTCCACGGCGGTTTTTACGGGCAGCGGTTTGCCTTCTTTCGCGGTGACAGTTACCCCGGCGGCTGTTTTCTCCGCCCCTGCAGAAACTGTTTCCTGAGGTGTTACCTGTGAGACTTTGCCTTTACCGCATTTGGACATTACAAGCATCACTAAAATAAAAGCAATAATCACAACCAGAATAACTTTAATAGCTTTGCCCATTTAAAAACCTCCATGATGTTTTTCAATTAGTATTATTATAACGTAATTAAGATAAAAGCGCATCTATTTTGCTTTCGTAGGGGCGAGCCGGTGGCTCGCCCGGCTTTAGATTCTAAACCCGGGCGAGCCACCGGCTCGCCCCTACGAAGACAGAACAAAGACATAACGAAGACAGAACGAAGCAGACCGAAGCAGAACGAAGATAGAACATATAACCAATTACTTTGAGTTCGACGCCCCGGCGAAAATATATCCGCCGTCTTTTGTAAGGGCTATTGAGTGCGCGGAATCATCCCCGGCTCCGCCATAGGCTTTTGCCCATATAGTGTCGCCGTCCCTGTCCACTTTTACCACATAAGCGTCATAACCGCCGCTGCCGTAAGACGTTGTGGCTCCTGCCGCGATAAACCCTCCGTCTAAGGCCTGCTGCGCGTCATAAGCCCTGTCCCTGCCTGCCCCGCCATATGTGTTTTCCCAGGTAAGCTTGCCTTCACGGTCTGTCTTAATAATATAAAAGTCATCTTCTCCTGCCCCGTATGAAAAGGTGATTCCGGATATTATGAATCCGCCGTCCGCGGCCGGTTCCACCGAATACCCCCTGTCATATTTGTCGCCGCCGAATTTTCTTGTCCAGGAATACTCGCCGCTTTTGTCCCTGCGGACCAGGTAAACATCGGCGCCGTCAGCCGGAAGAAAATCCTCTTCCATTGCCGTCGTTACAAAACTGCCATTTTCCGTAGATACTGCCGTGTACCCCCACGCAAGATAATCATTGCCGAAGGTCTTCATCCATAAATAATCCCCGTCCCTGCCGGTTTTTGCGAGGTATACCCCATAACCCGTATCATTTTCCGCGTAAGTCCTTCCGGCAATCAGCGAGCCCTGGCCGAGCGGTTCTGAAAACGGTTTGTCATCATTATCATCAAATTCCCTGACCCAGAGCATATTCCCTTTTGAGTCAAGTTTCATTAAATTAATCCCGTCATATCCTTCACCGAAGGTATAAGTCTTGGAAGCTACTATATAACCGCCGTCCTTTACGGGTATGACTGATTCAGCCCATTCATAATAATCGCTGCCAAATGTCTTTGTCCACTGGGTATTCCCGCGCGAGTCAATTTTTACCACCCAGATGCCGTACCTGCCTTTTGTCATGGAAGCTTTCTCCGGAATCGCCAGCACATAATCCTGCCCTGTTCCCGCTGTTTTCGGAATTTCCTTAATTATCTGAGGTATTTTGACCGCGGCCTGCCTTATCCCCCCGCACCGGAGCAGAAATAAAAGCACAGCAACAATGACAACTATAATAACTGTGTAAACCACATGCCTTTTTTTCATTTTTCCCCTTGTAATATGTCAGCGAAGATATATTAGATGATGTCCGGAATTATTTCAAGATAATAATTTTGCCCGGTTTTCCGGGCTTGCCGCCCTTACCCTGTTCAACAGAGATGAAATATACCCCGTTTGAAAGGCCCTTAAGATAATCTCTGCCAATGCAAAGCAGCTGCGCTCCCGCGGGCACCGAACTTATCTTCACTTCACGCACAAGCCTGAACGCGCTTGTATATAACCTGAAGGTCACATCCGACGGCCCTGATTTAACATTAATTGCCGCGTACAGATCCTGAATTACGGGATTGACCGGATTTGGATAAATAACAGGCTCAGACGGCGGTGTCACGGCTGTTTGCGTGGCTGTGGGCGTGTATGTGGCTGTTGCCGCGGTTGTATTTGTTGCTGTCGGCTGTTTTGTGGGTGTTGATGTCGGAGGAACCGGTGTATTTGTCTGTGTTGATACAGCCGTGGACGTTGCCGTATTAACCGGCGTATTTGTCTGTGTCGGCGGCAAAGGAGTATCCGTATCAGTCGCCTGCGGCGTCTGTGTAAATGTATTTATAACCTGTGTGAATGTTCCCGTCGGATTTGGCGTGGCTGTATCAGATACCGTTTCCGTAAATGTCGGCGTCCCGAGGTAATCAGTAGCTGTAGGCGTGGCTGTCGGCGAATATACCGGCGTTGTTGTGCTAGTAGGTGTGATTGTCGGTGTATTTGTCTGCGAACTTGCCGGACTGGAAGTACTTGTTGCAGTAAATGTCGGCGAAGAGCCTGCCGTGTCCGTGGCTGTCGCGGTTGCGGTACCGGTAAATGTCTGCGTAAAAGTCGGAGAAATTACAGGCGTATTAGTAAGCGTCTTAGTGGCAGTCGATGTGCGTGTAATTGTTGATGACGCCGTATAAGTAGGTGTAGCCGTAGGCAAAGTCATATTTATCAGCCGTATATTATCCACCATTACAGTGTATGGGTAATTAATCAGTTTCTGAAAAGCTATAAATGTAGCCTGCGTATCACCCGGTGCAAGCAGGTCTGCAAGCGGTATCTGTATTGTAATCCAGTAAGGCGGGATTCCGATTGGAGAATAATTGGAAACATTAACCGCGCCCACTGTCCAGTTCATAAGAAAGTTGAAATTATCCACGAAGCCCGCGGTTGATTTAATGTCAAACTGCAGGTAATTATACCCTGCCCTGTTTTCCGCCGGGAACTGCCATGTGTGCGATGAATACCATGCCGAATCAATATAATCAACCCTCATGCCATTGCCCGCATTGCCTCCGGCTATTTCAGTCAGCCCTCCGCCGTTCACGCTGTTTGTGACTGTACCGTCCGCGAGCCTTGAGCCAACCGTATCTCCGTCATATATGATTACTGACGGCCATACGGGCGTGACGCTGTATGTCGGTGTTATTGTAAACGTCGGTGTGGCCGTGTATCCTGACGGGCATGCCGCGGTAAATGCGTTATACATGGCGTCGAGGAGCGGCTGGCCCTGCCAGGCTATATAATCCCCGGACAAGTCCCACATCATTACCCCGCCTAAATTTCTTGTTGTTATGGCGTAGTTGACTTTGTCGGTTATTGACTGAGGATCGTCATAGACAATAACTCCCGTGCCTGTGTTTTTTGTAAGGTACGGATTATGAGACACCGCGTCCCAGTGATATGTCCAGCCGTTTCCTATATATCCGGCAGCTATGGCGTTATAGTTTAAACTGACAACATCCGTACCTGCCGCTCCTCCGCAGCTTGGCGCGCTGCATGTCTGGAAAGGAGCGGTGTATAATGTGTAATTATGTCCGTAAAACGGCACACCCATTACTATTTTTGACGCGGAAATTCCGCGCGTTACTGTCATATAGTCCACGCCCATTACATCGCTCATCCCATCAGGGTCGGATGGGTTTGCGAAAAGCGGCGCGTTATAACCCACATGGTTGCCCCATCCTCCGTGCTGGTCATATGCCATTAAATTATAAAAATCCATCGAGCTGTCTATGGCCGCGTAGTCTATCCACTGCCCATAGTAATTAGTCATGGGAATTGCCGCTGTTAAAAGCCAGTGTACGCCGGGCGGTTGGGCTGCGTTAAATTTGGACCGCAGCTCTGTCATAAGCAAAGTATAATTCGCGCGTTCCACGGGGGTTGCCATGAGTTCCCAGTCCATGTCAAGCCCGTCATAACCATTGGCCTGTATAAAGCTTACAATGTTATTCTCAAAAGCATTCCTGGCAGCCGGATTGTTTGCCATCTGGGAACACACCGTGTTAGTCCCTCCGCCTCCGATGGATATAAGGACTTTCACCCCTGCCGCATGCGCGTTTGCGATGAGCGCGGGCTCTATAAACGAAGGCCCGTAATTTAATGAACCATCCGCGTTTGGCACCACGAAAGAGTGGCATATATGCGTAAGTTTGTTATAGGGTATTTTTGAGGAATCATACGGCAGTGTGCCGTCGTTATAATAATAAGCCAGCAGGATTTTATTGCACGCGCCCCACGGTCCTGATGTGGCCGTCGGTACCGGTGTATTCGTCGCGGTCTGAGCGGCTGTGGATGTCTTCGTCGCGGTGGCTGTGGCGCTTTTTGTGGCAGTGTATGTCTGTGTATTTGAAACGGTATATGATGGCGTCGCTGATACGGTTCTTGAATATGTCGGCGTTCCCGTGGCAGTTACTGACACGCTTGCCGTTGGTGTCCCGGTGCGGGTTGGCGTAAATGTCGGGGATGTGGCCGGGGTGTTTGTCATTGTCGAGGTGCGCGTGGGCGTGAAAGTCGGGCTAGGTATGGAATTGGGTATGAAATACAGATCATCGAACCAGGCAATCTTAGTATTAGGCGCAGTGAGCGTTCCGGTCCTCATACCTATGCCTGTAAACGCGCCCGAATATCCAAAACTTGCTATGGGTACCTGGAAGTGGTTCCACTGGTTCACATTAAATACCCCGCCGTCAGCGAATGTGCTGTTGACGACCACAGAACTTCCGATCTCAACAGTGTCATTTATAAGCTGAAGCCTGAAATTATAATTCGTGTCCGTCAGATATACCCAACCGTCAAACTTCTGGATGGCTGACGTATTCATGTCCGGTCCGCCAAAATTCGCCAGTATTCCCCAGTCCGCGGACGAGGTGCTGACCCTGAAAGACTCCGCGCCGTTAATTGTTTTATTCTGACCCATATCATTGAGGTTATTCCCGGGGGTCAGCGTATTTGCCGGTGTTGCCGCAGCGCCGCCTAAGCCAATGCCAAAAGCCGGTATCTCGCTGTTAAAGACAAGTATTCCGGGCGTTAATATGGAAGTACTCGTGGGTATTGGTACTGCAGTGGGCGCCTCGGAGCATACATTTGCCCAGTCAGCTACAGCGCCCACCCTGTTCTTCAGCTGCTCTTCATATAATGAAGCAGGTAAAAGGCCTGACTGGTAACCTACCCCTTCATAAAGGACGTTCTGCCTCCAGGATGCCGGGCCAACCTGCAATCCGGCGTTGTTTGAAACTACCGTACCGGAAGTGAAAGTACCTGCCGGCGCGTAACCCGCGCCGTCATTTACCTTATAGTTCCCCGCAACACCCACTTCCATGGCGTATCCGTCGCTTGAGGGATTTATGTTAACTTCAGCCGCGTGCCACTGGCCCTGGTATCCGTCCCCGTATAAATTCCATACTGCGCCGGTCCCGAACGATTCATACGCATTGCCGCTCGTGGTCCACCTGTTATAGCCGTTTAACGCGTTGCCGTTGCCCATTATAAACTGGTCCCTTAAAAGCGCGTGCGCGAACCCGAAATGAGTATCCTCGCTCTCAGCCGCGTCAAATGACTCGCACTGCGTCATGACCACGTAGTGCGACAGCGCCCTGCTGAGTATGAAGTTATGCCTCGCCTGCTCGCCATGGCAGCGCTTGATCAAGATATTCTGCGAGCAGTTTACGTAAAAGCCGTAACCCGCGCCGCCGCCCCCGTAGTCCTGCGTCTTTTTGATAAAACAGTCCTCTATGGTGATGCGCGCGGAATAATCAGGGTGTATCCCGTACCTCGGGAAATTTATCACTGTTACGTCCTTGACCCACCCGTTTACCACGCCCTCAAAATATATTGCGCAGCCTGACGGAAAACCGGCCGTCCTGCTGCCGTTATATCCGTTATTATTGTCGTCAAAACTTATCGTCATTCCCGATATCCCGACATTATTTAGCATGCCGTTTGTAGTGCCGCTTGTTTTGATGAATATGGTGCTGTTTGCCGGATTAAGAGTATACGGTATGGGCGCGTCCACGGTTATGCCTGACGCGTCCTTGGATAGGACTTTTCTCAGGTATGTAAAGGTGTATTCCCTGTCGCTTGTTGTCCATACGCCGTTGGAGTTAGTGGTATTGAAGGCCGGCCAGAAATACTGCTGGATGACTATCCAAGAACCCACAGTAACACTCGTGAGGCTTGTCAAACCGGTTATGTAAGTGGACCCTTCCGCGATTGTATTGTTTACATGCGAGATGTCAGTGCCGCCGTCAACCCAGCCCTTGTTCCAGGCAAAATACCCCTTTTCAAAAGTAAAGACCCCTTCAAAAGCGTTCGCGTCATCGCTGTAGGCGTGCGTCTTGGGTATGTTTATTTTTGTCAGGCTGCTTCCCGCCCCCTCAACCGAGACGTTGGGGTAGTTTATGCCTATAGGTTTTGCGGCGGATGTCTGTGTTATTATAAAATTACCGGCGGGTATTTTAACTATGCCCCCGCCTGCCAGGCCGACAGTGTTAATCTTATCCTGAAGTTCCTGGGAAATATCGCCGGTCCCTGTTATGGTCAGTATATTGCACGGGATATTTGTCTGGAGCGGAGTCTCGCCAAGGTTATAACCGGTATAGGAATAATCCAGGAGTTTCCAGCTGCGGGAGTTGAAATTCACAGTGGCTGTCTCATATTTGCCGGTGGAGCCGTTATATGGGAATAACTGGGATGTCCATGAAAAGGCATAGGAACAAAACATGAGAAACATTGCAGTCAAAGTGATTAACCGTTTATTCATTTTATCCAGCCTTTTCAATATTCCCTCGCCTGGACATATTTTAGCGTAAAAAAAGGCAATAGTCAAACGGGTAAAAGCCTCAGTTATTGTAAATAATAGTGTGTAAACTCACTTTGACCTTTAAATATGTTTGTTTTCATTAGAAACGGCTTTCACCCCTCTCCTCTTAGGAGAGGGGCAGGGGTGAGGTGAAACCAATTGTCTTATTCCCCTCACCCTACCCTCTCCCAAATGGGAGAGGGATAAAAGAACAAATCATTTACACACAATTAATGACAGTATCAAAGCCTCAAAAACCGCCATGTCCGGATTGTTTTTAGTAGAGCCGCCGCTTGCATATGCCGTGAGTCCTATAATATACTCACGACATATACGTATCGAACGGCTGCGGCTCAAGGCAGGCTTTGTTTTTGTATCTGAAGGTTGGCTTTGTTTTTGTAGTCGCAGGCCTGCGTTCCACCGGCCTGCGCCTATATTAGGGATTCACACCCTCAAGCCGTCGACAGTTCACTCGAGGTTATGCAACAGGTTAAGACGATGGCGATCCTTTAATAGGCGCACCCCGATAAGGCGAATGGGTGCGACTACTAAAGCATATAACGAAACTACGTCTGAGCCGCAGCAAGCAGCGGCTCTACAAAAAAACACTGCCTTACTTATTTAAAAAATATACACCTGTGTTCAGGTACGACGCAAACCCCACCCATAAAAGGTAAGGCATCATCATTATTGAGGCTGGTTTTGATATCTTCCAGAAGACGATTATACAGGCAAGTATAAGCACCCACAGGACTATTATTACGGGAATCGCCGTCAGAGGCGTCCTGGCGCCGAAGAAGACAAAGGACCATAACGCGTTAAAAATCAGCTGCAGCGAAAAGAAAGTAACAGCAAGTTTGACCCCTTCAGCTGCAAAACCTTTCTTTATGACAAGGAATATGGCAATGCCCATGAGCGTATAAAGAGTCCCCCACACCGGCCCGAATATCCAGTTAGGCGGGTTTAAAGGCGGCTTTACCAGGCCGGCATACCATGTCGGAATTGACTGGAACGTATAGATGGAGCCAATCGCGCCAGCGGCATAACTGACAAGAACACACGCCAACAGCAGAAAAAAGTTTTTCATTTATCCCCCTTAAAATTTTTATCATGTATCCACGACTAAGTTTAGCATATTTTACCTGGCCGATGGCCCCTTTAATTTCCAGGCCTGATATTCATTAAAATTCCCGGCAGGGGCATAATTATCCCTGATATAGTTATCAAGCAGCATGACGCCGCTGCTTAGCGTGCTTTTATTGGGTTCCCTTAAGCTGAAACCCGCGTCATATAATATAACAAGTTTAACTTTTTTGTTTTTCAGACCTTCTATCATTTTTTGCTGTATCGGCGCGCTGGTGACTATTCCCGGGTCAAACGCGGAGTATTTAAAGGGGCAATCCCTTTTTGCGAAAAAATACATGAGGACATTATTGTGTGTCAGGCTGTCATGCCTTTGATTTCCTGAAAATATATACTCGCCGGGTTTCGTGTTGTTCCTGATGTACTGTATCGCTTTATAGAAACCCTCTGACATCGGTATTCCCCTGCCCGCTCCGGCGCGGCCCGATGAAAGCACATTATACGTGTGATATGCCGGTATGGACACTGTCAAAACATTGAGTATAACCAGGATGCTTACACACGCAATCTTTGCCGTTTTACCGGCTTTTTTAATTGCCGAGTACACATATGCCTGCAGCACAAAAGATATTATTAAAAAAGGCTGAAGGTGCTGGCCGTCAGACCTTATTCTGGCCTGATTAAAAAAAATGACAGTAAGAAGGATAAGGAACCCTCCGAAAATCAGGTCTATTATGCCCTGCTTGTCAGGCTTTTGCCTTACCCCGTAATAAACCGCGCATAACGCTGAAACAATTATAAAAAACGGGAAATAAAACGGCATGGTGTTTAAAAATATATGTATGTTTGAGAAATCAAGGGCCGGATACGGCAGGTCCCTGTACGCCGGCGCGTAAATAACAGGATAAATAAAAAGGTCATATAAAAGCGTATTTAATGGGACGTTTAGCATAAAGTATGTAACAGGCAGTAACAGCACTGCTGCCGCGCCTAAAGCCGGAAGCAGCAGCGGCCTAAAATCCTTTTTGTCCGTCCTATCCGCGCAAACAAGCGCGCACAGGGCAGCAATTTCGGCGGTTAAGACATAAAATCCGAAATCCTGCCTGAATAAAAACACAAAACCGCAGAACACACCCGCTAAAACCGCCGATATATTTTTCCGGCCGGAAAAATAACGCCTCAATGATTCCACGGAAAGCAGTGAAAAAAATATTGCGGGGATTGAAGGGTATCCGTAAGACTCCCATACGCACATCCACATAAGCCCGGCAAAAAAGGTAAGATACGCAGCGGCATTTCCGGATAGCCCCGAAACAATGACAAACAGTATTATAAGCACGCATGCCCTGAGTATAGAGTCCCAAAACCGCAGGGTTTCAAGGCTCTCACCGCCGGCTTTAAATGCGGCGGCAGCCGCGTAAAACTGCGCCGGGGCATAGATTGTATGGAAATCCTTATACGGCAAATATCCCCTTGCCACAAGCGATCCCCCATAAGCGATCAAACCCTCGTCATACATACCTGCCGTATTCCCTGCGTTTTCATGGTAAATCAGAAGCAGCGCCACAACGAACATCAAAGAATACTTTATAATAGTTTTAATCACAGCGGATTTCTTCCGCGTCACGGCTGTGTAATCCGCTTTATTGTGAATCATCCCGTCTGCAGGTCCTGAACTATTTTCCATTATACACCTTCACCCCCCCCAGTTAGGGCGTATGTACAAACCCTACCCACAACCCTATTTCGCGTCCGCATCAAAAAAATCCCTGTACACCCTGTAATGCGACGTATTTTTATAATCTACTTTTTGTATGACTTTGCCGTCAAAGCCGTAAACATCAGCGCTTTTTACCGACATCAGTATAGGCGAGTGCGTGGCTATTATAAATTGCGCCGTTCCTGTCGCGCCGTATTCTTCAAGCATATGCTTTAACTCCATCTGCGTATGGGGCGAGAGCGCGCATTCAGGCTCGTCTAAAAAGTATAACCCTTTTAGTTTATACCTAGCCCTGAAAAACGACATCAGTGACTGTCCGTGCGACTGTTCCATAAGCGACCTGCCCCCGAAATAATCCAGCTGTTCAGGGTCATTATGCGCCCACTCATCTAAGAGCCTGGCAAACGACTCAAATGTCTGCGAACCAAAGTAAGTGCCTTTAACAGGCCCGTTCTCCCAGACAGCTTCCACGGCTTCCTGAAACCTATCCTCATACGGGTTGTATTCAAACCGCGGCCGCTTGTCCGAGTCCCATATATGTATGCCGCAGTTTTCGCATATCGCCTTAAGCAAGGTTGACTTCCCTGTCCCGTTCTCACCCACGAACATGGTAACGTTTTTTTCAAACTTCAGCTCAGGCGTGTTCTGAAGCAATTTTATATTAAACGGGTATTTATCCTTTACCGGAAACCTGTCCGGTAATATTTTCACTGAATTTAGGTGCATTTCTATTCTCCTTATTAATTCAAATACCGGACGACCCGCCGGCCATGTCCAGCAAAGCCGGGCTCGCCCCTACGAAACCACAATCATATAAAACCAAAAAATTACGGTTTACTCTTGTCTCCAGTCTCTTGTCTCGCCATTCTCTCAGACCGTTCTTTAATTCCCCTTATCATCCTGTCCCCCATGAAAAAGTTCATGAACCCTGTCAGCCTTGGCCCATACCACATTTCATTTTCCTTTGACGGATAGTATCCGGCACGCCAGCGGACCATCAACCGCGTTTTATTCCAGTCCACCTTTTTTAGATAAAATATCCAGGACATATTAACATAATCCTTTGACGTTTCCAGAACCGGCTTATCGCCTTTAACAAAATTCCCGCCATGCACGATAAGCGCTATATTTGGTATAACTTTTTCCACTTTAAGCCCCGGCATCTGCGGGTGTAGTATCATTTTTTCCCTGCCGTCGCCTTTATACTGCCACAATGGGTTTATTTTATCCGCGTTTTTAAGCTTGCATCCCACAGCGTTTTCAAGCATGGCGTAGCTGTAGAAACCGCCCCTGTCCTGGCCTATCTGATTGACCCACGGCCATATCTTTTCCGCAGGCGCGTTTATATCTATAGCGTGTGTGTATTGCCAGACGGGAGCCTTGACCAGATTATCCCCCGGTATGGAAGCTGTCCTGTCCTCTTCAGTATTATCCCATTCCATCCAGGGCATTTTTAAGACAATATAGGCAAGTATGGCAACGCACACCAGAAAAATAACAGTAAAAGAAGCAAGAAGCCTGCTAAACATCCCCATTTCCTTTTTTACTTCAGCCATAAAACCTCCACTTTAGTGTATTATAATTTCATGGTTGGCTCAAAGCTCAAGAGGCTCAAAGCTCAAGGTAAACCAGTCACGCTCAAGAACTACGATCTTCTTCAACCCAAATTCACTTGAGCCTCTTCAACCCCAATCCAACTTGAGCCAAATTCACTTATCCAAACTTTCCCTTGACTCGTTTACTTTTTCCATAAGCACCAGAAGGTTGTTCTGTGTTTCCTTTGAGGGCGTAATCCCATACAGGTACTTCATCCAGTATAAAGCTTTTTTCTGATCCTCTTTCAGGCATATCTGAATAAGCACGTTAATGGCCGCGTAATCATACGGGTTTATCTGTACGGCCCTTTCCATATGGTTTAAGGCTTCCGAAAAATCATTCAGGTATGAAAAGCACATAAAACTTACCAGGTTTTCTACAGATGCGCTGTCGTAAGCTATGTTCAACGCGCCGTCCCTGAAGAGCTCATATTGGCCCCTTCTTCCCTTATACGCGCCATATTCTGCGCGTTTCAGCAGGAAGCGCGCCAGGACCTCCCTGTAATACACATCAACCCTGTTATTATTAAAATAATCCCTGAATACCATGGCCGCGAGAAACGCTTCCGCGTCATACTTCTTTTCGCCCTGTTTGTATATTCTGTAAAGCATCCCGTATGGATAAGAACTTAAGCCCTGGTCAGAAAAAGACGCAGGCGTTGTATAATATGTATTGCCCTTACCGCTGAAAATAACTGACAATTCCGCCTGCTTTTTTAAAAGCATGGTTATCTTTGCCCGCGTTTCAGCTATATTAATATCCTTTAATTTCTCAAATTTTAGCCGCACATCCGCTTCCCTGTAATTGCGGTATATGGAGGTATCAAGAAAGTTCGAGGTCCGGTCATACAGGTTTATTTCCGGGTATTTTTTCTTTACGTATTTCATATACATAAGGTTAAAAACCTGAAAATCCTCCTCGGCAAAAACCGAATCGCCGGGTTTTAACGGCGCCAGCAGGCTGTTAACATAATCATAAGAGAGGAACTTCCGTGAGCTGTCATTCACAGGGTATCCGGCTATTAAAAGCCACAGCGGCAGCGCGAACATGACACCCGCCGCCGCAGGCGCGAAAACCTTGTTTTTACCGCCTGCTTTAAGCAGCCATCCTGCGCCGGCAGCCATTATTATCACGCATGGCAGTTCCATGAAAAGCTGATACGGCGAGTTCGTGTACAGATTCATAGGCGCCATGGAATTGCGCGTTAAAAGTATCAGCGCCGCGATGTTCAGCGTTAAAAAAATCCCTGTAACGAAAAAAAACTTTGGCTTTTTTAACGCCATGAACAGCAGTCCCACCCCGAGGAAGGCTGTGCCTGCCTTGTATGAATAGACAAACTGGCTGATAATGGCATTGAGTTTAAACATAAATATGTCCCTGTTTATTGGAATCAGCTGGCCTTCTAGGTATACTTTCCTCAGCACATGATTAAGTATCTGCGCCGGGGTTTTTATCTCACCCCACCACACGACAGGCGAGGCTGCCTGCCTGATTAAAAGGTAAAGATACGGGGTAACGGCCGAGAGAATAAATAACAGCATCCCTCCTGTCAGAAGCCCCGGATTCCTCCTTAAGCACAAAACAGAAAGTATGATCACTATAAAAAAAGACGTAAGCGAAGCTGACTGATGAAGTACCGGCAGGGCTCCGGCTAAGTACATAGCCATCAGAAAATCCTCTTTTTCACCCTCAAACACATACCTGAAGGCATAATAGAGCGCTCCGGCCTGAGCCAGAAGCGTCAGGATATATATGGAACCTTTTGCCTGGTTCGCGTTGAACCAGAACTGGTATGAAAAAATAAACACCAGCGAAAAACACATTGCCACAAGGCTGTAGTAGAGAGGCTTTTTCGGGGTAAAATAATGAATCAGCAGGTAATTTATAAGCCCGTACACGGCCAGAAAAACAAGCGCGCCGAAAAAAGCCGCCATAAAATTCATGGCAAGCCCGGGGTCCCCCGCGGGTATAAACGTGAATATCTTTGATATAAGCATGTTTAATGAGTATCCCGGCGGATGTCCTATGCCAAGCGTATACGCGGAGGCTATTATCTCGCCGCTGTCTCCCAGGTAAGGCGCCGGCGGCGCCGTGGATATGAAAACGCCAAAAACCACAAGCGCTGCGGCTGTCAGCGCAAATTTCATTTTGATTTTCCTTTTATCATTTTGAATGCTTCAAACCACATAACGCTGAATAATCCGGCGGCTAGGCATATGAGGAAGTCGGTAATATGCAGCGGGGCAAAGCTGAAAAGCTGCCGTAAGAAAGGGACATATAAAACAGCCACCAAAAGCGTAAACGCGCCTGATACCACCCACCACATGGCCGGATTCGGGTCACGAAGCACGCTCCATATGGACCTTGTCCAGGAAAGGTTTGTCAGTATAAGGCTTAGGTTGGATATGACAAGCGTCGCAAAAGCCATGGCCCTTGCTTCTTCCTCGGACGCGGATGTTTTTCCTGTAATCATGTATACAGCCATGATAACCGCCAGGACAATCACCCCCTGAAGCAGGCTTATAATGACAGACTTTTTCCCGAAAACCTTTTCATTTTGGCCGCGCGGTTTCCTGTGCATGACATCCTTTTCCTCAGGCTCCGCCTCAAACACCGTGGAACACGCCGGGTCAATGATAAGTTCAAGGAAAACAATATGGACCGGCATGAGTATCAGCGGCCATTTAAAGAATACAGGCAGCAGCGACAGTCCCGCTATCGGCACATGCAC
Organism: candidate division FCPU426 bacterium; assembly: GCA_963840035.1. Taxonomy (GTDB): domain Bacteria; phylum Oederibacteriota; class PGYV01; order PGYV01; family Palsa-1178; genus CAWIXE01. The sequence goes on from CAWIXE010000002.1 coordinate 1,119,818, forward strand.
TGAAACAATGTAGGACAATGCCTTCTTAATATTATCAAATATGCGGCGGCCCATCCTGACCGCCTGGACAATGGATGTAAAATCATCCTCCAGAAGCACCAGCGACGAAGCCTCACGCGCCACGTCAGTCCCCCTTTTTCCCATGGCAATGCCGATATGCGCGGACTTAAGCGCGGGCGCGTCATTTACGCCGTCACCCGTCATTGCCGTGACTTCGCCATTTGCCTTAAAAGCGTTGACAATCTTCAGTTTCTGCTCGGGCACGACTCTGGCAAATATATTTGTTTCCTTTACCGCAGCTTTCAGTTCAGCGTCGCTCATCGTGTCGAGTTGCGGTCCGGTAATTATCAGGTGGCTTGACTTAAGCCCAATCTTCTCGGCGATCGCCTTCGCCGTCCCTGGATAATCGCCCGTAATCATGACAACCCTGATGCCGGCGTCGTAACACTCCGTGATTGACCCCTTGACTTCCGGACGCACAGGGTCAGCCAGCCCGACGAGCCCAAGGAAATCAAATTTAAAATCATGCTGGTCATCCGGAAGGCTGTCGCAGCCGAACCCTGCCTTCGCGACGCCAAGCACCCTTAACCCGTGCCCCGCCATTTCATTGACCTTTTTTATTAGTTCTTCCCTCTTTGCCGGCTCCAGATGGCACAGGTCCATAATCGCCTCGGGCGCGCCTTTACAGCCCACGACGCAGCTGCCGTCCGAAGGTTTTTTCCATACATGCGAGAGCGCCAGCATTTTTTTTGACAGGGGGTATTCTTTTATGAATTCATGGGTCTGATATATCCTTTTCGCGCCGGACGAAAAAATGTTTTCAAGTTTTTTAAAGGCTTTTTCCATAGGATCAAAAGGGTCCTTCTGGCATGAAAGAATCCCGTATTCCGCTATTTCGTCAAGGCCTGCGTCCAGCTTCTTTCCCTCAGTCACCGGATAAAAGACGCCGTTTGAGTATATCTCCTCTATCGTCATCATGTTCATGGTAAGCGTCCCTGTCTTATCAACGCACAAAACCGTTGCCGAGCCAAGCGTCTCAATTACAGGCACGCGTCTTGTAAGCACTTTTTTCTTTGACATGCGCCATGCGCCGAGCGCGAAAAATATGGTAAGCACGACCGGAAATTCTTCCGGCAGCAGGGCCATAGCCAGGGAAAGCCCTGCCAGAAAGCCTTTTATCCAGTCAGCGCGCGTTAATCCGTATATGACAAAAACGAGCAGGCATAACACAACGCCTATCACGGCTATTTTCTTTACCAGGTCCGATATTTCTTTCTGCAGGAGAGTGTTTTCCTGCTCCACTTTTTGAAGGGCTTTTCCTATTTTCCCGAGTTCAGTCAGGGACCCGGTAGTCTTAATTAACACCACACCCTGCCCCTGGACAATCATTGTCCCCGAGAAAACCGACGAAAGGTCATCCCCTCCCGGTTTCTCAAGCCCGTCTTCCCTTTTTCCGGCTGATTTCCTCACCGGAACAGATTCCCCGGTTAAAAGGGATTCATCCGCGGAGAGGTTATTATTCCATATGATCACGCCGTCCGCCGGCACCCTGTCGCCTTCCGAGAGTATTACAAGGTCCTCAGGAACAACTTCCTTGCCGGCTATCCTTATCTGTGTTCCGTCCCTGATTACAAGCGCCCTCGGGCTTGACAGGTCGCGCAACGCTTCCAGCGCGTTCTCTGTTTTTCTTTCCTGATAAAATGTAATGCCCATTACAACAAACACAAACCCAAGCAGCATCATGGCTTCCTGTAGATCCCCAAGCAGAAGGTATAAAAGGCCGCATGACACCAGCAGGATAAACATTGGTTCCTTTATGACCTCAAAGGCTACGACAAATATGGAACGCTTTTTTGAAGACGGCAGTTCATTGGGTCCATATTTTGCCAGGTTAACTTCAACTTCGCTCTGAGTGAGGCCTTTTAGTTCCTTGGGGTTAATCTCTGCCATGTTTGTCCTTTGTAGAGATGGGGTTCACCACATCTCAAACCCGGATTTTCACTTAAACCGGTTTTTCGCCTTGAGACGGGGATAAACCCCGTCTCTACAATAATGATTTTAATTTTTCAAAAACCAATTCCGGCGTTATCTGTGACATGCAGTCGTCATTTTCGCAACTTATCTTATCACACGGCCTGCAATCGACAGCCGCTGCCATTACCAGATTATCTTTATCCGGGTTTGCCCAGCCTTTATCATTTGTCGGCCCGAATAATCCGATTGTTTTTAACCCGAGTGCCTGCGCCATGTGCCTTGGCCCGCCGTCATTTGCGACAAGCAAATTTCCGCCCGAGATTATTACTATCAGTTCTCTGAGCCCCACTGCGGGTATTATATAAACGCCTTTAATGGCGGCCAGCGCGTCCAGGAGTTCCATCGGGTCTGACGGGCCCCACAGTATAAAAATCTTTGAATCCTTAACGCCTGCCGTTATCATTTTTGCCAGTTCCACCCAGTAACGGTCCGGCCATTTCTTTGTGGCCCATGTGCCTGAAACGCCGAACAAAATTATTTTGCCGTTTCGCGCGCCGGTATAATTATTATAAAAAGAACCAGCCCTTTCCTTCTCCACGCCGGACACTTTCAGGACAGGCCCGGTTTCAGCCGCATCAAATGGCACTTCCTCTTTTACGAGGGCGAGAAACCTCTCCGCCATATACCTGTCCGCGGCGTCATACTTAACGCGCCTGTCATAAAACCTGTTATAAAGGGCCCTTTTCTTCTGGTTTATCCAAAAGCCTATCTTCCTGGCGGCTTTTATAAAAAAGGAAATATAAACCGAATAATAGCTGCTTTCAAAATCAAAAAAATAATCATATTTTTCTTTTGAGAACATCCCGCGTAAAAAACCGGCTATAAAAAAAATCCCGAAATCGCGCGGAAGAAAATGTTTTGCCTGTTTAAGCTCTATGATTTTATCTATGTACGGATTATTATAGAGTACCGGGGCGGCCTTTGCCTCGGTCATATAGTGTATCTCAGCCCCCGGAAAAAGTTCCTTTGCTTTTTTTACGGCAGGGGTTGTCAGGAGCACATCCCCTATGGCGCCAAGCCTGAAAAAAAGTATTTTTTTAGTATCCGGCATGTTACCGCCTTGACCGGCGTCCGCCGCTCTCTTTTGACGCGTTTAACATCTTCATCTTATATGAGCCGAGTATGTCGTTTATATGTTTTTCCTTGCCCGAATCCAGGAACAACGCGGAGCATTCCTCGCATATTTCCGCTGTCATCCTGCCGATTGTTTTAGTCACCATTTTTTTTGCGCAAAACGGGCATATAAGAAACGGGGGTTTTTCCCTTTTTTCAAAATATGGCGGGGTTATGTGGCTGTCTTCCAGCGGCCCCGGGATTATCACCTTGGGGTCACCTGCCTGCATTTTCATCAGGACTTCTTTTTTATATGCCGTGGATCCGCATTCGGCGCAGTGCAGCATGTCAAAAGCGCCTATCTTGCCCGGGTATATGGGCAGCTTGCACACAGGACAATTAGTCAGCTTAATTCCAACCCCGGCCATGCCTGATGATTTGTCATATGAAGTAAGGACATGCTTGCAATTTTGGCAGAATTTTTCCTCACCCTGCAAAGGGTCGTCACAGCGCGGGCATTTGCTTAATCCGTGCGCCATTATAAGCCGACCAGTTTTTCGCTTACTTCCCATAATTTTTTGGCTATTGCCATATCACGCGCTTCATTTGACGGTGTTATCTGTTTCCGGGCTGAAAAATATTTTCCTGTTACCCCTTCAACTTCCGGTGATGACGCGAGATAGACAGTGGTCCTTGCGCCCTGTTTCGGTGTTTCCATCATGAAACCAAAAACTTTATAAATAAAATTATTTATTGCGCTGCCCTGATCCGCAAAATGCGTGTTTACCACGCCCGGATGCAGGCTGTTAGAAGTAACACCCGTCCCTTTGATCCTGTTTGACAGTTCAAGCGAAAATAACACGTTCGCAAGTTTTGACTGGCTGTATGCCTTCATGTCGTTGTAACCCTTTTCAGACATAATGTCATCAAAATCAATATGGCCGAAGGTATGCGCCACCGAAGCCGTGTTTACAACCCTTGAAGGCGCGCTCTTTTTTAAAAGAGGCAGCAGCAGGTTAGTCAGTAAAAACGGAGCCAGGTGGTTTACCCCGAACGTCCATTCAAATCCATCCTCGGTCAGTTTGCGCGAACCAAATATTTTTCCCGCGTTATTAATCAGCACATCAAGCTTCGTGCATTTCTCATTTACTTCCTTTGCCAGCGCGCGCACATTTTTCAAAGATGAAAAGTCGCATAGTATGAGTTGCACATTGTCATTTGAGGTCTTAACCTTTACCATATCCAGGGCTTCCTGGCCTGTCTTCGGGTCCCTTGCCACCATTATAACCTTTGCCGACATCCAAGCTAAAGCAAGCGCCGTTTCAAGCCCTATCCCTGAATTAGCCCCTGTTATCAGAACTGTTTTACCCTTCATTTCTTCAGACATAAAATCCCTCCCTTAAAACAAGATCGAGACGCATTCAATGCGCCTCTACAAAACTAAGCCCTGGTTTTTTTTATAAGCCATGCCATGTTCTTTCCGAGTGTCCTGAAAGTCTTTATGCCTTCCTCATCCTTTTGCACTTCCCCCGCTTCCCTGGCCAGGGCCATGTTCCAGTATGACGAAGTGGCTATGGGCATCTGAAGTATGCCAAAGAAAAAATTTATGGCCGCGTATGTAAAATTGGATCCGGCCCTGCGCACTGCCACCACCGGCGTGCCTATCTTGTTTTTTAACATGTCATCATTCGCGCGCGCCACCTGCCCGCATCTTTCGATTAACGCCTTTGTATTAGTAGTCATGGACCCGTAGTAAACCGGCGAGCCTATGATGATTCCGTCCGCGGCATCCATTTTTTCAATATATGAATTCATGTCATCGTCCTTAATAACGCATTTTTTATCCTTGTTCTCACGGCACTTGAAACATGCAATGCACCCGGAAAGCCTTTTTAAGCCTATATTAACAAGCTCAACCTCGATGCCCTCGATTGTAAGTTCCTCAAAAACGTAATGTATGGACTGCGCAGTATTCCCGTCTTTTCTGGGGCTGCCGTTAAACGCGACAACTTTCATGGATTCCTCCGTGATGGATGCGGGATTTAATGATAGAATCATATAAATCCTCTTAATGCCACAGATTTGGCATAAAAACTGTATTTATATAGGTTATTTTATCATTTATCAGGGGATATGACAACCGAAAAGGTTTATAGTGCATCCATGCTGTGGCTTGAGCGATGCAGGCTGGGTATTCAAAAGCGCATAAACACGTGCAACATCTAACATTCAACCTTCACCCATATAGCGCCAACTCCTCTTTACCATCAGGGCTAATTATAGTATAATTACCTATCATAATTTTGAAGGAGTTATCATGGCATTAATTAACTGCATCAGGTGTGGCAAGGTGTTTTCGCCAGAAAAGATAACAAATGTCTGCCCTGACTGCGTACAAAAAGAGAACGCCGACCTTAAAAAAGTGACCGACTACCTGCGCGACTACCCTATGGCTAATGTCATCGAGGTATCGGAGCGCACCGGTGTTGACGCCATGCAGATTTTCAGGTTTGTAAAGGCCGGAAGCCTGCGCATAACCGCGCCGCCTGAGGCTTATAAATGCAGGATGTGCGGCAAGGACGTAAAAAAAGGCACTTTGTGCCAGGATTGTATGGATAAGGTAAAGGAACTAAAGGAATCAATCAAGAAAAAAGCTAAAAAGAATAAGAGGTAATTACTTTTTTTCTTTTACATACCCCGCCATTTTTAGGTCGTTTTTCTCTATGTGAAGCAGGAACCAGCCTGTCAGGCGCTCGTTTATTTCCTTCGCGAAATCAGGGCCTGTCCTGCCGGAAGCCGCTATCTTATCAATGACTTTCAGCTCATCATAAAAATATTCATGCAGCTTATAATGCCCCGCTTTTGCCGGATACTCGCTGTCTTTCATCAAGCCGCCCTCGGTCTTAAAATGCGCAATCGCCTTCTTTTCAAGTGCCGCGACAGCTTTTTTTACTGCAGGGTAAGCGTCGGAATTCCCGACCGCGTCAGCCAGCGCCGTGCATGCCGCGATGAATTCCTTATGCTGTTTGTCTATGACGGAAATCCCGGTTAAAAGCTTTTTAGTAAGTTCATATTTTGCCATGTTAAAACCTCCGTGTTTTTTTATATAATACCACTAACGGCAGTGGATTTCAACCCGTTATAATTCGCTTTAAATTTATAACACGCCCCGTCTTTTCATCCCGGCCACCGAATCTTTATAACCGGCCAGGGTTGAAAATTTAAAGCGGTACCCATACCTTTTCACGAGCTTTGACGGATCCGCGATAATGCCATACGCGTTAAGGTCCATGGCAGCAGGCATAAAACCTGAAAGCCTTAAGCGCCACATGATGCCAATAATAGCTTTTACAAGCCATAACGGCAGATTAAGGAATGTTTTAGCAGGCTCAAGTTCCCTAATCGGGCAATAATCATCAGGAACAAGGTTATAAGTGCCTTGTATATCCTTATCTCTTATTATCTTATGAATTAACAATGCAAGATCATGCTGATGTATTAGCTGCATGTTAAGAAAACTTCCCCCGAATTTGATAAGGAACGGCGATTTAACCATCAGCTCGACAAGCCCGCCTTTCTTGTATTCATCAGGCCCGATTGCCGTGCACATCCTGACAATCACAAACTTAAGGCCCTTTCTGCTTTTAAAGCTGTTTATGTATTCTTCAACCTCCTTCTTATTGACGCCATACCTGTATCCTCCCGGCGCAAGCGGCTGTGTCTCCTTTATCCATGGCCGGTTATCCGGCCTGCCGCCGTAAGCGCTCGTGGAGCTGAATTCAATGAATTGCCTGACAGACATTGTTTTATTTGCGGCGTTAATTACGTTAATGGAGCCGTTAACATCCACATTGAATTCCCTGCGCTCATCGTGCAGTGATTTCATGAGGTACGCGAGGTGTATGACGTGGGTGGGTTTTTCAGCGCTGAAGATCTTTAAAACAGCCGCAGCATCAGTTACGCTGGCTTTTATAAACTTAAAGTATTTTCCGGGTATGAGCAGGTTGTTTTCCGCGGTATCAACCCCGATGACGGGTATGCGCTTTGTGATGAAATATTTTACAAGGAAGAAACCGACGTTGCCGGAAGAGCCGGTGATAAGGATACGCATGAACACCCCATTTTTTAATATTTTAATATAGGACATTCGTCAAATAGCTATTTGCAGTTCAGTCCCTCTTATCAATTCCGCTTATTAGTTTTGACAACATCATGGCAACACTGTTAATCCTTTGTTTAAGGACGTCGTTCTGCTCTTTTGAGATCAATCCTTTCCGCTTACACAATTCCAGTATAGGTACGCATTCATGCGCAGATCCACGGGCAATATAAAAAAATTGTTTTCTGTCATTTTTATGCCAGCGGCCGTTACCTTCAGCAATATTTGCCGATATGGATAATACAGCGCGGTTAGCCTGGTCTTTGATGTAGTAGGTGCCTTTTTCAAAAGAATCTGTGAGGTTTGAAATATCTTCGGCAAGGTCGAGCGATTTTTGGTAGACTTCAAGATTTTCGAACATAAACGACATAGTATCCCCCCTATGTTTTTTTAATTTTTACCGGATGTTCGGCTGCTCCGATTTTTGGCGGAGCCTTTCCTTTTTTACAAATCCAGAACAAGAACAAAACAACATTCGATAGCCGAACAGCCGAGGAGTCGACCGCAGCCGAACTTTGGTGTTGTCGACTGCTCGGCTTTCGGATGTTCGGCTGCTCCGATTTTCGGCGGAGCCTTTCCTTTTTACAAATCCAGAACAAGAACAAAACAACATTCGATAGCCGAACAGCCGAGGAGTCGACCGCAGCCGAACTTTGGTGTTGTCGACTGCTCGGCTTTCGGATGTTCGGCTGCTCCGATTTTTGGCGGAGCCAAAAATCATGGCTGCCCGGGGTGGATTCGAACCACCATAGGGAGCTTCAAAGGCTCCAGTCTTGCCATTGGACGACCGGGCAACTAAAAACAAATTTACTATTTTCAATTTTCTATTTTAAATTAAGATACTGTTCAAATCGACAACATTATACAACAAACAGCAATACAATAAAATATTTAATTTTACATTTTGGTTTCAGGATTTGCATTGCGGAACAGGCTGGTTTGCACACGTTTTAAACAAATATCCATACACATATTCCCTGTTAGCACAGGAGACTCTAAACGGAGTACCTATATCCCTGCCGGCTTTTTTACGGCCGGCTGGAATATGGTTATTAGTTTGCCCTGGTATCGCTTGCCTGCAGGGTTTCGTGGAATTTATCAAGGACCTTGACTTCTATCGACTTCCTCATTTCGTTGTTCAGAGGATGAGCGATATCCTTGAACGTTCCGTCAGACAATTTCCTGCTTGGCATAACAACAAAAAGCCCGTTCTTACCGTCTATCACTTTTAAGCCCCTTACTACAAACGAGCCGTCAAAAGTGATACTGGCATACGCTTTCAGCTTCTGGTCCTCTGAATCGCTTGTGCCCCTTGGAAAAACTTTTACCTCTGTGATTTCCATGTACCGACGCCTCCTTGGATAATTAAATCGAGCGCGCAAGGCATATAAAACTGCCTTTCCACTCCCGGCTTACCTTCTTAAGACACTTTAAAGCCCCCATTCTGTCCTTAAAGAGAGCAAATACAGCGCTCCCACTCCCGCTCAGAGATGAATCAAGACAGCCGTGCCTCAAGAAACTTTCCTTAATTCTTAACAAAATCGGAAATTTACCATAAACTACAGGCTCAAAATTATTATACAAGAACCCGCAGTCATCTTTCTTATTCCTGCTGTTAATTATAGTATATGATTTGTCATTTGTCAAATTTGTTTGCGCGTCAAACCATTTATAAGCGTCTTTTGTGGCTATTTTTATCGCTTTATGGACTATAATAACGAACCAGAACGGCTTTTTTACCTTTAAAACCCTTATTTTCTCGCCTTTTCCTGAAACAAACGCCCTCTTTTGATATATGAAAAACGGCACGTCAGACCCTATTTTTCGGGCTGTTTTTGCCATTTCAGCAGAGCTTAACCTCAGCTTAAAAATCCTGTTTATGGCAAGTATAACTGTTGCCGCATCCGAACTCCCGCCGCCCAACCCTGCTCCGTTGGGTATGTATTTATAAAGCGTGACTTTTACACCCTTACTGATACCGTACTTTTTCATCATCAACATGGCTGCTTTGTATACTATGTTCTTTTCCTGAGGCAGTTTCAATGTGTTAAATTTATCCACTACCTCGACGCCTGCCCGGGTAATCTCAATATCAAGCTCGTCAAAGAGGGATACAGGCTCAAAGACAGACTCAAGAAAATGATAGCCGTCTTTTTTATCTTTTTTCCCGATGTTCAATACCAGGTTTAATTTCGCCGGCGCGAAAAACCTCATGGCTTTTTGTCCCCGTTCTTTATCAGTTCAATCTTCTTGAGAATATCTTCCTTTGTCTCCGCACCGGCGCCTATAGCCTTTTTGTAATACTCCCTGGCTTTTTCAGGCTGACTGAGTTTTACATAAGTATCCGCTATGTGTTCATATATAACCGGATCGCCCTTGCCTATGCCCTTTTCTTTCTCCACCACCGCTTCAGCGGTTATAAGCTGTTTTAAGGCGCTGTCATACTCGCCTTTCTGATAATAAACCCAGCCCATGCTGTCCATGAAAAAGCCGTTGTCTTTTTCAATATCAAGCGCGGCCTGCACAAGCGCCGCGGCCTCTTCAAGGTTTTTGCCCTGGTCAGCGTATGTGTAGCCTATGTAGTTATATGCCTCCGCGTTCTTCGGGTTCATCTTAAGGACTTCCCTGAATTCGGCTATTGACGCGTCGTAGTTTTTCATTTTGTCATAAGTGATTGCCAGGGTAAAATGCAGTTTTTCCGATTTCGGAAACTTCTTAATGGCGTTAAGATATACATTCACCGCCTCATCATACCGCTTCTCGTCGTAATACGCGGCGGCAAGCGCGGCGTGAAAATCCTCATCCTCGGAATTTTCCTCAAGCTTTGATTTCAATAGCTCTATGGCTTTTGCTGCCCTGCTTGTTTCCGTATAAATGTAACTTATGTGGTATAAAGCGTTGGTAAATTTAGGGTCCAGTTTCAGCGCTTCATTGAACTTATCAATTGCCTTTTCATACTGCTTCTTCTCTTCGAGCGCCAGCCCTCCGTAATACCTTGCCATTTTATCGTCCGGCTTGGCTTTTTCAGCCTTTAAAAACTGCTCCGCGGCTTCATCTAACTTTCCCGCTTTAAGGTAAATAAGCCCCAGCGATGTGACTATCTGAATATCATCGCCGTCCTTTTTAAGTATCTGCCTGTATGATTTAATGGCCAGGTCAAGCTGGTTTTCCTTGTAATAAATATCGCCTACATACCGCAGCGCCTGCTTGTCGTCCGGCCGCAGCTGAAGGTAGTCTTCATATGTGCTGATGGCCATCTTATTGTCGCCCGTTATCTCATATACCCCGGCTAAAGCAGAATATGCCTTAAGGTATAAGGGGTCTTTTTCAAGTGATTTTCTGAAATACTCCGCTGCTTTTTCATAATTTTCCCTGCCCGCGAATAAAAGCCCGATGTTGTAATAGGCGGCAGACGTGTCAGGCGCTATCGCTATGTTCTTTAAGAACATTGATTCCGCGTCATCCATCTTCTCCTGCTTGAAAAACACCACACCCAGATAAAAGTAGGCGTCAGCAATCGTCGAGTCTATGCTTAAAGCCCTTTCAAAAAGCTGCCTGGCTTCGGCATAATCGCCTGTTTCCAGTTTTATCCTGCCGGCCATGATGAGTATGTCGGTATTATACGGGTCGTCTTTTAAGCCCTTTTCTATGGTGTCTTTCATTCCCGGATTATCGCCCTTAAGTCCGAACAGATACGCAAGCTGCGTATACACGGGGCCGGGCGCATAGGAGTATTTGGCGCTGATGTTATAGTATTCCATGGCGTAATCAGGCTCCTCCGCGAGTTCAAAGAGATAGCCAATTCCGTAATACAGATAAGATATGGCTTCCTGGTATGGGTTTTTATCGATCTCAGGGCGTTCTGTATTCTTGGTGTCCAGATAAATTTTATTTGAGGCGCAGCCGGTAAAGAGCAATACAAATATCAGGATTGACAGTGCGGGAATTTTTTTCATTATGATCTACCTGTCTTCAAATTTTTTGTCTGTAAGCCGGAGCCTCTTATTGATTATCTTAAGAAGTGCCATCAGTATTTTTGCGGCTATTTTTGGATCGGAGTCAAGTATCTCTACGAAGCTTTTCTTGGTGACAACGACAAGTTTTGAATCCGCGGAAGTTTTTCCCGAAGCCGTCCTGGGGCCCGCGTCTATCAGGGACATTTCCCCAACCACTTCACCCGGGGTTAAGACCGCGATAACTTCCTCGCCATCTTTTGTCTTTTTTGATATTTCCACACTTCCCTCAGTTACTATATAAAGGACTTCACCGGGCATCCCCTCAACAAACAGGGTCGAACCCTTTTTATAATCCTTCTCAAATATCCTTCTTGTGACAATATCAAGTTCCGCGTCGTTCATATCCTTAAAGAGTATGAGGTTTTTTAATTTATCATAATTCAGCTGCTCGGGCATGTTTCTTGATTACCTCCTGGAGATAATAACACACTTAATTTGTTTTTGGCGTTTGCGCCTATTTCGGACTGTTGATCGTAGATTGCGGATTATAAGTTAACCTGCCATTTAATCCGCATTCGTAAATCTACTATCTTCAATTACAATTGTATCTCCCAGCCTTCCTGGACGCAGTACGCTTTTTCATATTTGGCCTGGGCTTTTCTCTGTATGTCGTCGACAAAGGCATCGTCGTGTTCCGGCGCGTGGTGGCACAGGTGGAGCTCTTTGGCGCCGGATAACTGGGCTACCTTAATGCCCTCTTCATAAGTGGAATGGCCCCAGCCAACGTATTTCGGGTATTCTTCCGGGGTAAAATGGGCGTCATAAAAAAGTATATCCGCGTTCTTTGCTATTTCAATGAGCTTATTGTCAGGCACCGCGTAATGTTCAATGTCAGTGGCGTAAACAAAAACGCCTGATTTTGCCTCAACCCTGTATACCATCATGCCGCCGGGGTGGTTTATCTTTACGGAATTAATCCTGAATGGGCCTATATTGATTTCCTCTTTTTCCTTTATCTCATTAAACGAAAATTTAGCGAGCATGCCTGAGAGTTCCACCGGAAAATTGATGAATTCCTGCTGGCGTTTTAAAACATCAAGGACTGTTTTATTGTATTTGGATTCGCCATATATGTTAATTTCATTGCCTTTGATGAAACCGGGCGCAAAAAAAGGAAAACCCTGGAGGTGGTCCCAGTGATAGTGGGAAAAAAGCATGTTCAGTTTGTGCCCTGTCGGCCCGCTTTCTTTCATTAAGTCCCTGCCAAAATTGCGCAGGCCCGTGCCCGCGTCAAGTATAAGTTTTGTATTGGCTTCTTCAAGGACTACGCATGTGGTATTTCCGCCGTATTTTACAGTATCTTTACCGGCTACAGGGATTGAACCTCTGACTCCGTAATATTTTATCTTCATAAGCCCCCACTGATCAATTTTCAATTTTATATTTTCAATTTTCAATTAAGGAAAAAAGTCCTTAATTCACTGCAATTTCTCTGTTATTTTTAATTGAAAATTCAAAATTGTAAATTAACGTATTATAACTCACTTATCCTATATTTATCAAGTCAAAACTGGAACCGTACTTTTGTTTTATTATACGGACTAATTGTTCCTTTTCGCTGTGATTTAGGTCACACTCACCTGAAATAACTGAGAATGCAGCCTGCCTGGCCTCATCCAATTCCTTTTTATCCCTTATAATACTGGCTATTTTAAACTCTGTCACGCCATGCTGCCTTGTTCCCATGAATTCACCCGGACCCCTGATTTCAAGGTCAGCTTCGGATATTTTGAAGCCATCCTGAGTGGCCGCCATTATACCGAGCCTTTTAAAACTGTCCTCAGTCCTGGCATCCCCGACTAAAACGCAATAAGACTGCGCAGACCCTCTTCCGACCCTGCCCCTTAACTGATGGAGCTGTGAGAGGCCGAACCTTTCGGCGTGTTCTATCACTATGACCGAAGCTTCAGGCACATCCACCCCGACTTCTATTACCGTCGTGGCGACAAGTATGTCTATGGAGCCATCCTTAAAACTTTTCATGGCTTCGTCACGCTCTTCCTTTTTCATTTGTCCGTGTATAAGGGATATTTTATAATCCTTGAACCTCTTTGACCATTCTTTTTCCATCTCAATGGCGGATTTAAGGTCAAGTTTTTCCGATTCATCCACAAGCGGATAAACCGCGTATACCCGCGCTTTTTCCTTAAGCCTCTCTTCTATAAATGAAAACATCTTAAAGACTTCAGCCGACTCAAAGATCATGGTCTTGACCGGTTTCCTGCCGGGCGGCAGCTCGTCTATCACTGAAATATCCGTATCGCCGTAAACAGAGAGCGTCAGCGTCCTGGGTATGGGCGTGGCCGTCATGATAAGCGAGTGCGGAAGGGTTTCTGATTTTTTCAGCAGCGCGGCCCTTTGCATGACGCCGAAGCGGTGCTGCTCGTCAATAACCACAAGGCCGAGTTTTTTAAAAACGACATCATCCTGTATGAGCGCGTGCGTGCCTACGAGTATCTGTATTTTCCCGTCCTTAAGGGCTTCTATGATATCATCCCTGTTTGATTTTTTGATTCCACCCAGAAGCAGCTCCGCCTTTATCCCCGTTCCTTCAAGGACCTTTTGCATGTTTGCGGCGTGTTGTACAGCCAGTATTTCGGTTGGTGCCATAATGGCCGACTGATATCCGTTCTCAGCCGCCATTACGCATGCCGCGAGCGCGACAATTGTTTTGCCTGAACCCACGTCCCCCTGTACGAGCCTGTTCATGGGTTTTCCCGATGAAAAATCAGTTTGTATCTCATCAAGCACCTTTTTTTGCGCGCCTGTGAGAGTGAATGGCAGGTTTTTAATGAAACCGGAAAATAGGGGCCCGCCGGGCTTTAATATGATTCCGGGTTCTTCCTTTATCCGGCTCTTCCTCATGGCAAAGGCAAACTGCAGGAAAAAGAACTCGTCGAATATAAGGCGCCTTTTTGACTTTTCCAGGAGGTCAAAGGACTCCGGGTAATGGACGTTATAAACCGCGTCATTAAGCTTTATAAGGCTGTATTTTTTTGCGATTGCCTCCGGCATGTATTCTTCCAGCGATTTCAGGTGGTTGTCTATGGCGAACTTTATGATCTTCCTGAACTGCTTCTGCGATAAGCCATCAGTCAGCGGGTAAACCGGAACTATCCTGTTTACATTTACGCTCTCATCCGGGTCAGTGCCGTCGTCGGTTATCTCATACTCGGGCGTGCCTATCTGCAGCATGGACCTGTAGGCTTCCACCCTTCCGTGAAATATTACCTGCATTCCCTTTTTAAATATCTTTTCTATGTATGGCTGGTTGAACCAGACGCCGGTTATAAATCCTGTTTCGTCTTTTATGGTAATATTGGTGATTTTCAGCCTGGGCCTTAACTGCTTTGAATCCGCGGCGATTACAGTGCCCGAGACTGTTTCCAGTTCCCCTGTTGTGACCGAGGATATTTTTTTAACATTCGACCTGTCCACCCATGTGCGGGGAAAATAATACAGCAGGTCAAACACCGTTTTAACCCCGAGCTTTTCAAGCAGCCTGGCCCTCTCCGGGCCCACGCCTTTTATGTACTGGATTTCCTTATCAAGCATTTATTGCCCCTTATCCTATTCGGATTTTGTGGGATTAATAAGGTTCTGGTAATCATATCCCGGTGAAACATCAGTGGGCTTGTTGAACCTGGCTTCAGGAAGAGCGCTGATGAATATCGAGAAAAATATGTCCTGAACGCCGCCCGTTGTCTGGCTTACCGATATGCTGGCCTCCCAGCAATGTACAAACCACGTGGCGGAACAGTTATATGATGTCAGTTTCTTTTCGATTAAGTCGAATTGCCGCGCTATTGTCACCTTGAACTCATCAGTAAAGGCAAATGTGAAACCCGTATTAAACGACAGCACGTCAGAGGGCCTGTTAAGCTCAGGCCGGGCAAATCCCCTTCTCATCAATAAGGTTATTTATAAAAATCGTGTTCAAATACAGGGTCCACAGATTTGAAGGCCCGGTATCCTTAATATTGAAGTTTAGCGTGATGTTCTTAACCATATTGGAAAAAATGGAATAATTGGACTCTGCCGAAAAATACATGTCGCTTAAGCCGGTAAATGCCCGGAGATACAGCAGCGAGAACCTGCTTGTATCATATCCAGCTTTGGCGGTATCAGTAAGGAAATCATAAGACGCCCTTGCCTCAAAACTTAAAGCGCTGCTGCCGCCTGTTGCCGAGAGGTTCAGTATATTTGCGGTTATTCCGTCCCTTGCCACCCCGCGGAGTTTATTAAGCTGTTTTGCGTATGAATAACTGCCGGTAAGCCGCAAAAGCCCCATAGGCAGCACGTCAATGTTTGCCGACGACCCGGCTGTCATGGAGTTTAAAAGGTCCCCTCCTATGAAGCCGTTGGTTTTTTCATTATTATTGGTCCATGCCGAATTTAAGCCCGCCGAAGCGGACATCGAGAAAAAGCTCAGCGATAAAAGGTTTACGCTTAATGACGGTGTAAAGGCCCCGATATCACTATAAAAATTACCATCCTGCGGGTTATAGCTTCGCGTAAAGGTGAAGCTGTGTCCGTAGTTTACCCTGGGAAGAAGCTGTATTGATGTCATTGTATAGTTAAATACCGGCAGTTTCCTGTCGAAAGTATAGTATTTGTTCCCGACAGCGTCCCATAACTCAATGTCGGAAATGGAGGCGCCGATTGAATGGTTGCCAAACGACGTGGAAAAAGAAGCCCCGTAATCGTGGCGAAAAACATCGGTACCTTCCAGGTTCATGAAATATTCCCCGAGTGTGCTGTCCGACATGCTGGTAGCCCTTATATTAAGCCTTGTTGTGTCATTAAAAGCCTGGTTATGGTAAAAATTCCCGGCCCACCTTCTTAAATACGTAAACTTATCTTCGGAATAAAACCCGCTTAAGGAACCGCTTGAGTTTTTCCCAAACCCGTAATCAAGGGCCAGGTTATATTTGGGGCCGATTTTTTCCATATAATCAAAACCCAGGGAAAGCCTGTTCTGGTCGTTAAAAGCGGTGTTATAAACGGTATAAACGTACCAGCCCAGCGTGTTGTTATGGCCGAATTTAAAATCAAAGGGCTTCTTCTGCCCTTTTAACGGCTGGCTGTAATAAGGAAAATAGATCACGGGTATCATTCCCAGGTAAACAACCGCGTTCCAGCACTCTATCTTTTCATCCTGGTACATGTTTATCATGGATGCCTGAAGGCGGTAGTGCGGATTTTCCCTGTCGCAGGTGGTAAAGACTGGGTTTTCGATCTCGGTTTTCTTGCCTTCTTTCTTCATCTCCGCGCCTTTTACTATCCATGGCGGGCTTATCACGCTTACGTTTTTAGCGTAGGAGCTGGTATCTTTTGTGTTATAGAAGAGCTTGTCCGTATATATGCTGGAACCTTTCTGCAGGGCAAGGACGTTTCCTTCGGCCACAACCTCCCCTTTTTCAATGTTTACATAAATGTTATCCGCGAAAATTGAGACATCGGTATTGCGCAGTACCACTTTTCCCTTGCCGTAAATCTCGGTGGAGTCGTTGCTGTAAGTGAGCTCATCGGCCGTGATAAAAACAGGCGTGGTTGTATTGACTGTAGCGTCTGCCGTGGGGGTTACTGACTGGGTTTCTGCCATGATAAAAAAAGGCAAAAGTGTTAAAACGGTTAACAAAATCCCCTTAATCAGTTTTTTTTTAACATTGTTTGTATTAAATGATCGCTTTTTCGGTCTTGGAATCAAAGAAATGGCATTTGTTCATATCAAACACAAGCTCCACTTCCTGATTTACCTCGACTTCAGCGTCCGCGTCCATTTTTGCTATGAACGGCGTCTTTCCTGTTGTTAAGTATATGTTTGATTCAGGCCCCAGATGCTCGACTACTTCAACTGTCGCGGGAACCGTGTTATCAGCGCTGGCGTTGGGCGCGTATACTTTGTCATAAATGTCTTCAGGCCTGATACCCATTGTTATCTCTGAACCAACTGAAGCTTTAAGCTTGTCTGTCATGCTGTCCGGCACGCGAACTTCAAAGTTTTCCTCGTTGAAATAAAGCCCGCCCTTTTTAGATTCCAGCGTCCCTTCGATAAAGTTCATTGACGGGCTTCCTATGAATCCAGCGACGAACTTGTTTGTAGGTTTGTCATAGAGCACTTTCGGCGGCCCGATCTGCTGCACTTCGGTATTCTTCATGACTACGATCTTTTCTCCCATGGTCATGGCCTCTACCTGGTCGTGCGTTACATATATCATCGTGGCCTGCAGCCTGGTGTGGAGCTTTGATATCTCCGCCCTCATCTGCACGCGCAGTTTCGCGTCTAAGTTCGACAGCGGTTCGTCAAACAGGAACACTTTAGGCTTCCTGACTATCGCCCTTCCAAGCGCGACCCTCTGCCTCTCTCCGCCGGAGAGTTCTTTGGGTTTGCGTTTTAAGAACCTTTCAATGGTTAAAATATCCGCGGCTTCCATGACCCTCTGCTTGATTTCTGAAGCCGGGTATTTGCGGAGCTTAAGCCCGAATGCCATATTTTCATATACTGTCATGTGCGGGTACAAAGCATAGTTCTGGAATACCATGGCGATGTCCCTGTCTTTGGGCGGTATGTCGTTTACTAAAAGGTCGTCGATGTATATCTCGCCCGAAGTAATCTCCTCAAGGCCCGCTA
This sequence comes from candidate division FCPU426 bacterium, assembly GCA_963840035.1. GTDB lineage: Bacteria > Oederibacteriota > PGYV01 > PGYV01 > Palsa-1178 > CAWIXE01. Next base: position 1,137,714 of record CAWIXE010000002.1, read on the forward strand.
CCATGCGAAGCGTAGTGGTTTTACCGCAGCCCGAAGGCCCTACGAGAATAAGGAATTCCTTATCTTCACATACGATATTAGCGTCTTTCACAGCCACAACATTGCCATATTTTTTCATTACGTTCTTTATAACGACTCTAGCCATGTGTTCCCTCCAGCATTTTGGAATAATTTTGTTAAGTAAATTAATGTAATGATAATATCATAATACGGAATATTAGACAAGGGATTTATGAACGCTAATTGTATATTTTCAATTTTAAATTTTCAATTAAACCCGCCGCAATTAACTGCTGTTTCTCGCTATTAATTGAAAATTGAAAATACAGAATTGAAAATTCAATGATATTTTAGTTGAATTTATACCCAAAATGCCCTAAAATTATATCTGTTTTTCAATTCATCCAAAGAGGTGCCACTTGGTTTACGACGGTTACAAAAGCATATATAATAAGGATAACAGCAATTCAAAGAACCCCGGCAAAGACATGCCTGGCAAGGACAGTAACGGGAATAATCTCCCTCCCCCGCCGAAGGCGCCAAAAGGAAAAGGTATAACCCCGATTACCCTGTCCATAATAATTCTTGGCTCTTTTGTTGCGCTTGGCGCTTTAACAGGCATATTCATCGCCTACATGCAGGAAGTGCCCGAGGTTGCCGACCTTAAAAACTATAAGCCTAACATGTCCACTGCTGTTTATGACGACAAAGGCGGCATGATTTCGCAGTTATATGATGAACAGCGCACTGTTGTACGGCTCTCAGATGTGCCTATTAACCTTCAGAACGCATTTATCGCGAAGGAAGACCCCCGCTTTTTCCAGCACAGCGGTTTTGACATCAAGGGTATTATCAGGGCTACTGTTAATAATTTAATACACATGAAAATAGTCGAGGGCGCTTCGACCATCACACAGCAGCTCGCCAGGAACCTGTTCTTAAACAGGGACAGGAACTTTACCAGGAAGATTAAGGAAGCCATACTTGCCCTTCAGATTGAAAAATATTACACAAAAAAAGAGATTCTTGAGCTTTACTGCAACCAGATATTCTTCGGCAACGGCGCTTACGGCGTCGAGGCCGCGGCAAGGTCATATTTCGGCAAGCATGTATACGAACTCACATTGCCCGAATGCGCCATGATAGCAGCTCTTCCTCAGGCGCCGACAAACCACAATCCTTACCGCAACCTTGAAATTGCCACGGAAAAAAGGAATGTGGTCCTTGACAAGATGGCCGAACGCGGCTTTATTACAAACGAAGAAAAAGACCTTGCAAAAGCAACCCCGATACAGCTGAATAAACTCGAGGTAAAAAACGCCCCCTATTTCGTGGAATATGTGCGGCAGCAGCTCGAGGCCACATACGGCACAAGCATCATTTATAAAGGCGGGCTGCGCGTTAATACCACCCTTAATTCAGCCATGCAGAACACCGCCCAGGAAGTGTTTAATTTCAATCTACGCGCCATACAGGCGCGCATCGAGGCCAACAAAGGCCGCAAGCTTGACTCCCCGCTTCAGGGCGCCATGATAGCCATGGACCCGAAAACAGGCCAGATACTAATGATGATAGGCGGCATTGATTACTCAAAAAGCGAATTCAACCGCGCCGTGCAGGCAAAAAGGCAGACCGGCTCGGCGTTCAAGCCCATTGTTTACGCGTCAGCCATCGCCAGCGGCTTCAGGGTTTCCGATATTTTCATGGATTCACCCATAGTATTCAAGAATGAAAACGGCTCTGACTGGAAACCGGAAAATTTCTCGGGCAAGTTCGGCGGCCCCACCACCCTCTTAAACGGCCTTACCTATTCAAAGAACGTGGTTACGGTAAAACTCCTTAACAAAGTCGGTATCGGCACGGTTAAAAAATACGCCAACAAACTCGGTATCACAAGCCCGCTTTCATCCGACTTAACGCTCGGGCTTGGTTCTTCCAGCGTTTCCCTGCTTGAAATGGTCACGGCCTTTTCAGCATTCGCCAACGGCGGCATGAAAGTCGAGCCTTTATCCATACTTTCTGTAAAAGATTCAAACGGCAAGGACCTGGAAACAAACATCCCCAGGCTGACCGAAGCCATCCCTGACACGACAGCGTACATCATGACTTATATGATGGAGAGCGTGGTCAATAACGGAACCGGCAAGACCGTCAGGAACCTCGGCTTTTCAGGCCCCGCAGCCGGCAAAACAGGTACGACAAATGACTTTACCGACGCGTGGTACTTAGGCTTTACACCCGAGGTAGTAGTCGGCATATGGATAGGGTTTGACTCAAAGGAATCCATGGGCAAAGGCATGGTCGGCGGAACAATAGCCGCCCCGATTTGGGCGGAATTCATGCTTAATTCCTACGGTTCCTCCTCAAAGGAGTTCCAGGTACCGGACAGCATTATATTCAAGAAAATATGCTCTAAAAGCGGCCTTTTAGCCACGCCTAACTGCCCTGTCATAAATACCGTTGACGCACCCTTTGTGGAAGGCACAGAACCCGCCAAACCGTGCAACATACACACGGCAGTGCAGGTAAATAACTTCATGAACGAAGATATGGAAAGCTTTGATGACGCCGCAGATGACTGGAATGAGGAAGAAGGCGGCACGTCGGTCAAATCAAAAGCAGCGGGTCCTAAGAGCGTCGAATCCGGCGACGACGATACACCCAGGCAGATAAATCAAAACGACACCGGAAAAAAATCCCAGCCCGCTCCGGCAAAAACAGCCCCAGCGCCGGCTGCAGCTAAGCCAGCGCCGAAACCCGATACAAATGCCGATGAAGAGAATAACGGGCTCGGATTTTAAGCCGGATCATTTCCCTGTTTTAATGCCGGCTTCGGGTGGCTTTTTTAAAAAAAACGCGAAAATATCATTGGGTGACCTGTCAAACAGGCAATAAACCGCGTCATCCTGTATCGGCCTGCCGACAAGTTCAGAGGCTTTCAGCGCCAGGTAAAACCTCCTGATATTTTTGAATGTCGGCACAAAAGTGAATGACTTTTTCCTGAACTCATCTCCCGCGGCATATGTCAGCTTTTCACCGGATTTTGCCACCGCGCAGTTTATAACCGAATGTATATCCAGCAGCATCATGTCTGTTATCCCCATATTTAAGGCTGTTTTCGCGGCAATTTCCTGAGGCATGTATGTAGTCCAGATATATCCCGCATACTCCCCGCCCTTCATGAACAGGTAGGACCTGATAATATTATCCGTATATTTTATGAATTTTTTTGGGTAATATCCGGCAGCAGGCTTTCCATTTTCAAGAATCGCGTACCTGTTCTGGGTAAAAGTGCTGATCTTTTCCTTTTCAGGGAGGTTTTCATAAGCCCCCATTTTCATGGATCCATCGTCGTATATGGCCACAGTCGCCATGCCGTCTGCGGGCGCGAACATTACGTTATGATTAAATCCGCACCCTGCCTTGCCTGAGTCAAGACGGTAAAAAGTACCGTTAAAAACCGCAAGAAGACCCGCGGGGTCCTGTACTCTGCAGTGGCTCGTATCCGCGCCGTTTTTTACGGTTTCAGATACACCTTCCGCCCATTTGCCAAGCTTCGGCGATGTACCGCCCCTGTAATAATTTTCACCCGGATAGTAAGCAAGCCTGACGTCTTTTAACGGGAAAGCTACGAGATAGAATATTGATTTAGCCCTGATTCCTGGCTCGTATTTCATTATTTTATCCCGCTCATTTTTAGGAAGAAAAGGCGTGTCTTTGACAGCGTTAAAATACCGGTTAAAATCTCCGTCAATTCCGTCCATGAATGAGACATTAAATACCGTAAGCAGCGCTTTGGTTTCCCCATAATCAATATATGACAGCGGAGTGTATGGAAAGGAATCAATATTATTCCCGCGCATCTTTTCCCAGTCAACCTCTATGTAAAAGGGCCCTTTTCCCTTAACTTTTGACGATACCGGAAACACCCTGCCTTTCATCGCGTGGTACATTGACGCCCCAAAAGAGGCATATGCGGCATCACGGACGATCTCTTCAGGTATGCTTATTTTGCCTTTAACGGCGCTGCCTTCGGGCTCTGCTGCCGCCGTATTTGGATTTGCCCGCAGGCACATTGTAAATAAACACAACAATAAAACGGAAAACATTTTTAAAACAGCACTATTCACAACTCACCCCGTTTATAAACCGCCCGGATATGACCCCGGTTCAGTCCGCGTAAGCCATAATATCACATATAATTTCAAATACCAATCCAATGTTGATGCATGGTCTTTAAACCCGGCTCACAGGTCAGAAACGGCCCTTTCCATCACAGTCTTATAATCAAAATTATAGTTTTCCATTTTTCCATCTTCATAAAAACTGTAATAACCCTTTCCATCGGTGCCTATTATTATATGGTCAAGCATGTTCATATCCATTTCCTTCACGGCAAAGAGAAGTTTCTTCGTTATTTTTCGGTCATTTTCCGACGGCGACGGGTCTCCGCTTGGGTGGTTGTGGACTATTACAAAGCTCAAAGAGCCGTTTTTTATGGCTTCCGCCATGATTTCCCTGGGGTAAAGCAGCGACTGCGTAAGGGTGCCGTCGCATATCTTTTTTGCCGCGGTTACCCTGTTCTTCGCGTTTAAAAATACGGCGTAAACAGACTCTTTTGTCGCGTCAGAACAGACATTCTTAAAGTAACTAATAATATCCGCCTGCGTACCGGCCCTGAAGGATTTTTTAACAAATGAGTCGGCGGAGTGTTCGTCAAGGAAGGATTTAATCACTTTAAAAAAAGTCCTGGCCTCATCCCCGATGCCTTCAATGTCGTGCTTTGCAACAACATCAAATACATTCTTAAAATTTCCGGAAGCGGCCGCGTAAATATCCTTTGCCTGTTTTTTAACGTCCTTGCCTTTAATGACATAGGACAAGAGCAGTTCAATTATCTCAGGTTTGACGGTTTTACCCTGGTTGAAGCGCTCTTTCAGCCTTTTGATGTGACCTATCCCGTAGTGATTTTGCATGGTATAACCCCCCTATATTTTACGAAAAACATTTCTTGCTAATACAAAACCGCACTTGTAGCGGGCGCATTACATGCGCCCGGCTGTTGTAACATATCGGGCAACAACCTTGTTGGGCTATTAGTGAATCGCCCCTAAGAAGGTAAATCCCGTAGATTATCTGGTAGCCGCAGCCTTCAGGCTGCGTAAGGCAGGACATTTCCTGCGTTTCGCAACCTAAAGGTTGCGGCTACCAACCGGAATAACAAATACAACCATAAATCCAGCCTTGAGCCGCAGCTATTCGATATGTATATGTCATGAGTATATTATAGAGCTCATGGCATATGCAAGCGGCGGCTCTACAAATACTCATACCACAAAAACATTCGTACACTCTTGCCTAGTATTCATTCCCCATTCCCCATTGCCTATTCCCCTTTTGCCACCCACTCTGACTCAACTCCACGGTTACCGCAAGTAAAACAAAGGCCTGCATAGTTTATGTATATTTGTTCTCGCGCTTGACGCTCGAACGCTTATCCCGCTCGTCCCCGCTGGTGGAACGCGCGGGGACTTGACCGGGGATTATGTGCCAGTAACATTTTGCTGCGACTCTGGTCTTGCAAAATGTTACTGGCACATAAAAAAAGGCAGGCACGAATAAATTCATGCCCGCCTTTTTAAGGAGTGTATTTTTATATTAGAACAGGAATAAAACCGCGATTGCGCCGGCAAACAAGCCCGCGAGCAAGAGCGGATGAATTCCAAGCTGCTGGCTGATCCTCGGCTCTCCTCCGCCTTCTCCGCCTCCGAGTTTTGCCAGAACGCTTCTTACGCCCGGGTTGTTCGGATTAAGCTGGAGCGACTTTTCATATGCCGATTTTGCGTTGGCCATATCGCCTTTATAATAGTACGCGGTTCCCATGAACTGATATGCCTGATAAGTAGGCTGCGCGTTCGCGCTTGCCTGATAATACTTGATAGCCATGTCATACTGCCTGGCTTTCAGGTACTTATGTCCGGTTACGAGATACTGCTGCGCGGGGCCGCCTGCGGCAGCTCCGCCCGCTGACGCGCCGCCAAGTTTTGCTACCATGGCTTTCGCGTTTGCGTTCGCGGGATTCATCTTAAGCGCGTACTGAAAATTCCTCAGCGCGTTTGCCTTATCGCCTTTGTAATAATAAGCGACGCCTGAATAGTAATATGCCTCCGACGTGGCGCCCTGTTTGATGGATCCGGCGTAATACTGAAGCGCCTTATCAAACTGTTTTGCCTGGAGCATTTTGTTACCCGCGTCAAGATACTGTTTTGCCATCTGCGGGGTCGCAGAAACAAAACCTACTGCAAATAAGGAAATTATTGCTAAAATCACCATAAACTTGATTGTTCTTAATTTCATCACCGCACACTCCTTAATAAATATTTTATTATTGTCTTGTGTTTTTGTTTACGGCATCGGCGGGAGCTGGTCTCCCGGCATCATTCCCATGTCGCCGCCAGGCAAACCCGGGTCTCCCGGTAACGCATTATCCGGTTCTCCCGGAAGTCCCATACCTGCATCCGGAGCCGGCAGATCGCCGCTCATGTCTCCCGGGGGTAATCCCATATCCCCGCCTGGGGCTCCCATGTCGCCTCCGGGTAATCCCATATCTCCGCCGGGTGCGCCCATATCAGCGCCTGGCTCTCCGGGCATTCCCATATCTCCACCTGGGGCTCCCATGTCGCCTCCGGGTAATCCCATATCTCCGCCGGGTGCGCCCATATCAGCGCCTGGCTCTCCGGGCATTCCCATATCTCCACCTGGGGCTCCCATGTCGCCTCCGGGTAATCCCATATCTCCGCCGGGTGCGCCCATATCAGCGCCTGGTTCTCCGGGCATTCCCATATCCCCGCCTGGGGCTCCCATGTCGCCTCCGGGTAATCCCATATCTCCGCCGGGTGCGCCCATATCAGCGCCTGGTTCTCCGGGCATTCCCATATCCCCGCCTGGGGCTCCCATGTCGCCACCGGGCATTCCCATATCTCCGCCGGGTGCGCCCATGTCAGCGCCTGGTTCTCCGGGCATTCCCATATCTCCGCCGGGTGCGCCCATGTCAGCGCCTGGTTCTCCGGGCATTCCCATATCTCCACCGGGTGCGCCCATGTCAGCGCCTGGTTCTCCGGGCATTCCCATATCTCCACCGGGTGCGCCCATGTCAGCGCCTGGTTCTCCGGGCATTCCCATATCTCCGCCTGGCGCGCCCATATCGCCGCCGGGCATTGTTTCTTCACCGGGTAACGCGGCATTCGGCTCGCCAAGAGGTTCATTGGAAACTCCCGGGGCTTCTCCTGGCATGCCCATATCAGGCGCGCCTGGTTCAATACCGGCTCCCACTTCAGGGCCGCCCGGCGTCATTGCAGGTTCTCCCGGCAATGCAGGAACGCCTGTTGAACCGCCTGGAAGCTGCGTGGTATTATTATTTGATTTTGATGAAGCTGTGGATTTTCTTTTTGATTTTGTCCTGCTGGCAAGCATGACTTTCTTTTCCTGATATTTCCTTACCCTTATCTTAGGATACATGGATTTCGCCACCATGGCGCCGCCGTTGCCTTCCTGCAACAGCCAGCTGTCAACTATCCTTACCGCTGACATGCGTTGAAAAGGCTGTACAACTTCCACCATTACTTTTCCATAACGACCGTTCACAAGGAATCTGTCGCCCTGCTTTATGCCATGGGCTTTCCCAATATCAACGTATGAATATTCCTTGTAATTCGGGTCCGCGATGCCGATTATTTTGGCGTTAACCGCGTAATCGGTTTTCTTATGGGTAGACTTAGCAGGCTGGGCATATATGATAGCATTTAACGAAAAAACAAGGACAAGGGACAATAATATCAATAACGCCAATTTTCTGTTTTTCATACATCCTCCAAACCTTTTTTAAAAGCTTCAAAGAAGTGTTTTTATCTTATATTAAACGCAAAAATTTGTCAATAATAAACTTGATTTTGATTATTGAAATGTTGTTTCGCTATTTTTGTTTTGTTAATCGATTTACCGCGTTTTTTTCCTTATTTTAAGGGGTTTTTCAGCCGTAAACCTTTGTTTTATGGCATACGCGGCTTTTTTAACCGCTTTCATCCTGTGCGAAATCTCATTCTTCTGCTCAAGACTCATTTCCGCGTATGTTTTTTTACATTCTTTTACGTAAAACACAGGGTCATAACCAAACCCTTTATTCCCTTTTAACCCTTCAGTAATGAACCCTCTGACGCTGCCCTCATACACTTCTTCTTTCCCGTCAGGGTAAATAACAGCGACAACAGTCCTGAATAATGCCCCGCGTTCCGCGGTTTTTACGCCTTTCATAAGCTTGATAAGTTTTCTATTATTATCTTCAAATGAACACTGCGGCCCGGCGAAACGCGCGGAGTAAACTCCCGGGGCTTTTGCCAGGTAATCCACTTCGAGCCCGGTGTCATCGGAAATAACCGTCCTTTTACCGGCTTTTCCCCTTACAGCCCTCGCTTTGATCAGTGCGTTCTCGGCAAGCGTCTCGCCTGTTTCTTCTATGTCGCCTGAAAAACCAATATCGCTTAATGAAAGCACTTTGATATTATCCTCACCAAGGACGTGGCTTATCTCACGGAGCTTGTTTGCGTTATTTGAAGCAAGGACCACTTGCGTCATTTGGATATCCCCAGTGTTTTTCTCTGCAGGGCAATGAGTTCCACAATGCCTTTTTTCGCGTAAGCGAGCATCTTCATTAATTTTTCCTCATTGAAGGTCTTCTTCTCAGCGGTTGACTGTATCTCAACAAACTCGCCCGCTTCGGTCATAACCACGTTCATATCAACCTGCGCCGAAGAATCCTCCGCGTAGTTTAGGTCAAGTATTTCCTCGCCCGCGGTATTGACGCCGGAGGAAACTGCCGCCACAAAACTCTTTATGGGGTTTTCTTTTATGTCTCCGTTTTGCATCATGACCGCTATGGCGTCATAAAGCGCCACAAACGACCCTGTAATGGCCGCGGTCCTTGTGCCTCCGTCAGCCTGCATTACATCAGCGTCTATGATTATTGATTTCTCCCCTATCTTCCTCATGTCAATAACGCTTCTCATTGAGCGGCCGATGAGCCTCTGTATCTCCTGGCTGCGGCCGTTGATCTTCCCTTTTACTCCGTCGCGCGGTATCCTCGACTGTGTGGAGCGCGGAAGCATGGAGTATTCGGCCGTGACCCATCCTGAACCCGTCCCTTTTAAGAAAGGCGGTATGTCGTTTGTAACAGTTGCCGTGCAAATCACTTTAGTATCGCCGAACTCAACTAACACCGAACCTTCCGCCGGCTTTATAAAATCGCGGGTTATCTTAACCGCCCTGAGCTGGTCGTTCTTACGTCCGTCTGGTCGCATGAAACCTCCTTAAAATCAGATAAGAACAGTTTGAAGTTTTTAGTTTTTAGATTAGTTCTAAACCATCTTAAAACTTAAAACTGCCTTTATCTGTCTTACTCGTAATACGCCGCCATGGAGCCTTCCGACTCCCAGATGCATACTTTCAAGACCGAAACCTTCTTTATTTTTTTCTTTAATGCCTCATATATATACCTGGCGATGTTCTCCGCCGATGTGTTGTTCTTTTTAAAATACGGTATGTCCTTATTCAGGTGCTTATGGTCGAGGCTGTCCGTTATTTTCTTCAGGGAACTTTTCAGGACGTTAAAATCAACCGCAAGGCCGATTGAATCGAGTTTTGAAGATGTAAAATAAGCTTCCACCGTATAATTATGCCCGTGAACATGCTCGCATTTGCCTTTATAACCGCGCAGGTTGTGAGCGGCTGAGAAAACATCCCTTACCATGAGTTCATACATTATTTGCTCCCTTTAAAGCGTTCGGAGTTCGGAGGGTAAGGTTCGGAGTTCGATCGAAATCAAAAAGATCGAACTCCGAACCCCGAACTCCACCCTGATTTTTCACAACTCCACTTTTTTCGCGTTCACCATGTCTTTTTTCAAAAACATCCTGCCGACCTTATTGAACTGCCCGGGCGTGTCCGTCACGAAAAAAGCCGTCTTTTTCCTGTTATTCTTCTTTGCCGTTATATCCCTGGCTTCCAGGAGCGCCCTTACTGTCTTTGCCATTTCACGGGCTGAATCAATTATTGTGACTTTCGGCATTATCTTCCTTATAAGGGGTTTTAGCAGCGGATAATGCGTGCAGCCTAAGACCAGCGTGTCTATTTTTTTTGAGGCAAAACCCTTCAGATAGCTCCGCAATATACCTTCTGTCTCCCTGCCGGAGAGCATGCCTTCTTCGACTAATGGCACCAACAGCGGCGCCGCTACAGCGGTCACTTTAGCCTTCGGGTCATACCCTTTTATGGCGTCTATATAAGCTCCGCTGTTTACGGTGGCGCGCGTCCCGATAACGCCGATGCGGCCCGACTTTGTGGCTTCCACAGCGGCCCTTGCCCCCGCCTCAATAACGCCGATAATATCTATATCAAAACCGTGTTTAAGCTCTTTTAAAGCCAGGGCAGACGCCGTATTGCAGGCAACAACAATAATTTTCACATTCTTTTTCATTAAGAACGCGGTTATCTCTTTCGAGAACTGTATTATGGTCTCTTTTGTCTTTGTCCCGTAAGGCGTCCTGGCTGTATCGCCGAGATATAATATCTGCTCTTTGGGAAGGAGGTCCATTATTTCCTTCACAACCGTAAGCCCGCCGAGACCGGAATCAAAAACGCCGATGCCTTTGTTGTCCACAAGCGCTCCTTCAAGTAGATTAGAGACAGTTTGAAGTTTTTAGTTTTAAGACGGTTTTGTAGTAATCTTAAAACTTCAAACTTAAAACTGCCCCTATCAGTTTCTATATTTCTATCAGCTCATACTCCATGCTCCCCAGCCCTATCTTCTGCGCGTGTTCAAGCTGGGTCTTCCAGTTAAGTTCGGGGTGGACCATTTTAAACTTGTCCTTGTCAGCGTGCTTTAAGTCATACGAATCCCTTTTGTCCACGTTTTCTTTTATGACTTTCGCGGCATTAACAAGCTCGGCTGACGCCGTGTCAATTGCCACAGGGTCAAAAGAGGCCAGGATACCGATGTCAGGCACAAGGTAATTATCGGACGACGGCATGCAGTCGCATTCCGGGGTTATATTCAGGACAAAGTTAATAAAAAACGCCTTACCCTTTTTATTTGACATGACTGCCGTCGCGTACTCAGCCACTTTTTCATTCATCTTCTGGAGGTCTGTATCCCATTTGCTTTCAATGGCGTCAAACCTGCATGCCGGCACGCACTCGCCGCAGCCCGCGCATTTGACAGGGTCATTTATGACCTTTCCGTCCACGATCTTTAAAGCGTCAAAATTGCACCATTCCACGCATTCGCCGCATCCGGTGCAAAGCGCGCTCTTATACTGCGGGACGTTTCCCGAGTGCTGGTCCTGTTTTGCCGACCTCGGGGTGCATCCCATGCCCAGGTTCTTTATCGCGCCGCCCATGGCTGTCATCATGTGGCCCTTGATGTGCGACATTACAACCATCGTATTAGCCCAGTATATTGCTGAGGCAACCCTCGCTTTTTTAAGGTGAATTCCCTTGATATCAACTTCCACGCCGTCCATCCCGGTTAAGCCGTCAGCGATGACCAAAGGCGCCCCTGCAGAGGCAAATGAAAACCCGTGTTTTAATGCGGTGTTAAGGTGTTTAACGGCGTTATTCCTCTCGCCGACGTAAAGAGTGTTTGTGTCCGTTAAAAAAGGATTTCCGCCGCATGCTTTTATCCTGTCTACTATGACCCGGTAATATAATGGCGACACGAAAGAAACGTTGCCTTCCTCGCCGAAATGGGCTTTTACCGCAACCATTTCATTTTCTTTTATGATGCTTCCGGCCCCGGCTCTGTCAAACATTTTGGATAATCTGGTTAGTATGGAATCATTGGCATGAGGCGCGCCAAATCTTGTGAAATAGACTTCGCTTTTCATATATTACTCCTTGGGGGGTGTGGGCGATTCATGAATCGCCCCTACAACTACAGCATGCTATTATCGGTAAAAAAACTATTTACCTTTAAGCAGTTTATATTCTACCGAATCAACCAGCGCAAGCCAGCTTGCTTCTATAATGTTTTCAGAAACACCAACGGTCGTCCAGACATCCTTTTTATCCGAACTCTCAATTAACACCCTTACTTTCGCGCTCGTTCCTTCCTCGCCTTCTATGACGCGCACCTTATAGTCAACCAGGTGCATGTCTTTTATGGCGGGATAAAATTTAATAAGAGCTTTGCGGAGCGCGTTATCAAGCGCGTTTACAGGTCCGTCGCCTTCTGCGGCGGTGTGTTCCAGCTTATCCTTAACTTTTATCTTTATCGTGGCCTCGGAAAAAAGCGTTCCCGCTTTGTCCTCAACAATAACCCTTAAGCCTTTAAGCTCAAAAAAGGGCTTATATTTTGAGAGGTTTTTCTTAAGGAAGAGGTTTAAAGACGCGTCAGCGCCTTCAAACTCATAGCCGTCTTCCTCCATCTTTTTTATCTTGGAAAGGAACTCTTTTGTCCGCGGGTCATCCTTTTCAAGCTTGATGCCCCACTGTTTGGACTTAAATAACAGGCTTGATATGCCCGCCTGGTTGGTAACCGGAATCTGCCTTACATTGCCGACAAGCTCCGGCTTCATGTGCTCGTATGCCCGTTCATCTTTCATCATGGCATCAGCGTGTACTCCTGCTTTGTGTGTGAACGCGCTTTTTCCAACATACGGCTGGCTGTCCATGGGCGATATATTCGCCACTTCATAAAAGTAATGCGCGCTTTCCATGAGCTTGTTTATCTGTTTTACGGGTATGGTTTCATAACCCATTTTAAGCGTCAGGGCGGGTATGAGCGAAACCAGGTTCATGTTTCCTGTCCTTTCGCCAAATCCGTTCATGGTACCCTGGACATGCGTAAATCCGTTTTCAACGGCTATTATGGCGTTGGCTACAGCCAGGTCGGAATCATTATGAGTGTGTATGCCGAGTTTTGTCTTTATCTTTGAAAAAACGTCCTTTGTTATCGCGTCCATCTCCGATGTAAGCGTCCCGCCGTTTGTGTCGCAAAGGCAGATACAGTCGGCGCCCGCCGCTTCAGCGGCCTTAATGCATTTTAAAGCGTATTCAGGGCTGTCCTTGTAGCCGTCAAAAAAGTGCTCCGCGTCAAATACAACTTCTTTCTTGTGGTCTTTTAGATAGGAGACCGATTCCTTAATAAGGATTATATTTTCTTCAGGCGAAATCTTCAGCACTTTTTCCGCATGAAGCGTCCATGCCTTTCCGAAAATGGTCACAGTTTCCGTTCCCGCCTCAAGAAGCGAATTCAGGATAAGGTCGTCTTTTACCGTGGATTTTGCCCTGCGGGTGGAACCAAAGGCGGCAACTTTGGAGTTCTTCAGCTTTAGTTTTTTTACGCGCTTAAAGAATTCCGAATCAAGTGAGTTCATCCCTTTTACAGGCCATCCGCCTTCTATATATGACATGCCCATTTCATCCAGTTTTTTGGCAAGCAGGAGCTTATCCTCCAGCGAGAAGGATATTTTCGGGCTCTGCGCCCCGTCCCGGAGCGTTGTGTCGTATATGTCAATTTTTCTTTTCATTTATGCCTACTTTAAAGTAAATTTTAAGACCACATACAATATGCCTAAGATCACATAAATTACGGCAAGCACTTTGAGGTGCCATGCCATGGAAAATTCCGCGTCAGCTTTTTTTGCCTTAACCTCGGGCGCGGGCGCCTGTGGCTGTGTTTCCTGATTTTCTGCTGTATTATCCATGTTACCTCCGTGGGCTTTTTAAGGCCTCAAACTACTTTTCAGAAACAGCTTTTTTCTTTCCCAGTTTGAAGGCATTGTGAAGCACTTTTACGGCCTCTTCAACCTGGTCTTCCCTGACAACAACAGAAATCTTAATTTCAGAAGTGGATATCATTTCAATATTGATCTTCTTGTCAGCCAGGGCTTTGAACATGGCCGACGCTATGCCGGTATGCGTCCTCATGCCGACTCCGACCGCCGACACTTTGCCGATAGCCTCATCCATGAAATAACCTTTTGCCCCGGTTTTTTTCACGATGGACTCGATTACTTTCTTCGCCTTGGCGGCGTCTTTCCTGATGACGGTAAACGAAATGTCCGTTGAGCCCTGATCAGAAACGTTCTGGATTATCATGTCGACATTAACATCACCGTCAGCAAGCTGGCTGAACACAAGCGCAGCCACTCCGGGTTTATCAGGCACGCCTTTTAACGTTATCTTTGCTTCCTTTTTGTTGTATGTAATTCCGCTTACCACTATCTTTTCCATTTTTGAATCCTCCTGTTTGATTATTGTTCCCTGTTCGTCGGTAAATGTGCCCCTCACGTGAAGGACCACACCGTAATTCTTTGCAAATTCAACGCTCCTGTTATAAAGCACCTGCGCGCCGCCGCTTGAAAGCTCAAGCATTTCGTCGTATGAAAGAAAATCTATTTTCCTGGCGTCTTTGACCAGCTCGGGGTTCGTGGTCATAACACCCGGCACATCCTTTAAGAACTCGCACACATCGGCTTTTATGGCTGTTGCAAGCGCCACGGCAGTCAGGTCCGAACCGCCCCTTCCGAGAGTTGTTACTTCATCGCTGTCGGTTATGCCCTGGAATCCGGCCACTATGCAGATGTTACCCTGCTTTAAAGCTTCTTTTATCTTATACGCGCCTTTTATGTCAAGTATCCTGGCTTTGGTGTGTTTTGTATCTGTCATAATACCGAGCTGGGCGCCTGTGAATGATTTTGCCTTGAAACCTTTTTCTATCAGGGCCATTGACATTAAGGCTATGGACTGCTGTTCTCCCGTGGCCATTAGCATGTCAAGTTCCCTGGAATCCGGCTCTTTGGCCAGCTTTTCCGCGAAATCAATGAGATTGTCCGTGGTATCCCCCGGGGCGGATACGACCACAACCATCTGATTTCCTTTTTTCTTCTCCCTTATGATCCTGTCCGCCACAAAAAGCATCTTCTCCGGCGTAGCCAGTGAAGCCCCGCCGTACTTCTGCACTATTAAAGCCATGTTCCAATTTCCTCCTGATGAATTTATAATTTTAGTCTATTTTTTAATAAATTTCTCAAACAGCTCCCAGCCTTTGTCAAAAACCACGCCGGTTAAAGCCGCTTCTTTTTCGCTGTATTTAACATCCGCGCGGCCGGCTTCTTTCTCGGAATCATATATCATGAAAGGAACCGCGTCTTCCGTGTGCGTGCCGACCTTAACAGGCGTCGCGTGGTCGGAAGTAATCATAATCCTGTGGCTGCCCATGGCTTTCATGCCTTCGGCTATCCTGCCCACTATTTCAGAATCAAATTTCTCTATGGCTTCTATCTTACCCTTAACATCGCCGTTATGCCCCATCTCATCCGTGGCTTCCACGTGGAGATAAAGAAAATCCTTTTTCTTCATGGCCTTGAGCGCGTACTCGGCCTTGCCCTTATAATTTGTATCTATATACCCGGTAACTCCCGGTACGGATATGACTTCCAGCCCCATGGATACCCCTATGCCGTTTACCAGGTCCACCGCTGAAATAACCGCGCCTTTTAAGCCGTACTTATCCTTCAATGAAGGCATGTCAAGTTTTTTGCCCTGCCCCCAGAGCCATATCATATTTGCCGGGTTTTTACCATCGGCCCTGCGCTGTATGTTGACTTCATGTCCGTCTAGCAGATATTGCGAATCCTGCATTAGCCGCGTTAAAATTTCCGCTTTGGCGCCTTTAGGCATGTACTTTTCAATTTCCTGTCCTGTTATGTCATGTGGCGCCGTAGCCTTTATGCTGTCTCCGCCCTTCATGACCATTATATGCCTGTAGCTCTTACCCGGATAAAATTTGATATCATCCGTGCCGAGTTTCTTATCAAGCATTTTTATGAGTGTTTTTGCCTCTTCAGAGGTGATATGCCCCGAACTGTAATCGAGCATGCGTCCGGCCTTAACAGTGACAAGGTTGCAGCGGAACGCCACATCTTTTGGGCCGAGTTCTATCCCTAAGTTGGCCGCTTCCATGGGGGCGCGTCCCGTGTAATGCTCGTTTGGGTTATTGCCAAGCATGGTCATGTTCCCGATGTCAGAACCCAGCGGAAAACCTTTGCATAAAGGTGTGACCATACCGCATTCGCTCTTTTTTAAAAGGGCGTCCATGTTCGGCGTGTTTGCGGCTTCAAGAGGTGTTTTCCCGCCGAGCTCATCAACGGGAAGGTCTCCCATGCCGTCTGCTAAGAGTATTATGTATTTCATAAGGTTCCTTTAAATTAGATTTAAGTTCAGTTTCGAGTTTCGAGTTTTAAGTTTTAAGATAAATCAAACGCCCTCATCTTAAAACTTTAAACTTAAAACTTCTCAATCTTCTTAGAACTCCTCAGCGTTTGCCGTGTTTCCTTCAGTATCAGCTTCTTCGCCTTCCTTGGGTTTCGGCTTGTCGTCCGGAAGCCTTAAGTCCTCGACATTTTCGGCTTCCTTTGCTTTTTTAGCCGCGGCAGCCAGCTGTTCTTCCGTCATTTCCTCTTCTGTGCTGTCGCCTTCCTCGCCTTCCACTTTGATCTTCGGGAAAGTTATGTGCGCCCTGAAATCCTTCTGCAGTTTCTTGACATTGTTAAGCTCTTTCCTGGCTATTGTGTAATTTTTCTTTATTTTAAGGGCGCTCTTAAATGATTTCTCCGCGTCTTCAAACATGTTCTTGTGCAGGTATGCCTTGCCAAGGCTGTAAAACGCTTCCGCGAATTTCGGGTCAAGCCTTGTGGCTTTTAAAAGGTGCTCTATGGCCTTGTCATAATATCCCTGGAGGATAAGCGCGTTGCCGTAGTTATACTGCGCGCCGGCAAAGTTGTCATCCTTTTTGAGGGTGTCCTCAAGCTGTGTTATGGCTTTGGCTATGTTCCCTTTTTTCTGGTAAGCCACGGCGATGTTTGATGACGCTTCGACGTATTCATGCCTTAACTCCACCGCTTTTTCAAACATTTCAATGGCCTTGTCGTATAATTCCGTTTCAAGGTAAACAAGCCCGGCTTCATTGTAAAGCTCCTCAAAAGTCGGTTCCACTTTGATGGCGTCCCTGATTAAAAGCACCGCCTCGTCAAATTTCTTGTCTTCCCTGTATATTTTTGCCAGGTTCAGCGACGCCCTCGCGAAAATATGCTCGTCATTTTTCAGTTCAATTGCCCGCTTATATAAATCCTGAATCTTCACTTTATTCTTCGCGAAGTCCTTCATTTCAAGGGCTATGGCGTAATTATAAAAAGCCTCGGCGTAATTGGGGTCTATGTAAACGGCTTTCTTATACATGAATATGGCGTGGTCCACCTGCTTCATGGCTATAAAAGCAAGTCCGGCCTTGTTGTAAGGCTTCACAAAATCAGGCATGACCTTTATTGATTTTTTGAACATCTCCACGGCGCCTTTGTAGTCATTTACAAGATAAAGGTCAAACCCCTTATTGTAAAGGTCGTAGGCGTTTTCAGCCGCGTAAACATTCATGAAAACCAGGGTAAAAAACAGTGCGAGCAGCGTAATTTTTCTCATCATATCCTCCCTATTTTTCAATTATCTTCATTATGGATTTTAAGTCCGGTTTAACCACTATCGGCTTGAACTCGACGCTTTTAATGGCCCTATCCGGGTCCTTAAGCCCGTGCCCTGTAAGGACGCAGACTATTTTAACCGTTTTCTTTTCCTTAAAGAACTTCTTCTTCCCGTATTTTATAAGCCCCGCCACAGACGCGGCAGAACCCGGCTCGCAAAAAATGCCTTCCTTTGAAGCCAGCAGAGTGTATGCATTGATGATTTCTTTATCGGTTACCATGTCTATGACTCCGCCTGAATCATCCCTTGCGGCTTCAGCCTGTTTCCAGCTGGCAGGATTTCCTATCCTTATGGCCGTGGCGACTGTCTCCGGGTTTTCAACAGGGTGCCCGAGCACTATCGGAGCCGAACCCGCCGCCTGGAATCCCATCATCTTCGGGAGTTTCTTGTTCTTTCCCGCTTTTTTGTACTCTGTATAACCTTTCCAGTACGCGGTGATATTGCCGGCGTTGCCCACAGGTATAAAATGATAATCCGGCGCTTCACCAAGATAGTCCACAACTTCAAACGCCCCTGTCTTCTGACCTTCAATGCGGTATGGGTTGAGCGAGTTTACAAGCTCTATGGGGTACTTTTCGCATATCTGTTTTACCATCTCAAGGGCCACGTCAAAATTGCCTTCAACAGCTATTACTTTTGACCCGTGTATAAGCGCCTGTGAAAGCTTTCCTAACGCTATGTATCCATTGGGAATAATTACATAACTTATCATCCCGGCGCGCACCGAATAAGCAGCCGCCGAAGCTGAAGTATTTCCCGTAGAGGCGCAGATGGTGGCTTTCATGCCCTTTTCTTTTGCCTTTGAAATAGCCATGGTCATTCCGCGGTCCTTAAATGACCCGGTCGGGTTTAACCCCTCGTATTTGACGTATACCTCGACGTTTTCAGCAACCATTTTTTCAATCTTCGGCACCCTGATAAGCGGGGTATTGCCTTCCTGAAGCGACACGACCGGTGTCGACTTTGTAACCGGCAGGAACTTTCTGTATTTCTCTATAAGGCCTTTGTAGGGTTCCATTTAAAACTCCTTTTTAGTCTCAATGATCTCAATAATCTCATGAGTCTCAATAGTCCGCCTGATCAAAACACAAGCCCCGCCTTTACTTCTGAGACTTCTGAGATCATTGAGATTATTGAGACTGCATTTAAAAACTAATCTACCACCCTGTACATAACCGTCTTCTCTTTTACAACCTTCATGGCATCTATCTTTTTCAGGGCTTTCTTCAACCCGGCTTCTTTTGCCGCGTAGGTCATGATGACAACCGGGACTTTCGCGTGCTGCGACTGTATCTTCTGTATGACTGATTCAATGCTTATGCCGTTCTTCCCGAGTATGCCCGCGATTGTCGCGAGGACGCCGGGTTTGTCAACCACGTTAAAACGCAGATAATACTTTGAAGTGATCTCGCCCGCTTTGGTTATCACAACCGGCTTTGAAACAGCTGCCGGCTTTTTGATCCCGGTTTCCATGCCGTGCGAAATATTCCTGGCGATATAAATAATGTCGGACAAAACAGCGGACGCAGTGGGCATTTCACCCGCGCCCCTTCCGTAAAATAAAGTTTCGCCGACCGCGTCGCCTTTTAAATATATGGCGTTAAATTCATAATTAACGGAAGCCAATAAATGCTTTTTATTTACAAGCGCGGGATGCACCCTTATGTTGACGCTGTTTCCATCTTTCTCCGCGATAGCCAGCAGCTTCATCACATAGCCAAACTCGTCGGCGTATTGTATGTCGGTATAGTTAACCGAAGTGATACCTTCGACAGGCACATCCGATTCTTTAATCCTTGTGCCGAATGCCATGGAAGACAGTATTACAATCTTGTGCATGGTGTCAAAGCCTTCTATGTCAAGTGTCGGGTCTGCTTCGGCAAAACCTTTAACCTGCGCTTCCTTAAGGGCGGTCTCAAAAGGCAGCCTGTCAAAAGTCATTTTTGTAAGTATGTAATTGCAGGTACCGTTTAAAATCGCCATGATTTTTTCTATCCTGTTTGCCGCAAGCCCCTTATCCATGCCGCGCAGTATGGGTATGCCTCCGCCCACCGACGCCTCAGCCATAATTTCGACTTTATTCTCGGACGCCGCAAACGCTATCTCGTCCCAGTATTTTGATAAAAGCGCCTTGTTCGCCGTCACAACATGCTTGCCGGCATTTAACGCCCTGAGCACAAAATCATAAGCGGGTTTGTAACCGCCGATAAGCTCAATGACTATATCTATTTCAGGGTCATTAATAATGTCATTAATGTCTGACGTAAGCATTTCTTTAGGGACTTTTACCCCGCGGTCGGTCTTAATATCAATATCACATATCTTTTTCAATTCTACCTTTATCCCGGATTTGCCGTCAATGATGGCTCCGGAATTCTGAAAAAGTTTAACTACTCCTTTTCCAATGGTTCCAAAACCTATCAGGCCGACTTTGACTGATTTCTTTTCCATGTTAACCTCGCTTCATATTCAAAAAAGCAGTAATATAACGTATCAAATCAGGCATAAACATACCTGACGACGCCTTATTTTACTCTCTTTAAAAGGAAACAAAACATCATTTTTCCCTTTTTTTATAAGTGTTTAATTATATTATCGGGGTTTAAAAAAGTCAAGAACCGAATTTTCAATTTTCAATTTAATATTTTCAATTAAAGGCCTTAGCTGGCATTTAATTGAAAATTGAAAATATAAAATTGAAAATACACCCCCTGCCCTTGCCCTCCACCCCACATTATGCTATCATTAATAAGACCATTTTAGGAGGTTATATGCTCGAAATTACGGACCTTTGCGTTGAAATAAACGGCATTAAAGTGCTTAAATCCATTAATATTACCATCCCGGACGGTGAAACGCACATACTTTTCGGGCCTAACGGCTCAGGTAAGACTTCCCTTCTTATGACCATTATGGGTTATCCCCAGTATAAGGTAACCGGCGGGTCCATAAAGCATAACGGGGTGGAATTAACCTCCCTTCCGGTAAATGAGCGCGCCGCGTCAGGTATAGGGCTGTTCTTCCAGCGCCCCCCTTCCATAAAAGGGATAAAGCTTTCCCAGATGTCCGACATTATCAGCGGCAGAAGCGGTGTAAAACTGGACTCTACTGTTGCCGCAAAGGCTCTGAACCTGGAATACCTGATGCCGAGGGATGTAAACCACGGATTTTCAGGGGGCGAGATAAAACGCTCCGAGCTCCTGCAGCTTTTCGCGCAGAAACCCGGCTTTATCATGCTTGACGAACCCGAATCAGGGGTTGATATAGAGAACATGAAGCTTATCGGCGGAAAGATAAGGACCCTGCTTGAACGCGGCCTTGAAAAGAAACAACGCTCAAAGAGCGCTCTTATCATAACCCACACGGGTTACATCATGGACTATGTGGACGCCGACGCCGGTTATACCCTTTTAGACGGCACCATCAAGTGCAGGCATGACGCGAGGAAACTTTTTGAGGACATACAATTACACGGATTCAGGGAGTGTGGCGCATGCAAAGACATAAAATAGAAGTTGATGAAAAAGACGAATCAAAGATAGAACGCTCCGGCATAAACCTTGACGAACAGGGCCGCAGCGGCTCTTTTGTGATGGCAAACAACCATGTCACCCATGTGACCATGCGGCAGGATGGCGTGGAAATGCTCCCCATCCACGACGCTTTGAAAAAATACCCGGAATTCTCGGATAAGATGTGGACTCTTGTCAATAAAGACAAGGACGAATACACAAAAGACGCTTACGCCGACACGCAGTCAGGGTACTTCATCCGCATAAAAGCCGGTGTAAAAGCGTTAATGCCTTTTCAGGCGTGTTTTTTTGTAAAACAGGACAAATTCAAGCAGAAAGTGCATAACCTGATAATTCTTGAGGAAGGCTCTTCCCTTCACATCATTAACGGCTGCGCAGCCGCTAATTACCTCGCGGAAGGCTCCCACATCGGAGTCACGGAAATGTTTGTCGGGAAAAACGCGCACTTAATGTACACGATGATACACGACTGGGCAAAAAATGTCGAGGTCAGGCCGCGTTCGGCCATCATCGTTGATGAAGGCGGTTCATATATATCAAATTATGTGGCGCTTCGCGACACAAAAATCACCCAGATGTACCCTACCGCGACACTCGCGGGCAAAGGCGCGGTCGCCAAATTTAATTCACTTGTGCTGGCGCCCGAGGGCTCTGTTTATGACCTTGGCGCAAGGGTCCTTTTAAACGCCGAGAACACCAGGGCCGAGATAATCAGCAGGTCAATATCTGACGGCGGCGACATCATAGCCCGCGGCCACCTCGAGGGCAACTCCCCTAAAGTCTTTGCGCACCTGGAATGCGACGGCCTGATGCTAAAAGACAAAGGCTTGATATCCGCGATACCGGAGCTCACTACAAAATATGCCGATGTAAATATGTCACACGAAGCTGCCATAGGAAAAATTGACGAGGAACAAATCATGTACTTAATGTCAAGGGGCATCCCAAAACCCGACGCGATATCCGCCATAGTCAGCGGTTTCATGGACGTAAAGATATTCGGCCTGCCGGAAGCGCTTGAGGAAGAGATAAATAAGAATATAAAGACGCTGGGTAAGGGAAGCCTTTAGAACAATTTTCTATTTTGAATTTTCAATTTTCTATTAAAAATCAAAAAGGGCGGAACACATCCGCCCTTTTGTCATTTTCGCATTTAATTGAAAATAGAAAATTTAAAATTATCTGTAAAACTTCACCACATGCGTATGCGTCAGCGCTTCCGCGCTGTCGTCTTCTTTCCTTACGCCGAGGATTATGAGCGTGTTTTTGGGGAATTTCACTCCCTGGAGCTCTTTTCTTATGAGGATGTTCATAACGTCGTCCTGCACCCTGTTGTCGCTTAAGTGGAACTCGCGCAGGTATACGATGAAACCGTTGGGGTGCTTGCCTTCAAATGCCTCTTTTAGCCATTCGGGCGGTTTGCAGTCTTTCATTTTCATGCATCCCAGCTCGTTGTGTTCCAGGGTGCTTAAATCCTTGTCAATTAACTTTCTGCCGGTCTCATTGCTCACTTCAACAAGTATCTTATGGACCGTATCGCGCTGGTCGTGAAAGAGTATGATATCACCCGGATCATGGGTGGTACAGGCACGCATGAAATACTTCTTCATCTCTTCATTACTTTTCATCAGATGCATTTTTTACCCCTGATTTTAAATTTTCAATTTTAAATTTTCAATTAAAGACTTTTCCGGTAAGTTAATTGAAAATTGAAAATATAAAATTGAAAATCCGTTTTATTTAGGTACAGCCGATATTTCCTTGCTGTACTTCGATTCCCTGCCCTTTTCATCAACGGAAGTTACGACAAAATAACTCCTGAGGCCGCTCTTTAAAGGGCCGACTTTCAGGTAATACTTCGGCGCCGCGATCGGCAGCTTAGTAAGCTTGTAATATTTTCCTCCCGGTTTATAGCTCATATAGACGTTATATCCGGCTATTTTAACCTTGGTATCCTTGTCTATGGACCACATTACCCATATCTTCTTTGCCTCGGGTTTAAGCTTGATCATCTTCGGCGGATTTATGGGTTTTGGCGTGGGTACCGGTGTTGGCTGCCCGATGTTAATGGTCATTCCGACCCTGTGTGAATTGCCCAGAATCCCGTACGGTATAAAAGCGTAATCAATGCCTACTTCGGTGCCGTCAAAGTTCCTGGATACCCCGAATCCGAAAGTAAACCCCGCAAACCAGCCGAGGTCGCTTATTAAATTATTCCCGTTAAGCCTGTATCCGAGCCTGGGTTTTACCATGAATTCGGAGACATTATAAATGTATTCAAGGCCGAAATTAAGTTTAAACGGCATATTCGCAGGCTGGAGCGGAAGCACCCCGTCAATGCCGACATTTAAGGCGTCTTTAGGGTCATCAACGGAGGTAAAAAGCCTCGGCGCCTTATATGCCACGCCGAACTTAAGGTTAAGGGGCAGCGGTGAATCCGGGGCGCCCTTTACCGTATTCATCTGCATGAAACTTACATTTTGGAATACAAGGCCGACATCAAATCCCTGCATCATGGTGTTTGCCAGTATTCCGATATCCAGCGCCGGAATCCAGCCCTCTTCAAGCGCTATTTTCTGGTTGATCAGCTTTAATGTCGCGCCGACCGCGAACATCTTCGCGGCCTGCCAGCTGTACGACACGCCGAGAACGGTTCCTCCCGCGCCGAAAGTCTCGCCCTGATTTTCCTGCCATTGCGAATAATTCCAGTCCCCGCCCGTATTAAACTCTTTGGTGACATTGACATCTTCAACCCTGACTAAGAGCGCTGTAATTCCTATGGTACCCCAGATATTTATGCCGAGCTGTTCCGCGGGAAAACCTACCGCGAGATATTCATATGAAGTGCCGCCGAAATTCTGATTGTGCATGAGGGCAAACTGCGGGTTCTGCACCTTTACAAGCGCCCCCGGATTCCACCAGCCCGCGTCCACATTATCAACCACGGCAGTATACGCCTCGCCCATGCCGCACGCCCTTGCAGAGACCCCAAGGTTAAGGTATGGTGACGCGGTTACGCCGCCATACTCCGCCGCGTATAAACCGCAGGTTAAAAATATCGCGCAAATTAACGCTATTATCCTTTTCATTCGAGTCTCTCCTCGGTTAATATTATCGGTTATAAAAAATAAAACGGCCTACGGGTTTATAGTCGTAGACTCGCATTTGTAACAGACTATTATCCTGAACACCCTGGTTTTTTTATCCGACGACTCCAGAACAAGGTAATAAAGCCCGGAAACGACTTTGGACCCGTTGTTGTTCTTTCCGTTCCACTCAAACCTGTTATTTGTCGTGGCAAGCACTTTCCCTGACTTAACAAGCGCGCCGTCCATGGCGTAAATGAATACCTTTGTATCCGGCGGGGTATTATCCACATAGAAAAATTTGCTGCCCATATTCGGGTTAAAAGGATTCGGGTAAACCCTGGCGCGGATAAGGTCCGGAGGCGCCGGCGTTGCCGTAAACGTAGGAGAAGGCGTCGCGGTTCCGCATATGCCAGTGCACGGAGTGTTCTCCGGCGTGGGCGTATTCGTCTGGGTCGGCATTGGATCTATGTAGCCGCAAACCTGGTCCGTGTTGGCCACCGGGTCATATAAAAGCGGCTCATGATAATTGGCATTTACGGTGTTGCCTTTTGATTTATTTTCGTCTGACGGGTCATAATCAACAGGCCCGTTATTGCATGTCAACACCTTATAACAATATGTGTTTCCGCCTATAACAGCGGTATCAGTTAGGCATAATGGATATGTGCCCGCCTTGACTATGCCGACGCTTACAAACGGATCCCCGCCTGAGGTGAGGGTCAGCGACCTATATACATGGTAAGCTGTGACCGGCACCGCAGGGTCATAAGTAGTCTGCGGCGGCCAGCTGACAAGCGCGCCCAGGGGCGTGCCGTTGTCATACGCCGTTGTGACTGTTATCGGAGAAGGCGAATCATAAACAGGCAGGCTGTCCTTTGCGCCGAGTGAAAGAAAATCATAATACATTATTATAGACCTGAAACTCGGAAGGGATTCAAATCCTTTACCCGCCAGGGTGGGCCATTTGGAGTAATCCGCCTTTGGCGCGTTTATGATGATATCCGTCACTGTCGAAACTCCAAAATACCTTCCCGTGGTGACATCATATTGATTGGCGAGATAATTTAAGGACATGGAATAAAAAGTGCTGAATGAGTTATCAAAGGCTCCCTGCGTCACAAAAGGCAGGTCGGAACCCGTGATAGTGACATTCCCGTCGTATATGGCGGCATTCTGGTAAAGAGGCTTTTCAGCTGATCCGCCGTTGGGATAAACATTAAAATACAGGTAAAATTTTATGTATCCATAACATGACATATCCCCCGCGTGTACTGTTACAGGAGTAGGCGAAGGCCCTGCCGTAGGTATGCCTACCGGTTTTGGCACGTAACATCCGGTATTTTCAAAATTCTGCCCGAAATCCGGGTTTGTCGTCTCGGCATAATTGGTAAGGTGCACAAACTGCGGCGATGAATTGGTGTTTCCCGACCAGGAAACCCTCATGTATCCCTGCCCGTGTTTGGCAGGCGGGCAATTCGTATCAGTCGTGCCGGCGCACACGCCTCCCCCGCAATTTGTCATATAACTTAACGGAACGCCGTTATCCTTGGTGCCGCCCTGCCAGCCTTTATAATCATATTCGGAATTGACCGGGGAATACTTCATGGTATATGGCGCATGGACAGAATCAAAATCATTTATTAAATTGGGGCTGACCGGGTAAATAGGCGGCCCAAAATAATAGTAATCCAGATCAAAAGCGTGCACATAAGGAGGGTTTGCTTTATTGGAAAAATAGCTGAAAATTGAGATCATTAGAAATACAATTAGAATCACAAAAGAATAAATACGCCTGTTTTTCATGATAAAACTCCTTTCCTATTTTTCTATAAAAATTATAGTTGAAAAAATGCCCACTGTCAACACAAAGATTGCTTAAAAAAGATGGAAACGCCTTTTATTTCAGCCGATTCCCGGCGCGTGCGCCCTGTTCACAGCCATTGGGAATTTAGCGTTTGCCATCCGGGGCGCGCAGGTAAATTCCGGGCGTGCGGCACCGGTAATTATAAACAAAAAACTATTGTATCGCGGATGCCGGATGAAGTGGGTGAGCAGTTATATGAGAAATACGGTATTATTTGAGTAATTTATTGTCATTTATGGCGCAGCATTTTGAACAAACGGGCAAAAGTTTTTTCTTTTTCAGCAGTTTCCTGAAAGCAACATATTTTTCGCCGTTCCAGATGTCCTTAAAGGACTTATCCTTGATATTTCCCATGTCAGCGTTCAGATTGCTCAACAGGATGCATGGAAAAACCTCGCCATAGGGCGAAATAATGGCGCGCGCCCAGGGAAATAAGCAGTAATCAACTTCATTATATGCCGGGTCGCCGTATTTTTTAACAGCCCGCACTGAAGGAAACGATATATTGATGTCAGCATCGGAGTTTTCCCTGATCAGCTGGCCCCTCACTTCAAGCATTTTATCAGGGTCAAGGTTGATCAGTTCGTCCGGCAGGTTGCCTATATCCCCCTGCCCCGGGCCTTCCATGCCAAGGATCTTTTTTGTGGCTTCGCTTAGTTTTGTGCCGTTATAAGTTATGAGCCCGACGTTCCAGTCCTTGAGCCCGGACGCCTTAATGCCCTTGAGCAGTTCAGGCAGCCCGTCCTGGTTCATCGCGGAAACCGAAGTTGATATGAGCAGCCTGGGTATTTCAAGGCCCTCTTTTTCCTTGCGCTTAAATATGCCAATGCCCTTGATTATCTTGTCATACGCGCCTTTCGCTCCCCTTATCCTGTCGTGAATATCCGCCGGGCCGTCCACGGAAATTGAAATTGTATTGATGCGCGCGTCTATTATTTTGTCGATCACCGCCTCGTTAAGCAGAATACCGTTGGTAAAAAAATTGACCAAAAGCCCCTTTGATACCGCATATTTTGAGATTGGAAAAAGATTTTCATATATGAGCGGCTCCCCGCCATGAAGCGTCAGCACTTTTACGCCCATGGCCGCGATATCATCTATGAGTTTTATGATCTGATCGTAGGAAAGCTCGTCCGCCTTCCTTTTGTCTATCATATTTGCCGTATTGGATTTTTCATTTTCATTGTAATAATAGCACATGTTGCACCTTAAATTGCAGCGGTAGGTAAGCAGCACAAGCACGTTGATGGGCGCAAGCGCTTTCCCGCGCATAAAAACATACGGAAGCCGGCTGTACATGTCTTCAGCCAGGCGTCCAAGATACTTGTTTTTTTGCAGCATTTTTATTATAAACGAGGAAAAATTTTTCATGTTTTAATGATACACTCCCGGAATATGTTTGTCAATGTCATTCCTCCCCCCCAAAAACGCGGGGCGCAAACGCTTCATTAGGGGCAGTGCGCATACCGGCATAAAAACTCCCGCGGAAAGCAAGAATTGGCTCACAGCGATTTAAAACCGTTTATTGTGCAGCATTTGGAGCAGATTGGAAGCAGGCCGCTCTTTTTGATTTTCTTCCTGAACTGTACGTATTTTTTTCCGTTCCATATCCTGCTTAAGGGCTCGTCTTTAATGTTTCCCATGTCCGCGTTTACCATGGATAACGGAATGCACGGAAAGACCTCCCCGTAAGGCGATATGACAACCCTGGCCCACGGTTCAAGGCAGTAATTAACCTCATTGAAATACGGGTCCTGATAATTCTCGATGGAAGCGGCTGACGGGAATATTATCTGCAGCCCCGCCCTTGAATTTTCCTTTTTCAGTTTGTCCCTTACCTCTATCAGCGCTTTTTTATCAAGTTTGATGATTTCATCGGGAAGCCCGCTTAAGTCCCCCTGCCCGTGCGCGCCGCTTATGCCCAGGATTTTTTTTGTTTCGGCGCTGATCTTTTCGCTGTTATACGTCACAAGCCCCACGCCCCAGTTCGCAATGCCGTTCTCCCTGATAGTCTCAAAAAGACCCATTATGCCGGACTGGTTCATGGCCGATATGTATGTCGATACCGAAAGCCTGGGGACCGGAAGGCCCTGCTTTTGCTTTTCCTTAAATATCTTTATTCCCTGCACTATCTTTTTGAAGGCCCCTTTCATGCCCCGTATGTCGTCGTGTGCGCTTTCAGGCCCGTCCAGGGAAATGGTTATGCTGTTAATGCGGGCGTCTATTATCTTATCAATTACCTTTTCGTCAAGAAGCACCCCGTTAGTTATGAAATTAACAAGCATTCCTTTTGATGCCGCGTATGCCGATATTTTAAAGACGTCCCCGTACACAAGCGGCTCACCGCCATGAAGCGTAAGCACCCTGACGCCCATGCCGGCAGCGTCGTCTATGAACGCGCATATTTGCCCGTAAGTTAATTCTTCATTTTTTCTGGCGGAAATAAGGTTCTGAGTGGCGTTTTTTTCAGTTTCATTATAGTAAAAGCACATCTTGCACCTTAAATTGCACCGGTACGTCAGGAGCAATACGGCGGATAACGGCGCCAGGGCCTTCCCGTTCATGAACACATAAGGGATACGGCTGTACATGTCTTCCATGAACCTTGCAACAAAAGCGTTCTTTTGAAGTAATTTTATCGCTGAAATCGCCAGTTTATTCACATGCACCCCGTAAATTTTTTCGTAGTATCATAACTTTTTAAATCACGCGCAAAAAATCACGGATACTCTGCCTTACTTTAAAGAAAAACCGCCGGCATCTCTGCCGGCGGTTTTTATGGCTATAAGATTAGTACTTTATGGGCTTTAAAACATAAAGCCTGTCAGACGTGATGTAAATCATGTTGCTGTTCCCGCCTGAGATGCAGTTCGGATACCTGATCAGGCAGCTTTTTGCCTCATCCGAATCCCAGCTTGAGACGAACTTGCCTTTGGGGCTGAATACAAGGATCTGATGCGATTCAAACCAGTTGAAATACACGTACCCGTCCGGCATGACCGTAAAATTCTCCAGCTGTGTAAACCTCTTGATTTTTGTTATCTTCCACGCTGTTTTTAATTTCCCGGTTTTATCAAAAACCTGCATGCGGGCGCCTGACGGTTCAAGCAGGTCCATTACATATATATCGCCGCTGTTGGACAGGTGTATCTTGCCCATGTTTGAAAATTTGCCCTTATCCGTGCCCCTGCCGCCAAACTCCAAGAGCCTTGTGGTAAAATCCTTTGGCATTTTAACCACTTTACCGGCCTCATGATCGGCAATATAAAAATTATCCTCGCTGTCAATTTCAAACCATGTCGCGTTGCTGAAGCCCGATAAAACTGTCCTTTTCATCTCCTTGAAGTTGGGGTCGTACTGGATGATAAGGTTCTTGCCCGAAAGCACGTATATGTTCCCTGCCGAATCGGCGACAGTTACAGCGGCGCCTTCTTTTACGGTGTATATTTTTTCAATTTTGCCGTTTGTCTTGTCAACCTTCCTGACTTCCCCTCTTTCCCCGTCAGTTATATAGATATACTGCCCGTATTCCGCCATAGTGGTTATGCCGTTGTAAGGCTTGTCAAACGACGTCACAAATGTGGGTTTTTTCGACTGTACTATGGACGCCTGGCTCACGAAATAAATCTCAACTGCCGCAAAAATCGCAAACGCGATAAGGACCATCACAAGCATCTTGCCGTTCTTCGAAGGCGCCGCCTTTTCAGCGACCGTGTTTTTCGCCGCTTCGGCAACAGGCGCTTTTGCCTTCTTGTTTTTTACCGCTGCATTTTTCTTTTTAGCCATTTCTTCCTCCTTGAGATATTTTACTGACTTTTATTCCGCGGATACGACATAATCCGGTTCGAACAAATTAACAGGGACGGGCGCATACGTATTGGACCCCGGTTTCATCCACTTGACGTTAAAGCCGTTAGCGCCGGCGTATATTTCAATCTGATGACGTCCCTTGCTCAAGCTGAAACTCTGTACTTTTGTCATGGCCTGTTTTGTCCTGAAATATTTTTCGGCGTTCTCGTTGGATTCATTCGAGCTTAACTGCTCGGTATAGTACTTTTTGTCGATAATGAGCCTGGCGTAGATATTGCTCGCGGGTATTATGGAATAATTCCCGCTCTCGGGTATATTGATATAGCCTTTCAATACCTGGCAGTCAGCGCCCTGGAAGCTTCCCACGTCTATTTCCATGTTATTCACCTCAAAGGCAATAGGCCCCTGATCCCACATTTTTCCGGTGTAGTAATACGAATGAAGCCCGTAATTTTTCCAGTTATAAAGGTATTTCCCGTCCAGTTTTACCTGCTCAGACCCCTGGATGACGTTGCCTTCCATTTTTTTGGATTCCATTACGAGCTCAAGCCTGTCGTTTAATCCTGAACGGCGGGCGTCTATCTTTATATTATGAAAACCTTCGGCAAGCTTCAGCCCGTCCTGCGCGGCGGCGTTCCTGCCGTCGACAATCACTGTTACGGCGGATCCCGCCTTGTTATATATCCTGTACCTGCCATAATACGGCACAAGCAGCGAGCCGCTCCATGACGCATTATACGGGACCTTACCGTCGTCAGCGGGCCTGTATACGGGAATGTCGTTTTTAACTTCGCCCCCGCCGAATGAGTACTTGCCGTTGAGCCCGCGTATTTTCTTAATGAATTCATTTTTCAGAATGACGGACTTTACAAACACGCCGAAACCCTCGCCCGATTTTACATTTTTATTGAAATGCGAGTGTTCTATGACCTCAATGGGCGTATCCGGAAAGAATGTGGACACAACCGAGTTCATGTTTTGCCAGGTGTCATAGTGGAAAAATATTGCAAAATCGCCGTCCTCGACATATCTCATCCACATTAACAGAGTGGTGAGCCTGTTTCCCGAGTTGGCCTCGCGGTCCCTGTACATCTTAAATGGCGGATGGCCCGGATAATAAGTGCCCGTATACAATACGACGCGGGTCTTTTCCCCGAGTTCTTTAGCGTACATGCCTGACGCGGTCGACAGCTCGTCCATGCCGCCTATCCAGCGCTGAAAATACTGATAATAATTGTCCTTCGCGATCGGTATGAGCGGAAGGATTATGATCAGAGGCAGGAAAACAACTTCAAACCTTTTCCCCAGCGCCCTTCTTAACGCCAGCCATATCCTATCAAAAGCCAGCGCGACAAAATACATGACAGGTATCATGGTCCCGAGCGCGCGCATGGCTGACGGGGCTTCTATGGAGAATATGGACCCGGCCGCCTGGGAAAAGAAGATCATGACCATGATAAAAAAGACATAATACTTGCTGAAATAAACAGCGTATAAAAAACCTATGCCGTAAAAGACGGAGGTCCAGAAATCCACGGTGGGTTCATACGGCTGCCCCCGGAATTTCGCTGCCTTGAATCCCCCTGATGGTTGAACATCTTTAAGACAAGCACAGTATTGTCCATGATCCCCTTTCCGACATTCTTGTTCGGGGCGTTTGGGTCTTTTGAAAAAACCGACACTTCGCTTATCCTGGAAAAGTACATGCTTTTTGAAATAAAATAATTATGCACGATCATCGACGAGAATATCCAGAACCCGAGCATGAACGCGATAATGGATATCATATGGGCCTTGAAAAAGCCTTTGTTTGAGACTGATTTAAGGAACAGGTACAGGAAGCACGGGATTATGATAAGCCAGCTGGTCATGATGCCGTGCCATGTAAAGCCCACCGCAAGCCCGGCTAAGAACCATATTGATTTTTTCCGCTGCTTGAAAGCAAGCAAAATAAAATATATCGCCAGGAT
Organism: candidate division FCPU426 bacterium; assembly: GCA_963840035.1. Taxonomy (GTDB): domain Bacteria; phylum Oederibacteriota; class PGYV01; order PGYV01; family Palsa-1178; genus CAWIXE01. Next base: position 1,169,569 of record CAWIXE010000002.1, read on the forward strand.
TTCCGCCAGCACGGTGAATTCGCCGTACTGGCCGTACCTGCTGTAATATACGTTCCATCTGAGTATCGCGAAGATCGCCGTCGTAAATATGGCCACCCGCGGGTTGAAAGCGAGCCTTATCATGAAATAAAGCGCGGGTATGGCCAGTATTCCGACGCTTACGCCCATGAATTTAAGGGCTATCCTCTGGTCGCTGAATATCTGCAGGCCCAGCTGCGCCAGGTGGTTAAAGATCCCGAGATTTCCCACCGTCCTGTGTTCGTCCCCGACTACCAGGTTAAGAAATCCGCCCGCTTCGTCGTTTTCCATGCCGAAAGGCCTGGCGCCAAGGTCCCACACCCTGAGATAGATTGCCGCAACAAATATAAGGCCAAAACATACAAATTCAAGCCAGGCCGGAAATTTATCGTTTTCTTCCGGTTCCTTTTCCTGGTACACGGGCATAGCCATGATGAATATGACGGCGGCGGCAATAAAGTATCTGACTGCGGCGCCAAGGCTGCCTTTTACAAACTGTACCTGCCCGAGATACGCGATAAAAAACGCGGCAAGGATGGCCACGAGCTTTATTATGTCCATCACCCTGTTTTCCGCGGGCTTTACGCTGAACTTCATCAGCGGGAACGCGAAGAATACCAGCGCCCCCGCGCATCCGTATAAGCCGACTGCCGTCATTGACATGGCCGGATTATAGAGGAGCTTATTTGCAAAATATAGCACGATCAAAGCCGCCGCCATAAGGGCGCCTTTAACGGCATAATTGTTTAAAAAATCAAAATTTTTGAAAAGAATGTCCGTTTCGTTTACCTTCAGCGATGTCGCGAGGATTTCCGCTTCTTCCGCGGTCATGGAGCCCTGTTTGCCCGCTTTCTTATCGTCCATTATTTCCACATTTGGAAGGCCAAAATACGCAAGCACGCAGCCGATCGTTGTTAAGACCACGCCCACATACTGGGGTTCGCGGGTGGGTTTTAAAAGCCAGAACCATCCGGCCAGGACGCATGCAAGCCCTATTAAAATGAAAAGTAATTTGATGCCTTTTTCAAGCCTTAATTCAAACTTAAAGGAATTGTCTTTTTTCGTAAAATACACTATGGTCGTGAGTATGACAAGTACAAGGCATTCTATCGCCGTAACAAGCTCCTGCCTGATGAACTGTATCTGGGCGATGATTGCGAAGAGTATCACTATGACTAAAAGCGCGGCTTTGGGTATGTTTACATTGATGGAAAATTCGGGGGATATTGTTTCAGCCACGGCGCCCGGCTGCCGCGCGCGGAAGCCTTAACGTCCCCGGTTATTGCCGCGCGTCCGCCGGTCTTTATCGCGTCCGCCGCTTTTTTACCTGATTCCGATAACTGAGTGTTGACTTTTGACGTAACCTCAAGTATTTTTTTTATAACATCAACGCACTTTTTATAGATGTCTGCTGATTTGCCGCTGATGCCGAGGATTAGCAATACAAATGATATGGCCGTGAGGGTCATCCCTATCACAGCCTCACCGTTCAAAAGCAACTCGACCTGGCCGGCGGCAAGAAACAAAACAGCCACACCGATTAAAATATAATTAAACAATTTTTGATTCATTTTTTACCCTCTCCATGGACAATGCACTATTAATGCAAGCTTTTAAAATTTAATATTTATACCACATTTTATTTTGCGTGTCAACACGCATGTAAAAGCGCATTTCCGGAAAATCCATTAAAATAAAGCTGTTTTCAGGCCCGGGCTGATGGGTATGCCACAATCTGAAACACCGCGGCGGCTTTCATAAAAACCCTGCCCATGTAAGCTCCGGTATTTCCGGATGGCTTAAAATCCCGGGCTTAACATATCGTATGTGACCGGCCCGAACATTGTTTTTCCCTCAGGCCTGTACATAAAGCGCATAACAGCCGTATCGTTCCAATATTTATCCGTATAATGATAATACGCGTTTATTATAAGGCGCTTTTTTCCTTTTGTCAGCGACACGGTTGTTATTGTTTCTTTTTTTCCGTCGGTAACATAAACAACCCTTCCCTCCAGCGTTACTTTGCCGTCATATCCCGTATCAAATTTGAAATCATATTTTCCATCCCGCGGAATGTCTATATAGCCGGTCCACTGTATCATGTCGCCTGATTCGTAGTCCGTGCCGAGCCTTGGATATGCCGCCCTTGGCGCGGGCCAGTACATGCGCTGTTGTATGTCCGGTTCAAGGCTTTTATACAGCACTTTTTTATAATCCGTCGTCCTGTATTCGGCATTAAGTCCGTATATCTTGTCCGAGTTAAGCAGAAAACCGCGCGGGATGTCAATAAAGCCCTGGAGCCCGTCATATTTCCATTTTAACGCCGCCCTTACTTCCGCTGTTTTTTTCATGACAACCTTTATCCTGTGCAGGCCCACGTAAAGCATCTGGGGTCCTCTGGCAATGGCGCCGTTTAAATATACTTCACCCGCCCCGTTTTCAACTTTGAATTCATAATTTTTATACTCCGGTATGTCGATAAGCCCGCTGAATACCGCCCTGTCAAACGTGCCGTCAAAAACGACCTCCGGCGATACAGAACGCACCGCGCCGGACGGCGCGCCGTTTTTTGACTTTACAATATCCAGCGTCGTCAGCGCGTCTATGTCCTTATACGGTATATTGGCAAAAGCCATGGCCACAAACGGGACCTTGGGGTCAAAGACATAAAACCACGAATACAGCATATTAAGGTCTATGACCGCGTCGGGATATTTCCACTCATAGCAATACTTAAGCTTTGACGTTTTGTCAAACTGCCAGAAATTATGGTCCCATATGTATTTCATTTCCATGTCCGGGAAATATTCCTTAAACCGCGGCAGTGACTTGTAATAAATACCCTCGCCCACCACGCTTACATTTTTATTGTCGTTGTTGAACAACTGGTAAAGCTGCAGGCGTGATACATCCTCGGTTTTCCTGCATTTGTCAAGGTTCGCGCCTGAAATTTCCTTTACCGTCCCGCAATAGTAATTATCTATGAAGAATACAGACGGATGGAATATGGTGTCCTTATAATGCTTCATCATTTCTTTGCCCAGCATCAGGTCCGCCTGCCTGTAATATACCTGCGTATGCGGGTCATTCTTGTACATGACAAAGAAATTATTAAAATTATAAAATATGAAATGCGCCATGGCATAGGCGAAAACCAGCGGAGCTATCCATTTGAATATCCGCGGCCACAGCGAGTTAAGTTTTGCCATTACCCTTTCCATTCCAAGTGCTATGAACAGCATCAAAGGCGGTATGCCCATGACCATCCTGCTCGGGAACGGGTCTTCAGGCCCGAGCCTGGATAAGAAACCGCCCGCTAAACCGGCGCATAAGAACGCTATGGCAAAAAGGCTTGCCGGCTTCCTCCATGTGAAAGCCAGGAATCCCGCCCCGACAATGGCCCAGTATCCTGTCATCATGTCAAAAAACGGCTTTTGCGGGAGATTATGGCAGTAACCGTTTGCCGAAAGGGTAAAAAACATCTGTATGTTCCTTATTATGTTCTCGGATAAATTACGCATGTCCTCCATGCTGGGAGGCATGTGGTTAATGAGCGCCACCTTGCTGACCCTCTGGGCGTATGTGGCATAATGCTGGGCCGCGTAATCAAGCATGGGCAGGTAAATGATAATGCCGGCAACGGCTAAAAGCACCAGCCCCCTCCAGCCGGACAACACCTTTTTCCTGTTTTCAGCGTCAAAGAGTACCAGCGCCGTGAACATCACAAAAAAGAACGGCAGCAGCCGGGCCGCGTTATAAAAGTAAAGGTTAAGCCCCACAAGCGCCCCGGAACCCACAAAGAACGCCATGTTGCCCTTTTTAAGCGCGTGATAAAAAAGATACAGGCTTGCAGCGGCAAGCAGAGGATTTGGCATCCACATAATGGCAATCCTGCTGTATAAAAGCGTCAAAAAGAAACATGCCGCAAGTATCGACGAAATGACGCCGACCGTCCTGTTAAACAGGTTCTTAAAAAGAAGGTAAGTGAATACAAGCATCAGCGCCGAGGACAGCATGGAAAACAGCCTGGATGTAAAAAGATCGACTCCCCCTGTCATTTTTGCAAGGAGCGTTATAAGAAATACCTGCAGGGAAGGCGCGCTTAATTCTTCATTTGGGAAGTACAGGCCGTATTTTGTCCCGGATGCCATGGCTTTGGCAAGATGGACGGTATTGCGCTCGTCGCCGTGAATGCCGGGCGGAATATCATAAAACTGCCAGTTAAAAAGTATCATACCGGCTATAAAAATAAAAACCATGAACGCGGCGTCAAATAAATTAAGCCTGTCGCCCGCCCCGCCCTCCGGTTTAAATCCTTTATCACCCGGCGCCGCGCCGAATAAAAACGCGGCTACGATGAAATATACAAAAGCCGAATGAAAATCATAATTCCTGAGGCTCATAAAAGCCATGTAAAAAAGCAACAGCGATGCTGCAATCATGGCAAGCGACATGTATTTTTGCGCGGAAGTAAGCACAAGCTCCGCGGGCTTTACGGCCGCATTCCCGTCCTTGAGAGTCTTATCCACAGGCCTGAATATCAGGACAAGCTGAATCAAGGATGCTATAAAGGCGATATCAGCGATGAGCCAGAGTCCGGCTTTTATGAGGTAAACCCCTATGAACGCGAGCAAAAGCGCATTTGCGGACTTTAAAACCGCAAACAGCAATCCCCCCTGCAAAGGCTTATATGCGTTTTCACGAATCTCAAACTGAGCGGGTGTCTTATCAAAAATATAAAAAAAGTAAAACGCGGTTAAAAGCCCCGGGGTAAAAAAGAGCAGGCCTTTTGCCATCATGTGCGCCTTATAAAGGTCAAAACCCTTGCCCAGCATGACCAGCGATCCGAGCAGCAGAAAAAGTTTCCACATCACAGACGCAAGCGGCTGGACCCATTTCTGGCCCGGGTCCGGCTCATTTTCGCTTATGGCCCTGGTAAAAAAACACATGAATGCCAGTAACGAAATCTCAATGAACGCGACAAAATCCTCCAGCTTATAAGGTTCCCTGCTTCCCGCCCAAATAGCGGCTATTAAAAATACAACACCGAGGCTTATTAACGGCAACATTTTCCTGAGTTTCATAGGAATTTCTCCTTTTTATGATTCCCGCAGCGCTTACGCGCTCCGGATGTGATTTACTTGAAATTAACCCTTTTTTCCTCCACAACAAGGGGCCTTTTCATGACCCTTGTGTTTATGTTCAGTATATACTCCCCGAGAAACCCTATGAAAAAGAGCTGTATGGAACCGAGGAAAAATATGGATACTATTTCAGGCGCCGTCCCCAGAGGGAACCTGTCCCAGAAAATCAGTTTCATCGCCAGGTAATACAGGGCTATGAGTAAAGACAACCCCGCTATTATGAACCCAAAAATGGTCGCGAAACGCATGACAACTTTTGAATAGGACGTTATTCCGAGCATGGCCATGTCGTAAAGCGTGTACCAGTTATTTTTTGTCTTACCGAACCTGCGCTTTTGCTGGGTGTATTCTATCTGTTTGTGCATGAACCCGAGTTCCGCGACGATCCCGCGCATGTAAGGCATGGGGTCGTCAAGCTTTCTTAACACATCGATGAACGACCTGTCATAGAGTCCAAAACCCGTAAAATGCTCAAGCTGCTCGGTCTCCGCGATTTTCTTAAGCAGGCTGTAATAGCACGCGCGGATAAAATACATCACGGGATTTTCATAGCTTTTGCTTTTCTTTCCGGTGACTATCTTAAAGCCTTTTTCCCATTCCCTCACAAAATCCGCTATCATTTCAGGCGGGTCCTGAAAATCAGCGCACATGACTATGGAGCAATCCCCTGAAGTCTGCAGCAGCCCGTAATACGGCGACCTGATATGCCCGAAATTCTTGGCGTTAAAGACGGCCTTTACCTCTTTATGAATGGCGCACAGCCCCTCGATGCGCTCCCTCGTCCTGTCGGTCGAATAATTGTCTATGAATAATATTTCAAACCCGTAACCCGCGAGCTTTTCCCTGAATACCCTGTAAATCTCGTCGCATAACGGTATTACATTATCCTCTTCATTATAAGTCGGGATCATTACCGATATTATTTTCACTTTACACCCCTCCTGCTCCATTCGATAGTTTCTTTTATGCCTTTCTCAAAAGAATACGCCGGCTTAAAACCCGTGTCACGCATGAGCGGTTTTATGTCAGCGCGCAGGTGCATGACCTGCTTTGGTTCATATTCTTTTTCTCCGATGCCCAGCTTCAGCCCGGGGTCCACGGCGTCACGCAGGATCCCGACGTATTCTTTCAGGGGCCTGGCTTTGCCGCTGCCAATATTGTATGTGGCCCCGTCACGGCCGGACTTGCCTGCCATTATAAGGGCGCGCGCCGCGTCCGCGCAGTATAGATAATCCCACTTTTGCCCGCATTTTGTCAACTGCGGTTTTTCGCCTTTCAATAGAGCGGATATAACATAACTAATCATAGTCGCCGGGCTGTCATGCGGCCCGTATACGCTGAATATCCTGGTCCATATGTGCCTTAAGGACAGGCGGGAACAAATCATGGCCGAGAGCTTCCCCGCGGCGAATTTCGCCGTCCCGTATGCAGTCTCGGGCGCCGCCTTTATGTCCGAAGAGGCTGTTCCGTCAACCCTGCCGTACTCTGCCTGCGACCCGGCGCCGATAAAAACACCGCACCCGGCCGCTGAAGCTGCTTTTACCGCGCTTAAAGTATAGCCGATATTCCTCTCCTGCATTTCAGGGTCATGCCTTCCCTGCTTATCCGTAAACCCCCACGCGAGATGGTAAAAAGCGTCATGTTTTTCCTTTATCAGCTGCGGTAATTTTTCAAAATCCTCAAGGCTGCATTCGGCAACACTGACAAGGCTGCTTGCGGGAAGCGTTTTTATTTTGTCCGACCCGCCCCTTACAACCGCGGTCACGGAAATATCGCCCCTGACGCATTCGTTTATGAGCGCGATCCCTATCATGCTTGTGGCGCCTGTGATTATGATTTTTTTCATTTTTACCCTTTGTATTTTATCCCGTATTTTTCCGGACGGTTTGCATCCGCCGCTTTAATATTGCGTAAACCATTCATACGGCGCCATCTGCCTCACGGTTTCACCCGGCGGCACCACAAAAAGCGCGAATATCCTTTTTGTCCATATGTAGGCCTCAATAAGGGTGTATATTTCTATCCTGTACTTCTTGTTTTTGTCAAGAATGACCTTTTTATGGACATCCAGCCTGTTAGTCGTGTAGCTGTCATAAATCAGTTCCCCGTCCAGGACAATCTTCGCCTTTACTGATTCAAAACATTCAAAAGAGTATTCTCCGGACACGGGAACCTGCATATACCCGTCGCACCTGCGCGACAAAGGCGGGTCAACAGACAACCCATCATACATTCTTTCATCAGGCGTAATGAACCTGTGCGTGTAGGCGTACGGCGGGCCCCATTTTCCGATTCCCTGCCTGTCATATACGCGCACGCCAAAATTCCCTTCCATTGCTACCACGCGTCCCTCGGCTGCAAGGTTGCGGTTTTCGTACATGGCGGCGAAAGGAAGCCCGTTGGAATTGGCCGCCGGCACCACGCCCGATATTTCAAAGAAATGTATCCCGCCGTCGGCAAAAACAGGTTTTGACAAAGCGACGCCGTTGCCGTCCAGTTTCATTTTCCATCCGGGCCATGCCATGGTAAATACCGTCATTGACTTGCTGTTTTCCTTGTAACCGTTTTCCGGCATTAAAAGAGCGCCTTTTAAGACAACCTTTTTGCCGGCATATGCCGCGCTGAATGCCGGGTCCCCGAAAACCCTGACCCTTTCATTCCCGCCTTCTTTTTCCATAAACAGCATCGTCTGAAAATCAACAACGTCTTTCTTCGGTATAAACACACCGGCGCTCATTACAAACGGCACGCATTCCTCGATCTGCCTCCACCCGGAAGGCGTCACATCCATGGTCGAGTAATAAGGGTCCTTTTCATTTTCCTTTTTTTCGCGCTCTATTTCAAGGACGCTTGAAGGAAAATATTTGGTAAAGATCCCGGAAGCGTTCGCATAAAACGGCGAGAACATCACCACATTGTCCCGGGCAGGGTCAAGCACAAGCATTTCTTCCATATACAAGCGCACGCTGACCGGCTTTTTATACGTTAAGAATGATATATACCCGTCTGTCATCGTCAAATACTGGTTGATAATGACATTCGCGTCCGGATGGGCGTCCATCATTTTTTTCATTTTATACTGGCTGTGATTGCCCTGTATTTTTACGCCGGGGCTCTGCATGAATTTAAAGAAATAACCGTCAAACCCGTTCCAGAAAGTCACGCCTGCCGCTGCTATGCCCGCGACTAAAAATACCGAATATATTTTTTTAAACCCGCTGTTTTTAATGACCCTTTTCATCCTCTCTATGGCAAACGAGACCATGAGAAAAATAATCGGGAACGACATGAGCGCCCTCTGGGCGTTTGGCTCATTTGAGCCGCCGCCGCCAAGCATTGCCGGCAGCATGCCGCCGCAAAAAAATATGAGAAGCATGGATGGTATGGGGCGCCAGAAATTAATAAGCGCCAGGAAAAGCCCGGCTGGAAAAAGCATGCCCGGGATGGCTTCAAGCAACGGCTTCCACGGCGGGTGCGCGAATATCTCCCAGGCTGATTTGATATGAAACATGCCGGAATATATGGCCAGCTTGGACATCATCATGTTCCAGTAGCCCTTGAGCCCGCCGGCTCCCGCGGGGTTTACGCTGTTTACATAACTCCAATACTGGTCGCCGTGCGTTATGGCAAAATAAATTATCGGGCTGGCCACGGCGGCGAACCCCGCCCAAAAAATAGCCGCATTATACCACTTATGGAAAAGCTTCACCCTCATGATGAACATCCATGCGAACCACGCCAGGTAAAGCACAAAAACGCCCCTTCCCGGCACATAGCCGTGCAGGGAAAATCCGGCAGCGGCGCCCGCGGCAAGGAAGATATACCATACGGGTCTTTTGCAGGCGGCCAGCAGCAGGCCCATGCCCAGAACCTGAGGGATAAAAAGCAGTGTAAAAGGGCCGTATAGCCTGGAAATGGACATGTGATATACCATCGCCGAATACATCACCGCGCCTATCGCGGCGGAATACGGCGAAGTAATGCGCCTGGCAAGGAAATAAAAAGCTATTATGGATATAACCCCGAGAACGGCGCTTGACATCCTGAAACTGCCCAGGCACCATCCGAAAACCTTTGCAAAGAAAAGCCCAATATAAAAAACAAGCGTCGGCCAGCTTAAACCGGCGCCAATATGCATCCAGTAGTCCGGAGTCCCGTCAAGCTCATAACTGCCGCCGACCATCAGGCCCTCGCCGCCGCTTCCGGCCTGCGGTATGTCATTGAGGTACCAGAACCTAATTATTGCCGATACAACCAGCAATATGGCCACAAACCACGGCTCCCATTTTTCCATGGGCGCTGTTTTCTCCGGAATGCCATAATATTCGGATGGCTTCTCGCCAAACGGCCTTGCTAAAAAAAGCATGATGCCGGAAATTATAAAAAACGCAAGCCCGGCCGCAGGGGTAATTTTCACCACAATGGCGGCTATCGCCGCAATCACAAGGGCTATTACCGCCATGATAACCGACGCCGCGCGGATTATTTTTTCATTGTTGCGGATAAAGTCAGTATTATTCGAAAACACAGCCTTAATTTTTTCAAAAGTAAACGCCCCGAAAAAAAGCCTTAAAATAGCCGCCATGAAAGAAACCGAGGTAAGAACGAGCCCGGGGTTCATTTTATTGTTCAAAATAAACAGCTGTCCCGCGATGATGCCCAGCGCGATTATTCCAATCATCAATTTATCAAACATTTTTCACCTCATGATTATTTCATATTTATCCGCCGGAACCGCTGCCCCGTTTGACCGCGGATTTATGGGGCCATTGTGTTCAGGAGCCGCAATTCCGCGGCTGACCGGCTTAAAACTTGCCGTGCCTTTCAAGCAAATCAACCATGGCGCGAAGTGATGACGACACCTCTCCGGGTTCCAGGTCCTGCACTATCTTTAATGAATAATCCTCCGAGAACAAAACCGCCGCAAGCCCCCCGGCGCGCCTCTTTTTGTCCTTTTTCATGGCCCCGGTTATCGTGTCCGCGTCAAACCACTGTTTTTCAAGTTTCACAGATACGAAATTAAGGCAAATCTTCTCTATACGTTCCTTAAGCGCCTCTCCGAGCATCTTTCTTCCGGCTGACACGCTGTTGGCCACCATGAGCCCGAGGTTTACCGCCTGCCCGTGCGGCACGGCATAACCGCTCACCGATTCAAACGCGTGGCCGAAAGTATGGGCGAAGTTAAGCAGGTTCCTGACGCCCCTGTCAAATTCGTCCTCTTCTATGAATTTTTTCTTGAACTCAAGGGAGCGCCCCACAAAAAAGGAAAGCGCCTCCGTGTCCCTTTTAAGGATCTTTTCCAGGTTCTGCTCGAGCAGCGGAAGGCCGTCCGCGGCGGACATAATGTTGAACTTGGCCACCTCGCCCATGCCGCTTAAGTAATCGTCCTCAGTCAGGGTCCTGACAAAGTCAAGCCAGATATATATTTTTTCAGGCGCGTAGAAAGTCCCAAGTATGTTCTTGAAAGAAAGGAAATTAAGCGACGTCTTCCCGCCTATGCAGCTGTCGCACTGTGCCAGCAGTGTCGTAGGGACGTATTCCCACTTAACCCCCCTGTTGTAAATGTTTGCGGCAAATCCTGTGACATCCTGCACTATCCCGCCGCCCACCGATATCATGGTGCCGTTCCTTTTGAACGACCTTTTTGCCATATCCGCGCACATTGCGAGGGCGGATTCTATGTTTTTATTGCTTTCAACCGCGTCAAAAAGCACGACGTCAGATTCAGCCGCGCCCTTAAAAAAGCTATCGCGGTACAGGGCGAAAACCTTCCTGTCCGCGACAACATACGTCTCTTTGCCTTCCGCGATTTCCCTCAGGCTTATGGGTCCGGTTATCCGCGTTTCATACGTTCCCATGTGAGATTTTATAATCATTTCGAGCAGAATCCCCCGTCAACCACGATCTTTTGGCCGGTAATATAAGTATTTTCATCCGACCCGAGGAAGTAAATAACGGAGGCAATTTCCTCCGGTTCCGCCATCCTTCCGGCGGGGATGTCCGCGCATATGCGGTCGATTTCCTGCTGTGTATTATTTTTTTTCGTCAGCTCGGTATTTGTAAAACCGGGGCATACGGTATTGACAAGTATCCCGTAACCCGCGAGCTCAATCGCGAGCGTATTTGTAACGCCGTGAAGCCCGTTCTTGGACGCGCTGTAAACAAGCCTGCCGGGCTTTGATACCACAGCCCATATGGACCCGACATTGACTATCCTTCCGTATTTATTTGACTTCATGGAAGCTGCGAATCCCCTTATGAGCTTTATGGGGCCAATCAGATTTATATTGAGGGTCCTTTGTATCTCCCCGTCCGTTATATCCTCAAGCAGTTTAATGTCATTTACGCCGGCGTTATTTATGACAGCGTCAAAATGTTTTGTCTTATGCTTCTCGATAAAACCGCTTATGGACGCGTCGCTGTTAAGGTCGAGTTCGGCCGATGACGGCGCCGTCACTTCATAACCCTTATCCCTGTATAAAACCGCCACGGCTTTTCCTATGCCCCGGCTCCCTCCCGTAATCAGAACGCTTTTCAAAACCAGTCCCCTTTCGCGGCGTTATAAGTATGCCGTGGGTGTAATGAATTCCATTTTTATTACAGCGGATAATTCCTTCACTTTGGAGCGTATCAGCTCATTCCTGAGCATCACATTGTCGGCGCAGTAAAGATATTTCATATAATCGTCGTAATAGTTCTCGGAATTCGTTTCGGTATATCCGTCAAACCCCGCTAGCATGACATTTTCAACCTTCATTTTTACCAGCATCTTAAGCATCATCAGCATGGGGTTGTCCCTGACAGCCTCTTCCTTCGAAATAAGCGAGTTAAAGTTAAATAAATAATCTATGGACTTATTCGCCTCGGAAACATTCGATGTGCATACGACCTTTGCCGGCGGCGCCAGCTTCAGGACCTCGTCGAAGAACTGGCTGTAGCGCTTCGCGTTCCCGAAAAACAGGACATCGGGCCTGTATTTATCCGTGACAAAATTGACTGCAACCACAAGGGCTTTTTTATCCCTGATGCACGCGTCAATCCTGCCCTTATCCCTGATAATCGACCCGCCCGGCGCCAGCAGAAGGATGTTCCTGCCCTTAAGCTCCACAGCGAATTTTTCGTATGCTTCCGCGTCATCCACCTTAACATTCTGGTATTCCTCATACATCTTTTCTATCAGGTCCTTGTTGAAGGTAAGCCTGATCTTGGCGTCAATTTTCGGCAGTATCTCGTTTATCGATTTCACGGAGAGGGTCTTTTTGGCTATGAGCGTCTTTACAAAATCAGGGTGGCAGTCGTTTGAGGCGGCTATATAATGCATGAGCGAGTATCCCCAGTACTTTTTCTCGTACTCTTTCATGATATCCACGTCAATTGCTTCCAGCAGCTGGTTGGCGTCATATTTCGCGGCGCCATACCTGTTTAAATACATCGCTAAAAGTTCGCTGTTCGCGTTTCCCGCGCCTTTTCCCATGCCGTATAACGAGCCGTCAAGGATCAGGTTCCTTTCCGAGACATGTTCTATGAGCTCGACGCAGTTGGCGTAGGCAAGCTGGAAATTATTATGCGAATGGTATCCGATATTTATGGACTTCTTGAGTTTCTTATCCATGAGTTCAAAATAGTGTACGAGCTGCTTTTTGTGCATGAGCCCGTAGGTATCCACCACCGATATGGTATATGGCTCGAGCGCATTCACGTCGTCAAGCAGCCCGGACATCTCATCATCGGAATAGCTTGTGACTGAAACCGGGTTGACCGATATCATGTACCCTTTTGCCTTTAAAAGCGAACAGAATTGAAGGGCTTCCTTATATTCCTTTTTCTTGAATATTACCCTGATGCCGTCAATGCGGGTAGCGGACCGCGGTTCTATGGCTTCTATGCCGCATGTCCCGAAATCTATCATGGCGAATATCATCGAATTTTTCAGCCCGACATTTTCCATAAGCGGCCTGAAAGAAGTGGTATCGGGCTGTATGGAACGGTTCGGGTCGAATTGGCGCCTCGAATCCAGGAAGCCTATCTCCACCATGTCAATCCCGGCCTTATCCAGCCTTCCGATGATGCTTTTCATGCTTCCCATGCCAAAATTCCAGTCGTTTACAAACCCGCCGTCGCGCAGCGTGCAGTCAAGAATGCTTATTTTTCTCATATCCACCCCTGTTTATGTTTGCGGTATCCTTAAAAAAATGCCCGTTATTTTTTCCCTGTCCTGATGCCTAATTTAGGCGCCACCACACCGAATGTTTCATTCATTTGTTCAGGTGTGACAATGTCCCCGCCAATTTTAAGCTCGTATATGCCGCCCTTAAAGCCGCCGTTTAATTCAGGCATCCTGAAGGGTTCTATAGCGGAGGATATTACCGCGTCAAGGTCAAAGAGCAGCTTATTATTTTCATAAAACGACACCTTCCCGTTGTCGTAGTTCATGACTATATAGGCCCACTTCCATGGCTCGAGATAAAATTCCGGCGATTCCTTTAATTCCGTCCCGGAACCGCAGAATATCTTATAGTAGTTTTTCTTCTGGCTGGCCGCTATCCTGAATCCCGACAGGTCGCAGTTATTCCCGATCATCTGGACATTCTTAAACTCGTCATCCGTTGGGATAACGACAGCCTGAACAGAAAACCTGCCCGCAGTTTTCAGGTATTTATTTGTGTTCCCTATGAAATTCGGCCCGGGTTTCCCTGTTTTATCGATCATGGTATATACAAGCCCTTTGCGCTGTTTTACATGCAGCAATGAGCCCGCGTTGTCAAAAAGAAGTTCCGGGACCTCGTTTTCAGGGTACTTTTCATACACTTCCACTAAGGTGCCGGGGAAAACTCCGTCCAGGGTGTACAGGCTGCTGAACTGCATCTGAAAATGGTTCACATATTCGCCGCCGTCAGTGCGGTCCCATATTATGGTTTTCCCGCCATTTCCGGGATCGCGCAGGTACTTTTTTACTATGTCTATGTATTTGCTTTCGTCAACACCAAACTCCCAGCTGCCGGGTATCTTAAGTGGGTTTACCGCGCCCGTATCGGCATAGATGCAGGCCTGATTGAATGAAATCACATAGACCTGTTCCCCTTTTTTAAAATATGGCTTTAAAAACCTGTGATAGCTGTACCCCGTCCTGAACGCCGGCGTAAGTTTCGCAAAAAATCCCGAAGGCGAGGATTTCATAAGGTGCTTGAAAAGGTTTGGGAGCGGGGCCGCGAAAAACACTATGATCAGGATGAACGAGAGCATCCTTCCCGGGATATATGTCTGGTCGCGGAGCATGGTTTCAGTTTCATAAAGTATGTTGTCGGCAAGCATAGCCGCGATGATTAAAGGCGCGTACAGCACCGGAATCAGGCAATGATCATGGCTCCTGCCGTTGTAATAAGCGAATATTGTGACGCCTAGCGCGGAGACCAGAAACATTACGGTATGCATGTAGCTGCTCATATCGCTTTTTTTCCGGAACAGACCTCCGAGCGATACGGCAAATCCAGCGGCAATCATAACAGCCGCGAGGTTCCACTGGTGGAAAAGCGGCATTTTAATGGATAAGAAGTCATTAAAGTAGAACATTTGCTGGTACTTAAGCAGCTCCATGAAATTCGGGAATATTCCCCTCCTTAAAAAAACCAGGGCCCCGAAGATCACAAATGCCAGAACCGCAATTACGGCGAAATTCAGCGCGTGAAACGCGAATTGCCTGAGCACGCTTTTATAAAAGTCGCGGGTTTTAATGTATTTCTGGATGTCTGAGAATACAAGCGCCGCGCCCCATGAAAAAAGCGCCATAATTCCGGTATCGGGATTCCACAGTATGCCGAATGACAGCAGGACCGTAATAACATAATACAAAGAAGTCTTCCTGTTCTTAAAGTATATGGCGCCGAGGAACAATAACAGGACAGGAACAATAACCCTCAGCGGCAAATACTGAAAATATTCAGCTCCGGCAAAATCAACCGCGAAAGCCACGTAACTGTAGAAAAATACCGACATGGCGGCAATGAACGCCAGCAGCCTGTTTTTGAGGACGCCGCGCAAAAAATAATATATCAGTATAAAGCACGCGCATATCAATGAATGCATTACAAATTCAAGGTTCCACAGCTGCTCATTGCCCATGAGCCGGAATATCGGCTCAAGAAAATGGCCGTATAACCCGTACTGGACGGGAAAATCCACAAGGGCCGCCCGCCCGTTCATAATCTGCGTAATGGAATAAAAGAACGCGTTTAAATTACCCGGGGCGCCGACAACGGTAAATTTCTCATAGGAAGCCCCCACAATAATTATAATGGCAAGAAAATCAAGAAAATAACCGAAGTACTTCATTTTTATCCTGGAAATTACCGACTTTATCTCATCAACAAAAGCCGTAAAAAACACAAGCGAAAAAAGGCACGCTATTGGCACAAAAACAAGCGGGTGCAAATGCAGCTCGGTGCCGTATATATAGTTATATTCCGAATCCCGCATCTTCAGGCCAAATACCTTTATGGTTAATATGATCACCACGGCCGCAGTCAAACCGGCGGCAATCTGCGCGAGGAGGTTATACCTGGCGCCGCTTATCTTATCCGAAAACTTATCGGCAGCCGACCTGAATGCCAGAAAAAACGCGGGTATAAAAAAAGCGCTTAAAATATAGATCGTCTTATCCGACGCGTCGGAATTAAAAAAAGCTGCCGACGGGTTTGACTTTAAGATGACTACAAACAGCAGGTATGACAGCGCCCATGCCAGAACCACAAGGGAAACAGCAAGAAATATGGAAACCGCGTCGAGAAAATAATATTTTTTCAGTACGTCCGCTTCTTTTTGCGCCATCACCGGCTTTTCGATTTTATTCATGGTCCTCCCGAAAACAAACATCAATTTTATTTGAAACATTCATCCGCTTAAACGGCACGGCTTTTACACGCGCAATTGCCTGATATATACCTATAAAGTATGGTAATTATCTCATTTTTGCTTTTTTATATCAAGCCAATATTAAACCCGGGAGGGGCCTCTTTTTTACCGGAATTTGTTCTCTTCCATTTCTTTTTCCGGCAGGAACGGATACATATCGTGCAATGGCGCTGACTGCATCTTACCGTCCGGCAGGATCTTTGAGGATGACTTTGGCGCGAAATTCTGCCTTCCGTCCACAACCACCTCGCATAATACCGGCCCTTTTTCGCCCAACGCCGCCTCTATTTCCGCTTCCATGGCTGTTTCAGAGCTGATTTTTATATACTTCATGGAGTTTGCTGCGGCAATAAGCGAAAAATCAGGGAAACCGAGCCCGCTTTCCCTGCCAATGCCGGCAAACCTTTTATTAAAAAAGTTCTCCTGTGTCTGCCTTATGGACAGGTAGCCGCCGTTATTTATGATAAAAACCTTCACCGGAAAACGGTTGTACGACAGCGTCTGAAGTTCCTGGATGTTCATCATGATACTTCCATCCCCTTCCACGCATATCACCTGCCTGCCGTCTCCTGCCGCGCACGCGCCTATGGACGCCGGCAGGCCATAGCCCATGGAAGCGCACCCGCTGTTCGTAAAAAGCCGCTGGCCCTTTTTTATTACAGCGGTCTGAAATGAAATTACGCAGGCGGAGCCGTTTGCCGTAACCGTCACCTGCCCCTCGGGGAGCCTGCGGTATAATTTATCAAGGAAAATATAGGGATTTAGGGCATTTTCATGCCTTACCGCCTCATTTATAACCGGGTATTTTTTATTTATGGCGCCGCACCAGCTGAGCCACCTGTCGTGTCCCGGCGACGCTTTCCTGTATCCGCTGGCTATCATCTTTGAGAGGAAATCCCCGCAGTCGCACAATACCGGCATGTCAACTGGAAAAGTTTGCTTTTTAAGTTCAGCTTCGTCTATGTCTATCATTATCTTATAGGCCCCTGGCGCTATCTGCCCTTTGGCGTAACCGATCTGCCTTAAGTTCATCCTGCAGCCGATAACGAGCAGGAGGTCCGCATTCTGAAAAACAAAATTCCCGCCCCTTGTCCCCACCGTCCCGGGCCGCCCGGCGTAAAGCGGGTTAGAATCTTCCACAAGGTCATTGGAGTTCCACGCCGTCATGACCGGTATGTTTGAGAGCCTGACGAATTCGTTGAACTTGTTAAATGCGCCGCTTAACCTCACGCCCGCGCCGGCTATAATGGCAGGGCGCTTCGCGGCGTCCAGTTTTTTTATGATCTCATCCAGGCGCTCCCGCGTGAGCTCCGCCGGCACCTGTGAAGAATCTTCAGCACGGTCATATGCCGCAAGCGCGCCGGTTTCCACCGGAGCTGCCTGCACATCCAGCGGGATATCCACCCACACCGGGCCCGGCCTGCCGTTTTTGGCAATAAACAGCGCTTTTTCAAGGTGGTATCCTATGGTTATAGGGTCGGTAACCATTACGGAATATTTTGTCATGGTCTTAACCGTGTCAGTGATGTTAAATTCCTGGTCGCCCAGCTGCCTTAATCCGATTTCCGGGACAGACTTTATGGTTGCCTCAAATTTCACCTGACCAGAAATTACCAGCATGGGCACTGAATCCAGCCACGCCCCCAGAACTCCGGTTAAAGCATTTGTCCCGCCCGGCCCCGTGGTCACGCACACAAGAGGCATAATGCCCGAAGCTTTATAATAACCTTCCGCCGCGATTGCCGCGGCCTGTTCATGATGGGTATATACGCATTTTAACCCCGGATGGTTTCCCAGCGCGTCAT
This sequence comes from candidate division FCPU426 bacterium, assembly GCA_963840035.1. GTDB lineage: Bacteria > Oederibacteriota > PGYV01 > PGYV01 > Palsa-1178 > CAWIXE01. Next base: position 1,187,444 of record CAWIXE010000002.1, read on the forward strand.
TTAAGTGCATGGCGCCGCCCCCGGTTACCGTAAAAACATGTTTAATACCTTTTTCGACGCACCATTGCGCTATGTAATCAGCGGTCTTAATTTTCATTTAATTATCTCCTCATTAAAAATTCGGGTTCAGGATTTTGCCCGGGGTTTTTCCTTGCCCGTGATGCCTGACGCCATAAGCAGCAACAGGAATACGGTCATGAGCACAGGCCGGACTATGCCGTCCTGCCCGACTACAGCCCTTAAGATGTAATATCTGCCGGGAATCATTATCAATGCGAATAATAAAGCGTAAAATATATCAAGCCGGCTTTTCCCTTTATGCGCCACGAACAATAAAAGCGGTAAAACAAGGGCGATGAGCCCGCAATCGTTTGAAATAAACGGCAGCAGTATCGCCGCGAGCAAAAAAACCGTTATTTTCTCCCAGACCGGGCGCGAAGCGGCCCTGAAGGCATATATCAGTACCATGGCAAAAAGGCAAACCGCGATGTATGGATAAGCGGTAAAAAGAGACATGACCGGGATTTTGGCCCCGGACAATATCAGTAATTCTTTCAAAGCGCTGTAAAGGCTGGAGCTGTAATACCCTCCCTGGTCGCCTATGACAGACCGTACATTGTAAGCAAGCGCGGGGTTCAGGTAATTATCATAAACGGCTTTATAAAGCGCCCCGCCCTTAGCGGCCAGAAGTATCAGGGCCGCGGCCGCGGGCAGATATTTTAAATATTTTCCGTATTTTTTTAATAAGGTATTTTTCCAGTTTTCAAGCGCTGCAAAAAAAGCCTCCGCGTCCTTCTTTTCATAAACAACGGCCTCAACCAGGCGCCGGAAAAAGAAAAACAGGGCAATACAGGCCGCAAAAAACAAAAGCAGCAGCAGATTAAAGCCGTCTGTCGCCGTGCCTGCCGTCGGATAAATGATCCGCTTTAAAACGGCGCCCAGCTGCCAGCCGGCGCCTATAAAAAGAGCCAGTGAAAAAACTTCCCTGTACTTCTTTTCGCTTAAAAACAGCAGTATGGGGACGATTGCATAAACAGGCTGACAGAGGGCCGCAACCGCGAAAACAGCGGAGCTTAAAATAAATTTTTTGCCCATAAAGAGCATCATGGCAAGCGTCAGCAGGATGAAGGCATACATTTCATGATTTCCCCTGTCTATGTTAAAAAGGAACGGGTAAGTAAAGAAAGATATTATCAGGGCATGAATAAAAGCCTCATTTTTCAGACCTTCAATCCCCTTTATAAATGAATACGCAAAAACAAGAAGCCCAATAGCAAAGACAAGCCCGTATACCGCATAAGCGGCGCCGGCGTTATTACGGAAAAACTGCCATAAGACTGCGTAAATAAGATTGTCAGGGTTGTTCATCCAAGGCTGGTATTCCCCCCGGAAATTAACGGTAAAAGCCATATAATAGTTGTTAAAATCGCTGAACTTCTCAGCCGGGTTGGATAAAAAAGTGCTGTCCGGGTAAGGTTTTGGCCAGTATATAAAAGCGCAGTAAGTATATGCTGCGGCAGCGATAAACCCAATAAGCACAATCGCGCTAATCACGCGCGCTTTATCAGCGCCAGTGATTATCTTATTATGATAAGACGCGTACACATATAAAATAAAAAGACAAACCAGGTATATAAGATTGATTCTCACAACGCCCGAAAAAACAATGGAACCCGGAATCAATGAATTAATAACGAGGAGGGCTGATATCCCGGCAATTACGACCCCCCATTTTATATCAAAATCGGGTATAAACCAGCCCGGAGTTTTCTTGATTGGCGCCTGTGTTTTTATAGCTTTTTTATTTTTTGCGATAGCCATATCACTCCCGTTAGTTTATTGCGTGTTTAATCAAAAAAAACTGCGGCAAAACGCGCCATAAATCAATACATTTTATAATAACGCCTGATTAATATCAACCGCAAACAAAACCGCATAAATCGCGGCCTTATGGGGATATCAGGGCGCGTATAAGCGCAAAACATAAAAATCAAAAATAAAAATCACCGGGCACATTTCGCCCTAAATTTTATCCTTACCTGAAGACCTTATCCATTCAACAAATTTCCCCAAACCGGTTTCAATGGCCGTGGAAGGTTTAAACCCAGTGTCTTTTACAAGGTCATCTATGTCAGCAAAAGTCTTATACACATCGCCTTTCTGCATTGGGCAGAACTCAATTACCGCTTTTTTCCCAAGACAAACCTCAAGGATGCCGATAAAGTCAGTCAATTTTACAGGCTTGTTATTCCCTATGTTATAAATCTTGTATGGTATATCCTGTTTGGAAAGCGCGGCTGACTTTTCAATAACCGCAAGAACGCCGGATACTATATCATCGATATACGTGAAATCCCTGTACATATCGCCGTTATTAAAGACCCTGATAGGCTTGCCCTTTAAAATATCCATGGTGAAATTATAATAAGCCATGTCGGGCCTGCCATATGGCCCGTAAACCGTAAAAAAACGCAACCCGGTTGAAGGAAACTTGAAAAGGCTGCTGTAGGCGTGCGCCATTAACTCATCAGCTTTTTTTGTGGCGCCATACAGGCTGACCGGAGAATCTGTCTTATCCCCGGTGGAGAATGGCACCTTAGTGTTTGCCCCATAGACCGAACTTGAGGAAGCGAAAACAAGGTGCTTAACCGCGTTATGCCTGCAGGCTTCCAGTATGTTAAGAAATCCGTTTATGTTTGAATTAACATATAGGTCCGGATTATCAAGGCTGTGCCTGACCCCTGCCTGTGCCGCAAGATGCACAACAATATCCGTTTTATGTTTTTTTATAACTCCGAATAATTTTGTCTTATCCTCCAGGCTTCCCTTATAAAAAGTAAAATTCGGGTATGTTTTAAGTATTTTTAACCTGCTTATTTTAAGTCCGGTGTCATAGTAATCGTTGATATTATCGAAGCCAATTACATCAGCGCCCTTTTCAAGCAGCGCCTTTGAGACGTGCATCCCGATAAATCCCGCAGCCCCTGTAACGAGGTAACCTGAACCTGCCGACTTCAGTTTTTTTCCCAATTCGCCTGCCCCCGCTGTATTTTTTTTATTATATCATAAACTATAGTACTTTTCCCCTCCGGCCGGATCCCCTTTGCGTCTGATTCTTAATTATTACCGTATCCAAAAACCATCCCGACAAAGCGCCTGTGAGCTGTAGCGCAAACACTACAAGCGATAAGGCCAGGGCTTTTTCGCCCGGTATTCCAAAAAAGCCAAGCAGGCCGACTATGCCGCCTTCCCTTAAGCCAAGCCCCCCGACGGTTATCGGCAGCAGGAGAAGCAACGACACCGACCCATATATCCAGCACCAGTCAAAAATGGCAATATCAAATCCGGCGGCCGCCGATATAAAAACATAGATCAGCACGCACAACAGATGAAAAACAAGACCAATTGCCATGCTTGCAAATATGCGTGACAGGTTTTTTGAGTATTCTTTATATGAAGACATTATAAGATTAATGCTGGAAAAAAAACCGGGCATTACCTTTCCTTTACCCCGGGCCGCGTCAACAAACCTTACGGCCGAACCGTATACAGCCGGAATCCTGAGCAAAAATAAAATCAAGGTCATGACAAAAAACAGCGCAATAAATGAGGCCGTTATTAATACAGGCACTTTTGCCTTAGATACCGCTATACCGGCCAGCGCAAGGGCTATCAGCGGTATGATTGCGGTAAGTTTATCTACAACTACGGACGCGGCTATTAGTTCCGCATCCTTTTTGCCTTTTCCCAGCTTGTATGCTTTTACAACATCACCTGCCAGCTGACCCGGAAGCGCCAGTGAATAATACAGCCCTATCAGGCTGTATTTTAAAAGGCTGGCATAAGGATATCGGGGTATGAGAATCTTCCATTTTAATACCATTATCAATATGGCGGCAGTATAGATAACCGTGGATAACACAAAATAATTAATGTTAATTGCCCTTAAAAACTCGGTCAGCGCGCCAAAATTCATCCTTGAAAACACTAAAAACAAAAACACTGCAGTGACGGCTATTTTTGCCGCGGTAACGGCATATTGCCTTAATTTATTTTTATCTGCCATTTTCAGCCTGCTCATTTGATTTCCTGATGGTTAATATTATAGGATCAAAAACCCCTGTCAAAACACATATTTTAGCGGCCAGGCCGTTTATTTTGAGCGTTTTTAATAAATTCACCGCCTTTTTCACGATAGACAACCCGCCCCAGGCTTCAAAATCAAGGTTAAGCATGCGCTCGTAGAACGTCCCTTCCCCAAAAGAAAGAACCTCGAACTTATATTTTCGCGATAATTGTTTAAGGTTTTTTTTAGTCCAGCCCATATTTAATTCAGTCCTTATGGTTTTTGCGAATGAATTATCCCTTCCGCAAACATGCTTTATGTACCACGGGAAGAAAGCCTTGAAAAAAACAGGCGGATGGAATACGGCATAGTGCCCGTCAAAAAAGGAATGGTAATTCGGGTAAACAAACTGAAGCAGCCCGCCGGGTTTTAAGACCCGCATTGATTCCGCAAGGACCAATGCCGGGTCAGTTGTATGTTCAAGGGCATTTGTAGAATATACTATATCAAAGGAATTATCATCAAACGGTATTTTCTCGCCAACAGCGTTCACTATTCTTCCCGGGTCTATGCCGTTTACTTCAAATAATTTTTTTGATATTTTAAGGGATGCCTTAAAACCTTCAGAATCCGGTTCTATGCCATAGCCATCTGCTTGATAGTCTTTAATCCATCCGGCCAGATTCACGCCCAGCCCCGACCCCACTTCAAGCAGCTTCATGCCCTTTAGGCTCTGGAATTTGGATAATATCCCGTATTGCCTGGCAGATTTAACAGGATTAATGCTGTCTTTTGCTGCCTGCTCAACCGATATGCCTTTCATCTGCAGCATGGGCATAAGTTCAAGCCACTGCGCATGCACCATTTTTTGTATTTCATCATTAATCAGGATCATGCATGCCTCTTTTTTATATCCCTGATAAAAAGCCCTATAAATTCGTCGCCAAAATGCCTCTTTGTCGAGAAATACCTGAAAGTAATGTATATGATAAAAGATATCATTTTTTTAAACGCGCTGTATTTTCCAAGAGAAAAACCGTCATTGCCCATATTAACAACGTTGCATAAGTCCCTGTAAATCGGCGAATAAAACGGGAACCCGGCATAATACAATGTTACCGGGACAAACCCAAACTTTTTCATTTGCTCTTCAACCTGCCCTTTGGCAAAATTCCTGGCATGACCCACATTTTTTTCAAACGGCCTCATTCTTCCTGTCGGGAAAGAAATCATAACATATTTTTTTGACGACTTACAAATTTTTCCTAACAAAGTCTCCCATTTCCCCACATGCTCAAGCACTTCAAAACAGGTTATCAGATCATATTTTTTTATCATTAATGAAATATTTCTATTATCCAGCGCAAATTCCAAATTAGACAGTTTATAATTCATTTTTCCGCACTTAATTCCTGTGTTGCTGAAATCAACGCCTTTTATCTGTGCCTGTGGAAAAGCTTTTGCAAGGTTATACGCAATTGTGCCCTCCCCGCATCCCACATCAAGAATATGTTTTATGCCGCTATCATATATGATCATTTTTAAAATGTTAAAAACAAGGCTTCTGTGCCAATGTGAAGCAGGACCGTATATCTTCTGATCCACAAAACGCGCCCAGTTCGTATCATAAAATTCCTTATTTTTTTTTGTTGCTTTATCCATTTACCCCGCCTCTAAAAATACCGGCATATTGTGAAGCCGTGTACTTCCAAGAAAAATTTTTAACGGCAATATCACGTGAAACTCTTCCCATTTCAGCAGCTTTCTTCCTGTCGAATAGAAATGCAGTCAATTTTTCCAGCATTTCCTCGGGTTTATCAAGGTCAAACAACAGCCCGTTTTTACCATTTTTTACAAGTTCGTTATTTCCCTCTATATTACTTGCTATAATCGGCAGGCCACACGACATCGCCTCCAGTACGGCGTTGGGCATGCCTTCATATACAGAAGGATTTATAAAGCAATCAGCCTTTTGATATTCATTACGTAATTCATCTTTTGTTTTCCAGTCAAGTACAAATACAGAATTACTAAGCCCATTCTGAATTATAAATGCTTCAATTTTGGCTTTTAATGGTCCTCCACCTATCAAAGTTAACATGAAAGACGGTGTTCCCTTCAAATTGACTTTCTTAATGCTATTTAGCAGGAATAATAGATTCTTTTGCTTATGAAACCTACCTACAAACAAAAAATTGAAAATTTTATCAGGTTTTCTTTCCGAAGGGCAGTAAAAATCCGTATCTACCCCATTTGGAATAACCCTTACTTCAAAAGGATCAGCTATTTCAGATTTAAGCTTAAGGCCATCAGAATTTGCAACAATAGCCGCCGCATTTTTTAAGACATTACGCCTGATTGGAGATAAAAGGAAATATATCAAGCCGAGCTCCTTTTCAGTGCCAGGTACATCGCCACCGCGCAGGGATATTATGTAATTTATACGCATCTTGTTTTTTATATATAGCGCAATAGGTCCGCACGGAATTGAAAAAAAAGAAATAACTCCGTTTATTTTTTCCTTTTGTACTATCTGTATGGAACTAAGAAAAGCCGACAGCACAAATGCTGCCATTTCGAAAATATTGCTCCTATCGAGTCTTGCGCGCATCGATGGAATCCTGTATATATTTACACCCTTTTCACTTGAAAAGCCTTTTAATTTTTTAAAAGCAGATGTTATAACAGTAACATTATGTCCGAGTTTTACAAGCGACTCAGCGATATAATATGTAGCATTTGACGCCCCACCGCCCGTGGGCGGATATTCATAATTAATTAAAAGTATATTCATCTCGCCTCATATTCTAAGATCTATTTTTTATTTTTCTTTTCTTCATTGATATACCAGCTAAAACTGTCTCCTCGCAAATAAGCAAAAAAACTGCGTAAAGGATACGTGAAATGCCTCCTGAAGATGTCGCTCCAGAGTATTTTTACAACAAACTTATACTTCATCAAGTTGTTTTCGAACCTAAGATACAAATTTTGTTTAGCTCTTAAAAATTTTCTTTTTATATCATTAACCTTCACAGGTCCTGTAAAATTAATATCCCCATAAACTACTTTCGTCATTCTATTGAAATAATTTATATATTTTATTTCGCCTTGATTAAACCCTATTATTTCCGATGCTACAATATCATTGACTAAAGGGCTGTTTGCAAAACCTATAAGATTCATTTCAACCATATTTCCACTGAGTGGCCCCTGACCTTCCATACACTTTATGGCATCAAGAACAACTACTGTTCTTTCAGCATATACAGAATTAATATCCGCTACAGCCTTATCAATATTTTTATGATAAATAACCCTGTACGGATCAGGAATGAGTCCAAACATATTCTTCATGGCACAAGTCATTAAAGCAAATTTATGTGTTTTTAATTTTGGCATATTGATAATCAAATCAGCAGCCAGCGACTTTTCTGAAAGATTTATCTCTTTAATCAGTAATCCATTATCAATTTTTACTGGCACTTGTTTGTCATGGCTGCAGTTAACTATTTCAAATCCGTACTTATCTTGTAGTTGCTTAACACCCATCAATTCCAGAGTACGCTCCAATTTTCTGCCTTTCATTCTGGAACCGGTTTCACTTTCACCGATTAAAATCCGAATATTGAACTCAGATAAGTATTTAACCACTGCCTCAATCATCCTGATGTCGGTATTACTTCCCTTCTCGATGTACTCTTCTACATCCGAGACCAAATTAGGTTTAATAAATACAGACCTTGCGGTTTTGATCCTATCAGCAATTCCCGACCGCATTATGCCCTGATTAATTATTTGATCAATGTTCGTGCCATCAAATGCATATAAAGCAAATTTAGCTTCCATAGCGCTCCTCATATAAATATTGTATTTAAAACTTCTTGGTATATTATCATTTATCTTATATCTCACTTACCACATAAAGGTATTTTCCATTTTTATTTGGTAAAATATCATTTACGACCTCAATGCCCACCTCGCACTTATCATCCATTACTTTTTTAACAATAAGCTCGACTTTTTCCCTTATTTTTTCCGGGTTAATATTTTCACCGAGTACCAGCTTAATCAGTATATAATCATAACTTTTTTGTATAACCTGGAATTTTTTTATACCTCCTGTATTAAAAACAACACCGATAAAATGAATGAATAAAAGTGGTGAAATAGTCTCTCCGTTACGTTTCTTTATTGATTCCACATACCGACCTACCACATTTTTAAACATAATCGTAGGCCTTCCACACGGGCATTGTTCGTATGTAAGTGATCCGTAATCGCCTATTTCATATCTTATTAACGGCATTGAATAGTTAGTAAGTGTAGTAACAACTATCCTTCCCGTTTTGCCTGCTTCTAGAGGCTGACAGTTTTCATCGATTATTTCGACTTTATTTCTCCATTCGCTTATATGAAGACCTTGTTGCTGAGCACAACTACACGCCACACCGCCTAGTTCCCTTGATCCATACCGATTGTATACCTTTGTCCTGAATACTTTTGATATTAATTCATGCATTTCCGGGAAAAGTGTACCCGCACCCGTTACGATTCCTGCAGGAGAATGAACTACAATTTTATTTTTTTCAATAAACTTTGAGAGTTCATAGATAGAATCAGCATACGCTTCTATCCATCTCGGTTTGAATCTATTAATCTGCAAAATATATTTGTTCATCTTATCATGGTCCATCATGAAGGCGTTGAGGTCTATCCTGTTGTAGAAATAATTTCTTATTGATATATCATAACGTTGATTAGGAAGCAAGTCTCTCTCCGACCCCCATAGCCGGAGTTCCTTTTGCCCGGGAATTTGGCCCCCAAAAGTTTTGAAATACATCATATTAGCAACATCGCATTCATAATAACCCTGATCCTGTATAAATTCAATTGGGATACCAGTTGTACCTCCGGTGTGATTTTTGAAACTTCCATATTTGTCATGTTGATCCGAGTACAAATCCATACCTGCTCTCCCTATTATTTCCTTCGTAAGTAGCGGTACTTTACTAAAATTCATCATATTAACAACACCTTTGTTAACAAGCCCCGCCTCTATAAAACACCTCTTATAAAACGGAACATGTTCATACGCATATAATATTGTCTCACGCAGCTTATTTTCGCATATATCTTTCAACTGCGCCGGTTTCAAGTCATCAAAAGCAATCATGCTTTTCAATTGACTGTTTATTTTGTGCATTCCTATTTTAAAAAATAAATTACGCCAATTCAATCATCCGCTCCTTTTTACAGTTAATTTTAAGTACCGGCACATACCACAAAATATCTCCGTAACACACCCTATATTCTCATTTCATAAAATGCATTTAATTGCGCACAATTATATAAAAACAGCCTATTGTCCGCCTTTCCGTGTTTATGAGCCGCAGAATAACTTCCTATATTCCTAATATATTTCAAATTAATGTCCTCAATATTAAGAAAATCGTCTTCACAAAACCACTTTCCTACAGGTATACCAAAGCCTTTCTTTTTACGGCTAGTAATCTCCGGTGGCAGTATTCCCATCGCTGCCGATTTCAGGATGTATTTTGTCGTATTTCCCCTAAACTTGAACTGCCATGGTATTTTGCGTACAAAATCAACCAATTCATTATCCAAAAACGGTGCACGCACTTCCAGCGAATTCATCATACTTGCCCTGTCTATTTTAACAAGTATATCATCTTGAAGATATAATTTTGTATAAAAGGCCAGTGTTTTATCGACAATATTCAATTGTTTTGTATTATCCCAGCACTCTATTGCTTCAGAATATATATCTTCAGCGTCCGTTGGTTCATTAAATATGTCATCCATTTCATGCGGACTTAACGCTCCGCCCCAAACAGGCAGCCATATTTTTTCCTGATATAATAGACCTCTCAAAGCCCTCTTAATTTTGAAATCTAGACTCATATTTACATGCGATGTCGGCATTTTTGATGCAAGCATTAGTATTACCTGGTGAATTGGCTTTGGCACTATTTTTGAATACAATTCTGCAAGCGCCAGTGCTTTAAACGGGTCATACCCGGCAAATAGTTCATCTGCTCCATCACCGCCAATGGCAACAGTAACATGCTTTCTCGTTTCTCTGCAAAGCATGTAAGTAGGAAGCAACGAACTGTCACCCATCGGTTCGTCAAGATTGCTCATAACCTCTCCCATAAGCATTTTGGCCTTATCAAGTGAAAAAACTTCTGTATGATGTTCAGTTTCAAAAAAACTTGATACTTTGTTGAAATACTTTGATTCATCAAAACTTTCTTCATTAAACCCGATAGAAAAAGTCTTCAAGCCGCCAATCGGAAAATATCTGCTTGCAAACGCTGTAATCAAAGATGAGTCTATACCACCGCTTAAAAATACGCCGAGTGGTACATCTGCAATAAGCCTTCTTTTTACAGCCGCATTAAGCAGGCTCATTAACTCTTCGCCCCAGACCTTTTCAGGATTTTTCGGTGTTTTTTCAAACGGTTCAATTACAAAATCCCAGTATTTTTTGATTTTAATGGCATTGTCACGAAGGTTGAACAACATGTTATACCCGCCGGGAAGCTTATATATTTGTTCATATAATGAATTCGGCGAAGGAATATATCCATAAGCAAAATATTTTTTTAGGCTTCTTTTTGAAATGGACGCTTGTATTTCCGGATGCTGTATAAGCGAGGACAATTCCGAAGAAAACGCGAATACCCCCTTCTGAAAAGAATAAAACAACGGTTTCTTTCCAAACCTGTCCCTGCTTAGGAATATCTGTTTTTTTCTCTTGTCATAAACAGCAAAAGCCCACATGCCGTTTAATTTAGGGACTATACCCTCTCCCCATTCATAATAACCGTGCAGCAGTGTCTCTGTATCAGAGTGGTCAGTTTTGAATACATGCCCAAGGGAGGTAAGTTCTTTTCTGATGTCCGCGTGGTTGTAGATTTCGCCGTTAAAAACTAATCCAAGCATATTATCTGAAGTCCACATGGGCTGCCTCCCGCCCATAATGTCTATTATTGAAAGTCGTCTGTGTCCCAAATAAAGATTTTCTTTTTTATCAGAATAATATCCTTCCTCATCAGGCCCACGGTGTACTAGTTTATCGGTCATCCTTTTTATATCTTCATCACTTCCGTGTCCGACAAAACCGCAAATACCGCACATTGTTATCTTCCCATCATATGTTTTTCTTCTCTTTTATAACATAAACCTGCTTATCCTGGGCTTCATGGTAGGTCCTGTTTTGTATTTCAGCTAAGAGGCCAAAAAAAAGCGAAACAAATCCGATTAAACCGAAAAGTACCACAAGCATTGGAAGCGGCGTCTGTATGAATGATTTGCCTCCCCAGTATTTGAAATATATCATAAAGCCAATCGACAGTATCGACGCGAAAAAATTATAGAACGCGAATTGCCCAAAAAAATGCATGGGTTTCTGGGAATATTTCCTGAGAAAAACGAGCACCAGCAGATCAAGCAGGACCTTAAATACCCTTTTAAGCCCGTATTTGGACTTGCCGTATTTACGCGGATAATGAGCGACAGGAATTTCCGCTATTTTAGCGCCATGCCAGCTTGCATATACCGGTATGAACCTGTGCATTTCACCGTATAATTTAATATTTTTAATTATAGTTTTTTTATACGCTTTAAGCGAACATCCGTAGTCGTGCAGCGCTACGCCGGTAATCCATGAAATGAGGATATTCGCAATCCTGCTGGGAAAGTTCCTTAAAAGCACATTGTCTTTTCTGTCTTTCCTCCATCCCGATACCACATCATACCCTTCATTCATTTTATCGAGCATTTTTTTAATATCTGCCGGGTCATTTTGCAGGTCGCCGTCAAGCGGGATTATTATTTCCCCCCGGGATTGGTTAAACCCGGCCATGATAGCGGCAGTTTGTCCATAATTTGTATCAAAACTGATAAATTTTACCTTTTTATCCTTGCCGGCAAGCGCGCGTAAAACATCCGGGGTTCCGTCATTACTGCCGTCATTAATGAAAATCAGCTCATATTTGTATCCTATCTTTTTCATTTCAGAAACGACTTTATCATAAAGCGGATTAATGTTGTCCTTTTCATTATAAACCGGGACGATTATGGATATCATATCGCGCTCCTTTGGGCCTTTTTGTTCAGGCCTTCATAAATTAACAATAGTAAAAAGACAAGTATTATAAGCGGATGTGTTATCGTGCTTTCAGCGGAATCAGCCCTCAAAACAAAATAACGGTTCGGGACAAGAAGAAGCCCGAAAAGCAGGGCATATGGCAGGTCAAACCTGCCGCGTTCCTTTGAAATTATAAACATACACATGGGTATGAGTATATGTATAAGCCTGTAATCCGCCGTTATAAAAGGAAACAGAAATATCGACAGTACAAGCACAGCAGCATTTTTCCATAATAATGCGCCTGACTTAAACACATAGAACAAGACTAAAAGTATAAGCGGAGCAACCACCAACGGATAAACATTAAAAATCTGGGTTGTTGTAAATTTCAGTTTTAGCATTATAGCGACTTCCTTTAAAGCCCCGTATAAACTGCTGCAGTTAAATGAGCCCTTATCATCTATGGCATATTCATGGTTATATCCCTGGTTCGGGCTTAATAAGCTATTATATACTCCGGTAATGAACTTGCGGGCCGTCCCGTTTAAATCTCCGGTATATATTTGGATACCCGTCAAAAAAATGCCGAGCAGTGATAAAGCAGCCAAAACGCCAATCATTTTTGACCTCATAATACCTTTTTTCAGTTTTTTCACATTTATCCCTGCTGATCCCCTATAAAAAACCAGGACTGACAGCAGAACCGACAGCAGGATAAACGCAGGGACACTGGCGACGGTATGGCCCGCGAGATTTGCATGCGCATAAAGGATCTTATCAAAAAACGTCATAATCTGTTGCCCCAATAATACCGCAACAAAAAAGATCAGGACTTCCCTGTACATCTTCTTCTGAATAAACAGCAAAAGGAAGATCGCAAAATAAACTTTTTGCATTAACACTATCATGGCGATTAAAATAACGCTTCCGGCAAATTTGCCCTTCTCAAAGCACAGCATTGATAACGATAATATAATAAAAACCAACATTTCGGGATTACCCCTGTCAAGATTGAATAGCATAGGATACGTCAGCAGGGTTAAAATAACGACATGGTAAAACAAGCCGTTTTGTAATTCCTTATTTTGTCCCAAATACAAACGGATAAAATACATCACGTAAAACACGAACGCGAGCGCGTATAACACATATGCCCCAAACCAGTTCTCCCTGAAAAAAAATGAAAACACGCTGAGGATGTAATTATTTGGCGACGAAGCAAAAGAACTATAAGGGCCTGATTTTTTTAGTGTTAATTGATTATAGCTGTTAAGAAAATCATTGAATTTATCCTCAGCGCCGTATAAAAAAGTGTTATATGGAAAATGGCCTATCATATATACATTAACAAAATACAGATACAATACTGCCGACGCGAAACCGGCTATGACCACCGATGATATTATGCTTAATTTATCGGCGGGATCAACCGTACGGGACCGGTATTTGGCCGCAAGCATGGCGCAAAAAAGTATATATAGATAGAGGATATTGAATTTGACAAGGTCTACTATCGCCGCGTTCCTGCCAAAAAACAGGTCAGCAGCTAACAGCAGCAGTAATGCGGCAACAAAAATCATGCGGATGGCGCGCGGAAATAACTCTTTTTGCAAAACTCCAGCGTCAGGCTGAGGCACAGATGCCTTTCTCACCTAAACACGCTCCTTGGCCTTATGTGTTTTAAAACTGAACGTTTTATGGCCGAAATAACTCAGCAAAGTCGTAACAGCCAGCCCTAAAATTCCGCCCAAATATGAGTTCATCTTAAGCAGGGTTATGCAGATAAAAAGTATGAGCAAATTAAGCAGATAACCGGCCAGGTATACCGCCAGGAACCTGAATAATTCCTTCATGGACTTATCCGGGGTCCTGAAAGTGAAATACTTGTTCCACAAATAACTGTGCGCTATCGCTATGACGCTTGAAACCAGCTGGGCGAGCGCGTAATGCATCCCCATGTATATGCATAGCGCGTATAGCCCGTAACCCACCGCGGTATTTAATACCCCTACAAAAAGGAACCGCACTTTCATGTCGGCAAAGGCAGGCTTTAAGGCCTCCTTTATTTTTTGCATATTGCCGTTATCTCGGAGGCGATTGTATCGAGCATGTCTTCATCCATCCCGGGATAAACCCCGACCCAGAACGTGTCATTCATTATCCTGTCAGTATTTACAAGTTTCCCTACGACGCGGTAACCCCTGCCGCTTTCGCGCATTTCGTCAAAACAGGGGTGTTTTATGATATTCCCGGCAAAAAGCATACGGGTCTGTATTGATTTTGCCTCGAGGTGCCTGACTATATCATCCCTTTTTACGGCTGATTTTTCCCTTACTGTCATTAAAAAGCCAAACCAGCTCGGCTTAGATTCGGGCGCCGGCTCCGGCAGTATTATCATCTCTTTTACCGCGGCAAGTTTTTTCCTGAGGTATTCCCAGTTTGCCCTTCTCTTTTCCACAAACCCGGGCAGCTTATCCAGCTGGGCGCAGCCGATGGCCGCCTGCATCTCAGTGGCTTTAAGGTTATACCCGAAATGCGAGTAAACGTATTTGTGGTCATAGCCGCGCGGAAGCTCACCGAACTGTCCGTCAAACCTGCGGCCGCATGTATTATCCTTCCCCGACGGGCAGAAGCATTCCCTGCCCCAGTCCCTCATGGATAAAGCGATCCTGAAAAGCTTCGGGTCAGAGGTGTAAACCGCTCCGCCTTCACCCATGGTCATGTGGTGCGGCGGATAAAAACTCGACGTGCCTATGTCCCCCATGGACCCGGTATATTTCCACGCGCCGTCCATGCGGTATTGCGAGCCCAGGGCGTCGCAGTTATCTTCTATCATCCACAGGCTGTTCTTATCGCAGAACTCCCGCACCGCTTTGAGGTCGAACGGGTTGCCGAGGGTATGCGCTATCATGACAGCTTTTGTTTTGCGGCTCATGGCCTTTTTTAAGCTGCTTATGTCAATATTATACTGCGGTATGGTAACATCCACAAAAACCGGCACAGCGCCATACTGTATGATGGGCGCCACAGTGGTCGGAAATCCCGCCGCGACAGTTATGACTTCGTCGCCCCTTTTTATGGCCCGTTCCTTTAATAGCGGGGACGTGAGCGTCATGAATGCCAGGAGGTTGGCAGAAGAGCCTGAATTTACCAGCAGCGCGTGCTTTACGCCGAGGAAATCCGCGAATGACCTTTCAAACTTTTCAGCGTACCGCCCTGCCGTGAGCCAGAAATCCAGCGAAGCGTCCACAAGGTTCGTCATTTCCTTTTCATCATAGACCCTGGCCGCGTAATTGATCCTGCCGCCCTTTTTATACGGGGGCTTCTTGTGGAAGGCCCTGTAATACCCTGCCGTACTTTTAAGTATCCCCTGCCTGACCCTGTTTTCCTTTTTGTCCGCGGCCATTATTTACCCTTCCCGAAATATGAATTTATCTGGCTGTCCATGCAGGCGAGCATATCGCCCTTATCCGCGTATACTTTGGACCACTCCACTGTCATTTCCACAGCTTTTTCAAGGCTTATTGCCGGCTTCCATCCGAGCATCTTTTTGGCCTTGGCGCAGTTAAGCTTCAGGAATTTTGCCTCGTGCGGCCCGCCGTCGCTTTTATTATGGCTTTTCATGCCGCAGCCCCATTTCTCGCAGAATATGTCCACAAGGGCGCCGTTGTTTACAACCTCATCCTCATCCGGCCCGAAGTTATAGCTGCCGGCCAATTTTTTATCGTATTGTCTTTTCGCAAGCAGAAGGTATCCTGACAGGCAGTCAAGCACATGCTGGTAAGGCCTTGTGGAGCGCGGGTTTCTGATTATTACAGGCCTGCCTTTCATGGCCGCCCTCACGCAGTCGGGCAATATCCTGTCCGCGGAAAAATCTCCGCCGCCTATTACATTTCCGGAGCGCGCCGTTGATATCGCAGGAGCGCCTTTCCCCCCGAAAAAGCTGTTCCTGTAGCCTGTCGTGAGTATGTCAGAGCATGATTTTGAATTTGAATACGGGTCATATCCGCATAATATCTCGTGTTCCATGTAACCCCTGTCATGCTCCCTGTTCTGGTAGACCTTGTCCGTAGTAACGTTTACCACTGACTTTATGGAGGCGGTGTGCCTGCATGCCTCCAGCAGATTTACCGTTCCCATGACATTGGTATGGTATGTGTATACGGGATTTTCGTATGATTCCCTGACAAGCGGCTGGGCCGCCATATGAAAGACTATTTCCGGCTTAAAATCCATGACCTCGGCTGATAACGTTTTTAAGTTCCTTATGTCAGCCGTGGCCGAAACAACTTTTTTTCCGATACCCGCGAGCTCATACAGGCTCGGTTTTGTCGGCGGCTTAAGGGCGTAACCCCTGACCTTTGCACCGGCTAAAACAAGCGCGCGGGCCAGCCATGCCCCCTTAAACCCGGTATGGCCGGTTATGAATACCTTTTTATTCCTGTAAAATGAAAGGTTCATCTTTACCATACCATCCATGGCGCTTTATTGCCCTCGACCAGGCCTTCAAGATATGACCTGTCGCGCATGGTGTCCATGCACTGCCAGAATCCCCTGTGTTTAAACGCGCTCAGTTCATTATCCACGCCGAGTTTTTCGAGGACGTGCTTCTCAAGTATGGTGCTGTCATCTTTTATATAATCAAATATCTCCGGTTCAAGCATCATGAATCCCCCGTTTATCCAGCCGCCGTCTTCCTTGCGTTTTTCGGAGAACACGGTCTTTTTTCCCTTTATCTCCACGGTCCCGAACCTGCCTCCGGGCTGAACAGCCGTCACACTCGCTATTTTTTTGGATTTTTTGTGAAAAACAGAAAGTTTTTCCAGGTTCACGTCGGATACCCCGTCGCCGTAAGTCAGCATGAAAGTCTCATCCCCCACATATTCCCTTATGCGCCCCACCCTGCCGCCTGTCATGGTCTTTAAGCCGGTGTCAACAAGGGTTACCTTCCACGGCTCGGCTATGTTATTGTGTATCACCATGCGGTTGTTGTCGGAAAAATCAAAGGTAACGTCGGAGCGGTGTAAAAAATAATTGCTGAAATATTCCTTTATCATGTACCCCTTATAGCCGCAGCAGATCACAAAATCATTATGGCCGAAATGCGAATAGTATTTCATGATATGCCACAGTATGGGCATGGTGCCTATCTCAATCATGGGCTTTGGCTTTATTCCGCTTTCTTCGCTTATGCGCGTTCCTGCCCCGCCCGCGAGTATTACAGTTTTCATATAGCCCTCCTGATATCATTATTATCACACCATATTTATTAATAATAACATAATACCGCTTTGTTTTAAAGCGTTTTTTGGGGAAGTAACTTTCCGGGCAGGCATCAATGCCATTGTTTAAAAAGGCCGGGGCCGTGAAAAAACAGTTTATTTTAAAGGCGTTTTATATTATAATCAATTATCAAAAATTGAGGAGAAACATATGAAGCCCAAAAAACTTTCAATAATTATGCCGGTATATAACGAGAAAAAGACCATAGAACAGATGGTAAAAACCGTTGAAGACACCCCGCTTAAGGGCTACTTAAAAGAGTTAATAATAGTGGATGACGGTTCGACTGACGGCACCAGGGACATAATTAAAAAAATGAAAACCCGCTATAAGAACATAAAATTCATACTCAAGGAAAAGAATGAGGGCAAGGGCTCTGCTGTGCGCGAAGGGATAAAACACGTGACCGGAGACTACGCGGTCATACAGGACGCCGACTTAGAATACGACCCGGCTGATTACACCCGCCTTCTCGGCCCTCTTGAAAAAGGCTTCGCCGACGTGGTATACGGCTCGCGTTTTATCGGAGGCTCTCACAGGTCCTTCCTGTTCTGGAACTATGTGGCCAACAAGATATTGAATATCGTGACAAACATACTGTATAACACCCTTTTAACCGACATGGAGACATGCTACAAAATGTTCAAAGCCGGAATCTTAAAATCACTGGTCCTGCATTCAAATGGTTTTGAGATAGAGCCGGAAATCACCGCTAAAATCTTAAAAAAGAAATATAAAATTTATGAAACCCCGATAAACTTTTATGGCAGGGGTTACGAAGAAGGCAAAAAGATAAAAGCCAGCGACGGTTTTATCGCTTTATGGACTTTAATAAAAAACAGGTTTTAACCTCTTACTGACAAAACCGGCCGTACGATATGCGGCCGCAACAAAAAAAGCCGCTTTTAAGCGGCTTTTTTTGTTGCATAAATTTTACTCTTTTATATCATGGTGTAACATTCGTATTGTTGTCAAACTGGGGCATTATCGCGAACTTTTGCGTTTTGCGCTCAAGCCTTCCTTCTGAATTCTTCGACTCGATTACCGCTATGTAGTAACCCGCGCCTATCGTATCCCCGTTGCTGGCCTTGACATCCCAGGCCACCATGCCGTCTTCAAGTTTTGCCTTGAATTTCTTGACCTGCTCGCCGTTGATATTATATATGTAAACTGTAACCCATCCTGTGCCCACATATGTCCAGCCGATGATGATATGGTCCACCTTTGAGACTTCAGGGCCTTTATACGGGTTTGGCATGACCTTTATCTCGCCAAGCGTAGAAACCGCGGTTTCATTCAGGACTATGATAGTCCTGGAATCAACGCTGGTCCTGCCGGATGAATCCTTAAGTATAAACTGCAGCTCATAAGTTCCGTTGCCCACCCTTATGCCCTGGCTGTTCTTGCCGTCCCAATAAAGGTAATCAGGCCCTTTGCCGTATTGTATGGCAATCGGCGAAGCAACCTTGTCAAAACCAAGGACAGGGTTATCGTTATAAAGTTTTACGCTCAGTTTGTCCACTACGGGATTATCGATCCTGATAATCCTTACTGTCTCTCCCGCACTGTTGAAAATGGACATCTCAAGGTAATGGTCCATCGTAATGACGTTAATGTCCTTTATTAATACAGTTGTATGGTCATATGTGTCCGTCTGTTCTATCTGTATGTAATACTTGCCCGGCGAGACTGTCTGCAGCGCCGAATTATCCGCCTGCCAGAACCATGATGTAGACCCGTTGCCAAGCGTGGAAGGGGTTCCGAGCCCCGGGAATTTCAGCTCAAGCGCCTGGCCCGGCCCGACTATATTTTTCGAATCCGTACCGACATACAGGCTTACGTCCTGCATGAGCTTATTGCATACATCCTGTGCTATCACCTTAACAAGCTCCCCTGCCTCGTTATATACGCCTATCTTTATGGTGTAAGGGAACGGGGGCCTGGTGGGCGTTATCGTCGGCGTGCTGGTTACGGTGTTAGTCACGGTAAATGTGGGCGTGGCAGTCCTTGTCGGGGTATCGGTGGGCGTCGCAGTCATCGTATCGGTGCTTGTGTAAGTCGGGGTTGCCGTCGAGGTATCCGTGGCCGTGTAGGTAAAAGTCACCGTCTGGGTGGCTGTATATGTCGGTGTAGCCGTATAGGTAAATGACTGGGTCGGGGTAGCAGTATATGTGTTGGTGTCGGTATATGTGGGCGTGGCCGTCCTTGTAGCCGTATATGTCGGAGTGTAGGTCGGGGTATAAATGGGCGTATCCGTAAATGTCGGTGTGGCTGTATATGTGGAAGTGTATGTCGGCGTCGCGGTGGATGTGTTTGTCGCGGTAAATGTGGGGGTATGCGTCGGCGTATTTGTCGGGGTGTACTGCGGCGTATTAGTAGATGTAAGCGTGTATGTCGAAGTTTGCGTGTAAGTCGAGGTATAAGTGCTTGTGGAAGTATAGGTGTTTGTATATGTATAGGTGGACGTCATGGTATATGTCGAAGTGGACGTCCTTGTGCTCGTCGACGTGGGCGTATAGGTCACGCTCGGGGTATTTGTCGATGTGGGTGTAAATGACGGGGTGCTCATCAAAATCGGCACAAAAGCGCAGCTGGTGGAGCCTTTGGAATCATAAACGCAGTTCAGCTTCCCCACGGTCGTAGGCGACGCTGTCGCTGTAGGTATGGAACATGGCAATTTGCCCCTTTGTGAATCAATTGTCCCGAGAGCATCAGTCCATTCCATCTCAAGTACTCCGCCCCTGAATAGCGCCACGTTGGCATAATTTGACATGACGGCCGGAGCCCTTGTATAATCGTCGCAGGCCGGGTCCATGGGATTGAGCCATCCAGTGACAGCTAAATTCATGGTAACCGACGTCCATCCGCCGGGAGGTATGGCTGCCGCAGGCGTATAATCCTGTGTAAACTGCCATGTTGCCCCTTCGATGGCGCACGAGAACGCGCTTGCTGAAGCAGCGCCTATGCTGCCGCCATTTCCCTGATATCCCGCGGTCGAAGGATAAGCTGCCGAATAAATACCGCCTATCTGCGGTGAATTATTAAAAGGCGCGGCTGAAGAGTTTGTCCAGACCGCTATGGTAAAAGGGCCGGCAACGGGTGCCGCCGTATTATTTATGATGACGCAGCTTATATTCTGGCTCTGGTTGGTACAGCCGCTCTGGGTCTGCACGCACATAAGGTTAAGCCCGGCCGCTGCAAACAATGAAGACGACATGGCGCAGAAAACAGAGACAATCAGCGCAGCCTTCAGCTGAGTACGTGAGATAAAGCCTCTTTTACTGTTTGCCAATTCCTGACTTTTCATGTTTTTCTCCCGGGACAATCCCGTTTTTCTTTTGATATAACGGCAGACTTTTTTTTACGGTACCGCAGTCACCTTGCCGACCCATGTGACGCTCTGGTTGCAAGTTCCTTTGGGGATATCCCCGAGGCTCCACGATACCGTACCTGTGCCGGGGCATCCCGTACAGCCGCCTGTGCAGCTTGTACACTGTACCCCTGCCGGAACAGGATCTGTTATCACATAATTATGAAGCACTCCTACGCTGTCGTTACAGTATGTTATGATCCATGTAATATTGTCGCCATTTAAAACAGGTGTTAAAGGTAACGCGGTTTTCGTTAAACCGGTTATTTCAGCGCAGATCGGGCTTGCGATTACCCTGTTCGACTTCTGCGCGATTATGCCCGTGCCGCCAATCCAGCTTTCATTGGTTATGGGGTTGCATGATTTGACCTTGCCCCACCAGGTAAGCGAACCGCCTTCATCCTGCAGATTGCCGAGGTTAAAAGTAACAACTCCGCCCGCGAACGACCCTGATTTCGGCGCGGCAGGCGTGTTCATTCCCGTATAAACGACTGATCCGTCGTTGTTATTAGGAAGCGTGTCCCATACAGTGGTTGTGGCCGCGGTAAAAGGGTTGTACACCACAAAATTATTATATGAATCCTTTGCATATTTCGTGGCATCGTCCCCGCCCTGCTCGGCTATACCCGGCCTCCAGTTGGAGCCGTTATTGCAGTTAAGCGCTGTCCTTCTTGCCGCGTCCGTATCGTTCCATTCTATCTGGTATCCGCTCGGTTCCGGGTCGCCCTTTGGCCACGCCTTTGCCATGAAATGGTACTGGTTCGCCGGGTCAATCCAGATCTTCACGCGCCACCATTTGTTCGCGGTAATTGTCGGGTCCGGCTGGCCCGGTATGGCCACCGCTGGAGGCCAATAACATCCCGGCCCCGCGGTACAAGCCTGGAATTCTATATGGCCGGCGGTATACCCGCCGATGTTTTTATCCACGGATATTGCCAGGCCGTACGCATTGCCGCTGGCAAGCCCGTCGTTCCTGATAAATATCATCGCGTCGGAACCTTCGTAACCGTTCGGGTCTATCAACACATCCGTTTCTATGATGCCGCTGCACATTTTGGAAGTTGCTGGAAGGCCGTTAAACAATAACGCGGGATACTGTTTTGTGGCGCTTACCGAACCTGTTATGACCCTGTCCCCGGTGTTGCAGTTGTCCGCGACTTCCCACTGCCCTTCAGTCCCGTTTTGAGGAACAAAACTCCATCCGGGTACGGCGGGGCCACCTATGCCGTATTTGCCGTATATGCCGTTTGGTATGTCGTCAAAAGGCTGGTATCCGACAAGCTCCATTCCGTTTACATTATATGTGAGTATGTAAGTGATGTTATCATCGTATGACGGGTTTGATTCGCTCTGGTCCTTTATAATGGATACAGCGGCCTGGCCGACCGTGTTTGTGGCATCAGCGGGCACGCTTCCAACCAATGGCATGGTGCCTGTCGCGCTGTTTTTGTATTTTGTGTTGAATACCGGCGCTGTAGCCTGCCTGTATAGCATCCAGACAGTACCGCTGGCAGTACCCGCCATACCTGTCCTGTCATACATGGTCCAGGAAAAATTCCCGGTGGACGCGCCGACGGCAGGCCCCGTAGCCGGCACGCCGGCTATGGATGTAGGGCCGAAAGAAACGAGCTGCAGCGCGCCGCCGTTAGGAGGCACAATATCGGTTATGGAAAACGGCCCGTTCCAGTATTCATAATCTATTGAAAATAAAACGAGGTCCCCGATTATCTGTACAGCGCCCACGGTCCTTTTGCTTATTGAAAAGCCCCTGGGTATTGTGCCTATGTTCCATGATAACGCCGGCGGGTCCAGTGCGCATACGGACGAACCGATCCATTCAGGGGCGTTAAGGTTTTGGTCTTTCATTCCGACATACAGGTAGAGTTTTGTGACGTTGCATCCTGGATAATAAGATGCCGGGGGGACATGCACGGTATATGTGACTGTGCGTATGGTGCTCTGGACATTATTATTGCAATCTGTGCAGTTGCCTGTGCCCGGCCCGTTCGGGTTCGCATTTGCAAGCCAACCTATCTCTCCGCCGGTCGTCGCCTGCGGCTGGGAAGTGGCCACATCTATCCCCGCCCTGCTCACCACAAAAACCTGGCCGTTTCCCGAGAGTTCAGCGCTGGTCTTAGTCGGCTGTGAACTGATGGCTATGTCTATCATGGCTGCGTTATAGTTTTGGGAGCAGTATCTTACGGTGATATCCACCGCATCCCCGAAAGTCGGGGTTGAGGGGTTCATGGTGACGCTTATGACCTTAGGACCTGCAGCAAGAAAAGCTGCAAACAGCATGAACGCCATCATAAAAACTGTATTTTTAAGGAAATTTCCGCTCATATATTTCCTCCAAATTTTACTTCATAAATTAGACATCGAAAACTATATATAGTTTCGGTAATTTTAAGGAAAACTTTACACATTTCTTATAAAACAACACCTTATTTTATACAATTATAGGAATTATGTCAAATATTATTAAGGGAGGTATTTTCAATTTTAAATTTTCTATTTTCAATTAAAATCCAGTACAGAAAACGCCATATTTTATTGATATTTTCTGTTTTACAGCACAAGATTTCACCCCTGTAGCGGCCGCATTTAATGCGGCCTCTGCAAAAACAACAAAACGCCAGTTTCCCGGCGTCTTGTTGTTTAATTGAAAATTGAAAATATAAAATTGAAAATCGCCCTAATACACATTCCCCAAATTCCCGTTTTGCATCATGACGGCTATCTTTGCCGTTTTCCTCTCGAGCAGACCCTCTGAATTCCTGGAATTAATTACAGCCACATAGTATCCAGCCGCTATTGGTTCTTCCCCGTTGCTTGCCATGAGATTCCATGCCACACCGCCGTCCTCAAGCCTGGCTTTAAATTTCTTTACCTGCTCGCCTTGCAGGTTATAAATATATACAGTAACCCATCCTGTCCCGGTAAATGACCAGCCTATGTCTATGTGGTCTACCTTTGAAACCACAGGGCCCCTGTAAGGGTTTGGCATTATTTTCACATCGCCAAGCGAAGAGTCTATTCTTTCATTTAATATATTCACTGTCCTTGAACCCTGTATCATCCTTCCCGAGTGGTTGGTAAGGACGAATTGTATCTCATAAACGCCGTTGCCCACCCTGACCCCGAGGTCATTTTTCCCGTCCCAGTCTATAAAACTTCCGGGCGCGTATTCAATTGATACCGGATTGTCATTTTTACCAAAACTTATATCTTCCTCAATCTTTAGCGTAAGTTCATCAGCAGCCGGATTATTCACCCTGATAGTCCTGACCGCCTCGCCTGCCGTGTTAAACACCTTCATCTCGACATATCTGTCAAGATGCAGCACGGTTATGTCTTTTATAAGGACCGTCACATGGTCATAAGTGTCTTTTTGCGATATCTGTATGTAATATTTTCCCTGCGACACCGGCTGGTTTGCTGTATTATCCGCCGCCCAGGTGAAAACGGTAAAACCGTCCTGTATGGTATCAGGCGTGCAAAGCCCCGGGAAATTTATCGAGAGCACTCCGCCGGGCCCGATTATGCTGTCAGCGGCCCCGCCGGTTGACATCCAGACGTTCTTCATGGCCGCGGTGCATGGCTCTTCGGCTATGAATTTAACCAATTCCCCCGCCTCGTTATAGACGCCGATCTTTATCATGTACGGAAATGGCGGCTCAGTCGGCGTGATAGTCGGCGTATTAGTCACTGTCCTTGTGGCAGTCAGCGTGGGCGTATGCGTCCTTGTATCTGTCGGCGTCGCTGTTTCAGTCACGGTCTGGGTCGATGTCTTTGACATAGTCTGCGTGAATGTGAAAGACTCGGTAGGCGACGCGGTAAGCGTCGGCGTGGCGGTAAAAGTCGGCGTCATGGTTTTTGTATTTGTATCAGTCGGGGTCGACGTGCGCGTAAACTCGGGCGTATGGGTAAATGTCGGCGTGTGGGTGGACGTGGACGTATATGTCGGCGTATCCGTGTTTGTGGGCGTGGGTGTGGCTGTATCGGTATATGTGGAAGTGGCGGTCCTGGTAGGCGTGGCAGTGCTTGTCGGTGAATATGTAGGGGTCACTGTGGGCGTGAATTCCGGCGAATTAGTATACGTAGGCGTCACCGACGGTGTGGCTGTCCTCGTGGCTGTCGCGGTATATGTGTCCGTGGCAGTCGGCGTGGCCGTCCTTGTGGCCGTGTCGGTGCTTGTCGGCGTATGCGTAGACGTTGCCGTAAATGTGAATATCACCGACTGCGTAAATGTCGGGGTCGCTGTCATGGTCGCGGTCTTAGTCGGCGTCGATGTCTTCGTGTCCGTGGCTGTATAAGTGTCTGAAGGCGTGGAAGTCAGCGTGTATGTCGAAGTTGCCGTCCTGGACGGCGTAGCCGTAAGAGTGTTTGTGTACGTGGAAGAAGGCGTATATGTCGGCGTATTTGTCCTCGTTGAAGTGTATGTGGACGTCGGCGTATTTGTCTTCGTTGCCGTGGATGTGGGGGTATTGGTAGGCGTGCTGCAGAGCACTTTGAGCGATACGATGTTTGAGTACACAGGCTGGCCTGAAGCGCCGTCTATGTACGCGCTGTTGGTTATGGCGGCCGGGTCCTGTGTGCAATCCACCCTGCCCCACCATGTAAGCGAACCCGTC
This sequence comes from candidate division FCPU426 bacterium, assembly GCA_963840035.1. GTDB lineage: Bacteria > Oederibacteriota > PGYV01 > PGYV01 > Palsa-1178 > CAWIXE01. Next base: position 1,212,913 of record CAWIXE010000002.1, read on the forward strand.
TGGTTTGTAAGCGAACCCATATCCCATTTCACAGTCTGATTAGGCGCCGTGCCTGCCACAGTTGCCGCGCCTCCGGGGCCCGTTCCTGAACCAAGATACGTGATTCCCAGCGGCACAGTGTCCAGTACCACGGTATTCTCGCTTGAAGACCTTTCCTTATATATAGTAAAGTTATCGTATGAGTCCTTTACATCCTTTGAATTTCCTGTCTGCTCATTTACTCCCGGACGCCAGTCTTTATATGTCCCTGTCCCGTCGCAAATCCACGCGGCGTCTGAATTTAACAGGGGGTCTGTATAATCTATGTCCCAATTTGTCGGCTCAGAATCGCCCCTGGGCCATATCCTCGCCCTTATCCTCTGCCCTCCGCCGGAATTAGTAACCCAAATCCTTACCCTGTACCATTTATTTGCCGACGGGTAGCCAATTGACGGCGCCGGACCGCCCGGAGTCACGCCGATGTAGGTACACGTCGTCCCGGCGCACTTCTGATACATTAAAAAACCGGGGGTTGGGGCTTCATCAATGGATACCACAATGCCTATTCCCTGCGCTGCTCCGCCGCTTTGCCCGTTATTCCTGATGACGATCTGCCCGTCAGCCCCCGGGAACGTGCCCGGGTCGATCTTTATGTCAGAAACTATGATGCCTGTGCAGAACTGGTCGCTGTCAGCCGGAAGGTGCGGGGCCGCGCTGCCGTCATTTAAAAGCATTCCAGGATACATATCCGAAGCTCCGGTAAATACCCTGTCGCCGGTGCTAAAACCCGTGCACGGGTCTCCGACAGTCCAGGTTGTCGCGGCAGTGCCGCCCACCGGCATCCATCCGGCCGGCGCCCCTGACGGGCCGATATAATTACCCGCGGCTATGTCGTCAAACCCGCTGAAACTTTTTAATATGTAACCATTAATGTCGTATGAAAGCGTATAAGTTATGGTGTCGCCGCTGTTTAAAACCGGGGCGCTTTCTGATTTTGTCAGGCTGACAGCCGTGGCGCCCGTTGTGACCGTGGCCGGAGGCGTGTCATAATTTGGCTGGCCGTTCATGGAGCCGTGGGCTATATTTGAATATGAACCCGATGGAACTCCTGTAACCGCGCACAGCATCCACACCGTGCCTTTTACAGAGCCATTGATGCCTGTCCTGTCCGGGAAAGTCCACGTGATAGTCCCCGCTGAATTCACAGCGCTTCCCGCAGGCGGCCCGGGGATTGTCTGCGGCCCCCATGAAATAAGTGTGAAGCCTGCCGGTACCGAGTCAACTATCTTAAAATTGCTGCCGTTTGCATATTCGTAATCCACCGAAAAGAGCACTTTGTCCCCTGCTGCCTGAAGCACTCCCTCATACCTTTTTGCTATCTTAAAATATGTCGGGAAGGTCGGGACATCCCAGCTTATTGCTTTTGCCTGGCATGCCGCAAGCGGCTGCGAACCCACAGGATCCCAGCTCTGCGCGCCTGAGAGGTAAGAATTTTTGGCGGCTGCGTGGACATACAGTTTTGTCAGGTTACAGTTTGGGAAATTATCGGCATTGGGTATTTTTATGGTGTAATGAAGCCTGACCGTCCTTGACGGGTCTCCCGCGTTGCAGCCATTCGTGCATGGGGTGGGAGTAAGCGCCGGCAGCGACGAGAGCTGTACGAGGTTAGGGTCCTTGTATCCTATCTCGTCCTCGGATGATAAAAATGTAATCTTTTCCTTATTTACCCCATACTTGGTCACCATGAAAACCTGCCCGCCGCTGCCCGGGGTTGTCCTTACAGGAGATTGGCTTATGGCAAGGGCTATCTGAGCCTCATTATAATTATTCGTGCACATGTCAACATAGACATCGACAATCTGTCCGAACACAGGCTGGGCCGGGACCATTGTAATCCCTATTATCTCAGGTTCGGCAAATACAAATGCCGCCATAAGAAGGGACATAATTAAAAGCACAAGTTTTCTCAGCATGTTCTCCCTTTCGTTGTTAACCGTTTAAATATATGGACAAAAAAAATGAGGTTTAGTTCCTCACCAAAATAGTATATTTTACAATTATAAACGTGTCAATTGGTATAAACCGAATGGTTTCTCAATGCGGAACAAAAAATTGAAAGGGTTCAATGAAGGCGAATTTTCGATTTTCAATTTTAAATTTTCAATTAAAGTCAAAATGCCGTACTTATAAACCAAAAACGCCCGCATCCGGGCGTTTTTGGTTTATATAATTGAAAATCGAAAATTCAAAATTGGAAATTATTTCTTACTCACTATCGCCATCTTCAGGGTCTTCATTTCTATGACGCCCTTTTCATTTTTGGATTCAAATAACACGACATATTTGCCGTCTGCCGCCTTTTCACCGCTTACGGTCTTTAAGTCCCAGCGGACAAATGTCTCTGAGAGCCTGCACTTGAACTCCTTGACTTTTTCGCCTGCCATGTTATATATCGCTATTTTTATTTCACCGGGGGATGCCGTTATCCAGCTGAAAGTTATCACCTTGTTAACGGATTTGCCCTTGAAATACGGGTTTGGCGATATCATGATGCTGTTGAGGAATTTGTCCTTTACATGCAGCACGGTAACGGCTTTTGACTCCACCTTAGTCCTGCCCTGGTTATTCACAAGGTTAACCTGTATCTCGTATACGCCGTTATCCACCGCGATCCCCTGCTCGTTATTCCCGTCCCACTTGACATAATCTGTGAGGTTGTTTCCATATGTAATGGTTACATCGGTGTACACCTTGTCAAAACCATAGTAAGTCGGAACTTTTAGCGAGATATTTGACGGCGAGAGCGTCTTATACTCTTTCATCAGCTTTACCAGTTCGCCCGCGCTGTTATAAATGTCTATCTCAACATATTCCCTGACGTCAATGGTGGTTATGGTCTTTATCAGCACGTTAGTATGCGCATATTTGTCCACCTGCTCGAACTTGATGTAATACAGTCCGTTCCCCGTGGGCTGGTTGGCGTCGGTTATGGAATCCCATGTGAAAGTGGTGCCGCCGACGCCCTGTCCTATGTTCTCAGGCGTCAGTACGCCGGGCAGGTATATGCTCAGAGGATTATCGCTTGATATCATATTTACGTTATTTACGCCGCCGGAGCTGAATAATATATCCCCGATGGGCATGTTAGTGGCGGTTAACCCAATTTCCCTGACGAGTTCGCCTGCCTCGTTGTATACCCCGATCTTTATTATATATGGAAACGGCGGCGGAGTGGGCGTGACCGTGGGCGAATCAGTGACTGTAAACGTCGGGGTGGCAGTGGGCGTGTGCGTGAATGTAACGGTATATGTAGGGCTGTCCGTCATGGTGTACGTCGGAGTATATGTGGGGGTCGCCGTGTATGTCGATGTGGGCGATGACGTGGCTGTGAAAGTCGGGGTTCCCGTGCTCGTCGGCGTCGCGGTATATGAGCTTGTCGGCGACATAGTGCTTGTATAAGAAGGCGTCGCGGTAAATGAAGGCGTGGCAGTATACGTAAATGAAGGCGTTTGCGTTCCGGTATATGTCGAGGTTGCCGTAAATGAAGGCGTGGCAGTATAAGTAAATGAAGGGGTTTGTGTGGCAGTATATGTCGACGTTGACGTAAATGTAGGCGTGGGTGTGTATGTAAATGAAGGCGTCGGGGTGGCGGTATATGTCGAAGTGGGCGTAAATGTCGGTGTGTCCGTCGGCGTAAATGTCGGCGAGAAGACCATGGTCAGCGTGAATGTCGGGGTCGCGGTGTAAGTACTGGTCATGGTAGGGGTATCAGTCTTGGTGGATGTCATGGTATAAGTGCTTGTCGCGGTAAATGACGGCGTGGCTGTCGGCGTATAAGTGGCTGACGTAGTATCTGTCTTTGTGGATGTGGCCGTATATGTGGGTGTGGCGGTATAAGTATTTGTGGGCGACGTTGTATCCGTCCTTGTCGCTGTCGCGGTATATGTAGGCGTCGGCGTGGACGTGTTTGTGGATGTGGACGTGTAAGTCCTTGTGGAAGTGGCTGTATAAGTCGGAGTCGGCGTGGACGTGTCTGTGGAAGTGGCGGTATATGTCCTTGTGGAAGTGGCGGTATATGTCGGCGTAGGCGTGGACGTGTCTGTGGATGTCGGGGTATTAGTCCTTGTGGCAGTCATCGTGTAGGTTGAGGTCGGCGTGTAGGTGTTTGTGGAAGTGGGAGTATTTGTAAAAGTCGGCGTGCTCGTCCTTGTGTAAGTATATGTGGACGTAGGCGTTATAGTCCTGGTGGCCGTATATGTCGGGGTAAATGTCGGGGTGGAAAGCTGAATTTCCACGAACGCGCAGCTCGTATTCCCTGTTTTATCTATCGCGCAGTTCATTATGCCGACCGTTGTCGGCGTAACTGTGGCCGAAGGAATAGAACATGGAATCGTGCCATAAACCGCGTCATTTACTGCTCCCGCCTCAAAAATCACCCAATTAGGATCCGCATGAAGCGTAGTAGAACCCGGCTTCGAATAATCATCGCAGGCAGAATCAAATGGGGCTGCGTACCCATCCCTATATATCTGTATATTCGGGTTACTTGAGCCGTCTGCTTTGCCATAATAACCGCCGGGGGGAATTGTGGCCGCGCCGCTTGAAAAAGTCATGTCTATGACATAATTTGCGTCTGGGCACGTGCCTGCCATATAAGCGGTCGGACCAGAGTACGATACAGTTCCATAATAACCCAGATCTACTCCGGCCGAATTATATATGTTTGTGCCATAAAAACCCTGAACCGTCATCACTTGTGCCGCTGCCATTTTCAGGTAGATACGCACATGCAAATCAGATAAAGTCACAGGCACAACGTCATTATTGATAATCCTATAACCCGCGTCAAAGGTATTGCCTGTACACGGGTCAGTACCCCTGTTTCTTACTTCCAGGGACAGGTTATGCGCAAAAATGACGGAATAAAGGAATACGGCAAGAACAACAAAGACAACTCTTTTTGCCATCCCTCTCTTCTTAATATCCATTTTCGCATCTCCTAATGATACATTACAATTTATATTTCACCGCGTATACCGTGCCTCTTACGGATATGTTACCCTGCCCCACCACGTGAATATGCCGGAAGCTCCCGGCGCCAGCAATGGTATGGTTAATTTCACCGGATTGCCGAATGTACAGCTTCCCGCAGGCGCGAGGCATCCAAGCGCGTTCATGTACGGCGGCCATGTGTCGGTTATTGTGTAATTAGTGATATTGGCCAGACCATTATTTTTGTAAGCAATATACCATGTAACCGTGTCCCCCGACACAACCAGCGGAACATTTGCCGTCTTTGTTATGCTGGATATTTCCGGGCATACCGGATATATCACCACTTCATTTGACCTGACGCCCGCAGCTGTCGCCGAAATAAGGTCACCCGTGTTGGTTATCGGGTCGCAGGTCGTTACCCTTGCCCACCATGTAAACGATCCGCTTTCATTTGTAATAGGGGCCAGGTCAGCAAGGTTCCAGTCCAATACAGGCGGCCCGCCAACAAGCGTGTGCGGCCCGCTCTGCCCGAGGTAAGTCAGCGGAAGCGGCACTGTATCATAAAGATGCACTGACGCGGACGTGCGCGGCGCCGTTATGATGAAATTATTGTATATGTCCTCTGTTACGCCTTTTGCCCCGCCCTGCTCGCCAAAACCGGAATAAAACGGCCCTGATGGGTCCGTGCACGGAATGCATGTCGCGGCGGTATATGTTTTCTGCCAGCCCGGTTCAGCGTCGCCTTTGGGCCACACTTTATACCTGAATGTGCAGTCAGATGTCGCTTCGATCTTTGCCACATACCATTTATTCGCCACTATGTCAAATGGCGGGTCAAAAACAGAAGTAGCTGCCCATGTACAGCCCGGCACGCATTCCTGTATGGACATGTTACCGCCTGCTACTCCGCCGGGATTTTCGTCAATTGATATAACAAGGCCATATGCCCTGCCGTCTCCGGGCGCGGTCTTCCCGTTATCCCTTATGATGACAAGCGCGTCAGAGCCCTCGTATCCCTGCGATGACGCCTCATTGCCCGGGTTTATCATGACATCTGTCGTGATGGTGCCGAGGCAGAAATTATAGCCGCTGTATAAAAGCCCCGGATAATTCGTGGAACCCATAGTTCCCCTTATGGCCCTGTCGCCTGTGCCGCACTGGTCCTCTATGGTCCATGTCCCTGTCTTTCCGCCTTCGGACCTGAACTGCCATCCTGTCGGGGGCGTGGGGTCTGTGTATGAAGTTTTCGGGAAGTTATCAAATGGCTGGAACGCTTTCAGCACGTCTCCGTTTATGGAGTAATCAAGGTAATACGTGACATCAGTTCCCACCGGCACATTTATCTGCTCAGCGGATTTTTTAAGCGTCATGACAGACGATCCGATCTTCACGTTTGTCGAAGCCGGCTTTGTAGTCGCCCCCATCTTTCCCTGCGCGGTATTATTTATCACAACGCCGTCGCCCGGGTCGGTGTTTAAGCTGTAAAGCATCCATACAGAGCCGCTTGCAGGCGTTGGGTCGCCTGACCTGTCCTTAAATGTCCATGTAAAAGCATTTGCCAGCGGACCCACTGTCCCGATTACGGGGCCGGTCGCCGTCACATAAGGCGCGTCCGTAGTAGGCCCGTATGCAACGAGCTTCAAGTATGGGGGCATGGAGTCGGTCAACTGAAGTATGCCCTTCTGGTATGTGAAATCTATGGCAAAAACAACAAGGTCGCCCACGTCCTGCAGGACGCCTTCAGCCCTTTTGCGTATGGAAAAACCAGGCTGCAAAGGGGGCATGGCCCAGGTAAGCGATTCGGAAGTGCAAGCGTCCCTTGTGGCCCATTCGCTTTCATTTAAGTTCGCGTCTTTCATGCCGACGTGAAGGTATAGATTGGCTATGGTGCATCCCGGGAAATTTTCAGCATCAGGGACACGAACCGTGTATTCCCTGTAATATAGATTTCCGCTGCCGGACGGGCATACAGTGCACTGCCCGAGGTCAGCGTTTAACTTGACATTTGCCAGGCAACCTATCTCGCCGCCGGGCGATGAGGAAGGCTGTGATGTCGGAGGCATTGGCGCGCAGTTCCCGGTTTTAGTTCCGTATACCACAAATACCTGTCCAATCCCGGTCAATGCGGCAGACTGAAGGCCCGCGTTTGAACTTACCGCTATATCCATCATAGCATCATTATATCCCTGGGCGCAGTATGTAACTTTAACAACAAACGAGTCGCCAAAACCCGGGTTAGGAGGTACCATACTTACGCTTACAACACGCGGGTCTGCAAACGCGAAAGACGCAAAAATGAATAATATGGAAAATATGGAAAAGAATAATTTGTTTTTATTTAGGAAGGTCCCGCTCATAACTTCCTCCAGGCTTTATTTTTTATATACTTTCGACAATTCTTTCGCATTAAAGTTCCTGTCTATTTGAACATAATTTTACCATACAGAACACCCTTATGTCAAAGCAAAGAATAACCCCAGTTTTAACGAATAAACCCTGGTTTTCACCTGAAAATAAGCGAAATTCAACTGGATTTGAAAATGTGTATAATTACCTAAATCACCAGGTTGTTTTATACAGCAAAATACCGCAGCGGGCGGATTATATCAGCCCGCGCACTTTCCGGTTCAAGCCCCGTTGTCGGCAGGATATAATCCCGCCGCTACAAAATCAAAAACACTCTACATCCTTATAAACAAAAAGGCGGGCTTTGCAGCCCGTATTTTATCCTGCTGAAACTTATTATCCCACTATCGTAAGAGGCATAAATAAAGTCGTCTGGGACGGAAAAAATGGCGCTGGCAGGAAGTGTCAAACGGCGTTATGGAATACGGTTATTAGCGCAGAAGCGACTGTATTGCCCCTTTTTAACGCTGCATAAGGCATATGGGACATACAAGGATGCCGAAGAATTATTGTATCATTCCGATTCTATCATAGACATAACCGGTAAAAAATACAAAAGCGGGCTTTCGCCCGCCTTTGCTTCATATAAAATGAAAAATTCAGAATATAAAATTATTTTCTCACAGCTATCTTCCTTGTCAGCGTGTATTTTCCCGCGTTTCCCGATATGTTTACCTTCAATATATATACGCCCGCCGGCACCATCATTCCCCTGTCTGTTGTGCCGTCCCATATATACTGATTGTAACCCGGCCTGCCTCCGGCTTCTGATGAACTTATATTTTTTGTCCACACTTTCGAGCCTGAAACGGTATATAGCGCGAACTCAATGTCCGAAGCCGATTCCAGGTAATAATCTATGCGGGTGCTTTCCTTGCCCGCGATGAACGGGTTCGGGAAGTTTCCTATTTTTTTCTTATCAAGTATCCTCGCCACTTCAGCGGTAAAAGTCACGGTCTTTGCCAGCCCTTCAAGGATAACTGTCGCGCATATGTTTGTAACCGTAAAATCAGCGGACGCAAAATTCGCCGTAGAAACGCCGGCGTAAGAAGTGGCCACCTGCTTAAATTTCGTTCCGGGCGTGTCCAGGTAGCCTGTGCCGTAAACCACATAATTAACCGCTGTATTTGATACCGGGTTGCCGTATGTATCAAATAACGCCACTGATAACTCCGCCTTTTCATCGCGGAAGAGCTTGGTTTTTGATATAGACGCGGTATATGTGACAGGTTCCGCCGAAAACACCTGTATGTTATATGAGTACCTGCTGGGCAGGTCCTTATTTAACGCCTCATGGTCGCCGTCGGAAGCCGCCAGGTTTATCATCCCGCGCTTGTCGCATCTGACCGTGAATGACGCGACGCCGTCTGCCGTGTCATGGTCGGCCGTGCGCGTAAGGGGCTGGCTTAATTCAAGCCCTGTTGCCGAATCAATCCCCTTAATGCTCACATAATCCTCAAGCCCGATTATCGGCTCGCCGTTCCTGGGCTGTTCGTGCGACACTGTTACTGTCGCTGTAAAATCCTGGCCGGCAGTAACTTCAGCCGGCGCGTCGGCCCATATGTAATAATCGTTATTGCTGTTAAAAAGTATGTACGGCGAAGTCCTGAACACGGCGTTATTATGAGTCTCCCAGAGCGTGATGGGATAGCTGCCCGTCAAATTCGTGCTGGGGTTAAATGAAAGTTCAAAAACAGCGCTCGCGCTTGCTGCCGCGGAGAGCGTAACAGAACCGGGGGACACAATCAGAGTATCACCTGGATTGCACGAAAATTCTATCTCCGGAAGCGATGACGTATCTTCCACCTGATTATAATAAGTATCGCACGCGTAAGCAGTCACGCTGAAAGGCACCGCAATTACCTGCGCCGCAGGGGTTCCTGTATAACCTACGCCGGTGGTGCCCGGGGCGTATGTCATGCCTTTTGCGATAAATAATAATTTCGTATAAGGTCCCGCTGTTATTTTTCTTTCGGCTATTCCGGTGGCTGAAGTATAAGTAATATCAGTGGCCGTAAGCGTTACAGGGTCAGCAGCCCCAAGAAGCAGCACATTACCGCTCCAAACACCATTTACAAAACTTATAGTGCCCGGTACGACCCTGCCCACGCTGGCCGTTAATGAAACGCTTCCTGAGTATCCGAATATTGGTATATCCGCGGAGTTGCAGGCGTATACTTCAAGCGGTATCACAGCCCCCGCCGCTTCCCCTGCCGCATTTCCGCCCAAATTAAGGTTAAGATGGTCCGGACCGGGAGCCGCAAACGCGGTTAACGCGGAAACCAGCATCAATATAAGTATGTATGTTTTTTTCATATAACACCCCGTGATGAATTTTCAATTCTAAATTTCAATTTTCAATTAGAATCTAATACAGTACAAAAACTTCTTTATGCTTTAATTGAAAATTTAAAATAGAAAATTGAAAATTCGTATTTAACTCAGCTTCATATACTCCTCTATCGAAGTAGTACCCTGCAGTACTTTTAAAAGCGCGTCTTCCTTTAAGGAATTCATGCCCGCTTTTTTATTCTCTTCCTTTACCTTTTTAACAGGCTCACCTGATACGAGCAGGTCCTTTATCTTTTCAGATATGGGCAGGAGCTCAAATACGGCGGTTCTTCCCTTATAGCCGGTTCCGGCGCACGCCTGGCAGCCGTTGCCTTTATGCAGCATTACCTGTTTGTTCGCGGTTGTTCCGCCCAGAGCTTTTACTATGTCAGGCGGCGCCTCATATGATACCCTGCACCTGTCGCAGACTTTCCTTATAAGGCGCTGGGTTAAAACAGCCATGGTGCTTGAATAAACCACGTATGGCTCTATGCCGAAATTCACTATGGTCTGGAGCGCCTGATAAGGGTCATTGGCGCGGATACCGGCAATAACAAGATGCCCGCTTGATATCATGTCAAAGACCGCCTCTGCTGTTTCCTTATTGGGTATGTCCCCGACCGATATGACGTCGCAATCCTGCTCAGCCAGATAGCGCAGCACCTGTCCGTAGCTCTTGCTTGAAACCTTGGTCTGGTTTATTCCCGGTATAATATAGTTTGATGTCGTGTCGTCTATGGTAAATATGTTCACGCTGGGAGTATTCAGCTCAGACAACGTGGAATACATGGTGGTGGCTTTTCCGCTGTTCGTCGGCCCCGATATAAGTATAAGCCCGTATGGAAGTTTTATTTCCTTCCTGAACAGGTCAAGGACCGGGTCGTCCATGCCCAGCGACGCGAGCGGTATTATGGTGGAGTCCTGCCTCATGATGCGCAGCACTATTTTCTCGCCAAACACCGTCGGAAATGTATAAACAGCCATATTAATTTCCTTGCCCGCAACCCTTATCTTCAGTTTTGATTCCTGCGGCGCGTTCTTTTCAGCCACGTTCATCTGCGCCAGTTCTTTTATTTTGTTTAACAGCCCGGTGTATAAAGTCTTCGGCGGCGAATCCACTTCGTAAAGCGCTCCGTCTATCCTGCGCCTGATCCTGCACCTGTCCGGGAACGGCTCCACGTGAATATCAGTGGCGTTCGCGTCATAGGCGTCAGATATGAGTGTCGTTAAAAATGAATTAACCGGGGTATCCGCGGACATCGATGACGGCGCCGGCTGCGGAGCCGAGTATTGCGGCGCTGGCGGCTGGTACTGCGGCTGCTCGATAGGCGGAAGCGGGTCATTGCGCTGGGCCTGGGCGTACGCGGGCTGAGGCGGCGGGTTATAAGCCGGCTGCGGCGCCTGGTACTGCGGCTGAGGCGGCGGGTTGTAAGAAGGCTGCGGCGCCTGCTGCTGCGGCCTCGGCGCTTCTTCCCTGCGCTGCTCATTGCCGTAAGGCGAGCGTGATATTTTTAAAGCCGGCTCTTCATGGTGCTGTCTGCCCATGGGCGCCGAAAGTATGTCGTCAAGTTCGTCCACTTTTGCCCTTGCTATCTCGCCGGTCTCCTCTTCCTTGAAACCGAAATATTTATCCAGGTTCTTTTTAATATCCTCGGGCGGCGCGAGCCTCGTGTCTATCTCGCTGCGCGTAGTTGCTTTTAAGTCATCCACAACCAAAAAGTTAAGAGGGTCTGCCATGGCAACGGTTATTACCCGTCCCTGTTTTGACACGGGGATTAAGCGCTCATTTCTCATTAACTGCTCCGGCAGCGTCCTTAAAACGTCCTGCTTTATATCATGAACTTCATCAAGATTAATAAAAGGCACTCCCATCTGATAGCCGAGGAAGGTCCATAAAATCTCCTTGGAAATATACCTCATTTTTATAAGGATTTGCCCTATCTTATCCCCCGACCGCTTCTGTTCTTCGAGGGCATCCTTTAACTGTTCTTTAGTAATAATCCCCTCTTCAAGGAGCATTTCGCCTATGAGCATGTTCTTTGGTTTGTTCATTTTTTACCTCTCTTTTTTCTTGAATATGTCGAAAATTGAGGATTTCTTTTTCGGGTCAGAGCCCTCTCCGGGCAGCCCCTCTTCGCCGCGTGATTCTTCCTCTTTGTACTCCTGATTTGCCTGCGCCGGTTTTCCCGATGATATTTTCTTTGCAAACTCGTCGCCGATGTCTTTTTTCATCTTGTCAACTTCGCTGCCCGAGAGACCGGAGTCCGGAGTTATCTTGATGGCCTGTTCCTTGCCTGTTGACTGGTCCTTTGCAGTAACCCGCAGCATCCCGTTCGCGTCTATGTCAAATATGACATCTATCTTCGCTGTGCCTTTTTTGCCGGGAGGTATTCCCACCAGGTCAAAAGTTCCAATCATTTTATTATCAGCGGCCATGGGTTTCTCGCCCTGGTATACTTCTATGCGCACAAAGGACTGGTCATCCTTTGTCGTGGTATAGTTCTCGCTTTTCCTCGTGGGGATGGATGAGTTCTTTTCGATTATCTTTGAAAATATGCCGCCCTCTGTCTTGATGCCCAGCGAAAAAGCCGTGACATCCAGCAGCAATATATCCCTTATGTCCCCTTTTAATACGGACGCCTGGTGCGCCGCGCCCGCGGCTACAGCCTCATCGGGATTTAAGCCGGTATAAGGCTCTTTTTTAAATATCCTCGCGACAACGCTCCTGACAAGGGGCATTTTTGTCTGGCCGCCTACAAGAACGACTTCATCAATGTCTGAAGGCCTGAGCCCCGCGCCGACAAGCGCTTTCTCGCACGGGCCGGCGGTCCTCTCCGCGATGTCCGAAGTAATCTGCTCGAGCTGTTCCCTGGTGAGTATGGCCTGAAGGTGCTTGGGGCCGTCCTTTGATACCGCGATAAACTGCAGTGTTATCTCGACTGAATCAAGGGTGGAGAGGTTTATCTTTGCCTTTTCCGCCGCGTCTTTTAAGCGCTGCAGGGCAACCCTGTCGTTCCTTAAGTCTATCCCTTCCTTATTATAAAAATCATCTATGAGGAAGTCTATGACTGCCTGGTCAAAATCATCCCCGCCTAAGTGCGTATCGCCTGAAGTGGACATGACCTCAAATATGCCCTGGCCGAGCTTTAAGATGGACACATCGAACGTGCCTCCGCCAAGGTCATAAATTACGACTTTCATTTTGTTTTTGGAATCAAAGCCCGAGGCGAGCGCCGCCGCCGTGGGTTCATTGATGATCCTGACCACATCAAGCCCGGCTATCTTTCCGGCATCCTTGGTGGCCTGTCTCTGGGAATCATTAAAATACGCCGGCACGGTTATGACCGCTTTTTCCACCGGTTCGTGAAGGTAATTTTCCGCGTCCCTTTTAAGCTTCATGAGGGTCATGGCTGATATTTCAGGGGGCGAATACAGCTTTCCTAAAACTTCCACGCGCACATCGCCGTTATCAGCCGGCTTTAAGGCGTACGGTATGAGCTTTATGTCATTTGCCACTACCCGGTCATTGTATTTCATACCCATAAAACGCTTTATGGAAAAAACCGTGTTTTCAGGGTTCATTACCTGCTGCCTTTTGGCGGCGTTGCCGACCAAAATGGTGCCTTCCTTTGTAAAGGCCACAACCGAAGGAGTTGTCTTAAAGCCCTCGTCATTCGGGACTATTAAGAGCCGCCCGTCCTCCATGATGCCCACGCACGAATTGGTCGTGCCAAGGTCTATGCCGATTATCTTTGCCATTAAATATTTCTCCCCTTTACTATGTTTTTCTTATCTTATCGAGTTCCTTTATAAGTTCCGCAAGTTTGTCGATGGCCCTTAAAAACTGCTGGTTTTCCGGGGCAAGTTTATTTGCCTCCCTGAAAGCCCTCATGGCCTCAGGAAGCTTGTTCGTGGCAAAATAAATAACCCCCATGTTATAAACAGCCTCGGGCAGCTGGTATATGCCGAATGCCTGCTGAAATTTCAAAAGCGCGGCGGCTTTCTGCGCCTCAAAGAGCTCGACGCCTTCCGCGAAACACGCGCAGGCTTCCTCGAACTTCTTCTTGTCGCCCATCTGAAATATATTAAACTTGATCTCAGCCGGCTTTTCCCTGAGCGTGGCGAATATCAGGAAATTATAGATCTTCCTGCGCATGGGGTCCGTGAGTATCTTATACGCGGCCACCACTTCCGAAGTCTTCTCATGCGCCCAGTCAGGCCTGTCCGGATTATGGTCAGGATGATACTTATACAGCATGTTCCGGAAAGCGCCTTCTATCTCATCCTGCGTCGCCGCCGGAAAAACCTCTAGGATCTCGTAGTAGTTCAGTTTCTTCGCCATTTGACCTTTTCCTTTTGACCTTTGTTCTATGACTTCATTTTAAGTTTTCAGCTTTAAGCTTTAAGTTAGAATTTCGTCCCTTTCAATTTCATAAGCTCCACAGTCCCGCCTTCGGGCATGGCGACCGTGTCTACCCTGTCATACATGGCCAGCGTAGCCGTGCCTTCGGCAATATCGTGCGTGGCATATATGTCCGTGGCATACTGTTTTTTTCCGCCGTATTTGGCGGCAAATGCCAGGTAATCCTTTATGACGTTAAATTTCTCAATTGAAACCTTGTCGGCAAAATTCTTGGCGACATTGCCGCCGACCATTATGAAATTTACCGAGAAATCCTCTACCGCGTATCCAAGGGTAAGTTTCGCCTTTACCATCTGAACGAGTTCTTTCCTGATCTCAACAGTGGAAATAAGCGCCCTTCTCATGTCATCCTTATGCTTGAAAGGATACCCGAAGCTTAAAAGTATAAACCTCTCCGTTACTTTGAACACTGCCCCCTGGTACTCAAGCGCGGTCATGGAGATGCGGTCCACAAGCTTTTCGATGATGGACTTCATTTCCTCGCTCATTAGTTCGTATGTGAAATTCATGAAGGCCGATGTGTCTATGAAAATAAAGATCGTCCTGTTTTCGTCGCCTTTTGACGGCGGCGCGTATCCCCTTGTAAGCTTATCTGTCATTTCCTGGTATGTCAGGACCTTATACGCTTTCTTTATATCATCCATGTCCTTTAACCCGTCAGCCACTGTTTCAAAGGCCTCTTTTATCCTTACCTTTTCCTTAAGTTCCACTATCATCCTGTTAAAATCATCAGCCAAAACCCCGACTTCGTCGTTTGCCGGCACCGACACTTCCACCTGCAGGTCGCCTTCCGCGACTTTCCTCATGCCCGCGGCTATTATATTAAAATTGGTGGTTATGAACTTGGCCAGGTACCAGGCGCCGAGCCAACCGACAACAAGCACCAGCAGGGCTAAAAGCACGGTATTTAAGACCATTATGTTCTGCTTGTGATAAAGGTCATATTTGGAATATTTGATTACCAGTGTGGCCAGCTGCACATCCTTGCCTTTTGTTTTGAATTTTCCGACAAGTTTTAAGACATCATTGACTTTAGTATCCAGGAGCTCTTTCGCCGCCTTGTTCTTATCCGGCGCAATCTTTACTGACTTGAACTTATTCTTTATCAGTTCATCATTTATAATGGACGCCGTAACATTATCCCTGCCGTCGACTATGGCCATAAAGAGTATGGACTTTTCCACAGCCGCTATCTGCTTCATGTAACTTTCATAAAGCGTCCAGTTGGTGCCGTCTTTTGTGTAAGCAAAGCGCCACATGGCCCCCAGTATCTTGGTGGCGCGCATGGCTGAGACCTTCATCTCGGATATGGACTGCCGCCAGTTCATGGCCATATAGTAACCGACTATGGTGGACAAACTTATGATCAGCAAAGTGAATATAAGAATGGTTATCTTATACTGCAGGCTGAACTTAATTTTCCTTCTTGTCGCCATTTATTCTGTTTCCCCTTATTTGGCTACGGATTCAAGGGCGTAAAAAGAACTTTCCGTATCGCCAAAATATATGATGCTGTCTTCCCCGATTATGGAGCACGCTATGGAATAATCATATTTCTGCGACCACTTCTTCTCGCCTGACTTGGTATCAAACGCGCAGACTTCCTTGCCTGCCGCCATATATATCAGGTTATTGACTATGAACGGGGCTGTCAGGACTTTGCCTTCAACCGGGGTCTTCCACAGGAGTTTTCCGGCGTCCGCGCTTATAGCGTAGACGTTCCTGTCGTTTGACCCGGCAAAGAAAACGCCGTCTTTGACCGCGCCTGTGGTAATCCAGCCTTCGGCCTGAAAGGCCCACTTAATCGCGCCGCTTAACGAATCAACTGCGTATATTTTTTTGTCGTCAGACCCGAAATACAGGGTGCCTTCATTTTCAACAGGGCTTGATGCCACAGCTTTTAAGGTCGTATATTGCCACGCCACTTTTCCGTCCTCCGCGCTTAATGCGTACATGTTGCCGTCGGTGCATCCTATGTATACCATGCCGTTTGCCACGCAAGGCGACGAAACTATGGGCGCGCCCGCGGCGGCTTTCCATACCTGCTCGCCGGTCTGCCTGTTTAAAGCCACGATGTTATTATCAAACGTCCCCACTATGACCTTGCCGGAGAAAAGCGCCGGCGAAGAGCCCTGGATGCTTGCCCCGATTTTTTTGGACCACAAGGCTTTTCCGGTGGATGCTGACACGGCGTAAACCATGCCAGTTTCAGTGCCGAAATAAAGCGTGCCTCCGTAAAGGGCTGCCGAGGATGATATGAGGCCCTGTACCGGCAATTTCCATGCTGCCTGTCCCGTGGCTTTGTCTATGGCGTAAAAAGTATTGTCAGTCCCGCCTATATAAATATTATCAGCGTCCATAACAGGCGAAGCTTTAAATCCGCCGGCCGTGGCCTTGAACTTCCACTTAAAATCAAGGGGCGGCATAATATTATAACCGCTATAAAAATCATGGCTGGCTGTGCCCCGGAACATGGACCAGACATATTTGCCTTTATCAGCCTTGGTCTCCGTAACTTTTTTTGAGGCCTGGACTATTTCCTTCTGCTGTACGGCTATCTGCTGTTCGAGTTTCTTTACCTCTTCAGAGGCGCCGCCTGTCTTTGAGGCCTTCTTTGCCGCTTTTACCTGCTGCTGCATTTTTACAAGCTGCTGGGTCTGTTCGCTTATTTTTTTCTGCGCGGATTCAATGGCTTTGATGTCCTCGCTGACATTAATATCTATGCTTGCGGTCTCCTCAGGCTGGCCGCCGAAACACCCTGATAAAATCAGCATAAGGCCTGCGGCAAATCCGATAACAATGTGGTTAAATCGCATAAAAACCCCTTTCCGGGCATATTTATATATTTTTTAACGGAAATGCATATAGGTATACCGTTAAAAAACAAAAAAGCCTTTGTTTTAATAGAATTTTCTCTATTTTAACTGCTGATATATAATAGCAAAATAATGGCGGGGTGTCAATTGGACAAAAGGGCGAATTTTCTATTTTGAATTTTCAATTTTCTATCAGGAAATACAGGGATTTTAAGTAAAGACCTTATAATTGTTAGCATTTATAGTTCTATTTAGATTTATGTCCAGAAGCAAAAACGGGCGGATAAAATCCGCCCGTTTTTGCTTTTTATAATCCAAAATTGAAAATTGAAAATATAAAATTGTATTTACGAAAGTATTTCCTCTATAAGCGCCTTATCCGCGTCCTTAAGTATGAGAAATTCCAGTCCAAAGGTCTTCATATCCCCTTCGCCCCTGACCCATTTGATCTCGGCAAAAGTGGTAATCGGTTCCGGCCTTGTATCGAGCACGACTTCAAGCCTTATAATCTCGCCCGGCATTCCCGACATGGCTCCGGCAGCCCTGATACCGCCCAGGCTTATATCAAAACTTTCGCCCTCAAGCTTTGTAGCTGAAATTTTTATTTCGCGGGCTTCGTCTTCGCCCGAGATAACCTTGTATGTGACTTTGCATTTTTTATCGACCCTTTTATGCCTTCTTCTCTCTATGTATAAATCCGCGTTTTCCATGATTATTAACCCCCCGGTTTGATTTGCTGTTCAAACTCGCGGGATTTCTCCGCAAGCCTTGTAACAGTCGACATGTTCTCCCTTATCCTGCCAAAGACCACGTCAATATTTGTGTTTAACAACTTCAGCCTGTCGCTCACCTTTACGGTGAGCACCTTAAGAAGGTCATTATCTATCCTATATTCCTCAGCGGCCGAGTAAACATCGCCCAGCATCCTTGAATTCTCGGCAAGCGAAGTGACAATGTTGACAAATGAATCACTGGCCTTATAAACCACATTAACGGCATCCTCGATCTTTGACTGGCCGCTTATTACATTTACCGCTTCCCTTGCGAGCTCCTCAGTGCTGGTTAAAAACACCGTCATTTCCTGTGTGGCCATGGTGGCCGCTTCGGCAAGCTCCCTTATCTGCTGGGCTACCACCGCGAAACTTTTCCCGGCCTCTCCGGCCCTGGCCGCCTCAATGGCCGCGTTTAAAGAAAGCAGGTTCGTCTTCTTCGCGATATCCGCGACAGTATCCACAATCTTTTTTGTTTCCTTGGAATTAACCCTGAGCTTGCTTATGACCACGGACGATTCGGAAACCGCCTCCCTTATGTTGCCCATGGCCTGTATTTCCGCCCCGGTATCGCGGCTGCCCGCCTTTGCGATGGACACAATGGACTTCGTCGCGTCAGATATCCTCTTTATGTCGCCGATCATGGCATTTAATGCGGCCGTGACGTTATTGATTATAGTGGCTGCTTTTTTTATGGAATCGGAATTGTCATTCACTTCTTTTTTTGCAACGGACATTTCCGTCAGCAAAGACTCGTTTTCCTTATTGATGCGGTCAATGCCGGAAAAAATATTATCAACGCCCGTCGCGCAGGCCGTCATAAAAGCATTTCTTTCAGTCCTGGATTTGGCCACCTCAGCGGCGCTCATGGCCACAAGGTCGTCAAAAGCCTTGAAACCCGAAGGCTCAAAAACCTGTTTTTTTATATTTTCAGCGGCTGTCTTATATAACTGTTTAATGCGGCTATCAACCAAATATACAAAAAGAGCCCCCATGCCGATTGCCAGGATTATGAGTACAAATATAAGGGCAATAAACTGCCTCAGATTTACGCCGACACCGGCCATGATAATAACGCCGGTAACAAGCGTGCATATTGCGGGTATGGATACATAGGTTATAATTTCCGAATCTGAAAAAGACACCCTGAATAACTTTTGAAGGCTGTTTTTCATGAATCCTCTTATACGCGTATTTTATAGGATAATTATAATATAAGGTGTTGGAAAAAACAATGTTTAAAGTGTTATACGAAAATCAAGTGATGCCGGCACATTATCTTATCTTCTCTTTTTATCCATTTTTCGTGCTGGCCACCGCAGCCTTTAGGCTGCGCTATGCGGTTTTCTGTCCTGCGTTTCGCAACCTGAAGGCTGCGGCTGCCAAAGCTTTGCCTTACGGAACTTAACCGACAACTTTCTTCCCTGTCCCCGCGTACTTTACAAGTATGGTCTTATTCTTGTTTTTCAGCCTTCTGTAATATATCTTATCGCAGACAGTCTTTATCATCCTGATACCCAGTTTTCCTTTTATGCCCTTATCCACAAGCGTTTCTTTTGAAACAGGGTCATACTCAAGTATATTGTGCGGCAAACCCTTATCTATTATGACAGCGCTCACCCTGTCTTCTTCCACCACAATTTTAAGGAGTATCCTTCCAACCTTGTCCTTATACCCGTACCTTATAATGTTCTCGCAGAACTCATTAATAGCCAGCTCAAGGTAAATGACATCGTCATGGCTGACCGCCGCCCCGCTCCATTTGACGGACTGGGTAAAAAAAGCCCTTATGGTTGTAAGGTATTTCTCATCCGCAAGCATGTCTATCAGAAATATTCTTCTCATTTGATAACCGCCTTTTTAGCTTTACGAAAAACTTTTTACGGCCGCGTTCTCATCAGGGTACGAATCAATAAGGCTGTCAAATTCCATGAGAGTAAATATCTTCTCAACCTTTTCAATCATTGACGAGAGCCTGATGTCGCCGCCTTTTTCCCGCAGTTTCCTTAAGTACGCCACAAATATTCCCCAGCCGGCTGAGCTTATGAACTCCACGCCGCCGAGGTTTACCACCACCTTGTACTTGCCTTCGGTGTAGACTTTCTTGATCTTCTCTTCCATGGCCGACGCGGTTGACGTATCTATGAACCCGCAGGCCGTAAGGATGCATACATCCCCGTTCTTTTTCTCGTCAATTGTAATGCTCATGCTTTCCTCCCGGTATTTGTATTATTTTCTTTTTATCACAAGTATTGATATGTCGTCGCTCTGATCCGCCCCGCCGGCAAACGCGCTTACATCTTTTACCACCGCATCCACGAGTTCAGCGGCGCTTTTGCCCGAAGACGCCTTTATTATTGCCACGAAGCGGTCGTCCCCATATTCCTGCTTTTCCCTGTTCATGGCTTCCGTAATACCGTCAGTAAAGGCAACAAGAACCTGCCCTTTTTCAATTGTAAATTTGTCATTCTTTATGACCTTGTCAAAACGCGGCCCCGGGTCTGTCCCTATCGGGAAGCCCTTTGGGTTATGCGAAACAATCTCCCCGTTGCCCTCCACATAAGTGTCGTTATGGCCCGCTGATGCCATGTCAATCCTGCCGGATTCAGGGTCCAGCACGGCGTAAAACACCGTGATAAACATGCCTTCCCTCATATCCGGAAATAGCTTTTGATTCAGCCTCTGCAACGTTACATGCGACTCGTAAAAGGAGTCCGCTTCGGCATGAAGTATCGACCTTGCCATAGTCATGATCAGAGCCGCCGGAACGCCTTTTCCGGAAACATCACCCACCACAAATCCGAACTTGCCGTTATCCAGCGGCATAACATCGTAATAGTCCCCGCTTACTTCCTTTGCCGGCGAATAATACGCGGATACATCATAGCCTTCTATGGCCGCGATATCCTTCGGGATAAGCGAAAGCTGTATTTCCTTTGCGACTTCAAGCTCCCTTTCAAGGCGCTGCTGCTTTACCATGACTTCCTGCGCTTTTTTCAGGTCATGGGTCATCATGTTAAACACCCCTGCCAGAGCGCCGAGTTCATTGTTGCTTTTTACCTTTATCTTAAAATCGAGGTTTCCCGCGCCGATTGTCTTCGCGCCTTTTGCAAGGACATTTATGGGGCTGGCTATGCCTATACCCATGGCAAACGCGCCTATGATGCCGAGCGCGATGGCAATGATTGAAATCACAAGCACGTTAATGAAAGCCCTGTTCAAAACATCCTCAACAACGCTGTAAGATATGCCGACATGGGCCGTGCCAAGCTTAAGTTTGCCCTTCGCGACTACGGGCGATGAAAAATCAAGCATGCGCCCCAGTTTTTCGTCCGTATATATTATAATCCTGTTTTCGCCGGCTTCAATTTCCGAGGCATTTTGAGGTTCCAGGTACTTTGACCCCATCTTTTCCATGTCGTCGCAGGCTTTTATCTTTCCAGCCTCATCCACCACCTCGGCATACTTGACGCCTTTGTTGGCGGCCGCGTCAGTTAAAAGCCTCATGGAAGTCAGTTCGTCCTCGGTGAGCATTGCGTCAGCGATATTGTTCGAAAGGTTCTTCGCCACTGAAAGGCCGCGCAGCTTTACCTCTTCTGTCAGCGATTTTTTCTGCGAATCAAGGACAAAATAACTTAAGGAGCCTATGACCGCCACAAGAAGCGCAACTATAAAAAATGTTATTTCCCACTTGATGCTTGAATGCTTTTTCGCCATTTATTTTCCCCTGTATTTCACAATTTTAACCTGATGCCCTTTTTTCTTTGAGGACGTGTAGCTCACTTCGTCCGCGTTTGATTCTATCAGGTAGTTGCCGATCTTTGCTTTTACAGACTCTATTATGACCTGTTCCTCGGAATACGACTTGAAATACCCTTTCAATTCCATGGAACCTTTGTGATGAAGCGTAACTATTATTTTTTTTGGGGTAACCCTGGCTTTAACGCTGATCTTCACATCCTTGAATTTATCCCCTTCTTCACGGAGCAGCTTGTCGCAAGCCTCATTTACGGCCATGATTATCTGTTCTTTTTCATTCTCGGATATTTTTTCGACACCGAGGATATTTTCCAAAAATTTCCTTACCAGAAAGAAATACTTGTCCTGTCTCGGTATCTCTATCGAGTACTCTATGCTGTTCTTTTTCTTTGCCATATTTGCCTCCAAATTTTCAATTTTCAATTCTAAATTTTCAATCAGCCGCATTCAACCGTTAATCGTCCGTCGTCAATTATTTAATGCCCCTCTTTTGCAGCTCCGCCTGTTCTGCCTGCGCTTTTTCTATGGACTTCATAACCTTAATGTCGTCCGGGTTTATCTCTATGGCTTCCTTCCAAGACCTTAAAGCGCCTTTTAAATCTCCGGCCGTATACATCTTTAACCCGGCATAATAAAGTTTTTTCACCTTATCCGCCTGTTCGTCCGTTAACGCCCTGCCGCCTGAAGCCCTCTTCATCTGCGCCTTTGCCTTGTCAATATACGTCTTTATGACTTTGTTGCCCGGTTCCATTTTTTGGGCGCGCTCGAAGAAGTCTATGGCGTCATCATACTGCTTGGCTACAAAACTCTCGATACCTTTTGTAAAGACTTCCCTGGCGCTGTCTTTCATGTCAAGTTTCTGGTTGATCCTGCCTATATATTCGGATACATCCCTGAAGCCTTTGTCTATGGCGTAAACATTTTTGAAGCCTTCAAGCGCGCCTATCAGGTCCGAATTCTTGTATGATTTTAAAGCCCTGTCATAATAGCCCGAGATCAATTTTTTTCCTATAATGGACTTAAGCGTTTTAGCGTCGCTGTAGTCCTTTGCCCAGGTGAGCGCTTTTTCAATCTCATCCATGGCGTCGTCATATTTTTCATTTTTATACAGCGCGTAAGCCTTATCAAGGTAAACCTTTGCCTTTTCAACCTCTTTTTTCTTGAACTCCTGCTCGATTAACTGCTTTACCTGTTCTTTCAGCGCGTTTTCCCTGGCAATCTTCTGTTCGCCCAGCGTCATCCCGAAGTTATAAGACACCGCAAAACGCGAAAGCGCGCCCATGTAGCTGTCCATGGAGTATACATAATCAACTGACGCGTCAAAAAGTTTTATCCCGCCGCCGAAGGTTATGCGTCCGTCGTCATAGCCCGCCCTTATGCTTAATATCCTGTACCCGGTCACTTCAGCCCCGGCTTTAAGCCTTATTCCGTTTACAAGCTCGGCTTTCACCGCGTCCACAGCCGCGTTTATCGCGAAGTTTCCCGCCTTAAACCTGTAGGCTACGCCAGCCGAATACGACTGGGGTATCTCCTCTTTTACCTCGGTTAAGGTAAGCTCCGGTTTTATGATGTTATGCAGCATAAGCCCGACCGCAAGGAAATCAAAAGGTTCGTAAAGCAGCCCGACATCGGCGCCAAATGCCATGGCATTTACTTTCTGAAAAGCCAGGGTAAACATATTTATGTTTCCCGCAGCCGTAAATTCTTCGCTTAGCTTCCTCGCGTAGGAAAAAGTTGCCTTATACTCTTCAAGGTAGGTTGTTCCCGTGTATATGTCCAATGAATCGTAAACAAGTATGCCATCAGTCCTGAGCCTGTAAACCGCCAGTCCTACAGTTCCGAAATCAAGGATAGGCTGCGCGTATGATACCGAGTTATACAGGGTGTCAGCGTGCATGGGGTAATGCATTAAAAGCAGCTGCTGTTTCTCGAGGTTTATCAGGCCCGCGGGGTTATAATACGTGCCTGAAGCGTCATCGGATATAGCTGTAAACGCGCCGCCCATTGCCGACGCGCGCGACCCGCTGCCGGAAGTAAATACGGACTCAGCCCCGTAGTTGTCAACGGCAAACGTTTTTAACGGCATTAAAAATAATAAAATACAAACGATTTTCAATTTTAAATTTTCAATTTTAAATTGAAATCCATAAGCTCTATAGGTGCTGTTTACAGCAAACTTGTCGGTCATGTCCACCTTCGTATAATTCCAATCTCTTATTCCTGATTTTTAATTGAAACTATTCCTAAATCATCCGCTCCGGGTTTCATTCCTATCTCCAGTCTCCTGTCTCACATTCCCTAAACCAACCACACACCGCCCACTGCCTTACCTTAAAACCATTATCTTCCTTATTAACTTCTTTGTCTTCCCTGTGGTTTTATCATTTATTTCAAGAACACACAGGTATACGCCGGAACGCACATCGGCTTTATCCCCGTTTTTCCCGTCCCAGGAATCTTCAGAATGCAGGCCCGCTGTTTTTACTGTTTTTTCAATTATTGCTTTTACCTTCCTGCCTTCAAGCGTAAATACAGCTACGGTTACTTCCGAGGCATTCGGCAGGTAATACTCAATATTTGTGGAGCCAAGCGACGGATTAAACGGGTTCGGGTAAGAGTGATATGAGTCCTCTGTAATTGCCGCCTGTATGGAAGCGGCTCCCGACTTCATGTTTCCGAAATAATCCCCCGCTTTTGCCTGGACATTTGTAAGCGGGGTTGTTATGACATCACCCGCTGAAACAAGCTCAATTCCAAAATCACGGGCGCAGGAATCCGAAACTTCCACTGATACCGTTATGGTCTTCGTGGTATTATTCGCCACTGTAAGCGACGTGAATTCCACATACATCTGCGGGACGGCTGTCGCCGTTATTGACTTTAATACAGCCGTTCCTTCTTTAAACGTAATAAGCCTCAACACTGAAGAGGCCGGTATGGCCGCGCCATCCCTGGATATGGCCGTTATCGTAATGCCCGCTATGTCGACGTTTGTATTATTGCTGTTTGTAAATGTTATATCCAGCGCGTCAGTGTCTTTCTGCCCTTTTACGGCCGAGACCGGCATACGCGCGCTGTGTCCAACTTCCATGAAATACGTAACCGCGGTTATGGTGGTTGTATTTGACAAAAATTCAAATGAATCGCCGTTCTTAGCCGTGATGGTCACATACCCTGCCGGGTAATTGTGCGCGATAATATTCCCTGCTGAGGCGACTTTGAACCTTACATCGCCGGTCGCGGCGCTGTCGGCTATGTTTGCCACGGCGTATACGGTCACTGTATTGGATGCCTGCACCGCCATCGGGTTAAAGAACTTTACATATATGGGTCCTGCCGCGGAGAATGCCGATCCCGTGACATATCCATATGTGGTAATTCCGAAGTAATCGGTGAATTTCAAACCCTCCAGCATGGATGAAGGCGTCAATATGACATTTGAAGTATCCACGGCCGTTATTGATATACCCTCAACCATTACGTCCGCGGAACCGGCCGCGCCGGGGTTCATCAGGTTCAGCGCCATCAGTTTCACATCATCCTGCCCTTTTCCTACAAGCGCCGGGATAAGCGTCCCGTCGTGCCATGTATACAGGTCTGTGGCCGGAGCGTTATTAACGCTTACCTGGCCGGTGTGCCACGGCAGGCTTCCTGAAGTTATATTTTTTGTCACTTCATATCCTGAATTTGTATCCTTTACCCAGACCTCATTTGACGACTCAAGGTATACAGAGAAATTAAACGCCGTGGCCAGCGGAAGTATGTCGGCAAAAACCGTTACATATTTGTAACCTGACGGGGAAAGCGCCACAGGCGCGCTGAATTTAACCGGTATCTTAAAGGCGGCTCCGGGAGCCACGCTTGCCATAGTGGCGGAAGCGCTGTCCACTATGTAAATGTTTTCAATGCATGAATTAGCGGCGATGTCAGCCGTACCGGCGCCGTTCTTTACCGTGATGGTAAGGCCGCTCCATATTTCCTGAGCAGTGCCGGCGGCCAGGTTGTCGCTTACCTTAAAGGCAAACAACGCCACCCTTTTCTGCGCTTTTACAACAGCAGGCTGCGCGTCCACAACAGGATCAAAACCGCCTATATCAACTGATGATGCCTTATCCTGCATTACCGCAAGCCCTGACGCCATGGGGAAAACATCCGGGGCCTTGTTTGATATTGACACGGAATTAAAACTGTTCGCGTCAACCGCGTAAACATCGGGAGCCGACACCAGCGCCGCCTTAAATGAAGGGCTGGCAAACGATGAAGCAGCATCAACCCTGACAGTGGCTGTTACGTTATTCGCGGTTGATACTATTATAGGCGCTGTCAGATTAATGGTTATCTTATTGCCGGTAAATGACGCTGTTTCACCGTATACTATCGAACCATCCTCGCTGCATATCCTGACGGCTTTTGCCACATCCGCAGGCGCTATAGCTGTGTTTGTATTATCCTCCAGGTAAATATTTACCCTTGTGACCATGATACTTGCCGTACGTGTGTCTCCTGTGTCCGTGAATATGATTTTCATAGCCGGTGCATTCAGCTGGTCAGTACTTAATACAGCCGGCATGGTATCCGAGTGTGATACTTTAAGCAAGGTAGGCTGTTTTTGAAGCGCCGCCACTGAGGACTCCATGGCAAAAACTCCCGTAACAACAACAGGCAGCTGCCCTGAATTATAATCCACAGCCGTAAGCGCCGCGGCCGATGACAGGACAAACTTAAAACCAGATACGGCGTTATATGTATTTGGCGTTATGTCAGCCACTATATAAACATATTTAAACTCGCCGGCAGCCAGGGTAACAGGCTGCGGGAAAGTAAAATCGATGAATTCCGACGATGTGATTGCCGTTGTGTTTAAGTAGTCATCAAATAAATCAGTCGCCTTTATGCGGGATACTGCCATGTTTGCCGCCACTGTATTTGAGGCCGCGTCCCTGACAGTAAGCGAAATTCCCGTGATTAATACCGGCGAAAAACCGGCGCCTCCGGTATTGCTCAGCGTAAGCATCATGGCAAACACATCTCCCTGCCCGGTTGAAACCGAAGGCGGCATCAGGTCTGTTAAAACCGCGGATACCGAAACTGTCCGGCGCTGCAGCAGGAAATTGCCCGAGGACATGGGGAATATTTCAGCGCCGTCCGCGGAAACAGCGGCCGTGACCGAAACATCCTGCGCCTGCGCCAGCGATATGTAATATGATGCCGAGAAAGTCGCGGCTTTAGCGTCAGCGTAAAGCGAAAGCGACGCGCTTGACTGCGGAAGGGCGAAAAACGGCGAAGAGGACATATCCAGTATCACCGTATGCAGCGGCCCCGATACCGCGGCAGTCGCTTTTGTATTTCCGGCGTCGTCCACAAGGTACATGTTGGTGAATATCTCGGATGCGGCGACATTATTACCCAAACCGTCTTTTACCGTCACGGTTAAATACCTTATATATTCGGTGAAGGAACCTATATTCCTGGATGTAAAATTTATAAGCCCGAAATTCTGCTCCCCCGCTGTTACCTGCGGCGGCGCCAGGGCAGCATGGCTGATTTTCAGGCCGGGCGTGGAAAGAATTGTCGATACAGCCGAACGCAGCGGGTATGCCGCGGTAATTGCGGTGATTGCCGTGGAGCTGTTTATTTCTGAAACTTTTATATCCTGTTGTTTTTCAATGCCCAGCATGACATATATTTCCGTTGATGCCGGCGCTATGTCAGCGTAGAGCGTAAGCCCCTTTGCCGAACCTGCGGCTAAGGAAACATTCGTGGTAAATGGTACATAAACGGCACTGCCGGATACCGGCATGGATGTCTGACTGCCGTATTCTGTCACGCCGTCGGATACTGCCAGCCTGGCGATTACGGACGACGGTATCAAAGGCGAAGCGCCGGAGCTCAGCACCGTGACTGTCACGCCTGTCAATTCCACGGATGAATAGCCGGCGGGGTTATTATTGCGCGGTTCAAAATAAAGGGCCGCGACATTTGCCTGGCCTTTGTTTACGGTTGCGGGCATTAAGCTCGACGATACCGCGGCTATGGAAGATGATTTTTGCTGTATAAGGGCGTAATCCGAGCGCATCGGAAACGCGTCTGCCTGGGCAATTACAGGAAGTATTTCATATGAGTTCGCGTCCCTGGCAATAATGGCTGCCGCTGATTTTAAATTAACCTTAAATCCGGCTGTTGCCGGCGAGGAATTAATATCCCCCGCGATGAATACCTGCTTTGTCGCGCCCGGCTGGACAGTAATGGGCGTTGTAAGCCCTATGGAAACATTATCCCCGTAATCAGCCACAGAAGGCACATCTCCGTATATGGTGCCCAGGCTGTCAGTCACATACATGCGCGTAAGCGCGCTGTATGGAGTAATCCCTGCGTTTGAAAGGTCCTCAGTTGTAATTACGATCCTTGTTATTGCCATGTTAGCGCCGCTTATCCCGCCCGGATTTGTGAAGTTAAGCGCCATGAGTTTCGCGCCAGTCTGCCCCCTGTTATACGCAGCCTGTATAACGCCGGTATGCGACATCCGGCAGTCAGCCACCTGCTGCTGAATGATGACAGTGGATGTTGTCATCGGGAAAGTATCGCCGTTTATTGCCGAGGTCGTAATTGTAACGCCTGAATTTGCGTCCTCAAACCTTATGTCATTATTTATTTTTAAGTTTACCCTGAACGTACCGGCCTGCAGCGTATCAACTATATCCACATAAAGTTTTAAGTCGTCAGATACGCCCGGCGAGACTGATGCGGGAATGGTAAAAGGCACATAGAATGAGCCGGTTGAATTAGGTATGGCTGTATAAAAAGTGTTAACAACCGTTGCGCCGCGCACCATTATTTTTTTAATGGCTGTTGAAGGGTTGATGGCCGTGTTTGTATCATCCTCAACCGTTATTGTTAAGCCGGTCAGCATTATTGACGCGCTGTCAGCCGGGTTAGGGTTTTGTATGGTAAGAATCTCGGCGAATATGTCAGTCTGTCCGGTGGAAACCGTCGTGGGTATGACATCGCTGTGGGCGATGCCGCCTGAAGCGGGCTTTAACTGTACTTTTACGGCATTGCTTCTCATGGGGAATGAATCGCCAGAATCCGCCTCAACCAGTATGGTATTGGGCATGGCGTCAACCGCGCCAATATCGGCATTAAGTTTCATGTATGAGATAACAGCGTTGTCCTTCAGGTCAAAATAAATATCCGCGGTATTATAAGAGGAAGTCGCTATATCAACCACGGTTGTAAAAGGGATATAAACAATCGAGCCCGAGGACGGTATGGACGACACTATTCCATTCGTGTTTCCTGCCCCGTCAACCGCGTATATTTTTGTAATTTCAGAGGAAGGTATGATGGGCGTGTTTGAGCCGTCTTCCACTGTTATGGTAACGCCCCGGACAGAGATGGGTCTGTCAGTGGTATTGGAGAATTTTAACTGCATGGCCTTAACGCCCTGCTGGCCGTTAGTCGCGGCCGCGGGCATGAGGCTTGTATGAAGCACCTTCATTTTATTTGAAGACTGTATTGTATACAGGAACGACCTCATGTCAGGGAAACTATCGGCAATGTTCGCGGTAACAGAAACAGGAAGCAGCTGGTTTGAATCCACCGCGGATAAATTCTGCGCGCCGGAAAGATTAATCCTGAATTCCGCCGCTGACGCGAAAGATGATATGTCCGCTGAAACCGTGACTGTTATGTTTCCCGGCGACGCTGACGGTGTAAGCATTATAGGGTTTGTAAAATTAATATATATATTCTGCCCTGCCGGAATCGCTGAAACTGAGCCAAGTTCGTTTGCGGGGTTGATCGTCTCAAAAACCGACATTTTAGAGAACGCCGTATTGGCGCCTATGAATCCGGAGCTGTTTTCGGCAGTTAATGTAATGCCCCTTATTATAACCGATGACGTCATGGTATTGCCCGGCACCTCAAAAGCCAGGTTCATCAACTGTACGCCGACCGCGCCTTTTTCATACGGGCCGCCGGCAATCGGGGTATGAAGGACATTTATGGTAAGCGCCCGCGCTTCTATGTGAGACGCGGAACTTGTCATGGGGTACGAGTCCCCGGCAAAAGCACCGGCTGTCAAAGAATTTCCCAGGTTATTATCTTTTGCGGTTATATTGCCCGCAGCCGCAAGCTGTATCCTGAAGTAACTCTTATTTGGATTTGCGCTCATGTTAAACTTTACAGATGCTGTCACAGGTACAGCCGAGTTATAACCGATGATAATCGGCTGAGCCAGGGCAATATCAAGCACAGAACTGGTGGTTGTGACAGAAGCGCCGGCATAGACATTTGAAGTATTGACAAACTCATCAATACGCACGCCGCTGACAACATCAGCCGCGGGTATTGCCGCGCCAAGGTTATCCTGAATGGTAACCCTAATCCTGTCTATAGACACGACGCCTGACGTATTATTTAAGAACGCCAGCGACATGGCCGCGACTCCCTGCTGCCCGGCATTGCACTTAAGGGGCATTGTATCAACATGCCTGACTTTAATGTCAGTGGCAGCGTTTACTATCTGCGCTGAAGATGTCTTCATGGGAAAAGAATCGGAAACATCGGCCGATACAGCCACGGCCGCTTTTGAATAATAGTCCACGGAATTTATGGCTGTCGCCGCGCCAAGGCTTAGTTTCAGGTTAGTATCAGATGTCGTTCCCGTGACATCAAGATAGAATTTCAGGGTATTGGAACCTGCCGGGGGTATAATCAGCGGCGACGAGAAATCCACATAAAGTTTTGACGCTGTTGATGCCATTGAAGAATATGAAACAAGGGTGTTATTTAAGGAGTCCAAAACCGTCAGTTTTGCCAGCACACTGTTTGGTGTGTTTGTCCCCGCGTCATTTTCCACGGTGAGTGTAACCCCTTTAATCTCAATGGGCGCGTAACCAGCGCCATTGGCATGCGTCAGCGTCACATCCTGCGCATACACCCACTTCTGCAATTTTGCCACATAAGCCGGCATTTTGTTTGCGTGTTGGACGCTGACTCCCGTCGCGGCGTTTATGATGGACGCTGCGGTGGACGAAAGCGACGATGCCATCACAACATTCAGCGTATTTCCGGAGGATCCGCTTACCGCCCACACATCAGCGGACTTAGAAAGACTCATGTAAAAATTTGCGCTTGTAATTGATGATTTTATATCCGCTAAGGCTGTCACTTCCCTATATGTATTTGCCGTAATAGTTATGTACTGCGCAAACGGTATCCAGGCTAACCCGGAAACAGCGCTTAAAACTGGCGTGCCTGAAAAAACAGTCACACCATCAGAAATCCTCATACCTGAAAACATGGAGTCCGCGCTCGCGCCGTCATTAGATATGGCGGTTATAGTTACTCCCTTTATGATGCAGTCTGCATAGGTTGTGACTGTCTGCGGGTGGGTAAACCGGATTACAAAAGGTTTTATATTTGACTGCCCTTTCGAAACAACTGCCGGCATCAAGGTGGTGTGCGAGGCGTTTACGGTATTATTTGCCTGAGTAATAATAACCCTGGTTGACGAGAACGGAAAAGCATACCCGTCCGAAGCCATTATTGTAATTCTTGTGGAATTTGTGGTATCAGAAGCCTGTGGCACCCGCAGACCCAGGTCGTATGCGTTTATCGTATTGGTAATGTCTATATATATGTCCACTGATTTTGTCGTTCCTGCCGGTACTGCTAAACTGGTTGTAAATGGGACATTGACAGTAGTCGTCGCACCCACCGCAGTATAATTAGCGTATGTTGTCACGCCGTCGCTGAATTTTATCCCGGTCAGTACCGCGTTTAACAACACACCTCCGGCATAGTTTACAGTTTGAAGCCTTTCCGCGTTAACCTGCGCCGTAAAAGTAGCTGTATTATAAAACGACACCTGCATGGCATCTATATTAGCCTGCCCCAAATCAGCTTTTGCAGGCATTCTATCAATGTATGATGCAAAAATAAATTTTGGGGTTATTATGGTCTGGGTGGATGTGTTGTATAAAGCGGAAGCCGGGAACTGCCCTCCCGAACTGAAATCCAATTTGTTATTGCTCATCGATGGCCCGAATTTGCACAAAGCGCCGTTCGTCGGGGTTGCGGAAACATCTACTGTAACATAAAGGCAGCTTCCGTTTATCACGGCCTGGCTAACAGAGGATTTTGTCCAGTTTTTAGCGCTGCTTCTGGTAAGAGTTCCAAGTGATAAAGCACTCCCTGCGTTAAAAACACCGCCAGTAGCCTGATACCACAATTTTACAGCTGATATATCAACTGTCTGGTCCGCGCCATTGGCCCCGGCACTGTTTACTATTTCCACAGATTTTAGTGTGTCTCCGGATCCATTTGCCGCTATATTAACCTGAAGTACTAACCTATTTGTCTCAAGCGGGTTGAAATTTGCGGCCGGGACATCTGTAAGGGATATTCCCGTTGCTTTAGCAAACGCGGATGAAAATATAGTAAGCGCAAAAAAAATCACAAGTACGGTTTTGTATATAAAGGTCTTGCCGACAAAATACGACTTTTTCATAATGGCCATTCGATAGAAGACTTATCCGTCTGCGGTTTTCCCTTATACGGCAGCGTCAACTTATAAACCATCTCTATCTTATCATCTTCATCATTATATACCATGGCCGCTATGTCGCCTTTTGTTGGGTATACCGGGAATGTTTTGCCCTTATTCGGCCCGGCCTGGATTGTGTAGTATTTACCGGTGTGTTCACACCCGTTTTTGATTAATTCGAGTAATTTTTCCTTTTCGGTTTTTGCCATACGCACCTCAAAATCTCATTTTTTGCAATTATCGATTTTTTGGTTTTTTCACTTTTCCCGCTTTTGTAAATTTTATTATGTTTTCCTCTTTTAGTCAATATAAATTAGCGATTTATTCCGGCACATTACAGCATTAAATTAGATTATAATTAATTATAATAATCTATATTACAGCTAATTATATTGTAGTTGGGCTTTATGTCATTAGATTTTATTAAAACACATCAAATTATAACATATGATATTATATCATCGCTTTGTTTTGCTGATTGTTAATACAAAACCCCATATTTAATTGGGGTATTCTTTTACGCAACACGTCAAATCCCATGCCCTATTCCAGCTCAGGATGGCTGGATATGTACCTTTTTGCCGCTTCCAGATTTTTTTGAGCCTGTTTTTGCATGCCCAAGATGGCATAACACCTGTAGAGTTTTAGATTTACATCCGCCGTGACCGGATTAACAGCGGAGTTTTCCTCATATACCCTTATGGCTGCCGGAATATTTCCTTCATCCAGGAAAATGTCCGCCACAAGCATTTTAACAAGAAGATTATATACCTCCGCGTCCCTGCCCGGCCTGTATGCCGCGCTCAAATACGCAAGGTTCTCTTCCCGTGAATGGCCCTTCATATAATCACGGGCCTGTTTCAGCAGCCCGTCAAATTGCCTGTACCTTGCCGCGGATTTCGAGCCGGATTTTAAAACCACCAGCAAATACGGGTAGCGCTTGCGCGGTCCTGAAATATCGCTGTAGAAAATTTTTATCTCCGCCGTGTCGGACGCGTCAACAGTCCTTAAAAACCGTTCTTTCCAGAAAGCATTTACGGTAAAGGCCGTGTATTCCTTATTTTCGGCCCCGTTATAAAAACTCTTAAGCCTGATTAAAGTCCTGTCAGGCTGGTCAAGGTCAATATGCTGCAGGTACTCGTACTTATCCCCGTAAACCGAATTAACATATTTAATGAATGTTTTTTTTACATATGGCCGGGGCGTTATCTTTTCATAGTTAAGCAGGAACAACCCTGTCCAGATGCCGCAGAACATTATAAAGAGGCCAAATCCGGCGGCAATAACGGGCTTCTTCATTCCAAATAGCCGCGCAAGGCCCGCGGCCGTTATTATATTTACAGGCAGCAGCGCCTGGACAAAACGCGACTGCTGGACTCCGTGGGTCAGGACAGGCAGCATGAAAAACAGGAACATTGCAAGGACGGCTTTATTCGCGTTGTCTTTTATGTTCACGGCAATATACACGATCCCCGCGGAAAAAAACAGGGTTTCAATCGGGTTTAGGAGCGCGAGCATGGAGAACTGCATTTCCGGATACGCGTTGTTCGCAACAAACAGGTACCTGATATTCGCCGCATTCAACAGCAGGCTTACAATGGCGTTCGGCGCGCCCGGCTTTTTATCGCTTAAAACCTCGACCATGCGGATGAGCATGTCGGAGCTTAAGAATATGTAGCACAGGACCGCGATTCCCGAAAACAGGAAAGCCGTGGAAATGTAAAAATATTTCCTTTTCCCCATCCGGTTTTCCCGGTAACCGTTGTGGAGTATAACAAGCACAACGGGGATAATAAGAAGGAATGAAAGGTACGTATTAAAGCCGAGCAGGTAAGTTACCGCGGCCGGGATGTAGTACCACCCATTTTTCCTGACAGCCATGACAATAAAATAAAGGCAGAATACCGTAAACAGCGGCAGGAGCATATTTGCCTGGTAGCTCCTCGCCGTAAAATAACTCCAGGACGAGAGGCTTGCGGCAAAAGCAGCCAGTATGCCTGTCTTTTTGTCATAAAGCTCCCCTGCCAGCAGGTACGCGCCGTATATATATATGCCGTTTAAAACAACCGCGAAAACATGGTAATAACCGATATTTTCCCTTATTGCGGGGGTCAGGAATGATGTCATCTGCGCCAATAATGTGCCGTGCGCGCCAAAGAGCGCCTGCCAGGAGAAAAAACCCTGCAAGCCCAGGTGCCTTAAGATGCCGTTATAAAGGGAGTACATTTCGTCATTTGTATAATCCGAGGGGAAATCAAGTATATTTATGAACCTGGCCGCGAAAAAAAACAGGGTTATTATTACAAGGGCGGCTCCGGCCTTATCAGAATAATTGTAACCCGGCGCATTTGCCGCGTCCCGTATTTTTTTTGTTAAAACATCCAGCAGGACTTTCACAAAACCTCCCTGAATTTTCGTCTATAAAACAGGATGTTATTTTACAATTATTCAGGTTTTTTTGCAACTGACGATTGCCTTGCGTTATTGTAAATAATAGTGTGTAAACTCACTTTGGCCTTTAAATATCTTTGTTTTCATTAGAAACGGCTTTCACCCCTCTCCTCTTAGGAGAGGGGCAGGGGTGAGGTGAAACCAATTGTCTTATTCCCCTCACCCTACCCTCTCCCAAATGGGAGAGGGATAAAAGAACAAATCAATTTACACACAATTAATGACAGTATCTTGCCGTGCGGGTACAAGCTCTTTCAGGCGGTCCGCGCCCGTCAGTCGATGTATTTTATGAGCTCTGTTTCGTTTATATTGTTTTTTCTTGTATATATTATCCTGTCGCACATGGAAAAGATGACCTTTAACCCCACATTGTCCTCATCAAATGCCCCATGCCTGTCTTTTGCAAGGCGGGCGTATTTCGTAATGTCAAAAGGATGCGATTTGTCTATTATCGTGACTGCAACGCGGGTTAAATACACGGCTGTTATGAGAAGCAGCCTGCCATGACCGTTCCTGTAACCATGCCTTATTACGTTATCGCAGAATTCGGAAACAGCCGCCTCCAGCGGAAATATCGCCCTTCCGGCGTTTTTAATTCCGGAACGAAAGGCCGCTTCCCTTACATGCGCCCTGATAAACTCCAGCTTATCATTTTTTGCGGCAACCTCAAGACAATCCACCATTTTCATTACCGCCTCCTAATGCGCCCTGAAGCTGTCTACGGCGTCGCTCAATGTGTCATAGGTGTTTATCATGTCGTGCAGCCCCAGCATTTTAAAAGTATTTGAAATATTACCCCGCATATGCGAGATTTTCATGTCCCCGCCCTTTTTTCTGGCCTTATTGATAAGCGCCAGAAAGACGCCCCATCCCGCCGAACCCACGAAGTTCAGGCCGGCCATGTTCACAACTATTTTGTAATACATGTTTTTCAGCAGGCATTCCAGTTTTTCCTCAAAGATATCCGAATTCGTCTGGTCTATGAACCCCTGCGCGTTGAGTATCACAATGCTCCCCTTGTGTTCGACTCCGAGTATAAGCGATGTTTCTTCTTTCACGCCGTCCCTCCTTCAGATGGCCCGTACAGGCTGCTCGACAGCTTCCCTGACCGTCCCGTACGAACTGATTACTGTATCCATTGCCATAGCCGCATAATACACAAACACCTCGTCGTTCATTGACGCGAAGCGCAGCTCTCCCCCGTTCGCTTTTATCCTGCTTTGGACCTCCAGGAATGTTATCCACCCCGATAAATCCATAAACGCCAGGTCCCTCATGTTAATCACAATCTTTTTTGGGGACTTGCTCAGCGCCTCATCAAGCTTTGCCTTCAGGATTCCGGCGTTTGTATGGTCCATCCAGCCCATGGGATGAAGTATAACCGCGTCGGCTTTTTGATTGTCAAAAACAAACAAATCCATATTCCCCCCCGTATGAAATCCAAACACAGGCATGGCTGCCGCCGGGCATAAAAAATCCGCAGGCTTTCTACCGCAAAATCCAAAGGTCAATATTTGAGTGATAATTTCACTCATACCGCACAAACCCGCTTGCGCTGCCGCCATATATTTCCGTTATGCCCCGTGATAGATTATCAGCGATGTTTTATTTTTTCCGTTCCCTCTTTCATATATAATCCGGTCGCACACATTCATTATCATGCCTATACCGAGCTTTCCCTTGATGCCCCTTTCCACCAGCACATCCTTTGACATGGGCACGTATTCGAGCATATTATACGGCACGCCGCTGTCCGTTATTTCAACCTTCATGCCGTTGTGCTCAATGACATATTTAAGCAGGATGCGCCCCTTTTTTTCCGCGTATCCGTGCCTTATGACATTCTCACAGAACTCATTAATGGCAAGCTCCATCTGTTTTATGTTCTGGCGCGATACTATGACTCCGGAATCAGCCACCGCCTTGTTAAACGAAGCCCTTATTCCGGCCAGTTCCCCCATATCCGCCTGCGCTTCGGTGAAAAATATTTTTTTCATTTTACCCCCGCGCCCTGATCCTCATTAACGCCTATTTTCTGAAGTTCAGTAAGCTCAACCTGGGCCTTTTCAATCGATTTCATCACCCTGATATCATCCGGATCCATTTCTATGGCCTGCTTCCAGTAGACTATAGCGTTCTTCAGGTCTCCCGCGGTATACAGTTTCAGTCCGGTATAATAAAGTTTCTTTACCTTCTCCGACTGCCCTCCGGCCAAACCCGGCCCGCCGGCCGCCAGTTTCATCTGCACTGTGGCTTTTTCCAGATATGTCCTTATGACTTTATTCGACGGTTCGATGCTTAAAGCCATGCTCAGCGATTCCTTTGCTTTGTCATATTGTTTGTCGACATATAATTCCACGCCCCTGATAAAGTGCGCCTTCGCGGCGCTTTTCATGGACATTTTCGTGTTCAATTTTTCTATGTAATAATCCACATCCCTGTATCCGCTGTCGAGCGCGTAAACGTTTTTAAAGCCTTCAAGCGAGGATACAATATCGCCCCTGTTATACGCCTTCAGCGCCTTCTCATAATGGCCGGAAATGGCCCTTCTGCCGATGAGCTTCTTAAGGGTCAGGGCGTCCGGGTAATCCTTTGACCACGCCAGGGCTTTATCCGCGTCCTCCAGCGCCTTGTCAAAGCTTCCTTCCTTATACAGCGCGTATGCCCTGTCAATTATTATCTTTGCTTTCGCCGCCTCTTTTTTCCTGAATTCGCGCTCAACAAGCTCTTTCACCCTGAATTTTAGCTCCGTCTCCCTTGATTTCTTCTGTTCATCCAGCGTCATTCCAAAGTTATATGAAAGCGTGAACCTCGAGAGGCCTCCGGAATACTGGTCCGTGGAATAAGCGTAGTCTAATACCGCGTCCCATAATTTCAGGCCTCCTCCAAATGCCAGCCTGCCATCGTCATATCCGGCCCTTAATGCCGCCACGCCATAGATAACGCCTTCAACCCCGCCGCGCAGCATCACTCCGTTTGTAGTCTCGCCCTTTGAACAGTCAAAGGTGATATTTAAATTATAATCCGCCAGCGCCAGCTTTAACGCCACGCCCGCGGTATAAGTCTGAGGAAGCTCCTCCCTGCCGCCGGACATCGCGTATACAGGCTTTAAAATATTACGCACCATAAAACCCGCGCTTAAAAAGCTGAACGGTTCGTATAAGAACCCCAGGTCCGCGCCGAAGGATACCGCGCTTGTTTTCATCAGCGACATCGTAAACACGTTTATATTTACCCCGAACGCGGTGTTGTATCCCGTCTTTTTCGCGTATGATACTGTGCCTTTATACTCCTCAAACGAGGTGTATCCTGCCGGGACATCCGAAGAATCATAAACAGGTATATCCCCCGTGTATATCCTGCAGATACCCAGCCCGATTGAACCGAAATCAAATACCGGCTGCGCGTATGCCGCCGAATTATAAAGCGTATTTAACCCGAGGGGATAATGCATAAGCGATACCTGCTGCTTTTCAAGATTATTAAGCCCTGCCGGATTATAAAAAGCGGCCGATGCGTCGCCGCCAAGGGCGGTAAAGGCGCTTCCCATGGCATAAGGCCTGGAACCAAATCCTGCTGTAAAGAGATCATCGGCGCCGTAGGATGATGAGGCTCCGGCCGGACACACGAACGAGGCTATAAATATAATAACAGCCGCAACCCGCATAAGCCCCGCAATGACATGCGCGCGCTTATCAATGGTTCCCATTCCGCCCTCCCCGCTCATCTTAGCACCGCTATTTTGCGCATTAACCTCTCCGACCTTCCTGTCGCCGCGCTTTTTATGTCTATAACGCATATATAAACCCCCGACCGGACGCCGGTGTGTCCGCTGTTGAAGCCGTCCCATGTATCCTCGTTGTGCAGCCCGGCGGTTTTTACGGCCCTGTCAGCCAGAATCTTAACCGGCCTGAAATCAAGCGTGTATATTGCCAGCGTGACCTCAGATGTGTCCTCAAGGTAATATTCCACAACTGTATTTCCCCTGGCCGGGTCGAAAGGATTCGGGTAATTATGGAAGGATTCTGCCGTCGCCGGCGCAAGCACCGAGACCATCCCAGACTTCATGTTCCCGAAATAATCACCAGCCTGCGCCTGCATATTTGAGTCCGGCGATGCCGTGATATCGCCCGCGGTTTCCAGTTCCAGGCCGAAGTCATAAAGGCAATCCGCCGAAAGGCCGAGTACAACCGCCAGCGTTTTTTCTGTTCCTTTCGGGATATTGAGCCCCGCCGGGTCAAGGTATAATTCAGGCGAGTCCGTCGCCGTAAATGTCCCGGCTATCGCAGCGCCGTCCATCAATAAAACAGAACTGATCACCGACGATGCCGGTATCTTATTTCCCTGCCTTGTCTTTACTGTCAGAGTTATGCCTTTAATCCCTATATCCGCCGTATTATGGTTTGAAAATGACAATTCCAGCGCTTTGACCCCTGCCTGTCCCCTGACCGCGGACACAGGCATGCGTGCCGCATGGCAAACTCCGACAAAGTATGTGGCCGCGGTGACGCTTGTCAAGTTTGTGTTCATAGGGAAAGCATCGCTGTTAACCGCAGTAATGGTCACATACCCGGCCGGGTTATTATGCGCGGCGATGCACGTGTCCTGCGATATGCTGAATCTTACGCTTCCGGGCGCCGCGTTATCCGCGACATTCGCGGATAAGTATATGGTCGTTGTTTTCATGGCGCCGACCGGCAAAGGGCTGTCGAACGCGACATATACCGGCCCGGCTGACGCAAACGCGCTTCCCGTGGCGTAGCCGTATGTTACCAGCCCGGGATAATCCGCGAATTTCAGCCCCTCAATTACAGAGGAAGGCGCAAGAGTCACGCCTGCGGCATCCAATACCGTGACTGACACACCATGCATGATAACGTCCGCGGAACCCGTGGCGCACGGATTTGACAGAGTAAGACCCATGACCTTTACGTCATCCTGGCCTTTTCCAATCAGCGCCGGTATTAGAGTCCCGTCATGCCACGCGTGCAGGTCCGTAGCAGGGGCGTCAAATATTCCAATAGCCGCCGTATGCCATGGCATCGCGGGCCCAATTATATTTTTGTCTGTTTCATATCCTGAATTGGCGTCTTTAACCCACACATCACCGCCGGATTCCAGGTATAGCGCGAAATTCTGCACGGCAGGCGCCGGCAGGATATCAGCAAAAATTGTCACGTATAAGTATCCGGACGGGGAAATAATAACCGGCGCGATGAAAGGCATCGGCACCCTATTTGAAATGCCGGGGACCACGCTTGAGAGAGTATTTGATGAGCCGTCGACCGCATACAGCCTGTCAAAACATGACCCCGCGGAGATATTGGACCCGGCCCCGTTCTTTACCGTAACCGTTATGCCGCTTATAATTTCCCGGGCTGTATTCGCGGCCATAGTGTCGCTGACCTTAAAAGAATACAGCGCCACCCTTTTCTGCGCTTTTGTAACTGCCGGCTGCGCGTCAGCTATCGCTGTAAAATCACCCAGGTCAGCGGATTGCGCCCTGTTCTCAAGGACGCTTAAACCCGACATCATCGGGAAATTATCCGGCTGTTTATTTACTACCGGTACAGAATCAAAACTGTTCGCGTCCACGGCGTAAATGTCCGGCGCTGAAACCAGCGCCGCCTTAAACGCGGGTTTGTTAAACAAGGACGCTGCGTCCACCCTGACCGTCACTGTCACATTGACCGCGGCCGATACTATGACCGGCGCCGACAGATTAATGGTTATCTTGTTGCCGGAAAACACGGTTGTCTCCCCGTATGTGACTGACCCGTCCCCGCTTGAAATACGCACCGCTTTTACCACGTCCTGCGGCAGCGTATTAGCCCCGAGGTTATCCACGAGATACAGATATAGCCTCGTTATCATGACACTTGCCGTTTTGGTATCCCCCGTGTCCGTGAACACAAGCTTCATTACCGGTATGTTCAGCTGGTCCGTGCTTATCCTGGCAGGCATGGCATCCTCATGCGCGACCTTAAGCTGCACGGCGTGTTTTTGTATGGCTGCAGCGGAAGACTCCAGCGCGAAGGCGCCCGTCACCGGCACCCGCATGGACCGGGAATTATAATCATACGCCTCCACCGCGTCCGGCGACGACAGAGCCAGTTTAAAACCGGCCGCGGCTATATTTGTGTTCGTCGACATATCCGCTATCACATAGATGTATTTCACCTCACCCGCGGATACTGTCAGCGGCTGCGGCAGTTGTATGTTTATGAATTCACTGTCAGGTATCACGGCGGTATCGGCAAAATCATTTATGAAATCTGTAAGCCTGACCCTTGAAAAAGTTTTGGAAGCGCACAGGGTATTTGACGCGGCATCTTTTACAGTAATGGATATACCCTTTATGATCACCGGCGAATATCCCGGCCCTCCTGCGCCGCTTATGGAAAGCATCATGGTCATGACTTCAGGCTGCCCCGTGGAAACCGAAGGTGGCATCAGGTCCGCCAGCGAAACGCTGATTCCCGTATTCCGTTGCTGAAGATTAAAGTTTCCCGACCCCATGGGAAAAGAATCGCCCGCCCCGGCGCTTACCGCAGCTGTCGCGGAAACGTCCGCTGCTGATGCGGCTTCCACACGGTACGAGGCGGAGAAAGTCACATCCCGCGCGTCCGCGTAAAGCGCCATGCTTATGGCCGACTGCGGAAGTACCTGCAGCGGCAGCGATGACATGTCCAGGATGATCTGTGGGGCCGCCCCTGAAACAGCTTTAACGCATTTAGTGTCGCCCCCATCATCCACTATATACATATTCGAGAATATCTCCCCCGCAGGCGCGCCGCTGCCGGAATTGTCCTTTGCAGTAACCGTCAGATAACGCACGTATTCGGCAAAAGACCCTATGTTCGTGAATGTCAGGGATAAAAGGCTGAAATTCTGCTGGCTTCCGGATATATCGCCGGGCGCCGCCGCGCTGTGCGTAACATGTATCCCGGGGGTTGAAATTATGGTTGTCGCATCCGAGCGCATAGGAAACAATCCTGTTACTGCGGTAACCGGACCCCCGCTGTTTATTTCTGCCGCTGAAATATCCCCATCATCCTCTAAGGACAGCATAAGGTTAAGCCCGGACGCGGCAGGCGCGATATCGGCGTACATGGTAACCCCCTTTAAAACGCCGCTTGCAAGGCTGATCGGAGTTGATAATGGTATGAATACCTTATTGCCCGCAGATAATATTGCCGTTTGTGCCCCGAATACAGTAACTCCGTCCGACACGGTTAGTTTTGATAAAACAGCTGATGGCGCTACCGGCCCTGCCGCTGAATTCATAACGGTAACAGTCAGTCCGCGCACTTCGGCGGCTGAATACCCTGCCGGATTGCCGTTAACAGCCTCAAAATATAAGACCGGAACGTCAGCCTGTCCTTTGTTTACCGCAGCGGGCATAAGGTTTGCGGATGAAGCCGATATAAGATTTGTTTTTTGCTGGATCAGGGCGTAAGACGAACGCATCGGGAAAGAATCCATATAAGCGGTAACAGGCAGTATGTCATATGAATTTGAGTCCCTGGCAATTACATTTGACGCGTATTTGATGTCAACCCTGAACCCCGGAGCGGACGGCGAAGCGTCGATATTTCCTTTTATGAAAACCTGCTTCGTTGTCCCGGGCGGTATGATTATTGGTATTGTAAGGCCGATGGATGCCGAATCACCGTAATCCGGTGGCGAAACAACATCGCCATAAACGGCACCTGACGCATCCGTCACATATATCCTTGAGAGTACTGACTCGGGCGTTATGCCGTTGTTTGACGCGTCCTCAACCGTGGCCACTATCCTTGTTATAAACATATTTGCGCCGTTTGAACCTCCCGGATTTGTAAAACTTATTGAGAGCAGACCCGCCCCGGATTGCCCGCTGTTATACGCCGGCTGCATGATGTCGGCATGGGACATCCTGCATTCCTGCACCCGCTGCTGCACTATGACGCCCGACGTGGTCATCGGGAAAGCGTCCCCGTTCATAGCCGTTGCCGCGATGGTCATGCCTGAATTAGCGTCAACAAATCTTACGGCAGCAGCGTTCTTGATGTTAATCCTGAAAAATGATGCCTGCAGCGTATCTGTGATATCAAGATTCAGTTTTAATACCTGCGAGAGTCCCGGCCCCACTGCCACCGGCGCTGAAAAAGGCACATAAAATGAACCGACAGTATTGGGAACGGCGGTAAAAGACGCGTTGATTCCGGAGTCGCCCTTTATTGTGATTTTTTTAATTGCTGCCGACGGATTTATGGCTGTATTTGTGTCGTCCTCCACAGTCAATGTCAGCCCTGAGAGGACCACATCAGCGCAGTCCGCCGTATTGGGGTTATATGCGGTTAATATTTCCGCGAAGATGTCCGATTGGCCTGTCGATGCGGTTGTGGGTATAACGTCATTGTGGGATAATCCGGCCCCGGAGGGCTTTAACTGCACCCGTACAGGAGAACTCCTCATCGGAAAAGTATCCTCAGAATCAGCTTCTACTATCAGGGTATTGGGCATGGCATCCACCCTTACTGCCGCGCTTATCTCCAGTTTAAAGGCCGAAGTAAATGTGTTATCCTTCAGGTCCGCAATGATATTAAAATTCCCGTATGATGACGCGGCAATATTCACGTCGTCCGTAAATGTCATGTACACATCCTGCCCTGAATCCGGCACTGCCGTTACAACGCCATTTGTCGTGCCTGCGTCATCGACCGCATATAGCGCCGCCAGTACAGCCGAAGGTATTATGCCGTTATTCGCCATATCTTCAGCGGTTAAAGTAAGTCCATGTATGGCAATCGGCCTGTCTGTGGCATTCGAAAACTTCAGCCCCATTACAGCCACGGCTTTCTGCCCGTTTGTGGCCGTTTCTGCCATCAGGTCCGAGTGCATGAGCTTGGCCTTATTTGAGGACAGAAGGTTTATAAGGTTTGACCGCATGTCAGGGAACGTGTCGGGCGCTTTGGCGGTTACAGATACGGCAATCATCTGATTTGAGTCGCACGCGCCGACCTTATATCCGTTAGAGAGGCTTATCCTGAACTCGGGAGCCGAGGCAAACGGCGATATATCCGCGGCCACCGTCACTGTCAGGTTCCCCGGGGATGCCGACGGTGTCACGCGTACCGGATTTGTGAATTTTACGTATACAAACTGCCCGGCCGGCATTGCCGGAACAGAACCATAAATGTTCAGCGGATTTCCCTTTTCGTAAACCACCACCTTGGAAAGCGCGGTATTGGCGGCGATTGACCCTGAAGAGTTCTCGGCTGTCAATGTAATGCCGTAAATAACGGCAGATGAAGTCAGGGTGTCACCCGGCGCTTCAAATGCCAGGTCGATGAGCTCCGCGCCGACGTCGCCTTTTGACAGGGGCCCCGCGGCGCGCGGAGTATGCGACACGTTCAATGAAAGCGCGCGCGCCTCGACACGCACGGCCGAACTGTTCATCGGGAAAGAATCAAGTATGGGTGAAACCGGCAGCGCGTTGCCGAGGTTATAGTCCTTCGCGATAATCCCCGCGGCTGAAGCCATCTGGGCCCTGAAGTAATTCTTTTTCGGGCTTGCTGAAATGTTAAATTTTACCGACACCGTGACCGGCGCCGAAGAGCTGTATCCTATGATTACCGGCGAAACCAAAGCCATATCCAGGACAGAACCGGTTGTCGTGACAGCCGAGGCATAGTAAGCTGCTGATGTGTTGCTAAAATCCTCAACCCGGACATAATCCACCACATCGGCTGCCGGTATGGGAACCCCCGCATTATCCTGTATCTCAAACCTCAGCCTGCCCACTGAAACCATACCGTTTGTGTTATTCAATAACGCGATGGACATTGCGGCTACGCCCTGCTGCCCGGAATTTGCGCGCTGAGGCATGGTGTCAGCATGCCTTGCTTTTATATCCACAGCGGGATTGAGTATCAGGACAGATGATGTTTTCATGGGAAAAGAATCTGAAATATCGGAAGTTACCGCGACAGGCAGTTTTGAATTTTTATCCACCGCGTTGACAGCCGTGGCCGCGCCCAGGCTGAGCTTTATGCTTGTTTCGGACGTCGTGCCGGTCACGTCCAGGTAAAATTTCAGGGCACCGGACCCGCCCGGCGGCACTATCAGGGATGTGGAAAAATTAATATACAGTTTTGCCGCGGACGCCGGCATTGATGACGCTGACGCAAGCGTATTATTCGACGCGTCAAGGACCGTAAACCCGGACATGACGCTGTTGGGCGTATTAATTCCGGAATCGTTCTCAACAGTTACAGTTACGCCCCTGATTTCAATCGGCGCGTAGCCAACCCCGTTTAAATGGGTAAACGTAATATCTGCGGCATGGACCCATTTCTGCGTTTTTGCCGCGTATTGAGGCATCGTGTTCAGATGGAAAACACTTACCCCCGTTGCCCCGGTTTGTATGACAGCGGACGTGCTTGTCAGCGACGCTGCCATGACAGGCGTCAGCGTGACACCGCTGCTTCCGGAAAAC
The DNA here is from genome assembly GCA_963840035.1 of candidate division FCPU426 bacterium. Taxonomy (GTDB): domain Bacteria; phylum Oederibacteriota; class PGYV01; order PGYV01; family Palsa-1178; genus CAWIXE01. Next base: position 1,257,875 of record CAWIXE010000002.1, read on the forward strand.
GCAGATATATGCGAAGTTTTTGAAAGGCTCATGTAAAAATCATTCGCGGACACTGCCGGCAGTATATCCACCATGGCTGTTACATCCCTGTATGTCCCGGATGTTACTGTCATACTTGACGCGAAAGGCAGCCAAACGCTGTTCGCGCCGCTTAACGCGGATGTATCCGAGTATGTTGTAATTCCATCCGATATTCTGACCCGTGAAAACAGCGCATTCAATCCCATCGCCGGGTTTGATACTGCCGTTAATGTCACACCACTGACAACAACATCCGCGTAGATGGTCACAGCCTGCGGATGCGCGAACCGGAGCGTGAAAGGTTTCACCCCCTGCTGGCCCCTGGACACATACCCGGGCATCAGGTCAACGCGCGTCACATTCACGGAGTTATTGGCCGTTGTAATCAGGGTCCTTGTCGTGGCAAAAGGAAAAGAGGTCCCTGTATACGCCCTTGTAGTGTATGATCCGCCGTTGGTTATATCCGCCGCCTGCGGTATCCTCAGGCCTATGTCATACGTATTGACAGCGGTTTCAAGGTAAATATAAATATCCACATATTGCGCGGCGCCTCCGTCATTTACTGAAATGGCCGTTGATAAACTGATGTTTGCCGTAGTCGAGGTCCCTGACGGGACATAATTTGCGTATGTTGTCGAACCATCCTTAATTATTATACGGGCTATGGAAGCGTTCATATTGACGCCTGAGGCGTAATTCACCGACTGCAGCCTTATTGCGCTGACCGATATATTGCTGCCGCCGCTCGGGGTGGAATTATAAAAACCGGCCCTGAACGCGAGGATATTAGACTGCCCGGCGTCAGCTTTCTGGGGCATGGCGTCCGTTAACGACACATAAAGATACCCATTGTTGACAATCGTCTGCGTACTTGAATTTGTCGTGTCGGATGAAGGAAATGTTCCGCCCCCCGTGAAGCTTATGCAATTCTTTGATATTCTAAACGCACACTGGTTGTTATCGGCCGGAGTCACCGCTATATCAACCGTTATATATATGGAACCGCCGTTTTGAACAGGAGTATTCAGCGCGGCGGAGCCCCATGTCCTTGTTGCTGTCCTGGGCAGCGTGCCAATTAACACCGCGGCTGCCGGGTTAAATGTCCCTCCTGCGGCCTGATACCACGCTTTAACAGCCATTATGTCACCTGATTGATCGGCAGTTTTCGTATTTACGACGCTGATAGCCGTTAAGACATCATCCGTTCCGGCTGTTATGCTAAACCTGTATACAAGTTTGTTTGTATCCACAGGGTAGAAACTCGCCGTAGATGTATTTACAAGCGACACGGATGTCACTGAAGACATTATAATTGCGGGAAACAGGAACAACATCGCCGTCATCAAACGCAGTAATTTCATAACATGTGCCTCCGTCTTGTTAATTTGTCACGAAACTCTCCACCGCCTCTTCGGCATTCCTGTATGATTTAATAAATTCATGCGCGTCCAGCAATTCATATACCAGGCCGACTTCCTCGTTCATGGCCGCAAGCTTCATATCGCCGCCTATCGCCCTGAGAACCGCCACAAAATCACGGAGCACCATCCACACTTCAGTTCCCATATTCGCCGTGTACTCAAGATTAACAACCAGTTTTTTTTCATTACAATTAACAAGGGCCTTAAGCTTATCCTCCAGCAATTTTATGTTTGTCCCGTCTATCCATCCCGAAGGGCTTATGATAAAAGCCCCATCCCTGCGGTTTTCAAAAATAAAAAGTTCCATATCGCCCTCCGTTCCGGTTTTTGCCCTTTACTGAGCCCTGAAACTGGTGACTGCCTGCTGTTCGGTCGGATACGCCTCGATGAGCTCAAAAAATTCCATTATCTTAAAAACGCATTCAACATCCTCATTCATATTCGTGAGCTTTAAACAGCCCCCTTTTTCATTTATCTTCCTCAGGTTTGAGAGAAGTATCCCCCACCCGGCCGAGCCGATAAATGATATCTTATCCAGGTTTATGATTAGTGAATAATTCTCCCTGGCGAATTCCTCCTCGAATTTTTCCGCCAGCTTATACGCGTTTGAAGCGTCAATAAAGCCTTCGGCGCTGATGACGGTTACACCCCCCCTGTTAATGTCGGTAAAACTCACTGTGTTTGCTACGGTCATAACAGCCTCCTTTTGCGCCCTCCTTAAGGGCATATTGTTAATTCAGTGTTTTCTTCAGTACCAGAAGTGCTATATCATCGCTTTGCTCGGCTTTTCCGGCGAATTTTTTCACGTCATTTACTATATACTCGGTTATGTTTTCAGCGCTCCTGGTACAGCTTGACTTAATGGCCGATATCAGCCTCTTCATGTTATACTGGACATGGTCGGCGTTCATTGCCTCTGTTATGCCGTCGGTAAATACCACTATCACATCCCCGCCGGAAAGCGTGACATGGTCGTTTTTGATTATATTGTTGAATTTTGGCCCCGGGTCGGTCCCTATGGGGATGCCCCTGGGATTATAGAACATGACATCGCCGGTCGCGGCCCTGAAGACCAGCCCCCCCGTATGTCCGGCCGATGATATGTCAAGCACGGACGCATCAGTATCCATAACACAGTAAAAAGCCGTGATGAACATGTCGCCTTTAAGGTCCGGGAAAAGCCGTTCATTGATCCGCTTCATGGTTACGTGCGATTCAACCGACGGGCTGGCTTCCGAATCAACTATGGATTTGAGCATGGCCATCACCAGCGCGGCGGGAACCCCCTTTCCGGAGACATCCGCAACCATAAAGGCATATTTGTTTTCAGCAAGGTATTTTATGTCGTAATAATCGCCGCCGACTTCCTTTGTCGGCATGTAATATTTCCCCACTTCAAAGCCCGGCACCGCCAGCATCTTCTTTGGCAGGAGCGCGAGTTGTATCTGCCTGGCCACTTCTATATCCCTGTCCATTATTTCCTGCTTAACAACAAGTTCCTGCGAATTTTTCAGGTCCTTTGTCATCATATTTATAATGGTGGCCAGCGTGCCTATCTCATTTCCGCTTTTAACCTGTATCCTGTGCGACAGGTCGCCCGTGCCTATTATTTTCGCCCCTCTTGTAACTGTCTTCAAAGGGGTTGTGATGGTAATCCCGAGAAAGCATGCCCCCGCCACGCCCAGTATGAGCGATAACAGCGATATAATCGCGGCGTTCCTGTACATATCGTAAAGCACTGCCTCAATAAGCCCGTATGATATCCCCAGGTGGGCTGTTGCAATTTTTATCATTCCTTTTGCAAGAACCGGCGAGCTGAAATCCATAATCTTCGCGCCGTCCTGCGCCGCGTAAATCACCATGCCTTCAGCGTCCTTTTCCTGAATGATATCCTGCGGCGCTTTATACTCAGACCCGGTGAGTTCCAGGTTGTTGCTTCCCACAATCAGATTCTGTTTATTTACCACATCTATATATATGAGTCCTTTGTTATTCATGGTATCAGCCAGAATCCTGGAAACCGAAAGCTCGTCTTTTGTCAGGATACCGTCCGAAATGGAGTTGGAAAGGTTTTTTACAAGCGACAGGCCCCTTAGTTTTATCTCGTTCTCAAGGCTCTTTTTTTGCTGCGTTATAAAAAAGTAACTCATAACGCTTGTCACAACCAGCAGCAGGGCTGTTACGAATATTATAATCTCAAAAAGTATGCTTCCGCGTTTTGCAGCCATGTACACCCCCGGTAACATTTATACGCATTAATAAATTGCGGTTAATTTTAGCGTACTTTAGCAGGTTAAAGCGGCATGTTATGAATCGCGCAGGCTTGCAGAAAAGTTTTTTTCAGTTAATTAATTGCGGGGTGAAGGTTGTTCCACTTTCACGGATGTGTTTTTATATGAGGCATATATTTTTTTAGTTTTTTTCAGCTCAACCCTTATTCCCCAGTGCCTAAACCCACTTTCTAAATCAGCTTTCAATATATGTATAGCCTTTGATATGTAAAATGTCAAATTATAAATGCTTTAACCCATATTTATAAGCATAAAAAAAGGCGCCTTGAAGGCGCCTTTTCAGGTCAAACGGTTATATCAATGCAGGAAAAGTTTCTGCGCTATGTCAGTGGTTAAGTCTATTACCGGGCCAGGGTATATACCAATGGCAAACATCAGCACCATGCATATTACGATTACAGCCATGACGCCCTTCGGTACAACAGCCTTCGCAAATTCTTTTTTTCTGTCAAATATGTACATCTGCTTTAAGACAAGCAGGTAATAATAAAGCGATATGGTGCTGTTAAGCGCGGCCGCGATTACCAGCCACACGTAGCCTTTTTCCATAGCCGCATAAAAGAGGTAGAACTTCCCCACGAATCCGGCCAGCGGCGGTATCCCGGCGAGCGACAGCAATGCGAGCATGAATATAATGGCAAGGAACGGCTCTTTTTGGGCGAGTCCGGCGTAATCCTCAAGTTCGTTTGAGCCTGTCACCTTCTCAAAAACCGCGATTACAGAGAAGGCCAGTATGTTTGTAATCGTATAAGCCAGCAGGTAAAAAAGCACAGAACTGATCCCGATTACGGAAGCCCCGACAAATCCGACCAAGATGTAACCGGCCTGCGATATGGTGGAGTACGCCAGCAGCCTTTTGACATTCTTCTGCGGTATGGCAATTAAGTTTCCGATTGTCATGGTTAAAAGGGCTATTATGGATAATAACGGCACCCAGATATAATCAAGCTTTACGAACATGTAGGCAAAGAGCCTCACCGCGAATATAAATCCGGCGGCCTTTGACCCCACTGAAATAAATGAAGCGACCGGAGTCGGAGCGCCCTGGTACACATCGGGCGTCCACGCGTGCATTGGCACCATGGAAAGCTTAAAGCCCACGCCTAAAAGGGTCATTATAAGCGCTATTACAAAAAGCGGCTGAATCTGCGACTGTGAAGCGTAAGCCATAATCGAATCCAGATTAGTGGCCCTGGACATGCCGTAAATGATGGACAATCCGTAAAGTAATACGCCTGAAGAAAGCGCGCCGAGGATCAGGTACTTAATGCCCGCTTCAAGCGAAAGGTTGTCGTGTTTGTAAATGGCGCTTAACGCGTATAAGCTTATGGTGGCCAGCTCAAGGCCGACATAAAGCGTTATAAGTTCTTTTGATGAAACCAGGAACATAAGCCCCAGAGTGGATGCCGCAAGCAGTATGTAATATGCCGCCGTGTATTTTTTTGAGACTTTGATGGTGCCTACGGACATAAATCCGGTCAGAAGGGCCGCGAGCAGAATCACGGTTTTTGAGAACCACGCCACGCCGTCAGAAACATAAGCCCCGCCAAGAAGTATTCCCTGTTTGGTAAAGACCGCGACATATACAAGCAGCGCGGCAATGGCCATATTAAAAACAACGCCTATTATCTCCTTTTTTTCTTTTATAAAGAAGTCAAGGAATAAAAGCAAAGCTATGATGCCGGTTAAAGCAAGCTCTCCGTACATTAACGAAAAATCCAAGTTAAACCTCCGTGAATTCGATTTCTAATTTCTTATTTCTAATTTTTGATTGAAACCTTGCGCCTTACTCCTGTCTCCAATCTCTTGCCTCGTCTTTCCTCATTCCGCCACCCACCACCCACTTTCCTCCTACATCGTCCCAAGTTTCAGCGCAATGGGCAGCACTGACGAATGTATAACCTTCATTATGTAGAACGGGTACACACCCACCGCCACTATAAAGAACATAAGCAGCGCGAGCGCGGCGAACTCTATTTTGTTGATATCCTTTAATCCCGCGTACTTCGGCATTTCCGGGCCGAAGAAAACTATCTGTACCGCCCTTAAAACATAGAACGCGGTAAAGACAATTCCGGTTATGCAAATGACGGTAATTACCGGGAATGTTTTATAGGCACCCAGGAATACCGTTATCTCAGCGACAAACCCTGATAACGCCGGCAGCCCGAGCGAGCAAAGCCCTGTAAGCACAAAGAACGCCGTTAGCGCCGGCATCTTCTTGGCCAGCCCCTGCATTTCGGTTATTATCCTTGTATGAGACCTGCCGTATGTCATGCCCACCAGGCCGAAGAAAAGGCCTGTCATGATGCCGTGCGAGAACATCTGAAGCACTGCCCCGGAAAACGCCACTGAATTTCCGGCGGCGATGCCGAGAAGCACTATTCCCATGTGCGACACAGATGAGTATGCCACTATGAATTTCAAATCCCTCTGCGCCACAGCTCCTAAAGAGCCGTATACGATATTGACAACCGTAAGCACCGCGATCGTCGGGAACCAGAATTTCGCGCCGTCAGGCAGGAGCCACACGGCCACCACAAGGCACCCGTACGCGCCGAGTTTCATAAGCACGCCTGCGTGAAGCATGGAAACGGCCGTGGGCGCCGAGGCATGGCCGTCAGGTGACCATGTATGAAACGGCCACAGCGCGGCTAAGATGCCAAACCCCACGAATAATATCGGGAAGAATATAATCTGGAAGGTCCTGTCAAAAGTTATCTTTTCCAGGAGGTCAAAATCAAAAGTATGTATGCCGGAGGCAAAATAAAGGCCGAGTATGCCCGCGAGTATAAGCGCGCTTCCCACCATGAGGTATAAGGTCAGTTTCATGGCTGAGTATTCCTTCGGGCCTGTCCCCCATATCCCGATAAGCAGGTACATGGGCAGTACCGCTATTTCATAAAAAAGGAAGAACAGGAATAGATTATATGTCATGAATACGCCGAAGACCCCGGTCGTAAGGGTTAAAAGCAGTATGAAGAACTCTTTTGGCCTGTAAGTGATGTCCCATGAAGCGAGTACGCCGGCAGTAATGATAACGCCTGTTAAAAGCACGAGCACGACATTTATGCCGTTAACACCCATGAAGTAATTAATGCCGAGCGCCTCGGCCCATATATGGTGCTCCACGAACTGGAGCCCGCCTTTTGTAAAATCATAGGCGAAGAAAAGCAGTATGGAAAGGACAAATGATATGGCTGAGAAGGTAAATGACACCAGCCTTACCGCCTTATGGTTTGAGCCGGGTATTATAAAAAGAGCTATCACAGCCAGAAGCGGCATGACATATATTATGGTGAGTATCGGTATCTGGCTGAAAAAAGCGTTTAACACGGCTGACATTATCTGCCTCCCAGTAACTTTAATGCTTCGGGATTATATATCGCGAAGGCAATGATGACAACCACGAGCCCGCCGAAAATATATAGCGCGTAGCTCTGTACCCTGCCGGTGGTTGTAAGTTTAAGCTTGCTTCCGCCCCACCTTGTCATAAAGGCCGCGAAATTGACTATGCCGTCAACCACGTTCCTGTCAAACCACTTTACAGCCTCGGTTATGACAAAGAATATGTTTTTGATGAGGAACATGTATAACTCGTCTATGTAATACTTATTTTCCAGGAGCGTATAAACCGGCCCCGAAATCTTTTTAAGGCTGTCGGACTTTATCCATTTGAAGAAGTATATTATGAAAGCCAATAATATTCCGCTTAACGCCACGATTGACGAAGTCACTGCAATCCCCATGTTCATGGCTTCGGCATGATGCGCGCCTTCGGCTCCGGCTTCTTTGGCGAAGTAAATGAACTTTGAGATGTTGACTTCCTGCCCCGGGATGCCTACTAATCCCGCGAATATTGAGAATACCGCGAGTATCATAAGCGGTATGGTCATGGTCAGCGGCGACTCGTGGGCATGGTCTGAATGGTGCCCCGGCTTGCCCAGGAAGGTAATGATATAAAGCCTGAACATGTAGAACGCGGTCATGAAGGCTGTTATCACGGCCGTATAATATAGAAGAGTATTGCCGGAATCATGGAGCGTTACAAGAATCTCATCTTTTGACCAGAACCCGGCCAGCGGAAATATGCCTGCGATGGCAAGCGTGGCTATGAACATGGTTGTGGAAGTTATGGGCATCTTTTTATGCAGTCCGCCTGTTTCCCAGATATTATTTGTGTGTACCGCGTGTATGACCGAGCCCGCGCCTAAAAAGAGCAGCGCCTTAAAAAACGCGTGCGTGGTTAAGTGGAACATTCCGGCTGTGTAGCCGCCCGCGCCAAGCGCGAGTATCATGTACCCCAGCTGGGAAAGGGTGGAAAAAGCCAGTATCCTTTTTATATCCTTTTGCACAAGCGCAATTGAGGCCGCGAATATGGAAGTAAAGCCTCCGACATACATTATAATCCGCATGGCGTCCGGCGACTCGGAGAATATTCCGAATAACCTTGCCACCATAAAGACTCCGGCAGCGACCATGGTCGCCGCGTGTATAAGGGCTGAGACAGGCGTCGGGCCTTCCATGGCGTCAGGAAGCCATACGTGCAGCGGGAACTGGGCTGACTTTCCGACCGCCCCCATGAAAAGCAGCAGCGCGATTATTGTCATGTATCCGGGGTCAATCGCGCCGGACTGTACGTACTCAATTACTTTTATGAAGTCAAATGTCTTTGCCTGAAATACCAGGAAGATGATACCGAGCAGGAATCCGAAATCCCCCACCCTGTTTACAACAAAGGCTTTTTTGGAAGCCTCGGCCGCCTCGGGCTTCTGGTACCAGAACCCGATTAAAAGGTATGATGACAATCCGACAAGCTCCCAGAATATGTAGATCTGCATTAAATTATTTGATATGACTATCCCAAGCATGGAGAAGGTAAAAAGCGAAAGGAACGAGAAGAACTTGGCAAAGCACTCGTCATCGTGCATGTATCCCACCGAATATATCTGCACGAGCATGGAAACAAGCGTCACCACAAAAAGCATGATGGCTGTCAGCTGGTTTATCATCACGCCCATGTTCAGTTCTATATCCGCTATATACATCCACGGCAGGTTGATTGAAGTGGTTGCCGGCGCAATTATCTGCTGCCATAGTATGAAACAGGCCATGCCAAAAGAGGCCATCACAGCCGCTATGGATATCACGGCGGATGTCATCCTCATCTTTTTAGTAAAGGCGGAAATGACTAAAAACGCCAGAAGCGGCAGCGCCGCTATTGTAATCCCTAAGATACTCATTAAGTCCAAAATAGTCCTCCGTTTTAATAGTGTCGTGTGCTATGTGCTATGTGCTACGTGCGGCGGTGTCCTGCGCTGATTTCCCTTAGCACGCGCCACTCGCCACCCATCACTGCTTTACTACCACTTCATCAGATTCATATTGTCAGCGTTAAGCACTTTCCTATTCCTGTAAATGGCGAGTATTATCGCCAGCCCGAGTATGGACTCTGCCGCGGCCACGGTGATAATGAAAATTGTAAAGAGCTCGCCTAAAGCCGCGTCCGGCGTAAAGAACCTTGAAAATGCCACCATGTTAATGTTGACAGCGTTAAATATGAGTTCTATGGACATAAGCACACCGATTGCGTTCCTGCGCGTTAACACGCCAAAGATGCCGATAGCTAAAAGCACAGCGCTTAACATCACGTAATGGCCAAGTGTTATCATTTTGTCTCCTCCTTGTCCCTGGATACTATGGCAATCGCGCCGATTAAAGCCGCGAGCAGCATCACAGAGATTATTTCAAAAGGCAGGACAAAATCAGTAAGGAGCTGTTTTCCTATAAGTGCCGTATTGTCTGTAAGTTCAGTCTGCGCCACGCTTTTACCGATGGTTAAGAACCAGTCTGTCTTTAAAAGCGCGAGAATGATCAGCGCCGCGGCCAAAAGCCCTGTTATGATTGCCGGCCATACCTGCTCGTTTGTCTGGTAATTGCTGCCGCCGGCTATCTGTTTGGTGAGGTTAATGACAAATATGGTTAAAACCACAACAGCGCCTATATATATGAGGACCTGAATTCCCGCTAAGAAGAACGAACCCATCATGGCAAATACGGCAGCCACTCCAAGCAGCGATACCGCCAGGTATAATGCCGAATGAAATATATTCCTCGATGTTACCATGAGGATGGCCCCGCCGATTACTACGGCCGCGAAGCAGTAAAAAAGTACCAGTTCAACCATGAAAACTCCTTCTTTTACTCAAAGTTTAAAACTTAAAGCTGAAAGTTCAACCGCATTACTTTTCAGTTTTCAGCTTTCAGTTTTAAGTTATTCTTCGCTTTTAAACTTGCTCTGCCACCACGGCAGCTTCTTTCCTTTTAATACGTACTTCTCTGATACAAGCTCCATGCTTAAGGAGGCTTTATCCTCCGTGGCTGTCTCGTACTCATCCGACATGATAATCGCCGCAAACGCGCACGATTCCACGCAAAGGTTGCAGTATATGCAAGAACCCATATTATAATGATATTTTGACGCTTTTGGTTTTGGTTTGCCGTCCTCGCCGATCATTTTCTCAACCTCAAGTGAATGATTCGGGCAAGCCTTGACGCAGAGCATGCATGCCGTGCACTTATGGTCGCCTGTAGCCTGGTCATACGGAAGCGCCAGCCTGCCCCTGAACCTTAATTTCATCTCTTCCTTTTTCTCAGGGTACTGCAGGGTTATGGGTTTTCTGAAGCAGTGCTTCAGCGTAACCGCAAGGCCTTCCATCAGGTTCATGATGCCTTTTAAGATATCCAGTACGTACTTGATCAAGTAAAAACTCCTTTTAAAAAGATTAATTACAGTTTTAAGTTTGAAGTTTTAAGATATTGCCCTCATCTTAAAACTTCAAACTAACTTAATAACTATCGCCGTTACCACCAGATTCAGCAGCGCTATCGGCAGCATGTATTTCCACGAGAATTCCATGAGCTGGTCGACCCTTATCCTCGGGAATGTCCACCTTATCCAGCACAGCAGCGTCACGACAAAATATGTCTTTATGAAGAACCATACTATCGGCGGCAAAAATGGGCCTTCCCATCCGCCCAGAAACAATGTCGCCGCGATAGCGGATGTCAAGAATAAGTTCGTGTACTCAGCCAGGTAAAAGAAGGCGAATTTCATGGCCGAATATTCCGTGTTAAATCCGGCCACAAGCTCGGACTCCGCTTCAGGAAGGTCAAAGGGCGCCCTGTTGATTTCCGCGTTGCCCACTATAAGGAAAAGTATGAACCCGACTGCCTGCGGTATGACAAACCATTTGTAATTAGCCTGCGCCGCGACTATATCGCTCATCTTCATGGAGCCGGCGAGCATCACAACCGAAAGTATTATGAGTACCATTGGTATTTCATAGCTTACAATCTGCGCCGCTGAACGCAGGCCGCCGATAAGGGAGTACTTGTTATTTGAACCCCAGCCCGCGGCTAAAACGCCGATGACCGAGAGCCCAGTTATGGCAAGCACGTAAAGGATACCGATGTTTAAATCAGCAGGTACAAGGCCTTTTCCAAAAGGCAGTACAAGGAAAACCGCGAAAGTAGGTATGAACATGATGAGCGGCGCGACCCAGAATGAAAGTATGTCTATCTTTTTCGGATTTATGTCTTCCTTTATCATGAGCTTTACTGTATCAGCTATGGTCTGGAGCAATCCGAGAGGCCCAACCCTGTTCGGCCCTTTTCTTATCTGCATTAAAGCCGCGATCTTCCTGTCAAAATATATGATCCATAGCGCGTTCAAAACCACGACAAGGGCCACTGCAACGCCTATGACAATCTGAAATATGATATCAAGCAGGAACGGAGGCACTCCCCAGCCGGCCCATACGCCGTGCGCGTAGGCATAAAACTCCCCAAGCGGCTTTCCACTGTTATATAAAAGTTCCTTCAGCAGTTCCATGTTACTCCTCATTTTAACTTAAAGTTTGAAACTTAAAGCTGAAAGTTGAACCGCACTACTTTTCAGTTTTCAGCTTTCCGTTTCAATTTGATCTTACCTGTCTATCTCCGGTATAACCAGGTCCAGGCTTCCCATTATGGCTATAATGTCCGCAATCTTGCTTCCCACGGATATTTCCTTAAGCACGCTTAAGTTCGAGAATGACGGGCTCCTGAACTTTATCCTGTAAGGCCTGTCAGTGCCGTCGCTTACTATATACACGCCGAACTCTCCCCTGGCCGACTCGACCATGGTATAAACTTCCCCCGGCGCGGGTTTGATTATCTTGGGCACTTTTGCCATTATGTCTCCGGCAGGTATCATATCCATAGCCTGGCGGAGAATCTTCGCCGACTGCCTCATCTCATCCATTCTTACTTTCAGGCGGTCCCATGTGTCGCCGTTCTTTCCTGTGGGTATGGCAAAATCAAATTTCGGATATACCGAATACGGGCTGTTCTTTCTTAAATCTATAGCGCAATCCGATCCCCTTAGTGACGGGCCGGTAACGCCGTAATTAATGGCCTTATCTTTGTTCAGCACGCCCACGCCTTTTGTCCTGGCCGTGAGTATTATATTATTAATGAGAAGCGCTTCGTATTCATGTATTCTGTCCTCAAAATGCTCAAGAAACTTCTTTAAGCGCGGCAGGAAATCCTTCTGCAGGTCGTTCTTAAATCCGCCTATCCTGAAAGCGTTATGCGTCAGCCTTCCGCCTGTCATGCCTTCCACCATGTCGATTACGTCTTCCCTCTCCCTGAAGGAGTAAAATATCGGGGTCAAGGCGCCAACGTCCATGCCGTAAGCCGCGTACCATAAAAGATGGCTCATGATCCTGTTTAATTCCGCGAGCATGACCCTGATGTATTCGGCGCGTTCGGGAACCTGAACGCCCATGAGTTTTTCCACTGCCATGACGTATGCCCAGCCGTAATTGACAGCCGAAAGGTAATCAAGCCTGTCCATATAAGGGGTTATCATGTCGTATTTTTTATTCTCGCACATCTTTTCGACGCTTGAGTGTATGTATCCCACATCCGGGTAAAGGTCTTTTACAACCTCGCCGTCAAGTTTCAGCACTATACGGAGCACACCGTGCGTGGACGGGTGCTGCGGGCCCATGTTAAGTATGTATTCTTCGTCTGATAACTTTTCAAGCTCAAAAGGCGCTTTGATCATTACTTCTCCTATACTTTCGGCAGCGGAATCATATCCGCGTGTTTAAAGTCCTTGCGGAGCGGCGCTATGATGCCCTCCGGAAGGAGCAGGTTATTCTTGTCCTTTAATCCCATAAAACTTATGCCAAACATCTCAGCGGCTTCCCTCTCGTGCCATTCCGCGGTTATATATAAGGAAGAGACTGATTCAATCTCCGGCTTTGCCCTGTCGAGCTTAACCTTTATGGCCACGCTGTCGGAAGAAGCGTAGGAAAACAGCCTGTAAACCGCCTCTATGACGTTTGCCGCGGGAAGGTCAACAGCCGTCAGAAAGTTCAACTGGTCAAATTTCATTTCTGCCTTAAGAAAGCCAATAACAGGTTTAAGGTTTTTCGGGGCTACCCAGCAGTTCAGGATGCCCATATCCTCTTTTGACTCTGTCACTTCAATTTTTGTTTTTATTTTATCGAGTATTTCCTGGTGTGTCATGCGCTCACCTTCGTAAGTTTCTGCTTCATAATCTTCTTCTGGAGTTTTATCATGCCGTCTAAAAGCGCTTCCGGCCTCGGCGGGCAGCCCGGTATGTAAATATCAACCGGTATTATCTTATCAACGCCTGTTATGACCGAATATGTATCATATATGAAGGGGCCGCCCGATATGGCGCATGCTCCCATCGCAATCACGTATTTTGGTTCCGCCATCTGCTCATAAAGCCTTTTGACCAGCGGCGCCATCTTTTTTGTGACAGTTCCGGCCACTATCATAAGGTCAGCGCGGCGCGGCGACGCGGCAGGGACTTCAAAACCGAACCTGGCCCAGTCATACTTTGCGGCGCCCGAGGCCATCATTTCCATGGCGCAGCAGCGAAGTCCAAAAGTAAGCGTCCATATGGAATTTGACCTGCCTGCGTTAATGGCCCACGCGGCAGAAGCAAGTACTACCGGCGCTCCGGGTATCTTTAAGAACTTTTCGTCAACGCCGTTCATTAATCCCATTTGAGCTCCCCTTTTTTCCAGGCAAACGCAAGGCCGAGTAAGAGTATGAATATGAATATGAGGACTTCTATTAAGGGCGCAAAGCCCGCTATCTTCCTGTAAACTACGGCCCACGGCATTAAAAACACGGCTTCTACGGCGAATACGACGTACATGAGGGCAAAGACATAAAAGCGAAGGCTGTAGCGCACCTGCGCCTCGCCAATGGGATCAAGCCCGCACTCATAAGTGGTGCGCTTTTCATCACTGGGTTTATAAGGCATAAGCAGATAATTAACGACCACGCCGCCTATGACAAAAACAAAAGCGAACCCGATGAATACTAAGAGCGTTCCGTAAGCCATATTTCCTCCAAAATAAAATTTTCAATTTTCTATTTTAAATTTTCAATTAAACGCCAAACCGTGCCTGCCGTCCTTAATATAAAATTGAAAATTCAAAATTTAAAATTCCCGTTCCAAAACATAATCAGCAATCTCATATAACAACTCTTTCTTTTTATCGTCCTTTAATTTCGCCTTATCAAGCGCCGCTTTGGCGTCTGTCACGTAGCTCATAGCCATGAGGCCGGCCAGGTTCACGCCTCCGTTGGCAAATATAAAATCAAGTATCCGTTTTCTTGCGCTTTCGGTTGAATTCGCCCTGAACAGGCGCTTAATCTTCGAGCTTTCCTTTGCCGGGGCGTTCTGTATTGCAAGTATCAAAGGCAGGGTCGGCTTTCCTTCTTTTAAATCATTTCCTGCGGATTTTCCTATTTTACTTGTTTTTGAAATTATGTCAAGTAAATCATCCTTTATCTGAAACGCGATCCCCAGGTTTTCGGCGTAAACGCCAAGGTGCTTCATGGCCTCAGGGGTACAATTGCCCAGATACCCTCCCGAGAGGACGCTTCCCCGTATAAGCGAAGCTGTTTTCTTTCTTATGATGCCCACGCATCCGTCAATTGAAAGCGATATATTGTATTTATTATGCACTTCTTCTATCTCGCCCTCGCATACGTCCTTTATCGCGCCGGCAAATATGGAAAGGAGCCTGTTGTCAACAGAATTGACCACGGTTTCCATGGCATAGGCAAATAAATAATCCCCGGTGAGAACCGAAAGCGCGGCACCCGCCTTTTTATTGAGCGAATCAATGCCCCTTCTTTTTCCGGAGTCATCGACTATGTCATCGTGGATAAGCGTGGCGTTATGAAGGATTTCTATGGCTGTGGCTATATTTAGAATCTTATCGCCGGTTTTCGCCCCGTTTGCCTGCGCCGTAAGCATAACAAGGGCGCCCCTTAAGCGTTTGCCGGACTTAAGCCCGGAACCAGCGAGAAGGTGCTTTATTGATTTTGAGGGCGACTTCTGGATAGCCGTTATCTTATTGTTTATGAGGGCTATGTACTTTTTGATCAGTTTATTTTCGAGCATTCAATACCTTTTTTTAGTTTTTTTAGTCAGGTATAAATTACCCGAATATTTTAAACGGTTATTGTTTTTTGTCAAGCATTTTTGTCTAAAATAACACTTTTTTTGTAGCAATTAATACTTTACGGCCTCTTTCTCATTTCATCGCCTTCCGCGGACGCGTCAGCCTCCGGCATTGCCGCGGGATTCACCCGCGCCGCTGCCGCGGCCACCGGCTTTTCATTGGACTTAATCTGCGCTAAAAGGCCGTCAAAAGTGGCTATCATTATTTTTTCCTTTATTGTATCGCCCGCCCCCCTTAAAGCGAAACTCAAACGCCCTTTTTCCCTCGCGTATACGATTATTTCAGCCTCTTCGGGAGAGAGGGCAAGCGTTAAAGTGTTATACCCCTTCTTCCCGCCCGCTGCCGCGTTAAATTCCGTTCCGGCAGAGAGCACCTGCGCGGCCTGCAGGATGGTGGCAGTGGTGATTATCGACTTTTTTGAATCGGAGGTATCATATGTAAGCAGTACGTCAACGTAATCTCCGGGCTTTATCATGTAGCTGACAGCTGATTCCTCGTCCACTGCCACGGCCACGGCGCGCAGCCCCGTTGGTACGGCGGAGCTTAAGTCTTCCGCTTTTGCGCTCATTTTATTAAGCAGTATGGCTTCGCCCTCTATAAAAGGCACAAGCGTGAGCTTTCCTTTAAGCTGGTCAAATGATTTCACATGCGCGGACGTGACCAGCTTGGCCGGCACTTCCACGAACTTAACCATATCCTCCCTGACCTGGCTCCTGGGTGTTATGTATTTCGCGGCCGAAAGGACCCTGACCGGTTCCATGGATTTCATAACATCCGACTCTTTGTTCGCGATAAAAAAATAGCCCAGGACAGCCGCGGCAAGGCCGCAGGAAACGGCAAGTAAAAGCAGTTTGTTTTCCATCTTCATGTTTTTAAAGATTTCTGTGGCTTTCATGGTTGATCTCCTTGTTGTTCATTGTTCATTTGACTGTTAAGAAGCTGTATTTACAGTTTGTCATTGCGAGAAGCCGCTGTTGGCTTATGGCGACGAAGCAATCTCGTTTTCTCCTTCTGGAACAGCGAGATTGCTTCGTCGGCAAGCAACAAAAACGCCTCCTCGCAATGACAAGCACAAGACTGTAAACAGAACACATTAACAGTACAGTTCATTGTTCACCGTGCGTTCCCCATCACACTCACATACTTCTCCTGCCCTTCTGTATCAAATATATTAAGCAGCCATGATTTTGACTGCTTTTCGATAAAATACGCATCCTGCTGTGCTGAAGAAACTTTCCACCCCTCTTTTTTCAGCATATCCTGATAAAACAGGCGCAATGATTCCACGTCTGCAGCTTCTGTTGAATAAAAATTAGCGAACTGCGCTGTTCTGCCGCCTGAGAGCAGTTCTATAGATAAAAATCTGTCCATGCCAGCGTATTTTCTTAAACCGTCATTAAATCCGCTGCCATGGCTGAACTCATCCGCATTTACTTTTATAAAAACGCAATTATCACCATAATTTCCCGCGGTAATCAGTCTTATCCCCCCGCCTTCCTTATATAACAGGTAGTACCAGTTATCCGGGGTGCCTTCAGCCGCAAAGCCGAGCAGTATGGCCGCTAACTTTTTAACGGCAGTACCGTTAATGAGTTCCCTGGCTGCCGCCTTTTTTGCGTAGTATTCCATCACTTTTTCCGCGCTTTTTACCGTCTCATACCTTTCAAGTTTAATGGGGTTGCCGTTTATCCTGGCCTCCATTGACCCTTTAGCAACCGCAGTAAATTCAGGCGCGAATATTCCTGCCGCCCGTTCCTTAAATCCGGTAAAGGTGGCATTTATTATAACGCCGGCAAAAAGCAGCAAAATCACTATCGCCGTCCTCTTCATTTTCCTCCGCCTTTCGTCAGCCCGTCCCATATCTCCCGCGCCTTTTGGGCCGGTTTAAATTTAAAACTTGAACCTGCTGCAGTATATAGTTTTGTCGTTAAGGTTACGCATTCCCTTTTCATGACAGCGGCGAAAAACCCGGACAGCTTTTCCTCATATGTAAGTTTGAACCTTATTCCCTGCAGGTTGTCAAGAAGGCCGAATGACTCGACTTTTTCCATGCCAATTATCCCCATGGACTCCTGTTCATAACCGAGTTTATCAGCCTGCATCCCGAGTTTGCCGGCGCACTCTGCGGCAAAAGCTCTGACTTTATCCGCGTCTTTTTCCTCCGCGTCAGCGGTCACATACCGCATCACTTCGCGCTCCACCATGGCAAGCTCAATCCTGCGCAGGGATAACAAAGAAAGCTGGTACATTCCCGCAAGAAGAAGAAGGAATACGGGAAGCACGAGCACAAACTCTGTCATTGCCTGGGCGTTGCAGCGTTTTAACAATATAAGCCTCCGCATGATTTTGAATTTTCAATTTTATATTTTCAATTAAAGGCGTTGATTTTAATTTAAAACATAAAACTGAAAATTAATGCATTAACAAATTATCACTCAAAAAACCAACCGCCTTTGAAAGCCCGCCTTCAGACTCCTGCCCCAGCGCGTCCATTATCTCTTTGGACTGCGTTAAATCCGGGAGTTTTATATGCTCCATGCGCGCTTCATAACCGGCTCCATCCGTTTCCCAAAAATCCATCTTTCCGCCGGAAACGGAAACAAACGACGTCCCCAGAAGCAAATCCGGCTTAATCTGCCCGCCGTCATCATCCGTAAAAAATCCGCTGCCTAAAACCTGTTTATAGTTGTCTTTGTATGAAACCACCAGCACGGTATGGTCCTGCGAGGTTTCTATGATATCCAGCGGGACGTCTTTGGGCCCTTCAGCCTTTTCCCTTTTTAAAAACTTATTCCCGCCCGCCTCGCCTTTTCTTATCTTTACACGGTCATTTTCATTTTTTCTGGATTTTATATTCTCATTGTACGCGACTTTATCCCTGTCCACATAAACCTTCCTGCCCGTCTTTCCTTCAGTGTAATAATACCTGTCTTCCCCGTTGTCGGAATCTATGTCAATGATATCCGACAGATACCTGCGCCTGACGTTAAATGAAGGCAGGCATTTGCCCTCCGCGAAACTGTCCACATTATAAAAAGGCACTGACACAGCGCCGTTTTCTTTGCCGTTACGAAGAACCATGGCGGCCATGATATATGGAAAGGCTTTTACCCTGTTAAACTCGCCTGTCCCCGCTATTATGTCCTGCGCTTTCTGAACCTTTTGTATGGCTTCAAGAGTAGCGCCGCCGGCTTCGCCTGCTGTGAGTATGGTCGCTACAATACCTGCCACGCCTGT
The DNA here is from genome assembly GCA_963840035.1 of candidate division FCPU426 bacterium. Taxonomy (GTDB): domain Bacteria; phylum Oederibacteriota; class PGYV01; order PGYV01; family Palsa-1178; genus CAWIXE01. The sequence goes on from CAWIXE010000002.1 coordinate 1,276,409, forward strand.
AATGGCCAGCACCTTATTTGTGAGGGAAATTGTATTTAACCCCCTTGCATACCAAAGGCCCGCTTCCATAGCCCCTGAATCAGCGATGTTCTGCGAGCGGGTTTTCATGTACATCAGGTGCCCTGCCTCAACAACGGCAATAACAAGGATAAACAGGATAAGGAACGCTGCAATGGATACCACAAGCGCCTGCCCTTTTTTCTTCCTGATGAGTTTCATTATTGAACCCTCATTACCGATACAGCTTTAAGGGTATAATAGGGCAACCCCATGGCAGAACCCGCGAGGTGAAGGATGTTTTTTTGATAAAAACCGAATATTTTATTAACAACAGGTATTTTTAAGGGCATGTTATATGTGACCGTTACTTTTATGAAATCAGCTTGCTACATTCAATGTTTAAGTGCAACACATCTTGTTAAATGCTTCGTTTGGAGTTTTCCAGCCCAAACATTTCCTTGGTAAATTATTCAGCCAATTTTCAAGTTCTTTTATCCTGCCGGAGCTTATCATATCAAAGTCTGTGCCTTTTGGGTATATCCTTCTCGCCAATCCTATTGTGTTCTCAACCGTGCCTTTTTCATAGGGACTTTTTTCATGGCAAAAGTATGATTTACACCCTATCTGTTTATTAATCTTTTCGTGCTCAACATTTTCTTTTCCGTTGTCATAAGTTATGCTTAACCGAACGCCTTCAGGCACACTTCGTAATGATTTCATTATGTTTCTTCTGTTATGCCTTGCGGTTATTACTCTTAACTTATATATCTTCGTTAACCGTGTTTTTCTTTCCACTGTAAAGGTTAGTCCTGAATTTTTCTTTTGTAATCCAGCCATTGTGTCGCTTTCCCAATGCCCGACCTGTTTACGTTCGTCTATTTGTTTAGGCCTTAATTCTATTGATATTTTATTGGGTATACGACCTTTTGTATGCGTCTTTCTCTGACCTTTTAAGTGCCTTTTCATGTGGTGCCTAGTTAAACATCCTCTAAATCCCGGCTCTTCTTTATATACAAACATGTATATTGTTTCAGTACTAATACTTTTCCCCGGTAGTTCTTCCGCTATCCTTCCTGAAATTCTTTCAGGAGACCAACCGTTTTTAAGTTTATCTATCACATACGACTTTATTGCTGTATCCCTTATTCTGCCCTGGGGGACACTTAATCTTCGTCTGTATGATGTGTTTGCATCTCTAGCAACATATTCTCCGGTTTCTATGTTGCTGTTCCTAGTTATTTCTCTGTGTATCGTGGATCTGTGTCTTCCAAGCTCAGCTGCTATTTCACCAACTGTGAACCCTTGGTCCTGTAAAATAACAATTTTTGCTCTTTCTTCTATGCCTAAATGCTTGTATAATTTCATTGGTGCAACCTCCTTCTGTATTCTTTACTCGACATAAAGATTTTAACAGAAGTGTTGCACTTTTACCTTGAATTCAAGCTTCCGACTTTTCAAACTCATCTTTTTCTATTATTACCCCACCGCCCTGAAGCCATGACGCCCCGGCTTCGCGCAGAATATCAGAAGCCGAGCCGGCAACATCCCCTGCCGGAGATTTTGAAGGATTCTCCGCCGCCGCCGACATAGACTTAAGTATCAAGACTGCTTTACCCGCCTTCTCTTTGCGTTCACCTTCATCCGCGTAAACGCAGGCAACCCTCGCTGTCATGTATGCCGTGTATTTAAGTTTCATGGCGTTTATGAATATCATGCCCAGCTGCGCGATGCCCAGGACTACAAGCATCATGACAGGTAAAATAACCGCGAACTCAACCATGCTCTGGGCTTTGTTTGCATATATTATTTTCAACAGTTCACAGTCCTTGTAGGGGCGATTCACGAATCGCCCGTCCATGTTATTACGGTATTAAAATCCACCGTTACAAAACAAGTCAAAAGTCGGGCGATTCGTGAATCGCCCCTACAAGACCAATTCAAACAAAATTCGGACAGCGCAGCCGCATTGTCACCGATAATAAAAAGGCGGGCCTGGTTTCAGGCCCGCCCCGTATTCAGGCAGGACGGCAGCTTAAAGCGGCAAAAAGGAAGGGGTAAGCGCCGCCCTGCGGTCTGGTTATTCTCCCACCGCGCTTTCAACTTTTTCAGCGGCGTTCTGGAAACCTTTGTCCACTTTCTTGCCGAACATCTTAACCGAAGCAAGCACTACAATGGCTATGAGGGCGATAATAAGTATGTACTCAGTCATGCCCTGCCCTTTCTTTCCCGCGAATAATTTTCTCATGGCTACCTCCTTCTTGTAGTAGAGACGCACTGAGTGCGCCCGCTTTTTTTATGGAAATGGTACGGAATACACCTTTGACATATGTTTTAAATATCCTTTGAGGTAAGCCGCAAATATACCCGTCCCCGCAAGGCATATTAAGGCTGTGAGGAATAGAATGAGTGCGTACTCGGTGAATGACTGGCCTGCCTGTGAACATAACATCCGTGATACCGCGCCCTTGCCGCGCCTGGTGACTTTGCCCATAAAAACCCCTCTATAAGTTTTTAAGCATTCTGTTAAACGAAAAAACAAATAAACAGAAATATGACATTAGGCTGAAATTGATTGCCCGTAAATCCCTCTATATGGGCGATATGATATTAAAAAGACGAGAATTTGTCAATGAAAATTTTTGTATATCTTAATGGCACACCATTAAATATAAGCTAAAATAAACGGGCAGTGAATCGCGTATGCGCCTCACTGCCCGTTTTCCACTTACGGTTTAAAGTTTATCTCAGAATGATTATCTTCCCCACCTTACTCCTGGCCACCCGTGGGCCTCTCCAGGCTGCGTTTGAGATGGGCACAGGTCCCATCTCTACGGTTGTCCATGCGGATACAAGGGCTGTTGATTTTAACCATGTATGCTGTTAAACTATATACATAATATAAAGGAGGGACCTTATGCCAGAAAAAAAATACGCCGGCGCCGTTGACCAGGGCACTACTTCCACCCGTTTCCTTTTATTTAACCACGCAGGCGATATCGCCGCTTCCCACCAGATGGAACATAAGCAGATATACCCGCAGGCAGGCTGGGTAGAGCATGACGCTGCGCAGATATGGGATAATACCTGCGAATGCGTAAAGCAGGCTTTAAAGAAAGCAAATATTAAAGCGGAAGAAATAGCCTCCATCGGCGTTACCAACCAGCGCGAGACAACCGTGATATGGGACAAGAAAACCGGTAAACCCCTGCATAACGCCATAGTCTGGCAGGATATGAGGACAGCCGGCATATGTGACGCGCTTGCTAAAAATGGCGGTCAGTACAGGTTTCAAAAAACTACCGGACTCCCCCTTGCCACATACTTCTCAGCCCCAAAACTTAAATGGCTTTTTGACAACAAACCTGAAATAAAAAAAGCCGCGGAAAACGGGACGGCCCTTTTCGGCACCATTGACACCTGGATAATATGGAACTTAACAGGCGGCAGCCACGTGACTGACATATCAAACGCCTCGCGCACCATGCTCATGGATTTAAAGACACTTCAGTGGGACAAGTCAATGCTGAAGGTATTCGGGATACCGGAATCTATACTTCCCTCCATAAGGCCTTCATCCGACCCGAAATCATACGGGTCAACAAAAACATCAGGCCCATTTGGCATGGAAATACCCGTCATGGGCGACCTTGGCGACCAGCAGGCAGCGCTTTTCGGCCAGACATGCTTTGAAAAAGGCATGGCAAAAAATACATACGGTACAGGATGCTTCCTTCTGTTAAATACCGGTGAGAAGCCGGTATTTTCAAAGAACGGATTGATAACCACAGCCGGTTATAAAATCGGGGATTCCCCTGCTGTATACGCCCTTGAAGGTTCTATCGCGGTAGCAGGAGCGCTTGTGCAGTGGTTCCGCGACAAACTCGGCATAATCACCTCAGCACCTGAGATAAATTCCCTTGCTTCTAAAGTTGAAGACAACGGCGGAGTTTACTTTGTCCCCGCATTCTCCGGCCTCTTTGCCCCCTACTGGCGCTCTGACGCGAGAGGCTTGTTAATAGGCTTAACGCACTTTACAGGCAAGGAACATATCGCGCGCGCCGTACTTGAAGCTGTTGACTTCCAGGCAAGGGAAATTTTCGAAGCCATGGCAAAGGACTCGGGAATAAAACTCACCACCCTTAAAGTAGACGGCGGCATGACAGCCAGCGAACTGTTAATGCAGTTCCAGGCGGACATACTCAACGTAACAGTCGCAAGGCCCAAGGTTGCGGAAACCACAGCCTTAGGCGCCGCGTACGCGGCAGGCCTGGCTGCAGGGTTCTGGAAGGATCAGGATGAATTAAAAAAGAACTGGATACTTTCAAAGGAATGGAAACCGCAGATGCCCGAGGAAAAACGGGAGAAATATTTTAAACAATGGAAAAAGGCAGTTTCTAGGTCCATGGCCTGGATGTAGGGGACGCGCTCCTGCGCGTCCCGCCAAGCTTTGGAACGCGGCTTTAAGATCTAATACCATGCTGACAGCACTTGTAGGGGACGCGCTCCTGCGCGTCCCGCCAATGCTTTAGAACGCGGCTTTAAGATCTAATACCATGCGGACAGCGCGGGAGCGCTGTCCCTACAAAGGAAAAAAAATGAAAAACAAGTACGACATCATCATAATAGGTTCCGGCATTGTTGGTTCCCTTGTTGCCCGCTATCTGTCCCGTTATGAGCTGTCTGTGCTTGTCATTGAAAAAGAAATAGACGTCGGCATGTGCCCTTCTTCCGCAAACTCAGCCATCATACACGCGGGTTATGACCCGCTTCCGGGAACCTTGAAGGCAAAAATGAATGCCGAAGGCAATAAAACATGGCATAAACTCGCGCCCGAGCTTGGCATTATTTATGAAAAAACAGGCAGCCTTGTAGTTGCCGTAGGTGATAACGAACTTCCCCACCTGAAAGAACTCTATGACCGCGGCATTGCAAATAACATCCCCGGAATCGCTTTAATAGGCAAAGAAGAACTCATAAAACGCGAGCCCATGATAAACCCGGAAGCTTCAGGCGCGCTCTGGGCGCCTTCCGCCGCTGTCATTGACCCTTTTGGCGCTGTCCTTGCCGCTGCCGAGAACGCCGTGGAAAACGGCGTCACTTACCTCTTTGAAACCGAATTTTTAGAATTTATTCTTGGTAGGGACAGCGCTCCCGCGCTGTCCGCACGGGTCATAGGCGTTAAAACCACAAAAGGCGATTTCTTCGCCAAGTGGTGCGTCAATTCAGCGGGCTTGTATTCAGACGAGGTCAGCCATAAAGCGGGTATAAGAAACGAATTCGTAATCACCCCCCGCAAAGGCAGCTACCTTATATTTGACCCGGCCGCGGTACACCTGAACAACGTGATATTCCCTGTTCCTTCTGATAAAGGCAAAGGAATACTTGTATCCACAACCACACACGGCAATGTCCTCATAGGCCCGAATAATGAACCCTGCGGGAACAAAGAAGACTCATCCACTACAGCCGCCGGTTTTGAAGAAGTATTTAACGGCGCGAAAAAGCTGGTCCCGTCGCTTGCCTTAAAGAACGTTATTGCCTCCTACAGCGGCATCAGGGCCACAGGCAACCACGTGAAAGTAAGAGACTATATAATAGAAACTCCAGCCGAAGTTAAAGGCTTTATCAACATATGCGGCATTGAATCCCCCGGCTTCGCGTCAGCCCCGGCTATCGCTTTATACGTTGTGGAACTGCTAAAGGCGCAGGGCGAGATTCTAAATGAGAAACCGGACTGGAACCCTGTAAGGAAACCAAAGGTCCACTTCCATATGCTTTCAAACGCTGAAAAAGCCGAACTTATAAGGTCCAATCCCTCTTATGGCAGGATTGTATGCCGCTGTGAGGAAATAACTGAAGGCGAGATTTTAGACGCCATCCACTCCAATATCCCTGCCCGCACATACGATGGCATCAAACGCAGGACATGGCTGGGCACAGGCAGGTGCCAGGGGGCGTTTGATTATCCAAGGGTAATACAGATACTCGCGAAGGAACTCGGAATACCTGAGACAGAAGTCACAAAGAAGGGCAAAGGAAGCGAGCTGGTATTTAGAAGAACAAAACAACTGTAACGTCGGCTTTGCAGCCACTTTACAACAGTTTTTGTAGAGAGGGGGCTTGCCCCCTCTCAGCGCTGGCTCAAACAACCGGTTTATAAACCCGGCGTAGAGAGGGGGCAAGCCCCCTCTCTACAGTAGTTATAAAAATTTGATAAAAAGGAATACCCATGAACAAAACGTACGACGTAATAATAATCGGCGCCGGGCCGGCTGGCCTTGCAGCCGCCATAGAGGCTAAAAATACAGGGGCAAAAGACGTGCTCATCATTGAGCGAAATGACGAGCCCGGAGGCATACTTCCCCAGTGCATACATAATGGCTTTGGCTCGGTCATATTTAAAAAAGACCTTCCCGGGCCTTTATACGCGCACAACTTCATTCAAGAGGCAAAGGCAGCCGGGGTTGAAATGCTTCTTGATACAATGGTCCTGGATATAAACCCTGCGCGCCGCATTTCAGCTACAAATAAGCAGCTTGGCTTTATCGAACTTGACGCAAAAGCCGTCATCCTTGCCATGGGGTGCCGCGAGCGCACGCGCGCGCAGATACGTATACCAGGCGAGAGGCCAGCGGGTGTTTATACCGCCGGCATGGTACAACGGCTGGTCAATATCGAAGGTCTTATGCCGGGCAAAAACTTCGTTATATTGGGCTCCGGTGATATCGGCATGATAATGGCAAGAAGACTGACTCTGGAAGGCGCTAATGTACTTAAGGTTGTAGAGCTTATGCCCTATCTGACCGGCCTGCGCAGGAATTATGTTCAGTGCCTGCAGGACTTTTCCATCCCCCTTTCGCTTTCAACAACCATAAAAAAAATAATCGGAAAAAGCCGCGTCGAAGCCGTCGAGACCGTAAAGGTGGATGAATCATTAAGGCCAATCGCCGGCACTGAAGAGATTATACCTTGCGACACGCTTTTATTATCCGTAGGGCTTATCCCTGAAAACGAACTTTCCAAGAAAGCAGGCGTAATTCTCGACCCTCTGACAGGCGGTCCGATTGTGGATGAGAACATGGCCACAAACGTCCCCGGCATATTTGCCGCGGGTAACGTGGTAACTATTTACGACCTCGCGGATTATGTCTCCAAAGCCGGCATGATAGCGGGCAAAAACGCGGCAATGTACGCGTCGGGAAAAAACACAGTAAAAAAATATACGGAATTAAAGCCAGGTGACGGAGTAAGGACTGTTGTGCCCCAGAGAATCAACGTAGAGACGCCACCCGTGGGCGTCTCCGGGCCTGCTGAGACGGGCACGGGTCCCGTCTCTACGGAGCTATTACTTGAACTCCGCGTAACCCGCGAGTTCCCCTCGGCTGTAATGGTTGAGATTGTAGACGGCGATAAGGTCATATTTTCCCACAGGGAAAAATACGCCCGCCCCGCGGAAATGATAACAATAAAGGCCAAGACCGAGGATTTTCTTTCAAAAATCAGCAAAGACTCTAATGGATTGACTGTACGCATAACGCCAGCGCATAATCCCATGACACAAGACTCAGTACCCAGGTAGACAACCTGGGTCATGGGTCTTGAGCCTTGAGACCGCTTTTACCGGAGGTTTATTCATGCAACGCAAGTACATTTGTATCCGCTGTCCTCAGGGCTGTGAAGTCACAACCACGCTTGACGGCAACGGCGCCATAACAGAAATTACAGGCAATTCCTGCAAACTTGGGATTGATTATGTAAAAGCCGAGTCCACTGACCCGCGCCGCACTCTTACAACCACAGTCATGGTGGAAGGCGGGCGCCATCCCCTGTGCCCCGTGTGGACGGAAAAACCCATACCAAAGGATAAGATATTGAAGGCCGCGGATGAATTAAGGGGCATAAAATTAAAGGCGCCTGTCATGGCAAACCAGATAATACTGGAAAATATCGCGGGGACGGGAATAAATGTGATTGCCAGTACGGACATTGGCTGATTCTAAATTCTAGATTCCGGATTCTGGATTACAATCAAATACCAAATAAAACAACACCGCATTTCCCCGCATCAATCCAGAATCTAGAATTCAGAATCCAGAATCTTCTTAACCCACTTATAAAGGTCCGAAAAAACCTCATTCCTGTTCTTCTCTATGGAGAGCGCGTGGTATGAGTCGTGGTATAGGTGCAGTTCTTTTTTTGCCTTTATTTTATCAAACAGCATGAGGTTGTACTTTGTATCCCCCAGCATATCCTTTCCTGCCAGCAGGAAGAGTACCGGTATGTGAATCCTTCCTTCTGTCAGGGAAACCTTTAACTCCCTTAATAATATCTGAACAAGCAGCCCTGCCGACGCCAGCCTGTGTTCCCTTTTATCAGCCTTAATTTTCTTTACGACCGCATTATCTCTGGTGAGTTCCTCTGCGGTAAACGGCATATGAATCGCCTTTGACGGATTGAACATCCCGGTAATTGCCACATTTGCCCTTTTTGCGAGGCTCATTTTCATAACATCCTTATAAACAGGGGCGATCTCTATCAGGCCCTTATATCCGCTGTCAAAATCAAGGACTGTCATGTGAGCGATAAGCGCACCCATTGATTCTCCGGCGATGAATACCGGAACTCCCTTATTTTCAGCCTTTATTATCCCCTTTAATACGGCGATGTCCTTGCTGTATATATCCATTGAATCAACATGACCCGGCTTATCCCCGGAAATCTCCCCAAATCCGCGCAGGGCTATGGCGTATACCGCTATTTTTTTTGCTTTCAGGTATTTTGCCATAAAATCCCAGCGTTCCGAGTGCGCGCCCATTCCGTGTACGGCAAGTATGACCGCGGCCGCTTTCTTTACGGGCCATTTCCTGAAGCAGATGCCTTCCTGTTTAATAAGCATAAGACCCTCCCATTATGGCTGTTGTACCAGCCAGTCAAGAGCTTCGTCCCTTGTTGATTTGGTGACAAGATTCTTCCTTCCGGAAAACATCAGGATTGCCTTTAGCAGCGCTTCCTTAATTCCGGTCGCGCCCACTATAGCAGAGACTTTCATGTAAGGCTTGTTATGAAGGGCCATTTCTTTTAAAGCTTTAATAATGTCGGAATCGTAAGGGCTGCCGCTTATGTCCACGATCCCAAGCGTTGACATGTCCGGCTTCCTTGTTTCAGCAAGCACTTTTACATCCTCAACCGTTTTAAGCACAGCCTCTTTGTCGGGAGTGTTGGTAAAATCCATTAAAAGCACTTCTTTCCCTTTATGAGTGATTATCGACGCTTTTGACATATCCGCCCCCTGTTTCCTTTATTGTATTAAAGCCATATCCGTGCAGTCCCTCTTTTTCCTTGGGTTTTTGGGGCCCGGCACATCCGGTCAATGATATGAAAACCGCAAATATAAAGAGCGCTTTTAGTATTTTATTCATAATTACCCCGCGTTAAGAATAATACGTTACAAACATATTATACCACAATCCGGGCAAAAAAATAGGGCGGGGGTTATAATCGATATTGTAAACAATAGTGTGTAAACTCACTTTGGCCTTTAAATATGTTTGTTTTCATTAGAAACGGCTTTCACCCCTCTCCTCTTAGGAGAGGGGCAGGGGTGAGGTGAAACCAATTGTCTTATTCCCCTCACCCTACCCTCTCCCAAATGGGAGAGGGATAAAAGAACAAATCAATTTACACACAATTAATGACAGTATCGTTATAATCCCCGCCCTGTTAAGATTCTTATATCAGGAAACAAATAGGCTGTTCGATGAAAAATTCGCATCAGCAGTTAAATTAACTCCGAGCCTTTTTAACCCCATCTCATCCCCCGGGGTCGGTATGTGCGTTATATGCATCTCGCATCCGCTTAAGTCCTTAAGTTTTTCCATGGCAAGCTGGGCCGTAGGGCTCTGCGTGGCGCTGATACTGAGTGCGATAAGCGTCTCCTCAAGGTCAAGGCTGACTGTTTTTTTGCCGAAGATGTCTTTTTTAAATTTGCCTATGGCTTCTATTATATTCGGCGCCAGAAGGTGTATCTTATCAGGCACTTCAGCCATGTGTTTTATGGCGTTGAGAATAAGGCTTGAAGTAGCGTGCATGGTCATGGAATTTTTTCCCGTGATTATGGTCCCGTCCTTGAGCTCCAGGGCTGCGCCGCAAAAAATCCCGTCATTTCCCTTCCCTGATTTTTCAAGGTCTGAAGCGGCTTTCCTGGACGGCAGGACAACCTTCCTGTCCTCTTCCTTTACTCCCAGTTCTTCCATTAAGAGCTCGCACCTCTGGGCTGATTCCTCATCCACCAGCCCCACCAGGTACTCGCATTTATACCTGAAATGCCTGCGTATGACTTCCTGGTTTGCCGCTTCCCTGCATGCCGCGTCATCAACAATGCCGAATCCTGCGCGGTTAACGCCCATGTCAGTGGGTGATTTATAAACGTCGCCGCCCATTATTTTTTTCAGTATCCTGCTTATTACCGGAAAGCACTCCACATCGCGGTTGTAATTGACCGATACCTGGTTATACGCTGTCATGTGGAAAGGGTCAATCAGGTTCACATCCTTTAAGTCCGCGGTCGCAGCCTCATAAGCGACATTAACCGGGTGTTTTAACGGCAGGTTCCATATGGGGAATGTCTCAAATTTGGCGTAACTCGACGAGATGCCCCTTTTATGGTCATGATAAAGCTGTGATAGACAGGTGGCAAGCTTTCCGCTGTTGGGCCCCGGTCCGGTTACAACAACGAGCGGTTTGTCCGTTTCTATGTAATCATTCGCCCCATAACCCTCGTCGCTGACAATTAAGTCCACGTCCGTGGGATATCCTTTTGTGTATTTATGCGTGTATACCTTTACCCCGCGCCTTTCCAGCTTTGTCTTGAAAAGCTGGGCAGCGGGCTGGCCTTCAAAACGCGTAATTACCACGCCTATAACGTCAAGGCCTTCTTCCTTAAGGTCATCAATGAGTTTCATCACATCCGCGTCATACGTGATGCCAAAATCCGCCCTGACTTTTTTTCTCTCAATGGCGCCGGCGTAAATGGCAATTAATATTCCGGCCTTGTCTTTTAGCTTCTGGAGCAGGCGGATTTTTACATTGGGGTCATACCCCGGCAGGACCCTCGCGGCGTGAAAGTCAAACATAAGCTTGCCGCCAAACTCAAGGTAAAGTTTGTTGTTGAATTTTTTTACGCGTTCAAGGATATACGAGGTCTGTTCGCTTAAATACTTGTCATTATCAAATGCCTTAATACCTTTCATATAACACCCCTTCTACACGGCGCAGGCACCCTTCCGACAGGGTAATGACGCCTTAAGCCGAAAATTTTTACTGAAAAAATTATATCATTGCGCGATAATTAGGTCAAATTATTATAACGGTTTTCTGACAAGCAAAAGCGCGTATAAAAGAGCCCCTGCCAGCGCGAGCAGCAATCCGTAATATATTTCTTTTCTTTCCATATATAATTCCACCGTATGCGCCCCCGGCTTCAGCACTACGCCCTGCACAAGGTAATTCGCCTCCATCAAGCGCTCTTTCCTTCCGTCGACTTTTGCTTTCCATGAATCATAGTACATCGAGGAATTTATTAGCACGCATTTCTTATTTACGGTAACCGCAAGTTGTATTTTGTTTGGCGAATACATGAGTACTTTTACATCCTGCTTAAGAGCCGGGCCGTTTTTATCCAGTCCCGGATCTTCCTTAAGGATTACTCTATCAGGCCAGGCCGCCCCGTCCCTGAATTTATTGACCGCGTCCGCGTCATTTTCCGCCAGAACAACCTTATCAACAGCGTAAAAACGCGGCAGCGCCTTTTTGTCCAGAAAAATCTTCACCCCTGAGTCATATACTTTTTCAAGCCCCGGCATATCTTCCCTGGACACGTAATATTTTACGTTCAGCATCCTTTTTGTCCACGGCATTGCAAAAGCCCCGCTTGTTGAAAGCCCGGCTATCTTTTCCGGCAGGTTGCCATGGTATCCGTCCACAGTCTCTATTGAGTAAAATATATTCTGGTTCATTATCTTCTGCACCCTGTTTAAATCAACACGGAACTGGCTTTTATCGCCGCTGAAAAACGCCACCAGAGGGCTTTTTTCAGCTATTATTTCCTTAATTGGGCTGTATGGCAGATATACGCTGTTTATCCTGTAGGTATCGGCAAAATGCGCCGCAAGCAGGACTAATAGAAGTATCAATGGGTTTTTCACCCCGTATTTTATAATTATAAATACAACCGCCGCGACAAGGAATGCCAGAAGCGAAAAGGCAGCTATATCCCCCCCTATTTCTGTGAGGCTCGAAGACAATGCCCCGGCAGGCATAGCCATGCCCCGTGTGATTACATGCAGTTTTTCCACGATTGCATTCATTGCGCCGGTAATAAATAACGCGGAAAGCGATACCGCGAGCATCAGGTAAATGGAAAGCATGGCTTTCGATATCTTCCTGACCGGGCCCGTATTTTTATCAGAAATCAGGGAATCAAACGAAAACGCGGATAGCACCGCCATGGCCATATTCAGGCCAAAAAGAAGCCTGTCATGCGACCTGAATTTATTAAAAACAGGGACGTGATATAAAAGCTGGAAGAGAGGGGTATTCCCGCCATAGGAAAGGACAAGCGCCGTAGCGCCTAAAACCGCGAAGAAGAACGCCCTTTTTTGATTTGCCCCCCGGATAAATGCGAACGGCAGCAGGAGGTACGGCAGCAATCCTATGTAAAAATTTGTCAGCGGTATGTTTGACATTCCCCAATAACCGGAATTAATGGTGCCAAAAAAACGCGGCAAAAAAAGGCGGATTGTTTCGATTGGAAAAAAAGAATATGATGTAAAGTTTTCATAAGTCATTGCCGGCCGAATCGAGTATTCCGCGATATAATGCAGCGTGGGCAGGAACTGCACCGCCGAAAAAAGGAACGCTGCAAACCCGGCCAAAAACAGCCAAAGCGGCAGTTTTATCCATTGCGTCCCGCTCTCATCGCCTTTTATGGCCATTTCAAATATGAGGTATGCTGCCGCGGCAATATATGTGTAAAACGCCATCTGGAACATTATTGAAAGATTCTGCAGCGCCAGGAATATACCGGCATTAATAAAGTGGATTGCCTTTTTGGAGTCCACCCCTTTTTTTATGAAGTAGAAGACATACGGAATCAGTGCCGCCGCCTGAATGGCGCTTAAAATGCCATTCATGCACTGCGACAGCATCACCCCGCTTGACATATAGACAAAACCGGCAAAAACAGAAGCCGGTTTGCCGGCGCCGAGAGCCCCCGCAAAAAGATACATGCCGAATCCGGCGGCAAAAACATGGAGCAATACCTGGATGGTTTCATATGCCCAGGCAGGCACCGGAAGCAGCAGAAGAAGCATTGCTGGCGGATAAAAAATCTGGGTGTTGGCCGAATCAATCAGCGGCACGCCGGTAAATATCTGCGGCAGCCACAGCGCTATATCATGATACCGGGCAAAAGTATCCCTGATAAAAACCTCAAACGGCAGGCCAAGACGCACCGTGTCAAAACCCGCCAATGTCATACCCGGGATAAAACCCTGCCTGAAAAGAAAAAACGGGCAGAAGAGAACAAACAACCCGGCAAGTATGGCCCAGAAGCCGTATTTTTTCAATTATTTATCCGTTTTTATGGTTTTTAAAGCGTCTTCCCTGCCTATCAATTTATAATATACAGTAAGCTCATCCTTAAGGTCGGATTCCTGCCTGTCAAATATTTCCTGCATCTTTGTGCCTGTCCAGTTAAAGACTGATTTAACAAGGGTGCGCTGCATTTTTATATATGCCTTTATTGCCTGCGTCGCCTCCGAATCATTCATGGCAGCGAGCATTTCTTCCGTCCTTTTGGCCAATTTTTCATCAGTACTGTAAAGGAGCCTTACGAAAGCAGGCAATATCTGTTTCCTAACTTCGGATTTTTTTCCCAGGTATACATACAGCTCTGAAAGCTTTTCAAAAGCGTGCGCGCCGGCTTTATCCCCGGCGTCCTTCATGTCCACAATGAGCTTGACAGTGGCTATCCTCGGGTTTATCATCGCCGCGGCGTCGTAAATGCCGGAGTATTCGTCAAGATTATCCGCGGCCTGCATGGCTTCAAATATGTCAGGCATGGCGCTTTCCGCTTTTTTTGACATATTGCCGAGCGCCTTTGCCGCGGAAAGCCTTGTCTGGCTGTTCTTATCCTTTAAAAGCTCCACAAGGGGCTTTATCTCAAATGACGAAGGGTCCATGGACGCTATAAACACATTGACTTCCCTCACAAGATTTTTCGAACCGCTTTCCCCGGCCGCCTGTATGAGCGGGGCCACTATATATCCTCCGGCCTTCAGGCTTCCAAGCACGTCAAAAGTCCTGGCCCTGACTGTGGGATCCGCTTCATCGCCGAGTGTATAAGCCAGGTATATAAGTATCTTGCGCTTTTCTTCGTCATTAAAAGTATTGAACCTTACGACCGCGTCGTATTGCTGGGCGCTGCTTCCCGTTATAAAATGTTCGGGAAAGAACCTTTCCAGTTTATTGAACTGCCAGTATTCAGTATCAACTTTCTTCTGCGGGGACGCGCAGACCTGCCGCCAGTAAAACGGCCAGGGCCATGTACAGCCATATTTTTTTCATTTTTCCTCCATGATTTTACGGCACTTTATTATGGCGCTCAATTTTTCAGTTCTATCCTTGAAGCCTTCAGGTTCAATGAAGGCTGGTCCTTACGGAAAGGCTTAAGGTTAATTTCCTTAGAACCTTCCATCCTTGCCGCCTCATTTTTCAGCTCCGGAAAGAGCACGCTGCCGTTGATAAAAGTTATAATGCCGGACGGTGAGGACGCGTCAATCGACTTTAACCCGGAGGGTTTAACGGCTTTACCCATGTTGATGGTTATGTTCCCTCCCGCTTCGAGCAGGATATCACCCGAGACCGTGCCCGCGGAAGGCGAAAAGACAATTTCCCCGCGCGGCGCGGAGGCCTTAAGCCCGGCGGACCCGGCTGATGCCGTGTAATTAATCCCCCCGTTTTTATTAATTATATCATAAGTATATGTATTTGCAGCCGGGACAAATGTTATTATTGAGGCGTTCAATTCGGTAAAGTAGCCTTTTGACCTGACGGTGTAATCATGGCCTGTTTCAAAACGGTTAATGGCATCCTCGTAATCAGCCCACGGAAGCCCAAATCCCGAAGCTTCAAATTCTATCCTGCCCGCGCTGCCGGCCGCGTCTTTTATTGAGACATCTCCCGCGTCTACGCTCATTTTTATGGAATAAGCGCTCCCCGGCGAAAACCCGTCAGCCCTCACCCTGTAAAAAGGCGTCGCCATCATGAATGAAATTGCCATTGCAGTAACGACTATCCCTGCCGCGGAAAAAACCAGCGGCTTATTCCTGATTTTTATCCTTTCAAGCATGTTGTTGCCCGCGTTTAAAACACGGTAATAGAGTATCTCGGCTGTCAGGACCGTTATCCCTCCCGCCCACAGGACATCAGAGGCAAAGTGCGCGCCCTGCGCCATGCGCGCGAGCCCCAGCGCCCCCCCGAAAACAGCTGACCCGGCCAGCCAGCCGGCTGCCGCGCCTTTGTTTGTTTTTCTGTTAATAAGGTAAAGCGCGTAAAAAACAAAACCCATGGAACAGTGCCCGCACGGAAAAGAAAAACCCTTTCCGGGTGTTCCCGGCACAAGCGGCCGCTTAAAGTCCCACTTTCCGCCAAGCTCAACAACCTCGCGGGGCCTTGGCCTTCCGGCGTAATTTTTAAGAATTACATTGATTATAAGGCCGGGGCCTAAAAGCATTGTAAGAATTATAAGCGCGGCTGCCCTGCGGCTGTCCTTGAATCTTTTATAGATAAAACCCAGGAAAAATATGACAATAGCGCCTAAAGCCAGGCATACAGCGGGTATGGTCCCGTATTTATAGAGCATGTCAAAAAACGGGTTATCCGCAAAGGTGAATCTGTGAAGGTTTTGGTCATATAACGCCGACTCAAGCTTCATATCGAGGTTAAAAACCCAGAAAGGGACGGTAAATAATATAAGCAGCGCGGCATGAAGCAGTATTTTACCCGTTTCTTTTTTCATGAATGTCCTTTATCCGTTTCTATAATTTGCGTGAATTGGTAGCCGCAGCCTTTAGGCTGCGATACCAGGTTGCGCAACCTGAAGGTTGCGGCTACCAACATCTCAGTTCAGTAATAAATACATTACACAAACATCAGGTCTATAGGTTTCTTAAGTTTATGATGTACTGACTCGACTTCAAAATTTTCTGTAATCTTTATCTCCGCCGACTCCGATACCACCCTGACCCCGTGCCAGATGTTCTTTGCCACGCACACGGGCTTATCAAGGAGGAACGCCTCGATCTTATCAGGCGCCTTCTGCGGCGCCACAAGAAGTATGGTCGTGCCGGAAACAGGCTCAAAAGTCTCCATGGATTCCGGGTGGCACTCAATGCTCTCAAGCGGCGCCGGGTGGAATATCAGGTAGCCTATCCTCCAGCCCGCGGCTGTCTTATCCCCGGTTAAAACCGAGAAGACTTTTTTCTTATCCTTCTGGCCTATTACCATGCCGTAAGGTTTGAACGCCTTGTCACTCAGGTTTTTTACTTTTATCATCTTTTTTCCCCTTTTTTTCAGCCGGACCAACCACGACCTGCGTGTAGTTTTTCAGCTTAAAATATTTTTTTATAACTTCATTTACATCCGCTTTTTTTACCTTGTCTATCTCTTCGAGGAACGAATCCACTTCCTTATAACCCCTGCCCCATATTTCATATGAGAGGTAGGAATCCGCCTGCGCCATATAGTCCTGCAGCCCGACTTTATACATGCCTTTAATATAGCTCTTTGACGATTTGATCTCGGCGTCAGTAACCCCTTTATCATAGAGGTCCTGCAGCACGTTGAAAATCTCGGTTACTGCCTTTTCCTCGTTTTCCGGGGCTGTGGCGGTATATATCCTGAAAGCGCCGTTCTCCACATTCCTGTCAAATGTCGAAAACACCGTATAACACAGGTTTCTTTTTTCCCTTATTTCCGAAAAAAGCCGCGAGTCCATGCCTCCGCTTAGAATATTATCAAGCACCCTGAACGCGAAGTAATCATTGGACGAGGATTTCGGTCCCATGAACCCTATCATGATATGCGACTGGTTTTTATCAATGACCTGCCTTAACACTTTTTTCTCGCTCGTAATCTTTAAGGGGAGTTTCGGCTTCAGTTCCCTTCCGGCCTTCCACCCCTTAAACGCAGCGTTAAGGATGTCCTTCATCACTTCCGCGTCCACATTGCCCACGGTTGAAACATAAAAGTTATTCGGCGTCATGTATGTGTCGTGCCATTCCTTGAGTTTTTTTACGGATGTGCGCTTTACGGTATCAAGCTCGCCGAGCACCGGAAATCCGTAGGGGTGCCATTCGAAAAAGAGCTCATTAAACAGTTTTGTCAGGTACCCCGGCGGGTTATCTTTTATCTGTTTTATCTGATTATATATCTCTTCCTTTTCCTTATATACCTCGTCCGGGTCGAACTGGGGGTGAAGGATAATGTCCGACGCAAGCCCCATGAACTGTTCAAGGTTCGTATTTACCACTTCCGCCGACCAGCCGTAAATATCCCTTTTTATGTCCTTGCTTAATACCGCGCCTAGGTCGTCAAGCTCATTGGCAATCTGCCTTGCGGTCCTTTTCGCGGTGCCCTTCTGCATGGAGCGCAGCATAAGGTTTGTTATGCCCTTATACATGCCGTCATCCGCCCCCTCATATACGACTCCGCCCCTGAACATCAGTTTCATGTCGACTATGGGGGTGTTTTCCAGTTTTTTATGTATTAAGGTTATCCCGTTATCCAGCACCAGCTTTACCGCCTGTCCGGCAGCAGCCTGTTTCTTTTCAACCGGCGCGGGCACCAGCTTCTTAATATCCTCAATGGTCTTTAATTTCTTAAATTCCGCTTCCTTATTCTCAGGATAATAAATGACTATGTTTGACGCCTGGGTGTTGAGATATTTATTCATTACGTCCTTTATATCCGATTCAATGACCCTTTTTACGCTGTCATTATAGGTATAATACAGGTTGTAGTCCCCGAGGACCTCATAGTAACCGAGGTTCATGGCGGCATTTTCCACCTGCATTTCCTCCTTGGCTTCTTCCCTGAGAATGTCGGATTTAACGCGCTGCAGGCGCTCTCCTGATATTCCGCTTTTCTTCAGCAGCTCTATCTCCGCGAAGATTTCCTGTATCGCGGAAGCGGCCTTGCCTTCCCTGATGTCCGCCGATATCATAAGCATGCCGCCGAATTTTCCGGAAAATATATCGGTACTAATCTCGTCCACAAGCTGTTTTTCTTCCTTAACAGACTGGTAAAGCACCGAGCTGTCGGAGCCGCCGAGTATCCTCGCCAGGATCTCAAGCTTGGGTGCGTCTTCGCTTAAAGCGTCCGGTATCCTGAACCCTATGGCCAGATACCTTCCTTCAATGGGTCCGCTGTATGATTTGAAACTGATGCCCTGTTTTACCGGCGCCTGCTGGGGCTTTTCTTCCGCCGCCTTATCGCCATTTTTAATTTTGCCGAATGTCGCCTTTATGCTTTCAAGGACTTTATCCTTTGACACATCCCCGCTTACCACGACCACAATATTGTCAGGCCTGTAATATTTTGAATAAAATCCGGCAATATTGTCCCTCTTGTATTCCTTCAGGTTCCCGGCAAAACCAATGATGGGGTCTTTATAGTATTTATCGAAGGCAAGGTTCATGAACTTCTGCCACAGGAATGTCTCGGGATTATCAAGCCCCCTGTAGAGTTCCGCTAAAATAACCTCGCGTTCCTTGTCCACTTCGGCCGCGTCAAATGACGACGCGGTCAGCGCGTCATATTCTATCTCCAGGGCCTTATCAACCTGGTCTGAAGGAAGGACTATTACGTAATTCGTGGCGTCATAAGATGTAAAGGCGTTATTATACCCGCCAAGCTCCTTAATCTCCTTATCTATCTGCCCGACGGGCCTTTTCTCCGTGCCCTTGAACATCATATGCTCAAGAAAGTGAGAAAGCCCTTTTTCGCTGTCGGATTCAAAAGCAGCCCCGGTCTTTACCCAGAAATTACACGCGGCCACAGGGGCCGTATGATTCTCCTTGATCAGGACAGTTATGCCGTTTTCCAGCCGTTCTTTATACACTTCGTCCTGTGCCATGATATATGCCCCCGGTGTGATTAAATTTAAAATTAGCGCCGCTGCAAGTAGCAACTTCCTGCTTTTCATCTTAACCTTCTTATAAAGTATGATTTTAAACTCAGACAACTTCCGTAATCAAAAAATCCGTCCGTTCTTTAGCCTTGATTAAAAACCCGGTCAGGTCATATGGCAAAAGCGTGGTAAACCCGGTTTTTAACCTGTACGTGCCGCCGTCCATGGACTGTATTTCCAGCTCGCCTTCTATTATATTAATTACAGCTGATTTTTTTTCATTATACCAGTATTTAAACCCTTTTTCCACTTTAAGCTCATTAACTTTAAAATAGCCGCATTCAACAAGAGGGCGCCGCTGCATGCCTGTTTCAATAACCGCAAAATGCGTTTCAACCCTGCCGCTTCCCGGGGTGTTTTTAAGGGAATTAAGCGCGTCATGTATATTCAGCTGCCTGTCATCCTTTAAATTCTGCCTGCCCCAGTCATAAAGCCTGTATGTGATGTCGGAATTCTGCTGTATTTCAAGTATCAGGTTGCCTTTGCCGATGGTATGTATGGTGCCTGCCGGTATGAAAAAGCAATCCCCTTTTTTTGTCCTGTATTTTTTTAGTTTCTTATCAAGGCCGCCTTTTTTTGCGCGTTTTTCAAGCTCCTTTACATTTATCTTTTCCTTTAAGCCAAGCAGCAGCGAAGAACGGAACTTGTTGCGGAGCACATACCACATCTCTGTCTTTCCCGCTTCAAAACCGCGGCCCCTGGCATAAGCATCGTCAGGATGGACCTGCACGGAAAGACGGTCATTCGTATCAAGGAACTTAAAAAGCAAAGGAAATTTAGGCCCGTATTTTTTCAGGATTTTCCTGCCCAGCATCTGCTCCGGAAAATCATTAATCACGCTGCGAAGGTTCCTGCCTTTATACGCCCCGTTTGAAATAACGGAATTATTGCGGGTCTGGTCGGCCAGCGTCCATGCCTCGCCGGTTATGTCGCTTTTAATGTCCATATAATCCTTTAAATTCTTCCCGCCCCATACCTTTTCCTTGAGTATAGGCGTGAAAAACATCGGGTATGCTTTGAATTTCACTCGTTCCTCCGCGTTTTTATCTTAAATTGAAAATTCAAAATTGTAAATTGAAAATCAATATTTAGTCTTTATATAGCTTCCCGGAAAATAATGGTAAAGTATTGATTCATATCCCTGATTGGCCTCAGCCATGCCTTTTATGCCCCTCTGGCACATACCGACGCCATGGCCCCAGCCCGCGCCATATATGTATATTTCCTTTATATATCCTTCGCTGTCTTTCTTATATTCCCATTTTATCACATTGGACCTGATTTTACCCAGCACATTTCTCATGGAATCAAACCCGTAAGTTTTAGACCCTTTGTCGCCTTCCACATATACCTTTGTAAGCGCGCCGCCCTGCGCCCTCCTGACAGGTTTTATTTCCTTTATCCTGCCAAGCTTCGAGCCCCTGTTAAAGTAATATTCCAGCGAATCCGCGTCCAAGTACCTTATCCACCTGAAACTGGTTTCTATGCTGCCCTCGGCTTTGCAATAAACGTCAGGTTTGGTCCTTACGTATTCTTCCAGAAAAAACGGCGACAGCGGGAAATCCCATGTCTGCTTCTTGCCGTCAAAAGTGCCGCCAAGCGAAGCCACACGTTTTAATCCCCAGACCTCGTTTACATCCTGCGTATGCCCGCCGCAACAGTGGGAAAAAAACGTATCAAGCATCTTATAATTGGAACCATAAAGCACCTGGCCCCTCGTTTCATCCACAGCCTGATTTGTTGTCTTATACTCCCCGGTTACCCCGGTATATACGGCGCAATGCTGCTGCGCGCACACGTCAAAACCGCTGCCCGAGTGCTTTTTTAAGTGCTTAAAAGTATAAGTCCTGGCCGCGACCGCCTGCGATTTTAAAGCCTCTGTATGCCATGTCGGCGGTATTTCCGAGGGCACAACCCCGTAAAGGTATTCCTCCATGTTCAAGATATTTATCAGCGCCAGCGCCTTATCCCTGAACTTTATCTGGAAATCGCCGCGGTAGGTAGTATCCTTTTTTTCCGACCAGTAAAACCCTTCCGCGTACTGTACATTATAAATGGTGGTCGACGACTCGGGGTTGTCCCTGACTATGAACATGTCGTCCGAGAAATATATCTTTTCCGTGCCGTCGGAAAAGAGCGGTTTTTTCTTTGCCTTGTCATACTCAAAGAAGTATTCTTTCAGCTTTTCCCCCCTGAAAAGGGTCTCATAACGGTCATTAACCAGCTCAAAATTCGATCCGCACTTGAAGCTGATGGATGAGACTTCTTCCATGAGGCCGACCTTTATGTCTGTTATATCTCCGCTGTTCTTTACGCTGAGCTTATCAGGCGGCGTGTGTTTGTCCCTTGTCTGTTTTTTAAGTTCCTTATACTCCATGGCCTTCTGCTTGAGTATCGGCAGGTTTGCCATGAACGAAGCAATTTTTTGGGTAACTTCGGTATCCTTAGTGTCTATATCCCCGGTCTTTTTCCAATAGGCGTAGGAATTAAGCTGCTCGCCCTTTTTTTCGTACAATTCGGCTATGCGCCTGTTTATTTCGGTATAGGTCTTGTCGTATTTTATGGCCAGCTTATAATTCGTTATGGCGTTGTCATAATCGGATTTTTTTACGTATAACTCGGCTATTTTCATGTATGTTATGTTCTTCAGCTTATCAAGCTCAATTGCCTTATTGAATTTTTCCAGCGCCCCGTCGTACTCGCCTTTTTCAAGAAGGACGCATCCCCACCAGAAATACACTTCCCAGTTGAGAACGTTCTTAAACGCCAGCTCTTTTATCTCTTCTTCGGCGCGGTCGTATGAATTCAGGAAATAATATGCCTTGGCTATTTCAAAATGCGCCCTGAATTCATTCGGGTACGCTGTTAAAATTTCATGATAGGCATTGTAAGCTTCCTCGTTATTGCCAAACTCCTTCTGCACCGATGCGAGGTCAAAAAGGCCGATTTTTCCGGCTCTTCCGGCCAGGGCTTCCTCATTATACGCCTTAAGGGCACGCTCGGGGTTTTCAGAATAGTAATCGTCCTTAGGGTTTCCGCAAAAAACCGCTGAATTGGACATGATTATAAGACAGGATGTTAAAACCGCTATTTTACAGGCGGGGGTCATAACGTAAACTGTTCACCCAGGTATATTTCGCGGGCTTTTTTATCTTTTGCCAGCTTTTTAGCGGGGCCTGAGAGCAGTATTTTTCCTTCATATAGTATGTAAGCCCTGTCAGTAATGGAGAGTGTCTCCCTGACGTTATGGTCTGTTATCAGTATTCCTATGCCTTTTTTCTTTAATTCCCTTATTATATTCTGAATGTCATTGACGGCTATGGGGTCTATGCCGACAAAAGGCTCGTCTAATAGTATGAACTTAGGAGAAAGCACCAGTGAACGCGCTATCTCTGTCCTGCGCCGCTCGCCGCCCGAAAGCGTAAAAGCCTTTTGCTTCCTTAAGTGCGCTATCTTGAACTCTTCAAGCAGGTGTTCCAGTTTCTTTTCTTTCTCATGCTCTGAAATATCCAGAAATTCAAGTACCGCCTTGATATTTTCCTCCACGGTTAAGCGCCTGAATATGGAAGGTTCCTGTGCAAGGTATGATATGCCAAGCCTGGCCCTTTTAAACATGGCCATATTTGTTATGTCTATTTTCGAATCCTGCTTTTTATTGCCTTCCTGCAGGTATATGTTTCCCATGTCAGGCTGTATTATGCCCAATATCATATAAAAAGTGGTGGTTTTGCCGGCGCCATTTGGCCCCAGCAGGCCGACTATTTCGCCTTCCTTTACCTCTATGTTCACGTCATTTACAACGCGCTTGCCTGCGTATATCTTAACGAGGTGTTGCGTTCTTATCTCTCTCAATTACTGCCTCCCCTGATTCCTTTTCAAAATCGCGGTAAAAAAGCTTTGTCCATATTGATTTATTCATTTTAATCGTCTTTTTATCCACGTCAAGTTTAATATTATCCGAAAAAAACAGACTTTTACCTTTTTTAATGAAAGGTGCGCCTGATATCTCAAGCTGCCTCGTTTCATTATTATACTTTACTTCGTCCCCAAACGCCATAATATCCTGCATGGTAACGCGCACCCTGGACGGGTCCTTTTTGGCAAGCATGGTATCGTCATCGGCGTTAAAAATGAAGATATCCGACCTCATGGTTATGGTATTGCCGTTATCGAGCGCCTTTTTTGCCACCACATTTTTCCTGGCAATTATGTTGCTTAGCTTGCCGCCATAGTCAAGCGTCTCGCATGTTATATATATACCATAATCCTTATAATATGCCGTTACATTGCCTTCCGCCACCGCATTATCCTTATAATTTTTTGACCTTAACCTGTCAGACCTTATCAGGACATTATCAGCCGAAGCTTCCACACTGCCTGTAAAGACAGCTTCCGACGTTTCCTTATTAAACGTCATTGAGTCTGAATTAATTACAAGTTCCTTTACCTTAAATTTCCGCTTCGGTTTCTTTACCGACGGCGTTACGGACAGCGCCGGAACAATCTCCACAGCAGCTGTTTTTGTCACTGCAGCCGGCTGCTGCTGTTTTGCCTGCGCCGATACCGCAGCTGGAGCCGCTGCCGCGCCGGCAGCCGGTGTGGCTGCCTTTAACTGCGTTGCCGCGGGAATAACTGCCGGCACCGTGGCCTCAGGGGTAACCTGCGCGTTTTCATCGGCCATTTTTGCCGTTTTGGAAAAATATAACTGTTCATACTTTGAAGCGTCAATGTGAACACAGCCCGCGGATATCGCGCAAACAAGCACCGCCGGCATGATAGCCTTATTCAATCCGGGCCTCTTCCAGGTCCTTCGCGGTAAGCCTTACTTTTTTCTTTATTACCATGTTCTTCATTTCAGCGTCGGATTCAAAGCCTATGCCTTTCAATACATTTCCGTCCTTAATTATTATGACTTCCGCTTCAGTGTACATCTTGCGTTCTTTGTCATCCCAGAAAAGACGCTGCGTCTTTAATATCATCCCGTTTGACGCCTTAAACCTCACGTTCTCATTTACTTCCATGAAGTTGGTATCTGTCTTTATTTCAGCCCTTTTGCCCGTTAAAACAGATTCTTTGCCGTTCTTTTCAAAGGTTGTCATGGTAAAATCCTGTACAAATATCTTCTTTTTTATTTCAAAAACCTGCGCGCCTATGCCCCGTATTTCCCAGTCCTTTGCGCCTTCCCTTGTGGAAGTGTATTTAAAACCTTCCATGACAAAGTTTGGTATATCCTCTATTTTCTCGCCCACGGGAAGCCGGGGCTTTATCTTTTTCGCGTCCCCGCAGCCGGATAAAAACACGGTCAACGAGACAGCTACAGCTATGATTACGGCAATACTTTTCTTCATGGCGCTCCTCTTTGATTTTCTTAACCCTTACCCTTAACCTTATCCTCAGCCTTCAGCACTGGTTTCAGTTCCAAGAGCTAAGGATAAGGGTAAGGATGAGGATTAAGGCCTCAATACCGATTTCCACCGTTCATGTATCCACACCCACTGTTCCGGGTATTTTTTTATCATTTCGCTTATTTCATTGTTATATTTTAACGCTATCTCTTCTATGGTCTCATTTTCGCCGGGTATATGCGGCTCATTTATTGTCATCTCATAGTAGCCGTCATCGCGCCTGTTTATAAATACCGTGCCTATATACGCCCCGAACTTTTTCGCCAACATTGCCGGCGCCACAGGCGTCTTGGCGTCCATGCCTAAAAACGGTATTATTTTGGACTCCACGCTTGTATCCTGATCAACTAACACTCCAAGCATCATACCGTCCCGCAGGCCCTTTATCATTTCCCTTGATACATTATCCTTGTCATATACCTCATAACCCGCCCTTACCCTTGTGGAATTGACTATCTTATCCAGGGTCGGGTCAAAGATCCTTTTTCCTATCACTCCGACGCGCTTCCATATAAGTTTCGTGAAAACCGGAAGTATTTCCCAGTTTGCCATATGCATGGTAACCGCGATATATGATTTTCCTTCTTTCACAGCCTTTTCGTAATGCTGGAGCCCGCGCACTTCTTTTATCAGCGACGCTATCTTTTCAGGATTCCAAATGGAAAATTTAGCAAACTCAAAAAAACCTATTCCATAATTTTCACAGTTCTTTTTGGCGAAAAGCACCTTCTGTTCCTGCGTCATTCCCGTGCTGCCGTAAACCAGGTCAAGGTTTTTAAATATCTTGGCGCGTTCTTTGGGCACCAGATAATAGGCTAAAAGCCCTATGCCGCGGCCGATTACCCTGCCCGCCCTCCACGGAATAAAAAATATGATGAGACGCAGGAGCTGGATTATTATTACAAGAAGAAAGTTCCTGGCCGCCTTCAGCGCCTTATTTTTCATGCCGCAAATACCTGGCTATCGCTTTCTGCCACAATCCCTGCGTTTTCAGGATGAGCTCTATGGTTTCCCTGACAGCGCCCCGTCCGCCTTTCGAGCGGCATATGTAATCAGCCGCTTTTTTGGCTTCCGCGACGGAGTCCCCGGGCGCGGCGGAAAAGCCGCACGCTTCCATGGGCGGGACGTCTATTATCTCGTCCCCTACAAAGCAGATCTCGTCATCAGAATAACCGTGGTCTTTTTTAAATTTCTCATACGCCTCGATCTTTACCAGCACGTGCTGGTAAACAACGTCGCACTTAAGCTCCTTCGCGCGGTGCGCGATGACTTTTGAGTATCTGCCGCTCATGATGCCGAACTTAATCCCGGCATACCTTCCCAGGGCCATGCCCGTGCCGTCCTTTACGTCAAAATTCTTATACTCGGTTCCGTCGCTTCCTATGATAATGCCGCCGTCGGTCAAAACCCCGTCAACGTCAAGCATTATGAACTTTATCTTTTTAACCGCTGATTTAACAGCTGCGTTCATTATACAACCCCTGACTTAAGCAGGTCATGCAGATGCAGCACGCCTTCCGGTTTGCCGTTTTTGCCCGGAACCACAAGCACTGTTATTGAATACTTCTGCATGAGCGCCAGGGCCGCGATTGCAAGCACATCCGCCGATACGGATTTGGGCTTTCTGGTCATAACGCTGGACATCTTTTGGTTGTAAGGGTTATCGTGCTTTTCAAGAAGGCGCCTTAAGTCTCCGTCCGTGAATATGCCGGTCATGACGCCCTTGCTGTTTACCACTGCCGTACAGCCCAGGCGTTTTTTTGTCATCTCAAGCAGGCCGGTCTGAAGGGTTGCGGTTTCCGGAACCTGCGGCACAGCTTCGCCCGTATGCATTACATCGCTGACCTTCATAACGAGTTTTTTTCCAAGGGCGCCTCCGGGATGAAGCAGCGCGAAATCCTCTTTTTTAAATTTCTTAAGTTTCAAAAGCGCCACAGCCAGCGCGTCCCCGATTGCCAGCTGCACCGTGGTGGAAGCCGTCGGCGCCAGGCCCATGGGGCAGGCTTCTTCTTTAACGGATGAATCAAGGAAACAATCCGCGTTCTTAGCCAGAGTCGAATTTTTCTTTCCGGTTATGGCTATTAAGGGTATGCCGAACCTTTTTACCGCCGGCAGCACGCCTATTACCTCGTCAGTCTCGCCGCTTTGCGATATTACTATGGCCACATCGTCGCCCGATACCATTCCCAGGTCGCCGTGCGCCGCCTCTGTGGAATGCAGGAATATGGAAGGCGTGCCCGTGGAAGACATGGTCGCGGCTATCTTCTGCCCTATCAGCCCTGATTTGCCTATGCCCGATATGACAACTTTTCCTTTGCAGTTCATGATGAAATTTACGGCCGTTTCAAAATTATGGTCCACCCTGGACTTTACAAGGCCTATGGCGGACTGCTCAATGGCCAATACCCTTTTTATTTCTTTTTTCAGGTTCATTTTACCGGCTCCTCTTTCTTTTCAAGGTACCATATCCTCGCGCAGTTGGAGCACGTCATTATGTTGAGCAGTTTTTTCATTTCAATCACGGCCTGCGGCCTGACATTGAACCGGCAGCCTCCGCAGGAGCCCGAACCGTCCGCTTCAACAATTACCGGCGCAAGGGCAAGCCCTTTGCTCTTCCTGATTTTTTCATACCTGTCATACCATACCTTTTCCACTTTTGACGCGGCTGCCTCGCGTTCCTTCATGTGCCCGCTGATCACTCCGTCTTTTGTTGCCAGGACAGCTTCTATGGATGCGATCTCCGCCTTATACTTCGCCTCTTCTTCTTTCATGGCCTTTTCCTGTGTTTTTACCCACACAACAACGGCTTCCTCATCTTCCATATGCTTGATAATATCATCTTCAAGTTTTGTAATGGATTTTTTAATTCCGTCTATCTCGTTTTGAAGCGCCTTAAAAGCCTCGTTTGTCTTTACATTGCCGGTATTGCCTTCTTTGGCTTTTATGTCCGCTTCCTTGCCCTTTATTTCCATTTCAATAAGCGCTTTTTTCTTCTTGGAATCGTCCAGTTTGGTTTTCTTTGACACAAACTCCGCGTTGATCGCGGCGATCTTGTCCTTTAAAGCCTTTATCTGGTCAACAAGGTCTTTCTTGTCATTGTCCACCGCAAGTATGGCCGAATCCACCTTCTGCAGTACGACAAGCGTATCAAGTATTTCTGACTCTTTCATAAAACCTCCAGGTAAAACAAATTTTATATTTTCAATTTTAAATTTTAAATTAACGGCAAAATACATCTAAAAAAGCAAAAAGCCGCGCAACCTTAACGGCGCGCGGCTTTTTTAGCCATGATTTATGCTTATCCTTCGACATTGATGGTGCCGAATTTCTTCTGCCCATCAAGGCCGCCTTTTATGAAGTTCCACTTTGACATGTACGCGATAGTCATCCAGGTCAGCAGTTTTCCTGCCGGCTTGATCTTAAAGCACGGCGCAAAAAAGCGCATGCCAAATACTATGGCAAGCGCCAGCTGTATGCCCCATCCGAGGAAGTTCCCGATGATACCCGGGATGCCGCCCGTAAGGAGGTTTGTTAGTATTGTAACCACTGATGATATTGTAAGCAGGTTCATCATAGTAAAGTCGCCGAAGTAGATTATCCCTATTACCGGGAACGGTATGACGAACGAGAAGCCTTTTCCGAAAGCAAAGTAGAATTCAAGCACTTTCTTCGCGTGCATTTTCAAAAGAAGCGGATGTCCGTAGCCGTATCCGTAAAGCTGTTTGTAGAACATCTCAGGGGTGGCTCTGTGCATGTGGTCGACAACAGCCGAAGGCTGGAAGAAAAGCTTGAACCCTTTTTTCAGGACCCTTAAGTTAAAGTCGACGTCTTCGCCGGTTGGCTCGTGCCAGAATTCATTGCCGATGGCCAGGGCCGCTTTTTTCGATACTGCCGCGTTTGCTGTGGCAAAGAACGGGCATGACTGCGAGCCATTAATCTCGCTGGGCCAGTCTTTCTTGATTGTAGGATAAACTCCGCCGTTCTTCATGCCGACCCTGTCACCGATGGAAAGGAAACCCGTGGCTTCGCAGTATGTCTCGGTGTCATTGTTCGGGTCTGTCCTTAATGTATAAACTTCACCGCCAACCATGCCGACTTCCGGGTCCTTTATAAAAGGTTCGACCATCTTATCGACCCAGTCCTTATGCGGGGCGCAGTCTCCGTCTGTAAAGAGGATGTACTCGCCTTTTACCACTTTTAAAGCCGCGTTCCTGGCGTGTCCCGGCGACTTGGAATCCGGTACCGGAACCAGCGTGATGAACGGGTATTTCTCCTGCCACTTTTTTATGATTTCCACTGTCTTATCCGTGGAGCCGCCGTCCGCAAATACTATTTCCATGCATACACGGGGATAATCCACGTTTAAAAGGTATTGAATGGTGGTGTCTATGGTTCTTTCCGCGTTCCTTACCGGGCTGATAATGCTTACAAACGGTTTCTCTGCCATCTTTCTGTTTCCTCCTTGATGTTTTTAGCGCAAAATTTAGTAGTCAAAAATACCTGATGATTATAAGGAATTTAGCGGGATTTTTCAAGGGAAATTTTTACCTAAATCACAAGTCCCAAATCACAAATCCCAAATAAATGATGCTTTGGGCTTTGGGATTTGGGACTTGTGACTAAAAAAGCCTTTAATCTATAGTGTAATACACCGTAAGTTTCGGCCTGTAGGACACATAAGCTTCATTGGCAAAATAGCACCATAAATAACCCTGCGCAGATTCATTAACGCCCTTTAATAATACCCCATAATTATAGGAACTATCGTTAATCCAGGACTGAACCACAGCCGCGTCAAGCGCGAAAGTGTAATAATTGGCCGTACCCATAGCCACGGTGCTCATTGGCGAGGCGTTAAACGTTTCCCCGCCTGATGAGTTATTCCATGTTATTAAAGTATCTAACCATCCGGCTGTTTTTTCATGGGCTGAAAAACTCCCGGTACCGTATACATAATATGAATACATTGTAAGAAACGCCTTTTTAACCTTTATCCCTGCCGGCAGCGAGCCGACATCAAATCTTACCACATACCTGGTAATACCGGCAGTAGCGTCGTAATAACCAAATGACCCTTCAGGCTGAGTCCCATAATTATTCCCGGCAACTGAAGCGCCGCTCGCGAAATTCGCGTCAGTACAGCCCTGATAGCCCGCGTACGGCAGCGTGCCGTTCTGGAACTCGGCAACCAGGTAGTTTGTTACTGCCGTAGGATTATTGTTATTCGTGGTGCACGATGACAGGACAACAACGGACAGGATCAAAACCGCAAATAAATACTTTTTCATTAAAGCCTCCTTTTAAATACCACTAATTTTGTCGTATCATAGCAGGTTATTAAATATATAGCAAATTTTCTTTTGATTTGTCGTAGGAAGAAAAAATCGGCAGGCTTATTGAGACAATTAATCTATTCTTTTAAATACAGTTATCCTATGCAGTTTCTTGTAATCCTTATCTTTAACATCCTTACCCCACCGGTACTCTGTATGCATAGGGGTCACCATATCAGCAGTGCCCGCAATCTCATACCGGCTCTTTTCATATTTGTCAAACCACGTAAAAATATACCTGTCAGATTCCGGATTCATAATCCAGGAGAACGGCAGATTCACAAGCACTATGAACCGCGGTTTTGACTTTTCCATCTGTTTTACAGCCTGCTCCTGCATGCCACCGGCATAATCATGCTTTTCCATCAGCGGAAACATGTAAATATAACCGCTTGCGGAATACCTGCCGGAATAAAAATAGACCTGCGGTTCAGACCCCAACACAGCCACAGTATCTTCCGGCGATGAATTTGCCTTAATGTATGCCGCAATTGTTTTCATTTCGGGGAATGGATTCTCATAGTGCAGGTTCTTTGAAACATCATCAGGGGAACCGGTGAAATATACCCAAGTATTCATCAGCACCGGGGCCGCGAGAGCGGCTGCGAGTACTACCCTCGCAATCACTTTCACATACGCCTTAAAATCCGCGCGTTCAAAAACATAAACAGCCGCACCGCACATAAGCGCTGCCGCCGGCATAATGTATATAAAATAGTGGCCCCTAAAGTACAATCCCACACTTGTTGCCGCAAACGATACCGCAAAAAACAGAAGAAGAAGCGCTCCTGTCCCCCTCGTTTTTCTGTCAACCATAAGAGCCACAGCGCCTGCGAGGGCTAATAGCAGGATGGTGAAGCCGTTACTAAAGATTAATCCGAAAGTGGCTGAAAAGAGCGCGGCGCCTGACGCCGGTGAAACAGAACTGACATATTTCATCCCGTAAGTAAAGACCCAGAAAAAGAAATTTGACGACACTCCCGCAGCGTAAATATAAGCAGTCATTACCGCAACCGGCGCTAAAGCCCCGCCAATGACGCACAGGCAGTTTATTGCCGCCCTTTTTAGGCCTCCTGCCCTGCCATCATAGGCCGCGTAAACAACCCCTGCCGCGAGGAAAAATAGGCCGTGCTGCCTGACCACCAGAGACATACCCAACAGCAGCCCGGCTAATACATAAAGACGTTTTGACCCCTTTTCCACAGCTGCCATAATAACGCGAAGCCCTGCAAGGGCAAAGAGAAGAAGCCCGTTTTCCGCGCAGGCAAACATACCCTGCAGCCAGTTTGACATCATGATAATAATGAAACACGCGGCAGCGGCAAAGCCGGCTTTGCTGTCCATGAGTTTTTTTCCAATGGAAAATATGAGTGCGGCATTGAACAAATTGATGATTAAAAATCCCGTGCGTATTGCGACATCTGTCTGCCCGAATAAGCCCATAATAAGCGCATATAGCCAGTAAATACCCGGTAATTTCATATTGTAAGCCATCAGATAAGGAGGCACCCCGCGCAAAGCCAACTGCCCGGCATAAGCAAACTCCCCCTCGTCCCGGTCCAAAGGCATCCCCGCAAGCCTGAACCTGACATATATAGCTAAACAAACAGCCGTTAAAGCCAACGCCGCATAGAAAATACGGGTTAAATCCCATGAATTGCCTTTCTGATTATTCAACCAGGAACCTCACATAATTATTTTTCTCATAAACCCTGCAACAGTATATGCATTTTGACTAGAACAGCACATCCGCCTTTGAGTGCGGGCAGATGTTGAAGAAGGCGCAGTATTTGCAGACAAAGGCGCTCGGGGTGGCATCGAAGTTTCCTTTTCTTATATCCCCTGCCACCTCGTGTATCTGCGCTTCGTATTTATCCAGGGTGTCTTTCCTCATTTTCTTGGTGGCTATTATCCTTGACTCAAAAAAGTACACCCCGACCTCGTCTAAGGGCTTTCCAAAGACCTTTTCAAAAGATATGGAATAGAGCTTTAACTGCCTTGATATGTTCACAGAGTCGAGCTTTTCCTCCGCCTTTTCAATATCCTTCACATCCGACGTCTTATAGTCTATGATGCGCCATTTCCCGTCTATCTCGTCCACCCTGTCCCACCTGCCGCGGACTATTATGTCGTCGCCGAGTTTGTATTCAAAATCCTTTTCCAGGTATTTCGGGACTATGTCATTCTTCATTTCCTCGTTATAGAAAGCCTCTATGGTATTTAAACCCTGTTCAAAACGTCTGGCCTCGTGCTGGGCTGATATGAAGCCGACCGGTTTCCACATGGACCTGAATATGTCCTTCAATTCTTCAAGCTTTACCTGCCTGCCGTCCTGCCTGGCTTTAAAAAATTCCGAGGCCGCCTTGTGCATGGCCTGGCCGTAAATTATGTTGGGGTCTTCCTTGATGGGCACGCGCAGGACATGTATGAGCCTGTATTTGTACGGGCACGTCAGGTAGTCGTCTATCTGGTAATTGGACAGCTTCAGGACCTTTGGCCCGGCAACAACCGGCGCTTCCCTGACATCAACGGATATCTTTTCGAAAAATTTGAGCTTGTCTTCCCTGGATGTTTTGGCGAATGTTTCCGGCTCCTTATAGCCCATCTCAAGGAGGAATATTGACGGCTTTTTATTTCCGGCGCCCTCATACTGTTTTGAATATGTAAGTATAAGGCTGTCCTTGGCCCTGGTAATGGCCACATAAAAGAGCCTGCGCTCCTCTTCCTGCATGTATAATTTCTCATCAACCATGTCTTTCATGATGGTTTCAGGCAGAGGGAACGGGAAACAGCCTTTGAAACGCGCCGGGAACTTTTCCTGTATCAGGGCCGCCACAAAAACCACCTTAAACTCAAGCCCCTTTGCCTTGTGTATCGTAGTCACCTGGACCGAATCTTCCTCAACGTCCTCAAATATGTCGCTTGAAGGGTTATCCCCTGACTTCTGTCTTAGGTCTATGTAATTTACAAAGTTGTTTACCGTATCATAATCATCCGAGACCGAGAACTGCTTTAAGATATCAAAGAACTTTGATATATTTGCCACTTTCCTGTCAGATTCTATTGATTTATCCTTCAGCAGCCCCGCGAAGATATTGCGGTTCTTCACAAAATCATATAATATCTCGCCCGCGCTCCAGCCCTGCTTTACCAGGTCTGAATAGTATTCAGAGTCGCTGATTAACTTTGTCACTTTTTCCGCCGCTTCCGGGTCAAGCTCCAGCTCAGGGTAAGTATCGGGTTTTTTCATCATATCCAGCGCCGTTATCGAATACTCCCTGGCGCGGCTGCCTATTTTTGACATCACATACGGGTCTATGGCGTAAAACTCGGATATGGCCACGTCAAAGACCGGGTTGAATTCATACGGGGTGGCCAGCATCCTGCAGAAATTAATGAGGAACTGCACCTCTTTCTTATTATATAACCCCTCATCCCCTGTAAACCTGTATGGTATGCCGCGCTTTTCAAGGGTTTTTAAGAACATCTTCGCGTCGTTTCTGGCGCGCAGCAGCATGGCAAAATCATTATATTTATACCTGCCCGCCTTTACGTGCCTTTCTATCTCATCCGCGATGAAGTCAGCCTCTTCCGAATAGCTCTGAAAACACTTTATGACAAGCGGGTCTATCTTATGGTCCGGCGTGTATTTTGACTCCAGGTGTTTTTCTATTCCGAGCCTGGTCTCAAGCCTGTCCGTATTATTGCAGATGGACTTGTGCGCGGCATCCAGTATGGGCTGCACGGAACGGTAGTTGTTTTTCAGGACTACCACTTCAGCGTCCTTATAGCATTCCTTAAACCCCATGATGTTTGAGATGGCGGCGCCGCGGAAACGGTAAATCATCTGGTCATCGTCTCCCACCACGGTTATGTTGTTGTATTTCCCCGCGATAAGCTTTATGAGCTCGAACTGGGCGTAATTTGTATCCTGGAACTCGTCTATCAATATGAACTTATAACGCCGCTGATACTTTAGCAGGACTGATTTCTTTTCCTTTAAAAGGTAAAACGGGACCATGATAAGGTCCCCGAAGTCCATGTAATTTTTTTCAATCTTCAGCCTTTCATAATTGCGGTAAAACCCCGCCAGCTCCTTATGTTCGGCAAGTATCTCTTCAAAAGCCTGTTTATCCTCGCCCGCGCCCTTTTGTTCAAATTCAGCCACAAACCCGTCATACATATCCGGGGTTATTAAGTTATCTTTAAGTTTTGATATGAAATTGGTGAGCTCTCCCACATACATGGCGGGGTTGTTCATGGGCCGGTAAAGCTTAAGCCCCATCTCCTCAATGTGCTCGACAATGAAGATTATGGAATCGGGTTTTTTCATTATCTGCCAGTCAGGCGCGATGCGCAGCTCGGCGAACGAGTCCCCTATGATGTCATGGCCGAATGAATGGAAGGTGGAAATATGGGTGTCTATCATGCCGTAAGGCACAAGCGTATCCACCCTGCGCTGCATTTCTTTGGCGGCTTTTTCGGAGAATGTGAGTGCGAGTATTTCCTCAGGCTTGGCGAGTTTTGAGTTGATGAGCCAGGCTATACGCTCGGTAATGACCCGGGTCTTTCCTGTTCCCGCGCCGGCGACTATGAGGATCGGCCCTTCTTTATGATGTATGGCCTTTTCCTGCGAAGGGTCTGCCTGTGAGGATGTATCCGGCTGCTCGCCGAGCAAAAAAGACTCTATCTGTGATTCAGCCTGTTTTAAAGTTTTCTTTTTCTTTGCCATGGAAGGATTATAGCATATTTAGGGCGTGTAGTTAATCACAAATCCCAAATCACAGATCCCAAAGAAAACCGTGGTTTGGGATTTGTAATTTGGGATTTTTGATTAGTTTAAAGCCAGACTCTCCGCGACTTCAGCCGCCAGAATCCGCCTGTATACGAATGAATACTCATCCTTGTTTTCCCAGATAACCTCGTAGATAACATCCTTTATCATATCGCCCTGGGGCTCAAGCATTTCGATTTCCGTGTCCATGCCCGCATTATAAATATTCGCCATTTTTAGCTTCTTAAATACCCGCACCATATTCTTCAGCTTATCATCCGGAAGCCCGAGAAATCCTGCAAGCACACCGATATTTACCCTGTCATAACGCTTTGAGTAGTTAATGTTAAAGCAGATAAGGGCAATTGCCTCAGGATAGGACAGCAGTTCTTTTAAGTCATCATAACGGTTTTGCGCCATTTCATGTCTCCTTTTTGTATATACATTAGACACGAAAACGGCGAAAAAGTTGCATTATTTCTTTGTGTTCTTAATCACAAATCCCAGATCCCAAAAAAAACGCAATTTGGGACTTGGGACTTGGGACTTGGGACTTGTGATTAACGAATTACTACCAAAACCCCTATTTTAAAAGCACTTTCATTGCCTGTTTCGCCGTAGGTCAGGACATACATATAAGTCCCGTTTGCGAGTTCTTTAAGGTAATTTCCGCTGACTTGTCCCTGATTTAACCCGGACGGCCTGACAGCCCATGCTTCTTCCCTGACCAGCCTGTATGAATTGGTAAATATCCTGAACCTGACTGTTTTTGCGGTTGCTTTTAAGTTGTACCATATAGTAATTCCGCTTTTATCAGGGTTAACCGGGTTCGGATAAACAAGCACTTCATTATCATTTTGCGGCATGGTTACGGAGTGCGTTGGTGTTATTGTGGGGGTTATGGTTACTGTCGGGACAATATTTGGCGTTTTGGTTTTTGTAAAGGTATATGCCGGCGTGGGGGTTTTTGTAAAAGTGCGCGTCCAGGTACGCGTCGCAGTAACAGTCGCGGTAGGGCTAAAAGACGGCGTTTCAGTGGCTGACGCCGTAAATGTTTCTGTTATAGTCATTGTCCCTGTTGCCGTCATAGTGTATGTAAATGTCGGCGTATCTGTTTCCGTCGGCGGCGTGCCCGTTATGGTCTGTGTCGGGCTGTAATCCGGAGTTTCTGTTTTGGTACTGGTAAAAGTCGTGCTTTGTGTTTTTGTGGATGTCATGGTAGCGGTTGATGTCGCGGTTTTTGTGTTGCTTGGGGATGGTGTAAATGTGACAGTCCTTGAATAAGTCGGGGTCGCCGTAGCCGCCTTTGAATGCAGCACGAGGTTGTCCATGTAAAACACGCCGGTTTTGATTGCCGCAGGGTCGCTGTTTAGCGCAAAAAAGTAATTCACTATGGGGTCCGCCGCCGAAAGTGGCGCGGGATTTGGCTGTGTCGCATGGCTGTCCGTGTCCAGCGCCGGGTCCAGGATAAATGTCAGGTGGTTCATCCCTGACTGTATGGTCACCGGGCCTGTCAGTTTTCTGTAGTCCTTTCCATTTGATGTATCGACAAAAAGCTGAAGTTCATGCCAGCCCGAACCCGCGAGCCACGGCAGGTTTGCCGGGTCCACGTAAACATCCATGGTAAGCGTCTCATACCCGCTCCAGTCCGTGGTTGTTATGCCGTTGCAGAAAATAATCTGATCATTCCATCCTGCCGCGGCTGTGATATCAACTTTTACAGAACCGGTACCTTCAAAAATAGCGGCCGGAACCGTTGTATTTATGGTTACCGTGGAATTTGTGCCTCCGGCAAGGGTCCCGTTGTATGTCAGCGAATCGCATGTATTAAGTATGGTAACAGGCGTCGTGGCTGTCGCGGTTAAGGTCGGAGTGGCTGACCAGTTTGGCGTACTTGTCCTTGATGCCGTCCTTGTGGAAGTTGGCGTAGAGGTCCAATTTGGCGTGTTGGTCGGTGTCGCGCCTGACTTTATAATAAAATGGAAGGCCGAATGCGCCGGGACCGAATACGAGAAAACGTTTCCGGAAATCGACGGCGCTGTCCTTAAGGTAATCGCGGAACTCGCGCCTCCAAAAGCCCAGGCCTCGCCCGATGTATACGTCTGCGCGCTTGCGATTGACACATTGGCAGTCTGCGCGGTGGCAGCCTTATTTAACACAATTACATGCACCGTCGAATCATCGCTTCCTGTTATAGACGCGTAGCATGTTATGTTCGGTATGTCATTTGAATCGCACTGGACATTGGTATCTCCGTAGGTCCCGTTGGAACCGTTGTAATTGCGGTACAATTTGTACGCTGCAGAGTGGAATAGCCCGTAGCCGGATTTCCACATGGTGGCAAAGTATACGCCGTACTTCCCGAATATTCCAAGCACGTCAGCCAGGCATATTCCCCCGGAATAATCATTGCCGCCTCCAAATCCGTGCTCTGTAATGGCGATTTTTGTGCCGGGGTAATATGTATTTATCGAAGCCTGCACCTTCGGAAGCAGGGGCAACCCGTAGGTCCAGCTGTTTAACACATTTTCCCCTAGCGAGCTGTTCTCAACATATGTTGCGTCCCATAGCGACCTGGGCGATTGGAGGCGCGCCAGTGCCGCCGCCGTTGACGTACAGCCATCCGCTGTTATCCTGCACTGGCCGCCCGAGAAATTAAACGGCGGGTACAGCCCTTCCCTTGCCTCGGAATAATAATGAATGTCTATGGCGTCGAGCAGCCTGCGTCCGTCCGCATCAGAAGCGGATTTCATCTGCTTTAAATAATAATCAACATACCACGAATAAGTGCCTTTCAGGGAAGCCCAATCAGCCCCTACGCTGGCCATGGTCCATACGCCGTAAAACGCCGGGCCGAAAACCTGCGCGTACTGGTCCACATCCTTGATGGCCTTGGAAAGGCTTATGCCCTTGTTCACCCACTCTGCCGCGCCGACAGGGGCCGGGTGGATGAGCGGGTGCGTCCCGTCCCACGCGTCCCCCTCGTTATCAAGCTGGTATATTTTAACCCCGGTCTGGGTCGAGGCATTGCCGTATTTTTGAACCAGGTGCCATACTTCCTCATCATCATATACATAACCGTCGCCGGTATCCGGCGGGAAAGCAAAAGCGCTCCCTTTTTTGAATACCACCTGTTTCCATCTTGCTGACGGCGCAATTTCCGCCGCAGATACGGTCCCGTTCTTGTCAGCCGCGACGTACCCGGCCATGGGAAGCGTGAGTATGGACACGTAGTTGCGGCTGTTGCAGTATTCCACGAAATGATCTATGACTGAGGCAGGTGACGCGCATTCCGCGGCCGAGACGGGATACTCAGTGGCTCCGCACATGTAGTCGTCGCTTGACTGGAACCAGTCCGCACCGGCATTGGACGCGTTATTTTCCCAATTGTAACCGGTCATCCTGTTGCCGCCCAAACGCATGCAGGTTAAGTTTTCATCGCCTTCCATCTGCTGGTTGGTGCCGTAGATATAGGGGCTTATGGCAGAGCGGTTGTTATTTGTGTTTATTGTTATGGTGGCGGCATATGACAGCTGTGCAAATATTAACGTGAAAACAAACGCAAGTTTTAGCCTCATAGTCATCCTTTTTATTTTATTATCAACAAAAGTTTTATCGTTGATTTTTCTTCCCTGCTGCCGTAATTATATTCAACCTGCATAAAATAGGTGCCATTCGACATTGATTTAAAGCCGCTTTTGCTTAAATATACCACCTGTTTTCCGGGGCTTAAAGTGTTAAACTTTTCCGATAAAACACACCTGAACGAATTGGTATACACCTTTACTATAACGTCCGAAACCTTCGCCGGTTGCAGTACAATTCCGAGATCCTGCGCCCCATCCGGGTCAAACGGGTTCGGAAAAACAGTTAAAACATCAGGAACGAGCGGCGCGGCGAATATGGTCGGGGTCATGGTGCCGGTTGGCGGTATGGTAATGGATGTTGTCGGCGTCATGGTTTTAGTCGCTGTAGCAGATGGCTGCGGCGTACGCGTAAAAGTCCATGTAAATATTGCTGATGTCCACGTTAAAGTTGGCGTGGCTGTCACTGTATTTGTTGAAGTATTCTCCGTAGTCTGCGTCAGAGTAGCCGTACGCGTCGCGGTATATGACGGCGTATTTGTGGCCGTATGCGTCAGGTAAGGAGGCACAAATGCCGGGCATAATTCATTTGACGCGTCAGCCTGCACAAGCACATTGCCCGCCCCCGAAGCGTCCATTAGATACAGATTATAATTTCCCGGGCTGTTATTTACATAAACAATCTTAGAGCCGTCAGCGTTGTAATAGGGGTCGTCATTATCACCCGTTAATGACGAGACAACGGATTTACCGCTTCCGGAGTAATCCATGGTAAAGATATTATCCGGCTGGCCCGCCGATGTTTTTGATACAAATAAAATCTCATCCGACAACGGGTTGCATGACGGGTACCAGTCCGGCATTGTATTATTTGTCAGCCTCACCGGCCCCGTCCCATTTGCATTCATCAGATAAATCTCATCTGTCAGGGAGTCGCCGGGCGTCAAACGCGACACAAATACTATCTGCGAACCGTCCCGGGTGAAATCAGGGTCCCATTCTTCCGACGAAGCCATTCCCGCGGTCAAATTTACCTGGCCCGTCCCGTCCGAATTCATGATAAATATATCGCCGTAACCGTCATCCCTGTTTGACTTGAAAACAATCCTTGCGCCATCCGGTGAAAATGACGGGTCCCATTCAGTCGCGCCATTGCTTGTAAGCCTTGTAATTGAAAAATCATCCATATCCATTTTGTATATCTGGTAATTACCGCTCCTGTCGCTGGTAAACACCATCCAGTTTCCGTCTCTGGACATCATCGGGTTAAAGTCATTATACGCGTTGCTTGAGATGTTCGTTTCCACTCCGTTTGAAAGGTCGCGCGAGTAAATCTGCTCCTTGCCTCCCCTGTCAGAACAAAAAACAATTAAACCCGTAAGGCCGGTTACAGATGTGCCTGTAGCGGTGGGAGTATTCACAGCAGTACTGGTATTAGTAGCGGTATTAGTCCGGGTGTCGGTATTAACCGGAGTATTTGTCCCGGTGCGTGTTGCCGTCTGTGTCGCCGTAGATGTATCCTCTGCCTGAGTATTTGTTGACGTGGGTGTGGCAGAGCGCGTATATGTGGCCGTGGGGCTGTGAGTGCGCGTATCAGTATCAGTTATAACAGGTGTGCCGCTGCCGGTGCCTGTCGGCGTGGATGACGCGGTCTGTGTGCGCGTGGGCGTGGGTGTTGCTGTCTGAGTATGCGTCTTTGTGGCTGTCCGGGTTGCGGTTTTAGTCTGCGTCACAGTGGGTGTCATGGTGGCTGACATGCAGCTTATAAACGCGGATACTTCGGGCCTGTTGATTACATACGGGCTGCCATATACCGATTGTACATGCGCGAGCGAATTTTGAGCAGTATCATTTTCAAAACCGTTCCATGTCATGAAGTACAACCAGCGCGCGCCTTCTGACTGCGCCTGCGCCATGTCCGGAATTGTTCCGGTTTCTGTCAGAGCCACCATTTTATTCCCGTTTACCATGCTGAGTATATTGTAATATACAGAAGTGGACGGGCTATAATCAAGCCCGTTTAAATATATGTCCGCGCCGACTATGTCCACATACGCGTCTCCCGGATACCAGTTTATGGACTGCGCATTGTCCTGGCTGGTCCACACCCAAATGAGGTTGTTCAACCCGTGGTAATTTGTAAGCCTGTCATATACAAGCCTGTAAAGGCGCACGCACGCGTCATACCCCTGAGAACCCCACCAGAACCAGCCTCCCTGAGCCTCATGTAAAGGCCTCCACAAAACAGGAACCCCGGCGTCGCGCAGTTTTTTAAGCTGAACCGCAATCGCGTCAATGTCCCGCAGTATGTCAAGATAGTCCTGGGATGCCGGGTTATCCATTGCATATTTTACGTCAAAAGTTGAACAGGTATTATAGAAACCCCTCCACCATTCGCAGCCCGCCGTATTGCTGAGCTTGTTTGGCGCGTTCCAGTGCCACTGAAACTGCACTATGCCGCCCGCCTGGTGCCATGCTATGGCTTTCTCAGCTTCAGTGGAAGTCGCGCCGAACGCCACGCGCGACGGCGAATAATCCATCATATCAAAACCTTTTATGGCGGGATATTGACCTGTGGCGGTATTAATCCATGTAACATCAGCGTCGCCGCACTGGCCCGATACTATGTTGCTTCCATAAATATCCGCAAAATAGTTCAGCAGGCAGTTTACTGCGGCGGTAGAATTAGGGTTAACCGGTATCCTGTTGCCCATAATCGGAGGAACTACGGCGGCCTCAACCCCGAACCAGTCAATGTCCACCCAACCCCATGTGGCCACGATCTTAATCTCATTATTGCCCGCCATAAGCGGGACCATTCCCGCGGTAATAGTTGTAAATCCGGCGTTAACCGGAAAAACAACCCCAGCCTGGCGCGTGCCGTTTGCGTACAGGTCATTTTCCTTATAATCGGGCGCGTAGTAACGGATAGTTATGGTATACATGCCGCCTGTCGGCACGTTAACAGTTACAGCGCATGACGCCGGAGTACCGTCTATGCCGACACACGCCACACCCAGTGTTGTTGTGTCCGTGGCGTTGCCCGTATTAACCCCATTTTCCGCCTGGTAAATGACAGGGGCGGAAAAAAGCAAAACTGTCAGTGTGATAAATGCCGCTGTGAATACTGCTCGTTTCATAATGCCCTCATTTATTGACTATTGTCGATTGTCCATTGTCTATTCCTGGTATTTAGACAATGCCGGCTTTAATATGTTCTTATTATAACGTATTTATTGCGGGGTTTCAAACTATGATTAAGCGGTAAATCAAAATGTTTTAGTTTTATCTGTTTGGTTTTATATGGTTTGTTTTCGTAGGGGCGAGCCGGTGGCTCGCCCGGATTTAGACTTAGATCTAGAACTGGAACTGGATCTATTTCTATATCTGGATCCAGACCTAAAGCCGGGCGAGCCACCGGCTCGCCCCTACGAAAACACAACGAATCCAACACTTCAAAATATAGAAAAGCCCCCGTTTAAGGGGGCTTTTCCGGGAAATAGCACAAAGAGCGTTCGCCCGCTCGTGTTGGCCGGGTTATCATATATATCATAATTATCTGACAATCCTTTACCAATGGTTATGACAAGACATATTCTATTTAGTTGCTTTTAATAAGTGTGACGGAGGTCACAATTGCGGGAACTA
Organism: candidate division FCPU426 bacterium; assembly: GCA_963840035.1. Classification (GTDB taxonomy): domain Bacteria; phylum Oederibacteriota; class PGYV01; order PGYV01; family Palsa-1178; genus CAWIXE01. The sequence goes on from CAWIXE010000002.1 coordinate 1,318,402, forward strand.
AACTAAAAGTTAGAAGTTAAAAGCCAGAAGTAAATCGATAAACCAATAACTTCAAAACATTCGATTTTTTCTTTGAATTAGTATTCCTTCCGGATTATAACTTCTTACTTGCTTATATACTTTTTATCTTATCAATCGGGGGTATTTTAGCTATACCCGCCTTAAACTCATAGGCTTTCAGGTACCTGACAAGGTTGTGTATGGCCAGGAAATAGCACAGCACAAATCCGGCTTTTCCGTCCAGAAACCCTTTACGGCCGATATAAAATTTAAAAAAAGTCATTACCGCGCGCGTATATGCGGAGGCCACACCCACCCCCTTCATCTTCTTTGGATTTTCTGTTAAATCAACAGCGTCCGAAGTGGTGTAAGGGTTCATCTTCCTTAAAAATTGAAATAAATCAGGGTCAGTAAGGTGGTCAAAAGCGTTCTTTGATTTAATTGTTTTCCCCTGAAGGCTGACGGTGCAGTGTATATTCGCCGCGTTCCATTTGCCCTTTGACTTGCGGTAAAAACGCAGCTGGTAATCCGGGTGCCAGCAATGCATGGGTTTTCCCCAGAAATAATTCCAGCGCAGGACCCACATGCCCTCATATGAGGCGGTCATGGAGTCGTCTTCGAGGAAGTTAATAATCTCCTTTTTCAGCGGTTCTGTTACCCGCTCGTCAGCGTCAAAGGAAAAAACCCATTCATTTTTTGTCTTTTTAGAGAGCATTTCTTTTGACCTTGCGTGGCCCAAAAATGGTATTTTATATATTTTATTTGTGTATTTGCGGGCTATCTTTACCGTATTATCCGTGCTTCCCGTGTCGCCTATAACGATTTCATCCGCCCACGAAATGGATTTTAAGCATGCCTCTATGTTCTTTTCTTCATTAAGGGTGAGTATGAAAAAGGATACTTTTTTGCGCACAGGTCATCGCCTTTATCTTATTTTATGCCATTTCTTGAAGTTATTCAATATTAAACAAATCACCCATAAAAGTCAAGGGAATTCCCTTTTATGCCCAAATTTGGCACTGTAGCGGGCGCATTATATGCACCCGACAGCGGCCTGTAATGCTACAGCGGTAAAATACTGATGAATTTTCCCCTTGTCCTTATTGGCCATATGTTTTATGATATTTTCATGCTAAAAACTAACGGTTTCGGGACGCGCGGCTATGTCCCCGGCAAGTCGGGGAGAGCGCGTCCCCTACAACGCATATTATAATGAGGTTGCATGAAGACAAAACAATGGATTATTACGCTTATAGGGGGCTTGACGCTTTTCCGTCTCTTCTTTATTAACACATTCCCCCTTTTAGGGGACGAGGCCTATTACTGGCAGTGGGCGCGGCATCTGGATTTCGGTTATTACGAGCAGGGTCCCATGGTGGCCCTCGTAATTTTTATATGCACCCTGTTTACCAAAATAAGCACTGTTTTTACTATACGCCTTGGGGCGGTCCTGCTTTCACTTGGCACGATGATCGTAATGTACTTTACTTACAAAAAACTTAAGCCCGAAGATGAAAAATCCAACCTGCTCCACCTGGCCTTAATCAGCAGTTCCCTCCTATACGCTGTCGGCGCGGTGCTCATGATGCATGATACTGTAATGGTATTTTTCTACGCGCTTTTTCTTTATAATTTTACCAATATTTTAAAAGAACCTGAAAACAACATGCACTGGGGCCACGCCGGCATATTGCTCGGTCTTGCTATCATGAGCAAGTATACAGCCGGCGTCATATACTTCGGGATGGCCGCGTTCCTGATATTTACAGGTACCTTCCGCAAATATCTTAAGGGTTTTATCTTCTTCACGCTTTTCACCCTGCTGTTTACAACCCCTGTCATATACTGGAATTTCACCCATGATTTTACCACTGTTAAGTATCTTATGATAAGAAGCGGCGTTAAAAGCGGATTTACCATTAAATATTTGCTTGAACTATTGGGGTCGCAGGCAGCCCTGTTATCCCCCATGCTTTTCATTGTATTCATATTTGCGTGTGTTTCAGCCTTAAAAAAACCGGCATTTGACGCCCGCTATGGTTTCACAACCCTGGCCTGGGTATCTCTGGCGCCTTTTGTCCTGCTCAGCCTTAAAGGCCGTGTAGAGGCCAACTGGCCGGCCTTCGCGTTCCTGCCCTTGTTTTACATTACCGCCGATTACATCTCATCGCTTAATCCGCCCCTCAAAAAGCGGGTAGTCTCATCCGTATTAATTACCGGTTTTGCCCTTGTAATCATTGCATTCGCGGCAGCGGCAAATTCATACAGCCTGCCTGAAAAAATCAACCCCTTAAGAAAAGCATACGGCTATAAAGAACTTGCCGAAAAAACTTATAAAATATATAATGAATACCGAGATAACGACAGGGTATTCCTCGCGGCAAGGCATTATCAGGCGGCCAGCCTGCTTAGTTTTTATACCCCGGGTCAGCCTGATTATTTTGTCTTAATACCCCATGAATCATCAAAAAATTACAGGTTCTGGAAGGGCTATGAAAAGTATAAAAACGGGAGCTGTATATTCGTATACAGCGATCCGTGGGAATCATCCGAGAACACGAAGTTCTTTAATAAGGCCTTAAAAACCGAGGAAGTAAAGATTAAATTCGGCAATTACGGGATTAATACTTATAAGGTGGATGTTTTGGAAGGTTTGAAGTAGCTAGAAACGTGGTGCGTGATACGTTTTATGTGCTAAGTGACGGAACTGTTGTTTTCCACATGTCACATATCACGTAACACTTAGCACCAAAGAAAACATTAAAAGGAAAAACCAATGAAGATCTTAGACCGATACATAATCAAAGAGGTGGCTTTCATTTCCCTGATAGGGTTCTTCATATTCACGTTTTTCCTTGTGATGAACTCCCTCTTTGTCATGAGCGACCTGGTTATAAAATACGGCATAAACATCTTCAAGGTCTTAAAGCTGCTCCTACTCCTGCTTCCTTCCACTGTCGCGGTCACAGTCCCCATGGCTTTCCTGGTGGGTATCCTGCTTACCTATTCGCGCCTGGTCCAGGATAACGAGTATCACGGCATGCAGGCCTCGGGAATAAGCATAACCGCTATAACGCTTCCGTCTGTCTGGCTTGCAATAATTGTAACAATTGGCATGATATTCTTTAATAATTACGTCCTCCCTTTTTCCAACCTCGAATACAAGAAACTCTATTATGATATAGTAAAAAAACGCTCGAGCATCATGCTGCAGGAGCATACTTTCATAAATGACTTTGACAACTATGTGTTTTACATAGGCGACAAGGACAACAAGAACGATACGTTAAAGAACGTCATTGTCTTCGTCAAAAATGAAAATGACCCGAACCAGCCTGCCAAAGTGATACTTTCCCGCACCGGCGAATTTATTTCAGACGAGGCCAGCTACAGGCTGGCTTTAAAGCTTCAGGACGGCCTCATACAGCTGGGTTCCTATGCCGACCCGGGTAAGCTTGACCAGATTGACTTTAGGACCAATTATGTCGACCTGGATATCCGCGGCGTGCTCCGCGCCAGGGCAAATCCTGATGACATAAAAGGCACCCGCGAAATGACCGGCGAAGAACTGATAAAAGAGATAAAAAAGGGGGCCGAGAGCAGGCACGATAAGAACTGGGTTTTTATAGAACTCTATAAAAAGGTTTCTATCCCATTTGCCGTCATTGCCTTTGCCATAGCCGGGATCCCGCTGGGACTGATGACTAAAAGGGGCGGCAGGGTTACGGGAATCAGTTTCTCTCTGGTACTTATATTCATTTATTACATACTCCTTTCCACCGGCCAGAACTACGGCTATAACGGCCAGATGAATTATTTCTGGTCAGTGTGGATGCCCAATGCCTTCTTAACCGGCATCGGGCTGGCGCTTTTCCTGTACATGATGATAAAGCCCCATTTAAAGAAAAAGGTGAAACTCAAATGAAGCTAAAAATTATATACCGCTACATAGTGGCTGAGATACTTAAGATATTTTTCGTTATAATGTGCGGCATTATGCTTTTTATCATGATATCAAACCTTATTGACGAAATACCGTCCATGCTGCGCTTCAAACCGTCCTTTATCCACCTCTTTAATTATTTTCTTTACAAGATGCCGTTTTTAGCGGCGGAATCGGCACCTTTTGCCATTCTGTTATCCATCCTGTATGTGTTTTCGCAGTTCAACAGGTATGGCGAATTAAACGCAATGAAATCCGCGGGAATTGATTTTTATTCGATTGTAAAACCCGTACTTGCCCTTTCTCTGGTAATCAGCGTTTCCGCCATGGCCTTAAACGAGACTGTCGTATCGCGGGCATCCGAAAAAGCCACTTATATTAAGGAAGTGCTTATAGAAAAAAGAAGCGGAGTGCCCACAGGCGAAGTCAGGATGGACCTTGCCAAACTCGCCTCAGGAGGCAGGGTGTTTTACATAAGGGTTTTTGACGGCCTTCTTGGCACCATGAAAGGCGTTTGTGTGCTCACCCTTGATAAAAACTTCAACCTTCTTGAACGGCTTGACGCCAAAGAAGGCAACTGGAAGGATAATAAATGGGTTTTAAAAGACATAACAGTCCGCACCTTCGCTGCGGGAATGGCAAAAGAGCAGAAACAGCTCAAGGAATTCATCCTCGACACCAAGGACACTCCGGCTGATTTTACGGTAAGAAAAAAATCCGCCGACGATATTTTGACCGTAAACATTGTCCGCCTGAACAAGCTGATACGGCTTTTAAAAGACAGCGGTTTTGATTATAAGGAAGAGGAAACAAATCTGCATTTAAAGATAGCCTTCCCCTTTGCCAGCTTCATACTTGCGCTTTTAGGCGTGTCTTTGCCATTTCTTTTCACAACCACCAGGTCGCTTGTAAACGCGGCGCTTGGCTTCCTCTCAACCGTAGTCGTTTCTTTCTTCTATATGGGGTTCGTCACCATAGGCCTCTCCCTGGGAAAAGTTGGAGTTATGCCGCCAATGCTTGCCGCATGGGCCGCAAACATCATATTCGCGGCTGTCGGCTTTGCGATATTGTGGAAGATACGGAGATAAGACCAATTTTCTATTTTCAATTTTGAATTTTCAATTAAAACCAGCAGGACACACTATTTGCACAATTAAAAATTGAAAATCTAAAATTGAAAATCATCTTTTCTTAAGGTAACTCATCGGGTTTACAGGCGTGCCTTTCTTTCTTAATTCAAAATACAGTTCATCCCCGTAGAACGACTCGGTATCGCCAACTTTTCCTATCTGCTGCCTTATGGCCACTTTCTGGCCCTTGTTAACATCAATGTCGGATAAGTGGCCGTAAATTGAAAAATAGCCGCCGCCATGATAAACGATAACCATTTTTCCGTAACCCTCGAACCAATCGGCGTATTTTATTATTCCGCCGAATATCGAATATACCGGAGCCGCGTATTTTTCCTTTATATGTATGCCCCGGTTCTCCACAATCGTTTTAAACTGGGGGTGCTTGTATTTTCCGAAACCCGCCAGGATATATCCGGCGTCTACAGGCCACGGGAACCTGCCCCTGCTGGATTCAAACGCCCTGGCCGCGTCCTTGTCGGAGAGCTCCGCGGTGGCCTCCATGCCGTCGATGAACTTTGTCAGCTTCCTGGCGTTGGTTTCAAGTTCCGAGAGCATGCGGCTTCTTTGCTTTATATTTGATTTTATGGATTTTAAAAGGGTGTTCTTCTCGCGTTTCTCGTTATTGTACCTTTTCCACTCGCTTTCCTTCTCCTGCTTTACGCTTACCAGCTCGCCTTTATAGTCATCAAGGGCCTGCCTGTCCTCGGATAATTTTTCAATCAGGCGCCTGTATTGTTCTATCTGCTCCGCGTTCTTGCCGCTTAATATCTTGACAAACTTATACCTTCTGACAAAATCGGAAATATTGCCGGAATTCAGGAGAAATTTCAGGTACATAGTATCCTTGCGCTCGTACTGCTTGCGCAGGATATTCATGACAGCCTGCCTTTTCTCCTCCTTGAGTTTTTCCGCTTCGGCAATCCTGGAGTTTAAATCCTTCATGCCGGACTCAAGCACGCTGATATTATTGTTGAAAACATTGAGTTCCTTGCGGGTTATATCTATGGCCCTGTCAAGTTTTTGGATGTTTTTAGAAGTGACTTTTTCCTTATATTTTTCTTTGACCAGCGTTTCCCTCTGCTTTTTAATCTGATCCCTTATTGAACTCAGCTCTTTTTTTGTCTTGTCCAGATGTTCCCTGTAATCCCGTATTTCCTCTTTTATCACAGGATCCGCGGCTAATAATAATGACGGTACAACGATCAGGGTGAGGATGAGGAAAATGAAATACCTGCGGTAATCATGCCTGCTGGCGTGATCGCCCATCAGCGGAACAGCCTGCCCTGCGAGAGTATGGCTCCTGTGAACCCGAGGCCGGTGCCGGCAAGTACCAGGTACGACATGAACCTTATATTGAAATATTCGGGTGAAAACAGGTAAAATGACGCGAGGTCTATTCCTGTCTGTTTCCTTATCTCGGTGATTAGTATCGTAATGACCGCGTACATAAGCCCCCATCCTATCAATCCGCCCACAAGGCCGTGCACGATGCCTTCCACAATAAACGGCATCCTGATGAATGACTGCGAGGCCCCGACCATTTTAAAAACGTATATATCCTGCCTGCGCGCGTATATGGTAAGCTTTATTATATTTGATACCACAAGAAGCGCGGATATAAGAAACACTATGCCCGCGACGCCCATGATAATCTTAACCACATTCATGATATTTATCAGGTTCTCAATCTCCCCGCCGCCGTATTGTATCTCTTCAACGCCTTCCTTCGCGTCAAAGAATCTGACTATCCTGTTTATGTTGTCCTTGGTAAATTCCTTAAGTTTCACAACTACAGAATCAGGCAGGGGATTTCCTTCAAAACCTTTCATTATCTGCTGCATGTCGGCGTCCTGCATGAATTCCTGATATGCCTGGTCCTTGGAGACAAAAGCGGCAGTCTCTACGCCCTGCATTGCCTTCGCGTCATTGATGATCGTATCCACCGTAGCCGCGTCGAGGTTTTCCTTAAGGAATACAACTATCTCAACTTTCTGCTGTATTTTTGCAATCGTATAATTAAGCCCTTCGTTGACAATAAAATACCCGCCCAGGGTCACAACGGCCAGGATTATAGTGCCTATGGATATAAGGCTCATAAAGCCGCTTCTTTTGAAGTTAAGGAAGACTTCTTTAAACAACCGCATCAGAAGCCACCCTTCCCTTCTCAAGCCTGATCACGCGCTTTGCCATCTTTGCCACAATTTCCTTGTTATGTGAAGCCATGATAACAGTGGTGCCTCTCTTATTGAGGTCCTCAAATGTATTCATTATCTGCCAGGAGCTTTCATCATCAAGGTTGCCGGTGGGTTCATCAGCCAGTATGACCGGAGGGTTTAATATCATTGCGCGGGCTATTGCAACCTTTTGTTTTTCACCGCCGGATAAATGCCAAGGGTTCAATTTTGCCCTGTCTTCAAGGCCGATCTTTTTGAGGCTTTCGGCAACGGCACGTTTTACGTATTCGTCGGAGGCCCCGCTTATGACAAGCGGCAGCCCGACATTCTCGGCTATGGTCCTGTCAAAAAGGAGCTTAAAATCCTGGAACACGAACCCGATCCTGCGGCGGTAATATGGTATTTTCCCCGATGACAGATGGGCCACATCGGTATTGTCAACGAGTATGGACCCCATGTCGCAGGTGTCTTCGCGGTATAAAAGGTTAAATAAAGTGGTTTTGCCCGCGCCCGAAGGGCCGGTTATGAATACGAACTCGCCTTTTTCCACGGTAAAGGATACGTCTTCCAGCGCCTTAATATCCCTCTCGTAGACTTTGTAAACGTGGTTGAATTTTATCATAAATTCGGATTTTCAATTTTAAATTTTCCATTTTCAATTTAAAGCGACTGTTGTTAATTGAAAATTCATAATCGAAAATTTAAAATTAAAGCTCAACCTCCTCACCCGGTGCAGGGTTTGATACGTTCTTTAAGCCTATATGCGCTAAGGCGGCCATCAATTCCTCCTGCTGTCCTTCTTCGCCGTGGACCAGGAATACCTTTTTAAGCCTGCCTTCGCTCATGACATCGGTGGCTTTTATGAATTTCATGAGTTCCTTCTGGCCTGCATGGCCGGAGAACTCATTTATGATCTTTACCTGGGCGTTAACAGCGTATGAATCGCCGAATATCTTTATCTGCTTGTCGCCTTCCATTATCCTTCTTCCAAGGGTATTTACAGTCTGATAACCTACAATCAGCACCGTACAGCGCGGGTCGCCTATGTGGTTTTTCAGGTGGTGAAGGATCCTGCCCGCTTCGCACATTCCCTGTGCTGAGAGTATAATGCATGGTTTTTCATAATTATTTATAGCCTTGGATTCGTCGACCGATTCCGTAAACCTCACAAGTTCAAGGTGAAACGGGTCATTGTTGTCTGCGATAAATTCAAGCATGGCGCTGTCAAAACATTCGGAATGGTTCTTAAAAACCTCGGTAACGTTGGTTGTCAGCGGCGAATCGACGAATACGGGCATGGGAGGTATTTTTTTATCGACGAAAAGCTTGTTCAGGACATAAAGGACTTCCTGCGCGCGCTCAACCGCGAATACCGGGATAATTATCTTACCACCCCTGTTATATGTCTCATTTACGACATTCGCCAGTTTTTGGTATGCCGCGCCCACCGGCTTATGGTCCCTGCCTCCGTATGTTGACTCCACTACCAGGTAATCGACATCCTTTATCTGGTCCGGATCGGTCAGTATCGGCAAACTCTTCCTGCCAAGGTCCCCGGTAAAACCTATCTTTATTTCACGGTCTTTATCCATCACCTTAACTATAACCATTGTCGAACCGAGTATGTGCCCGGCATTGATAAACCACATATCCATATCTTCCCTAAGCTGTATGTTCTCACCGAGATTTTTGGGGACAAACTGTTTTAAGGAGTCTTCAGCCTGCTCCACAGTATACAGAGGCTCAAAAAGTTTTTTGCCCTGCTTGAGCCTTTTTTTATTTACGTACTCAAGGTCCTTTAACTGGACAAAAGCCGAATCCGGGAGCATGAGCTTGCACAAATCCCTCGTGGCGTATGATGAGTATATAGAGCCTTTATAACCCTGTGCCGTGAGCGTGGGTATATTTCCGCTGTGGTCAATGTGCGCGTGCGTTAAGGCCACAGCGTTAATCTCAAGAGGATTGAGCGGAAAATGGCGGTTTCTCTCGTATGACTCTTTCCTTTTTCCCTGTATCATGCCGCAGTCAACAAGCAGCCTGAAACCGTCCTTTTCCAGGACATGCATTGATCCGGTGACTTCCCTTGCCGCGCCTAAAAACCTCAGTTTAACCAAGAAATCACCCCTATAGTGAGAATATTTTATTCATATTGTAGGCGTATGCGTCTATCTTTCTTTCCTTGCCGATGACGTCCTTCATGTCATGGCAGACCAAACCGCCGTATTGCATGCCAACCATCCGGCTCTGCCCTTTTTTAAGTTTTATAAGTTCCTTTACAGCAGAATAACCGAAGGTAAGCCCCAGTTTTCTGGATACCGCAGTCGGCGTCCCGCCCCTCTGTATATAGCCAAGAACGGTATACCTTGTTTCCATGCCCGTGGCCTTTTCAATTTTTTTGGCGAACTCGGATGAAAGCCCCACGCCTTCAGCCATAACTATTATGCAGCTGTTTTTGCCCCTTGCGATGCCATGATTGAGCGTTTTCGTGATACTCTTCATCGTAATGTCTTTTTTAAATTCAGGTATAAGAATCAGCTCCGCGCCGCCGGTCAAACCCACTTCAAGAGCCAGAAAGCCATGCTCCCTGCCCATGACTTCAACTATAAAAATACGCTCATGCGAAGCTGCCGTATCCCTGATCTTGTCTATGGCATCAAGGCCGACATTTATCGCCGTGTCAAAACCTATTGTGTAATCAGTCCCATAAACATCATTGTCAATAGACGCCGGTATGAATGCCGAAGGTATCCCTGTTTCTTTTGTAATTGTATATAACCCAACCCGGGACCCGTCCCCGCCTATCGAGATAAGGCCGTCTATACCCCTGTCTTTCAGGTAGTCATACGCGATCATCCTGACCTGTTTTTTATGGAAATCCTTTGACCTTACTGTCTGGAGTATTGTTCCTCCCCTGTTTATGATTCCTCCGACGCTCTTTAAATCCATGGGTATAAACTGGTTATGCAGCAGCCCGTGAAGGCCCTCTTCTATTCCGAATACTTCCAGGCCGTTTCCAATGGCAGTTCTGACGACCGCCCTGATGGCCGCGTTCATGCCGCAGGCATCGCCTCCGGTAGTCATTACAGCTATGCGTTTCATAAAATCTCCTTTCATATTTAAACAAAATTACCCCGTAAGGACGGGGTTAACCCCGTCTCCACGCAGGCATTAAATTAATTTACAGGCAGAAATATTGCGTCATCTTATTGGACTTGCAAAAGGGGTTATTCAATTACAAATTAATATCGACAATTGTCAATTGACAATTCCTAAATAGTCAAATGCTTGTTCTTTATCCACTTCCATATTTTTACCCGGAGCTGCTCGTCGTCCCTGGTCTCCCAGTACGACGACGTATCCATGACTTCCAGGTCCTTGACATACCTTTTCTTGACATAATCAAGGAGTTTAACCACCTGGACGTGGTGCTCAAAATCCGCCGTTATGGTCTTAACAAAGGGGAAATACATGAATTCGTATTTTTTAACGCTGATTTTTTTAGTAAGGCCGGGCGCGTTGCTTGAGGTAAATATTATTGTGGAAAGCCTGCCGTTCCTGTCAAAAGTAAGTTTTACCGGTTCTTTATCCGGGGAAGGCTTGATTATGACTCCTTCAAGGTATACTTCGGAGCTGGAAAGCGCGAGGATTCCTTCTTCATCAGCCGACCCTTCGGTTCCATCGCCCGCAGCCGCTGTATCCGCCGTGATGTGCGTCCTTGCTGTCATTGACTGGAAATTTTCCTTTACAATCTCATAACCCCAGCCGTTTATCCTGCAGATGTCGACAAACTCCTCAACAAGCTGGCTGATGGATTCTTTTCCCGCTATGGTCCCGTTATATTTTATATATATCATTTTTCGCCTTTTTTTAGCTGAATCAGCCGTTTATAATAAATACTATCCTGTAATTTTTCGGAAGGCTGTTGTCTATAAGCGCGTCCATCTTAAAAAATTCCTTCGGCACCTTAAGGTCGGCTTCAAAATACTTCTGGAACGTCCTTATCTGGTCCGCGGATATGCCCGCGTCCTCCGAGAATACCTGAATATTGACCGGGAACCTGTTGTTCATTTTCATGAAGTCCTCTATCTCCTGCAGTATGGCCTTACCCGCGTCGGTAAGCCTTTCCTTTCTCTTCTCTTCAAACATGGACTTGGATGAAACCTCTATTACCAGTTTACCGTCCCTGCGGTACTTTATGCCGTTTACTTCCTTGGGGGTTTCCCTGCGGACATTGCCGATATTTCCGGCTTTATCCTGATATGAAAGCAGGTACCAGTACGGCGACCCCATCTTAAGCATGCGGCCTTCCTTATCAAGCCCGTCCCACTTTATCTCCTGCGGCAGGTTCCCGTCGCCTTTCTGAAAATATACGGTTCCTCCCGTGGAATCTGTCACTTTAAAGGTCCATTTGTCCAGGTTAAAACCCGCCGGCATCTTGGGTGATATCTTAAACACAGGCGGTGATTCAAGAAAGCTCAAAGCAGGGTGATAATCAACCCTTTTTTCCGACATTGTATCCGGAAGGCTGGCCTTAACATCCTTTACATCTTCCGGTGAAATATTAAGAAAGGTTTCTTCTGTTGAAATTATACTCTGCGCTACTTCGTTCGCGTCTGTCTGTATTTCAATCTCGGGTTTTTCAGTCTCAATTTTAATCTTAAGCTGGCCTTTTACCACGACTTCCTGTGAGGAGTCGCCCTGTCCCGCGGCAGGCTTATCCTCGCAAAATACCGCAGTTGTAAAAACAAATAGAGATGCCGCTACCGCAGCCGAAATCAAATACTTTTTCATATTACATCACCTCGAAAGTTTATAAACAAATATAGCCGTTCCGGACTGGTCCTCTGAACTCGATAATGGCGCGAACATGAACTGTACCAGCGCCTCTTTTGCCAGGTCATCAAGTTCCGGATACCCGGATGTTTTTTCTATATAAAGATTATCCTTAACCGAACCGTCGGACCTTACGGTAAATGCCACGGCAACCTGGGCTTCTATGCCCTGTTCCTCGGCCCAGCGCGGATATATGGGCGAGGTCTTTCGCAGGATCTGCCTGCCTGAAAGCTGGCCTGTAATAAGCAGGGCTGTGCCTTTTTCCTTTTTAATAACTATGTTTTCCTCAGCCTGCCTTTTAGGTTCCGGCGTCGGTTTTTCCAGCTTTGGGGCCATGGTCTTTAATCCGCTTCCGCCTTTTGCCATGGCGTCAGCGGATATGGCCGGCCTGTTTACAGGAAGGAAGCTGTTTGTCTTCGGCGCGTTAGCTGAAAGGTTTAACTTTGAAGGCCCCGCCGCCAGTTTCTTTTCATTATCAAGGGCCAGTTTCTGCTGTTCTATCATAGCCGGCGATATCTTTTTCTTGCCTATTTCATTGTCAAGGTCCAGCGTTTTCATGTTTGGCTTTAAGGCGTCAAGCTTTGTCTTGTCAAGCGACAGGGCCTGGGGTTTTTTCAGGTCCATCTCCGGCTTTTTAAGGTCAAGCGCTTTGGGCTTGGCAAGTTCCAGCTGCTGGTTCTGCTTGATGGGTATAAGCTGCTTGAACATATCAAACATTTTTTTCGGTTTTTCAAGTTCCATCGGCTTTTGCTCGTCCGGGATCTCCTCAAGCATGGTTATCTCGGTTAACTTGTAATCCTCCATCTTCTGCTTGTGCTGATAGCTTAAGAAAAGGAGGAATATGGCAACTTCGATGGTTATTGCGAAAAGGAACGAACCTGTTAACCCTTTTCTGTCAAAATCGCTTGCGAACATATTTTAGTCTCCTTTTTATTTATTTCATATTCTTTTTTGTCATAGTGGCAAAATATATCTTTTTGGGTTTTGCCTTCTTAATAACGTCCATAGCGTCGAGGACCACGCCTTCCTGCACTCCCTCGTCCGCCTTTATGATGACCACGTGTTCCTCGGTCTTGACCAATTTCGTGGCCACCCACTGCTGAAGTTCCTTGTCGTTGCTAACTTCCTTTTCATTAACGGACATCTTTCCGTCCTTATCTATGGTTACCGTAACATGCTCTTCGTTTTTCGTCTCGTCCGTCATAGCCTTGGGCAGCGTCACCTCAAGCTTTGACTGTGTCATAAACGGGGTTGTTACCATGAATATGATAACAAGCACCAGCGAAACGTCCACAAGCGGTGTTACATTAATGTCTGTTATCGGCTCGTCTTCCCCGCCGCCTCCGGCTTTCATTGACATATGGCCTTCCTCCTGATGTTATTCTTCAGCTTTTTGTACTTTATCCTGCCTCATGATAGAAAGTGTCTTTGCTCCCGCCATTTTCGCGGTATCAAGGACCCAGACAAGCCTGCCGTGCGTGGCATCCCTGTCGGATGTTACCATGCAAAGCTTCTTTTTATTGGCGGCCATGGCCGACTTTAAAGCCTCAATCTCTGTCCCGGCCTGGACCTTTTTATTGTTTATAAAAAGGGCGTTCGCCGTTATCCTCACCTGTACGGCTTCGTCTTTTGTCGACTTTCCGACAGACTCGGTTACCTTGGATGAGTTTACTATAATACCCGACTGCACGACCATCGGCGCCGTTACCATGAATATGATAACCAGCACGAGCGATATGTCGACGAGCGGGGTGACGTTAATGTCTGTTATTGCTGATTCTTCATCCGCGCTTCCTGCCACTTGCGCCCTCCCCGTAATTTGCCAGAAGAACCAGCAGTTTTTTTGAAACCGCGTCCATCTCAACCGATATGGTCTTTACTTTTTTCATATATATATTAAAAATAATAACCGCCGGAATGGCGACCGCAAGGCCCGCAGCCGTGGCAATCAGGGCTTCCGCGATGCCGACCATGACAACTTCAGGGCCGCCGCCTGCTGACGACGCGAGGTCCTTAAACGCCTTGATGATACCCAGAACGGTTCCGAGCAGCCCGATGAACGGCGATGTGTTTCCGAGCGTTCCCAGGATGTCTAAGTACCTGTCCAGGTTAAGCCTTTCTTCCATCCTTTTGGCTTCCATTAACTTGTCATTTTCTTCCCTGGGGAACTGCCTGTTTTCCAGGCCGAAGCGCACCACTGCGGCCACGTTTCCCTTAAACGTCTTGCAGTATTCGACAGCCTCTTTGTAAGCTCCGTCAACTATGAAACCCTTTATTTTCTCCATGAAAGAATCAGAGTCGAGTTTTGTCTTCTGGAAATAGATCCACCTTTCGACCGATATTGCGACAACCACGACCGAGAGCAACAACATGAGAACTATAACCCAGCTGGACCTTAGGACTTGTAATACGTCAATTGAATAAGCATTTTCCATTCTGTAAGTTCCTCCTTCAAGTTTAGTATATTTTTTTACTTGCTTTTTTCTTCCTTTTTATCGTCTGTATTCTTCGCCGGCGCCTTAAATAGGTCCGGATACGCGCTCTTTATCTCCTCTTTCCTTGCCGCGGCCGCTGTCACATACTCTTTCTGGCCACCACTTACAGCCACTTCTTCATATGCCGCGACAGCGCCCTTCCAGTCAGACTTTCCCTCACAAATGGTCGCGAGGTTAATCAGCCCGGATACCCTGAATATGGAATCCTTGGGCTGGGCTTTGAACAGCTGTGTTAATGTCTGTATTGCCATTTCAGGATTTTCCAGGGTGGTGTATATGTCGCCTGCCCTGTACATGGCCTCGGTTTTAATCGCGTCATTGGCCCCATTTACCGCCAGCGCCGCGTATTCAGCGAGGGCGTCCTTATATCTTTTGGCCTCCAGGTACATACCCGCTATCTGGAGCGCTATGTCATTTGACTTTGGGTCCTTGGGAAATGTCTTTGCAAAAAGTTTATATACCCGGATGGCTTCATCCTGCTTGCCTGATTCCCCGTATGCCAGGGCCAGGTTATACATGGCGTTTGTTTCGTATTCCGTTCCCGGATACTGCTGGATAATCCTCTCATAATAGAATATCGCGTCAGGATAACTCTTGGACATGTAGGCCGCCGTCGCCAGCCTGAAAGTCACGTCTGAAGCAAGTTCGTGTTTGGGGTAATTTTTAATAAAAGCCTTGTACGCGGCAACCGCTTCCGCCATCTGCTGAAGGCCTTCGTAACAGGCGCCCACATAGTAATGCGCGTTTACTGCCATGGTGTCGTTCGGGAACTGCTCTATGAGCTTATTGAACGCGTCGATTGATTCCTTATACTTATTTTCGGTGTAATAGGTCTCGGCGGCCTTATACAGCGCGTTAACCGCGAGGTTGCTGTCCGGATATTTGTTATAGTACTCCAAAAGTGCTTTGGGGTCGTTGGTCTTTTCCGCCTTTTTATAAGTAGCCCTCTGCATTCCCTCTTCCACGCTTGTAACCTTATTGGAATCCGGATATTTCGTCATGAACCTTTTATAAGCGTCCACTGCTTTTGCTTCCTGGTCCGAGTTGTAATAAACCTCGGCTATAGATAGCATGGCGTCTTCTGCCGTGTCTGTCTTCGGGTACTTGTCCAGTATTTCCTGGAATCCCGCGAGTGATTTTTCAAACTGCTGGGCTTTAAAATAAATATCAGACATCTTATAAAGCGCCTCAGCCGCCCTCTTGGACTTCGGGTACCTGCTGGCCAGGATCTGCCATGACTTTATGGCGTCATTATAAAATTCCTGCGTTTCAAAGACCCTTCCCTGCTGAAATAACGCCTCTGCCGTAGGTTCGAAATCCTTGTCCTTTTCATGGGCATACGCGAACTCGCCGTACTTGGCCGATGCCTTGTCATATTCCTTTTCACTGAAATATGAGTGGGCTATTAAAATGTCGCAGGCTTTCTTTACCTGGTCATTTGCCAGCGCGCTTGATACGACATCCTTTGCCATGGTCCTGGCACCGCGGTAGTTCTCAAGCTCATAATAGCACCATGCCAGGTTAGCCCTGGACTCAGTGACTATATCGCTGTCATAATAAACATCCACTATCTGCTGAAATGACTTTGCGGCAAGGCCGTACATGCCTGACTTAATGTAGGATTTTCCGAGGTAATAATAAGCCCTTGCCCTGACCTTCGGGTTTGGCGCCTGGTATTTATCCGAAAGCGTGCCGAGCGTCATGGCCGCCTCATTAATAAGGAGGCTGTACTGCTGCTGGTCATAATAGCACAGCTCAATCATGAGCATGGCAGCGTCTGTCAGCCCTGAAAAGCCCACCTTATCTATTATATACTTGTACGCCTCCACAGCCGGGCCGTATTGCTTAAGTTTGTAATCAGCCGTTCCCAGCAGGTAATATCCCAGCGGCAGGTTCTCATGTGTCACAAATTTTTCAACAAAAGACCTTAATACTCCCTGTGCCTTTTCGTACTTGCCCTGGGTCACATAGCACCAGCCGGCTTTAACCAGCCCTGAAGCATATACGTCATATATGTCCGGATACGCAGCCATGAGTTTCTCATAAGCCGCGAGCGCCTGGTCATATTTCTTCAGCTGAAGGAAACACTCCGCGATCAGGTACTGGGCAAAAGCCTTAACCTTTTTATCCCCGGTCCCGTCCATGACCTGCTTGTATACCGCGGCTGCCGCCTCATATTTTTTGTCTTTAAATAATGCCGCGCCGCGTTTGTATATGGCGTAAGGAGCGAGGCTGCTTGTCGGGAATGTATTAATGAAGTTCAGATAATCAGCGGCAGCTACAGGATAGTTAAACGACTTGTAAAAAGCCTCTGCTTTGTTATACATGGCGCTTTCATAATATTTTGATTTTTTCGCGTCAGCGCCCTCGCCCACATTTTTAAAGGCCTCCGCAGCCTCAGGATATTTATTCTGCTTTAAAAGGCTGTGCGCCAAATAATAATATGAGGCGTCTGATTTTAATGTTTTCAGCTTTGCCGCCGCGTCCTCGTACCTTTTCAGGTAAAAATCAATAAGGCCGCCGATGAACCTGACATTATCATCTTTGGTATAGTACGGATATTTTGCCAGAAAGTCGGAAAGCTCCCTGTCCGCCTTCTTGTAATCGGTAAGGTTCAGGTATGAAAGCGATATGCCGTAGACTGCCTCCATTATAAAAAGGCTGTTTGTGTATTTGAAGCGGAACCTGGTCCAGTCATCAATGGCCTCGGAGTACTTGCCCATGTTGTAATCCGCTTCGCCGAGCTTATACATGGCGCTGTCGGCAAAGGCGGTGGATGAAAAATCATCGGATAATTTCTTAAAAGTATCATAGGCCGGCGCGTATTTCTTCCCTTCATAGAGCGCCTCGCCTTTTAAGTACATAATCCTCGCCGACTCAAGCTTGCTTGTATCCTTCCACCTGGCTGTGAAGCCGTCCATCTTGGCGATGGTATCATCGGCAAGCGGGGCCGCCTTATACGCGTCCAGCACAAGGTTCAGGTTCTTCTGCAGTTCCTTGTCGTCATCAGCCCTGGAATTCACAGGCATGGTTGCGCATCCCACAAGAAAAGCCAAAAATGTCACTACCGCGAGTATTCTTTTCATCATTTATTGTCCTCACCTTTGAATGAATTTTCAATTTTACATTTTCAATTTTCAATTAAAAAAAAGCGCCAACCGGCACTTTAATAAAGTCCCTGTTTTTCAGCCTTCAATTTAAAATTGAAAATTCAAAATTTAAAATCGTTTTATTATTCTTCCAGCTTTATGGATCCCGGCGACATCGGTATGGAGCTTGATATCTTTACCGTTTCCTTGCCGGATTCAATGACCTTTTTATTTTTATCGATTACCTTCATGACGAGCTTGTATTCCCCGTCGCCTGACGGCAGTCCCCTGTCGTCTTTTCCGTCCCAAATAATCGATGCCGGCGGATTATCATCGCCGCTGTATGTCCTTACGACGTCGCCGTCCTCATTGAATATATTCAGTTCCCATTCATTAATAGTGTATTTTGTAACCGCGTATATTGATATGGTGGTGTTTTTCTTCATGCCAACCGGCGAGAACATGGAAGGTTCAGCCTTTAAATTAATGTCAAAACCGCCGTAGAGCAGCGTTACCGATACCCTGTGCGCTAACCCAAGTTCCTGCATGGCAATAGAATAGTCAACCTTAACCGGCTTTAAAAAATAGCCTATACCGAAGGTGTATTCAGACTCATCAATCCCCGCCCTTAAAGCAAGGTCCTGTATGGGGAAAGCCTCAAGACCCATCCTGAACTTAAGCTCTTTTTTAGACAATTCCTGCTCAAAATCAATTACTGGTATGATCCTGTCCCCCAGGAATTTAAAAGCAATACCGCCCCTTATAATAATGGGAAAAGACTCCGATGTCTGGTTGAGTTTAACAGACGCCGGTACTGCGTTTATAACTGAAAGCCCGAAGCTGAAAAAATCCGAAGGCACAAAAAGAAATCCCACGTCAAGCCCGTATCCCATGGCATTCTTGTCATATACCGATTCGCTGATGAGTTTTAAGTTCGCTCCGGCGCTGAGCCATGACGTGATATCCCTGGCATATGAGATTATATATGCCTGGTTTGTAACCGCAAAATTGCCTGTCCCCGGAGATTCCCATAATCCGTTACGGGGATCAAAACCCGTGGTGCGAAGGCTCACAAACGAACCCGCAAAAGTGCCTATGCCCGAGACCGGATATGTAACAGCCGCAAAATCATACATCGTGTCATAAAATAATACAACGTGCTGCAGTGTTACCTGCAGTGGGTTTTGCAGGGCAAGCCCGGCCGGGTTGTAATAAACAGCCGAAGGATCGTCCGCCAGTCCCGTAAATGCCCTTCCCATCCCAAGCGACCTGGCGCCGGCGCCCCAGTTTAAAAACTCTCCGGGCGTCCCGTAATCGCCTTTTGCAAAGGCAAAAGACACGGCCGTCAGCAGGGCCAGCAGTATTAAAGACACTCTTTTCATAAATACCTCCGAATTAATTTTATATTTTACATTTTCAATTTTCAATTAAAAACACAAGCAAGCATGTTACATCCACGCCTGTCGCAATGAATCGAAAATTTAAAATTAAAAATTCAAAATTTACTTCTGTACAGCGATCTTCCTAGCCAGTTTCTTCTTTGACCCGCCAAAAACAGCCTCAACCACGCAGATGTAGCCGCCGTTTCCGACAACTTCGCCTTTAGTGTTTTTGCCGTCCCAGTCAAATATGTTGACCTGGCCGCCAATAGCCCCGGCAGAGCCTGACATGATATCCTTGCTGTAAACCGCATCACCAAACAGCGAATAAATCCTGACCTTAACATCGCTGGAAGAATCAAGCAAATATGTTATGTGCGTAACCTCAGCCCCGGCCCTGAACGGGTTCGGGTAATTTGAAACCTGGTTTTCAGCCGGTTCCGCAAGTGAAACATTTACCGTCACATACCTGTATGTGCCGTTATACGCGGCCCTTATCAGGCATGATTCATTTGTAAGCCCGCCGTAAAATATTACCGAAGAGTCGCCGCCGGCGTTTGTCGACGCGCTGGCATTTTTCGTAAGGCCGCTGAATGTGCCGCTTCCTTTTATAACCGAGAAGCTGACATTAACGCCGCTTACAAAATTACCGTTTCCATCCACAACATTTCCGATGATATCATCGGCGGCATTTGCCCTTATATTCGGCCTGGACGCCCTTGCCGTAAATGTCACGGCATTCGGGTTTGCGCCGACTATAATGACCGGACACGGCGCTATATTATAAGATGGTAAAAGCGGTACCGAGCCCGTAACTTTAAGCCTCATGCTTCCGGAGGAGGTATACTGCATATCGGCAATTTCCAGTTCCCCATTTACGACATTACCGCCCGGGAACGCTATCCCGGTCGAGTATAATAATGAGCCTGGCGCGTTCACGCTGGAATCAACTGGCACGGTCAGCGCCGGCGTCAGGTTAAAACTGTCATTTGAAGAGTATACCGGGTTATTTGAAACAGTGTCATTGACCTGCACTCGCACCCTAAATGTGGCGGGCGCCGCAAGGACATTGACAGTTTCAAGGCCGGTGAGCCTTCCGACCCATTCATTTTTGGATGTATCCCATACCTGAATGGCATAATATTTCTGATCTCCTACTATGGTCTTGATTGTGGCCGCCGTTGACTTAAGCGGATTGGAAGACGCGGTATCCGCAACATTCAATCCGACAGCCGTATAATATGTCACCAGGAAATTAGCCTGGAAATAGGCCGTACCTGTCGCCGGATTTATGGATACCAATTTCGGGTATGTAGGGCCGGTATTGTCCTCAGGTATTGATCCGTCATTTACCCCTCCCGCGTAAAAACTTAATATCGCGCTTGAGCCCAAAGTAAAATTACCGAATTTATCGCAAGCCTGCGCTGATACCGGGAATGGCGCTCCATTGGTCTGGGTCCTTGCCACTCCGGAAATTCCGTTATACCATGTTGACGGGCCCCTCATGCCGCCTGAACCGCCTATTGGATAAAGCCCGGGCACCAGAACCTGAAGCCCGTATGAATCTCCAGGTATGGTCGTAAAAGTCATGCCGTTTGCCTGTAAACTAAAGGGTTCAATCGCGGGGCTTGATACATCCGCTTTTACCCACATGCCAGGCGCGGCAGTATGGAATATGACATTAGTATGTACCTCACCGTCGGAAGCCGGAATTGTCGTCCTGGTTACAGGCACGCCGTAAATATCATTTGTGGTCACTGTCAGTGTATATCCGCTTAAGTCAGGGTAAGGCGTCTGAACTTTGTTTCCGTAAAGGTCGCAGGCCATAACCAGGAAGTCAGTCCCTGCGGGGTTATGGCTAACGTTATCATCGTTCACAGATACCTCAAAAGTCGGGTTAAACGGGCTTAAGTCCGGATTATACATGAGGAATGTGTTGTTATTCGGACCGCTGTATACGCCGGGGTCCGCATCCATTCCGGAAGCGATTATGAGCAGCCTTTTAAACACATTCGCAACCGTGGCTATGTCCGCGCTCCTGCCGTTTGGCGTTCCGAAGTTTGCGGTTATATACGCTTCAAACTCACCGCCCTTAAATATCTTTGTGCTGATTGTCGCTTCACCGTTGACAAGCGCGTACGCTGTCGGCGACATGGTATTAGCGCCTGTCTGGCATTGAAGCGTTATAGGTTTGCTGAAAGGCTTTCCCACGTTCCAGCCATTATCGTGCACATTATCCCACTCGTCCATGGCCTTAACCACTATGTTAAACGGCTCGCCCGCGGTTACAGGCGTAACCGGCGCGTCGACGGTAAAATGGTGAAGTGTGTCATTATGATAAACGTGTATAGGGTCTGTCGTAAAATTATTTGCATAACCGCCGTCAGCCGTAACAGTCCTTAAGCCCGTAGTTCCGACCGTCTTTAAAACCATGTCCGAGAAAATAGCCCCTCCCGCAGTAAGAGACACGGTCCGGCTCAAGTCTATGCCGCCCAGCGACGCCCTGGGGTCAGATGAAGAAATGGTAACCGAATTTGACCCGAGATTGAAACATCTGTTAAAAAACTCGTCAACAATCATTACATTCATGGTTGAGTTTGTGCCGGCCATTACATACTTGGGGTTTTTATTTATGTCATATCCCTTTATGTCGCTGGCCTGTATTCCGTCAGCGAAAGGCGATATGCCCGGCATGTGCTCCATCCCCTCAAAAATAATAAGGGTGCCTTTGGGCGCCGCCGGCACCAGGTTAAATGAATTGCTCGGAATCGGCGTCATGTTGCCAAATGCCACGCTGAAGGTAATCTGCCCGCCCATCCATATCGGGGTGCTCTGGGACGCCCTGTACATGGTAACTTCAAAAACCGCCAGGCCTTTGGTAAACAACGGCGACTTAACCGGGTAAATACAAGGAAGGTCCGGGTAATTATTTGAAGCCGCAAGATTGACGTCGAAATTATTAAAACCCATCAGTATCTGGCCGTTTGAATCAACCGCCGTGATGGAAACCATGAACGGCACTCCCGCTGTCTGCGCGCCTATCGGCCCTCCTGACGTGGTTGTTATCATAAAACCATACACGTCAAAGATGGATACCGGCTGGCTTGTGTCAGACGCAATTCCGCTGGCGTTTGTGGAAGCCGTTATGATATATGAATTTGACGGCGAACCGCATTTTATCGTAAACGTCCTTGTCCCTGACGAGAGGTTTCTCGTCGTTGGAAGTGACCCTGTGCCGTCGATATTGGAATTTCCGTTATTTGAAGTGGTTACCGTGAACTGCTGTGTCGCTGTAGTCACGACGTTATAATAATCATCGCACATATTTACCCTGACAGTAAAATTCTGGCTTATGCCCTGCCCTGTCGGGGTGCCGGTCTCGCCCAGCGTGGTTCCCGGCCTTGCTGTAACTCCCGGTACTATGACCTGGAACTTTTTAGGGGTGGAGCCGGCCGTAACCGTGACAAAACTGCTGAAACCCACATGGCCCGTAAACGAGACCATGTTCGGCGTATCGTTAAAGCTATCGCTTACAAAAAGCTGCGCTGTCTGCGTGCCCGCCCTGTAAAAACGGGCTATCAAATCCGCCCTTTCACCCTGCGCCGTGAATGTGACAGCCCATTTGTATGAATACTGCCCGGTGGTGTCCTGAACGCTCGCGGTGGATGTAACGTCAATGGTCGACGCGTTAGGCAGCGTGTAATCAAGGTTGCTTGAAACATACACCACACCCGTATAATCGGTCTTCACATTGCCAAACTGGTCCCTGGCCCTGATTACGGGATTAAATGAAGCGCCCGCGGCCCTGGAAGACGGCATGCCGCCTATCTCAAAATACGCGACATTTCCCGCGCTTACAGATATGGTGTCAGTATAATCATTTGAATTGCCTGAAACTATGCCGGGATTAGTGGAATCAGCGGCTGAAATAGTCCGCGTGCCCACGCCGACCGAAAAAGTCCTGAAAATAAAGTGACACTGGGATTTACCTTCGGCAAGCGCGATGGTAAACGGGACCGGCGATGAATTGACCGTTGCGCTTAAATCGCTGGAATCTATGACCACGTTATCCGTAACCGTATCTATAATATTCCCGAAGTAATCCGTGGCGTATACATCAAACGTAAAATCCTGCCCGACCGTCTGCGCGTCAGCCCCGGGCACCTTCCCAAAGGTTGTTTTGCTTCCGGCATCGTGGGCATCTCCGGGGGCCAGCAGCAAGATTTTGCTTAATGTACCGGCCAATACGTCAAAACTGTTTGTCGCGCCTTTTTTATTTGAATCAGAATCATCGGCCACGAGTATGGCCGCGGAAAATACTTTTTTGAAGATATAAAGCCTTATGCTGGCTATGCCGCTTATACCGTTAAACGTACCGCCTGAGAAATCCCACTTATCCGTACTAAGCAAAGTTCCTCCGGGATAACCGCCCGTATACACGGAAACATCCACGGGCCCCGCATACGACGTAACCGTATTTTCATATAAATCCCTCGCGGATACTAAGGCTGTTATTTCCTGCTCTGTATTCACGGTTGAAATGGTATTTACGACCTTGAAGTGGTCAATGGTGCTAAATGTCATCGGCGCGGTATCAATGTCATCTGCGGCAATGGCGGGTACATGGGAAACAGTAATATTTTGAGCGCCTGCGCCCACGGTCTTTAAAGTTATTGTAGTGGTCGCAACGCCTGATGACAGGGCCACCACAACCGGGGTAAACTGAGGATCTGCCGACGTTATGGAAACATTGCCTGTTATGGCGGTGTTAGTGTTCCAGTATGCGTCGCAGGCTATGATATTAACGCTAAACGGCGTTCCCGCTGTCCTCTGAGTCATGGCCTCGCTAACTGACACCCTTCCGTTGCCGGTGGCTGTGCCGGGCAAATATGTCTGTCCGGGCCCTATAATCAGGAGCCTCGGCGAACTTGCATTAGCGTCAACTGAAAATCCTCCGGCGGTACTGGGCGATGTTAACGAAAGCGCCGGATACGAACAGTAAAAAGTCACCTTCTGCCCCGCTGCTGTCGCATCATAAAGGACTACGGGCACATTAACCGCCACTCCCGCCGTAAATGTCACATTGCCGAGGTTCACGGTTATGTTCTGGCCGCCATACACGGCTGTAAGCGACGCTATACCGTAAAAACTCGTAACCGCCGCCGCGCCTGAATCCTGCGCGGTAACGCTTATGTTAAAAGATGTCCCCGCTGTTTTATTTGTGGTAAGCGCGCAAAAAGTAAACTGGTTTATTTTTTGGGTTGTTATCGTAACAGAACCCGGCTGTATGCCCACTGATGTGGGCAGGTTATTCGCGTATAATCCCACCGCCCCGTTTACTACCGCCGAACTTATGGTCGCCTGAATAATTTTCTTTGAGTTTAACACAGGTGTCGCCGATGAATTCGGGCTTGATAAATTAACCGTGGTCGGATCGGGTGAATACGCCACAGTCTGGCTGGCTGACAAATCAAGATCTGAAGCGCTTGTATTCACAGGTTCATTTGTTAAATCATTAATGGCATAAACAGTCACATTAAATGGCACTCCCGAGGTCTGCGGATTTGGAGCCCCGCCTTTTACCCCCGCCGGATTCCATGTCTCACCCGGCGCCACAAGCAAGTACCTGGTCGCCCCAAAAGCCGGTATCGCCAGAATAATAATAAGGAAAATAGAAAAAATGACTTTTTTGGTTATTTTTAAACCCATAATGAAAACCTCCCGCCATTATTTGAAGTTATTACAATACCCTATATATAATAATAGAATTATGCCATTAAATCAAGTGATTTTTTAGAGCAATTTTGCAGGTTATGGAAAACCGTTTGAAAAAAGCCTTTAATATATGGGTGTTTATTCAGCCGGTAAAATAAAGCTGAATATATTGCCATTATCGTCTGTTTTTGACTGTTCTATCCACACCATGCCATGGTGCGCTTCCACAATTGCCTTTGTCAGGGTTAACCCCATACCCAGACCCTTTGCGGACTTGCTTGTTTCAAAATCATCGCCATATTTGGCCACGTTATGGAATTGCCTGAAAATCTCGCGCCTGTCCATACCGGCAATCGGATTTCCGGTATCATATACGGATACCTTTATGAATTCATTTTCATTATATATGAATTTTCTGATGGAAATCTCTATGGCTGCTTTTACCGGCCCGAATTTGGATGCATTGTCCACAAGGTGAAATATCACCCTAATTATTTTTTTTATATCGCAGCTTATCTCGCCGATATCATCAAATATCTTGATGCTTAATTCCTGCCTTTTTTGCTTTAACTGTTCCTGAAGGCTGTCTACGGACTTTTCTATGATTTCCATTACCCGGTGTTTTCTGACACACAACGGTTCCCCCGCTTCCTCAAGGGAATAGAGCATTATGAGGTCATCTGTAAGGTCTTTGAGCCTTTTGCTGTTTTTTGCTATGTTCCTGATAACATCAAGCTGCCTCGGCGGGATTTCGCCAAACTCTTTTTTCATCAGAAGGGTTATATAACCGGCCACCGGTGTTAAAGGCGTGCGTAATTCATGGGAAAGCAGGTTTAAAAAATTCCTCTTTTGTTCCTTATACATTTTATTATAATGCTCATCCGTGGATTCGCGTTTTGTTTTAATGGCGCTGTCCACCTTTTCAGCCACATCTTTCATGTCAAAAGGCTTGATGATGTATTCGACAACACCGTTCCTTATGGCGTCAATGGCGTTTTGCAGTTCCGGGTAGGCTGTCATGAAAATAACAGGCACTTTTTTATTATTTAATTTCAGGAGTTTAACAAGGGCTACGCCGTCCATTTTATCCATGCGTATGTCGGAAATAATCACATCAAAATCCTCTTTTTCAGCCAAAAAAGCCGCGTCTGCGCCGTTTGACGCCTGCTTTACGAAGAAACCTTTTTTCTCAAAAAACATAATAAGCGCTTCCCTTATGGAATACTCGTCATCAACAACAAGTATCTTCTTTTGCGTGTCGGCGGCTGCTTCTTTCATCAAAACCTCATCATGTGAGCCAGAAATAAGCCCGGATTTGCGGTGCACACTTTTATGCGGCGCGCCTTATTAGTTTTCCGTATTTTTGTTGTACTTTTTTAGCAATTCAGAGTATTTCCCGAGCATTTCCTCGTACCTGTTAACTATGCTTAAATGAACGTCCAGGAGTTTTCTGTCGCTGTGGTCCTGCAGCATGCTGCGGAAAAATTCCGATGTATTCTTACCTTCTTTGCGCGCCAGAAGTTCAGCCTGTTTTTTTTCATCCCTGTTAACCCTGATCAGTATCTTTTTTTCCTTTTTCATTTTGCCTTTTTCTCTCATGTTTACACTCCCCTGTTTGTCATTGTAGGTCTTACTGTTTTTATACACCCTTTATTTACAAAAGTCAATTTTTATTTGTTTTCTTTCTGGCGTTTATGCCGTTGACATACGCTTTCCTCACTCCCAGGTTCCACATAAGCGCGATCACGGCCGTTGAAAAGGAGCGCGTCGACAAAAGCGTCCTGAAAAACCTCCCCCATACCGCCATAAGCGGCAGCGTCAGGACATTCTTAACCCCGTACACGATGTTGACAAGCTCTTCCTCTGAAAGGCTGTCATGGCTGTAGACAACATTCGAAAAATTATATTTCGACCAGTCTCCCGGATACGAGGCTTTTGTTATCCTCCCTTCAGATATAAGCCTGTCATACAGTTTTGTCCCGGGAAACGGCGTTAAGTGCGTCAGCTGAAATGCGTCCACTCCCATTTTATTTATGAACTCCGGAAGTGTTTTTATTGTTTTCCGGCTGTCAAATGGGTATCCCACCATAAACGAACCCAGCACAGCGATACCGTGGCTGTGTATCCTGTTAATAAGCTCCTCATATCTTTTGAGAAGGTTAAGGTTGGTGCCCTTATTCATGGCCTTAAGGTTGTCCGGATCCACGCTTTCAAAACCCACAAGCATCATCCTGCATCCGCTTTTGTACATAGCTTTGAGTACTCTGTCATCCTCGCCTACATTTATGGAACACTGGCAGAACCAGTCTTTTTTTATGCCCTCTTTCACTATCCTCTCAAAAAGGTCCACTGCGCGCGCCTTTTGTTCCGCCGTGCGCCCCACAATGTTATCGTCATAGAAAAAAACATGTTTCT
This sequence comes from candidate division FCPU426 bacterium, assembly GCA_963840035.1. Lineage (GTDB taxonomy): Bacteria > Oederibacteriota > PGYV01 > PGYV01 > Palsa-1178 > CAWIXE01. The sequence goes on from CAWIXE010000002.1 coordinate 1,345,578, forward strand.
GTTTTACCTCTTTGAGCTCGCTGATTATCTCATCTATCGGCCTGAGCCGGTATTTAAACCCGTTAAAAATGGTAACAGTACAGAAGTCACAATTCATGGGGCATCCTCTCGATGTTTGTACCGCGCCCCAAAAATATTTATCGCTGAAAATGCCGTTCGGGAAGGATCCTATTTTCACATCCTCGGCTTTTTTTTCCTGCCTGTATACCCTGCCCAGCGCGCCTGCCCTGGCATCTTCCAGCAGTTTTTCCCAGACTCCTTCCGCTTCGCCGACAACCACGCTGTCACAGTAACCCAGCGCCTCGTCCGGAAAAAAAGAAACATGGATGCCGCCCATGACAACAGGAATCCCATCATCTTTAAGTTTTTCCGCTATCTCATAAGCGCGGGTTACTGTCGATGTAAAAGCAGTGATGCCGGCAAGGTCAATCTTTCCCGCGGACAAAATTTTTTCCTCGAAATTTTCAAAATTCTCGTCTATTACGACCACCTCAATGTCCGGCGGCGTAAGCTTTGCCAGGACTCCCAGCGACATTGGCTTGCATTTCGTAAACGAAGTGGTAGCCAGCCCGCGCTGCGCGTTTACCGGGTTTACAAGCAGAATCCTTTTTAATTTATCCATTGGCCGCGCCGTCATTCATTCTGCGCCGGAAATAAAACCGTAAAAACACATCCTCCGGCCGGCAAATTTTCCGCTCTGATAAACCCATTATGCGCCTCCAGTATGTTTTTTGATATCGCCAGTCCCAGCCCCGTGCCGTCAGCTTTTGTGGAAAAGAACGGTTCGTATATTTTTTCAAGCACAACAGGATCTATCCCCTGCCCGTGGTCTCGCACCCCGACAAAAACGTATTTTTTTCCGAACAACACCTCCGTGCCGGATGAGAATTCGATGTCGCCTCCGTCCGGCATTGCCTGTACCGCATTCATAATTATATTCAGCAGCACCTGTTTTACCTGCTCTTCGTCTATTTTTACGCGCGGTATTGTTTCCATTTTATTTGTAACGCGTATTTTCCTGTCCCTGAAAGTGAGTTTCATAAACTCCGCCACATTATCCATGGTTTTAATCAGGTCCGCATCCTTAAGTTTTATCGCCGCCGAATGGCTGAGCGCAAGCAGGTTATTGGTGAGTTTTTCAAGCCTTTTAAATTCGTCCGGAGCAATCTCCAGGAATTTATCTATGGCAGCCGTATTGCTTCTGTCATCCTTTGCCATCTGCAGGAAACCGCTCAAACCGGTTATGGGGTTCCTTATTTCATGCGCCACGGTGGCCGACATTTGCCCAAGCATGGCAAGCCTTTCGGAGTGCATCAGCTGTTCATAAAGAAGTATGTTCTCAATCACAACTGTCGCCTGGGACGCTATATTTTCTATCCAGTGTATCTCCTCCCTGCGGAAGGTGGATTTGTTAAGTTTCTCGCCTATTATCCAGACCCCTTTTAACTCGCCGTTTAAATGCAGCGGAACGCACAGCTCCGCGTCATATTTTTTCAGCGTGAAGAGGACCTCATTTACATCGATGTCCATATACTCGTTTTTCGGGGCGAAATAATATGCAACATCGTCCTCGATTTTTTTATAATAAACGGTTTCTTTTCTGTCCTTAAAATACCTGATTAACGGATGCTTTTCCGGCAGGCAGGACCCGTCGCGCGTCCAGTCAGGATAAGGAAGGAAACACGTTTTTTCCGCGTTCCAGAAAAATATGACCGAATTTTTCAGTTTGAGGACCCTCACTATATATTCGGTTATCTTTTCAAAAAGCGGGGCATAATTCTTTACAAACCTGATCTTAAGCAGTATCTGCTGGAGCAGCACCTGATAGTCATAGTGCGATATAAAAAAGGCCTTCCTTGTCACCCTGTCGAGCATTTTCAGCGTCGGGTCCATGCCGAGCGTGACAAAAAGCGTTATTATGAAAAAGGCGAAGACCTTATACGGCATGCCTTCCAGCTTCGTAAAAATCAGCTCATTTGCCATGACATATATTATAACGACCAGCCACGCGTTAAACGCGTACATTAGTGTCTTCTGGAGCAGCTCCCTGATATTAAGGAGGTTATATGTAAGTATCGAATAAGTAATGAGGGTAAAAAATACAAGGACGCCGATTCCGGCCATCGGAAAGATATTAAAACCGAAGATGTTTAGGATGTTCGTGATCCCGCCCAGAAAACCCATGGCAGTTCCCAGGGCCAGGTACTGTATCTGTTTTTTCTCCTGCGCAAGGATGCCCCTGGAAAGATATTTCCTGATCAGCATATAATTGCCCAACACGACGCAGGAAATCAGTATGAATACAAATATCATGTATATTATATCCGGCTGTGCGACAAAGCCAAGCCTGCCTTTCTGAATCATGCCCTTAAAGCCTATGCCCGACACGTTCATAACGCCCGCGAAAAGAGCCAGCCCGAGAAGCGCCTTTTCAGCCAGTATTAATCTCCCCGAATACTTTGTAAGCAGCCTCACAAAAAGCAGCATCGCCACAGGCAGGAGCAGTATGGCCGGCCTGATAATCCTTGAGACCATGTTTGCCTCTTCCATGCTGTGCGCGATGCGCAGCAGGTAAAGGTCAAGCTGCCAGAGGGCCACAAGCAGGTAAAAAAATGCGGCCGCGAGGTTCAGCTTGCTCCCTCTCTCTTTAAGCGCCGTTACAACCGCCAGTACAAATACTCCCACGCACGAAATTATTACCTGTGCCTGATACGCGTCAAAACCCTGGTTCATTTCAGCCCTTTCCTTTTTTTAGCGCGATGAAGTCGTCAAAACCCCTGTACATTGTCTTATGAGCCAGGAGCCTGTAGCCGTTTTTTTTCAGCAACTGAATTATATCAGAAACCGGCGTAACCCCGTACATTTTTCTGTGGACCCTCGATATCAGCAGGTTAATGATACCCACCCTGAAGAGCCTCATAAAATTTAAAGCAAGCCCGAGGACGCCATTTTCTTTTATTTCCATTGCGAACAGGCTCCCCACAAGCACAGGCCTGTTATGCGATATTACAAGCATCCCGCCGGGCTTTAACACCCGGTCAAACTCCATGACAGTCCGTTTTTTATCATCCAGCATAAAAAGCGCGTGAATGCTCGCAACCGAGTCAAATGAGCAGCTTTGATAAGGAAGCCTGCGGTTTAGATCCCCCTCCATTATATCAGCCAGCCTTTTCAAGTCAGGTTTCTTAGATAATTTTTTGCGGAAACGGCCGAGCATGGCGCGGGAAATATCAAGGCAATTTAAGGTATGCCCTTTTTCAAGAAGCCTCATCGAAAGCTCTCCTGTCCCGCATCCGGCGTCAAATATCCGTTTTATTCCCCTGCCCGGAGCGGTCCATCGCACAGCTTCATCGATTACTTCCCTGTATGGCTTATAATAACGCGCGAGGTCGTCATAAGCTCCCGCATAAAGCCGCCACATCGCGTCTTCAAATTTACCGGTTAATTCCCCGCCAGCCATCAGTGCCTCCATATCAAAAACCGTTTTTTTAGAATACTCTCAGAATAAGGCTGGCGTTGTTTCCGCCAAAACCAAAGGAATTTATCAGGGCTACGGATATTTTTTTCCTTATTGACTCATTTGGCACGTAGTCCAGGTCGCAATCCGGGTCTTCCACTTCATAATTAATGGTCGGCGGTATGTATCCGTTAAATCCGGCGAGGAGCGTGGCCGCTGTCTGGAACCCTCCCGAAACCCCCAGTGGATGTCCAACCATGGATTTTATCGAAGAAATTTTTATTTTCTCCGAATGCCCGTTAAAGACCTTCTTTATGGCCCTGGTCTCCCTGATGTCGGATACAAGCGACGAACTTCCGTGCGCGCTTATATAATCGACTTCGTCATAGGCAATCCCCGCGTCCCTTACAGCTTCCGCTATGGTCCTGGCCGCTTCCCCGCCTGTATCGTCCATCTTATACATCGACAACGCTTCCGAAGTATTACCGTAACCGATTACTTCGGCATAAATCTTCGCGTTCCTTTTTTTTGCCGAATCAAGGTTTTCCATCATGAACATGGCCGCGCCTTCGCTTAATATATAGCCATCCCTGTTTTTATCAAAAGGCCTGCTTGCCTTGCCGGGATCCTCATTTCTTTTAGATAGTGACCTTGAAGCGCAAAATGCGCCTATGATCGAAGGAGTAATAGGAGCCTCCGCGCCGCCGCATAATACCATATCCCTTTTCCCATATTTAATAAGTTCGTAAGTGTGGCCCAGTGCGTTAAGCGTCGATGAACACCCTGTGGAAATTGTAGTAGCCCGTCCTTTTATTCCCATTTCCACTGACAATAACGCTGCTGCCGCATTTGGCAAAGCGCCTAAAACTGTAAAAGGGCTCATCCTTCCTGGCCCTTTTTCATGGAGAATCCTTATCTGCTCCTCAATTATCTCAAGGGCGTTTATACTTACACCTACGACAATATCAGCAGAAGAAAGACAATCGCTTTTTACAGCAAGTCCGGAGTCTTTTACCGCTTCCTTCGCGGCGCAAACAGCCAGCTGCGAAAATCTCGGCAGCCTTTTGACTTCGCCTTTCGCGAAGTGGTCTTCGGGGTTAAAATTTTTAACCTCGCCCGCTATGGTGGATGAAAATCCGGCGGTATCAAATGCGGTTATCTGGCCGACCCCGCTTTTCCCGTTTACAAGGGAACGCCAAAATTCCTCCTTGCAATTGCCGTTAGGAGCAATAATCCCGAAGCCTGTAATGACTGCCCGATTATTAGTATAGCTTATGAGACATCCCTCCTTTCTCTTTCATTATATCTTTTCGCATTTCCGTGTCAAGAATAAATACCACATTGTCTATACAACAGCACATACAATATTTTTACAGAAAAATGAAAAGTATTTTCTTCTTCGCGGTTTTTTTAGTTAATCGAGACTTTCAGTATCTTTTTAGTTCCGGCGCCGACTAACACACGATCATCAACCCTGCCGGATACCCATATAATATTATTTTTGTCGGCGATAATTGTCAGCGGTTTTTTCATCCCTTTTCCCGACGCGAATTTCTTCAATTTAACTTCATGCTTCATGCCGAACGGAATGAACCTGTCGCCGTTTTTCTTATCCCTGAAAATAACCGGAAATAAAATCTTTTCAGCGTCAAAATAGGCGCAGGACTGGTCTTTCAGGTCAATATCCGCGGAATTATCAATCACTTCGAGGCAATAACGCGCCCCGTTAAATTCAACCGCAACACCCGGCTTATACACCCTTACCGGAGCGTTTTTCTTCTGCCTAATTGGTTTTTTTACCACGACAAAAGCGCCGTCCTGTTCACACACAAATCCCTCGGGCAGCGACGCCTTCCCTCCATTCAAAAGACAATTCTCCACATCCGTTACAGCTCGTGAAGCCGCCATCCTTACATGGATAAAAATCATTTCAAGCGCGGATTTTATCACCCGCAGACGAAGCGCGCGGTGCATGGACTTAAGTTTTTTTACGTTAAACTTTACCGTATTGCCCGCCACGTCAGTTACCCGCGGAAAAACCGACTGCGCGGCAGAACCCATGAATTCATTTTCCTCGGCGAGAATACCGGCCGTAGATGATAGCGCGTCCTTAAACGAATTGTTATATTCCTTCTCTATCTGGGGTATAAGCCGGTTCCGGAGCCTGTTTCTCATATATATATCCCTGCTGTTTGTTTTATCGATAACAAACGGCACCTCTTCCGCCTTAAGATATTCCAAAATATCTTTTTTCAAAACATCGATAAGCGGCCTTACAATCATAATCTTATTGTGGAACCGCTCCTTTATCCCGAACTCGCCGCTGTTGACAATCCTGGAAGAAGGAATCCCGGAGAGCCCCGCCCCGCCCGACCCGGATATCATACGGAACAGCACCGTTTCCGCGTTGTCATCCTTATTATGTGCAAGCGCTATCTTTCCCGCTTTTAAACGCAGCGCGTTCTCAATAAAAAATTTATACCGCTCATCCCTCGCCACTTTTTCAATCCCGCCTTTTCTTTCGGCCGCGAGTTTTTTTATGTCCTTCTCGCCGTAAATAAAAGGCACCCCGTAAAGCGCGGCCATTTTTCTTACGAATTCCGCGTCAATCGAAGAGTCTTTGCCGCGGAGCATATGGTTAAAATGCGCGGCATAAATGGTGAGTTTGTACTGGTATTTTATAAGGTTTAAAAGATGGAATAAAGCCGTGGAATCAGGCCCGCCTGAAACGCCCACTAAAACAGCGTCGCCTTTGGAAATATATTTATGGAATGTTTTGGTGAAAGAAGAAACGAGGTTGTTTTTCATTAAGTTCCCATCTTCTGAATATGCGTCTTTACTGGATATCGCTACCAAATTTTTTTGGTAGCGGCGGAGGGAGTCGAACCCCCGACACTACGGGTATGAACCGTATGCTCTAAACCAACTGAGCTACGCCGCCACTAAAAATTTTTATAATGCCAAATTTACTCAGGCTCAGTTCGTCGCCTTAAGGCGACGGTAACTGAGCTCAAATGTTGCGCGAGCCTTCAGGCGAGCGCTCGAAAATCAAAGGTTTACCTTCATCTCATTTTGCCGGTTACTACCGGCACGCCGCCACTAAAAATTTTTATAATGCCAAATTTACTCAGGCTCAGTTCGTCGCCTTAAGGCGACGGTAACTGAGCTCAAATGTTGCGCGAGCCTTCAGGCGAGCGCTCGAAAATCAAAGGTTTACCTTCATCTCATTTTGCCGGTTACTACCGGCACGCCGCCACTAAAAATTTTTATAATGCCAAATTTACTCAGGCTCAGTTCGTCGCCTTAAGGCGACGGTAACTGAGCTAAAATGTTGTGTTCGCCTCAAGGCGAACACTCGAAGATCAAAGGTCCACCTTCATCTCATTTTGCCGGCTACTGCCGGCACGACGCCACAACGTTGGCCCCGTTTTACCGTGGCCAGTAGTCGGCCACAACCGACACTGCCACAGCGCTGGCTCCACCGTGGCCAGTAGTCGGCTACTGCCGACACTGCCACTGCGCTGGCCTCGTTCCATACGCTGCTCCATTAAGACCATAACTTTATAACAAAAACCCAGTTTTTATGCAAGGTATTTTTATCCGGCGCCGTACTTTTCCCCCTTTACACGCGTCTAATATATGTGTTAAAGTTTACTCAAATCCGCTTTATATACGAGGTGAAAAATGAAAAAAGCCGCATTGTTATCAATCATTCTAATACTTTTAAGTTTTAAAGCATTTGCCGCCCCCGGCGTTTACTGGGGTGCCTTTATCGGAGACAACACATCAGCTACCGCGGCGCAGAAATTCGAAGAACTCACCGGCAAAAAACTAGCCTCTGTCATGTGGTTTATTGACTGGAACACAGATTTCCCTCTGCCGCTTTGCACCGTCCTATATAAAAACGGCTACATACCTAACATTACCTGGGAACCATGGATTTTTACGGATAAAACCGCCATCAACCTGGATAAAATAATATCCGGCCAGTTTGATGAATATATTTCCAATTTTGCACGTTCGGTAAAGGCCTACGGCAGCCCTCTTTTGCTCAGGGTTGGCCACGAATTCAACGGCGACTGGTATCCCTGGTGCGTTGCCAATAACGGCAAGGACCCTGAAAAGTTTAAAAAAGCGTGGATTCACATACATGATATTTTCACAAAAGAAAACGCCTTAAACGCGCAGTGGGTCTGGTGCCCGAACGCCGGGAGCGCCATAAACGCGCAGTGGAACGACCCCCTGCTTGCTTATCCCGGAGACTCATACGTCGACTGGGTCGGCATTGACGGGTATAATTTCGGCACTTATCAGAGCTGGAGCTCATGGCAGGGTTTTGATGAAATCTTTTCGCCCATGTACGGAAAACTTTCAAAAAAGATAAAGAACAAGCCTTTTATAATCGGCGAGTTTGCGTGCGCGGATAAAGGCGGCGACAAGGCAGCCTGGATTTCCGGGCTTGAAAATTCCCTTAAAAAATTCCCCATGGTCAGGGCTGTAACATGGTTTAACACAAACAAAGAAATGGACTGGCGCGTTGACTCCTCGCCCGAAACGCTCGCGGCTTTTAAAAAAACAATTAAATCCGGATATTTCCTCTCCTCGCCTGAAGGGCTTGCCTCGCTTGCGGAGAAAACCGCTCCTGCCTCAGGCGCAGCACCGCAGGTAAAAAACACGGCAGCGGTTTCCGACCCATACATTGCCGGGCAGGTCAAGGATATCATCATTGACGGCGAGTATAAGGAAAACATCCCCTATCCCGCGGCTCAGATTAACTCCGGTGACGCCGATTTCTCCGGAAAAATCAATGTCGGTTTCGACGCTCAGAGCGTATATATTTACGCGGACATTAACGACAAAACACCCGGGGTAAACAGCGGAAAAGGCGAGAATATAAATACCGGCGACTGCATTATATTGTGCTTAAATTCAAACCCTGCGGACAAATCAGGGCGCGCGGCATTTGGCGCCGATGACTATGTGATAGGTATCAAGGCCGGCGACACCATCGAAACCTGGAACTGGACCTCAAAAGGCCCTCTGCAAAATCCCGTCGCTTTTTTCAGAAAAAAAACAGGCGGGTATGTGATCGAGGCTATTATTCCCTGGTATAATTTTAATATCGGGTGCAGCTGCCAGCTGAAGAACAAACCGGTTTGTTTCGATCTGGCAATCAATGACGACAGCGGGAAACAGATACGGTTTAGCGGCGGGGACGATATTACAAAGAACCCATCAGGCTGGGGCACGGCTGTTTTTTCAACAAAATAAGCGCATTAAAAAATAAAAACGGCATTTATAGAATTAAAAACAGAAGGTATAGCTAAAATTGATTATTTCGCTTTACTTGCGGTTTAATAGTCACACCTTTAAACAAATCGTGAAATCTTTGTCAATACGTCTCCCGGTTTAATTATTTTCAGACAATTATAATGGCCATACCTGCATTCTTTTTTGAAACACGGCTGGCAATCCAGGTCCGCGTAAAATATCTCAGCCCTGGAATTAACCGGCCCGCCCCACCCGGGCGCAGTGGAACCGAATATTACAACCATGGGTATGCCAAACGCGTCCGCGATATGCATGACTCCCGAATCATTTCCGATAAACAACCTTGCTTTTTTTGCCGCCGCGACGACCTCCTTTAAACCGGTTCCGCGCATGTCAACAAAGTTCCTGTGCCCTGTCACATCAGCCCCGAGGTCAAAACTTTTATCCTCTTCCAAACCCGTTACGCACACTTTTACATTTTTATGCTTCTTAAATATCCCTTTCATAAGCTCCGCGTAATTACTTATAGGCCACATTTTGGACGGCCCGAATTTGGCGAAAGGGGCTATTAAGACAAATTTGGAATTTTCAATTTTCAATTTACAATTTGGATCGGGGACAAGTTCCTGTTTTGCGTCGGAAAAATCAAGACTGTTATCCGCAAGGTACAGGAGTTTGCGGTATTCATCCGTGACGTGTTCCCTTTTATGGGTTTTATCCGGGCTGTAAACCCTGTTTAAAAACAGGCGCCCCATATCAGAGGCGTAACCGCAGCGCGATTTTAACCCCGCGAGCCACAGGAAAGCGGACGATGAAAATGATGGCGAAAATGTGACTCCGGTGTCTATTTTCATTTCATATACTTTATGCGCCGCTTCCAGCGTTGAAATCAGCGATTTTCTGTCATACTGGATGATCCTGTCAATATCAGGGTTGCCTTCAAGGACGGATTTGACCCCTCCGCCGGTAACCGCCACAACAACCTTTGGATAGTGCTTTTTTAATTCCTTCAGGAAGGATGTCATCATGACAGCGTCCCCTATCCAGTTCGGGGCGCGCAGGACGATCCCCGATGATTTCTTCGCCGCCTTTTTATCAAGCCGCATCTTGGAAAATTTGACAAACTCCGAAAACCCGCTGTAAACACAGAGCACAAAACCCTGTTTCCCGTCCAAAAAACCGGCTTTTAAAAAATACATGCGGAAGAACTTCAAAAACGGCGCTGTCAGCATCCTCAAAAGAAGGAACGGCTTTTTCTTTTCCGCGGCCTGCATGGTGGTATACCTGTTTAATTTGTGGAAATACGAAACAGAGTCCTGGTAGGAATAGTGGTTCATTTTGCACTTAAGCCCGGCGGTTGAGCCTTTTATTTCCACGGATTCGTGGACCGGTTTTCCATTGAAACGGCCCTTCGCCCTTTTAAAAAGCCTTAGCTGAAAATCCTTATCCCAGCCGCAGTGTTTTATTTCCCTGCCCAGGAAATAATTGCCCCTTTTAATATAATACCCGTCGGCGGCGTCAGCCCGCTTTGCCGCGTTTAATATCTCTTCCTTTAACTCAGGCGTTATCTCCTCGTCAGCGTCAACGCTTAGGACCCAGTCGTATTTTGAACGGTCAATGGCGTAATTTTTTACCTGGGAAAAACCTTCAAATTTAATTATATGGATTTTAGCCCCGAATTTTCGGGCTATTTTGAGGGTTGAATCATCCGATCCGGAATCCACGAGGACTATCTCATCGCAGAACGAAAGGCTTTTTAAGCACCTTTCAATGTTTTTTTCCTCATTGAAGGTTACTACGTTTGCCGATATTTTCATGCGCGCGTTTCTTGCGGTAGGTGCTGCTTTATTATTTCGGTAACTTTTGAGACCGGCACCGAATCGGCGTTTCCGTCCGTAGGGACTATGACTTCATTGCCCGGCCCGCTGGGTTTATTTACTTCAGGGTCCGTATCCCCCCAGATTGCCACAGTATTTGTAAAAGGTGCGAAAACGTGCATTAAATCATCCTCATTGCACACATAGCAGCAAAGGAACCTGGATATGGCGGCCATCTTCATGTACTCGTGCGTATCAACCATTATGGTCTTTTTCTTTGTGACCACGTCAAATTCATGGAGCCTGTCTTTTTCTTCCCTGTTCGAAAACGCCAGCACCTTGACGCCGTATTTATCCATGAGATTATTCGCAAGCTGGGCAAATTTGCTTATCGACCACCTTTTACCCTTATGCGCGACTGACGGATGGATGCCCACCAGGATATCATGGCTGCCAATCCCCTTGCGGGCAAGAAACTCTTTCGCGTTGGCTATGTCTTTTTCAGAGACAGAAAACTTGGGGGTAAAATCATATGAGTTCGCGCCGATAAACCTCACAAGGTTCAGGTATTTTATTATCTTGTGCTGCGGCTGGTCAATGGTCCGCAGGGTAAGGTTATGGATGGCATTGTATAATACCTTTTCATTTTTATCCGCGTATGCCACCCTGGCCTTTGCCTTTGTAATAAGGGAAAGCACGACAGCCGTATACAGGTCGGAATTAAGGTTTATGATTATTTCAAACTTTGTGGAAAATACGGACATCATGGACTTGAAGGCTTCCACCGGATTGAGCGTTTTCATGACAAGCGCCCTGTCTATAAAGGAACATCCGGCAGCTATTTCCCTTAAATCGCCGGTTATTAAAGCAGTCAGTTTTCCTTCCGGGGGCAGGGCTTCTTTGAGCGCCGCGATGGCAGGCGTGGAAAGTATGAAGTCCTCCAGATTATAAGGCGCTACAACGAGTATGTTGGAAAACTCGCGCAAATTGACCTGCTTCGCGTTCATTATTCTCTGGCGTTCTTTTGCCTTTACCGGATCAAATGGGACCGTCATTTACACCCCGCCAAGACTTTTTTTACACGCGCGTAAGCTTCCTGCGCGCTTATTGACTTTAAACACTCAAAGGTGCCTATGGGGCACTTCTTCCCGCCGTGCACGTGGCACGGCCTGCACAGAAGGCCCTTTTTTTCCAGTATATGAAAATCACTGCAGGTAATGAATCCGAAAGACCCCGATGTCGGACCTAAAAACACAACAGCCGGCACCCCTAAAAGCACTGCCGCGTGCGCTGCCGCAGTATCATTGCCTATGAAAAGGCCGCTTTTTCCTATGGTTTTCACCATGCCTTTAAAATCGGTCTTCCCCACAAGGTCCTTAACATTATGTAATTTATGATAACCCATTTTTTCATAATTTTCAACTTCATCTTTTACGCCGGTTACGGATATACTTAAACGCTTATCCGAGGCAAGCATGGTAATAAGAGCGTCATAATGGGGCCATATCTTCATGGGCCATTTCGCGCCGAGATGGACCGCGATTGACCTTACTTTTCCGGACGGCGTTAACGGATTTCTGGCCTGCGCCTTAAGGCCGGGTATGACTTTCGCCGCCGCGAGTATATACCTGTCCGCCACGGGAATAAAACTCCCTCCGAGGAACCACTTGAACAGCACTGACAAACGCCTTTTGACCGGGGATTTCGCGTATGAAATTTTCGCCGGCGATTTGATGAAAAGAGCCAGCAGTTTTGACCTTAAGACCGAGTGCAGATCTATGACAGCGCCGTATCCTCCCGATGAAAGTTCCTTTGCCGCGGAAAAAAATTCCGCGGGAGTATTGAGTTTATATGACAGTACCTTTGAAGCGCCGGTCATTTCAGCCTGCTCCCTGAACTTCTCCTTGGTAAGGAAGTGGACCGTATGCTTTAGTTTTTTTAACGCGTCAACCAGCCTGTGCGCGAGGAGTATATCACCGGCTGAAGAAAAACGTATCAATAGCACCTTCATGGTCAGGTTATCCTCAGCTTTTTCTCAAGTTCCTTGACATTCTTAATTAGCATGCCGATTTTCAGCACATAAATCCTGTTATCTATTATATGCTTCCTGCTTATTTTGACCTCGTCTTTTTCCGTGGTCACTATAAGGGCCGCCTTTGTGGAGTCATAAAGCCTCATTATGGCGTCAATTTCCTTTTTAAAGAGCCTGTGATGGTCCTTAAACCTTAAGCCTACCAGGATGTGCGCCCCCAGGTTTTTCAGCGTGCGCTCAAACCCAAGGGGGTTTCCTATGCTCGAAAAAGAAATTATCCTTTTATCAAGCAGGTACGCCGGGTCGAGTTTTTCGCCGGTAGTCGCGTTATAAAGCATCTTTGGCTGATGTTCCGACTCAAACACTTTTACATTTTTATTGAATCCCGAGACCATTTCCTTTATCTTATCCAGTTTGTCCGCTTCCACCAGGTTGGTATTTGTCACAAGCACGGCATCGGCATCTTTGAGCCCTGATAATGGTTCCCTTAGCATTCCCGCCGGGAACAGCCTGTTAAAGCCAAGCGGGTTGATGGCGTCTATTAAAACTACATGCAGCCCGTTTTCTATGTCATATCTTTTCTGGAAACCGTCGTCTAAAAGGACAAAATCCGGCTTAAACGCGGATATCCCGAACTCTATGCCTTTGAGCTTGTTATCAGCCACTATTACTTTCGCCTTCGGCACGCTCCTGGCCAGCATATAAGCTTCATCGCCGGCGTTACGCTGTTTTAAAAGAAGCTGAATACCGTCGGAGACCACATCCACCGGATGCAGTTTTGACCTGCGGTAACCCTTGCAAACTATAAGTACATTTTTTTCCTCGCGGATAAGGCGCTTTGCCATTTCCTCTATGAAAGGGGTCTTACCGGTTCCACCGGTGGTAAGATTTCCCGCGCAGATTATTTTTGCCGCGAACTGTTTTGGTTTAATTATCTTAAGCTTATATACAGCCTTCCTGACGCCCAGGCCGATGTAATAAAATACCGAAATAATACATAGAAGCCAAAAAAACAAAAGTTCCGCAAGGCTTCTTTTCTTCTTTGATATTGCCTGCCACCATAGTTTCTCGAACATGATTGCTCCTTAAAGTATTTAAAGTTTAGTGTTTAAGGTTCAACACTCCTGTCTCCTGTCTCCTGTCTCCTGTCTCCTGTCTCCTGTCTCCTGTCTCCTGTCTCCTGTCTCCTGTCTCTTTCACTCTTTCGTTTTATCTATGAGTATTTCCTTTATAAGCATAGCTGTTGTCGATGCGGAACCCCTGTAGTTCTCTATGACATGCTTATTTTTCTCCCCGTCGTAGCTCCTCTGGCCGTCGTTTGCCAGCAATGATTTCAGCTTTTCAGAGAGTTCCCCGGGCGTTTCCACCCTGTAGGCTCCGCCGTCTTTTAAAAACTTTTCCGCCGTATCCTCAAAATTAAACATATTCCTGCCCATTATTATGGGCAGCCCCGCCACGGCCGCCTCCATGGGATTATGTCCGCCGAATTCCTTAAACCCTCCGCCTATTATGGCTATATCCCCTGTCAGGTATATGTAAGACAGATCCCCTATGGTGTTGACTATGACGCAGTCATAATCCGGCAGCGTGGAGTAATCCTTCACGGCGTTCCACAGGCAGTATTTCATCGCTTTTTTCTTAAGTATTGATTCTATGACCGGCACCCTGTTTAAATGCCTCGGGGCTATTATAAGGAGCGCATCCTTCCTGCCGGACATTTCAAATCCGTCGAGCACAAATTCCTCTTCGCCCTCCCTGATACTGCCCGCCACTATTATCTTTTTCCCTTTTTTGTCCTTAACCGCGAATTTCGCAGCGGCTTTACCGTTTGCCTCAAATGAATATTTCGTGTTATTTAATATGATCATCCTTGATTTTTCCACGCCGAGGCGCGAAAGCCTCTTGACCATTTTCTCGCTCTGCACTATGAGAGTGTGGAAATGGACAAGCACCTTTTTAAAAAAGAACCTGAAACTGTAATAGAACCGGAAGCTTTTTACCGAAATCCTGCCGTTTATCATTATTACCGGCGCTCCGGTCTTCGCGGTATAGTGAAGAAAGTTCGGCCACAGTTCGGTTTCAACTATTACAAGGGCCGCTGGCTTAACCCTGTTTATCAGCGGCCTTATGAATATGCTTAAATCCAGCGGAAGCAGGAACGCGCAGGCTATGGTGTCGGCGAGCTCTTTCTGTATCTTCTTTTTCCCGTTCACGCTGGTGGTTGTAACAAGAAGTTCCGAACCCGGATTCATGGCCTTAAACTCCATGATAACAGGGGCAAGCGCCTGAACTTCGCCGGCTGATGCCGCGTGGAACCACACCACGTTCTTTCCCTTTAGTTTTTCAGCGCATTTCCCGTCAAATATCCCGAATCTTTCAGGGAGGCTCTCCCGCCATTTTTTATTAAATATCAGAATTAACCCGATTACAGGCGAAAACATTATGAATAATAAAGTTAATATGACATCATAAATGTATATCAAAGCCCCGCCTCCGACGCTACTGCTCGGGCTATCAATTTAACAACATTCTTAGACTCTCCGTGCTTTTCCCTGAGCATAGAAAAATCTTTTTTAATAGAATCCGAATACGCTTTATTATTTATTATCTTTAATATTTCAGCACTTACATTTTCCGGTTTAAGCTCATGTTGTATGAATTCTTTCACAACTTCTTTATTGAGGTAAATATTTGGCAATCCCACAAACCGCCCTTTTGCCCTCGGTCTGATAAGAATATATGATATTGCTGCTATCCGGTATACGATTGCCATAGGAACACCCATCAGCGCCAGTTCAAGGGTTGTTGTTCCCGATTTTGCTATAGCCGCATGCAATGACGACTTCAAACCCATATTACTGCCTTCTGCAACCTCAATTTTTAACCCGCTGTATTTGTTCAGAAGCGGCTGTAAAAGTTCGCTGTCTATAGTTTCAGCTTTAAAAAGCACGAACTTTGCTTTCTTATAATTCATTCGGACAAGGGCACAAGCTTTTAAAATATCCTCAAAAAAACCGGTTATTTCATTTTTTCTGCTGCCTGGAAATATTCCGATTAGTTTTTCAGACGAAGAAGGTTTTGCCGGCTTCATAAATGGAGCCATCGGATGTCCAAAATACTTTGCCCTCACACCTGCCTCGTTAAGTATTTTTTCTTCAAACGGAAGAATGACTATGCATAAATCAGTATATTTCTTTAACCCCTTAATCCTGCCCTTTTTCCAGACCCATACCTGCGGTGTTGAATAATAAACAACTTTCTTTATACCTGCTTTTTTTGCGTCTTTTATGAGCGGCATATGGAATGACGGACTATCAATCACCACAAGACAATCCGGCCGCTCATTTTTTACTGTTTCAAGAGCCATTTTATATAACTTCAGGTGCGTTACAATATTTACAAGGACTTCCCATATGCCCATTGCCGCATGACTGACAAGATCAAGCCTGACATCAATTCCCGCAGCACGCATTCTTGGTCCGCCAAAGCCCAATATTTCTACCTTCCGCCCATGTTTTTTTCGCAGCTCTTTTGCCAGTTCGGCTCCGTAAAAATCACCGCTGGCTTCTCCCGCTGATATCAGGATCTTTTTCAAGCTATTTTGCCTTTGATTTTATTAAATTTTTTCTGAACCTGTTTTTCTATGGCAATAACTATCTTCAAAGCCTCAAACGCCTGGTAAACCGTGACTTCCGTCTTCTTTTTTCCGTTTATGGAATCCACGAACGACCGCAGCTCGCTTCCGAGCGGCTCTTTTTTCTCCATGGGAAATGAATCCATCTCCATCATGTCGCTCCATGCCACTTTCCTGTCAGTGGCAAGCCCGTCTTTTACCTTGTACATCTTTATGGACTGCCTCATGTAGTCAATGGACATATACAGGTTGTTCTCAAAGACCCTGATTTTACGCAGACGTTTCGGTGATACCCTGCTGGCCGTAACGTTCGCGATCGCGCCATTCTCAAACTCAAGCCTTACATTGGCCATGTCTATGGATTTGGTGAGCACGGGCACGCCTATGGCGTCTATCTTTTTTACCTTCGAGTTCACTATCTGAAGGATGATGTCAATATCATGTATCATAAGGTCAAGTATCACAGAGGTATCCAAACTGCGCGAAGTAAACGGGCCGAGCCTGCTGGCTTCGATAAGTATGGGGACCTTTTTCATCTCCTGCAGTTTCTTAACGGCCATGTTAAAACGTTCTATATGTCCCACCTGAAATATCAGGTTTTTATTCTTCTTTTTCTTATAAATCTTTATAAGGTCCTCCGCTTCCTTTACCGTGGCGGTCATGGGCTTTTCAAGGAGTATGTGTTTGTCATTATCCAGGAAGAACTTCGCCACCTTGTGGTGAAGCGTTGTCGGCACGACTATGGAGACCGCGTCAACCTTATCGAGCATCTTTTTATAATCGGTAAAGAATTCCGCGCCGTACCTGTCGGCTATTTCTTTGCCTTTTTCAGATACGTCGGATACGGCAGTAAGCTTTACGCCGTCTATGCTTGTATAATTCCTGGCATGGTGCTGCCCCAAGCTTCCCACCCCGACAACGCCAACCCTGATTATCTTATCCATTTTTGCTCTCCTTGACCAATTTTTTATATTTATCGTAAGTCCTTTTCATGCAGCTCACCGAGAGGTAAATACCGTCCGCTTTATCCTCCCTTTTTGTCACCACTCCCTCTTCATAGAACATGGACACAAGCTTCTGCGCGTCATATGGTATGACCACTTTTTTCTGTGTAAAATCCGCTTCTATAAATCCCGTTATTTCCTGCAACAATCTGCCAAACCCTTCGCCTGTTTTTGCGGATATGGTTATCTTCCCGGCAAAGGCTTCCCTTTTATACTTAGTCAGCAAATCGACCTTATTATAAACTTCTATTATGTTCTTTCCTTCGTAAGCGTCTATATCTTTTAATATTGAATAAACCGAATTGACCCTCGACTCAATCCCCGGGCTTACCGCGTCTATCAGGTGCAGGATGATATCCGCCTGGTTTACTTCTTCAAGAGTTGCCCTGAAAGCCGCCACCAGATTTGTCGGCAGGTTCTTTATGAATCCCACCGTGTCTGAAAATAGCACCTTATACCTGTTAGGCAGGGTAAACTGCCTTATGGTCGGGTCAAGTGTGGCAAAGAGCTTGTCCTCGGAAAGCATCCCCGCGCCTGTCAATGAATTCAAAAGCATGGTCTTGCCAGCGTTGGTATAACCCACTATGGCTATCTGCGGCACGGGTATTGATTTCCTGCGGCCTCGCTGCAGTTCCCGCTTTACCTTAACTTCCTCAAGTTCCTTTTTTATCTTCTGTATGCGCTTATTTATCTTCCTTTTGTCAGCTTCAAGCTTAGTTTCGCCCGGCCCCCTGGCTCCGATGCCGCCTGTCTGCTGCATCATGTCCTCGCCATGCCCCGAGAGCCTCGGAAGCATGTAGTTAAGCTGGGCGAACTCCACCTGAAGCTTTCCTTCACCGGTGCGCGCCCTGGAAGCGAATATGTCCAGTATAAGCTGCGTCCTGTCAACGATGCGCTTGCCCGTTATATCCTCAAGGTTACGCACCTGAACAGGCTTTAATTCCGCGTCAAAGATTATCACATCTATCTTATCAGCGTAATCCTTGGCTATTTCCTCTGCTTTACCCATGCCAATATAGTAAGCCGGCGATATCTCACGCTTTTTACGCGATATCACATCCACAATCTCGCCGCCCGCAGTGCTTATTAACCCAGCCATCTCTTCTATATCAGACTCCACTTCCTTTGAGTCCTGGTTGCTATAGACCTTTACCAGCAATACTTTTTCCATAATATGGAATATTATACTATTTTAAAGGGGTTTTATCAATTGGGATTAATAGGTTAAAATATCAGCCTTTTTAAGCGAGTTGTATATTACGATAATAAACAGCTTGAATTTAAATGTATTTTTCAATTATTAATGACTTTCTTAGGTTTTATTGGTGTTTTTGAAGAAATACCTAATATCGAAGCACAACATTGTTATATTACTATTATATTTGCCCCGCTACGGCCCCGAACCCGCCAGCCTTTCATACAAGCTGCTTTCGTAATAATATTTTGATTTTTCCTTTTCTTTATAATCTTTATTATTCTCCATCCTTCTTATCATTTCTTTCATATCGCTCTTATATCCCGACTTAAAAAACCAATCCTCAATAAGTTTTTTTCTAAGAGCCCAAAGTCCCGATTTGTCGTTAAGCCGCCATAAAGCATCAGTAGCTCCCAGAACTACTAGTGGTTCTTTCGCATTTAGCAGTTTTTTAATCTCAGGTATTGCCTTCGCATCCCCAATCATGGCAAGTGCATGCGCTGCAGATGTCCGGATATTTGGCTCGTCATCGCATAAAGCCTTTATAAATAACGGATATAAATTTTTGTCTTTCATTTCTGAAAGATAACTAACCGCATCCAGCCTGACCCCGAAATACGGATCCCCCATTGCCTTTATTAAAGCGTCTTTAGCTGCTGCCCCCCTATCATGCCTAGCGAACTAGCTGCCCGCATCCGAAGTAGCATGTCATTATCCTGCAAGGCCATTACTAAAGCCGGCACTGCAGACTTTTCTTTGAGTTCACCTAGTATATCTGCCGCAGACAGACGAGCGTCGCCTTTATTGTTTTTCAGGTAATTCAAGAGCGCCGGCACTATTCTTTTATCCTTTATTGTCGCAAGACCATATGCCGAAGTCATGTGTATGTCTTCATCACGGTAATCCAACCCTTTTATAAGTACTTCTGTGCCTGAATTATTTCCAAGAGATCCCAAAGCTCCAGCAGCAATTACCCTCACCTTAAAATCGCTGTCTTTTAACGCTTCAAGCAGCGCCGATTCGGCTGTCTTATCACGTCTAAAATTAAGGTAACCAGCCGCGCTGGCTCTTATACTGGCATTTTCATTTTTTAATCCTTTAATCAACAGATTTGTTGCTTTGGTATCTTTTATCCTTTCCGCAGAGTAAAGTGAGCTTCTCCGTATTTCAATATCCGGATTTAGCAGGGCATTTTCCAGTGCTAAAAAAACTTTATCATTCAGTTTGCACAGCTGATTTTCGCCAGCAATATTTCCTATCTTCACAATTATATCACCGCGCGCCATCGTATTTGCCGAATCAAGCTGATCAATTAATCCATTAATCTCCTGATTAACTACGGCAGTTGTCGTTACACCGCCAGCAAAGATCGAAGTACACGCGGCCAAATATAACAGCATCACAAAACATTGAATTAACACTTTCATAGATATCCTCCCAAACCTTATTCCACCGAATTACTTTTCCACACAAATTTAGTTCCATTATTTAAAACCTTTTTAATTAAATATTTATCCAACAAGTTTTCATCCTTATTTATAACATCATTCATTATTATATTATTGGCGTGATCTCTTGTTACAACCACAAGGCAAGGAACATCCTGAACAAGTAATATCAAATTTGGATAGTCATCATAGTAATTTCCTACATAAACCGTTAATTTACTACCATTCTTCAACATTCTCTTAAATTTACGCGGTATTTTTTCAAAAGTTTTCGCATTTTCAATAAATTCCTGAATTACGGCTTTTGTGAGATTTGTTTTTGTTTCATCAAAAATAAAATCCTTGTCTGTTGCCGCAATGTCGTTGCACTTGCCATTAAGAGTATAATGTTTTCCGACACTTGAGTTATACCTATCCGTAAAATACTCTTTTGTATTCTTTCCTGTAGGTTTCAAATCCGCATCATCTTCCATCCGCTGCAAATAAAGAAAATTATTCTCTTCTGCTATATAAAATATGCAGTTCAAATTAGGGTTGTATACCTCAAGATGAGTTATATTATCATTATTCGAATACGTAGTTATTATCATTAACTCTACCTTACTTAGTTTAGAATAGTCGTCAATCATTTTCTTATCCCATTTTTGAAACCAAAACTGATGCCATTTTATTGTTTTACATATAAAACCAGCTATTTTGCTTTCATACGGTGAACTTTTCGGCAGTTTTGCTTCTTTTATATTACAACCAATAAAGCACAAGCAACAAATTAAAATAAGTACTTTTTTCATTTGTATCCCCCATTCACAGATCATTCAAACCGCACGCCAAAAAAAACTGTTTTAATGTAGTGTCAAATATGAATTCAACAAACAAAAAAGCGGCTCGTATTCTTCAACAGAATACGGCCGCCTTTTATAAATATCAATAATGAATTAAAGAATATATCTTATTTGGCCTTAATTTTTCACTTCCCTTAAGGAAGTCCAGTTCCATTACAAAACACATTTCCTTTATATTCCCGCCGCATTTTTCAACAAGCTTGGCCACTGCGCCCGCAGTGCCACCTGTGGCCAATACGTCGTCGACTATCAGGACATTGTCCCCTTTTGTTATTCCGTCCCTGTGTATTTCAAGTGAGTCTGTTCCGTACTCAAGGGCATATTCCTGTTTGTATGTGGCCCTTGGGAGTTTTCCGGGTTTTCTTACGGGGACAAGCGACGCTTTGAGTTTATAAGCCAGCGGAGCGCCCAGCAGGAATCCGCGCGCTTCCATGCAGACTACGGCGTCAATTTTTTTATTCTTGTACCTTTTTGCAAGGAAGTCTATAAGTTTTGCGAATAATTTCGCGTCTTTCAATACAGGCATCATGTCCTTAAAAATTATGCCTTTTTTCGGAAAGTCCGGCACATCTAATATGGCTTTTCTCACTGCTTTTTCCATGTTGCCCTCCGTATTCAATTTAAAATTTTAGATTTAAAATTTAAAATTGCCTTACTGCGCGTCCTTGCTCTTCATAAAATAGCGCAATTTTTTTATGGCTATCGTCTCTATCTGGCGGATCCTTTCCCTTGTGAGCTTTAGCTTCGCGCCGATTTCCTCAAGGGTAAGTATGTTCTTATTGTTTATGCCGAACCTGTTCATGATGACTTCCTGTTCTTTCGGCTTTAACTTCGATATCAATTCCATGAGCTTTTCATTCTTGTCCTTCTCAAAAAAGTCGTCGTCAGGCTTTACTATGCTCATGTCTTCGATGGTGTCTTTTAGCGTCCTGCCGGAGTCGGAATCCTCGCTCTCGTATTCAAGGTCTATGGATTTCGGCGCTTTTATAATATTGAGTATTTCATTGAGCTTGGTCGGCTCGATTTTTAGTTTTGCCGCCACATCATACTTGTCGGGAAAGCGGCCCGTGTCCTTTATTTCCTTTTCAATGGCTTTTAAATACTTATGGTATATGTCAAGAATGTGCACCGGAATGCGGATGGTGTTTTTCTGGTTTGCGATGGCCCTGTTAACGGACTGCTTTATCCACCATGTCGCGTAAGTGGAAAACCTGAAGCCGAGCTCCGGTTTGAATTTCTCGACTGCCTTCATAAGCCCGATATTGCCTTCTTCTATCAGGTCTATTATGGGGACCCCGAAGTACTCATATCTTTTAGCGATCTTAACGACCAGTTTTAAGTTAGCCTTGATAATTCTTGCCCTTGCTTCGATATTGCCTTTCTGGGCCTTTCTTATTATTTCCTTTTCTTCCTTTTCCGTAAGTATTTTTTCATTCCTTATTTCATCAAAATAGAGCATCAGCGAGTCTTTTGAAGGTGCGCGTTTATCAAGCTCTGTTTTAACCTCAGCCTCGTCAGCGTCAGCCCCGGCTATTTCCTCTATGACTGCGGATACATCCTCCGCGTCAGCCCCCGGTTTTACAACATCGTCATCATCAGCCTTTGCGGACGCCTTTTGAGGCAGCGCTTTAGCCTGAAGATTTTTTTTAGATTTAGGCGCGGATTTTTTAACGGCTTTTTTGACAGCTTTTTTTACCTTGATTTTTTTTATCTTTTTTTTCTTTTTCATATTCCCCCCTTAATATCCCGGATACATTTGTATATAAAAATCCTTGTATCTCCCGTCATCCGGAATGTCAACTTTTGTAAAATCCTCTATAATAAAGCTCCCGTCGCGGCGCGTTATATGATCAACAAAGCCCGTTATCAGCCCCGCATCGCCAAACACTTCCAGTTCAACGCTGCCGTCCGGCAGGTTCCTCACAAACCCCTTAAGTCCATACTGTTCCGCGGCTTCCCTGCAATAGTATCTGTAACCCACGCCCTGCACGCTGCCTTTTACATTTATGTGAAGGCCCTTGTTCTGTCCCATATTACTGCAGGTATGTTATGCCAAAGATGAAATACTGCCTCATAAAATTGCCTATTTCACCCGCCTTTGAAATATTGGCGATATCTTTGACATAGAATTCCACGTTCAGATTATAATTGAGGCTTATTTTTACCCCGGCATTGAACTGTTTCTCGTCGTATTCGGCTATTAAAAGTATAGTGTCGTTTATTATTTTTGAGGCATCCGCGATAAATCCGATATACGAATTCGAAAAAGTCTTTTTGAATCCAATTGAAAAACTCATATCATTAATCTTTTTTGAAGTAACCCCGTAGACGGCAAAAGAATCCCAGAGCCCGCCCTTAAAAAGATTAAGGGGCAGTTTCCTGATTCCCGCGCATACCGATACAAAGTAATCCTCTTCCTTTAGTATCCTGCCCTTTAAGGCAAATGATGTGCTGTTTGTAAGGCTTTCTATCAGATAACTCGCCTTATCCATTATGGGGGCATTCGCCGCAGGCGCGGACCCTGAATTAAGGAGATCAGATAGCCCTCCGAAATTAATTGTCCCACCGGCCTCAATTAAATCAAAAAAACCGTAATTAACCTTGAATATATATTTTTCCATGTGAAGTCCGAGCGAGAATGTCCCTGCCGGGAGCACATAGGCAGACGGGTTGTTTATATAGCCGCTTTCACCGGAAACCGTCGGCATTATAAGAAGGTGGTTAATATCAAGGACCTCGGCCGCAAAAACCGGGGCGATTAAAAAGGCTGTCATTATTAGGGCTAAAACTGTTTTCTTGGTCAAGGTTATATTCTCCTCGATTGGTTTCGGCGTTTTAGCTTAAAATCAAGAACTTTCAGAAAGTAGAAAGGAGAAAGGTGACCGGGTAGGTCTCGAATTCATGTATTGTTCTCCTATCTCCTATCTACTCTCTCCTATCTAAAATTTTGCGAAGCAAAATTTTGGTCGGGGTGACTGGTCTCGAACCAGCGACCTCTCGCACCCCAAGCGAGTGCGCTAGCCAACTGCGCTACACCCCGACTACATCAATGTATGATTCATCTAAATTCATAATCGTGGTGTGTCCGGGAACGACCATTAATAGAAGATTCCTCTATTTAATCGTTCCGGGCTACACCCCGACTATTTCCAACAAGAATAGCAGACAAGAAAACTATCGGAGGCATCAAGTAAAGCACAACCTCGCCTCCACCGTCTCCTATCTACTCTCTCCTATCTCATGTTCCTATTTCTTAAGAACAGGTTCTAAACCTAAAAAACAAGGTCAACTTCTCCAGAGAGTAGAGAGGAGAAAGGTGACCGAGGCTTACGCCTCTGAAAATTTTCGCAAGCGAAAATTTTGGTCGGGGCGACTGGATTTGAACCAGCGGCCTCTTGGTCCCGAACCAAGCGCGCTACCAACTGCGCTACGCCCCGACTACCTTAATGTATGCCTTATCTAAATTCAAAGTCGGGGCGTGTCCGGGAACGACTATTAATAGAAGATTCCTCTATCTCATCGTTCCGGGCTACGCCTACCGAGCTTAATGTATGCCTTATCTAAATTCAAAGTCGGGGCGTGTCCAGTAAAGGCTATAAATAAATCTTCATTAATCTAACCTTTACTGGGCTACGCCCCAACGCTGACACTTTAATGTTGCCTATTAACGCTTTTAAGAACGTTGATATCCTGACTTTTGTTCCTGTTTCAAAACTTCAAAATTTTACCATTTATATATGCCGCTTTCAACGTTTATTTTAGTTTTCCAGCATCCTTAGAGCCTCTATTATTTCCTTCCTTACGTCCTTAAGCTTGTCCATGGTGAGCTTTTCTTCCACTCCAAAGAGCTCCATCTGCTCGCCGTCCAGGGCCGATATCATTTCCTTGAGCTTTTTCTGCGCGCCGCTTATTTTAAACTCGTCCTCATAAAGCAGCTTTTTTATCATTAATATCATGTCAATGTCGGTCTTTGTATACTTTCTCTGGCCTACCCTGTTCTTAATCGGCTGGAGCTCCTCAAAATTCTGCTCCCAGAACCTTATTACAGACTCCCTGACTCCGGTAATCTGCGCCACTTCCCTTATGGGGTAATACTTTTTTTCTTTAATGTCCATTTTTGCCTCCCGTAAAAAGCTTACGCTTTTTTCAAGAATTCCTTTTCTGATTTTGGCGACCTGCCCATCAAGCCCTTAACAGACTCAGAGGGCGACTTGCCGTTATATATGGCCTCATATACTTCGTTTACTATCGGCATCTCAACCTTATACTTCTTCGCCAATTTATATATGGACAGGGTGGTCTTTACGCCTTCAGCCACCATTTCCATGGATTTTAATATTTCATCTATTTTTTTGCCTTTTCCAAGCTGCTCGCCGACGGCCCTGTTCCTGGAATGCCTGCTTCTCGCATGTCACAACCAGGTCCCCTATTCCGGAGAGGCCGAAGAACGTATCTTTATCCGCGCCCATGGCGACACCGAGCCTGCACATCTCCGCAAGCCCCCTTGTTATCAGGGCTGCCTTTGTATTGTCCCCCAGCTGAAGCCCGTCCAGGGTACCGGCGGCAATGGCAATGACATTTTTTACGCTGCCGCCGAGTTCCACGCCAAGCACATCTTTTGTATTATAAGTCCTGAAATGGTTCGTAAAAAACAGGCCCTGAATCATCTCGGCAAGCTTTATATCCTTTGAAGCCACGACTACAGTGGTCGGCATTTTTCTCGCGACTTCTTCGGCGTGTGAAGGCCCTGAAAGGACGGCAAACCTGACATTCCCGAGGACGTCTTTTACCACCCTGGACATGGTCATAAGCGTCTCCTGCTCCACGCCTTTTACCACGCTTACGTATGTCTTCTTTTTATAGTCAAGTTCCTTTATGGATTTTAAAAGGCCGCGCATGACATGCGACGGTATGGCCAGCACGAGAATTTCCGAAGCGTCAACCGCCTGCTTTAAGTCGCTCGTGATGACGATATTTGCCGGGATCTTTACGCCCTTTAAAAATTTTATATTTTCCCTTTTGGAATCCAGTACTTCGGCATATTCCGCGAAGTATTCCCAGAGCGTTACCTGATGGTTTTCCTCGGCTAATAATATGGCAAGCGCCGTTCCCCAGCCGCCCGCTCCGATTACCGATACCTTCATTTTTTTCCCTCTTTTTCTTTGGGTTTGTCTTCCTTTTTAGCGTCAAATCTGCTTTCAGTCCCGTCTAAAAGCCTTCTGATATTGTCCTTATGCTTATAAATGACAAAACTTGCCATGGCCACTGCCAGCACCAGGACCGAATAAAGGAATCCCTGTTCGCCGTAAATGTAAATAAATACAGGCAGCAGGAACGCGCACATTATGGAACCGAGTGAAATATACCTGAAGAAATAAAGCAGAATCCCGAAAATTATCATGTCCGTGGCCACAGAAGCCGGCGCAAGCGCTATGAAAACTCCCAGGCTGGTTGCCACTCCCTTACCGCCCTTAAAATTAAGGAATATGGTAAAGGTATGTCCGACAACCGCGGCAATGGCCGCAAGTATCGGAATCCATGGATTATTGGCCCCGCCGAATATGGCTGAAAAGACCGTGACAGGCAAATACCCTTTTAGGGCGTCAAGCGCCAGCACGGCAAGAAAGCCTTTCATGCCGAGCACCCTTTTGACGTTAGTGGCGCCTATGTTGCCGCTGCCCACAGTGCGCACATCTATGCCTTTTATGAGCTTAACTAAAAGGTAGCCCGACGGGATGGACCCCAGCAGGTAAGATACTACAATAGTAATCAGTATGGCCACAAAAACCATTTCAGTCCTCCTATTAGTCGCGTTCTTTTTTCTTTATTTTAAGCTTAATCGGTACTCCGGTAAATCCGAATGTCTCCCTGATCCTATTTTCTATATACCGCAGATAGGAAAAATGTATTTTTTCCGCCTTGTTGACAAATACGGCGAACGTAGGCGGCGCTGTCTCCACCTGTGATATGTAATATATCTTAAGTTCGCCCTTTCTGCTGAAAGGCTGCTTTTCAAACATGGCCTGCTGGAACATTTTATTTAAAAGCGACGTCTTAACCCTGAAATTATACTGGTTTTCGACGGAAAAGACAATATCAATAAGCTGGTCTAAGCCCTTCTTTTCCTTTGCAGATATGTAAAGTATGGGCGCGAAATCCGCGAAAGAAAGCGACTGCCTTATATACTCGCTGTACTCTATTTTCTTTTTATCGCGCAGTTCGCGCGGCACAAGGTCCCATTTGTTAATGACGATTATGACGCCCTTGTAATTTTCGCAGGCGTATCCCAGCATCTTCTTATCCATCTCAAGGATGCCTTCGTTCGCGTCTATGACCAGCAGGGCGAGGTGCGCCCTCCTTACATTCATGAACGCGCGGCCTATGGAGTATTCCTCGGCTTTCAGCTTCATCTTGTTGCGCTTTTTTACTCCGGCCGTATCGATGAACATCAGCTGTCTGCCGTTGATTTCCACGAGCGAATCGATGGAGTCCCTGGTGGTGCCGGGTATCTCGGTGACTATGGAACGCTCTTCTTTTATAAGCGCGTTAAAAAGCGACGACTTTCCGGCGTTTTCCCTGCCGACTATGGCAATCTTCGGGACGTTTAATTCCGCGTCAGCGTCTTTAGGCGCCGGTATATACTCTATGATGCAGTCTAAGACGTCATCCAGACCCATGGAATGCGTGACAGAAACCGGGAATACACGGTCTATTCCGAGGTTATGAAAATCATATACCTGATTTTTCCTTTTATCATTGTCAACCTTGTTTACCACGGTTATGAATTCTTTCCCGCTTTTCTTGACAAAATCCAGTATTTCCTTATCCTCGGGCATCACACCCTCGTCCACGCTGGCCATGAAAAGCACCAGGTCAACTTCGGGGATAAGTTCCTTTACTATCTTAACCACTTCCTTTTTAATGCGGTCAGCGTCGTTAAAGAGCAGCCCGCCGGTGTCTATGACCGTAAAACGCCTGCCAAGCCACTCGGCTTCGCCATATATTTTGTCCCTGGTTACGCCGGGATAGTCGTCTACTATGGATTTTTGCCTGTTAATAAGCCGGTTGAAAAGCGAGGATTTACCCACGTTTTCCCTGCCGACAATAAGTACCGTAAAATTGCCCATCGTTTTTGTCCTTTAAAGGATTTTAGTTCAGGTGTTCATTATTATACGTGATATGTGGAATAAAACAACTTAATTCTGAATTTTATATTTTCAATTTTCAATTAAAAAACCGGCCTCAAATGCGCGCTCCCGGCAGCGGTACAAAAAACAAAAACCGGGCTTTCGCCCGGTTTTAAGTGGGATTATATATTAGTTAAGGCCTGTTAAATACTTGGATAATGTCTCTGAGTCGTGCGAGCTTAAAGATATGAAGCTTACGCCCGCTATATACGCGCCGTTATCCATTCTGCACCATTCAACTTCGCCGAAAGTGTTTATTTTATTCCTGCCGCCTAATGACACGTCAAGCCTCATTACATCGCCTTCTTTTATGATGCCTTCTACCGCAAGACAAACGCCTCTTTTTGATATATCAACAGTTGTGGCCTTCCTGTACTGAAAAGAGAGAAGGTCTACTTCTTCCCCAAACAGCTTATATTCAGCAGCTAATTCGCTTTTTTGCCTTGTGTCGATACGTCTTTCAGAGTATTTATCTTCCATGTGGCCTCCTAAAAGATGCTTTTTCAATCACAATCGTATATTAAACGATTAAACTGATTTTGTCAAGTTTTAATTTAAACCCTTATTTAACCGTTAAACAAATGTATATATGACAATATTTACGAAAATCAACGAAAGCGCAATATCTAAAATACTTAATTTCACGTTTTTTCATTATTTCAGCCTGTCCACCCTTTCGAGCCTTCCCAATAAAACTTCGTTATCCCCATCTCCGGTTTGAACAAACCTAAAAATATCATGCATGAGAATAGTGTCGCCCTCCATGCCGGTTATCTCCGATATGTGCGTTACCTTCCTGCTGCCATCCTTCATCCTTGCCTGTTGTACAATAATATTAACGGCGCTTTTTACCTGCTCGCGTATCGCGCGCAGCGGCAGGTCAACCCCGGCCATTAATACCATCACATCAATTCTTGAGAGCGCGTCCTTGGGGGTATTGGCGTGAACGGTTGTCATGGACCCTTCATGGCCTGTGTTCATGGCCTGCAGCATGTCCAGCGCCTCAGCCCCGCGGCACTCACCCACCACTATCCTGTCAGGCCTCATGCGCAGGCAATTTTTTACAAGGTCCCTTATGGTAACCGCGCCCTTGCCTTCTATATTTGCCGGGCGTGATTCAAGCCTTACCACATGCTCCTGGGTAAGTTTCAGCTCCGCCGAATCCTCCACGGTAATGACGCGCTCATTTTCCGGGATGAAAGATGACAGGACATTCAGCAGGGTGGTCTTGCCGGAACCCGTGCCTCCTGAAATAAGTATGTTTTCGGGTTTTAGCACGGCTGCTTTTAAATAATCAACAGCCTCGGCTGAAATGGACCCGAAATTGACAAGGTCCTGCGCAGTAAGTTTCTTATCCGAAAACTTCCTTATGGTCAGCACCGGCCCGTCAAGCGCCAGGGGCGGTATAATTGCGTTTACCCTTGAACCGTCAGGCAGGCGGGCGTCGACATAAGGCATGGACTCGTCAATCCTGCGGCCCAGCGGCATGACGATCCTTTCTATGGCGCGCATGACCGAAGCGTCATCCGTGAAACGTTTGCGGCTTTTTGTGAGCCTGCCTTTCATTTCTATATAAATATCATCGTGGCGGTTTACCATAACCTCGCTTATTTCGGGATTGCTTAGAAGGTCTTCGATTGCCCCCAGGCCCGTGACTTCCTGAAAAACACACTTCACCAGCGCTTCCCTTCCGTCCCTGTCTGCGGGCGCTTCCTTTTCCCCGTCAAGGAGCTGCCTGATTATGCGTTTTATCTCCTCGTGTATCCTTGCTTTTTTCTCCGGATGGGTCAGCGCGTCTTTTTCCAGGTTTTTCATTTCAATCATATCAAAAAGCTTCCTGTGCACTGATTTAATAATATCATAATTAAATGCGTCACTTTTGTCCGCCCGGACTGCCCCCTCGCAGATTCCTTCAACGGAAACAGCTTTTTTGGTGTTTGCGTTTCCTTCAAGTATCGACGCCGCAAGCCCGTTTATGCCTTCATTAAACCCGTCATTATGTTTTTTTCCGAAGTATATTCCGCCTGTTTCCTGCATGGACTTAATGTATGGTATGACCGCCGCAACTTTGACATTCTTAAATATGGTCCTGACATCCTCGGCGGTTATCAGCGAGTTTTCCGCCTTGTTAACCACCACATTTATCATCTGCGCGGGATATCCTTTTTCCAGCAGGCTTGTTATCAGCGTTGAGGCGTTTTTAACATCCGCGGGGTTCAATGTCACGGTTATGATTATTTTATGGGCCATTTCCATCAGCGCTTTTGAAGGCATCATGGCGCAGTCAACCACCAGCACGTCAAGCATGCCGTTTAACGCCTTTACTGTCGCGGCAGCGTCGTCAGACCATATCAGGGAAAATCCGTTATCCTCATGCTTTAATTCTTCGTGCTCAAACCGGCCGCGGAACTCGTGATTCTTACTGGTATTTAACATGTACTGCGTATCATACATGAGGCTGTTAAGCTCTAAAAATCCGGCTTTTATTCCCCTCGCCCGCGAAATGGCCTCAGCCGTGTTTAAGGCGATGGTGGTCCGCCCGCTTCCGGTTTTATTTCCTATGAACAGTGCTACTTTTTCCATCACATAGATTCCTGTCCGGAAATCTTCGGCGTTACAAATATGACAAGCTCGGTCCTCTTATTCTGGGTTTTTGTGGACTTAAAGAGTTCCCCCAGCAGGGGTATGAGTGAAAGCACAGGCACGCCTTCAGTTATCCTGACTTCCTGGTTTTCTATGAGCCCGGCAATAACAACGGTATTTTCCGGCTCTACAATGATATTTGTCTCAGCCCACCTTGTTTTGATGGCAGGCACTGTTGAGGTCCCGATACTTACGGCGTTCGCGTAATCCAGGTTTGACACTTCAGCACGCAGTTCAGCCTTTATATTATTCTGTTTATCTATTTCCGGGTTTATATCAAGCCCTACCCCGTATTTCTTCCATTCAACGGCTGCCTGGCCCTGATTGTTTACGGTCACTAAAGGGACTTCACCGCCTGACATGAACCGCGCCTTCTTACCGTTGGCCGTTAAAAGTTTAGGTTTAGCCAGGACTTTTGCGTAATTATTCTTTACAAGGAAATCCACAAGCAGGCTTATCCGCCCCCTGTTAAATGTACCGTTAAATAGCTTCAGTGTGTTTGCGGGCTGTTCCAGGATGTTTAACGGGGATATCGGCAGGTTTTTATCAGGTATTGCGCCGTTTAGCAGCGTGGGCCAGTCTATGCCGAAGTTACCTTCGTCAGAATGTATTATCTCAAGTATCTGGACATCCACTTCCACCATGAGGTCGTTCATCATGGATTTTTTCACGTTTACCACCACGGTCTCAGCGCCCTTTGCGCCTGTGATGCTGATAACCGCGGTCCCCGCTTTTTTCCCTTCCACAATTATTTCCTCTTCGGAGAGGATCGTGGCGCCGGCTACGCCGGTTTTTGAAGATGTTACTTCGCGGGCTTTGTCGCACTTGATGATCCTTGAGGCACCTTCTTTGACGCTAATCTCCCGTGTTTCCGCGCGCAGGCATAAAAAAGATAAAAATAGAAATAGAAATACAAATGAAAATTGTCTGGTTTTCATGCTCATCCCCTCTATATTTTTTTACGGCGGAATTATACAATAGCGCCATGTTGGCGTCAATATAATTCCGGTTTAATACCCGCGGCAAAAAAACGTTTACAGCCCTTATGCAGCCCTATTTTACGGCCGCCATACGCTTACCGCCGCTTTTCTTAGGCCTTGCCGATACGTGATTAAAAAGCGATATGGTCTCAAGTATCGGACGTATGGATTTTAAACCGTGAAAATAAACGCTAAAATCGCGGTACCAGCTCATGTTGCACTGGTTGCACTTTATCATTTTAAGGTCATCATTGGTAAGCTCCCACAGGCTTCCGAGCGGTTTTGGAAGGTGCATGCACGGATAAATGTTAAAAAACCAGTCAACAAACAGGACTTTGGAACCGCCATAACAGTGATAGACCGCCTTATCCGGATGGTCCAGATATGAAATAATATTTTTCATGGATGAAACATTATTAAGGATATTGTATCTGCCGGTCTTTTTCAGGCGTATCACGTCGTGCAGCGCCTTTGTTATTTCTTCCGGAGTCAGCTGTACGGTTTCCCCTCCCAGCGGATATACCGTTGACTTTGATATCTCGGGATAATTTACGGAGATATAGTCAAATCCCATTTCGTTGAGCCTGTCAAAGAGCAAGCCGAGTTTATCATGGCTCTCTTTCCAGATTAACACCGAGGCCATTGTCTTTAAGCCATGCTTTGCCGCATGGGCAACGCCTTTTTCAATATGCCCTAGCAGTCCCGGGATGCCCCGTGACTTTTCTATAATTGCCGGATCATGTGAATCCACGGAAACGCACAATATATCGGCGCCGGATGCCTTAAGACCGGCTATGGCCTCTTCCTTTAACAGCCTGGCGTCGGCGTTAAGAATAAGCGTGTGTATGTGCCTGGATGTGCAGTGGCTGATGAATTCAAAAATATTGGGGTTAAAAAGCGGGTCCCCGCCTGTCATGGTTATATGGGCGACCCCTAATTCGGAGAGTTTGTCGATTGCCTTTAAGCCTTCTTCCCTGCCGATGATTACCTTTTCCTTTTGTTTCCAGATGCCGCAAAATGTGCACCTGGCCGAGCAGCAATTTGTGATCCCAAATTCAGCCACCCTGATCTTGTTTGCCAAAAAATGATTAAGAAAAAGAGCCCTCTTTTTTCTGATCATATTTCCCCCTTGTAGTTAAATCAAAACCCCGGTTTTGTCCCTTTTTTTGTACTGAATATTGAATCCATGTATTTTTTATAGAACTTAATCCTCATGTACTTCTTAAAATCCTGCCCGGCGTCCTTTACCATGCTTTCAAGCAGTTCTTTCTTAGTGTTATCAACCGTATAAATCTTGCCCATCTCCTGCGTTACCTTTGGTTCCATCCTCAAATACTTATGCCCCGCGTTTTGCATTATGTGCCTTGCCATGTATTCCGAGGATACAGACTGGGCTGTCATGAACACGTTTATGATATCAAGCCCCCAGCTGAGCATGGAATTCAGTTTATTCTTCCTCTTTATCTCCTCCAGATAACTTGCCACTGAAAGCACGACCACTTTTTTCCCGCTCCCGGATTTTCCCAGAAAATACTTATAAGCCTCTATTATCCCGATTATCGACGGGTTGTTAGCCCATACGCCGCCGTCAGTATACCCGTCGCCATGGCCGTTTAATCCCGGAAAATACTCAGGCAGGTATGTAGGCGCGGCTGAGGAGCATGCCACAGCCTGCCACATGGGCACGTTCTTATCCTTGATGTATTTTTTATTATGGGGGGTCTTAAATATGCGGGTTTTGCCTTTGGTAACGTTAAAAGTATTGATGCACAGATAACACGGCGACTCGCCGATTGTGCGGTCATGATAAAGTTCTTTTAGTTCCCTGATGAGCGCTTTATTGTCATGCTTGCTGCTTATAAGGACCTGTTTAAATTTCCTGACCCAGTCCATCAGTGAAAATTCAACATTATGCCCGAATATCCCCGGCCCCTTATCCGCGAAGAACCCGCGCAGCTGACCTGCGCTTAATCCGCTGGCCAGGCCGCAGGCAATTATAGCCCCAGCCGAGGTGCCGACTATAAGGTCAAAGTGGTCCGTCAGCTTCTTCCCGTAGTGTTTTTCTATTGATTCAAGCAGCGCCGCCGAGTAAATCCCCAGCATTCCGCCGCCGTCTATGGCAAGTATTCTGAAATCCTTTGGCATGTTTTTTAGCCCCCCTAATGTATGTACGTTATTATAATAAATAATGCTGTGGTTGTAAAGGTAAGGTTAGAAAGGCAGGTGCATGGTAAAGTATCCGAGACAAGAGATAGGAGACTGGAGTAAGGCGTGTATTTTGCCTCCTGTCTCCTGTCTCTCATTTACTCTGACATGCACTATAGAACACCCTCGCACCCTTGACACCCCCACACATCCCCTGTATTATATATTTATGGACAAACACACTTTAAGAAAACAGACGAAAACAAGACGCGACATAATGGCTCCTGAAATGGTAATACGCTTAAGCGCTAAAATAACCGGAAAATTTTTGGATGAATTATATCCGCAGCTTCCGGTTGTAAAGTGCGCCATGGCTTACATGCCCATCCAGAGCGAGGTTAAGACTTTAAGGCTCATAAATACCCTTATTACCCGCGGTATACGGGTATATGTTCCCTCTGTTTCCGGAGACAAGATGACCCCGGTGCTGTACACAAAAAGCTGCAAACTCGTAAAAGGCGCGTTTAAAATAAATGAACCCGCGAGGAAAAAAGCCATAGATTCGCATAAGTGCATCGGCCTGGTCATAGTTCCGGGCATTGCCTTTGACCTGAAAGGCCACAGGATAGGCTTCGGCAAAGGGTTTTATGACAGGTTCTTAAAAAAACTACCGTCAAAAACCGTCAAGGTCGGGGTTGCATTTGAAAAACAGCTTGTAGCTGATATCCCCCATGAGAAGCATGACGTACACATGGATTATATAGTAACGGAAAAAAGAATACTAAGGATAGCCCGATGAAACCGACAAAATCAGAGAAGATATATAAAGGCAGGATATTCGAGCTTAAAAAAGAGACATTCAAGCTTAAAGGCAATATTATAACAAGAGAGATCATATATCACCCCGGTTCTGCCCTGATGATACCGGTACTGGATGTTAAAAAGAAAACCATAATAATGATAAAGCAATACAGGCACGCGGCAGGCGGAGAAATCATTGAGTTCCCTGCCGGCACAAAGGATAAGGGCGAATCATACAGGGCCTGCGCTTCAAGGGAGCTTGTGGAAGAGATAGGTTATAAACCCCGCAAAGTAAAGGAAATCACAAGGTTTTATCTCGCGCCCGGGACCATGACAGAAATAATGGCCCTTTTCCTGTGCACAAACCTGAAAAAGCAGGAACAGGACCTTGAAATAGACGAAAAGATAAAGCCGTTCATAACCACAGTGGATGAGGCGGTAAGGATGGTTAAAACAGGTAAAATAAAGGATGCGAAGACGATATTAGCGGTTTTAATGCTCCGCGATCTATTGTAGGGACAGCGCTCCCGCGCTGTCCGCCAGTGCTTTGTTCTTACTGCAGCAAATCATCGGTCCGTCTTCTCTTTCTTGACTTCATCGGTTAATTTCTTATAATAGCCATTTTTATCCAAACCGGACTTATGATTCTCAGCATCTTCCATCCATTTTGCCGGATTGTTTTTAATGTACTCCCTTACAAAATCAAGCCCATAACTGCCCTTTACAATACTGTCCCAGTAAGATCTCTGCCACTTAAACCCCAACCCAGCCTGCCTGGTTTTTCTGGTCACAAAACTCTTATATGCCTGAACTATTGCGGGTATGGACCTCGTCCCATCAAAGCGCATATCATTTATCCTTATTAAAGCGTGAATGTGGTTGGGCATAATAACAAAACAATCTATTTCGATCGTTTCATAATACTTTTGAAGCTCCCCGAATTGGTTGTATGCTATCATACCCCGATCATTTAATTTTAATTCCCCGCCGGCGATTTCGCCGAATACACATTCGGCTTTATCAACGCAAGCTGTAATAAAATATGACCCTATTTCCGAGTAATTAAATGCGTAAAGACGGTTGCGTTTTCTTTCAGGCATTGGTATTTGGGAATGTGAAATTTGTTTTAAACGTACTGATTCCTTATCCGGCATTTTTGGATCCCCCCTACATTTTAAATCAAGTTCTTACCCCGAACAACTGGCGGACAGCGCGGGAGCGCTGTCCCTACAACACAAACCACTGCTGGCGGACAGCGCGGGAGCGCTGTCCCTACAACACAAACCTGCTGGCGGACAGCGCGGGAGCGCTGTCCCTACAACACAAACCACTGCTGGCGGACAGCGCGGGAGCGCTGTCCCTACAATACAAAACAACTGGCGGACAGCGCGGGAGCGCTGTCCCTACAGGAAGAACACTTCCCCTTTTATTACCTTAACCTTGCCTTTGCTGTTTTTTACCTTAACCGAACCGTTCTTTAAGACTTTATCAACGGTCAAAATGACTGTTTTTCCATTTTTATTCAGCTTGATTTCCCTGCCTTTTATATCACCCTGGCTTTTGACCCACCTGGCGACCAAAACCCTCTTATTACCCGGCATCCCTTCCAGGTAGCCGTCTATCCTTTTTAACACCGCTATAAAGAACTTATCCATATCAACTGTGCGTTTGAGCAGTGTTTTCAGCGATACGGCTTTTATCGCGGAGTCTTTTGGGACTGTATTGTTGACGTTTATACCTATACCGGTTACAAGCGATGAATTGTAGTGGTCGTTTTCTATGAGCATTCCGCATATCTTTTTTCCGTCAACCAGGATATCGTTCGGCCATTTTACCGTTGCTTTGACCTTCATGGCCTTTAAAGCCTCGCATACGGCAACAGACGATAAAATGACATACTCATACGGCCTTTTCACTTTTTTATTTATCACAAACGAAAACCACAGGCCGCCTTTTCCCGAAACCCACTTTGCCCCATGCTTGCCCCTTCCAGCTGTCTGTTCCGCGGCAACGGCGATGGTCCCTGAGGAAAAAGAGTTGGTTTTAAGGCAGGCGTTTGTGGAGTCAATGTTATCAAAGAAAATAATGGAATTTAATACTTTATTTGATTTTACTGCCTGTTTTATGGCGGCTGTGTTCATTTTGATAGCTGTAAGCTTATATCCAGCGCCTGCGGCGAGTGCGTGATGGATCCTATGGATATGTAATCAACGCGGCGCTTGGCGTATTCGACAATGTTGGACTCGTTTACCCCGCCTGATATCTCGGTCTTGGCCTTGCATCCGAAAGCTTTCATGCGGGCTATGGCTTTGTCAATCATTTCATAGCTGAAATTATCAAGCATGATAATATCCGGGTCGGCTTTCATGGCTGTTTCGAGCATTTCCATGGAATGCACTTCAACTTCTATCTTCATCCCTTTGGGGATAAAGCGCCTGCAGTCAGACACGGCTTTCTGCAGGTCGATAAAATCAAGGTGGTTGTCCTTTATAAGGACCATGTCATAAAGCCCCATCCTGTGGTTTGTGGCCCCGCCTGTTTTAACGGCGTATTTTTCTATCACGCGCAGCATGGGCGTGGTCTTCCTGGTGTCAAGCACGGTAACGCCGTATGGCTTTACAAGCGACTGGAACTTATCCGCTGAAGTCGCTATCCCGGACATTAACTGCAGCAGGTTTAAAGAAAGCCTCTCCCCCATCAAAATAGCGCGGGCTTTGCCTTTTATATTTGCTATTATCTCGCCTTTTTTTACCTTATCCCCGTCTTTTTTCTTCATCTTTATCTTTATGTCCTTATCCAGTTTCATAAAGACTTTTTTCATCAGCGGCAGGCCGCAGATAATACCGTCGTCCTTGGCCCTGAAAATGCCGTTTAAAATGGCGCTTTGGGGGATGACTATATCGGTTGTAACATCGCCCGCGCCGATGTCTTCGGCTAAGGCCATGTCTATGACGCGGTCTATGTACTTTTCGTTTTTCTTCAGCAGGTCCATTAGTGCTCCTTTTAATTTCTGATTTCTAATTTCTTATTTCCAATTAAAATCCCGCTTTGCGGGCGGCCACATGGGGCCGCCCCTACAGGGGCTTGTTATTTTTTTAATTCCTCAATAAACGCCAACATTACTTTCTTTTCCGCTTCCAGCGTTTCCAGCTTTGCCTTCTCTTCATCCACGGCCTTTTTCATGGCGTTGTTCACGAAGTTTGGGTTGTTCAGCTTGTTTGATGTGCTGGTTATGGCTTTGTCCATGTCTGCCACGCGTTTTTCCTTGGCTGCTATGACCTTTGCTTTATCCGTGATGGCAGACTTTTCTATACCTATTGTGCCTATTGCCGCGGCTCCCGCGCCTATTACTTCGCGGGTGATGAAGCCTGAACCGGCATTATCAAGTATGGTGTTTACCTTCGCCAGTGTTTTTATTATGTCCGTGTACTTTTTCACGGTTTCCTGCGATGCTTTCATGGACACATAGGCGTCTACCTTTACAGCCGGCGAGAAATCAAGCTCTCCGCGGAGGTTCCTTATGGTATATATGAGTTTCATGAGAACATCCATGTCTTCCAGTTCTTTTTTGTCAAAGTTAAATTTCGTTATATATGCCGGCCACTGCTCAAGCATTATGGACTCTTTTTTGCCTGTTGCCGGGATGTTCTGGTAAACTTCCTCTGTTATGAAAGGTATATACGGGTGCATTACCACCATGGAATCTTTCAATACCTTCAAGAGGACATTTTTAACTATGTTCTTATACTCTTCATTTCCTTCTTTGGTAAGCTCTATCTTTGATATTTCTATGTACCAGTCGCAGAAGGAATGCCAGAAAAAGTCATATACAGCCAGCGCAGTATCAGAGAACTTATACCTTTCAATGCCTTCGTCTATGTTCTTTATCAGCTCATTTGAGGCCGCCAGTATCCAGCGCTCCGGCAGTTTCAGCTTGTCAATGTTCTTTTCAAGGTCTATTTCCGTCATGCCTGCCAGGTTCGATATTGTATATTTAGACGCGTTGAATATCTTGTTCATGAATCCGGCATATCCCTTGGCGCGCTCTTCCGAGAAAGCTATATGCCTGGACTGGGTCTCAAGGGACGCCATGGTAAACCTTAACGCGTCAGCCGAGTACTTGGTCATCAAATCAAGCGGGTCAACAACATTACCCTTTGATTTTGACATCTTCTTGCCTTCAGAGTCAGTAACAAGCGAGTTAATTACCACATGTGAAAACGGCACTTTTCCCATGAACTTCATGCCCATCATTATCATCCTTGCCACCCAGAAGAACAATATGTCCCAGCTGGTGACAAGCACCGATGTAGGATAGAACGCTTCCAAATCCTTTGTCTTCTCAGGCCAGCCCAGCGTTGAAAAGGGCCATAAGCCTGACGAGAACCACGTATCAAGGACGTCATTATCCTGATGTATTTTTGTGCTGTTGCATTTTTCGCATTTGGCCGGCGTTTCTTTTGACACGGTTATATGCTTGCAGTCGTCGCAGTACCATGCCGGTATCCTGTGTCCCCACCATAGCTGCCTTGATATGCACCAGTCTTTTATGTTATGCATCCATTCGAAATATACTTTTTTCCACATTTCAGGGACAAACTGCACTTCCCCGCTTTCCACAACCTTGATAGCCTCTTGGGCCATGGGTTTTATCTTCACATACCACTGGGTTGAAATAAAAGGCTCAACTACGGTATCACACCTGTAGCAGTGTCCGACAGCATGCTTGTGGTCGTCTATTTTAACCAGATAACCCTGCTCTTTTAATGTCTCAACCAGTTTCTTCCTTGCTTCAAAACGGTCCATGCCTGCGTACTTGCCGTTTTCCCCGGCTTTTTCATTCATCTTGCCGTGCTCTGTCATGACATTGATGACAGGCAGTTTGTGGCGCGCGCCCACTTCAAAGTCATTCGGGTCATGGGCCGGAGTTATCTTTACAGCGCCTGTCCCGAATTCCTTATCCACATACGAATCCTTTATGATAGGTATCTGCCTTCCTGTTTCAGGAAGGATTACCATTGTTCCTTCTTTTACATCCTTATAACGCGGGTCCTCTGGATTTACAGCTACCGCAGTATCGCCAAGCATGGTCTCAGGCCTGGTTGTAGCCACTTCAATATAGCCTGAGCCATCGGCGTAAGGGTATTTGATATGATAAAAATGTCCGGCAATGTCTTTATGCTGCACTTCAATGTCTGAAATGGCAGTTAAGCAGCGCGGGCACCAGTTGACGATATAATCGCCCCTGTATATAAGGTTCTCCTTATAAAGGCGGACAAATACTTCCTTAACAGCTTCTGATAACCCTTCATCCATGGTAAAACGTTCCCTGGACCAGTCGCAGGATGAGCCAAGTTTGCGCAGCTGCATCATAATGGTCTTTCCGTACTTATCTTTCCACTCCCAGACGCGCTTTAAAAACTCCTCGCGGCCGATATCAGCCTTTTTCTTCCCCTCTTTCTTAAGTTCCCGCTCCACAACGTTCTGCGTGGCAATGCCGGCGTGGTCGCATCCCGGAAGCCAGAGCACGTTAAACCCCTTGGCGCGCTTATGGCGTGATAATATGTCCTGCAATGTGTTATTTAATGCATGCCCCATATGCAAAGACCCCGTGACATTCGGCGGGGGTATGACTATGGTAAAAGGAGGCTTTTTCGATGTGTTATCAGCTTTAAAATACCCTTTTTCAGACCAAAAAGAGTACCATTTGTCTTCTATCTCTGCGGGTATGTATTTATCCAATTTCTTCCTCCAGTGAATTCATATGATGCGATAATTGGCTATTAATTTAACACTTTTGGGGGTGTTTGTCAAATAAAGACGAATTTTCAATTTGGAATTTTCAATTTTCAATTAAACTCAAGGTTTTGTAGAGAGGGGGCTTGCCCCCTCTCAAACGTTGGTTTTATAGTTGTAGTCGCAGGCCTGCGTTTCATCGGCCTGCGCCTATTTCAGGATTGCCGTCTAATCACCGGCTTGATTAAACAACATATCGCAGCCTGAAGGCTGCGGGGCTACCGGCGTTTTAACCGTCAATCGCCAATTGTCAATCTGCCGTTTAACACCTTTATCTCCCCGAATTTCAACTTTACCGGAGAATTTGATTTATTTAATAACGGATTATAGTCCTTAAGCAGAAAGTTCACAAACCCTGCTGGCACTGGGATTCCATAAACTTTCAGTTTTACAAACTTAAAAATTAT
This sequence comes from candidate division FCPU426 bacterium, assembly GCA_963840035.1. Lineage (GTDB taxonomy): Bacteria > Oederibacteriota > PGYV01 > PGYV01 > Palsa-1178 > CAWIXE01. Next base: position 1,386,237 of record CAWIXE010000002.1, read on the forward strand.
GTCCGATCTATCCGTCCCAGGCGCCGGATTGAAAAGCGATAAGGACGCAACAACCGGGACTTTTGAATATACACCCGAAATATTTATTAGCCCTTTGTCAAACGCCACTTCCAGTCTGTCCAGTTTTTTCGCGTAAAGCTGTATAAAGTTCTTCAGGTCAGCCGCGTCTACTTCAAGCGACTTTATCTCAACACTTCCCAGCGACAGCATCTTTAGTTTGCCCTGTTTTAAGGCTGTCGGCTCAGGCAGCAGGTCCCTTACTATTATGTCAGCGTTTTTAATCAGCAATCCCTTGTCCTTATGCTTAAAATCGCCTGCAAACCCCTCTTCAAAACCTACCTTCAGGCTGCTCACAGTGGCATTGTCAAAGGCCACATTAAATCTGAATTTCTTCAGATCCTTTAAATATTGCGACATAAGCTCAATTATCCTGCCGTTAAGGGAATCCCTGTAACCCGGGCCTGTTTCTATGGCGTCTTTTCTTTTGAAGAGCATGCCCGTTGACTTATCCGGCAGCCGCACTTCGTATACTTTCTCAAATATCTTTGAGAGGCCGCTTTTGGGGTCCTGCGCCTCGGCAAGTATCTGCCTTCTTTTATCCGCACCCGAGAATTCAGGGCCCACATCACCTGTTTTTACCAGAAAATAGTCCGTGAACATGGGGAAATTAAATATCCCGGTTAGTTTTAACTCCGGGTAAAAAGCCTGCATGTGGAAGTTATATGAAGGGTTATTCATATACGGGCTGTCAGGCACCACGGCAAGCGTGCTTCCGGGCTTTACGCGCGAGAGGAAATCCTTTATGTGCCAGTCAGCCGATGACGGCCTGCAGTTTTCAGGAATGTTAAACGGCATAATATAGTTTGCGGAAACGTAAATAACCACGCCTGACGCGACTATAAAGGAAGCCAGCGCGGTTTTAAGGAACCGGTTTGACTTAAGCGCGTAAACCGCGTATGACGCGATAACAGCCGCGGCAGGCATCAGCGGCATTATGTACCTGTCTTTTTTATTATGAAGCAGGGTAAAAAATATAAGCGGTATTATGAAAACAAGCAGGAGCTTTCTTTTTCCTTTTTCAGCGATGAGCAGCGCTGCCCCAGCGATAAACACTGCGCAAAACATCCATGTCAGTTCAACAGGCAGCAGCTGTATGTAATAAATGAGCCCCTGCGGGGTAAATATGCCCGGTAAATTTTCCGTTACCCCCCTGTTAAAGGAGTACTTGAGTAATTTCATCACAATGGAGAAACTGTTATAAATATACCATGGCGCCGCTATGACAAGTGCCGCTGCCATGGAAAGCAGCATATTTTTTTTGCTTCCCGCAGCTTTTTCCCCGGCAGCTTCCGCAACCGTAATTATCAGCGGCGCGGCAAAGTATATGACAAATGTCCATTTTACCAATAAAGCCATTCCCGCCGTTATTCCGAGCGCGATTATCCAGGGTTTTTTGGTAAAACGCTGTGTCCTCTCAAGCATATATAGCGACGCTATAAAGAAGGCCGTAATGGGAACGTCGAGCATAAAATAATGCGCTTCCCTGAATACAATGGGGCACGCAGTCACTATTACGGCTGCTGCGCAGGCGGAAATGTCGTCAAAGTATAACCTGGCATAAAGGAATGTAAATATGATAATTGCGGCTGTAAACAGGGCCATTATCATGGTAAAACCGTCCTCAGAGGGATTGATCAGTCCGAAAAAAGCGCCGAGAAACGGGATAAGGGGCGGGTAAAACGCCTCCTGTTTTATAAAAGCGGACATAGCTGCCAGGGGCGATATTTTCATAGCCTGCGAAAAATTAAGGCTGGATGTTAAGTGGATGGATTCATCCCAGCGCTGCGGTGTGGAATCCGCGCCGAGCCAGTAAAACTGGGTAAAAACAACTGAAACTACAAGGATCGAAAGGAAAGCAAAACGGATATAACCCGGCTTTAAGGTCAAATCTTAATGTCCTTAAAATCAGTGTCTGATTTCAAAACCTCATTTATGGAAATATGCCCGGAAACGGTTTCCCGCTCCTCGCCGTTTATCAGCAGCTTAATTCCCTTTATTGTCTTGAAGTTATAGAAAACCGTATCAAGGAGCGAATAGACTGCCCTGTATTCAGCCGTGGTCCCGCCCGGCGCTTTTTCCGAAAATTCCCCGGACATGTCGATATACAGGATGTTATTTGGGTCCAGGTAAGCTTCCCTTAACTGCGAGCCTTCCGGCAGCAGGCTTACCCTGCCTTCCTCAAGCGGGCCCTGGCACAGGAGTATGATGCACTGCTTTATCTGGTTTATTTCCTGCGCGGAAGCGAATATCCCGCGTTTTTCAGACCTGAAAGCTTCAGAGTCGGAAGCGCCGTAAAATATCACAACCTGCTTTTTTGCGTCGGTATCATTGTAAAGCTTATACGCGGCCATCAGCGACTCAACCGTGCGCGGCTTGGGCTGAAAGAGCTTGAGTTCCGCCATGATAAAATAAAGGCCTGCCGCCACCGCGACCGCCGCGAGCGTGTATATGTAAACGGACCTGGCGCCTGTTTTTTTCTCAGGAGTTTTTTTCACGAATTGATTTGCTTTTTTATCAGCCACGTTACTGAGCCCCGCCTTTTCCTTTTATAAAATGCGATATGCCTTCCACCATGTGATAGGCTATTTTTCCAAGCATCCTGTCGTCCTTTAAGTAACCGAAATCATTTGAGTTATTAAGGTTGCCGAGCTCGACTGCAACCGCAGGCATATCCGCCCCCATGAGCGAATAATGGTTTACCGGGCCGCCTTTGCGCTCTGCCATTGGCACCGTATCATTCGCCTCGCCGCCGTCAGCAGACGCCTTTTCGGCGATAAGCGGGGCCAGCATGTACTGGGATATGAATCCCGCGAGTTTTATGGAATCCGCTATATGGTAAAGCTGCACATCTTCCCAGTTAATTACCGCGGTTTCCTGCCTTTTGCCGTAGATATTGTCCCCTGAAGGATAATACACGGCAAAACCTTCGGCTTCCTGCGCTACAACGTAATCACAATGAACCGATATGTACAGGGATGATTTTTTTGAATTTGCGGAACCAACGCGCTCTGCGGGAGTAATAAAATTATCCCCATCGCGCGTTAAAAAGACTTTCACATCCGGGTAAACTTTTTCCATCTTCTGTTTAATAAGTTTCGCGACTTTTAAGGTAATTTCCTTTTCAGTCACGCCGTGGTAGTTTACTCCCCAGTCGCCGCCGCCATGGGCAGGATCAATGGTTATGATTATGCCCGTGTTGGTTGCCAGGTCCACGACAGGCGGGAGCCCGCCGCCTGTGGCTGCCGCGAAACAAACCGGAGCCAGGAATATTGCAAGGACTGCCAAAAAGAGTATTTTCTTATGCATTTGCGTTTTCTTCTCCGGACGCCCCTGCGGTTGTAAATATGCCCATATTCCTGAACTTTTCATAGCGCCCGTTGAGCAGTTCGGCGACCGGCAGTTTCATGAGTTGATTTAAATTTCTGATAAGCGCCTCTTTTAAGTTCTTAGCGGCAAACTCAGGGTCCCGGTGCGCGCCGTCTATGGGTTCTTCTATAATCTCGTCTATAACTTTCAGCTCAAGCAGGTCCTTGGCAGTGGGTTTTAACACCTTAGCCGCCTCTGAAGCCTTTGTTGAGTCTTTCCACAGTATAGATGCGCAGCCTTCAAATGATATGACGCTGTATGTGGCATATTTCATCATAAGAACCCTGTCTCCCACTCCGATACCTAAAGCGCCGCCGCTTCCGCCTTCGCCTATGACGCTTACCACTATGGGCACCTTAAGCCTGGACATTTCCAAAAGATTCCTGGCGATTGCCTCGGCTACGCCGCGCTCCTCGCCTTCCAGGCCCGGATAAGCGCCGTTAGTGTCTATGAATGTAACAACCGGAATATTGAATTTTTCCGCGAACTTCATGAGCCTCAATGCTTTTCTATATCCTTCCGGAAGGCCGCAGCCAAAACGCCGGAGCAGATTTTCCTTTGTATCTTTGCCCTTCTGCAGGCCTATTATCATTACCGGCATGCCGTCAAGCTTTGCCATGCCGCCTATCATTGCCTTGTCGTCGCCGAAAGAACGGTCGCCGTGCATTTCCTTAAAATCAGTGAACATCATGGAAACAAAATCCAGCGTCTTCGGCCTTTTCTGGTGCCTCATAATCTGGACAACCTGCCAGGTGGTCAGGTTCTTATATATCTCGTCTTTCAGCTTCTTTACCTTGTCCTCGAGCGGTTTTATCTCGGTATCCACGCTCATGTTCTTTTCCTTGGCCGAATGCTTTATGTGTTCTATCTGTTTTTTAAGCTCATAAATTGGCTTTTCAAATTCAAGTACCTGATAGTGCTCGTCTGCCATTTTTTATATTCTCCTTTATTTCTTTAGAAATATGCTACGTAAACGATCTTAAGTATCCTGGAAAAATAGAGCTCATTATTCCACAACCCGAAATTCATTCCTACATCTATCTCGATGGGGTCAAAGAAATACCCTATCACGGCGTTCGCGTTCCTGTGGTCGCCTGCCCCGAAAACCCCGTCAAACTCCGCGCCTATGACAAATTCCTTTGTAATGGCGAATTCAATTCCCGCGCCCACATCAATGTCCTGGCCAAACTGCCTGAACTGATTATTATTATAGACCGTACCGGTCAGCTGGGCAAAAATCGGGCCCAGGGCTATTTCTTTTGTAATGGCAACAAATACCCCTTTTGCCGGGGCCTTGTAGTAACCTTCGCCTTCGTAGCCTATTGAAATCGCCGGAATCGCGCCGTCATCATCAGTCAGCCTTACCTTACCCAGAAACCACGGTATGTTGAGCGAAATATTTCCGTGTCCGATAATATTGTCGACGCGTTCGGCTCCGCCTATCATAAGCCTGTCAAATATGCCCACATAAATCCTGCTTAATATGCCGCCACCTGGATAGAACTTAAAGTCTCCCCTGAGCTCACCCTTCATAAGGGTATTCGCTGTAGGAACATCGAGTATTTCGGTATTCCTGGCCTGACTGCCCATAAGGAAACACGCAGCCAGCATAAATAATATGGCTAAAACAGCTCTTTTCATGGTTCCTCCTGTTTAATATAACCTCTATAATATATAATATTTTTACGGGTTTGTAAAACGTTTTATTTTGGTATTACCTTTAAAATTCTAGCCTTAAGTTCTAATGCCGGCCCATAATTCCCTTTTAAATAAAGGGCTTTATTACATTCTCCAAGCGCTTCCCGGAATGCCCCTTTCAGGAACAGCGCTTTTGAAAGGCTATACCGCGTTTCCATGGACGCGGGCTGCCATTTTACCCCTTCGGTTAATACCCTTATAGCTCCGTCTAAATCACCTTTTTCAGTATAAATAATCCCCAGGTTGTTGTAAGCCGGCCCATAATCCCTGAAAATGGATATAACAGACTCATAACACCGCGCCGCCGACCCCTTATCCCCCGAATTTAAGTACGCATTGCCCAGGTTGTATGCGGCTCCGCCAAAATATGGATATAATTCAATGGCCCTGCTAAAAGCCGCAACAGCTCCGGATGAGTCGCCCGACCTGTTTTTTATGATTCCTTCATAAAAACATAACTGGTAATCCCTTTTTACAATTGCCCTGTTGCTTTCCATGTCGGGTTTTAGCGGCTTTGATGCTGCGTATGAATAGTACTTTATCAGGTAATTCCTGGCAAAATACCCGCCCGTAAACATAAGGATACTGACGCTGACTGCCGCCAGTACAACTCCGGCCGCGGCCCTCAAAGGCCAATCCTGGTTAAAATCCCTCTCAGCATCAGAGGTCATTATCAACGCGCACAAAAAATAGAGCGCCGCTATAAAAGGTATTTCAAAAGGGAAATTAAATGCCGCAAAAACCGCCATACCTGCCGCGGCTGCCGCGGCCGTTATTGTTCCTGCTGTTTTTTTAGGGGACCTAAAAAATGAATAAAACGGGTAAAAAACAGCGGCGATAAAGAGCAACAGCCCTGCCCAACCGGTTTCCGCTAAAACCTGAAGATAGTCATTATGCGCGTATGCCTCATCATGCACCTTTACAAAATCCGGATAACCGCCTTTTTTTATTTCCATAGCCTGGTATCCCGGCGAGAGTATCAGATAATTGCCCGCCCCTACCCCGGTCCACGGATTTGACGCTGACATACCTATTGCGGATGCCCATAACAACTTACGGTTCTGATATGATTCCGACTTACCCTGTCCCAGAAACACGAGCAACAGGACCGCCACAATAACAGCTGCCGGAAAGGCGAATTTATTTGCCTTCTTTGCTGAGACAAAAACGTAAATAACAACCGCTTCAAATACTACCGCCATAATCCCGGAAAAAGAACGCGTCAGTAGCATAACCGCAAGCTGTGTTAAAAACAGCGCCGCGGTAACTCGCGACGCCTTACGGCTGAAAAAATACCACGCTGCGGGTATCGAAAAAACAAGGAACGCCGCCAACACATCCGGATTGCCCAGCAATGAAAACACCCTGAAACCAAAATTGTTTCCGTCCGAACCCGGGAGGCTGAACTTCAGGTAAAAAGAGGCCAGCTGCATGATGCCGTACAACGACAGTATAAACCCGGAAACGGTTAATCCTGCGAAAAATTTATCTTTATTCTTTGAAAATCCGTTCACCCCCGACAAAAACACAAATAATAGAATTATAGCCCATTGCCAGATACGGGTAAAAAACAACTCCCTGTTGATGTTTTTTACCCCGAATCCGGACATAAAAAGGACGATAACAAACACCATCGGGATAAGCATATACGGATTGAACCGGACACTTCCGCCAGAGTGTTTGGTAAAAACAAAAATAACAGCCATGATTGCGCAGGCTGCCGCGCCGAATATCCACGAAGAAGTATAAAGAGTATCAAAAAGGTAAGGTAATTTTAGGTAAAAAGAAAACGCGGCAAACGCCAGCGTTAAAATAACAGCGCATTTTTCAGGTACGCTTATTATGGTTGTTCTGTTCATCACTTAGGCTGGTTTTTATCGGTTAAAAACTTCTGTAATTCTTTTGTAAAGGCATTGATGTCTTTGAACTGTCTGTACACGGAAGCAAACCTGACATAGGCCACCTCATCGAGCTTTGCAAGTTTTTCCATGAGCATTTCGCCTATGATCGTTGACGCCACTTCCTTTTCCATCCTGCTGTAAAGCTGTTTTTCTATGTCGTCCACGACTTCATATAAGTTTTCAACGGATATAGGGCGTTTTTCACAGGCCTTTGTCAGGCCCGAGAGTATTTTATTCTTGTCAAATGATTCCCTGCGCCCGTCTTTTTTGATGACCATGGGAAGCGCGTGCTCCACCTGCTCATAAGTGGTAAACCTCTTGGCGCATTTCAGACACTCGCGCCTCCTCCTTATGGCCTCTCCGTCACGGCTCTCGCGCGAGTCCACGACCTTGTCTTTTTTATGTCCGCAGTATGGGCATTTCATCTTCCGGCCTTCTTTCTTGCCTGCTCTAAGGCAGCCGTAACCCGCGTGTCGGCAGGATTTATATTGGCGGCGGTTTCATATGTGGCGACAGCATCGCTGAATTTCCCCATTAATTCGTAAAGTTTTCCCATGTTTAAATACCCTTCAATATAATCCGGTTTTACAGCCACGACTTTCCGGAACATTTCCATGGCCTGTTGGAATTTTTTCTGATTAAAATAAATTATGGCAAGGTTGCTGTACGTGGAAAGCTCCGTGGCCGTATCCCTGAACCACTGCTTGTTATCCGCCGCCTGCACATAGTATTCCTGCGCTTGCGCGGCGAATTCCTTGCCGCGCAGCATTTTCATGTACCCCATATATGAATACGGCACGGCAAAATTCGGGTACTTTACAAGGTATCCTTTGCATATTTCCTCAGCTTTATCAAACTGCTGAAGCGCGATGTATACGGAAGCAAGGTCCAGGCCGAAATAAGCGTTATTCGGATCCCTTTTTATGGCTTCATTGTAGTATTTTACAGCGTCCTGAAATTTCGAAGGGTCAAGGCTTTCCCCGTAATTCCTGTATACCCGGGCAAGGTTGTTAAAGTTATATCCGTTCATCGGATTCATGAATATGGTCCTCTCATGAATTTTCATGGCGGAGTTTATATATTCCATCTTCTTCTGGGGATTCTGTTCTCCCCTGAGCATTTTCTCATACGCTATCCCGTATTTTACCCAGTAAATTTCGCAGTTGGGGTTTAATTCCACGGCCCTCTGATAATAAGGCACGGAAAGGTCGTTTTTTTCCGATGATGTCGCGATATTCCCGATCTTAAAATACATGTCCGCCGACCATTCCCTTGCCAGCATCCCGAAAAGAATAAGGAACACAGCTATTATCACTGAATATGTGAGGCCCCTGTATTGCCTGATCACGCCCGTTACGGCTGGCGGCAGTTCCAGATTCATTATTTTTTTTGAATTAATGTCAAGCGACGCCACCATGCCGAGCGCCATCCAGAAAACAACGCCGTACGCCGCCACAGTATAATTAAAAAGCCCCTGCACCGCGTATGCGATAACAGCCATAAAGACCCCAAAAACGAGATATCTGGTTGTTATATCCCTGTCCTTAAATATCATGTTGTAGCATTTTTTTATAAAAGCCGTAAAAATCAGGAGGTAAAAACCCATACCTACCAGCCCCTGCGTGGCAAGTACCTGCAGGAAAATATTATGAGTCTTCTCAGGCGTGCCATTCCACTCCAGCTGCCAGTAAATGGGGAAACGGTAATATGGGAACATGACCTGAAAAGTGTCAAGCCCGGTTCCGAAAACAGGGTAATCCCTGAACATCATAAGGGCTGATTCCCATATATAAATCCTTGGCGTAAGAGTTATCCCATGAAATGTAAAAAGCCCCTTTGACCGTTCCCAAATGGTAAAAATGCCTTCCTGTACCTTCGGTATAAAAAGTGTCCCTAAAATCAGAAAACCGAACATTATAAACCATGTTTTATTCTTGGAGAACAGGACATTGCCCTGCTTACGGCTGTCGATGATGGCGTAAACGGCTAGAAGGACTACAGTGGAAAGGAAACTGATAAAACCGGCCCTTGATTTTGTAAGAAATAGTACAGTAACAGCCATTAAAAGCACTGTTAATATGGCGACTTTTTTTAATTTTTTATGGGTCATAAAGAACATGATGGCTATTATGGGAATTGTCTCAACCAGATATGCCGCGAGGAAGTTCGGATTGCCAAGTGTTGAAAAGAACCTCTCCGGGCTGTATGTCTCCGGGTTCCACATGACAAAATCCCACCCGAAATTCTGGGCAAGGCCGTAACCCGCAATGAGAAGAGTTGCCAGCAGCATGACAGTCATGACTTTATAGACACCCGCGGCGCTCTTTATATAATTGACCGTGAGATAGAACAGGCCTATGTAGAAAATCATGGTTATGATGCCTTCAAAATCCTCGTACACCCCGAAAACCGAAAGAAAATGGTTCCTGGTGACAAGCGTCGTGATAAAACAGGCGGCCAGGTAGCCCAGCACAGGAAAATCAAAATCAGTACGGGCGAGCGTTATTTTTTTCTGCGTGGCCAGCAGCATCACCATAAGCGCGGCCGCCAGAAGGACAAAAAATTTGAAGACAAATATCTTGTTTATCTCAAAGACATCGTTGGTCCTTGTATAAAAAATAACCGGGACAATGAAAGCCACGGCTAAGATCGAAAGCTCTATGGTCTTCTCAGCGTATTTCTTAAAGTTCATGTTCCTCCGCATGGTTTTTAGTACATGGTATAATTAATGCCTTTAATATCCTTTTCAATGCTGTTAATATAAACATCGCCGTTATTGGTATTATAATACCAACCCCGTCCGTAATCGGACGGAATGTTGTTGCCGTATGTCAATGTGTTTCCTGAAGGGTCGTGTAGCGCCGGATAATGCGACTTTACCGCCGGCATGACATCCCCCATCATATGCTTAAAAAGAGGGTTCTCAATGTCAAGCGTCTTCGGCATTATCGCGTAACTGCTGTAATAAATGGTGACAGCCGACCTGATGGCCGCAAGGTTTCCAAGCGACGTTCCGAGGTTTGCCTTTTCAATGGCCTCACCGAACTTTGGCACAGCCACAGCCGCAAGTATCCCTATAATCCCGACGACTATCATCAGCTCGATTAATGTAAACCCGCTATTTTTTTTCAACACACCCTCAAATAATGAACTTATCAGTGGTCTTTTTAAGTTTTCCAACTATATCCGAAAGCTCATCTATAGCGTCCTTGACATCCTTTTTAAGGGATTTTTCCCTGCCCATGTCGGCTTTTAGTTTATCAGCGAGCTCTACCAGCCTATTTGTAATAACTTTGTCCTCCCGGACAATAGACTTTATCCCGTCAATCATGGTATTTAAAGAGTTTGCAAGATCGTGCAGCTCATCACCTTTCCTGAATTTTACCTTTATATCAAGATTCCCGCGCGAGAGCTCTTCTGCAACCCTTTCCACCCGAAAAATCGGGCCCGCCACTTTGTGTGATAGCAGTATGCCCGCGATAGAAAATACTATTGCAAGCAGTCCGACCGGAATTACGAGCATCTCTGTTGTCCTGATGAGGATATCTGTCATTTTTTTTGCGGCTTCAGGGACAAAGAAAAACGCGTCAAGGACATTGTTCCAGATAACGTAGAAAGTAGTAAAGCTTACGCAGAACACCGTTACAAGCATGGAAAAAAGGATAATAAAAAGATATTTATACTGAAACTTCCTGTTTACGATATATATTTTTCTTTTGTGATCATGCTGTTGTGCCACGTTTCTACCCCCTGTTTTTATTAGTAAGACGTGTACGGCTGGCCTTTTATGTCGTTAGCCGTTGAGTTAATATATACCGAACCGTTTACCTTGTTATAAAACCATCCGGTATTCGGGCCCGTCGGTATGTCAGTATCCACCACACCCACCGTCACCATATTTCCTGCAGGCGGGTTTGCCTTGGGTTCTTTTACTTTCACAGCGGGCATTTCTCCGTTTATTACCTTGTCCATCAACGGCTGCACCCTTGGATCGATGGTCCCCGGCAGCGCCATGTAATTGGCATTATAAATCGAAACACAGGACCTCAGCGAAGCCAGATTGCCGATGGTCGCTCCCAAATTCGCTTTTTCAAGAAGATCACCATACTTTGGTATTGCCACAGCAGCCAGCAAACCGATAATGGCAACTACAATCATAAGTTCAATAAGCGTCATACCATTCTTTCCCTTAAACATCTTGTGCCCCCTTTCCGCCCCGGTGTTACCTGTAGTAAACCGGAAATTTTTTACAGAGATTGAGAACTTCCTTATTTACCCCTTTTATTTTGCTTTCATCATTTATATTCTTTAATACGGTATCAATCCAGCCCGCGATGAGCGTGATTTCTTTTTCTTTCATGCCGCGTGTTGTTATTGCCGGCGTCCCTATCCTGATACCGCTGGTAATGAACGGGTTTTGCGTGTCAAAAGGCACTCCGTTCTTATTGAGTGTGATTCCTGCTTTTTCCAGCGCGAGCGCGGCTTCCTTGCCGGTTAAATTGTTCGGCCTTAAATCCACAAGTATCAAATGGCAGTCCGTGCCTCCCGTTAATACTTTGTATCCTTTCTTTAGGAGTTCAGCCGCCAGTACCTGCGCGTTTTTTATGACCTGCTCCTGGTATGTTTTAAATGAAGGTTTCAGCGCCTCTCCGAAACATATAGCCTTTGCCGCGATGACATGCATGAGCGGCCCGCCCTGAAGCCCCGGGAACACCGCTGAATTAATCGCCTTGGCGTATTTTTCCTTGCAGAGGATAAGTCCTCCGCGCGGCCCCCTTAAGGTCTTATGGGTTGTCGTCGTTACAAAGTCGCAGTGAGGAACCGGGTCCGGAAAAAGCTTTGCCGCCACAAGACCCGCGTAATGCGCCATGTCAGCCAAAAGCAGCGCTCCAACCGAGTCCGCGATCTCCCTGAATTTTTTGAAATCGATCTGCCTGGGATACGCGCTTGCGCCGGCGACTATTATCTTCGGCTTTACCTCATTGGCAGCCTTTGAAATCTCGTCATAATCAAGCAGGTATGTGTCTTTATTAACAGCGTAAGAATAAGGCGTATAGTATTTGCCGGATGATGAGGCTGCCGCGCCGTGCGTTAAGTGTCCGCCAGCCGCGAGGTTCATGCCAAGTATCGCGTCTCCGGGCTTCAACATGGCCAGGTAAACCGCCTGGTTAGTCTGCGAGCCTGAGTGCGGCTGTACATTCGCGTGTTCGGCCCCAAAAAGCTGCTTTGCCCTGTCAATTGCAAGCTGTTCCACTTCATCGGAAAAACCAACTCCCTGATAAAAACGTTTCTCAGGATAGCCTTCCGCGTATTTGTTAGTAAAAACCGACCCCTGTGCCTGCAGTATGGCTTCATCCGCGTAGTTTTCCGAGGCTATCATAAGCAGCGTTTCTTTATTGCGCTTTACTTCCTTTTTAATAATGTCAGCTACCTGTTTGTCAACCTTCTCAATATAGCTCGTAAAGTCCATAAAAACCTCCAGTAATATTAGATATTCGATATCCGATATTTGATATATGACCCGTGCAGCTTATATCTAATATCGGATATCGAATATCAAAGTTTATTTTCCAACGCCTTTATCTGGTTGAGCCTCTTATCATGCCTCTCTCCGTCATACTCAGTGCTCAGCCATATCTTAAGTATCTCGTCGGCCAGTGTCTTTCCGATGAGCCTGCCCGGCATAACAAGCACATTTGAGTTGTTATGTTTTCTTGCCATAGCTGCCGAAAAAGTATTATCAACAAGCGCAGCGTAAATGCCTTTGACCTTGTTCGCCGCAATTGACATGCCTATTCCGGTGCCGCAAATAAGCACACCCCTGTCAAACCCGCCGGTCTTTATGGCGTCGCATACTTTTTCGGTATATTCGGGGTAATCAACCCGGTCTTCGTTGTAAGGGCCGAAATCTTTATAATCCACCTTAAGAACAGACAGTTGTTTTTTTATCTCTTCCTTTAGTTCCCAGCCGGCGTGGTCGCTGGCCAATGCTATTTTCATTTTTTTATCTCCTCTTTTGCGTTTAAAGTGGTTGCCGCGCTGTCAGCAGGCTCATTAACAGCAAAAACATGCTCCGAATTAAATTTTGCCGCGGCTGACGGGGCAAATATCATATCCCATAGCCACGACACGGAAAACATTCCAAGACCCGTATAAAACACTACCTGTGACACCATATTGCTCTGGTCATCAACCGGCGTTATAATTTCATTTAAACTTATGCCCATAATAATAAGCGAAACTATCTCGGCGCTCATGAGCGAAAAACCCATGTTCTGGTCCTTGCCGTAGAAATGCCCTGAGCCGTGCATAATAAACCCGGGGAACACGGCTTTTTGAAAAGCTTCACTTTCGCTCAACGGCGATATATAGCTTGTGATTTCCACATCATCATTGTTCATATATGTTTCTTCCAGCCAGCTTGACGCTGTGGTGGTGTGCTTTACCAGCCTTACCTCGTTCCATGGTATTGATATTGTCTTATTATTCGCGAGCTTTACCATGAGGTAATAGCTGTCAAAACCGGTAACGTCAGCTTCAAACTTCTGCTCGTCCTTTAAAACAATATAGTCCCCGGATACCGGCGAAAACAGGAGTACCGCGGAAAAAAACAACAACATCAATTTTTTCATCAGGCCTCCATTATTTTAATACCACATCCAGCTTATCAATCCCTTTTTCAATGATTACCGACGCTTCACTCCCGGTATCAGGCCCGGCTGAAAATTCGCCGTCTCCCGCTCCGAAGAATGACTTAAAAGTATAAACAACAGGCGCCCTGTCCGGAAATTTTATCAGGATAGCCGCCTTTATTTTATCGCTCATTGTAAGTATTATATCCGCTTCTTTGACTGCCTGTTTGCTTAAGGCTTTAGACTTGAATTCCCCGGAAATCCCCAGGTTCTCAAGCTGTTCTACAGCCGCCGGTTCAGCCGGTATGTCCGGAAACGCCATTATACCGCCGGATGACACCTCAAACCCGCTTTTTCCCTTTAAAGAAATGGCTTTTTTTAGATATTCAGCCACTATAATACTTCTGTAGGTGTTTTTACTGCCTACGACAAGTATCTTTTTCATTTGATAATTATATAGCATACAATATAAAAGGTCAATAAGGCAAATTTTCAATTTTCAATTTTGAATTTTCAATTAAAAAAGACGCGATTTTTATGGCTTTTAATTGAAAATTCAAAATTGAAAATATAAAATTCGTTTTTCCTACTTATTCTGGGCTATTATATAGAGTTTCATGGCTGATTTTTCTTCGCCTTCGAGGGTCAGATGCGTAAATTCCGGCCTGCATAAGATTTCTTTGCCTTCAGGCCCTATATAACCCCTTGCAATTGCAATAGCCTTCATAGCCTGGTTCACAGCCTGCGGCCCCATGACAGTTATAACCACTGCCTTTTCTTCCCTTATGTTGTTGACTATTGATCCGGCCACTGATTTCGGGTTTGACCCTGCCGCCACTTTTAAGCTCACTTCATCCATTTTTACCTCCTAATATAGTCCCGATTTTTCGATTAAACACTGACTATGATATAATGTGCCACCGCACTCATACATTTGTAATTGGTAATTATTAATTGCTTTTCTTCATCTTTGTCGATATTTTGTAGATGTCGTTTTTCGGCATTTTAAGCATGTTTGAGACTTCCTTTACCGCCTGGCTTGCCGGCATTCCTCCGGCAATGTATTCCTTGAGCATTTTCTCAATTTCAACCTCATCAACAGCGGGATTTTCCTCAGCAACGGCAGAGATAACAATGACAAACTCGCCTTTTTGCATATCCTCGGTTATCATTGCGGCCACATCCAGCGGCTTTCCCCTGAGCACTTTTTCGTATATCTTTGAAATTTCCTTAACAACAGCCACTTCAGCCGTAGGTATTTCAGCGGCGATATCCTTTAGCGTATCTATGACCCTGTTCGGGGATTCAAATAATACCGTGACATACCCGGATTTTTTAATGTGCTTAAGCTCTTCCTTTTTGGCTTTCTCTGTTTTTTCAAGGAAGCCGTAAAAAGCGAACCTTCCCGGGTCGAATCCGGAGAGCACTACGGCCGGAAGTATTGACGAAGCTCCGGGAAGCGCTTCCACCCTGATGCCTTCCTGGGCGCACGCTTTTACAATATTAAAGCCCGGGTCAGAAAGAAGCGGGGTTCCCGCGTCGGATACCAGGGAAATCCTGGCTCCGGTTTTGAGCATGTCAACAATGGAAAGCTCGCGTTCTTTTTCGTTAAATTTATGGTATGAGATCATTTTTGACGTTATGGAATAGTGATTGAGAAGTTTTTGGGTGACGCGGGTGTCTTCTGCGATTATATAGTCGCTTTCGCGGAGTGTGTCAACGGCCCTGAAAGTAATGTCTTTCAGATTTCCTATGGGAGTTGGAACAATGAAGAGCGTGCCTGTCGCCATGTGCGTCGGTGTCCCCTGTTTGTTGTGCGGGTTTTATTGCCCGAAAATCTTCCTTATTTCCTTTATTTTCTCGGATATCTCGTGGTTTTCCTGGTTTAAAACCGCTGTTTCAGCCTGTATGTTTTCAACTTCCTTCTGCTTGTAATTTGATATTACAGTTAGCTTCTGGCTCTCGCCTTTATGTCCTGTCTCATAATGGCCCATGGTAAAGAGAACGAGGATGATGGCCCCTGTTTCGAGCAGTATCTGGTGCGTCTGGTTTATAATCCCGAAAGTACTCATCACAAGCACGACAATCACCGCTATCATGACAATGATTATGATATCCTTTACCTGCATGTATACGGATAGAAGCACCGTGGCTAAAACCAGCAGTTGAAATGGGGCGTGTAAAAACTCAGTTTCCGGAAGCAGCCCGGAGAGCACAATGCCCGCAATCAGAAGAAGGATTCCCGAGAACATTACCATTTTTTTATTAAGCATATTGTTCCTCCGATAACACTTTACCTATCATACCGGCTATAATGTCCAGAAAACGCAGGTCATCCTGGTGAAAAACACCCGCCTGCTCCGAGGTGACGCGTAGTATTCCCGCTATCTCATCCCTGCACAACACCGGGACGGATATGAGCGCCCTGATGGGTTCGCCCTGGTCAGCCTTAAAGCGTATTTCCCTTGCCATGTCGGTAATTATTATGGATTTCTTATTATTGAGTATGAATTCATCAAAATTCTTCAGGTAAAGGCTCTCAATATCCCTTTCGCCGACCAAAAGGTCATCCCTCTTGTCCGCGACTATTTTCATTACCTTATCATGTTTTGTAAGAAAAAGGGTTATTGACCTGTCCTGGTGAAAAAGCTCCACGACATTCTTAAGCACAAACCTGATCTTTCCCGCAAAATCAGGCTGATCCTTTATTTTTTCATATATCATTTTAAGCTTAAGGAACTTATCGAGTTTTACTTTATTCGCGTCCAGTGCGGCTGAGATATTTTTCTTTTCAAGCACAAGGGCGTTATAATCAGCTTCGAGCGATTTTAATGAATCGGCGGCGGAGCTCATCAGGTACGTTCCGGCATCACCCGTGGATTTTACGATGAAGTAGCAGGCGTAAAGCGTAACAATGCCTGCCACAACTGGTATCATGGGCAGCTCCCCCGCAAAAGCCTTAATCAGCAGGAATGAATTCATGACCGTGCCAAATATCAGCATGGCTGTGCCCACTATGGGGTTTATAAGCAGGTATCCGGCGACTACCGCGAAGGTAAAACAGAACGCAAGCGCGTGCCACCATGTGCCGGGGATAAAAAATAAAAGCGCCATAGCCGCTATAGCCACGGCGAATACAAGAATTTTTAATATAAACGCAAAAGGGCTTTTCATTATTGTCTCATTCCTCGCTTTTTTAGTATAAGAAAGACCTGATTAAAAATTTACTCGCCCATCGAGTCAAGGGTTTTAAGGTTCTCCTTGGCATTCTTGTCAAGCGGGTTCAACTCAAGCGACTTATTCCACTGAACTCTTGCTTTTTTGTATTCCTTGTTTCCGTAATACGCGCTTCCCAGATTATTAAATATCTGCGGCTTTGTCGGGTCAAGCTTTACAGCCTGCTCAAGCACGCCAATGGCGTCAACATATTTTTTAAGCTTGATTTGTATGGACCCGAGGTTGTTATACGCCATCGCGTCCGTAGGTTTTATCCTCACCAGAGCTTCAAAGGCCCTGATGGACCCGCTGAAATCGCCTTTTTCAAAGTAAGCTATTCCGAGTTTCTTATATACGATCTCATCGCTCGGGTTTTTTGAAATAACAAACTCAAGCTCCGGTATGCCCGAGGCATTGTCTTTTTTTGAAATATAGGCCAGGCCGAGCCTCTTATGGGCTTCAAGATTCATCTGGTTTAAAGTAATGCACTTCCTCCAGAGGTCCATGGCGTCATCAACACGCCCTTTTTCATTTTCATCGTTTCCAAGAGTCAGGTAGGACGCTTCAAGTTTCCCCTTCACTTCGTCATATGCCGGCCTTAATTTAAGCGCGACTTCCCACTCCGCAATGGCTTCAAGCAGCATGCCTTTATCGGCAAAAACGTCACCTAAAGCCTTATGTACTATGGGATCTGACGGATTAATAGATATTGAGGATTGCAGTTCTTCAATTGCGTCATCAAGCTTTCCTGCCTCGTAATACTGCATGCCCATCTCATAGTGGGTCATTGTTGAGGCGCATCCTACGGAAAAAAGAACCAAAACAGCCATAATTATATGCCTGATTTTCATATTAATGCCTCCTGATGTTTTAATTGAATCGTTTAATAATAACATATTATAAGGTTTTGTCAAGAAAGGGTATGATACAATTTTAAATTTTCGCTTTTCAATTTACAATTAGTGCCAAAAAACCCATAAACCCATCTGTTTTAATTTAAAATTGAAAATTTAAAATTGAAAATAGTATTTACAAATTCCGCCCTATATGTTATATTTTGTCCTGCTTTTAATAACATTAGGAGGCAACAAAATGGCAAGAAAATGTGCAATTTGCGATAAGCAGGCGGTTTCGGCTAATAACGTCTCGCACGCGAAAAACAGGACTAAAACAAGGAACAAACCGAACCTTCAGCCGGTTAAGATAATTCTAAACGGCAAAAAACAGAGGGTCTTAGTCTGCACCCGCTGCATGCGTTCAGGTAAGGCAGTTAAAGTCGCATAAAAAGAGATTTTCAATTTTATATTTTCAATTGAAAACAAAAAGGGCGGTTAAAAACCGCCCTTTTATATTTTTTTGGTCTTCCTGCCTTCAATTGAAAATTTCAAATTGAAAATCGAAAATTGATTCAATCAGTCCTTTCCACTGTAATGACATCCTTAACTTTCCTTATCGCGTTCATCAGTTCCGAGAGGTGTTTCTGGTTTTTTACGTTTATTGACATGTCCGCTGTGAGCCTGTTTTCATACCCCGGGAATGAGTTAAACGAACTTATATACGCGCTGTTCTGCGCGACGGTCGTAAGAATATCATTTGCGAGGCCTTCCCTGCTGCGCGCGGTCACTTTGAGCCTGCACATATAAAAGTTGTGGGATTCCTCATTCCAGCTGACTTCCACCAGGGGAATTGAAATTTTGGCAATAGCAAGAGTCCCGCAGTTCTTTCGGTGAATTGATATCCCCTTTTTTGTAAATATGCCGGTTATATCGTCGCCCGGCACCGGATTGCAGCATCTTGCGAATTTATACGCAATATCCCCGAACTCGCCCTGTACCACGATTTCACCCTGTGGAAAACGCTTCTGAACTTCCGGTCCGTGCGTTATCTCTTTTTCCGCCTTTAATACCTTTATCAGCGCGTTTGAAACCTTAAAATCAGAGAACTCGCCGTAACCTATTCCCGCAAAAAGGTCGTCCCTGTCCTTGATGTTATAATGTTCGAGCAGGCTTCCCCACGCCGGGGCCGGAACATCCTCGATCTTAAAATCATACTTGGCAAGTTTTTCCGCGAGCAGCATTGTGCCCTTATCAATGTTTTCTTTTATATTCTGGTTTGTGCGCAGCCAGTGCCTTATCCTGTTTTTTGCCTTAGCTGTCTTGGCCATTTTAAGCCAGTCTACCACCGGATGCTGGTTTGCGCCCTTTAAAATATCTATCCTGTCGCCGTTCTGAAGCTCATATTTTATGGTCACCCATTTTCCGTTTACTTTCGCGCCGATGCATTTATCCCCGAGGTCCGAGTGCACGCTGTACGCGAAGTCCAGGACTGTCGCTCCCTTTACAAGCTCTTTGACCTCTCCCTTGGGTGTAAAAACAAATACTTCCTCGTCAAAAAGGTCCACTTTAAGTTCTTTTATGAATTCATCCGACTCGCGCAGATTTGAATGCCAGTCAAGGAGCTGCCTGACCCAGATAAAAGCACTGTCAGTTTTTTTATCAAAAGCCCTGTCTTCCTTGTAGTTCCAGTGGGCCGCGATACCTTCCTCCGCTATTACATCCATATCAAACGTCCTTATCTGTATCTCCACAGGGCTTCCGCTTTTATCCAGGACCGTTGTGTGAAGTGACTGGTACATGTTTGATTTTGGCATGGCAATGTAATCTTTAAACCTTCCGGGGAGAGGCTTCCACATGTTGTGTATTATGCCAAGTATGGTATAGCAGTCTCCAAGCGCATCAGTTATTATCCTGAGTGCCAGCAAGTCATAAATATTCTCAAACTTCTTGTTCTCCTTCATCATTTTCTGGTAAATGGAATAAAAATGCTTCGGCCTGCCGGTTACTTCCGCCTTTACATGCACCCTGTCGAGCTCTTTTTGTATTGTCTCCTTTAATTCCGTAATCCGGTCCTCGCGTTCGCCTTTTCTTTCAGCTATTTTGTTGCTTATATCCCTGTACGCTTCAGGGTTTAAAACTGAAAAAGACATATCCTCAAGCTCGGATTTTATTTTTTCCATACCAAGCCTGTGGGCTAAAGGCGCGTAAATATTGAGCGTTTCCTGAGCAATAATCTTCTGTTTCTCCATATCCAGGAACTTTATGGTCCTCATGTTGTGGAGCCTGTCCGCAAGTTTTATAATGACAACCCTGATATCCTTCGCCATCGCGAGGAACATTTTCTTCAGGGACTCGCTGAAGATCTCGCCCCTTGTCTTAAATACTTTCGCGGTTACATGGCTGACGCCTTCCACAAGGAACGCCACATTCTCATCGGTTACTTTTTTGATGTCCTCAACCGTAAACTGGGTGTCCTCTATGACATCATGCAGGATGCCCGCGGCAATGGTGGACGCGTCCATTTTCATTTCCTTGAGTATGGAAGCCACTTCCACGCTGTGTATTATGTAAGGCTCCCCGGATAATCTGAATTGTTTTTCATGGGCTTTTAATGCCAGCTCATAAGCTGCGGCGATCAACCCGGCGCCCTTATCGTCGAAACCTTTGGCTATTTCCTTTATCCTGGCGTCAAACTGCTCCCTATTTGCTTCCAATTTCAGCCTCACATTCCATATTGAGCCTCTTTAATTCCGTTTCAACAAGCAGCCGCCGCTTTTCAATTATTTCTGCTCCGGCATCTGCCGGCACACTAACGGGCGCGCCAAACTTAAATAAGCCTTTTGAAAACGGAATAGGTATCATGAACCGGTCCCATGAAGTGAGCCTTATTTTTGAACCCCAATTAAAACCAAACGGTATTATCTCCCTGCCCGTAAGCTTTGCCAGGTATACAACCCCGTTGGCCACCTTCTCTGCCGGACCCCTGGGTCCGTCCACGGTAATTGCCGCGTCGCACCCGTTTTCTATGAGAGTTTTCACCTCATTTAAACCTTTTGCAGCGCCTTTGAACGTGGAACCTCTCGCAAGCTTAAAACCAAATGAATGCGCTATACGGGCCGCTATTTCCCCATCCTTGCTGTTTGAAACCAAAGCAACAATACCAAGATTCTTATAATATAGAACCGGGGCTATAAGTCCGCAATGCCAGAAAGCATAAATATAGTTTTTTTCTTTGCCCTTATATGGAGTGGTTTTTTCCCCGCCCGATACCGTATATGAATATGTAAGGGATAAAACCTTTAGTAAGATTATAACCAAAGGAAGGGCCACGTTCATCAAAAGCCAATCAGATATTTTTTTCATAAATTCCTTTCTTCCCGTATTTATTTACAATTAATTTCCGCCATTAATACGCCCAAATGCCCGAAAGCATACGTTTTCGTCCCCGAAGCGCCCCCTTATCTCCTCTCACTTTTCTGAAGCTTCTAATCTAAAAAAAAAGGCGCAGGAACTGCCTGCGCCTTTTTTGTATCAAAGCGCCTTTATGGCGCCTGTGTGTTTAGCTTAAAATATTGTCCGACTTATCCTCTTTTTCTTCCTCTTCCTCGTCCTTTTTCTTTTTCTGTGTCATGATGAAATAAACTACAACCGCGATTACTCCGAGCAATATTATAAGCAGCGCCATCATATTCATGCCGCCTTTTTTCTTTGCCTTCGCCGGTTCAGGTATCGGTGTGGGCTGTTCTTCTGTTCCGCCCATTGATGTCTCGCCTGAAGCAGTTGTTTCTTCCCCGGATGAAGCTTTGCCGGAGCCCATGCCTGCGACTTCCGACTCGCCTGACCCTTCTTCCTCTTCTTTGCCTGAAGCATATGCCTTTCCACCGGCCGGCCATCCAAGTTCCGTAGCCCTCTGTTTTGCCGCTTCAATCTCAACCGCGCTTACGTTCCTGGGTATTATGAGTTTCTGTCCTTCTGAAACAGTTTTATAATCATCAAGAATGTCCCTGTTAGCGTCAAAAATCAGCGGCCACTGGTATTTGTTGCCGTAAATTTCGGATTTTTCGGCGATTGAATAAAGGGTATCGTCTTTTTCCACAAGATAGGTAGTCGGAAGTTCTTCCTTCGATTTCTGGGAGGCTTCATCCATTACCTGTCCTTCTTCATCAGATACGCTGCTTACTTTCTGGCCGCCGCCGCATCCGGTAAAAAACACGCTTCCTATCGCAAACAGCACAAGCATCAAAACAGTTAACATTCTTTTCATCGAAAATTCCTCCTATATTATATGGTAATTAATACACAAATTATATCATTTTTAGTTTTTCTGTCAAGTTTCATTTGCCCTAAAACACTTATGAATTAAACCCTATATTATAATAGGAGAAATCGGCATCAAAACAAGAAGTAATGCTTGTGCAGGCTTAATTTAAACTATTTAAAACTTATATAAAGCCCAATTTTTTGGCTTGAACCCAGCTCCGAATACGGCATAAATACATAATCAATGCTGTATGTTGCCCCTCCGGCTTTCATGCCAACTCCGCCTCCGAAACTCATGCCTGAGGCAAGCCTGTCTGCCGGGTTAATATTGCCGCCCGTCCTTAAAGCCAGCGTATAATCGCCAAGTAAATGCATATATTCCAGCCCCGCTTTGATATTTATTCCGTTATCCATGTTATAATCCGCGTCTGCCGCTATCCTTACCCTGTTATTTCCAGAAAAAACATTTAATAATTGCGTATACGCGCCTGCCGCTATGGAAATGGGTGTTATGCCCGCGGCTATGCTTGCTCCGAGATTTCTGAAAGATAATCCAAATCCTGCTTTGTTCCATACAAATTCCCCGCGGTTTGACATAAAATCCGCATCTTCTATGATTACTGTGTATATGGCCCCAAGGTCAACCGAAGCGGAAAAATTACCGTAATCCTTTCCTATCATTTCCCCCGAGAATTTAATTGCCGCGCCGGCGTTTAAATTTTTTGTAAAATCGCTGTACGCGAACTTCCCTATATTGCAGCCGTAAGCCACCACCCCGGAAAAATCCGCGGCAGAAACAGAATTTCCTTCACCCCCGTAACCGCCTCCCGGGGCTTCAAGCGCTTCCGTTATGGTGCCGCCGTTAAGATATTTTCCGGCGAAACCTATGGTCCCGGCGTCGCCCATTCCTCTGGCGTAGTAAAGCGAATCGTAAAGTACGCCATCCAGATATAGGTCCTGGATGAAAAGTATGTCATTGCCTTCTATAAAACCGAGACCTGCCGCATTTGTCTCTATGGCTTCAAGGTCGTCGGACAATCCGGCATACGCCCCTCCCATTGCCTGTGATTTTAAACCGGACGGGACCTTAAGCACATCCATGGAAGATGTCCCTGCCCCTGCCGTTATTACCGCGGGCATAAGCGCAAGGAAAACAGATGCCAAAAATGTCATTATAAGTATTTTATTTTTCATTTTGTAATGTATACCTTTCCTTTTAGCTTTTCCACGGGGCTTTCAATTAAGTAGAAATATATGCCCGGCGCCACCTTTTCCCCGCTTAAATTCTTCCCGTCCCACTCGATCCTTCCGTAGGCATGCTTCGCCTCAAAAACTTTATATCCCGCGATATTGTAAACATACACATCGCAGTACTGAATCAGATTATCAAACTTCAGCGTTCCGCCTATCGCTTTATCCCTGTTAAACGGGTTTGGATATACCACTATTTTTTCCGGCGTGGCTGTAGCCGTCGGTGATATGGTCGGGCTTACTGTGATTGTGGGCGTTACTGTTATCGTTGGAGTTATAGTTCTCGTGGAAACCAGCGTCCATGTTGCGGTAACAGTTCTCGTCGCCGTTACAGTCTTAGTCGGGGTTAAAGTCATGGTGCTTGTGCGGGTCATGGTATTAGTCGGAGTTATGGTAAGCGTTATTGTCCCTGTAAAAGTAGCGGTATTCGTCGGGCTGAACGTATGTGTCCGGGTTATCGTTGATGTTTGTGTAATGCTTGGCGTCGCAGTCGCGGTAAAGGGCGGCGTGTCCGTGCTCGTCATGGTTATGGAATGCGTCGGGGAAATAGTGGAGGTCCTGGTTATAGTAGGCGTCGCGGAACTGGTCTGCGTTATCGTGTACGTGCTTGTCAGTGTCACTGTCACGGTAGCAGAAGGCGTCACGGTAAATGAAGGCGTGAACGTATATGTTGATGTAAGCGTAACTGTTAAGGTCGGCGTATGTGTTCCCGTGGCAGTATATGTCCCGGTTGATGTCCCCGTGACAGTCTGCGTCGCTGTTTCCGTTATCGTTTGCGTGCTGGTTTTTGTAAATGACGGCGTCACAGTATAAGTGGGGGTATTTGTCGAAGTCATGGTAAAAGACGGCGTCCTGGTTGACGATGCGGTGCTTGTCTCGGTAACCGTCCTTGTGGCGGTCAGGGTGGGTGTTGCTGTCATCGTCTGCGTGATTGTCCTTGTGCTGGTCCTCGTGGGTGTTGCGGTTTTAGTTACCGTCTGAGTGCTTGTCGCTGTGGGAGGCGCCTGAACATTAATGGAGGCTGACCCGTTTACCTGGGCGTCATTTATCTGCGTAAATGTGAGTGTCCTTCCGTTGCCGACGGTATTAAGCGTCACTAAAAATGAATGTGACCCGCCGTCTGAAGACAGGTAAGAATAATTCCCCGGCAAAACAGCCGCTATGTCGCTTGAAGCGGCAGATACTGTGCCGCCGTAATTATCAACTGTTGTCCCGTTCGCGTCTTTTGCCCTTACTACCACAGTGAATTGCTGCCCAGCGGTGACTGAAGAGGGGGCGCTTACAGAGAATGAAACAACAGGTATCGTGGTAATTATACCTGATTTCGCGGTATTATCCGGGCTGGTGGTTATTACTGTTACCTGGTGGTTAATACCTGATAGTATGGACAGGCTTAATATCGCCGTGCATTTGCCTGTGGCGTCAGTGAATGTCCTGAGCGGGTTAACTGAGCCGTTATCAGTTGAAAAATCAACCTGAATCCCCTGTAATGACACGCTTGCCCCGTTTTGGTCAACTATCTGGGCGGTGACTGTGACTCCGGACCCGGCAGGCGCCGAAGTATTGCCTGATGGCAAAACAGAGACAAAATATCCCGTGGTAACAGTGATCGTATTAGTTCCGTCAGTCAAATGTCCGGCCGCAAAATTAAGGTCCCTTGCGGTTATCGGGAAATAAGTCCCTGTTAAATGGCACTTCACGTTCACTGTAGCCGCGCCGCTGCTGTCTAATGTGGGCGTAACTGATTTATACCAGTTAAGGCCTCCATTGACAGAAAACAGGACATCAGGGACATTTCCGTAAATATGAGTGTCAAGGTGCCCGGCAGGCGCCGGCGCGTTATACCCGTTTGCGTCTTTGGCATTTACGTATAAAGTCCCTATCTTATCCGCGCCTAAGGACATGGGCGCCGGCAGGAATGCCAGCCTAGTAGCTACGCTTGAGGCGGAAATAGTAATGGTCGTGCCGAGTATGCCGACGGTATTAATAACACAGTAATTCATGGAACCGCCTCCGGCGGTGCTTACTTTAAACCAGGCTGTCACCTGTCCCTGCGCGTTAGTGGAATTGCCTGTAGCAGTCATGACAGCGGCGTTGTCTATCCTTGCGTCCTGGGTCTTGCCTGTCTGCACCATCGGGGTAAAATCGATGTACTTATTATTGATAGGATTTCCGTATGCGTCAGTCACCTGAGCTGTCAGTGTTACCCATCCGCCCGCTGAAACCGAGTATAAATTTGACCATGCAGTGAGTATTGCAGGGGCAGCCGGAATAATTGTCGCATAGGCTTTTCCGTCAGACATGTTTAATCCCGTATCATGCGCGGTGATGGCCACGTTTGAAGCCATCGCCGTATCCATATAATATACATATGCCGTTCCCTGGATTAAGTTCGTGGTGACCGTCTGGCTCCAGCTTAACTGGTCTGTGGAGAACCTCATGGTGCCCGACGCCGATGAAATCCTGACCTGGGCGTTCGACCCGGCATTATTGCCCACGGAGTCTTTCGCCTGTATCGTTATTCTCCTGGGCGTCCCTGCTGATACAGTGCTGTTAAGCGGGCTGATATCAAGCTGCGACGCCGGAAGGTTATTTACATATATGGTGGCCTGGCCGGATGTTATATTCGGGGCGGCTGCAGTTATTGTAAAAGTATTTGCCGTGGTGTCAACTACAAGGAGCGACTTAATGGCGTTTCCGTTAAAATACGCGGTCGGCACCCAGGACGCCCCGTTATAAAACAGCATGCTGGCTGAATTTGAAGTCAGTGTTATGCCCCTGGCGTCAGAAACAAAATTACCATAAGCGTCTGTTATCTTTACATTTAATGTGGCGTTAACCCCGGTCTGCGTGGTAATCACCGGCGGTTCTATTACCACCTTTGAAGCGGGCCCCGCAAGGAAATTAACAGTGACAATTTTCGAATACGGTCCGAATTTCAGTGTGACATTCGCGGAGCCGGCTTTCGTTGACTTTATCATTGCAAAAGCATTGCCGTTCCAGTCAGTTATGGCTTTTGTATTGGCGCTGACTTTCACCGGTATTATGGCATCCTCGGGCCTGTCAGACGTAAAATCTATCATGGCGTATGCAACTTTTGTATTTGTACCGGAATTTGGAGCCCATACATAAGCGGTTATTGTAGCCGAAGTGGCCCCGTCAGCCACAATTGACGTGGAAGGGTTTGCCCATGCTTTCCATCCGTCAATTACCCATACATAACTGTCTGTCTGCCCGTCTCCCCACGACCAGGATGTCGGCGAATCATCATAATTCCCTGTTAATCCGTTCAAAACCCTCCCCCCGCCGACGTTCATGGCCGCCGCGTTTGAGAACACATCCCTGATTATGGTGCCGCTTACATTTTTATAGACTATGTTGTCAAAGAACGCGTTGAATGTGCCTGCGTTATTTGACGGTGCTCCGTTAAACCCTATGTTCCCGGTATCCTGTGACAGGAACCCGTCGCTGTAATATGAACCCGCGCCTGTAAGCATACTTAAATCAAATATCCTGCGGTACCATCTTCCCTTGGCATATGCGGAGATGTCCATTGACGGATGTATCCTTATGGCATTCTGATCCCTGATATAATTCTGGGTGGCCTGACCGAAATCCCTCATGATATCCGTGTTCCCGGGATAGTCGCCGTTCTGGAACTCTGTTGAACAATAAAAGTTGGAGCTGTAATCCGGTATAAAAACATCATAATTAAGATAATAATTTGACGCGAACGTAAAGTTCCTGTCATCAATCCTCATGTACGCGCCCTGATACAAATTCGCATTTCCGTAATAAGCCGTAAGCAGGATCGGCCTTGAGTAAGAAGTGGCGGGCGTAACAACATTTATCAGGTTGCTTGTTCCTGTAATAGCGCCTGAAGTGGCAGTTATGGTCTGATTCCCGTTGGTCTGAAGGATTGCGGCAAAAATCCTGGTGCCCGCGTTGGCAAGCTGGAAAGTATACGATAACGGAAGCACCTTTGCGAGCGAAGGGTCACTCGATGTAAAATTAACAGCCCCCACAAAATTATCTATGGTATTGCCGTAAGCGTCCCGCGCTGTAACAACAAAGTTAAACTCCACATTCGCGTTTGCAACCGTCGGCGCGGAAACCCTGAAGTTTGCGATAGCGCCATGCGCCACATTTATGTCATTGCTTACGCCTGATATGGTCCCATCCTGAACAAGTATATTATGGGTGCCGGCTGTCCTTAAAGTGACGCTGAAAATGTGCTTTCCAGCGTCGCCGCCGACATACGTATAATCCGCAGGCATTACCCCCTGTGCGTCTGTGGAGGTAAAATGAATTGTACCGGCATATCCGGCCACAATATTATAATAAACATCCACGGCTGAAACCGTGATATAGAAAGGCGTCCCGGCGGTCGCGTTTGAAGGGGCTGATACTATAAATCCTGTCGCGTTGCCCGTGTTTACATTTACAGAAGTTGACCCGGTTATCGTAATTACCGTGGTGTCATTTACCGTGATAGTCTGCACACCGGCTGTCGAAAGCACTACCTGGAATGAATGCACCCCGGCATCCGCGTCCGGGTCAAATGTGTAATCACCCGGCAGGCCTGCCGTGCCGTCGCTTGATGTGAAATTAACAGTCCCGGCGTAATTATCCGCTATCACGCCTCCAAAAGCCGCGCTGGTCCTGGCAGTAACAACCACCTGAAAAGGCACGCCGACCTGCACGCTTGCAGGCGCCTGAACGTCAAAATGGTCTATGTCTTTTGTCGCCGTAAAAGTGGGTGTAATGGTAAAAGTAGGGGTGCTTGTAGATGTCGGGCTGTCCGTATGCGTCTGAGTAATTGTTTCAGTGGCAGTTTCAGTGGCCGTCTGTGTGGCGGTATATGTTTCAGTGGCTGTAAATGTCCCTGTTGCAGTTTCAGTAGCCGTCTGTGTGGCTGTCTGGGTTGCCGTGCGTGTCGCTGTCTTTGTCGCGGTCGGAGTCCCCGTCGGCGTAACAGTCTGTGTGGCAGTCTGCGTTATGGTCTGTGTGGCAGTCTGCGTTATGGTCTGTGTGGCAGTCTGCGTTATGGTCTGTGTGGCAGTCTGCGTTATGGTCTGTGTGGCGGTCTGCGTTATGGTCTGCGTGGCGGTCTGCGTCGCGGTTTGTGTGGCTGTTTGCGTGGCAGTCTGCGTCGCAGTTTGTGTGGCTGTAAATGTCGGTGAAGCCGTAAATGTAGGCGTAAATGTCTGGCTTGCCGTCCATGTTTCAGTGATAGAAGGAGTTGCAGTCTCTGTGCTGGTCAGGGTCGCAGTCGGTGTCGCAGTATATGTCTGGGTTGCCGTATATGTGTTTGAATGGGTCGGGGTAATGGTAAAAGTGGGGGTGATGGTATGCGTGGGCGTTATAGTATAAGTCGGCGCCGGATTCCTCTCCCAACTTATATCTATCGTATCTATCTGCGGCGACGAAAAGTTATCGTATGTTGTAAGCACCGCTTTCCAGAAAAGTTTTGTTCCGGAAATAAAGGTCCCGATGGCTGATGTAACCTTCGTCCATACGGACCCGTCTCCTGACAGATAATAATCTATGGACTGATTCACCTCGACAGTGCTTGCGGCCGTTAAAGTGACATACCCCGCAAACCCGGCGAACCAATCGTCTATGATGATGGACTGCGCAGTCTCAGGCGTGTCAAACGACCCGCCGTATCTGTTTATCTTCGCGTAATCGCCCGCCATGAGCCAGTAGGCCTCGGATGAATTCGTATACACAACAGAATTAAACTTGGGCGTTGTCGATGAGGTGGACCAGTTCTGTAGGTTTGCCCTTTCGTCCGTATACACATCCGGCGACCCCTCCACTATCATGTTTATCATTCCCGAACCGCCCGCCACGAACCACTTTCCAGGCGAAGTGCTGTTATAATCCAGCGAATAAATATTCTGCGTCCCAAAATTTTTAAGAGATGACGTCCTTGATGTCCATATAATTGAAGTATAGTCGACAAGATACCCGCCGTCGCACCCTATCCTTATCTTGCTTCCGCCGTCTTTTATTGCGTTGACGTTCTGGTAAGTGTTGCCGGTATATGGATACAGGTTTGATTTTAGGTCATTCATGAAATTATTTGCTGGCGACTGCGTCTGGTCATTCCATTGCCTGATACTGCCGTTGTCGCCTGCCACATACCACTTATTTTTGCTTGCAAAATACTCTATCGCCCTGATTCCGTCCGTGGCATTCGAAAATGACCCCGCTGTCGTGCTCACATACTTTGCGGTAAAACTATCTCCGTCCGTACTTATGGCAAAATTGCGGTTCTGCCCGCCTATCAACCATGTGCCATTCGCCCATTTCATGGCTGTTACCCCGTTACCCGCCCCGAAACCGAGCGCCCCGGTCCTGTCGGCAAATACCCCGGTCGCACAGTCATATTTGGCAAGCTTGCCGTTGCTGCCTCCTATAAGGAAGTAATTATGCGTCTGGTCGGCCCACGCCACGCTTAAAACATCATCAAACCAGTTAAGGTAGTGGGTGGGGTCGGTGAGGCTTTTCCTCAGGTCGGTAAATACCTTACCGTTATATTTGTTCAGTGTCCCGTTTGTTCCGTTCTTTTCCCCGCCAATAAGCCAGAACTTGTCATATGAATTATACGCCGCGGCTTTGATGTTATTCGCGCCGAAATCTTTTATGTTCTTTGAATACTCCGTATATGAAGGCGATGACGCGCTGCCCGTCATGGACATTAACCTGCTGTTATTTCCTCCAAGCAGGCTTAAGCCGCTGCTTGTGGCGCCTATGGCGTATATGGCGTCCGTGCTGAAATATGATGGCGGTGTCTGCGTTATATATGTCGACACGCCGTCATATGTGACAAGCGCCGTGTTAGTATTATTGCTGCCGCCGATGAGCCAGTAACTTCCGTTCCATTCTATGGCCCACAGGCTTGTAAGCGCTCCTGCCAGGCTCGCTGTAACATCGGTAAAACCGTTTGTCTGGTCATACGTTGCCAGTTTCACGGTGCTGCCTGAGCTCCCGCCTATCAACCATCTGGTCCCCACGCATTTTACGGCAAATATGTTATATGTCCCGCCCCATTTTGCCGTAAGCCCGCCTGCGCCGGTTGCAAGATTTGTCCAGCCATTTGAGCCGTCCACATACCTGCATATCTTTCCCCCGGTCCCGGCTATGAGCCAGTAAAATTCCGTGCTGTTATACCCTATGGCCCTTACGTCATCGCCTGTTGTAAACCCGCCGGACGCTACAAGGTCACCGGCAAGCGAGGTGAAATTAATTCCGTCATAAATGTTCAGTGCGGCGCCTGCGCCGCCAAAGAGCCACCTGTTATTTACGGTAACGCCTTTATTGGCTATCGCGTATATGTTCCCCGTAAATGACGCCATTGTTTTTGCCGTCCACGTGTCATTGGAATATGTGTACATGTAAAGCAATGCGCTGTCCCCTCCGACAAATACCGTATTGCCGTCGCTGTCTATGGCCCTGATGGTATTTGTGGCAAGATTCGCAAGCCTCGGCGCTATATTTATAAAATTCACACCGTCGTACATATTCAGCTTTCCGGTGCTGCCTCCTATGTACCACCGGCTGTTCGCCGCGTCATAGTCAATGGCAGTGATGCTTCCGCCCCAGTCAATTACCCCGGTAGTTTCGGCAAACTTGTCATACAGAGTCTTTAAAGAGACTATCCCGGCAGTAGTATTCCAGCTTGCCGAGGTATTTGTTGTATCTTCGTATGAAGTGGAGTTAAAACCCTCATTATAAGTAAGGGAAAATATGGGAATGGCAATAAATAATGACATAAGCGCAAAAACAGGTATCCGGAAAAACTTCCTTATTATAGTCATTTTCTAACTCCCTATCGTTTTAAACGTTAAATTAATGATAGCATAAAAACCGCAAATTTCAACAAATATTAAAAATCATATATTTGACATTTTTACGGCACTGATAGATAATAACTACATGGAAAAAAATCTCAATTTAAAAAGATTTTTGCTCACAATAGCCCTTTTCATGGCTGCGGCAGTGCTTTCTGACGCTTTCGTGAACATATACCTGTGGCGCCTTAAGTCAGATTATATCCCCATAACCATATATATGCTCTCCTGCTACGCCACGGTCCCCGTCATTTTTTACCTTTGTGGTTATATCGGCATGCGTATAGACAGATCCAGCATATATATAATAGGAATATTCTGCTATGTGGCATTTTACTTCATGGTCCTGCTTTTCAGGGAAAGGATTGCCGAGCAGGTGATACTCTGGGGATTTGTAAAGGGGCTGGCCATGGGGTTCTTCTGGTTCGGCTACCACATCCTTACTTTCGATTACACAACCGGCAACAGGGACTCATTTTACAGCAAAACCACCATGATATCCGGCGTCTGCTCCCTGCTGGGGCCTTTGATAGCCGGTTTTATCATCACTTATTTCAAAAACTTCACAGGATACTACATCATATTCGGCTGCTCGGCAGTGCTCTTCTCCGCAGCCGTCATCCTGTCATTTTCCATGAAATCAAAGCCCATCAGGAAGCCCTATAAGATAGAGGACCTTATTTTTACAAAGAACAGGAAATGGCAGAATACCATGTTCGCGTACCTTTTCCTCTCGGGCAGGGACACAATATCCATGTTCCTCATAGGAATCCTTGTTTTTAAGTCAACAGGAAGCGAGTTCAGCCTCGGCAAATACTCCATGCTGGTGGCAGTGGCTACCATTTCCACATCGTGGCTCCTGGGTAAATTCTCAAGGCCCGATACGAGGCGCCATTACGTCCTATCCGGGGCAATCATTTCGTTTGTGATAGCATTCCTGCTGTTATATAAGATCAATATCGTCACGCTCCTCATATACGGCATCCTCGGCGCTGTCGCAGACTATCTCGTGAGGATTCCCATTTCGGCGCACGCGCTGGATGTCATAAGCCTGGATGCCAATGCCAACGAAAGAAAAATGGAATACATAGTGGCGCGCGACGTGCCTATAGCCGCCGGCAGGATTGTCATGCTGGTTGTGTTCGTTCTCTTCCTGCAATACATGCCGGTTTCCGGAATAAAGGCAATAATACTGCTTATCTCCATATTCCCCATGGGGGTATATTACTTCCTTTACCGAAGAACATAACAGCACAAAATTTGGCACATAAATAAAAAAAACCGCGGAATATCACCCGCGGTTTTTTTTATTTATGTGAATTATGTTTATCTTCCATTACCCTGCTTATTTTCATTATTTTTCATCTCATCCTGGTTCTTTTCATTATCACCGGTCTCTTTTGTCTTATTCCTGTCTTTTTGGTTTTCTTTTTCATTTTTTTGTTCATCTTTGCCGTTGTTATTCTTGTCTGAAGAATCAGCGGTATTGACCTCCGCTTCAGCTGTAACTGTATTCTTATCCGGTTCCGTATTTAAGTTTTTACCTGAAACAACCGCCTTACCCTTTATTTTCACCCCCTGCTTTAACTGCCCAAGGTGCTTGCCATTATTGGATTTTTCCTTAACCTGTACTTTATTATCCTTTTCTTCCCCATTTGCCTTTACGGTTTCTACCGCAGTGGCAGCAGGCACAGGCGGCACCGGTGTAGGAGCTACAGTAGCCTGAACTGCCTCTGCATGCTCACCGTGTCCGTCTTTACCGCGATTTTCACGCTGCGTCGCCTCCGGTGTAGGCTGCACTTGAGTTGGCGCTAAAGTCGCCTGAACTGACTCCCCGTGTTCGCCACGTCCGTCTTTGCCGTGATTGTCATGCTTGCACAGCCACAGGTGTCGGTGGTACAGGAGTTGGAGGTACAGGAGTCGGCGGTACAGGCGTTGGCCTTACCTCGGCGTGTTCATCATTATTCTGCCTGTTTTGTCCGTTTGCATCATTTCCCTGATATTGGTTATTATTCCCATTCCCTCTGTTATCATTTGGATTCCTGTCATTTCCCTGGGGCCTGGCATATTCCGGGCCATCTTCGGATTCTATATATGACCAGTGTTTTTCCCTGGCATAATTAGGCTGGTTTTTTGACTGATAATAAACCTCCACCTTATCCTTGCGGTAATAAGTTTCCTCTTCCATGCCGCCTTCCGGAAGGAACATTTTCCATGAGCCATTTCTTTTTCCTGAATTATAGTTGCCGTGCACTTTTATCCTTCCGTTCCTGTAATATTCCATGAAGCTGCCGCTTCTTAAACTATTCTTATAATAGATTTCAGCGGCTGTTATGCCGGGTTCGTAAAAAACCTTAACCAGGCCGTTTATCGGTTTTCCCTGTTTAACAACGCTTCCGTCAGCTTTAAATATCCATACTGCCATCTGCGCGTTTCTTCCGTCATAAAAATAGTACTTTTCAGTATCCGGAACCAGCGTAATATAATTGACCGTCTGAACCGAAACTACATTAACGGGCGGGGCCGCCGCTGTCAGCGAAGTTGTGGAAGCGGTCTGGGATGAAACCGTTGAATAATTCGCAGAAAT
Organism: candidate division FCPU426 bacterium; assembly: GCA_963840035.1. Classification (GTDB taxonomy): domain Bacteria; phylum Oederibacteriota; class PGYV01; order PGYV01; family Palsa-1178; genus CAWIXE01. The sequence goes on from CAWIXE010000002.1 coordinate 1,419,903, forward strand.
AGAGTTCGCAGAAGAAGCATTTCCCGTATAACCCTCATCAGCCACGTAAAAGACGCAGGATGAAAGCATTAACGAACATAAGGCAAGTGCACTTACCGCCGCAATTTTTTCTGTCTTCATTGTTACACCTCCGGAATTTTAGTCACAACATTTTGACGCCACCCGCGTTTAAAAGGATTACATCCATTTTACTATAAAGTAAGGACTTTTTAAAGGGCATTCTGAATTCCGAATTGTGGATTTCACTAAAAACGAAAAAGCCCGGATAGCGTAAGCTATCCGGGCTTTTATAAATAATCCAGAATCTAGAATCCAGAATCTATATCTAAATTACTTCTTTTTACTGACCTTGCCCGCTTTTGCCTTCGCTGCAGCGTGCTCGGCTTTTCTTTCTTCCTTTGACTTCATCCGCTCGTTTTCCACTTCTTCGGCTTCCTTGTTTATCTCTAAGGAATCCGCGTTTAAGCTTTCCGCTCCGAACTTTTTTGCCTCTTTCTTGGCTTTCCTTCCGAATGAATCCCTTAAATGATAAAGCTTGGATTTCGAGGAATCTCCCTGCTTTACGACCAGTATGGAGTCAATCATCGGTGAGTGGATGGGAAAAGTCCTTTCCACGCCGATACCGCCTGCGCCGATCTTCCTGACCGTAATCATCGCGTCAAGGCCCGTTCCTTTTCTGGCAATAAGGACTCCTTCAAAAGCCTGAATCCTCTCCTTGCCGCCTTCGATGATCTTGGTATTGATCTTAAGCGTGCTGCCGATTGCCAGCTTGCCTGTGTCCCTGCCTTTTTTCTTGTATAATTTTTCCACTACTTCTTTGATGCTGCTCATTTCACTTGCTCCTTTCGTTCTTTATTTCTTCTATTAGTTTTTTGTCTTCTTTTGAAAGCTCAATATTTTCAAGCAGTTCAGGCCGGTTCTTCATGGTCTTTCTTAAGGCCTGCTTCCTGCGCCACTTTTCTATCTGCTTATGGTTGCCTGACATCAGCTCTTCCGGCACATTATGCCCCATAAATTCCCTGGGCCTGGTATAGTGCGGATAATCAAGTATGCCGGTGGTAAAAGACTCGTTTTTTGCCGAATCCGCGTTTCCCAGTACGCCGGGCAGAAGCCTGATTACAGCCTCTATTATAACCATAGCGCCGAACTCCCCGCCGCTTAAAACGTAATCCCCGATGCAGATTTCTTCCTCTATATAATTCTGCACGCGTTCATCCACGCCTTCGTACCTGCCGCATATGAGGACCAGCCGGTCAAGTTCCGAGTACTCTTCAACTTTTTTTTGCGTCAGTTTGGTTCCTGCCGCGCTCAAAAGAACAACCCTGCTTTTTTTGCCTTCGCTTTCAGTTTTCAGCTTTAAACTTTCAAGTGCCCTGTAAACCGGCTCTATTTTCATTACCATGCCTTCGAGCCCGCCGAAAGGCACATCATCGGTGTTTTTGTGTTTATCAAGTGAAAAATCCCTGATATTCACCGCGTTAAAACTTACAACCCCTTTTTCCTTCGCTATCTTAATCATGGAAAAATCAAGGGCCTTTTCAAAAACTTCCGGAAAAATCGTAAGTATGTCTATTTCCATGTTTTACTCTTCGTCTACTATCTCAACCGGTATCTTTTTCTTTATTCCTTTATTTATGGAAGCCATGGATATCAGGCTCCTTATCGCCTTAATGGTCTTTCCTTCCCGTCCGATTATGTTTTTCGTGTCATTCTTCGAGACGCAGACCGTGTATTTTCTCATAGCCGGTTCATCCATCTCCGTGACGCTGACCTTTTCCTTTTCATTTACCAGGAGCCCGGCCACATAACACAGAAGTTCTTTCATATCTTACTTGCTTGCCTTTTTCTCTTTTTTTACTTTTTTCTTTTTCGGCTTTTTAACTTTAACGGTAGCAACGACTCCCTGTAATTTCAATATGGCTTTAATCGTCGGGGAAACCCTGGCTCCTTTGTCAAGCCAGTAAAGCGCCCTGTCATTCTTAAGGTTAATAATTGCCGGCGTCTTTAACGGATTGTAGTTGCCGAGTTCCTCAATATACAGGCCGCCTTTTGCGGACCTTCTCTCGTCTGCCACGACTATCCTGTAGAAAGCCGCATTTTCCTTGCCCATTCTTTTTAACCTGATAATTACCGACACTGTATTACCTCCTAAAAAATTTTAAATTATATTTTGGTTTAAAATCCTGCAAATCCGCACAACTGAAACTCAAACCCATAAAAAACTGGAGCTGATGACCGGAGTCGAACCGGTGACCTACTGATTACGAATCAGTTGCTCTTGGATGCCCTTGCGAGCTTCAGCGAGCAAATATTAGATCAACGGCCCATCTACTTCTCATCCTGTCAGCCAGTCCTATCGGCTGACACCGGCTGAGCTACATCAGTGCTCTGAATTAAAATGTATGGAGCTGATGACCGGAGTCGAACCGGTGACCTACTGATTACGAATCAGTTGCTCTACCGACTGAGCTACATCAGCCCTCAACGGTCATCTATTATATACCTTTTTCTTTTTAAAGAACTAAATCTATATGGTGCCGAGAGACGGATTTGAACCGCCGACGCACAGATTTTCAGTCTGTCGCTCTACCGACTGAGCTATCTCGGCACCTATTCGGTATCAGTACATTCGTAGCCAACTATCGCCTTCTAGTCCCGACTGAGCTAAGGCGCCATTGCGAGCTTCAGCGAGCAAATATTAAATCAATAATCCCTCTACCTCTCGCCTTGTCAGATGCTACTGCATCTGACATCTCGGCACAACGAGGCAAAAATAATATATAAATATAAACAAAATATGGAAAACAGCAAAGCAAAGCAACACCATTTTCCTAAAAACGAATTACAAGTATAATAAATATAGGGGTTTATGTCAACACGAAATTTACTATTATATAGGTATAACGCATGGTTTTTCTGTGCCTTAAAACCCGCCCATCAGTGTTAAAACAGAGGGTTTTTTACCATTTATCCCTGTTTTTTATGGCATTTCTACCGGTTATCCTGGCTTTAAGGAAAGTATACCCGTATATAAACAGTGTTACCCAGCAAACAAAAGGATGAAATATCCATACCCATTCAGGTTTTCTTATAAATCCCTTTACAGCCTGCCATATGAGCGGAAATACAAGGACGCAATAAAGGGTAAAAAGTATTATACCCCGGGCAGGAAAACTCGACCACGGATAAGACCGCTGTTTTTCTTTTGCAAAAAAAAGAAAATCGTTTATCCTGCGGCTTTGTTTTTTTATAAACGATGAAAAATCAGGCGAATATATATGCACTATCCCTGTCTTTACCTTTACAAATTTATTTATACCCGTTTTTATTATTTCATATACAACGTCTATGTCAAACATATAGGGGCTGTATCTGGTCCTTTTAACAAGATCTTTTTTCAGAAAGGTCCCGTTGGCGCCGATAGTAGGGATGGTCTTTTCATCAAGGTTTATAACTATGTTTCCGCCGGATTCTTCCGTTTTCAGTTTCATTCCGGTCCACTTCCCCGTTATGTAACTGTACTTGTCATAGTTCCCGACAAAAAGGCACAGCGGGTCATTTATGCCGGACATGGCAAAGTACCTTGTAAGCGGCTTATCTTGCTTCCTGTACTCAAAGTATAACGGCTCTGTCCCCATAATGTCAGGCATCTCTTCAAACGGCTTCATCATTTTGCTGATATAAGACTTATCATGCATAATATTGTCACTGTCAACGAGCCCCACAATCGCGCCTTTGGCATTGTCAATCCCGACGGTTTTTCCGGCTTCGCCTGTCCGCAGCGGATTTGGAAATATCTTTATATCGAGCCTGTCTTTATACGAATTGATGATTTCAATGGTGTTATCCTTTGATCCGGCATCGGCTATAATAACCTCAAATGAGTCTTTCGGATAATCCTGCGCGCAGACAGAATCAAGGCACAGGCCAATTACCCTGCCGGAATTATATGTGGGCGTAATTATCGAAAGATATAATGCCAATTATTCCTCCACAACCTTTTATTTTGAAGAGATATATTCCCTTGCTGCGCCCGCAATAGCATTCATCACTTCCCTGAACTTTTCCATATCCGGTTCCAGCAATGTCACCCTGAACCCGTTCAGATCAGAATTAAAACCGGAAGAGAGCGGGACTATGCATATCCCATTTGAAGCAAGCAGATGATAAACAAACCTTTTATCAAATTTGTCCGTATTAAGCAGCGGCTTGATGATATCACCCGCCGCGCTGTTCATGGGTTTTAGCGACTGCCCATCCTTCAGCACTCCGTCTCTAAACAGCACAGTCATATAAAAAGCGCCGAAAGCCTTGTTGACCTTTAATCCGGCCACACCGGAAAATATATCATACGCTTCCTGCGACTTTTTCCAGTACAAATTGTTCCTCTCAGCAAGGTACGGGTAATACCTTGGGTCCCCCATTACTTTCGGGAGCACTGCCTGCGGCAGCGTCGTGGAGCACACTTCAAGCATTTTAGCGTCCACAATTGTCTTGGCATACCTGGCGAATTTGGCGTCCTTATCGGCATTATAAAATTCCACCCAGCCGCATCTCGACCCCGGCCACGGGAACTCCTTTGAAATACCGCGCATGGCAAGCCCCGGCACATCGCCTATCACAGAAGCAAGTTTTTTATGGACGGCCCCGCCGTAAAAAAGATTGGAGTATATCTCGTCAGAAATCAGGAACAGGTCGAATTCCTTAGCGATATCGACAACCTTTTTAATCACGTCCTGCGAGTATACCATGCCGGTTGGATTGTCAGGATTGACAATAAGCACAGCACTTATTTCCGGGTTATTTTTTATTTTGTCGCGCATATCCAAAAGGTCCGGATACCAGTTATTGTCAGGGTTAAGATTATATGTGATATGATGCGACCCGGCGTGCGCGGCTTCAGCGGATGAATGTGTTGAATATGCGGGATTTGGACCGATAACGCGGGAATTCCTGTTGAGGTAATTATATACCGTGGCTATTGCATCGCCCAACCCGTTAAAAAAAAGTATATCGTCCGGGGTTATCTGCGCGCCGCCCTCGAGATTTCGTTCTTTTGCTATGTATTCACGCGTGGCAAGCAGCCCCTTTGTGGGCGAGTATCCATAGCTTGAATTGTCATTTTTTACGGTATCAGCGACAATATCCTTTATCCACTGCGGCACTTTCTCGCCTTTTGCCACCGGATCCCCGATGTTTTCCCATATTATGGGAACACCTGTTTTTGCTATCTTATTGCCGACCTCGACTATTTCCCGTATCTCATATATCAGTTCATCAGCGCCCGGGTGTATTATGTTGTTTCTCATACGTTTCTTCCTTTTTGTTTTATTTCAATCCGCAATCCGCATTCCGAATTCCGCATTATTTCTTATCCCTCTTAAAATCAAGTATGTGCCCCATGACTGCCTGGCCCGCCTTAAACAGGAACGTGAAATCTTCCCATGACCTTATCTGCATTACCTGTCTGGCCATAAACTTCGGGGTCATGAAGGACTTATAAATATCATCGCATATCTTCATGACATCCGCAGGCTCCATATCCGGAAATTTAAAGACAGGCCTAGTCATGTCAAACTTTTCCCATTCACCCGGATTGAACCTGAGCCAGTTATTTTCAACCGCCTGTGTATACAGCGGCGTTCCGGGATAAGCTATCACAACTGTTGCCTGCAGCATGTCCGCCAGGCCTTTATCCAGAAGCTTTTTTGCCATCTCATACGTACGCATGGCGTCATCTCTTGTCTCCCACGGATAACCTACCATGATGGTAAGGTGTACGCCTATGCCCGCGTCCTTTGCTATTTTGCATCCTTTTTCAATGTCCTCAACTTTTGTACCCTTGCACAGCCTGTCAAGCGTCGCCTGGTTCGCGGATTCCAGACCAAATTTTAACAACCTGAATCCGGCCTTTTTCATAAGCGGCGCTATGGATTCATTGATATAGTCAAACCTGAAATTTCCCATAAGCTTCATGTCATAGTTGCGCTCTATCATGCCGTTACAGAATTTCTTGAGCCACTCCCCGCGCGGAAAAGTTCCTGTGTCGTCAAATATCTCCCTTATGCCATAACGCTTCACCAGCATGTCTATCTCAGCAAGCAGGCTCTCAGGCGTCCTGGTCCTGAAAGTGGGAAAAAGCGTTGTCCAGGAACAAAAAGTACATTTTGCCCACGGGCAGTCCCTTCCCACCATGGTATATGTATAAGGAGAGCGTTTAAAAAATTTCTCGCCGTACAGTTTCCACTTTGTAAGGTCCCTGTCTATAAACGGCAGTATATTAAGGTCATGATCGAGCTTGAACTTTCCCGTATTTTTAACCTCGCCGTTTTCCCTGTACCATATTCCCGGCTCTAGCGGTTTTTTGCCTTCAATAAATTCAACAATGTTCAGGAGAAGAAAATCATAATCCCCGCCGGTAAGCGCAAAATCAACTTTAGAGCTTGTCATGGTCTCTGCCGGCATGGCTGTCACATGGTCGCCCATGAGCACTATCCTGGTTCCCGGCAGGAGCTGTTTTACCTTTTCCACTATCTGCCAGTGCTGTTTTACGACAGGTGTCTTGGTCTCATACGCTATGACATCGGGTTTTTCGGTTAAAAGGAATTTTTCATACTGTTCCCACGTAAGCCCTTCCGCGATTGAATCGTTGTATATGGAATCATATCCCCTTTCTTTCATCAGCGTGGCGGCTGATGCCGGCACCATTGGATATATAAATGAAGGGTTTGTAAACCACTGAAATTGCCTGTTCTGGCCGAGCGTGGCTGTTCCATCGCCCACTAAGGGCGGATAAGATACCATTACTTTCATCAGGTAACTCCTTTAAATTTTTTAAGCCGGAAGTAAAGCCTTTGCGCCGGCTATTTTTTTATTTCTTCTTCCTTCAATTTTGCGGAAAACAAGCCTTTTAAAAAATAAACCCCATAATACAAATGCGTGACAAATATTCCGATCATGGTCATTATACCATAACCAATGGTCCTGGTCCTGATCGCATCGGCAAATAAAAGGAAAACATACAGTTCAAGGGGCAGTGCCCACAATCCAAAAATGGCATGGTTAAAAAAGACGGGGTATGAAAAGCTGATTAGGTACGCCACAAAAACCGTCGGAATAAAATATGACGGACGAAGGGACGTTTCAGGAAACCTCTTTACGAAGTAGCCCCTGTGCAGAGCGTAATTTTTGACCTGATGTATATGGCCTTTAAAAAAATTCCTCCTGTGATGATAGACAAAAACACCGGGATCGTAGGCAATCTTCAGTTTCAGGTCCCTGACAATCTTTAAGCATATGACTGTATCTTCACCCGGCCAGAACTCCGTATTAAAACCGCCTATTTTGCCGATAACATCCCTGCGTATTATCAGGTTGCATGAAGGATAATCGTCCACAAAACGTTTTTTATCCGCGACGTATCTGTATCTGTATCCGCCTCCGCCAAGGAATGATTCATATATAAACCCGCTGACTTTCTGCAAGAAACCGTCATGGGACGGAGTCGCCGCCGGTCCGCCTACCGCGCCTATAATCTTATCCGACTCGAATATTTCCACCGCTTTTTTAAGCCATCCCTTTTCAGGGTAAACATCGTCATCAATGAACGCCACTATCTCAGCCTTTGACATCCTGATTCCGATATCCCTTTTCTCCCCGGGATAAATATGGCCGGTCGGTTTGATCTTAAGCTTAAACTTGAATTTTCCCGCGATCTTGCCCGGCTTATCAGGAAGGACGATTACCTCAACTTTTTTAAGGTCATAATCAAGTTTATTTATATACGGCAATGATTCACGTATGTAGTCGTTTATCTCTTTAACTGGTATTATTATGCTTACTGTCTTCAAAATTATCTCCTTATCACTGTTAACTCAAATCTCAAAAGTCAAAAGTGTTTCGTAAAATATAGCCGGGACCGGTGTCAAAGGTTCACTTTTGAGCTTTGACTTTTGACTTTTTACTTCACCCGGTCGTAATAGTGCAGTATATGCAGCCTGTAAAATATGGCAATCGTATCCCATAACATCTTAAAGACTATTTTAGGCGTAATATTGCCATATTTTCCCTTGTAATCGACCACAACCGGCGCTTCAGATATCTTATAGCCGTTATGATGCGCCAGAATCAAAAGCTCAAGGTCAAAGGCAAACCGTTTTAAGAGCATCCTGTGGAATGTTTTTTTAAGCACTTCAGCTTTAAAAATTTTAATTCCTGTCTGCGTATCGCGCAGCGGAAGGCCAAAGAGTATTTTTACAATAAAGAAATAACCCGCTGAAAGCACTTTTCTGCCCGCAGGATAGTTCAACACTGACTTGGGGTGTCTTTTCGAGCCTATTACAACATCCGCCTTTTCATCTTCCATAACTTTAAACAATTCCTCAAACTGCTTAGGGTGTATGTCCAGGTCCCCGTCCAGGAACATAACAAGGTCTCCGCTGCTGTGATTAAATGCCGAACGCAGCGCCTCGCCCTTGCCTTCATTTTTAGGCAGTTGATACACCTTAATATGCTCTTTCTGGGCTTTGGACGCCTTATCAAAGGTAGAGTCCTTTGAACCGTCATCCATGACTATAATCTCGTATGAAAAGCCCTTCTTTTTGAAAAACTCATCCGTCTCAAGGATGTTCTTTGCGGCCCAGAGTTCCTCGTTATACATGGGCATTAAAACCGATAATTTCTTAAACGGCATGAATATCCGCCGCCTTTTTGACCCGCAAAGACATTATTGACGATATGAGGATCAGCAGATTAACGACAAACAATGTCCCGATTACCTGAAAAAAATTATCATGAAAAAACCACAAAACAGAGGCGTATATTATAATCCCCACAAAAACTATATATATAAAGTCATATTTATGCACCGCGAGGCTGTAATTAATGACCACATTCAGGAGGACAAGCGGCAATATGGCAATTCCAAACAACCTTACCACACCTTCAATATTCATGAACTTTTCCCCGAACATAACACCTATTATGAACTTTGGAAAAAGGAAGCAGAATACAATCCCAGCTACGCTGATGGCTGCCGTAAGCAGCAGGCTTTTATTTAGCAGATTCTTTGTCTCCTGGTTTAAGGCATGCTGTTCGGAAACTTTGGGGAAAAGCGTCATCACTATCGCTGACGGGAAGAACAGGAAAGCTTTCCCGATCATGGATGTGGCCGAATAAAGCCCCGCGTTATGCTCGTCAAAAAAGTGTTTCACCATGAAAACATCCATATAACTTAACAGTGAAAAACCTGTCATGGCAAAGAAAACAGGCATGGCGTAAGAAAAAAATTCCCGTTTGGTAAGCGGTTCTTCCTTTGTCTCCTTATATTTGAAAATAAAGGAAATCATTGCAACGCCGGCTATGTAAGCGATTAGGCTTCCTGCCATGGTTGTGGCAAGCGCGCCGCGCGTGCCCCACCCAAAGACGGCAAAAACAAAAAGGAGTAACAGCCTTAATCCAGCGTCAATCACGGAATTGATGCCAAGGCTGACAAATTTCTGCATCCCCTGCAGGATTCCCCTGACGTTTATTATCATCATTGATGCCAGCGCGATAAGGCTTAAAATAACAATTAACCCCTTGTCCCAAACCCTGAAAAACTCCTGTAAAAAAGGCATGGCAATCAAAAATCCTGCCATATACGCGAAACCAAGCGCGAAAAACCATTTTGTGGACCGCTTAAAAAGGTGGAGTATGTTGCCGTATTTTCCGTGCGCGCTGAAAACAGATGTTTTCTTTACAACCGTCATCTGCAGCGACATCGCAGGCATGGTTACAATGATTATCATGGCCAGCAGGGTTACCAGAACCCCGTAATTCTCGGGGCCCAGCTGCCTGCTCGCTATGCTGTGAAAAATAAAATTTGAAATATTCACAACGCTCGAGGAAAGAAAAAGGATCATAGAATCCTTTATCAAATGGTCTTTTTTATTCATTTCAACCGGTTCCCGGGCATTGAACTATTTTTATTCAAAAACCGGCCTGAACGCGATAACCTTATTTTTGGAAATATCGGTCACATACACGTTGTCAGCCTGGTCTATCGTAATACCCAGCGGATTTCCAAAAAGGGGCTTGTCCTTCATGTCGTTTTTAATAACCCCGACAGGCTTGTTATTCTTGTCCTTGGTGTTATAAACCACAACTTCCTGCGTCCCGCCTGATACCACATAAAGGTAATCTCGTGAATCTATGGCGATCATGGGCCATAAAGGAAACGCCTGGTCCCATGCTTTTACTTTAATCTGCCCGACAGGCTGAAGGTCTGATGAGAATATGTTTATCCTTCTGTTGCCCGCGTCTGCGGCAAAAATCCTGCCCTTGGAATCAGAGGCTATGCCGAATACTTCGCTGAATTTTCCGGTACCGCGGCCCGCTCCTCCGGCAGGGTTGCCTACCCTGTTGCCTTCGGAATCAAAACGGTGCAGGCGGCTTGTGCCTGTATCCGCCACTATTACAATACCGTACTTATTTACAGCGACGTTCCTCGGGCTGTAAAAACCGGCTTTAACCCCGCCGATCTCAAAAATGTAACTTCCATTTGAATTAAATTTCTGTATCCTGCCGTTCCATGCGTCCGCGACATAAACATTGCCTTCGCCGTCGGTTGCGACGCCTGACGGTTCATTAAACTCTCCTGGTTTTTTTCCCTTGCCGCCCCATGCCAGCACAAATTCGCCGTCGGTTTTGAATTTATTTATATATGAGCTGTTAAGGACCGAAACATAAAGGAACTTTCCGTCCGGCGATATGGAAATACCCCTTGGCGAGGAAAGCTGCCCTTTCTTTTCTCCGACAGTCCCCCACTCGCTTATCTTTTCAGCTTTTAAAGGTTTAACCGGCGCTCCGGCTTTCAATTTTGTGACACCTATGACAACCCCTATTGCGATAATCGCAATGATAAGCACTCCAAGGCTTCCCAGCCCGCCTTTTTTACGCTTCTTTGTTTTCTTCGCCTTCTTTTTTTTCTTTGCCATTTTTCCCTCCCGATATATTTATGTTTATATTTTAATAGACTAAAAACAGCGTTTATTCTTCCAGGACGTTAATCTTTCCCGCGGCAGAATCGGTTACAAGTAGCTGCCCTCCGGTAAACACAGCCACTCCCATCGGGCATCCCATCTTCTGCTTCTTTGTGTCCGTCGTTATGGTTTTTAAAAGCGTCCCTTCGAGGTTATATTTCAGAACCCTGTGATTTGTTGAATCGGTTATGAACATGGTCCTTTTGGCCTTGTCAATGTCAAAATAAGGCTCCATCAGGCATCCATTTGATACCTGCTCTAAAGCCCATCCATTTACCTTAAACTCCCTGATGTATTTGCCTGACGTGCTCATGACCTGTATCCTGTAATTGACCCTGTCAGCTATGTAAATATTTCCATCCGGCCCCTGCTTGATGGAAAACGGTTCAAAGAACTCGCCCGGTTTATCCGTGCCTTTTTCAACCCCGTTGCGTTTCTTTCCCCAGGCCGCGAGTTTTTTTCCGGCCTTATCCAGTTTATATACCAGGAAGTTTCCTGTATCCACTATGTAAATATTCCCGTCTTTATCCACAGCCACATCCCTCGGGCCCCATAATCCCAGGTCCCCGCCGACTGCCATGAGGAAACTTCCTGAATTATTGAAAATCTCAACCCGTCCGTTCCATGTGTCAGCCACGTAAACATTGCCGTCAGGGCCTATATCTATGCCGCATGGCTCCTTCATGTCTCCGGGGCCGCTTCCGTCCTTACCCCATGACAAAACAAAGTTCCCGGCATTGCTGAATTTTTGTATCCTGCTGTTGCGCGAATCCACCACGTATACAAAGCCTTCCTTATCCACGGCAATATCCTTGGGCGTCTGGAAGTATCCCCTGTCAGAACCCTGGGCGCCGCCTGTGGTAAGTATGTTCTGAGGTACAGCGGCAGCTTTGCGCTCAGTCTTTAAGTTCGCGGGGTTAAACATCACCAGGATGATAAGCAGTATTGCCGCGAGAAGTGACCCTATAATTATTTTTTCCTGTTTTGACATCTGCGTTAAATCGATCATTATTCGCCTCCTGTCCAGTACTTTTCATATTCTTTTTTTACATAGACCACAAAGTCATATGAACCAAGTTCATTCCATACATCCCTGTACATGAACCTTTTCCACAGCATTGTGAATTTTTCGCCGAGCGGCGCTTTCCACCATTTGTTCTCATCCGGCGCCCACCATTCGCGCAGTTTGTACCTCTCAAAGTAATAATCCTTTGAAAGCAGGTCTTTAACGCGCTGGTCATGGCCCGGATTGGCCTCCTCGATGCCTGAAAGGATCAGCGGCTTGCCCAGCTGATACTCAGGCACGTTCTTGGGTTCATACGCGATCTTTTTATAATCACGCAGGTACCAGGCGAAAGGCCAGGTGCAATAGTCTTCTATTACTATCTCCATATTTGTCGGGTCAAAATTCCTGAACTCCCCGCTGTCCCATTTCGCGCGTTTCATTTCCTCGGAGAACCTTATGATCTTTTTTGCCACATGGGTGACATCAGTGGATGACTGGACGTAAACCAGGGATTCTTTCGGCGACGCGCCGTCCCCGTAGAAACACACGCTTATCGCTCCATGCAGCGTTCCCATAGTCAAAAGTATGAACATGACCATCCCTGCCGACCTTTTCCAGCCCCAATCCTCGCGCTGGAACATGTCCGCACAGAACTTACCGGCAAGTATTACCATGGGAAGCAGCGGATGAATGGCAAGCCAAGGCATTTTTTCCCCGGCCCATGAATATACTATCATGGACATAATCCACCAGTAAATCACAAACAGATTGAAAAAAGTCCTTTTTTCCTTTACCACTATGTAATAAACACTCGCTATCAGCATAAAAAACACCGCAGTCAGTTCGTAAAAAGGTATCATGAGGAAATAGAAATACGCAGGCTGGCTTCCCCTTTCAACGCCGTGCTGCCCGAGCCAGTATATAAGCCCTCCAACATAACCATCCCATATAAATTTCAGATTAGAAAAGAACCCTGCCCCCGGCTGTTTGCCGAAATACAGGATCCCGTGGGTAAATACAAAAACCGCCAGCGCGATGAAGAATACTTTTTTGCCCTCACCCAGCCAGTAGTTCACGGTCTCATAAAAAGAACCTTCCTTGCCTGTCTTCTCCGGGTTATTCCTGTAGGAATATTCCCATAGCCACCGGCCCATAAGGAATGTGCCGAAAATGAACATGGTTATGTAATTTGCCTCCTTGGTGGCCCATGAAAAGGCAAAACCCACCATGGCAAGATACAGCCAGCCGGGTTTCCTCGAATCAAAGTAACGCATAAGTCCAATAAAAAGCATGATCGTATCCACAGCCATAAATATATCCTCGCGTATGAACCTGGCCTGGTACATCCATGTAGGCGATACTGCCATAAGAAGCGCCGCAAGCACCGCTCCGAGCCTGCCCATATAAGGCTTGAAAAAATACATAAGGAGCACGCCGGCAACTCCGTAAATAGCCGGGGCAACCCTTGACGTATAGTCGCTTGTGCCAAAAAGGAAGTATATCAGGGCGTTCGCGTGGTAGTGGAACGGGCCGTGCATCATCGGGTTATATGTGTACCCGTCGCCGATGAAAAGCTTCCACGCGTAAAAAGCGTGCATGGATTCATCATGATGCAGCGGCTTGATCCCGAGGTCGGTAAACCTGGTGCATATGGTAAATATCAATATCGCGGCCCACGCGAGTATTTCCCAGTTAATGGCAAATCCTGACGCGGGCGCGGACTGCATTACCTCAGCGGAGTCCTGAAAAATGGCCGCTGTCTTTTTTATTTCCTTTACGGTTTTTTCAGCCGCAGGTTTTGCTTTTTTCTTCTCCGCAACTTCGGGGGCCGCCTTTACCGGAGCGGATTCTTCCCTTGCCGCGAGCTTGGAGCCGCAACTGTCGCAGAACCTGTTTGATTTCGGGTTCTCTTCCCCGCATTTGGGGCACTTTAAGGTCTCGGACATTTTTATTCCTCCTGCTTATCTGATTTTATATATTATTGTATCCATTTTATTCGCGTATACAGGCTCCACCAGCTGCTGCTTGTACATCTCCTCAAACTTCGCGAGGCCCTGCGGGCTCTTGGCGTATTTATCGCGCTCAAGCACTCCCATATAGATATATCTTATGTTGTACTGGCGCATGAGCTCCATGGCCCTGTTTATATCCGGCGTCTCATACATTTCGCGCACGTCATTTTCGCGCCTGGCCGCTTCATCACCGGAACCCCTCCACTGCGTTTCATGCCATGGCCATCCTATAACCGTGGGAAGCCCTGTGAATGACGCTATCCTGGCGTATTCGGTGTACGAACCGCCGCATGCTTCAAGTATGGCAGGCGAACCCTTTATGCTTTTATTTATAAAATTTATCGCCTCAAAATCGCCGTACGCCGGAAGCCTGTTGTCGTATGAAAAATCGCGCAGGAATTCCGAACCATCGAGCGTCATGCTCTTGCCAGGATTGTTCGTCCTGATGAGTGTCCCGCCTAAGGTATACATGAAACCGCAGATGACAAGTATCGTGAAAATGGTATTCCATGCTATTTTTACCATCCTCGGCTTGAACCTGAGGTAAAAATCATTTATCCAGAAGAACGCGTACGCTGAAGCCACTGACAGCATTATCCATGCCTGGTAATAGAACTTAAAAACCGTATTCATCCTGCCAAGTTTTGTATTGTCATTGAACCCGTCTTTGATCCTTAAAAGTTCCGTTCCAAAAGTGGCAAAGAGCGCCGTAAATATAAGTATAATAATGAACTGATTCTCTTTAAGTTCCGTCTTTGTGGTACCCAGGACAACAAGAGCTCCAAGAAGGAGAAAAATAACCCCGACAGTAATTCCGGGAACAGCCTTGTCAACGAGAGTCTTGTAAATAATGAATATCAGGGCCAGCCCGATGGCTATGCCTGAATACAGCATCACCTTGCTGCCTTTGGACCCTGCCGGGTCTATCAGAAACTTGAAAAAAGACATGGCTGTCTCATTTGATTTTTTAACTGAGAGTTCTGTCCCTCCGAGATAAAGCTCTTCCCCGTTTATCCTGTATCCGCACTGTCCGCATATCATCTTGCCTTCGCGGAACTGGGAGTGGCATCGCGGGCAGTACAGGTCCCTTTTTTTGACTTTAGAACCGGCGCCCTGCGACTTAAGCGCGTATATCCAGTTTAAGACCCTGGCTGTCATGAATGACAAAACCGGGAAAAGCATGATGCCAAAAATAATCAGATAATCGGTGATGCGCGTATTGACCAGGACAGGGGATATTCCTTTTACCTGTGACTTGAATGATACCGTAAAAGGCAGGTATGCCACGATCGCCACGCCGAGGATGATGCCAAGCGAAATCCCAGCGTCCTTTATCCAGTTCTCAATCTTCTCATCCCTGGAATATTTGTATGAGAAAACACAAAGCGCCGCTACAAAAAAGTATGTCGGAAAATCCCAGGAATTAAGGAACCAGAGCCCGCCAAGGACAAGCCCGGAAAATACAAGGAACGCTATTTTTTCAAATTTGACCTCAAATAGGTTTTTGTCCTCAGTCTTAATCAGCGACAGGGCAATATTAAGCGTTAACAGGACAAATGGAACCGCCATCTGGTGCGGGTGCATGTCGCCCAAAAGATACGAGAAGAATGGAAATTCCGTAATGGTATAGTCATTTTCATAATCCATAACCCTGGTAGAATCCCACCAGTTAAAATTAGAAAAGGACATATGGTTCTGGAAGAACTGCAGTACCCCGTCAAAATTTCCCAGTACCAGAAGGAACGCGAAGGCGACAAAACCGATGAAGAAATTCTTCGTAAGGTTGTACATAAGTCCCAGGATGCCGATTGCCGAGATGGCATACAGGTATGTAAGAGCCACGTTATACGCCATACCATTCGGTATGGCCGTCAGTTTCAGAATAATGCCCATCATAACGTACCCGAAATAATAGTAACTGATGTGCTGCCCGGCGCCTGCCATCCACGGGTCATATGGCGGCATTTTATCGCATCTGCCCACGGAGTTCATGAAGGCAAAATCCATGAATTTCTCCTGCCCCAGTATGTCCGGGTGGTACATTTTCCAGAAGGCATGCGCAAGGAATATGAAAAGATAGAAAAGCTCCGTGATAATTATCATCGCGTACTTTTCCCCGACGAAATCAAGTATCTCTTTTTTGTATTTCATGAACGCGTAAGCGGAAACCGCCGACATGGCAATAATAACCCCGATAATTGAGACCGTGGAGAAATTAAAATATCCGATCAGCCAGCTTAAGTACCCGACAATGAAAAGCCCGGCTATCTTCGAGAAAAGGTATCCCCTGTCATACGATTTTTTAAAGAAGAAAAAACTTATTGGGAAAGCAAGCAGACCGATAATTACCGAAATGAACCACCAGTTGATGATGTATCCAAAATATACTCCCACTTCGCACCTCCGGAATTTATCCTTTGATTAATGGCTGTTTATCAAACCCTATAAATAAAATATGGAAAAATTATAGCGAAATACGGGGTTTTTGTCAACCGTGTATAATAAGGGAAGGCGGATTTTCGATTCCGAATTTTCAATTTTCAATTATAACCGGCTTATTTATAAGGAAAAAAACAAAAATGCAGGTATTATTAATCGCGTTATATATAAACCTTGATATATATGAGTAATCTTTGACTTAAACCTGTTAAAAAGCCATGTTTGCGCTATAATTCAGCCCTGGACTTTAAAACAACTAAAATCGAAAATTTAAAATATAAAATTCAAAATTATATAAGAACCTACTTTTCCTCGTTCATATTCTGCATTTCTATGGTGGCCCTTTTGCGCTTGTTTGCCTCCAGGATTTTCTTTCTCATCCTGATGTTTTTGGGGGTTATCTCAAGCAGCTCATCATCCGCGATGTATTCCATTCCCTGTTCCAGGGAAAATTTTCTCGGGGTTTCAAGCTTTATGGCGTCATCAGTGCCTGACGCCCTCATATTTGTAAGTTTTTTGCCCTTGCAGACATTTATAATCATGTCATTCTCACGGCTGTTCTCGCCGACTATCATACCCGCGTAAACCTCAGCGCCGGGATTCACAAAGAACTGCCCCCTGTCCTGCAGTTTGTCCATGGCATAAGCAACAGCCACACCCTCTTCCATTACCACAAGCACGCCGCGCGTCCTGGTCGGTACCTCGCCGCGGTAAGGGCCGTATTCATGAAATGAATGGTTCAGTATGCCCGTGCCCCTTGTCTCTGTCATAAAATCATTCCTGAAGCCGAGCAGCCCCCTGGTCGGGACCATGAACTCGATTCTGGTATAACTGTCGGCACCCGGAACCATATTTGTCATCGTGCCTTTTCTTACTCCCATCTTTTCAATTACCATGCCCACAAATTCATTCGGGACATCTATGATGGCATGCTCTATGGGCTCATGTTTTTCGCCGTCCACATTATGGAATATTACCTGCGGCTTTGACACCTGCAGCTCAAAACCCTCGCGCCTCATATTCTCTATCAGGATTGCCAGCTGAAGTTCGCCCCTGCCTTTTACCACAAAAGAATCGGGTGTTTCAGTATTCTCAACAATAATGGATACATTTGTCTGCAGTTCCTTATCGAGCCTTTCCCTTATATTACGCGAAGTAACGTACTTTCCTTCTTTTCCCGCGAAAGGCGAATCATTGACCTTAAAGGTCATGGACATGGTCGGCCTGTCAATATCTATGGTCGGAAGTTCAACCGGATTTTCTTTGCATGCCACAGTCTCGCCGACGTCAATAGTTTCAAGCCCGGCTATGCAAACTATGTCTCCGGCCAGGGCTTCCTTTACCTCAACCTTTGCCAGCCCTTCATACGCGAAAATCTTCGTGACTTTATACAGCAGCCTGTCGCCGCCCCTCTTCATAAGGACCACTTCATCGCCCTGCGCGACCTTTCCGTTGCATATCTTTCCGGTCCCCATTTTACCGAGGTAGTTATCGTAGGAAATGGCCGACGTCAGGAACTGAAACGGTTTGTTGACGTCACCCATGGTGTCTTCAACATGGTTTATGATCATATCAAAAAGCGGCGTTAAATCCTTTGCCTCATCATGCATGTGGTACTTTGCCACGCCTTCGCGCGCAGAGGCAAAAACTATTGGGAATTCCAGCTGGTCATCAGCCGCGTTAAGCTCCACAAATAGGTCAAATACCATGTTCACAACTTCATCGGGCCTGGCGTTCGGCCTGTCTATCTTATTTATGACGACTATCGGCATAAGGCCCAGCTCAAGGCATTTTTTCAGCACATACTTTGTCTGCGGCATGGTACCCTCAAAAGCGTCAACCACGAGCAGGACAGAGTCAACCATCTTCAGGATACGCTGTACTTCGCCGCCGAAGTCAGCGTGGCCGGGAGTATCAACAATATTTACCTTATAATCCTTGTAATGAAAAGCTGCATTTTTTGAAAATATGGTGATGCCGCGCTCTTTTTCCAGGTCATTTGAATCCATAACCCTTTCTTCAAGTTTCTGGTGGGACTTAAAAACACCCGACTGTCTGAGCATGGCGTCAACAAGTGTTGTTTTGCCATGGTCAACGTGGGCTACTATTGCGATATTCTTGATCTTGCGCATCATGTTCAGGCTCCTTAAGAAACTCATATAAATGAAATAAGGCTGCATCGCAGCCTTTTTTAGTCACCTCTCACCTCTCAACGTTCTGAGGCTTTTGACCTAAAAAAAGAAAACCCGGGCTCTGTCAAAGATTGAGCCCGGGTAAAAGCAGAATCTCGAACTACTTCTGAACAATTACCTTTCGAAAACTGTTCCAAAGCTAGTTCTGTTTCTACTTCTACCGCTCGTCTTGTTGCAGGTTCTATTGCGCTTACCTCTTCCTCTTGCTGATAAATTATAGCAGTTTAGTACTTAAATAGCAAGTCTTTAGTCGCTGGACGCTGGACCCAAGACCCAAGTCCCAAGATGGGACTTGCTGTTTGAGATTTACGACTTGGGTCGTGGGTCTTGCGACTTGGGCCGCATACCCCAACCTTATTCTATCTCCAGCGTCTCAATATCCAGCGTCTTAAAAAGCTCCATAAACGCCTTTAATTCCGCCTTTGACATGGTGACGCCTTTGCCCATTTTACCATGGTCATCACCGGCCCATGAACGTATATCAATCTTTCCCGGCCTGTCATTCCATTTTATTATATTTACCTCTTTTTTCCAGCCTTTTGACCCTTCCCCTAAAGCGCCCAGGGTCTTTACTATTTCATACTTTATCTGATCCGCCATGATATAACCTCCTCAATAAAATGTGAGTAGTGAGTGGTGGGTAGTGTTTAGCAAGCATCCCGTTTGCTACCCACCACCCACTACTCACAACCCACTTGTATTAAAACAAATCCATCTGCCTTGGCTTATGCTTACCTGACGGGTCCAGCTGAATAAAGCCCTTTGTCAGGTTGAATGATATAAAACCGAGAAATTCATCCAAAAACTTTCTTGCCTCGTCAGATATCTTATACTTCATGTCAGTTATGAAGCCGGCAACAGCGGATGGAATTTGAACAGCGCCCTCTTCCGAGAACAACTCGGGCCTGTTTTCCAACAAATAATTTGATGCTGCTTCCATGGCTTTTATACCCTCATAAGCGGCTTCAGCCGCGGCTTTAGTGTCCGCGTCAGGCCCTGCGTAATCACCCGATAAGTACTCCACAAGACTTCCATTGAAATAGAGAAGAAACGCCTTTACATCATCGGTTAGTTTCGGGTTTGACTTTTTTATGTATTCATATAACGATTCAGGAAGGTTTTTTATCTCCGCTTTTTTAAAAAGGTCAGGTTTTGTTTTCTTGAGTTTAATTACAGCTTCAGCCGTAAGCTTCAGGCCGTTATAAGCTGTCTGGGCTTCTTTACGCATCGCGCCTCCCTTTTAATCGTCTTTACCGGTTGATTATATCACCAGTGCCTTCATATGTCAAAAGTATAAAAACAATATAAAACTAATGATTACGAATCGTGGGGGTTTTATACTGGCGGTCATTTAAAAAACATCATTATATATTTTATCTTTACTGTTTAATGATTTATGCTGTATATCCCGTGCGGGTCCTTTTTAAAGCCATATAATTCAAAACTCAGCCGCGCCATAGCTTTCATAAAATCATCCGGCAGCAGTTCGGTCTCATCCATGCCTTCAACAAAAACATCCACGCCTGCGCTGTCACAAGCCTCAAGCAGCTCGTCGAATATTTCCGCGTTTGTCGGTTTTTCGTCATCAAAAAACAGTATTGTATTTTTCACCATCAAGCCTGTTTTTCTTAATTCACATTCCCTAACAACAGCCAGGAAATCAACTTTACCGCTTATAACCGCCTGCGCGTCGATTTTAACAACAGCCGTCTTTTTCATTGTAATTCCCCCTTTACATCAATCAGGGAAGATCAAAACGGCACCGGATATATTTCTGTTCCCTCATATAAAATATAGCAGCGGAGACATGGTTTGTCAATTTTTTCGGTTTTTTTCGCTGCGGCCGCGCCCGTTTCTTTGTCATAAAAATATGGTTCAAATCAGTTTAAAAAAATTAACCAGCATTTTTTTGAAAATTTTTAAAAAAAAACATTTCAGATATCCGGACTATGCCGACCGCAATCCCGCAATAGTCGGGAAGCGGATATGCGCTTGTTTTTGTATCACCCGCCGGCGCTTTCTTTGCTTTATTTTTACGCATATTTTTGGTATATTAAACATACAGCTTTTTTGTAACTTCCCGGCTGACGAGGTGATACCTGGAACTCTATTTGAAATATTCGAACCTGTGCGAAATACCCGCAAGAAACTTCAGTTTATTCCCCGGCAGAATATCGCATAAATACAGGAAAAATTCAGGTTTCGAGACCAAAACATGGTCTGATTTTTACCATGACATAGAAAAACTCTCCGCCGGATTTGAAGCGTTCGGCATAAGGAAAGACACGCACGCCGCATTTTTCGCCGATAACCGCTATGAATGGACCATGACAGATTACGCTTTAATGTCCTTGGGCGCCATTTCAGTCCCCCGCGGTTCAGATACCGCGCCTAAAGAACAAAAATTCATTTACATTCATTCAGATTCCCGTTTCCTGATCATGGAAAATTCAGCCCATCTTAAAGACTTTCTGGCTGAGGTTTCACCGGAAGAACTGAAACTCATAGAAAAGATCTTCCTCATGGACGAGGAATCCTCCCCTCTGCCGGCTGATTTTATCATGGCTGCCGACAGGATAGTTTATTATAGGGAACTCATGGCAAAAGGCATGGAAATACTATCCTCAAATCCCGGCTGGTATGAAAAAAAGCTTAAAGCCCCTGTATTCGACGACCTTGTGTCAATAATATACACCTCCGGCACTTCAGGCAACCCTAAAGGAGTCATGCTCACGCACGGTAATTTTCTGCATAATGTCCGGGCTATAACCCCGCTTCTCTGGATTAATATTGAAAACAGCGAAAAGACCGTCTCAATCCTTCCTCCATGGCACGTATACGAACGCTCCTACGAATACTGTATTGGTGCCGGAGCAGTAATGATATTCTACTCTTCCATACCTACCCTGGCAGAAGACCTTGTCAATGTAAAACCCGAACTTGTGGCTTCAGTCCCAAGAGTATGGGAATCCATATACGAGAAACTTGTATCAAAAATGGAAAAGGAATCCCCTGCCAAAAAAGCGGTATTTTATTACTGCCTGCGTATCGCCAGGAAACATTATTCCGCCGAAAATTATATAAAGGGACATTTCCTTGAATTTAAAAAACATACCGCGGCTTATAAATTCTTCGCCAAAGCGGCTAATGTGGTAATATTCGCATTTTTTCACCCGGCTTATATTATTGCCATGAAGGTATTTGAACCGCTGCGCGGGCTTGTCGGGGGAAAACTGCGCGCTTCATTTTCAGGCGGCGGCTCCCTTCCTCCAAAAATAGACACGCTTTTTAACTCCATAGGCATCAAACTCGTCAACGCTTTTGGCATGACAGAGACTTCTCCCGGCGCCGTAACCAGGCGCCTTGACAGGAACACCATCGGTTCGATAGGCGTCCCCTTAGACGAAATGCAGGCTAAAATAGTCAAAGAAAACGGCTGGCCCGCAAACTTTGGCGAAAAGGGCATTCTCTATGTGAAAGGGCCAAGCGTTATGAGGGGTTATTATAAAAATCCAGAAGCCACTAAGGCATGCCTGTCTGATGACGGCTGGCTTAATACAGGAGACCTTGCGGTGCAGAGTTTTAACGGCGATTACATGATGACCGGAAGGGCAAAGTCGACTATTGTACTATTAGGCGGCGAGAATGCCGAACCTGAACCAATTGAGGAAAAATTAAAGGAATCGAACTTAATCGACCATGCCGTAGTCGTAGGGCAGGATAAAAAGGGATTATCAGCCGTCATACAGATAAACGAGGAACGTTTAAAACACATGGCTGAAAAACTAAAAATATCGTGGGATGATATCGTATTAAAGGGCAGCGACGTAATAAAGCACAACAAAATACTGGCAGTATTAAACGCCGAGGTCAGGAAGCTTATAAACAGGAGGACCGGATTTAAACCTTCGGAAAAGATCACCAAGATAGTACTGGTGAAAAAGAAATTCTCTATCGGCGATGAGCTTACCCAGACGCTTAAGATAAAACGCAATCACGTTGAAAAAAAATACAAAGACCACCTGAAATAATAAGTATCAGCAGTAAACCCTTGATTTTTCCGGTATGCCCGAAGACGGCCTTTTGAACCATATCAGCCCTTTTTGGGTGTGATAAATATCATAATCAAATCCCTGTTCATTTTCCCTGACAAACTTGCTGTTCACCCTTAAGCCGTTTGAGTTTAAATAGGCGAGCTGGTATTTTATAAAGTCGCTTTTCTTCTGTATCCCAGAAAAATATATGGCGCTTTCCATGCTAATTCCCAGTCCTATAAACTTAATTTTTAATGCCCCCACAAATAAACCCTCCGTTCCTGGTAATATACCAATGAATTATGGCAATTTTACAGGAATCAGGGGATTTTGTCAATATCACATTGTGAAATTCTAGTTTTGCTGTAGGGCATTCGGTATATTAACTATTCCATGACATTGTCGGAAAAGCCGCAGTTTTTGTATGTCATTGCGAGGAGGCGTTGTTAGCATTTTGCCGACGAAGTCCTTCGACTTCGCTCAGGACCATGAGCCTGCCGAATGGCAATCTTGCTTTTTTTAAGGGTGAAACGCGATTGCTTCGTCGCCGTAAAACAAAAACGGCTCCTCTCAATGACAACAAAAAATGACAGAACAAAAAAACAGGGTTTTCCGACAGTATCACTATGAGAATAATTCCACAATTTCATCCTGATTTATTAAACGGAATGCCGATTGTATATTATCAATGTCCTGTTGCTTCATTTTCAGGGCGCAGCTGTCTATTATGGACTGCGCTTTTTCTTTTGTTTCCTTCTCCATTCCGGTAAACCTGGAAACACATGACGCGCACCTGACAGCTTCCGTCAGTTTTCCCTGCCTGAAATATATCTCGGCGATACGCGTCAGGTTCTCTGCAGCTTTAAAATCAGCTTTTGCCTTCATAGAAAGCCTGAATGCGGTAACCGCATTATCAAAAGCCTCCTGCAGTTTGTTGTCATGCAGGGCAATGATACCAAGGTTAGTATACGAATACAGCTCCCCGAGCAGGTCCCCGATCTCCAGTCGTATCTTAAGCCCTGAGACGCAAAGCCTGCGTGCCTCATCGTAATTACGCGCTTTTATTTCAAGCTCGCAGAGCATATTGTAGCCCCACGAAACGCCTTTTTTATCCATTACATGCTTGTATATCCTTATGCCGGTTTCAAAATGATTTTTGGCTGTGTCCATTTTTTCCTGCGCCATTTCTATCTGCGCCATGGTGTAATTTGACCAGGCAAACCCCGCCATGTTCTGGGCGTGTTCATATACTTTCATGCTTTCAGATACATGACCATAAGCCCGGTCATATTCCTTCATCGAATACAGCACGCTGGCCAGCACCATCCCGGAAAAAGCCGCGCTGTCAGTGTCATTTAAACCGGTATATATTTCATGGCTTTCCGTACAGGCCTTCATGGCTTTATCATATTTATTAACCCCTTCATAAAGCAACCCCAGATGGTTGAGCCCATGCGCGGCATCCTTTACCTTTCCGCATTTTTTTAAACCGTCTATCCCGGCTAAAAGCTGCTTTTCAGAATTATCAAACGCGCCTATGTGCCTGTATAGCGCCCCCGCGTAGGACTTAAGCAGGCTTGACAGCGCAAAGGCATCCGTCCGGCCGCCCTCAAAGGGCTCTATTTTCTTTACTGTAGTCATAAAAACATCAGCGCCTTCCACGAACCTGTTCCTTAACTCATAAAAATTAAAAACCGGCTCAGCCGCCTCATACAGCGAATCAAATCCGCCATGCTTTTGAACCGCGTCCCAGGCGCTTATAATGTTTTCAATATCATTGCTTACCGCTTCCATATTTTCCCGCTGCCTGGGGCCGGTTAACTGTCCCTTCATTGATCTTATATATCCGGTAAAATATGCCGTATGCTCCCTTTTTACCGATTCAACATCAGCGGCATCGGAAGAAAATTTTTCAAACGCGTACTGCCTTATAAGTTCATGTATTACAAAACGCGAAGGCGCCGAAACTTTTATAAAGGATTTATCGGAAAGCGACATGAGTTCGGATAACGACGCGCCTGTTACCTTTACAGCCGCCTGCCTGCCGAACCCGCCGGTAAAAAGCGTCAGCCTGCGCATTATCCTTCGTTCGCTTTCGCTTAAGAGCCCGTAAGAATACTCAAAAAGCGAGCGCATGCTCGAGTGTTTTGCCCCGGCCTTGGAGTCTTTTAATATATCAGCGCCCGCCTGCATTTCCTTTACGAGTTCAGATACGCTTAAGACCTTCAGCCACGGCGCGGCCAGTTCCATGGCCAGCGGCAGCCCGTCAACCACCCTGCAAAATTCAACCGCCGCTTTCTTTTCATCGTCGTCAAACTCCCTTCCTCCGGAATACCTCGAGGCATGCTCCCAGAATAATTTTACAGCCGGGCCATCCGCTGAATAGTCAAGGCCCCGCAGTTCAAGCACTGTTTCGCCGGGCATACCCAGTATTGCCCTTGACGTGGCAAGCACAGCCGTCCTCGGGCAGTTGAGTATTATCTGGGAAATAAAATCACGGCCTTCCAGGAGGTGCTCAAAATTATCCAGCACAAGGAGCATTTTTCTGTCCTTAAAATAATCAACCAGCTGTTTTACAGGTGACTCATCCTCGTAAAAAGTATAATTAAGCACGTTGGCAACAGCAAACGGTATCTTATCCGGGGTATCCAGCGGCGCCAACTCGATATACGCGATACCGTCGAGATATGTTTCTGAGAGCCCCCTTACGGCTTCGGCCGCAAGCCTGCTTTTGCCCATGCCGCCCTGCGCCACAAGCGTCATGCATTTGGCGCCGGCAGTTGAGAAAAAGGAGTATATGCGCGCCGCCTCCGCGTCCCTTCCGGTAAACGGGGTGGAATATGACGGCATGTTAAAAAACAGCTGTGTGGATGACTTTAATGGGGGGAATTTCAGCCACTTCACGGAATTATTGACCACTCCAAAAACTTTCTGGGGGGCTTCCACGCCTTTGAGCGTAAAGAAACCCATGTCCGTCACTTCGGTTCCTTCAGGTATAACGCACCCGTCTATGGCCTCAGGAGTCGCCAGTATCTGCCCTCCCCAGCCGAGCGAAAGGACCCTTGCTGTTTTATTTATTTCAGGCCCAAAATAATCGTCGCCGCGCTCCTCCGCCTCACCGGCATGGATTCCAATCCTTACGCGCAGTTCCCCTATT
This sequence comes from candidate division FCPU426 bacterium, assembly GCA_963840035.1. GTDB lineage: Bacteria > Oederibacteriota > PGYV01 > PGYV01 > Palsa-1178 > CAWIXE01. Next base: position 1,445,764 of record CAWIXE010000002.1, read on the forward strand.
CCGTCCCATTTCTCAGAACCAATCATTTTTTCAATCTCAATGGCCGCTTTTACTCCATTTTGTGTATTAAAGGAGGCAAACACACCGTCCCCTGTATGCTTTATTATCCTGCCTCCGTTATCCTTTATCACTTTTCCAAGGATGTCATCATGCCTTTTTAATACTTTAGGCATTGCCGCGGAATACTTTTCCCATTTTTTTGTTGAGTCTTCTATGTCCGTAAATAGAAATACCGGCATTTATCCTCCACAATATAACTTAATTGATGCCATTATAACCTAAATAGGGGGCTATATCAACACACATGCAATAATCGTTATTGTATGTAATAGTGTATAAATTCATATTTAACCGCATATACTGGCTTATTATACTTATTAAATTCTCACCCCAGCCCCTCTCCCAAATGGGAGAGGGATAAAGGAACAAATCAATTTACACACAACTAAATACCGTATCGCAATAATCACATGCAATAATCATAACAAACACGGGAAACAACGGCAAATTTATCATGGTTTTATTTCGACCAAAATGTTATTATTAGTCATAGGGCAAAATCAAATTAAATGGAGGAATAATGAAAAAAACTTCTATTCTGTCTTTAATACTTATCCCGCTGTTTTCCGCCGCGGTATACGGCATAGAAATTAACGCGGGAGGAGGCCTTTTACTTGTCAGTAATTATTATAATTACGGCATAACTTTAACCCTGGGTTCCCAATCTTATACGCTCAAGGAGTTTGAGGCCCTGATGAAAAACGCCGGTTATAGTTCTGAGATTGAAGAAACAGGAGCCGCCCCGGCGATTAACATCATGGCCGCTTCAAAATACAATGAGCTTTTCTACTATTATGTGCGGCTTATGTTTGTCCCCAATGTAATGTACAAAGCTGTCTACACCATACCTGGAGGCACATTTAACCAGAATATCGATATGCCTCTCGTATATTTTGGAGGCGGGTTAGGCGCGCAGATATCCCCGATGCAGAAGCTTCATCTCATGGCGCAGGTTGACATAGGCTATACCCTCATGAACGCGTCAATTACCCAGGAAATAAAGGACACTACAGGCGCCGTATTAAATACAGATTCCACTAAAAAGAACGGAAGCACTGTCGGATATTTCGTTGGAGCTGCTGCCAAGTATTACTTTTCAGGGATGTTTTACGGCCTGGCAGATATCAACTATAACAGCCTTGGCTCAAGCGTTTTTATAGGCGTTGGCGTCGGCGTGGACTTCAGCCCGCCCGAAGCCTCCGGCTCCCCTTCTGAGACTGCCGGAGATGCCGGAACTTCAGCGGCAGGGCTGGAATCAGAAGGCGACGCGCTTTACAGGGCGAAGAATTTCAAAGGGGCATTCGCCAAATACAAACAGGCCATGGCCCTGGAAAAAAAGGCCGCTTTGTATGTCAAGGCCGGCAACTGCTATTACGCCCTTGGATATAAGGCGCAAGCCCTGAATTTTTACAATTATTCCCTTAAACTCGAAGATAACCCCGGAGTAAGGGCGTTCATACAGAAAATATCCGTAAAATAACTTCAGCGCGCAGACTGTCATTACATGACAACCGGAGGCATTAAGTGATAATCATTATTATTTCTTTCTCCATTTCCATACTTTATATAATAATGCTGATTTTTAAAAAATCCCACGACAGAACAGGCCCGGATAAGGGCCAAATATTGGATACTGTTAATGTCGTGAGGATTTTTTATCTTACGGCGCTCTGCGTTGTGCCGGGGCTCTGTTTTATGGCCACGGTTTTAAACAGGAACCGCCTCTTCATGGTAGCCGAATCAGCCGTACCCATAGTGTCGTTGGCTTTATTCATGATGGGTATATCAACGCTCGGGCAAAGATCCCTGGCAAAACGCTTTAAAATGCATGTGGCATTTGAATTACGGGAAATCATAATAATGACAGTCATTCCCGCTTTGTTATATTTGAGTTTTATTCCGGCAACCGACGTAACGCTTTACTACGCTTCCCCGGGCTTGTATGCCGGTTTTCTCGCGGCTTACATAATAAAAAAGAGAAAAAAAACCTAACGGCCCTGCTGCCCCTGGGCCGTATTCTTTTTATAAATGTAAAAATGGTGTAAAACCCCGTTTTTATCCTCTGCCTGCCCAGGGACCTGCGAATAAAGGGTCTTGTAGAACTTCTGGTTGTTGAATTCCTGGTGGAAAGGTATACCCACTATGATCTCATCCGGAGCTGATTTCGCGTACGCCATCAGCCTTGCCGTAGTCGTTATCGTATTCCCGTATACATTCAGGGATTTCATGCCCGCGATGTCGACCTGTGCCAGCAGGTCCTTGCCGTTATTCACCGCCAGCCTTATTTTCCATTCCGGCACTTTCTTGCGCCTGTTATCGGCGTTTACCACGGCGAGCCGGTCAAGAAATTTGGTGGCAAAAGTAAAGTTAATGTCCTCTTCATTTCGGTTGCCCAGGAAGCATATATAAGCCCCGTCGCCAAGAAGTATCAGCAGGTAATCGGTATAATTGACCAGCAGCTGGTTAAGTATGGAGTTTAACTGCGGAATCCAAAAATCCCTCTGCGTCTCAAGGTCGGCCGTGGTGGAGGAACGTATGTCAAGCCCGACGCAAGAGTTATAGTGCGGCTTGCCGGTTTCAAGGTCTTTTGAGAAATTTGCCGGTATGAAAATGTTATTCGACCTTACCTTCGCCTGCTGTTCCTCATCCGTTAAAACCCTCATACGGTATTTAAATCCTTCATAGTATTCCGCGTCTTCCTTAAAGACAAAACTGTTATATTTATAAAAAGCAGCCTGCGCGTCGGTCCCCGCCTGGTTTAACCACTTGGAAAGCGCGGTCCTGTCGGCCTTTCCGGTCGCCACAAAAAAGACCGTATCGCCTTCCCTTAACTCCTCGCCGGTGCCGTAGGGTATAAGCCTGTATTCACTGGACCTTTTTATGAAAGTACCGGCGAAAGAATTGGGTTTTTGTATCGAAGTGCCCACCTTGCTTATGGATTCGGGCGACCAACCGTCAAATATGCGCCAGCCATTTTTATCCCATTTTATATGAGCCTGGATGCGGCTTATTGTGTTTTTTTCATCAGTGCAGAATTTAATATCGAGGGCTTCAAAATCGCGGCCTATAACATATGTCTTGTTTTTATCGGAAAGTATAAGGGTTTCTTCCTTGCCACAGACCCCGCAATTAAAACTTAATTTCATGCTTATTTTCCTCCGCGCCGTTTCAATTCATCTTTATAAATTATATCATAATACACCTCCTTTTACTATAAATAACCGTTTAATCAGACAAAACAGGCGCTAAACTCAATAAGATATGTGGCTTAACGGATTGTTTTTGTCGCGCCTGTCTCCCCTGATCCTTCTATCCCCTGTACGTCCTTCATCGAGGGCGGATTCCGCGTTCTTTTCATCAATACTTTTCGCGGCGCTGTTTAAATAACCCAGCCATCTGCGGTCTCCTTCCCTGCGGTCTTTACCTGTCCTTCTGTCATTGTAAGCGGACATATAATTCACCGCCTTTCATATAAACTTCTTAATGATGCCCTGACATGCGTTTTTCTTCTATTCTTTTCAAATGCTCATGTTCCCTGATGTACGATTGCGGCTTTAAACCCACCCTCCTGCGCTGCATCCTCAAAACCATTTCCAAATCCCTGCTGTTTTTTAAGTGAACTTCATTTTCGTTTTCCCGCCTCATTTTCACCGCCTCCTTATTCTGTTCTCAGTATAAGCATACACAAGGGAAAACGGTTTAGTCAATGTGACAAAGAACTTATAAAAAGGTAAAGGGTACAAGGTGCAAGGTACAGATGTTACCTGTACCCTGAACCCTGTACCCAATTCCCCTTACGCTATGATGTTTTTTCAGCTTTTGGCAGCGTAAAATAGAACGAGCTGCCTTTTCCTTCTTTTCCTTCTGATTCCACCCATATCCTGCCGCCGTATTTTTCAACGATTCTTGAGCATATGGCAAGGCCAAGACCGCTTCCTTCGTACTGGTCTTTTGGATGCAGCTGCTCGAACAGCTCAAATATCTTTTTTCTGTACTTATCCTCCACCCCGATGCCGTTGTCCTTTACCACGCAAGTTTTCTCCCCGCCTTTATCCACGCAATAAACCTCAATGGCCGGAGGCAGTACACTTTTATATTTTATGGAATTAATGAGCAGGTTTTGAAATAAAAGGGTAAAATCCTCAAAATTCCAGCACACCTGGCAATCATCAGGTATCAGTATCTTAAGGCTTACTTTCTGTTCATCAATCCTGTCTTTCAGGTTAGACGCGGCGAGCAAGGCTGCGTCCTTGAGCTTAAACGGCTTTTGTTCGCAGTCTTTTTTGCTTATAAAAGTGTAGTTTTTTATGGCATCAAGAAGGGCGAACATTCTTTCAGCGCCCTGTATGATATACTCCACCTGGGCGCTGTCAGCGTCTGTAATGCCCCGTTTATTCATGTCGCGCTGGATTAGCTGCGCGTTTATCCTTATTTGCCTTAATGGCTCCTTAAGGTCATGCGACGCCGCGAAAGAAAAATATTTAAGCTCTTCATTCGCCTTCAGCAGGTCGGACATATGGACCTGCAGCTTTTTTCAGCCATTTTTCTTGTCCTGACATTGATATAAAGCAGAAGAATGATAAGGGTCTGCACAAGCAACAGCATTACGGATATTACGATGACTTTGTAATGGAGCCGGAAGAACGATTCATCTTCGTTAACTATTTTAACTAATGGCGGGACATTTTTTCTGGGTATGCCAAAACGCTTAAGTATTTTATTGTCAACCCAGGACTTATTGCTTAGTTCTTTAATTTTCGGGATGCCCGTTATTCCATCTTTTTTTACGATTTCAATGGCTGTATCTGCAGCATACTGGCCGTGTTCATACCCGTCGCGTAAAACTCCGCCGATTGCCCCGTACCCGAGTTCATCTGTTTTTGTCACATATACCGGGGACTTAGAATACTGGCACGTGGCTGAAAGGACATGCGTGTTATTCATGGATTTTCCGGCCTTATCGATCATAAACCCCCGATACAAAAAAATCTGCCCGGGAGGAACTTTTTTTACAGCGCTAAAATATTCGTCAAAAGTCAGCCCTAACCCCGCATCCATAAAAATAAATTTAAGTTTTCCCGCGTAATCGGGCTCAATTTTTTTCAGCTCCTCGTAGCTCAAGCTGTTATTAAAAGTACCGTCTGTGGCTATGTATAATTCCTTAGCGTCAGGCTGAAGCCTCATAGCGAAATCAATTGTGCCTCTGAGTTCAACCTTTTCATATGCCCCCACCATATTCGGTATCTTATTTAGTTCGTCGTATGTAAAATCAGAAACCCCGCAAAAAACAATCGGAATCCCTGAAAAAAGCCGGCCCCTTTCGGCAATTACAAGTTTCAGGGCCGGGTCATCAAGCGCTATGACCGCGCTGAAATTCAAGCCTTTAAACTTTTTCCCGATTAACGTCTCAAAATCCTTCCTGAACGCCTTCCCCGTCCTTTTGTCATCCATGTATTCCAGGTAAATTTCAGCCTGCGGGTTGTATTTTTCAAAAACATCATTCACAGCCTTGGTTTCAAGGTCAGACCAGGGGTATCCAAAATGATATGAATTTATTATAAGGAAGTTCTGCTGTTCTACGGCGGAGAGTTTAAAAGACAAAAGGGCAAGAATCAAACAACAAATTAATAACTTTATTGTTTTCATCCTGCCCCCTTTTATGCGTATATTTTAACCTTTACTTTTTAAAAAGGTGATTCCTCGTCTTTTTTGGAATAATCAGTCGTATCCTCAATATTTACCGTCTTTTGTGCCGGAGCCGCGCCGTCTTTCCTCGGCCCTATGTTCCTGGTTCCCTTGCAATCCGGGTATTTTACGCAGCTTAAGAAATCGCCGTTAGGCCCGGACTTGATTTTCATGTCAGAGCCGCACTTCGGGCATACTTCCTTGTAATCTTTTGTCTGCTTGCATTCCGGATATTTGGAGCAGGAATAAAACCTGCCCTTCTTTCCGTTTTTCAGGACCATCATTGACCCGCATGCCGGGCATTTTTCCTGTTCGCCTTCGTAATTCGCGGTGCCTTTGCATTTTGGAAATGTCGAACATCCGTAGAATTTCCCCTTATAACCTTCCCTTAAAACCATATCAGCCCCGCATGTCGGGCATTTCGGCGCGTCTGCCATGTAATGTTCCTCCTTGAAATTGTATTTTAACCAGTATAACAAATACACAAAAAAATGAAAGGCTTAAAGTAAAAAAAGCGGGCCCCTGCTTTTACAGGGGCCCGCTTTGAAACATTTATTTTATCGGGGATTAGTTGTTGTGCTTGTTGCCGGTCCTCTGCCCGTTATTATCCTTTTCCTTGTCCTTGCCATGCCCTTTTTTTGCATTTTCACGCGCGCTGTTATCATCCTTGAACAGGTCCCGGCCTTTTTCCTTATTATTTGTATAGTTCTCATCACCTGTCGTATCCATCTGCGCTTTTTTACCCTGTTGCCCATAATTTCCATCTTTTCCCTGACGGTAATTTTCCACATTCTTACCCTGACGGCCGTCATTACCGTCTCTGCCATTGCGTTCCTCATAGCCCCATCTGCCGTTATTGTATTTATTATTATCCCTCGACCACTCTTTTGACCTGTTCCTGTACCATGACCTGTCATGGCCGTAGTTTTTGCGGAATTTTACCTTAACATCATCATGTATGTTTATGAACGTTTTTCCGCCTTCACGCAGTTTTATGACCTCTTCCGGGGCATAGTTGTAATACTCAGATGTGAACTTAAGGTTGACGCAATTTACCACGTCATCATCTGAAAGCACTATTTTCTTCCAGCGTTTTTTAGGCGCGCTGTAGAACTTGTATACGTTTCCATATGCCCTGCCGGTTACCTGTCCATTTACAGGAACATAAAAAACATCCGGGCTGAGCTTGTAAAACGACGCTATCTGCCACCAGCTCCTGCCTCCGAGCCTCATCTTCACTATTATTTCCGGCGCTACGTTGGCTGACTTTGCCAGAAACAGCACAACCGGCAGGTGTTCATCAGGTATCCCGCTTTTTACTATGGTTACAACTTCCTTTTCCGGTATCTGATTGTAATCGCTTACATCCATATAAAACCCGTTTGCGCCGGTGCTTGACGCTGAAAAGCCGAAATTAAACGCCGCGTTTGCCTGTACAGCCGGAAATAAAACAATTATCGATAATACCAAAGCCGTTAAAACCGCATTTTTCTTCATGTGTTCCTCCTTTTCAAATTTTACTTACGAATATTAGACGAATGACGTCATATTAAAGTTTACAGCAATATCATCCTGGGCCGTTGATTCATATTGGTGTAAGGACAGGATTCCCCTACTTCTTATTAAAAACCGTACCCCATTTTTCATCCCTTTCGGAATAAAATTCAAAACCCAGGTTAAGATTGATTGACCCGAGGGAATCAGACAGAATTATGTATTCGGCAGATGCGGTAACAGCCGCAAAATCCCACGCAAAATACTTCGCGCCGAGTTCAGCGCATACCCCCGGTATATACGAATTATTCTTCATTGATGATTTAGCTATCATGCCTTTGAGGCCGATAAACGGCCTTACCTGTGTTTCAAAAGGTTCATATACCGCGCCTAAGGCAAACTGCCCGAAATCCGAGACAAAAACCCCGCCGTTAAAAAGCCGGTAAACCCCGCCTTCAGCGGTAAACCCGAATCCATTTTCCAGCAGTGCCAATCCGCCCACCCTGCCTGCCACATGAGTAAGGTTTGACTCTCCCTTTACGCTTAAAGAACCTGTTGGGCTGCCTATTCCGCTGACAAGTGTAAATCCGATCATTTTCTTCCTGTCATTCTTTTCCTGTACCGGTGCCGGAGCCTGCGTCGGGACAGCCGTAGGCTGGGGCAAAACATCCGGAACAACAGTTGCCGTAGGCTGTGATGAACTCAGGATTATTTTCTCGCCTTCAAATTCTATTTCCACACGCCTGTTTTTGGCGTATCCTGTTTCCGTTTTATCCGTATCAATTGGCTTTTCAGGGCCGAATCCGGAAGTCTGTATGTTTGCCGAGGGGATTGAAATTGTCCGTAAAAAGTAATTTTTTACGGCATCCGCCCTTTTTGCAGAAAGATCCTTATTGTACGCCGCGGACCCGCGCGAATCTGTAAAGCCGCTTATTTTTATAATTATCTTTGGGTTAATAGAGTATTTTTCAAGGAGTTTTTTTCCGACAATGTCCAGCGCCCCGTATGATTCGGGTTTTATCACGGCTTTTCCAGTGTCAAAATTAACCTCAGCCGATTCCGCGATTATGAAGGCCGGGATAAAAGTGAAAACACACATCACAAAAACAACTCTGAGGCATTTTAAAATCAATGAGATTTTCATGGATTGATTATATCACATAACCCTCAACTTTTCCCGGAGTTTTACTTCACGCGCCGGATAATGACAAAGGCCGCGGCTTGACACCGCGGCCTTTGTGCGCCTTAAATTGAAAATCTAAAATTCAAAATTTAGAATTAATCTACCATCCGAGGCCGCCCGCAATATTCGCATCCATCCATGTTTTAAGCGCGTTTGCGACCTTAGTATGCGCTGAAACTATCGGGTGCGTATTGTCGCCTGCGTAATCCGACGCGGGCAGCGGGAAATCGCTGTTAATGGGCGGGTTGTTGAAATTAACATATTTTATCTTGGGGTCACCCTTGGCTGCGACTACATTTGAAATGTATGTCCCCGCCAGCGCCGGCACCCACGTGGAATAAACCTGGGGAATTGGCTGGGTGCATAAAATATACGCATTTGGATAGTACCCTCTAAGCGTTGTAAGAAAAGCCGAATACGTGCTCTCAAAAGCTGTCTGGTCAGGTACCGACGGGCTTAAGGTCGGGTCAAAATCATTGGTCCCGAGCGCTATGACTACAACATCAGCCTGCCATGTGGCGAAATTCCATTGCGGCGAGCTGCCTGTCGGAGCGGCTTCCCATTTAACCAATGAGTAAACATCAGGCATGGTTATGAAAGGAGAACATGGCTTGCAGTTCCTGTATATGCCGATTCCGCCCCTTGATATAGTGCGGTAATCAGCGTTATACATGCGTGCAAGCTGCGGCCCGAAAGCCTGATCCCCGTTCTGCATGCAGCCGCCCCACATGCAATCCGGCGTGGGAACAGCCAGGTTGTATTCATTGGACGAACCGCATGTTATTGAATCGCCTATGAACTCCATCTTCCTTGTAGGCGGCGTATATACCGGCGCTGTCATGGTCTTGCCTGTATCAAGTCCAAAACCCTTGAAACCTATGGAACCTCCGGCCGCGTCTGTCCTGCGCACTATCATGATTGTGTGGTTAGTATCCGCAAGGCCCTTGATTACGTAAACTGTCTGGGTCGGGACCGGCGTAAGCGGGTCTGACTGGTCGCTCACCCTGAATTTGATAAAACTGGAATGATCCGCTATGTTGCCGTCTATGGCATAAGCCAGCCACTGGTCCCATGCGGTAAAATTAAGCGCTATGGAGGTCCCGTTAAATCCTGCGACCATGTAAGTGGTACCCCATCCGTTGCTTGGCTGCGACGGAGTTGTCAGGTCCCATCTTCCGTAATACTGCACATTTGAACCCATTGCGGCGGGACTGATAGGCGTGCTTATGGTTGTCTGCGTCATTGTGATTGTAGGCGAAACGCTGTGCGTCGGCGTAATAGTTTCAGTAGGCCCGCCCGGCGTCCTTGAAACCGTGAATGTCGGGGAGACTGTCCATGTCTTAGTGTAAGTCGGCGTCACTGTCGGCGCCAAAGATATTACTTCCAGTGAATCCATATATACATAACCTGTATACGTTGTGGCAGGTATGAAACACAACGCGATTTTAGTGACATTAGTAATATCCGGGGTCCCGTTGGTGTAATCGGGATTTGCTGACTCATATAAAAGTTCATTCCAGCTTCCGGTGTTATAACTTTTCCACAATCCCCGCTGGTACGCGGAACCCGCTCCGCTCTGAATAAATATGAACGCGACACCCGCCGGAAAGTCAGCCGGTATCCACACCCTCAATTTAAGGTTCTTTCCTGTAAGATTTGTAATAAGCGGCGTAGTGTTTTCCACGCCGTTGTTTGCGCCGGCAGTAAATGACCCGGATATTTGAAGGGAATGAGTTCCAAGGTATGCCATGGCTGTAGAATTAGCCGTGGCTGAAGTTCCGCCAAACTTTCCATTCCAACCCATTATAGTACCGTCTTCAAATGGATATAAGGTCAGGTCAGCAGGTGCTGAGGTGAAAGTTGGCGTGGCTGTATTAGTCGGTGAATAAGTAATAGTCCCTATTGCCTGTGTAAGAGTAGCGGTCGGAAAATCACCAGGAGCAAGCATGACATCCTTTTTTTTCGCGCATGAAAGCGCAAATACAAAGAGCATAATAACCATTAATGCTGAAACAATGATTTTTTTCATATATACCTCCCGTTTTAAGAAAGCGCTTTAGTAATAACTTATTATGCCATTACCATAAGATTTAGTCAAGATTTTTGACGTGAAAACAGGCTTATTTTGATGAAACGATTAATCAAAGTCCCTTGTTCTATTCGGCGGGAGGTATGCCCTGGTCCTGACGGATGCACTCCACCGCCTTCACCGGAACTTCCAGCATCCTGGCCCTGGTTGTTATAAGTTTGTCGTATGAAACGCGTGTTTTTTCAATATTATCGCCAAGCTCCGCGAATTGAGACTTATATTCTTCCCACTGTTTGGCAAACTTGCCCAGCTGTGAGAGTATCTCCCTGGAGGCCTTATCCATCCTGAAGTTGTCCGCAGCCTGCCTTATAACAGATACAAAGGCATACAGGGTAAAAGGCGAGCAGACAACCACCTTCATCTTAAGGGCATCATCCATAAAGACCGCGTCATGCTCATTAATAAAACTAAAAACCTGCTCATTGGAAATGAACATTACCGCGTAATCAAGCGTGCCGTTATCCGGGTCTATGTAATCCTTCTTGCCTGTCTCCTTGAGCCTGCCTCTTGCGTCCTGCAGGAACTTTTTTATGTGGATCTCCTTCTCAGCCGGCGACTTCGCCTCTATGCAGGCTTTATAATTTGAAAGCGGGAATTTACAGTCCATATTGACCTTAAGCCCGTTGGGAAGGTTAAAGGTGTAATCCGGCCTTCCTGCTTCCGTGGATTCCTGCTGAGAGTAATTAATGCCCTCGCGGAGCCCCGCCAGGTCCAGAATGTCCTTTGCCATCCTCTGGCCCCACTCGCCCCTCTTTTGCCCGGAACCAAGCATCTCATTGAGTTTGTTTGTTGAAGCGCTCAGGTCCTTTATGACCTGCGCCGCGTTATCAAGCCTGCCCGACACGCCTTCCATCTTTTCACCGCTTTTTCCCGCAAAATCCTTAACCGTCGCCTCAACTTTCAGCAATTCCCTGTTTATCTCATCCAGCCGCTGGTCAATTAACTGTTTTTTCTTGTCGAGTTCGCTTTCTATAAGTTCTTTCTTTTTATCAAGGTCCTGCCCGCCGAGCTCTTTTTGCTGCTTTAAAACATCCATGGCGACGCCGGCAAAAGTGGTTTTCATATCCTCTTTGTTGACCGCTTCAGATTTTTTAGTCAGGATCATCACCTGCAATGCCAGTATGGCAAGGGCCAGCGCTATTATCGCGTACATCATATTAAACCTCCGTTATGTTTTTTATAATTATATCATGATACCGTCTTTTTTCTATGCTATAATTATTTATAAGGCAACATACAAAAAAGGCTAAAACGGCTCTGCCGTTCGTCTAATACTTTAGGAGGTATTCATGAAAATAAAAATTCTATTATTAACGCTGGCCGCACTGGTCCTTACATCCTGCGTGCGTTCATACCGCATTTCCATCGACTCCATAAACGACCGGTCAGCGCAGCCGGGCAAGACTTTCATCGTGGTCCCGGGAAACAAAGACACTTCAGCCGGCGACCTTCAGTTTAAAGAATTCGCATATTACCTTGTAAAGGCGCTGGATCCGCAGGGATACAGGCTTTCCGAGGATCAAAAGACCGCGGATATTGAGATTTACCTTTCATACGGCGTCGGTGACCCTGAAAAGCACACGTATTCCTATTATGAGCCTGTCTGGGGCCAGACCGGAATGCAGATTTACACGCGCACCGATAACGTAACAAACTCGGACAGCACCACTTCTCAGTATTCATCTACATATGTTGAACCGCAGTACGGGGTTACCGGCTATACAACGCAGACCGGCGAAGTAACTCTATATAAGAAATACGCAATTATCGACGCGTACGATATTAAAAACGGGAGTAAAGGCACGAAGTTAAAGCAGGTGTGGAAAACCTCGGTATCTTCATCGGGCCAGACAAAGGACCTGCGAAAAACATTTCCCTTCCTGATGGCCGGCGCCGCGCAGTACGCGGGAAGCAATACCGGCGAGGAAATAAATGTTGTTATAGGGGAAGATTCTGAAACGGTAAAGGCAATTAAAGGGAAATAATAATTACTAATGACTAATTACTAAGTTACAAATTTTCGTCTATTGCTGCGGGCTTTGCCCTTGCAATATTATAATAAAAAGCGATCACGCACTTTATTTGTAATTAGTCATTAGTAATTAGTAATTTGATTTATTAAAGTCACTCTTTAGTGTGAGATCTTTTCTGATAAATATAAATCCCGGTTCCGTCAGGCGTGTGCGGCGCTTCTCCGTCATAGCCCATCATAAGCAGTTTGTCTATGATCCTCCCGCCTTCCGTCGTATCCACGCAGTAATTAAACATCCACATATCCGTCTTGCGGTCAACGTTATGGACTTTAAACAACTGCTTTTCAGGGTCTTTTGAAATGCCTATATACCAGTTCCCTTTAGCCCCGCCTTTTGAAGCGGTATATTTTACGATATGCTCAATCATTTCTCTTTCATCTTTAGCCATGTAACTCTCCCCCGCGCAACCTGAAGGTTGCGGCTACCAGCGTCAATCTAGAATCCAGAATTGTTATTTGACTTTTATCTGCTTTAAAGAGCTCTGCGGTATGGACCAGGCCATTGACAGCGCGAGGATAAGCCAGAGTATGTCATAGCCTTCAAAAGAATACTGTATTGTTGTAAAAAATCCGGTTGCCACCGTTCCAGAAAACCAGTTCATCCCGGCGGTGTATTCCGGGCCGAATTTCTGCGCCAGCAGCTTAATGTATTCATTCGTGAATATATAGTATTTGCCGATTACTATGCCTATTACACTTGTTACGCACGCGATAATCTGAAGCGGGAGCCCCTTTTTATTGCCCGAGAGCAGCACCGCGCCGTACGCGCATATAAAACCTATGCCCAGCGCCACAATGCCGTAAACCTTATTTGTGGCCACCGCGAGCCATCCCCAAACCAGGCCGCCAATTATGGCCGCAACCAGCGACCCTATAAGGGCCGGTATTATTGCGGACGAAGCCATTTTTTCCTGGTCTTTTATTTTATCAACCTCAACTTTTGCGTTATCATAGTATGTCGAAGCCTCAAGCGGAGGCATCCCCATGTCAGTAAGTTTTTTGACTGTAAAATCCTTTGCTTTCCCGTCGGCTATGTCTTTTGCGACAATTAAAAAGAGCCTGTCGAGCGCCGCCTGTTCTTCCGCAGCCTGGTTTGACGGCGCGGGCGTGCCTGCCTGCTGTGCGTTGTTCTGGTTCAAAGGGTCTCCTGTAGACATCTAATCCTCCCTGTTTTCCGCATTACGCGGTTTTATTTATTTAAAAACGTCAATACTCCCCCAAAAGTTTCCTGCATAATCTTCATAAATCCCTGCTTATAGGTTGTCTTTACTTTTTTGCCTTCCTTATATGATGTTACCTTGTCAAGTTTTCCCTTAATATCATAGAATAGAATATCGCCTTCAGGGTTCCCTTTGACGTACTGCCCTTCCTGGGCCAGTATCCCGGCGTCATCCGTCATCTTATAATAGCCATCAAGTTTTCCATCCTTATATTTGCCTTCCAGGTTTACCTTGCCATTGGGGTGATATGAGACATATGGGCCGTTCTCAACCCCGTTTTTATAAACAAAATCCTCAAACACATTGCCTTTTTCATAATAAAAAGTCTTTGCCCTGCCTTCAAGCAGGCCGTTTATATAAGTCCCCTGAAACTTCATCATGCCGTTGGAATAATACTGGATGAAAGGGCCTGCAGTTTTCTTCTTAACTACAGAGCCTTCTTCCCGCAGCGGGCCCCCGTCATAATACAGTTTATAACTGTAAGTCCGCTCTCCGTCAATATAATTGAAAACCGACTCTATTTTTCCTGATTTTTTGTAATTCCAGGTATACTTCCCGGGCGCGACCTCATTATTGCTGAACTTATACGACGCGTTTACAGTGACGCCATCCGCGTTGACAAGGTCCATTTTTACGTTACCGGCAATCTTTTCCCCTTCTTTTACAAGCTTTCCGTCCTTGTCATTATACCAGCGGGCTATTTCCTTCCCGCCCCTGTAAAAGAACCGGGTCCCGTCCTTTGTCTCGTCAGCCATGCTGGTTACCCCGGCAAAAGAAATGACCGAGAAAACAAAAAATAGAAATGTTAACAATAATGTCTTTTTCATTTTAATCTCCCTGATTATTGGTGTCCCACATGGAATATTATACTAAAAACGGGGCTTTATTGGCAAGGTTTTTCATTTAATCGTCAGTGTATATTACCTGTTCCTCACAAAACGTCTTATTCTGTCGAGATACTCAACTATTTCCTCATGATGTTCCGCTTCAGGCCAGTTGTTATGCTCGCGGTAAAATTTCGCGAGTTTAATGTTGATTCTTATGTCAAAAGGCCTGGCCTTCTGCCTTTTTATAAGATTTTTTTCCTCTTCAGCCGCATCAATAACGGTTATTCCGGGTTTATGTGTGCGTTTAACGGCTTTTACGGGATTTATAAAAACAGGCTCTTTTTTACTTTTTTTCCCCGGATTTGCCGGGCCCTGGCCTATTATGACTATCGGCATATTAACCACCCCTTTTCGTAAGTCGTTTGATCCTGGACAACATTTCAACCGCTTCCTGCTCTTCCTCAGCTTTTTCAAAGTAATTAACTGACAGGTAAAGCCTGGCTAATTTTTCATGTACGGTAATATCATATGGCCTTTCTTTTTCCGCCCTTAATAATGGTTTGATTTTTTCCCTGAATTCCATGAGGTTATATATAAACTCCTGAAGTTTTATGATTTTTTCACTGCCTGTTTCTCCTGCTTTTAGCGAGTGGTACGTTGCGAACATATTCACCGCCTCCTCTGCTCTTTCTTAATATAAATATAGCATCAGAACCGAATGAATGCGGTGTGGTCTGTCACAGAGGTTTAGTGAGGAGGGTCACATATCTTTAAAATGTCAATTAATGAGTGTTTATACTGTTAAGGTGTAATATTCACAATCTGTAACTATGAGGATCTGTTTTGGTTTATGGAAAGGTTGGTAGCCGCAGCCTTCAGGCTGCGAAAGGGAGCAATCACCGCCTTACGCAACCTAAAGGTTGCGGCTACCAATACACGAACGTCTCCCGGCAATGAAAGCTAAAGGATGTAGGTCTTGTTAATAGTCCAGATTATTTAAGGAACATCTTCCCAAAATAATAGGCCAGGGCCGATATAATAGCCGCGGCCGGTATTGTCATTATCCACGCCCATACTATATTGCCTGCCATACCCCAGTTAACCGCGCTTTTTCTTTTAAGCGCTCCCACGCCCATTATGGCGCCTGTGATGGTATGTGTGGTGGAAACCGGGACGCCCATTGAAGACGCGATAAAAAGGCTGATTGCCGCGCTGGTTTCAGCGGCAAAACCGTCAATAGGCTTTAATTTTGCCACCTTCTGGCCCATCGTCTTTACAATCCTCCACCCGCCAAGCATGGTGCCAAGCCCGATGGTAACGTAGCACATTATAGCCACCCACGATGGCACGGTAAATGTTTTGCCCAACAGCCCGGCGCTGAAAAGAAGTGAAGCGATTATCCCCGCTGTTTTCTGCGCGTCATTACCGCCGTGTCCCATGGAATAAAACGCCGCCGACACAAGCTGCCCTTTTCTGAATATATGATCCACGCTCATTGGCGAGGCTTTCCTGAAAGACCAGTATACGATTAGTCCAAGAATCTGCCCTATGATATACCCGGCCACCGGTGATATGACGATGAACATCGCGGTCTTTGTAATTCCGGACCACATCAGCGCTGAAGGCCCTGTCTTTACAAGCGCCGCGCCTATCATACCGCCAATCAAAGCGTGGGATGAACTCGAAGGAAGCCCGTAATACCACGTTATTATATTCCATATGCATGCTCCCATAAGAGTGGCAAACACCACTGTCTGGTCAATGATATTTATATCAATAATGCCTTTTCCCATGGTTTTCGCGACATGATATCCAAAAAAGAAAAACGCAAGTATGTTAAAGAAAGCCGCCCATGCGACCGCTTTTCCCGGCGACAACACCCTGGTGGATACAACTGTAGCAATTGAATTTGCCGAGTCATGAAAGCCGTTTAAAAAATCAAACGCGAGGGCAAGGATTATCAGGAAGATGATTGTTATTGTCATTAATATGCTCCTTTTTTATTTTTTACATACAGAGCATACAATGATACGGTTATTTTTATGTTAGATGTTTGTTAAAAACGTGTTAAGAAATGAAGGCTTAGGAGAGGAAGAATTTGCCCAGATAATACGCGCCCGCGGACATTAAGGCTGCCGTAGGTATGGTAATTACCCATCCCCACACTATGCTGCTTACAACACCCCAGCGCACCGCAGACATCCTTTTTATGGAACCTACGCCCATTATAGCCCCTGTTATTGTATGCGTAGTCGAAACGGGGATACCAAACGCCGATGCCATAAAAAGGCTTCCCGCCGCTGTTGTTTCAGCACAAAACCCATCCACCGGTTTTAACCTGGCCATTTTCTGGCCCATTGTCTTTACAATCCTCCACCCGCCAAACACGATACCGAGCGATATGGCCCCATAGCACATCAAAGCCACCCATGTAGGTATGATAAATTCCTTGCCCAGCAGCCCCGCGCTAAAAAGCAGCGACGCAATGATTCCCGCTGTTTTCTGGGCATCATTGCCTCCGTGGCCCATTGAAAAAAGGGCTGAAGACAGAAGCTGCCCTCCCCTGAAAAATTTATCCACCTTAGCCGGAGTACTTCGCCGGAAAATCGAATATACAAGCCACGCCACAAATCTTCCAAGAAAAAATCCGAGAACAGGCGATATTACAATAAATGCCACGACTTTGATTATTCCCGGGGCAAGCAGCGATCCAGGCCCTGATTTGACTAATGCCGCGCCTATCAACCCTCCGATTAAAGCGTGTGAAGAGGATGACGGAAGCCCGTAATACCAGGTTATGATGTTCCAGGCGCACGCCCCGACAAGGGCGCCAAAAATGACGGATTGATCTATGATACCAAGGTCAACTATTCCTTTTCCCATGGTTTTCGCGACGTGTGAGCCAAAAACAAAAAAAGCCAAAAACTCAAATGACGCCGCCCAAACTACCGCCTGTGTGGGCGAAAGGACGCGCGTAGATACGACGGTTGCAATGGCATTTGCCGAATCATGAAAACCATTCAAAAAATCAAATACAAGCGCAAGTACTATAAGAAATATTATTGATACAGTCATTTTAACTCCCGTGTATTTTATAATATATTGGTTTCAAGGCTTAAGCCGGCACCTGGAAACATGCTGCGCGCGCTCTGTTATCCCTGCTTTACCAGTATCGTTTCAACCACATGGCCGACTACCTTGCAAATATCAAGGACAGTCTCGGCGTGCTGGTATATTTCCTTCCATTTAATAAACTCAATCGGGTCTTTTTCATTGTCCACAAGTTCGCCTAAAGCCGAATCCCTGAGCCTGTCTCCCTGGCTTTCATAGGCGCTGACAGCCTTACACGCTTCAAGCACCGTTTGTATATTCTTGGTATTACGCAATCCGCGGACAGCTATCGCAAGGGAAAATATGGACTTTTCAATTATATCCGCAAACTCCACAAGGTTCTTGTTTGGCTTCGTGATCCTGTAAACTTTCATCCTGCTTATTATGGTATTTAACATATCATTTACATCGTCGAGTTTCTTTGCCAGGGCATGAATATCTTCCCTGTCAAAAGGGGTTATGAAGGTCTTATTAAGGTGGTCTATGATAGCGTACGCCATCTTGTCGCCGTCGTGTTCGATGTCCCTCATGAGTTCTCGGAACTCAGGCGTCACTTCGCCGTGATGCACTATTTTTTTAAACAACACCGACGCCGCTTCGACATATGTCATTTCCTTGTCAAAAAAATCAAAAAAGTTGAATTCTTTCGGGAACAGTTTGCTGAGCATTGTATTACCTCCGGTAAATTATTGTCAACTGGCAGAATATATCACAGCAATCCATCTCCGTCAAGCCACCGGCCCAATAATTAACCATTTCTTAACAATCGATATTTTTGGATTTATTGGCATTATAAAGTACTTTTTAGCGGCACTTGATGAATTCAATTTGTCCTGTTAAGAAGATGCGTTTACAGTTTGTCATTGCGAGGAGCCGTTGTTGGCTTATGGCGACGAAGCAATCTCGTTTTCTCCTTCTGGAACAGCGAGATTGCTTCGTCGGCAAAAAACAAAAACGCCTCCTCGCAATGACAAGCCTAAGACCGTATACAGAACGTGTTAACAGCACAGTCGACCGACAATTTTAATCCCATAATAATCCTTGAAAAACAGGGCTTATTTCCATATAATAATAACATCAAATTCGAAAGGAAAAAAATGGAAAAACTAAAGGTAAGTTTCGTATTAAAACTTGTTGTGACCGGGCTGATATTATCCGCTGTGACAGCCGCCCTGGTCATGAAAATAATCTTCGCTGTCAGCACTATCAACATGCCTGATTTTACCGGCACAGACCTTGAAAAGGCCAGAATAACATGCGCCAGGATGCATATTGACCTGAAAGTTGACGACGAAGTTTTTTCAAGTTTTTACCCCGCGGGCTCCATTATGCAGCAGGATGTAAAAAAAGGCACGCAGATCAAAAAAGGCCGCACTTTCTATGTTATAGTCAGCAAAGGCTCAAAGATTCTTTCCATCCCGGATATCACAAACCTTCAGAAATCAAAAGCCCTTGTGGAGCTTAAAAACAGCGGCCTTAATGAAGGATATGAAACTGTCATCACCTCGAATGTATTTAAGGAAGACACTTTAATAGCCCAGTCCCCGGCGCCGGGACAGGAAGTGCCTGCCGGCTTAAGCATTAACTTCCTGCGCTCCTCCGGGAAAAGGGAGCAAAATTTCTTGATGCCCGACTTTTCCGGCAGGGATGCTTTCACCTCCTTTAACAGCATGCGCAAAGCCGGCCTTTTGATAGAAAAACTTGATGTTGAGGAAAACGAGACGCTTGCTTCCGGCACAATCATTGGCCAGCAACCGGCCCCCGGCTCGATGGTAAATAAAAAAACGCCGATCACCATAAAAGCCGGCGTATCAGCCACTGACGCCAAACTTAAAAAACGCACCATAAAAATATCATTTACAAACCCCGCGCAGGTGCCTCAGCTCGTGCGTATCAATGTAATGAGCTTAAACGGCAGTGAAACCGTATTCAACGAGGTAGCCGAACCGGGCGGGGTTGTGGACGTTAATGCGGCCATCAGGGGCGGAGCTATTGTGCAGATATTTAACGGCACTGAACTCGTAAAAGAAACGGAGTACGCCGACTAAATGAGAAAAGTGATGCTTTCCCCTTCCATTCTTGATACAAACATAGTTGAAATTAAAACCACCATGGGAATATTAAACAGGGCCAAAGCTGAGTATGTCCATTTTGACATTATGGACGGGAACTTTGTCCCGGCGCTTACTTACGGCGCAAAGATCATGAAGCCCCTCCGGTCGCTTACCTCCATCAAGTTTGACACGCACCTTATGATAAACAACCCTGAAAAGTACGCTGACGGTTTTATTGAAGCCGGCGCCGACCTTATCATGGCCCATCAGGAAGCGGTTAAGGATATAGATTCTTTTATAAAACAGATTAAAAGCCAGGGCAGGCTCGTCGGGCTGTCAATTAAACCCAATACCCCGGCTGATACTCTCTTTAAGTTCATGGACAGGATCGATATGGTGCTTGTAATGAGCGTTGAACCCGGATTCGGCGGCCAGAAATTCATGCCTGCGTCCCTGGAAAAAGTAAAAACCTACAGAAAAATAATAGATGACAATAAATACAACTGCCTGATAGAAATTGACGGCGGCATAAATGTTGAAAACGCCCCGCTTGCCGCTGCTGCGGGAGCTGATGTGCTTGTCGCAGGCAGCGCGGTTTTCGGCGCCAAAGACCCGGAACAGGCCATTTACGCGTTAAGGACAGCGGCAAATAAGTAAAACCATTCGTTTAAAAAATCAAATATCAACTTTGTAGCCGCAGCCTTCAGGCTGCGACACGCTGGCCTTTCGCAACCTGAAGGTTGCGGCTACCAGAACCAACATTAAAGGAGCCACATGTTCGAAGCAATATCCAGCAAGTTCGACGAGGTTATACGCAAGTTAAAAGGCACTGCCATCATAAACGAGAAAAACATTGAAGACGCCTTAAAAGACATCCGTATGTCCCTTCTTGAAGCTGATGTAAATTATAAGGTCGTAAAATCCTTCATTGAAAATGTAAAACAAAAAGCCATTGGCGAGTCAGTGCTTAAAGCTGTCTCCCCGGGCCAGCAGTTCGTTAAAATAGTCCACGAAGAGCTTATCTCCTTCCTTGGCGACCAGGATTCAGCCTTAAACACGTCCAAAAGGCCTGTTATTATCATGCTGGCAGGCCTCCAGGGCTCAGGCAAGACCACAACAGCGGCTAAGCTGGCATATTACCTGAAGCATGAAAAGAACATGGATAAAGTCCTCTTAATAGGCGCTGACACGTACAGGCCGGCGGCAAAGGAACAGCTGGAAAAACTCAGTAAGCAGGTTGGTGTTTCCTTTTATACGGAGCCGCATAATGACGCGGTAAAAATAGCCGTAAACGGTTATAAAGAACTTGAAATGAAGGTTTATGACGCCATCATTGTGGACACCGCAGGCAGGCTCCACATAGACGAAGCCATGATAGAAGAACTGAAGGTCACAAAATCAAAAATTCCCTTCACCGAGATACTCCTGGTGGCCGACGCCATGCTTGGCCAGGAATCTGTTAACGTGGCAAAAAGCTTCAATGAAGCTCTCGGCATTACCGGGCTTATACTTACAAAAATAGACGGCGATGCCAGGGGCGGCGCCGCGCTTTCAATGAAGCACACCGCCAATGTTCCAATTAAATTCCTCGGAACTGGCGAAAAAATTGAAAAACTTGAGCCTTTCCACCCCGACAGGCTCGCCTCCAGAATCCTGGGCATGGGAGATATTGTTTCCCTCGTGGAAAAAGTCCAGAAGTCCTTTTCAGCTGACGAAGCGAAAAAAGCTGAGGAGAGAATGCGCAAAGCCACATTCACCCTTGAGGACTTCCTCGAGCAGATGAAAATGATGAAAAATATGGGCCCCCTTGATGAAATGCTTAAAATGATACCGGGCGCCTCCAAGATGAACCTGCAGAACGTAAAAGTTGACGAAAACGAAATGAAGCGCACCGAGGCCATGATACTGTCCATGACACGCAGGGAGCGCCTTAAACCCGAGATTATAGATATGAAACGCAGGGTAAGGATAGCAAGGGGCAGCGGCACCACCCCGGAAAAGGTAAACAAGCTTTTGAAACAGTTCGCCCAGGCGAGGAAAATGATGAAATCAATGTCCCGCCGCAGACACGGAGGAAACGGCTTCCCCGGCATGGGAGGAATGGGCGGCATGAAGTTCCCCGGTATGTAACCGGACATAAATAAAAAAAGCGGGCTTATCGCCCGCTTTTTTTATTTAATAAGTTAATTTATTCTGTTTTTTCTCCGGCGCCGGTATCTTCTTTCTCTTCCCCGCCCACTGCCCAGTCATAATTCAGCGTCAGCGAAAACATCACATCATTTTTGTAGTTGTCACTGAGTTTTAACTGCCCGAAAAGCGCCGGTGTCAGTGTATAATCGCCGATGCTGTAATTGCCGTATATATTAAGGCTGGCAACAGTGAACCTTGCCCCTTCTTCTAACGGTTCGTGCGTATCCTCATCGAACCTTGTTGGCTCATTGAAATTTAGCCCAGCGGTAAATGCCGCTCCGGCCGCCACAGAACCTCCCGCCATCTCCCCGAATTCCATTTCGTGAGATAGCCCCATTTCCATATAATTATAAGTACCCGGCTTAATGGAGTGGCTCCATGAAATATACGGGTTTGATATGACATCCCCTGTAAGCGTCAGGCTGATTTCGTCATCTTCAGACACTATGAACGGGTATCCGTATGGCCCCACATAATATGAGGCTAAACCTGCCCTTAAAGATAGGATTTCAACCCACGGGATTTTATGTTCGTATGTGAGGTAATAATCAAACTCGTCGACTGCTTCGTTGTTAACATCCGAATCTGCGGAAGCCCACAAAATGGCGGAAATCCCCTCAAAAGAGATACTCATACCCGGCTGTATGCAGGCGTTGTGGTTTAACAGCTGGCCCCTCCACAGGTATTTGCTTACACCGGCCGCGTAGATGCTTCCTTCCAGGCCTTCCGCGTAAGAAACGCATGCAAAGAGCATTACAAACGCAACTACAGATAACAGAATTTTTCTCATTATTCCCTCCCTTGTTTATTTAACTAATAATATCATATACTATTTCCTCAGTCAACCCGGCGGGTTTCCTTAACCCCGGCTTTTTTCATGAATAAACCTGCCGTATATACGACAGCCATAAACCCAAAAGAAACGAGGCAATAAAGCCTTAACGCAGCCGGCGAAATATGGCCGTAAAACGGGTTTGTATCATACGGGTATAACGGCATTATGTCGGTATATAAAAAAGAATCAAGGACAACATGCAGCAGCGCGCCGGATAAAGCCCCGGCAATGATTTGAGTAATACCATTTTCCTGCCCGAGTTTAAATATGCGCATGACTGAATTAACCGGTTTTTTTATCGGCAGATAAAAAATGGAAAAAAGAAGGGCCACTATTATTGCCCCCACTAAAGTGTGGGAAAAACCGTGTTCAGGGTAATGCCTGATATGAAAAGTTATCACCGTAAGCGGCTCTAGATCCATAAAAACATTTACAAGCATAAACGCAGGCAGGCTTACCCAGCGCCTGAAAACAACTCCCAGAAAACCTGTAGGCCCGAAATGGTATGGTGTAAAAGGCATCCAGCCTCCCCTTTATTTTATGATTTCCTTATATGGCGAATCAGGTATGGATGAAAGCAGGAGTTTTGTATAATCGCTTTTGGGGGCGCCATAAACCGCTTCCACAACACCCTGCTCTTCTATCCTTCCCCTGCGAAGTATTATAACCCTGTGAGCGAGACTTTTTACTATCCTTAAATCATGTGTTATAAAGAGCATGGTTATGCCCTGCTTGTCATTGAGCTCCATCAGCAGCGAGAGAATCTGCGCCTGTACTGATACATCAAGCGAAGAAACAGGCTCGTCGGCAATTAAAACCTCCGGTTTCATGGACAGCGCCCTTGCCAGGACCACGCGCTGCCTCTGCCCGCCTGATATCTCATGCGGGTATTTATCTCCGATATCGTCTTTAAGACCTGTCATTTCCAGGTACCCGCGCGACGCTGCCTTGAGTTCTTCCCCTTTTAAGCCAAAATGAAAAGCAATAGGCTCCTTGATTGCCTCAGCAACCTTCATCCGGGGGTTAAGCGACCCGAATGTATCCTGAAACACATATTGGACTTTCCTTCGTTCCCCGGGTACATCATATTTCGTTTTTTCACCGTTTATTAGTATTTCCCCCGAGTCGCGCGTTTCAAGCCCTGCCACGCAGCGGGCTATGGTAGTCTTGCCGGAACCGGACTCCCCGACAAGCGCGAGTATTTCCCCTTTTGATACGGAAAAAGTCACCCCGTCAACCGCGGTTACTGTTTCCTTTTCCCCGGAAAACATCGCCTCTGCTATGAATGTCTTTTTTAGATCTTTGACCTCAATCATTTTTCCTCTTTTGTTTGTATTAAATGTCATTTCTTATTTCACTACCCAAACGGTGTTGTAGGGGCGATTCACGAATCGCCCGCCCTGGCCCTTGTTGGGCAATTCATGAATTGCCCCTACAAAAACAACTTAGATTGCATTTAATACGGGTAAAAGCACCGTACACCGTTTTCAAGCATCGGCCTGTTTTTAGAGCATTTCTCCTGCGCTTTTGAACATCTGCCGTAAAACGAACACTGCTCCCTTAATTCCCTCAGGTCCGGAACCGCTCCCGGTATTACCTTAAATTTCCGTTTTTTGTCCCTTATGCCCGGTATTATCTCAAATAACGCCCTGGTATACGGGTGCTTTGCCTGTGCCTCATTTGCTATGGCGCCATCCTCTGCTATCTCACCGGCGTACATCACAACCACCCTGGAGCAAAGCTCCACCGCCAGGTGCAGGTCATGAGTGATGAGTATCAGTGTCAGTCCTTTTTTCTCTTTAAGTCTTTTAAGCAGCGCTATTATCTGCGCCTGGACAGTGACATCCAGCGCGGTTGTAGGCTCATCAGCCACCAAAATTTTCGGCGAACATGAGAGCGCTATGGCTATCATGACCCTCTGCTGCTGCCCTCCCGAGAGCTGGTGCGGGTAAGAATGATATACGCGCCTTATTTCGGTTATACCGGCGTCTTCAAGCAGTTTCATGGCTGTTTCTTCAAGTATTTTTTTATCCCTTATTTTCCTGTGGTTCATAATTGTCTCTTCCAGCTGTTCTTTAACGGTAAAAAGAGGGTTAAGCGACGCTGCCGGATCCTGGAATATCATTCCGATTTCCGCGCCCCGCAGCGCCTCAAGTTCCGCGGCAGTACTGCCCGTAACCTGCCTGCCGTTAATTTCTATACTGCCGGAAAGCGATGCGTTCTTCGCCAGTAAAAGCATAAGGGATGACGCCAGCGTTGATTTCCCGCACCCTGATTCCCCGACTATCGCCACTGATTCCCCCGCATTTATGGATATGGAAACATCACGGAGGGCATGTATGAAGCCGCCTTTTACCCGGTAATCAACTTTGACATCTTTCAGTTTCAGCATGGCAGCGTCAGCCATTATTCTTCCTTCTTCAGGCGCGGGTTGAAAAAATCACGCAGCCCTTCGCCGAGTATGTTATAAGAAAATACAGCTATAAAAATCGCCATGCCCGGATAGATTACCAGCCACCACGCGGTTTCTATGTAATCCTTGCCTGATGTAAGGATATTCCCCCAGCTTGGCATGGGCGGCTGGACACCAAGCCCCAGGAATGAAAGGCCTGACTCCGTAAGTATCGCCCCTGATATCCCGAATGTCATGTAAACAAATACGGGGCCAAGCGTATTTGGAAGTATGTGCTTAAGTATGATATCCCTTTTTGACAGCCCGATAAGCCTCGCCGCATCCACATATGCCAGCTTCTTTATGGCCATGACCTCAGCCCTGATTATCCTTGCTATGTCCGTCCATGAAGTAAGTCCTATTATTATCATGATATTTATAAGTGAGGGCCCGAGAAAAACAATCAGCATTAATATTAGAAAAAGCGTGGGAATAGTCAGCATTATATCAACAAAACGCATTATCACGTTGTCAATCCAGCCTCCAAAGTACCCCGCAAGGGACCCCAACAAAACGCCTATAATGGTTGAAATAAGCACCGCTATTATCCCGACAGTTATGGATACCCTGGCGCCGTAAACCATACGCGTAAAAAGGTCCCTGCCAAGCTCATCCGTCCCGAAAATGTGATTTGCAGACGGTGGCTGAAGCCTGGAGGCTATATCCTGGTTTTTAAAGTCATATGTGGTAAGAACAGGCGCGAAAATAGCGATAATAAAAAGCATTACCGCGGCTATGGCTCCTGTCCAGATCATTTTGTTCATATTTCCTCCGTGAACTCAAAAATCAAAAATTGTTTTTGTAGAGACGCAGCTTGCTGCGTCTCAGATCTTAGCGGTTAACACCGGCAAAGGCGAGACACAGCAAGCTGTGTCTCTACAAGATCTAAAACTCTCTGTATTTTTATAATAAAACGTGCAAAAGCACACCATAATTGTTAATTCTTAATTGTAAATTGTTAATTGCCCTTATTTGTACCGTATCCTCGGATCCACAAACGCGTAACTAATGTCAGCAACAAGATTCCCCAGAAGCGTTAAAAAGGCAGCTATCGTCACGTCCCCCATAATAACCGGATAATCAAAACTCATTGCAGCTTCATAAGCCAGCCTTCCCATGCCGGGCCATGCGAAGATGGTCTCAAATATGAAACTTCCTCCGATAAGTCCGGGAAGCGACAACCCTAAAAGCGTAATGACCGGCAGTAACGAGTTCTTTAGGGCACTTTTGTATATAATCGTTTTTTCAGGCATGCCTTTCGCGTATGCTGCTGTTATGTATTGCTGCGACAGCGACTCGATCATGCTTGATTTTACATACCTTGAGATATACGCCAGCCCGCCAAACGCGGTGATAAACAGCGGAAGCACCATGTGCCAGGCTATGTCCGCGGCCTGCTCAAACGGGTTCATCATGTCAAAATTCATTGAAGTCATTCCTGATACCGGCAGTATCTGCCATTTGACGGCAAATGTCATCATGAGGATCAGGGCAAGCCAGAACCCCGGCACAGAGTAACCTATGAAGGTTATAGTGGTCATTACCCTGTCATAGGCTGAATTGCGCTTTAAGGCGGAGGTAACGCCGATTACTATTCCGAATATGAAAATAAGGACGAGGGCGGATATGTTAAGCAGCAGGGTCGCGGGAAGGCGCTCCGCGACTTTTTCCAGAACAGGCCTGTTGTCTATAAATGATTCCCCGAAATCAAGTCGCACAAAACGCCATAGCCATCTTAAGTACTGCTCGTGCAGCGGCTTGTCAAGGCCGTACAGAACCTTTAATTTTTCCATGGAGTCCGGGTTCACCTTCATGTTCATTTCCATATTAGCGCGGACAAACCCGCCGGGGGTAAGATGAATAATGGCAAAAGTAATTATGGTGATGCCCAGAAGCACCGGTATTATAAGCAACAGCCTTTTAAGGATGTACTTTTTCACTTGTTATTCCTTTGCGTTAGTTAATTTTTTTCGTGATATCCGGCTGTCATTGCGAGGAGGCGTCCCTGTAGTTTGCCGACGAAGCAATCTCGTTTTAATCCTGACAAACAGCAAGATTGCTTCGTCGCCGCAAAACAAAAACGGCTCCTCGCAATGACACACAAATCCCAATCTTTCATTACAAAAATAAAAAGCCCTCTCCCGAAAAGGAGAGGGCTTTTTGCATATATTGTCTAAACCTTAATGTGATTAACCTTTTAACCCTGTTGTCGCTACGCCTTCTATGAAGAACCTCTGTCCAAAGAAGAACGCGAGCAGTATGGGCAGCAGCACTATCGTGGAAGCCGCCATCATCAGATCATACGCCGTGCCGTACATGGTGGTAAATGTCTGCAGCCCCAGCGCGAGCGTGTAGTTTGAGGTGCTGTTTAAGTATATAAGCGGATTTAAGAAGTCATTCCAGTTATATACGAACCCGAATATCGCAATCGATGCCATAGCCGGCTTAACCAGCGGGAGCAGGATCATCCAGAATATCTGGAAGTAGTTGCAGCCGTCAATCTTCGCGGCGTCATCGAGTTCGGTCGGTATGGTCATGAAAAACTGTCTCATTAAAAATATGTTAAACGCTCCGCCGCCGAAGAAACAAGGGACGATAAGCGGCGCGAAGGTGTCAATCCAACCCAGGTACTTGAAAAGCACAAAGGTGGGTATCATGGTAACCTGCGCCGGGATCATCATGGTGGATATCATCAGCAAAAAGTACTGGTCCCTGCCCGGAAACTTGAACCTGGCAAAACCGTATGCCACAAAAGAACAGCTTAAAAGCACGCCGAATATGGCGGAGGCCGTGATTATAACCGTATTCATAAGATACTTTGTAAATGTCTCGTCAAGCGCTTTGGGAGCCCATGCTTTGGGGTAGTTGGACCACTGCGGATTTACATCCGCCAGCTTCTGCCCGATTTTTGCCTCATCCCCGTCTTTTACGACGATCTTGGTATCCTGTGAAACAGTGTATTCTTTTATTACCACGCCTTTTGTGTCTGTTATCCTGATAAGCTTTGAAAGGTCCATATTCTCAATAATCTTAACTTTGCCGCTGCCCGGAAGGGTCGCGATGATATCGCCTTTTTTAACCTTATCTTTATTTTTTACCCTCAATGTGGCGTATGGCGGGATTACCTGGCTAAATGAACCCAGCTGTATCCTTTTGGTGCCGTCATCGTCTTTTTCTATCTTTATTTTCCCGTCAAACTTTGCCGCTATCTGCGGTTCATAAGTCAGGTATACCTTTGAATACGGAAGCCACTTTGGCGGCATCGTAAATATCTGGTCCGGCGCCTTAAGCGACGTGGAAATCATCCAGACAAGCGGAATCACAAACACAAGCGCGCCTGCCCAGGCTATAATATACAGCATCCAGCTTACCAAATGCGACTGCAGCTTCTGGCTTGCCCAAAATCCCAAATCTTTTTTAGCCATATTAAAAACCTCCGGATTAATTATTATATTTTTTATTGGTCATTAGTAATTGGTAATTAGTAATTATTTCTTAAGTTCTCCCTCGTAGTGAACCCATCCGCCCGCCACTTTAAACTGCAGGAGTGTGAATACCAGGATGATTATGAAAAGCATCCATGCGATAGCCGAGGCATATCCCATGTTGTGGAATTTGAAAGCCTGCTGGTATATGTAAAGCACCATAACCAGGGTTGAATCCGAAGGTCCTCCCTGTCCGCCGGTCATAACGTAAACCTGCGTGAATATCTGGAAGGACCAGACTATCGACATAATAAGATTGAAGAATATGACCGGGGTTAACATCGGTATGGTCACGTGCCAGAACTTCTGCATCATACCCGCGCCGTCTATCTCGGCAGCCTCGTAAAGCTGCCTTGGTATACCCTGAAGCCCGGCTAAGTAAACTATCATGTTTCCGCCGACTCCCCAGAGGCTCATAATCACAAGAGCGGGTTTTGCCCACACTTCATCGGCCATCCACTTCGGTCCTGCAATTCCAAGCATTGAAAGCCCGTAGTTAATAAGTCCGAAGTCCGGATTTAAAAGCCACATCCAGATAATCGCTGAAGCAACACCGGCCGTAACTGACGGCAGGTAGTATATGGTGCGCAAAAGACTCACAGTCTTCCACTTCTGGTTCATAAGCATGGCCACCAGTACGGAACCCACGATAGCGAGCGGTACTGAGAAGACCGTGTAATAGAATGTGTTAAAAAGGCTGGCCAAGAACCTGGTATCGCCGAACATGTGTATAAAATTGCCGAAAGCGACAAACTTCGGCGGTGTAATAAGGTCCCAGTCGCAGAACGCGAGTATAAGCGACGCGATAATCGGGCCTCCCGTAAAGAATATCATTCCAAGAATCCACGGCATTAAGAACACATAGCCGAAAACCGATTCCTGGGTGGACATTTTCATCCTGCTTTTTTTAATTTGGTTTTCCATCACGTTCCTCCGGATTTTTTTGTTTACCCGCCGGCCTTTAACCTGCTTTTAGCGGGCCCGTGTTTCTGTGTTTATTTGTAGGGGGCGCGTCTTGCGCGCCCTTGCGTATGATTCCGTTTGTTCAGGGCGGCCGCGTTAAAGGCGCGGCCGCCCTGTATGTGGGTCAATGGTTACTTTGCTTCTCCGCTGAAAAAGTTCTCGTTAATTTCAGGGGCAAGTTTCTTCATAACATCTTTCGCCTTGTCCTTGCCGTTCCATACCCTGTCTAAAGCCGGCGCTATCATGGAAACGTTGATCTCTTCCCATTCCGGCATAAGCGGCATGAACTTCACGTACTTTACCGCTGTCAAAAGCAGGTCTT
Source organism: candidate division FCPU426 bacterium (assembly GCA_963840035.1). Taxonomy (GTDB): domain Bacteria; phylum Oederibacteriota; class PGYV01; order PGYV01; family Palsa-1178; genus CAWIXE01. The sequence continues at coordinate 1,475,766 of CAWIXE010000002.1, forward strand.
TGTGTTTCGGGGCTTTTCCGTCCAGGAACGCCTTTGATTCGGCGATCTTCTTCATGGCCGGCTGCGCGAGCCCTGTTTCCGCGAGCATTTTCTGTCCTTCTGCTCCGGCTAAATATGTAACAAGCTTCCATGCCGCTTCTTTCTGTTTTGATTTGTTCACAACTGCGTATCCTGAACCGCCGGTTAAGTATGCTTTTTCTCCGGTCTTGCTTACCGGGAACGTGACAACATCCCAGTCAAAATTCTTTATCTGCGCCCTGAAAAGCGGCGTCTTCCAGATGCCCGAGAAGAACATCGCGACCCTCTCGGATACGAACATATCAGCGGTACCCATGCCGCCCATGGCGGTCATCTGCGAGGGTGACGGTGTCACTCCCCACTTATTGATAAGATCTGACCTGAACTGGATGGCTTCGTATACGGCCTTTTTATCCATGATGCATTTCTTCGGGTTCTTTACGTTGTCGACCATACCGCCGCCGTTGGAGAATACAAACTGCTCCCAGATGGGCCAGTCATCCACGTAGCCGTACTGTGTCGTCATTTTATTAGCGTCTTTTAAGGTAAGTCTTTTTGCGGTCTTTAAAAAATCATCCCATGTCCAGCTGTCTTTCGGGTATTTTAAGCCGGCATTATCAAACATTTTCTTGTTGTAATAAATGGTGCAGATAGGCGCTATGTCGCGCGGAAGCACATAAAGCTTCCCGTCAACTGTAAACCTGTCCACTATCTTTTCATAGAAATCAGAGATTTTAAACGAGGTTTCTTTTTCGAGATATGGCGTTAAATCTTCGAGCACGCCTTTCTGGGCGAATTCCTTAAAGTTGTTTACTTCGATAAACAGGACGTCAGGCGCGCTTCCGCCCGCAAACTGCGTGAGGACTTTTTCCATGTAAGGCGGGCCGGACGGCGCTCTTTCAGCCTTTACCTTAAAGCCGGTCTCTTTTTCGAACTTGCCTACCATTGTTTTGATGATTTCAATCTCGCTGGGGTCTCCCCAGTACATAAACCTGAGTTCTTTGCCTCCGAGGATCGATGCTGCGTTACATCCGGTGAGAATTACCAGTGCCAAAGTCACGAAAACTGCCAATAAAATTAGAAAACCCTTTCTCATGCTTCCCTCCTCAAAATAATTTCAAAAAATTAGGAACATTGTTCTATTATTTTACCTTTTTGGCATGAAAAGTCAAGGGGGTTTTAGAAAGAAAAGGCATTTTCAATTTTATATTTTCAATTTTGAATTAAATGCCTTAAAACACAAACAATTTACGACATTTCAATCCATATAAGAAACGGGCGCATATAATGCGCCCGCTACAAAAGCCTTTGTTTTCAATCGAAAATTGAAAATTTCAAATTGAAAATTTATTTTCCGTTCGTATCCGACTTTACCCTTCCGTCCTCAAGCACCACGGTCCTTTTTGCCTCTTCCATGACCCTGGGGTCGTGGGTTGAGAATACAAAAGTAACACCGTGTTCCTCATTTAAATGCTTCATTATCTCCATTATATTGCGGCCGTTCTCCTTATCAAGGTTTGCGGTAGGCTCGTCCGCGAGTATCAGCTTTGGGTTTGTAATAAGCGCCCTTGCCACGGCGATCCTCTGCCTCTGGCCTCCGGAGAGTTCGTCGGGCTTGTGTTTTACAAATTCCCTTAATCCCACATCGTCAATAATCTCATCCACCATTTTTTTGCGCTCCGCGGCCGGCCTGTTCTGTATTACAAGCGGAAACTCTATATTTTCGTAAACGTTCAGCACGGGTATCAGATTGAATGTCTGGAAGATAAACCCTATGTTATCGCGCCTGAGCACTGTTGCCTGGCTGTCATTGAGTTTCGAAACGTCATATTTGTCGAAAAGGCGCACCTCTCCCGATGTCGGCGCGTCCAGGCAGCCCACGAGGTTTAAAAGTGTCGTCTTGCCCGAGCCCGAAGGCCCGATAATGCACATGAAATCTTTTTCCTTAATCTCAAGGTCTACCCCCTGAAGGGCGTGAACCTTTGTCTTGCCCAGGGTGTATTCCTTTTTTACGTTTTCAATTTTTACGACGTTTGCCATGATAATACCTCCTATATTAAAGTTCCATCTTCCATTTCCCTCTCCCTCTTAGGGAGGGGGTCAGTGGTGAGGGTGCAGTCTAAAAGTACGCGTTAATCCTTAGCTCTACCGTGTTATAAATATTAAAGGAATACGTCCCTTCATTTATGCCAACGCGCGTTAAATTTTCAAGCAGCGCGAGCTGTATGTCGTAATTCTGGTTCTCGACATAACTTACGGATGGAAATATTAAAGTCGTCCCGTCATCCAGGCCATGCAATCCTGTTATGCCGAACCCGAACTTCTGGTCTAAAACATAATTGACAGTATATGCCAGGTAATCCACCTTTGAAAGTCCGTGCGCGAAACCCAGCGTCCTTATCTGCGTCTCAAATGTGTCATTGCCTGACCCGTTATTATTTCTGTAGAATTCAATTACGGCGGAAAGCTCGTCAGAAATCATTTTGGACAACCCTATGGAATAGCTGTCGCTGTAATCCCTGTCCCCGAAAACGTAATGAGTGCCCGCCTCTACCTGTTTCATGTCGTATTCGGCGTTAACTACGGCAAAACCGGCGTCCCATGATATGGCCGCGCCAAATGATTGCGCTCCGGGCTTATAAATGTAATTGGCATAAACATCGCATGTGCCTATCATTTTATATAGCTGAACCGCGCCGTCAAAACTTCCGTATATTCCGCCATATCCGAAAGCTCCTGTAGGAAGGATTATCAATGATGACGTAACAATATCGCTCGAATACTCGGCGCGCAGGGCAAAAACGCCTTCCAGGTCTTCCGTTGTCCTGAAGAGGTTTTTAGCCGGCTGCAGATTATCTGACGGATTCCAAAAATAACCTGTCCCCCACTTTATCCTCTGTTTTCCCGCGTAAACCACAAACGGCCCGTTCGCGATAGTAACGTACGCGCTGTCAATATTGTAATCAAGCGACGTGGTATCCGGATAAAGATAAAACCTTCCGTCAAAATTCAGCGTGACCTGTTCCATTGCCTGCTTTGCCTTAAGCCGTATCTTCTCATAGGAATTAACAGCCTTAAGCGTGCCGGGGTGAAAATACGGCAGACTTTTGATAAAGTTCGCGTAACTGACATCAGTGACCGAATCCACGTTTATGTCCATGGCGTAAGTTATTGTTGCAGACATTAAAATTGTCGCGATCAATAAAAACTTCTTCATTTTTTGCCTCGCTATCCGAATTAATATCCTGCTTTCGAACCGCCACACACTTTCGCTGAAGCTTCAGCGTGCAAGCACGGGGCGGCCCCTACAGGGTTGTATTTAATTCAAAATCCAAAATCCGGAATTCAGAATCCGCCTTACCTTCCCATCTGCGTCGGGTCAAACGTATGGTCAGGAAGGCTTTCCAGCGCATCCATACTTTTAAGCTCAACTTCGGTATATGACCCGGCTTCCAGAAGGTCTTCCATCTTCATTACCGTCGGCCTTGTCAATCCGCCAAGCGGCGCTATCTTTGACATTATCATTTTCTTTATGGCTTTTCCCGATAAACCGTAATATGTCATTTCCGTTGGTATCTTTGTCGTATCGTCAAGCCACATGGTAATCCTCGCGTACGCGACATCCTTCTTTTTCGCCTTCAAATCTATGAGTATCAGTGTGCCTTTCTGATCGGTAATTGAGGCTGAATAATTGTCTTCCCAGCCTGATTCTGCCAGGTCCTCATTGGAGAAGGTCGAACCCATAAAACTCTGCTTTGCAGTCAGCCTGATGGGCCTTGAAATGTCAGGCATGTACATCCACAGGTTGTCACCGCTCATGAGGATCTTCTTGCCTTTGTCCCTTGCAGGATACGTTATTTTCATAAGCGACTTGTCAGTACCTTTGGACAAAATTTCAAAGGTATTTGACAGCGGCTTTCTGCCCGCCCTGATAGTAGTCATGGTCATGGTGGACTTATATACTTCAGGATACAGGCTCTTATCCACGGTCTTAAGCAGCCCTTCGGCGTATTCCTTGGTATACTTGGCGTCAAGTGCGAACAAAGAAACTCCGGTTGCTATTATCAAAGCCATAACTAATAACGCTGTCTTTTTCATAATTCACACTCCTTTGCGTATTGAGCCCAAAGCTCAAGTTGTTTTAAATCCTTATCCCTGCCTTGCCCGTTTTTCCCTGGGCTATGGGCTTTGGGCTATTATTCCCTTTCCTACCTTACACCCCTCTGTAACGACTTCACTATGTTCATCTCGGAAGCCAGCTTCGCCGGGAAGTACGCTCCGCACAGACCTGCGGCAAGACATATCAGTGCTGATATCACCCAGTCAGAAAATGTATTTACCGACTTTAAAACCTCAGACATCGGCAGGTTGTTCGTGGATGCCGACTTCATCATGTCCAGGATTAATCCGTGGACATTTAAATAATAAACCAGCGGGCCGGATAATATCCATCCCAGTAATACGCCGAATACAGCCAGGAGCATGCCTTCCACAAGGTACATCCACATGATGGATCTCTTGTCAAAACCCATGGCGCGCAGCGTCCCTATTTCCGCTGTCCGTTCAAGTACTGACATGGTCATGGTATTGACAACTATAAAGAATGAGAGGAATAGGAATATCATCACAAACACCGAGAAACTTCCCATCTTCGCCTTTGCCAGCTCAAAAAGGTCGGCGTTCTCCTCTTTCCAGTCCATAACAACGAGCGCCGGGAACCGCTTTTCAACAATAGCTTTTATATATTTTTTTGCCTGGTCTGTGTTGGAGGTCTTATCAAGCCTTATTATTATTTCCGTGGCTTTATTATCCATGTCCAGCAGCCTTGCCGCGAATTTATACGGTATATATACATTCAATTTCTCCATTGCTTCAAAACCCACCGAATATATTCCCGATACATTTACATCGTCAAGGTTGTTCATGTTCCCTACGGTCTGGGAGAACAGCAGCGCGGATGAGCCTTCCTTGAGTTCAAGCATTTCCGCAAGTTTTCCGCCTATCATAACGGAAGCGCCGTTTTGAGGAAGGCCGCTTCCTTTTATGCTGTTATACGCAGTAAGTATCTTTTTTTCTTTTTCCATGTCTATCCCGTGGATCAGGACACCGTATTTTTTCTTTGAGTTTGAAATAATTCCGTCATGTATCAGCCTCGGGGACGCAGCTACAAGGTGCGGGGTGTCTTTTATGGCCGCGATTACAGCCTCCGGATTATCTATGGACATATCCAGCGGCAGTGTTGTTTTCAGCGCCGGATACTGCTTATTGTATATTTTTATATGGCCGGTCCTTAAGTCTATCAGCCTCTCGTAAAGCGCGTCAAACTGCCCCTTTACCATGCCGAACCCTAAAAGCATCATGAATACTGAGACTGCAAATGAAAGCATGTTAAGCGTGGACCTGCGCTTGTTCTTTACAACATTGCGTAAAGCTATGCCGAATATTTGGGTGTTCATTCTGTCACCCTCATTACATCGGCAGGTTTCTTGCCGATGGCTAAGAGCGCCGGATATGATGAAGCCACGACAGATATCAAAATGCCGGTGAGTACGACTACTGCCACAGAAGCAGGCAGGAATACCGTGCCCATGGTCGCGTCAATGGAACCCATGGCTGTGCCCTGCATGGTCCTGAACATCCTTTCGTAATTGAACGGGTGCGCCTGATAGTACAGGACAAGCATTGTACCCGGTATTATTGCCATCACAGTGCCGATAACCCCGAGTATGAATGATTCCGTTGTTATCATAAGGAACATCTGCCGTTTCCCGAGCCCCATGGCCCTCATGGTTCCGAATTCCGGAAGCCTGTTCATGATGTTCATAAGAAATGAATTGATGATGCCCACGGAAGCCCCGAAGATTATGATAAAAGACATTATGAATACCGATACCCCAAGCACCTGCAAATAAGAGACCAGGAACAGCTGCTCTTTTTGCCACGGCACAGCAGCCGCGTTCTCGGGAAGCACCTTTTCAAGTGTTGCAGCCATTTCCTGCGCCGCCATGGGATCGTCAATATTTACCATTATCTTGGTTGCTGCGCCGCTTATGGACAGCAGCTTCTGCGCCAGCGGCAGTCCGCATACAAGCCCGCGTTCGTCAAGCTGCGCCGAGAAGGTCTTATAAATACCGGCTATAGTGCCTTCCACAGCGCTGATAGAGCCGTACTGGTCAACGGACAGAAGTACCAGTTTGTCTCCGGGTTTTAACCCGAGTATTTCAGCCCCGCGCTTTCCTATTATAATGTCAGTGCCTTTCTTTATAAATGACCCGCTTATAATGGACGCCGCCAGCCTCTGATAATTCTCAGAAGCCTTTTCAGGGTCTATGGCGTGGATATAACATTCAAGGTTCTTTTTTTCCGTATTTGCGATAGCCCCGAAGTTTATCTCAGGCCTTACAGACTTTACGCCGGGAACGCTTTTAAGCGCCTTTAAAAATTGCGGGTCAAGCTTTACGTTGTATTCATTCATGGTAAAATCCATCTCTTTATAGAAAGTCTTATCATAAATATTGATATGCCCGGAGTCGTTTAAGTAGTCTCCGGTAAGTTTTGCCTTAAACCCGTCCGTAAAAGCCACGCCGAACTGCATTATGAATACGCAGATAAATATGACAAGAAGTATGGTAAGACTGGTCCTCCTGTTCTTTATGATGTTACCTATAGCAAGCTTAAGGAACATAAACATATTTTTCTCCTGTACAGGGTTTTACAATCATCTTCCCTTATACATGTATTATACTCTACAAACCGCTAAATCCGCAATCTACTATCCGCAATCCGCAATTTCCCTACCTTACCCCCCTCTTAAGGGCCTCAACTATATTCGTCTCAGCCGCCTTGTTAGACGGGTATACCGCGCCTATCGCACCCGCTATCATGCAAACAGTTCCGGCTATCAGCCAGTCGGAAAAATGATTCATTGCTTTCATCACAGGCTCAAAAGGGACGTTTAAATCCCCGACCCCCATTTCTTTTATGCTGATTCCATGAACATTCAGGTAGTATACCAGCGGCAGCACAAGCAACCCGCCAAGAATAACCCCGAGCCCGGATAGCGTCATGCCTTCAATAAAGAAGATCGCGCGGACCTGCCCTTTCGACAGCCCGATGGCCCTCATCGTGCCAATTTCCGCGGTCCTTTCAAAAACGCTTATTGTCAGTGTGTTTATTATAATAAAGACCGCGAGAAAAAGCAGTATTCCAAATATTATGCCATAGCTTATAAAGTCCATTTTAGCGGCGGCAATCAGCGAAGGCTGCTCTTCCATCCAGTCGCGCACTACAAGCCCGGGAAATTCCTTATCAACAACGTTCCTGATATATTTTTTTGCCTCCGCGACATTATCCCTGCTGTCGAGCCTGACTATTATCTCCGTGGCTTCCCCTCCCATGTCGAGGAAATCCGAAACAAAACCATAATCGGCATATACAACCATTTTCTCCATGAAAGGAAATCCAGCGGAATAAAAACCGGTTGCCGTGGAATCCACGAGGTTGTTTGCTTTTTGCTTTGTCTGCCCGTATACAAGCAGCGGATCCCCCTCTTTAATTTTCAGCAATTCAGCAAGCCTTTTGCCGACGAGCAGCCCTGACGAACCCTTTTGCGGCGGATTACCCGTCACTTTATTGAATACGGATGATATCTTTTTCCCTTTTTCAAAATTAACCCCGTTTAGCACAACCCCTGTTTTGCGTTTTGTATTGCTTAAGATGCAGTCCTTTGTTATCCTCGCGTCAGCCGCCACAAAATGAGGTGCCTTGCTTATGGCCGCGATAACCGCTCCGGGGTCCTTTATTGTCAGGTCCAGCGGCATCCTTCTTTTTTCCCCCACATAAGCGCTGTTATATATCTTAAAATGGCCGCTTGAGAGGTCTATGGACTTTTCAAACATGAGGTTATACTGCCCGGTTATCATGCCCAGCAGCGCCACCAGGGCAAACATATTAGCTGCAAAAGTAAGGGCGTTCAAAAGCGAGCGCCTTTTCTGCTTAAAAACATTGTTTAATGCTATCTTTATTATTTTTCTGATCATTCCAGCACCCTCAAAATGTCGACAGGCTTCTTACTGACAGCTGTTATGGCCGGATACAGCGAAGCCAGGACCGATATAAGTATTCCGGTAACAGCCGTTACAATTACGCCCCCCGGTGTCAGGGCAGTCCCAATGAGCGAATCAAGCCCTTTAAAAGAGCTCATCATATCCCCCATTGCCTCATAATTAATCGGGTTTATCTGGAAATAATATACTAGCGCTATTGCCGGGATTAACCCGGCTATGGTCCCTATGACGCCCTCCAGGAAAGATTCCGCCATTATCATCATGAACAACTGACTCTTCCCGAGCCCCATCGCCCGGAGCACTCCGAACTCAGGCAGCCTGCTCATAACATTCATCAGAAATGAGTTTATTATTCCGAGCCCGGCGACGAATACTATTATGCTTGCCATGATATACACGGCAATGTCCATGCTCTCTATCATGTATTTGATCATGGGCTGTTCCTTATTCCACGGCACGCAGATCACACCCTCCTGCAGCGCCTTTTGCATATCTGCCGAGGCATGTTCAGCGCTAAAAGGATCCTTTATATTTATCATTATTTCAGTTACCCTGCCTTCCATGGCAAGCAATTTTTGCGCCAGCGGCAGCGCGCAGATGACAAGTCCTTCCTCCTCGGGCGGATTATAATTCCTGAAAAATCCGCTCACCCTTCCTTCAACGGCGTTTATGGAGCCATACTGGTCCATCGTTAAAAGGATCAGGCTGTCCCCGATTTTCAATTTAAGCAGGGCCGCCATCTTTATGCCGATTACCAAATCGCCGGGTTTTTTTATAAAGTTTCCCTGTACAACCGTTTTTTTAAGCTTTTCATACTGCCCTCCGGCAGCCTCAGGGTCAAGCGCGCGCACAAGCGTTTCCTGGTTTGAGTATTCGCTGTTAGCCATGGCCCCGAAATTTATCTCCGGCCTTACCGAAACAACGCCCGGCATTGAAAGGATTTTTTCCTCAGACTTTTTATTCCATTCCACGTTTTCTTCGACCGGCGCGAAATCAAGATTGTTATAATAGCCCGCATTGTATATCTTGACATGTCCAATCGCGCTTAAAGCCTCGTTAATTATCTTTAATTTAAACCCGTCCATGTATCCGTAAGTAAACTCCATGGCGAACACGCTTATAAACACGGCAATAAGTATGGTCAGGGTATTCCTGCCGTTCTTGAAAATATTGCCAAGCGCAAGCCTTAAAAAGAAAAACATGTTTTCACCTGTTTCCTATTTATAAATCCCGTATTTTAAAGCCTTATAAACAATCTCCATCTTCCGTTTGTAAAACCCTATCATCTTTGCCGGGGTCATGGTGTCATCCGCCTTCATTGCCATTTCATTATCCAGCGCCGAGTCTATAAGCAGAAGGAGCTCGCCTATCTCTTCCTGCTTAAACCTCAGGTTTGATGTATCAAGCCCGTGAAAGAACATTGCCATAACCGGTTTAATTTTATTCTCAAGCGCGGCCCTGGTCTTTAGCTGCATTCCGCCGCCGGCCCTTGAGAGCTTCATAAAGAGCTTAAAAAGCCGCGGCTCCTCTTTTTCCCATTCACACGCTTCCATCTGCATGGCCACAAACCTGTCGAGTATGTCCGGCGGCAGGTCGTGCATTTTACTGCTCATACGCGTGATAAAATGGTCAAAAGCATGCTCGACTATATGCCGGAACATGTGTTCTTTATTTCCAAAATATTTAAATATGCTGCCTTTTGCTATGCCCGCCTTTTTCGCGATGCGGTTAGTGGACGCCATATCATACCCAACCTCGGCAAACTCATCTATGCAGGCATGGATAATGCGCTCCTGTTTTTCCCTGCTTAACTTCTCAAAAATGCCTTCAGTCTTTTTCATATTTTTCCTTTTGCACTGTTTTTAATATTTTCTTTGGGATTTGTGATTTGGGCTTTGTGATTAATTATTTATCCTGGTCCGCGTAGCGCCACCAGGCTATTGTCGCGGCAATTCCCGCCGCTCCTGTTATTAAGACTATTACCCAGCTTATCAGTCCCGGCTGAAGACCGGCGCCCTTTATCGCATATTGCATCGGAACCGACCACGGATAGTACTCTCCGTATCCTATCACCTCGGTAAAATTGATGAACACAGCCGAGAGTATTACAAAGCCCACTGCCGCAAGATACCCCCTCGTAGCGCTTGCGATAAAGGCTACCGTTGCATTCAGATATATCACGCCCAGCGTGGCGATAAACAGTTTTAGAAATGTATTTATTGCCGCTGCTTTGTCCCATAAAGGAAGCCCGACAATAAACCCGCCCGCAATTGAAAAAATATAAACCAGGATAAAAATTGCGAAACACCAGACGGCAGCAACCGTCATTTTTGAAACCACGATAACCGCCCTCGGGATTGGAATGGCCAAAAGGTCCTTAACCGTCCTGTCAAGATATTCCCTGCCGAAGACCCAGCTGATTATAAATCCAAAAAGCACTATTTCAATACCGCATACAGCCTGCGTAAGGAACACAAAATACGAAGGCCAATCGGCAACGCCCATCAGTTTTGCCTTTGCCCCGACCAGCCCGAGCTTGCGCGAGAGTTCCGGATTTTTCAGGACAAACATCATAAATGACAGCATTGCCGGGATGAATGCCGACAGCACACAAGTAACCGGCAGCACGACGGAACTTACGGCTTTTTTAAATTCAGCTTTTATTGATGCCGATATTCCGGTCATCGCGCGCCACCATCCTCCCCGATAATACGCAGGAAGTATTCTTCCAGCCCTTCTTCCTCTATCTTCAGCATATAAGGCGGTATGCCCGATTTCACAAGCAGCTCCGCCACTTTTTCGGGATTCGACATAGCCTTCGCATCCGGAATAAAGATTGTGCATTCCCCGGAGATTTCAACCGGGTATCCCTTTGCCGAGAGAGCGCGCGCTGCCTTTTCCCTGTCTTTTACGCCTATTACAAGTTCTTTCTTTCTCAGCCTGTCAAGGCTCTCAAAATCAGCCTCCTGTATGAGCGCGCCTTTATGTATAATGCCAATGCGTGTTGCCAGCCTTGCCACTTCGCTTAATATATGGCTGGAAATGAATATAGTAACCCCTGATTCCGCGAGGGACTTTAGAAGCTCCCTTATTTCAACAATGCCTGCAGGGTCAAGCCCGTTAGCGGGCTCGTCAAGAATCAGTATCTCAGGCGAGTGAATTATTGCTTTTGCGATGCCGAGGCGCTGGGAATTTCCCAGGGAAAGGTTCTTTGCCTTCCTGTCCGCGTATTCATGGAGTTTCATCTTATCAATGGCGGCTTGAGCGGCTCCCGGCCCTTTTATGCCCCGAAGTGAGGAAAACATCTCAAGGTTTTCCCTGACTGTAAGTTCAGGATAGGCGTATGGCATCTCAACCAAATGCCCCACCTGCTTCCATATATCGTACTGCCCCGCGTCAACTTTTCTTCCATTTATATAAGCCGACCCTGATGTCGGCTTTATCATCCCGAGGAGCATACGTATGGTAGTCGTTTTCCCGGCGCCGTTTAACCCGAGGAACCCGTATATTTCCCCTTTTTTAACATTTAAGGAAACATTATTAACGGCTAAAACTTCCCTGTATTGTTTTGATATGTTTTCCGTGCTTATAACAAAATCCATAAATACTCCTTTGTCTCAGCCCATCCGGATCGTGACTTTAATTGAAAATTGTAAATAGAAAATTGAAAATTCGCCTTAATATGACCACTCGGTCACTTTTAAATATATACACCCTCAAATGCCTCTTGTCAAGAAAAAAATGACCGCATGGTCATTATTAATACTAAGTCAAAAGTCAAAACTCAAAAGTCTAAAGCAGATCAAGTACTAAAACTACCCCTTGAAATCTCAAGTAAATAATTGTAAACTCAATTGTCTTAAGTAGCCGTAAGGTTCACTTGTACTATTAAGAAGATGTGTTTATAGCTTGTCATTGCGAGGAGCCGCTGTTGGTTTATGGCGACGAAGCAATCTCGTTTTCTCCTTATGGAACAGCGAGATTGCTTCGTCGGCAAGTAATAAAAACGCCTCCTCGCAATGACAAACCTAAAACTGTAAACAGAACATGTTAACAGTACCGTCTAATTTTAGTTTTTGAATTTTGACTTTTAACTTTATATGAGGTTTATATGACCCCGGATCAGATAAAAAGAGCTAAAACAGTCGCTTTTGGCATAAGAAAACGTGTGCTGGAGCATACCATCAATAATAACGGCGGTTACTTAAGCCAGGCCTGCTCTTCCGCCGATGTCCTTGCCGCGCTCTATTCCGGCTTGATGAAACTTGGCATGCCGTCAAAGCCTCTTGTCCCGAAACCTTTTCCCGGTGTCCCCGGGCCATATAATAAGGAATATTTCACCGGCGGCGAATTTAACGGCCCTCATACCCCGGAATATGACCGCTTCATCCTCTCCCCTGCCCAGTACGCGCTTGTATTATACGCGTGCCTCATAGAGACAGGACGCATGGAGGAATCCGGGTTAAAACAGTTCAACAAGGACGGGTCCTCAGTGGAAATGATTGGCGCCGAGCATTCCCCCGGCATGGAAGTCACCAACGGTTCCCTCGGCCAGGCAATCAGCCAGGCAGCAGGCATTGCTTTAGCCAAGAAAATGAAAAAGGAAACCGGCCGCGTCTGGGTATTCAAATCAGACGGTGAATTCCAGATTGGCCAGACATGGGAAGCCATACAGTTCATGGTTTACCACAAACTTGATAACATGACCGTTTATGTCGATGTTAACGGCTACCAGTGTGACGGGAAAATGGACGCTGTTATGTCCATCGAGCCGCTGGATAAACGGCTTGAAGCTTTTGGCTGCGTTGTATCGCGGATCAACGGACATGACATTGGCGCAATTGAAGCCGCCGCATCCGTACCCCATGTAGGCAGGCCGCTGGTGGTGATTTGCGATACCAGCGTAAGTGAAGGCTTGCCTGTCATAAATATCAGCGCCCCGAAGTTCCACTATATACGCATGAAAAACGACGAAGAAAAACGCCTCTACAACGAAGCGCTCAATAACATGAAAGGACCCTCCGCCGGCAAAGCGGAAGGCATATAGGGGGCGTCATGGAAATAGTATCAAGGCCGCACGGGCGCAACCTCATAGAATGGGCAAAGGACAAGCCTAAAGTTATAGTTCTTTCCGCCGACTTAACCGGCTCATGCGAGGTTGATACTTTCAGGGACACCTATCCTTCACGCTTTATATCCGCAGGCATTGCCGAGCAGAATATGCTCTCTGTAGCTGCCGGAATGTCGCGCGAAGGCTTCATTCCATTTGTCCATACATTCGCCGTCTTCATATACCGCAGGGCATTTGACCAGGTAGCCATGTCAGTGGCATATTCAAACCTGCCGGTTAAAATGTTCGGTTTCCTTCCCGGAGTAATGACCCCGGGCGGAGCGACCCACCAGGCTTTCGAAGACATAGCAATCATGCGTTCCCTTCCCAATATGACTGTTATTGATACGGCAGACGCCACAGAAATAGAGACAATGCTCGACCCGGTGCTGGCGGTTAACGGGCCGGTGTATATTCGGATCCTGCGCGGCGATGTGCCGAGGCTTTTCGATAAAAAAGAGCCATTTAAGCTCTCGGTTAACAGGACGCTTAATACGGGCAGCGATATAACCATAGTGTCATGCGGCATCTGTACTGAAGAGGCCATAAGGGCTGTCGCGGCACTGCGCTCAAAGGGCATTTCCGCGGGCCACATACATATCTCGACCTTAAAGCCGTTTAACGCCGCTGATATCCTTGAAGCTGTTTCCGCTTCAAAATACGGCGTAATAAGCGTGGAAAACCATACGACCATTGGCGGCCTTGGCTCCATAATATCCGAGGCCATGGCCGAGGCCGGGCTGGCAAAGAAAATAGAAAAACTCGGCCTGCAGGACAGGTTCGCTCACGGCGCCTCCAAGCGCTACCTCATGAAAGAGTACGGCTTTGACGCCCCTTCAATAGTTGCGGCATATGAGAAGCTGTCGGGTTCCATGACCGGGATATCGGATGAAGAACTTAAGGCAGTCGAAATTAAGCCCGTGCATTCCGCCATGAAAGCGGAAGACCTTTAATCAATTTTTATATAATGTAGAGAGCCGGCTTGCTGGCTCTCTAACGTGGACCTGTTCTAAAAGCCAAATGTTTTAGAGGGGGCAAGCCCCCTCTCTACGAAAACAATAAAGAGCGGTGATCAATGTCTCAGAACAAAAGATTTTCAGTAATCTACACCTTCACAGGCACTGAAAAAGAAGCCCTTGAAAAGGCTAAATCTATTTGCGTGGAACAGACAATCGAGTTCCCCCTGGAACTTGTTAGGGACAAATATATCCGTGAAAACATAGTGGGTCAGATCAAATCCTTCAAAAAATCCGGCAAAAAATTCTCAGCCGAGATCTCATACCTTGACGCCACAGCCGGCCGTGAATTCACCCAGTTCTTAAACGTTGTTTTCGGCAACACCTCGATTAAACCCGGCATTAAAGTTGAAAAACTGATGCCCTCAAAGGAAATTCTCGCCATTGTAAAAGGCCCGCGCTTCGGCATAGGCGGCATAAGAAAACTCACCGGTGTTTACGGCCGGCCCCTTCTATGCTCCGCTTTGAAGCCTATGGGATTGTCAGTAAAAGCGCTGGCTGAAATGGCGTATAAGTTCGCTCTAGGCGGCATTGATATTATCAAAGACGACCACGGCCTCGCGAACCAGCCTTTCTCCCCTTTTGAAAAAAGGATAGAAACTGTCTGCAAAGCCGTAGATAAAGCCAACAAGGAAACAGGTTATAAAACCCTGTACGCCCCGAATATTACAGCTGACCGAAATGATACAATTAAACGCGCGAAGTTCGCTAAAGCCGCAGGCGCAAAGAGCCTCATAATATCGCCCGGACTCGCGGGACTGGAAAACATGAGGCTAATAGCGGAAGACAGTTCCATAGGGCTTCCCGTCTTCTACCATCCCGCTTTTCACGGTTCATATGTTGTAAACCCCGATTCAGGCATATCCCACTATGCCTTCTTCGGCCAGTTAATGAGAATGGCCGGCGCAGACGCGGTTATCTTTCCCAACTACGGCGGCAGGTTCTCTTTTTCGCAGGATGAGTGCGCATCCATAGCGGACGGATGCCGCGGCAAATTCGGCAGCCTTAAGCCCATCCTCCCCGGACCAGGCGGCGGCATGACCATGGACAGAATACCGGCAATAAAAAAGTTTTACGGAAATGACGTGGTATTTTTAATGGGCGGCGGGCTTTTTGCGGCAGGAACAGATTTAGTGGATAATTGCAGGAAGTTTAAAAAATTAGTTGAATAAGTATCTAAGCGCATTACCTGAGACGCCCCACCTGAGACGCCCCACCTGAGACTACTTCCCCTATTCCTTCGGCAGCCTTAACCCCAGCTTCTTCAGCCTTATATAATAATTAAAATTATCTTCCCCTGGTTTCCTTGGCGGGACTTCAATCGTTTTTGTGACGGTCTTTATTGTACTTGTAGACCTCTTTGTCATCGAATAACTTTTATTCTTTCCCATTGCATCCATCGCCCTTTCCGCCCGGAGAGGCAGCAAGCCGCCTCTCTACAGGGTCTTTTCTGACGGCCATGCTTTTGTAGGGGCAATTCACGAATTGCCCAACCCGGTGAAGGCGGGCGATTCATGAATCGCCCCTACAATACCAACAACGACAACTAATTATAACCCCAGCAGTTTTTCCGCGTTCTTATGATATATCAATTCTTTTACGTTACCCTGAATAATGCCATCAAGCTTCTTCTCGATATTTGCCGCGGTTTCCCAGGGAAAATCAGTTCCAAAAAGTATCTTTTCAGGGCCATGAGCCATAATCATCCTTTTTATGGTAATGTCTTTCATCTCCACGCAATATGCCGTATCAAGGTAGATGTTCTTTCCGATTAAGTACTTAGTCACATCATCCCACATCTTATAACCGCCCATGTGCGCCATTATAAGTGTCAGGCCTTCGATTGTCGCTACCTGCGCAAGGCGCTTTGGAGTGGCGTGTATTTCCGGGAACGCGAGGTCCGCGCCGGCGTGGAACAATATGAATAGGTTGTGTTTTCTGCAGGCCTCATATATTTCCCAGTGCTCGGGATCGTCAGGATAAAACGCCTGATACTCAGGGTGGAGTTTTATCCCCTTTATCCCTTTGGACGCTATAAACGCCAGTTCCTCATCCACGTTTCCAATTTCATAAAAATCAGGGTGCATGGCGCCCAGGCATATTACCGAACCGTCGCCCGTTTCATTCTGAGCTATCATTTTCCTGTTGATGGATATTACCTGTTCTTTTTTTGTGGCGGGCGGCGCGTTAACCGATACTGCCACACCGTCCCTTTTCATATATTCTTTTACAGCCGCAATCGTGCCGTCGCCGTATGATGTGACCGGTTCCATCGAGAGCGACTTTAAGTGCTCCAGTGTTTTCGGGGCAATGCTGTCGGGAAAATAGTGCGTGTGAAAATCAATAATTTTTGTCATTACTTTACTTCATTCTTATAGTGGATTACTCTTACTTTTTCAAGCGTTACCATTCCGCCTTTATGCATCTTTTCTATGACCGGTATGAGATTATTCAGCTTATCCTCCGTATCGACAATTTCAACAATTAACGGCAGGTCTCCGGACATCTCCAGTACCTTTGCGGTATGTATCCGCGATGTCTTGCCAAAACCCATTATGCCCCTGATTACAGTTGCCCCGGCCATATTAAGTTCCCTTGCCTTGAGCACTATGGCTTCATAAGCCGGTTTCCCCTCAAACTTTTCGCTCTCCCCAATGAATATCCTCAGCAGTGCCGATTCCCTCGGTAATTCCATTACATGCCTCCCCTTAATAGTTTTGTAAGGTACTTTGCGGTAATCATCCCCGCGAACACCAGAAGTATCGAACCAATATTATTAACCAATATGTTCATCAACGCGGCATTGCTTTCACCGTTATTTAATAGATTGACGCTTTCAAGGGCATACGCGGAAAAGGTCGTGAATCCACCCATAAAACCGACAAGCAGAAAGATCCTTGTTTCAGGTTTCATGGTTGTTTCAGTGGATATTCCCCAGACAAATCCGGCCAAAAATGAACCGGCAAGATTAACCGCAAGGGTGCCGTAAGGAAAAATCGATTTAACCTGAAGCAGCTGGTTGACATAGGTGGAAAGGCCGAAACGCGACGCTGAGCCTATCGCCCCTCCGATAAGAACAAGAATAAAATTTAACAAATACGGCTCCTTTTTACCTGCGGACTGACCCGAGTTTTGATTCATTATAAATACGTTTATTTTGTTCCACCTTATTCATGGTATAAAGGTGTATCCCTGAAACACCATGGTCTATGAGGTGGTTTATCTGGCCTACAGTGTATTTAACAGTTTCATCGCATACAGGGTTGTCTATACTGCAGGTCGAAGTCGCTAACCTGAACCTTTCGGGTATCTCCACCCCGCACATGCCTGCCATGCGCTCAAGGTTCAATAACTTTGTAGCTGTCATGATACCGGGTATTAACGGTGCATTTATCCCTGCATGTAAAACCCTATCCCTGAAGCTGAAAAAGTGGTCATTATCAAGGAACAACTGCGTCGTCATGAAATCCGCCCCGGCATCCACTTTTTCCTTCAGGTGCATTAAATCGTCCGCTGCCGATCCTGCCTGCGGGTGTTTTTCAGGGTAACACGCGACGCCCACGGAGAAATCAAGCCCGCTTTTTTTAATAAAACTTACCAGGTCAGCGGCATATTTAAAATCCTTCAGCGGGTCTTTAACATCCGGCGGCAAATCGCCCCTTAAAGCCATAATATTATCAACGCCTTTTGATTTAAGCTCATGAAGTATGGACATGATCGAGTCTTTTGTGGCGCCTATGCACGTTAAGTGCGCCAGGGCAGGCACTTTAAAATGATTATTTATCTTATCGGCTATTTCCACGGTCCTTCCCCTTGTGGATCCGCCCGCGCCGAATGTAACGCTGATATAATCAGGGTTTAACTCTTTTAACTGCTCTATAGTATTAAATATGACATTGATATCGGTATCCGGTTTTGGCGGGAATACCTCCATGGAAAAGACGAACTTTTTTGCCTTAAGTATTTCCTTGATTTTCACTCTTCATCTCCTGAAATATTGTTTCCATATTATTATATAAAGAACGGCATTTGACAAGGATAAACAGCAAGTTATGATTGCATCAGGGCGCCATCCGGGCAAAAAAATGGGCGGGCATTACGCCCGCCCATTAACACACTATATTATCTTAGTTCCAGGTTATGTCGTCGATATACCAGTCGCCCGTTCCCGCAGCGTCTGTAGGTACCGCAGAATTCTTATAAATCTGAATAAAAATCCTCTCCGCGTTTGCAACAGTAACTCCTGTCCATGTAGCTGTGACCCATCCGCCTGAAGCATTGGCTGTGGTAAGCGAAGTATACCCGCCTGAAGAATCAGCCCATACAGAATCCTGGATATGTATGCCGACTTTGTATACGTCAGTATCGCCCGTATACGCCAAAACATCTGCCGGTGGCTTTATTTTGCAGGAAATTGTCGATGTGCTGAAACTAACGTGCTGTTTCAGGTCGCGCTGTATGTTTATCTGGTTATTTACAACGTTAAAAGTTGCCGCCACCTTCATGCAGCCTGTCGTGCTTCCTTCAGCTGTATTATCCCAGGAAAGTGCCGTAACAGCTCCCCCTCCATACTGCCAGTTGGCTGTCTGGTTAGTCGCAAAATTATAGGCGCCTTCCACAAAAGCCGGGCCTACCTCTATTAAATCCACGAACATATCTGACGAAGCCGTGCCTGACCAACCGCCGTCAACATACATATTCAGCCCCATTTTGGTGACTGTTGTAGGGTCTGTAATCTGAGACGCGTTCTGATGAATTTCTATCCACTGACCCGGATAGAAATTGTAATCCCATCCTTCTGCGTAAGAAGATGTATTGCTGATGGTGAACACTTTTGCCCCGCCGTAATTCGATCCGTTTGCAGGCCACGATGACGGTACATAAATCCTGGCGTAAATGGTCTTTCCCGTCATATCTTTTACTGTGTGTGTCAGGCTTACAAGGGCTGACCTTCCGGTGCTTGCGATCGTGGAATCAAACGAGGCCGCTACGTCCATGGAGTGTGTTCCGGAATACGCATGCGCTGTAGAAACCGTGAAACCGGTCGACTGATTTTCGGGTGTTCCCCATCCTTCCAGGCTTGACTCAAAATCAAAAGTCCCCCATGCCGGCGGTGTCGGTCCGGGCCCGGGATCTGTCGTTGTGCTTTTCTTGGCGCAGGAAATTACAAAAACCAGTGCTATTACAACTGCAATTACAACAACAATTTTCTTCATCTTTTACCTCCCTGATAATTTTGTTTCCCTTATATAACATTTAAATTATAAACGTAAACATTTGTAAAATCAAGATATTTAAATAGCCCGCTTCTGAATTGTACCGTTTTTCATCAATTCAAACTGTTTGACCGTTAAAACCTGAAAGGTATAAATATGCGTGTTCTAAAAATATTTTTTGACCAGTTCTTTCACCCTCTTTACGCAAACCGGGAAGAACTCCTTTTCATTCTGTGCCTTAACATTCTTGTCTTCTGTCTTTAAAAAATCCTGTCCCTCATACTCTATGGCGATGAACCCTGCGTACTTAGCCTCCGCCAGTATCTTAACGGTCTTATCCAGGTCAAAATCCGATGTTTTCTTTCCGTCTTTTGAAATGGTGTGAATCTTTAAGTGGATGTATTTCGCGTACTTCACAGTCTCTTTTATTGCCTTTAATATGTCCTTATCGTGGTAATTCCCGGTATCAAGGTTAAGCTTAAAAAACTCCGAATTTACATCATTTAAAAACTTAACTGTCGAGGCGGAATCCGGAAGGAATCCCCCCCCGTTATGCGGTTCAAGCACCAGCGTTATGCCCTTAGTCGCGGCGTATTCTGCTGACTTTTTCATGGACGCCACAGCCTTGCCCCAGAGCGCTTCCCTTTTACCCTGCGGCGGCCATCCCGCGAATACCCTGACAACAGGCGCGCCGAGTATCTCCGCCGCGTCAACTGACTTTTTTACGTAATCCTCGTTGGACGCCTGCGCCTTATCATCCTCGTTGCCGAAATTATTCCCCGGCGACAGGCATGTTATGGTCAGGTTCCTGTCAGTCGCGTATTTCTTTACCTTCCTTAAGTGCGCGGGCTCAAGCGAAAGCAGGTGTTCGTTGATGAATTCAATACCGCCAAGCCCCGCTTCCGCGTATACGTCCATAAGTTTGAACTCGTCCGCCAGTTTCAGGTCATATGAGTGGTGCTGGGACCAGGTAATTGCAGATAATTTAAATGCCATGTCACACTCTCCTTATACTGTCAATTTAACAGGTTTGCCGGTCTTGGCTGCCTGTCTTGTAGCTATTATTACAGCCGCGGATTTCATGCCTTCCGTCCCGTCAATGATGCATTTTTTTCCGTTCAATACGCAATCCACAAAATGCGGCACCGGTCCCGCGAGCCTGCTTTTTTCCGGCACAGTGTAATCCACCTCTTTAACAGTGCTGTACGGATTTTTCGGGTCTACGGTCCAAACGCGCACCCTCTTCGGGTCATAGTTGGACTGGTTCACTATCGCCTTGCCCTTTGTGCCGTATAACTGCACTACAACCTCATAAGGGCTGTTAGTCCATGATGCTTCATATACTCCGAGGGTGCCGTCAGTGAATTTCACTGCCGCCTCTATGTTATCCTCAAGCTTGAATTTTTTCTTTACCAGATTCGCCATAAAGCTTGTTACGCTGTGAACTTCCTTGCCCGTTATGAACCTGATAACGTCCAGTATGTGTATGCCCACATCCGTGGCGCACCCGCCGCCGGATTTCTTTTCGTCAAAATACCACGGGGAGTCATCGGACCAGAATTCCGGCCCTGAATGCCCGAGCTTGCCGCGCACCGAGACTATGTCCCCTATGATGCCGCTGTCAACCACGTCCTTTAGCACCTCATGCGCGGGGTCAAACCTGTGCGTCTGTTCGACCATGAGCACTACCTTATTTGCCTTGGCGGTCTTTATCATAAGCTTCATTTCTTTCACTGAAAGCCCCATGGGTTTTTCCACAAGTACATGCTTTTTGTTCTTTGCGGCGAATATCGTGACCGGCGCATGCAGGTAATTAGGAAGACATACCGAAACCGCGTCAATCCCCGCTTCCGCTATCATTTTTTTGTAGTCTGTGTAAACATTCGGGACATTGAACATTTTAGCAAGCTTCTCAGCTTTCCTTTTATTTAGGTCACAAATTGCCACAACTTCCGACCCTGAAGCGTCCTTATACCCCGGCAGATGCAGCCTCTCCGCTATTTTCCCAGCGCCGATAATGCCAATCTTTAACTTTCCCATAAAGCCTCCTGTTATATAGTTGTATAAAACGCTTTCGTGATTAATTAAAAAAACCGGGAGAAGCATTCACTCTCCCGGTTAAATATTTAACCTATTACCAAGTTATATCGTCAAAGTACCAGTTACCGGTTCCATCAGCGTCAGTGGGCACCGCAGAACCCTTATAAACCTGATAATAAATCTTAAATATACTGGTTGTAGCAGCGGGAACTGTGTACGAAGTTGATATCCATCCGTCAGTTGTTCCATCCGCTGTATCATTGGCCCTCGTTAGTGCTACATAACCTCCCGAAACCTCTGCATAAGTTGTATTATTTTGAACATGTATCCCTAACATATATACATCCGTACTGCCTGTATAATTATCGAGTACAGCGTCCGGCGCTTTTATCCTTATCGTAACCACCTTGCCGCTAAAATCCGTAGCGGGAATTTCACGGACTATATTCATAACTGAATTCACCGGACTAAATACCCCGTTAACCCTCATTGAACCTTTTGGGGTTCCGTAACCCACGGTCGAATCCCACGATAAAGATGTCGCCGCGTTTTGTCCATAGAAGTTTGCTGTCTGCGCTGTGTCAAAGTGGTACTGCCCTTCTACGAACGGCGCTCCGAACTGGATTGTATCAAAATATATGGCTCCGGCAAAAGCATCATTCCACATATTGATCCCTATTTCCTTGACATCCGCCGGATCAGTCGCGGTCGATCCGTCAAACCGCAGTTCTGTCCAGGTGCCTGCCGCAAAATAAATTTCAGGCCCCTCAACAGTAGTCCAGGTGCCGCCGCTTTTCACATATATCTTTCCGCCTTTATAACCCGGGTAGGTTAATGGCACCCAGACCCTTACATATATCCATTTGCCAGTAATGTCACGCGCTCCGGCAATACCAACTGATGCGCCGCCGGTGGCAGTATAGTTCATGTCCGCTTTAAGCGAATATGAGCCTGTAAACGCGTGGTCAGTAGATGCTGAAAGTCCCACAGTATATCCGGAAATTACCGACCATCCTTCAACTGTCGCGCTTTCAAAATCATACAGGTTCGGGTCCGGAGAATTTGTTATTGTAACATCATCTATCTGTATAGGTCCGGAATAAGCGACCGCGCTGTTATTCCTGCTTATCATAACTCCGACTTCGGTAATACCCGCGGCATTTACCGTCCCGGCTTTGTCCACATCAAATGAAAACAACTGCCAGCCTGAAGCTGTAATATTGATCCACTGTGCGTTCCATCCGGGTGTTTTTGCCACAACCTGGATTCCATAACCCTGATTTGCGATTGCCACAGGGATATTAACCCATACATTTAAAGTCTTGCCTGTAAGGTTTATAGGGAATGCTGCAAGGTTGTAATAAACAAGTCCCTGTGCAGTTAATGACCCGGTGAAATCAAATGTCCCGTATATTGAACCAGAACCGGTATGCGCGTTTGCCGCATTACCGTCCCACGTTACCGCCGTGCAAGCAAGATCAGTCACTGTGTCATTTACCCAGCCCATAGAGTCAGATTCAAAATGCCAGTCCGGCCCGGTCGCGCTCATAGGTGTGTTCGTAGTGGTAGCTGTGGCAGTCGCCGTTGATGACGCAGTCTCTGTGTTTGACGAAGTTGCCGTGGGTGACTCTGAATTAGTTGCCGTGAATGTCGGAGACACTGAGAACGTAGGCGTGATGGTAGGCGTGTCAGTATCAGTGGATCCCGGAGGAACTTCAGTATTGGTTTCTGTCGCTGTTTTAGTAACAGTAAATGAAGGTGTCGGCGAGACAGTCATAGTTGACGATGGCGTTGCTGTTTGCGTGGCGCTTGAAGTGACCGTCCTCGTGGAAGAAGGTGTGACAGTCCTTGAAGGCGTCGAAGTCCTTGTCCTTGTATTAGTCCCTGTTGATAGCATTGTGCTTGTTTTGGTGAATGTGGGGGTTACAGTGCGTGTGGACGTCGCGTTAATAGG
Source organism: candidate division FCPU426 bacterium (assembly GCA_963840035.1). Taxonomy (GTDB): domain Bacteria; phylum Oederibacteriota; class PGYV01; order PGYV01; family Palsa-1178; genus CAWIXE01. Next base: position 1,499,186 of record CAWIXE010000002.1, read on the forward strand.
CGCAAGCGGGTTTCTTTTTTTGCTGCAGGACGCTGAAAAAATTCCTCCCACAACTAATAATACGCATAATGAAGCAACTACAACTGTCCTGATTTTCATAAACCCTCCTCAGAATAAATATGACTGAACAAAACGATTATACTTACGAAAACGCTTTTTGTCAAATAGTTTTTATTGCCTCTAAAGTATATGCTAATCCAAAATCTAGAATCCAGAATCCGTTATTATCTGTATTTAAAGCTTGTCTGTATCCTTAAAGTATTATCTAGCCTCTCAAAAGCATAAGAAGCGTCTAAATTCATGGAAAATTCCTTTTTCTGTCCGAACTGGAAGTGGCCTATGCCAAAACCGAGCATGTATTCCCTGTTTGATTCCATTGTCAATGCCTGCGAAAAACCGCAGCGCAGGTCTACAATCCCAAACATCAATTTTTCAACGCCAACTTTGACCACGTCCAGGTCTGAAAGCGTTGCTGAAAGAGTCAAGTCCTTAACCCCGTATTTTATGCCTATGTCCGTTGTAAGCGCTGCGCCTTCCAGCGTGGTCGCGTTATCCGTGGTCCACCAAATGGCGGAGATCGCGTCACGCACCATCATACCAAGCTGTAATTCCGGCGTAACTGCCCAGAGCGCCCCAAAATCCACGCCTAATCCGCCCGCATGACCGGTTACCTTATCAGTACCTCCGCCGATGTTCGTGCCGTATCCGGCAAACTGCAGTTTAAAGTTAAATCCAAGGCATATTCCCTTTACAACCTGCTGCAGCCAGTCAAGTTTTGTAGCGGCGGCTATGCCAACGGTAGTTTCATTGTAAAGGCTGTCGCCGTCAACGATAACGCCGACGCCCGCTGCTATCATTTCATTAATCGGTATCCCGAGAGCCGCGTAATTATAAGGAATGATGTTTTTATACTTTGTATACATGAAGCTGAATTCCTTATACTCGGCGTTTATAAGCCCCGCCGGATTATAAAATACAGCCGACGCGTCATCTGCCACAGCCGTAAAAGCCCCGCCCATTCCGGTCGCCCTTGCCGTGCCTATGCTTATGAAGGAACCCGGGGTTGCCGGTATTGCACCCGCGCAAAACTGCGCCAGGCTTATTATTAAAAGTGCCGCTGCCAGTATTCTTTTCATGTTTTCCTCCTATTTCGCCAGCACTATGCTGAATAAATTCTGTTTTTTTCCTTTAAAATCTTCCACTTCAATCTTTAGTATATACCTTCCGTTTTGGCAAAGTTTGCCTTTGCTGTCGCGTCCGTCCCAGGCATCATTATTTAACGATACCGCCGACCTTAACAATCCTCCGACAAGCGTCCTGATTTCCTTGCCGGCAAGGTTATATATGACTAACGTGGCCTTGATATTAGACGCTCCGGATTCAGTGTCAATCGTGTAGCTTATGTTCGTAACGCCCGCGCCTTTATGCGGTGAAAAAGGATTTGGCGAGATATCTACCGAACCAATGGCAAGCTTGCCGGCGCCGGCAAACACAGCAGAAAAGCAGGCCGCCATCATGACTGAAATCATTAATATTTTTTTCATTTTTCCTCCAGTGAATTAAAAAGTATATGTAATCGCGGTCTTAGCGATCGGCATCGGTACGGCAAGGACTTCTATCTCATATTTTATGTTGTCGCCCACCGGTATAACGCAGCCGGCTGAAAGCGTGGGTATGGCCGTCCATGAAATGGTTTTGTTGCCGTCTTTGGTCTTGCTCCAGATCCTGGCGTATATTGCGCCGCCACCTATCTGGAAATAGCTGAAATTCAGGCCGAGTCTTACATCGTCCATCATCTGAACGTGGTATTCACCGGACTTGTCAGGGTCAACAATATAATTGCCAAAACCGTCATTTTTCAGGGCGCTGTATTTTAAGGACAGGTCGTCAATGTAGCGGGTATAGTTCAGATTCATTACCATTCCCGCCTTAAAAGCAAATGTTAATCTGAAAAACGACGGGAGCTTCATTTTAAGGGTGCCTTTTTGTTCAGCAGTACGTAACTCTGTTACTATGTTTGAAACATCCATATTATAAGGTATCTGAGCAAGAAGCGCGTGATATGTCGCGTTAACATCGCCGGAAAATGTTATTTCCGGGGCCACGGAAAAATCCGCGCCAAGTTCAATAGTATCCTTAAGGAAATGATAGCTTGTTCCGAACCTTAAGCCCCATGCGTCACCAGACAGATTAACGGACCCGTACTGGGTCATGCTGTTATATGTAGCTGAGTTAAAATCAACCGTTGTACTGTTCTGATGGTTTGTCAGCGAGCCTTCCAGCCTGGCATCGGCCAACCCGCTTATGGAAGATTCATAATGCTCAAGCACAGCGCCCACACCCCACTCGGGCGTGAATTTTCTTCCAATACCGACGGATGTAACAATATTTTTCATTTCAAGGCTTGCGGCTGTGTCCGCAGTTATAGTGACCGACATATTCACGTCAAAAGGCGGCGTTGTAAGCGGGTCAGAAATACCCACCAGCGTCCGAAGCCCATTTTGAAGGACGCTTAAATCCAGGGAAAGTTTGTTTTCCCTGGCAAAAGCAATCGATGCCTGGTTCTTCGCGAACGGCACCATTATCTCAAATCCCGTAAACCCGATCTGTTGTTCAAAATTTGCAGAAGCGTTACTCAATGTAAATTCAACCCCCGGCGCCACGTTAAAATCGCCCATTGAATCTGTCACGTTGGTTTTAAATCCGTCTTTTATCAGCGAAGCCACGCTCTTAGGCATAAACTTCTCAATTATACCGCTGGAAAAAATCGGAACCGGTATGTACCCTATGGAAGCTACTGCCGCGTTTTGAAATGAAAGACAGGCCGGGTTATATGATGTAAAACTCTGGTTGAAATCAAGGGTTGACTGGGCGCCGCCCATCCTTAGAGCATCGCCTCTGGAACCATAGAGCCAATCCGTATTAAAGCCCATGTATACCTTAAAATCACCGCCGGTAAAGCTATTGATGGAAAACTTAGTGTCGGCAAAAAGGCTGCCGGCCATAAATGACAGGAAAATAAGAGAAATAATTGTTATTTTTTTCATAAATCCTCCGTTTATAAGGTTTTTCCCTTGTTTATATATAATGAAATTATACCTTATTATATAGGGTTGTCAATATGGATTTAAAAACACCATTGACTATTGTCAATTGGCGATTGAATATTAAGGCCATAAATAGAAAAAGGATTGTGAATTCCACTGATAGTCCGCACATGCAATGCAAGACCCGGAATCCACAACCCGTATACCTCACCCCTATATCCATTCTTTAAATGCACTATTTGCCCTTAATTGTAAATTGAAAATAGAAAATTAAAAATCCGCCCTACTTATCCCCTTCCATAAAATCCAGTAATTCTGCCGTAATCAGTTTCTTATATATCTTCCCATACTCCTGTTTATGTATCCATACAGCCTCATCTATCGCGTGCCTTACATCGTCGTTATCATGCTCTATGATTTCCAGCTCATTATCCGCCCCTAATTTGTGTATTTTTAGCACATTTAGCTCCTCCAGGCGCAGGCATGTCTCTTTAAGCTTTGCCGCAGGAATCTTTAGCAGCTCGGATAAACGCGTGGCGTTTATCCTTTTCTGGTTATGATGCTTGTTATAACATATTATACCCAATGCTTCCCTGGTGGATAATAGCTCCTTTAAGTCGGACTGGCTTTTGGAATCATCCATAATAACACCGCCCTATTTGTATTTACATATAGATTATACCTTAGCAACACGGTTATGTCAAGTTTTTTGTCAGTAATTAACTTTCTAACAAAAATACTAAAACTTACAAATCGTATTACTTCTTGTTAATACTTTTTTGGATTCTAATCCATACCCTCAATATGGATTGATGTGTTTTTCCCCTTATACCTTTGAAATCTCATTCCATAGTTCTATGGTTGACCTGTGAATTTTTAATCCGCTTTTTAAAAGGTAAATCATTTTTTCTTTTACAACATTTTTAACCAGCATATCCAGGCTTGTTTTCCTGACTTTTAAAAGTTTCCTGAGCCTTATTGAAGACATATACTTCCTGTTATATTCGGTATAATCCGCGACATATATTATTTTTTCAAGTCCGCTCATTTTAACGCTTCCGGCTGTATGCTTTTTAATCGCCCGGAGTATTTCAGTGTCCTTAATCCCGAATATCAGTTTCGCCCCGTACGGTGCCGTAAAACTGTGCCATAATTCCTTTACCTGTTTTGAAACATCATCCATTTTTATGTCAAATTCTTTTATATATTTTTCAGCCTGCGGCCTGGTAAAATCCTTCGTGCAATCATGCACAAATCCGGCTATCGCGGCTTTTTCCGGGCTGTATCCGTATTTCTGCGCCAGATACGCCGCTGTTTTTGCCACGCCCACCGAATGCACATACCTTTTCCTGCTGATAAGCGCCCTTAATTTTTTATCCATCGCCTTATTTATATAAGGCGTTATGTCCACATGCTTCATTTTGCGGTTCTTAATATCCAGTACACGAGGAACATAAGCGGGATTAATATCAGTGTCGCCCTGAAGATAAGCCTTTTTGCGCGCTCCGAAAGCCCGAGCGCCCATATCCTGTGTTCATGTTCCGCGATGTCAAGTTTCTTCACAACTTTTTTAGCCTTTTTTGCCTTAGCCATCCGACACCTCCGTTTTATTCGCGCATCCGCAACAGTCAATGTATTTTACACATTTATCAGTAATTAGTCATTAGTAATTAGTAACTGTTTTTAAGAACTACTCCTGAAGCGTGGTAAAGAGCACGCCTCTCATGACCTGTTTTTGGAATATGGCAAAGAGCACAATCGTGGGTATCATGGAAATTGTTACCGCCGCCATGACCACGTTCCATGGCTGCCCTTCCTCTATTATCTTGTATATGCCCAGCATAAGGGTGTAAATCCCGGGTTCATTGACAACGATAAGCGGCCAGAAAAACGAGTTCCATATGTTTACAAAGGTAAGTATGGATAATACCGTTATAATCGGCCTTGAGATTGGCAGGATAATTTTAAAAAATATGGATGTTTCGCTGTATCCGTCAACCCTGGCAGCTTCAATAAAATCATTCGGCAGTTTGTCAAAAAAGCTTTTCATGATAAAAATATTGAAGGCGTTCGCGAGCCCCGGCAGTATCATCGCCCAGTAGGTGTTTATCAGGTTGATTTTTAACAGGCCAAGGATGGAAAAATCGCGCATGAAAAGGTAAAGCGGTATGGCTATGGTTTCAAACGGTATCATTATGGTGGAAAGCAGGAGCAGCATTATCACCTGGTATGCGGGCGGTTTGAGCTTTGAAAGCGAATACGCCGCCATGGCGGAAATTATTATCTGCCCCGCCACTACAGCTCCGGCAACCAAAATACTGTTGAAAAAATACCAGGGGAAAGGGGCAATCTCCCACGCTTTGACAAAATGCGAAAATTCCGGGGTAAACTCAGTAAAGACTTTTGTCAGCGGGGCGAATATCATCGATGTCGGCATAAGCGCCGTTATTAACATCCATATAAAAGGAATGGATGTAAGTATTGCCCCGATTATCACAACCACTCCCCATATCCTGTAGATAAGGACATTTTTCGGATCCTTCATTTCGTATACGGGGAACAGGTATCTTCCCTCTTCCCGGGAGGGCCTCTTTTTATCAGCCATTAGTTGCCGCTCCTTTTTGTGTTTGTCAGGTTCATCCTGAAGAGAGTTATCATCACAAGCACTATCAGGAAGAATACCGCTACGCCTGAAGCGTAACCTATGTCCATATATAGGAATGCTTTTTTATACATATATGTTGCTATGACTTCCGAAGCGCCCACGGGGCTGCCGTTTGTCATTATGTAAACCTCGGAGAAAACCTGCATCCCGTTTATAATCTGTATGAATACCACAGCCATAATGACGGGCACGAGCGCCGGCAGGATTATCTGGCGTATTTTGGTCCATACCCCGGCTCCATTTAAGGCCGCGTCTTCAAAAAGATTCTTAGGTATGTTCTGCAGCCCGGCCATATAAATGAGCATGGCCCATCCCGTATTTTTCCATATAAATACAAGCGCTATTGAAAAAAGCACCAGATTCGGGTCGGTCAGCCAGCCAACTGCCACAGTTTTTCCGGCAATCAATGATAACACGCCGTTTATAAGCCCGAATCCCTGGCTGTACATCCATTTCCACAGGATTGCGGCCGGTACGGCCGGCGTAAGAAACGGAATAAAGTAAAGTATCTTTAAGATGCCGGAGCCCTTCCTTATTTCATATACATATAATGCCAGGAAAAGCGGAATCCAGGTACCGAGCACTATTACAATGACCGAAAGCAGCGCTGAATGCATGCACGCGTCCCAGAATTTCTGGTCTGTAAGTATATTGACGAAATTAGCCAGCCCCACAAACACGGATTTATGTATGGTCTCAAACTTCTGGAAGCTTATTACAAAAGTCTTTAGTATAGGCATCCATGAGAAAAGCAGCAAAACCAGTATGGCCGGGAGGACAAGCTCTATCCCGAGGAAATCCTTCATCAGCTTGTACATCTTCAGTTTTTTCTGGTCCTGTTTATTAAGCTCAGGAAGGGGTTTTGATTCCCTGTAGCGCGGCGCGACTTCACGTATGGCCATGCCAAAGCGCCTGTACCTGAACGCGGTCCTTAATTTTTGTGATGTGGAAAGGCTGTCAGGAAGCTTTATAACAGATTCCTGTTTTTCCCCGGTAAGGTTTTTTGAGCCAAGCACGTGGAATATGGAGCCTGCCGGCTTCTCCTTTTTTTCCTTCTTTTTGGCGAAGTCAACCACGTTCTCGGAAGTCGGGGCAAGTTTAAGCTTAATAATGGGCAGGGCCACATCCTCTTTCTTATGGCTTTTTAACTCATCATCAACCATGCCCTTTATTGCATTCTCTGAAAGGTCGCTGCCTACTTTTCCGAATATATCGTCACTCATTGTATTCTTTCTTCATCCTTTCCATAAAATCAAACAGGGTCTGCTCGTAATCAGGTTCCTTGTTTATCAGTACTTTTTCGAGCACGTACCTGTTAAAGTCTTCCCTGACCATCGTCCATTTATAAAAGGTGGGTTCAGCCTGCGCGTACGAAAGCAGCCCCTTTACTTTTGAAAATTCCGGCCTGTTTATAAGGTTCGTGGCGCAGGAAAAATCCCCGGGGTATATCATCATATTCTTTTCTTTCATGCTCATGAAACGGCCCAGCTGGTTTAATGGCGATATTACGTTCTGTATATATGCCCATGCTATCTTCTTTTTTTCAGGCGATATTCCGCTGTTAATGATAAACGCGTCTCCGCCGGCGTGCCACGCCTTTATACCCCCGTCGCCTTCAGGCAGGGGGACAATTTCCACAAGCGCCGGATCCAGCCCGTAGCGCCTTGACATGACAGGAATCTGTTTCGCGACCCCCAGCATCATGGCTATCTTACCGGCTGAAAAAAGCTGCTCTATGTCATAATCATAATATATGCTCTGCGGCGGCATGGCTTTATATTTCCACTTAAGGGAATTCCAGAATTTTAAAGCCTTGACCACACCCGGGTTATTAAGGTTAAGCTTGCCTTTGGAGTATATGTCCCCTCCGGCCTGCCATATGAAATCAATGAAGTAAAACATGTCCGGAGGCATTGCTATGCCCCATGTACCCGGCAGTTTCCTGTTTATGGCCTCGCTGTAGTTTATCAGGTCCTGCCATGTAGCCGGCGGGTCCGTAATCCCGCATTTTTCAAAAATATCTTTCCTGTAAAAAAGCGTGGTGAAATATGAGTCATATGGAATCCCGTAGATATCCTCATCGACTTTTACCGACTGCCACATTATGGGCGGCATGTAATCTTTCTGGGTCCACTTATCGGTTATATCGTTGAGCTTTGCTAGAAACCCGTATTTTGCCATTGAAGGTATTGCCGTGATAGGTATGCGCGCGACATCAGGCCCTTTTCCGGAGGCCATCACGCTTACGAATTCCTGCGGTTTATACTCCCTTGAAATACCGTTAACCTTAACACCCGGGTTGACTTTTTCAAAATAGGAGGTTTCATCATCCCAGAGCAGTTTATGTGCCTTGTCTGAAGCCGACGGCATGTTCCAAACGGTCAGTATTGCCGCGTCCTCACCGGACGAGGCAGCAAGGACCTGCGCGAATAAAACAGCTGTAATAAATAATGCCGCAATCTTCTTTTTCAACTCAGCCTCATTTTACGCAATAGTCAATCGACAATCGTCAATTGTTAATTTATTTTTGAAAGGATGTCCTTTGCCATGTTCGCCCAATAACCTTCTTTTGTGTCTTTCACAATCTCTTCGCACATTGCCTTAGCCGCGGTCTTGTCATTCATCCTCGAGTAGCACTCCGCCAGCTTAAGCTTTATGTCATACTTATTATTCCCGCCGTTATATGTCTTTATAACTTTTTCCCACTCTGTGGCGGCGTCCGCGTACTTACCCTGCTGGAAAAATACATATGCTTTTCCGCTTACAGCGTCAGGCAGCAATAAGTGCTTTGGGAATTTGCTGATAAATGAATTGAAGTATTCAAGCGATTCAACATACTGCTCATTATTATAATAGGCATTCGCAAGCCCAAGCATGGCGGACGGGTATGCCTTTGTTCCTTTGAAGTTCTGCAGCACGTTCGTATATGCGGCTTCTATCTTATCGTATTTTTCCTTTTTTGACCTGAAAAGGCCGTACATGGCCGCCTGCGGGTCGTCTAAAACCGGCCTGTTAACATAATAATTTGCCTCGGCAAGCGACTGCTCAGCCTTTAACTCGGCCGTATTCCTGCCGTTTAAATAAAGCGGTATGGCTACGATTACCACTACGATAATGACAGCGGCAATAATGATATTTTCCGTATGCTTCTTAAAATAACCGGTTGTGGCATTTACAAAATCCTGAGTCTCATTCCTTTTTACAAGCTTTATGACGTCCTTATGTTTCATTTTCTTTTCCATTACGGGCTCCTTTAGTGTTTGATCATTACTATATGTTCCATGCTGGCGCTACTCACCACCAACCACTCACCACCCACTGTTACTTTAGAAACATTGTTATTCCTGCGTCAAAAGTTACGAACGTGAAGTTATCACCTGTTCCGCCGGCCAATGAAGCCTGGTTAAAGAGTATTTCAACATTTGCGGAAATCATGTTGTTAATAGGGTAATTTGCGCCCAGGCCCGCGCCAAAACCAAAACCGGTTTCTGAAGCCATCACTGAATTCTCGGAAGTATCCAGTTTCGCGTATTTCAGGAGGTACAAGCCTATCAAAACCTTCGCGTAAGGCCAGATAAAAAAATCAGGCATATATGGCGAATAAACAGCTTCAATGTCAATTACCGTAGCTGAAAACGGTTCCGGAGCGGCGGTAAGCTTATAGGGAATCTGCAGGAAAGTAAATCCGCCGCCAACCTGCGTTTCCGAATCAAGCCCTTTTCTTACTGAAATTCCCCCGTTAAAACCGCCGGTAAAATTATTACCCATTTCCATTATCGGGTATGACAATCCTCCGCGCCCTGTTGCCACCCAGTAATCCACATTGACCTTTGCCGCGTATAATGATGCCGCGGTAAGTATTGCCAGAACCGCCATTATAATCCTCTTCATTTTCCCCTCCCATATAATTGAAAATTGTTGATTGACGATTGCGGATTAATAACCGGTCTTAGTGTTTATTAATCCGCAATCAACAATCCGCTATCTGCAATTTTTAACAAGTTCTTCCGAGTTCCTGATTGCCTGCTTTATCTCTTCATCATTAAGTCCCGCGCCTTTTAGTATCTTCTCGCGGCCCGCGTCGTCCTGCAGGTCATTGGGCGCGTGAGTATCGGTATTAAAAACCAATTTTGCGCCGATCTTCCTTGCGAGTTTAGCTACGTGGCCGTTAGTAAGGTTATGGCCTCCTCTTGCGGTAATTTCAAGGCACACGCCATTCTTCCTGGCAAGGCTGACTTCATCTTCCGTTATCTTTCCCGGATGGGCAAGTATGTCAACACCGGCTTTAATGGCGGCCAGGTTTGACCCGGGCTCAACCGGTTCCACTATTGTCTCCCCGTGAAAGACAACTATTTTCGCGCCGTACTTACGGGCTTTGATTACCAGCCCCTTAACAAGTGAAGGCGCGACATGCGTGATCTCAACCCCGGGAAAACATTTGATGTCCTTGTATGCTTTATTAGTATCATTGCAGACTTTCTTAAGCCCTTTTATAACAGTATCAATATTGGAAATATCAGCATGGTCGGTTATGGCAATCGCGGTATATCCCTTTTTCCGCGCCCTCTGAATGAGTTCGGATGGCAATAGCACGCCGTCAGAAAACAAACTGTGCGTGTGGAGATCAATCATGAACACCCGCCTATAAGATCAAATGATTTCGAAATCCGAACAGCCCCGCAGTCGACCGCAGCCGCAAGCGTTTTATTTTTTCGGCTATCGGCTGATCGGCTGCTCCCCATTTTTTCCGCTCAAGCGGAAAAAATGGTACCCTCGAGACGAATCGAACGTCCGGCCAACGGTTTAGGAAACCGCTGCTCTATCCACTGAGCTACGAGGGCACGGTGTTAACAGTGGTAATTACAATGACATATTTTAAAGGAAACTAAGCGTTTTGTAAAGGGCGAATTAAGCATTTTACCTGTGTATTTTATAATAAAAAAGCGCGGGCCAAGCCCGCGCTTTCATATATTAGTCATTAGTAATTGGTAATTGCCTTTCAGCACTCCCTGCGGTTCTTCCTCTTGTCTTCGTCTTCCCTTACCACAAGGTCAAAAACCGGCCTGATGCCGAGCTTTTCCGCCCTCTTTATCCTTTCGACCTCTTCCTCTCCGAGTTCCATGGACGCCTTAAAAACAACGCCCCTGTGAAGGTCCCCGGTAAAAAGCCAGTCAAAGCCTTCTTTATCATATACGCTCTTGCCCTTTTGCTGCCAGGAAACAAAAAGAAGGTCAACCGGCTGCTTTACATAAACATCCGTAAGTTCAAGTTCCCGGCCATCAAAATAATCCACTAGATTATCGCCGAAATCCACCTTGAAAATACCGAGGTTTATGTCAATGATTTTACCTGTTTTATCCAGGAGCTTTTTCGGCCTTTTTGCGCCATCTTCCTCTGATTTCCATATATCCAGAGTCTTTACCCGTACCCTGTCTCCTACCTTCATGGTTATACCCCCTTCAATGTTAATTTTGCCTTTGTTTTGAGTCCAAATCTGTACCTAACCGTAAAATCAATTATACACGTTTAAATAAGGGGTGTCAATTTAAAACGATTTTCAATTCTAAATTTTCAATTTTCAATTAAAACCTAAAAACGCCCAATCTTTTATGTGTGTTTAAAGATTTAATTATTTAATTGAAAATTGAAAATTCAAAATCGAAAATTATGTTTTATCCCCTTGACACCCCACCCCTTACCCCGTAAAATATAACCTGATAAATAATTAATGAAAGGAGCTTTTATGCAGGAAACCTTCAGTACCAACGTGACCTTAATTGGCTCGTTTTTAGCGGGAATTTTATCATTCCTTTCACCCTGTGTCCTCCCCCTTATTCCCGGATACATTTCATTTATTTCAGGAGCGTCCATGCAGGAACTAGCTAACGCGGAGGATTTGAAAAAAGTCAGGATGCGGGTTATATTAAACTCCCTCATGTTTGTGGCGGGTTTCACGGTTATATTCGTTATTCTTGGCGCCTCAGCCACGGCCATAACAAAAGCCCTCACAAAGCACCTGCGCCTGATATCCATTATTGCCGGCTCCGTCATTATACTCTTTGGCATACATACTACCGGCGTTTTAAAACTCACGTTCCTTTATAATGAAAAACGTTTTCAGACAAATACGCGGCCTGTTAATATGTTCGGCTCATTCGTCATAGGCCTTGCTTTTGCATTTGGCTGGACTCCGTGCATAGGCCCCATATTGGCTGGCATACTCGCGGTCGCGGCATCACAGGATACGGTAATGAAAGGCATTACGCTGCTTTTTGTGTATTCCCTGGGATTGGGCATACCGTTCATGATCACAGCCTGGTCCATAACCCTTTTCTTTAAAATGTTTGACAAAATCAAAAAATACTTTAACATAATAGAATGGTCTGCAGGAATACTGCTTATCATCGTGGGCATACTCATGATAACCGGAGGCCTTACCCAGATTGCCGCTTCCCTTGAGTTTCTCAACAAATTCGCGAGGTGATATAAATGAAAAAGTCCCTATTAATCCTGTCGTTGCTTGCCATATCCATGCTTTTTGCCGCCTGTCCTGCAGGCGATAAAACTGATGATACCGCGGTTACCATACAGCCGGAAGTCACAAGCCAGCCTGTCCCGGCGGGATATGCCGCAAAAACAAAAAGGCCGTCAGACGCGGTTTTGGCCCCTAATTTTACAATAGACGGTTTAAAAGGCGGCAAAGTCACCCTCTACGAGCATAAAGGCAAGATAATAATCCTGGACTTCTGGGCCACATGGTGCCCGCCGTGCAAAGCTGAGATACCCGATTTCATAGCGCTCCAGAATCAGTACAGGTCCAGCGGCCTTGTCATAATAGGCGCGGCCATTGACGACCCGAATAAGGTAGCCAACTTCGCTAAAAAAGCCGGAATTAATTACATAGTGGGCCTGGCAACGCAGGACACGGCAAGCATATACGGAGGAGTAAGAGGCATCCCGACAACTTTCGTCATAGACCGCGAGGGTTATATAGTGAGGCAGTACGTGGGCTTCAGGCCGAAGGAAACATTTGAGCAGGATGTAAAGGACCTGATGTAAAACATTGAATTAAATAAAAAAAGCGGGCCAATAGCCCGCTTTTTTTATTTAACAACAGCCTCATTAAAACCGCTTATTTTTTTATCCCAGTAAAACAATTTGTTAATATTATTTCCAGCCCCGCAGTCAGACAGCCTGATGGACGGGTATGCCGCAGATATCTTAACTGGCTTGCCTTTTATTTCCACATCAATAACGCCCGGAAAAACCAGACTCAGCGCCAATGACACCGGCAGTGCGCATTCTCCAAGCTCCTGCAGGACAAAAGAACCTATTATCTGGCCCCTGTTATCAGCAAGAAAAGCCATGCAATATAGCTTCACCTTATCAGCCTTTGTCTTTTCCTTCATGAAAACCACATAATCCAAAGCGCCATCACCGTTGAAGTCCTCTCTTTTATCAAACTTATAGGACATTTGATTTTCACACGCGCTTTCATCTATATCCTTTGCCTTTAGCATCTCAAGTGTATCATAGGCATGGTTGATGATGTACTCGGGGGATTTTTTATAGGCGTTAACTGACAAAAATGTTATAACAGCAACAGCAAATATGGATAATGATATCAGAAATATATATTTCTTCATTTAGCCTCCTTGATTAATAAACACATCTCAAGCGTAGAGATGGGACCAGTGCCCATCTCAGACACGGCCGGTTTCGAGACACGGCTCTGAGAGGCCCACAGGTGGCCTCTCTACATTATTCCCCCGTTCGGGCCGACACATAGGTCGGCCCCTACAGGAGATGTAGTAATTGTCAATCGACAATAGTCAATAGTCAATTATTCTCCGATAATCTTTATAATAACACGTTTCTTCCGCTGCCCGTCAAATTCCGCGTAAAATATCTCCTGCCACGGACCGAGGTCGAGCTTTCCTGCGGTTACTGGAACCGTGACTTCATGGCCAACTAGCAAGTTCTTTAAGTGGGCGTCGCCGTTTGACTCGCCTGTATGATGATGGCGGTAATCAGGCCCTTCCGGGGCCAGCTTCTGCAGCCATTCCTCTATATCCTGATGCAGCCCTGATTCGTTGTCATTTATGAATACTCCGGCAGTAATGTGCATAGCGGATACAAGACAAAGCCCTTCCTTAATGCCGGACTTTGCGAGTTCCTTTTCCACATCGCCGGTAAGGCGGACAAGTTCCCTGTGTTTTTTTGTGTTGAACCATAAGTATGCTGTATGTGATTTCATAGGCCCTCTCCTGTCTCTCTACTGTAGGGGCGATTCATGAATCGCCCGCCTTTCTGCGTTGGGCAATTCGTGAATTGCCCCTACAAGAACTTACTTTTTAAAACCATTTAGTAACACTCCAAGATCTCCAACAAATTCAAGTCCGGCGTTCCTGCCCACTCCTGTAAACACAATTTCTTTACCTTTAAGTGTTTTCTTATAAAACTTAATATCTATCCTTGAAGCCAGCGATTCATTTACCCTCGACACCATCTCCCCCATCTTAGGCGCAGGAAGTTCCACGCCCTCTGCCCTGTCCGCCTTTATCTCAAGGTATGATTCCCTGTTTTCCGCGAGTATTTCTATGTGGTCGTCGGTTACAGCCAGCCTGACAACCCTTGATCCGTTATATGTTGTAAATTTGTAGAGTTTCCCCTTATAAAGGAAGCCAAAGATATAGCCTGTAAAATAGCTGCCAAGCCACGGCACTTTAGCAATCGACCCAAACAGTGATATCCCAGGCTCGTCAAAATGGTTGGTCTGCATCCATATCCACGCCTGCGGCATGGATGTTCCCCAGTCCTTTTCCATGTAACCTTTGCCGTCTGTAAGATCGGTCTTTTCCCCGTTCATTTCTATATTTCCATCCAGTACATGGTCAAAGCTGATGTTTGCGTGGTAGCATTCCATAAAGGGCACGAACCTATACCATCCCATAACTCCCGGGGAAAAAATTGAAACCGGCCAGGGTATGATATTCTTCATTTTCATTTCAGCGGTAACCTTATTAACTCCGTCATCCATGTCCAGCTGGACACGGGTTGTGCTGAAAAAGTTTTTTCCTATTTTTACCTCAAATTTCTTCTCGTCAGACCAATAGTCATTTACCGGGTACTTAAAGTAAGTCATCTTGTGATTACGCGCGTCAAAAGCCATCACAAAAGAGTGGGATTTAGAAGGGTCTTTTGATAGGGATATACCCGGAATTACGGCGAAAGCTTTTTTCTCATCTTTATCGACCATTTTAAAGTACCAACCTTCAAAATAGTCCTTTGTCTTACCAAGCCCTTGAAAAGCCGCCGGATTATAAATATTTGACATGATTTTGCCCCTGTCCTAAAGTTATTGTAGAGAGGGGGCTTTCCCCCTCTCGCCTTTCAACGTAGAGAGCCAGCTATCCATTCTCAACATTGTAATTTGTATCAGTTTCCCTATCGGTTACTTATATACTTCTCTTCGGTGCCTTACATTTAAAACTAAAACACCATCTTCAACTTTAACATATAACGCTCTGTAATCACCAATCCTATAACTGCATAATCCCTTTAAATCCCCTGTTAACATTTTACCTTCAGGCGGTATTTTAGATAAATTATTGGTTATTTTATCCATTATTAACTGCCTTATCGGTTTGTCGATTTTTTTAAGATCTTTATAAACCCTACTATCGTATCTAACCCTTGATCCCAAGTTTCTTCCTCATTTCAGCGTCCGTAATTGTTTTCCCCTTTTTATCCTTAAGCCTTTTTAAAGCTTCCAAGCCCTGTGAGTATTCACTTATATACTCTTCAAGGGCCTTTTTCACTATATAAGACCTGGACCTGTCCATGTCAACGGCAATATCATTAACTTTGTCATCAAGTTCATCCGGAATTCTGACGTTATACATTTTGCTCATTTAACGCCTCCTGTAAAGCATTGTATTACAATGTAATACAAATATACATTATCCTCATTGTTTTGTCAAGGTCTTGGCGCGGTCGGACACACAGGTCCGCCCCTACAGTAACAATGCTATATAAACAAAAAAGGCGCAGATTTCTCCGCGCCTTTTTCTATATTACCCTTTGCAGCTTAGATCTTGCCGCTGCATCCGAGTACGTTTTTCAGCTTGTTCTTTACGACCGCTTTGATGGCGTCCCTTGCCGGCCCCAGGTACTTCCTCGGGTCAAATTCGCCCGGGCTGTTTACAAATACTTCCCTGATGGTGGCAGTCATTGCAAGACGGAGGTCTGAGTCTATGTTTATCTTGGCTACGCCCATTGCGGCTGCTTTCCTGAGGAGGTCCTCGGGAACGCCTTTCGCGTTAGGCATTTTTCCGCCGAATTTATTGCATTTATCTACCAATTCCTGCGGAACCGATGAAGCTCCGTGAAGAACGAGCGGGTATCCGGCCGGAAGGACTTTCATTATCTCGGCAAGCCTGTCAAAATCAAGCTTTGCCTCGCCTTTGAACTTGTACGCGCCGTGGCTTGTGCCGATGGCTACAGCCAGCGAATCGCATCCTGTTCTTTTGACGAACTCCGCGGCCTGCGCCGGGTTTGTGTATGAAGCGTCAGCAGCTGAAACGTTAACAGCGTCTTCCACGCCTGCCAGTTTGCCGAGTTCGGCTTCAACAGGAATGCCTTTGGAGTGCGCGTAATCAACCACTTTTTTGGTCTCCGCGATGTTTCCCTCGAAATCAAATCTCGAGGCGTCTATCATGACGGAAGTAAATCCGCCGTCTACGCATGATTTACAGACTTCAAAATCTTCGCCGTGGTCCAGGTGGAGCGCAATCGGCAATCCTGAGTCTTCAATGGCTGCCTGTACCAGGTGGATTAAGTAACCCTGCCTTGCATATTTTCTCGCGCCGGCCGATACCTGAAGTATGAGCGGTGCTTTTTCCTCTTTTGCGGCGTCAACTATGCCCTGAACGATCTCCATGTCATTTACATTGAAAGCGCCTATCGCGAATCCTTCTTTATTTGCCCTTGCGAACATTTCTTTTGTTCCGACTAACGGCATACTAAGCCTCCTTATGAAAGGTTATGTAGTCTTACTTTTTTGTCTTCTTATCTTCTTTTTTGTCGTCCCTTTTCTCTTCCTTTTTCGGGGCTTTCTTTTCTTTTTTTTCTTCCTTACCGTCTTCTTTCTTTGGGGCTTTAGGTTCTTTCTTGCCCTTTTCAGCTTTCGGTTCTTCTTTTTTGTAAAGTTCCTCGGCGCCTACGAGTTCTATCAAGCCCATTTCGGCATTATCGCCCGGCCTTGATTCCATCCTCATTATCCTGGTATATCCGCCCTTGCGTTCCTTAAATAATGGAGCTATTTCCTTGAAAAGCTTTACGAGGATATCCGGCTGCGTTATAATCCTGGCTACTTCTCTCCTGTTGTGGACAGAGTCAACCTTGGCCCTTGTAATCAAAGGCTCGACTACGCCCCTCAGATATTTTGCCTTCTGAAGTCCGGTCCTGATCCTGCCGTGCGTTAAAAGCTGAGCGTAAGGTTCTTAAAAAGGGCGATCCTGTGGCCCATTTCCCTTCTAAATTTCTTCTGCTTCTTTCCGTGTCTCATTTATGTTTCTCCTATTTTTGCTTTTGTCCTGAAATGTAAACTTTCAGTTTTCAGCTTTAAGCTTTAAGTTATTTCTTGCCGCTTTTCTTGATCTCTTTTAATACTTCCTTATCGATCTTCATCCCGAGCCCCATGCCCATTTCGTTGAGGACTTCTTTGATTTCGTTTAAGGATTTCCTGCCGAAGTTCCTGTATTTGAGCATATCAACTTCCGACTTTGTAACGAGGTCGGCTATGGACTTAATGTTCGCGTTCTTTAAGCAGTTGGATGAGCGCACTGAAAGCTCGAGCTCTTCCACGCTCTTTGAGAGCATGTTTTTAAGCTTTTCCTTTTCCTCGTCAATCTTCTCTTCCTTGATATCCTCGATGGCGCCTTCCTGGCTGATAAAGATATTCAGGTATTCCCTGAGTATCAGCGCGGACTGTGTGAGCGCTATTTCCGGCGTGATCCTGCCGTCTGTCGTGATTTCGAGTACAAGCTTGTCATAGTCGGTTATCTGCCCGACCCTGGTGTTCTCGACTTCGAGCTTTACGTTTGTAACAGGCGTAAATATCGAGTCTGTCGGGAGGGTGCCTATCGGCATATCCGCCCTTTTGTTCTTGTCAGAAGTTACATAACCGCGTCCGACGTCTACTTCCATTTCCATTGAAAGCCTTGCTTCCCTGCTTGTAAGGGTTGCTATGTGAAGGTCCGGGTTCAGTATCTTGATATCGCTGTCTTTCTTGATATCCGCGGCTGTTACTTCCCTTTCGCCGTCAACTTCAAGGTAAATCTTCTTGGGCGTTACTTCGCCCTCGACTACCAGGTTAAGCTGCTTTAAGTTTAGTATGATCTCGGATACATCTTCCATCACGCCGGTTAAAGTGGCGAATTCATGCTGAACGCCCTCTATCCTGACTGATGTGATGGCCGCTCCGGGAATCGAGGATAATAATATCCTCCTGATTGCGTTCCCTATGGCTATGGCGTATCCGCGTTCAAACGGCTCTGATGTAAACCTGCCGAACTTATCACTCATTTCCTCTTTGTCTAATTTTTTGGGCTTCTGTAAATTTTTCCATTTCATTCTGTTTTACCCCTTTCCATTATTTATTTGGAGTACAATTCAACAATCAGCTGTTCCTGTACCGGTATTCCTATATCCGTCCTTACAGGCTCATTCTTTATTACCGCTTCATTCTTCTCGAAGTTCATTTCTATCCATGTCGGGACCGTCTTTTTCTTTGACGCCTCGAGCAGCGCTTTTTTGACGGAAATAAGGTTCATGCCCGCCTCTGAAAGCGTGATCTTCTCGCCCGGCTTAACTTCATATGATGCGATGTTTACTTTCTTTCCGTTTACGCGTACCACTCCGTGAAGGACTATCTGTCTGCCTTCCCTGCGCGATACGGCAAAACCGCATTTATGGATCGTATTATCAAGCCTTCTCTCAAGTATTTTCAGGAGATTCTCGCCTGTTTCACCCTGTCTCTGGACAGCGATTGAGAAATATCTCCTGAACTGCTTTTCATATACGCCGTAAATCCTTTTAACTTTCTGTTTTTCCCTGAGCTGCTTTCCGTACTCAGATAGCTTTCTGCCCCTCTGCGTATCGTGATGCATGCCGGGAATGTACGGCCTGCGGGAGAACGCGCATTTGTCTGTCATGCACCTGTCGCCCTTTAAGTACAACTTGATGCCTTCCCTCCTGCACTGCCTGCATAATGCTGCTCTATATCTTGCCACTTAACAACCTCCTGCTAAATTCTTAGTTTTGTATTTGGTTTCAACTTTAAACTTTAAACTTTAAACTGTAAACTTTAAACTCGCCTTTTCTTCGGCGGCCTGCAGCCGTTGTGAGGAATCGGGGTTACGTCTTTAATCGACAGTATCTCAAGGCCTACTGCCTGAAGTGACCTGATAGCCGGTTCTCTTCCTTCGCCCGGGCCCTTTACGTAAACTTCCACTTTTTTCATGCCGAGGTCCATAGCCTGCTTTCCCGCTTTTTCAGCGGCCAAGCCTGCCGCGTGAGGAGTTGATTTCCTCGCGCCCTTCATGCCCACGACTCCGCCGCTGGCCCAGGAAACTGTCTCCCCGTCCTTGGTGGTTATTGTAATTATCGTGTTGTTAAACGTGGAATTTATCCTGGCCACGCCGATTTCCGGAATTACTTTTGATTTCTTTTTTGTAGACAAGTTACTTCCTCCTTAAATTAAGCTTTTTTGGGCGCTGATGCCGGTGCTGATGCCGGTGCTGCCGTCTTTTTTCCCGCGCCTACGGTTTTCTTCGGGCCTTTCCTTGTCCTGGCATTTGTACGAGTCCTCTGCCCGCGGACCGGCAGCCCCTTGCGGTGGCGCAGCCCTCTGTAGCTTCCTATGTCCATAAGCCTTTTAATATTCTGTGTTACTTCCTTGCGAAGGTCTCCTTCTACCTTAACCTGTTTGGTCAGGATGGTATCCTGAATCTTGTAGACTTCCTGCTCGGTTAAGTTGAAAACCCTGGTATCCGGATTTACGCCGGCGTCCTTTAATATCGCCCTGGCCATCGAATTTCCGATGCCATAAACGTATGTTAAAGCTACCTCTATCCTCTTGTTTTTTGGTAAATCAATGCCTGATATACGCGCCAATTTCCAGCCTCCTTATCCCTGTCTCTGTTTGTGTTTGGGATTCTCGCAAATAACTTTTACTATCCCTTTTCTTTTCACGATCTTGCATTTCTCACATATTTTTTTAACCGATGCTCTTACTTTCATTTCTGTTCACCTCTTTGTTTTCCGTGCCTGTATATTATTCTGCCTTTTGTAAGGTCATACGGCGAAAGCTGTACTGTTATCTTGTCCCCGGGGAGGAGCTTTATAAAGTTCATCCTCATTTTTCCGGAAACATGCGCGAGCACTTTATGCCCGTTTTCGAGCTGTACCCTGAAAGTCGCGTTCGGGAGCGGCTCTACGATTACGCCTTCCGCTTCAATCATATCTTCCTTGCTCATCTACTGTCCTTTCTTTTATAATCTGAATTCCGCATCCCGCATCCCGGATTATCCGAGAGTGAGAATCTGCGGTCCTTCTTCCGTAATGGCTATCGTGTGTTCATAATGCGCCGAAAGGGACTTGTCCTTTGTTACAACCGTCCATTCGTCATCCATCACGTCCACTTCATAACCGCCGGCGTTTATCATGGGTTCTATGGCAATCACGATTCCGGGTTCAAGCACAATGCCTGTCCCCTGTTTCCCGTAGTTCGGCACCATCGGGTCTTCGTGTAAATGCCTGCCGACTCCGTGCCCGACAAAATCGCGGACAACTGAAAAACCCGAGGATTCCGCGTGCTTCTGGACTGCAGCCGATATATCATATAGCCGTCCGCCCGCCTTGGCCTGCTCTATACCTTTGTATAAAGCCTGCTTCGTGACATCCATGAGTTTCCTTGCCTGCCCGTTAATATTGCCTACGGCAACCGTCAGCGCCGAATCGGCGAAAAATCCGCCGTACTCGACCCCAAAATCAAGCGACACTATGTCGCCTTCTTTTAATATCCTCTTTTTAGTGGGAAACCCGTGCACTACCTCGCTGTTAATCGAGACGCACACCGCCGCGCTGTATCCGCGGTAGCCCAAAAAGGCCGCTTTCGCGCCGAAACTTTTTGTCATTTTCCTGGCCGTTTCATCAAGATCAAATGTTACCAGCCCGGGTTTCACCATTTCTTCCAGCTTTTTAAGAACAAGCGCGACCATACGGCCGCTTTCCTTAATCTTCTTTATTTCATCCGCAGTTTTTAATTCTACCATCAGCGGTTACTTTCCAACTACCTCAGTTATCTTTTTTACTATATCGTCTATCGCGCCTTCAGAGGCGTCGATATCAGCAATCACGTTTTTCTTCCTGTAATAATCTATGAGCGGCGCTGTCTGTTTGTCGTACACAACCAGCCTGTTCTCAATAGTTTCCGGCTTATCGTCGTTGCGCTGGTACAGTTCTCCGCCGCATTTATCGCACTTGCCTTCAACCGCGGGCGGTAAAGTGTAGATATTAAAGTTCGCTCCGCAGCCCTTGCACATTCTTCTGCCGGTGAGCCTCTTAAACAGCACGTCTTTCTTTACGTCTATATTTATGACTTTGTTAAGCGTTAAATTTGCCTTCTTGAATAGGAACTCAAGAGCGTCAGCCTGTTCCACTGTCCTTGGGAATCCGTCCAGAAGGAATCCGGGCTTGCAGTCAGCGTTCTTTATCCTGTCAGCAACAAGTTCCACAATAAGTTCATCCGGTACCAGCAGACCCTTATCCATATAATCCTTGGCCTGTTTTCCCAGTTCCGTTCCTTCTTTTACATTTGCCCTTAAGATGTCGCCCGTTGATATCTGCGGTATCTTATATATGTTAATTAATTTTCCTGAATACGTCCCTTTTCCTGCGCCCGGAGGGCCTAACAGTATGAATATCATAAATACCTCCAAATTAAAATTTGAAACTTAAAACTGAAAGTTGGAGCTTAAAGCCTCACTTTTCAGTTTTCAGCTTTCAGTTTCCAGCTGCCTTACCCGCGTCTTCCGCGTATCCTGCCGGTCTTCATAAATCCTTCGTAATGCCTCATTAACAGATGCGACTCCATCTGTGAGACAAGGTCAAGCGCGACGCCCACCATAATAAGAAGCGTGGTGCCTCCGAAATACGATCCTACCTCGAGCCAGCGGCTCATTGCGTCCGGTATTACCGCTATGACTACAATCATCAGCGCTCCGCCGAGTGTTATGTGCGAAAGTATGTTGTTGATATACTCGGCTGTCGGCTGTCCCGGCCTTATGCCGGGAACAAACCCGCCGTATTTTTTCATATTCTCCGCCACATCGTTCGGATTAAATGTCATGGCAGTGTAAAAATA
Source organism: candidate division FCPU426 bacterium (assembly GCA_963840035.1). Classification (GTDB taxonomy): domain Bacteria; phylum Oederibacteriota; class PGYV01; order PGYV01; family Palsa-1178; genus CAWIXE01. The sequence continues at coordinate 1,521,327 of CAWIXE010000002.1, forward strand.
GCAGAAAAAAATTATCAAAGCCGCGTAAAGGATTACATATATGGGATGACCCGGCGCCATGGCTGTTGCAATCCACGACATAACAGTCTGAAAAGCATTGTTCTGTCCCGGCCTTTCCATAAACTTCGCCACCATGGAAGGTATTATCATTACCGAGGACGAGAAGATTACGGCTATAACGCCTGAATAATCGACTTTAAGCGGGAGCTGTGTTGACTGCCCCCTGTATATCTTCCTTCCTACTATACGCTGCGCGTACTGGACAGGAATTTTCCTGAAAGACTGCTGGGAGACTACAGCCAGTCCGGTCAAAGCTATCATAATCGCGAGGAATATCAAAACTTCAAATAAATTCGTTGTACCGGCCTGCATAAGCGCGATAGTCCTTCCAATCTGCGAAGGAATAGCCGCGACTATACCCGCTAAAATTATCAATGACATTCCGTTCCCTATACCATGCTCTGTCATCTGCTCGCCGAGCCACATCAAAAATATCGTGCCTCCGGTTAAAGTAAGCACCGTGGTCAGGACAAAAAGCGGTCCATAATCAGGCACCAGCTTCATACCGCCCACTTCAACGGTCTTCAGCCAGAAAGTCACGGCAAATGACTGGAACGCGCAAATACCCACTGTAAGAAACCTTGTATACTGTGTTATTTTCTTCCTGCCCGCGTCGCCTTCTTTAGAAAGGGCTTCAAGGGCCGGTATTACCGCTGTCAGAAGCTGCAGTATAATAGAAGCAGAAATGTAAGGCATAACACCCAGGGAAAATATCGTGAACTGCTTTAAAGCCCCGCCGGAAAAGAGGTCAAGAAACCCCAGTATTCCGCCGGCCTGCGAAGAAATGAGCATTTCCATGGCCTGTGTGTTTATACCCGGTGTCGGTACGTGAGTGCCGAGCCTGAATACAAAAAGCATTCCAAGGACAAATAAAACCCTTTTCCTGAGTTCAGGTATCCTGAATATATTGCCTACTGAATCCATCATTTTACAAGTTCCGCCTTTCCGCCGGCATTCTTAATCTTAGTTACAGCGCTGGCAGAAAATTTATCAGCAGTTACGTTAAATGCTTTCTTAGTTTCCCCGTTTCCGAGGACTTTTAATTTTTTCTTTTTTGATTTGATCAGGCCAACTTCATAAAGCGACTCTTTTGTTACGGCCGCGCCTGAGCTGAATTTCTCGTCTATCATTTCCAGGTTTACTATCTGGTATTCCACCCTGAAAATATTATTAAATCCGACTTTCGGCATCCTCTGGACGAACCTCTGCTGTCCGCCTTCGAACCATGGCGCTTTGGCGCCGCCTGAGCGCGCTCTCTGGCCTTTATGGCCTTTGGTCGAGGTTTTTCCCATGCCGCTTCCCGTACCGCGGCCGAGCCTCTTTCTGCTTGTCCTCTTCTTCTTATTTATCTTTAGGTCTTTAAATTCCATTTTTTATCCTCCGTTTATAGTGCTGCTCTTTACTGCTCTTCAACCTTTACCATAAATCCTATTTTCCTGATTGCTCCGTCTAACTGCGCGTTCTTCTCAAATATCCTCGATGAACCTATCTTCTTAAGCCCGAGCGCCTTAATTGTCGCCCTGTTCGACGGGATCTGCCCCGCCATTGACTGCTTTAAGGTGATCTTTACTTTTGCCATTTTATTTGCCCTTCCTTAAAGTTAATATTGTTTCCGGGTCCCTTAACTGTTTGATAGCCTCAAAAGTGGCGTATACAACATTGTAAGGGTTCGTGGTCCTTCCGACGCATTTCGCCAGGATATCATGTATGCCTGCCGACTCGACTATTGCGCGAACCGCTGAACCGGCGATTACTCCGGTACCGGGCGCTGCCGGTTTCAGCAGCACTTTTGCGGCTCCGAAATCTCCTGTAACTTCATAAGGTATTGTCGTGCCTTTCATAGGGATCTTCTTCAGGCCTTTCTTGGCGCGAAGGATCGCTTTTTTAATGGCTTCCGGCACTTCCCTTGCTTTGCCGAGGCCGTAGCCTACCGATCCATGGCCGTCGCCGACGATTGCAAGGCACGCGAACTTAAACCTTTTTCCGCCTTTTACAACCTTGGCTACCCTGTTTATGCTTACAATTCTCTCTTTAAGGTCTGATTTTGCGCTGTCCATCCTGGGTTTCAAAAAGTATTACCTCCTCTTAAAATTTTATGCCGGCTTCGCGTGCCGAATCGGCAAACGCTTTTACAACGCCGTGATATTGATAACCGCCCCTGTCAAATACGACCGCGGTGATTCCCTTTGCCTTGCATTTTTCCGCGACTGCTTTGCCGAGTTTTACAGCGGCTTCCTGATTTTTTCCCTTTATGCCGGCTTCCTTAGAGTTGGTGGCCAGGCCCAATATGGTCTTTTTCGCCATATCGTCGATAACCTGCGCAACAAGCGTGCTGCTGCCCTTAAAAAATGAAAGCCTCGGTTTTTCAGACGTGCCGCTGACATGCTTGCGGCCCCTGTCGTGCCTCATAATCCTTTTAGACCTTACTTTGTTTGTCCTTTTTTTAAACTTTATTCTCATTTTAAATCATTTCCTCCTGCCTATAATATAGCCCGGCTTACGTATTCCTCCCATTTTAGAGGGAGGCTGAAGGCGGGTATAACTTTACTTTGCCTTTGCTCCGGCCGCGCTCTTTCCGGCCTTCCTTCTGATCTTTTCGCCTTCATACATTACGCCTTTGCCCTGATAAGGTTCCGGGAGCTTAAGCTGCTTTATCTCTGCGGCTACCTGTCCAACAACATGTTTGTCAGTGCCGGTTATGGTTATCTTTGTCTGATTGTCCACTACAGCCGTTATGCCGTCCGGTAATGTGTAATCGAGCGGGTGCGAAAATCCGAGGGTGAAGTTAAGCGTCCTGCCCGCGAGATTTGCCCTGTATCCGACGCCTTTTAAAATAAGGGTCTTTACATACCCTTCGGTTACGCCGAACACTTTATTGTTAATGGTCGCCCTTTCCATTCCGAAAAGCGCCTGTCCGTTCTTTAAATCTTCCAGCCCGGCTTTCGGTATGACTGTCAGTGTGTTATTCTCGACTTTGTAGTCGAAATACTGCGAGACAGCATGCTGTGCCTTGCCTTTGGGGCCTTCAATGTTTATAACGGCGCCCGCAACCGCGACTTTTACCTTCTCAGGTATTGCTACTGGTTTTTTTCCTATTCTTGACATTGCTTATTCTCCTTTTACCATATCTCGCAAATTATTTCGCCGCCGACTTTTTCTTTCCTTGCATTGGCGCCCGACATTATTCCTTTTGATGTCGAAACTATAAGCATTCCTATGCCGCTTTTGACTTTTTTGATGTCTTCAAATGCGGAGTATACCCTTCTCGATGACTTGCTCACCCTTTTGATGGAGTGTATCGCCTTTTCCTTATTGTCGCCGTATTTGAGGTAAACCCTTATGTTGCCCTGTTTATTGTCCTCAATATACCTGTAGCCTTTTATAAAGCCCTCTTCTTTGAGGAGCTTTACTATGTTCTGTTTTACCTTTGATGAAGGTACGTCAACATAATCTTTCCTTTTGGCGTTGGCGTTCCTGATCCTTGTAAGTAAATCCGCGATCGTGTCCATTATTCCTCCTTTACCAGCTTGATTTCTTTATGCCGGGAATTTCGCCTTTATAAGCGAGAGCCCTGAAACATATTCTGCAAACTCCGAATTTCCTCATGTATGCCCTGGGCCTGCCGCAAATCGAGCACCTGTTGTTCTTCCTTGTAGAAAATTTCGGTTTCATCTTTGACTTGTTTATCATTGCCGTAGTTGCCACTGTGTATCCTCCTTATTTCTTGCGGAACGGCATGCCGAGAGCTTCCAGAAGGAAGAACGCGTCATCGTTTGTCTTTGCCGTCGTTACGAATGTTATGTCCATGCCCATTACCACGAGCACTTTCTCGAATTTAACCTCTGGAAAAATTATCTGTTCCTTCAGTCCCATTGTATAATTCCCGCGGCCATCGAAAGAATTTCTCGGTACGCCGTTAAAATCCCTTACCCTGGGAAGCGCGAGTGATATGAACCTGTCAAGGAACTCATACATCCTGTTGCCGCGCAGCGTTACTTTGGCGCCGATAGGCATGTTCTCCCTGAGCTTGAAGTTCGATATCGAGGTCTTTGATTTTGTGATGACCGGTTTCTGTCCGGTAATCGCGGTTAATTCCTCAACCGCTTCGTCAAGAGCCTTGATATTCTGGGTCGCTTCTCCGACGCCCATGTTTAACACCATTTTTTCCAGCCTTGGTACCTGGAATTTATTCTTGTAGCCCTGTGCCTCCATTAATTTCGGCACTATTTCTTTCTCGTATTTAACCTTAAGCCTTGCCATTTATTTAGGCCTCCTATTTTTCGTCTATCATTTCATTGCATTTCTTGCATATACGGACGTGCTTGCCGCCGGCTAACGCGCCGACCTTTACTTTTGTGGCTTTGCCGCACTTGTTGCATATCAGCATTACCTTGGATACCGGCAGCGCCGCTTCTTTTTCAAGAATGCCGCCCTGCTGCACTTTCTGCGAAGGCTTTGTATGCCTTTTTACAAAATTAATTTTCTCAACTATAACCTTGTTGGTCTCGTATAATACTTTAAGGACTTTGCCTGACTTACCGGCGTCTTTTCCCGCCAGCACGGTCACTATGTCATTTTTTCTGATTTTAGTTTTCATCTGTTCATCCTCCTATACTACTTCAGGCGCGAGCGAGATTATCTTCAGGAAGTTTCTTTCCCTGAGTTCCCTTGCCACAGGCCCGAATATCCTGGTACCCCTCGGAAGGTTCTGGTCATTGATAATAACTGCCGCGTTGTCGTCAAATCTGATGTAAGAACCGTCTTTTCTCCTGTGTTCCTTTTTTACCCTGACTATGACGGCTTTCACTACTTCTTTTCTCTTAACTCCGGCTCCCGGTATGGCGTCTTTTACAGCAGCCACAATTATGTCCCCTAAGCCCGCGTACCTTGCCCTTGTTCCGCCAAGGACCTTAATACACATTATCTTCTTGGCGCCCGAATTATCCGCTACCTCAAGCCTTGTCATTTGCTGGATCATTTTGTTCACTCCCGTCATTCACAAGGTCGGCTTTGTCCAAGCCTGTTTTCAGGATCTGTACAACCATCCACCTTTTGTTTTTGCTAAGAGGCCTTACTTCCTTTATGGAAACGAGGTCGCCCTTTTTGCACTCATTTTTTTCGTCATGCGCCATGAGTTTTGTGGTCCTCTTGACGTACTTTTTATACACGGCATGTTTTACTCTTCTTTCGACCTGTACTACCACGGTCTTGTTCATCTTCGTGGAAAGCACCTTTGCGTCTATAATCCTTCTTGCGTTCGTATCGCTCATTTAACGCTGCCTCCTTTAACTGACTTTTTCTCTTTTGCTATCGTAAGCAGCCTGGCGATGTCTGTCTTTATCTGTTTTACCTGCGCAGTATTTTCTATCTGCTTTGTCGATAACTTCATCTTGACCTTAAAAAGGTTCTCTTTTAACTCTTTTACTTTCCTGTCTATTTCTTCTGCGTTTAGGTCCCTGATTTCCTGCGGTTTCATTATTTCCTCCGTTATGAATTAAATCTCATGCCTTTTAACAAACTGCACGTCGATCGGTAACTTACCTGAACACTTCTTAAAAGCAAGTTTCGCTATATCCTCAGTCACGCCATCCAACTCAAACATTATTCTGCCCGGTTTCACAACCGCTACCCAGAATTCCGGTGCGCCTTTTCCTTTTCCCATGCGGGTCTCAGCCGGTTTTTTCGTTACCGGTTTGTCCGGGAATATCCTGATCCAGAGCTTTCCGCCCTTTTTTAAGTTCCTGTTTATGGCAACCCTGGCCGCTTCTATCTGTCTTCCGGTTATCCAGTGCGGTTCCATCGCTTTCAGGCCGTAAAGTCCAAAGCTCACCTTGTTTCCGCTGGTGGCTTTCCCTTTCATCCTGCCCCTCTGCTGTTTCCTGTATTTTACCCTTGCCGGCATTAACATTTTATGTGTTCCTCCGCTTTATTTGTTGTCTCCGGGAAGTATTTCTCCCTTGAAGACCCATACTTTTACGCCTATAGTGCCGTAAGTTGTGAATGCTGTCGCTGTTCCGTAATCAATGTCAGCCCGGAGTGTCTGGAGCGGTACTCTTCCTTCAACGTACCATTCTCTCCTGGCTATTTCAGCCCCGGCCAGACGGCCCGAGCATGCTACCTTTATGCCGAGCGCCCCTGAGTCCGGTGCCATGGCTGTCTGCATGGCTTTTTTCATCGCGCGCCTGTAGCTTATGCGTTTCTCAAGCTGCTGCGCTATATTCTCAGCGATCAGCGTCGCTTCAATCTCGGGTTTCTGTATTTCTTTCGGCTCTATGAGTATCTGCTTGCCAGTCTTTTTTTCGAGCGCTTTCCTCAGTTCCTCTACTTCGGCGCCCTTCCTGCCTATGATCATACCCGGCTTGGCTGTAAAAATCTTAAGGATGGCTTTGTTACCGGCCCTCTCGATTTCAACCCTTGAGATTCCGGCGCTATAAAGTTTTTCCTTAATAAATTTCCTTATGGTATGGTCTTCAAGGATAAGGTCCTTAAAGTTCTTTTTTGAAACAAGCCACCTTGATTTCCAGCCCTTTATGATCCCTATTCTGAGACCTTCGGGATTGATTTTCTGACCCATAGATTTATTGTCTCCTTTTAATTTTTATTATCTGTTACAACCACGGTTACGTGGCATGACCTTTTGTTTATCTTGGCCGCCCGTCCCATGGCGCGCGGCATAAATCTGCGCGCGTATTTCAGCGTCGGGCCGTGGTCTACAACGATCGACTTAATGACCAGTTTGTCCGCGTCCGCGCCAAAGTTTTTTGAAGCATTCGCTACAGCCGATTTTAATACCTTTAATAAATGCGGCGCAGCGTTCCTGTCTATGAACGGAAGCACTGTAAGTGCTTCTTCCACTCTCTTTTTCGCCAACGCTTTGGCAACAACCCTTACTTTCCTCGCGGGCATCCTCAGGTGCTTTATTGTTGATTTAGCTTCCATTTATAGCTGCTCCTTCCGTATATTTATTACGCTTCTTTACATTCTTTCATTAACCCGGCACAAGACCCTGAAGAGCGCCCTGAGCCAGTCAAAAGTTTAGGTTTTTGCCAGTGATTCTTTCTTAGCTTCGCCGTGTCCTTTGAATATCCTGGTCGGCGAAAATTCTCCGAGCTTGTGTCCGACCATGTTCTCAGTCACGAAAACAGGAATGAACTTCCTGCCGTTATGAACCGCAAACGTGAATCCTACCATTTCAGGTGATATGGCTGACCTTCTTGCCCAGGTCTTGATGATCTTCTTCTCGCCTGACTGAATCATCTTGGTTACTTTTTCAAGCAGCTTCTCGTCGATAAACGGGCCTTTCTTTAATGACCTTGTCATTTACTGTAGCCCTCCTGTTGCTTTTTCTTTCTTCCTTCTTAATATATACCTGCTCGAAAGTTTCTTTTTGTTCCTCGTCTTGAAGCCCTTTGCCTTGACGCCGGTTGGCGACTGCGGATGCTGTCCTGACTTGGATTTTCCTTCTCCTCCGCCCATCGGATGGTCGACCGGGTTCATTGCTATAGCCCTGTTCCTCGGCTTCCAGCCCATCCAGCGGTATCTTCCTGCTTTTCCTATGACCATATTTTCGTGGTCGAGATTTCCGACCTGTCCTACTGTGGCGTAGCAGACCGAACGTACCATGCGAAGCTCGCCTGACGGCATCTTTAAAACAGCCTGTCCGGCTTCCTTACCCATAATCTGCGCGAAAGCGCCGGCTCCGCGGGCGATTGTTCCGCCCTGGCCGGGATTAAGTTCAATATTATGCACGATAGTACCGACCGGGATGGACTGCAGCGGAAGCGAATTACCCACTTTTATTTCTGCTTCCTCGCCGCTCATAAGCTTTTCGCCTACCGTCAATCCTACCGGTGCTATGATGTACCTTTTCTCGCCGTCCATATATTTAAGAAGGGCTATCCTTGACGACCTGTTCGGATCGTACTCTATGGACTCTACAATCGCGGGTACGCCTTTTTTGTCGCGTTTAAAGTCTATCATCCTGTAGGCTTTTTTGTGTCCGCCGCCTCTGAACCTGGATGTTATCCTGCCGAGGTTGTTACGGCCATTTTTACTGTGTACGTGCTTTGTCAGCGATTTTTCCGGCGTTTCTTTGGTAATGTCCTCTTTTGTATCGACGGTCATGTACCTTCTGCTCGGTGTAATCGGCCTGAAAGATTTCATTCCCATGTTCTTATACTCCTTCTAATATTTCTATTTTTTCATCTTTTTTAAGCTTGACTATGGCTTTCTTCATGCGTCTCGCTTCGGAAGAATTCTTGCCGAACCTCTTTGCCTTGCCCGGCATGGTGCATGTATTTACCTTTATGACGTGAACCTTAAAAAGCGTCTCAACAGCCTGCTTTATCAGCTCTTTGTTGGCGTTTTTTTCCACTTCAAAAGTGTAAAAATTGCCCTCTTCCCTTACGCGTCCGCTTTTTTCCGTAAGAAGCGGCCTTTTGATTACTTTGTAAATGTCCATGTATTATCCCTTCCTCTTCGTGAGCTCTTCGAGCGCCTTAAGCGTCATCACAATATTTTTATGTATCATGAGCTCATAAATATTCAGGTTGCTGTCCTTTGTGACTGTCAGCGTCTGGATGTTCCTTGATGCTTTCAGGAAGTTTCCGTCAGCCTTGTCCACGACAAGCAGGACCTTTTTATTTTTCAGGTTAAAGTTATTCAAAAAAGCTATTACTTCCTTTGTCTTCGGGGCCGCAACTGTTATATCGTTTATAAGCGAAATTTCGTTGTCCCTTAATTTACCCGCAAGCACGGCAAGCATAGCCTGTTTCCTCTGTGCCTTGCTTAAGTAAATCCTGGACCTGAAAGGTTTCGGTCCGAATGTTACTCCGCCGCCTTTCCATATGGGGGAGCGGATGGAACCGTGTCTGGCCTGTCCGGTGCCTTTCTGCTTCCATGGTTTCTTTCCACCGCCCTGAACCTGTCCTCTTCCGAGGGTGTTCGACGAACCGGTATGCTGGTTCTGCTCAAAGGCGAGCAGGGCATCGTGTATAAGGTCGTCTTTTGTCTCGACCTTAAGGAAGCTGTCGTCTACTTCAAACTCCGACACTTTCTTGTTTTCTTTGTCCAAAACTGCCAGTTTCATTATAATGCTCCTTTAAACTCTTAATAGTACGGGACGGATATCGTCCCCTACCGTGATTATTTCTTAACTTTTACCGCCACGTTCTTTTTCTTAGCGGCTTTTTTGACTGTTACTATGCCGTTGTTCGCGCCCGGGACAGATCCCCTTAAGAGCATGAACTTGTTCTCAGCGTCAATTTTCTCCACTTTAAGGTTCATGGTAGTGACCTTATCAAAACCCATCCTGCCGGCCATCTTCATATTCTTGAAGACCCTCGCAGGGAATGTGGATGAACCGATGGAACCCGGCGCCCTGTGCTGCATGGAACCGTGTGAAGCGGGTCCTCCGTGGAAGTTATGTCTTTTCATTACTCCCTGGAATCCCTTGCCTTTTGATATGCCGGCTACGTCAATAAAATCGCCTTCTTTAAAAACGCTGTCCACGGTGATCTTATCGCCGACATTAAACTTGGCCGCCTCTTCCGCCGTGAGCCTTATTTCGGTTACTACGCTCTTCATAGGAAGGTCCAGCTTGTTCTTTTCATTTTTAAACATGCCCTTGGTGGCCTTATTGACATTTTTCGGTTTCTTTACGTCAATGGTGCCAAGCTTTAAAGCGACATATCCGTCCCTCTCGATAGTCTTTTTATCGACTATGATGGAATCCTCTACCTGTACGATCGTCACCGGCACTACTTCGCCCTGTGCGTTAAAAACCTGTGTCATTCCCAATTTCTTGCCGATTAGTTTTGTTACCACTTGTCATTTCCTCCGTTTACAGCTTTATTTCAACGTCAATCCCGGCCGGAAGGTCGAGATTTTTTAACTTCTCGACTGTTTCGTGGTTCGGGTCGAGGATGTCTATCAGCCTCTTGTGAATACGCATTTCGAACTGTTCCCTTGACTTTTTGTCAACGTGAACAGACCTCTGAATCGTGTACTTGTGCATCTTTGTAGGAAGCGGTATCGGCCCTGATACGCGCGCTCCGGTTTCTTTTACCTTCTTGATAATGTCCGTCACGGATTTATCAAGCAGCTTGTGGTCATAGGCCTTAAGCCTTATCCTGATCTTTTGTGTATCTAACTGCATTAGTAAGTCTCCCTTCCTATTCTACGACTTCGGTAATAACGCCCGAGCCGACTGTCCTGCCGCCCTCGCGGATGGCGAACCTTAACTCTTTTTCCATGGCTATGGGAGTTATCAACTCAACATCCATAGCAATATTGTCTCCCGGCATAACCATTTCCACTCCTGCCGGCAGTTTGATTGATCCTGTTACGTCCGTTGTCCTGAAATAGAACTGCGGGCGGTAATTGTTAAAGAACGGCGTGTGACGTCCGCCTTCGTCTTTGTTTAACACGTACACCTGGCTTTTGAACTTCTTATGCGGCGTTATCGAGCCCGGCTTGCAGCATACCTGGCCCCTTTCGATATCGTCTTTTTCCACGCCGCGCAGCAGAAGCCCTACGTTGTCTCCGGCCTGTCCTTCGTCCAGAAGCTTCCTGAACATTTCAACTCCGGTTACAACCGATTTCCTGGTGTCCTTGAATCCTACTATCTCGATTTCCTCATTGACTTTAACTTTTCCTCTTTCGATCCTTCCCGTGGCTACTGTGCCGCGGCCCGTGATTGAAAATACGTCCTCAACCGCCATAAGGAACGGCTTGTCTATCTCCCTCTTGGGTTCAGGTATGAATGTGTCGAGCGCGTCCATCAGGTCAAGGATAGCTTTCGCTTCCGGGCCTTTCGGGTCGTTTAATGCTTTTACTGCCGAGCCCCTGATTACCGGCGTCTTGTCGCCCGGGAACTCGTATTTTTTCAGAAGGTCCCTGATCTCTTCTTCTACCAGGTCTATCATTTCCTTATCGTCTACAAGGTCTACCTTATTTAAGAATACCACTATGTGCGGTACTCCTACCTGCCTGGCTAACAGGATGTGTTCCCTTGTCTGCGGCATTGGTCCGTCTACCGCTGATACAACGAGTATCGCTCCGTCCATCTGCGCGGCTCCCGTGATCATGTTCTTTACATAGTCAGCGTGGCCCGGGCAGTCAACGTGCGCGTAGTGCCTCTTTGCCGATGAATACTCCACGTGCGATGTCGCGATCGTCAATATCTTTGTCGCGTCCCTGCGGCCCTGCGACGCCGATGCTTTCGCCACTTCGTCGTACGGTATGTACGTTGCCATTCCCTGCGCTGCCATTACGTTCGTAATAGCCGCTGTCAGTGTCGTCTTGCCGTGGTCTACATGTCCGATCGTTCCCACGTTTACGTGCGGTTTCGTCCTGTCAAATTTCTGTTTGCCCATTTTAAATCCTCCTGTAAGGGAAGTTTTTTATATATTCTACTCAGTTCATTAATCCGCAATCATCAATCAACTATCTTCAATCGTTACCCGCGGCCGCCCGTGAATTTCGTGGACAGCTGCTCTTTTATGTTATTGGGAACCGGTTCATACTTTGCGAACTGCATTGTATAGTTCGCGCGGCCCTGGCTCATTGAGCGAAGGTCTGTGGCGTATCCGAACATGTCCCCGAGCGGAACAAAACACCTGATGTGGGTTGCTTTTCCCCTTTTCTCGAGGTTCTCTATCCTTCCGCGCCTGGAACTCAAGTTGCCTATGATATCTCCCATGAAGTCTTCGGGAGTAACTACCTCAACGTCCATGATGGGCTCGAGTATCTGCGGGTTGGCTTTCCTGAAAGCATCCTTAAACGCCATGGAAGCCGCTATCTTAAAGGACATTTCCGACGAGTCAACTTCGTGGAACGAACCGTCATTAACAGTGATCCTTATGTCGTTTACAGGGTAGCCTGCGATAACTCCGATTGCCATGGCTTCCTGGATACCTTTATCTATAGCCGGTATGTATTCCCTGGGGATTACGCCGCCGACAATGTCATTTACAAATTCATAGCCTTTGCCGCGCTCAAGCGGTTCGATCTCGAGGCAAACGTGTCCGTACTGCCCGCGTCCGCCGGTCTGCCTTATGTACTTGCCTTCGGCTTCGGCTTTGCCCGATATGGTCTCTCTATATGATACTTCAGGTTTGCCGACATTGGCCTCAACCTTAAACTCCCTTTTCATCCTGTCCACGATAATTTCAAGGTGAAGCTCTCCCATACCCGAAATAATGGTCTGGGCTGTTTCTTCATCGGTCCTGACCCTGAAAGTCGGATCTTCTTCAGCGAGCTTTGAAAGAGCAAAGCCCATCTTTTCCTGGTCAGCCTTTGTCTTGGGTTCAACAGCGACAAAGATAACCGGTTCCGGGAATACCATCTTTTCGAGTACGACCGCGTTGTCTTCCGTGCATATGGTATCGCCCGTGAAAGAATCCTTAAGTCCTATGCCGGCCACGATGTCTCCGGTGTACGCTTCTTTAATTTCTTCCCTGTGATTGGCGTGCATCCTGATAAGGCGGCCGATCCTCTCGGTCTTGTCCTTGGCAGAATTATAAACGTAGGAACCCGAAGAGAGCATTCCTGAATAGATCCTGAAATAAGTCAGCCTTCCGACGAACGGGTCTGACATGATTTTAAATACTATGGCGGTGAAAGGCTCGGAGTCATCCGGCTTCCTGTATACTATAAGGTCTTTTCCTTCTGCGTCCACGTGGTGCGGGTCAAAACCCTGTACCGGAGGTATGTCGAGCGGGGAAGGCAGGTAGTCAACAACCGCGTCTAAAAGCGGCTGAACACCCTTATTTTTAAATGCTGTGCCGCAAAGGACCGGCACTATTTTGAATTCAAGGGTTGCTTTACGTATTGCTTTCTTTAATAGGTCTATCGGAAGTTCTTTGCCTTCGAGGGCGAGTTCCATAAGAGTGTCATCAAACTCGGCTACTGAATCAACAAGCTTTTCCCTCCACTTTTTAGCGTCTGCCTGGAGTTCCGGCCTGATGGCTTTGTAATCAAATATAGCGCCCAGCTCTTCATTGTGCCAGACGATTTCCTGCATTTTTACGAGGTCAACGATTCCTTCAAACTTGTCTTCCGCGCCTATCGGGAGGCAAAGCGGGACCGGGTTCGCGTTGAGCTTTTCTTCGACAGTGCCTATCGACATCCAAAAATCGGCGCCGATCCTGTCCATCTTATTAAAGAATATGAGCCTTGGCACTTTGTATTTGTTAGCCTGGCGCCAGACTGTTTCAGTCTGGGGCTCAACGCCGTTAACCGAGTCAAAAACCGTTACGGCTCCGTCAAGTATACGCAGCGACCTTTCAACTTCGATTGTGAAGTCTACATGGCCCGGTGTGTCGATAATATTAATCCTGTGATCATTCCACATGCAGGTAGTGGCGGCTGACGTAATCGTGATGCCGCGCTCCTGTTCCTGTTCCATCCAGTCCATGGTGGCCGCGCCCTCATGAACTTCGCCTATCTTATGTGTCTTTCCTGTATAGTAAAGTATGCGCTCTGTAAGGGTCGTTTTACCGGCGTCAATGTGCGCCATTATTCCGATGTTCCTCGTCTTCAGCAGTGAAAATTCTCTTGGCATGGTACCGTTTCTCCTAATTTGTTTTGAATTTCATTTGTTCGTCGTTCTTGTTCTATACTCACCCTTGCGCTATGGGCTCTGGGCTTTGCTGCTTGTTTACCAGCGGTAATGCGCAAACGCCTTATTCGCGTCCGCCATCTTATGCGTATCTTCTTTCTTTTTAATCGCTCCGCCCTGGTTGTTTAAAGCGGCTAATAATTCATTTGCAAGCCTTTCATATGTTTTCTTTTCTTTTCTTTCCCTGACCGCGTTGATAAGCCAACGGATAGCCAGCGACTGCCTTCTTTCCGGCGCTACTTCTACCGGAATCTGGTAATTGGCTCCGCCGATCCTTCTGGTCTTAAGCTCGAGAAGCGGCTTGATATTTTCTATAGCCGTCTTGAGCGAAGCGATAGGGTCTTTGCCCTGTTTTTCAATAACTTCAAGGGCGTCATAAACTATGGCTTCAGCGGTAGCTTTCCTGCCCTGAAGCATCATGCAGTTTATAAGCTTCATGACAGTCTGGCTGTTAAACTTTGTATCCGGCGCAACTTCCCTTTTTACTACTCTTTTTCTCCTAGGCATATCTTGTAACTCCTTTATCTTTTATTGCTTTATTTTTCATCGTTCATCAACCATATTGGTCATTAGTAATTGGTAATTAGTAATTAAGCCTTTTTCTCTTTTTTAGGGGCTTTAGCGCCGTACTTTGAACGGCTCTGCTTCCTGTCAGCCACACCCTGTGTGTCGAGTGTTCCGCGTACGATGTGATAACGTACGCCCGGAAGATCTTTTACCCTGCCGCCCCTGATGAGCACGATTGAGTGCTCCTGAAGGTTATGGCCTACGCCCGGTATGTAGCATGTGACTTCCTGTTTGTTGGAAAGCCTTACCCTTGCTACTTTTCTCAAGGCTGAATTCGGTTTTTTCGGGGTTACTGTGTAAACCCTGGTGCATACGCCCCTCTTCTGAGGACATGATTTAAGCGCGGGCGCTTTTGTTTTTACTCTGACTTTATTTCTTTTGTGTCTTACTAACTGATTGATTGTAGGCAAACTAAAGCCTCCTTTAACAATTTTTGTTTCTGTAACAAATAAAAAAAGACGGCAGAAACTGTCTCTTTACCGTCTTTTGGTTATTACTTACTTATAATTACCAATTAAATCGGCTAAAAAGAACCTTTTCTAAAAACGCCTGAGTATTATATCCAAAAACGAATTATTGTCAACTATAAAATAGATTTATTTTCATCTTCCCTCCCCTTTCCCAAAGGGGAGGGCCAGGGTAGGGATTGGTGCTGTAAACAGCCTTATTTTTAAGGGTTTTTATGGATTTTGGCATTCGTAACAGGCAGGCTAAAAACAGAGTAATTAACAACCATTATAATTTACTTTAATAAAAATATCAGTTTTTGCATTGTAAAACCTAAATATTTTTTTATTTATTTATTTTTACACGCCGTTTGCGGTATTGCTCTGATCCGCCATATACCAAACAAAAGCGATAATGCCGACGAGTAAAACAGTCCCCGGAATAAATCCTCTACCAAAGACTTATTTAAAGCCATTAAGCTCAAAAAACTTTGCAGGGGTGCAGATCGCTACGTTTCTGTGTTTACCCTGCGGAAAATGCTTTATATTTCCCGTTATCATATATTCGGCGTTACACGCTACAGCTGTTTCCAGAAACTTTCTGTCGTCTTTGTGTATTTTCGCTCCCTGAAGGTCTGCTGTTTTATCATTGGTATCTGAATATAGCCTTATGAATTTCATAAAATCACCGATATTCGCCCTGTTAAACCCGAACTTTTCCCTTTTAAGCACTTCTTCGTATTCAAATAGTATATCCTCGCTTACAGCCGTCCGTAAACCGCCTTCGAGCGTCATATCCACTATTTTAGCCGGGATGCCGTCCGGGTTTAAGAACGCGGAAACAATGACATTCGTATCAATCACAACTATCATTTTTTTGCCTTTTTCCTCACCGCCTGAATTTCCTTTTCAATCTCTTCACTGCTTATATCCTTTGCAGCCGACCTTCTCATGTTATTGACAGCTTTTTTTGCCATTAAAGCCGTTGTTTCCTTCAGCATAAACTCAAAATCATCCTCGCTCGTCGGGAGTATAAGGCCTATCGGCTTCCCATTAAGCGTCAACACAGACTCTTCCCTGCTGATTAGTTCCCTTGTTTTCTTGTTTTTTGCAGACAGGTCGCGGACCGTAATAAACTTCATAAAGCACCTCCTATAGTCTTACTATAAAGATATCATATGTAGTACAATTAGTCAACATTAATACAACATGTAAGCTACCTGATTATCAATATAACCACCGTTGCCGCCAGTATTGCCCCTAAGCTTATCCCCATTATCACCTTCATCTGCACGTTCTCTTCCTTTATCTGGTTAATATCCATCTGCATGGCTGATATTGACTTATAAGCCTCGTACTGCGCTATCTGCATTTCTTCCGTTGTTGGCGGGAATTTAAAGAGCGGGTTTGTCTTCTGAGTTACGGCAGCCAGGCTGCT
This sequence comes from candidate division FCPU426 bacterium, assembly GCA_963840035.1. Taxonomy (GTDB): domain Bacteria; phylum Oederibacteriota; class PGYV01; order PGYV01; family Palsa-1178; genus CAWIXE01. The sequence goes on from CAWIXE010000002.1 coordinate 1,537,459, forward strand.
GTTGTTGTTGCTTGAGTTGGTCTCGTCCTTTACCGGCTCTTCCTTCTTTTTGTTTATGGATTTTATCTTTGCCACCGGTATCTTATACGACCGCTGTCCGTCGTTAACGGTAATATCGTTGGTTGCCCTGCTGATGATGGCGGCGTCCACCATGGAACCGTCTTTAAGGTAAATGAGTTCGGCGAAAAGGTTGGTGAAAAGGAAGATAAAGACAAGTGAAAGCGATATTGTTTTTTTCATTTTTCCCCATTTCTGTTGTAGTCGCACCCTCTACGTTTAACCGGGGTGCGTACGCGGTGGTTTGATACATGCCGAGCCTTTATTAGTCGCAGGCCGGTGGGACGAAGGCCTGCGACTACGAAATATTACAACAACCGGCCCTCGGGCCGACACATAGGTCTGCCCCTACAGGGAAGGCATTCTCAATCTAAAATCTACAATCTAAAATCTACAATTTCGTTAACTATCTCATCCACGCTCTTTGTTATATCGCACACTATCGCGTTCCTTGGCTCTTCAAGGGTTACGAACTGGCTGTCCAGGATGGCGGGGTTCACAAAGTGGCCTTTACGTTCTTTTATGCGGCCCCTTATTGTTTCCCTCGTTCCTTTCAGGTATACCAGCTTTATTTCCGGGTGATTGCTCATTAAGACGCTTCTATATTTGTCCTTAAGCGCTGAACACGCTATAACGCTGACGTTCCCCGCTGCCAGGTCCGCTTCTATCACGCCTTTTACCGCTGAAAGCCACGGCCTGCGGTCCTCATCATTAAGCGGAATGCCGTTTGACATCTTTTCCCTGTTCGCTTCGGGATGATAATCATCAGCATCCCTGAAAACCCCTTTCAACCTCGCCGCGAGTTTTTCCCCCACGGTAGTCTTGCCCGAACCAAGCACTCCCATTACGATATATACCATGTTACCTCATTTACTCTTTTTTTAACTATAATATTATTCATATTATAAGGCAGGCTACCAATAAAGTCAAACCTGCAAAGACAACCTGCAAAGACAAGTTCCGGGCGAGCCACCGGCTCGCCCCTACGAAAACAAAAAACCAAACATTTTATAAACCTAAAATCAAAAGGCCCGGATTGCTCCGGGCCTTTTGTATGTCACAACTTTCAGCTTTCAGCTTCAAGTTGTAAGCTGCAGTTACTCTTCTTTCTCTTCCTTCGCTTCCTCATCCACTTCTTCCTTCGCCTCGCCTATTTCCGCGTCTTCGGTCATTTCTTCGTCCTTTTTGGACCTTTTGACCTTCTTACGCTCTACCTTCTTGAACTTGGCGAATTCCGCGACTCCGGTACCGGCTGAGATCAGGTGGCCGATGATAACGTTCTCTTTAAGCCCCTTTAAGTAGTCTATCTTTCCGTTCACAGCGGCGTCAATTAAGACCCTCGTTGTTTCCTGGAAGGAAGCTGCCGATACCCATGACTCGGTGGAAAGAGCTGCCTTGGTGATGCCAAGCAGGAGCGGCTTTGCCTTTGCGGGCGCCTTTTTCTCTTTTTCCATCTTTTCATTTTCTATCTGGAATTCGAACCTGTCAACCTGCTCGTCGATGAGGAACTTCGTGTCTCCCGCGTCGTCGATCCTTACTTTTTTCATCATCTGGTGTACCATGACCTCGATGTGCTTGTCATGGATGGTCACACCCTGAAGGCGGTAAACTTCCTGTACCTTGTTTAAGAGGTACTCCTGCACGGCGTTTTCTCCCTGTACCTGGAGAATGTCGTGCGGGTTGATGTTTCCGTCTATTAACTGTTCGCCGGCCGCCACTTCATCGCCCTCGCGGACGTTTACGTATTTGCCGTGCGGTATCTGGTAGTCCCTCTCGGTGCCGCTGTCATTCCTGATCATGATCTTGCGCACGCCGGTTGAGGACTCTTCAAACCTTACTTTACCCTCGATCTCGGAAATGATCGCCGGGTTCTTCGGCCTGCGCGCTTCGAAAAGTTCTGCTACGCGCGGGAGGCCTCCGGTGATGTCGCGGGTCTTGGAAAGTTCCCTTGGGAACTTCGCGAGTATCTGTCCGGCAGAGACTCTCTGTCCGTCTTCAAGCTCAACCCTTGCGCCGACCGGTATCGAATAAGAAGCGATTGTCTCGCCCTTATTGTCCACGATCGAAACGTGCGGGTATTTTTTCTTATCGCGCGATTCCACGATGAATTTGCCGAGCGTTCCCGTTGTCGAGTCCGCCTGTTCAATCATGGTTTCGTTCTCGATAATATCCTCGAACTTGACCTTACCTTCTTTTTCCGTGAAGATCGGTATGTTGTAAAGGTCCCACAGCCCGAGAATATCGTCTTTCTTTACGGACTGTCCGTCCTTTACCTTCAATATTGTTCCGTAAGCTATATGGTGCAGTTCGCGCTCGACCTTTTTATCATCATATATGGATATTTCGCCGTTCCTGTTTGTTACGATCATGTCTCCGGCGTCGTTCTTGACGTACTTCAGGTTCGATATCATGATGATACCGTCGTGTTTGGCCTTTAACTCGGACTGTTCAACGACGCGCGACGCGGTACCTCCGACGTGGAAGGTACGCAATGTCAGCTGGGTTCCCGGTTCGCCGATGGACTGCGCGGCGATGATACCGACTGCTTCGCCGAGTTCCACGATCTTGCCGGTGGTTAAGTCAGCGCCGTAACACTTTGCGCAGCAGCCTGTGACCGCTTCGCAGGTGAGTACGGAACGCACCCTGATACGCTCATATCCTGTTTCTTCTATTCTTTTTGCGATTTCAGGGGTGATAAGCTCGTTAGCCTTTACAATGACATCGTCATTGATGAGGTCCACGATATTATCAAGGGCGACCCTCCACATTATCCTGTCGGATAAAGCTTCGATGACTTCGCCGCCTTCCTTTATCGCCATTACGTTGATACCGTTGATGGTGTTGCAGTCGTTTTCAGTGATGATAACGTCCTGCGCCACGTCGATTAACCTTCTCGTTAAGTATCCTGCTTCGGCGGTTTTTAAGGCCGTATCCGCAAGACCTTTACGCGCTCCGTGGGTGGAGATGAAGTACTCAAGAACAGTCAGGCCTTCCCTGAAGTTGGACCTAATCGGCGTCTCGATGATTTCACCGATGCCTCCGGTCATTTTCTTCTGGGGTTTCGCCATGAGTCCCCTCATTCCCGCGAGCTGCCTGATCTGGAGTTTTGAGCCCCTGGCGCCCGAGTCTACCATCATGTAGACGGGATTGAAGCTGTCCTGGTCCTGAGCAAGTTCTTTTATCATGTAGTCGGCGACTTTATCAGTGGCCGTTGTCCATTTGTCGATGATGGCGTTGTAACGTTCGCCCTCGGTAATAATACCGTCATCGTACCTCTTCCTGATGGCCAGCGTTTCCTTGTCAGCCTTCTTTACTATCTCTTCCTTTTCACTCGGAATCAAAAGGTCGTTAATGCCGATGGTAAATCCGGCAAGCGACGCGTACTTAAACCCGAGTTCTTTCATCTTGTCGAGCACTTCTGCCGCGGATTTTGAACCGTAGCGCTCAAATATAACTCCGACAAGTTTTCCAATCTGTTTCTTGTCCATCTTTATGTTTACATATTCCATCTGCTCTGGCAGGATCTTGTTAAATATGATCCTTCCGGCGGTGGTTTCAACTTTTTTGGACTTCATCTTCACGTCGATGAACTCATGGATTTCTATGCATCCATGGTCAAACGCGATCATCGCTTCGGCGCTTGAGAAGAAGCTCCTCTTTCTTTCAGGCTTGTTAATACGCTCTTTATTGAGGTAGTAAAGCCCGAGCACGATGTCCTGATTCGGGACGATAATCGGCTTTCCTGACGCGGGGTCAAGAATGTTAAGCGGCGCGAGCATGAGCAGTTTCGCTTCTGTCTGCGCCTCATACGAAAGAGGAACGTGAACCGCGAGCTGGTCTCCGTCAAAGTCGGCGTTAAAGCCTCCGCAAACGAGCGGGTGCAGCGTTATCGCGTTTCCTTCGACAAGTATCGGCTCAAATGCCTGGATTGAGTGCCTGTGGAGTGTCGGCGCGCGGTTTAACAGGACTAAATGGTCTTCGAGGATCTCCTCTAAGATGTCCCATACTTCCGGCCTGACGTTCTCGACTATTTTCTTGGCGCTCTTTATGGTGTGTCCGATTTCCTGTATCTTATTGATGATGAACGGCTTGAAAAGCTCAAGCGCTATCTTCTTTGGCAGTCCGCACTGGTAAAGCTTCAGGGTGGGGCCAACGACTACGACCGAACGGCCTGAATAGTCAACGCGCTTACCGAGAAGATTCTGCCTGAAGCGTCCCTGCTTTCCTTTTAACATGTCGGAAAGTGATTTAAGCGGCCTGTTTCTGGCGCCCCTTACCGGGTGCCCGCGCCTTCCATTATCAAAAAGCGCGTCAATGGCTTCCTGTATCATCCTCTTTTCATTCTTGATGATAAGCTCGGGAGAATTGATTGAAATAAGCTTTTTTAACCTGTTGTTCCTGTTGATGATCCTTCTGTAAAGGTCGTTTAAGTCGGAAGTAACGAACCTTCCGCCGTCAAGCTGGACTAAGGGGCGTAATTCCGGCGGTATCACCGGCACTGCCTCGAGGATCATCCATTCGGGAATGTTGCCCGATTTCCTGAAAGCCTCGACGACTTTAAGCCTCTTAATAATGTCCTTTTTCTTCTGGAGGGATACGGTCTTAACAAGCTCCTTCCTTAAATCTTTAGCGAGCTTGTCTATGTCCTTTTCCTTCAGAAGCGCTTTTATGGCGTCGGCGCCGATCTTTACGTTGATCGTGTCGCCGTATTTCTCTTTGGTCCTTATATAATCATCCTCGTTCAGAAGTTCATATTTTTTAACGTCTGTCGCGGCGGCCGGGTCGATGACTATGTAGTTTTCATAGTAGATGACCCTTTCCAGATTCCTTGCCGAAATGTTCAGCAGGTAAGCGAGTTTTGACGGGATGCCCTTTAAGTACCATATGTGAACGACCGGTACCGCGAGGTCAATATGCCCCATCCTTTCCCTTCTTACTTTTGCCTCTGTCACTTCGACTCCGCATTTGTCGCAGACTACGCCTTTATAGCGCTGCTTCTTGTACTTTCCGCAGGCGCACTCGTAATCCTTGGTCGGCCCGAAAATTCTCTCGCAGAAAAGCCCCTCAAACTCAGGCTTGAATGTCCTGTAATTGATTGTCTCGGGTTTTTTGACCTCGCCGAACGACCATTTTTTGATCATCTCAGGCGATGCGATCGAAATCTTTATGGCGTTAAAATCAATCTCCCTGGCCTTTGGCTCTTCCTTGCCCTTTAACAGCTCATTTAAATTGAGCGGTACCGAAGGCATGGAATCCGGCAGTTCGAATTTTTCTTTGTCTTTTTTCTTCTTTTTGTCTTTAGCCATTATTCGCCACCTCTCTTAGGAGCTTTTTTCTTGACGAGCTCCACATTCAGCGCCAGACCCTGCAATTCTTTCACAAGGACGTTAAACGATTCCGGGATACCGGGTTCAGGTATGTTCTTGCCCCTGACTATCGCTTCATACAGGCGCTTTCTTCCTTCCACGTCATCCGACTTTACAGTCAGCATTTCCTGGAGGGTATATGCGGCGCCGTAAGCTTCGAGCGCCCAGACTTCCATTTCTCCGAATCTCTGGCCGCCGAACTGCGCTTTGCCGCCTAAAGGCTGCTGGGTAATAAGCGAGTATGGCCCTATGGACCTGGCGTGTATCTTATCGTCGACCATGTGTATCAGCTTCATCATGTACATGACTCCGACTGTTACCCTGCTCGCGAAAGGCTCGCCTGTCCTGCCGTCGCAGAGGACTGTCTTTCCGTCATCGCGCATGCCGGCTTCTTTCATTTTTGCCTTAACTTCGGCTTCCTTCATGCCGTTAAATACCGGCGTGTCAAATGACTGGTTAAGCGTCCTGCCGGCAAACCCGAGGTTTGTCTCAAGAAGCTGCCCTACGTTCATACGCGAAGGTACGCCGAGCGGATTTAAAACAACATCCACGGGCGTTCCGTCCGAGAGGTACGGCATGTCTTCGACAGGCAGTATCTTTGAAATAACGCCCTTGTTTCCGTGCCTTCCGGAAAGCTTGTCTCCGACAGAAATCTTCCTCTTTTTGGCTATCAATACTTTTGTAAGCTTGATAACTCCCGGCGGGAGGTCATCTCCCTTTACGGTCTTCTTTTCCCTGTAATCTTCCTCTATCTTCTCAATGGCGTAATCCAGATGAACCTGCTCGAATTCTTTGAGCTTGTTCTTCTCATCCTTTGAGATATCCATGGCATCTATTTCTTTTATGCGTTCCTTAAGTTTTATCTCAAGGTCCTGTATGGACTTATCCCTGTCCTTGCGGAGCTTGGATATTTTTTCCTCTTCCTTATCTTTCCTTTTGCCTCGTTCTTTCCTGGCAAATACCCTGATGTCTATTACTATGCCTTCTATGCCGGGCGGCACGCGCAGCGACGTGTCTTTCACGTTGTCGGCCTTTGACCCGAATATGGCTTTCAGGAGTTTTTCTTCCGGCGTCAGGTTTGAACCCGATATCGGTGTTACCTTACCGACCAGGATGTCTCCCGGTTTTACCTTTGCGCCTATCCGTACTATGCCTTCGGCGTCAAGGTTCTTCAGCGTGTCTTCGGAAACGTTCGGTATGTCGCGGGTTACTTCCTCGGGCCCGAGCTTTGTATCCCTGGCTTCGACTTCGTATTCCTCGACGTGTACCGAGGTGAAGATGTCTTTCTTAAGCATGTTCTCGGATAATACTATGGCGTCCTCGTAGTTGTAACCGTTCCACGGCATGAATGCCACGATAACGTTCTTTCCGAGCGCGAGCTCGCCGTGGTTCATGGCGGGCCCGTCAGCAATGACGTCATTCTTTTTTACCCTGTCGCCTTTTTGAACGCGGGGTTTTTCATTTATGGTGGTATCCTGATTGGTCCTTTTGAATTTTCTTAACTCATAAACTTCCATCCTGTCCTTTAAATTAGAGCCTTCCTTATCGTCGCGCAGTATGATGATGCAGTCAGCGTCAACATATGATACGACTCCGGCATGTTTTGCTGAAACCGCCCTGCCCGAGTCAAACGCGGCCTTTCTTTCCATGCCGGTGCCTACAATACAGGCTTCGGTGGCAAGAAGCGGCACAGCCTGGCGCTGCATGTTCGATCCCATGAGGGCCCTGTTCGCGTCGTCGTGCTCTAAAAACGGTATGAGGGACGCCGCAACAGATACAACCTGCTTCGGTGAGACGTCAATAAAGTCCACCTTTTCGGGTTCCATCATGATGAAGTCGCCTTTGTACCTTACAAGGACAGCCACGTCTGTAATCTTACCGTGGTCATCCGCCGTAACATCCGACGGGCCTATGCGGTAATTGTCTTCCTGGTCAGCTGTCAAATACTCTATTTTTTCCTGGCCCTGGAGCTTGCCGTCTTTTACTTTTCTGTACGGTGTCTCAATAAATCCGTAATCATTAACCCTCGCGTATGTGGCAAGCGAGGTGATAAGGCCGATATTCTGGCCTTCAGGGGTTTCAATCGGGCAGAGCCTGCCGTAGTGTGTGTAGTGAACGTCGCGGACTTCAAAGCCTGCGCGCTCCCTGTTCAATCCGCCCGGCCCGAGCGCCGATATACGCCTTTTGTGCGTAAGCTCCGCTAGCGGGTTAACCTGGTCCATGAACTGGGAAAGCTGCGACGAACCGAAGAATTCCTTGATTGCCGCTATCAGCGGTTTCGGGTTTATAAGGTTCGCGGGGATGGCGTTTTTCATGTCAATAATCGTCATCCTCTCCCTTATCATCTTTTCCACCCTTACCAAGCCGGCGCGGAACTGGTTCTCCACGAGTTCTCCGACAGAACGCACGCGCCTGTTCCCGAGGTGGTCGATGTCGGATTTCTCCATCATCGCGTTATTAACCTCAAAGAACTTCTTGATCGTGGCTATTATGTCAGCTTCGTCAATGGTTTTTGTGACCTTATCTTTCGGCATGGCGAGGACCTTGTTAAGTTTGTACCTTCCGACGACGCCGAGGTTGTACCTCTTGTGGTCGAAGAAAAGGTTCTTAAAAAGATTTTTCGCTCCGGATAAGGTAGCCGGTTCTCCCGGCCTCATCTTCCTGTGGATTTCTATCAGTGCTTCCTGTTCTGATTTTATGCCGTCTTTTTTGATGGTCTTGAGCATATTGGCGAACATATTATCCTCATCAAGGACAACGCACTGTATTTTCTTAATGTCTGCTTTTTTCAGTTTTTCGACAATTTCCTTTGTCATAAGGGTTGCGGACTCGGCCAGTATCTCGCCGGTGGTTTTTTCTATGACGTCCTCAAAGAGCACCCTTTTAACAATATCCTTATCGTCAACCGGGACAGATTCTTTTTCAAAGAATATGGAAAGGATTTCCTCAGTCTTGCCGTATCCCATAGCCCTAAGAACGGTTGTGACAGGAAACCTTTTTTTTCTGTCGATTTTAGCATATACGATTTCATTGATGTCGTATTCAATTTCCAGCCATGTGCCCCTGTAAGGCACTATCCTCGCGACGTAGACAGGCGCGCCCATTAAGCCTTCGCCTTCCTCCTCTTCTTCAAAGGATACGCCCGGTGAACGGTGCAGCTGTGAAACAATAACCCTCTCTGCCCCGTTTATTACGAACGTGCCGCGGTCGGTCATCAAAGGGATGTCGCATATATGAACCGCCTGTTCAGGCGCTTCCTTTAACGACATTTCCTTTGTTTTCTCATCGACCTCTTTTATGGCCAGCCTGAATATTCCCTTTAAGGAGGCGGAATAGCTCTCGCCTCTCTCTATGCATTCATCGACATTATGTTTCGGTTTTCCAAATTCATAACCCACGAACTGCAGGGTGTAGAAACCGTTATAGTCGGATATGGGGAATACGCTGTTGAATACTTCCTGAAGCCCCTGGTTCTTCCTCTTATCAGCCGGTATGTCCAGCATAAGGAATTCCTTATAGGACTTCTTCTGGATTTCCATCAGATCAGGAATTTCCAGGACTTCTTCAACATTAGACTTTTGTTTCATTCTTCCCATATGTGCCCCTTCCTGTAAATTATTTTTAAGGCTACGGCGAAAAAATTACTTAAGCTCGACTGATGCTCCGGCTTCTTCAAGCTTTGCCTTCATCTTGTCGGCTTCGTCTTTCGCGACGCCTGTCTTTACAGGTTTCGGTGCTGTATCAGCTATGTCTTTCGCTTCCTTGAGCCCTAAGTTTGTCAGCTCGCGGATAACTTTGATAACCTGGATCTTTTTGTCCCCTGCGCCTGTTAAGATAACGTCAAATGACGTCTTCTCTTCCGCTGCTGCCGCTCCTGCTGCCGGCGCTCCTGCTGCTGCCATCATCGGCATAGCCGCTGATACTCCGAATTTCTCTTCGAGCGCTTTCACCAGTTCGTTAAGTTCCAGTACCGTCATTCCTTCGATTTCCTTGATCAGTTCCTCTTTGTTGATTGCCATGATATGGCACCTCCGTTTGATTTTTTTATTTTAATTTGCTTTCTCTTCTTTTACTTCTACAGGTGCTGCTGTTGCCGCTTCCTTTACTTCCGCGATCGCTTCCTTTGCCGTCTTTCCCGCCCTGTCGAGGACATTGATGAGCCTCTGTATGGGTGAGTTAAGCAGTACGACGAATTTCGCGATAAGTTCCTGCTTTGATGGCAGCGAGCTTAACGCCTTGATCTCGTCAACTGACACGGCTTTTGATTCGATGTAACCGCCCTTGATCTTGAACTTTTCGTTTTCCTTAGCAAAGGCCGTCAGCGCCTTTATGGCTGCCATGTAGTCCTTTGAAAAAACGAGTCCGGTAACGCCCTTAAAAAGCTTCTTCATCGAGGCGTCAATCTTCAGCTCGTCAAGCACCCTTTTTGAAAGCGTGTTCTTGACTACCTTATAAGATGCCCCCGCCTTTTCAAGTCTCCGTCTTAAATCATTTACCTTGCCGGCCGTTAGGCCCTGATAGTCAGTAATGATGACGCCGCTTGCTTCCTTAAATTTCTCAAGCGTGTTATCTATGACTACTTTTTTCTTTGCTTTGTTATTTGACATTTTTACCTCACCTCTACAAGTACTTTTTGAAATTAATCTGCATGCCCACACCCATCGTGCTGGTAATGTACATGCTTTTTACATACTGTCCTTTTGTAGCAAGAGCCGGGAGCTTAAGGAATGACTTTACGAAATGCTCCACGTTTTCTATAAGGTCCGCTTCGGGAAATGACGCTTTGCCGACTAATACGTGCACAACGCCTTCCTTATTTGACCTGTATTCCACTTTTCCGCCTTTGAATTCCTTTACCGCTTTTCCCACATCAACGGCAACCGTTCCGGATTTCGGGTTAGGCATAAGGCCTTTTGTGCCGAGGATCTTTCCGAGCTTTCCGACATCTTTCATCATGTCAGGGGTAGCGATGGCAACATCAAAATCCATCCATCCGCCTTTGATCTTTTCGATCAGCTCCTCAGCTCCCACCGCGTCAGCTCCGGCTTCAACGGCGTCTTTTTCCTTAGGCCCTTTTACAAAAACTATTACACGGACCTTCTTGCCGGTGCCTTTGGGAAGCCCGATGGTGGTCCTTATCTGCTGCTCTGCCTGGACAGGTTTCTTTGCCAGGTTCACGGAGATATCAACCGACTCGTCAAACTTCGCGCTGGCTGTTTTCTTGATAAGCGATACAGCTTCGGCCACATCATAGACTTTAACAACGTCTACAAGAGCCACTGCCGCTTTGTGCCTTTTGCTATCCTTCTTTTTCATAACCTGATTCTCCTTTATTTTCTTTCGTATCACTTAAGGTCGCGTCTATGCGCCCCATATAATACTATTCTACGGTAATTCCCATGTTCCTTGCCGTGCCTTCGATCATTTTGACCGCCGACTCAAGCTTTGTCGTGTTTAAATCCGGCATCTTGATCTTCGCGATTTCTATGACCTGGGCTTTTGTAACCTTTGCCACTTTGACCTTGTTGGCTTCGCCCGAACCCTTAATGACGTTCGCGGCTTTTTTTAACAATACGGAAGCCGGGGGTGTCTTGATGATAAAGGTAAAGGACCTGTCTTCAAATACGTCGATTACCGCAGGGAGGATAAGGTCGCCCCTGTCTTTCGTCCTGTCGTTAAACTGCTTGCAGAACTCCATGATATTAACGCCGTGCTGTCCTAACGCCGGCCCTACGGGCGGCGCCGGGTTGGCTTTTCCGGCCTGGATCTGAAGCTTGATCTGCGTCATTAACTTTTTGCCTTTTGCCATTTACTTTCTCCTTCAATATTTTGACGATCCACACGGAACAGTTTCGTCCGCTACGCGATCTAAAAGCCCAACTTCGAACTCCGAACTCAAAACTCCGAACTTTTAAACTATCTTTTCCACCTGGTCAAACTCGAGTTCGACCGGCGTCGGCCTTCCGAATATGGTTACGATAACCTTCATCTTGCCTTTTTCCGGGGACACTTCCTCCACTATTCCGTTAAAGTTCATGAACGGCCCATCGGTAATCTTGATGTGCTCGCCCACTTCGAAATACGAGGCCATCCTGGGTTTCTTTTTCCTGTCTTCCATGAGGTCCATAATGGACTGCACTTCGGGGTCGGATAAAGGTATAGGCCTTGACTTTGTACCTACGAAGCCGGTAACTTTCGGCGTGTGCCTTAGCACATAAAGGATTTCCTTGCCTTCTTCGCTGTCAATATCAATGTCCATTTCGACCATGATATATCCGGGAAAGAATTTCTTGTTCCTGATGACCTTTTTCTTTTTCTTTATTTCGGTCACGTTCTCAGAAGGGATAATAACCTGCGTAATCTTTTCCTGAAGGTTATAAGTCGCTATCCTCTGATCCAGGTTCTCCTTTACGCTGTTTTCCTGGCCTGCGTAAGTGCTGACTACGTACCATTTCTTAGCCATTAAGTTTCTCCTTAACCAAAGATAATTTTCACGAGTTTTGCCAGGGCAAAATCGATAATACCGAGATAAACCATGAGAATAAGCGCAACAAGCACCACTATCACGGTCGAAGCTATTATCTCTTTCCTGCCCGGCCATGTGACGTTTTTCAGTTCGCGCCACGAGGCAAGTAAAAATTCTTTAATCTTCTGCATCATACACTCCGTTTTTTGGTTCTACTTTCAGGGCCAGACATGGGCTTTAGCATCAATAAAGCCTTTAACCCGTCATTCGAACCTTCTTTGTTTCTTCTACTATATAAGGCAGCCGCCCCGGAGAAGCCCGGGAAGGCGCCTTGAAGCCTTTTTAGAACCTTCCTTACTTTGCCAGAACACTTTCTTTAAACCCTGCAACTTTCGAAAGCCTACATCTTTCGATATCCGAACAGCCGAGCAGCCGAGCGCCAAATTTTGCCTTTGCAAAATTTGGCAGGCCAGGAGGGATTCGAACCCCCAACTCGCAGTTTTGGAGACTGCAGCTCTAGCCAATTGGAGCTACTGGCCTACGTTCATATTGAAGATTGTTGAGTGTGGATTGCGGATTGTCTTTGTACATTAATCCGCAATCGTCAATCCACTATCTTCAATTATTCCTTACTTAGTCTCTTTATGCGGTGTGTGTTTCTTGCACCACTTACAGAACTTTTTTACTTCGAGTTTTTCCTGATGAAGCTTTTTGTTCTTCGTCTGCGTATAGTTCCTTCGTTTGCAGACCGTGCAGGCCATCGTGATTATCTCTCTCATATTATATAGTCATCCTTTTCTTTTATTCTACGACTTCGGTAATAACGCCCGAGCCGACTGTCCTGCCGCCCTCGCGGATGGCGAACCTTAACTCTTTTTCCATGGCTATGGGAGTTATCAACTCAACATCCATAGCAATATTGTCTCCCGGCATAACCATTTCCACTCCTGCCGGCAGTTTGATTGATCCTGTTACGTCCGTTGTCCTGAAATAGAACTGCGGGCGGTAATTGTTAAAGAACGGCGTGTGACGTCCGCCTTCGTCTTTGTTTAACACGTACACCTGGCTTTTGAACTTCTTATGCGGCGTTATCGAGCCCGGCTTGCAGCATACCTGGCCCCTTTCGATATCGTCTTTTTCCACGCCGCGCAGCAGAAGCCCTACGTTGTCTCCGGCCTGTCCTTCGTCCAGAAGCTTCCTGAACATTTCAACTCCGGTTACAACCGATTTCCTGGTGTCCTTGAATCCTACTATCTCGATTTCCTCATTGACTTTAACTTTTCCTCTTTCGATCCTTCCCGTGGCTACTGTGCCGCGGCCCGTGATTGAAAATACGTCCTCAACCGCCATAAGGAACGGCTTGTCTATCTCCCTCTTGGGTTCAGGTATGAATGTGTCGAGCGCGTCCATCAGGTCAAGGATAGCTTTCGCTTCCGGGCCTTTCGGATCGTTTAATGCTTTTACTGCCGAGCCCCTGATTACCGGCGTCTTGTCGCCCGGGAACTCGTATTTTTTCAGAAGGTCCCTGATCTCTTCTTCTACCAGGTCTATCATTTCCTTATCGTCTACAAGGTCCACCTTATTTAAGAATACCACTATGTGCGGTACTCCTACCTGCCTGGCTAACAGAATGTGCTCCCTTGTCTGCGGCATTGGTCCGTCTACCGCTGATACAACCAGGATCGCTCCGTCCATCTGCGCGGCTCCCGTGATCATGTTCTTTACATAGTCAGCGTGGCCCGGGCAGTCAACGTGCGCGTAGTGCCTCTTTGCCGATGAATACTCCACGTGCGATGTCGCGATCGTCAATATCTTTGTCGCGTCCCTGCGGCCCTGCGACGCCGATGCTTTCGCCACTTCGTCGTACGGTATGTACGTTGCCATTCCCTGCGCTGCCATTACGTTCGTAATAGCCGCTGTCAGTGTCGTCTTGCCGTGGTCTACATGTCCGATCGTTCCCACGTTTACGTGCGGTTTCGTCCTGTCAAATTTCTGTTTACCCATTTTCCTTCCTCCTGAAAATATTTTTTAAATTTTATATTCACTTCATGCGAAACTTTTTTTCTCCGGACCGAAAATCGAAATTCCTCGACTTCATTTCTCGATTCTCGATTCTCAATTCCCGGCGAAAACTGCTTCGCAGTTTTCAGCTGGAGCCCTCGATCGGAGTCGAACCGACGACCTCATCCTTACCAAGGATGCGCTCTTACCAACTGAGCTACAAGGGCAAAAAAAAATTATAAAAAAAATAATAAACGCCGCACGCACCTATCCCGTGAGGCTCAAATCAATATCTTCTCTGCAAATCTCCTTATTTATATACATAAAAAAATAAGCTCTACACAAAAACTGTAGAGGCTAAAGAATATCAAATCCGTAAATACTTGTCAACCATTATTTTGCATTTTTGAGGCCTTAAATCCGGCCAAAAGCCTCTGAAAAACCGGTTTTTACTAAAAATTGCTAAAACCCCCATATTTTAAGCCGCTTTATGTAATCATTACAATATGGCCCGTCCGCGCTCAAAAACAAAAAAACCGGAAGAACCGCTCCGGTGTATTTAATCCCGTTAAAAAAAATGAAAAAACCTGTTTGCTTATCTATGGAGTGAACTTGACATTGTCCAAAAAGAAACGCACATAATTCCGCGCATTGTTCGGCCCTGCTATCCTTAAAATAAATTCTATCTTTCCTAAGTCCGCGCATATCTCCTGTACCGTGCCCGAAGTAAGCATGGCAAAATCACTCAGCTGCAGGTCAAAATCCTGCCAGGCCGGGGTAAGGTTAAGCGCTGAGTATTCCATGTACTTTGCTCCGGACGAATCATATATGCGGATGAAATATTCCATATCGGCGTTCTGGTACAGGTGGTAATAATTGCATAACGCGCTGAATTTAAAACGCTTATAACCTTTTTCAATTGTAACATTAATGCCGGCGCCGCCGTTGTCTACAGTACCGCATGCCACATCAGCACTGCCGATAAAGTTTCCCCCAAGGTATTGCGTAGCTTTCACGGTAACAGTCACCCCTAAGGAATAACTGCCGTATTGCGCAGGAGGCTGGCTTATAACCCCGAATGACTGCATTGAACTGCCGAATGATAAATCATACAGCCATTGATTTTCCGGCGGGCTTATCATATTGGTAAGGTTGTTGTCTTCAAAGTCGTCTACGCTCACAGCTGAAACAACCTGCGCAGGCGCTGAAGGGTTGTTTTTCTGGCAGCCTGTTTCCATTACCAGCGAAGAAAACAGTATCATGAACAAAATTATCATTTTTTTCATTACATTCACCGCGTGTTATATGATAGGAGTTTTTAGCAAATTTAGCCCTTATTCCCGCTTACAACTTTCATACTAATTATAAGCAGTAAGCCTGCAAATGTCAATTTTTTCGTGTTTTTAGCCATCTGGGGAAAGAAAAAAACAGCTTTACGAAACACGCCTGAGCCGCCATTTATACAGGCCTAAAAAGACTTGCAAAATATGGGTAAATTTTCTATAATAAACACTGTTTTATTAAAGGGTTTTCAATTTCAAATTTAAAATTTCAAATTTTAAATTTACAAGAGGTGTTCATCATGATGAAGACAATGCGTGAAAACGCAAAGGTAGTTCTTTGGATTGTTCTTTCAGCTTTTATGGTTACCATTGTGGCTGTATGGGGCGCGAAGGAAGCGTTTCTCGACCCTAAATCAAACCCAGATGCTATCGCGAAAGTCGGCAAGGAATTTGTCACTTATACCCAGCTTGGTGAGGCCTGGCAGAACAAACTGCAGCAGCTCTATGACCAGGGCATAAAAGTCACCGACGAAAAGGAAAAAGAGCTTAAAAAAGAACTTCTAAATCAGATAATCGAAAGGCAGCTTTTGATCGGCTACGCAGCCAAACTCGGCGTGCTTGTTTCAGACGAGGAAGTTGCCCAGTCCATCGCCGGCATACAGGCCTTCAATGATAAAGGGGTCTTTAATAAGGAACGCTACATGCAGTACCTGTCCAGCTCCAGGATCAGGCCGGAAGACTTCGAAAACGAACAGAAACTTTCAATAGTGCTTGTAAAACTCCGTAATCAGCTCATCGCCGGAGTCAAGGTAACCACCGATGAATTGCGCTCATATTTCATGAAGCGCGAAAGAAAAATAACCGTTAACTACGCTTACTTCAATTACAAGAACTTCTTAAGCGACATAAAGATTGACGAGGAAAAATTAAAAGATTACTACGCAGTCAACAGGAAGAACTACGAAAAGCCGGACCGTGTTAAGGCCGAACACATACTCATCAGGCCTGACGCATCCGCCACATCGCCCACCGGAAGGACCGAAGATGGCGCAAAGGCATTTGCCGAGGAACTCTTAAAGAAGAT
The DNA here is from genome assembly GCA_963840035.1 of candidate division FCPU426 bacterium. GTDB lineage: Bacteria > Oederibacteriota > PGYV01 > PGYV01 > Palsa-1178 > CAWIXE01. Next base: position 1,553,716 of record CAWIXE010000002.1, read on the forward strand.
TAAAGCCGGGGAGTCATTTGAAGCCCTGGCAAAGAAATATTCCCAGGATCCGGGCTCCGCTTCAAGGGGCGGCGACCTCGACTGGTTCTCAAAAGGGGCTATGGTTCCTGAATTTGAGAACGCGGCTTTTGCGCTTAAGACCGGAGAGGTAAGCCCGGTCATAAAGACGCAGTTCGGATATCACATCATCAAAACAACTGGCCATGAAGCAGGCTTTGAGCCCACTTTCATAAAAGTCCGCTCAAAAGTCCTGGCTGAAATGCAGAAACAGGAAGGCTTAAAGATGATGAAAGAAAAAGCCGAAGCCATGAAATCAGAGATAACTGACGCGGCTTCCATGGATAAGCTGGCCCAGAAGTACAAAGTACCGGTCATGACATCCCCTTCATTTAACGACGGTTCCAAGCTCGACTCCTTTTCAGCCGAATTCAAGGATACAATGCTTGACTTAAACAGGAACGACATCTCACCGGTCATAACAGGCGAAAACGGCTTCTACATCGGCAGGATAGTTTCCGAGTCAGCGGGCGCTTTTGACGAGAATACATTCAAAAAGAAATCAGCGGAACTTGATTCAAAGCTGAAATCGATCAAATACAGCCAGATACAGAAGGATCTTGTCGAAAAGCTCAAGGCAGAGGGAAAAGTGGAGATTTTCGAAAAGAACATATAAAATAAACTTAAAAGTTTAAAACTTAAAACTGAAAGCTGGGGCATAAGTGCTCCAGCTTTCTTTTTACCTCAACTTTCAGTTTTCAGCTTTAAGTTTCAGACATATCAAAGCTTATTCCACATCTTCAACACCCGCTTAACTTTTTCTATCGGAAGGCCCACAACATTATAATACGATCCTTTGATCCTCTTTATGAACGGGTCTGAATTCTCCTGGACAGCATAAGCGCCTGCCTTATCCATGACATGGTTTGTCTCTATATAGTTCCTGATCCATGCCGGGGAAAGCTTTCTGAAAGTAACATAGGACCTGTCATAAGTAACGAGCGTTTTGCCGTCCGCTGCGTTTATAAAAGCCACTGCCGTAACAACACAGTGCGTGTTCCTGCTTAAATCAAAAAGTGTCTTATATGCGTGTTCCTTAGACTTGGGTTTGCCTATTACGCGCCCTTTTAAGACCACAATAGTATCCGACCCTAATATCAGGCCTTTCTTTATTTTCGGCAGTACTGAAAACGCTTTTACATACGCGAGACGACACGCAATTTCTACCGGGTCCTTCCCTATAAGGCCGCGCATTTCCTCATCTTCATCCGCAGTCGGCTTTACAAATGAATACTTTATGCCGAATTGTTTTAGTATCTGATGACGCCGGGGAGATGTGGACGCGAGAATGATCTTCACTTTTCATACCTTCCTTATTTGATGAGATATGTCCGGGGTTTTAAAACTTGCCGTGGATCGCGGTGCCGCAGTACTTGCACTTGCCTTTGTCCATACCCGTTACTTCAACTTTCATCCATTCCCTTTTAATGACCGCCTTGGAACAATTGGGGCAAAAAGTATCCCCTCCGCCGGTTTCAGACGGCACATTGCCTATATATACATATTTCAATTTTTTCTTCGCCTTTTCATAAGCTCCCTGCAGTATCTCTATCTGAGTCGGGTCTATATTCATCTTATACTGGGGAAAGTACCTGGAAAAATGAAGCGGTATATCAGGCGATATCTCCGCCACCATATCGACGACCATATCCACATCATCCTTGTCATTAAGTGTGGGTATTATCATGTTTGTGACTTCCACATGGACGCCTGCCTCATGGGCCAATTTGATGGTCCTTAAGACCGGAGCGAGCTGCCCGCCGCAAACTTCGCGGTAAAAATTCTCCTGGCCGGCTTTTAAATCTATGTTCATTGCGTCTGTTACCGTCAGCATATCCTTTAACGGCTCTTCCGAAACAAACCCGTTTGTGACAAGGACGTTTTTTAACCCCTTTTCCCTGGCTATGACCGATACATCATAAACAAATTCATGCCAGATGAAAGGTTCATTATATGTATAGGCTATCCCGAGCGACTTATTTTCGATCGCTATCCCTATGATGTCCTCTTTTTCAAAATGTTCCGTGGCCACTTCCTGCTGGGATATCTGCCAGTTCTGGCAAAAAGTGCATTTGAAATTGCATCCCCATGTGCCTATGGAAAATATCTGCGTTCCGGGGTAAAAATTGTACAGGGGCTTTTTTTCTATGGGATCCATGGCGTACGATGTAAGCTCGCCATATATTTTCGTGAATAAAGTGCCGTCTTTATTATACCTGGCCTTGCATATGCCGGCCTTATTATTGGCCAGAAAACACCTGTGCGGGCAGAGCACGCACCGCGTCTTGTTTACAGGTTCTTTTTTATAATACCTTGCTTCAAAATCCGCCAAAACAAACCCCCAAAAGAAATCTCAATTATCTCATTAGTCTCAACGATCTCAAAAGTCATTCCTGCTCACCACCAACTTCCCACAACCAACTTGCCTTCAGTTCAACGTTTTTCAGCCACCACGTAGTAGTCCGGCGGCTCATTTTTTATGCCGGTTAACGCGTCCTTAACAAGCCTTAACGCTTTCTTAAACGGCGAGCTGTCCCAGCTTTCTTCATCAGGCCCGGAAGCAATTACCTTAAAACCTGCTTCCCCGAGCATCTCCGCGATCTCATCCGGAGCGTAAGGCTTAACATGCGTTTTGTCCTTCCAGAACTCGCTTGTTGCCACCCCTATGTTTTTTATATTCGGCAGTATAGCCACAAGTTTTCCCTTTTTCGCCAGAAGCCTGTGCGCGTTTTTCATAAGCCTGCGCAGGTCATTGCCTGTAAAGTGTTCCATGATATGCCTGGCATAAATACCGCGGTATTTTCCGGCCTTTTCCTTGTTTAAGAAAACCGGAATGTCCTTTTTAAATACTTTTATACCTTTAATGTCCGCCGGGTTCCTGTCAACACCGCAGGCCGGGACGCCTTTTTCAGCGCAAAGCGTGAGAAAATCCCCGCAGCCGCTTCCAAGCTCCAGTAACGGGCCTTTTGCGTCAAAAAACGACAAATACTTAACCTGCTTTTGTTTATTGTCCATTTTTCTGCCCGTCAAGAAGGTATTTTAAGAATTTTTTAGCTTCGGATTTCCAGTTATAATTATCACTTATAAATTTATACCCTTTTTCGCCTTTTTTATCAAGACTTTTTATGCCCTTTTTAATCACAGCGCCAAAAGCGGCCGGGTCAGGTTTTGACAGGAATATAAAATCCTTAAAAATCTTTATTTCGCCGACATTTGTGGCAATTACTCTTTTACCCAGCGCTATATATTCCCTGAGTTTCATTGAAGCCCTGAAATTATTGACCGGTTCCGCTCTGTAATAGACCAAGCATACATCCGACGCAAGGGCGTGCGCGGCAGCGGCTCCAGGCGTCAACTGCCCAAGAAACACCACCCGTTCTGACATTCCCATTTTTTCCGCCATTGACATATAATAATGAAGCAGCGGCCCGCCTCCCGCCACTACCAGTACAATGTTTTCATCCTTAATACCCTGAATTGAGCTGAAAATATCCTCAAGATAACTGGCAATATTCAGGTGGGCCATGTAAAAAAGGATTGTTTTGCCATTATAGCCTTTTCTTATGCCTGCCGCCATTTTTTTCAACCCGGCAGATACCCTGAAATATTCAAGGTCAACGCACTGCTTTAGGCTGTAAATTTTCCCTTTAAACTGCGGATGATCCGCTTCAATTAGCTTTATAAGTGAGGAATTATGTGAAGTGAGCAGGTCCGCGGTTCTAATCATGGCTTCCTGCAGTTTCTTTATGATAGCCGAGAGGATTCCGCCTCTGTAACCGTAATCAAGGTCGTCAATATCTATAATTATCCTGGCGCCCTTTGCTTTAAGCATCAGCGCCGGCAATACCGTATTCGGATATGGTTTTACTATAATAACAGCGTCATACCTGCTGTTCATTAGCGCAAAGAAATAGTAAACGAGCGATAACAGGAAATCAAACATGAATGGCATACTTTTAAAAGGCGGTTCTATGTAAGCAGTTTCCGCATTATGCCCCTTTAAGTTCTTATATATATAGAAAGCCCTGAGGTTTGACCCGGTATTCCTGGCCTGTGATGAAAGCACCAGTATTTTCATGAACGCGCCTTCTTTATCTTTATTTCACGGCTTAAATTCCTGTTCTGCAGGTTAAATGAGGTAAAAATGCCGTAAATAGAACCCGCGCCGTATGACACATGCAGGAGGAAGAACGAAAGAATAGACATAAAAAAGGAAGGCAGGTATTTTAATTGCCTGAAAATGACGTAAGAAAAGTAAACGGTCCCGGCCGCGTAAAGCAGCAATGGCAGGAAATCAGCCGCGCCGAAAAGCAGCTCGGAAAAAAGGTAAATGACAAAAAAGGCCGGTATGAAGTTTATGACATCCTCCGGTTTGAACCTGACCGCCGACTGCTCGGCCCTGCCCCTGCCGTAATTAAAGCACTGTTTTATAAAAGCCGGATAATCACGCCTTTTGGACCTGTATACAAATATATCGGGGTCATACACAAGGCTTAATCCAGAATCTTTAAACCTGGAGAGCAGTTCATTCTCTTCATTTGGATATAATTTTTCATTAAAACCGCCCGCCTCGGTAAAAACCGTCTTTCTTATGAACATGTTGCAGAGTATGAGTTCCTTCTCGTCCGTCTGCCTGCGGCTGCCTTTCTTAGCGTACCTGGCGCTGCTTTTTCCCGCGGCCCAGGGGCTGGCAAAAGCCGCGCCGAATACCTTCTGCAGCAGGGAGTCGCTTTCAGGCGCGAGTTCAGGCCCTCCTAATACCGCAAGCCCGGAGTCTTTTGAGAAGATTTCTTCGGCCGCTTTAAGCATACCTGCCGGCACGACCGTATCGTCGTCCATGAAATATATGACATCGCCTGCGGCCTCATTGACGCCGCAGTTGCGCTGATATGAGGGATTCTTCCCTTCAACCAGTATTATTTCATACCCTATGTTCGCGCCGAGGTTTTTTATTACTTTTTCCCCGTCCGCTAGGCTCCTTACCGCAGAAACAATTGATATCATATCCAGCCTTTCTTTTTCATCAGGGGGACCAGCTGCCTTAACTTTTTTATCTTAGGCACGTCATGCCCGCCTTCCCCCTTAAAGGAGAACTGCGCGTGTTTTGAATCCCTCAGCAGCCATACCACCTTAACCCCTGCCTTAATGCCGCCTTTAATATCGGCCAAGTAATTATCCCCCACATAAAGGAACTCTTCTTTTTTTACTTTCGCTTTCTTCACAGCAATTTCAAATATTTTCCTGTGCGGTTTCTCAACTCCCGCGTCCTCGGATATTATGATATTGTCAAACTTGTCCGCAAGTCCGGTGCGCTTAAGCACGTACATAAGCTCTGCCGGCGCGTTTGATATAACCCCCATTTTCAGGCCGGCGCTCCTGACTTCCCTTAGCACCCCTGATACTTCCCTGTACGGCCTGAAGCTGGTGCCGGATTTCAGCCGCTTTTTTACAATTTCAAGGAGGGCCGGGTCCTGTATTCCGAGGTCCCTGAAAACAAGCCTCATATAATGGTCCCATTTTTCAGAATCCGACATTATTCCTTTTGACACGATGCTTTTCATTGCTCCGGCTGCCTTGTTTATAGCGGCGGCAACCCGGCTCAGCGCCTTTTTATGCCCGGCGCCGCGTATAAGCCCCGATGTTATGGCAATTAGCGACGGGTTCCTGTGGATGAGCGTCTCGCCCGCGTCAAAAAATACGGCTTTTACCATTTTTCCTTTTTTGCCTTTTTTGCCTTAGGGTATAATATCGCGTTTACGGCCTCTTCCGGCGTCGACACTATGCGTATCAAATCCAGATCCTCCGGTGATATGTATTTTTCCCTGTGCATTTCCTCTTTAACCCATTCCAGCATTCCTTTCCAGAAGGTCTTGCCATAAAGCACTATGGGAAATGGCTTTATCTTCTGGGTCTGCATCAGGGTCATGGCTTCAAACAGTTCGTCAAGTGTCCCGAAACCGCCGGGAAATACTATAAAGGCGGATGCGTATTTTACAAACATCACTTTTCTGGCGAAAAAGTACCTGAAGCCCATCTGGATGGTGGCAAACTTATTCGGGTGCTGTTCATGAGGCAGTTCTATATTCAAGCCTATGGATGTCCCTCCAGCCTCAAAAGCGCCTTTATTTGCCGCTTCCATGATTCCGCCGCCGCCCCCTGTTATGATGGCATATCCTTTCTTTGCCAGGAGTTTCGCGGTCTTTTCAGCAGCAGCGTAGTATTTGCCGTCCCTCGGCTCCCTGGCAGAACCAAATATGGATATTCCATTGGTAATCTCGCCTAAGGCCTCAAAACCGTCTACAAACTCTGATATGATCCTGAACATCCTCCATGAGTCGTCAGCTATATTCTCAAGCACATACTGTTCCCTGTATTTCATAAACACCTCCATTCAAATTTAAAACTGAAAACTTAAAACTGAAAGTTGAGACTTTACCACTTATTTTACCGTTTTCTTCCTTTACTTTCAACACGCAGTTATTTGTTTTTGATTCAACTTTCAGTTTTCAGCTTCAAGTTTTAAGTTGATTTATTCCCCGCCAAAGAGTTTATAAATCCTCACCACGTTCTCCCCGGTCAGATTCCATAGCAGGTCTCCTAAACCACGCAGGGGGGCTGTTATAATGCCCAGTTTCAGCCTGTCAGATATGGAACTTTTAAAGGCATCCCCGTAGTACTTGAATATGTTGCCAAAATCAGAATCATCTATGTCAAACTTGAAATTGATGTAGAAATTTCCATCCGAATCCTTCAGGAAGTCCGTTAACTGTTCCACCGACACATTAAACAGGGCCTTCACATCAAGCCCCGTTTCTTCCCTCATTTTTACCTTCTCGAACTGCATGATGTTGTTGACATATATCCGCCTCATCTCGCCTTTTAACTGGACTATAAAATTAATCCTGCCGGCGTCGAACTTGATCCTGTTCTTCCTGAACATTGGTTCGAATAGCTTCGGATTTATTCCGGTGGCGAAGATATTGACGAAGAATTTATTTGTATAATACGGGAAGAAATACATTTTCAGGAATACTTTCTGACCCGGTTTTCCGAAGATATTGCCGGTACAATCCAGAGTCAGGAATTCCTCACTTTTGGTGTTTCCCTTTGACGAGCTTATGCCGTTAATGCCGGATATATAAAAACGGTATTTCTGTTCTATATCCTCAAATTCCACAGCCGAGTTAAATATATACAGATACCTGCAAAATGGTATGGCAAAAGGCTTTGCCTGGCCGTTATCCGGCTTTATTGCTCCTGGCTTTTTTACAAACCGTACCTTTGCCCATGCCGCTATAATGCCGTCAACTGCCTTTACATAATCCTTTTTAATTATATTCCCGAGGTTTAGGTCTATCATTACGAACGGCGCTGTGAGGTTGCCGCTGGAAAAATCAGCGAGAATAACCCTGTCAGGTGTGATGGCACAGGCAAACAGGTAATCGGTTCCCGGGGAATATTTTTTAACCAAGGGACGCAATTCCTTATTTATATATATATTTGAAGCTGTGAATACCGCAAAGATAAGAACCAGCAGCTGGGCTGTTATCTTTTTCATTTATTCCTCAAAAATCTTCATCTGCAGGTTTTTGGTCTTATCCTTAAACCCTTCAAGCTGCCTGAAAATGGATATCTTTCCGAATTCGCCGTCATAACCAGGTATGATATTGACTTTTTCCTCCCGCACGCGCATGATGGCGTCGGTTATCTTTTCGTCGGTTATGGTTAAGAGCTCTTCCCTGCTGCGGTCCATAAGTATTTCAAATTCCGTCCCGCCTTTTACCAGCATTTTTTCATATTCTCCCTGGACTTTTTTGCTCGCCGGGGCCACTTCCCTGCAGTCGGATATGATCTCCTGAAGCTGTATCAGGTGCTTCTGCGGGATGGCGTTAGCCGGGACATAATCCCAAGGCCTGTCAGCCAGTTCCTCGATCCGGTGCAGCACGCCGAGAGTCAGCGGTTTAAAGCATACGGGGCATCTGTTCTTTTTTGCCTTTGATTCCCTTGGGTGGTATGAAATATTGCACAGCCGGTGTCCGTCATAGTGGTACTTGCCCTCTTCAGGGAAAAATTCTATGGTGTATTTGAACCTCTTTTTATCCTTTTTTTCTATAATATCCCTGATTTCATAATAATCCAACTTACAGTCAAATACATTTGCTTCCCTGCCGATTTTAGATGGCGAATGGGCGTCGGAGTTTGAAATCAGGGTAATATTGTCCAGCGCGGATATCCTCCAGTTTGCCGAAGGGTCGGAGGAGAGGCCCGTTTCTATCGCGTGTATGTATTTTGACTCAGGCCCGAAACATTCCTCTATGGAATCAAACCCTGATTTCGATCCAAATATCGAGAACCACGGGGTCCAGGCGTGAGCGGGAATTATCATTGCGTCAGGCGTTATATCAAGCGTGTATTTTACAAGGTCCCTGACTGAAAACCCGAATATGGGCCTGCCGTCAGAGGCGGTGTTGCCCTTCTTGGAAAGCAGCTTGGAAAAACCTTCCGCGTCCTTTAAAGTCGGCATTATGATAAGCGTATGTATTTTCCTTACTTTTCCATCCTGCTTGTATATGTTTGAAATTTCCGTGGATAATATCATGCGCGCGTCTGTCTTTCCGTCCTTTAGCCTGTAAAGGCCCGGTTCCGCTTCCTTGAGCTTATTTTTCAGTTCGCCCAGATAAGCCGGGTGCTGAAAATCCCCGGTGGCAATAACTCCAATGCCCTTTTTATCAGCCCATTTTGTTATGGAGGCCGGGTTCATTTCCTTAGATGTGGCGCGCGAATATTTTGAGTGTACGTGAAAGTCAGCTATTATCCTCATAAGACTCCTTGGTAAATTAATAAGTTAGAAGTAATAAGTCAGAAGTGTTACAAAAACGGACCCGTTCCACATCCAACTTATTACTTATTACTTTTTACTTTAAATTTTTTAATAAAACTCACATGCCCTCTGAAAGCTATAAATGGCAGCTTTTTATAATCATAAAAAGCCGCGTCTTCGGCGTCATCACCGGCTTTGAGCCTGCCTTTTAAACCCTCCACCTTTACCGCCAGCACTATAACAGTCCCAAAAAACGACGTATTAAGGGACAGCGCGTGGAAGAACTTTGCTTTATCCGCCTTTAAACCCGTCTCTTCCTTTAGCTCGCGGAGCGCCGCTCCCTCTATGCTTTCACCCTGCTCCATAAAGCCCCCCGGCAGCGCCCAGGTCCCGGCCATGGGCTGGATCTTTCTCTTTACAAGCAGAATTTTACCATCTTTTTCCGCCAGCACGGCAACGCCCGGCGCGGGGTTGTTAAAATAATGTTTTTTACACTTTTTGCAGTACTTAACCGCAAGGCCGTGGGTTTTGTCAAGCCCCAGGACTTCAGTGCAGTATGGGCAGTATTTAAATGCTGATATCATTTTTCAACAACAAACTCAACATTAACCGAATAAATATTATTACTATTATTTGAGATCAAGTTTTGAATCATATTTTCAATTATCAGTTTAAGATTTTCTTGCTTTATTGACAACATTCCTGGGTGTGTTATTCTAATTTCTAAGTCAGCCCCGATCTCATTATCACCCCTTACTCTATCAAACATTTTTTTCCTTACTGACACGCCATGTTGTCCAATTTCATCATTTAGTTTGTTAGTAATTGCCTCTTTAATTTTTAGAAAATTAGGAGGGACCTTCATTTTTGGCGAAACCGAAACATCAACAAAGCAACAAATTCCAAAAACTTTTTTCCCGACTTTAAAATAAAACGGAAGACTGTTTACAGAAATATTATATTTTATGTCCGTTATTCTTTCTTCATTAATATAAAATCCCCCGCTTTTCACTTTTTCATTGGCTTCAGTATTTGAATTAGCCGCATCAACAGCACGTATTAATTCAGCAGGAAATATAACATCTTTGTTAAAATTCCAAAACAACCTCCGTCCATCTTCATATGGTATTTCCTTATTTGACCCAAATGATTTTTCAAAATATTCTTTACCAAACTCTGCTTGATTTAAACCTAAATATTTCTGTACAATTTCAAAAGCAAGCCTTTTTTTAATATCTCTCGGGTTTGTATTTCCGTTCTTCATGGATCTTTCCATGCTGTCTATCTCGTCTATCTCAACTGATGTAAGCAGTTCATAGTAATTCCTGATTAGTTCGTCCGGAATAGACATTACCTTGCCGTACATATCCTCGGGTTTGTCGTTAAGCCCTATGTAGTTTCCCAACGACTTTGACATTTTGTTCTTTCCGTCAAGTCCGAGAAGGATCGGAGTAAACATGCCTACCTGCGGCTCCATTCCCGACTCGCGCTGCAGGAACCTTCCCGCGATCACGTTAAAGCGCTGGTCTGTCCCGCCTATTTCTATATCCGCCTTTATCATGACCGAATCATATCCCTGCATTACAGGGTACATCATTTCCTGAAGTGTCAGCGGCCTGCCTTCCTTATAACGTTTGTCAAAAGTATCATGCTCAAGCATCTGGGCAAGGGTGAATTTTGAAACAAGTTTTAGCGTGTCGGCAAATGTCAGCTTTTCAAACCACGTCCCGTTAAAGACTATGTCCAGGTTTTCTTTGCTTAATATCTTATAAACCTGCTCTTTGTATGTAGCTACGTTCTCAAGTATCTGCTCTCGCGTCAAAGGAGGCCTGCCCGAGGTCTTGCCGCTGGGGTCTCCTACCATGGCTGTATAGTCCCCTATAATAAGGATAACCTTATGCCCCATATCCTGAAACTGCCTTAATTTATTTAAGGTAACCGTATGCCCGAGATGTATGTCCGCGGAAGTAGGGTCAATGCCGAGCTTTATCACAAGCGGTTTGCCTGTTTTTAACTTCTTTAGCAGGTCCTCCTCCGTGACTATATCGACAACTCCGCGTTTAAGTACTTTTAACTGCTCTTCAGTTGATAACACGTATACCTCCGTAGTATGGGTTTATAGCCCAAAGCTCATAGCCCAAGTATCAAAACAACTTGAGCTCTGGGCTCTGGGCTTTGGCCTTTTAGCTTATATCCTGCCCTCAATGCCTGAAATGCCTTACTCCCGTAAACACCATCGCGATTCCCTTTTCATCCGCGCAGGCTATGGAATCCGCGTCCCTTACCGAGCCTCCGGGCTGGATTATGGCAGATATCCCGGCCGCGGACGCGGCTTCAACATTATCCTTGAACGGGAAGAAAGCGTCTGAAGCCAGAACCGCCCCCTTTGCCTTGTCCCCTGCGTTCTTTATCGCGATTGCCATGGCGCCGACCCTATTGGTCTGGCCCGGCCCTATGCCGACTGCCACGCCGTTTTTCGCTATTACTATGGCGTTCGACTTTACATACTGGCAGACTTTCCAGGCGAACTCCATATCCTTCATCTGCCCCGCGTCAGCGGTTTTTTTCGTTACTGTCTTCATTTCGGATTTGTCGACTTCTTTCCTGTCAGCTTCCTGCACAAGCAGGCCGCCAGTTACTTTCCTTATGTCCATATACTGAATCCCTTTTCCAATAGTCCTTTTTAGGTCGCCGCACTTCATAATCCTTATATTCTTCTTCTTTTTCAGTATCTCAAGGGCCTCGGCGTCAAAATCAGGGGCTATAATGACTTCCATGAACATCTTTTCCACATTGTCCGCTATACCTTTTGTGCATTTTCTATTAAGCGCGCAGATGCCGCCATATGCCGAAAGCGGGTCCGCCTCATAGGCTTTTACATACGCGTCGGTAATATCCGCGCTTATCGCGACACCGCACGGGTTCGCGTGTTTGATGACGACCGCTGCCGGGTCATCGAAGGCCTTAACTATTGTGAGCGCCGCGTCCATGTCATAAATGTTATTGAACGAAAGTTCCTTACCGTGCAGCTGTTCGCAGTTTCCAGGTCCGGTCTCGGGGAAATCAGGGAAAACATAAAAAGCGGCCTTCTGGTGAGGATTCTCGCCGTAGCGCATTTCCTGCTTTTTGTCGGCTGAGATTATGACCCTGTCAGAAATACCGTCAATGCCCAGTATCCTTGTCTCAAGGTAGTTTGATATATAAGTATCGTAGTCTGCCGTGGTCTTGTAGGCTTTCACCCTTAGGTAGTTCAGGGTTTCAGGTGTTACCCCGTCAGCTTTCATCTCAGCCGTGACTTTCGGGTAATCGGCCTTGTCTGTAAGAACAACCACAGACTGCGCGTTTTTCGCGGCCGACCTTATCATGGACGGCCCGCCGATGTCTATGTTCTCAATGACGTCTTCTATGGATATCCCCGGTTTCTTGATAACCTGCTTGAAGGGATAAAGGTTGATAACAACCATATCAATTGTCTTAATCCCGTGCTTTTCTATGGTTTCCATATGTTCCTTGTTCTCGCGGAGCGCAAGAAGCCCGCCGTGCACTTTCGGGTGTAGTGTCTTTACCCTTCCGTCGAGCATCTCAGGGAACCCGGTGACGTCGGAAATATCAAGCACATCAAGGCCCGCGTCCTTAAAAGCCTTCTTAGTCCCGCCGGTCGATATGATTTCGACACCCATCGCCTTAAGTTCCTTGGCGAATTCAATAATGCCGTCCTTGTCTGAAACAGAGATCAAAGCGCGTTTTACCTTTAACATAAAGCCTCCATATTAATTACGTTTTTTTATAGTAGGGGCGATTCATGAATCGCCCGCCTTTCCACGTCGGGCAATTCGTGAATTGCCCCTGCAGTATCCAACATTGAGCCGCAGCAAGCGGCGGCTCTACAAATTCTTATAATCCTTAAGAACCTCTTTTGCTTTTACTAAATCCTCTTTGTTCACTATTATTGTCCCGTATTTCCTGCTGCTAAAAAGCCCTCCGAGCGGCAACCTTGAATGAGGAAGCACATTCGACCTCATAAAACTGTGAATGCCTTCCTGCATGAGCATGTCCCGGAGTATCTGTGATTCCATGTCATTATTCACTTCAGTGAGTTCAGCCACCTGTATGTCGGGAAGATCGCTTTCATCCTCGTCGACAGGATTATCGGCAACCAATTCCACCTTGCAGTCAGGACATGTTTTAATGCCTTCCTTATATTCATAAAAACAATTAGGGCAGAACATGCTATTCCAAACCCATCGACTTGCGAAGATCTTTTACTACTTCCATAGCCGCACCTTTTTTCTTCTTATTCACGGCAACAGTACCTTCCCATCCATGCGGATTGTGTAAAGCAAACAAACCTGCCGCCCTCGAAACAAGAGGCATTAATGATTCATCATTATTAATCGTCTTCTGTTTTAACATGCATTCTATCCCGTTTTGTTTTAACGCCGCCATCAGAACATCTGCTTCAGCCTGATTTTGCACCATTGCCAGATCAACCGTTTCGATTTCTTCCGCTTTCTCTATTTTTTGTTCTTTCGGTAAAGCATTAACTAGTTTCTTACCACAATCAGGACACAAACTCACTCCGTCAACATATTCATATCTACAATTAGGACAGAACATACACACCTACTTTTTTATATATACGTGCCTTCCTTTGATCTCGAGTTTATCCGCACAAAAGAGCTTTACCGCTTCCATATACGCTTCATGTTCAAACGGCAGTATTCTTTTCTGGAGCGTTTCCGGCGTATCCCCCTGCTCCACATGGACCGCTTTCTGTATAATAATCGGGCCCGTATCGGTTCCGTAGTCCACAAAGTGGACGGTACAGCCCGACACTTTCACGCCGTGGGCAATGGCCGCCTCGTGCACGTGAAGGCCGTACATGCCCGGGCCGCCAAAGGCGGGCAGAAGCGCGGGATGGACGTTTATGATCTTACCTTTGAAATTATCAAGAAATACCTTTGTCAGGATCTTCATATACCCGGCCAGGCAAACAAGGTCAATATTGCTTTCATTCATCATGCCTGCCAGCGCTTTATCATATTCCTCCGCAGAGGCAAAATCCTTTGGATTTAAGTATAAAGCCTTGATTTTATGCTTTTCAGCCCGCTGAAGGCCGTATGCATCTTTTTTGTTGGAGAAAACCAGCTCAATGGCCCCTCCTATAATATAACCGGATTCCACGGCATCTATTAAAGCCTGCAGGTTTGTCCCGCCTCCGGATACAAATACCGCTATTTTTTTCATTTTGCTCCTAATTACCCGTTTTTTTAAGGGCTTTTTCTGTATCTAAACCGCCTGTTTTAGCCAGTTTCTGCGCTTCAAGCATGCATTTTTTAGCGTTAACAGGGTCATTATACGACTTATAAACCGAACCCAGGTTATAATAATAATCTTTATTGGGATTTATTTCAATAGCTTTTTTATAAGCTGAAACGCACTCCTCGCGCCTGCCTGCCATGTAATATATGTTGCCGAGGTTATTATACAAGGAAGGGTCAAGCGGGTATTTTTCCAGGGCCTTTAGCAGGCATTTCGCCGCAGAATCATAATCGCGCAGGTTGTTATAATAAATATAGGCCAGTTCAAGCAGGGCCGGTTTTAAATAAGGGTCAATTTTAAGCATCTTTTTATATTCATCCACGGCATTTGCCGTATCCCCGGCAGCGTTATATATGGAAGCCTTCTTATAATGAAGCAGTACATAGTCAGGCGCCAGTTTTTCAGTCTCCTGAAGCTGTTTTAAGGCGGCTGCCGCGTCGCCTGAATCGGAATACGTAGCCGCGAGGAAATATGAAGCCGTAATGTTGTAACGGTTGGCTGATAAGGACTTTTTATACTCTGATATTGCCTCCGGCCACTGCCTGTTCTCGGAGAAGTTAATCGCATTTTTCAGAAAAATATCCGAAACGTGGCAAAAGGACTGGTAAATTATAATTACAATTGCCAGGACAACAGCCGCGGCCGCGGCATGTTTCTTAAACCGCGACATGTCAACTGCCCTGTCATCCTTCTCCGCGGAAAATAAAAGTCCGCCATATACCGCAAGAAACATGGCAGACGGGGCGTAATTAGCGTCAATTCCAAAAAGATTAACGGTAAACAACCCGGCGAGCGCAATGGCGAAACCATCCGCGTCAAACTTCCATTTTTTTACCGCAAAAAAAGCCATTGCTATTACGATTATCAGCCCCGGGATTCCTGTTTCCGCTCCCGCCTGGAGAAGGATATTTTCAGCTCCGGTAATCTCATAACTGTGCTCGGCAGACCACTTCATAATAGCCTCAGGCCTGAACGCCGGGAAATCAAGATAGAAAGCGCCCGGGCCGCATCCGAAAAACCAGTTATGCTTAACCATTTCCAGCGCCCCTGCCCATGTGTTTGCCCTGAAAAACACAGACTCGTTTGCCATCCATGCAGCAGGGTCCAGAACCCGCGCCGCAGGCACTCCAAAGATAACAGGCAGAGAAATAATTCCGGCGGCAACAACCGCCGCAATCACGGAGGAAATAACGGCTTTGCCATTCTTATTATTTCTCAACGCGTATACAATCACCATTAAAATCTCCAATACCAGGGCTGCATAAGCGGCCTTTGACCCTGTCTTAATCAGGCAGTAAATTGCCGCGGCCCCAAGGACGCCATATATAATCCGGTTCCATGTTTTTGAATTAATGGAAGCCATTATTATGAGCGGGATGACAGCGGCTAAGTACGCGCCGAAGAAATTGGGGTTGCCCAGCGTCGAGGTAATTCTTGTCCCGAACGCCATAAGCCCCGGTGTAAACCCGGGTATTATTGCCTGGCCAAAACCTATAATGACAGGGATTGCCGCCGCTATGATAAAACCCGTGCGCAGGTATCCCCTGTCAAGCCCGCGCGCGTTTGCGACCGTAAAAAATAACAGGCAGGAGCCAAAAAGCGCGGATAATGCCGGAAATGACGCGAATGAATATTTGCTGAAAAACGCGGATACAACAGCCCACAAGAGGAAGGACGCGGGGATGAATGATTCCCTGCCGGCTTTAAAATCAGCGCGGCGGGCGGTAAATATAATTAAAGATATTATACCCGCTGTCAGGAATATATTTTTAATGAAAATCAGATTATAGGACCGGGCAGAAAAAACAAGGGGAACGGCGAAAACAAGGAAAATCAGGGCCCTTTCCATGTTCCGGCGCGGAATATTATTTGCCATCACTGCCTTTTCCGTAATTTAAATTAGAAACCTTTTAACTTGCCTGCCTTTAAAGCCTCAACCTCATCCCACAGCGGGCCGTTTAAAAACCGCACGGTAAGGTGGAGTTCCTTGTTAAAACCGAAAAACGCCGCTTCTATCCTTGTAACACCCACATTCCACCGCAGGTAAATATTGCTGGGTTGCCCGTCGCCTAATACCCCGCCCTTGATAACCGCGAGTTTTTTTACGAGTTCCATATTCTTTACGTCGTTTTTTTCAAATGAAGGGGCGCCAAACATCTTTTTAAATACGGCGCATATTCCCATGAACCTGCCATAAAGGATCTCTTCCTTGTCAGGCACCTTAAGGGTCTGGTTCTGGAAAGACTCATTCTCCCCGTATTCCATCTTAAAGGCATATATGCGGCCGTTATGCATCCCTAAGCTTAAAAAGTTCGCGTGAGGCATCGGGTACAGGAATTCAGACTGGGAAATCATTATTGATTTCTCAAAATCAGGGTCATTTGAATCGTTCGGGTATTTATAAAGCTTTTTAATGTCTTCTTTTGTCATACCCCATGACAAACCCTGAAACTTAAAAGTTGTGGGGCTTATCCCCACAAAAACCCGCTCGTCAGCTGACGCGAATTTCTGTTCGTACTTGCTGACAACCCTTACCTTACTTACGCCTTCATACTGCGTGTATATCAGGTATCCGGCGAGTCCCGCGATAAATATCACTATAAACGCGGCGGTCCAGAACTTGCGCTCCGATTCAGCCTTGCGTTTTTCAGCCGCTAAGTCCCTCGGTTTTACAGCAGGCAGCGGCGATCCGCAGCTCCTGCAGAATTTTGCGTCTTCGCGGTTTGAAGCGCCGCACGCTTTACAAGCACGGTCCATAACTACCTCCGGTTAATTTCGGATATTTGATATTGGATATTAGATATAGGCGTCAATAGCCCGGTCTTATATCTAATATCGCATATCAAATATCTAATATTGTATTAATTTCCCTTTCTTATCTTACGTATTCCATACCTTGTTATCTTAGCCGACGCCGCGCCCTTTGCTGTTACCTGATAGAGCACCATGCCGTCCTCGACTCCTGCCGAATCCCATACTGTGCTGTTATATATTTTGCCTTTCTTGCTCTCTTCTATGTTAGCCAGCGTCTTTCCCGACTCATTGTAGACCTTGATGGTTACAAGGCCGTCCTCGGGTATGTAGTAGTTAAACGTGATTTTCCCTGACGAGGCGTCATACATAGCGAAAATCTCGCTGGATATGTTCATGACTTTTTCCGGTTCGTCCGACTTAAGCTCCACGTCATATATCATCTGCGGCGGGAGGTTCTTTGTCAGCACCTTAACTTTCACCTTGCCCACGGGAAGGTTGTCCACGGCAAAGTTTCCGTCCTTATCCGTGATGGATATGCCAAGCGTGGTTCCGTCTTCCTTCATAAGCTCCACTGTCGCGCCCGAGAGCGCCATGATGCCGTTTGACTGAGTGACTGTCCCTTTTACCGTGACCTTGGTCTTTATCTTGACCTTAAAGTGCGCGGCCGTCTTTCCTATAACTCCCTCTTTGTCCACTGAGACCACATGGAAATACCAGATGCCGTCCGTCAGATTCGTCATGCTTAAATTAGTGTCCATGGTCTTTGAGTTCTTGGGCCCCGGAACAGTCTTGTCAAAAGCATCCAGGACATAATAGTAGCCTATAATGTCGTTTACATAGTCCATCGGCTTCCACTGAAGCTTCACTGAAAGGTCCCTGTACCATTTTTCCTGCTCGGGATGCGACGATGAGAACACCAGCGGCGGCGGCGGGGTCATGGCCACATTTACCTGCATGTGGGATGGCTCGTCCGATATATTGCCCGCGTTGTCCTTGGCAATTACATGCAGGAACCATATGCCGTCAGGCACGTCCACAAAAGATGCCATGGAACCTTTTGTCCAGCTCGCGGTGGCAATGTCGGGGATGGTGTTTTTTATCTGGTTGAATACATAGTAATAGCCTTCGATTCCGGCAGGATCAGCCGGAGTGGACCACGAGAAAGAAGGGGCGTTGCTGTTATACCACTGGTTAAAATCGCCGTGCGTAATCGAGGATATGACCGGCGGTTTCGGCCTGGTAACGTCGATATTTATCTGGTAATGCGTAGCTTCATCGGACATATTGCCCGCTTCATCCTTTGATATTATATGGAAATACCACGTACCGTCCGTCACATTCGGGAAACTTATTTCATTGTCCACGTACCAGTTGCCGGTCTTTATGTCCGGCACGGTGGTGGCTATCTGGTCAAAAATATAGTAGTAACCGGTTATTTTCGTGGCATCCTGCGGCGTGTCCCATATGAGCTTGATATTCCTGTTGTTGTACCACTCCATCTGCATGGGGTGGGTGATGGACCTGACTACCGGCGGCATGGCAAACCTGTCGCAAATGGCGAGCACCTGTTTGTTCCCGCTTTCCCTTTCATTTCCAACCTTATCAACGGCGCGCACGGTGTAATAATAAATAATTCCGTCTTCCAGGTCCTTTGATTCGTCGGTAAACTTGGTGTCTGTCACCGCTCCGTCGTCATTTATCTGCATGCCAAGCTGTCCGGATACCGATGACCTGTATATCCTGTAGAAATCAAGGCCTGATATGGAATCAGCCGACTTTGACCATTCTATGTTTATACGCCCTTCCTTAACCGGTTTTGCCACAAGCTGGCTTATCTGCGAAGGCGGCGATACGTCCACCGTGGTCCTTATGTTGTCGTGCTCAAAGTACTCGGACCAGTTACCGGCGTTATCCCTTGCTTTTGCCCTGAAATAATAAGTGATGCCGTCTTCGCCCTTGAACACGGACGTCCTGGCCTTGGTTTCCTTAAGCCACGTTTTCCATTTTCCTTTTTCGCCTTCCCTGTACTCCACATCAAAACAGTAAACCCCCGACTCCTTATCCTCGCCATTCCATGAAATGTCAAAATTTTCCGAATTCTGGTAGAGCTTAAGGTCGTCCATTTTAACGTCCGGCGGATTTGTCTCAATCTTGAACTTATAATGCGCCGCCTCGGTACCGATGTTTCCGGCCCTGTCTTTTAATATAAGGTGAAAATACCACTCGCCGTCATCAAGGTTCTCGGATATCTTTATGGCGCTGTCTTTGGTAAACCTGGCTGTCTTCTTATCCGGCATGGTATCCGATACCCTGTCCACCAGGTAATAAAAACCTTCCGGCCCGGATAAATCGTCCACGCGGTCCACAACAAATACCGGGTTAACCTGCGCGTAATACCGGTCCGGATTAGGGTGCGTAGATGAGACAACTTCCGGCGGGTCGGCTTTTAAGTCAACATTCGCCGCGTATATAAAAGGCTCTTCGCCCACGTTGCCCGCGTTATCCTCCGCCACTATATGGAAATAATATGTGCCTTCTTTTTCCACGGTAAACTCAACCTCGCGTTTGTCAGTCGCGGTCGATATCTCGGGGTTTAGCTTTAAATGCTTATCCTTTGAGAAAAGGTAATAGAAGCTCTTTATCTTAGATAAATCCTGCGGCACGTTCCAGCCGAGCTTTACAAGCGGCTGGTTATACCATATTGTTTCATCAGGGTGCGAGGCTGAAGTAACCTTCGGCTGCTCCACATATGTATCGATCTTCAGCCTGAAATGGGTGGCTTCCCAGCCCACGTTTCCGGCGTTATCCTTTGAAATAATATGGAAGTACCAGGTGCCGTCCTTGACCTGCGGAAGCGTCAGCTGGTTGGATGACATCCACTCGCCGGTTTCCTTTGAAGGCACGGTGTTATGCTTTTCATCAAAAATATAATAATAACCTTCAATACCCGCCAAATCCTCTGAAGTATCCCAGTGGAGCTCGGGCGTGGAGTTTGAGTACCATGTTTCCTGGTCAGGGTGCGTCTTTGAAAATACTTTCGGCGGTTTGGCCACTGTATCTATGTTAAACCTGTGGTGTGACGCCATGGTGCCTATGTTGCCTGCTTTATCCTTTGAGACGATATGCAAATACCATTCCCCGTCCTTAAGATCCCCCGAGAATATAGTATCTTTATCCGTCCATGTGGCCGACATATCCGGCACAGTCTTAGCCTCGTTATCAATGACATAATAATAACCTTCTATGCCCGACATATCATCCGGTTTGCCGACCTTGAACTGCGCTTTTTTAATGTTATACCATTTATGCGTGTCCGGGTGCGTAACCGACGACACGTTCGGCGGCAGGGCCTGCGTGTCTATGTTAATCCTGAAATGCGATGTATCCCTTGAAATGTTACCCGCAAGGTCCTTTGACTTAACGTGGATATACCATGTCCCGTCCTGCCTGTCGGAAAGTTCAATGTCGCTTGTCGTCTTATAAATGCAGTCGTTCTCATGCGGTTCCGTATCGGGCCGCTGGTCAACCAGGTAATAAAATCCTTCAATGCCGGCCAGGTCATGCGGCTTGGCAAGGTGCGCTTCGGCTTTCCTCGCGTTGTACCATGATTTCTCATCCGGGTGCGTGCGCGAGGAAACGAGCGGCGGGAGCGACTGCGTATCGATGTTAATCCTGACATGCGCGGCCTTGCTTCCGGTGTTCCCGGCTTTGTCTTTTGTCACTATGTGGAAATACTTTATGCCGTCCTCAAGCGCCTTCATTTTTACGGAAACAGCGTCAGTAAAAACCCCTGAACGCTCCGTAGGAAGGGTGCTGGGCATTTCATCTATGATGTAGTAGTAGCCGTCAACGCCTGAGAGGTCCTGCGGCGCGGCCCACTGGAATACCGGCACGTTGTTTGAATACCATTTCTCCATATCAGGATGCGTGGTCGATACGGCCTCCGGCGGCGCGGCAACAGTGTCAATTTTAACCGGGAAGTGTGTGACTTCAGGGCTTATGTTTCCGGCTTTGTCTTCTATGAGCACATGGAAATACCAGACTCCGTCTTCCAGACTTTTAACCACAACGCCCTCTTTTACCGTCGCCGTGCATTTGTAATAATCAGGAACGGTATCCGGATTCCTGTCCACCAGATACAAAAACTGCTTTACGTCGGGATGCACTCCCCATTCCACCGACACATCCGCCCTGTTATACCATTTTTCCGGGTCAGGGTGCGTTTTGGAAGTGATAGCCGGCGTGACCGCCGCTGATGTCGTAAATTTATAATCCTCAAGGATTCCCGAGAAGCTGCCCACATCGGAATATGTCAGTATCCTGAAATGGTATTCTGTCATGGATTTCAGGTTGTTAAGTGTTATCCTGTGCTTGGATTCCATAGTTTCGTTGATAATATTATTGCCGTAGGCAGTGTCGTTGCCGTATTCAATGATGGTGCGCGCTTCCCTGTCTGTCGCCCATGTAATCACGGCGCTATGGGAGGTTATCTCGCCCACATTTATGTCAAATATTCCCGGCGGCGGCGTGTTTGATACCGTGGTCCTGAATATCCTGCCTTTTGGTGAAGACCCGAAATATAAATATCCGTTAAAGAGCTTAAGCACCCTTATGTCTTCTTCGTCTGTCTGGAAGGCGAGCTCCCACTTCTTGCCGTCGACGGTCTTGTATATCCTGCCGTTATCGCCGCTGCCGACATACATGCCGTTGCCGAATGCCGCGAACTTGAAGAAGTTTACGTCCTTTTCAGAGAAGTAATTTTCCACCCAGTTGGTGCCGTCTTCCGTCATGAATATGAGGCCGCCCGTGGCCTTTGCGGTGGATATATAAAGCCTGTTTTTAAAGACATAAAAATCATTCACAAAACTCTGGTTTGTGTCAAAAACCTTCTGCCAGTTCACACCGTCCGACGTCCTGAAGACAAGGCCGTTGGGGTATGTGCCAGCGTAAAGGTATTCCCTGAAAAGCCCGAAGCATGTCACCGCAAGCTCGGACGTATTAAGCGCCACCACCCAGTTCGTGCCGTTGTAGCTGTAAATCTTGCCTTCCGTGGAAGTGCCCGCGAACAGCCTGCCCTTGAAAGCTTCCAGGCAGTGAATCCTCGCCTCTCCGCTGTTAAAGGAAAGCGACCAGTTCTTGCCGTCCAAAGTTTCATAAATGCCGCCGTTGGCGTTCGTGCCGCAGAATAATTTGGCCGTACCGAGGTCGTTAAACGACTTAAGACAGTACACCTGCGGCGTGTAATCTCCGAGAGTCTCTTCGTCAAAGGTTTTTGTCTGGCCCACCGGCGGGTTAAAGTACGGGGAAAAAACATTGGCGATGCTGATTGTCTCCCACGCGCCCAGGTCCCCGGTATTTGTCCTGACAACCGAGTCCTTATTTGTGCAGGCGTAAAGTTTGCCGTTAAACTCCTCAAAATCATATATAATCTGGCTTATGGAATTGTCGTAAACGGGTATGAAGTTTTCCTTGGGGACATAACGCAGGTAAAGCGGCACCGCGGCCCTTATGTTCTTAATGACTTCGCTCTTGCTTTCTCCGCTGACCACCAGACCCGGCAAATCCCTGCACTGCCCTATAAACTTACCCTGGTCCTCTTTGATGGTAACTTCAAAATTAACTGTAATTTCTTTGCGGTCTTCCTTCATGGAACTCCTTTAAAACGTGCTATGTGGTAAGTGGTATGTGGTGCGTGCATGTCCGGCATATCGCCTTTCACATACCACATACCACTTACCACATATCACTTTTTTGGCCTCATCCTAAAAATCATCGCCGTCTCATCGCAGTGTTTCGGGTATTTCGCGCAGTTTATGCAGTCCGTCCACACTTTATGGGGCAGTTTTGCCCTGGGTAATTTTTTAAAACCGTAACGGGCAAAAAAATCAGGTATCTTTGTAAGGGCAAAGACTTTCTTTATGCCGATGCCGGCCGCTTCCTTTACCGCCGTTTCAAGCAGTTTTTCGCCCAGCCTTTTTCCCCTGTATTTTTTTTCTATGATGAAAGACCTTATCTCGCCCAGGTCTTCCCAGTACACGTGAAGGGCTATCAATCCCGCGGGTCTGCCCTTCTGGTCAAGGATGTAAAAATCCCTGATCTGGGCGAAAATCTCGGCCATGGGACGGACCAGCAGTTCCCCTTCGGAAGCGTATTTTTTCAGGAGGGCCTGGATCCTGTAAGCGTCCTTAACGTGCGCTTTTCTTATTTTCATTATTTTTTTGCCGCCAGATTTTTTACAAAATCAAAGCCTTCCTTGAAAGCCGCCACATTTTTCTCTATCATCTCGCCGGCTTTTTTGCCCAGCATATCCATCATGACTATCTCCGCGTTCTCAGGCTTAAAAAGCCCCTTTGCCGCGATGTACGCGCCGGCTATGAGTATGTTCGTCACCTTAAGCGCCGAGAGGTTTTTTGCCATCTCGCTTGCGGGAATGAGAATCTTATTATTTCTCCTGGCAATGTCATTTAATATAAGCGATACATTTTCAATAATGAGCGTTTTCTCATTAGCCTTCGGGAAATATGTCTCAAGCGCCCTCTGGTCAAATACTATGAGGGTGTCCGGTGTTTCCACGACAGGGGAAAATATCTCCTCGTCGGAGACAACCAGGTTGCAGAATGAAAATCCGCCGCGCTTCTCAGCACCGTATGACGGAAGCCATGTAACGTTCTTTCCCTCGTAAGCAGCGAGCCTGGCTAAATAAACACCCAGGGTCAAAACTCCGTGCCCGCCGGATCCCGCTATGATGATCTGTTCTGTCATTTAATTCACCTTTCAGTCTCATGGCCCATGTCCCACGGCCCAAGTCTTTGACTTCGTTCACTTGGGTTTTGGGACTTGGGACCTGTGATTATTAAATCGTATCCTTAAACTTCCCTACCGGATAATACTCCGCCACTTCTTCATCTATGTGCTTTATCGCCGCCACAGGGTCCATCTTCCAGTTTGCCGGGCATGCCGATAACACTTCGACCATTGAAAATCCCACATTTGTAAGCTGGTTCATGAAGGCCTTTTTTATGGCTTTCTTGGTTTTAATTATGGAAGCCGCGTCAGTGACTTTTACACGCTCTAAATACTTGACGCCCTGAAGCGGGGTAAGCAGCTCCAGCATCCTTATCGGGTATCCGTATGTCTTAACATCCCTGCCTTTAGGCGACGTAGTGGTTACCTGCTGGATAAGCGTGGTCGGCGCAAGCTGGCCGCCTGTCATCCCGTAGTTGGTATTATTTATAAAAATAACGCTTATATTCTCCCCGCGGTTTGCGGTGTGTATTATCTCTGCCATGCCGATGGACGCCAGGTCGCCGTCGCCCTGATAGCAGTAAACCAGCTTGTCGGGGTGCACCCTTTTTATCGCGGTGGCCACAACAGGCGCCCTTCCGTGCGGGGCTTCAGTGGTATCAAAATCCCAGAAATCATAAGCGAATACGGCGCAGCCCACGGGCGCCACAGAGATTACTTTTTCCCTCATGTCGAGCTCGTCTATAATCTCGGCGATGAGTTTATGGACTGTCGAGTGGCCGCAGCCCCAGCAGTAGGAAAAAACCTTATCTGTAAGGGCTTCGGGTTTCTTATATACGATGCGTTCTTTAGCCATTATTTCACCCTCCCTTTTATGAACTCAAAAAGTTCCTCGGAAGTTGGCACGCCGCCGCCGGGCCTGCCGTAAAACTCAATTTTGGACGCGGCTTCTGTGGCGAGTTTTACATCCTCCACCATCTGCCCCATGTTCATCTCAAAGACAAATATTTTTTTAACGTTTTTCGCGGCTTCTTTCAATGCCGCGGAAGGATATGGCCACAGTGTTATGGGCCTGAAAAGGCCGATATTCATGCCGGCCTTTTTGGCCATCTTAACGACGCCTTTTGAAATCCTGGCGCAGGTGCCAAAAGCGGCTATCAAATAATCCGGTTTTGATTCCATATTGATAAGTTCATACCTTGTCTCTGCGGCTGTTATGGCATCATACTTTTCCTTAAGGTGCATGTTATGCTTTTCAAGGACTCCCGGCTGCATGAGCAGCGAAAGTATGCGCTGGCCTTTCCTTCCTTTGGCGCCTGTCAAAGCCCACGGTTTTGGCGCGTCTTTGAGCAGCGGTTTTCTCGTCCTGTTAAGCGCCACATTTTCCATAAGCTGCCCTAAAAGCCCGTCCGCTAAGACCATCACCGGATTCCTGTATTTGTCGGCCAGATCAAAAGCGTCAAAAGTATAATCATACATTTCTTCTATGGTGTGCGGCGCGAGCGTTATCATGCGGTAGTCGCCATGGCCGGGTTTTACCGACTGGAAATAGTCCGACTGCGACGGCGCGATGTTACCTAAGCCCGGTCCGCCCCTCATGACATTGACAATTACGCCCGGCAATTCGCATCCGGCCATGTATGAAATGCCTTCCTGCATGAGCGATATTCCCGGCGATGAAGATGTGGTCATGGCCCTGGCTCCCGCGACCGCTGCGCCGAAGACCATATTCACGGATATGAGTTCACTCTCAGCCTGTATGAATGTCCCTCCCGCTTCTATCATTTTACTGGACATAATCTCGGGTATTTCGTTCTGCGGGGTTATGGGGTATCCGGCGTAAAATCTGCATCCCGCATCGAGAGCTGCCTGAACAACAGCGGCGTTCCCTTTTATGAACTTCTTTTCGCCGTTCATTTTTTCACCTCTTCAATAATCTCTATTACTTCTATGGCGCAATCCGGGCAGACTATGGCGCAAAGCGTGCAGGCAGTACACCTGCCGGCGTTGCAAAATTCAACAACATTATAACCGTGTTTGTTTATCCTGTCGCTGGTCCTTATTTCCGTGTGTTTGCAGGCTTCTATGCAGATAAGACAGCCCTTGCACCTGTTTTCATCAATACGAATTTTTCCCTTTTTCAAAATATTCTCCTTATTTGAAACGGCAAAATCAGGCTTTCGCCTGAAATGAAAATACCTATCCCGTCGGATTTCATATTACAACACAAAAACACTTTCCTTATTATATTATAAGAGGCATCTGATTACAACCCAAAATATGGGGGTAGAACCTGGTGGTAAGTTGCAAGTTTTAATGCACCACTCCCTGAATCCCACACATTTTTCTTGTAGCATTTTGAATTATCATGTCGTTGGCTGTTTTGTATCCAAATATCCCTCTGGGATAGTTGTTTATCCAATTTTGGGCCTTTTTTACCGTTTCTACAGACACTTCCCCTATATCCGTCCCTTTAGGTACGAACCGCCTTATTATGCGGTTTGTATTCTCGTTGGTTCCTCTTTCAAAAGAACTGAAAGGATGCGCGTAATATAGCATGGTCCTTTTTGTCCCTGGCTTTAATTTACTCTCTTCAAGGGTTCTCCAATCGAGAAACTCCGAACCGTTGTCTGCGGTTATCGTCTTGAATATCCTGGCAAACAAACCGCCATAAGTCCTTTCGAGTCCAGTCAACGCCTTGTCCACTTCTTCGACCTTGCAACAGTTCATCTTAATTATTATTTCCTGTCTTGTCATACGTTCGCTGATTGTCAGAAGACATGCTCTTGTCCATTTAATACCCTTAACAACATCTATCTCCCAGTGACCATACTCCGTTCTTTCGTTTGCCGCCTTTGGTCTTTCTTCTATGCTCTTGAAAAGCCTGCTTCTATTTACTTTTCCGACCTTCCGATACTTCTTTTTACGCCTTCCTCCATATACCAGTTCTGCTTCTCCAACACCTGCAAACACACCGGAATGTATATAATTGTAAACTGTCTTTATGCACAGATATGTCTTAAACCCCAGCTTGGTTCGCATTATTTCGCCTATTACTGCTGCCGGCGAATACTTATCCTGCGTTATCTTCCGTTCTATATGCCTGCTTAGTTCGTGGTCAAACCCGATCTTTAACGGGCGTCCTTTGTTCTTTTGTTTTTCATCATAGTCCAGCTGTCCATGATCGGCCCTATATACCAATCTCTCTTTGAGTTCCCAATCCGTCTGTATTACAGAACCTCTTTTTATCTCACGATTTATCGTGCTTGGGTCTCTTCCAAGTTGTTCGGCTATCTCACGCCCAGTACACTTCTTATCGCGCAGAGCCTCAATCTGGTACCGTTCTTTTAAACTTAAATACTTGTTTTTCCTGTCCCTTGTGGTAATCTTGACTTGTCCCATCATTCACCTCGTGTTTTTTATGGTGTCTTCGCAAACAACATAATAACACAAGTGCTTGGTGGGACTTTTTATTTACTCAGATGGTGCATTTCATCTTACACTTTTTAGGGGTAGAACCTGGTTTATAGACCAATAAATACAGCTTATTAAGGTTTATACATTGGTAGTCGCACCCCTTCGTCCCATCGGGGTGCGTATGCTGGTATTTGTTCAGTTTGTGTCAGATTTTGTAGCGCCGCCGCTTGCATATGCCATGAGCCCTATAATATACTCATGCCATATACATATCGAATGGCTGCGGCTCAGGGCAGGAATTAGATTTCTTATGCGCAGGCCTGAGTTCCATCGGCCTGCGCCTGTATCCGGTATTGAAGAACGCAAACGGACGACGGGCCAAATCCCGCGTGCGCACCCCGATGAAACGTAGAGGGTGCGACTACAAAACTACCAACGTTGGAGCCGCAGCAATCCGTTTTCGCTGAAGCTTCAACGGACATGGGCGGCGGCTTTACAAAAGCCATTGGTAATTGGTCATTTGTAATTAGTAATTATCTCTTCCTGCGGTCTGTCTTACGAACGTCCAGCATGGTCTTAACCTTGTTCCTGCCGTCTTCCTTTGCCAGGTACAGCCCGTCATCAGCCTGTTTGAACATTTCCCTGGCGTCCTTGGCAAACTCCGGATATGAAGTCACGCCTATGGAAAGCGTAATCGGGCGCTTTTCCTTCTCATTTCCGCCTTTTAAGTTCTTTTCGCTGTATTCCCTGATCTCTTCGGCAATCTTAGCCGCGGCGTAAATATCGTAGTTTTCAAAGACAAACACAAACTCTTCCCCGCCATAGCGGGCGCAGTAGGTGTTCTCATATTTTTTCTCAAACGCGGTGAGCATGCCGGCCATTTTTACAAGCACCCTGTCGCCTTCCTGATGTCCGAAACTGTCGTTAAATTTTTTAAAAAAATCTATGTCAAAGACGCAAAGCGAGACGCACTGCAGTGCGCCCTTATTCTTCTTTTCCACGGATTCCCTGAGTTTTTCCTGGAATGTCAGGTGATTGTATAACCCCGTTAAACCGTCATGGAAAGCCTGTCTTTTTATCTTTTCATACAGTTTGGCGTTTTCAAGCATGGTAGTAATGCGCGAGAGCATGAGCTCAAGGGTTTTAACCTCAAACGGGCTGAAAACACACTCTTTTTCCTTGTCAAGTTTTATAAAACCTAGCACGTTTTCCCCGCTTTTAAGAAGGCTTATGAAGTTCTTGTCAAGGTTCATACGCTTGAAATTAAGCGGAATATTCTTTTTTGAAGCGTCTTCTATTATCATCGGCTTGCCGGAATCAGCCACATAGCGCAGTATCTCGTTTTCCCTGGCTGTAAACTTCGTCCCCTTGACCGTGATGGGGTAATTAAAGCTTTCTGTTATCTCAAAAGTATTATCGTCATGGTTGTATTCCGCCAGGTACCCGCTGTATATGTCGAAGGACTTTATCTCCCCGAAAAAGTTTGCCATCAGCCCGCTCTTGCCCTCTAAAAGATTCAGTTTCTCGTTTATCTCATACATCCTTGAGACGCGCTGTTCCTTTGAGATGGCTTTGTAGTTTATGTCATATAATTCCATGATGCTGACAACCTCGCCGGATAAGTCCTTCAGCCTTTCCTTGATGGTTTCCTTTTCCGCTTCGATGTCCCTGTCAAAATCTATGGCTATGGCGCCTATTACCCTGTTTAATACCACAGGTATCACTGCCGCATTCTTCACATCAACCTTTCCGGAATAGTACGGCATACGCGCGCCTTTGACGTCAAAGGCAAAGAACATATTCTTATTGAGCGCGGCGCCCAGCAGTCCGTCCTTGGGCTCAAAGGCGTAATCTTTCATGACATCATTTTCCTTAAGCGACACGGAAATGGTCATGGCAAAAGCGCCGCCGCGGGTGTCATCCCTGATAAAAAGCATGATAGATACCGGCTTGAGTATGGTGTGATAAAGGGTGAACAGACTGTCTAATAGCCCTGATATTACATTTTTAAAATGGAGGCTTTCCTTGTCCGTTTCAATACGCTTGAGCGTTCCGTCGCCTGCAGGTTCCTTTTTCTTAACTCCTCTTAAGTAAACTGTCGCTCCAAGGCAAAGTACAGCGCCATAAGCAAAAATATCCGCCGGCGTTATGGCCGCGTAATCCTTTATAAAAGCGGTGCCGACCGCGCCGCATATTATAAATCCTGCAATCAGGTCCCCGGTAATAAAAAGGAATATCGCTGTAAATACAGGCGCCCATTTTAAAGGCGACGCAATGCCTCCGGAGACGCACGCAAGGGTTATGTAAATAACGGCAAGGCCGTAATATATCCTGCTTGCGGCACGCTCGCCGAGGTTGTCCTTGAATTTTTCCAGGGAATACATGGAGGCAAACATAAGAAGATATAAAATAGCGTGAATTATGTAATGGAATTCGGTACGCGGGTAAAAACCCAAAATATCGGCAAGAAGAATGACTGCGGCTACGGTAATGACAGAGGTTTTAAAATCGAGTTTGAGAGGCTTTTCTTCGGAAGTTTTCCTGGAAGCAAACCTGCCTGACTGATTGTGCTTCATCTTTACTTGAACTTTTTTACCGCTTCGTCGATGCTTTTGTAGTATTCGAGGATATTGGTAAAATCAAGAAGTTCAAATATTTCCATAACTTCGGGCTTCATGTTAACGAGCTTTAGGTCGCCCTTATTTTTCCTGATGTTCTTTATCTCGCTGATAAATATACCCCAGCCCGCGCTGGATATGTATTCCACCTCACCAAGGTCAATGATTATCTTGTAGTTCTTGCCCTGCAAAAGCTCTGCCATCGATGATTCAAGCATTCCTGATGTAGTTGTATCTATGTAGCCTTTACACTGCACTACTTTTATAGGTCCTTTATCAACGACGCTTACTGATAATCCCTCAGCCATTTCACACCTCCGTAAATCATACTTTCCATTTAGTTTTTATATAGCCGGCAGGTTCCTTAAAACCCTTTAACCATAAAGATATTATAGCATTTTTCACGTCAGGATAAAACAATAATTTGCGGAAATTATTCACGGAATAAAAAGCAGCGCCTTTGAGCACATGGTCAGGCATCAGTATGAAATTCGCGCTTTTCTTTGATTTTACGGCAAAATAAAGGTTAATAACATGCCTGGAACCGTCCGGGTAAATAGAGTCATTAGCTAAAAGAAGCTCCCCGACCTTTAAGTTTTTCATGGATAATTCCTCTTCAAATTCGCGTTTTAATGCCTGGTCAAGTGTCTCCCCGTGTTCAACACCGCCGCCCGGGAGAAGCCAGTAGGACTTGCCGTGCTTCTGGTGGTTGACAAGGAGGATTTCATTTTTAGAGTTGGTCAAAATACCCGCAACGCGGATGCGGATGGCGTGGTCTTCTGTGTTCGCTTTTTTTGTAATCGTTTTTTTTGCCATTCTTTTGCCTCTGTTCTATATGGTTCTTCCCCTTCCCCCTCGAAGGGGCTCTTTTCAGTACCCCTTTACGGGGTAGAAGGATGGGATGGGGGTGCTGCAGCAGCTGAATATATATCACATCCTCGAGGGTTGCTTCGGCGGTTTTGCCGCTACATCACCCTCTCCCCGGCCCTCTCCCTTCGAGGGAGAGGGGGGCTGCCTTTAAAACTTAATTCCAAATCGACTAAAACAACTTCTCTTGGTCGCCGTTCTTCTTCTTTATCTTAAAATACTCATATGCCTTGTCAGTAACTTTCCGTCCCGACGGTGTCCTCTGTATAAACCCCGTCTGTATAAGGAAAGGCTCATAAACGTCTTCGATCGTATCCGGTTCTTCAGAAACGGCAGTGGCTATCGTATCTATGCCCACCGGGCCGCCTTTGAATTTCTCTATAATGGTTGTTATTATTTTCTTATCCATATTATCAAGCCCGAGCTCGTCGACCTCGAGCATGGTCAGGGCTTCAATGGCTGACTGCTTGTTTATCTTTCCGTTGCCCTTTACCTGCGCGAAATCGCGGACGCGCTTTAAGAGCCTGTTTGCTATCCTGGGAGTGCCGCGGGAACGCCTTGCGATCTCGTGGATTCCTTCGTCATCGGCTTTAACGCCAAGTATCTTCGCCGAGCGCGTGAGTATCTCAATTAAATCCTTAACCTCATAAAAATCAACCCTGTAAGTCGCGCCAAAGCGGTCGCGCAAAGGTGCCGCGATCATGCCAACGCGCGTTGTCGCGCCGATTAAGGTGAATTTAGGAAGGTCGATCCTGAATGTTTTTGCTGAAGGGCCTTTGCCTATAACAATGTCCAAAGCATAGTCTTCAAGTGCCGGGTACATTATCTCTTCAACCGCCCTGTTGAGCCTGTGGATTTCATCAATGAACAGAATATCATTCTCTTCAAGATTTGTAATTATGGCTGCCAGATCGCCGGCTTTTTCAATGACAGGCCCGGCTGTCACCTTTATATTCACGCCCATTTCATTGGCTATGATGTTTGCAAGGGTAGTTTTACCAAGGCCGGGAGGGCCGTAGAAAAGTATATGCTCAGGGGCTTCTTTCCTGCCCTTTGCGGCATCGATTAATATCTTGAGTTTTTCCTTCACCTTTTCCTGGCCGATATAATCGGACAGCATCTTAGGGCGAAGGGATTTTTCCTCTATGAACTCCGGCCGCGAAGCCAGGGAATCAATTACGCGTTCGCTTTTGTTTTTGTCTTCCAATGTTTTCACCGTCTTTTTATTTGTAGGGGCGATTCACGAATCGCCCAACAACGCAGAACAATTCACAAGTTGCCACTTCAAGAACCAGCCTGGAGAGGCAGACAAGCCGCCTCTCTACAAAATCGTTCTAAATCCAACTCCCTGTAGGGGCCGACCTATGTGTCGGCCCGAAAGCAGGCCCTCGTGGCGGGCGGACACACAGGTCCGCCCCTACGAGGGCTATTCACGATGTTAATTATAATATAACGGCATCCATTTTACACATGCTTTTTAATGCTATTATTTAAAAAAACACACCCGTATATATTGCCTCCATAATCATCTCAAACCAGGTACAGCGTGGGCCACTGGTATACTCTCAACAAATAATCAATCATATTGAATATGCATGTCAATCCTTGAAATCCTATTATTATCAATATAAAAGGTTATCATTACACCAACAAATGACTGGAAATTATCACCAGGACCTGTAAGGTCGTAAATTTCAGCACCAGATTCGTCTTTTTTCCATCTATGTTCGGCTGGATAGGCTTTTAACAGACTTTCCAACGTATCCCCAATTTTTATTCCTAACGGCAGCTTATAATCAGTGCCAGTAAATGTTACTCTATCAATACTATATTCATTTTCGGACCCAACAAGCCGAAAACCAATTGTTTTGAAAGCAATCGATTTAAACCTCTTATCTTTCGATAACAATATTGAAACCGGTTTATCTTCCTGACAAAATGCTGCTATTTTTTCTTCAGCATCACCAATCATTATTTTACTAGATCCGTTTGTGACAAAATAGTCGTAAGTGACCTGGGTTGGTTCCGGGGTGGGATTTAATTTAATACTTGTTTTACTTTTTTGTTTACAGGAAATGACCAAACCAAAAGCTAAAATCATTAACATCAAGAAAATAACAAGATTTTTTTTCATGTATTCCCCATTTTTACTTCCCCAGCCGTTTTATCGCTTCCTTTATGATTACTTCTTTATCCGCGTCAATGCCCGCGGCCTTTACAGCCTGCCTTAATGCTTCCCTTGCCTTCTGGTAATTAAACCCCAGCGCCAGCAACGCCTGCAGATATTCCTCGTCCGGCGTGAATTCATCCTCGCCGCCAACTCCTGCGTGCATTTTGAATTTGTCTTTTAATTCCACTATCATCCTCTGTGCTTTTTTAGGGCCCAGGCCCGGGACTTTTGTCAGGACCGCTTCATTTCCCGTGGCTATGGCTTTGCGCAGGGTGTCAGGGTTTATGCTGGATAATATGTTTGTGCCGGCTTTCGGGCCTATGCCTTCCACGCTTATTAATGCCATGAAGACTTCTTTTTCTTCGCGGCTGGAAAAGCCGTATAATGCCACGCCGTTATCGGAGACCGACAGGTATGTGTAAACGCGGGCTATGCCCTCGTCTTTACGCAGGCGGTCGTAGGCGGCGGCTGTGATGGTGATGCCGTAGCCTGTGCCGTTGACGTTCAGGAGCAGGTGTTTTTCTGTGATTTCTTCTATGCTGCCTTCGAGAAAATCTATCATAAGTTCTCCTTAGAGTTTACGAGACAAGAGACTGGAGACAGGAGGAAGACAAAACTGCTCCAAACCCTGAAAATCTAAATCCTGCCTTGCGCAGCCTGAAGGCTGCGGCTACCAAGAACAACAAATCCAACGTCTGGGCGATTCGTGCGAAGTCCCGTGGAAATCGCCCCTACAGAACCTTTGAACTCCCTTGTGCTTTGGACTTTGGGCTCTGGGCTTTCTTCCTTATCTCCGCCATTTTACTCCCGCTCGCGCACGTTATCGCTATAGCCAGCGCGTCTGCAACGTCATCCGGTTTTGGCGCTTCTTTAAGTCCCAGTATGGCCATGACCATCTTTAATACCTGGTTTTTATCAGCCATGCCGTAGCCTGTTAATGCCATTTTAACGTCCATGGGGGAAAATTCCCTTATCTCAACTCCCGCCAGCTGTGCGCACAGCAGGATAACGCCCCTGGCTTCGCCTACGGTCATCGCGGTGGATACGTTCCTGCTGAAAAACAATTTCTCGACCGCCACCACATCGGGCTTGTGCTGTTTGATGGCCCTGGTGACTTCGACAAATACAACCTCAAGCCGCTCGGCATGAGGACGGTCCTTGTCGCTTTCTATGAGGCCGTACGAGATTGTTTTGAGCTTATTGCCTTTTTTTTCAATGACGCCGAGCCCGCAGCGGGCGGTTCCGGGGTCTATGCCGAGTATGATCAAGAATGCTCCGTTTGAATTGAAGGTTGTTGATTGTAGATTGCGGATTAATAAACAAAACCGTCCATTAATCCGCAATCGTCAATCCACTATCTTCAATAATTATTTATAAATCCGCCTTACCCTGTCCGTTATCCCCGTGAATATCTCATATGAAATCGTTCCCGCTGCCGTTGCCATGTCCTCAACTTTTATCTCAGACTTTCCTGATTTGCCGAATATCAGCACTTCATCGCCGACGTTTACTTTTCCTGAGGGTTTTACAACCACCAGGTCCATGCAGACCCTGCCGGCGACCGGTGCTTTTTTTCCGTTTATCATGACATGCCATTTATCAGTCAGGCAGCGCCTGAAGCCGTCGCCGTAGCCTATGGCCACGACCGCGACCGTCTCTTTTTTCTTCGCCTTATAAAGCCCGGCGTAACTTACAGCGTCGCCTTTTTCAAGATTAATCACATTTACAACCCTTGATTTTAAAGTCATGACAGGCCGCAGGTCCATGTGCTCCGCGCTGTACTCGTCGCAGCATGAGCCGTAAATCGCTATGCCCGGCCTTACAGCGTCAAAGTACGCCTCAGGGTACCTCGCGATTGCCGCGGAATTAGCGGCGTGACAAAAGACCCCCACGGGCGCGAGTCTGCGTACTGCCGCAAAACGCTCCGCCTGTTTTAATGTAAAGGAATCATTTTTCATGTCAGCGTTCGCGAAATGCGTGTAGACCGACCTTAACCTTATGTTCTTTGATTTTTTTATGAGATTGAAATAAGCAGGCGCTTCCTCCGGCTTTATACCGAGCCTGTTCATTCCTGTGTTTACTTTCAGGTGGACATCGATTACCACGTTTGCTTTTGCCGCGGCAGAGTTTAACGCCATGATTTCCCGCTTAAGAAAAACAGAAGGCTCGAGGCCGTACCTGATGATGTCGGGTATCTCGCCTTTAAAAAAGCCTCCGAGGATGATAAGGCTGACGCCTTTAATTCCGGCGCGCCTTAAGCCAACGCCCTCGATAACGCGCGCTACCCCGAAATTCTCTATTTCCATTTCAGCGGACAGGAATTTGCAGAGCTCTTTGTCCCCGTGGCCGTAGGCATTGGCCTTTATGACGGGTATTATTTCGCTCCCGCCTGTCTTCTTCCTTATCTCAAGTATGTTGTGACGCAGGGCTTTTAAGTCAACTTCAGCCCACGTCATAAGGCCTGATGTCTTATATCCCTCAGCCAAATGAACCCTCGTCATTATCCAGCCCTGAAACCTGTTCAAAGGCTGTAAGTTCAGGTATAAAGGCCACCTGTTGCTCTTCTATGGGGCCGTTCCTGTTCTTGGCTATGATCAGCTTGCACTTTATTATCTGCCTGTCCACCCTCTCGCCGGATTCCAGCGTTTCTGTCGTGACGAGCGGGTCTTTTGATTCCCTGTGAATAAACAGCACGATATCCGCGTCCTGTTCGATGGCGCCCGATTCCCTTAAGTCCGAAAGCCTGGGAGGCGACGCCTTATCCGCGGCTTTTTCCCTTTTTTCAACTTCGCGGTTAAGCTGGGAAAGCGCGATAACCGGGAGCTTCATCTCGCTGGCAAGCATTTTAAGCGAGCGGGATATCTGCGATATCTGCTGCTCGCGCGGTATGTTTTCATTCGGCCGCACCAGCTGTATGTAGTCCACTATTATAAGGTCGAGCTTCTTGCCTTTTTTCTGGAGTTCCGCTTTTAAAGTCCTGGTCTTAGCCTTCATGTCAAAAACATTATTGTCTTCGGTGTCTATGAATACGGAAGTGTTTGACAGCTCTCCCGCGACCCTCATCAGGCCGGCTTTGTCTTCGGAGTCAATCCTGCCGCGCCTGATCTTCTGGAGCGGCACGCGCGAACCCACGGCGAGCATCCTTCTTATAAGGTCAAAGTTGCTCATTTCAAAGCTGAATATGAGGACATTTTTCTTGTCATGCACGGCAAGCTTATACGCGATGTTGAGAACCAATGATGTCTTTCCGACGCCCGGCCTCGCGGCCACTATGACAAGCTCTCCCGGCTGAAGCCCCTGCGTACAGTCGTCTATCTTCTGGAACCCTGTCGGAAGCCCGGTCATTACATCCGGTTCCTTTGATTTCTTTATTATCTGGTCGAATACATCGCCGACATCCTCGCTGACTTCCTGGAACGAATCGCGTTTCTTGCGGTGCGCGACCTTATATATCATGGATTCGGCGTCGACTAAAATCTCGTCAACCGTCATATCTTCCTTATAAGCGGCTTCAACTATGCCGGTGGATAAGCCTATCATGTTTCTTTTGATGGATTTATCGACTACAATCTTCGCGTATTCAGTGGCGTTTTCATATGAAGGGATGGAGTCGGCAAGCGATGACACATACGACGCGCCGCCCGTGGTGTCAAGTATGCCCTTTGTCCCGAGCAGCTCGCAGACTGTCAGCGAATCTATGGCCTTGCCCTCGCTGTTTAACTGCTTCATTATCATGAATATGTTCCTGTGCCTGGGCTCGTAAAAATCCTCTTCGGTTACCAGCGCGGCCACGGAGTCAAACATCTCGTGGTTTAAGAGTATGGCGCCCAAAAGCGACTGTTCCGCCTCTATGCTGTTGGGCGGGACTTTTCCTTTTATCTCTGATTTGTACTGTTCAAGCTTCGGGCCCTGCGGCCCTTTTTTAAATGCCATTATTTATCCTTTACTATCCACACTTTTATTTTTGCCTCTATGTCGTGCCTTAAGCGCACGGTCACGTTCTTCATGCCGAGTTCCTTGATATGCCCTGAAAGCGCGATGGATTTCTTATCAAGATTGTAATTTAATTTTTTGAGTTCGTCCACTATATCCGACTCAGATACGGAGCCGAATAACTTGTCGTCTTCAGCGGCTTTTTTCTTTATGGTCACTTCCACGCCGTCTAGCTTGCTGGCGAGCTGGCGGAGATACTGTTCTTCCTCGTGCTTTTTTTCCGTCTTCTGATCAGCCTGCAGTTTGATATTCTTTATGGCTCCAGGAGTGGCCTCCACGGCCTTTTTTCCAGGAAACAGAAAATTCCTCGCGTAGCCTTCCGACACCTTTACTACCTGGCCTGCCTTGCCGACCCCTTTAACGTCCTCCTTAAGAATTACTTCCATATGGAACCTCCCTTTTCTATTTTTCTCCAGTTGAACCATGTATCCAGGACGCCTACCATCATTATCATGACGGACAGGAACATCCACGCTATTATCATGAAAATTATAATAAACTGGAGTATCGCCGGTACCTTATGTTTTTTAAATAGGAAAGTTACTACCGAAAACCCTATCAGAAAGTACAGGTTCCCGA
Source organism: candidate division FCPU426 bacterium (assembly GCA_963840035.1). Lineage (GTDB taxonomy): Bacteria > Oederibacteriota > PGYV01 > PGYV01 > Palsa-1178 > CAWIXE01. The sequence goes on from CAWIXE010000002.1 coordinate 1,591,058, forward strand.
GTATAATGGCCGCGTTTAAGGACGTAACAAATGCGCCCTTCCACGGTATCTGCTTGTAGAACATGAGCCCGGCCAGCGCCGCTATGAGTATCCACACAGCGCCTTCGTTCAAATGCCATAGCTCAAATGACGCCATCTGATTCTTAATGCCGTATTTTTTTACAGCGTAGAGCCTGGTGACAAAATAATTGAGGAATACCAGGAAAAGCGCGCTTATGGTAAACCAGGCAGGCAGGGCCTTTATGATAAGGGTGTCCGCCTGCTCCCTTGTCCTTGCGATCGACGCCGCGTCCGCGCCGTTTGTTGCCGCGGTTTTCAGCGCAGCGTCCAGGCTGGCGTTGAGCTCCCCTGTCATGTAAACGATAATGTCATGGCCGAGGGCTTCTTTCAGCCCTATGTATACCCCAAAAAAAACAACCGCGAGGTACGCCATCCCCGCGGTTATTATGGTTATCCATTTGTAATTTTTTTTGATCATGAAAAGCATTATAAGGTCCAGTATGCCGAAAAAAACCGCAAGGACCATCAGTTCTGTCAAAAGACCCGCAATGATTTTCAGCGGCATATGCACTGCCTTTACATTATTATTTTTTTATACTTATTCCGCGACAAAGGGCAGTATGGCCGCTTCGCGCGCTTTCTTGATGCATTTTGTTACCATGCGCTGGTGTTTCGCGCAGTTACCCGTTACTCTCCTGGGAATGATCTTGCCTCTCTCAGTGATAAAGTTCTTCAGGTAGTCCTCATCTTTATAATCCAGGGCCTTGATCCTGCCCGTGCACATTTTGCAGCGTTTTTTCTTTATCCTTTTAAATCCGAATCCCTTGCCTCTGCTTGGTCCGCCTTCACTTTTGTTAGGGTACATTAAACTTCCTCCTTAAAATGGAGCGTCTTCCGGTGGTGCCGGAGGCGCATCTGGTCCTTCTTCAGCGGCCGGCTCGGTCCCGGTCTCGCCTTCTTTCTTCTTTTTATCCAGAAACTGCACCCTGTCAGCCACTACTTCGAGGACATTTTTCTTTTCCCCGCTCTCGGCTTCCCAGGTCCTGTACTGCAGCCTTCCTTCGACAAATATCGAAGAGCCTTTCCTTAAGAACGTGTGGCAGCTCTCCGCCTGCTTGCCCCACACAACTACCGTGACGTAACAGACTTCTTCTTTTTTCTCGCCTGACTGCGTCGTATATGTCCTGTTAACGGCAAGCCTTAAGTTTGTGACAGGCTGCCCGTTCTTTCCGTATTTAATTTCCAGGTCCCTTGTGAGGTTCCCCATGAGAAAAACCCTGTTCAAATTAGCCATTATCCGCCCTCAATCGCCAGGTAAGTTTAAGCCTGTGTTTCTTTGGGTGTTGTTTCTGTATCCGCTGCCGGAGCAACCGGAGCTTCTTCTTTTTTCTCAGAAGGAGCTGTAACAGCAGCTGCAGCAGCCGCGGCTGCGGCTTCAACAACTTTCCTCTTTTTGGGTTTCTCAGGTTCCCTGATTGTAACGCCCGCCTGCGCGAGTGTGAACCTGTTGATGTCTTCGATGAGCCTTATCTTAGCGTTGAGCTCATTGGCTTTTGACGCGTCAAGGCCGAATTTCATGAATACATGAAATGCCTCGCGTGTCTTTTTTACGATAAAAGGAAGGCGCTTTTTGTTTGGCTGTCTTTCTTCCACGATCTCGCCCTTAGCGTCCGCTATTAAGACCTTTATCTTTTTAATGCAGTTGTCTACCTCTGCTTCGGAAAGCGTCGGCTTCAGAAAAATAATACCGTCATACATTCTTTTCATAAACTGTAAATCTCCTTTCAAAATTGAAATAATTATTGCTTTTTAGGATAGTAATATCCCATCCTGCAAAAGGCCGCAGTGAAATGATAGATTATCATAATTTGAAAATCAATGCAAGTATTTTTATGGGCAAATAACGCTTTTATGGATTTCATCAATAAAATATGGTAGTATTATTACGGTTTAGTAACAGGAACCGCCAATCCAAATATTTGAAAGGCTTAAATGGAGATAAATCACGATTTCCTCAATAAATTCAAGGGTTTTTCAGGACAAAAAGGCCCTAAAAAGCGGTTCAACGAACTGCCAGGTGAGGTCATATCCAGGAATAACACCAAATTCCTGATAACCACCAACTCCCGGGACTTTAAGTCTTTTTTCCTGCCTGAGCCCGAATTCTTCAAAGAAGCCTATAACAACACCCTTGAACTTTTATACGGTATAAGGGACAGGAAAGCGCAGAAAATAATTGAATGCGGCATCAAGGACTTAAAAAGCGCCTCCGGCCATGAGAAATACGGGAAAGAGGCGTGCCATATCCTCTCGGCTCTGGATAAGGACTTTCACTCCATTAAAAGCGTCCTCTCTTCCAGGTTTTCCCCTTCGCACAGGCTCTTCTTTCTGCTTTCGGCTTTCTTTAAACCCGAGGAACTTCTCTTTGTGGATATAGAGACCAAGTCGCTGTTCTTTGAGACCTCTATAATAGAGATAGGCGCGGGTTACTTTGAGGGGAAGACTTTTACAGTCAAGCAGTTTACCTGTTTATCCGACGCTGCAGAATATGAAATACTCGAGGAATTCGGAAAACTCCTCACCGGCAAAAAAGCTTTTGTGACATTCAACGGCAGGACATTCGACATACCATTCATCGACGGCAGAATATCCTATTACGGCGGCATCAGCTCGACCGTTGATTTGATGGAACTTCACAACTTTGACCTGCTTCACTTCTCCAGGTGCTGCTATAAGGAGGAGTTTGACTCCTACAGGCTTAAATCCCTTGAAGTAAATGTGCTCGGCAAGGAACGCGAGGGCGACATAGACGGCGCCGAGGTGCAGGTTTACTTTGAGAACTTTGTGAACACCGGCGACCCGAAATACATAGAGCCCATCATCTACCATAACATGGAGGATATTTACGCCATGGTGCAGCTGATGGAAAGGCTGATGGCAAGATGGACAGAATAGAGAAATTCATAGCCGGCATAAACGGCAAACTTTTTTACAACCACCAGATATCATCGGTCATACGCTTAGACGGAATTAACGCCGTCAACGCGGAGGGCATGGAATTCTCCCCTGCCATCGCGAGGTATTTAAAATCCTGCGGCATTGAAAACCTATACACCCACCAGGCAGAGGCAATCAGGCATGTCAGGGCGGGAAAGAACGTGATAATCACGACACCTACGGCTTCGGGCAAGACACTAGGCTTTAATATCCCTGTATTTGAAAAAATACAGGAAGATAAGGAAACAACCGCGCTGTATATTTACCCTGCCAAGGCGCTCTCAAACGACCAGTACAACAACATCAAAGAAATGAAGGCCGCTTCAGGCATAGAAATGGAAGCCGGCATCTACGACGGCGATACGGAAGCGCAATTAAAGAAACATCTGCGCGAAGAAGCGAACATAATAATAACAAACCCCTACGAGCTTCATCAGGTGCTTCCCTTCCACCCAAAGTGGAAGAGCTTCTATAAAAACTTAAAATTCGTCGTCATTGACGAGGCCCACAGGTATAAAGGCATCTTCGGGTCCAACATAGCCTTCCTTCTGCGGCGCTTAAAACGCGTGCTGAAAGTTTATAAGGCAAACCCGCAGTTCATCGCCTCGACCGCGTCAATTGCCAACCCCCTGGAATTCATGGAAAAACTTACAGGCGAAGACTTCACAGTTGTTGACAACAACGGCGCGCCATCCGGCGAGAAGCACCTCGTGCTGTGGGACCCGTCAACGTATCCGGAGAAATCAGTGCATACGCAGACCAAGGATATACTGCTGCACTCAGCCAAATCAGGCTTCCAGACACTCGCGTTTGTGACATCCAGGCGCTTAGCAGAGCTGATCCGGCGCTGGGCAAACCAGGAGGACCGGGGCGTTGAAATACTTTCCTACCGCGCAGGCTACTCACCCGAGATAAGGCGCGACATTGAGGCAAAATTAAAATCAGGCGAATTAAAAGGAGTGGTTTCCACAAACGCCCTTGAGCTGGGCATTGACATAGGGCAGCTGGATGTCATCATTATATCCGGTTACCCGGGATCAATTTCATCCTTCTGGCAGCAGGCAGGACGTGCCGGGCGCAAGATGAAAGATTCAGCCGTATTCTATATCCCCCACGAAGACGCCATGCAAAAATACATATTAAACCACCCGGACATACTGACCTCAAAGAACTTTGAAAACGCTGTTATTTCAACGGAAAACCCCAATATAATAAACGGCCACGTGCTGTGCGCCATATCCGAGGTAATGGCTGAGAATACAAGGATATTCCCCGACATTGACACGGAGCCATTCATGGAAACGCTCATAGACAAAGGGCTGGTTACAAAAACGCCGCGCGGCCTGATTTACGCCGGCTCCAAAAGGCCGCAGGACGTTGTCGGGCTCGATTCCATCGGGTCTAAAAACATCAAGATCAAGATAGATGGCAGGATTCTCGAAGAGATATCCGTCACCCGCGCCTATGAAGAAGCGCATAAAGGCGCAGTTCATCTTTTTAACGGTGAGACATATGTCATACAGGAATTGAACCTGGAAGAGGGCGTGGCAATAGCGGCCAAGGAAGAAGTGGAGCATTACACCGAGACTATGAAAGACGAGGATGTTAAGATACTAAAAATAATGAAATCAAAAGAATACGCGAACTTCAAGCTCTTCTTCGGCAATGTTTCAGTCACGGAATTCTATAAATCTTATAAGACCAAAAAAGGCGGCAAGGTCCTTTCCTACGACGACCTCTTCCTGCCGCCGCTTACGTTTACGACAGAAGCAGTCTGGTTTGAGCTTGACCCCGGCATAAACCGCAAAGTTTTAAAGCAGGACCTCGACTTTGACGGTTCCATCCACGCCGCGGAACACGCGCTGATTGCCCTCGCGCCGCTGTGGGCCATGTGCGACAGGAACGACATAGGAGGCAGGTCATACCCGGTATATGAGGACGGAAACTCGGTGATTTTTATATACGACGGATACGACGGCGGTATAGGGATATCGGAAAAACTATACGACATATTCCCGTCGCTGGTGACGAATACGCACGACATGGTAAAGACATGCACGTGTGAGACGGGGTGCCCCTATTGCGTATATTCGCCAAAGTGCGGTAATAATAACAACCCGATAGATAAGGCCGGGGCTGTAGTTATATTGAAGGAATTGTTTTGAGCCGGATGCCAAGCGCCATTATTTCCAGGTATGCGGTTTTATCTGCAGTTGATATCCAGAGGCATAAACAATCGCAAAAAATTCCTCAAGCGTCATTTGCCTCCAGCCCTGTCCAGCCTTTTCAGCCCTTTTTTTGGTTCTCTTTGCTTTTTCATCGTCCTTAAGAAATAAAGAATAACTTGACTTCATGAGTTTCTTTACACGTCTTGTACCTTTTGTTGTTTTGATATGTACCTTTTTTGTTTTCATACATTCCCCCTTAATTTTTATAAACCCGATCCTTTTCGGCGTCCGGCAGGACAACAAACCATCATTTAAATCCGGTGCCCTGCCGGCTAAAGCAATCAGTACCCATTGGATTTTGTGCTGTCCACTCCCTTATTTTCCGTTTCCTCCTGCACGTCGCCTGCGAGTGCCTCTTTTCCGCCTTCGCTCTCCAGCTCCCTGACCAGAGCCCTTTCCGCGAACTTGCTTATCTTCAATCCCTGTCCGTCACAAAACTTCCTGATCTTATTCCTCAGACTTTTTTCAAGTGTAATCACAAGTTGGGCCTTGTTTTCCATTATCATCCCCTCCTTTCTGATTTGTGCGTTTTTACACACGCTGCCATATTTAGAACGCCAACCGGCTTTAAAAGCCGGGGGATTTCACCCCCCGGCACATGCTCACTTTCCCCGGTTAAGCCGTTTCTTTTTTATCTTTTCAAAAAGCTCCTTAAGCGGGCTCCTTTCCCTTTCCTCCCTGGCTGCGTCCAAAGGGTCCGCGTCCGGGCTGAACCTGTCGTAACCCGGCGCCGCCTTTATGTCGAGCTTGCGCCTTTTGAGTATCGCGTGTATGCTCAATTTGGGTATTTCCACGTCAGGAAGCTGGTTGTTTATGTACACAAGACCGGCATTTACCGATGTTTTCACACCGGCTTTACGCGCGGCGTCCAAAACATCCATCCGTTTCTTCCTCCTTGCCCAGATTTTCCTGAATTCCTTTACCACGCGTTTTGCGTGACGCTTCCTTATCGCCCTGCTTACAAATCCCGAGTGGTAGTAGACTGTATCGCTTGTATTGCCGTTGAATATCCTCCACGGATATTCCTGATTTAACTGCCTTTTGACCTCGTCAATTGCGGTCTGGGTCTCTTCAAAGGACAACACACCCTTGTGTTCCAGCGCGCCCTTTATCATCTTGTTTATCCTCTCAAGCTTGCCGTTAAAACCCGGATACCTCCTCGGGCTTGGCAATGGCGTTATGCCTTCCTTTAAAAGAAGGTCGAGGACATCCGAATTATTGAACTCGCTTCCCCTGTCAAATTTGAGATTTACAGGTACTTCCCCTAAACCATAGATGGTATCCCGGATAACCCTTGCGGCTGTTTCACCGTCAATTTTCGGGCACAACCTGGATGCGAGTATGCTGCGCGAACGCTCGTCAACTATCAGAATGAGGTATGCCCTTCCTTCTTTGACTTTCACATACGTAGTGTCTATGGCCCAGCATGAGTGGATATGCTTCCAGTGCACATATTTCGGTTTGCGTTTTATCGCGGATTCCTTCTTCACATTATCCTTTTTTTCCCAGTCTTCTTTCCTTATCCTCCTTGCCTCACTTTCAGAAACCCCGGCAAACTTCCCCAAAGCATAGTTGGAAATCCTACCGTTATAATGGTCCAGGTATGCCTTTACTTTTTCCACCGTAATCCATCCGAGGTAATAAACGCCGCCCCTTCTTCTCCCCGGTGTTTCATATTTAAGCTTCCCGGTCAACCGCCTTTTTTCCCAGTCATAAAACACGCTGCGCGGCACCCCTGTGGCGGAACAGAAATCCGAAACGCTCATGCCTTTCTTTCCAGCGCGCCTGGAACTTAAAAGAAGTACTTTTCTAAGACGCGCTCCATTTTCCCGTTTTTTTTTGGGTCAAGCCCCTCTTTTTTAAAGAACGAGTACGCATGTGCCAGCATTTCCTTCTGCCTGTTCATCTCATTAATCACTGCCTGGAGCCTCGTGTTTTCCATCTTTGTTGTTCTCAGTTGGCGTTCCGACGCTTGCAGGGTTTTCCGTACTTCCGCGTCCCGGACATAGCCCTTCTCCTTCCTGCCTCTCCGGTTGGATTCCAGGGCCAATATCGCCCCTTCCTGAAACTTTCTGCTCCACTCCCACACCACTTCCCTCGTCACCCCCGCCTGCTTTGCCGCCTCCTTCACCTGTGTCCTGCCGCAAAGAACTTCCAGTACCGTCCTGAACTTTGTCCTTGCCTGTATCTTCTTGTGAAACCTGTCTTCCGGCGCCTCTATCTCCGGCATCCTGTTGTTTTCCTCCGGAGCTGCCTGCAATAACTTCGTCATGTTTCTCCTCCTTTGATATATTTTCAAGCGTCTTTCCCGGCCCGTCCACCGTCATCGTTCCTTCCCTGGCTATTATCCTTATCTCCTTTCCGCCGGCTTTTCCGATGAAGTAAACAGGCTCATTTCCCTGTCTTGGGTCGGCTGCCATGGAATCCCTGACCATTACAGCTCCTTTTTCCATGATGTCGCGCATGCCGTCGTCGACCCCAAAAAAACGGTCTGCCGGCACCAGCCCTCCTATCCCCTGGTGCGGCCGCTTGAAATTATACCACTGTATCCACGCCTTTATTTTTTCTTCGGCGTCTTCAAAGCTGTTCATGGGTTCCTTGCTCAGCAGTTCCTGGTACATATTGCGCCAAAGCGATTCTATCTTGCCGAGCGTCTCAGGATGGTACGGCCTGCTCCTTGTATGTTTTATCCCGCTTTGCACGAGGAACTTCTGAAATTCGCTTGTCCCGCGCCACGTATAAAACTGCCTGCCGTTGTCGGTCAGCATTTCCTTCGGCATGCCGTATCGCTCTATGGCGGCGCGGAGCACATCCAGGCACCTGTCCGTAGTCTGCCTGCGGAACAGGCCAATACTCGCCACAAACCTCGAGTAGTCATCAAGACAGGCAATCACATATACCCTGTAAAGGCCTTGCAGGAAAAAGGTCATGATGTCCATCTGGTACATCTCACGGGGGTTGGAACGTTCAAAATGTTGCGGTTCTTTGCCGCTGTTGCCATGCCTGAGTTTTTTCTGTTTTTCCATTAAAGAAACAGTACGGGGATTTTCATTCAATATCTTCCTAATGCGCAGGGCCCCAATCCGCACGAATTTGTTACGGTAAAGCCAGTCAGATATCTTCCGTGATCCGATTCCCGGGTTTTCAACTTTAATCCTGATAATTTCGGCTATTATTTCTTGCGGTATCTCCTGATGTTTTTTCCCACATCTTCGGTCAGCGAGACCCTGTTCCCCATTCTTCCGGAACTTGTCATACCACCCCCTGAAAGTATAAATACCAATGCCATACCATTTACAAAACATTCCTATAGGAGCGCCTATAGATTCAAATTCTTTTATAAGTTTAAATTTTTCCTCTACACTATAGAACCGGCTCCTCGAAAATGATTGTTTTTGTTTATTTGCACGGCCCAACTTTTTCGCAAACTTTTTCGTAAAACTTCCGGGATTGTTGCGGATATTTCCGGCGAATAATCCTTGTTCCTGCAAATTCTTTTTATTAGACGAATTTGATGAATAAAAATCCCGTTGATATGTTTTTGATTGTATGTTGGCCTTGAGATTTTGGCCGGGGAATTCCAGATTGTATGTTTTCTTTTGTCTCGGATAGTTTCTTAGCTGTTTTTTCGTCATGTAGCGTGAATCGTCTTCAAAATCGGGTTGTCTTTTCTGGTAAGCCATGATATATTACCTCCTGAAGAGATTTCAGGGGCTAATATGTTAGGCAATTAAATACGGGAAGGTGTCTAATTATTCATGAATTATAACAATTAAACAAAGGAATAAAATTTGTTCCATCATCATTGCAGTTTCCTAAAACAATAACAACATCGGTTAGCGAACAAGTGCCAAATTCCACTTTTTCATTTAGAGCATATACAAAATTATAAACAAAAAATATAAAGAATGTTATAATGAAAAATTTGAAGAACCTTTTCATGATTTAATTGCTCCATTAGAATATTTAATAATTAAACCTGAGTTTTTGCCTAACCACAACTGGAAAATATTACCATCTTTACTTATATATATATCTTTGCGTGGTTTATAAGTAAATTCTTTCCTTAATTTTACGATATTAACAATATTTCCTTTTTTATTTATAACCATAATCAATCTCTCTTGTTTTGCTGATTCATAAAATTTATTCTCGGGTTTCATTAATTCCCATAACAAATATATAGTTCCATTTTTATCAATTCCAGAAAGAGAATCCTTAGCCAAATAATATTCGCTGTTAATATCATTTACTAATGAATTTATGTTTAATTCAATCCAATCGTAACAATTTCCACTAATACACTTTTGTATTATTTTTTTACTGTTGTTTTTAGCCGCATCTACAGGTATTATGATTTTATAATCTAATTTATCATCATTGTTATAATATCTTTCTTTTGTTTGTCTAACTTTATTGCTTATTTCTTCGATTTCATTTTTTTCTTTTAACTTTTTGATTTTATTTTGTTTTTCTGTAAATAAATTATATGATTCCTTTTCGGTAAGTTTACGACTTTTAATTTCAAAATCTGAATATGGTTTTACAACTACGATATTGCCATCATTTGTATCAATCAGATCATTACCATATCGGTCCCCTTCAAAATCAATTGGAAAATTCTGACTTGTTTTTTCTTTGCTAATTTTTACAATACGACTATTAACGCTGTCCAATATATACATAGCATTATCCTTAACAATAAATGCGCTTGGACAAAAACTTCCACCCTTTACCCCCAATTCATTTTCTTTGGAACCATATTGTATTTCTGCAACTATAACACCTTTATCCTTGGCGTTTTCTTTGATCTTATTTATTACAATTTTGGAAATATCAAGTTTGCTAACGGTGTTTTCATTGTTTGATTTAATGTTAGAATTTTCTTGTGCGTTGTTATATTGTGCTAAAACCAAAATTAAAATAGAACAAATTAAGCATTTCTTCATCTTCCCCTCCATTATTTTTTCACCTTTATCCATGTAAAGGCTGCTGGTTGGTTTATCGCTACATTACTAATTTTTGTATTTGTGTATTGAGCGCGATTTGTTTGGACATTTTACCCCTTTAATTGCCTTACATATTTTAACCCTCTGTTAATTCAAATTATAGCAGACAATTCTTCTCTTTTCAACCCGAAAGATAAATTATTTTAAAAATTTTGAAATTTAACCGGAATTTTTGCATTCATTTCAAAAATTCACAAATTTTCCCGGAGTTCAGGGGCCTTATGCTCCTATAAAAATTTATAAATATCGTTTTTTCTATAAATAATTCTATAATTTTATGAAAAGCTGATAGACCCGGGGACAATTTCTGTACATTATAGCGCTATGCTAAACAATAAACGCAAATAATTGGAAAACCATGCGCGGAATGGATATTGATTTTTTTACATCACTTGCTTGATAATCTAAACAGGTTCACGGTATATTTACATTTTGAAAACATTTTCAAATAACGATTTATTTCCCCGCTTTACTTCACCACAGAGGCGGTCTGGTTTGAGCTGAGCCCCGGCATAAAGATTGGATTTCCCTGTCGCGGGCGAGCCATCGGCTCGCCCCTACGAACCTAAAATTAATCTCACCGTTGCGGGCCGCCACATGGGGCGGCCCCTACAGGGGTTGTAAATATTTATGACAACACAAAAACAAATCCAACCTTGCGGGCGGACACATATTCCGCCCCTACGGGGTTAGTAATTTTGGTTTGTACTTCCGGCTTCATCCCCTCTCCCTCGATGGGAGAGGGTGCTGCAGCAGCTGATACCTTGGCAATACCTCGAGGTTGTGCCGCAGGGATAGCCGCTACAGCACCCCCCATCCCATCCTTCCCCCTTGAAGGGGGAAGGGGAAGATCTGTTTAAATCTAAAATAAAAAGGCGGGGTTTATCCCCGCCATTTTTATTTTTTGTAAATAGCAAATTTCTACTTTATTACAACATCAAACGATATACTGTCCTGTATGGCAAATCCCCCGTCCGGGTGGTTGTAGTAGGCCCTGACTTCGTATTTGCCGGCTGCCTGTCCCGGGACCGGGAAGACTCCGTCTTTTGCCCCGTTTATGTACTGCCAGTTCCCCCAGTAATTTGCAGGCACGCCTGCAGGTACCACGCTTATCCAGTCTGACTGGTTTCCCGGCATGTCATGGAACCTCACGCTGAAGCCCTCGCCCACTTCATATACTTTTTTATCCAGTTCAAAATGTTTGGTCCAGAGCCCTTTTTCATGGCCGTGATTTTCCCTGTGCTGCGGAGCCTGCTCTACGCGTTCCCCTGATTGACCGCCGATGGTTAAATCCCTCTGCTTTTTTGCCTGGAACTTTACCGACCACATGGTGCCGCCTTCCTCATACACTGTCATCTTTATGTACGCGTCAATTTCGGCGTCTTTCCACAAAAGCGGTATCTCGCCTTTAAAATCCTCTTCGCCGTCCTGGGACAGTACTACCTTTGCGCCGACAGGCTCTAAAATCTCAACCTTCGGGTAAGGAAAAAGAGCCTTATTGTAACTTACCGGGATTACCCTGCCGTCTGATAATTCTATCCCGTCCTCGGCCATAACCGCCTTTAACGTTTTCCAGCCCTTTGAAACCTGTTTCTTAACATGCTTTTTCTGTACCGGCCGGTCCTCCATCTGAAGCGCGCTGTCCATTCCTTCCACTCCAAGGTTCATGTTGATGCTTACCTGCTTTCCGTACGAAAACACTGCCAGAGCTACTGATAAAACAACTGCAATTCCGGTCTTTTTCATCTTCGTCCTCCTTTAGTATATTGAAAACCTATATTTCATTTTACCGGTAAAACAAAAGCTTAAAAAAAACATTTTTATTGCTCTTATATGATTAGACGCTTAGCCCGGCTAATTTGTTTACGCTGATTCCCTTACTATTAATTCAGGATTAAAAACAACATCTTTATCCTTATCCAGCCCGCCGTCTATGGCGGCTATGGCTATGTCAAAAGCCTCCCTGCCCATCTGAATTATAGGCTGCTTAACGGTCGTTAAAGCCGGCTTCACAAGCTTTGAAAAAATAAGGTCGTCATACCCGATAAGTGAAATATCTTTTGGTATCTTTACACCGCGCGCGGCCGCCTGCTCCATGAATCCCAGCGCAGTCATGTCGCCCGCCGGACAGAAAACCGCGTCAGGCTTTAACCCGCGGTCAAGATAGCTGTTCAGCGCGTCCTTACCTTCCTCATACGAAAAAGTATGCGCGGGCATGAGAAGCGCCGGGTCGTGCTTTATACCGTAATCCTTTAACGCCTTCATGTACCCGTCATAGCGCTCAGCAGCTGACGTATAAACTTCTACATCCTCAAACATCGGCGTTAAATCCGCGGAAATCAGCCCTATCCTTTTCTTTCCCTTTTTTATCAGGTACTCCGTGGCCTTATATGCCCCCGCAAAACTGTCCGTTTTTATGGAATGGGCGCCTTTCACCTTTTGTTCAACAACAATCATGGGAACGCCTTTATTCTTAAAATCCTTTACCATACTTTCAGATGGCTTTATACCAAGCAAAATTATGGCCCTTGCCTGCTTTCCGTAAAGTATTTCCTCGAGCATGTTTTCACCTACCCGCGGGGATTTTCTTGTGGATACCGGCTCTATGGAGTAATCATACCTGTTTAAATCATATGCCTGGGTTTCAATGCCTTCGAGTATACCCGAAATAAACGGCGAGACAAGCATAACGCTGACCACGCTAATGACATTTGAACTGCCTTTAGCAAGCCCGCGTGCCGCGGCGCTCGGATGGAAATTCATGTCCTTAATGACCTTCGTGACTTTATCGCGTGTCTCAGGGGTGATTCGCGGGTCATTATTAAAAACCATGGAAACGGTGGTATGTGATACACCGGCTTTTTTTGCCACATCCCTGATTGTAATTTTCATTTTTTCTCCCGCTTTTTATGTTTACCGGTAAAACAACAATTCAAAAAAAAACTTAAACCATAAAATTTAGACGCAATTGACTCAAAAAAGTTACGCATTAATTTTGCGCCGTATGCCCTATTGCACTTTGGGTTTCCTTCCAAAGAAATTGATTACCCCATATAAAACCAGCGCCAGGCCGGCTATCAGCATCACGTCTTCTTCTATCATGAACTTTATGAGGAACCCGGCTATGGCCGAGGCTATGAGCGGGCCGATGTTTCTGAATATGTAATATGAGGAAAATATCCTGCCCCTCATGTCTTCGGGCGTGTCCCTCTGGACCACGGTCTCCGCAATGCTTAAAAGCATGACTCCTGCCATACCGCCCAGAAACGCGCAGCACAAAAGGTAATAGTAATTATTAAAAAAGTACAATCCCACTATAAAAAACCCCATCACCGGGAACACTGTCCTGATCAGGACAGTATCGGATACTTTTTTCAGCACTTTTTCTATGACTATCACTCCCAGCACAAGCCCCAGGCCGAGCGCGCCCTGCATAAACCCGAGTGCCGTGATTGTTTTTATGCCTATTTTGCTCGCCTTCATTATCTGCTCCAGCACGCCGCCGGTTAAACTTATGTAGAAGACTATGACGCTTATCATCATGATGAACACCCTGCGTGTTACGAACATCACACTTTCCTGCTTCCACATGAACTTAAAACCCGTAACCAGCTCCTCGATAATCTTGCCGAAAGACTCTATCTGCTTGCGCTCCACCAGCGTTTCTTTGGCATTAATAAATATTATAAAAAGCGTGGCGGGCAGGTAAAGAATGGCGGAAAGTAAAAGCACGCTGTCCGCGTCAAATTCCGCGATAAGCAATCCTGCAACCGCGTATGAAAGTATCTGGGTGATTATCATTGCCGTGGCTGATATGGAGTTCGCGCGCACAAGATCCTCTTTGTTGCCGACGACATCCGGGACATATGATGATTTCGCTGGTATAAAAAACTGCGTGGCAAAAGACTTCATAAAAACAAGAGCGTAAAGAACGGGCATCCTGCCCGGTTCATGCAGGAAAAGAAATATGAAAAATATGAATGAACCCTTCACTGCGGTCGCTATCATGAGAAGGTTTTTCCTCCTGAACCGGTCTATGATGACCCCTGAAAACGGGGCAACGAGGATGATGGGTACGCCAATCCAGAAAAGCAGGATGGTCATGTTTGTGGTGGAGGAGTGTGCGCCCGGCATGGCCATAACCCAGGCAATCAAAGCCATCAGCGTTAAGCTGTCGCCTATCTGCTCTATGGTCTGTACAAGCATTAAAAACGAAAAGTTCCTGTTAATAAGAGGGTTTTTCATAGTTTCCCTTCCAAAAAGTTTTATACTTTCCGTTCGAGAATAATATCATATAAATGGTAATATATCCATATTATTTTGATTTTGACACTTAAACGGTGTATTTTGCTATGGATATTATTGTTGAAAGCAGGAGCGAGACAAAAAGGTATATGCTGATTGCGTAACCCACGTCAGAGAACATTTCCTTCCTTATTTTTAGCCTGGCATTAAGTATCTTGTCCAGAAAAAGCGGTATTACCACCACAAAGGCCGTGCCGCACACTATAAATGCCAGCCATGTAAGGAAAATGGATTTCTCAAGCCCCGCCGGCAGTTTTGGAAGCAGCGGGTAAATGACAACATTGCTTAATATAATGAAAACAATTATTGAAACAGGCAGTATGAGGAAAAAGTACAGTTTTTTAATTATCGTCTTGTTCGCTTTTTTCGCGTCGACTATGGAATCGGCCGAGCCGGTCCTGTTTAAGGATTTATACTGCTTTAAAAAGAGGTTTGTCGCCCATATCTCAAACTTTATAAATGTCCCTGATACTTCGTTATACATATAAACCCCGTAAGCCACAGCCCAGAAGAACAGCCAGAAATAATCCTTCAACACCCAGGCTGAGTGGGCAAATATCACGGTGGCGATGGAAACGCAGAATAATATGACCGTGTCAACCTGGGTTAAGTATACGGAGATCCTCTCGCAGAAGCGGTAAAAAACATACTGGCCCATGATGTCCTCAAGTTCCTGTTTCTGCTTGTTTAAAGTCTTAACCAGCAGTTCATCCTGCCCGTAGATGGCGGAGTCAGTGGTGTAGCGCTCAATCCTCTCGGTGATCCTGTCATAATAGCCCCAGAACCCTTCCTTGAGGTGGTCAAAAACACCCATAATAATCTCGTATATCATTATGAAGAGAAGCCAGAGAAGGAAAAAATAAACCGCCAATTTAAAACCCCTTGTTGATTTTCAATTCTGAATTTTCAATTTTCAATTAAAATCGAAAAATACCGGCTTCAATTGAAAATTCAAAATTGAAAATAGAAAATTTACTTACACGGCACATCATATAAATCCCTTAAATACTTCACAGCCTTTACCCGTTCTTCTTTTGTGGCTTTTTCCATGTAGCATACCGCCACCGCTACCGTTCCTATGCCGTGGCATCCTTTGGTCCAGCACACCACATTTTTGCTTGTCGTCGCGTGCGTCATGACTTTGTCAGACTCCTGCACATCAAGCAGATAGTACCTGGCGTCAACTTTGATATCCTTGCATAATACTATGTAAACGCCCGCCATATCGCGCATCTGCCTTGTAGAGCTGTATGGGCCTTCAAAATCGTAAGTTCCGAATTTTAATGACATTTTATCCCCCGCCTATTTGATCTTTCCCCTTAAAAATACGGCCAGCCTGCTGTCCGTAACCTTCATGTGTTCAAAAAACACTTCAGCTACCTTATTGCTTTCCTCATATACTTCGGAGGCTTTTATCTTGCCTTCGTTAAAAAGACCCCTGACACGCGCCATATCAGTCATGATAGCGTCGTGTATTTTCTTGTGGTTTAAGTACTCCGGGTACCTGTAAAGCGTCATGTATCCCTCTTCCGTCTTAAAGTGTTCCTCGGAATAGACCTCAAAGAACTTTATCGCTTCTATTATTTCTTCCTTTGACTTTTTCGCCTCCACAGCCTCGCCTATCTCATTTATCTTCCTGATCATCTTCCTGTGCTGTACATCTATCTCCCCTATGCCAACCGAGAGGTCCGGCGTCCATTCCATATGCATGTACATATCATCACTCCTTGAATTTTCTTAAAAGCCTGTAGCCTGTAAAAGGCATGTCCGAACTGTTCAGCGACGACACAGTATAACCGCCCTTTCCGTCGCTTGAAAGGGTTATTTTCTGGTAGGTAATACCGGTGTCAAAAAGCACGCTGTAAAACACCTCAATATCACGGGAGCCGCCGTCAAAAAAATAGGCTTCCGGCTTGACACCCTGGAATTTTCCATATTTTTTAATAAGGGTCATCTGCTGCTTTTTCAGCAAACCCTCTTCCGTGTGCTTCCTGTAATTTTCATTTGTCATGCGGTAACACGCGTCAAAATCCTGGATCCTGTAAAGGTACGCGAAGAAATTATCCGCTGTCTGCCTGGCTTTTTCCGGGTTGTGCATGAATATCAGCCCGCAGCCCGCGATTAAAAAACACAACAGCGCTATGATGCCCGTAGTTATTGTCCGTACCATATGTCCCTCTTTATCTTTCTTTCATCCCTGCCGCAGATGAACCATATTTTTTCCTGAAACGCCACGGCGGCGTGCCCGTACCTCGGCCCAAACTCCGCCTTTGCCGTGGTTGAAACCCAGTAATAACCGTTCACGCTCCACCACATATCGGAAAAAGGCCTGCCCTTGTCGTCCATTCCGCCTGAGACCCACATCCTGTCCTTATAAACAAACGGCGTGAAATCATATCTGGGGGTTATGCCAGCGTTTACCGTGGCCGCGCTCCAGTCAACGCCGTTATCGGAATTCCATACGTCAGTCCTTAATTTTCCGTCCTTATCCTTGCCGAAGAAGACCCACATTTTATTCTTGTAATAAAGCGCCCCATGTCCGCTGCGCGGCGTCCATCCTTTATCATTATCTTCCTTTAACTTTTTCCATGCCTTTCCATCCTTTGAAGACCAAACGTCATTATGAGGTTCCTTCATATCACTGCCGCCCGTGGCAACAATAGCCGCATTTCCCACAAAAATTCCCGCGCCCGACCTGCCGCCGTAAGGAAGCGCCGCAGCTGCGGTCCAGCTTACAGCGTCGGCGGAATACCATACGTCGTCAAGGTAGCCAACAGTTTTATCAAATTCACCAATACCGCCAAAAATCCAGAGCTTTTTATCATATTCAAAGACGGAATGATTTGACCTGGCTTTAAACGGCATTACCGCCTTTACATTTTTCCAGCGCTCGCAGTCATCGGTATACCAGACGTCGTTTGCCGTCCCTGAAACGGTCATGCCGCCGATGACATATATCCTGTTATTAAACGCCGCAGCGCCGATATCATACCGGGGTGAAAAATCACAGTACCTCTCGCCCTGTGTAAACACGGACATCTCAGGAGCCGGAGTAGGAACAGTACCGACATAACTGTTAGCCTGTGTGGGGTTATTAAGCTTAGAACACCCGCAAGCCACAAGGCAGAGTAAGGCTATTATGTATATGGTTTTTTTCATAGTGATGTATTATATAACAATTAACTACAATTGGCAATTGTCGATTGCACCTTAGGGTTTTAGTAGAGAGGGGGCTTGCCCCCTCTCGCCTTTCAACGTAGAGAGCCAGCAAGCCGACTCTCTACAAAAACCAGCACCGGAACATACAGGTTAACTCAGTTTTAGTAGTCGCAGGCCTGCGTTTTACCGGCCTGCGCCTAAAGACGGCATTCATCGTAACAAACCTTCGACAGTTCGCTCGAGGGTGCGTCAATGGTATGCTTGCAGGCAATCCTTATATAGGCGCACCCCGGTGGGGCGAAGGGGTGCGACTACGAAAGACCAATCAACCGCCAACCTCTGAGCCGCAGCAAGCAGCGGCTCTACGAAAGGTTAAGAGCAGGATTTTTTTGGGATATGTGATTGCCTTAAACCTTTTCGAACTCAAACCCCTTCTCTTTCAGCAATTCCTGGCATATGTCCACCACTTCCGCGTCAAACTGTTTCCCCCTTTTGCCCACAACCTCTTCCAGCGCCTTGTCTATGCCAAAGGCGGCCCTGTATGGCCTGGCGAATGTTATGGCTTCCACTACGTCAGCCACCGCCAGAATCCGCGACTCAAGATATATTCTGTCTTCTTTTAACGCGTACGGGTATCCTGAGCCGTCGAGCCTTTCATGGTGCTGGAGTATGATGTCGGCAATCGGCCAAGGGAAATCTATGGTCTTTAAGACCTCATACCCCGCTTCGGGGTGTTTCTTTATGATATCGTATTCTTCAGCCGTGAGCGGGCCAAGTTTATTCAGGATGGAGCCTGAGACAAATATCTTGCCTATGTCGTGTATCAACGCCGATATATAGATGCAGTTTACCTGCTCGGGCGGCAGCCCCATTTCCTGCGCTATGGCCTTTGCCAGCTGGGCTGTCCTGTGCTGGTGTCCCACGGTATAAAGATCCTTCTTTTCCACAAGTTTTTCCATGGCGTTTATGATGCCATCCATGACTTTCTTAACCACCGCATTGCTCTTCCTGGCTTCTTCCTCGATTTTTTTCCTCTCCGTTATGTCGCGCACGGTTACTATGGCGCCCTTTATTTCGCCGGAAGCCCCGCGTAACACCCTGGCGCTCGCCTCCCCTGTCATCTTTTCCCCGCTGTACCTTAAAAGGCTGAATTCCTGCCCATGCATGACGCCTTCGGTAAAAACGCGGTTGAATAATTGTGTTGTTTTTTCCCTGTCAGCGGGCGTGATAAGGTCAAAAACCGACCTTCCCACGAACAGATCCAGGCTCGGCGCCCCGTTCATTTCAAGGGCTCTGTCAGAGGCGTATATTATCCTGCCTGATGTATCCATGACAAAAACCGCGTCCGGAGAAACATCAATCAGGCTGCGGTACATTTCTTCCGATTCCTTCAGCTCATTTTCGGCTTTTTTGCGCCGTGTTATGTCCCGCGCAATCGAAACCGCAACGGTCATCCCGTCAAGTCCGATGCTGTGGGAACTTATCTCACAAAGCAGTTTGTCTCCATTTGACCTTATCAGGCACGATTCATAAACGGCGTGCTTTTCTTTCCGGAGTTTTTCCTGCGCTTTTATGTCAATATCCCTGCATTCAGGGGATTCAATATCCGAAAGCCGGAATGAAAGCAATTCATCCTTGGAGTATCCCATCATAGAACATGCCAGGTTATTGACCTCGATGAATTTTCCCGGTACGCCGTCGCCCATGGAGTGGATAAAAATGGCGTCATTCGCGTTGTCAAAGAGTATCCTGTACTTATCCTCCGTGATTTTCAGCGCGGACTCGGTGAACTTTGATTTTGTTAGGTCCCGTACAGCGTACATGACGGCCGAAGGTTTTCCCGACGGTGTTTTTATTATGGTCGCGCTTATATCCCCGTAGAACCTCGCTCCGCCGAGCTTAAGGAATTTATACTCTACATTATTCACAAAGCCTTCAGATACGGCCCTTTTGAAATAGCCGAGGGCTTTTTCCCTGTCCTCGGGCGCGATGAATTCTATCAGGTTCCTTCCGGTAAAATCGCGCTGGCTCTCCCCGCCGTGCATTTCCACAGTGTGTTCGGAGACATAGGTAATATTTGCGTCAAGGTCGGTTATGGTTATGGCTTCTTTAGAGGCCATGGTGAGTTTTTTATAAATTTCCTCTGATTTTTTAAGGCCTATAAGCGCGGCTTTAAGCTTTTTCCCGCCGGGGACAGCAGCCTTTTACGGGCCGGCGCTTTAGCAACCTTCTCTGTTTTTTTCTTTCTTTTTAAAGGCTTCAAAAAAACCTCCGGATACGACTCTGAATTTTAAGTTTTTGTAGGGGCGATTCATGAATCGCCCGCCTTCCGACGTTTGGGCAATTCGTGAATTGCCCCTACAAGTACCGGGCACAATAGCTTTCAACTAAAACCATGTTACATCTATCCAATTGTAACATTATTCCTTCCATTATCCTTGCTCATGTACATAAGTTTATCCGCCCGCTTTACGAGCTCATCTGCGTCATCTTCCCTTTTGGCCATTGTGGCGCCTATGGAAATGGTCACGTTTAAATTTTCATTTTCCACTGTCAGATCCGACTTCTCCACCAGGTTCCTCAGTTTTTCGGCTATTGCATAAAGCGACTTGTTGTCCACGGATGAAACAAGGGCCACAAACTCCTCGCCGCCCCATCTTCCTATAAAATCTTCCTCACGTATATTTGACATGATAGTCTTTGCCACCATTTTCAGGACCTTGTCACCGATGTCATGTCCGTGCTTGTCGTTAAAATCCTTAAAATGGTCCACATCCACAAACAGTACGCCAAAAGGCTCGACCCAGGCGTACCTGCTCATCTCAGCCAGTTTTCCGCCCAGCTTTATTTCGGTATAACGCCTGTTGCCTACGCCGGTTAAAGCGTCGATAAATGCCAGCTGCTCAAGCTTTTCTATCTTCTGGAAGGCTGAAAGCCTGGATGAATTGTCGCTGAATATTTCCACAGCGCCTATTATTTTTCCCGTGTCATCCTTAATTGGGGATATCCTGGTCACAACAGGAAGCCTGTAGCCGTCCTTGTGCTTTAAGTATACTTCCTCTTCCACAAGTTTTTGTTCCTTCATGGCCCTCATGGCGGGACAGTTCTCGGACTTACAGAGGTTTTCGCCTTTTGAATTGGTGTGGGTGAGGATATTTGCCCAGCAGTGGCTTCCTATGATCTCTTCCTTTTTATACCCGGTGAGTTTTTCGGCGGCTGTGTTCCAGTATGTGATCTTGCGCGTCCAGTCGCAAAAGTAAACGCCTTCATACAGGTTGTCCAGTATGTTTTTGTAAAAATCCTTTTCGTATTTATTGGTTTCGTCTTCGGGCACCGGCGCGACCTTCCTTGTCTGTTTTATTTATTATACCTTAATAAACACATCAGTCAAGGAGGTTAAAAAACATGACAGGATAGGAAGCATATGGCAGAGGCAGGGCGGGCGATTCATACGAAGTCCCGTGGAAATCGCCCCTACAAACACCGTAGTGAATTCAACAACGTTAAAACAGCGGCCCGCCGGAAACCGCGTCATTGCATTTTACGCAGGCAGGGTCCCCGCAGTGTGTTGTGTCTGGCCTTGTAATAATAATATTGGAAGTAAGCGTCAGGAATTTACGGGCCGGAAATATGCGCCAGAGACTGCGTCCCACAACCGCATTTTTCTCCACCTTCCAGTAAAAAGCATCAAACCTTTCAAAACCCCTGTTGTAATTGAATATTTCAACCATCAGGGGTTTTCCGCTTATGTCCCTGGCCCACCTCACAAAAAGATTCCTGCCGGCCAACTGCTCCGCGTAACCCATGGCAGCCATTTTATCAAGGCCCGTGCCCATCAAAAGCAGGTATCCGTCAAACTGTATGAGGTTTTTTATAGGCGCGAATGTATCCATGGACTGCTGGGTCATTATAAGGTCCCCGGCGAACGGGCCTATGCCGGCGAAGGAACACAACTGGTGCTTTCCCCTAACCCGGCCTTCCCTGCTTAATACTTCCCGGGAAATCGCGCCGGCGTCATCATCCACGTCATTTTCCAAAGGGTCAAAAACCGCGTTAGCGGCTTCAGGATTTATAAAAATTTTCGAATAATCAAGGCCGTTATTTTTAGGCCTGAATTTTTCAGGAGGGGTAACCATGTATTTAAATGAAAATGCCGGCGTTATGATGGTGCATCCGGCTTCCAAAAAGGCGTCAACAACGGTTTTAGCCCCGCCATCCACGGTGCCAAACGACTTTAATGAGGCGTGCATGCATACACATTTCTTGCTGAGGCCTGCCATATCAATGGCGGCTATTATCTGATTTTTTGTTACATCCATATATACCCCCTTACTGCGACATACATAGTATATACGTGGTTTTTGTTAAAAGCAAGTTGGGGGAATTAATCACAAGTCCCAAGTCACAATCCCAAATCACAATTCCCAAATCACAATTCCCAAAACAAGACAATATATTATCAGTCAAAATCCTAATTAGGATTTGGGACTTGGGACTTGGGCTTTGGGACTTGGGCTTTGGGACTTGGGCTTTGGGACTTGGGCTTTGGGACTTGGGCTTTGGGACTTGGGCTTTGGGACTTGGGCTTTGGGACTTGGGCTTTGGGACTTGGGCTTTGGGACTTGGGCTTTGGGACTTGGGCTTTGGGACTTGGGCTTTGGGACTTGGGCTTTGGGACTTGGGCTTTGGGACTTGGGCTTTGGGACTTGGGCTTTGGGACTTGGGCTTTGGGACTTGGGCTTTGGGACTTGGGCTTTGGGACTTGGGCTTTGGGACTTGGGCTTTGGGACTTGGGCTTTGGGACTTGGGCTTTGGGACTTGGGCTTTGGGACTTGGGCTTTGGGACTTGGGCTTTGGGACTTGGGCTTTGGGACTTGGGCTTTGGGACTTGGGCTTTGGGACTTGGGCTTTGGGACTTGGGCTTTGGGACTTGGGCTTTGGGACTTGGGCTTTGGGACTTGGGCTTTGGGACTTGGGCTTTGGGACTTGGGCTTTGGGACTTGGGCTTTGGGACTTGGGCTTTGGGACTTGGGCTTTGGGACTTGGGCTTTGGGACTTGGGCTTTGGGACTTGGGCTTTGGGACTTGGGCTTTGGGACTTGGGCTTTGGGACTTGGGCTTTGGGACTTGGGACTTGTGACTAAAGCAGTACCGGCCCGCCCGCCACCGCGTCATTACAGCGCAGGCACTTTACGTCGGCGCAATGCGTTATTTCTGGTTTTAGCTGTATCACCCTTGCCGCCTGTTTTAAAACTTTATTCACGGGAAAAGCCCGCCAGACGCTCTCGCCGCACTGTTCTTTTTTATCAAGGTGGTTTATGTACGGGTCCAGATTCACAAATCCGGCCGAATCGCCTCCAACCTCTGCCGTAATTATTTTACCCGTTGAGTCCATTGCCCAGCGGACAAACATGTTCCTTCCGGCCATCTGTTCCGCAAGGTGCAGTGCCGTCATTTTATCAACACCTACGCCCATGAGCAGCACATGCCCCTGAAACAAAGCGAGTTCCCGCAAAGGCGCGTATACATCCATTGGCGACTGGGATTTTATGAGTTCATGCGCGTATGGGCCGATGGCTGTGAAAGAGCAAAGCGGGTGATTACCCCGGACGCTGTTATTTTCCGCGAGCACGGCCAGTGGCAGCGCCCCCATGTCGTCGTCTATTTCCTTTGAACCCGCCGTGAAAACCGCGTCACCCGCGTTTTTTATCCATGATAAATCCGCGTAATCAACACCATTCCTCTTAAACCTCATGCCCTCCGGCGAAAACACGGCGTATGAAAATGAAAACGTCGGCACCATTACAGTGCACCCCGAATCAAGGAACGCTTTTATGACGGTATCAGCCCCGCCTTTTATCCCGCCAAAGGAACGCAGCGAGGAATGGATGCAAACCGATTTTTTAACAAGCCCGGCTTTTTTAATGGTTTCTGATATGTCTTTGACGCTGACTGTCATTGTTTCATTTTCTCCTTAACGCGGATCCTGGCGCGTATCTTCTCATTTAGAAGCTCCCTTATAGCGTCAGCCGCAATCCAGCGCGCGGACTTTGAATTGATGCGGGCTATTTCTCGCGCCGTCTTGAGCGCCTTCGCGTTTAACTTCATGGACTTTTTGCCTATGTTTCGCAGCGCCCAGTTAACGGCTTTCCTGACAAAGTTCCTTTCATCCACCGAGTATTTCTTTATTACCGGAAGGAACTTTTCAATTTCCGCGTCTGTCCTTCCCTTGCCAAACCAGCCTATCATTGCCATAAGCGTAAAACCCGCGCGCCTGACAAATTCTTCCTTCCTTTTCGCCCACTCAAAGGCTTTTTTATAGGCGAACGGAGTATCGGATATCAGGTTATCACATACCTGGTCGCAGACATCCCACGAATCAAACCCGGATACCCAGCGCTCAAGCTGCGCGTCCGTTATCTTATCCTTTTCATCCACCATGGACGCGAGTATTCTCGCTTCGTGTATCCCTGAATCCCATAACCGCGCGGCAAGGCTGTGGTTGGGGGTCAGGCTTTTTGCCATGCCCCGGAGCGCCGGTATGGAAACGCCGATAGCCCGGTCTGCGCGTATGCCAAAACGCTTCATGGCTGAAACGTGTTTTTTGTCGGATTTGGATTTGAGCGCTTTCATCAGGGAGGAAAAAGTCACAGCCGCCTGCTTTCGTTTTTCATTTGAGGAATTTATTGGGGCAACAGGATGCAGAAAACAGAGCCTTTGTTCTCGCCTTCGGATGAGGCCCACATCACACCGCCATGCGCGTTGATGATGTTTTTCGCTATAAGCAGCCCCAACCCTATGATTTTCTGGGGCGGAGGTACGCTTATTTCAGAACTAAAGAATGGATTAAATATGGACTTTATGACATCCGGCGATATTCCCATGCCGGTGTCTTTTATTGAAATCAGCGCGTATTTCCCGCCTGCAGGGCTGGCGGAAACCGCGTATGCCGGGGCTCCGGCAGGAGCTTCCGCGCGGTTCTCAACCGAGACAAATATATCGGACTTTTCCCCGGAAAACTTTACCGCGTTAATCAGCAGGTTTGTTACCGCCTGTGATAACCTGTAAAAATCAGCCTGAGCGAAGACGTTGGCGCCTTCCGGCGCATAATTAATCCGGACCTGTTTTTCATCCGCAAAAGCCGCTGTGTCGGCTATGTCCCTTGTCATCAGCCTGGTTATGTCACAGTCTTTTTTCTTCACCAGAAAGTTTCCGGCTTCAATCTCTGATACGTTTATAAGGTCGTCAAGAAGCGTAAAAAGCTTTTGTGTGTTATTTTTAATTATTTCAGAATATTTCATGTCGCCTTTAAAGCCGCTTTGCGCACGGCTTTTGTCTATGAACGAAAGGGCGCTTTTGATTGATGACGCCGGTATTAAAAGCTCGTGAAATACCATGAGTATAAAGTTATACTTGATCCTGTCCTGCATCTCCAGTTTTTCTTTCTTGTCCTCTATCTCAAACTTAAGCCTGTTCCTCTCTATGCCGTAAAGCAGCGCCCTTTTTAAAAGGTCAGAATCTATGCGCCCCTTTACGAGGTAGTCCTGCGCGCCTTCCTTTAACGACTTCATGGCTGTCATTTCATCGTCCAAGCCGGTTAAAATGACTATGGGCACGTCAGGCGCCTTATCGCGCACCCTGTTTAATGTGTATATCCCGTTTGAATCGCCCAGGCTTAAATCAAGGAGTATTACGTCGGGTTTGTCCTTTGTAATCGCGTTTAATCCGTTTAAAAGGGAATCCGCCACATTAAGGTAGAACGGGGAATTCCTTACTTCCGAAAGTATTTCCCAGATAAGCCTGACATCCCCAGGATTATCCTCTATGAGAAGGACTTTAATATGCGACTTTCCCATGTCCCCGCCTTATTTTGATTTTTGTATTATTGTAAACCAGAAATCTTCTATGGACTGAATGGTCACCACAAATCTGTCTAAGTCTATCGGCTTGGTAATGTAACAGTTGGCGTGGTTGGCGTACGCGCTTGTGATATCATCCTCGGAAGCAGAAGAAGTCAGCACTATGACAGGTATGGACTTAAGATCGTCATTATTTTTAATCTCTTTGAGCACTTCAAGCCCGCCTTTTTTCGGAAGCTTAAGGTCAAGCATGATAATATCGGGTTTGGATACTCCCGCAAAATCCCCTTTCTTCATAAGATAATTCAGCGCCTCTTCGCCGTCTTTGGCTATGTTAATATTATATTCTTTTTTGCCTTCCTTTAATGTCTCGACGATAAGACGCACGTCTCCGGGATTATCTTCAACGAGCAGAATATTCAGCTTTCCCGACGGCCCTGTTTGAATCATTTTTTCCTCCTCATATCATGAAACATATTATATTACAGAAAATCTTTTTTTCAAGGTATTTCATTGCCCCGAAAAAAGCCTGAAGCCGCATGCAATCCTCGCCGCTATTAATGCGCGAGCGGGGTTATTCGCCCGGAAGTTTTACCACGCTCAGCCAGAAATTCTCGATTGACATGACTATCTTTATAAATTCATCAAGCCCCACCGGCTTTGTCACAAAGCAATTTGCGTTTAAGTCATAAGACTTCATAATATCGCTCTCCGAATCCGATGTGGAAAGGACCACAACAGGGATCCGTTTTAAGCTTTCTACGGAGCGTATTTCCTGAAGTACCTCAAACCCGCTTTTTTTCGGCAGGTTCAGGTCAAGCAGCACCACATCAGGACGCGGCGCGTCCGCGTACTTGCCCTCCCTTTTCAGGAAAGCCACGGCCTCAGCCCCGTCAACAGCCACGCTTAAGTTGTTTTGTATCTTAAAATCCTTAAATGTCTCCCTGATAAGGCGCACATCGGCGCTGTTATCCTCCACCAGCAGTATCTCCACAGTTTTAACGCCGTCCTTTGATGCGATCATATCCGCCTCCCATACTTTTTTATGCCGGAATACTGAAGTAAAAAACAGAGCCCCTGCCCTCTTCAGACTCCACCCACATTTTACCGCCGTGTGTCTCTACAATTTTTTTGCATATGGCAAGGCCTATCCCGGTCCCCGGGTATTCGGCGCTGCCGTGAAGCCTCTGGAATATGACAAATATTTTTTCATGATACTGTTTATCTATCCCGATGCCATTATCCTTTACAGAAAACACCCACATGCCTTTTATTTTTTCCGCGCCTATTTCCACCTTCGGGGGTTTACCTTCAGTCCTGAATTTAATGGAATTGGCAATGAGGTTCTGCAGAAGCTGCCCCATCTGAAGCTCGTCCGCCTGGATTACCGGCAGTTTTCCGCATGATATCTCAGCGCCAGTCTCAGCTATAACCGGCTGCAGGTTGTTTTTTACAGCTTCCATTACTTTTCCCATGTCCACATCGGCGTTTTCTTTTTTCTTGGTACCCACCCGCGAAAATGCCAGCAGGTCCTTAATGAGCTTTTGCATCCTGTCAGCCCCGTCAACCGCGTAACCTATAAAATCATCAGCATCTTTACCCAGCTTGCCTTCGTACCGCTTCTTTAAAAGCTGGACATAACTTGACACCATTCTTAATGGTTCCTGCAGGTCATGCGAGGCCACGTACGCAAACTGCTCGAGCTCTTCATTAGACCTCTTCAGATCGCCTATAGTCAGCCGCAGTTTTTCCTCTGTTTCCTTCAGTTCCGTGATATCCGCTTCTGTCATAAAATCAGCCGGTCTGCCATCATAAATAATTGACTTCGCGTAAACGTCCACCCATATCACCCTGCCGGCCGGCAACAACATCCTGCACTGGTAATTTTTTTCGTTTCCTTCCGCCCCGGACTGCCGTTTTTTTGCCATTTCCATTACCATTTCCGCGTCGTCAGGGTGAATAAACCTGACGAACTCGCCGGGTTTCCATGAAAGCACATCCTCCCTGTCGCATCCGTTAATCTTAAGGAATGCCGAGTTAAAATACTTAAAGACGCCGTCCTGTATGATGCCGATTCCCAGCAATGACTGATCTGAAAGCGTCCTGAATTTTTCCTCTGATTCCTTCAGGGCGTTTTCCGACTTTTTCCTGTCGGTTATGTCCTTCATGACACCTATGAACTTATGGGCCTTTCCGCTTTCGTCCGGCAAAAACACGCCGGTATCCTCTATGTACGCGTATAAACCGTTTTTCAGCCTGAACCTGTACTCCGCAAAAAACGCGCCGCATTCTTCCTGGGCTTTTTCCATGGTGTCAAATGTTTTTTTCCGGTCGTCAGGATGTATCATCTGCCCCCATATGTCAATACTTACTTCCCTGTTAAACTCGTCCTCAGTAAAGCCGGTTATCTTGTATACCGCGCCGCCCCAGGTTATAACGCCGGTATTGATCAAATGCTCGTATACTAAAAGCCCTGTCTGGCTGACAACGCTTCTGTACCGTTCCTCGCTTTCCTTCAGCGCCTGCTCTGCCGCGTGCCTGGCAGTGACATCCCTTATAGTGGCAATAATGGATTTGGGCCTGCCTTTAGCGTCCTTAAGCATTGAAGAATTTATTTCCGCGGTGAACTTAGTTGAATTCCTTTTTCTCGCGGTATATTCCCTCGCCGCCGCGGTATCACCGGTGTCAAACCCCGCCAGGTTCCTGGCTATGGCTTCCCGTGACTCGGCGGCGACAAAATCATAGATGGACATGCCAATAAGCTTTGAGCCGTTTTCATACCCGTGTATGCGCGCCATCCTGTCCGAGGCAAAAATAATTTCACCGTCCAGGCTCACCATAATTACCGCGTCCGGGGAAGTGCTGACAAGCGTCCTGTAAAGCTCTTCCGACTCTATGATTTCATTCCTTGATTTTATCCTCTCCGTAATATCCCTCATGACCGTAAGGACGATAGGCTTTCCCTTCATCATGAATTTATGCGAATTATTTTCAACCGCTATTTTCACCCCGTCCTTCCTTAACAGTTCCTGTTCATAAGTTGCTTTCCCAGTTTCGGCAAGCGACCTTCCTATCCCGGGATAAGTTTCCAGGAACTCTTTTGTTGACAGGTCTCTCGGGGTCATGCGGGTAAGTTCATTCCTGCTATATCCCGTAATCCTGCACGCCATTTCATTCAGTTCAATAAATCCCTGTATCCTTCCTTCGCCGTCCATTTCGTTTATAAAAACACCGTCATTCATATTGTTATAAAGTTCCCTGTATTTTTCCTCGCTTTCCTTCAGCTCCTGCTCCGCCTTAGCCCTGAAGGAAATATCCCTTGCCACTGAAAGGATGAAAGTCTTTTCCTCAAACCTGAAGATTCTGGTCCTTAATTCGGCCGTTATTTTTTTCCCTTTTTTAGTTGTCATCTCAAAAATATCCGAGGAGGCTTCGGCAGCGCCGGCTTTTGCCATCATGCCCCTGATGCGTTTCATGCCGCCTTCTCCAACGAACTCATCAAGCCTCGTTTTAAACATTTCCTTCCTGGATATCTCGAACATTTCACATGTTACGTCGTTGAAGTCAACTATTCTGGCAAACGGCGGGCCTTCAGCCGGTTTTTTTTCCATTTCCATCAGAACGACCGAATCATTTGAGTTGTTAAAAAGCTCCCTGTAGAGTTTTTCGCTCTCCTCTATCTTCTTCTCGGCCTTTATCCTCGCCGTTGTCTGTGAAATGATATTCGCAAGGTCCAGAATAATCGCCTTTTTGTCGTTGTCAAAACCTTTAAACCCGGCGTTTACCGCTTCGACATCCATTGAGAGCACGCCTTCTATCCTGCCGTCTATGAACACCGGCATGGCAATGACAGACCTTAACCCGAATTTTTTTATGAGATCCTCAAGGATACCGGACACAACACCCTGCACGGCTACGGGAATAAAATCCACCTTAATCTGCCCGCCAAACTCGTAGAAAGCCCCTTTTTTCATAAAATTAAGGAGCATTGACGGCACGGTATACTCCCTGCTCGGCTTTACCCCGGTATTATTCCATTGGTTGCGGGACACAATATTCTGTCCGTCAGAAACACCATAGGACGCCCTGCTGACGCCAAACTGCGGCCCTATCCTTTCAAGCAGCCTTTGTATCATTACGGATTCATTTTTTCCGCTTTCAGCGGCTATTTTCCATATGTCTGCGCGGAGTACATCAAGCATGTTTTTCATGACTTCTTCGTCGGCAGCTGCTTTCCTGTATGAAATATCCCTGACAGTCCAGAGAATTGCCCGCTTTCCTTTATACTCCATATGGCTGGCGTTTACCTCCGCGTAAACCTTTCTGCCGTCCTTTGTTATTAAAATATCCTCATAAACTCTGGATACTGCTTTTACGTTCTGCCTGACCTTCTTATTCTTTGGTTTTTCTTTTATCAACTCCAGCCCTTTTTCAAGCAGTTCCTGCCTGGAGTAGCCGAGCATTTCGCACGCAGTTTTATTTACCTCAAGCAGCCGCATGGGCGAGCCCAGCACTGAAATTTCCATCAATAAAACCGCGTCATTTACCCCTTCAAAAAGCGCCCTATATCTGGCTTCACTTAACGCTATTTCAGCCTCAGCCTGTCTGCGTTCTATGCTGTTTGATATTATCTGGGCCGCTTCCAAAACCAGCTGTTTTTCCACGTCAGCCCATTCTTTTTTATCACCTGCGGGGGTACACATTATAATCCCCTGCCTTACTCCGTGGATAAAATACGGGGTCATGAGCGAGGGTTTGTCGCCATACCGCGCCGCGATGAGCTTTAGCACGGGAGCCAGCAGGAACCTGATCATTTTAGGCGCGTCCTGTATAACGGAGGACATAGTCACAACCTTCTGGCTTTCTATTTTATAATTATCAAAAATATCCTTGGGGAAAGTAAATCCCTTGAATTTTCTTAATCCGTCAGCCTTCCACTCATGGGTGATCATGAATTTATCCGACGCCGCGGGAGCCCCGTAAGATACGCGCTCCGCCGACATTGCGGGCCCTATTTTTTCCAAAAGTCCCTGAATGAGCTGCTCCTGGGTAATTGACGCGTCCGAGGCTATCTTCCATATTTCCGCCCTTGCAACCCCTATAACAGCCTGCTTGCGTTCCTTTTCATCCCTGCGCCTCATTTCAGAGATATCGCGGGAATTTGACAGAACCGTGGGCTTTCCGCCGTAATTTATGAGGACAGCGTTAACTTCAACGGGTATCCTCCGGCCGTCTTTTGTAATATGCACTGTTTCCAGCCTGACCCTGCCTTCCTTCATAATCGTTTTGACCGCGTTTACAGGGTTCTGCCTGGCTTCCGGCGCGTTAATGTCAACAAGTTTCAGTTTGAGGAACTCTTCCTCCGTATACCCGAACCTGTCGCAGGCAATTTTATTTACCGCAATAATCCGGCCGGGTTTTCCGCCCTGATCAGGCTGGTGCGCTATCACCGCGTCAAGGGAACTTTCAAAGAGTGTCTTGTATTTGGACTCGCTTTCCTGTATCTCCTCTTCCCACCGCTTGTATTCAAAAGCCTGGGCTATTATATGCGCGGCTTCAAGTACGAGTCTTCTTTTCTTCCGTCCACATACCCCGCCTGCTTAAAACACAGGTTATCGCGGAGAACTTCCTGCCTCCCACAACCACATTTGTTGACAGCGCTTCCTTGTCCGGGCTTGCTGTTCTGCGGAGCAGTTCGGCAATAACGCCTGTCATAACACCCTTTTTGACTTTAGGCAAAAACGACATTATGTTATCCCTGTTAATTACTTCCTGTTCAAAAAACTCAAAAGCATTAAAGAGGTCCAGGGGCAGTTTAACGCCAATGGAGCTGCCTTTCACTCCGGCCGCCCTCCATTCAAACTCCGCGGTCATGCTTTTGTCTTTAACGGAACTGTAAGCCACCCTTTCCGCGCCAAGGGCTATGCCAATCTTTTCTATAAGCCCGGAAATAAGCCCGTGTTCCGTGATGTTTTTATCCGCCGCCATTTTCCATATCTGCGCGCGCAGCTCTTTGTACCTGCCCTGCTGTTTTACCAGCTCCAGCGCCCTGTGGCGTTCTATAGCGCCGGAAATAATATTGGCCACTTCAAGGACAAGCTGTTTTTTTTCGTCCGGCCAGTTTCTTACCGAATCGCCTTCACAGACGCAACTGACCAGCCCTTCCTGCCTTCCGTTTATGACGCACTGGGTCACAAGCGCGGAGTTCTCCCCGATAAGCCTTATCAATAAGCCCGCTATATTTTTAGCCATTTTCCTGTATTTTTCGGCAACCAGGGATAAAAACAGTTCCTTGTCCAGCACTGACTGACTCATGAACTTAATTCCCCTGAAAAACTCCTCGGGCACGCCGAAACCCAGGACCGACCCTTTTGCAGAACTGCCTTTCCACTCATACAACCCGGTAAATTTCCCGTCCTTTACCGCGCTGTATACCGTGCGCTGGCATTTGAACGAAGCGCCCAGGGCTTCCAGCAGCCCTTTTATAAGTTTTTCTTCGTTAAAACTTTTTTCAGCAGCCAGCTTCCAGATCTGGCCGCGCAGTTCCTTATATGACAGCTGTTCCCGCTGGAATTCCTCGGATTTTTTCCTTTCGCTGATGTCCCTTGCTGACACTATTATTGTATGCTTTCCCCTTAGCTCAAAAACGTTCGCAGTTATCTCAACAGGAAGCAGAGCCCCGTTTTTTGCCCTGTGAAATGTCTCAACTTTAACATTTTTGTTTTTTCCGACATCCCTTACCGACTTACGCACTATTTCCCTGTCCTGCGGGCTGTGGATGTCCTCGGGTGTCATCTGCATCAGTTCTTCCCTGGTATAGCCCAGCCTTTCGCACGCTACGCGGTTGACTGCGATGAATTTTCCGGGTTTCCCGGGCTTTATGACAGGAAATACAAAAACAGCGTCATTTGTAGAGTTGAACATGACGCGGTACTTTTCCTCGCTCTCGCGAAGCACCGTCTCCATGTAGTTCCTCTCAGTTACGTCCTCAAGAACAGATATTGTCCTTAAAAACCTGCCGTTTTCATCCCTGACCGCCGCGGAACTTACGACAACATCAATTATCTTTTTATCCTTTGTTATCATTTTATATTCCCCGCCGTACGCATAACCCTTCTTCTTAACAATACCGATCTTTGTCACCGCCTGGATATAAGACTCCGGCCTCATGATCTTCATCATGCTTTTGCCAAGCATTTCCGTCCTGTTGATGCCGAACAATTCAGCTGCGGCCTTATTGTATTCTATGATTTTACCGTGTTCATCCACTGAGGCAATCGCGCTTAAGGCAGCGTCAAAAGTGGCGGCATACTTTTCCTGGCTTTGTTTGAGGAGTTTCCGGAGCTCATCGACTTCCGCTGCGGCATTATTGTATGACGGATTGTTTTTAGGCTCAGGAATAGACGCAGGCTGCTTTTTGTTATTTATATTGGTAGTTTTATTAGTTTGATTAAATTTCAAAATACACCCCTTAATTCCCTTGAAATTATATCAAAATAAGTATATATCAGTAAAATTGTCATGTAAAGTGAATTTTGTTTTAATTACAATCAAAAATAGTAAAACCCGGGTTTGTCCCGCCAAGCGGCACAAAACACCCGGGTTCTAAAACAAGCGTATTATATTACTTCATCTTCTTTACCGGATACCTGATAATAGTCATGTATTTTTGCGGGTCGCCTTTACCAAACATACCCGGGCCTTTTAAATATATCTCTTCATGGGCCCCGTTAATCTTATAACCTTCCGCTTTTATAAAGCTCTTTAATTTATCCACCGTAGGCGTCTCGCCTTCGTAAGGCCCTTTGTAAAGTATTTCTGCCGTGTCTCCATACTCCCAATAACCGATCTTTACATCCACCGCGGTTTTTTTCTTCATTTCCGGAAGGACTGTGACGGATTCAGGTATTTTTATCCCGAATACGCCTTTCCAGGTGGTGCCTTCTTTTGGTATTTCAGCCGGCCAGCGTCCATGGGGCGGCTCCATCAATTTTCCGCTGAACTTCAGGCCGAAATAAACCTGATAAAGCGACATGATGCAATCCCCTGATATTTTTTCTGGTGTCCCTGACGCTTCGGCAACAAGCATCTTCTGTTTCGGAAGGTTAATGATATGCGGTTCTTCAGAAAGGCTGTAGGACGTGTCAGGCTTCATGCACCCCGACAGCATCACAACAAGTACCGCCGTAAAAATACACGCCAACTTTTTCATACCCACCCCCCATCACGATTGAAAATATAAAATTCAAAATTGAAAATTATTTTTATCACCAGCTTCCGGCAGCGCCCCCGCCAAAACCTGACGGCTGCGCCGGTGCCGTGTTCTTTTGTGTACTCTTCTTTTCCGCGGGCGCTTCTGAAATTGCCCGCGCTTTTCCCTTAACCCTGATTTGCAACATTAATAAAACCGCAGCAAATATAACCAGCGCACCGAACAGTATCCATAAGAACGGCCCGGAGAGCAGTGAGTTCTTTGTTTCCATCATTTTCGACATGGCCCTGGCGCCCTCATAAATACCCCGGGAATAATCGCCCTCCCTGAACTGCGGGATGATTTTTGACTTTACCACATTCTTCATGATATCGTCATAAACCCCTGATTTGGCCTGTCCCAGTTCAAGCGCTATCTGCCTGTCATTTATGGAAATTAAAAGCAGCATCCCCCTGCCCGCCTTTGAGCCTATGCCCCACTGGGAAAAAAGCCCGGAAGCAAATTCCTCAATGTCCACACCGGGGAAAAAATCATTTACAGAACTTATACATACAACCTGTATCTCCGCTTTCTGGTCATAGTCTATCTTACGCAACATTTCCGCAATGGATGTCCTGTCGGTATTTTTAAGTATTCCGGCGTAATCGTTTACATACTCGTCAACCTTCACCGGGAAAGCGCCTTCGGCGCATATGGCGACAACAGATAATACAAGGACAGCCGCAGTCATAAAGATTTTTTTCATATTATTCCTCAAAAGTAAGCGCTTCAGGATTTTCTTTCAGTTCTATCTTCTCGTCAGGGTAGCTTTCAGCCAGCCTTTCAGCCACCATGTTTATGCCGCCGATTAACCCTATCGCATACTGTTTTTCCTTAAACTTAACCGTGACAGCCTCTAAAACGCGCGTCCAGAAAGGCTGCCCGACTTTATCATTAATGCCGTCGTCGCCGATAATCGCGAGTTTCCTGTCAAAAATCGAGACATAAAAAAGAACGCCGTTTTGCATGGGATTTTCCCTCATGCCGAGTTTCATAAAAGCATTACGCGCGGCTGTTAAGGCATCGCGGCCGGCTTTACGCTCAAAACGCACCCGTATCTCGCCGGTGGTCTTGTAGTCAGCGTTTAACATGGCGCTTTCAATCTCTTTTTTATCATTTTCGCTTATGAAGTCCCTGATATCCGCCATAATTCTCCCCGTAATATATTTGTAAGATTATAGCATAAAACAGGATAATTCAGTTTAAAGTTTTAAGTACAGTGTACTTATAATATGTTTTGTTTGCATTTTTATGCTTGTCATTGCGAGGAGGCGTTTTTGTTACTTGCCGACGAAGCAATCTCGCTGTTCCAGAAGGAGAAAACGAGATTGCTTCGTCGCCATAAACCAACTGCGGCTCCTCGCAATGACAAACTGTAAACACATCTTCTTAAAAGCACAAGTACCGGAATTGTCCGCTTTCCGCCACACACTACCCACCACCCACTACACACCATCTTAAAAACCGGATTTTTTACCTGTCATTGAGCTCAATTTTATTCTTATTATCTTTATTGCCTCAACCTTGGACTCGCGGAACTTATTAAAGAGCTTTCCGGTTGCCTGCTTCATTATAGCCTTCAGGGCCTTTATTTTTTCAGCCCGGTTATCAACTATAGAGGCCTTTCCAAAAGCCACAACACTCTTATACCGGAACCCGTATTCGCACGGCTCCTGCGCCTCCACAAGAGAACCCTCCGTGTCTATTTCAACGGCCACAAGCGGATTCTTTCTTATAATTTCCAGTTTTCTGCCTTCAGCCGCGCAGTGGATGTAAACAAACCCAGCCTTATAGCCGTAATTAAAGGCAAGCACATATGGCTGATTTCCATCCGCAAAACCTATCCTGCATACTTTCGCGGCCTTTATGATGTTTTCGATCTCTTTTTTGCTTTTGATTTCCTTGTCGCTTCTTCTCATATATTCCCCTACAGTTTGAAGAGTTCTGCCTGGCCGCCTTTGATTTCCTTTTTCGGAGCCACTTTGCCTTTTTCGCCCTTTTCCGCCTTTACAAGCTGGTCGCCTTTTACAATGGCGTGCATCTTCGAATCACGCACTTTACCTGAAAAGGTCACAATGCTTTTCCTCAGTATTCCTTCATATTTCATCCCCGCTTTTACCAGGACCTTTGCGGAAGCCTTATTTTCAACATCACAATATGCCTCAACCCTGTTCGCGTCGAGTTCCTTAAAGGCAAATTCCACGATTTTAATTACGGCTTCAGTAGTCAGCCCCTGGTTCCAGTAGTATGGCGAAATCGCGTAGCCCAGCGTGGCGCATTTGTCCTGGCCGTTGAATTCCTCTATACCCGCGGTTCCGATCATCTTTTTATCTTTTTTATGCGATATCGCCCATGATACCGGGAGGCCTTTCTTCATACGCGAGACGGCAAACGCCAGGAATTTTTTTGTTTCTTTTACGGACCTGTGAAAGTCCCAGATCGTGTATTGAGTGACTTCAGGCCGCGAGGCGTATTCAAACATCTCATCAGCGTCGGTTAACTTCAAAGGCCTTAAAATAAGACGCTTTGTCTCAAGCTTGGGAAGGTGTTTAAATATCTTTTCTGTTGTCATATAAAACCTCCATTAATTTCTTATTCCTGATTTCCGATTCAACGACAGACCGCCTTACGCAACCTGAAGGTTGCGGCTGCCAACATCAGTCCGCCACCCACCACTCACTACCCACCACCCACTACTCTTCCCCTTCTGTTTCCATATCCAGCCTTTTAAAAAACGCCTCCATATAATCATGCCGTTTTTTTGCCAGCCTTTTTCCCTCTTTTGTCAGCATCCTTGACCTTACATGCCTTAACTTTACCATATATTCCCTGTACGCGGTGTCTTCCTCCGTATACGGTTTTGTTTTTGATATGTCAACGCCCTTATTGTGAAGCTTCGCGCCGACTTCACCCGCGAAGAGAAACGCCCTGCCTATACCCACCGCGCCTATGGAATCCAGTTTGTCGGCGTCAAACAATACTTTAGCCTCCGGTGACTTTGGTCTTAATTTTCCCCTGAACCTATGGGTCTCAATACAGTGGCATACCTGCGCTGTTTTATCACTACTTAAGCCAAGGCTTATTAAGATACCGAAGGCCATTTTACCGCCTTCCAGGGCGTGGTCAATCTTACCTCCGGATTTATCCTCAATACCGCGGGCGATGTCGTGAAGGTACGCGGCTATGCTAACTATTTCAGCCTGAACTTTTTCTTTTTTTGCGATATGAACCGCGAGCTTATACACCCTGCCGGTATGCTCCCAATCATGCGAGCCTTTTGAAGAACCATGTATATGCATCGCTTCTTTTTTAACTTTTTCAAGTATCCCCATATTGCCTCCATTAAATAGTAAAGGGCGGGTTTTCACCCGCCCAGCATTATAATATTTCAATTAACAATTTACAATTAAGAATTATTGAGCGCTGTTGCGCTTTTTATTATAATATTGCAAGGGCCGACGTTTTACCGGCCCGCAGCAATTTGCCCTTAGCCCTACAAAGCCCACTCTATTTCATATCTTGTATGCGCGTCCCTGTTAAGCAGCGACTTAGCCACCTTAATTTCAACCTTTTTACACCCGCATATTTCCAGGGCTGCTTCCATCCATCCCGCTATCCTGTGCTCAATGACTTCACTGTATTCTTCAAATTCGGTTATATAAACAACAAACTTGTTCTTCTCCGCTTCCTCGCCTTTCATTGAACTGGGTTTATAATATGTGGGGAGTATTGTGCCTGCTTTACCCAGGATAAACTGCGGCGATCCGAGTTTTACAAAAAGTTTATAGATCCCGCGCAGGCCGTGCTCCGCGCTGTGGCGGCCCACATCACGGTAGGCTTTTTTGTCGCCATTGTAAAGGACCCTGGCTATCTGAATGCATGGTTCTGTAAGCATCATTTTAAGGTCATACCACTGATTTGTAAGAATCGCCCCGCCGTACAGGTTCTTTGCAGCCGGAGAAAGCGACGCTATCCACTTCGCCAGGCCCGGTTCCCCGAACTTTGACTTAACAAATTCCCTGGTCGCCATTATAGCAGTGCCTTTTACATCCATGATAATACCTCCGTTTAGATAATGTATCCCCTAATGTAAATATTATACATTATATAAACGCAATATCAAGTTTTATCCGACCGGAATTCGGTTTTACGCGAAAAAGTATTTTTTCATAGGCTTAAAATAGTAATCAACCCAGCCTTTTTTATACCCGGCCGCCTGGCCGTCCGGGATGTTTGTATGCGTAATAGATACCAGTGTCCCTCCTTTTGCCTTTCTAAACGTAACAACAAGTTTTGAATCCGCCGCGTCTTCAGGAAATTCAGTGGTTCTCCACGCCTGGACAATTTTTTTACCCGGAACCATTTCCAGGTTTGTGCCGGTTATATATTTGTCCCATGCCGAGAATTTTGCCCCGGCTTTTGCAGTGCCTGACGCGCCTGCTCCTGTCATTTTCGAGTGTTTTTTTCCGTCAAGCCAGGAAGCGTAAATTTCACCGGGTTCTGCCGGGATGATATCTTTTACCACGCATTTTTCAGCCATTTTACCCTCCACATTTTTAAAAAACTTTTTCTCCGGCTTTATAAACCATTAAAACCTTCAGCCCGGGGTCAAATACCGTAAAATCAGCCAGCGCCCCGGTTTTTATGACGCCGATATCCCCGCGTTTCAGGACTGCCGCCGGGTTTGATGTAACCATCCTTAATACTTCCGTCTTTTTTGCGCCCGTCCACTTC
Organism: candidate division FCPU426 bacterium; assembly: GCA_963840035.1. Lineage (GTDB taxonomy): Bacteria > Oederibacteriota > PGYV01 > PGYV01 > Palsa-1178 > CAWIXE01. The sequence goes on from CAWIXE010000002.1 coordinate 1,629,599, forward strand.
ATATAATTCCTGCACATTTGCGGCAGAGTGACAGCGCTCCCTATGAGCCTGCCTTCCTTAAAATACGCCGCGCTGTTTTTTATGAAATACGCGCCAATTACCTTATCATGGTAACTTCCGTCCGCTGCGCCCAGCTCAGGCACGGAATCGGTTATCAGCACGATCCTCCCGCTGCCTATGTCCTTATGCGCGGTTTTAATTACATCCTGAGGGACATGGCTTCCGTCAGCGATAATTTCAACACTGGTGATTTTTGATTCAACTATGGCCCGATACGGGCCCGTCACCCCGTGAAGTGATTTGTCCATTGCATTAAAAAGATGGGTTACATGAACGACTCCTGCCTTCAGTATTGCTTTTGCCTGCTTATACCCCGCAAGCGTGTGCCCAAAGGCGGCTATGACCTTGCTTCCGGCTGCTTTTTTTACGATACGCATGGCCCCGGGCAATTCCGGGGCTATGGTCATGATCTTCAGGATTCCCGGTATTTTTAAAATTTCACCGGCAACCGCTCCCGGTTTTAAGACATATTTACTGTCAATCATTCCTCTTTTTTGAGTATTTATAAACGGCCCTTCCAGGTAACAGCCCGCAGGCACGGCGCGCAGCCCCTGCCTTTTTATAAATTTTTTCAACGATGAAGCCCTGTTTAAAAATGTTTCGTCGTAAAACGAAGTTAAAAGCACAGTGGTTACTCCGGTTTTCAAGTATGCTTTTGAGATTTTTGAGAATTGCGCGGGGGTTAAAGCTTTCATGGTATTTATGCCGGCGGCGCCGTGGGTATGTAAATCAATGAGACCCGGTGAAAGCAGCGCGCCCTTTAGGTCATGTATCACAACTCCGCGGAAATCCCGCAGGCACGCGCTGCCACGGGCTATTTTTTTTATTATTCCATTTTCAGAATAGACATAACCGGTTCCGAGAAGATTAATGCCGTTGAATATGCCGGTGTTAACTAAAAGCAGCTTGCTTCCCACACCACACCCGTCAGTCCTGGCCAACCAGCCATTCTTTTGCCTCATCAACAGAATTTTTAGCGATTAAGTTCTTACGGCCAGTGAATTTGATAATGGCCGACATAATTATTCCTTTTACTCCTTCGACGCCGACAACCGCAGTCATTTTCATAAATGGTTTATTGTGCTCGGAAAACGCCTTAAGTGAATCCGCAAGCTGTTTGTCAAAACTCGATTTGCTTACATCGACAAGCCCGAGGATAGAAAGCGGAGGCTGCTGATCTATGACCTTTGCGGCTTCTTCGATTGCCTTTAATACGTCCTCTATCTGCGAATATGAAAAATCCATCAGAAAAATCTTTTTCCCCTTATGTTCGATGAATTTGCATGAAGCCATAGCCGCCTCCTTATGATTTATACTATCGCCACGAGCTGAATTTCAAAAGTAAGGTCTTTACCGGCCAGCGGGTGGTTTCCGTCGAGGGTTACCTTAGTTTCCGTCACATCGACCACCGACACCATCATGGGCACGCCGTCAGGAGTCATTAACTGGAGCATGAGCCCTTTTTCAGGTTTTATGTGAGGCGGTATCTCAGCCTTTTCCACGCTGATTATATTCTCTTCCATTTTTGGGCCGTATGCTTCGGCAGAAACTATTTTTACCGTTTTTTTATCACCTGCGTTTAATCCCACAACCGCGGCTTCAAAACCGGGGATTATCATTCCGGCGCCAAGCGTGAATTCCAGCGGGTCTTTTCCTTCCGATGTATCAAAAACACTTCCGTCATCAAGGGTACCCTTGTAATGAACTTTTACTTTATCGCCGTTTTTTGCCTGCGCCACGAATGGCCTCCTTTTTTGCCCGTATATTGACCGGGAGTCAAATTATAGCATGACTTATGGCAAGTTTAAAGTTTAAAATTGAAAACTTAAAGTTGAGTCATAAAAACCCACTTGTTTAAATAAAACGTTGTAATATAATAAATTACGGCACACGCACAGCTTTAATTTTAAAATTTCAACTTTAAATTTTAAGTTGCCTTCCCGGGGGTCCCATGAAATGCACAGCCTGCAAAAAAAATGATTTAAAACAGGTCCTGACAAAGAACGGCGTAATGATAGATTACTGCCCAGCCTGCAGGGGCATATGGCTGGATAAAGGCGAAATATATTATTTCACCTCCAAGCCGGAACTGCTGAAAAACGAGATTTCTTCCGCGCTTGGCAGGTCAAAGCCGTCACTGCGTTTAAACCCGAAAACCGGCGATACCCTCGTGGAACTTGCCCTGTTCTCGGGAAACCTTGTCATAGATTATTGCGCCAAAAGCGGCGGCATATGGCTTGATGCCGGCGAACTTGAGGCCATCTCCTCCATGTCAGGCACGGGAATCTCGATAAAAATTGACAGGCCTTCCGCGGAAACTGATGAAAACAGCGGGAAAAAGGAACAACCGCGGATACCCTCCACGGTCCTGCCAAACCTCACCCTCGTTTCAGCCGCTACCCTCTTTTCCCTTTACGCCATGTTGACCGCGGTGCTATTCGCGCTTGTCCACTTCGAAGTCATTACCGTGGATGTATCGCTTTATATCGGGTTCGGGTTCGCCATAGTACAGTTCATACTTTCCCCTTTCATCATGGACTTTACCCTGCGGTGGTTTTATAAAGTGGAATGGGTTACAACAGACTCCTTAAGCCCCCGCCTTAAAAAATTCCTGGAGGACACCTGCGCCGCGGAAAATATTGATATCCCCCGCGTCGGGATGATACCTGACGGCGCGCCAAACGCCTTCACTTACGGCCACACGCCCAATAACGCCAGGCTCGTTTTGACCCACGGCATCATAAGCCTCTTAAACGAGGAAGAGGCCGAAGCTGTGGTCGCGCACGAACTCGGCCACATAGTCCACTGGGACTTCCTTGTTATGACCATCGCCTATGTAGTCCCGCTTATCCTTTATTATATATACAGGACCTTAATCAAGGTTAAGTCCCGCGGCAATGACAAGTCAGCCGGTTACAGGGTCATGATAGCAGTTTCATCCTACATACTTTACCTGATATCCGAATATATCGTCCTTTTCTTCTCGCGTGTCAGGGAATACTACGCCGACAGGTATTCAGGCGCCGTCACAAAAAATCCGGCCACGCTTGCGTCAGCGCTTATTAAGATAGGTTACGGCCTTGCCGGACGCGAACAAAACAAGGATGAAAAAAGGGAAAGCGAACCTGACGCGGTAAAAGCCCTGGGAATATTTGACGGGTCCGCGGCAAGAGCGCTGGCTGTCACAACTTACTCTACTGCTTCCATGGGCGGCGAAATCGACAAAGAATCCCTCAAAAACTCCATGAAGTGGGACCTATGGAACCCCTGGGCCGCCTTTTATGAGCTTGGCTCCACCCACCCGCTGATTGCAAAAAGGGTCCTCGCTTTAAGCCGCCAATCGCAAATCATGGGCAAAGAGCCTTTTGTCACCTTTACCGAACAAAAACCGGAAAGTTACTGGGATGAATTTTTAGCCGACCTTTTCATGATGTACCTGCCAGCGATACTGGCGCTCGCATGTGTTGCCGGTTATTTTGCCCTTGATCACGGATTAATTTATTTAAAAGCGGCTGTAACAGCTTTCGGCCTCGGGTATTTTCTGCAGGTCCTTTTTTCATACAACATATCATTCTTTCCGCAGATGCCGGTCTCATCGCTTTTAAAAAAAATAAAAGTCTCTTCAGTCAGGCCGGTTCCCTGTGAAGTAACGGGCACGCTTGTGGGGCGCGGCGTTCCGGGCCTTATCTGGAGCGAGGATTTTGTTCTGCAGGACAAGACGGGTATCATATACCTGGATTACAACCAGCCCCTGGCCATTTGGAACTTCTTTTTCGGCCTTTTAAGGAGCGGTAATTACATAGGAAAACAGGTTATTATTTCAGGCTGGTTCCGCAGGTCGCCCATCCCCTATGTGGAGATAAAGGAAATGCGGGTGGACGGCAAGGATATCTACTGTTACGTTTATCAGGTAAAACTGGCTGTTGCCGTTATCATAATGGTTTTCGGGATATTCTTTATTTTGAAGCCATAACAAGGTCCGCGATTATAACGGAACGCGTGTAATTTACAAAGGCGACACCTTCTTTTATGATACCCCTGACTTTTACCGTCCTGCCTTCAAACACAGAAAGATCAATATTTTTTGGATTTTCAATCTGCATTACATTCACATTAAGCAGTTCCGGTTCACCCACGGTATCCTTCGGGCCCGCATTTACCGGGGTATCGAGCTCAAGCGCGTAGTAAAGCGTCACCCCTCCCGGCGGTTTTAATTGCCCCTGCTGTATTCTGCGCTGCCTGTATACTATTTTTCCTTTTATATCGGCCACATCGCCGAACTTCACCTCTTCCCTTCCCTTTATGATGCTATACGGGTCTTTTTCATCATTATTCCCGCAGCCCGTAAAAAAAAGCATGATGACGGGCATCATCACCAGCGCGGTCACCCACAACTTGTTTTTTCTCATTTAAAACCCCCTGACTGAAGCCTTAACCTGTGATGTAAAATCTTCCGCTATCCGCCTTGCCCCTTTTTCATTAGGATGCCAGTCACACCCTAGTTCATCATTTGAAAGGGAGCCAATGTCAACGCGCACCACTTTCTTATCCTTAATGGTATCCATGACATCGGTGAAGTATTCCGGGAACGGCGGCGCCTGCGCCGGCCCGTTAACGCATACAATCCAAGCCGAGGGGTAATTTTCCCTGACACGTTTAATCAGCCCCAGGTAGGCTTTCTTAAAAGCATCCCCGTCAGGGACGGGCTGTGCTGAGTAGTCATTAGTCCCCAGATTTATGACAGCCATGTCCGGCACCCACTTCTTAAAATCCCACTTTATGGAAGGGTCGTTCTGAAGCGTCCTGTCATAATAAAACGGGAGCGGCTCGGCTGATTCCTTCTTTTGCTCGCCCCAGTTCTTCAAAAGCCCCCTTCCCGAGATGGCTACAATATGGTACTCAGCGCCAAGCGCTTCAGCCGATAATGCGGAAAAAGCCTTTGAGTTATTCTTGTATTCCCTTTCAGACGGGCATTTGACGCCTATGCCTTCCACGCCGTATCCCACGGTAATGGAATCGCCTATGTATTCTATTTTCTTTTTTGGCCTCTCAGGAGGCGCAAGGAGTTTTCCTGATTTTTCAAGAAGCAGCCCTTTAAAAACCCCAATCCCCTGATAGCCTTCGCCCCTGCGCGCAACGGTGAGCAGGTGCCTGCCCTCGGCAAGGTTATCCGCCAGCGTGTATTCCTCAACGCCCGTTTTTGTGACGATTATCGCCTCAGGTTTTCCGTCAATAAATACATTATAATCATTATTCCCGTCTTTTATGACAGCTCCGATGTACTTGCCTTCAAAATTCGCCTGTATAAGTATTCCGGGCCAGTCAAACCTCGGTGCGGCGGGATCGGTAAAGTCAATCCTGCCGGTGTACTGTATTGCCGGGTCATTCGCCGGAACTGCCTGGCTCCATTTTTTTCCCATTAATGTCGCGCATCCGGCGGCAATTACCGCAAACCCCGCGATAGCCAGTGATATCAATAATATTCCCGTCATTTTCCACCTCATCATAATATATGCTCCAGCAATATTTTTGTGCCGATTCCTATAAGTATCAGCCCGCCTATAAACTCGGCTTTATTCTCAAAAAATTCGCCTGTCTTTTTGCCGACTATCACACCCAGTATCGGGAACGCAAAAGAAGCCAGGCCGATCATTAAAGCCGGCATCAGGATTGACACTTTCAGGAATGAAAAACTTACGCCGACGGCGAGCGCGTCTATGGATGTGGCAAAGGAAAGAAGTATCAGCGCCTTAGTGGATGAGTAGTCTGTCTTATGACAGCCGTCCTCGCATTTTTCAAAGGATTCCAAAAGCATCTTTCCGCCGACTATGAGAAGAAGCCCGAACGCTATCCAGTGGTCAAAGCTGCTGATGAATTTAGCGAAACCGGTGCCGAGCCCCCAGCCTATTAGTGTCATTCCTGTCTGGAACCCGCCAAAAAACAAGGCAATTTTAAAAACATGTCCGGGCTTTATGTCCTTTACTGTTACTCCGACTGTAATGGCCACGGCAAAGCAATCCATGGCAAGGCCTACCGCTATTGATAAAACCGTTAATAGGTCCATGAGTCTCCTTTTGTGTTTAGTGGGCGGTGGGTAGTGTTTAGCTGCCATAGATTGACTGCTACTCACCAACCACTGCCCACCACTCACTTTTTCTTAACTCCCTTACAATACCCCTGTATATGCTTAAGTTCCTCGTCCGACTCCAGTACATGCTTCCAGTACGGAAAAGTAACACACTGCGAAGGCCTTACCGGGTATATGATGCACCGTCCGTCAATGAGGAATGCGCATCCGTCAGCGTCGGTCTCAATAACCCGCCCCTGCATAAGCAGGAACCTCGTATATTTTTTCTTGAATTCCGCGTAAGATATCTGCAGGTATCCGGCGATTTTTCTGCCTTCGCCCCATTTCAGGTAAACATACCCGTCAACCCTGCAGCACTCCCCGCATTTTAAACAGCCAAACGTGATATCTTCCTTTTTAAGTTTCATAAGCCTCTCATTTAGTCTCAACAATCTCAGAAGTCTCAACGATCTCAACAGCCTGGTACGTGGTGTTTAAAACTTTTGAGATCATTGAGACCTCTGAGACTACTGAGACTTTACTGCCTTCTATTACTGTAAAACCAGCCAATCCTTTGCCGTTTCAAGCTTATCAAACATGTAGAGGTTTTTCCTTCCGGTAAACCTCTGCACTGCCATGAAAATCATCTTTTTCAGGCCTGTCACGCCCACTACGGCCGTTACTTTCATATATGGCCTGTCATAGCTGGCCAGGTCTTTTAATGCCGCGAACAGTTCGGTGTCAAAGCTGGAAAACCGCACATCCACCAGTCCGTATATGGACTTCTCCGGGTATTTTCTGACAGTCTTTTTTGTTTCCTCTATTGCCCCGAGTATTTCTTCCACCTTGGTGTAGGAAAAATCCATAAGCAGAATCTTCCTGCCTTTGTGGTTTATGAACCCTACTTGTGCCATATATATGCTCCCTTTAATGTAATGGAAACGCGCAGGCGTTTTTACGGCTTATATGATTATATTTTAAAGGCTGAAAAAGTCAAACAGGAATTACAAATGTTTTTCTTGATTTGGGTGCTGTGGAATACGCAAAATACCGGCTCGCAAACTGAAATAATCTTGCACCGCTGTTCTTTTGACCTGAACTTTATTTCATTTCCCCTGCATAACGTTTGTTTTTTCACGCGACAACCATGTGCTTCCTGCTGTCCATACAGTTTTTATTTTTTAATTGATTTATACCCCTCAGATATTATAATGAAAAAAATTAACGGAGGTTTTCATGGCATATTTCACGTGGATGGAGCACAAAAACAAGCGGATAATGTATATTGAACTTGCAAGCCAGAGCAAGGAAGAACTGGCGGTTAAGATCGCGCAGATCTCCCCGGTCATAGAAAAAGAACCCCCGGGCTCGCTTCTGTGCGTCGCGACCACTAAGGGAGGCAGGTTCAGCCCGGATATAATGAAAATGCTTCGCGAATTCACCACACACAACCTGCCATTTATGAAAGCCACGGTGTTAATCGGGCTGGAAGGGCTTCAGAAACCTTTATATGAGTCATTCATTATGGTCACCCGGCGTAAAAACTTGTATGTAAAAGATACCCTGGACGAAGCCCTCGACCTGCTGGCGGAATTATAACGGCCGCTATAAAAAGGTTTTCTTTTTCATTATGGAATTATAAATTCTTTCAGTTGTTTCAGCCTTTACCCCGGCTAAAACCGCCATCCTTAATATCGCGCCGCCGAAGATGTCCCTCTCATCAGGTTTTTCAGGTATCTCATAATCCCTGTGGAAAGATGTCTTTGTGTCGCGCGGAAAACCTTTTCCCTTATTAAAAGAATCCTCGATTATTGACGGCGGCAGATTGATATGCCTCTTGGACGCTATCTCAGCTATCTCCTTCATAATACCCTTAACATATCCGCTCAGTTCCCCGGAGGAAATAACCTCCCCGATGGTTTTGCCGGCATCCGCCGTAACAAGGCCGAAAGCCGCGATGAAGATGAATTTGCCCCATATTTCAGGATACGGGTCCTCACTCCACTTGTATTTTATGCCCGCCCTTTTGAATAAGTCAAAAATAATTTCCGGGACCAGATTATTTCCCGGGTCCTTGCCGAAAATAATGGTGCTTGCGCCTCCCCGCTGCGTTACCTTGCCCGGACGCTCAATGTATGTACCCACATATACGCATGAAGGGAAAACAATCCCGTCATGTATTACGCTGCGTATCCGCTCATATATGTCAACTCCGTTTAAAAGCGGCAAAATAAGCGTCGTATCTTTTATCTTAGGCTTAAGCTGATTTAAGACTTCGCCAAGGCTGTATGATTTGACGCATATAAGGCACAGGTCGAGCCCGGGCAGTTCAGCTATGTTTGACGCGGCCATAGTGGGTTTGCATACATACTGCCCGTCATCGCTGTCAAGGATAAGCCCGTGCGCCTTTATCTCGTGCAAGTGCTGCCCTCTGGCGATAAAATAAATTTTCAGATTTTTATCCGTGGATAACAGCTGCGTGAGCTTGCCTCCAAAATAACCGCCAACCCCGCCCGTGCCGATAATTGCGATGTTCATTGACTGAACTCCTTTTTTGCTTCGTTAAATTTTTAGACCTTTGAACATTCTTACCTGTAAACTGAATAAATTATCCTGTTTTTACCGCCGTGCTTTGCCATGTACATCATGTCGTCGGCTTTTTTTATCATGTCATCGACATTATCCGGCGCCTTTAAAAAAGTCACCACGCCGAAACTGAAAGTAATCGCGTGTCTTTCCTTTCTCATAAGGTCGTTTAAGATCCTGTTTATCTTTTCAATGGTCCTCTTCGCCTGCTCCGGCCTTGTTTCTATAAGAAGTATCGCGAACTCATCGCCGCCGAGCCTTGCAACCACGTCTGTAGGCCTTAAAGACCTCCTGATGGTATACGCAATTTCCATAAGCACATGATCGCCTGCCTGATGCCCGTAAAGGTCATTTATGGCCTTAAAATTATCTACATCAAAATACGCTATGGTAAAGGGATCCTTATAGCGTTTAAGCCTTTTCAGTTCCATACCGGCGTAATTAAAAAAAGCCCTGCTGTTTGAAATTTTTGTAAGAAAATCTTCGTTGGCTGATTTTGTCTCACCGGTCACATATTTCCTGACAGTCAGCGTCAGGAGGGTAATTACCAGGAACAGGATAGCCCTTGCGGCAGCGTTTATGTAAGGTATAAACGCCGCGGTGTAATTCCTCCCGCCAAGCAAATCACCTGCCAGCCACGTCAACGCGGCAAGAATACAGGTAGTAAAAGCGCCTCTTTTACCTCCGTACCAGGCCGCTGTCATGACAGGAATTATGTAAAATATGGCAAACGAAAACTCATTGCCTATAAATATGCCCAGCCAGCCCAGACACACACACATAAAAACGCATATGGCCATAATAATGCCGCGGTTGGTTTTTTGGAGCATTCTGTCAACATCGGATAATTTATACATGCTCACCCCGGAAAATGGATGAAACCCCATTTATAATCGTGCGGAGCCTTCCAATACTTTCCACATCTATTATAGCAAATACCGGAGACGGCAATGTATTTATTTATGCAGCTTGAATAAGCGGCATATTTTAATGCCAAATATCCGTGAAACTTGCTATCTGCGTATTTCATGTATATAATTAGTAGGTAAACCTTCTAAAAACTCAGACCCCAAATTCAAGAAATTTTCACCATTGGGGGTGATTATTTTGAAACATGTTGAATACTACGAAAACTACCCGCTTTCAACCGTACTTACGGCAAGCCTTCTACAGTTGTCCATATTTTCCATGGGCGCGTACATAATCAGCCTGACAGGCTTAATCTGGATGGCGGTATATATCATTTTCATCTTATGGATGGAAATACGCCTCATGACAAAGAGCTGCGTTAACTGTTATTATTACGGGAAAACGTGTTTTTCCGGCATGGGCAGGCTCGCCCCGCTTTTCAAAAAAGGCGACCCGGACAAATTCATCAATGGCGAAATAAGCCTTGTGGATGTTATCCCGGATTTTATCGTATCTTTCGCGCCTGCTGTTGCAGGAATTATTTTACTGGTTAAAGATTTCAGCGTGCCGCTGCTGGCAGTGGTGCTGTCATTGATAGCGCTGACAACCTGGGGAAACGGCTTTGTCCGGTCCACCCTCGCGTGCAAAAACTGCAAACAAAGGCTGCTCGGCTGCCCGGCTGAGAGGATGCTCAATAAGAGGAAGTCATGAAAATATTTTTTTGTTGTTGTCTTAATTTCTGGTAGCCGCAACCTTCAGGTTGCGTAAGGCGGGGTTAACGTCCTTCCTTGCGCAACCTGAAGGTTGCGGCTACCAATGCATTTTTAATAAACTACACCGTTATAACAACTTTTCCCTTCGCATGCCCGGCGCCAAGATACCTGAAAGCCTCGGCAGTCTCGCTTAAGGGATAACGCCTGTCAATAATTGATTTAACTTTACCCGCTTCAATAAGCCCTTGGAGCAATATCAGCACCCTTTTCTCCGGGTTCGAAGTCAGGGCAAATACTTTCTTGCCTCCCGTAGAATAAAAAGCCCCCAGAAGCACAGCCTGAAATATCTGCTGCATTGTACCCCCGGCCGAGACGTAAATTCCTCCCGGGCTTAATGACTTCATATAATCCGGGATGGAATGGTAGCCGTTAGCGCCTAATATCAGGTCATATGTTTTGCCGCTTTTGGTAAAATCTTCCATTGTGTAATCTATTACATGGTCCGCGCCCATGGACTTTGCCATTTCCACATTTCCGGCGCTGCATACCGCCGTGACTTCAGCGCCGAATGATTTGGCTATCTGCACCGCGAAAGTCCCAACACCGCCTGAGGCGCCGTTGATCAGGACTTTCTGCCCGGCTTTTATATTCCCCTTGATAAGCCCTTTATACGCTGTGACGCCGGCTAAAGGCACTGCCGCCGCTTCCTCATAGGACATATTTGACGGCATTATCGACAGCACTGATTCCTTCGCGCATACATACTCGGCGTAAGCGCCGAAAGGCCGGTCAAACAGGTCACCGTAAACATCATCGCCTGCTTTAAGCTCTTTAACGTCTTTCCCGACAGCCTCTACCCTGCCTGCTACATCACATCCGAGAATGGCGTTTTTAGGCCTGAACAGACCATAGCCGGCCAGCCTTATGAGGAAAGGCTTTCCCGCGAGCATGTAATAGTCAGCCTTGTTTACGGATGACGCGAGTACTTTTACAAGTACCTCGTCATCCTTCGGCACAGGCTTTGCGACTTCCTGAAGTGAAACGTTGTCCGGCGTCCCATATTTTGTGTAAATGACAGCTTTCATATAACCCCCTCTTAATTATTTTTTAGTTGTCATTGCGAGGAGGCGTTTCAATTACTTGCCGACGAAGCAATCTCGCTTTTCGTCTGTTTTAAACGAGATTGCTTCGTCGCCGTAGTGCAAATACGGCTCCTCGCAATGACAGACAGTACGGTTCTTAACAGTTCATGTACTTAAAGCCCTGCCATTCCGAGCAGCTTATAAACAAGCAGCACCGGCCATACTATCGCCTTCAACAGCCCGAGAACGCCCACCCAAAATCCTGTTGCATGCGATATAAAATATATCGCCGCGCCGATGAACCCAAGCCCGTATACCGCATTGCCGCCGTTGTTGGTATGATGGTGCCATTTCTTATCCTTGCACTCGCCGTTTTCCATTTCTTTTTCTATTTCTTTTCCTATAGCGCTGCCTATTGCCTTTCCAATTTCTCCGCCCTTTACGCTTGCTTTTACTTTTGCCTTTGCCATGATGTTGCCTCCTTAATTTTCGGGTGTTTGGCCCGTGGTTGTAGTTCTTGGTCTCAGATAAGGCGTCTCAGATAAGGCGTCTCAGGTGAGTCGTCTCAGGTGAGTCGTCTCAGGTGAGTCGTCTCAGGTGAGTCGTCTCAGGTGAGTCGTCTCAGGTGAGTCGTCTCAGGTGAACCGTCTCAGGTGAGCCGTCTCAGGTGAGCCGTCTCAGGTGAGCCGTCTCAGGTGAACCGTCTCATGTGAACCGTCCTACTATCATAACCGTCGCGAAGCGACTCCTTAATTAGTAATTGGTGATTAGTCATTAGTAATTGCCCTTCAGTCCTTCTCATACTCCAGTATCTCTCCCGGCTGACAATTGAGTTCCCTGCATAGCGCGTTCAACGTCTCAACCCTTACAGCTTTTGCCTTTCCTGTCTTTAATATCGACAGGTTTGAGTCTGTCAGGTCTATCCTCTTTGCCAGCTCGCCTAAGGATATCTTCCTGTCAGCCATTACCCTGTCCAGCCTGAATATTATACTCATACACGCCTCCGCATCATTTATTAGTAATTGGTAATTATTGTATTAAACGGTTAAGTCGTGCTCTTCCTGAAGAGCAGCGCCGTTCTTGAATATTTCGCCGAGCATGTAAAGCAGCACACAGGTCAGCAGGCCGCTGAAGTTGAAGGTAATAATTGAAAACGGTATCAGCAGTTTGTTTATGTTCGAAATAATATCCACATTGCTTTTGTTAAATACTATCTCATTCTTAAAATTATCAAACAGGACAGCCGACCTTTTTATAATCATAAGCAGAAGCACTACAACAGCCGCGACATAAGGGAATGCCAGCATCTTTAAAGCCAGCGGCGCCTGGTTAAACATCTTCCACTCTTCGAGGTCATGGCGGTTTTCTTCCGAAGGATTTATCCTCTGGTCTTCCGCTATCTTCTCCCCTATGAATAACTGAACCTTATCTGATGATATGACCGCGGTAAAGAACAAAGCTCCGCAAATAGCCCCCACAAGAACCAAATACCACATCACTTTCAACAACACGCTGAACACCGACGACACTGACTTTTTTCCAAAATTTTTCATTGCTAATACCTCCCATTTTTTTGAACTTCTTTTTTCATCATACCGCGGGGCCCTTCCCGGTATGATTTCTCCTGCTGATGCAAATATACAAAATCCAATGCCGAAAGTCAAGTATTATTTATTGTAATTCAATAAATAATATCCGATTTTTAATGTTATTTTATTAAATACCAATAAAATATAGGGGTTTTTAAAGGGGGCAAAATATGAAAATAAGATAAAAACTTATTATATTTAGTCTCTAACATCAGCAAAACAATATCAAACAGTTATTTAGTATATAAAAGGAATATATCGCTTTGTATGTTTCATGTATTCCGCGTACTTTTTACCGTGCAGTTTGAGCAGGAAATCCTCTTCGCATCTTACCTGCACTTCAAGGAAAAGATAGAAGCTGTAAGCGAACAGAAATACGGCCCAGCACGGGAATATCATCCACACGCCGGCGTTTAAAGCGAATAATCCGAGGTATGTGGGATTCCGTATGAACTTATACAATCCCGTGGTTATCAACGCCGTCTTTTTCTTTTCATCAATCCCCACGCGCCAGGACCTTCCCATTTTCAGCTGCGCGTAAAGGCAAATACTTAACCCCGCCAACCCGAGCAGGAACCCGGCCGCGTCAAATTTTACGGAATCCAGATAAGCCAGTTCATTGAACATGGAAAAAAACTTCAGGTTAAAAACTTTAACCACGAGCATCAGCGTGATAAATATGGTAAGCACGAATGTAAAATAGGACATGAATTTCTGAAGGCTGCTTTTTGACTTGGCCATTACCTGCGGGTCTATGCCGGACTGCTTCATCAAAGTCCGCCTCTTTATGGCCCATAGCATAAGATAAACCACGAACAAAGCGCCTATCAGTATGGCTTCAAGAATGTTTTTTTGCATATACTCCTCCTCTCCCCTGTTTATTTATCTAAGGCCATCCGCATCCCGCGCGCTTATAATATAACCGCGCCGCGCAGTCAATTACGCATTTTAATCGTCAAGCCCCTTACCGTCAAGTATCTTATCCATATATTTTTCAACCCTGTCTTCCCTGGTTTTGGACTGCTTAGCCTGGGAGAAATAAAACAGGTATGCCCGCTGGCGGCCGGGTGTGAGGTTTTCAAAGGCGACTTTAAGTCCCGGCACGCTGTCGAGTTTTTCCTTGAACTCACCCGGAACCTTAAAGTCAGAGGTCTTCTTGTGCGGCACTTTCAGCCCTGCTTTTTCCGCCGCTATGGCTTCCTTTATATAAGCCTTTATCGTGCCCTTCAGCTTCACTATTTCCTTCAAGCCTGTAAACCGTATCTGTCTGGCCTCCTGCACATTCTCAGTCTGCCGGATCAGCACGCCTTTGGAATCCTTTAAAAGCGCCCCCTTGACAAAAAGCACAGCGCAGTATTCCTTAAACCCGTGTATTATTACTATGTTATTCCCCTCAAAAGTGTAGCAAGGCTGCCCCCATTTCATCTCCTCGGTCACCGGGCATTCCCGCACAATCTTTCGCAGCTCTTTCATTTCAGCCTGCCACTTATCAAGACCTTTGATAAACGCATCTACTCCGGGATTTGCTTTGCCCGGTACTGCCGACCCTGCAGATTTCGTTTTTTTCAAGATGAAACCCCCTGAAATGTATAGAATCATTATATAGATAAGTATACCAAACATCCTAATATAAGCAAGGAACAGACAAATGTACGCTTCCCCGCAGCAGAGTCAAAAACGCAACAAAAATGGAAAATCCCCGCAAATATTATGTAAGAGAAGTGTTGACATTGCCATACCAATATGATAAAAATATTAGTCCGTGCTGCTATTATAAGATACGTTCCCTGGTAGCTCAGTCGGTAGAGCATGTGACTGTTAATCACATTGTCGCAGGTTCGAGTCCTGCCCGGGGAGCCAAAAATGCAAAAAGCCCATCGAAAGATGGGCTTTTTGCATTTTTGAGCCCTTGGCATGGCCCTCGTAGGGGCCGCCCCATGTGGCGGCCCGGCCATTGTCTTAATCCTATAACCCAATCGCCCTCTCGTACTGTTTATACTTGCCAACGGTAAAAAGGGTGATAAAATATAAGCGTAAAAATATGGGAGGCTAAATTGATACTTATTCTGTGTTTGTTTTTAATATTCCCTTTATTAATTTTAAGTGCAATATATCTGTTCTTTATTAAAACATCAAAAAACATTATGTCCAAAAGTGTAAATTTGAGCGTTTGGATTTTTTTAGTTATTTTGCTTTCGTTTGTGTCAGGATTTATAACCTTACAAAAATTCATACCATACATGATTGTATTTACACCTACTTTGATAATCGCAATTATTACCTATATCCAATTTGAGAAGGAATTGTCAGACGATAAGTTTCTTTTCCTGTTTACAATGGTGTTTTGTTCCGTTATTTTAACCGTGTTTATTAGCGACATTTTTCACGCCAAATTTCTTGAAATTGCTCTTAATAAATTTGATTTAAATCACGACGGTGTGTTTTCAGGCAGTGAAATTACCCCGGAACAGGAAGAAGCAATGTTTCGTTTGACGAATGACTCATACAGGGCATTTTTACCAATTACAGGCAGCATTTATGGCTTTATTATTACAGTATTGGTTGTAATTTCTGCAAATGTCATTAAATTATTCAAAGGTAAAAATACAAAAATTATTAAATAGACACCGTCTGTTTATAAAGGTCTTCAACCTCCCCTGAAATAAGGAAGGTGCGAGAATTGTATTGTCTGGTGAGCCAAAAATGCAAAAGGCTCAACTAAAGCTTGCCTTTTGCATTTTTAAGCCTTTGGTATGACCCTCGCAGGAGCCACCCCATTTTACGACCAGTTCATTACACCAGTTCCTATTTTCCCATTTTAGACGGGTCTTTTACATATTCATTAATCAGGCTCTTCAGCTTTTCTATTGCCTGTTTTTTCTCGGTTTCAGATACTCCGTCCTCAATTGTCTCAACCACAACTCCCTGCCCGTTCTTTCCCGTTACATTGCCGGTATATAATACGCCCATTTGGCCTTTTATTATCTTCCAGCGGTCGTCATATCTGTATTTCATGGTGAAATTCCTGCTTTTAACGATAGTATCAACAACTTTTTCAGTATTCTTTTTCCCGCCTATCATATTTGTTATAATTGTATCCTTAAGCCTGTCTCCTTCACTCCGTTTTTTATATGACTCTCCTATAAGATTCATCGGAAAGGCACTCAGAGAATCGTGGACAATTGTCAGCCCTTCGTCCTTTAGTATCTTCTTTGCCGCGTAATAAGCTTCCGTATAATATCCGCCCGTTAATACTATCCTGCCTTCCGCTTCCTGCGATTCAAGATTCTTCTTAATTGCATACTCTTCAAACTCCGCACACCCTGTAAAGGCAAAAACAAGTAACAACACAAAAATAACAACCATCAATTTTTTCATGTTTTCCTCCCCTGTTATTTATATGATAATTCTACTAGACCCCCCCACCTCTGTCAATACGCTTATCATATCAACGCAACCCGCGTTACAAAAACCCGTTTATGATATAATTAGGTATATTCAAACTAGCCTTCGGGACGCATATATGCTTCCCCTAAAAAAGGAGAAAACATGAAAGACGTTTACTGCTACGGCCTTGTTGAACTATCCTCAATATTTACCCTTTCCGGTAAGTTCCCTTCAGCTGACTCTTATAAGGAAGTGGAAACCTTAATCGAAGTCCCTGGCGGTGAGGCTACTAATGCGGCTGTGGTGCTCAGTAGGCTTGGGTTAAAAACTAAAATAGCGGGCACATGGCTTGGTGAGGATGTATATCATAAGGTAAAGGGCTACTTTGAACAGGAACATGTTGATACTTCCTCCCTTGAGCGCAAGGCCGGATATTCCGGGCCTCGGGACCTTGTCTTTGTCAGCGATGAGGGACGGACTGTTTTCGGGTGGTTTGGCAAACTTTGGTTCCAGGGACGAAAATGGTCCAAGCCAAAGGCGAGCGACATCAAGAACTGCCGCGTGGCGTGCATAGACCCCTTCATGCCTGAAGGGTCTGAACTGGCGGCAAAACTGTGCGTTAAATATAAGAAGAAGTACGTGACCCTGGATGAAAAACCCGAGCATTATGTCATTAAAAATTCAGAAGCCGCGGTTATTTCAGGCGAGTTCATGGAGCGCGAATACCGCGGAGTTGATATGGACAAGCTTTATAAACAGTACACAAAGAACTATAAAGGACTGGTTATATTTACATCCGGCGCTGATAAGATCATTTACGGCAGGGCAAATACGGCTAAAAAGGTATTTAAGCCTTTAAAGATAAAGGCAGTAGATACGCTTGGCGCGGGCGATACTTTTAGGGCTGGCATTGCTTTTGGGCTGCTTAACTGCTGGGACGACGATAAGACCGTGGTATTCGCCAGCCTGCTGGCTTCAATGGTTTGCATGTCCGGACCCGGGGTAACTAAGTCGCCGAACATTAAAGATGTTTTGAAATTCCTTAATAAGGCCACGCTTTAATCACATATCCCAAATCATTAAAGCAAAGTCCCCTGCTGAGCATCCATCATCTGCTTCATCCGCTTCGCGTTTTTAACCGCCGACCCCGCGTGGCAATTATTTAAAAATATAAACATCTTCTTTGACTGCTCAGCCATCTTTTTCACATCCGGTAGGAAGGACTTCAGTTCCTCGTCCGTATATAAGTAATCATACCTGACCTCAGATGGCGCGTTGAACCAGTTCTTGTTCCTTCCGTGGAGGCGGAAGTACGCCACATCAGAGGTCACTTCCGGCTTAAACGGCATAAGCCTTTCAAGCGGCGGCTCGTCCACGGCGCAGTATCCCAAGTCATATGCCTTTAAAAACGAGAACGTCTCATCCTTTGCCCAGTGGCTGTTGCGAAACTCAATAATCAGGGGCATGCCTTCAAAGGCTTTTTTGCAGTTTATTATATAGGCTTCTGACTCTTTTGACGGATAGAAAAACACCGGGAACTGAAGGAGTATGCCGCCGAGCTTGCCGGCTTCTGAAAACGGTTTAAGGGAGTATTTGAATTTCTCAATGTCGGAAAATGCCCTGTCCATAGAAGGCTGCTTTTCACCAAGCCTGGTGTCAAAGGGGTCATGGGTAAATCCCCTGAACCCCTTTACAACAAATTCAAAACCTTTTGAAGTCTTCTGCTCCATGGCAAAAGCGGTCTTGTCCGACAGGAGGGCGTAGTAGGTGGCGTTGACCTCAAGCGTGTCAAAACCAAGTTCTTTCTGGTAGTATATGAGTTCTTCTTTTTGAGGCAGGCCCTGGGGGTATATAACCCCTTTTCTCCAGTCAGGGAAGGAAAAGCCTGAGGTGCCAATTTTTACTACTCCCAAACGCTACCTCCTGTATACATTTTATTATTATACAAAAATTTCCTGCCTGACAACCTCAAGTATGCTTTCAGTATACTTCAAAGCATCATTATCCCAAAATCTTAGCACTATATAACCACAACCCCGCAAATAATTGTCCCTGATTTTATCATTGCCGGCCTTTTCTGCGTGCTGTCCCCCATCAAGTTCAATTATAATACTTTTTTCATAACAAATAAAGTCCGCAATGTATTTCCCTACGGGTTCCTGCCTTTTAAATTTCAGGTTAAAGAACCTCCTTCCCCTTAAATAATTCCATAATTTCCTTTCAGCGTCTGTCTGTTTCTTTCTTAAATCCCGCGCATACTCAACCAGTTTATCCATTATCCCCCCTGTCCCCTCACCCTACCCTCTCTCCCCCGCAAGGGGGGACTATAAATAGCCGGGGGAGAGGGATAAAAAGGCGTTTTGTCTTTTACCTTCCTCCCCTCTCCTCTTAGGAGAGGGGGCTGGGGTGAGGTGAAACAAGTACCTACTTCCCCTCACCCTACCCTCTCCCGGGGGGAGAGGGATGAAAAGACGGTTTGTCTTTTACATTCCTCCCCTCTCCTCTTAGGAGAGGGGGCTGGGGTGAGGTGAAACAAGTACCTACTTCCCCTCACCCTACCCTCTCCCGGGGGGAGAGGGATAAAAGAACAACTCCAACTTACAACCTACTTTATAAGACGTGTGCTCATTATTCCACACCGTTCCAAAATCCCGTGCTTTTCGGCCTTTATTATAGATGACGGTTTTAAAGTAAACGCCCCGTACTTGTTGTTTATCTCGTCCATTACCTCCATCAGTTTCTGTTTCCTTTCCATGTTCTCAAACAGATACTGCTGCCCGTGCCCCGTTGCCGTGTTTGATATACTCACCCCAAGCAGCCTCACTTTCTTCTTCAACGGCATCAGCTTCTCGAATATCTTCCACGCCTCCTCAAAAAGTTCCACCCCGGAGTTGAAGTAGTGGTGCAGCGTGGCGCGGCTGCAGTGCATCTCAAAATCCTCAAAACGCACAGCCAGGAACGCAGTCCTGCCCAGGAGCTTGTACTCGCGCAGCCGGACGGCTGTTTTTTCCGACAGCATCAAAAGAAATGACCTTATCACGCTTATATCCATGGTATCAGCAGGCAGGGTGTGGCTGTGGCCCACTGACTTTACCGGGCTCTCGTAGTTATATCCTTTTACATCCGATGAATCTTTACCCAGGCCTATGTTCTTATACATCCTGCCCAGTATGCCAAAGTTATCCTTGAGCATGCGTTCGTCCGCCATGCCGAGTTTTTTGGCGGTATCAATGCCGAGCGACAAAAACTTCCTTTCCAGCTGCCTTCCTATGCCAACACCCTGCAGTTTTGAGACCGGAAGGTTTTCCATGAATGCGGGAACATCCGCTTCCCGGACAATGACAAGGCCGTCCGGCTTTTTTGACTTTGCCGCTATCTTTGCCACCACCTTATTGGGGGCTATGCCTATGGAACACAGAAGCCCCAGTTCGTCTTTAATCCTTTTTTTCATCTCCATGGCGGCTTTTTCCCCTCCACCAAAGAGCTTCTCGGTAGTTGTCAGGTCCATAAAGCATTCATCTATGGAAAAAACCTCGACCTTGTCCGTGTAATCAAGGAGTATCTTGTGTATGCGTATGGATGTGTCCACGTATTTATCCAGGTTGCCGACGACAGGAATGAGCCGCGGGCACAGTTTCCTTGCCTCGGGTATGGTCATGCCGGTCTTTACCCCATACGCGCGCGCTTCGTAGGAAGCGGTGGTGATTATAGTACGGCCCTGGCCGCATACGCCAATAGGCTTGCCGCGTAAAGACGGGTTGCAGTTCTGTTCGACAGAGGCAAAATAAGCATTCATATCTATAAGGAAGATTGTGCGTTCCGGGGATTGGGTCATGTGGTTTCCTTGCTTTCAATATTTGGATTAAGCTATAAGTTCCGTTTTTTCAAGCATCCATTCCAGGGTTTTTTGGTTAAATGAAAGTTCATAGTAACCGCCATCCCCTGAGACTGAAAAATGCAGTATCATAGCCGCGCCTTCCGCCGTGTTCCAGCAGTAGGATACGGTCTTTACATCTACCTTCCGTTCCTTCCACTTGAACCACTTGGGCTCTATCCTGTTCTTTGAAAAAACAGCGCCGACCTTTATCTTCTCGTTTATAACTGTCACGCTCATTTTATCTTCCTTATGACGCCGACTACCTTGCCCATGACGCTGGCATCCCTGGAAACTATGGGGGAATACTTGGGATTTTCAGCTTTGAGTTTTACCCCGTCATCTGTCATATAAAATGTTTTTACCGTGGCCTCGGAACCCAAAAGAGCCGCGACTATCTCGCCGTTCTCGGCTGTTTTTTGTTTCCTTACGATGACGGTGTCTCCGTCATATATTCCGGCGCCCGTCATGGAGTCCCCGGCCACCCGCAGCGCAAATAGGTCCCTCAACCCGAAAATATCAGTTATGCTGCTTATGCGTTCCTCTATATTTTCTATGGCATCTATGGGAAGGCCGGCGCTTATGCGTCCTAAAAGGGGTATCCCCGCGGATTGATTTAAAAGCTCGATCCCTCTGGAGACATTTTTGTTCAGTTTAATATAACCCGCATCCGCCAGTTTTTTTAAATGGTGCCTTATGGTCCAGGTCGATGACAAACCCGACTGTTTTGCAAGCTCCCTTAGTGTCGGCGGAGCCCCATGTTCCTCAAACCAATCTGTGATTTTTTCCAGGACCTTGCTTGTCTGCGCTGTGAGTTTCATGTGGCCTCCTTCTTATTAGTCTCAAGACCCAGGACTCAAGACCCAAGTAAAGACAAGTCCTACTTGGGTCTTGGGTCATGAGTCTTGAGACTAACATGACCCCTACTTGTGTCCTAAGTCTTAAATCTATATCTTGCATATACATTTATAGCACAAATGTGCTAACGTGTCAAGATAAAGAAAAATCACTTGATATTAAAGGATTTTTCATCTAAACTTAAATGCAAGTTGACATATATAATTAGGAGAACAAAAGTGGATAAAAACAGCAAAGGATTTCTGTACTTAATAAATACGGCGCTTGAAGCAGCGATACTGGCAGGCGCCATAATCATGTTTGTCGTGGGAAAAGTACCTCTGGTAAAAATATTAAACCAGGCCCAGCCGGTCTGGATACAGGCAGGCGCAGGCATACTTGCGGGAGTTTTAACAGGAGTCCTGTGCGGGATGCTTGTGACAAAAGTGAAATTCTTCAATCCCGTGCTTGAGATGATAGGCGAGCTGGTATCAAAATACAAATTTAACACGCTTGATATCATTATCATATCCTTAACCGCCGCCGTGTGCGAGGAATTCCTTTTCCGCGCCGGGCTTCAGAGGATATGGGGCATATGGCCGGCATCAGTGCTTTTCATACTCCTTCACGGATATTTTAACGTAAGGAATTTGAAGATAATGGCATACGGGATAATAATGCTTTTATTAAGCGCGGCCATAGGGTATTCATATCAGTACCTGGGATTGTATGCGGCAATTGCTTTCCACTTTATTTTTGACGTAGCGGCGTTGATGGTTGTTTCTAATAGTCTCAAAACTCAAGACTCAAGTCCCAAGTAAAAACAAGTCCTACCTGTGTCTTGGGTCATAGATCTTGAGACTAACACGACTCCTACTTGGGTCTTGGGTCATGAGTCTTGAGACTAAAACTTCTTCCTCTCAAACAAATCCCTCTTCGCGTTCTTAATGCGGTCCAAAAACAGCACTCCATCCAGATGGTCCACCTCGTGCTGCACCACTACCGCCTCGAAACCAGACGTCTCCAGAAGCCTGTCGTAGCCGTCCGTGTCCACATACTGGAAGCGGGTGCCCCAGTAGCGCTCCACATTGCCGGTATAGTCAGGGACGGACAGGCACCCTTCCCTGTTCGTGACCGACCCTTCCCTGATTAGAAGGACGGGATTAATAAGCACCATCAGCCCCCGCGACTGCTCGGCTTTTTTATGGCCGGTGACATCCACCACAACTATGCGCGACATGTTTCCCACCTGGGGCGCGGCAATGCCCACACAGCCTTTATTTGTATACATGGCTATTTTTAAGTCTTCAATAAAATCTTTTACCCTGGAATCTATTTTGGCAACAGGCAGGCACTTCTGCCTGAGCCTCTCATCGGGAAATTTTAAGATGTTCATAGGATGGCTTTTATAACCTCATTAACCGAGACGTGCACACCGAGCTTTTTGGCTTCCTCAGAGAGCGTCTTCTCCAGCGCCTTTACCCCGTCCTTGCCCGGCATGCTCACTTCCAGGAACATATAATAAGCGTGAGGTTTTACCTTTTCAGAGCTTTTTGTTTCAAGGTCTATGATGTTTGCCCCTGATTTATACAATTTTTCAGTTATGGCGTTTACTATGCCGGGCTTGTCGGCGCCAGATATTGATATGGTATAGGTGCTTCCTTCGCCGGGGTATTCCTTCATCTCTTTTTCGGTTATCTTTTTGATATCAAGGGTCATGGAATACTTTTTTGAAAAAGCTTCCATTTCCTTCTGCAGTTTCTGCGGGAGCGCGCCTTTTTCGCCTGATAAAAGCATGATGACTGAAAAAGTCCTCCTGAGCATGACCATTGATGAATCCTCAATGTTGAATTTGTAGTTTTTCAGGATTTTTGTCAGGTTAAAAACTATCCCCTTCTGGTCCACGCCTCCGGCTATAAGCAGATATCTTGTTTTCATAGATGCCTCCGTTTTATTGGTATTACGCCCTTACCTACAGACATAATAATACCACGAAAGGATAATAACAAGGTTTTTTTGATGATTATTGCTTATATAGGACCGAGAATTTAAGGGTCTCCATCTTTATCTCGCCCGTATCCTTAATGGCCCTTACCACCGCGACATACACCCCTACCGAAACAGGTTTATCTGTGGCGGTTTTCAGGTTCCACTGCATGGATCCTGACTGAATGGTTCCCTCTAAGCCGCGTACCAGCTCTCCCGCTTCATTATATATATCGGCCCGTATCTTGCCTGAAGCGGCGGAAGCCCATGCTATATTTATAAACCTGCCGGCCGCCGGATTTACATAAACCGGATTCGGGAATGATTTAAAACCGCTAATCCAGTCCGCATTACCGCTGTTTAAGACTGTTATTTTCTTGGCGGCGGAAGTGTAATAGCCTGAGCCTGAATTCAGCTCCACCCTGACTTCATATACCCCGGAATCCACAAGCCTTCCTCCGTCATTTTTCCCATCCCACTGTACAACCGCGCCCGGCGCGTATTCTATGTCTATGGGCGAGCTGCCTTTACCTATGCCGGCCGTTTCTAAAAGGCCGAGGTCCCCAAGCGTGTGCGGCACATAATCCGCGGTTATCCTGCGCACAGCCTCGCCCGCGCTGTTATAAATGCTTACCCTTAGTTTCTTATCAATCCTTACCACCTGCACATCTTTTATCGTGGTCTGAACGTGGTCATACGTGTCGATAAACGATACTTTTATATAATATAAGCCAGGCGTTATATTTTGGCCGCCGTCATTATCCCCGTTCCATGTGAATTCCGCGGTCATATCCCCGCCTTCCTGTCCCGGTGTCTGAATTCCCGGCAGGATCAGTTTTAATTCATCCTGGGACGCGTTAAAAACGGATTCTTCCAGATCATTGATGAGCATCAGGACATTCACGGGATTGTCCGTAACCGGGGCTTCGACTATGAGCTTAACCAATTCACCCGCTGAATTAAAAGCCTCGATTTTCATTATATACGGATATGGAACCGGGGTCGGGGACGCAGTCGGTGACAGCGTATTTGTGGGCGAAGCAGTCTGGGTATAAGTCCGGGTGGCAGTAGGTGTCGCCGTCATAGTGCATGTCCGGGTGGGTGTGGATGTCCTGGTATAAGTCATGGTAAAAGTCGGCGTCGCGGTATTTGTAGCGCTGTATGTCGGCGTGTGCGTAAAAGAAGGAGTTGGCGTGGCCGTATAAGTAGGTGAAGTGGTATAAGTCACGGTTATAGTACCCGTGTATGTGGGCGTGGCCGTTGATGATGGCGTCATGGTGGATGTTGCTGTATAAGTCGGCGTGTTTGTCATGCTTGATGTAGGCGTGGCCGTTTCCGTCGCGGTAAAAGTAAATGTGGGTGTGTTCACCGGAGTGTCTGTAAATGTCGGCGTGCAGGTGGGAGTATTTGTCATGGTCTGTGTATTTGTTTTTGTCAATGTGAAGGTATACGTGGCAGTTTCCGTGTAAGTGTAAGACTGTGTGGGTGTATAAGTCATGGTCTTTGTCTGGGTATATGTAGGCGTTTCCGTATAAGTGAAAGACTGCGTCGGGGTATATGTCATGGTCTTTGTCTGCGTATAAGTGGGAGTTTCCGTGTAAGTAAATGACTGCGTCGGCGTAAACGTCATGGTCTTTGTCTCGCTGTATGTGGGTGTGGCCGTATTAGTGCTTGAAGGCGTCGGCGTGAATGTTATAGATTCCGTCACGGTAAACGTCGGCGTCGGAGAAGAAGTCAGCGAAGGCGTCGGGGTAAAAGTTACCGATTGCGTGGCTGTAAAAGTGGATGTGCTTGTATATGTCACCGTATGCGTGGGCGTATTTGTATTTGTGTATGTTCCCGTAAAAGTCGGGGTCGGCGTGTATGTCAATGTCGCTGTCGGAGTTGCCGTAGCCGTGTTCAGTGTAGTAATGGTATAAGTCAGGGTAAGCGTTGCCGTAGATGTCATGGTATAAGAAGGCGTCGCCGTGTAAGTAAATGTCTGCGTGGGCGTAAATGTAAACGTCGGCGTGCTTGTATTTGAGGAAGTCGCGGTAAATGAAGGCGTCATGGTCGGAGTATGCGTGGGTGAAGTCGTATATGTATAAGTGGATGTGGGCGTGGCTGTATACGATTGTGTCGGGGTCGCCGTCATAGTCGGCGTATAAGTCTGTGATTGCGTTGCCGTATAGGTGGAAGTATTTGTCGGGGTGGGCGTGCGCGTATAGGTAAATGTCGGCGTGGGAGTTGCAGTATAAGAGAAAGAAGGCGTCGGCGTCGCTGTATAAGTGAAAGTAGGAGTGTGCGTCTGCGTGGCCGTATAAGAAAATGACGGCGTAGGTGTGGCTGTATAGGTGGAAGTAGGCGTACGGGTCGGCGTGGCCGTATAAGAGAACGACGGCGTAGGCGTTGCCGTAAATGTCAAAGACGGCGTGTACGTCGGCGTGGCCGTATACGAGAACGACGGTGTGGGAGTTGCCGTATATGTTAAAGTCGGCGTGTACGTCGGCGTGGCAGTATAAGAGAACGACGGCGTGGGCGTTGCCGTAAATGTCGAAGTCGGCGTACGGGTCGGCGTGGCTGTATACGAGAACGACGGCGTGGGAGTTGCCGTAAATGTCAAAGTCGGCGTGTGCGTCGGCGTGGCCGTATACGTTAACGACGGAGTAGGCGTAGCCGTCTTTGTCGCCGTAAAAGTGGACGTCTCTGACGGTGTAATGGTACGGGTGTACGTAGACGTAAATGTTATTGTCGGTGTTGATGTCCGCGTCGCCGTATAAGTCGCGGTCGGACTTTGCGTAATTGTATAAGTAGCAGTATATGTCATGGACGGCGTTGATGTCCTTGTAAAAGTCTGGGTATTTGTCCTTGTCGCGGTCCTGGTTGCAGTCGGCGTCGGCGAAGCGCATATGTTCGTCATCGGCACAATCGATTTGATTGCAGGCGTTGTCTGGTAATTCAGTATCCCGTCATTATGCCAAGTACAGCTGCCCACTGTGCCAAGGGTAAGGGTTAAGGGCAGGTCCACACAAGTGTCAAATCCCGGCGAAGTGAAATGTATAACGTATATAAATTTTTTATTTGCCATATCATTGGTCAGTGAAACGCCTGATATGCCCGGGGACGAGCCTATATAGTAAGGACCGTCGAAAGTCCAGGTGTCAAGCGAGGAAGAATAATCATCAGTTATTGTAAGGTCGCCGGAAGATACATACCCTCCCGTGTTGCATACATGAAGATTAAACGTGAGCTTATCCCCCGAGACCAGGTTTGTTGTTTTATTCGCGGTTTTTAATATTGTAAAAACAGGCGGCATGGGCGTTGGCGTGCACAGGTCTGTCATGGGCACGGTTGATACTATTACCGGTGATGCGTAATAACTCAGCGTTGCGTCATTATGCCACGAACAATTCCCCACGGTCCTTGACGTAATATGCGTATTAAGCGGCAGGTCCATGCAGCCTTTAAAACCTGGCTGTTTAAAAACAATTGTATACGTCGCTTTTCTGTTGCCCACATCCTGGTTCAGCGAAATACTATTAACGCCAGCCGGCGCGGTCCAGCTGTAGGGCCCGTCAAATGCCCAGTTGTCATTATTATTAGACCAATCATCGACTATGGTCATAGTCCCCTGATATGCCTCCCCCCCGGTATTGCAAACACGCAGATTATAAGTTAATTTATCATCCTGCAATATGTCCGTGGTCTTATTAGCCGTTTTTAAAAGCGTAAATGCAGGGGCAGGCGGACAGTAGTTTGTCACCTGCACTGACGCTACAGGAGTCGGAAAAGCAAGGTACTGCAGCCCGGCAACATTATGCCAGGTGGAACAAAACGTAGGCGACTCGCCCCAGTCAAGGCCCAGGGGAAGAGTAAGGTTATAACATAAAGGGCCCATCGGAAACCCGTCGACAAAAGTTACATCAACGCCCTTCGTAGTCTGTGTAAACGTAATTTTTCCAAGTACCGGGTCTGTGTAATCCCCACCCCTGAAATGCCATTCATCCGGCGAGTCGGTCCACACATCATGGATCACCACCGGCGTCCCTGCCGAACCTCCCGCACCGGCGGCATTGCACACGCGCACGACAAATGTAACGGAATATGGCGTCGACTGCCCGAGCGGGGTCGTGGGCGTTACGAATTTCTGGATGGTAAAGGTCGGAGGCGGAAGAGTCGGCTGCGGTGTCATGTTAAAAGGCTGCCTGAAATAAAGCGTGTGGCATGTGGTTGTAGGATAAGCAGCTGCCCAGCTGAGCGCGCGAAGAACGGTCCTTGTGCGCGGATCCTGTATCCTTTTCCCCCATTTCTGCGTAGTCATATCAACGGGGTCCACCCAGGATAGGCCGGAGCCTGCCTGATTATATGCCTTTTCATACCAATTAAGGCCGCCTGTAGGAGGCGGAGTAAGCGCCGGATTCGCGCATGTCGGGTCGTCATACATCTTTACCCCCGCGTCATCGCTGCCGACATAAACATGCGCGCCTGCGGGGGTCGAGCAGGTAATATCAAGCGACCATGACGCCCACACCTCGTCATTTGCCGTATTCTGATTTTTAACCGCGATGTAATTGTTTGTATCTGTCAATAAAGCCATCGTAGCGGCGTCAAGGTTTACGCACAAAGGCAGGCAGCGGCGCCGCCGGGTTCTATATTACAGTATGGAAAATAACCATCACCGACCCCGGTGGGTATCTGCACGCCATTTATCCAGATATACGCAAAGTCATCTACCGCGGCGCATAGCCTGGCCGCAGTTGGAGCGCATGCTGAAGCGGCGGACAGGTTTAACGTGAAGACCGGTACGAGGAGGACAAGCACTGAAATAAAAACAAAAAACTTTAGCGAACTATGGGTCATAGAATCGCAGCCCGCTTTGCTTTGATTCATTCTTTCCCCGATTTTGGAGTTTTTAAGGCGCTTTGCTCCTTTAAAATTATAGAATATAAGGCGATTATGTCAACGATAAAAGGCTGGTTAAAACGATATAATTTAAACCGGTTTTATAAGGTGATTAATCGGTTAATACGGTTTTTATTATGGGGTAAAGCCTTAAAAACCGGGAATCGGGAATGGATTTCTTGCAGGAATGCAATATCACCTACAGCGGCCTTTTAGAACTTCCTGATCACCGACACTTTTGTTGTAACAATTTCAGTCTCTCCCGAATCCTTTTGGGCATGTATTATTATAATGTATAAACCGCTTGAGACTTTTTCACTGCTGCTGTTTGCCAGATCCCACAAAGCCATACCCGGCGTTAAAGGCGCTTCAATCCTCGCTACAAGCTCAGCCGTCTGGTTATATATATCTATGCGCGCCTTTCCTGCCCCGTTCGGCACCCACGTAATTTTTATGGGTTTAACCAGGCCGTTTACGACATATACGGGGTTTGGATATGCCTTCACCCCGGTTATGATGTCCTTCGCATCCAGCCTTAGCACTGTTATGGTCTTTGCCGATGTTGTCTCAAAACCCGTCCCGCTGTTTAGCTCCACCCTGACCTCGTATATTCCGCTGTCAACGAGCCTGCCCTGCGAATTCTTCCCGTCCCAGTCCATTGACACTCCGGCGGCATATTCAATGCTTATCAATCCCGCGCCTTTTCCCACTGCAACCGTATCCATCATGCCGAGTTCCTGCAGTTTATCGGGAACAGTCGGCGCGTTCATCCTCCTGATTACTTCCCCCGCGCTGTTATATATGCTGATCCTGAGGTATTTATCCTTATACAGCACCTGTATTTCCTTTATTACCGAAACCTCATGGTCATATTCATCCACGTATGAATATTTTATGTAATATGTGCCGGCTTTGATAACCTGGTTGTAATTATTTGTACCGTCCCAGTTAAACTCCGATGTCAGGTCCCCGCCTTCCTGTCCAGGCGACTGTATTCCCGGGAATTTTATGTTAAGAAGCCCGGCTGTCGGGTCAAAAGTGCCTGTTGCCTGCCCGTTTTCAGTCATGACTACCCCGTTGTCCTTGAACTGTTCGGATATTAGAGACTTGGCAATGAGCTTAACTATTTCTCCAGCGGAATTATACGCCTCAATTTTCAGTATGTACGGATATGGCACCGGAGTCGGTGTAGCGGTTGACGTGAAAGTTATTGTGGGAGTGGCTGTGAACGTGGACGTGGCCGTATATGTAGGCGTGGCTGTCTGAGTGGAGGTCTTTGTGGGAGTGGATGTGAACGTGGATGTTGCCGTGAACGTCGGCGTGGAAGTCCTCGTCACTGTATATGTATATGTGGCCGTGTTTGTATAGGTGGGTGTCGCCGTATATGTCGGTGATGTGGTGAACGTATGTGTGAACGTCGGCGTGGCGCTGGGAGTGGCTGTGGATGTAGCGGTATATGTCCCGGTAAACGAAGGCGTGGGAGTGTTTGTTCTTGTCGGCGTATCCGTATAAGTATCAGTGGAAGTGCGTGTCGGCGTTGCGGTCATGGTCGCCGTTTTTGTCTGTGTCTGAGTGTAAGTTCCTGTGGCAGTGCGCGTCTCCGTCACGGTTTCGGTAAAAGTACCCGTAGGAGACGCCGTCCTGGTGTCGGTCGGGGTCGCTGTGGAAGTCGGGGTATCCGGGGCAGTATCCGTCACAGTGGGTGTCGCAGTTTTAGTGTCGGTAAAAGTGGGTGTTGCAGTGAACGTCGGCGTCGGAGTATGGGTTTCAGTGGCCGTCCTGGTGTAAGTATAAGTGGCTGTTGCCGTAAATGTAGGAGTATGGGTGTATGTAAAACTTTCAGTAGCGGTAAATGTCTGTGACATTGTGGGCGTATATGACGGTGTTTCAGTAAATGTCTCCGTCGCCGTTCTTGTCGCCGTATATGTGGGCGTATATGTCATGGACTGTGTTTCCGTATAAGTATCGGTCGCTGTCCTGGTCGCCGTGTAAGTGGGCGTATATGTCACAGACTGTGTTTCCGTGTAAGTATCAGTCGCCGTACTTGTCGCTGTATATGTGGGCGTATATGTCATGGACTGTGTTTCCGTGTAAGTATCGGTCGCCGTCCTGGTCGCCGTGTAAGTGGGCGTATATGTCACAGACTGTGTTTCCGTGTACGTATCAGTCGCAGTCCTTGTCGCCGTGTATGTGGGCGTATATGTCACAGACTGTGTTTCCGTGTACGTATCAGTCGCCGTCCTTGTCGCCGTGTATGTGGGCGTATATGTAACAGACTGTGTTTCCGTGTAAGTATCGGTCGCTGTCCTGGTCGCCGTATATGTGGGCGTGTATGTCGTGGATGGTGTTTCCGTATTTGTGTCGGTCGCTGTCCTGGTGGCCGTATATGTGGGCGTGTATGTCATGGACTGTGTTTCCGTGTAAGTATCGGTCGCCGTCCTTGTCGCCGTGTATGTGGGCGTGTATGTCATGGACTGTGTTTCCGTAAACGTCGCGGTTGATGTCGCGGTATATGTGTATGTCGGTGTAAAAGTCATGGTCTGAGTTCCCGTATAAGTCGGAGTTGACGTATAAGTGTCCGTCGAAGTCGGTGTCGCGGTTACTGTCACTGTATAAGTGGAAGTGGCTGTGGACGTGTATGTAAAGCTTGGCGTAGGCGTAGCCGTAAATGTGGATGTGGCTGTGTTCGTCGATGTTGGCGTATAAGTCGATGTCGGTGATGACGTCACAGTATAAGTCGGCGACGGCGTGGATGTATATGTCGATGTCGGCGTATTGCTTGCGGTGTTGGTCCCCGTAAAGGTGGGTGTCGCGGTAAATGTCTGTGTGTCCGTAAAAGTTGGCGTGGCCACCGTGTTAGTACTTGTCGGTGTGGACGTGGGCGTCGCCGTCATGGTAAATGTAAATGTCGGCGTCGAGGTGGCTGTATATGTTGGTGAAGGAGTATACGTGGAAGTGGGCGTCGGCGTATAAGTGGCAGTATAAGTGCTTGTTGGGGTCTGCGTATATGTAAAAGTCGGCGTCATGGTATACGTCGAGGTGTAGGTCGGCGTCGCGGTAACCGTTGATGTCGGGGTGTATGTCACCGTGGGAGTCGGCGTGGAAGTGCTTGTATATGTGCTTGTCGGCGTCTGCGTGGATGTAAAAGTCGGCGTCATGGTATACGTCGATGTGTAGGTCGGCGTCGCGGTAACAGTTGATGTCGGGGTGTATGTCACCGTGGGAGTCGGCGTGGAAGTGCTTGTATATGTGCTTGTCGGCGTCTGCGTGGATGTGAAAGTCGGCGTCATGGTATACGTCGATGTGTAGGTCGGTGTCGCGGTAAAAGTTGATGTCGGGGTGTATGTCACCGTGGGAGTCGGCGTGGAAGTGCTTGTATATGTGCTTGTCGGCGTCTGCGTGGATGTGAACGTCGGCGTCATGGTATATGTCGATGTGTAGGTCTGCGTCGCGGTAACCGTTGATGTCGGCGTGTATGTCACCGTGGGCGTCGGCGTAGAGGTGCTTGTATAAGTGCTCGTCGGAGACTGCGTGGATGTGAACGTCGGCGTCATGGTATATGTCGATGTGTAAGTGTTGGTTGCTGTGGATGTCGGCGTGTATGTCACGGAAGGAGTCTGCGTGAACGTGACCGAATACGTGGGTGTCATGGTCCTGGTGAATGTGGATGTGGGTGTCACGGTCGCGGTCGGTGACAGTGTCGGTGTAAGCGTCGGTGTTGCGGTTATCATGATGAACGCAACGTCATTTGAGGCGCCAAAATTATACCAGGCCATATTATGGACCCCGGTCGGCGTTGCCGACGGCGAAGGCGTTATTGTTGACGTCGGTGTAAATGTCTTTGTGGCGCATCCGCTTGAACCGCACGGTTCCTCGCCGGTATTCGGGTCCGTTGTGACGACGCTAGTGTATTCGCAGAGCAGAGTATTGCGCCAGTAAAGGGTCGCGTATTTTACGCTGGAGAAACTCCCTGTCCAGTCGCACGGCCTGGAGTACCAGTTTGAAGTGGCCGGGTTCCAAGCGGGCGTAGTTGTCAGCTCCCACGCCTGGTTTTTCTGCAGGTAGCCCCCGTTCGGCCCTATCATAAGGTAAGGCCACGAACCGCTGTTCGTCCATCCAAACTGAAAATATTTGTTGGCAACCCTCGTGCCTGCTTCGCACGATGCAGCAGCCGCGTTATTAAATGTAGCGCTCTGGTTTGTCGTATTTATATTGCCGTTGGGTATGGAACTGCCGTAGGAGTCCTTGCCCGAGTCGTCAAAATTCGACCAGTTCCATGTGTTTGAATCATTTACATAGAAACGAAAATTAACATCTGACGCGAAAACCCCTGATTCGGACCAGTTTGTTACCTTATACCTCATATTCCATTTATTTCCCGTGCCTCCCGTGCTGGAACACGCTCCGGAATTGAGGAGCTCAAGGTTTAACTTATAAGGAGTTGCCGCGCCAACCACGGAAAACTGCGCGGATACGCCGGTGGTGTCTATGTTTGAAGTTGAGTTCGATGAGCACTGGTATCTCGGCCCGTTCCCCGAGTCTCCGGCATAAGCCGGTATCAGGATGTAATAATTGCCACTTTTTTCCGGCGGTATCTGTGTGATTATCCTTACGTTGTGCCACGCCCCGTCGCCGTTTACCCCGGGATCAAGGCTGTCGCCTGTATTGGGTCCGTCTACATCAGTGATTGAAGCGCCCGTCGCCGCTTTTGCCACACCGTCATACCACCATGTTGTCTGGTTCTTGTATATTCCCCTGGTTTTTGACGCGAGAAAGTCCTGGCTGCACAATGCCAGGCTGCTCCTGTCGGATAACGCAACAACAAACCTCGGACGCTTTCCGGCGTCGACCATGATCTGAAAGTCAATTGTTATTACCTGACCGGGCGCCGGCGAAGCCGGTGTTATTACGATATTCTGTATCTGCGCGGCGCCGAAAACCGAGCCCGGAATTAAAAACGCAGACATGAAAACAAACAAGCCTATCCCCGCTTTAAGGGAGAAGCTGCCTGAATTTTTTCATGTCCGCGCCTCTTTTCTCTCAGATTTTATCCATGCAATCCGCGGGATTACCGCGCGCCGTGGCATATATGGTTATCATGTCGTTCATCCACGCAAGGTATTCGTCAAACCTTAAGAACGGCAGCCTCGCGGCCTTGACATAAAAACATATGGTCCCGGCGCCGTTATTGGGTATATTTGCAAGGTCCCAGTAAATTATGGAATAACTTCCGTCCGGCACTATGGTCTGCCCTGCTGTATCCGTCCCGACATAATCGCATACAAGCGGGATTGTGTCCCATATCCTGAAGCTGGCTGTGCTGCCGGTGGTATTTTTGTAATTAAGACAGTAAGTAAATGTCTCCCCGAGCATAATTGTATTTTTGGAGATTGTCTTCGTCAGCTGGACCACTATCGGAAGCGGCGTGCTGGTTAAAGTCGGCGTCAGCGTCGGGGAAACCGTTATTGTCGGGGTGATGGTGGGCGAAGCGCAGATGCCCCCCGCGTTAATCATATCCACCGTGGAAACCGCGGCAGGCGTCGCCTGCAGTATGCTCGCATTATTGTGCCAGGTACAGCAGTTCTTTGTCGTCTCGTGCAGGCGCATCGGTATATCCAGGCACGCGCCATTGCCGAATCCGGGAGATTCAAAGTATATCGTGTAAGTCACTGTATTTCCGGAATTATTGTTGACATAATGGTTGATTCCCGCAACTCCCGGGTTTGTCCAGTTTGGGCCATCATATTGAAAAACGTCGGTCGAAGACGAAAAATCGTCAAGTACATCTATGGTCCCTGACGTCACTACGCCTCCGGTATTACAGATATGGAGGGTAAATGTAAGCAGGTCTCCGACGGCGATATTTGATGTTTTATTTGCCGTCTTGGATATAGACCATACCGGAGGAAGCGGTGTCGGGGTGCAAAGGTCAGCCATATTAACGGAGGTAAATACCGTGGGTGAGGCGAAATAACTGAGCGAGGCGTTATTCACCCAACTGCAGCTCCCGATGTTTTTTGTCTGCATATTGGCGCCCAGTGGTATGTCCACGCAGCCCGTGAATCCCGGCTGTTCAAAAACAATATCGATTGTCGCCTGCCTGGTCCCCCTGTTTATGTTGATATGGTCAATCCCGGGGGCGGGGTCGCCGTAATAAGTATTATAAAGCCAGTTCCAGTTGTCGTTGTTGGAGGAAAAATCATCAAATATTTGTGCCGTACCTGACCATGCGGGGCCGCCTGTATTGCACAGGTGAAGGTTATAGGATATATTGTCACCCTGCACGATCCCGGTTGTCTTGCTCGCTGTCTTTATAAGCGTCAGGTTAGGCGGCGGCGGGCAGTAATTATTCAGTGTCACCGTCGCCTCTTTTATCGGTTCAGCTAAATATGCGAGGTCAGCCACGTTATGCCATGTGGCGCAGAATGTAGGCATGCCGTTATTTATGCCGATGAAAAATTGATAATCATAACAGGTGTTGGCCGGGAACCCGTCAGAAAATGTGATATCAACGCCTTTGGCCACAGTTGCCGCGATGATCTTGCCCATGTTACCGTCCGTGTAAGTCCATGGCCCCTTATATTCCCAGCTGTCTGAAGTATCGCTCCATAGGTCATGTATCACTACCGGCGTGCCTCCGGTGCCGCCGCCGGTATTGCACACGCGCACGACGAACGTTATTGAGTACGGCGTATTCTGACCTATCGCAGAAACAGGCGTCGCGAATTTCGTGATGGAGAAAATAGGCGGAGGCATGGTAGGCTGCGGTGTCATATCAAACCCCTGCCTGAAATACAGTACATGGCAGTCAGTTTTCGGGTAAGAGGCCGCCCAGCTTTGCGCGTGGAGCACGCTGTGCGTGCGCGGGTCCTGAAGCCTTTTTCCCCATTTTTGGGTTGTCATGTCTACCGGATCGACCCATGAAAGCCCTGAACCGGCCTGGTTATATAATGTCTCGTACCAGTTGTACCCACCGGAAGGAGGAGGCGTAAGTCCGGGCTTGGCGCAAGTCGGATCGTCATACATTTTTATGCCGGCATCATCGCTTGATACGTATACATGCGCTCCTGAAGGTGTCGTGCATGTGATATCGAGCGACCAGGACGCCCACACCTCATCCATGGCTGTATTCTGGTTCTTTACCGCGATATAATTATTCGTATTCGTAAGCGCGTTCATCTGCGCGGCGTCCAGGTCTATGCAAAGCGGCTGGCATCCCGCGTTCCCGGAATCGCAATAAGGGAAATTCCCGATCAGGTTGCCGTTAATCCATATGTCCGCGTAATCATCCACAGCGGCGCACATCCTTGCGGAACTCGGCGCGCACGTGGATGCTGCGCCCACTGGTGAAACGTTAAACAGGGTTATGAGTGCGAAAAGCAAAAGAACCACGAGGTATTTGTGTTCTTTGCGAGGAGCAGCTTTAAAATAATTAAAATAATTTTTTGAAGGTATCATTTTAATCCCCTCTTTCATCCCGCTTTTATTTGTTACCTAAATTATAAGTCCATAGTGCCATTTAGTCAATAAAAAGCGGCTTTTGAACCAGTTCAAGTTTAATCGGTTAACCCGAGTATTTACTGTGAAAGAGCAATGTTTCTTTTTTATTCATCGGAAAAAACCGGTTCAACTTGACGTTTTCTTGCAAATTTCACATTTCCCCTTCTTATTAGTTAGACACGGAATTAATAAAAATGTTGCCATAAATATTTGTAATCCACGTCACAATCCCAAAAAACGGGGAATATAAAATCAAAATATCGGCAAAACAGGTTTTTTTGTTGCTGTGGATAAGTTGAGTTTTGGAGGTTTTTGAAATACGAATTTTGAATTTTCAATTTGATATTTTCAATTTAATTCAAAACATAATTCAGACAACTCATATTTTTTGGTTTTTTAATTGAAAATCGAAAATTTAAAATTGAAAATTACTTAATAACCGCCGTCGGCGTTACAGCCGCAGGGGTTGGTTTCGCTCCCCAGCTGTCGAAGGATGTGCCTATCTCTATGCCGACCTTGCCTTCTACCGCGCTGTCCTTGTATAAGTTCTGGTCCCTGAATATCCCCTCTGCCACGAGTTTTGACGCGTTGTTCAGCGTCCACTCGGCGCCAACCTTCTGCTCCACGGAAAACTGGCCGAACTGGTTTGTAACGTCTATTAATTTCGGCCTGTATTCAAAATACACGTCTCCGAAACTTTTTCCCAGCCCAAGCTCAAGTTCAGGCGTGTCTGTAATCCTGCCCGGTTCCGTTTTATTTCCTGAACCGCCCGCGAGCTTTTCCATGTTCTTTACTTTTATATCCAGCACATCCAGCGGCGTCCAGTTCTTTATGGTTTCCGCCCCGCCTTTGAACCATGAATTGGCGAAGATGTTTATGTATTTATACGCGTCCTCAAGCTTCATGGTGTTTGTGGGGCCCACGCCGAAGGTAAGAACGTATAAAAGAATATCCCTGTTGTATGAAGGCTCGGACATCAGGTCAAGCTTTACATCCCCGACCCTGCCGTAGAACCTGGCTATTATGCTTAAGTCTATATTTTTATTCATACTCATAGTCCCTTTAAGTCCTCCCGCGTCCCCGTATGTGCCGCTCATGTCTATCTTCTTCATTGTAGTCTTAGCCCACACGTCAAGCAGCGCCCTGCGGTCGCCGTCAAAGTTAACCTTTGACTGCCGTGTGGTATCAAGGTTGAATTCGGTATTCATGTATTTGTAAGTCCCTTTTGCCACGCCCACTGTGCCGAATATCTTCATGTCGGTCCCGCGGCCAAGCACCTTTACCGGTCCGTTATCAAACTTCAGGGTCATATCCGCGAAATTATTGAAATAATTTTTATAGTAACGAACATTATCCCCGCCTGTTATCTGCGCGTCCCAGTTTATCTTAAGGGCGTAATTATCCTTGATAGAGGATTTTTCTCCCGACTTGTCAAATACATTTGCCGGATAGACAAACCTCGTGTTCTCAAAATCAATCGTGCCTTTTATGTCCGGAGAGTCAAGCAGCCCGGTCATCTCCAGATTTAAATCCGCGTCCCCTGATAAAAATTCCATATACGGGGTGTCTGTAAAACGCGCCCTGTCGCCTATATTAGTTATTCTCCAGTTAACCTCATAAATCTTCATAAGCCGCATCGTGCCGCCTTTTTTCTCATTCAAGTTCGCGATTTTTATGGTGCCTCTTTCGGTATCGCCCCTCAGGTTATAAATATCAATTATGTTATCCTTCACCAGCAGGTTCGCGTATATGTTCTTAAGCTCCTTAAAGAGGTATTTTAATTTTACCTCGCCGTCAGTCACGCTTACCTTGCCGGTTACCGACGGGAACTCCTTGGTGCCTTTAATAGCCAGGTCCACATCAAGCTTGCCCGAAGCGTCGTCAACAAACTTCAGGAACTTTATGATGGAAAGATCGCCTTCCTTAATCTTAGCTTTAATATCAAGTTCCTCGCCCTTCATCCTCTCGGCGTCCTCCGGGGTGTCCGGAACAGGCACTTTTCCCGTAACCTTTATTGTATACTTGCCTTCCTTGATGACAGTCATGGGGTCCACGGGCGATAAATCCACATAATTATTCTTTTTAGTAATTAAAAGCGTGGCAATGTCAAATGGCACGCCGTCGCCCGAGCCGTTAATGAGCGTGGCTGAAATGACAAAATTAATGCCTTTTGTGGGGTTTCCGGTCAGCTTTACAAGGGCGTTACCCGTGCCGGTCCATTTGTGGTCCCAGTTAAGCATGTCATTGGCAAACTGCGCCTCGGCGTTTTTGACCGACACATTCAGGGCCGAATCCCCGTCTTTACGCAGGTCTATAAATCCGGCTCCGTCTATGAGCCTGTTGTCATTTGCGTCGTCCACAGTGCACTCCGCGAATTCTATTTTATCCCTGCCCAGGCGTATGTCCGCGCTTAATTTTGATTTTCCCTGGCTGGTCTTTAACAGCAGCCTGTCCTTGTTAAAATCTATTTTTATGAGGAACCCGCCGAAGGTGTGTTTTCTGAAACCGAAGTTCTGCGAACCGATGGAACCGTCTATGTGGACGTCTTTTTCCGTATCAATGGACCCGAAGAAGTTCACGTCTCCGTTAAGCGGGAAGCCCTGCCATACGAAATCCTTCATCTGCGTCTTAATGGTGGCGTAGTAGTTATTGTCGCCTTTTATCTCAAATTCAGAACCGTCAAGCTTTAAGAAACTGTTCTTGTATTCAAGCTTTCCGGTAGTCAGCGATATCTTCTTATCCTTGAATGCATAATCCGCGGTAATCGTGTCAAAGGGCATGTCAAAGACTTTTCCGGCGGCCAGCGTGACGCTTCCGCTGCTTGCGAGCTTGTCCGTGGTGCCCCTTATCTCGCCTGAGCCGTTTATACGGCCTTTGTCCTTGAAATTCTTTTCAAATATGGAGAAGAAATTATTTATGTCCAGGTTGACGGCATTATACTTAAACGACATGTCTGCCAGGTTATAAAACCCTTTTTTCCGCTCAATCCTTACCACTCCGTTGGCGCTTATGCTTCCCTGCGGCTGGGTAATGGCGCCTGATACTGCCGCGCTGTTCAGCGGGCCTTTTACCGCGAACTCGCCCTTAAGCAGCGCATCTTTCCCCAGCGGCTGGTCCCGGAGCCCCAGCAGCATGTACACGCCATAGAGGTCCGCGTCTTTTAAACGAATGCCCGCGCTTATCTCAGGGACATCGCCTTTCGCGTCGACCGACGCCTCCGCGTAGTACTCAGTGCCCCATTTGAACTTGAATTCCGGTATGTTAAAGCCTTCCGTCCTTAAGTTCGCTTCCAGGTCATCCTGCGGTTTGCCGTTAAAAACAAGATCCGTAAACTTAACCTGGCTGTCGGAAAAACTTCCGTCAGCCGCGAGGTTCAATGCCATTATATATGAAACGTTGCCGCCCGCGGTCAGCTTGTCGTTCACGCTGAAGTTCTCAAGTTTTCCCGTTATTGACGTTTCTATCTTCTCCTCGTTAACAACTGAAAACCCGCCTCCAAGTTTTAATAAGCCTTCCTTTTGTTTTACCTCAAAACGGTTTATATTAAAGACATTCCCCTGGCCTGACATTTCCAGTTTCGCGCTTTTATTCGCGCCTTTAGCATACTGCGCTTCCAGCGTCACATTTCCGCCATAACCGGCCGATTCCTTTTTCACCAGTATTTTCCCGCCTATTAAAGAGCCGTCAAATATTTTGGTTCCCGTTATCTCGCTTATGACATCGCCCTTTAAATCCTTAACATCAAAATTAACGTCAAATATCTTTTTCTTAAGGGAGAATTCACCCGCGCCTTTTAAGCTGTCATTGAAATTAATCTCGTTTATTTTGATCAGGTTGCCGCCATAATGCACCCCTGCGTAAAGCCTGTACGTCGCGCCCCTTATGCTAAGCCCGTCCATATTCAGGTTCACATCCACCACGGGCACAGCCGTGGTCCCCCTTATGAACACGCCGCCTTTGACTATGCCGTCGACTTCCTTACCCTGAAGGTATCCTATTGAAAGGTCTGAGAGCATTATGTTCGCGAAAATGACCGCGAGGTCCACAGAGCCGTCTTTTCCGCTTATTTTACCTGAAGCGGTAACCAGCTCCGACCCGGAATTGCTCAGCCCGGCGTTGTCCAGCTTTAAGATGCCGTCCTTTAATGTGGCTTTCAACGCGAGGCTTAAAGCCCTGTATTTTCTGTAAGCCATTGAAGCGCTTCCCGTTATCCGCTCACCCGCAAGCGCTACGGCACCGGTGAAATTCTCAACATTATTAAGGCCATATTTAAATACCGGCGACTTGACTGAAACTGCTATCTCCGGTTTTTCCGTGCTCCCCGACACCTTCAAACCCAGGTCAACTTTTCCCGAAAAATCCTTTGCCCCTGCCAGTTCACCGGCGTCAATACCGTCAACCTTAAATGATAAACCGGCCTTTTTTATCTTCGGGTCAAGCGAATATTCCCCGCTGCCGGAAAACGCCCCGGAACCTATTTTCCCTTCTACGGCGTTAAGTTTTACAATCCCGCCTGTCAATCCCGCTTTAATTGACATGCCCTGTATTGCCATCCCGCGCAGATATCCTGCCGCGCATGAGATTACTGCCTGCGCCTCATATTTTTTCAGGCTTCCTTTGGCTGTCACAACAGCCTGCGCAGTCCCTGATGCCGCTCCCGGCAAGGCCGCGGAAAGGTCGACGTCTCCCACCTTCAGCGAAGCGTCAAAAGCCATATCCGTAAAAACTTTTTTTACTGAACCTTTTATCCTGCCTGAACCGCCATACAGTGAAAAACCGGCGCGTTTGATATTAATCGAGTCATTATTCACCTCAAGCGTGGCATTTATATCTTTTACCGGCACATTTCCCTTAATTATGATATCCCCGTTGCTTAAGCCAAAGTATCCGTACACTGAAAGGTCGCCGGGCCTTAAACCGCTCCCCGACAACGACGCTGCCGCCGAAAAATTGCCGCTGTTTATGGAATAATCCACCGGTGATAACAAATAAGCGCCCCAGTCATTTAAGGCCGCGTCGCGGATCTCCACGTTTCCCCTGAATGACTTCCTTGCCAGGTAATAGTCCACATCAAGCTTTAAATTGTTGCGGGGGCTGTCCTTTGTTTTGCCCTGC
This sequence comes from candidate division FCPU426 bacterium, assembly GCA_963840035.1. Lineage (GTDB taxonomy): Bacteria > Oederibacteriota > PGYV01 > PGYV01 > Palsa-1178 > CAWIXE01. The sequence goes on from CAWIXE010000002.1 coordinate 1,670,185, forward strand.
AGTTCAACCTGCAGCATCATGGTCTTTTCCTTTAATGACACCTGGCCCGAGAGCGAATCAGGTCGCCATCCTTGCGGACGGTCCCCTGGGCTGCGCCATCCAGACACTGCTACCGCCGGCAACCGGCTACACGACGACCGAGCTGTCCATCAATCTCGTCCACCCGGTGCCGAGAAGCGGGCATCTGATCGCTAGGGCTCGGGTGGTCCACGGTGGGAGACGGATGGCGCTGTCGGAGGTCTCAGTCACCGACGACGATGGGAGGTTGATTGCCCACGGAACCTCGCGATGCGTGATCTTCCCGCCGGTGCCAGATGTTCCGCTACCACCTGCGGAGATACCCGTCCTGGAGACCGAAGACGATGGTTGGATACCGCCATACCAGCGACCGGTACAGGGTGTAGTACTGGATCAGGAGATATGGGCAAGCCGAAGCAGGCGTTGATTGCCGGCGAACTCCCCTGGCCGCCGATCAGTCATCTAATGGGCATGGGACCCACTGAAGCGAGCGAAGGGAGTTGCGCTTTCACAATGCCGACCAGCCCCTGGTTGGCCTCGCCGAGTGGCTTTGTTCTAGGTGGTGCGACGGCGTGTCTCGCGGACGTGGTGCTCGGAGCAGCGATTCAGACAACTGTCCCAGCAGGGACGGCATTGGCCCCAACGGATCTGCGGGTTCAGTTCATTCGGCCCGTCCCACCCGACGGGGGACTGATCACCGCACGGGCCGAAGTGGTACACCGAGGCCGGGGAATGGCCGTCAGCCGTGCTGAAGTGACGCATGAACAGGGCAAGCTCATCGCTCTCGCTAGCGCTTCGGCCGTCATACCTCCTGGTCGGCGCTCTGATCTGGGCGATGCCGCACCCACCCTCGGCTAACCGACTCCAGCGACGCAACCGCAACCCTTCTGAGTGGGTGCGCCCCCGATGACCAGGAGCGAGGCGCTTATGACCGTGGCTGGTCGGTACTGTGAGGAAGCAACGGGGCACCGGGCAGAGCGATCGGAGGGAGATGATTCCTCCCCGCAGTGCAGGCGGTTTCCATAGTCGGATGCATGGTTCCGCTCACAAACCCACAGGAGCAAAACCACCAGTGGCCAGACGGATAACTGGCAACCGCAACTCGATGATCGTCCACAACGCCTCCTCCCGCCTCCGACCAATAGCCTCTCAGGAGTATCCGGGTATCTCCAGACGCCGGCTCAGGGAGGGTGATCTGGCAACGAGTGCTTGTTGACCGCGAGCTGCCACACTCCGGCACCTTTGGTGCGCCCCTACGCTCAGAATTGACCCGCTCGGTTGGCAGTTGCGATCGGTCCGCTCCAACGAAGCGACCCGCCCCTAAAGTCGGATGATGACCTCTGTCGGCGACCCAACCATCACGGTGTACGGGGCCCCCTGGTGTCCCCATTGCAAGCGAGTGAAGAGGTTCCTCGCCGCCCACCGGGTCCCATACGACTACGTCGACATCGAAGGCCAGCCCGAGGCGATCGAGCGCCTCAAGGAGCTGCAAGATGGTGGACAAATCATTCCTATGGTCGAGTTTGGGGACGGAACTCACGAAGTGAACCCGAGCGACGAGTCCTTGGCCGCTCGCATCGGCCTGGCAGTCGAGGCCGATCGGTCCGCGTACGACCTCGTCATCATCGGGGGCGGACCTGCCGGGTTGGCAGCCGCCATCTACGCCGCCCGGGAAGGAATCGACGCCATCGTCGTCGATGCCAGCGCACTCGGCGGCCAAGCCGGGATCAGTGATCGAATTGATAACTACCCGGGATTTCCTGACGGGATTTCGGGCGCAGAGCTGGCCGACCGCTTCGTCGCCCAGGCGCGTCGCTACGGGGTGGAACTCCTATCGGCGGTGTCGGTGACCGCCCTAGAGCACGACGGTCAAGACCTCGTGACGTCATTGTCGTCTGGCCAGAAGCTCACCTCGCACGCCGTGATCGTGGCCACGGGGTCGACGTATCGACGACTCGAGGTTCCTGGCGAGGAGGAACTCATCGGTGCCGGCGTCCACTTCTGCGCCACCTGCGACGGGCCTTTCTACAAGGGAGCCGACGAAGTGGTCGTCATCGGAGGCGGCAACTCAGCCTTGGAGGAGGGGCTGCACCTGTCCGAGTTCGCAAATCGGGTACGGGTACTTGCCCGCTCTAGCCTGTCGGCCTCGCCGCTGCTTCAGGAGCGGGTTCTGGCTGATCCCAAGTTCGACATTCATACGGGCGTCGATATCATTGAGCTGGAGGGCGAGCAGAGCAGATTCTCCGCTGTCGTGGTCAGAGATCGAGGCAGCGGCGCAATCCAACGGTTCCCTGCTGCCGCCGCCTTCGTGTTCATCGGACTCCATCCCAACAATGGCTTCCTCGGTGATGCCGTCGAGCGAGACGCCGGAGGGTTTCTCGTAACCAGTCCCACGATGGAAACCAATTTGGCCGGCGTGTTCGCCGCAGGCGACGTTCGTTCGGGTTCGACCAAGCAACTGGGTTCGGCGGTGGGCGAGGGGATCGCCGCTCTCCTCATGACCCGCCGGCACCTCGAAGCCAATAACCACAAGGCTGTGGCACTTGTCGACGCCTAAGTGAACCGCCGGATCCACTTCCGGGGCCTTGCCGTGGCGCATGGCGACGGGGCGAGGGTTGTTAGCTCGCTCTCGCTCCTCCGACCCCTACACACGTAGGCTTCCCGGCCCAATTCTCCGGGCGGCCGGCCAACCGAACTACTAGGGTCGCATCGAGGCGAGATTCGCTTCTTCCGCGGCCAAAGGCTGGCGGAATTCCCGGCGGCGGAAGCGGATGCGAGTCCGGCTTGCCTCGGCGGACAGGGGGAAACATGAAACGTAGATTGACAGCAGTCTCAGCCGTTCTCGTAGTATCCGCTTCGCTCCTCGGCGTCTTCGGCTCTGGCGTGGCAGGCGCCCTGGCACCGGCTGCGACTGGGTCAGTCGTGTGCAGTGTCAGTGGGAAGGGCACATTCACTCCCGCGTTGACCCTGGCGGGAAGTGCGACGCCTCTCCATATCGTGTTCGGTGCCACCGCCACCGGCGGGTGCTTCTCTGCCGCTCAGGCCCCGAATTCCGCTGGACTACTGACTCCGGTCACCATCACCGGAGTCAGCATCACCGGAATAGGCACCATGGTCCCCCTGAGTACTGGATTACTCGCCAACAAGTGTGCAGTCTTCAAGGGATCGGACACCATCGGCGTCATCAAAGTCCACTACAGCTGGATCTCGGTGCCGGCAATCGCACCGACAACCGTCACGTATACGGGCGGAACTGCGCACATCGTCTCCGGAAGTCCGTTGGACAACATCGTCCTTCCTGCCACGTCGGGCACAACCTGGGCGGGGACAGGGTCGTTCACTCCGTCCGTTCATCCCCTGGTGGGCCTTAGAACCAATGTCTCCAGCACCTGCGCGGCAGGATGGGGTCCGTATCCAACGTTCCTCATCAATCCCGGTTCGTTGATCGCCCTGCCCTGAACCATGATGCTCAGGTGAGTTGCTGACGAGCGGATGGGGTCCCGGTGGGCGACGCCCTCCCGGACCTCGCCGTTCGTCGCATCGAAGCCCGTATTGACCCGTTCAGACGCCGACACCCGAGGTCCGGTGACCTTCCGGGTACCGTGTTCAGGGTTCTTGCCCTCCCGCCGTCTTGGATCACCGGGCCAAGGGGCGCTCATCTCCTGCAACCGAGTGGCACGATGCGGGAGGCTCGGCGGTTGGACAACAGCCGAAACGGACATCCAGGTCAATGCCCGAGCGCCCGCTCGAGTCGCGGAGTAGCGTCGCCGCAGGCGGGGGCATCCACACACCTTCATCGACGCAAGGAGCTAAAGACAGATGCGTAGATCGTCCCTAATCGGCGGAGCAGCACTGCTGGCCCTGGTGACAGTTGCTGTTGTCACAGGTCCCGCGGGAGTTGCTGGAGCCTCTCCAGCTGTCATAGGCACCGGCCACCCGACCTGTGCCGGTGCATGGCTCGGGTCGATCGAGTTCTCCCCGGCCTTGACGACAACGGGTACGGCCCCGAAGGAGACCATCGAGCTGAAAGCTGTTGCCAAGCCGTGTGCGGTCGGGGTCCCTGTGCCGACCAGTGGGGCGGTTACGTCTATCAAGACGTTTGTCACCACGAATGCCAACCGGTGCTCCACTCTGCTTCCCGCAGCGACGTTCGCCACGAAGACCGACACGATCCCGCTCACTGTGAAAGTTGGCTGGACCCCTTCGGCGATCGCTGCCACGACCATCGCGCTTCCCAATGTGAAGGTCACGTCGACCGCAGCAGCATCACCACTGACCTTCCACTCAACGGGACCAGCAGCGGGTTCCTACGTGAATCCAACGGCCTCCCTCTCCATCAAGACGGTCAAGACGTTCACGACGATCTGGGGGCTCACAGCAGGAAACTGTGGCGGTGCTGGCGGCTTGAGCAGCCTCAGCATCCGAGCAGCTGGTACCACTGGCACGTTCTGATCAGTAGGTGTTGGACCCCTACCGGTCTCGGGACACTGCTCGGGATTGGTAGGTGGTCTAACGCGACCATCTGACCCGAATCATGGGGTAACCGGCTGACACGCCCGTGAGGACACTTCGAGACGTGTGATCGCTTCCTCTGGCCGGCCGTGTTCCAACGTCGTCAGAGCGGGACAGCCATTAGGAATTAATGTGTTGACCTGGTGTGTGAGTTGATGAAGGCTGGCGGTTGTGATGCCCGAAACGCGTTACGCCAAGAGTGGCGACGTCCACATCGTGTACCAGGTCTCGGGCGATGGCCCGCTCGACGTGGTACTGGTTCCCGGATTCATCTCCAATGTCGAGCTCGCGTGGGACATGCCATTCTCGGGCCCTGCGTTGCGAAAGATCGGGTCCTTCGCGGTGGGTCATTTCCTTCGACAAGCGGGGAACCGGTCTCTCCGATCGGACGGTCGGAATCCCGACGCTCGAACAGCGCATGGACGACGTACGGGCCGTGATGGATGCCGTGGGGATCGACTGCGCTTCCCTGTGGGGGATCTCGGAGGGTGGGCCGATGTGCATGCTCTTCGCTGCGACCTACCCGACCCGCACCTCGGCTCTCGTGCTGCAGGGTTCCTTTGCCCGCCTCGTCCAATCAGCTGACCAGCCATTCGGCTATCCACCGGGGGCAGTGGCGCCCACCATCGCGATGTTCGAGGAGCAGTGGGGGACCGGAGCAGTCGTGGGCAACTTCTTCCCCAGCGTGGCAGACGACCCGGCGATGCAGGAGCAGTTGGCCCGGTATGAGCGCAACGGTGCGAGCCCAAGTGCGATGGTGGGCATCGTCGAGATGGTTGCTGCTATCGACGTGCGACCGATCCTGCCGACGATTGGTGTTCCCACGCTCGTCGTGCATAGCACCGGTGATCCGATGATATCGGTGGAGCACGGCCGGTATCTCGCTGAGCACATCTCAGGCGCGCAGTATTCTCAAGCTGCCGGGCGAGGATCACTTGAGACCTCTGCGAGATACCGAGCTGTACCGCCAACTGCTGGGGCTCGAGTCGCCGTGGGATGTGAGCCGTGTCGAGCTGTCCGTCAAGGAGGGTCGGGTCGATGTGTGGACCGGCCATCCGAGGGGTGCTCGCTGGAGCTGTCCGGAGTGCGACCGGGAGTTGCCGACCTATGACCACGCCGAGGAGCGGGCGTGGCGACACCTCGACAGCCTCCAGTTCCTGACCTACCTCCACGCCCGACCGCCGCGGGTGAGCTGTCCTGACCATGGGGTACGCCAGGTTCGCCTGCCATGGGCCGAGCCGATGTCACGATTCACCAACCTGTTCGAGCGCATGGCGGTCGATGTGCTGAAGGAGTGTGATGTCCTCGGTGCCAGCCGGCTGCTTCGCACCAGCTGGGACGAGACGTGGCACCTGATGGAGCGGGCCGTGGCCAGAGGCCAGACGGTCAAGGAGTTGGCCGTTCCCGCGGTGGTGGGCGTGGATGAGAAGGCGGCCGGACGGGGCCATGACTACATCACCGTGGTGAGCGACCTCGCCCGGGGCACGGTCGAGTACCTGGCCGACGAGCGCCGGGAGTCCAGCCTGGACGGCTATTTCGAGCGATTCAGCACCGAACAGTTGGCCGGGATCGAGGCGGTGGGCATGGACATGTGGGAGCCCTACGCCAACTCGGTGCGGTCCCACCTCGACAACGCCGACGACAAGATCGTCTTCGACAGGTACCACATCATGAAGACCGTGGTCGGTGCGGTCGACACCGTGCGCAAGCAGGAGAACCGAGCCCTTGTGGCCTCGGGCGACAAGTCCCTCACCGGGTCCAAGTATCTGTGGCTCTACTCGGCGGAGAACCTCCCCGAACGCCATCAGAGCCGCTTCGATGAGCTTCGCAGCGGCGACCTCAAGACGGGCCGGGCCTGGGCGATCAAGGAGAACCTCCGGTTCTTCTGGGACTACCAGCGCCGAGGCTGGGCCGAGAAGCACTGGAAGAGCTGGTACTTCTGGGCGACGCACTCACGGCTCGAACCGATCATCGAGGTCGCCCGCACCCTCAAGCGTCACCTTCCGGGCCTGCTCGCCTTCTTCGACCACCGGATCACCAGTGCGGGTGCCGAGGGGCTCAACTCACGCATCCAAGCCATCCGCGTCTCCGCACGCGGCTACCGCAACCGAGACAACTTCAAGACCGCCATCTACTTCCACTGCGGCGGCCTTGACCTCTACCCTCAAACCCACTAATTCGAGAGGACGAGGCGAGGGTTCTTCGACGACATCGAGGAGTTTCTGACCGGACAACGACCCGCGCCCAACCCCGACCGAATCCTGACCACTGTTCTCTTCACTGACATTGTCGACTCCACTCACGTGTGGCTGACCTGGGCGATCAACGCTGGCGTGAACTGCTCGATCACCATGACGAGGTTATGCGGCACCAGCTCGACCGGTTCCGCGGCACGGAAGTGAAGACAACCGGAGACGGGTTCCTCGCCGTGTTCGATGGCCCAGCTCGGGCCGTGCAATGCGCCGTGGCCGCCTCCGAAGCGGTTCGGCCACTCGGTCTTCGAGTTGCGTGCCGGTGTCTATACCGGTGAATGCGTACAGAGGGGCACCGACCTCGGAGGAATCGGAGTGCATATCGGAGCCCGGGTCGCTTCGTTGGCGGAGCCGAGTCAAGTGTTGGTCTCGCGCACGGTCACCGATCTGGTGGCGGGCTCTGGTCTCGTGTTCGCAAATCGGGGCGAGTACGAACTCAAAGGCGTTCCGGGCTCCTGGAATTTGTTCTCTGTGGAGGCCTAAGCCAAGCCGAGTGCCGATAGCGGATGCGGGCAGTATGTCCCCGACCACAGGTTCGGTGTCGCACCCCGGTGCCTCGTTCCCGATGCCCCGAAGAAGGCGTCCTTGCTCCAGCCCTCAAAGGAGGGGACAACGGCGCCGATGGCCCTGTCATCGGCTGTACGTCAGCACGCCCGCCTCTTCCACCGACGCGAAGGGTTCCAGCTCGGCCTCCTTGCCGTAGCGACTGCACAACTGACGGAGAAATTGAGCTGGCGGGCCAGCTCGCCGAGACTCATTCCCTCAGACCGACCCGCCTTGACCACCTTCACGCGAACCTGATGGCGCGCCCGAACCACTGCCTCCAATGCTTCGTTCGCGGTGGCGGTGCTTCGATTGATGGATTCGCCGAAAAGGCACCCTCGATGCTCATTCCGGAACGGAGCGACTTCTGAGCACGCGCCAGGATGCGTTCGTTTCGCCGAAGCGCCTCGCGGAGCGCCCTGTCCGCGTCGATGAGGTCCTGGATCGCGTCGATGACTTCGGCAGTCAGCCTCTGCATGCCCGGAAACCTATTTCCGGCTCCTGTGATGGTGTGGGATCGCAACAGGCGTTGACACTCCGCTACCTCTCACCTCAGGAAATGAGGGCGGATCAGCACCAATGGTCGGTTTGGAGCGAACGACCGAGTCATGGCCACTGAATCCTCGGCCCGTCGGGCGGCCCCAAGGCGGAAGCCGGGGTGTTTGGTGAGTCGCTGGCGCGGTCGCGGTGGTGTTTGGGCTCATCGAATCAGTACAGTCCCGGTTGCGGGCCGTGAACGCACCCCACCTCGTCGCGCTGGTCGGTGCCGGCCCGGCGTCAGGAACGGCAAGCTCATCGAACGACCCAGCGAATCAGAGGGTGGTGATCAGCAGGTGCGTGGCACGGCGACCCTCTCACCCATCGCCCTCCCTGCCCGCCGCCGTCGCGCGTGCTGTCTCCGGGATACGCGTTCCGCAGCCGCTGACAAGGGTCACGATCGTCATCTGACAAGACTCGCCTGATTCCTCCCGGCTTGACATATGCCGATATCGGAATATGATTGCGCCATGGCACGAGCAGCGACGACGTCGGACGTCTTCAACGCGATCGCCGAGCAGCAGCGCCGGGAGATCCTGGTGCTGCTGCGGGCGGGTGAGGGGCCGGTGACCGAGTTGGCCCAGGAGCTGGGGATGACCCAGCCGGGGGCGTCCAAACACCTGCGGGTGCTCCGGGAGGTCGGACTGGTGCGGGACCGCAAGGCAGGCAAGCAACGCCTGTACGGCCTTGACGCCCGCGGGCTGCGACCGGTTCACGAGTGGACCGGCGGGTTCGAGCGGTTCTGGAACGAGAGCTTCGACCGGCTGGACGAGTACGTGCAGGACCTCAAGCAGGCAAGGCAGGAGGAGTAGCTGATGAGCGCGACGGGACGAGGAGCGCCGGCGCAGTCCGCGACGGCCGACCGCGAGATCGTGATCTCCCGGGTCATCAGTGCCCCACGGGAGCTGGTGTTCGAGGCGTTCACCGAGGTGCGGCACCTGTCGCGGTGGTGGGGACCGGAGGGGTTCACCACCACCACGCGGGCGTTCGAGTTCCGCGTCGGCGGGGAGTGGGACTTCGTGATGCACGGACCGGACGGGACGGACTACCAGGAGTGGATCTCCTGGACCGAGATCGCCCCGCCGGAGCGGATCGCGCTGCTGCACGGTGAGTCCCGCGGCGACCCGAACGCCTTCGAGTCGGTCTTGACGTTCGCGCCCGACGGCGCGGCGACCCGGATCGAGATGCGCACGGTGTTCCCCACCAAGGAGCTGCGCGACGAGGCGGTCGAGAAGTACCACGCGATCGAGGGCGGCCAGCAGACCCTGAACAACCTGGCTACCTACGTCACCGAGATCGTTCCGAAGAGAGCTGAGGACTGATGGCCGGGAAGGTGTTCTTCAGCGTGACGATGTCGCTGGACGGGTTCATCGCGCCCGAGGAGCGCATGGATGACCAGGACGTGCCGCGCTGGACGGCGCAGTGGACGGAACTGCAGCAGTGGATATTCCCGCAGCGGTTCTTCGGGGAGGACCTGAAGCTCGGCGAGGGGGGCGAGGAAGGACGCGACAACGACATCGTGCGGGAGACGTTCGAGCGCAGCGGCGCGAGCGTGATGGCCAAGCGCAGGTCTGCCGTCCAGGCCCGAGGCGCTTCTCGCAAGTTAGCGAAGCGGTATCTCATCGGAGCCAGGAGCGGTACGATTGGGTTAGTCAGGGTAGGTCTGTCGTACGCAGAGGGATCCTTCGGGGTCCCTCACCGCGTCTGAAACGCAGATGGCCCAGCCTGCCCCCGACCCCTGCCGGGTGAGGGCCATCGAACAATCCGTAGAGTAGCTCACCGACCAGTCGGTACAGCTCATTCCTCCCGATGGTCGGTGGAGCCCAGTGCCGCCAGCGCCTCGCCGGACAGCCGGTACCCGATCCACTCGTCCATCGGCACCGCCCCGAGCGACTGGTAGAAGCGAATGGCGGATTCGTTCCAGTCGAGGACCGACCAGTCGATGCGGCCGTAGCCGCGACTGCTGGGCGATGGCGGCCAGCGCGGCAGACGAGGGCCCGGCCGATCCCCGTGGCCCGGTGCCTCGGGTCGGACGTAGAGGTCCTCGAGGTAGATGCCGTTGCGGCCCGTCCACGTGGAGAAGTTGAGGAACCAGATGGCCATGCCGACGCACCGTCCCGCCTCGTCGGCGACGTGGGCGAAGACCGGTGGGTGACTCGCCGAACAGGGCGGCCGGCGAGCTGATCCCTCGTCGATCTCGACCGGCGTCGGGCTGAACGCTCGTACTCGGCCAGATCGTGGATCAGCTGCGACCAGGGTCGTCGACGTCACTGGTCGCCTGCGGTCCGGTCACGGTCAGGCTATCGAGCGCGGTCACGGGATCAGCAGCACCCGGCCGAACGCCTGCCGGCTCTCGATGTAGGCGTGGGCCTCGCCGGCCTGCTCGAGGGGGAACCGCCGGTCGATGACCACCCGGAGCTCGCCGGCTGCGACGTCGTCGAGCAGGGCGGCGATCATGGCGTGGGCCCGCGGTGCCGAGGAAGAGCTCGGCGCCGAGGAAGTACCCGACCAGGGTCTGGTTGTTGCGCCCGCATGGTCGAGATGTCGAGCGTCGGCCGGCGCTCCCGACCGGCGTCGCCGAAGGTGATGCACCGCCCCCGGTAGGCCAGGCAGTGGAGGCTCCTCTGCAGGGTGGAGCCGCCGACCGAGTCCACGATGACGTCGGCGCCCCTGCCGTCGGTGAGCCGGCGGACCTCCTCGACGAAGTCGGTCGACGCGTAGTTGATGCCGTGGTCGAGGCCGAGGTCGACCAGGCGGTCGAGCCGCTCGTCGCTGGACGCGGTGGCCAGCACCGTGGCGCCGGCCCGCTTGGCCAGCTGGATGGCGGCGATGCCCGACGCCGCTGGCTCCGGCGTGGATCAGGGCGGTCTCGCCCGGCTGGAGGCGCCCGAACTCGAACAGGCAGTCGTCGGCGGTGCCGAAGGGGACCGGCACGCAGGCCGCCTCCTCGGTCGACAGCCCGTCGGGGATCGGCCAGCAGAACGGCTCGCCGGCTGCCCGCAGCTCGGCGTGGGATCCGTCCAGACCCGACGGTGACCACCCGGTCGCCCCGGTGAGATCCGGCGACGCCGTCGCCCACCGCCACGCACCGTGCCGGCGCACTGGTAGCCGACGATGTGGGGCAGCCCGGGCGATGTCGCCGCCCAGCCGGTTGAGGGTGTCGCCGCCCTCGATGCTGACCGCCTCGACCCGGACCAGCACCTCGCCCGGGCCGCACGACCGGGTCGGGGACCTCCTCGTAGCGGAAGACCTCGGGTCCGCCGGTCTCGTAGTACACCGCTGCCTTCACGGGCCTCCTCCGATCGACTCGACCCGCCCACACCTACTGCACGGCCGGGGAGCCCGGACCGGCGGCCGAGGGGGCGACCGCCCTCGGGCCGAGCAACTCGACGACCCTTCGCCGTGGCGATGCCGGAAGTGGCTCTCACCAGGAGATTTCGCGGGATCGGACGGCGGTTGTCCCTCAAGTACCGCTGGAACACTGCCGATACCCAATCGTGGGAATCGAACGGCTCTAGAGGCGCGGATCGAAACGGAAGGTCCACTCCATCCGTGATCCCGCGCCAGAGCACGGCACTCCGGGGGAGGGGGTGCCGTCGAGGTCGAAGAGCCTGTCGCCGGTGGTCCTGGGCTACGTCGTCGGCCCGCTCGCCCTGGGCGTGCTCATCGTCTTCCGCGCACTTCGGTCTGGTGGCCCCGCTGCCCATCTGGGCCTACCTGGCTGGCCATCATCGGCGCCGGCGCCTCATGTCGGTCATCGTCGAGCCCTGGCATACCGCGCCGCCGGGTCGATCAAGCGCCACGTCCGGCTGGCCATCCACGTCCTGGCCGTCACCGTGGTCATCTACATGACGGGATGGGGCCCCGCCCTCGGCATGGCCTACGCCTTCGTCGCCCTGGAGGAGCTCGAGCTGTGGGGCGCTCCGGCTGTGGCGCCCGGTGCATGTGCTGGACGCTGCTCAACATCGCCGTGGCCCAGTACCTCATCTGGGTCGGGCTGGTGCCCTCGTTCCTCAGTCGCGGCCAGGCCGAGGCCATCGGCGCCCTCGGCGCCTGCGTGCTGGCCATCGTCGTCCGGATGGCCGGAGCCACCGGCGAGAAGAAGGAGCAGGCCGAAGCGCTCCTCGCCCACCAGGCGCTCCACGACATGCTGACCGGCCTGCCCAACCGGGCCTACTTCTACGAGCGGACCGAGCAGACGCCTGGCCGGCGCGCCGCCGACGGCACTCATCTCGCGCGGTGATGCTGTTCGACCTCGACCGGTTCAAGGAGATCAACGACACCATGGGCCACAAGTACGGGGACCGGGTGCTCATCGAGGTCGGTCCGCGGGTGAGGACCGGTGCTCCGGGCGGGCGACACCGCTGGCCCGCCTGGGTGGCGACGAGTTCTGCGTGCTGCTGCCCGACGTCGCCGGCGAGACCGACGCGGTGCGGGTGGCCGAGCGGATCATCGGCGTCGCTCGAGAAGCCCATCGAGGTGGACGGGACCAACCTGGGCATCGAGGCCAGCTGCGGCATCGCGCTGGCCCCCGACGACGGGGACACCGCCGACCTCCTGCTCCAGCGGGCCGACGTGGCCATGTACGTGGCCAAGGACTCCCAGCACAGCGTGGTCGTCTACACCGACGAGCTCAACGTGAACACGCCGGCCCGGCTGGCCCTGCTCGGCGACCTGCGCAACGCGGTGGCCGCCGACGAGTTCGTCCTCCACTACCAGCCCAAGGCGGCGCATGACGTCCGCGGCGGGTGCTGGGCGTCGAGGCGCTCATCCGCTGGCAGCACCCGACCCTCGGCCTGCTCTATCCCGGACCAGTTCATCCCCGAGGCGGAGCGGACCGGCCTGATCGAGCCGATGACCGTCTGGGTGCTCGATGAGGCGCTGCGGCAGTGCCGCCAGTGGCTGGACGCGGCCGATCCGGCCGGGCCGCGACGAGCTTGTCGATCGCGGTCAACCTGTCCACCCGCAGCCTGCTCGACGCCTCGCTCGCCGGCGACGGTGGCGGGCGGCCCTCGCCCGCTGGGACGTGCCCGCCCACCTGCTCGACCTCGAGATCACCGAGACGATCATCATGACCGACCCCAAGCGGGCCCGGCGGGTGCTGACCGAGCTGGCCGCCATGGGGGTGACCCTGTCCATCGACGACTTCGGCACCGGCTACTCGTCGCTGGCCTACCTGCGGGACCTCCCGGTGCACCAGCTCAAGATCGACCGGACGTTCGTCATGGACATGGAGAACGACGCCGACGACGCGGTCATCGTCCGCTCGGTGATCGACCTGGCCCGCAACCTCGGCCTCCAGACGGTGGCCGAGGGCGTCGAGGACGCCGCCACCTGGGAGCAGCTGACCGAGCTGGGATGCGACAGCGCCCAGGGCTACTACCTGGCCCGGCCGATGGCCGCGGAGCGTTTCGAGCAGTGGCATGCCAGCATCTGGCGGCACTCGCCGCGGCACCGATTCCCGCATCGATGGCCGACGTGGCGAGCGCGCCGACGTGACCACGGTGCACACGAGATGACAACAGACATTGTCAAGGTGCCTCCGATGAGGCCGATGATCAAGGGTATGGACGCCACGCGACGCGCTCGAGATGTCCCCGGACGGCCGCCCGGCGCAGGCAGCTCCCCCGAGTGCAGAGCGGATCGCGCTCGGGGTGGCCCTGCAGGCGCGGGCGGATGAGGTCGGCCAGTTGGTCGACGACCGGTTCGCCGTGTCGCTGCGCGGCGAGGCATTCGCCACCGCGCGGCTGGCCACCGAGCTCATCGGCCGGTGGCTGGCCACCGACGAGGTCGCGGCGTCCGACCGAGGACGAGAGCCGTCTCCCGGCAAGGGGCGAGCAGGCCATCCTCGGAGAACGCCGACCTGGCCAGCGTGGCCAAGGCCTACTTCGCCTGGCGGGACGTGTACCATCGCGCGTCCTGACCGAGGAGGCGGTGCGCCTCGGCGTGAGCGACGAGCTGCTCGATCTGGCCTGCGACGTGGTCCGGATCAGCAGCGACGGGAGCCTCGTCCGCGTCATCCGCGAGTTCGACGAGACCGCGCCGCGGCGCTCCAGCGTCGCCTCCGCGAGGAGCAGGCGTCGCTGGCCCACAGCGCCCTGCACGACGAGCTGACCGGACTGCCCAACCGGGCCCTGCTCACCGACCGGCTCCGGCAGGCCGCGCCGGTCGCTGGAGCCGCAGGGATACCCGGGCCATGCTGCTCTTCCTCGACCTCGACAATTTCAAGGCCATCAACGACCGGTTCGGGCACCCGGCCGGCGACTGCCTGTTGGTCGCCGTGGCCTCCCGCCTCGAGGAGCTGGTCCGGGCGTCACGACACGGTGGCCCGTCTGGGGGGCGACGAGTTCGTCATCCTGGCCGAGGAGCTGAGCGATCCGGAAGTGGCGGCCCGGTCGCTGGCCAAGCGGATCCACGAGGCCATGCGCGCGCCGGTGACGGTCGGGGACCGCGAGCTGCTAGACGTCGGTGAGCATCGGCATCGCCGACGGTCGATGCCGGATGCCGACCCCGAGGTCAACCTGGCCCAGGCGGACGCCGCCATGTACCAGGCCAAGCGGGGTGGTCCGGCCCGCTACGAGGCATACGACGAGGACAATCGGCGCGCGACAGCCGGCGCCGGAGCCAGCTGGCCCACGACGCTGCGGGTGGCCCACGGGCTCGGGCAGCTCGTCCATCCACTACCAGCCGCTGTTCAGTCTGGGCGGTGAGATCGTCGGGATGGAGGCCCTGCTCCGCTGGGTCCATCCCGAGCTCGGCGCGGTGGCACCCGTCGAGTTCATCCCGCTGCTCGAGCAGAGCCGCGAGATCGTGCCGATCGGCCGATGGGTGCTCGAGGAGGCCACCCACCAGTGCCGGCAGTGGCAGGAGCAGGGGCAGCTCCGACGCTCGACCGTGTCGGTCAACGTCTCGGCGCCCCAGCTCCAGGACCCGGACTTCTTCGACGAGGTGCAGTCGGCGCTCCTGCGGTCCGGGCTCGACCCCGGAGTGCCTCAGTCCTCGAGGTGACCGAGTCGGTGCTGGTCGCCGATGACGGACGGATCGGCGCCACCATGCAGCAGACTCCGGGACCTCGGCGTCCATCATGGCCCTCGACGACTTCGGCACCGGGCTACTCGTCGCTGCTGTACCTGCAAGGGTCTGCCCGATCGACCGGCTCAAGGTCGATCGGAGCTTCGTGGCCGGACTGGGCGACCCGACTCAGGATCCCACCATCCTCTCGACCGTGGTCGACCTGGCCCACAAGCTGGACCTCTGGGTCGTGGCCCTGGGCGTGGAGACCGAAGCGGAGCTCCACGCGGTCGAAGCGATGGGGTGCGATGAGGTCCAGGGGTTCCTGCTCGGTCGGCCGGGCCCTGCGGGCGCGCACGCCGTCGGCGACGCAAGCGCGGTCCTGCTCCGCTCCTGAGCCCCGTCAGGCGTCGGGCACGGTCAGGCGTCGGCCGGAATGGCCTGCTGGGCGTCCATCATCTCGGCCATCACCATCCGGATGAACTCGTCGGCCTCGTCGGTCATCCCGCCGGCCACGCCCCCGTAGACGGCACCCGACTCCGGGTGTCTCGTCGGCGTGCTCCGCGGCGTAGGCCACCGCCTCGTCGAGGTCGGTGGCGAAGGCCTCGGACCACCGGGCCTGGGTCTGGGGCCGGGTGACCGCCATGTGCAGCGCATTGGGGTACTGCTGGCCGTTGAAGCGCCACCCGCGGCCGCGCATGAAGTCGTTCACGTGGTAGATGTCGAACTCGTCGGAGGTGAAGCTGAACAGGAAGGTCGGGATGCCCGAGGATCCGCAGTTCGGGGTGGGAGCGCACCGCCTCCTGCATGGCCGCGGAGGTCTCGAAGATCTCCTTGGCATAGCGCACGGTAGCCCTCGCGGCCGAGCTGGACCATCGACGCCCAGGTGGCGGCGAGCAGGCCACCTGAACGTGAGCCGTCCATGCCCGGCGAGCAGTACTTGCCGCCGCTCCAGTCGGTGATGAAGAAGTACTGCGCGTTGCGCACCGCCTTGTCCCGGAAGGTCAGGACCGAGGTGCCCTTCAGCGCGTACCCGTACTTGTGGGTGTCGGCCGAGATGGAGGTCACCCCCGGGAGCCGGTAGTCGAAGACGGGAATGTCGTAGCCCAGCTCCTGGCCGAAGGGGAGGATCAACCGCCGAGGCAGCCGTCCACGTGGAGTCCGACGCCCCGGTCGAGGGCGAGGTCGGAGAGGCGCCCCGATCGGGTCGATGGTGCCGTAGCCGTAGTTGCAGGCGGATCCGACGAGGGCGACCGTGTCGGCGTCGATGTGCCGGCTCGACCCATCCGGTGTCGACCTCTGTGGTCTGCGGATCGACCGGAGCCACCCGCAGCTCGATCCCGAACAGGTGGCAGGCCTTGTCGAAGGCCGGATGGGCCGTCTCGGGTTTGATCACGTTGGGCCGGACGATGCCCCGGGTGGCGGCGGCATGGTCCCGGTAGGCGAGCATGGCGTGGCAGATGCTGCCGGTCCCGCCCGGAGGCCACCAGCCCGACCGGTTCACCGTCGGCGACCGCCTCTGCGTGGAGCAGGTCGAGGGTCATGGCGATGATCTCGGACTCGAACTTGGTCGCACTCGGGCACATGTCCCGCTGGAGCACGTTGACGTGGGCGAACAGTCCGAACGCCTCGTTCAGGAAGCCGTAGTGATCGTGGTCGCCGCAGTACATGGTGCCCGAGCAGCGTCCCGACTCCCAGACCGGTCCTCCTCGCTCTGCGATCGACCGGAGGAGCTCGAGCACCTCTGCGCGTGGCGTGCCCGTCTCGGGCAGCGTGCGGTGGACCGCCAGCCGGTCGACGTAGGGGAAGGTGCTGATGGTGGCGACTCCTTCCGGACGTGCCGCGCTCCCGGTGAGGCCCGGACCCGTCTCACGGTACACGCGGGGGCGGACCGGTCGAGAGGCGGCTCGTTCAGGGTCGGCGACCGTTGGGCATCAGGTTGTCGAGGCCCCACTGGTCGAGGGCGTTGAGCTGCACCTGGTCGCCGGTCGCCTCCACGATCTGGTTTCCGCCCACGTAGATGGCCGTGTGGTCGACGCTCGTCCAGCCGACGTGGGTTCTCCCCAGAACACGAGGTCGCCGGCCACGAGGTCGTTGAGCGCCACCGGTGTGCCGGCTGTCTCGTACTGGTCGTCGGCGACCCGGGCGAAGCCGATGCCGGCTCCGTGGACCCACGAGGCGAGGGCCAGGCCCGAGCAGTCGTAGCCGACGGGGCCGTTCCCTCCCCAGATGTACGGCTTGCCGAGCTGCTGGAATGCGAAGAGCACCGCCCGGTCACCCGGGGTCACCGCGGAGAAGAGCAGCGCCTGGGAGGGGGGGTCCGCGTGGTCGCGTCCCCAAAGGCGGTCGCCGTCCCGTTCTGCTGGATGATCCAGTAGCCGTCGCCGGTGCCGGTGGCCACCAGCCGCGCTGTGGGCTCGGCCGAGCCCGGTCGGCGCCGTGGAAGCCGGCATCGCCGAAGGCGAAGATGCCCCCGTCGGACGCGACCATCCAATAGCCCCCACCGTTGGGGGTCGGCGCCATGCCGACGATGGGCTGATTGAGCACGAGATTGCCGGTCGACCCGTGGAACGCGGCGTCCCCGAACGAGAAGATGCCCCCGTCGGACGCCACGAGCCAGTAGCCGCGGCCGTCGGCAGTCGGCGCCATGCCCACGATGGGCTTGTTGAGCACGAGATTGCCGGTCGACCCGAAGAAGCTCGCGTCGCCGAAGGAGAAGATGCCCCCGTCGGAGGCCACGAGCCAGTAGCCACCACCGTCCGGGGTGGGCGCCACCCCCACGATGGGCTTGTTGAGCACGAGATTGCCGGTCGACCCGAAGAAGTGGGCGTCGCCGTAGCTGAACACCCCTCCGTCGGAGGCGACGAGCCAGTAGCCGTGCGCCGGGGGTCGTGGCGGTCGCCACGACCGGTCGGTTGAGGGGTCCCGGGGGTGATCCGTACGCCGGGACGCCGAAGGCCTCGACAGGTCCGGCTGCGGTGGCCAGCCAGAACTCGGAGGAAACCGCCGAGGGAAGGCCGGTGACCGTGGTGTCGTGGGCGGAGACCCCGGCAGCCCCGCGGCACCGGTGCTGCGACGGCGCCGCCCACCACGGCCGCGATCAGGCCCAGGCCGACGCGCATCCACAGATTCCGTCTCTGAGAACATGCCCCAGCCCCTCGCACGCCCGTGTGACCGCGTTGATCACACCTAGAGTGATATTACCGCCACGTAGCGCGGTTTATCCAGTGCGATTTCGGCCCGATGTGCCCGGTGGCTCGGGGAGGCTCAGCGCAGCGTGGCGATCCCGCCGTCGACCGGGATCACGGCCCCGGTGACGTAGGACCCGGCCCGCGAGGCGAGGAAGAGGGTCACCCCGGCCATGTCGTCTGGCCGGCCGATCCGCTTGAGCGGGGCCGAGGCGATGATCTGGTCGCCGAAGGCGTCGAGCGTGGCCGCCATCATCTTCGACTCGAAGGGTCCCGGCGCCACGGCGTTGACGGTGATGGTCGGGGCCAGCCGCTTGGCCAGGTGGCGGGTCAGCTGGTGCACCGCCGCCTTCGAGGCCGAGTACGAGTAGGACTCGAGGGCCGGGACGTGGATCCCGTCGATCGACCCGATGTTGATCACCCGGGCGGGTCGTCTGGCGGACCCGCCGCCCCGAGGAGCGGCAGGAAGAACTTGGTGGTGTGGAAGACGCCCTGCACGTTGAGGTTGAGCACCCGGTCCCACGAGGCCGTGTCGTGCTCCTCCAGTGGCGCGCCCCAGGTGGCTCCGGCGTTGTTGACGAGCACATCGACCCGCGGTGTTCGGTCGCCACATCCTCTGCGAAGGTCCGTGCCCCCTCCTCGTGGGAGAGGTCGGCGACCATCCCGGAGCACGCGCCGAACGCAGAGAGCTCCGCAACCGCGCTCTCGACCGCGTCGGCCTTGCGAGAGGCCACGACGACGGTCGCCCCCGCGGCAACGAACCCGCCGCGATCATGCGACCGATCCCCCGGGTGCCCCCGGTGACCACGACGGTCTTTCCGGCCACCGAGAACAGCTCTGCCCGCGGGTGGGTGCTGTGCGTCGCTCATGGCCTGCGACGGTATCCCACGCCGGGGTACCGGGCCGGCCGTGTTGGTAGGGTCCCGCGCGATGGGAGCGATCCGGTGCGCCTGGCGCTGACCGACGAGCAGGAGGAGCTCCGCCTCACCCTGCGCTCCTACTTCGCAGGTCTGGTGGAGGAGGTCGCGGGACCCGGCGATGGGCGACCCGACCTACGTGCGCTACATCCGGCGGATGGGTGCGGACGGCTGGCTCGGCATCGGCTGGCCCGTCGAGTACGGGGGCCAGGCCCGCGGGCCGGTCGACCAGATGATCTTCGTCGAGGAGTCGCACTGGGCCGGGGTTCCCCTGCCGCTCCTCACCCTCAACAGCGTGGGCCCCGCCATCATGCGCTGGGCACCGACGAGCAGAAGCAGCGGATCCTCCCGGGCATCCTTCGGGGTGAGGTCCACTTCTCGATCGGCTACACCGAACCCACAGCCGGTACCGACCTGGCCGTCGCTGCGGACACGGGCCGTCCGCGACGGAGACGAGTACGTGATCAACGGTGAGAAGCTCTACACGAGTGCCATCCAGTACGCCGACTACGTCTGGCTGGCCGCCCGGACCGACCCGGATGTGCCCAAGCACAAGGGTCTCTCGGTCTTCATCGTGCCGACCGACACGCCCGGGTTCAGTTGGACCCCGCTGCCAACGGTGGCCGGCGAGTTCACCAGCTCGACCTACTACGAGGACGTGCGGGTGCCCGCCGCCAACCTGGTCGGCGGCGAGAACCAGGGGTGGACCCTCATGACCAACCAGCTCAACCACGAGCGGGTGGCCATCTGCCCGGTCTCCGGCATCCTGCGCAGCATCGACGAGGTCCGGAGCTGGGCCCGGGAGGAGTGCCTGCCCGACGGGCGCCGGGTCATCGACCAGGAGTGGGTCCGGGTCCACCTGGCCCGGCTCTGGGCCCGGGCGGAGTACCTGAAGCTGCTCAACTGGAACGTGGCCTGGGCCGCGGACAAGGGGCTCAGCCCGGCCGACGCATCGGCCACCAAGGTCTACGGCAGCGAGTTCGCCCTCGAGGCGTATCGGCTCCTGCTCGAGATCGTGGGCCAGTCCGGCTACCTGCCCGAGGGTTCACCGGGTGCTGTGCTCCGGGGCCGGCTCGAGCAGCAGTCCCGGAGCCAGACCATCTTCACCTTCGGCGGCGGCACCAACGAGATCCAGCGCGACATCATCTCCTGGATCGGCCTCGGGATGCCCCGGGCACCCCGGTAGGCCGCCGGGCAGGGAAGGAGCAGTCGTGGAATTCGCATCCGTCGACGGCACGAAGATCGCCTATGACGACTCGGGCGGAGACGGTCCGGTCGTGCTGCTGGCCCACGGGTTGTTGATGGACCGGACCATGTTCGCACCGCAGGTGGAGGCGCTCCGGGACGGCTTCCGGGTCGTCACCTGGGACGCGCGGGGCTTCGGGGAGACCCTCTACGACGGGCGCCCGTTCACCTTCTGGGACCTTGCCGCGGACGGCCTCGGCCTCCTCGACGCGCTGGGGGTCGGGGAGGCGGTCGTGGGAGGCATGTCCCAAGGTGGCTTCGTCTCGCTCCGGATGGCCCTCCTCGCCCCCGAGCGGGTCCGCGCCCTCATCCTCCTCGACACCCAGGCCGGGACCGAGGATCCGGACGTCGTCCCGCTCTACCGGCAGATGATCGACGCATGGTCCTCCAACGGCCTCTCCGACGAGCTCGCCGAGGTGATCGCCTCGATCATCGTGGGGGAGCCCGAACTGTCGAAGGTCTGGATAGCCAAGTGGAAGGCCAGGCCCCGGGAATCGATCGCCGCGCCCGGGGACGCGCCCTCATCGAACGGGATGACCTGACCGGACGACTGGGGGAGATCACCGCCCCGGCTCTGGTCGTGCACGGCACGGCCGACGCGGGCATCCCACTCGACCGGGCAGAGGCGCTTGCCGCGGGTCTGTCGGGTTCCGACGGGGTGCACATCGTCCAGGACGGCACCCACGCGGCCAGCCTGACCCATCCGGGAGCGGTCAACGACGCCATCGCGAGCTTCCTGCGGTCGGCCCTGGTCTGAGGGACCCGACGAGTCCCTAGGCCTGGGTCCGCGACCCGGTCGCGGTGGGCATGACCAGATGGACGCCGGTGAACGTGACCGCCCCTCCGAGGCGGGGCTGCGCGTACGCCACGGTAGTGGCCACGAGCTGGAGCTCGAGGTGCGAGGAGGCGCTGGCCGTGTACGCCACCATCTCGAGTGGCACCGAGGTGGCATGTGTCGACCCGTCGAGGGTCGACCGGGACGGGGGTGATCTGGTTGCCGAGGACGAGCCCGGTTGCCGTGTCCACCAGCTGGGCGAAGACCCGCGTGGGACGGGATCCGGTCCCGGCGGTCCCGTGGTAGGTCAGGGTCAGCCGGGGTGCTCCGACCAGCACCGCAGATCGCTCGACGGTGATCGGCACGTCGACCGCGTTGGTGGCCGGTGTGGGGGTGATCGGTGCGACCAGCCCGGAGAGCGTCTGGCTCGACGCACCCACCGGAATGGTGGTGAGCGGTCCAGCGCCGCCGGTGGCCACGAGCGGAAGGGTGCCCGATCCCGAGGCGGTGATCGGGGCGCCGGCCTGAGGCGGGTACGAGGGAGCCGTGTAGGTGGTGCCGTCCTGGTTCACGGAGCTGAACCCCGGTCCGGTGTCGACCGAGGTGTCTCGCTGCAGGTAGCGCTTGAGCCACGCCAGGGTGGCCTGTTCGCTGGCGAGAGGGTTGCCCGTCGGGGTAAGGCAGACTCCGTGGCCGCCGCAGAACCACTGCATGGCGGTGGGGACGTCATGGGCGCGCAGGATCTCGTAGTTGTCCACACCTTCCTGGAGGGTGAACAGCGTGTCGACGGTCCCCTGCACGAAGAGGGTCGGCACACGGATGCGGGCCACCAGGGCACCCGGTCCCCGGGCGGCGAACCAGGTGGCCTCGGTCGGGGTGATGGTGCCGCTCGCCTCGACGGTCCGGAAGGTGCCGGTCACCTCGGGCGCCAGGTGGTCGGTCGTCGCGGCGCTGACCAGCACGCCCGCCCAGCCGATCTTCGGGGTGGACGCCTTGTCCAGGCTCGTACTGAGCGAGTGCCACGCGATGGTGGGCACGATGGCGTCGATCCGGCAGTCCGTCGCGGCGGCCACGAGCTGGATGCCGCCCCCGTAGGACCCACCGACCATCCCGACCCGCGGATCGCCGGGGGAGTCGAGCTGGACGCCGGGCATGGTTGCGAGCCAGTCGATGAGCGTGCTGACGTCCCGCCCCTCGTACGCCGGGCTGTCGACTTCGGCCAGGCCGCCCGAGGCGCCGAAGCCGCGCGGGTCCCAGGTGAGCACGTTGTAGCCGGCGTCGAGGAGGTCGCGGATCTGGATCCCGCCGAGGAGGGCGGTGGTCTGGGTGCTCACGGTCTGGGTGTCGGTATCGCCGGCGAGGCCCCAGCCCGGACCCATGAGGACGGTCGGGTGCGGACCGGTCCCGGAGCCGGGCACGTCGTTCGAGAGGGGGAACCAGTGGGCACGGATGAGCGTGCCGTCGAAGGAGCGGACGGTCCAGTCGGTGCTCGACCCGGGCACCCGGGTCGCGACGACCGGGTGGGCCGGAACCGGGTAGTGACAGGCGGCGGCCGCCGCTGGGGGTGTCGGCCCCGAGGTCCCGCTGGCGGTGGAGGCCGACGAGCACCCGGCGAGGGGGCCCACGACCAGGACGAGGAGCGCGGCGATCCGCCACGTCCGGGGGAGCTGGGATCTGTGACCGGGGGAGCGCACGGGCGGAGTGTTGCACCGCCGGGTGGCTCCGGCAATCCGGGTCAACGGGTCAGTGGCGCCCGCGGCTCGTAGGGGCGGGGGGTCCCGAGCGGGTCGCGCGGGCCCTCCGTGCTCGCCGCGCGTTGCCGACCGGCCTCGTTGGGAGCGGGCCAGCCGATGTTCCGGAGATCGCGGATGCGGACGTGGAGCAGGTAGTCACGGCGTTGCCGCAGCTCCTCGACCTCGGCACGCTGACTCGTCGAGAGGGGCGCGCCGGTCTCCACGAGGCCCTGCATGAGCCGGTGGAAGGCGAGGTCCGCCTCGAGGTAGTTGGCGAGCGACGCCCGGAGCGCCTCCTGCACGTCCTGGGGAATCGCCGACACCGGGCCACCACCCTTCGACACCCAGCCACCGCCCTTCGGAGATCTCGAGTTCGAGCGTACCCCCGGGATGGCGAGGGTTGGCGGATCTCGGGTGCGGGCGGGTCGTCCGGTGTGCGCTCAGCTCCGACGGGCCAGAGCCGCCAACCCGGGGAGGACCTTCGGTGCCATGAGGTCGCCGGCAGCGAAGGTGGTGTGGACCCCGTCGACCATGCGCACGACCTTTCCGTCGATCGTCCAGGTGAAGTGGCCCTTCGGGTCCATCAGGCGATTGAGCGGGATGACGGTGACGAAGCCGCGGTTGTGGGCCGCCACCTGCCCGATGATCGCGTTGAGCCGGTCGACCCGGGCGGGGTCGTCCTCGGGCCAGGGCTGTCCGTCGAGCTGCTCACCGCTGTCGAAGTAGGGAGCGGTGGTCAGCGCGACCTGGGCGCCCTCGGAGTGGAGCACGGTGACCGCGCGCTCGTACTGGATCGTCTCGTCGGCGGCCAGGTCCGGGTCGAGGAGGCTCTGCCACCGGCCCTCGTACCATTGGGTCATCGTCTCCCACCACCCCTCGGTCAACACCACGACACGTGGATGGAATTCGGTGAGGTACGACTTCCACAGGGTGGGCCAGGACGAGCACGGCGAGATCGGAGTGGTCGTGCCCCCGTGTTCGACGTAGGGGCCGTCGGTGGCCAGCCCGCAACCGGGCATCGGGCGGCCCTGGATCACGATGCCGTAGTGGGGCGCGGGGCGAGGAAGCCGCCGGCGAAGGTCAACGAGAGCGAGTCGCCGACGAAGAGGATCGTGGGGTCGGTTCCGTCGCCACGGGTGGTCGACCGGACGTTGCTGGTGTTGAGGAGGAGGTTCTGGCGGGCCCCCCCGCCCACGGCGCCGACCGCCAGCACGGCGGTCACCGCGAGGATGCCGACCGGCACCAGGACCCAGGAGCGACGGCCCCGGAAGGACAGCTGGCGCACCGGCCGCTCGACCAGGTACCACGAGCAGACGGCGAAGCCCAGGCTCACCGCGCACCGGAGCGCGAACAGTTCCAGGCCGTCGAGGCCGGTGCGGGCGTGGTCGATGACCAGGAAGATCGGCCAGTGCCAGAGGTAGAGGCCGTAGGAGATGCGCCCGAGGTATCTGACCGGACCGAGTGAGAGCGCCGCGCGAGACGAGGCTGCGAGGCGCCTTGGTGACTCCGAGGATGACCACTGCCACCAGGAGGTCGGCGAGCAGGAACCCGCCCCGGTAGAGGAGCGACGCGTCGCTCCCGGTCACCCACCAGACGGCGGCGAATCCGATGACCGCCGTTGCGGCCAGACCCGAGTAGCTGCGGATGGCCGTCCGGCCCACCGCCGGTGTGCTCCGGCTGAGGAGGATGGCGGCCGCGGCCCCGACCAGGATGTCCTGGGCCCGGGTGTCGGTCCCCAAGTAGAGCCGGCTCGGATCCATCTGGTTGTGGTAGCGGAGGGCCATCTCGAGGGCCGAGAGGGCGATACCGGTCAGGGTCACCGCGAGCAGGACCCTGGTCGATCGCCGGAGGGTCAGGACTCCGAGCACCACGAGTGGCCAGAGCACGTAGAACTGCTCCTCGATGGCCAGGGTCCAGGTGTGGAGGAGCGGGGAGAACGCGGACACGTGGGCGAAATAGCTCTGGCCGGTCACGATCTGGTGCCAGTTCCCGACGTAGAAGAGCGTGCTCAGGGCGTCGCCTCGCAGGGACGACTGGGTCCCGGCCGGGGCGAACAGCCAGGCGTAGAGGAGGATGCCGCCGAGGAGGACCAGCAGCGCAGGAAGCAGCCGCCGGGCGCGTCTGGCCCAGAAGGCGCCGAGTCGGATGGTCGCCGTCCGGGTCCACTCCTTGAGCAACAGGAGGGTGATCAGGAAGCCGCTCAGGACGAAGAAGACGTTGACCCCGAGGATTCCGCTCGGTGGCCCAGCCGAACCCGCCGTGATTGACCAGGACGCTCGCGATGGCGACCGCCCGCAGCCCGTCGAGCGCGGGCATGTACTCGAGTTGGACCCCGACCCCGAGCGCCGGGCCGGTCCCGGCAGGGGCGACCGTGTCCCCCTGCTGCGCCTGGCCGGTCAGCGCCCGGCCTCCTCGCGCTGCCAGGTCGGGCCGCCCGGTGACCCGACGGGGGAGGGGAGTGGGATCCGGAAGACCCTGGCCGCGTTGTCCCGCAGGAACCTGGGCCACACCTCGTCCCGGAAGGGGACGTGCTCCATGTCGGCGAAGATCCGTTCGAGGGTGAGCCCCATCGGGTAGTACCCGGCGTACATCACCTTGTCCGATCCGCGGGTGTTGGCATAGTCGATGATCGCCTCCGGGTAGTGCTTCGGCGCGAACGCCGAGGTCATGTAGTGGAGCCCGGGCCACTTGAGCATGAGCTTGACCGCCAGCGCCTCCCAGGGTTCGCCACCGTGCCGCATGACGATCCGGAGCTCGGGGAAGTCGTAGCAGACGTCGTCGAAGTGCAGGACGTCCTGGCAAGCGGACGGGACCCGCGGCCCCGCGATCCCCGCATTGAGGACGATCGGCAGATCGAGGTCGATGCAGACCTGGTACACCGGGTAGTAGCGGCGGTCCGAGACCGGCACCTGCGGGGGCACCCGGCCGGGAAGGAGGTGACCGCCTTGATCCCGTGTTCGGCGTGCGCCTCGCGGATCGCCCGCACCGTCCCGGTGATGTCGTTCGGGTCCACCTCGAGCCCGGCGACGAACCGGTCGGGGAACTCGCGGAGCGCCCGGGCTGCCGACTCCGACCCGAGGTGGACGAGGCCGATCGCGATCCCGTGGCGGTCCATGGCTGCCACCGTCGCCGTGACGGGATCACCCGTCTCGGCATCGACCGGGTCGGGGACGTCGGTGAAGAGGTAGCCGGCGGGAAACGCCATCTTCCGGCTCTCCTCGTCCTTCAGGAGGGGCGCCATGAAGTGGTACCTGGCCTCCGGACGCGGCGTCGGGAATCCGATCATCAGATCGATGGTCCCGATGTTCGCGGGGGAATCCCATCGTCCCCGGGTTCAGAGGATGGCGTCGTCGGGCAGGGGGTACGGCGTCGCAGGCAGCCCCGGCATCGGGTGGTCCCACCACAACGTCTCCTCCACCCGTGAGCTGATCCGCCAGCCGGCCGACGTCCGCACCAGCCGGTCGTGGTAGCGGCCACCGACCACGAACAGCCAGGGCTCGCCGTCCACCAGCAAGCGGTTGGGGTTCTGGAAGTGGGCGCGGGAGCGGGCCGTGTCGCCACCCGGGTCGATCTCGACGGCGCGGTTCACCACCAGGTGCTGGGTCACCTCGAAGATGGGCAGCACCTCGGACAGCCACCGCCGCACCTCGTCGAAGGCGCCGCAGATGCCGCCGGCAGACCGGTAGTCAAGACGGCGCGTCGCTCGGTGAACACGGACTCGAGGAGGTCCCAGTCACGGAGATCGACCGCGGTGGCGTACCGGGTCAGGAGATCGTCGATCTCGAGACGGTCGACCAGGTACTGGAGCGGCGCGTCCACCGGGGGGAACGTAGCGCACGGCACGCCCGGTGGCACGGAGGTCGCAGCGTCGCTCTGCCCCGCCCGCTGTCATGCTCACCCCCGACGGATCTCAACCGGGGTGCCCCGGTCGGAGAAGGCGAAGTCGGTGGCCGTGGTGAACCGGGTGAGCAGGACCTCGTCGGCCGTTGCCATCTCGTCTTCGTCCTGGAGCACTTCGACGCACAGCTCGTCCCCGTCGTCCGAGACCGTCCGGCACCGGTACCGCCGTCCACCGCGCGGACGATGGCGTCCAACGGCTCCAGATGGTCGGCGTCGAGCAGGGTCGGCCACGCCCCGTCGGCCGCGGCGGCGGTGTCCGGTCGATACGGAGGGACCCGAGCCGGAGTGCTCGACGGTGCACCCGACGTAGGCGGCGGGCAGGAGCCCGGGGCTGAGCGCCAGCACGTGCGGCGACGTCCACCGGGTGCGCGACCGAGCCCGAGGGCGGTCCGGATGCGGCCGGCGGTCCACGCCGGCGATGCCGGTGAACTGCTCGGCGGCTGAACGATCGGGCGTCCTCGTCCGTGTCGACGCGGTTCGCGCACGGCGGACAGGAAGGACAGCGCGAGGAGGTGGCCCTGGAGACACACCTCCTCGGCGATGCGCCGGAGCGCGGAGGCGCGACCAGTCGGCGGAAGCCGGAGATCCGACAGCAGCGGACCGGTGTAGTCCTGCTGGCCCGGGCCGTCGGGGTCGATCGGGTCGAGCTCGATGGTCGCGGCCGCCGGGCCCCGATCAGCCTGGCCTGGGCCGGCACCGGCAGCACGGGAGTGGTCGCGGTCGATGGTCACCGTCCAGTGCGCAGTGCGGCGAACGGTCGGCGGGCACCCGGGGCGGCCGGTGGATCGGGCGTACCCGGGCGTGGCGGTTGGAGGCGGCGGCCGTGGCGTCGAACGTGGGGTCCTCGATGTCGTGGCACATCGCGATCACGTAGTCGGTGCCCATCGGCTCGACGTCCATCAGCGCGCCGCAGTGGTCGAGCCAGAACTCGCCGTGGTCGTGGTCGATCACTGGATAGCGGAAGTCCATGAACTGGGGAGGCGACCCGATGTCGAGTTGCAGCCCCTTGAAGATGGTCTCGACCGAGTCCCCCTCGAACCCGAGTGTCCGCTGCATCCGCCCGGTGTAGAGCGGGCTCGCGCCCATCCACTCGTCGATGGCGATGTCGCGCATCCGTCCCGACCGAACGCCCCGATCAGGTGGGGCATCCCGGCCCGGTCGATGACGTGCCCGGCCAGGAGGTACTCGGGCACGAGGCGCGCCAGCTCGTCCGCGTCCGATCCTGTATCCCCGCGGT
Source organism: candidate division FCPU426 bacterium (assembly GCA_963840035.1). Lineage (GTDB taxonomy): Bacteria > Oederibacteriota > PGYV01 > PGYV01 > Palsa-1178 > CAWIXE01. The sequence goes on from CAWIXE010000002.1 coordinate 1,698,053, forward strand.
CACAGACGATCGTCCCCCTCTCCCCGGGGTACCGGCGGCCGGATTGCCGAGTGTCCCATATCCATCGGGGCGGCGACGCATACGGCGTGCTGGTGACGCGTCTGACCAGGGAGTTTGCCGGATCGTCCGGTCCGTGCCCTGATGACTGGTGCGCTGGGTCGGCGCACCGTGAGCGGCCTGGGTCGCGGTCCATACCTTCCGAAAAGAGGCGGGAACGATGAGCGAGCAGGTCGATGCGGTGGTCGTGGGCATGGGCCCCGGCGGCGAGGACGTGGCCGAGCGGCTGGCCGAGGCCGGCCTGGACGTGGTCGGGATCGACGCCGAACTGGTGGGGGGCGAATGCCCGTACTGGGGTGCATCCCCACCAAGATGATGGTCCGCGCCGCGGACCTGCTCGCCGAGGCGCGACGGGTCAACGGCATGAGCGGGAGCTCGACGGTGCATCCGAGCTGGGACCCGGTGGCCGCGCGTATCCGCGACGAGGCGACGGACGACTGGGACGACACGGTGGCCGTCGAGCGGTTCGAGGGGAAAGGCGGCCGGTTCGTCCGCGGCTGGGCCCGACTGGCAGGCCCCGGGCGGGTCGTCGTCGGCGACCGCGAGTTCGCGGCCCGGCGGGCGGTGGTCGTCGCGAGCGGGGCCCGCCCCTGGATTCCACCCGTGGCCGGTCTCGCGGGCACGCCGTTCTGGACCAACCGGGAGGCGGTCCGGACCACGCAGGTGCCGCACACGCTCGTCGTCCTCGGGGGCGGCTCGATCGGGGTCGAGATGGCCCAGGTGTTCCGGCGGTTCGGCGCGCAGGTCACGGTGCTCGAGACGGCACCCCACCTGGTCGGTCCCGAGGAGCCGGAGGCCGCCGCCGTGCTCGCGACGTGTTCGGGGCCGAGGGCATCGAGGTGCGGACCTCGGTCGAGGTCGAGTCGGTCGGTACGACGGACAGCGGTTCGCCGTCGAGCTGGCCGAGGGCCAGCCGCTGTTGGCCGACCAGTTGCTGGTCGCCACGGACGGCGGGTGGACCTCGAGCGGCTGGACGTCGGCGTCGGTAGGCCTGGATCCGAGGCGCGGTCGCTGCCGGTCGACGACCACATGCGGGTCGACGGTGTCGAGCGGACGTGGGCGGTGGGCGACATGACCGGCAAGGGAGGCTTCACCCATATCTCGATGTACCAGGCGGACATCGTGGTCCGGGATGTCCTCGGCCGCGAAGTGGTGCCGGCCGACTACCGGGCGGTACCCCGGGTCACCTTCACCGATCCCGAGATCGGCTCCGTCGGGCGCACCGAGCAGAAGCGCTGGCGAAGGGCATCGAGGTCCGGGTGGGCCTTGCCCGGGTCCCGGACTCGGCCCGGGGGTGGATCCACAAGGCCGGCAACGAGGGGCTGGTCAAGATCGTCGAGGACCGGGACCGCGGCGTGCTGGTCGGCGCCACCTCGATGGGGCCCTGCGGCGGGGAGATGCTCGGCCTGCTCACGCTCGCGGTGCATGCCGAGGTCCCGACCAGCCAGCTCCGGCACATGATCTACGCGTACTCCACCTTCCACCGGGCCATCCTGGACGCCATACGGCACCTGACCGACGGCCCGGAACAGGCTGCGTGACCTGAACCGCGCCGACATCCTGCGATCGCGTGGGTAGCGTGGACGGTGGAGACGCCCCGGGGCGCTGCGGTCGGCGTACCCGACCCGCCGGTCCCCTCGAGCATCGGGAGTCATCGTGGAGTACCGGATCCTCGTTCCCCCGCCCAAGCGGCATCGCACCATGCTGGTCGTCCTGATCACGGTCGTGGCACTGGTCGCGGTGGCCGCTGGGGCCTATGCGTTCGGCAGGCACTCGGGGACCACGAACGGTCCGTCGGCCTCGCGGAGCGGCCTCCGACCCACGGACCCGCCGCGGTGCGGACACTCTCCGTCGTCTCGACGGTGCCGGCCAACGGAGCCTCCGGCGTGCCATCGGACCAGGCGGTGACCGTCACCTTCTCCGCTCCTCTCCGAGGGGCGACCGGCATGCCGATGTTCAGCCCACCGGTAGCAGGGATCTGGCGAATGGTCGGGCGCAGCACCCTTTCGTTCCTGGCTTCGGCCCCTTCCTCCGACCGTGACCGAGTCACTGGTCATCCTGCCGGGCGCGGCCGGCCCAGGCGGCGAACGGCGGCAGGCTGACCCACCGGCGACCGTCAGCTTCTCCGTCGCCCAGGCCAGCACCGAGCGGCTCCAGCAGCTGCTCGCCCAGTCGGACTACCTGCCGCTCTCCTTCACCCCGTCCGCTCCGCCGACCTCCTGCCGAGGTGGTGACCGCCCAGCCGGGAAGCTTCGCCTGGCGCTGGCCGGGCCTCCCGGCCGACTTCACCTCGCTGTGGATCGAGGGTTCGGAGAACGTCATCACAAGGCTGCGGTGATGGCCTTCGAGAACCAGCACGGCCTCCGGTGGACGGGATCGCCGGCCCGCAGGTCTGGACGGCGCTGCTGGCCGACGCGGCGGCCGAGAAGGTCGACACGAGGCCGTACACGTACGTCTGGTGTCCAAGCAGGTGCCCCAGACGCTGACCCTCTACGAGAACGGCGCACCGGTGATGACCGGCGTCGCGGTCAACACCGGGCGCGCCGGGCGCCGACACCGCGGACGGGACCTTCCCGGTCTTCGAGCACGTGGCCAGCTCCCGGATGCAGGGCACCAACCCCGACGGCAGCACCTACGACGACCCGGCCGTGCCCTGGGCCAGCTACTTCAACGGCGGTGACGCCCTGCACGGCTTCGTGCGGGCGAGCTACGGCACGCCCCAGAGCAACGGGTGCGTCGAGATGCCGATCGCCGTTGCCGCCCAGGTCTGGCCGCTCACTCCCATCGGCACGCCGGTGACCGTCGTCGGCCCGCCGTCCTGACCCGCGCCGAACCGGCCGCCGATCCGGCCGGCCGGCCCGGCACGGTGTCATCGGGCGAAGGTGTGCCATCCGAGCCAGAGCCAGCCGAGCACCAGCAGCGTCCTGCGGGTCGGACTTGCGGTCATCATCCGGAGCAGGTCGTCCGCTCGCGGGAGGCGCCCGCGCGCGAGACGATCGCGGCGGCCTCGGACCGCGACGAGTACGAGCGCGATGGCCGACCAGACGGCCCAGGTGACGTCGCGCCAGGTCATCGCTCGACCAGGCGCCAACCGAGCAGGAGCCGCACCGCGAAGACGAGTCCGAGCCAGGGACGGTACGCGTCGACCACGTCGAGCATCGAGCTCACCGTGGGATGGTCCTGGCGAGGGGACGAGAAGTAGCAGAACAGTTCCCACCCGACCCCGGCGGCGATCGCGACGGCCCAGAGCCCCCAGCGCAGCCCCCAGCCGTCGGCCGACCGTCCCCCGGTGCCCGCATGGCCACCGGTGGTCGCCGTACCCTCCGCTCCGATCCGGCGGTCGAGCAACCCGAACACGGCGATCCCGGCAATTCCGAGGAGGACGACGGTGTCTGCGGGCACCGTGAACGGCCGGGTGAACGACGCGAGGGTGGCCAGCACCACCGCGCCGACGACACCGCAGGCACGCAGCACGCGGCGGCTCACGGTTCAGGCCAGAGCTCCTCGGGTTCGGTTCCCCGCGTCTCGGGGAGGCACCAGAACAGGCCCGCAGCGAGGCATGCCGGCAGGAACGTGGCCACCGCGGCCAGGCCGAAGCGATTGCCGATGTCGGCGACGGCTCCGAAGACGACCGCCCGGCCGCGGCCCCGAAGACGCCGGCGACGAGCCACCATCCCGCCACCGATGCACGGACCGACGTCGGGAACAGCTCGGTGAGCAACGAACCGATGCACGGGCGCGAGGACCGACCCCGGCGAGCACACCGAGGCAGTAACCGACGACGAGAGCGGCCTGTGACCCGCTGTAGGCCATCGCCCCGAACACGGCGATGCCCACCATGCCGACCGCCCCAGTGGGACGCCTGCCGATATTGTCCGCCGACCAGCGGCCGATGAGCAGCCCGACCAGTCCCGTGGCGCCGGCGCCCACCACCATGAGACCGGTCAGGAGGCCCGACTGGTGGAGGACGTTCTCGGCGTAGAGGTAGGCGAACGTGTTGGCCGGGCCGGTGATCACCGAGATCGCGAACGCGAGGAGGGCGAGGACCGAGAGCCGTCCCCGGAACCGCCGGCCGACCGCCCCGATAACCGGGAGGGGGTGCACCTTGGCGGCTGCGGCCACGGCGAAGCGATCCGATTCGGTGACCTGTCGGGCGATGACCGGTAGGAGGGACAGCGGAGCAGCGCCAGGGCGAAGATCCCCCGGAACCCGAGGCTGCTCGACGCGAGGCTGAGGAGTGCAATGACTCCGGCCCCGACCCCGTACCCGGCGGCCACGAACGCCACCGCCTTGGCCCGGTCGGCTGCTCCGGTTTGCTCGGCGGCGAGCACCGCGGTGATCGAGTGGTAACGCTCAGGAACGGCCGGCCCAGGGCGAAGATCACGACGAACCACAGTAGCTCGGGCTGGCGGCTGCCACTGCGGTGATCGCGAGCCCGATGCCGACCGTGACGAGCAGCATCGTCCGACGACCGAACCGATCGGCGAGTCCGGCGAGGGGAGCCGCGCCGAGCGAGGCCAGGCGGATGATCGCCAATCCGATGCCGAGCGCGGTTCCCGAGAGGCCGGCCTGATCGGCGATCGTCGTTCCTTGCGTCGAGCGACCGACTCCTTGGCCACCTTGCCGAGTGCGGCGACCACACCGAACTGTCCGACCCCACGGCGAAGGCAGCGATGACGACTCGATGACCACCGGGTCGATCCAGCGATAGAGATGGAGGACCAGGGTCCCGCCGGACGGCGGCTCCGACGAGGCACGCGGTCAGCCCGCCTGCCGCGCGAGCTCCCGACGGCAGCCCCGCCCCGAGCAGTCGCAGGCCGGTGGTCAGCGGCCTTCGGGTGACGCCTGCGGTCCCGCAGCCCCGGGGAGTCCTGTCACCGCTTGGATCGCCGCCGACGCAGCGCATGTGGTCGCCTGCTGCGCAGCCTTGGCCAAGCGGGCGAGGGCAGGGATTCGATTCGGATGCTTGAGGAGGTAGGCGGCGATCGACGCGGGGTTCGGGCTCCCGTCCTGATTGCTGAGTCGGAACACCTCCTCGTCGATACTCCCGTCGGTGGCCCGGTCGCTGATGACCCGGAAGACCGACCAGGGGATCCCCCGACGCTCGCAACTCTCGGCGATGGCGGCCGTTTCCATGTCCAGCGACACGACCCCTGGGCTCGGAGCTGGCGAGGAGGTCCAGGTCTGTGGTGAGCTCCGTCGGTCGTCCACATCGTCCCGTGCGGGACTCCCGTCGCCTTCGGTCGGGGCGGTACTCGGCTCCCGTCGCACTGTTGACGACCCGCTCGGGCAGGACAAGGGTCCCGATAGGGGTCTCGTCGTCGACCGCGCCCGGTGATCCCGACCACGACCACCCGCTCGACCTCGACGGCGTCCAGCAGGCGCTCGAGGCCCTGGGTGGCGAGGGCAGTGCCCATGCCGGTGACGATGGCCACGACCGGCTGGCCGCCGAGCGTCCCGACGTGGATGTCGAGTGCTGCCCACGCGGGTTCGCCGGAGGGAGAGCTTCCGCTTGAGCGGGGTCAGCTCCATCGGCCATCACGCAGACAAAGGCTAGGTGGTTGGGCATCAGGTCGCCTCCCGGGTGGTGACCATCGTGCACGACCCGGCTCTGCGGGGCAAGACTCCCACCGGTCCCGACCGTCCGGGCGGTCGGACGTCACGACCTCGGAGGTGGGCCGGCCGGATCATCGAGGGTCGGCCGGATCCGGTCCTCCAGGAAGGTGACGACCGCGTCGGAGAAGGCGTCGTTGCGGTCCCCGGCGATCATGTGGGCCGCACCGTCGACCGCCACCACGGTGGCGTCGGGGATCCGGGCCAGCAGCTCGTCGACGCCTTCCTGGGTGACGACGTCGCTGAGGAGGCCCTAGACCAGCATGGTGGGCACGCGGATGTTGCTGGTGGCCACGTCGAGCAGCCGGCGAAGCGGTCGGGCACCACCTCGGTCCGGTCCTGGCCGATCACCAGGGGGTCCCAGTGCCAGTACCAGCGGCCGTCGCGCTGGCGGAGGACCTTCATGAGGCCCGCCGGGTTGACCGGCCGGTTCCGTTGCGGGGTGTAGGCGGCGATGGCGGCGGCCGCCTCCTCCAGGGAGTCGAACCCGTCGACTCCCGACTGCATGAACGGCGCTGATGCGCTGGATGCCCGTCGTCGTTGGTCTTGGGGGTGATGTCCACCAGCACCAGGCCGCAGGAGACGGTCCGGTCGCTGGTCCCCTCGGCCAGCATGGCCGACATCCCGCCCAGCGAGGCGCCGACCAGGACGGGCGGCCGGCCCAGCTGGTCGGCCACGGCCACGCAGTCGGCGCAGAAGGCGGTGAAGGAGTAGTCGCCGTTCGGCGGCCCAGTCGCTGTCGCCGTGGCCGCGGAGGTCGAGGGCCACCGTCCGCCAGCCCTGGGCGGCCACCATCTCGGCCGTCGACGCCCCAGGCGTGTCGGGTCTGACCTCCGCCGTGGAGGAACAGCACCGGGCGGGCGTCGGGGTCGCCGCGTACGTCGGCGACCAGCTCGACGCCCTCGAAGCCCTCGAAGATGACCTGCTCGGCGTCCATGGCCCCCATCGTCACATCCGCGCAGGGGGGGTGGGTGCGATACCAGCCGGGCTAGCGTACCCATCAGGCAGATCCCAGGACGGAGGGTGCTCAAGCGGCCTCACGGCTCGCCACAGACGCCGAGCTCGCATGCTGGCGGCGACGACGGGTGGGTACTCCTGGAGGGGCTCGTCGACTGCAACGAGATCGATGCCGCTTCGGACGACCTGCGGCTGGTCTTTCCCATCCTGCGAGGAGTTCCACGCCGATCCGGAGGCGGTGACCCGCAGCCGGATCGGATCCAGGGCCGATCCAGCCGAGGAGTTCGAGTGGCCTGAAGATGGCCCCGGGTTCCGTCGGCGCCCAGCACCGCTGGATCGGCCTCGTTCCCCTTCCCGGCAGCGGGCGCCCTCAACCGCCTCTGCGTCCACCCTTCCATCGTCGACTTCGCCGAGCGTGCGCTCGGGACGCGGACATCCGGCTCTACGGGGCCCATGCCAATGCCAAGTACTCGGGCGTGACCAACTACGAGCAACCCATGCACATCGACCGCAACCACTCGTGGCTGCCTGCGGGTACCGAGGCGCCCTGGTGGAACCTGCAGTCGTTCCTCTACCTGTGCGACGTCGGGGAGACCGACAATCCCACCCGCCTGGTGTCGGTCCGCGACTCGACCCATGTGCGGGCGTGGATGCCGGTGGTCATGCCCGACAAGGACCCGGCCCTCTACAGCGCCGAGCAACGGGCGAGCGGCGGCGGGGCTCGCACCTCGTCTACCGGTCCAACGTGTTCCACCGGGGGCCCCGTTCACCTCGGAGCGCTCCGCCCGCTTCCTCCTCGGGCTTGCCTTCAAGCGTGCCGGGCAGGACTGGATCGGGTACGACCAGGCACAGTCGAACTCGACCGGTCCGGAGTGGACGCAGTTCGCAGAGCACTCGACCCCACGGGAGCTGGCGCTCTTCGGGTTCCCACTGCCCGGCCATCCGATCTGGGACGAGGCCCTGCTCCGGGGGTCGCGATCCGCTATCCCGGGCTCGACCTCGAGCCATGGCGGTGTGCGCTAGCGGATCACGAGGGATCGGGGTAGCCCATAGGTCTGCGCTCGTGGCGACGCAGTACGGACGCCGCGCCGCTTCATGGACCTACTAGGCCACCGGATGATTAGCCGCAGCTCTTCGTGACCGTCGCCGGGTTCGTGGGGGTGCCCGTGGGCGTGTAGGAGCCCGAGCCGGCAAAGCGGTCGGCCGTCCAGGACACGAAGTCGTTGACCGGAGCCGGCCCGGCGATGCTGTCGTGATCGAGACCGGTGTACACCCAGCGCTGGACATTCTGGGGGGTGCTCAGTGCGCACATCTTGTACGCAAGCTGGGCAGTGGTGACCGGATCGACCAGCGTGTCGTCTGAACCGCCAGCGATGACCAGGGGGACGGAGGTGTCCGTCGACGCGAGGTTCGCCGCCGTTGCCGGGTCGTTCTTGGAGAACACGGTCCCCACGCTGCCGGCAGCGTGGACAACGCACCCCCCGCGGGGAAACGTGAGGATCGTCGAGAACGTCGAATGATCCAACGTCGTGATCACGGCAGCGACGCAGTCTGTGCCCAGGAGGGGTAGATCGCTCTGACCGGCTGCCGTCAGCATCTCCGACGTCGGGGCGAGCGTATTGCCGTAGGCGGCATTGAGACCGCCGACGAAGATGAAGACGAGCGGCCAGTAGAGGGTGTTGGCCTCGATATACGGCAGCTCTGTACCAAAGTTCGACGGAGGCGCGATGGCAAGCCTCTTGAGATCGAGACCCGAACCGTAGGTCTTGGCCTTGTCGAGCACGAAAAAGGACTGTCTGGCCGCCCTCGGACCATCCCCAGAGACTAATTTCGCGCTGGCATGGGCGGCTGGCAAGTGTCGGGCTGCCCGTACGATGTCGATCGTGTTGTACGCGGCGCTCGTTCCCGCAAGATACGGAAGGAGCCCGGGCGAGGGGGACAGGATGTTCAAGTTCGCTTCGCCCTGGTAGTCAGTGGCCACGACCTCCCAGTGCTCGGCGAGGATGGCGTCGATATTGGGAACAGCCGTCGCAGGGTCGAGTGACAGCAGGCTCGCAGTTCTTGTTGGTGCCGTCAGTTTCGTGCGCCCAGTTCACGATCGGCCAGCCTCCTACTGGTGCTGTGCCCATCGGAACGAACACCAACCCGGTGACCTTGACCGGCGCCCCCTGCAGTGTCTCCGAGTAGTACTCGATGAGGTAGATGGCGGCAGCACCGGTCACACCAGCGGTCCCGACCGAATGGTCTGCGATGAGTGTGCCTCGGGCAGTTGACGTGAGCGGCCCCGCGTTTCCGCGGGGGGTTGCCGCTCCGCTCGCCGTGACGCCGACGAGGACGATGCTCGCCGCCAGTGCCAGTGCCGTGAGGCCGACCAACACGGCTCGCGTACAGTTAACGACTGATGCCTTTGTCATCGAAATACCGCCCTTCCGCCGAGATGGTGGCGACAGAGTATTCGTCCCGCTCGCTCACGGTAACAAACACGGGCTCGAGCCGTCACCGTCAATTGTGACGAAGCCGACCCAGGACATGCGCTGAGCTGGTTTCCCATCCTCGGGAGAGGACCCGAGCTACCCCGGGACGCGTATCGCCGAGTGTCGGTGTGCGCTGTACGCAGCGTGCGGCGCTACTCGACGGGCGGTGGTTCAGGAGGGCGGAGTCATTGCCCGAGGCCGTTCCGGGGCCACGCTGACATCGAGTCCCACTGGACCCGTCCTGGACCAGACCACGCCAACGGTCGGCAATAGCCGCGGCAATCGGCGCAACCCCTGGAGCGGCGTCAGCGGCCACCAGGTCGAGGTCCTTGAGCGCCCAGTCCAGGGCGAAGTCGGCGTGGAAGTCGTTGTCGACCATCTTGGTCAGCTTGCTCAGTGCGTACGGCGACGCCAATGGGTTGTCACGCAGGGCGGTGAACAGCGCTTGTGTGGGAACGCCGAGGTTTGCCGCCAACGCGGCCGACTCGGCAGCCCCCTCGGTCTGAAAGGCCAACCACGTGTTGAG
>CAWIXE010000003.1:0-517234 GCA_963840035.1 candidate division FCPU426 bacterium
CTGCCGCCGCCACGTCGCGCTGTTTGGCTAGGAGGTCGGGGGCGCTGGAGCGCCCGACCTCTGGCACAAGAGGCGCACAGTCGGTGGCCGCAACCGCGGGCAATTCTCCAAATTTCACGCGGGCGGGAGAGGGTTCGCGAGTTTGACGACGCATTCGTCGCTTTCATGCGAAGAAGGCATGCGTCTAGCCCGCCGCCAGGCCAAGGTTTGGCAAATTTCCGCCACCTCTCGGCGGGAAATTGCCTCATCGTTGGGTCGAGGAGACCAGCTCGGCTTGGGCGATCCGGTCGAACGATGGCACTTTCCCTGGGGCAGGTGGAGGGAAATCGCCAACGTTCACGGCGATCCGCACCCGAGGAGGTGTCCCCCGCGAACCTTCGCACATAAGTTCAGAGGCGGCTGAAACAAAGTGCGAATCGTTCGGCGTCGGACAGGCCCCGACCGCCCGCCCCACTCCCGTGCCGAACCTCACGGCGCCGCCGTGGCCGCCGGAGCCACCGCCAAGCCACCCCGTCCCCAGCCCACCCGCGTCCGAATCCGCGGGCGACCGTGCAGAAATGCCCGCTGCTAACCCGTAGACCACCTTCGCCTAGCAGAAAGTCGAGCGGCGCCAGGAACCAACGCGCAGAAACGACGGCCGGGAACCAGCACCACCGAACTTCTCCCGCAGCCGGTGGTAGAACGTCGCCTCGGCGAGCTGCGCGAGGTGACCCTGGTCGTCGGCGAACCGCACCGTGATCTGGTGGTTGGGGTCGAGCGTGCACACCGGCCGCCCGTCGACGGTGACGTCCACCGGCTCCTCCTGCGAGCGGTTCATGATCGCCAGCTGATCCTGCGGCGCCACCACCAGCGCACGGGCGGTCAGCGAGTGGGGCGCGATGAACGAGACCACGATGCCCGCGACGCCCCAGGCCATCACCGGACCGCCATTGGCCAGGTTGTAGCCGGTCGACCCGGCGGGGGTGGCGACGACGAGGCCGTCGCAGCGCACGCGACCGATGTCGTCCGCGCCCACCGAGTACTCGAGATCGGCCACCCGCTTGCCGGGCTGGCGGTGCATCGAGATGTCGTTGATCGCCATCCAGGGGCCGCTGTCGCCGGAGATCGCCAGCCCGGGCAGCGACAGCACATCGAAGTCGCCGGCGAAGGCCCGCCGGAATCCCGCCTGCGCCTGCTCGCGGTCGACCGTGGAGAGAAAGCCGATCTCGCCGAAGTTGACCGCGAACACGGGCACGCCGGTGCCGGCGTAGGCCCGCAGCGCGGTGAGGATCGTGCCGTCACCGCCGAGCGCGAAGCAGATGTCGACGTCGTGGCGCAGCTCGGCGTCGAGCTCGAGACCGTCCGTGGGCCGCAGGTCGTGCTTGCGCGTCTCGACGGGATCGAGCCGGAGGACGGCGCCGGCCTCGCGCGCCAGCGCGAGCAGCCCCAGATCGCCGGGCCCGTCTCGGCGGGCGGCGGTGGGTGAGGACGGTGGCGGTGCGTATCGGGTTCACGGCTCCACCTCCCGCGCCGCTCGCTCGAGGTCCTCGACGCCGCCGCGGCCGGCCTCGGCGATCCAGACGAAGCTTTCCAGGTTGCCCTTCGGCCCGGGCAGTCCAGAGCTCGCGTAGCCGCGCACGGTGCAGCCCAGCTCGACCGCCGCACGACCGACGTCGACCAGCGCCTGGCGCCGGGCCGCCGCGTCCCGCACCACCCCTCCCTTGCCGACCTGCCCCCGACCGACCTCGAACTGGGGCTTGACGAGCGCCAGGCAGTCGAAGGCCGGCGCGGCGCAGCCGAGCACCGCCGGCAGGACCTTGGTCAGCGAGATGAACGACACGTCGATCGTGATCAGGTCCGGTGCGTAGGGAAGCTCGTCGCGGGTCAGCGATCGCGCGTTGTGGCGCTCGATCACCGACACCCGCGCGTCTGATCGCAGTCCCCAGTCGAGCTCACCGTACGCGACGTCGAGCGCCACCACGTGCGCGGCGCCGCGCTGCAACAGGCAGTCGGTGAAGCCGCCCGTCGAGGCGCCGACGTCCAGCGCGTCTCCGGCCGGCGACGTCGAGCGCGAACGCGTCGAGCGCGTTCGCGAGCTTGATCCCGCCGCGGGAGACGAATCGGGGTGGCGCGACGATCTCGAGCTCCACGTCCGGCGGCACGAGCTGGCCGGGCTTCTCCGCCCGGGCCCGGGCCGGGAGCAGCAGCACATCGCCGGCCAGGACCGATGCAGCCGCGCGCGAACGAGACGGGAACATTCCCCGTTCCAGCAACAAGCTGTCCAGGCGAACGCGCTTCATCGGCACGCGGAGGGTACGGGAACCGGCGTTTGTCAGCTTTAGGGCCCCGGCCGCGACTCTCAGCTCGAGACGCAAGGCTCAAAACACTCTCTCTCCTCCTCGAACGGCCCGCCCCTCCCGGCGGGCCGTTCCTTTCAGGGCGGCCCGCCGCTCCAAGAGCTCGCTACGGCGCCACCGAGCTGCGCTCCGCCACCGCCGCCTCGATCCGCTCCGCGATCCGCTGCGCCGGTGAACCCGACCTCCTCGTGGAGCAGCTTCGGCGCCCCGTGGGTGACGTAGCGATCCGGCAGCCCAACGCGCAGGATCCGCGGGCCGCCGAGGCCGGCGTCGGACAGGGTCTCCCACACCGCCGACCCGAAGCCGCCGGCGAGGACCCCCTCCTCGACCGTGACCAGCAGGTCGTGCTCGGCGGCCAGCTGGGCGGTGAGGCCGGCGTCGATCGGCTTGGCGAACCGCGCGTCGGCGACGGTGGCCGAGATGCCGCGCTCGCTCAGGATCGAGGCCGCCTCGAGCGCCTTCGCGACGCCGGTGCCGTAGCCGAGCAGGGCGACGCGCGCGCCCTCGCGCAGGATCTCGCCCGTCCCGATCGGGATCACCGACGGCGTCTCGGGCAGCGCCACGCCGACGCCGACGCCGCGCGGGTAGCGGATCGCGATCGGGCCGTCGTCGTAGAGCAGCGCGGTCCTCAGCATGTGAACGAGCATCGCCTCGTCGCGCGGGGCCATCAGGACGATGTTGGGCAGGCAGCGGAGGTAGGCGATGTCGAACGCGCCGTGGTGGGTGGGACCGTCGTCGCCGACGAGGCCGGCGCGATCCATCGCGAACACGACGTTCAGCTTCTGCAGGCAGACGTCGTGCACGATCTGGTCGTAGGCCCGCTGCAGGAAGGTCGAATAGATGGCCGCCACGGGCTTGCACCCCTGCAGGGCGAGCCCGGCGGCGAACAGCACCGCCTGCTGCTCGGCGATCCCGACGTCGTAATAGCGCTCGGGGAGCTCCTGCTGGAGGATGCTCAGGCCGGTGCCGGAGTTCATCGCCGCGGTGATCCCGATCACCCGCTGGTCGCGGCGGCATTCGGCCACCAGCGCGCGGCCGAACACCTGGGTGTACTGCGGCGGCGCGGGCTTGCTCGGTGGCGCCCCCGGCGCCGCGGCGACGGCAGCCGCCGGAGCGCCGCCCGAGATCGACTTCGGCTTGGCCGCGTGCCACTTCTCCATCCCTTCCAGCCCGCCCTCCTCGGCCGGCGCGAACCCTTTGCCCTTGACGGTGGCGCAGTGCACGACGACCGGTCGCTGGGCAGCGAGCGCCTCGCGGAGGGCACGCCGGAGCGCGCGGACGTCGTGGCCGTCGATCACGCCCATGTAGGCGAAATCGAGCTCCTCCCACCACAGCCCCGGGCGCCCAGAAGGCCTTGAGCGACTCTTTCACGTGGGGTCCGAACCGCTCGAAGGCGGCGCCGATCCCCGCCGGGAGCTTGGTCAGCCCGCCCTCGAAGTCCTCGCGGGCGTGGTACAGCTTGGGGTTGAGCCGGACGCGGTTGAAGTAGCGCGACAGCGCGCCCACGTTGGGCGCGATCGACATCCCGTTGTCGTTGAGCAGGACCACGATCGGGGTCCCCTCGCCGCCCGCCTGATGGACGGCCTCGAACGCGACCCCACCGGTCATCGCCCCATCCCCGACCACCGCCACCACGTAGCCATCCTGCCCGTGGCCGCGGCGCATCGCCTCCTTGATCCCGACCGCGTAGCCGATCGCGGTCGAGGCGTGGCCGGCGCCCATGATGTCGTGCTCGGACTCGTGGATGGCGCAGAACGGCGCCAGGCCCTGGTAGTGGCGGATCGTGTGGAGCTGATCGCGACGGCCGGTCAGGACCTTGTGCGGATAGGCCTGGTGGCCAACATCCCATAGGATCTTGTCGCGCGGGGAGTCAAGCAGCGAGTGCAGGGCGACGGCGATCTCGCAGGTGCCGAGGTTGGCCCCGAAGTGGCCCCCGATCTCGCCCACGGTTTCGATGATGTGCTCGCGGACCTCCTGGGCCAGCGTCTGGAGCTGTTCATCGGTGAGCCGGTGGAGGTCTTGCGGTCCCTGAATCTGCTGCAGGAGTGGTTGCATTCAATATGTCCGCGTTGCGATGAAGTCGGTGATTTGCTCGAGCTCCGCTGCCCCGGCCGGCGCGGCCTGAGCGAGTGCCGCGCGGCGCGCGCTGATGCGACTCGCCCGCCAGTCGGCGCGCTCCCTCGAGCCCGAATTCGGTCACGTAGGTGCGCTTGGCCAGCCGCTCATCGCTGCCTTGGGGCTTGCCGAGCGCCGCTTCCGACCCGGTCACGTCGAGGATGTCGTCGACGATCTGAAACAACACGCCCAGCTCGCTAGCGAAGGTGCGGAAAAAACGGATTGTGTCAGGTTTGTGCATGGGGCTGAGCAGCAGCGGGCACTCAACGCTGGCACCGATCAACCTCCCCGTCTTGAGTTCGTGCAGGCGCCGCAGTCCAGCCAAACCGGACGGCGCGCCGGCCACGTCAACATACTGCCCCCCGACCATACCCATAACCCCGGTCGCCGACGCGAGCTCGCGCGCGGCGGCCAGCACTTGCGAGGGTTCTCCCGGCTGCTCGGAGAGCAGCAGCGAGAAGGCCTCGGCGTAGAGGGCGTCGCCGGCGAGGATCGCGACGTCCTCGCCGAACGCCCGGTGGCAGGTCGGCTGTCCCCGGCGCAGATCGTCGTCGTCCATCGCCGGCAGGTCGTCGTGGATCAACGAGTACGTGTGGATGAGCTCGAGCGCCGCGGCCAGCGGCAACACGCGCTCGGTCGGCATGCCCACCGCTGACGCCGTCGCCAGGGCCAATACCGGCCGGATCCGTTTGCCTCCGGCGAGCAGCGAGTAGCGCATCGCCTCCTCGAGGCCGGCCGACGCCGGCTCGTGGGAGAAGTGCAACTCAGCCAGATAGCTCTCGACCTCGGTGCGCAGGTGGTCCGGGTAGACGCCCCCGCGTGCTGGCGGTGCCGCGGGCACGGCAGGCCCGCTCACGACGCCGGTAGCGGCAGCTGCCCGGGAAGATCCGGCAGCGGTTCGATCGCGGCCCGCGCGCGCTGGTCCACCTGGGCGCTGGCCTCCGCGGCCAGCCGTGCGCACTCCTCGATCAGCTCGAGCGCGGCCTCGGGTTCGAGTTCGCCGGCTCGCAACCGCTGCGCGGTCTCCTGCAGGCGCTCACTGAGCTCGATCAGGGCATCCGTCACGCCCTGGAGAGTACCCGCAATCGCCGACCGGATGCCCCCGTGCTGGCCGCACCCACGGTTTTTCCGGGGACCCCACAAGTATCGTTCGCCACGTGCTCTGGGTAAGCGCGTAATGCGGTTCGGGATCTTCTACGAGCTCCAGCTCCCGCGCCCGTGGAGCCCCCACAGCGAGGCGCACCTGCTGCGCGAGGCGCTCGAGCAGGTCGAACTGGCCGATCGGTCTGGGCATCGACTACGTGTGGGTGGTCGAGCACCACTTCCTCGAGGAGTACTCGCACTCCTCGGCGCCCGAGGTGTTCCTGGCCGCCGCCTCGCAGCGAACGAGCCGGATCCGCCTGGGCCACGGCATCGTCAACGTCATGCCCGCGGTCAACCATCCGGCCCGGGTGGCGGAGCGGATCGCCACGCTCGACCTGCTCTCCGACGGACGGGTCGAGTTCGGCACCGGCGAGTCGAGCTCCGCCGCCGAACTCGGCGGCTTCCTCGTCGACCGCGGGCGCAAGCGGGCGATGTGGCAGGAGGAGCTCGAGGCGATCGCGCGGATGATGGTCGAGGAGCCGTTCGCGGGGATCGAGGGCGAGTTCGTGCGGATGCCTCCCCGCAACGTCCTGCCCAAGCCGTTGCAGAAGCCCCATCCGCCGCTGTGGGTGGCGTGCAGCCGCCGCGAGACGATCCATCTGGCGGCGCGCAACGGCATCGGGGCGCTGTCGTTCTCGTTCGTCGAGCCCGAGGATGCGACCAAGTGGGTCAACGAATACGAGGAGCTGCTGTCGGGTCAGGAGTGCGTGCCGGCCGGGTTCGCGGTCAACCCGAACGTCGCCGTGGTGCTGCCGATGATGGTCGCGAGCACGGAGGAGGAGGCGATCGAGCGGGGAATCGACGGTGCCCACTTCTTCGGATATTCGCTGTCGCACTACTACAGCGGCGGGCGCCACTCGCCGGGAGTCACCGACGTGTACCGGGAGTTCCAGCGCAACCGCGACCGGGCCGGCTTCGCCCGCGACGTCGTCCGTCCCGACCAGGCGCCGCTCGCGGTCAGGCTGCTCCAGGAGGGCATGGGGTCGCTCCGCGGCGCGATCGGCACCCCGGCCCAGGTCGAGGAGCTGATCGCGCGCTACGAGACGGCCGGCGTCGATCAGGTGATCTTCGTGCTCCAGGCGGGACCGAACCGCCACGAGCACATCTGCGAGTCGCTCGAGCTGTTCGCGGAGCAGGTGATGCCGCGGTTCGTGGACGGCCGGAGCGAGCGCGAGGCGGCCAAGGCGCGCCGGCTCGCGCCCGCGATCGGGGCCGCGCTGGCGCGGCGCGGTCCCGCCCGCCGCCTGGACGCCCCGTACGTGATCGACGAGTCCTCGGAGCTGGCCGGCGCCGGCCCGGCGCGCCGGCCGCCACCGTCGGCGCGGGCGCGGCTCGAGCACGAGTGGGCCCAGCTGCGCGGCGCCGCCCGCCACCGCGGGATCGCGCTGATGGCGCGGTTCGTGCGCACAGCCGACGAGGAGCAGCTCGAGCGGCGGTTCGGCACCGCGATCGCCCAGCGGACCCTGTTCACGGCCATGACCCGGTCGTTCGTGCCCGACGCGGCCGGCGGCTTCGAGGGCGAAATCGTTTACGAGCTCGAACGGCCCGTGACCCGGGCGGACCCGATACGGTGGACGGTCGAGATCGCGAACGGGCAGGCGAGCGCGCGGCGCGGCGCCGGCGTCGATCCCAAGCTGACGCTGCGCTTCCAGCTCGCGGATTTCATCCGCACGGCGGCAGGCACGATCGACCCGGCCGAGCCGCTGTTGAACAACCGCGCCTCGTTCGAGGGCGATCTCGCGCTGGCGGCGCGGGTGCCCGAGATGTTCGGCGCGCCCTCGCCCTACTGAGCCCGCACCTCGGGTCAGAACCGCAGCAGCGCGGCGATCCCGAGATGGGGCCCGAGGTCGGGATAGTTGCGCACGAACAGGATCTCGGCGTCCTGGCCGAGGGCGGCCTCGACGATCGCCTCGCGCAACGGCGTTCCGCGCTCGGCCGCCCCGCGCTTCGGAGCTGTCGGGCTCGATGCCAAACGACACCAGCCGGCCGCACTCGGCGCACGCGCCGCCCGGCAACGCGAAGTCTGGCGCCAGCAGGAGCGTCTCCACGCGACGGTCGTTCAGCGCCTCGAGCGTCGCCTCGGGTCCGCCGGTGGCCCGGCTTCCCGTGCCCAGCCCGGCCGCGAGACGGTCCAGAGCGGCGCGCTCGACGCGCTGCTCGTCGTGCTCGACCAGCGGCGCCACCGCGGCGCGGATCTGAGTGTCGGTGACGCTGGAAAGGTCGGCGTCCACGCGTTCGGGGACCAGCAGGGGCCGCAGCTCCCCGCTCAACAACTCCTCGAACCGCGCCACGACCTCGGAGATCCCGCCCAGCGCGAGCCGCTCGAACGGCTCGCGGCGCCAATCCTGCTCGAGCACCCCGGCCACGCGACGGAGATGCTCATCGACCTCTTCCTCGACGCCGCGCTGGTAGTTGGCCTGCGACAGGCCGCCGCCTTCGCTCTGGCCGCGGACGTCGTCCGCGACGCGCTCGGTGGCCGATAGCCGCCCCGCCTCGCCGGCCAGCAACCGCGCCTCGCGCCGGTTGACCAGCACGATGCACCACCGGCGCTGCCAGGTGGGATCGACCAGCGGCTCGATGTAGGGAGTCCGGCCGAAGGAGATCCGCGGCGCGACCGGGCGGGTCAGCTGGATCGCCTCGAACAGCTGATCCGGTCCGGAGCTGAACACCGCCAGGCCGCGCGCCCCTTTGAATGCGGGTGGATCCGACAGGAGATACGCCTTGACCCGCTCGAGATCCTGACGGACTGCCTTCCGATCCTCGTGGTCGAGCTCCTGGTCGCCGTCGAGCTGGCGCCCGCCCTCGTCGAGGAGCGAGTCGATCTGCGTCTGGCGCGCCGGCCGCGTGGCGAACTGCACTGGGTCGAGATCGAAATAGACGCTCAGGACCGGATGTTTCGGGCTGCTCTGAAGCAGACGGCGTGCCGCGTCGACGGCGCTCACCGGCGGCACCTTACCTGTCAGCTGACGATCGTGAAGGACAGCCGTCGAGGCGCGCTCGTGGTTTCATCGGCGCTCGCGGTCAGCGTGACCGTATATGTGCCCGGCGCCAACGTACGACCGCCGATTCGGCCCTTGAACGACGCGATGATGTTGCGCCCGACGTGACCGGCGGCCGAAAGGGTGCCCACTGTCACCGTCCGCGTGCACTCCGGCTGATGCTCGTTGGCCTTCGTCGCGGCCAGGCACTTGCCCGCGACGATGCGGCCGAGCAGGGGCTGCGTGAACACGAGCCGGACGCTCGCGGCGGCGTTCAGCCAGAACGAGAACGACGTCCCCACCGGCGGCTTGCCGTTCACGTTGCGGCCACGCTCGCGGAAGCGCGCGTGCGACTCGGTGAAGCTGGTCGCCGCCAGCGGCGTGTAGACGACGCCGACGTTGGCCTGAGCCGTATTGCCGAAGATGTTCCTCACTACGGCGGTGATCGAGTTCGCGCCCTGATGCAGCACCAAGGGCGTGCTCCACGATCCGCCCGCGGATACCGTCACCGCGTGCCCGTCGACGGTCAGCGAGGCCAGGCCGTTCGCGTCGCTCGCGCGTCCCGACACGACGACCCGACCGTTCAAGTTCACCGCACCGGCCTTCGGCGAGGTGATCGACACCGACGGGAAGAACCCCGTCTGCGCCGCCGCCGCCTCCGAGGCAACCGCGCCCGCGGAGAATCCGTTCGAGTACGTGAAGCCGAGTGGCACCGAGCCGGTCGCCGGCACCGTGCGCAGGTACTCGAGATCGACCCAGCTGAAGTTGGCGCTGGTCGTGCCGACGACCGTCTCGCTCGAGGGCGCGTTCGAGAACGTGACTGCCCCCTGAGCGCTCGAAGAGCCGGCCGACTGAGAACTCTGGACGAAGAACGAACCGGGCCCCGTCGAGCCCGGAGGCACGATCACAGCTCCGGGAGTGGTGTATGCGGTGAGGCCCATTCCGGTCCACGGGAAGTCCAGCAGCCCATCGAAGTTGGGCTGGTTGAACTGGTTGTCCTCGAGCAACGCGACCCCGTGTGAGTGACCGTCGGTGCTCGAGAAGTACTGCGTGACGCTCGCCACCAGCCCGCTGTCGGTCTGGACGATGTGCTGCCGGATCTCGATGCCGGCGGGAACCAGGGTCGAGCAGCTCTTCGAGGTGGGGGAAAGATCTCCGGATCGGGGCTGCACTCGACCGCCCGGTCGGTCTCGTTCAGCGCGAGATCGCCGGTCGCCGGGTCGATCGAGTAGCTGTAGGTCAGCGACGGGAAGCCCTGCGTCGGGATGGCAAAGCCCAGGTCCTCGGCGAAATTGCCGGGTAGGTACGCGTTGACGCCGTCGACCTGAAGCTCGGAGCGCCACGGGTTCGCGAAGCCGGTCTGGTTTTCGCCGTTCTCTGCGTTGAACCAGGCGTCGCAGACACCCAGGGTGGTGCTGGCGTAAGTGACAGGATCGTAGAGGTAGGAATCACCGATCGTGCAATCGCCGAGCGAGTTGTAGTCAAACGCGCCCTTGGACTGCGAGTCGTACACGTCGTAGTACTCGAGCTCGCCTCCGGGAGCGTCGGCGTCAGTCACCTGATCGATCGCGACCG
Organism: candidate division FCPU426 bacterium; assembly: GCA_963840035.1. Classification (GTDB taxonomy): domain Bacteria; phylum Oederibacteriota; class PGYV01; order PGYV01; family Palsa-1178; genus CAWIXE01. Next base: position 10,148 of record CAWIXE010000003.1, read on the forward strand.
TCGGGCCGGTGAACGGGGAAGCGGCGCCCGGCGGGTAGTCGGTCGTATCGCCGTTCGGCACCGCGCGCAGGACGCAGGTTTGGTTCGCGATCGGACTGATCATGCCGGTGTAGCTGAACGAACCACCCGCCGCCACGGGAACAAACGACGCGAGCGTGGCGAAGCCCCCGCCGCCGTAGCAATTTATGTCAACGTGGTCGCCCGTCTTCCCGTTGCTGGTGCCGGTGACCGCGATGGTTTCGTTCGGTTGATCGTCGAGCAGGTGGGTACCCGTCGGCGAGGTCATCGTCACCGTCGAACTGGTCACGGTGGCGAATGCCGGCGCGGCGCCGAGCAGCGCCGCGATGACAACCACGAGTGTCACAAGCGAGACCTTGAGCTTCATGCCGTTGCCCCTGATACCCCCGCGCGGATGCTATCGGCGGCGTCAACCCCGATCCAAGGCCTCGTTGACCAGTTCGTCGGCGCGGGCGTTCTGGGCCCGCGGCACGGTCCGGATCCGCCAGGTGTCGAAGCCGCGCAAGGCGGAGACCGCCTGCTCGTGGAGCGGCTTCATCGACGGGTGCTTGACCTTGTAGACGCCGCTCACCTGGCGGGCGACCAGCTCGGAGTCACCGATGATCTCGAGCTCGCGGGCGCCGAGCGCGGCAGCCCGCCCGACCCCGCGCAGCAGCGCGCGATATTCGGCCACGTTGTTGGTCGCCATCCCGATCGTCTCGGACACTTCTTCGACCACCGTCCCGTCCGGGCGCGAGACGACGACGCCGATCGCGGCCGGGCCCGGGTTGCCGCGCGCGCCCCCGTCGACGTGGAGCACGAGGCTCGTCTCGGCCGCGCTCAACGCGTCAGCGATCGATCAGCTCGAGGGCGCCGGACTCGTTGCACGAGGCGTTCATCCGCCGCTCCTCCGGGGCCAGCTCGTCCAGCTCGTATCCCTGGGCGGCGACCCGGACGGTTGGCCGGTCCTCGGACAGGTCGACCTCGTAGCGATACCAGCACAGCTCCCAGGACGCGGTCAGGAGGACCGTGCTGGAATGGCCGGGCGACGGCAGCACCGCCACCGTCGGCATGCCGAGCGAGCGCGCCACGCCGGCCACCGTCCGCTTGTGCTCGGAGCCGTTGAACAGCTCGATCGCCGACGCCTGCTTGTGCTCGATGCTGGTCGGCACGGCGCGCACGTGGCGCGGCTCGCGGACGTGATCGAGATCGCGGTCGCGGTCTCCCCGATCGCGTCCTCGGTCACGGTCGCTCTGCCGGTCGCGGCCTCGGTCGCGGTCGCCCTGACGGTCACGGGCCCGGTCACGGTCGCCCGGTCGCTCCGGCCGCCGTCGGCGCGAGGAGGCCGGGACCGGCTCGGGACTCCAGTCGCTCGACTCCGACCACGCCTGGCCGTCGAGCTCATCGCCGAGCGTCGGCCGCGCCGAGGGCGGCGCGCCGCGGCCGTCCGGGACGGGCGCGGAAACGGCCGAACAGGCCCCGCCGACGGTCGGACCCGGAGCCGGAACTGTTGTACGCGGCCACCGTGCCCTCGCGAATCCATCCCTCGTGGATGGCGCGCGATTTGCACAGGTCACACACCGAGCGGCGCTCGCCGCCGGCCAGGTAGACCTCCGGGCGCTCGCCGCGCAGGAGCGTGCGGCCGCACACGTCACAGACCGTGTATTCGCCCGAGGTCATGATCTCCTTGGTGGCCACCGCAGGCGAGAGTATCGAAGGTAACTAGGCCTTAACAGCTTCGCGCTCGGCGCGCGCCTCTTCCACGACCTTTCCGGCCAGGTGTCCGGGTACCTCCTCGTAGCGCAGGAACTCCATCGTGAACTCTCCCTGACCGCCCGTGATCGAGCGCAGATCGGGGGCGTAGGAGAGCATCTCGGCCATCGGCACCTCGGCCTTGATCTCGCTCATGCCGGCGCCGACCGGCTCCATCCCGAGCGGCCGGCCGCGGCGCGAGTTGAGGTCGCCGATCACGTCTCCCACCGTGTCTTCGGGGGCATTCACGGTGACGAGCATGATCGGCTCGAGCAGCACCGGACCGGCCCCTTCGAGCGCCTGCTTCATGGCCAGCGAGCCCGCCAGTCTGAACGCCATCTCGGAGGAGTCGACCGTGTGGTAGGAGCCGTCGTACAGCCGCACGCGCACGTCCTTGACCGGGTAGCCGGCGACGACGCCCTCTTGCATGGCATCTTGCACGCCCTTCTCGACCGCGGGGATGAACCCCGACGGGACCACCCCGCCCTTGATCGCGTTGACGAACTCGAACCCGGTGCCGGACTCGAGCGGCTCGATGTCGATGTGGACGTCGCCGAACTGGCCGCGCCCGCCGGTCTGCTTCTTGTGGCGTCCGTGCGCCTTGGCCGGCTTGCGGATCGTCTCCTGGTAGGGCACGCGCGGCGGCTTGAGGTTGACCTCGGCGCCGAAGCGCGACTTCAGCCGCTCGACGATCACCTCGACGTGGACCTGCGAGAGCCCGGCCACGATCTGCTCGCCGGTCTGCGGGTCGCGGTGCAGGTCGATCGTCGGGTCCTCCTCCTGGAGGCGGCGCAGAGCGGTGAACACCTTGTCCTCGTCGCCCTTGCTCTTCGGTTCGACCGCGAACGCCATCACCGGCGCCGGCAGCTTGATCGAGGGCATCGTGATCGGCTCGTCGCGCGGCGGCCAGCCAGTCGCCGGCCTTGGTCTCCTTGAGCTTGGCCACGGCGCCGATATCGCCGGGGCCGAACTCGGTCGCGTGGCCGGTGGTGGCGCCCTCGAAGGTCACCAGCTGGCCGATCCGCTCCTTGTTGTGGGTGCGCGTGTTCAGCACCTGCGAATCCTGCTTGAGCACGCCCTGGTAGACCCGGAAGAGGTTGATCCGGCCGGCGAACGGGTCGGCGCGGGTCTTGAACACGTAGGCGAACAGCTCCTTGTCGTCGACCGGCTCGAGCGTCACCTCGCCGACCTCCAGGCCGCCGTGCTTGACCGGCGAGGGGAGGTCGTCGACGATCGCGTCGAGCAGGCGGTTGATGCCCACGTTCCGGGTGGCGATACCGCAGGTGACGGGGAAGATCGCGCCGTGGTTGGTCCCGTCCTTGAGCGCGGTGACGATCTCGTCGTGGGAGATCTCCTCGCCCTCGAGGTAGCGCTCCATCAGCGCGTCGGAGCTCTCGGACACCTCGTCCATCAGCTTCTCGCGGTACTCCTCGGCCTGCGCCTGGAGCTCGTCAGGAATCGGAATCTCGCTGCAGTTCTCGCGGGCGGCGCCGTCGTAGCGGTAGGCCTTCATGTCGACGAGGTCGATCACGCCGGAAACCTCGTGCTCTGAGCCGATCGGAATCTCGGTGGCCACGACGTGCGAGCCGTAGGCGGACTTGAGCGAGTCGAGCGTGCGGAAGAAGTCGGCCCGTTCGCGATCGAGCATGTTCACGAACAGCAGGCGCGCGAGATCGAGCTCAGCGGCGCGCTGCCACAGCCGGGTGGCGTGGACCTCGACGCCCATCACGGCGTTGACGACGAAGATCGCGGACTCGCACACGCGCAGGGCGCCGAGCGCGTCGGCAACGAAGCTCGAGTCGCCGGGAGTGTCGATCAGGTTGACCTTGCGGTCCTGCCATTCGAACGAGGCCAGCGCGGCCGAGATCGACATCTGACGCGACTTCTCATCGGGGTCGGAGTCGGATACCGTCGTGCCGTCGACCACCGTGCCCAGCCGGTTGATCGCTCCGGCCTGGAAAAGCAGCGCCTCGTGTAGGGACGTCTTGCCGCTACCGCGATGGCCGACGAGTGCCACGTTGCGGATGCGATCCGCGGCCTTGTGCATGCCTTACTCCTCTCTCTGGGTGTCCGTCAACTCGACGATACCGGGCCTCGCTGCGCTCGGCGTCCATGGGGCCATCCGGGCCCGTCCGGACGGCTGTCGCGGGCCGCGTAACCGCATCCGGCTTCGGGCCGGCCTGCGCTCCGCTCTTAGTTACCGGGAGACCGCTCCGCTTGGCCGGCAGTCACCACGGTCGGGCATCCTGCCCGTCCACTAGTCCTGCAGCTCGGCGGCGAGCTTCGAGCGCAACCGCAGCACCGCCTTGGTGTGCAGCTGCGACACGCGCGACTCGGTCACGCCGAGGACCTCGCCGATCTCGCGCAGGGTCAGGTTCTCGTAGTAGTAGAGGGCGACGACCAGCGTCTCGCGCTCGGGCAGGGCGGCGATCGCGTCGGCGATCCGCTCGCGCAACTCGGATTGGTCGACGAGCGCCTGGGGATCGGGGGCGTGGCGGTCGGCCAGGGTGTCGAGCAGCGTGACCTGGTCGCCGGTGGCGTCCGAGACGTTCCACAGCTCGTCGAGGGCGACGATCGTCGAGTTCGAGATCTGGAGCAGGGCCTCGTGGAACTCCTCGAGGGTGATCTCAGCTCGGCTGCCATCTCCTCGTCGGTCGGCGCCCGCTGGAAGCGAGCCTCGAGCTTCATGTTGGCGCGCTCGATCTCCCGCGCGCGGGCGCGCACCGAGCGAGGGACCCAGTCGAGCGTGCGCAGCTCATCGATGATCGCGCCGCGGATGCGCATGATCGCGTAGGTCTCGAACTTGATCTCGCGGCTGAGATCGAACCGCTCGATGGCGGCGATCAGACCCCCGAGCCCGTAGGAGATCAGGTCGGCTTCCTCGACGTGCGCCGGCAGACCCGAGCCCATCCGGCCGGCCACGTATTTGACGAGCGGCGAATAGGCGACGACGAGCCGTTCGCGGGCACGCTCGTCGGCGGAGGTCTTGTAGCGCCTCCAAAGCTCGTGAAGCTCGATCGCTTTGACGTTGGTGTCCAGTTCTCCCGCCGCAGTCGCAGGCTAGGCTCGCGGGTGCGCCCGCGCGTAAGCTGACCGCAAGCGAGCCGACTCTACCCGAGTGTAGACCTGGGTCGTAGAGATCGAGGCATGGCCGAGAAGCTCCTGAATCGCCCGCAGATCGGCCCCGCCCTCGAGCAGATGGGTCGCGAATGAGTGGCGCAGCGCGTGGGGATGGACCTCGGCGATGGCCGGCGCGAGGGCGCTCGCCTGGCGGGCCCAGGTGCGAAGCCGGCGTCTGATGTCCGAGGTGCCGAGACGGCGGCCCGACCGCGAGAGGAACATCGCCCGCTCCTCGTCGCCGGCCGCGCCGCCCGGGCCGCCGGGATGCCGCCGAGCGCCGGCCGCCCGCGCGCCAGGTAGCGCTCGAGCGCCCGCAGCGCGTGCTCGCCGACCGGGACGATCCTGGTCTTGTTGCCCTTGCCCTCGACGCGCACCGACTCCTGGTCGAAGTCGAGCGAGTCGACGTCGAGCGTGACGAGCTCCTCGGCCCGCAAGCCCGAGCCGTAGGCGAGCTCGAACAGCGCGCGGTCGCGTAGCTCGAGCGGCGTGGTGGCGGGGATCCGGTCCAGCAGGATCGCCACCTCGCCGGGCTTCAGCACATGCGGCAGGCGGTGGGCGCGCTTGGGCGCGCCGAGCAGCTCGGCGGGATTCTCGTCCCGATCCCCCGCGCCACCTGGACGCGGAACAGCCCGCGCAGCGCGGCGAGCTTGCGCGCCACCGTCGACGGCGCCAGACCCCGCTCGGACAGGCCGGCGGCGTAGCGGCGCAGCAGCCTGACGTCGATCGCGGTCGGGGACAGCTCGCGCTCGGTCGCCCAGGCGGCGAACTGGGCGGAGTCGATCGCGTACGCGCGGGAGGTCTTGGGCGCCACCGCCCGCCGGTGGAGGTCGTCGGCGAACGCGGCGAGCGCCGCTCCGCCACTCATCGCTTATATCGGGGAGCGCACGCATGCGTGCGCTCCCGCTATTCGCCGCGCGAGCGCCGACGCCCTACGATCGACGTCGACGAGCGTGCCGATCGGCGTGTACGGGTAGACCGGCCTCGGCCTCGTTGTACGGCATCTCGACGCAACCGAGGCTCTGCGGGTAGCCGTACGCGCCGCGGATGTAGCCGTGCAGGGCGTCGCCGCCGTTGAAGTAGCTGACCCACGGAATGCCCGGATCCGAGTAGTAGCTGCCGTCCGGGTTGTAGCCGCTCATCGTGACCGACGGCGCGTGCTCGAACACGGGGAAGATGCCCGTGCGCGGTCGGCGCCGCCGGGATCCCGGTGTTGACCAGTCCCGACGCCGACGGTCTTGCCGTTGTGCCACGTGCTCTCGGTCTCGGGGCTGCCCTCGCTGACCGACACGAACGTGTAGCCAAAGGTCGAGACCTTCTTGGCGATCTGGCGCTGATCAAGCGCCTTCCACACCGCGGGGCCGGCGACGCCGTCCGGGGTCATGCCGTTGGTGTTCTCGAACGCCATGATCGCGCCCTTGGTCATCGTGCCCGAGGCTCCCGGCGTCCCACATGCTCGGTCAGCGCGGACGGCGTGTTGCGCCACTTCAGGCTGAAGTTGCCCGTCGGCGGGTGGATCGCCGCGGCCATCTGCGCCGCCGGGTTCAGCGCCACGCCGAACCACCGGCGTATTGAAGTTGTAGGGCAGGTAGCCGAGCTGCGCCAGCAGCTGCTGGAGGCGCAGCGTCGAGCCGGGCGGAACCGGCCAGGTGCCCGGAGCTGCCGTTCGCGCCGACCAGCCTGACGCCGCTCGGGAGGCCGATGCTGACGCGTCGAGCCGAGCCCGTAGCCGTAGCCCGCGGGCTGGAAGGTGATCGAGTGGTCATTGACCGTGTGCCAGGTCCCTGGCGTGCCGGGCACCGGCGGCCGATCCGAGCCGAGGACCTTCGACACCGGCTTGTTGAACGTCAAGGTGATCGGGGTGCCCGGCAGGATCTTCGAGCCCGGCTGCGGGTTGGCCACCGCGACGCCGGCCGAGCCATTCGGGAACCAGCTCACCAGCGCGCTCTTCGAGGTCTCCCACGCGTACGGGGCCGCGGCGACCTCGACCGTACCCGCGCTGCCAGGCTTGTCGAGCGTGATCGTGCTCTCTGGACTCGCCAGCTCATGGCGGGTCATGTGCCCGGGCGGACCGTAGGAGATCACCCGCACCGGCGAGACGAACTGCAGCTTGAGCGGCGCGCCGGCTGGGATCGTCAGGTAGTGCGCGGTCAACTTCGCGCTCGGGGTCATGATCTGCAGTTGCAGTCGCTGCGTCTTGCCCGCCAGCCACGAGATCCAGCCCGGGCGCTTGACCACGACCTGGACCGTCAGCAGCGTGTGGGCCGGGATCGTCTTCCGGGGCCAGATCTGGTTGTCACGGACGTAGGTGGGGATCGTCCGGTTCGTCGGCGCGGCGGTCACCACCGCGCTCTCGATCGTGCCGCCCCCGAGTGGCAGGCCAACCTTGGCGATCGCGGTCGGGTCCTGGGTCAGGCTCGCGGTCGCTGAGACGAGGATCAGCGCCGCCGCAGCCAGCAGGCCGACGAGGATCAGCATGATCCCGCCTATGACCCACCGCAGGCCGCGGTTGCGGCGCTTGGGCGGCGGCAGGTGGCGCGCCTGTATGCGCGCCCGCCGTTGCGGCCCGTTCGCGATCGAGATTACGGTCGGAAATAGTCGCCATCAAGCATCACCCACGCCGAGAATCGTAGCGAGCCGGTGCGGCCGGCCAATTAACACCTGAATAACTTTCATCGTCCGAAGCGGGACCACCGCGTTGATTTCGCGCATATTGCGCGCATTCCTTTCCTGCCAGGGTACGGAACCGGGCGGCTGGAATCATACGTCCCGCCCCCAGCGGCGCACATGATGGCGCAATTTTCGTTGCGCGGCATCGCGGGGGATAATTCTTGCAAATACCGCGGTCCGGAAAGTTGCGCGCTCTTGAAGAAGATCCGCCCCTCCCGGCTTCGCGCTCGGCCTGGTTGGCACGTTCGGGAACGTGGGCGAGAGAGCCGGATATATCGTGGTTGTGGGGCTGATAGCGCGTCGGTCGTCGTCAGCCAAGCCGCCGCGGTTGGCTGACGCAGGACGCAAGGGGCCCGTTATGGCTGGCGGCCGGTGGAGCGGCTTGGCTGCCGCCGCCACACCGCGCTATTTGGCCAGGAGGTCGGGGCGCTGGAGCGCCCGACCTCCGGGCACGAGGCGCACAGCAGTGACCGCACACGCGGGCGATTCTGCAATTCCCCGTCGCCGGGAGAGGCCGCGCGAACTACGGCAACTTTCCGCCACCCCCTGGAGGCAAATTGCCATCGTTCGGGTCGAGGAGCGCGACCGGCCGTTCTCCGCCACCTTTGTTCAGGCCCCCTGAACATTTTTGGCGAAGTTCACGGGCGCCGTGCCCACCCAATCGCCCGCCCCTCCTCCTCCCCGGAGGTCGGGCGCTCCGAGATCCCCGACCTCCCTGCCAACCAGCGCGGCGCGGCGGCGGCGGGAACGGCTCCGCCGGACCAAGGCCCCGGATCGCCGCCGAAATCAGCGGGCACCATCGAACGATCGTAATTAGGTTCAGGGGCTCTGAACCTAATTACGATCGTTCGCGCCAACCGCGGTTTGTCGACCGAAACCGCAGTTGTTCGGTTCGCACAAGGCGTCGAAGTTGTGCAACAGCCTCCCCCGGCGGAAGATCGCCAACGTTCGCGCCAACCAGACTAGATCGGCGTTCTCCGCGAACTCCGCCAGTTTCATTCAACCCCGCCTGAACATTTGTGGCGAAGTTCGCCGGAGCGGGGCCGCCTCTTCGGCGTTAGAACGTGATGGCGCCTTCCGAGGCGCTCGACACGAGGCGCGCGTACTTCCTCAGGGCGACGCCGGGGTCGGGCCGGACCGGTGGGGTGTAAGCCTCGAGGCGGGCGGCGATCTCTTCGTCGGATAGGGCGACGTCCAGGCGCCGCGCTCCGACGTCGAGCGTGATCTCCTCGCCGTCGCGGACGATCGCGATCGGTCCGCCGCGGACCGACTCGGGCGCGACGTGTCCGGCCATCAGCCCGTGGGTGGCGCCCGAGAAGCGGCCGTCGGTGAGCAGCGCCACGTCGTCGCCCAGCCCCTCGCCGACGAGTGCTCCGGTTACCGAGAGCATCTCGCGCATCCCGGGACCGCCGGCGGGTCCCTCGTTGCGGACCACGACCATGTCGCCAGCCTTGATCTGGCCGGCGATGACGGCGGCCATGGCGTCCTCTTCGCACTCGAACACCCGCGCCGGGCCCCGCTGGACGCGACGTTCGTGACCCGCCAGCTTGACCACGCACCCCTCGGGAGCGAGGTTGCCGTGGAGGATCGCGAGCCCGCCGGTCGGCTTGATCGGGTTATCGAGCGGCCGGATGACCTCCTGACCTTCGGTCTCGACCGCCTCGTCGGCGATCTGACCGACGGTCTTGCCGGTCACGGTCGGCACGTTCTCGTGCAGCAACCCGGCCTGCTTGAGCCGCTTGAGCACGACCGGGACCCCGCCGGCTTCGTACAGGTCGGGCGCCACGAAGCGACCGCCGGGCTTGAGCTCGCAGAGGAGCGGGGTCCGCTCGCTGATCCGGTCGAAGTCGTCGATCGAGAGCTCGATGCCGGTCTCCCTGGCGATCGCCAGCAGGTGCAGGACGCCGTTGGTCGAGCCGCCGGAGCAGGCGATGGCGGCGATCGCGTTTTCGATGCTGTCGCGGGTGATGATGTCGCTGGGGAGCAGACCTCGGGCCAGGACGTCGACCACCAGCTTGCCGGCCTCGAACGCGACCTCCGACTTCTTGGCGTTCTCGGCCGGTACGCCCGATAGCGCGGACGGCGAGATGCCGATCGTCTCGAACGCCATGGCCATCGTGTTGGCGGTGAACTGACCGCCGCACGCGCCGGCGCCCGGCGAGGCCTCGTTCTCGATCTCGGTGAGCTCGGCGTCGGTGATGCGGCCGGCGGCGCGGGCGCCGATCGCCTCGAACACTTCCTGGACGGTGATCCGCTCGCCGTGGTGGTGGCCGGCGGCAATCGACCCGCCGTACAGCATCACGCTGGGCACGTTCAAGCGGCAGAGCGCCATCACGGTGCCGGGGATCGTCTTGTCGCAGGCGCAGATCGCGATGACGGCATCGAACATGTGGGCGTTGCAGACGAGCTCGATCGAGTCGGCGATCACCTCGCGGCTTACCAGCGAGGCCTTCATCCCCTGGGTGCCCATCGTGATCCCGTCCGAGATCGCGATCGTGTTGAGCTCCATCGGGGTGCCGCCGGCGGCGCGGATGCCCTCCTTGACCCTCGCGCCCAGCGCGCGGAGATTGAAGTTGCACGGCATCGTCTCGATCCACGTGTTGGCGACCGCGATGATCGGCTTGCTCATCGCCTCCTCGTCGTATCCGATCCCCTTGAGGAAGGCGCGGGCGCCCGCGCGCTCGTAGCCCTCGGTGAGGGCGCGGCTGCGGTGTTTCAGATCAAAAGTGCCGTTGGTGGTCATCGCCGGCGGGACTGTAACCGGTGGCGCGTGGGCGAGGTCGGCCGCGGTGGCGGCCCGTAGCTCAATAGGAAGCGTCGATCGGGCCGGGGCGGGAGCGATCCTCGGCGTCGCGCATCCGGGCGCGCTCCCAGTGCCGCAGGCGCCACAGGTCGCGCGTCACCTGGGCGGGATCGAGCTGCCGCCCGGGCAGATGCATGTTCGCCATCGCGATCAGCCGCCGCTCGTCGCCGGTCAGCGCCATCCACTTGGCCAGCACATCGTCGGAGTCCGGGAGCCGGGCGCTGCCATACGGACGGGTGTCGTCCGGGAACTGGACGCAGTATTCGCTCAGCAGCTGATGAGTTTGGGTCAGGTAGGCGATGATCGGCCGGTGGGGGTAGATCAGGTAGGCGTACTCGGCGCTGATAACATGGGAAATCCGTGCGAAATTCAACAAGTCGGTCGGCTACTGGCATATTTATATGGACGGGAAACTTGTGTTCAGATGGACAGCGTCAGTTTCGCCCTGGCCGAGCGACAGCCAAAACTGGCACCCCCAGTTTGGCATTTATGCAAACCATAGGGGGCAGGTCCAAATGGAAGCGTATTTTGACGATTTGATAATAGCCAAATACAACGGCCAGCTTATGCAGGACAGCACTGCTCCGAGAGCGCCGTCTTCTGTACGGGATGGCACTTCGGCCACGGCGGATCTCGCAGAAACCGTTTCGAGCACGCAGCTTAGCGCGAACTGGGACCCGGCATCAGACGCAGAAACCGGCATAGCCAAATACTTGTATGCTATTGGGACAACTCCCGGTGCCACAAACATCGCAAGTTGGACGGACAACGGCACAAGCACGTCTGTAACAAGGACCGGATTGAATCTGACGATAGGCACGACGTATTATTTTTCGGTGATGGCGGAAAACGGATTTGGCCTGCAGAGTACGGCAAAGAATTCCAATGGGCAGTTTGTGAGCGCAGCAGGCACACCTACCGTTACGCCTACAAACACCAATACGCCGGTGAATACCGCGACGGTTACACCGCTTCCTACGGCGTGTCTTGAATCCGGGGCAACGTGGCAAAATGTCCCGTTTGCCGTGCAAACAGGTATCTTTACGGTCACGTTCAACGCCGTACCGCTCGCGGCTGATATCAACAGCGTCGTCATGGGGCTGTCGAATGGCCCGGCAACAGGATATACTTCGCTCGCGGCAATCGCAAGGTTTAATCCCACCGGGACGATCGATGCGAGGAACGGCGGTGCATATGCGGCGCAAAATGCCATTCCATACCAGACAGGGGGAAAATATTATTTCAGGTTCGTTGTGAACATCACGACAAAAACATATTCAGCCTATGTTACGCCCGAAGGTTCGACTGAACAGGTTATTGGTATTGATTACGCTTTCAGGACGGAACAGGCAGGTGTAGCACAGCTCAATAATTTTGGAACATTGACAGACACCGGCGCGAATGTCGTATGCGATTTCAATCTTGTGGCACCTACGGCTACTCCGACAAAAACACCCACAAAGACAAGCACTCCGCTGTCGACCCTGACCGGCACGCCTTTGCCGTCGTCTACTTATACCAGGACAAAAACAACGTCTCCGACAAGGACAAGCACGCCAATAACGCCTTCGGCAACGCCGACGACACCGGTACCGAGTGCGAGTGCGACAGCCTCCATGACACCTTCGATAACACTTACAATAACAGAAACATGGACAGCCTCTGTGTCTCCAATAATTACTAATACAGATACACCGACAAATACGCCAATAACGCCTTCGGCAACATCTACGACACCAGTGCCGACGAACACGCCAATAACACCTTCGCCAACGCCTACGGCACCAATACCGACGAAAACATTTACAAAGACTAATACACCGGTGCCGCCTACATCAACACCGACAACAGGGGTCTCGAATATCACATTGAAGTTAAAGAGCGGCGACACGAATAATTCAACAAACAGCCCGCACCCGCAGATAAGGGTCATCAATACAGGAACGACAGCCCTGAACCTGAATAATGTGGAAGTGCGCTACTGGTTCAACTACGATGCTTCGGCAGGCTCAGCACAGGCGTTCCTCGACTGGGCGGGGAAAATGCCACAGGGCCAGACAGTGAGCCAAAATGTTCAGGTTGCGGTCGTAACACAGGCAGTCGGCACGCAGACACATTACCTGCGCTTGAGGTTCATAAACAGCATGGTACTGCAGCCGAATGAGTACGTTGAGATACAGTCGAGGTTCAACAAAAGCGACTGGTCGAACATGCTGCAGAGCAACGACTGGAGCTATGCCGCGAACGGAGACTTTACAATAACAACCAGGATAACCGGGTATGTGAACGGCTCGCTTGTATATGGACATGAACCAACAGCCGCTGTGCAGGGCCAGTCGGCGCAGGTGACGAATATACTGACTTACCCGAATCCCGCGACAGCAGGTACGGGCGCTGTGCTTTCGTACAACATAGCCGGTAGCGGCATGAGCAGCCAGAGCGTGAATTACGCGATACCCGACCCGGACGCGAAGGTTACGCTTGACATATTCACGGCAACAGGAAGGCTGGTATGGAAGAAAGAGCTGTCCGGAGTGTCAAACGTGTCGACAGGCAGGCATATAGTGAACTGGGATGGGAAGTCTGCCGGCGGGCACGAGCTCGCGGCAGGGACGTATATATTGAAGGTAAGCGTTCTTTCAAACAACCAGGTAAACAGCAAAAGTTTTGTAGTGATAATGCTCCGGTAGGGGAGCACCTATGTGTGCTCCCGCCCGTGGGCCGGCCTCCCCTAAGCATGGCCTGTACCGAAGGTAAGCTCTGGTACAGGGTGATGAGCTAAAAAACCCGGCTCCGGGAAAAAACCCCGGGGCCGGGAAACGCGGAACATCTGGATTCATGTTTTTGTGACAGCTGATGAAATGTTGTAAATACGCAAGGGCGTAAAAATCTTTTGCCGGGGAAAACATGGGCCCGGCGGAAAGGGAGGGATCATTTACCATGACAAACGGCGCGGGAGGGGAGGAATTAACAGACATGAGGGCAAATAACAGGGTGGAACATTACGAAAAAGTTTCCTGCAGGATATTGTTCAACTCAAAAATTGAGCAAACGGAAGGTTTTATCACGGTAATGACAAAGAACGTCTCAAGGGAAGGGCTTTGCTTTTTATTGCCTTTACAGCTTCAGGAAGACTCCGTTCTCATGCTTAAAATAGGCGGGGATGCGCAGGCGATAAATGCCGCGTGCGAAGTGCGCTGGTGCAATAGAATCCGGGATTTTTTTTATGAGGCAGGAGTCAGCTTTTTGATGATTGACGGTAAAGCCGCCGGATACCTGGAAGACCGGGTCAGAGGATAAGCCCGATAAAAATATTAAAAGACGAGGTGGAAAATGTTTGCCAAAAGACAGGCCCTGGTTTTGTGCATAATGCTTTTTTCGGTTGTGGCCTCGTATGCCTCCGAATACGCGGGTGAGTTTTTATCAATAGGCGTGGGCGCAAGGGCGCTTGGAATGGGAGGCGCTTTTACGGCCGTGGCGGATGACGCGTCCGCGGTTTACTGGAACCCGGCCGGCATGGTGGAAGTCAAAGACGTGGAAGTCTCAAGCGTAAAACTCATCAGCCAGTCCGAAATTGACTCGAATTATATGTATTTGAGCCTTGCCTATAATGCCGGAAAAGAAACAGGGGCGTTTGGCGCGAGTTTTTTGAGCCAGTCGTTCAACAATATAATGTTAACAGACACCCAGGGCAACCAGGTGGGAGGGCTTAAGGGCGCCGGAGACAATACCGCGTATTTGTCTTACGCGAGAAAAATAACGGGCTGGCTTTCCGCGGGGCTGACCGTAAAGGCGCTTTTCGGCAACTATCCGACCGGCAGCGGCTCAACCGGATATGCGGGTTTCGGCGGGGATGCCGGCGTGGTGGTTGATTGCGGGGAGATTTCAAGTGTTTTAAAGGGGTTAAAAGCAGCCGTAAACGCGCAGGATATTTATACCGCCATGTACTGGGGATCGGGAGACGGCATAACAGGCGGTGAGGAAAGGATTTGGGTTAACATAAAATCAGGCATCGAGTATGCCCCGTTTGCGGATCCGCTGAAAGGGCTGAACAGCAGTGTGGTAATTGCGGCGGATTACGACACGAAATACAACGGCGAATACCATTTAGGCGGCGAATACACATGGAACGATATGATAGCCCTGCGCGGAGGGGTAAAAGGGTATTTAAAATCAGGCGCAACGCCGGGACAGGACGGGGAATGGAGCGTCGGGGCCGGCATAAAATGGTATTTTATAGGGATTGATTACGCGTTTGTAAACAGCGGGATGTCGCCTTTGCAATATATATCTATTTCGGGGAGGTTTTAGCGTGATGAAAGGAAAAAAGCGGATAAAATGAGGAAAAGAAAAGATACGATGCGGGTTGCGGTTGACGGGAAGCTGGAAATAATACAGTCGGACGGGGCCGCCGGGTGCGGTGCCACGGAGCGTTTGATTAGCTGGAATTTATACGCAGAATGGTTTATACTATGGTTGGCATCTATTGCTGTTAAAAGACTGCCAAAGGAAAAAGGCGCAATGAAAAAAGAACGGTCTTTAATCCGAGCGTGTTATTTTAGGACTGCCGTTATGACCGTTGTGTTTTTTCTTTTCACTGCGGCGTATTTCAATGTTTACGCGGCTGAAACTTACACGCCGACATGCCCCCGGACTGCAACCCCGACAGTTACCCCGACGTATTGCGGCAATATACTGAAAGTATGCCCGAGCGGTGCGTGCGGCGGCTATACAACTCTTGTCGCGGCATACGCCGCGGCTTCCAACCCTTGCGATATAATAGAACTGTGGGAGGAACAGGGGAAAATCGATTTCTATGTACCTCTTAAAAAAAGATTCCGGCATGACTAACTTTAGGAGAAGGAAAGATGAATAACAACCATCCAAGCATCAAACAGGTGTTAGTGGCTGCGTTGCTACTTTTTGGAATTTGCGCAATGCCCGGCCAGGGCCTTTTTGGAGCCACGCTTTGCTGGCCAGGGACGACGGTAGATGTCAATCCCGGAGACAACATTCAAACCGCTATTAATACCGCACAGTTAAATGCAGGTACGGTGCGTATTCATGCGGGCACATATAATGTAAGCAGCTTAAGCATTAACAAGCCGGTGCGCCTTCTTGGTGACGGGCCGGCAACTACTATAATAAACATTACGGGGACTATTACCGTTTCTTATTCTTATGGTGACATACTTGAATGTACAGGGCTTAAATTTGTCGGCACAGGGAGCAATTGTTGCTGGACCATAGCAACCGGAACAATATGTTTTAAGAGTGATTATTTCCAATACTTCGGAAGTTATGGGTTCATGAAAAGTGAAGGGGGCATACTTGATGGTGTTGTTTCAAACTGCGTAATTGACAGATGTTCTGCCGCTCCATATGCCGACTTTTTAATCAGGGGTCCGGATACACAGGTCAATTTTGACATTCCAACGGTAAGCCAGTCTTCTGCCATTACAGCTGTGGTCGGGCCGCATAGTACATTAACGAATGCGTTATTCTTTGAAGACTGTATATTCCATTTAGAGAATGGGTATGGTCCCGTTGCTGGCGTGGGTGGTGGATCAAGAATTGTTTATAGAAGGAATGAGTTCTACCAATATGGACTTGTTGACAAAATTCTTGAGGCCCATGGTGATCAGCTCTCGAGTACGGTAGGAACAAGGCTTACTATATGTTATGACAATTTATTTGACGGGACAGCAACCAATAACGATTGGCAGCAGGGGTTATTGTTATTAGGAGGTACCGCCATCATCGAAAATAACAGGTTTGTTAATGTTTATACATGCGCAACGCTGGCAACGATCGAGCCCGGCAGCGACAATTCCTCAACATATTTGCGTGCATTTTTTAATGGGAATACCCGCGATGGTTCCCCAATGGATGCCGGTGGAAATGGCATAGAGCAAACCTATACCGGCGGAACTTATACACATGGTTATGCGCCTGAAGCGCCTACCGGCATACAATATGTGCTTCCTGATCCCCATCCCTTACTTGTATCGTGTCAGCCTGCGGGCGCGCTGCAGGTTTCAAATTACGACCTCATGCCCGCGTCCGTTTCGACTGGACAGCAGGATTTGTATGCCGTTATGTTCACCATTAACAACCCGTCTGCCGACACAGCATTGATAAAAGGCGTCACACTTACGGTCAGGGATTCGCTGTCCGCGGGCGTCATTGCCTCGTCCGCGATGTCCATGCTCGGGATAAGGGACGAGGTATCTTATTATTACAACGCGGCCGCGCCGGTGTCGCCAAACGTGTTTTGCCCGGTGCCTGCCGGGATCCTGGTAGGGCCGTATTCGTCGAAGAACATTTACGCTGTCGCGGACATCACCGGGAATACGATCGCCAGGGCGCAGGAGTTCAGTATCGAGATAAGCTCCGCGGCCGGCATCAGGGCTGAGGATATTCTGACAGGCAACACCCTGCCGGTATCGGCCTCAGCCGGTTATGTGTTCCCGATCGGGTCGTCTGTTGCGGTCATACAGAACCGGGCAACGGAACTCACGCTCACGCATATCGATACCATGCCCGCGTCGGTCTCGACCGGCCAGGTGAACGTGAAGGCAATGGGACTTGTGATGAACGACATCGGGAACACGATGACCGCCAGCATCAAGGTCTCGCGCGTGAGCATAGAAGCGAGGGACGCGGCCGGGAACCCCATAGCGTCGCAGAACGCGTTCAAGAAGATAAAGATAACGAGCGCGGACGGAGCTTTCGTCTACGGCGAGTCGGCAGCTTCCGGGTCGAGCAAGCTGACGATCCTGCTGACCGCGCCGCTCATAGTCCCGTCCACCCAGGCATTTACTTGCACAGTGCGGGTAGACGTGTCCGATACGCTTGCGGCCAGCGCAGGAAGGGTGAGCCTGAACCTCGGCAATGACATTTACGCGGTGGACGCGAACTCATCCGAACCCGTTATCGTGACCTCTATTTCGCCCTTTCCCAAGCAGTCGGGCGCGGCTGTCATACAGGAAAGGGTGAGCGACATAAACCTGGATAATTTCACGGCGCTGCTACCGCCTGGCGTTGTAAAAGGGCAGAAATGGGTCGAGATTTTTGATTTCCGTATTTATGACACACTCGGGCCGCAGAGTGCGCAGGCGTATTTTAATTCGCTGACAATAACGGTGAAGAACAGCCTTGGCGCGGCCGCGCCTTCGAACGCGTCGGTAGAAAAATTTTATATAACTGATAATGCCGGAAACACGCTCGGAAGCGCCCTGACAGGGGTAGGAAGCGAAACTTATATTGCGCTTTCATCGCCCCATGTTTTTACTTCAGGCTTGGCCCGGTATTTCAGATTATTTGCCGACATACTGCCGACAGCGTACGCGCCGAATTTCAAAGTTGCGCTGCAGGCCGCCGGGAATATCTCAATAACCGACGCCAATTCCGGCTATGAAGCCGCGAAAATCGCCGCCCCGCCGCTGCCGTGGGAGACAGGGAGCGCCGGGATATTCATTGCGCCCGCGACCGACCTTAAAGCCTGGCACAACGGCAATGTGGCCCCCACAATGGCGGGCATGGGACAACCTGACGTGAAGTTTATGACCCTGCACGCGTTCAACCCGGGGTACATAGGGACAGCGGACATTATGATTAAAGGCCTGACCCTGACCGTGGTTGACGCGGGCAACAGTCTGATCGCGCCGTCAACCGTTCTCGAGAACGTGCATGTCACGAATATAGCGGGCGATATTATCCACGCAAATTATTACGCGGTTTCCGCCACGGCGGCGGCGCCGTTTTACGTGGATTTTTCTACGCCGATCTTTGTGGACGCCTTAAACACGAAGAACGCCTATATATCGGGCGACATCGCGCTTAACGCCGCGCAGGGGGTATACAGGGTAAGGATAAGCGCGGCCGGCGATTATGACCGATTAAGTGTGCCCGCGGGTTATGTGACAGCAACCGCGGCGAATGCCGATTCGTTCCCCATGGATTCAAACCCCGTGACCATAACCGCGCTTGCCTATAATTTCAAGGCAGGGCATAGGGACTTAATGCCTGTATCCGTAGCCGAGGGCAGTTTGGGCGTTATCGCGCTCTCCATAAATTTTGAAAATTATAACGTGGTGCCTATCGAGGTCACGTCGCTCGCGGTTTCGGTAAGGAACTGCGCCGGAGAATTGATAGCGGCAAACAGTGTGATAAGCGCGATAACAATCCTTGACAGGGATAACAATACAATCGCGGCAGCAACGCCGGGCGCGTCGGGCAGGATAAACATAAGCACGTTCAGTTTCAATGTCCCGTCGGGCGCTGAAAAAGAAATGAAGTTCAGCGTGGACCTGTTAAGCGCCGCTTCCGTGCCTTTTTACATGGAGCTTGAATCAGGCTCCGACGTGTCAACGCTCCCGCTCGCGGGGGTCAATCCAGCTGACGGGGATTTTTTCGGCAACATGAAATCAGGATGCGTTTCAATACAGCAAAAATCGTTTGAAAAATCTTTCCACGCTTTCCCGAACCCGTTTGACCCGCGTGCCGGACCTGCCTACATTGAATACTACGCGGAAAAAGATTCCCGTGTGACAATAAAAATTTACACGATGAACGGCGAGCTCGTACGGGTAATTGCGGATAACCTTGTTAAGTTTTCGGGCTTGCACCACGAAGATTACTGGCCTGGTACGAATGCGGCAGGCAGGGACGTAAAGTCAGGGGTTTACCTCTGCGTGATTGAGGCCGTGCCTTCTGACGGGAGCCCGGCGGTAAAGCTCAAGTGCAAAGTGGTGGTGCTGAGGTGAAATCACTAATTAGTAATTACAAATTACTAATATGCCCGGCTTTATTGTTCCTGGTTCCGGCAGCGCTCGCCTACCAGGGCGATTACGGCACCGAGAGTATTTTCATGTCGGGTGCGGGAGCAAGGCCTGACGCCATGGGCAGGGCATACACGGCAATGGCCGGCGATTTATCCTCTTCTTTTTACAACCCCGCGGGATTGGCTCTCCTGGAAAAACAATCTGCCATGTTCCTGCATTACCCTATGTACGAAAACGCGATTTACGATTCGGTTTCATACGGCATACCGTTGCTTGATTTCGGCGCGATAAGCGCGGTTTTTATTAGGTTTTATTCGGGGGATATCCCGGGATACGACATTACCGACAAATCTACGGGTTTTTTCAGTTCCGACGAATACAAGGCCACTGTTTCATATGCAAAAAACATTTCACCCGGGCTTTACGCGGGCGTGAGTGTTAACGTTTTCAGCTCGAACATTTCTGATTTTAATACAACCGGCTTCGGCGCGGACGCGGGAGTGCTTTACGAGCCATTCCCGTTTTTGCGGGCGGGGCTGTGCGTACAGAATTTGATAAAGCCTTCTTTTACCATGAAAAACAGCAAGGAAGGCCTGCCGCAGAGGTATATACTGGGGCTCCTCGGCAAATACTCCGCTTTCGGGTTTAAATTCAGCGCCGCGTCTGATTTCATTTTTGGTGAGAACGAGTCTTTCAAGAACCGGTCGGGGCTTGAAATATGCTGGCTGAGTTTCTCAAGCGCGCGCGTGGGTTATGATGACGGCAGGCTGTGCTTTGGCGGTGGCCTGTCCCTGCTGGGTGCAGACATGGACTATGCTTTCATCGCAGGCAATTATGCCGGCGGCCTGCACAGGTTTACGTTGTCGTATAATTTCGGCCAGACACTGAGCGAGCAAAAAAAGGCGCGCAGGCAGGCCATGCTGGAAGAGGTCAGGAAACTCGTGGATGAAAAAATGGCGGCAAAGACTGCGGAAAAGTCAGCGGAATATTATAAAAAGGCATACGCGCTTTACATGTCCGGCGATCTGGAAGCCGCGCTTGTAGAGGCTGAGAAAGCGGCTGACTGGCAGCCTTCGAACGGCAATGCTGCTAAAATGAAAGTGATCCTGACGGGAAAGCTGAAGGAAAAAATTTACGCAGGAACAAAGCAGGATACAAAATCCGCAAATAATCAGTATTTTGACATGGGCGTTGATTACTATATAAGAAAGCAGTACGCGAGGGCCGCTTCCGCGTGGGAAAAGGCGCAGGAAATGGACCCTGAAAATCAGAACATAAAAAAATACCTGGCGGCGGCAAGGCGCATATTAAAGAGCGTACAGACAGGCGGAGATATTTCCGCACCACAGGCGGAAGAGGTGAAAAATTTATATTATGCGGGAATAAACGCTTATACTGCGGGAGACATTGAAAAAGCCGCGGCAATATGGGAGGAAGCCTTAATGATCGACCCGGCCGATGTAAAGTCAGCCAGAGGCGTTGAAAAGGCAAGGATGGAGCTTGAGGAATACAAAAAAAGGGGACTGAAATGAAAAACGCGTTCACAAGCATTAAAGGGGAAATAACAGCGGTTATTTCAATTCTTGTGCTTGCCGCGGTCCTGTCCCTGTCATATTTTGCCGTAAAGGCCCAGAGAGAGGCGCTAATGAACGCCATGGAGGCAAAAGGCGCCGAACTTGCAGTCATGGCCGCGGGCAATGCCGCGGAATTCCTGCTAGTCGGGTATGATATTGAAACCGCAAAAATACTCAGAGAAATGGCGGATAACAAGGGGGTTAAATACGCGCTCATAACAGACGGCAAAGGAAAAATACTGGCGCATAACGACATGACCATGGCGGGTAAAAAGTTCAGTGTCCCGGGTCTGAAAACATCGCAAACCGCACAAAATGATCCCGTATACCGGGATGCCGCGGGCGGAAAGTTCATAGATTTTGCAAGGCCGGTAGTATCCAGGGGCAGGATAAAGATAGGAGAGATACATATTGGCATGTCGTATGCCGTGATCGACCATGCTTTGAGGCAGGCGTACATCAGGATAGCTCTGATTACACTCGTGGTGATGGTGCTTTCCGTACTTGCTTCCGTCATTACGGCCGCCCGTTTGACCGGCCCGATAGAAGAACTGGCGGAAGGCGCATATATAGTAGGCAGGGGCAATCTCGACTACAGGATAAATATAAAAAGCAGGAACGAACTCGGCGCGCTTGCCGGGAATTTTAATTCCATGACGATAAGCTTAAAGCAGGCGCAGGAGTCGGCGCTGGAAAAACGCGCAATGGAAAAAGAACTTGAAATAGCCAGGAAAATACAGCTGTCCCTGATACCGCAGAAAATGCCGCAAATAGAAGGATACGGGCTCTCCGCGTATTACCAGGCGGCGAAGCTGGTCGGCGGGGATTATTATGATGTGATACCGCTTGAAAAAAACAGGTTTGGATTCATCATGGCTGATGTCTCGGGGAAAGGTGTGCCGGCCGCGCTCGTCATGGCAATGGCAAGCGGGATACTCAGGGCGCAGGTGGCAAAGACGCGTGACCCGGTGGAATGCGTGGTTGGCTTTAATAATGAATTGTTTAAAAGGATAAAACAGGGGATGTTTTTAACTGTTTTTTACGGTATACTGGATGCCGCGGAAAATACGCTTGATTTCGTGTCTGCAGCGCATAATGAGACCATAATTTTCAGGAAAAAAACGGGAAAAACAGAACTTCTGGCGCCGGACGGTTTTCCTGCAGGCATAGGAAGCGGGCCTGAAATCCTGGAGGCGAGGCTTACGGCAGTAAAGGTGCGTATTGAAACCGGCGACAAAATCATTATTTATACCGACGGTATATTTGAGGCAATGAATGAAAGCCGCAAGCAGCTGGGCATGGAAAAATTCGTCGAAATAATTGAAAAAAACGCGGATAAAAACACGCAGCAGCTAAAGGACGCGATCATCAGCGCAGTATCGGATTTTACAAAGGGCGTGGAGCAGTTCGACGACATGGCGCTGCTTATTTTAGAGAGGATGGGTTGATCCGAGACTAATATATTGAACCTATTTTATCAGGAGGCAAATATGAATTTCAGCATAAAAGAAACGCAAAAAGGCGTTGTTACGATCCTGGAACTTTCAGGCGGGCTGGACGCGCATTCGGCGCCGCAGCTTGATTTGAAATTAAAGGAAGCCCTCGGCCAGGGCAGGGTAAAACTTGTCATATCAATGGCCGGGCTCGACCTTATAAGCTCCGCGGGCTGGTCCATTTTCATAGAAACAGCCATGCAGTGCAAGCAAGGCGGGGGGGATATAAGGCTCGCGGAAATGAAAAGCGACGCGGCCAAGATTTTCAGGATCATGGGTTTGAACAGCATCCTTAAAAGTTTTGAGAGTTCTGCGGAAGCGGCGGCAAGCTTCAAGTGAACTATAGGTAAACGGAGGAAAACTTGGAAATCAGGAAAGTGGCAAAACTGGCAGGCGTGTCCCATATGACGGTTTCCAATGTCATTAACAACAAGGGCAGGATGTCGCAGAAGACCAGGGAAAAAGTCCTGCGCGTCATGAAAGAGCAAGACTATTACCCGAACGAAGCGGCTAGGGTGCTTTCCACGGGAAAAAAAGACGTGATCGCTTTTGTGAGCGCCAGGCTGGCGTCGCCTTTCATATCGGAGGTTCTCGCGTCCATAGAGGACAGGGCGTTTGAGGCCAACAAATACGTATACGGCATAGAGCACTTTTCCACGCGCGGGATTGAAAGCACGGGAGAAGAGCTCTTAAACAGGCTGCTTTTTTCAAAGAAAGTAAGCGCGGTCATTATCCTTTCAATACAGCCGAGCGCGGAAGTGGTCATGAAATACAGGAAAAAAGGCGTGCCGCTAATACTGCTTGAAAGCAGCGTAATAGGCGCGCACTCGGTACGCACCGATAATGTAAGGGCCTCCTTTGAAGCCGTGGATTACCTGGCCAAAAAGGGCAGGAAAAGGATCGGCATCATTGCGGGCAGGCAGATAATAGCCGCCAATGAAGAGCTCATGCCGACTTCCCTTGAAAGACTAAAGGGCTACATGGACGCGCTCAGGGCCAACGGCATAACCTTTGAGCCCGGGTTTGTGGAGGAATCATCGGATTATTCCTTTGAGGATGGCGTGAGAGCGCTGGATAATTTTATCGCAAGGAAGGCCGCCCTGGATGCGGTCTTTTGCCCGGCAGGCGATTTAACGGCAATGGGCGTCATGAGCAGGGCCAAGGAGCTCGGTATAAAAATACCGGGAGACCTGGCTATAATAGGATACGACGATACGCTCGCGGCAAGACTGCTGTCGCCGGCGCTGACCACTATCAGGCAGCCAATCGCGCAAATGGGCAGGCTTGCTTTTGACCTCGCGCTTGAGGCAATCCAGGGGAATATAGAAGATAAAGTCATTAACTTGCAGGCCGAGATGGTTGTGAGGGAATCAGCGTAGAAGCATGGCTTTAGGGAGCCGTACTTCCAGACTCTTCTGAAATTATATCCGAGAAAGTCAAAGCTGTCCGTTTCCGTCTGTATGACCCTTGTTTTCTCACCCTTTAAATGCAAATCAAACCGTTTGCACCGCCGTTTGTACCAGCCTGTCTTTCACAGTCGGTATGCCCGGTTTGTTGGCCTTAACCTGCGCCCACGCTTCCTCAAGAACCTCTTTTGCGGAGTTAATAGGCTCACACAAATCCCCAATCCTTTCCTGTAAATTTAACTTTCGTCTGCGAGGGGGGCTAAGACTGGACAAGTTTGCTGAAAGGGCATAATATAGGAAAAATAGTAAAAGTAAATTATAGAGACGAGGCCCGAGCCCGTCTCTGGGAAGGGCCTGCTTTGAGAAGGGTACGGGCCCCTTCTCTACGCCCCCTTTGGTTGACATATTCAATTCCCAGGGTTATAATCTTGAACACGGGAATAAACGATACGACTCAAACAGGAGACTACATGAAAATAATAATCATTGGCAACGGCGCTGCGGGGATTGCCGCGGCAGAGGCTGTACGGAAAAAGGACGCCGACGCGGAAATTATCATGCTCAACAGTGAGAGGTATTATCATTACTCCAGGCCGCGCGTTATTGAATTTCTCGCCGGCAAAGTATCGCTCGAGCAGATAACCATAAAGAATTCAGAGTTTTATGAAAAGAACCGCATCAGGCTTGTTATGCTCGTGAAGGTGGAAAAGATAGACCCTGCGAAAAAGACCGTTTACCTCGAAGGCGGCATAGACGAGACTTACGACAAACTCATAATCGCGGCAGGGGCGTATTCGTTCCTTCCGCCGGTTGAGGGTTCT
Organism: candidate division FCPU426 bacterium; assembly: GCA_963840035.1. Taxonomy (GTDB): domain Bacteria; phylum Oederibacteriota; class PGYV01; order PGYV01; family Palsa-1178; genus CAWIXE01. The sequence continues at coordinate 34,567 of CAWIXE010000003.1, forward strand.
GACAGCGAAGGCGTCTTCACGCTGCGCACCATAGACGACGCCAAAGCCATCATAGAATACGCGAAGGATAAGAATGAAGCTGTTTTAGTCGGAGGCGGTCTGCTGGGCATAGAGGCGGCCATATCCTTAACCGCTCTTGGCTTAAAAACAACGGTTGTTGAGGTCTTTGACAGGCTCCTTCCGAGGCAGCTTGACGCGGAATGCGCCGCGCACCTGCAGAAACTCCTTGAAGAAAAATCGCTGAACTTCCTCCTGCCAAGGCAGTCGGCGTCCATAGTTAAAGATGGCGCCGGATTAAAACTGAATTTCAAGGACGGGTCATACGTGTCAGCCGGGCTGATACTATTTTCGGCCGGCATAAGATGCTCCATGAAATTAGCCGAAGGCTCCGGATTGGCGATGGATAAGGGTATTAAGGTAAACAATTACATGGAAACAAATATTCCTGACATTTACGCGTGCGGCGATATAGCCGAGTATAACGGCATGGTCTACGGCATATGGCCCGCGGCCAGGGAACAGGGCACGGCAGCGGGTCTGAACGCGGCCGGGGAAAAGACAGAGTATAAAGGCAGCGTACTCTCCACAAAACTTAAAGTGGCGGGCATAGACCTGGCTTCGCTGGGTAACATTGAAGCTGGAGCCGGGGTGGAGGCCTTTGTTAAAAAGGAAGGCAGCGCCATAAAAAAGATATTTATTAAGGACGGTAAAATATCAGGGGCGATACTGCTCGGAGAAACGTCTAAATATCAGGCGTTGCAGGAATTGATGAAAAAGGGCGCGGCAGTCAGCAGCCCTGAAAATTATATTTAGGAGGGATTATGAAAAAAACACTCGTACTGGTACTGACGCTCGCGCTTGCAGGATTTTTTGTTTCATGCTCACAGCCTTCAAAAGAGGCAAAACCCACAAAGGAAGAATACTCAAAGCAGGTAAAACTGAAGCTTTATGACGCTGAGAGGAAGATTGACCGGCTTGACAGGGCCGCGGCCGCGAAGAAAATAAAGGCAAAACAGGCATCGGCCGCGAAAGCCTCCAGAGAGCAGTTTGAGGCGCTGCAGGATAAGGTGTCGGAAATGGAAAGCGCGGCAGCGGACAACTGGGACTCATTTACAGCCGGAATTGAGTCGGGTATGGCAAACCTGAATTTCAACCTTGAGCAGCTGCTGCAGAATGTTCAGGAAGAGAAAAGTGAAAGCGTTGAAAAAAACTAGAAAATAGGACAAACATAGAGAAAGGCCAGTTTAATTAAGGATATGAAATATGTGTCCATTAATTGTGTACATTTCCCAGAATATCAATCTGCAGCTAAAAAAGCCGATAAAATAGCGATTAAAACATTTGACAAGCATGGCGCTTTCGTGTATATTTGTAATCATTACAAAGTTGTTATGTAGTCAAACTTGTAAAAAAAGTTGAAAATGAGTATTTATAGGCTATAATTATAAGGCAACATCAAATCTAAGGGAGGCTTAAAATGATCGGAAAAAAAATGGAAGCGGCAATCAACAAGCAGATCAACGCGGAGTTTTACTCGTCTTTTCTTTATCTCTCAATGTCGGCTGATTTTGAATCAAAGAATTTAAGGGGTATTGCCCAGTGGCTTAAAGTACAGGCTGAAGAGGAAACAAAACACGCGATGAGGTTTTATACGCATCTTGTTGATAGGTCAGGAAAGGTAAAACTCGACGCCATAGACGCGCCAAAGCAGGAGTGGAAATCAGCGCTTGAAGCTTTTGAAGAAGCATACGCGCATGAGCAGAAAGTCACCGGCATGATCTACAAACTCGTGGAAATTTCCAAAGACGAAAAAGACTACGCCGCTGAATCAATGCTCAAATGGTTTGTTGACGAGCAGGTTGAAGAAGAAGCCCAGACCCTGGAGATAGTTGACATATTAAAAATGATAGGCGACTCAAAAGGTTCGCTATTCCAGCTCGACCATAAGCTCGGACACAGAAAAGACTAAAAAATCTGACGGAGCGCGTGATGGAAAACACAAAATTCAGCCCTAAGGAAACCGGCGACAGGCTTAAGTCAAAAGGAATAAAACCTTCTGTCATCAGGATAAAGGTCCTTCAGTACCTGCTTGAGAACAGGGCCCACCCGAATGCCGACGCCATACACCGGTCTCTTTCCCGCGAGATGCCCACGCTCTCAAAGACAAGCATATATAACGCCCTTAAATTATTTTCCGAAAAAGGAATGGTAACGGAAATAAAGGGCGAGAATGGGGAACTGCGTTACGACGGCTATACGAACAGGCACGCGCATTTCCTGTGCACGGAGTGCGGCAAGCTTTTTGACATAGACCTTGAGTGCCAGGCATGCAAAAGCAAAGACCTTATTGGTTCAAAGATAACAGAGGAATCTGTTTACTTAAAGGGGCTGTGCGCCTCCTGTAATAAGCAGGGATAACGCCATGGCCGGGATACTGAAAAGCGGCGCTAAGGCGCCCGCGTTTAAGCTAAAGGACGCTAAGGAAAACGAAGTAAGCCTGAAGGACTTCGCGGGCAGCTGGGTAGTGCTCTATTTTTATCCGAAAGACAATACGCCTGGATGCACCATAGAGGCTAAGGATTTCACAAAGGAACTGGCCGGTTTTGAAAAGCTCGGCGCCCGGATCCTCGGAGTCTCCGCGGACTCATGTGAAAGCCACAGAAAATTCATAACAAAACAAAATTTAAAAATAACTTTATTGTCGGACGAATCAAAAACCGTGCTGAAAAAGTACGGCGTATGGGGGAAGAAGAATTTCATGGGAAAAAGTTTTATGGGGGTTATCCGCACTACATACCTCATAGACCCTAAGGGGAAAGTGGCGCGCGTGTGGGAAGAAGTATCCGTAAAAGGGCACGCGGGGGATGTGAAAAAAGCCGTTAAGGATTTTCAGACGGAAACCGGAGGAATTAATGGGAAATAAGCTGGCGGAAAATGTTTATCTGGTAGGGGCGAAACACTGGGACAGGAAGTTATTTGACGAGTTGATACCGCTGCCTGACGGCACAAGCTACAATTCATATCTTGTCAAGGGGTCGGATAAGACGGCGCTGATAGATACCGTAGACCCGGCAGTCAGGGAACAGCTTTTCGAAAACCTGAAAAAACTGGGAATTAAAAAAATAGACTACGTCATAGCAAACCACGCTGAGCAGGACCATTCAGGATCCATACCTTACGTGCTGGCGGCGTTCCCTGAAGCGGTGCTCGTCACGAATGAAAAGTGCGCGGCTATGCTCAAGGATTTTACCCTGATTACGGACAGCAGGCTTAAGGTAATTAAGGACGGCGAAACCATTGACCTGGGCGGGAAAACCCTTGAGTTCTGCCTTATCCCGTGGGTACACTGGCCCGAGACCATGTCAACCTATCTTAAGGAAGACGGAATACTTTTTTCATGCGATTTCTTCGGCTCGCACGTGGCAGCCGCGGATATGTTCGACTCCGCTCATTTTTACAGGCAGGCAAAGCGCTACTACGCCGAGATAATGTCCCCCTTCAGGAACAATGTCAGGAATAACATCGCAAAAGTCGAAAAATTCAAACTGAATATAATCGCGCCGTCCCATGGCTATATACACACAAAACCACAGGCTATAATTGACGCCTATAAGGACTGGTCGTCTGAGAGCGTAAAAAATGAAGTGGTGCTGGCGTATATCTCCATGCACGATTCCACAAAGAAAATGGCCGAGTACTTAAGGGAAGCCCTGATAGACCGCGGCATAGATGTGCATTTTTTCAACCTTTCGGGTGCTGACCTGGGAGAGATAGCCATGCAGCTGGTGGACGCGGCAACTCTCGTGCTCGGAGCGCCAACAGTGCTTGCCGGGCTTCATCCGGTGGGAATGAACATCGCGTATATCGCGAACGCCCTGCGGCCGAAGACGAAGTTTGTGTCGCTTATTACCTCCTTTAGCTGGGGGGAAAAAGCGGCAGAGGCTGTTAAGGCCACACTTACTAATTTTAAGGCCGAACTGTTAACTCCGGTCATATCTAAGGGATATCCGAAGGAAGCGGAATTTAAGGAATTGGACAGACTGGCCGACGAAATAGCGGCTAAGCATAAGGAGATAGGGGTACTTAAATAATATTTTAGATTTTTGATTGCAGATTTTAGATTTAATGAGCTCCGCGGCACTATTATAATAGAGCCATGGAATACCTTAAATTTAAAATATAAAATTTGAAATCTAAAATTACAAAAACGGAGGTATTATCATGGCAAAAGCTTTAGAGATCTACAAATGCGCGAAATGCGGGAATGTAATTGAAGTACTCATCGGCGGAAACGGGGAGCTTGTGTGCTGCGGCGAGCCCATGAAGCTGCTTGACGAGAAGAACAAGGAAGGCGCCGGGGAAAAGCATCTGCCGGTCATCGAACTTAAGGACAATGGCGTGCTAATCAAAGTTGGCTCAGTGCCGCATCCTATGGACGCTGACCACTGGATACAGTTCATAGAGGTCATCCGCAAGGACGGAAAAGTCGGCAGGAAAAACCTGAATCCGGGCGACAAACCAGAGGCTTTCTTCATTATGAAGAAAGAGGACATCCTGCAGGTCAGGGAGCTTTGCAATAAACACGGGCTCTGGACGGCGTAAGGCGATTTTAGATTTTTGATTGCAGATTTTAGATTTAAGGAAGGTGAGGCGTTTATTATAATAGAGCCATGGAATACCTTAAATCTAAAATATAAAATTTGAAATATAAAATAAACGGAGGTAATTGAAATGGCATCGTTAAAGGGAACACAGACTGAAAAAAACCTTCTCGCTTCGTTCGCGGGGGAGTCGCAGGCGCGCAACCGGTACACGTTTTTCGCTTCACAGGCAAAAAAGGACGGATTCGAACAGATATCGGCCATATTTTTAGAGACGGCCGAGAATGAAAGGGAACACGCGAAAAGGTTCTTTAAGTTCCTTGAAGGCGGGGCAGTGGAGATTACGGCAATGTACCCGGCGGGACAGATAGCCACAACGCTCGAGAACCTGAAAGCCTCGGCCGAGGGTGAACACGAGGAGCATTCAAAGATATACCCTAAATTTGCGGATATCGCCGAAAAAGAAGGGTTTAAGGACGTTGCCGCCGCGTTTAAGTATATAGCAAAGGTCGAAGTGGAGCATGAGAACAGGTACTCAAAACTTATAGCAAATATAGAAAATGAGCAGGTATTTAAAAAGGACGGCAAAGTGCGCTGGAAATGCAGGAACTGCGGCTTAGTGCACGAAGGCCCCGAAGCCCCGGAAAAATGCCCGGCATGCCTGCACCCGAAAACGTACTTTGAGATAAAAGAGACGAATTACTGATATAGTCCCAGGACCCATGACCCAAGACCCAGAAATACAGGCCCGTTATTGACTTGGGTCATGGGTCTTGGGGCATGGGACAAACAGAATGGGGAAAAATGGGAAAAACAAAAAAGGGTAAAAAAACAACCACAACAGCGTCCAGCTTTAACATTGTATTAGCCGGCGAGGCCGGGCAGGGGATACAGTCGATAGAAACCATCCTTGTTTCCATCCTGAAAAAAGACGGCTTTAATACCTTTGCCACCAAGGAGTACATGTCCAGGATACGCGGCGGGGTTAATTCAACGGAAATCAGGGTATCTGACAAACCCGTGCGCTCGCATTCTTCATCCATAGACCTGCTTATCCCGTTCAGCAACGAATCTATAGGGCACCTTCAAAAACGCATTTCAAAGTCAACGGTTATACTGGCCGATAAAACCAACGTTACTGACAGCAAAATCACGAACATACCTTTTCAGCGCATAGCTTCGGAGTTCGGCGATGTTATTTACACCAATACGGTCGCCGTGGGCACGATATGCGGAATACTCGGCACGTCGGAAGACGTGATGGCCGCTGAAATAACCTCGCGTTTCTCAAAAAAGGGCGATGAGGTTGTGGCCAAGAACATACAGTCCGCGAAAAGCGGTTATACCATAGGAAGTGAGCTTGTAAAGAACGGCATCATAAAATCCGTGGTAAAAAAAGACCCGTCAGTTATTCACCAGTACATGTTAAGCGGGGCTGACGCAGTGGCGCTCGGCGCGATTGCCGGAGGGTGTGATTCCTGTTTTGCATACCCCATGACCCCCGGTACGTCGGTATTTACATTTATGGCGGATAATCAGAACAGGACGGGGATGGCAGTCGAGCAGGTGGAAGATGAGATAGGAGTAATTAACATGGCCATCGGAGCCTGGTACGCGGGCGGGCGTTCAATGGTTTCCACATCAGGCGGCGGGTTTGCGCTCATGACCGAAGGCGTATCGCTCGCCGGCATGATAGAATCACCGGTTGTAATTCATCTGGCGCAGAGGCCGGGGCCGGCCACGGGACTGCCCACAAGGACCCAGCAGGGGGACCTGAACATGGCATTATACGCGGGACACGGTTTTTTTTCCCGCATCATACTCGCGCCCGGCGACACTAAACAGGCGTTTTATTTGACCCAGCGGGCTTTTAACCTGGCGGCAGAGTTCCAGCTGCCGGTTTTCATTTTGACTGACCAGTACTTTGTGGACTCATATTATAATGAAAAAGGAATAAGCGTAAATGGGCTCAGCATAGACAAGCATATAACAGAAACAGCCCCGGGATATAAAAGATACGCTTACACAAAGGACGGAATATCACCCAGGGGAGTCCCGGGTTACGGGGCCGGAATGGTATGCGCGGATTCAGACGAGCATGACGAAGAGGGGCGCATAACAGAGGATTTGGACGGAGTCAGGCAAAAGATGACGGAGAAAAGGATGAAGAAGGCGGAAACGGTTAAAAAGGCGGCTTTAGCGCCGGAACTTATAGGGCCTAAGGATTATAAGAAACTGATCGTGAGCTGGGGTTCAAACTACAATACCATAAAGGAAGCCATGGAAATCATAAATGATAAGGCGCTCGCTTTCCTGCACTTTCCGCAGGTTTACCCGCTGCCAAAAGAAACAGCCGCGTACTTAAAGAAAACCAAAAAAATTATCCTTATAGAAAATAATGAGACAGGCCAGTTTGGAGACCTGATAAAACTTGAAACAGGAATAGATATTAAGGAACGGATACTTAAGTTTAACGGCATGCCGTTTAGCGTGGAAGAAATAGTCAGCAGTCTCAAGACCCAGGACCCGGGGCCCAAAAAACATAAATAGCAGTTTTTTGACTTGGGTCATGAGCCATGGGTCTTGGGACATACAAGGAGCTTTATGGAAAATCTATTCGACAGAGGCAAAGACACAGCATGGTGTCCCGGATGCGGGAATTTCGGAATCAGGAACATAATGCTTAAAGCCATTGCCGAGCTCGGGTTAAAACAGGAAGAGGTTGTTTTTGCCTCCGGCATAGGCCAGGCTGCCAAGGCGCCTCAATACTATAATGCCAGCTATTTTAACGGGCTTCACGGCAGGTCATTGCCGGCAGCCGCGGGAATCAAGGCCGCGAATCCAAATGTAAAGCTTATTGTGGAAAGCGGCGACGGCGACATGTACGGCGAGGGAGGGAACCATTTCATCCACGCCATCAGGAGGAACCCGGACATAACAGTGGTCGTACATAATAATATGGTTTACGGCCTGACCAAAGGCCAGGCTTCACCGACATCATCCATAGGCATGCGTACTCCCATACAGGTGAACGGCGTTTTTGAAACACCGATAAACCCTATAGCACTTGCCATATCGCTTAACGCTTCTTTTGTGGCGCGCGGTTCCGCAGGGGAGCAGGAGCGGACAAAAGAAATCATAAAACAGGCCATAAACCACAGGGGCTTTGCGCTTGTGGATGTTTTCCAGGCGTGTATTTCCTTCAATAAGATAAACACGTTCAAATGGTTTAAAGAGCACACATATTTTCTGGAAGAAGGGTATGACCCCGGCAACAGGGAAGCGGCGTTTAAGCGCGCGCTTGAAACAGACCCCATGCCGCTGGGCATATTTTATAAGAACGCCGCACTGCCGGTTTTTGAGGACAACCTCGCGCCGTATAAGACGGATAAAACACCGCTTTACAAGAGGGCAAACGGTTTAAGAATTGCCGAAGAAATACTTAATTCAAAAAAGTAAGGAACAAATGCAAATACCGGGTGTTGCCACACGTTTTCGCATAAGCTTCAACGTGCATGGCCGGCTCACCCCTACGAAACCGGGGCATGTTTTCACGCCTTCGTAGGGGCGAGCCGGTGGCTCGCCCGGACTTTCAACGCAGGAGGTTTAACATGGGACGTATTAAGGTCGGCGACAAATTCGGGGATTTTATGCTGAAAAACCAGAGCGACCTGGAGATAGACACGGCGGGAATTGAGGACAAAAAAATCCTGCTTTCATTCCACCCGCTGGCATGGACAAGCGTTTGCGCAAAGCAGATGCAGTCGCTCGAGGACAAATACGAGGGCTTCGCTGATTTGAATACCATACCCTTAGGCATCTCCATTGACACCTCGCCGAGCAAAAAAGCGTGGGCCGAGAGCCTCGGCATAGAACAGCTCGACCTGCTTGCTGATTTCTGGCCGCACGGGGAATTAGCCTCCAGGATGGGGATTTTCCTGGATAAGTTCGGTTTTTCGGAAAGGGCGAACATAATCCTGGATGAACAGCGCAAGGTCATATTTGTGAAAGTTTACCCGATAAAAGAACTGCCGGATGTAAAGGAACTCCTGGAGTTCCTTAAAAAATCAAAGTAAGCACAGGAGGAAATATGAAAAGAATTTTGTTAGCGCTTATTTTTATGCTGTCCGTTTTAGCCGCAGCCGTTGCCACACCGCCCAGTGACATTATAATCACTTTTGACCTGTCAAAATCCATGGTATTTGCCGATATCATTCACGAGACCAAGGCGCCGAAGGACCATTATATCTACATGGTACAGGTCAATATCAACGGAAAAAAAGCCATAAAGCAGGAGATGACCGAACAGCTCAATTCCGCCCTGCAGAAAGTGGCTTACATCATCCCCGGCTTGAAAGCGGGGGATAAGGTTTCTGTCGACGCCGACTGCAATAAGTACGGTGATCTGACCGTGGAAGCGGTGGCGAAAGACGCTCCGGCAAAAAAAGACAAAAAGAAGAAATAAGGGGATGACATGAAAAAAACAATTGCGTTGGTCATTGCCTTCATGCTGGCGGCGGTATTTATTTTCGCGGAACAGTACGAGAACCCGATGCTTAACATGACGGTCCCGTCGGGGCTGGAAGACGGGCAGGCGTACATAGTCATCAACCATATGTTCTTAAGCACCCTGCATGACTATCCCACGGACGACTTTTATGCCGTCTTCGACGGAGGCGCTAACTTTGGGCTGGGTTTCAGGTACATGATAGGCTGGGGCATAGAGGCAAAGGCCGGTTATACCACGAAAAACAGGGAGCAGTCAGCGGGCTTAAGCTACACCTTTAAAGCGCCTAAACTGTTCTTTAACGCGCAGGCGGATGTGAGTTTCTTTTCATACAGGGATTTTGTGCACTCCAACTACGACCAGAACCTCTTTTACCTGCTTTCTTTGCAGAGCGTGCCTTTGCTTGACGACATTTTTGTCCTGTCAGTGGACGCGGGATATGACGGGTATAACCAGAATTTCGGGATGTCAGTGGGATTAAGCGCCGAAGTCCTTAAGCACCTGAGGGTGATTGCCGAATACTACCCGGTCTTTAAAGGGCCTGACGCGAGCCCTCTCATCGGGAATACGGGCTACTTTTCTTTCGGCCTCAAATACGACACTTTCGGGCACCAGTTTATACTCAGGGCTGGGAATTCATCCGATATAGGGACCCGGGTGCTGATGCTTGGCACAAATAAGCAGGATATTTATGTGGGGCTTACAATTATGAGGCTGATAGCATTTTAAGAAGGAGGAACAATGAAAAAAATATTTGCCGCCTTTTTGCTATTAATACTGTCAGGGTTTGTATTTTCCTGCTCAACGCATAAAAATGAGCCGGCCGCTCCTGTGATACCGACTCCTGATATTAACGGTTATTACGGCGCGACATCAGCCGGCGCAACCTTCAAATGGAAGATCAACGGTTTAAGGCTGGACTGTAAGCTCAGCGCCGCCACCACAGGCTGGATCGGCATAGGGTTCGGTCCGGACGGCACCATGGCGAACGCGCAGAATTTTATCATGGGATATGTCACCTCGGGAAATATCGCCACCATAAGCGATATGCATACTTCGGGCCACGCCGCGCCTTCGCCTGATGCTATGCAGAACATCATAAACCCGGCAGGCACGGAGTCGGCCGGCGTTACGGAGCTTACTTTTACCATACCGCTAGATTCAGGCGACAGTGAAGACATGGTCCTTACCCCAAACATGAGCGTCTGGCTGCTATTCGCGGCCGGGCCCAATGGAGCGGATGATTTTACAACTCCGCACGGGTCGTCGGGGTACGGCGCTTTACAGATTACATTGTATTAAAATTTAAAATAGGAGAAAACAAAAATGGTTAAAAAAATTATACTTATATTTTTATCAGCACTTCTTATTTTTTTAGTCTCATGCACAAAAGCTTCATCCCCGGGAGAACCCTCCACACCGCCTACGCCGGATGTTAACGGGTATTACACCGTGTCAGCCGCGGGAGTGACTTTTAAATGGAAGGTAAACGGAGCAAACCTCGACTGCAAATTAAGTGCGGCAACCACGGGCTGGGTGGGAGTAGGGTTCGGTACAACCGGGAACATGATAGATGCAAAAGATTTTGTTATGGGCTATGTAACAGGCGGGACTACAGCGACAATCAGCGACAGGCATGCGGATGGATACAACCCGCCGCCGGTAGATACAGTACAGCACATATCAAACCCCGCAGGTACAGAAGCATCAGGAACAACGGAAATAACCTACACAATACCGCTTAATTCATTGGACGCGCAGGACATGGCGCTTACGCAGAACATGAGTTTATGGATTCTGCTCGCGCGTGGGTCAAACGGGGCCGATAATTTTACAACCCAGCACGTATCAGGCGGATTTGGCGCCGTACAGACTACACTATACTGATAAGGGGAAAAAATGAAAAAAATCGCGATAACAGCGTTGTTGGTACTTTTAACGGCAGGAATCTCTGCGGTACAGTATGAGACGCCGCTGCTCGACATGACTGTGCCGTCCGGCCTGACTGACAATTCTTTGTATTTCAATTTTGGGCATAAGTTCGGCCAACCGCTTAACGATTATCCATCAAACAATTCTTTCGCGCTGCTGAAAAATGGCGCGACGCTTAACCTCGCGCTGCGGTATATGGTGTGGAACGGGATTGAAGCAAAAGCGGCGTATGATTCGCTCGCGGACGAGAAGAATATAGGGTTAAGCTACGCCCGCAAATTCCCTGAGCTGTTTTTTAGCGCGCAGGCTGACCTGCAGTTTTTCAGCTATGACGATCCGGGAAGGTTCCAGACGGCCAAAAATTTCTTTTACCTGATATCCCTGCAGTCTGTGCCCCTTGTGGATAACAGGTTTACCATAGCCGTGGACGCCGGATATGACGGATACTTTGACACGACCAGGTTCGCGTTGGGTATAAGCGCGGAAGTAATTAAGGACGTGGCGCTCGTTTTTGAATACTACCCCCAGCCGCCCGCGCTATCAGCAGGAGACGGTGACGGCGATGAAGACGGCGGCGGAGCCGCGGTTTCAGGGCCTGCTGTCAATGGCTGCTACAGCATAGGGATAAAGTACGCCACTTATGGACATCAATTCATGCTGAAGTTCGGAAACTCCACTGCCATGGAAACAAGGACATTAATGCAGGGGACAACTTCCGAAAATATATACGTGGGCATCAGCATAATGAGGCTGGTGGATTTCATGGAGAAGTCTGAATAAGCTATAAATCACCATTTAAATAGTAAAAAGGCGTATTCAACTATTGTGTGCTTTAGGGTATAATAGTTGAGTACGCCGTTAGTTTTTAAGGTGCTGTCCGTCATTGCGAGGAGGCGTTTTAGTTTTATGCCAACGAAGCAATCTTGTTGTTGTTCAGGGCGAAATCGAGATTGCTTCGTCACCATAAGACAGGAACGGTTCCTCGCAATGACAGCAGTTTAACTGATTTATGACGAAGGAGATATATGCCAAAGAAAAAGACAAATACAGACCAGCTTTCCATAAACACGCTCCGTCTTTTATCCGTTGACATGGTGGAAAAGGCCAAGTCGGGCCATCCAGGCATGCCCTTGGGCGCAGCGCCTTTTGTGTATACGCTGTGGTCAAAATTTATCCGTATCTCCCCGCGCAATCCGAAGTGGTACAACCGCGACAGGTTCATATTATCGGCGGGCCACGGCTGCGCGCTTTTATATTCACTGCTGCATTTATCAGGATTTGACCTTTCCATGGATGACCTGAAGGCATTCAGGCAGTGGGGCTCAAAAACCCCGGGACATCCCGAGTACGGACACACTGCGGGCATTGAAGCTACCACCGGGCCGCTCGGCCAGGGGTTTGCCATGGGCGTGGGAATGGCCATTGCCGAGCGTACAATGGCAAAATGTTTTAACAAGCCGGGATTTAAACTCATAGACCACCACACTTATGCCGCGGTCTCGGACGGAGACCTCATGGAAGGCATTGCTTCTGAGGCGGCATCCCTTGCCGGAACCATGAAGCTGGGAAAACTGATATATTTATATGATGACAATGACATATCCATAGAGGGCAACACAACGCTTGCTTTTACTGAAAACGTGAAAGAGCGCTTTGATTCCTACGGATGGGACACATATACCGTGAAAGACGGAAATAATATTGAAAATGTGGAAAAGGCCATTGCAAAGGCAAAGGCGCAGGGTAAAAGGCCGTCCCTCATTATAATAAGCACAAGGATAGGATACGGATCGCCAAAAGCCGGTGACGCGTCGGTGCACGGCGAACCGCTGGGCTGGGACGCGGCGAGGAAGACCAAGGAATTTTTCGGGTTTGACCCCGAGAAAAGTTTTTACGTTCCGCAGGAAGCGCAGAAGAACTTTGATAAGCTGAAAAAGAAATGGGCCGCGGAAGAGGCTGCGTGGAATAAATTATTCGCATCTTACAGGGAGCAGTACCCGAAAGAGGGAAAACTTTTTGAAAAATACATAGTGGGCCACGTAAACAGGAATCTGCAGGCAAATCTCCTGCCGTTTAAGACCACTGACGGGCCGATTGCCACAAGGAGCGCTTCGGGTAAAGTCATGAACCAGATAGAACTTTACATGACCGAATTCATAGGCGGCTCGGCTGACCTCGCGCCTTCCACAAAGACGCTTTTAAACGGCCACGGCAGTTTCGGCATAGCGGGGCTGCTCGAGCGCAACCTGCACTTCGGGGTGCGCGAGCACGCCATGGGAGCCATAGTAAACGGCATGGCACTGCACGGAGGGGTCATACCGTACTCAGCCACCTTCCTTTCATTTTCAGATTACATGAGGCCGGCAATCAGGCTCTCCGCCATAATGCAGTCGCACTCCATATTTGTATTCACGCATGATTCCATAGGCTTGGGCGAGGACGGGCCAACGCATCAGCCGGTGGAACACTTAGCGTCGCTCAGGCTGATCCCGGGGATGACAGTAATAAGGCCCGCCGACGCGAACGAGACTGTGGCGGCATGGTATCACGCCATAATCACAAAGAAACCTTTCATCCTGGTATTTTCCAGGCAGGACCTGCCCGTGCTTGACGCGGAAAAATATAACATAATCGAGAACGCCCAGAAGGGCGCCTACATACTTGAAGACTGCGCGGGCAAACCCGAGGTGATACTTATTGCCACGGGTTCGGAAGTGCACCTGGCCGCTTCAGCTCAGGTTAAGTTAAAGGAAAAGGGAATAAAGACAAGGGTCATATCCATGCCGTCATACGAGATGTTCATGAACCAGCCCCAGCAGTACAGGGAATCAATAATACCATCCAACGTAAAAAAACGCCTTATCATAGAGGCAGGTTCAACCTCATTCTGGCGCGCGTTAGCCGGAGAGCAGGGCGACGTGCTTGGAGTGGATACGTTTGGCGCGTCCGCGCCGGGGAAAGTGGTAATGGAGAAATACGGGTTTACGGTTGAGAGGGTTTTGGATATGGTGTTGGAGATTTTAAAAAGATAGTGGTATGTGATAAGTGGTACGTGGTATGTGCAATAAACAGGCCACATAGCACATATCACGCGCCACATACCACGTCCTTAGGAGGTTTATTTTATGCAAATAGGAATCATCGGGCTTGGCCGTATGGGTGCTAACATGGCGCGCAGGCTCATGGCTGCCGGTCATGACGTTGTAGCTTACAACCACCATAAACCGAAACTCCGCGAGATAGTTAAGGAAGGCGCCACAGGCTCCACGTCGGTGCATGACCTCATAAAAAAACTGAAAAAACCGCGAGTTGTGTGGCTCATGCTGCCCGCGGGGCATATCACGGAGAAATTCCTTCACTCAGCCGGCAGCCTGCTTTCAAAAGGCGATATAATTATTGAGGGCGGGAACAGTCATTATAAGGAAGATATTAAACGCCACGCTTTTTACTGGAATAAAGGCATCCATTACATGGACGCCGGGGTATCCGGCGGCATATGGGGATTGAAAAACGGCTACGCCACCATGGTGGGAGGCGACAGGAACGCGTTTCTCAGGATTGAACCGCTGTTAAGGTCGCTGGCCCCTAAGGGCGGTTACATGCACTGCGGCGGCCCCGGAGCCGGCCATTTTGTAAAGATGACCCACAATGCAATTGAATACGGCATGATGGAAGCGTATGCCGAGGGGTTTGAACTTTTAAAGTCGTCCCCTTACGCAAAAGGGCTTGACCTCTCCAGGGTGGCCTCCATGTGGAACACGGCAAGCGTGGTAAAGTCATGGCTGCTGGAGCTTCTCATTAATGTATTCAAAAATCCTAAAGAACTTGAAAGCCTGCGGGGATACGTGGAAGATTCCGGCGAAGCGCGCTGGGCAGTAAAGGAAGGCGTGGACAACGGCGTTTCTATGGAAGTCATAACCGCTTCCCTTTATAAGAGGTTCAACTCAAGGCAGAAGGATGTATACGCAAATAAAGTGCTTGCGGCTCTAAGGAACGAGTTTGGCGGGCACATGACTTTAAAGGCCGGGGATAAGATAAAGGTTTCATCGGCCGGCGCGGGCAGTACATCGCACGCGAAGCCTGACAGGAAGCACGCGTAATGGACTTAAAAGCTGATTTTGACATAAAGACATCAGGCGTATGCGAGCTTACAAAGGCCGGCCCGTGCGGTATGGTCATATTCGGCGCCTCCGGCGACCTTACAAAACGTAAACTCCTTCCATCCATATTTAAACTCCATAAAGCTGGCGCGATTCCCAATAATTTCTTTTTAATGGGCGTGGGCCGCACAAAGATGGATGACGCGGCTTTCAGGGCCATGATAAAGGACAGCCTGAAGGATGTTCCCGGAGTAAACGGCGACGCGCTGAATGGATTTTGTTCGAAGTGTTATTTTATGTCAGGCGAATATAATGACGACGCGCTCTATACTGCCCTGGCAAAAAAAATGGAAAGCCTTGCCGCAACGCACGGTACCATGGGCAATACGGTTTATAACATGGCACTGCCGCCGGACGTTTATACTGTCGTCTCTGAAAAACTGGGTAAGAACGGCCTTATAAAAAGAGGGCAGGAATCAGAGCCATTCCATCGGCTTATGGTTGAAAAGCCGTTTGGCAGGGATTTATCAAGCGCGAGGGAGTTAAATGCGCTCTTATTAAAACACATGACAGACCCGCAGATATACAGGGTGGACCATTACCTGGGAAAAAACACAGTGCAGAACATACTTGTCTTCAGGCACGCCAATTTCATTTTTGAGCCGTTGTGGAACGCGGAGTGCATAGACCACGTGCAGATAACCGTGGCCGAAGATTCAGGGGTCGGCAGCAGGGCCGGTTACTTTGAGAACGCCGGCATGATCAGGGATATGC
Source organism: candidate division FCPU426 bacterium (assembly GCA_963840035.1). Lineage (GTDB taxonomy): Bacteria > Oederibacteriota > PGYV01 > PGYV01 > Palsa-1178 > CAWIXE01. The sequence goes on from CAWIXE010000003.1 coordinate 50,481, forward strand.
TGCAGAACCACATACTCCAGCTGGTAAGCTTAATAGCCATGGAAAAACCAAAGTCCTTAAGCATTGAGGACGTCACGCGCGAGAAAAACCAGGTCTTAAAAGCCATAAGAAAACCTGACATGAAAAAACTGGGCGAGACCATGATACGAGGCCAGTACACAGCCGGACTGAACATGCCGGGTTACAGGCAGGAAAAAGGGGTAAGCGAAAAATCCTGCACAGAGACATATTTTGCAGCGAAGTTCTTTGTGGATAATAAAAGGTGGAAGAACGTGCCGTTTTACTTAAGATCGGGAAAAAGGCTCAACGCGAAGGAATCAAAGATAACCATAGTCTTTAAATCAGTCCAGAACTGCCTCTTCTGCAAAAAAGGCGACGAACACCTGCCCAACACCCTGACCTTTTCAATGTTCCCCGAGCAGGGAGTCTCCATAAAATTCATAGCCAAAGTCCCCGGGGCAAAGATGTGCCTGGCCCCGCTTGACATGAATTTTTCCTACGACAAAGTATTCGGTTCAGTGGACGTAGACGACTACGGAACCATAATCTTAGACTGCATGACCGGAGACCAGACATCCTTTTGGCGCAAAGACAGCATTGAAGAAGCGTGGGCGATTTTAACCCCGGCGCTGCAGAGCTGGGAGAAATGCTCGCTGAAGGAAAAAAGCAAGATGATGTTTTTTTATGAGACAGGAACTGAAGGGCCGAAAGAGGCAAGGGAATTTATAGGAAAAGACGGAAGAACCTGGATTTAAGTGGGTGGTGAGTGGTGGGTAGTGCGTGGCAAACAGAAAAATGCGCCCCTGTAGGGGCGGACCTGTGTGTCCGCCCGATAAGGTAGGATTTGTATTGATGTGTTGCATTGATCTTGTAGGGGCGATTCACGAATCGCCCACAAGCATTAAACGACACCAGTACGGGAGGTCTTTAATGGATGCCCGTAATGTAATATTCAATAGGAGATCTAAATGAAAAAAATTTTTGTTTTTTTGACAAATGCAATAATATGCCCTATTTTATTCATTTCTTGCAGCACGACAAATGAAGTAAAAACAGCCGTTGATAATAAGCCCGCAACAACTATAAGCGTCGACGCAATTATAGATGCAAAAAACATACGAAGTAATGACGTGGAAGAAAAAATGTATATTTATTACAATACGGATTTTGCTTCGGACGAGTCTAAAGATGACTTTGAAACCATTCAGGACGATCTGCTTTATTACCTATCATCAGCTGAACGAAAATTAAAAGAAATGAAAGTTGAACTTAGAGAAAAACGCCTGGATAAAAATATTTCAATGTTATTTGTAAAAGGTGACAAAACAAAGGAAGCACATAGCGTGTTAGAATCGCAGGAAATCTTTAGATTATTGTCCGATGTTTTTGGGGTGAAATAGTTGTTTGACCTAATGAAAGCATATAAGAGCGGTTGGTAATATTTGACCGCGCGGAAGTAATCTACGTATCGCAACCTGAAGGCTGCGGTTACCAAAACTAAAAAGGACAAAACATGAAAAAAACTATAAAATACTTCAAGAACCTCGACCTTCTCAGCCACGCCGCCGCCGCCTTCATCGTTAAAAACGCCAAAACCGAAGTAAAGCGCAAAGGCTACTTCACCATTGCTGTCTCAGGTGGAGACGCGCCGGTAAAGACATACAGGCTGCTGGCAAAGAGCGATTTGCCATGGAAAAAGACTTACATGTTCTGGGAGGATGACAGGTTTGTTCCTTTTGATAATAAGGACTCCAATGTAAAGCTTGTATTTGACAACCTCATATCAAAGGCAAAGATTGAGTATGAGAAAGTTTTTCCCGTGCCCGCGCCGGAGAATATAAAGCCTGTTTATAAGGCAGCGCTGGCTTATGAGCTTATTATTAAAAAGATGTTCAGGCTCTTTACCCCTTCGGTCAAGGTGCCGTCAATTGACCTTATCATCGCGGGGGTTGGGCCGGACGGGCACACTGCTTCGCTTTTTCCCGGGGATAAGAAGGCATTAAGCGAAAAAAAGGCGCTGGCAATCGCTGTGAAGGCGCCTAAAGGCATGGCTGTGAAGGACAGGGTAACAATGACGCTGCCGTTTATAAACAACTGCAAAAACCTTTTATACATAGTTTCAGGCAAAGGCAAGGCAGGGGTGATGAAGGAGATTCTGAAAGGCAACAGGAAATACCCGGCGGCATTAACAAAGGCAAAACAAAATCTGGTTTGGTTTATAGATAAAAACATTTATTTGCTTTGAAGCATCCTCCCCCTCTCCTTATTAGGAGAGGGGCTGGGGTGAGGTGAACCAATGCTTTTATTTCCCCTCACCCTACCCTCTCCCAAGGGGAGAGGGATAAAAATACGATAATATACAACGCTTTTAACGTAAAAAGTATAAATATAATACCTACCGTCTATCCTGTTAAAACCAAAGGTGTTATGCTATATTTTACATTACTGTAGAGAGGCGGCTTGCTGCCTCTCAAAAGCAGGACCTGCGTTTTAGAGGGGGCAAGCCCCCTCTCTACGAAAAACAATTTTGAAACACAAAGGAGAAACAACATGAAAAATTTTGCAATCAACAACCCTGTAAAAATTCTTTTCGGCGCGGGGGAAGTAAACAGCACCGGCAAAGAGGCAAAGTTGCTTGGCAAAAAAGCCATTATCGTTACCGGCAAAGGTTCCACAAAAAAGTCAGGACTTCTTGACAAAGTCGTAAAACTGCTTGAAGCCGAAGGCGTCAAGTCGGCGGTTTACGCGGGCATCACCCCAAACCCTAAAAACACCGAAGTTGACGAGGCCGCGGGGCTGGCTCTAAAAGAAGGTTGTGATTTGGTTATTGGCCTTGGCGGCGGGTCTGCCATGGACGCGGCAAAGGGAGTATCTGTTGTGGCGGCCAGCGGCGGAAAGCTCTGGGATTACATCGGTTCGCCGACAAAAAAAGCTGGAACCATAACCTGCGCGCTTCCTATAATGCTCATACCCACACTTGCGGCAACCGGCTCTGAGGGCAATCCCGCATCTGTTTTTACAAACCCGTCCTTAAACCAGAAATCAGCCATTTGGAACCCGATATGCTACCCGAAAGTTTCCATCGTTGACCCTGAGCTCACGTTATCTGTGCCCGCAAAGCCGACAGCCGAAGGCATCATAGACGTTGTCATGCATGTGCTGGAGGAATATTTTACCGGCGAGCCGGACTGCGATGTGCAGGATAGGTTTACGGAAGGCATTATCCTTACATGTATTGAACACGGAAAAAAAGTAATGAAGAACTTAGGCGACGCGCAGGCGCGCGCGCAGATATCGCTGGCTTCAACGGTCGCGCTTCAAGGCATGCCGAACTCAGGCCGCGCAGGCGCGTGGGTTGTCCATCCGCTCGAACACGCGGTCACCGCGTATTACGACAGGATAGCTCACGGAGCCGGCATAGCTGCCATACTGCCATCCTACATGAAATTCTTAGGCGAGGTTAAAAAGGACAAAGTGCTTCAGCTGGCTGACAGGGTGTTTAACGCGCCTAATGACATAAGCGACGAATTAAAAGTGGCTTTCTGCATAGAAAATATGAGGAAGTTTATCACTGACATAGGCCTGGCTGATAATTTCAAGGACCTGGAAATTGGCATGGAAAATATGGAAAAATTCGCGGATAAGGTCATAGAACAGGGCGGATTGCCGTGGAAGCTGGATAAAGCCAGGCTGGTGCAGGTGTTTAAAGACGCTTTTTAAGTAATAAGTTAGAAGGAATAGGTAATAAGTGAGACAAAACATATAAAAGCGATAGTTATGATTAGTGTTTACAGTTTTAGTCCGTCATTGCGAGGAGGCGTTTTAATAACTTTGCCGACGAAGCAATCTCGCAGCCTTTAAAGGCTGAAACGAGATTGCTTCGTCGCCATACACATGATGCGGCTCCTCGCAATGACAAACTGCATACTTAAAAACTGTCTTCCTTAGCCCCACTTCTGACTTATTACCTCTTACTTATTACTTTACCGGGTTTGACTTGGGTAATTCATGTGGTATACTTTGAATAGCAGGTTAATCGACTAAAACATACGGAGCTGCCCATGAAATACTGCGAATTCATTAATTATAAGGGAAAGAGAATACTGAGGCTCAATATCAACACTAAAACAATCGACCAATTCGAAGAAATGCTTCAGGAATCCTCAAATATAATCAGAAAAGAGCCTCCCGGAACTGTGCTGTCGCTTGCGGCCGGCGGCGCGGATACGCCTATTTTTACCAACAGGGACCTTTTTATAGATTATCTTAAGGGAAATGAACCATACATGAAAGCCTCTGTGGTATCAGGGCTGGATAAGCTGAAAGCTTCAATTTTTTTAACCATTGTCACTTCCACGGGCAGGCAGTTGATGCTCACCGCCTCTGAAGACGAGGCGAGGGAATGGCTGGTATCGCAGGTTTAATTTAAACCCTAAATTACCAATTACTAATTAGTTCGGTTCTAACATTTAACGCAACACTTTGATAGGATTATATTATCAAAGGAGGCGTTAATAACCAATGAACAATCCGAACTACAAAAGGTTAAGTTTCGAAGAACGGGAAGAAATTAGCAGGTATTTAGCAAGTGGTCTAAAAGCTGGCCGAATAGCAATGTTGATAGGTAGAAATAGAAGCACCATAACGAGAGAAATAAGAAAGGGTTTTAAAACAAATACATATCGCGCGGTACAGGCGAATAATAGAGCCAAAAGAAACGCCAAAAGGCGAAGGTTCGGAAAACGTAAGATAGATAAGTGCAAAAGGTTAAAAAGGTTCATTGAAAAGCATCTCTGGTTAAAGTGGTCGCCGGAACAGATTGCAGAAAAATTAAAAATAGAGTATCCTACGGACATGGACATGAGAATATCACCCGAGAGTATTTATGCATATTTGTATGTGAAGCCCAAAAGCCACTTGAAAAGAGAGCTGCTAAAGCAGTTTCGGCAAAAGCATTCCAGGCGGTTTAAAAGGAATGCCAGAATGACCGGAATTGCAAAGGATTTAGAAGATATAACAAGCATAGATGAACGGCCTGCGGAAGTTGAAACACGAGAGATTCCCGGACACTGGGAAGGCGACTTAATGATTGGCAGACTTCGGCAGTCAGCCATCGGAACGCTTGTTGAAAGAAAAACAAGGTATTTACGGATTGTCCGGTTAAAAAACAGGACTGCAAAAGAAGTCAAGAAACAATTTGAAGCTACGTTTAAGAAACACCCTAAACAACTTAGATTGAGCATGACATATGACCAAGGCAGAGAAATGGCGGATCATAAGGCGCTAAGTAAGGCGTTAAATATTAAGATATATTTTGCGCACAAGAGAAGCCCGTGGGAACGTGGAACAAATGAAAACACAAATGGGTTAATACGGCAGTTTTTCCCTAAAGGCACAGACTTCAATAAGATAAGTTTAAAAGAACTCAGGTATGCAGAAAGACTGTTAAATCAAAGACCCAGAAAAACTTTGGGCTGGAAAACACCCGAAGAGGCGTTTTATCAAGATGTTGCGTTAAATACTTGAAACCAAGTTACGAATTACTAATATAACCAAAAAAACGTCATTATTAGTCATTAGTGATTGGTAATTTGTATTTTAAATGTATTCCTGTTTAAAACTCTGTATTGATTTTTCTTTGTTCCACCATATTCTAAAGTTTGTCGTAATCTTTTGTGTTTTACCGGTTTTTGACGACAGGTACGCCTTGTCCATCACTTCCATTATATGCAGGCTCTGCGCGGCGTCGTAGACCGGGCTGATCCCTGATCTTATATAACCTACAAACTTGCCCATGATGTCGTCCTCAGGGGCGAACTTCGGGAAGTTATCAGGGACATAACAATTGTCAAAGTTCCTGAACGTTACTTTTTTGCCGCTTATTTTGCTGTCTGTTTTTACAACCAGCTGCTGGTTGTCCGCGTTTATGTATATGGCGCCTTTTCTTCCGAATATCGCCGTGTAGTTCTCATAATGCGTGTGCGCCCATGAAGCCTTTACAGTGGCAAATATGGAATTGCCGAAGTCCAGTATCATGATGGCCTGGTCATCGACATCAGGGGTTATTTTATCGCCGTTTGGAAGTTTTCTTTTAGGTATTACCATACCGGCCATTGCAGTAACCTTTTTAACCGGCCCCATTATGGAGATAAGGCGCGAAAGAGCATAACACCCGACATCCAGCAGAGCGCCGCCTTTCGCGATTTTCTTTACATAATACCAGTTGTTCCTCGGCGGGCCCTGTACCGAAAGTTCGGAATGGCCCGAGAGTATTTTGCCTATATATTTTTCCTTCACAAAATCAAGGGCGCGCAGGTAATGCGGGTAATGGTCAAAGGGAAGCCCCATCATGATTTTTTTATATTTTTTTGAGGCAAAAGCCATCTTTTTCGCGTCCGCGAATGAGGTGGCGACTGGTTTTTCCACAAGAACGTGCGCGCCGGCTTTCATACAGGCGATAGCGTGCTCCGCGTGGAGCGAATGAGGGCTGGTGATGACGACACAGTCCGGTTTTTCGGTCTTTAACATCATCTTATAATCGTCATAGTAGCGCTGTATGCCGAACTTCTCTGCCTTTTCCTCGGCGTTCTTCCTGTGCTTTGAAAATATGGCGCACAGATGAAGCCCTTCAAGCTTTTTAGCCATTAAAATAAACCTGTCCGATATCTCGCCGGCGCCAAGAAAAGCTACCTTTAGTTCTTTCATATAATCCCTCCATTTATTTGAAATTAGATGCAAAAACATTATAGTACAAGTCCTGGAAAGATAAAAGAACAAATAGGAAAATGAAAGTCCGCAATTTTTACGTAAAATTACAACACGGGAACATGAAGTTCCTCGTTCTTTTACCCCTCTCCTCTTTAGGAGAGGGTAGGGTGAGGTGAAATTGAAGTGCTTCTCAGGTCGGGCAGGTGTGGTAAACTATGCAAGGGGCAGAAACGTCATATATTTATCTGAATTAGGGGAGTATCATGAAAAAACTAAAGTTAATCGCATTAATTTGCGCTGTTGTTTTCTTTACCGGTTGTGCCAGCATGAAGATGCCCCACGAGGCATCTTTCCTGAAGGCGCCGGAGCCGGACCTTCTGCCGCAAACCGCGGGAGCTCTGCCAAACACGGTCATTATCCTGCCTTTTGAGGACCGCAGGGTGGGAGAAAAGATTTCATACTATTACCAAAAACCCTTAAGCCTGCTCATGGCCGAAAGGCTGAGGGTTAATCTTATTAAAAAAAGTGTATTTAAAAATGTCGTCTGGATAGACCCGAAGATGCTCTGGGAAAAAAAGTTCAAGGTGGATAAAGCTCTGCTCGAAAGGCTGGGCGCAAAGACCGGCGCTGACGCCATAATATGGGGGGAGATAAATGAATATGACTTCCATCCTTCCGGGCCGTCAAGCGCTAGGATAAGGATAAAGTATATGGATAAAAGCGGGTATATTTATACCATAAATCCGGCAGCGGAAAATCAGGTAAGCTGGGAAATGCTTGCCCTGAAAATACCGGTAGAGAATTTCTTGCCGCGCCCGCTCGGGCTGATGGTTGAGTTTGGCAAAGATGAACTTGAAAAAGAAGCCATTAAAACAGCGATAGGCGGATTCATGGACTACTGCAGCGTAAAACAGACGGAGGCAATCATAGGCCGCTTTAAGGCCGGCAACGCCGGGCAGCCCATAATAGCGGCTACAGAGCTGGAATTTCCAGCCAAAAATGCCAGAGTGTTGCCAAAATACAGTCAAAGTTTTATTATGACGGCATCACACGTCACAGGTATGTGCGCCGGCCTGGCAGCGACGCTTTTGCTGATAAAAAATTCCGGATATTTAACTGAGAAATATGCAGTACAGGACTCACTAATAGCCCTGTTAGGCACGGCCACCGGAGGGGTATTCGGGGCGATGGTGGGGAATTTACTGGACCCAGATAACACGGAGAAAATGGAAAAGAAGAAAGTTTACGCGTACGCGAATTTTAGTTATTAAAGTTTGAAAAAGTAAGGTATGACAGGTGTGTTTTAAGACCACGCAAAAACATGGAATCAATTGACCAAATCAACTTTTTTTGCGTTCCAACAGCCGTTATATTTCCACCCGTGTTTTGTGTTAATCCACGCCTCATAAAAATTTTGAGTATTACCAGCAGAATCTTCAATCATGACTTTTGTCATAGCAATTTTTTTATCAATTTGAATCACTCTAGCATCATAATACATAATAATATTTTTACTTTTTTTATATGCTTTTTCTAAGTCGCACAAACATTTTGCGTTACATAATTGATTTCCCAATACTTCGGTAAAAAAACTTATCACTTCCGAATGCTTGCCGGCAGTAAATTTTTCCCACAGCAAAAAGCTGTTTGCTTTAACAATTTCTTCATCACTGAAAGTAATTTCGCCGCTGGCGACTTTTGTGTAGCTGTCTTTCGCCATTTTTTCGTCAAGCCCGACCCCGGCGACCTTCCATTCATTATTCTCAATTGTCAACACCTCGTACAACTTACTGCCCGTATTGTTATTGTATTCTTTTTCGACAATTACAATAACCCCGGGTCCAAATTTTTTCATCAAGCGTGCTTTGAATGTTTTTATTCTTTGCAATGCATCCCTATACATAATCTTGTTCTCCATTACATACTCCGCTTTCCTGTTGTTTTTATTTATGTTTTTGGTAAAACCGTCATATACTTTTTCAAAATCCCCATCTTTTTCAAATTGGCATAATTTATTTACGGTATTTATGACTTCCTTATTGGCGTTACTGGTATTTTCATTGCACCCAAATAAAAAAAACCATGCAATAATGGACAGACCAAACGTTGTAAATCGTTTTAAAAAAATATTGCTGTTTAAAAATATGGAATTTGCCGTGTTGTTAGAACTCATAATTTTTAACCGCCTTTTTTCAATTGATTGTTTTACATTAATCTGAATAAAAGTTTTGTTTCCGTTTCGTTGAATTTTTACCCCCCTGAAAGCCTGTCTTGGGGTAATATAACATGGCTTATCGGGAAAAGCAATGTTATCCCTAAGGCCAGCTTCAAGGACTTCAAATAGCCGATATCAAGGCAGAATTGTTTCAATAAAATCGAATTACTCAGTATTATTTCGTGATCCAGCGTAGGAAAGCGCACAGGCAGGCAGGATATAATCCTGCCGCTACAATTACAAAAACCTTATTTCTTCTTGTTTACCTCAAAAACGTGTGATAAAATTAGTTATCTGGTAAAAATTGGGGCGCGTTCAGTGCGTCTCTACAAACAGGAGAAAAACATGAACAAATGGGAATGCACTGTATGCGGATACATTTATGACCCTGCAAAGGGAGACCCGGACGCAGGTGTTGTGCCGGGGACGCCTTTTGACAAGATTCCTGACACCTGGTCATGCCCTGAGTGCGGCGCTTCAAAGGCCGACTTTAAAGAACTGAAATAAACTGATGAAAAAAGTACTTAAGCTGATATTGGCCTGCGCTTTTTTCGCGCTGGTAATATACCTGCTTAAATTCTCCCCTTACTCTTATTACCTTTTTGACCAGACAGGCCGCTCGGAATTCATCGGCAAATTTGAGTCCTATCTTTCGCGCATGGGCATATGGGCCCCGGTGATATTCTGCGTTTTTTATGTGGTCAGCGTCGTGTTTTTTGTGCCGGCAAGCGTGCCGTCTTCCATCGGCGGGCTGATATTCGGGCAGTGGCTGGGGCTTTTGCTGAATTACGTAAGCGCCCTGATAGGCGCCATGCTTACGCTTATCATTGTCAGGTTCCTTTTGCGCGATTTCGCGGCAAAACTGCTTACCATGGGCCACTTTAAAAAACTCGACGACAAGGTCGGGCAAAACGGGTTTTCAGTCATTGTTTACTTAAGGCTCATGTTCGTGCCTTTCGGGTACTTAAACGCGGTATCAGGGCTCTCAAAAATATCGTTTAAGGATTTCTTCTGGGGTTCTGTCGTGGGGCTCCTGCCCGGGCTTGCGGTCATAACTTTTTTAACAGGAGCTGTAAAATCACTTTTAAAAACTTACAAGCAGCCGTCGGATTTTCTGCGGGCGGACATAATAATACCCCTTGCACTTTTCATCTTCTCTTTTTTTATACCCGCCATCATAAAGAAATTCAGGGACAGGTTTGGCGTGACAAATGCGGAAGCGGAGATAGGGGAGTAAGTACTAATTCTGAATTCTGGATTCTAAATTCTGGATTAAAAGCAGGGACGCAATGATAAAACTTACAGACCTTAAAAAGGATTACGGAGATTTTACCGCTGTTAAAAACCTTAACCTCGAGATAAAAAAAGGCGATGTGTTCGGGTTTCTGGGGCCCAACGGCGCGGGGAAAACATCCACCATTAAAATGATGTGCGGGCTTACTTCCATAACCTCGGGCGACGCTCAGATAGACGGCATATCCATCCTGAAAGACCCGGTGGGTTACAAGAGACAGTTCGCCCTTATTCCGGATAAACCCTACATGTTCGAAAAATTGCGCGGCATTGAATACATGGAATTCATAGCAAACCTTTATGACGTAAAAAAAGAGCGGTATAAGGAACTCCTGAACAAATACGCGCCTATTTTCGGCGTAGATGAATATGTCAATGACTTCATAGAGAGCTATTCCCACGGGATGAGCCAAAAACTGCTCATCGTCGCCTCCCTTATTCATACACCCAAGGTATTCATATTGGACGAGCCCATGGTCGGGCTTGACCCGAAATCCATGAAAACCCTGCGCCACGAGTTCAAAAAGCTCGGAAAAGAGGGGATGACCGTTTTCATGTCCACACATTCGCTTGATACGGCCGAGGAGGTATGCTCCACGGTGGGAATCATCGACAGGGGGGTGCTGCTGGAATCCGGAAATATAAAGCAGATAAAGAAAAAAAGGAAGAGCAGAAAACTTGAGGATATATTCTTCAAACTTACCGAACCGGGAGTAAAATGAGGGATAACGCGTGGCTCAACAGGTTTTATTTCACGCAGTTTATAAATAAGCTCTTAAACCCGACAAAAGAGGGGCTGATAAAATCGTTCCTTGTCCTTTTATTCGCCGCCGGATTTTTTCCCATAGTCTATCAGCTCTTTTTCTTCATCTTCAAGCACTTCTATTCCGTGCCATTTATCGGCGGGCTTTTGGTCAGCAAACTCTTATACACGTTTTTCCTGACATTCTCTGTAATGATAATCCTTTCCTCGGTCGTATCGGCCATCCCGATACTATACTTAAGCCGCGACATGGATTTCCTTTTTTCATCGCCCATCAAGGTGGAATCGGTATTCGCCTCCCAGGCGCTTAAGATCATAGCGGGCGCGAGCTGGATGATACTCTTAATGAGCCTGCCCATATTCGCCGCTTACGCGAAGGTGCTGAAAATCGGGCTGGACCAGTACCTGTTCATCATAATAGCGCACGTCCCGTTTTTCATCATACTGGCCTGCATCGGAATCGTCCTTACCATAGTGCTTGTCCGATATTTCCCGGCTGAAAATGTCCGCAATATCGCGCTGGCTTTAAGCGGAATATTTGTGGTCATATTTGTCATATACTTCAGGATGCTCCAGCCTGAAAAACTCTCCGGCTCAAGTTTTGTGGAGGTGAATTCCTTCATACAGAATTTAAGGACGCCTGAGTCGCCGTGGCTGCCGCATACCCAGTTCGTCAGGCTCATTGAAAAGATATCCGCGAGCGGCATATACGCCGGCATTGGCCCGTTCCTGTATTTTCTGTCCGCAAGCTTTATCATCCTGGCGCTGGTGCTTAAAGCGTCCGGTTCCCTGTATTTTGAGGGCTATGGAAGGAAAGGCGCTTACATAAAACAAAAGCCCTTGGCAGAGGCGTATGAGTATAAAAAGAAACTTAAATTTTTGTCCCAGATGGATAAGGACTTTAAATACCTGGTGCGCGACACATCGCAGTGGATACAGCTGGTTTTTCTCACGGGCATTGTCTTCATATACCTTTTCAACCTGTATAAACTGCCTTCCGAACTTTACGGCCTTAAGGATTTCATATTCTTCCTGAACATAGGGTTCATAGGCATGGTGTTATCCGCCGTGGGAGCTAGGTTCGTCCTGCCGGTGATTTCAACCGAGGGGAAGGGGTTCTGGATATTTAAGACGGCGCCCATGTCCATGGAGCAGTTTGTCATGTACAAATTCATAGTATACAGCCTGCCGCTTGTCATAACCGGGCAGATTGTGGCATTCATATCGGTGAGTATGCTAAAGCCGGGGGCGTTCATCGACATCCTGACGTTCTTTTCCACTTTTTTTATAACCATAGTAATATCCTCGGTGGGAATAGGCTTCGGGGCGTATTTCGCCAATTTTAACATAAAAAACCCCGAGGACCTGATAACCGGGGTGGCAGGGCTTGCTTACATGTTCGTTTCCTTCCTGTTCGTGGCGCTGGTGCTTTTCATAGAGGCGGGCATAGTAAAGGATTATTATATGTCCAGGCTGGTTAAGGCATATGCCTTTAAACCCTGGTCTTATACGGTTAATTTTCTTCTGATATTTCTGGCCGCCATAATAATATCGTCAGCTGCCATATGGGCCGGCATACGCAAACTAAAGAGGATGGAAATATAGCTGTCAGCGCGGTTAAAATCAGCGACGGACTTTGCGGGGCTGGTTTAACTGAGCCGCGGCAATAATATGAAAAGGGGATTTAATTTGGAAAAACACGGGGTCTTAAGGTATTTTCTGGACAGGAAATATGAAATAGCTTTTTTTTCGGCGCTTGCGGTATTCTTGCTGAATTGCGCCAGATATTCCGCCGGGCTTAACCTGTGGGGCGACGAGGCTTTTTATATGGGCCTCGCATCCTCAAGTTTCGGGGATATAATGAAAAACATCACGAACCATTCGCCGGTTTACCCGTTTTTTCTGAAGCTGGTTATTTCGGTTGCCGGCGCCTCCTTTAAGTCGGAGGTCATCGTGCGCATGGTACACGCCGTTATTTTCGCGGGAGGGCTGTGTTTCGGATACGCCTCGCTTAAGGCTGTTTTCGGACGCGGATGGATGCCGGTGCTGGCGGCTTTGTACGCCATGTTAATACCCGGCTATATGTTTTACGCCACCAATATAAAGATGTACTCGCTTACCTTCCTTTTTTCCATGTGGGTCATTTACGCGGTACTGCGCCTTATAATCGCGGAAAAGGGTTTTTCCGCGAAAAAAAACTGGGACATACCGCTGGCGGGTTTTTTACTGATAATTTCGGACTATACGGGGCTGCTCTATTATTTTATGGCAGCCGTGTTTGTTTTATTAAAAACGGGGAATAAAAAGTCAATACTTCCGGCGGCAGCCGTGCTTTCAGCGCCGCTTGTGCTCGTGGCGCTGCTTATGGGGCCGGGTTTTTTTGCCTCTATCGGGGTGATAATGCAATTAGTCACAGACTGGCTGCAGAGGAGCATTCACGGGAAGGGCGGCACGTTCGCGCTGGCTTCAGGGTTGTTTTTTAAGGCGGGCCGCCCATTTTTTGAATTATCGGATATATCTTTTACTTTTGCAGTATTCCCCGCAACGCAGCTGATTTTTGACGGGATATTCCTTCTTGCCGGGACCCTGTATATTATTAAGGAAATGAGGGAGAAAAGCAGATATATCGCGGCGGCGCTGATTTTGGCGTCCGCTTTCCTCTGGCTTGCTACGTCAATTACAGGTTCCGCGCTTACCCGCGTTTTTCTGCCGTCCCAGTTTTTTATGGGCGCTGTTATTATCCATGCCTTATTCAGGTTTAATATACCGCGTCCCCTGAAGTACGCGGGGTACGTGATGATAACAGGTTTTAATATTTTCCTGTTCCTCATGCCGGCTTACCATTTAAGCTCTATAATACCATACAGGCAGATAGCCGCGGCTGCGGTTGCCGAAGCAAAAAATTACGGAACAGACAAAGTGCTGCTATCCTATAACACGTTAAACAGCGTTTCCGTATACCGGTATATCTCAAATGAGGAAAAAGGCGGAGGGCTGAAAATAACCTTTGTGGGCCCGGATTTCACAAAAAATGAGGCGCCGCGGGGGAAATTTATTTTTCTTTCATTCATGGGGGAGGACAATAAATTTGTTGATAAAAGCAGGTTCATAAGCGGGGGATACAGCCGCCGCCTAATGCCGGTAAAAAACTTTGTAAAGCTTGAGGATTTGCCGTATAATAAATTCTGGAAGAACCATTTTCAAAATAACGCAATGCAGGAATATGCATGTATTGTGTATGACGCGGAGTGACCATGGACATAAAAGGCAAATACATAGTTGAAGCAGGCCACGTGACGGAAGTATACGGGCCCGTGCAGGCACTCAGAAATTACCTCATAAAGAAAAAAGCGGATTTTGACTATATCACCCACCCTTTTTCTTACTCGAAGCTTGAATCTACGGCGGTGGACCATTATAAAGATGGCATACTGACAGGAACAGGCAGGGGGCATGCCCGCATGTCAAATCAGGTCCTGCAGTGGGTTAAAGACGTTTTTTTTAACATAGGGTTTTTCGTTTCATCCAAGAGGAAAGTAGACCTTTTTGTAGGGGTCGACAACTTAAACGCCGTTACCGGGATAATAATGAAAGCGTTCGGGAAAGTCGATAAAGTGGCTTACTATATCATAGACCATATGGACAGGCGTTTTAAAAACCCCGTTATAAACTGGTTTTATGAGGCCATAGACCATATGGCCTGCTCGGGTTCGGATTATGTGTGGTCGCTCTCAAAAAGGATGGCGGACGCGAAAATAAAAAAATACCGTTTAAAGCCTGAAAAGAACTATGTGGTGCCCGTGGGCGTAGAGCTTGACAGGGTGGATAAATTCACCGTGGAGGAAAAGCTGGCAAAAAAGTCCCTTGTGCTGATGTCCATGTTAGACGAGACAAAAGGGGTGCAGCTGCTTGTGGAAGCCATGCAGGATATAATAAAGGAAGAGCCCCTGGCGCAGCTTCTGATAATCGGCACAGGACCGTATGAGCCAAACTTAAAGGCGCAGACAAAATCCTTAAACCTGGAAAAAAGCGTAAAATTCCTGGGGCTGATGAACCATGAAGAGCTCTTCAGATTCATACCGCACGAGCGCGTCAGCGTGGCGCCGTACATGGACGACCCGAATAACTACACATATTACGCCGACCCGACAAAGCCCAAGGAATACCTGGGTTGCGGCCTGCCCATGGTAATCACGGATGTCCCGTGGATTGCCGAAGAAGTGGCAAAAAGGCCCATGGGTGTGGTGTGTAAATACAGGCGGGGAGAACTCGCAGCCGCTTGTTTAAAGCTTTTAAAGGACGATGCTTTTTATAAGGTATGCCTAAAGAACGCGCTGGAATTCGCTTCCACTCTTAATTGGGACGGGATATATGATGAGGTTTTTTTAAGGATGAAATAGTAAATTACTAATTACAAATTACTAATGACTAATAAAAGGCAAAAGTATATAATGGCAATAATATATTATCAGGAGGTTTCATGATATGGCTAAATTAATCGTAACCGGCGGATGCGGATTTTTAGGGTTTCATGTCTGCAAAAAACTTTCTAAAAAATACTCGAAAATACTTGTGGTGGATATTGACGAATTCAGGAAAGGCGACTACGCGAAGAATGTCGAGTATGTAAAGCTTGATGTGCGCGACCTTGAAGGGCTGAAAAAGGCTTTTAAAGGCTATGACGCTGTTGTGAACGCGGCAGCGGCACTGCCTCTTTGGAAAGCTTCTGATATATATTCCACAAACGTTGACGGCATGAGAAATGTGCTGGAAGCGGCAAAAGCCAACAAAATAAAAAGGGTCGTACAGATAAGCTCCACTGCCGTTTATGGTGTACCTGACCATCACCCTTTATTTGAAACAGACGAACTCGTAGGAGTAGGCCCGTACGGCGAGACCAAGATAACAGCTGAAAAGATATGCGAAGAATACAGAAAAAAGGGGCTGATAGTGCCGGTTGTAAGGCCAAAGACCTTTATCGGGACCGAAAGGCTCGGCGTCTTCCAGATACTTTATGACTGGGTCGAGGCAGGCGCGCTTATACCGACTATCGGCAACGGCAGGAACAGGTACCAGCTGCTTGAAGTGGAGGACCTTGTTGACGCTATCACGCTTTGTCTTAACAAACCGGCAAAGGTTGCCAATGATACGTTCAACATAGGTGCCAAGAACACCAAACCAATAGAGGAATACTTAACAGAGTTCTTTAAATTTGTAAAAAGCAAATCAAGCGTCATGAAGACACCCGCAGGGCCGCTTATATTCCTCCTGGAGATATTCTGGATGCTGCGCATATCACCCCTGTATAAGTGGGTTTACGGCACCGCGCATAAGGATTCTTTTGTCTCAATAGAAAAAGCCGAAAAAAAGCTGGGCTGGAAGCCGAAATTTACAGAAGCACAGGCTTTAGAACACGCGTATCTCTGGTATAAAAAGCATGAGAATGAGGTAAAAGGCGCATCCGGTGTAACACACAGGGTGCCGTGGAAGCAGGGGATACTGGCGCCGTTTAAGGCGATAGCGGTGTGGCTGAATCCTAATAAGTAATTAATTTTCGATTTTATATTTTCAATTTTCAATTGAAGGCATAAAGGGCGTGTAAAAGCGCCCTTTTGCCTTTTTAATGTTAAATTGAAAATTCTTAATTGAAAATTGAAAATCCGTTTTAATTCTAACCATTTGACAACACCCCCTGCCCTGTATTATAATCATACGAAGCACATTGTTTCATTATATTTTCCGTATTTACGTCTTTATATGTAATATATTTTAGCAAATTCGGGAATAAAGAGGGTTTATGGCAGAGAATAAAAAAGACATCCTAAAGATGGCTATGATTTATACCCAGGAAGGGCGCTGGGATAAAGCCGTTGGCGAGTATAAGAAACTGCTCACCCTGGATCCCACGGATTATAACATTCATAATATGCTGGGCGATGTTTATTCAAAAAAGGAAGAGGACGCCCTCGCTTACCAGTCATACATAATGGCGGCTGAAGCCTATGCCAAGCAGGGGCTCGGCGATAAGGCTGCCATAATATACAAGAAAATAGGCAAGTTAAACGCGGATAAGCTTCCTGAGGCTGATAAGCAGAAGGCTATCCTGATAAAAAGAAATACCGTGGCCGAGAAACTCATAGAAGAGGGGCAGATAGACAAGGCCATAGAGGAATATAAGGAAATACTCAAAATTAACCCGGCTAATTTTGACACCTACCAGAAGCTGGGGGAACTTTTTTCCCAGAAAGGCGACCAGAAGGAAGCCTTAAGCTATTATAAAAAGATAGTGGACGTTTATTTTAAAAACCGACTTTATAAAAAAGCCCTTCCCATATACCAGAAGATACTCGAAATGCAGCCTGATTCTATTGCCACCCGCGAAAAGATAGCCGAGATATATGAGCGCGAGGGAAATGAGACGGACGCAAAAAGGGAGTACCTGTTCCTTTGCGAATTTTACTGGAAAGAAAAGAATATGGAAAAGACGGAGTTCTTCTCCCAGAAAGCCATTGAGTTCAAATCCATAGAAGCGCATTTCTTTAAAGGCGCGGCACTGGCCATGAAAAAGGACTACGCCGAGGCGAAAAAAGAGATGGACATGCTGCTTAAATTCAAGGCGAACCATTCAGGCGCGCTTATGATAGTGGCGGAAATACAAAGGGACACGAACGCCGTAGATGACGCCATAACCACCCTTGCAAAAGTAACAAAAGCGGATATTGAGAATACGGACGCCTACATACTGCTCGGGGAAATATACACTAAGAAATCGCTGAAAAAGGAAGCTGAGACCAGTTTCTTGACAGCCGTGAACATATTCAGCAAAAAACATGAAAATGAAAAGGCACTTGGCCTGCTGAGAAAAGTCCTTGAACAGGACCCGGAAAGCATTAATGTCATACAGAAAATGGCAGAGCTGAACCTGCAGACAGGTAAGAAAAGGGAAGCAGCCGACGCGTATCTTAAGATATCTGAAATATATAAAAAGGAAAACATGGCTGATAAGGCGCAGGAATTTTACAAGCTTGCGCAGGAAAATGACCCGGGAAACTCCACCATAGTGGACAACGCGAAGAAAACAGGGTCGGCTCCGGCCAAAGCGCCTGAACCGGCAAAGCCCGCGCCGCTGCCTGAAATAAAAGCAGCCCCGGAAAAACCAGCGGCCATGCCGCCAATGGATACTGTCAAGCCGGCGCCGCTTCCGCCTGTAGATACCGTGAAACCCGGGCCGGCAAAGCCGGCGGACACTGTAAAAACCGCGCCTATGGCCCCGATTGATACTGTAAAGCCGGCGCCGCCGCAGCAGGGCGCGCCTGCTCCTAAACAGGAGCAGACTGAACCTGCTTTAAAGATACAAAGGGGAATGTTCTACGACATGAGTTCGACGCCGACGCCTTCAAAACAGGCCGCGCCTAATGTCCCGCCTCCCCAGCCGCCGGCTCAAAAACCGCCTGTAAAGCAGGAACCGCCGGCTTTCTTGGACTCGCTTCCTGACCTGGGCGACATTAAATTTGATGTCCCGCCGGTTTCAAAAAAGCAGGAAGCGCCGCCACCGCCACCTCCTCCTAAAAGGATGGAAATGGAGCCGCTGCCGGAGTTTGACCTGAATTCAAAGAAGAAACCTTCTGACCAGATTAAAGAAATGGAAGACGCGATGGGATTTGACACTTCGCTGTCCATGACGCAGTCAAAAGAAGATGTGCCATCAATGATAGCAATGGGTGACAGCCTGGTCAAGACCGGGTCGTTTGATGAGGCCATAGAGATGTACCAGAAGGCTTTATCACTGGACCCGAATAACGATACTATAAAGAACAAATTAAACATGGCATATTCCAAGTACGCCGGGGTGCCCATGCCGGATCCTGCGGCAAAAGAGGCGGAAAGGAAAAGAAAAGAAGAAGAGGAAAGAAAAAGGAATGAAGAGGAAGAAAAGAAAAAGAAGGAACTTGAAGCAAGGGAAGCCGCGGCAAAAGACGCTGCGGTAAAAAACGCCGCCGCAAAGGATACCGCGGACAGGGAATCGGCAAAGAAAAAAGAAGAAGAGGACAGGAAGAAAAAGGAAGAGGAAGAACGCAAAAAGAAGGATGAAGAGGCGAGGAAAAAGAAGGATGATGAGGAAAAGAGGAAGCGCGAAGACGAGGAAAAAAGAAAACAGGCCGAAGAAGAGGCCATAGAAGAGCCGGAGATAAGCGAGGATTTTGTGACAGTCACTACGGCTGAGATATTCATGAAACAGGGGCTTTTAACCGAAGCCGAGAAGATACTCAATAAAATACTTGGCAAGGAACCCGATAATATGGAAGCTCGCATGCGCTTAAATGAACTCAAAAAGCTCCTGGTGGAATTCGGCGAGGAAGAAAAAAAGCCGGCGCCCGGGCCCGATGAAGACAAAGGCCCGAAGGGGAGTAAGGTCTCGTACATCTAATTTTATATTTTCAATTTTAAATTTTAAATTGAAGAATAAACATGACTGGCATTTAATTGAAAATCGAAAATTCATAATTTAAAATTGACCTTGAGGTGTTCCTTGAGCTACGAGCAATTCTACGGCCTTACAGAACAGCCCTTTTCAAATTCCCCTGATTCGCGTTTTTTCTTTGAAAGCGAGCCGCACGTTGAGGCTTTGACGCGCATCATGCACGCGGCCGAGACCATGAAGGGCCTTGTGGTTATGGTGGGGGATATAGGCACGGGGAAAACAACTCTGGCGAGGATGGCCCTGGAAAAGCTCGGGGCGGACGATAAATTCGTGGAGTCCCTGCTTGTAATGGTGCATTCCGAAATAAGCGCTTCATGGCTCCTTCGCAGGCTTGCCATACAGATAGGCATAGAAAACCCGGCTGAAGGAAAAGAAAAGCTTATCCCGCAGCTCTACAGCAGGTTAATCGACCTGCATGACGCCGGCAAGAAGGCAGTGGTCATCATAGACGAAGCGAATATGATCACAAAAAAAGAGGTCTTTGAGGAATTCCGCGGGCTCATGAACCTGGAAGTCCCGGGCTCAAAGCTGATAACGCTTGTGTTAGTCGGCATGCCGGAGCTTAAGCAGAATATCGCCCTGGACCCGCCGCTGCAGCAGAGGATTGCCATACAGTTTGAACTTAAAAGACTTGATAAGGATACTTCAATCAGGTATATAAACCACAGGATGAAGATTGCCGGAGCGCAGAAAAAAATATTTTCCGACATGGCCCTTGAAAATGTGTATGATTACTCAAAAGGCACACCAAGGCTGATCAATACCATATGCGATAACGCCCTGCTCGAAGGGTTTTTAATGAAACGGGATATGATAGATATAGCTGTCGTGGATAATGTGGTTTCGGACTTAGGGCTGACAAAATAAAGCCCAAAGTTCAGAGCCCAAAGCCCAAAAGGGGGACTTCCCTTGGGCTCTGGGCCCTGGGCTTTGGACTATAAGGGGTGGATTTATGAAGATCGGTCTCGCGCTCGGCGGCGGTGTTGTGTACGGCTACGCTCACATAGGCGTTTTAAAGGTCCTGGAAGCTAACGGCATAAAACCTGATATTATTTCCGGAACATCGATAGGTTCGCTCATGGGCGGAATGTACGCTTCAGGGATGTCCCTTGCCGAGCTGGAAAAACTTGCCCGCGATTTCAAATGGCAGGAAGTGATGAATGTTACGCTGCCCACGGAAGGGCTCATATCAATTGAAAAACTTAAGACATACGCGGATAAGCACGCGAAAAAGCAAAACATAGAGGATTTCCCCATAAAGTTTTCGGCTATGGCGACGAACCTGCTGGACGGAAAAGAAAGGGTCTTTGACGAAGGCTCTCTAGGCGATGCCGTGCGCGCGTCATGCAGCCTGCCCGGAATATTTACCCCGGCTATTTATGACGACGGCGTATATGTCGACGGGGGACTTACAAATAACGTGCCCATAAGCGCGGCAAAAAAGGCCGGGGCTGATTTTATAATAGCCGTGGACATCACGGCAAGGGCTAAGTCAAACGTAATTAAAAATCACGATATATTCAACATAGTCTGGCAGAGTTTTATGCTTATGATACAGGACAATACCGTGGTAAAAGCATATAAAGACGCTGATTTTGTCATACAGCCGGATATTAAGTCCTTCAGCCCGTTTGATTTGTCAGCCATGGACAGGCTCATTAAGAAAGGCGAAGAAGCCGCGGAAAAGGAAATAGGCAATATCCTGGCAAAAATAAAGGAAAAAGGGTCGCTTTTGGGCAAGGTTAAGGACATGCTTAAAAAGGAAATAACCTGATTAATAGACAATTGGCAATAATCAATCGTTTATGATTGCAACCCGGCAACGGTTTTAGCGTTATATTTGTGCCGGGAACGGCGTTTTGAAAGGCATTATTTCCGTTGACATAATAGCGGAAAATTAATATAATAAAAACCGCTTTTTATGATGCGGGAATAGCTCAGTGGTAGAGCGACTCGTTGCCAACGAGTAGGTCGCCGGTTCAAGCCCGGTTTCCCGCTCCATTTACACTTAAAGGGATATTGAAATATATAAGGAGGTCAGATAAATGCTTAAGAGATTCAATGTACTGGTTTTTGTAGCGGCATTTTTTGCTCTGTTTTTTGTCCTCACAGCAGTATCAGTCGGCGAGGATTTTGCGTTACCGCCTCCGCCGGACGCGAATGAAGATTTAGTTCCCCCTCCGCCGGGTGATTCCGGCATGGCAATGGGCGGGGATGAAATGCCTCCGCCTCCGGGCGAGGATACAGGCGCACTGCCTCCGCCTCCGGGAGATGATTCCGGCGCGCTCCCTCCGCCTCCGGGCGAAGAAGCAAGCTCTGACATGCCGCCGCCTCCTGGCGATGAAATGTCAGGCGACAGCGCAATGCCTCCGCCTCCGGGCGAGGAAGCAAGCTCTGACATGCCTCCGCCTCCGGGCGAAGAAGCCTCTGGCGAAGTACCTCCTCCTCCGGGAGAAGAAGCAAGCTCGGACATGCCTCCGCCTCCGGGCGAAGAAACAGCTGAAGCTCCGCCTGCTGAAGAAGAAGCAGTAGCAGCGCCCGCTGAAGAAGAAGAACCCGCAAAAGTCGTAAAGACAGCGTCAGTTAAAGCCGGATCTTCCAAGTACTCCGTAAAAAGCGGGGACAGCCTCTGGAGGATATCGGGCAAAGACAGCATATTCGGCGATTCATTCAGGTGGCCGCTTTTATTTAAAGCCAATAGGGCATCCATCGAGGACCCGGATTTAATTTACCCGAGACAGGCTCTTAAAGTCTCAAAGAATTTCTCGGATGAAGAAGTTGAAGACGCAATCGGAAAAGCGAAAGAAACACCGCTCTATGAGCCGCACTCCGAGCCGAGGAAGAAACTCCCGATAAAGTATTAATTGAACGTCTGAAATATAAGGCCCCCGGTTTCCAAAAGAGACCGGGGGCTTTTTCTTTATAAGGCAGCTGAAAACTTAAAACTGAAAATTTAAAATGAGGACAAACAAATAAGGCGGTTGTTTATATGCGTTTATGGTCGCTTCACCCGAAATACCTCGACCCTGCCGGGCTTGTGGCGCTTTGGCGTGAGGGGCTGCTGGCAAAGAAGGTCCTGGAAGGCAAAACCCGCGGATACAGGAACCATCCGCAGCTCCTGAGATTTAAGGCTTCAAAAAATCCGCTTAAAGCGGTCAATGCGTATCTTGGCGCCGTGCTTGAGGAGTCGGTTGCCAGGGGTTATAAATTTGACGGCGGCAAGATCAGGCGTATAAAATCCCTAAGGCTCATTAAAGTCACAAAAGGCCAGGTAAAATATGAAACACAGCACCTCAGGAAAAAGCTAAAAAAAAGGAATATGGATTTTTATGCGGGGCTCAAAGGCACAAATGTGCCATGTGTAAATCCGGTTTTTATCATGGTCAACGGTAAAAAGGAAAACTGGGAAAAATAAGGCACAGCCGGAACCATCACCTTAAGATATTTATATTACAAATAAATTTGACAACATTAAAATCATATGCTATATATTCATTCGGGTGATGAAATTCAAAACAACAGGTGCTTTTAATATCGCTGAAACAGGGCTTTAACAGGGCGGGTAAAAGACTAAATAATACGGCTTAAATATGGAAAACTTACTGTGAAACGGATTAAATCATAAAAAAACCCTGCTTTAAATCTAAATAACCGCGCTTAAATCATTTTGCCCATTACATCGCCATTATTTTATTCTTTGTATTTGCCGGTTTGTGAAAAATTAAAAAATATGATTTTTTAATTTTTATGTATTTTGTTTTTAACGGCTAAGGGGGCGGATTTAATGAAAGAAAAATGGCGTCACAGGGAGATGGAAAAGTGTAATAGGAAGGAAAATAAAAGGAAAAAGAGCAAAAGGGATTTTGCCCAATATGACGCTTATGACCTGGAAGAGGGTTTGTATGGGACAAACCCGGATGCGGACGCCATGGATGGAGGGATGGAAGAACGGGGCTTATGAACATCTTTAATGCGTTAATCAGCGCTTCCGCGGGCATCGCGGCTAAAAAACGGAGGGATCTATGAAAACGAAAAAGAAAGAGAAAGAGGGCAGGGGAAAGGAACTTAACACGAAACAAAGGAATGTGGAAAGGGCGTCGGATTACATGAATTATAAGATAGGCCAGGAAGACGATATTTTTGTGCGGCTTCATATGATACTGGGGACCTCGAAAAAAGAACTGCGCAGCATGCTGGATAAATTTTAGGCCCTTATAAACCGGAAAAAGCAGGACAGCCTGAGAAGGCGGGATTATATATAAAAACCGGCGGATAGCCTCCGTCCGTTTATATATATAATCCTGAACTGTTTTTACTGGTACCTGTAGACCTGCATGGATCCGGAGCTGTCGTTATACGCGGCGTAAGGAAAACCGCCGGAATATGTTATAAAGGGATATGTCCCGGTAGTCGGCGTAAACGACGAGTCGGAATTGATGAAAATCCACGATGTGCCGTTAAATTTCCGCACAGCCCCCTTTGATGTGCCAAGAACAAGGTATGACACATAAACTTCATTGTACGCTACGGCTTTTATGGTGTTGTACCTGGATGCGACCACTGACGGGAAGGAAGGCACCCCCAGGTCAACCCATGAAGACCCGTTCCACATGTGCACGACAGCCGCATTTGAGGAAACATTATATATGACATAAACGTGCGATGAATCAACCACGCTTATATCTATGTTTGAGCCTGTATCAGAGGGTTCGTAAGACACAAAACCGCCGCCTAAGTCAGCCCAGGCAGACGCCCCGTTTTTCCACATGACGCGGGGCCTGTTTCCGTCAGAGGCATCCACATACGCCACATAAAGTTTAAGCGAACCGTCATTATACCCGTCCATTGCCACTGAGGTATACCCGTCCATCCTGGTGGGAGGGGTGAAATCAGCCGCCCCGTAGTTGACCCAGCCGGAGCTGTATGTTTTTACAGTTATGCTGTTTCCCTGAGTGGAGTCTGCATAAGCAACATATGGCGTATCACCGTCGGTGAAAATGCACGGCATTGAGCCGAACCCGAGGGAAGACCCGTATGTGGATGTCAGGTCGGAGCTCCTCCTGACATATATGGCGTCAGAGGTGTTGTCCGCGTAAGTTATGTAATCATATGTGGAGCCCTTTGCAAGCCATCTGTGGCCCATGGAGGACGCCTTCAGAGAGCAGTTTGCCGACCCCGCGTTGACATAAGCTGTCACGCTTTTAATAAAACCGGATGAAATCCCGGAACCGTCTGATGCAAGCACCGCGTTTGAGGCGGCTGACTGGGAGCCTGACGACTGGTAAACCCATGAGCCTAATGTGGGCTGGGTTGTGGGAGTTGTGGTCATGGTGGGGCTGTTCGTGGGCGTCGGCGAATTGGTAAACGTGCATGTGGGCGTCATGGCTATGGCTTCAAGTTTCAGGCTGTAACCGTAAGAGATAGAACCCGATACGGCTATATAAACCGGGCCGGGGGTCCTGACGTCGCGTATTATAGTGGTTGTACCCGGGGTGCTTTCATCCCTGGTATTTCCTCCGGAAAAATTAATGTAATAATATGACAGGGGGTCGCCCCACGCTGAAGCGGTGAGCACTTCATCACCCGGGGAATTATAAACCACATAATCATCGTCTGCTTCAGGCCATATAGAATGCGGCTGGGTCTCCCCGGCCGCAATTGCTTTTGCTGAAGCTGTGTCATCATCCTGCTCATACGCGTCCTCAACGGGTTTTTCCGTGGGCGTGGCGGATGCCGTGGCTGAAGCGGTTATGGTTGATGTCGGTGTGTGCGTGAAGTAAGTTACACTGTAAGAAAGGGTGTAACCGACAGGGACCGAAGGCTGCGTGTTTTCCAGGCGCAGATAGTAGTCGTCAGTGACATTTGCCGCATCATGGTAAAGGTCATAAGTTGCCTGCACCTGCCCCGAGGAATAGTCATTTACAATCGGGATAAGCCCAAAAGGGTTGTGCGCGTAAGAAAGGTAGAGCGCGACATTTTCACATGAGGCGGTGCCGGCAGCGGTAATTGTCACCCTTCCCGGCGAATCCATGTGGAATATGAGCCAGTCGCGTTCGTCTGATTCGGGAAATAGAGTGTGCGCCTGCGGGCTGCCCGCGATAAGTGTTTTTGCTTCGGAATACCCATCATCAGGTTCATACGCGTCAGAGGCCCATTGAGTTTGCGTTATTGTCGGGGTCAGTGTAGTTGTGGATGAGATTGTATTGGTCTGTGTAGGGGTATGTGTGCCTGAAACACCAGGAGTGTTTGTTTCTGTCACGCTTTCAGTCGGGCTCACTGTCTGGCTTAAGGTAAAAGTTTCAGTCGGAACCCCGGCAGCTGCGATATTAATTGAGAGGGTGTAAATAAAAGTATCGCACCCTGGCGACGCGTAATTCCACGCGCGCGTGTTTCCATAATAGGTTCCCGGGTTTAAGCCTGTCACTGTCGATGATATCGGCGTAGTGCCGTCGCCGCCGAAGAGCGCGCCGTTGGCGGTATGCGTGACAGCGCCGTCATAGCTTTCCAGGTACATGGGTTTTGTGCTGGTCACGTCAATTGTCACGTCTGAAATTTCAGTAAGGGTAAAATAAAACCAGTCATCCTGGTTGCAGTCATGTATGGTTTTGTTCTGGGGGACTCCGGAGGTTATGGGTTTTGCCTGGGCCGGGATATCATCGGGTTCGTAAGCGTCAGGGAGAGGGTAAGTCGGGGTAATAGTGGGGCTGTTATAAGGCGGAGGCGGAGTGGGCGAAGAAGGTGATGATTTCGGCCCGCAGGATACTATAAGGGCTAAGGATATTATTACTGCGATTGCGATGATGATATGGTTTTGAAATTTATTCACAGACACGCTCCCCGGGCAGTTTTGATTGCAAAGCATACATATTATATAGCATATGATGAAAATTTTCAAATTAATATATGGTTAAAGGCGCGTTTTTAATTTCATTTATTGTATTTACATGCAGGTAAAAAAATGTTTAAATTTATCGATGTTACTCGTTTAAATAAAGCAAAAAATGACTTAGGGCAAATAAATGGATAAAACAACAAAAGCAGGCGGCACAGGAGGCGGAGCATGGGAACATTTTTTAAAAGGCACGGGATACTTTTATACACATCAGTTGTTGTAATTATCTTTATCGGCATAAAGTTTGTGGCGCATCATTTCAGGCTTGAGTTTATACCTGTTAACCCCATATTAAACAGCCTGATAGCCGGCGCCACATTTATATGCGGGTTTCTTTTAGCCGGCGTGCTGGCAGACTATAAGGAAAGCGAGAGGGTACCCGCGGAAATACGCGGTTCCATGGAAAACATATGGGAAGAGGCGTCGTCGTTTAAAAAACAGAACCCGCAGTTTGACCTGGAAAAAACCAGGGATAATTTAAAGGGAATCTTAAGGGCTTTTTTTGAAGGGATAAAAAAGACTGATTTTAACAGCTGCCTGGGGCTCATAGACTCGCTTTCAGCCAGGTTTGACGAGATGGCAAAGCTGGGCTTTCTGCCTAACTACGTGGTCAGGCTTAAGGCTGAGCAGGGAAACATACGCAGGATGGTGCTCCGGGTATATCACATGCAAAAGACCACATTCCTGCCATCCGCCTACATGCTGGGGGAATCAATGGTTTTCCTGATAGTGATGATACTGCTCTTTGTCAAAACAGAGCCGTACTATGAGGGCATATTCCTTTTTACCATAGTATCATACATGTTCATCTATATCACAAAACTCATACGCACGGTAGAGACTCCCTTTAAGGAAGGTGAGGATTCCATGGATGAAGTGAGCCACTTTTTAATGCATGACTTTGAGAGTGAGCTTGATAAGTGATAATAATGAAAAATAGAAAATGGCTGTTGTGGGCGGCCCTTTTCCTGCTTTATACCACGTGGAGTTCCACGTACCTGGCCATACGTGTGGCTGTTAAAACCATACCTCCGCTTGCCATGACATCAATACGTTTTATCGCGGCAGGCGGGCTCATGCTGCTTATAGCATTCTTAAGGCGCGAGAAAAACCCGTCCCTGAAAGAATGGGCCGCGGGCAGCCTTGTCGGGGTGATACTTTTTCTGGGCGCGAATGTACTGTTGTGCTACGCGGAGCAAAGCGTCAGCTCCGGAATATCAGCCGTGGCAGTTTCATCAGGTGCCATATGGATATGCCTTTTTTCCGGTTTCTTCGGCAGGTGGCCGACTAAAATGGAATGGGCCGGTATCGCCCTGGGTTTCGCCGGAATCGCCATACTCGCCACAGGACGGGAAATGAGCGGAAATATACTGGGAACAATACTGCTCATACTTTCGTCTATGGTATGGGCTTTCGGATCGGTCTTAAGCACCCGGCTTCCGGTCCCAAAAGGTTTTATGGGAAGCGGCGTTGAAATGTCAGCCGGCGGCATCGCAAGCCTGATTGTTGTTATTGTCACGGGCCAGGGGCTCCACTTTAACCCGTCGCGGGAGTCAGTGATTGCCCTCATATATTTGGTTATAATAGGCGCCATGGTGGGTTTCTCCGCCTTCATGTACGTCTTCCAGAACGCCAGGCCGGCGCTGGCATCGAGCTATTCGTATGTAAACACTATAGGCGCTGTAATACTGGGCGCCGTTATACTTAAGGAACAGGTCGGAAGCCGCGAGATAGTCGCGATGATTGTTGTAGTGGCAGGGGTTATAGTCATTGCGCTTGCGGGAATGAAGGCAAAGCCCGGAATAAAAAAGACAGTGCCGGATATCGAAAATTAGTCGGTATTTAGTGGAAAAATAGGGGCGTTCTTTTCTTGACAGAAACCGTCTTTTTGTTAATAATGGATGATATTATTATAATGAGGAAACATGGGTAAAACGATTAAAACCACAGTTATTACAGTTGTATTTGCTTTTTTAGCCGTATTTGCGTATGCGCAGCCGCCGGAACTGCAGTATGAGTTCGCTCAGAGGCTCTTTAGCAACGATAATTACGGGCTGGCTGAGACCATATTCAATTCGTTCTCGACGTCCTTTCCTGAAGCCAAGCTGGCCGGCAACGCGCGTTTTATGGCGGGGGAGACAGAGTACAATACGGGGCAGTATAAAAAGGCCCTCGACGCCTACATTTCCATAGTTGAAAAATATCCCTCCACCAAGACAAAATTCAAAAAAGAACTCTATTACAGGACAGCGGAGTGCTATTTCCAGCTTAAAGACTACCCCAACTCCATCAAATACATAGAACTTCTCCTGAAAGAATACCCGGGTTCATACCTTACCAAAGACGCCTATCTGCTCCTGGGGGAGAACCGTTTTTTAAACGGCGATTATGACGCGGCCATAGACGCCTTAAACCGCATGGACTCATTCAATGACTACGCGCACTTTGATTATGTCTATTACTTAAAGGGCCGCGTGTATTACGAGAAATCCATGGACTGCGGCCCTAAGATGGATGAAAATCTGAAGGAATCCATAAGGTACTTTGACAGGGTCAAGACAGAATACCCGCAGTCCAAAATAATCAGCCACTCCGAGTTCAGGAAGGCCAACGCGCTTTACGCTTTAAAGCAGTACGAACCGTCGATCAAAATAATCACCGGACTTATAGGGAAAGAACAGGATCCCAAGCTTAAGGTCCTGATGAAATATTTCCTTGCCTGGAATTATTACATGACAAAGCAGTATAAAAAAGCCATATCCATATATGACGATGTCATAGACAATTACGGCGAAGACCTGCTCAAGATATGGTCGGAGTATAAAAAGGGACTGTGCTACGAGGCTTTGAATGATAATGATAAGGCTCTGGCGCAGTATAAAAAGGTTATAACTGAGCACCCGGACACTGTGCCGGCGGCTTACGCGCAGTACGCTCTCGCGCAGAATCTTTATAATAAAAAGGATTACTACGAGGCTTTAAGCGAGTTTGAAACGGTAGTGACAAAGTATAACGTGGAGGAACTAACCCGCGCCGCGTCATTCATGTCGGCCGACATCTATGTGACGCTGAATAATTTTTCAAAGGCGAGGGAGATATATTCAATAATAGAAAAGGCAAATGACGCCGACCGTTTTACCGCAAGGTATATGGAGGCGTGGTGCATGTATAAGGAAGCCAACTACGACGGCTCCACCGCGATTTACGCAGGGCTCATAAGCGACCCGGCAGCGCCGCTGGAGCTGAAGAAAAAATCAGTTTTAAAAACCGGCGATAATTTCTATGAACTTGGCAACAGCGCCGAGGCTGTAAAATACTATGACATGGCAGCCTTGGATTCCGAAGGGTTCCCTGACGTGCTCGCCGAGGCGTTATACGGCAAGGGGTGGGTGCTCTACGGACAGGGAAAACTGAACGAAGCCATGGAAGCATTTAACCGCGTAAAAAAGTCGGCAAAGTCCAGGGAAATAAAACTGAAGGCTGATTTTATGAGGGCTAACGCCTTATACGGCAATTATAAGTTTGACGAAGCGCTCACGCTTTACACATCCATCATGGATGAAAAATCCATACCCGAATCCATGCGCAGCGATTCCGTGTTTTACGCGGGATGGTGTTATTACAGGAAGGAAAATTTTGACAAAGCAGTCTCGCTGTGGGAGCGGTATAAGACTATGGTAAGCGACCCGGTAAAAAAGGCGGAGGCGCAGTACAGGATAGGCTGGTCATATTTCAGGCAGAATATTTTTGACAGGGCCATTACGGAATTTAAAGTGATTCTTGATAATTATAAGGCGACCCACCTGTACCAGGAAGCGCTGTTAAAGACAGGAGACAGTTACTATAATATGAAGGATTATAACAAGGCCATTGAGTTCTATAAGGAGCTCGTTGACAAGTTCCCGCAGCACTACAGGATAGGCGAGGCGCTATACGGCATACAGTGGTCATATTACCAGTTAAACGAGCCGGAAAAGGCCATAGAACTTTCAAAAGAGTTCGTTGACAAGTACCCGGACTCGTCCTTCTCGCCGGAAATACAGTACAGGGTGGCGGAGCATTATTATAATACGGGCAATTACGCTACGGCCGTAAAAGAGTTCTCCAAATTCATAGACAAGAACCCGAAAAACGACCTCGCTGACAACGCCTATTACTGGCTTGGCATTTCCCACCTGACACTTAAAAATTACGGGGACGGGGTTACGGCATTAAGGAACCTGGTGGTAAAATTCCCGGCGACCCAGTTCGCTGAAAAAGCGATATTTAAGACCGCGGGCGCGTATTACCAGCTCCATGACTACACGAACGCCGCGGCCACCTATACGGAATTCATAGAAAAATACAAGGATTCAAAATACATGGCTGACGCGTATTTCAACCTTGCCATGTCGTACAAAAGGAACGGCGACCTGGAAAACACAAAGAAGTGGTATGGAAAACTCATAGCGGAGTTTAAAGATTCGGAACTCTATGAAAAGGCGCACATGAACCTGGCTTACCTTCTCCAGGATAATAAGGAATATGACGCGGCCATTGATATGTTCAAAAAAGTTGTGGACGGAAAAATGACAAAAGCGGCTGAGGCGCAGTTCTGGATAGCCGACTGCCTGTCGTCAAAGAAGGAATATGACGCGGCAGCGGAAGAATACATGAAGGTGTATGACAACTATAAATCGGAAGAGCTATGGGTGATATCGGCCCTTGACGCGGCGGGAAAAATATATGAGAAAAAAGGCGACTTAAAAAGCGCGATTAAGGCGTATAAAAAATTAATGGGATCCACGAAACAGGCAAAGTACACCGAGACGGCCGCGAAGAAAATATCCCTGCTTGAGGAGCAGTACAAGCTTTTAAACCCGGCCGAAGGCCCGGTAAAAGGGAAGGCAAAATGAAAAAAATAATAATACTCCTGATGGCGGCTTTATTCGCGGCGCCGGCTTATTGCGCGGACTCGGAAGCTGACGCCATAAAGGACATACAGGAAAAACCCGTATATGAAAAAGGCTCCTACGCGGCCAGCGAGGACACCACCACGCTTAACGCGAAAAAAGGCGAGGGTTTTGATTTCAAGGTGCCCGAGATTATCATCACGGGCCAGGTGGACACCAAAATAATGCTCAAAAGGGAAATAACAAGCCTGGAGAATTTACAGAGCGTTAAGAACATATTATATGAGAATGAGAAAATATATATGCCCGATTATTACTTAAAGGAAGAGGCTTTAACGCCAAAGGCCCTTGAGATGGCGGCAAACAGGGACTTTGTGGGGCAGCTTAAGCTGCTGGCCGGAAGTTACTCAAACATTTTCGCGGACGGCATCATAGGGAAGGCTTTTGACAAAGACAACAAGGTTGTGGTCAGGGTAATGCATAATAACTTTGACAATGAAAGGGTCAACGGCGTGGACACTTACAAGAATATTAACAACGCCGACCTTTATTATTCCACAAAGTATGATTTTGTGGACGCTGTTTACAGGCTCGGCGGGGATTTAAGCGTGTATTCGTCGCCTTTCCCGGCTGACCCGGCTTATGCCAGGAGCCAGAGCGTAAATGAGGCGCTTGCTTCGGCAGGCTACTCGTTTGGCCTGGAAAAATACCTTATTAACGCGGCAGTTTCATACCAGTACCTCGGAATATTAAAGGACGGCGGAGGCTATGTTTTTAAGGAAAACAGGACTTCGCTTAAGGCGTCAGTGGAGCGCGATTTTGACATAGACGGCGGCTCCAAGGTCAAGCTGGTTTCCATGCTTGACGGCTGGCACGCCAACCAGTCCTACGGGAATGAACTCCGGGACAACTGCATGAACCTTAATATTTTCGCGAAGGGGATTCTTTACCTTGAGCCATGGGTAGTTCAGATCGGGCTTTCTTTAAGGGATTTCAAACTGGCGGATAATTACTTCGCGCTTAACCCGTACATAAAAGCCAATTATGACATACTTCCGGACCTATCAGCATACGCTGAGTTTACACCTGAAATGGCAATCCCCGATTACGCGGCCATGCTGCCGGGCCACTTCATAAAGCCGGCATCGGGGATTAAGCCGACGACCGAGAACATAGACCTTAAAGCGGGTGTTAACTTTAATTTCTTTGAAGTGTTTTTTAACGCGTATTACGGATATAAATCGCTTAAAGACAATATTTACCTGGACGAAATACCGGGCACGGGCATTTTTGAGCCGCTTAATAACAGCCTGGATTACAGTTTTGCCGGAATTGAGCTCGAGACATTGAAATTAAAAGGGCTTACCATAAGCGCCGGTTATGAATACAGGAACATAGTAAGCGCGGATACGCAGGCTGTGACATACCTGCCCAACAATGAGTTTAATTTAAAACTTTCAGCCGATATCTTTGAATGGACATTCAAAACTTCGGCGGCCCTGCGCAGCGGCACATACGGGACATCGTCAAAAAGGCTGCCCGCCTGCGCAGTCATAGACCTCTCATTATCCAGGAAAATAAACGATTTCCTCACTGTTGAGGGGTATATAAATAACGTGTTGAATAATAGCTATTATCTGTTATATTATTATAAAGAAAAATTATTGAATCTCGGAATCGGAGCAACCTTAAACTTTTAACCCTTTAGGAGGATACCATGTTTGGAGAATTGTCATTCTGGCAGATGCTTATGAAAGGCGGCGTGACCGTCATAGTATTAATCGCCGTTTCTGTTTTGTCGTGGTGGATCATTATTGACAGGATAATCAGGCTAGGAAAGGCGAGGGTAAAACCGGCCGAGTTCATGGAAAAGGTAAGGCGTATGGTCGAATCAGAGGACGATGACGCAGTCATCACCCTGTGCCAGTCCACATCCGGCGTCATACCTGCTGTCATACTTGAAGGGATGAAAAACAAGAAAAAGGACACCGATAAGATAGAAGCTGCCATGCAAAGGACCTTAAACGCGGAAAGCGAACGCCTGCAGTCGCTGTTAGGCTGGCTCGGCACCATCGGCAACGTCACACCGTTCGTCGGATTATTCGGAACCGTCCTGGGCATTATCAGGGCGTTCCATGACCTGTCGCTCTCATCAGGCGGAGGCCCGGCAGTTGTGGCTTCCGGCATAGCAGAAGCGCTTGTGGCAACGGCCACGGGCATATTTGTGGCCATACCCGCGGTAATATTTTACAATTATTTCGTGCGCATGATAGACACGGTGGAAACAGAGGCCATTAACGCGGCTTCGGAATTCATAGAGATCATAGAGGGCTGATATGCTTAAAAAAAGGGAACGCGAAAAGTTAATATCCGACATAAACATAACACCGCTGACTGACGTCATGCTTGTGCTGCTTATCATATTCATGGTCACCACGCCCTTTATCATCCAGGGTAATATCAAAATCAACCTGCCGTCGGCCAAGGCGCCATCCGACGAGATGCTCGAGCAGAACATTGTAGTCGGCGTATCCCAGGACGGAAAAGCATATTTAAACGGCAAGGAAATGGCCGATGATACGCAGCTTTCAACGGAACTTAAGGATATCATTACAAAGACCGGCAATAAAAGGGTCATCATAGAAGGCGACAAGCTTACAATGCACGGCAATATCGTAAAAATAATGGGGATAGCAAGGGATTCAGGCGCTGACAAGCTGGCCATATCCACCATACCGGATACAACCGGAGTAAAAGAGGAAAAAAAATAAAATGATGCCGGATAGGACGGATTTTACATCGTTCGCGATCTCGGTCGTGATGCACCTGCTGGTCCTGCTTTTATTATCAAGGCTTATCACACAGCAGGAGCCGCGCAGGGTGGCGTTAATCACAGATGTCACTTTAGTTGACGTGAAGGACCTTTCAGGCCGGGTCGGCACGGAAGAAAAGACCGTCGGCATGGAACAAAAACAGGAAAAGATTGCCACCACCATAAAGAAAAAGGTGGTAAAAAAGACTCCGGTTAAAAAGAGCGAAGTCACTGATGTCAAAAGCCTTCTTAAAAAAATAGAGGCTGAAAAGGCCAAGCTTGACATGGGGATAACAAGGGAAAATTTAAGGGATACAACGGACACGGAAGCTTCCAATAACGCCGTGAGCGATGATGAAGGCACCGAGAGCACCGAGGAAAACGTGGTGGCGGGAAGCGCGCCGGCCATATCAGGCGATATAGCAGCCAGAAAATACAAAAGCCTTGACTGGAAATTTCCGGAAAAGCTTCCGGAAGAAACAGAGCTTATGATAGAGATAACGGTTTTGCCAAGCGGCATCATAAAGAACGTGAAACTTGTAAGGACTTCGGGTTACCCCGAGCTTGACAGGCTGGCTTTTTCACAGGCCAGAAAGATGCAGTTCGACCCTTTACCTCCCGGAGCAAAGGAAGAAGAGCAGCTCGGAGTATTGCTATTCAAGTTTGGAGTTGAAAAATGAAGGCAAAAAAAGTTAAAAAGATAAAAAAGGCCGCAAAAGCAAAAGCAACCGGGCCGGTAAAAAAGAAAACAGCGTCAAAGCCGAAGGCGAAATCCGCGGTCAGGCCGAAAACAAAGGCAAAACCCTCAAAGAAAAAGGCGGCGGCTGTAAAGCCGGAAATAAAAATTGAAAAGAAAGAAAAAATTGACCTTCCGGAGGCTGTGGTAAAAGCAATACAGTCGCTTGACGCAAGGAAAGCGGTCGACATAAAGGTTTATAATGTTTCCGGGTTAACGGCCCTGTGGGATTATTTCATCATATGCGGCGCCACATCTTCCGTGCACGGCGGGGCGCTGCGTGACAGCCTGAAAAAAGACATGGCGGCATTGGGTATGCCCATATCACGCGAGGACAGGGGCCGGGAATCAAGCTGGCACATCGTTGATTTTGGCGACATGCTGGTGCATATTTTCGAGGCACAGTCGCGCGCTTATTATTCACTTGAAGAAGTCTGGGGCGGCAGGGAAGTCAACATTAAAAATATCCTGATCTGAAAAACGGGAGATATGATGAAAAAAATATCCTTAAAGCTTGAAATCGACGCGTACACGGAAAAAGCGGTCCGCAAATACTGCAGGGACGCCGGCATAACCATGGAAAAGTTCATGGAAGAGGCTGTTTTTGAAAAACTGGAAGCCGGCGACCTTGGCGGCGAGTTTGTCGGCGTGGATGAGATAGACGACTCCAGGTTTGACGCGGGAACCCCGGAAAACACACTTTTTGAATCCGAAGAGGATTTATACAAGAAGAAGCACTGACATGAAAGTTTTTGACAGTTTGAAAAGTTTTGACATGGAATACGCCGGCAGCGGCGCGCTCGCGGGAGTGGATGAAGCGGGCCGCGGGCCATGGGCCGGGCCGGTGGTCGCGGCCGCGGTTATATTAAACCCGGCAATGACAGAAACCCTTTCTGAAATAAACGACTCAAAAAAAATCAACGAGAAGAAAAGGGAAGAACTTTTTGATGTTGTTATAAACGCCTCGCTTGCTTATTCCATAGCTGAGGTATCAAGCTTAATGATAGATAAAACGGATATTTTAAAGGCGACCATGGAAGCGATGAAAAACGCGGTAAAGGGGTTAAAGACGCAGCCTTCCCTGGTGCTTGTTGACGGCATATCAAAGCCGGACACCGGGGGAATAAAACTGGAGACAGTTGTGGACGGGGACGCGAAGTCGCTCTCGATTGCGGCAGCTTCGATACTTGCAAAAGTTTACAGGGACAGGATAATGAGAAACTTTGACAGGCAGTACCCGGCATACGGGTTCGCTAAACATAAGGGATACGGCACGGCCGCGCACATAAAGGCATTAAAGGAAAACGGTGTCTGCCCGATACACAGGATGACTTATAAACCCGTTAAAGAGATAAGTAATAAGCGATAAGTTGCGGAAGTAAAAGTTGTGTTGATAGATTTAATGATGTCATTGCGAGGAGGCGTTTTTGTATTTTGCCGACGAAGCAATCTTGCTGCTTTTAAAGGAGAAACGAGATTGCTTCGTCGCCATAAAGCAAGTACGGCTCCTCGCAATGACAAACTGTAAGGGGGATTTATGCAGGGGGGGTTTAAAAACCGCAGGCAGAAAGGCATTGAATTCGAGGAAGAGGCGGTGGAGTATTTAAAGGGCCTCGGGTATGAAATTATAGAAAAGAACTATAATGCGCGTTTTGGCGAGATCGACATTGTAGCGGGCGTACCTGATGAAAAAACCCTGGTGTTTGTTGAAGTTAAGGCAAAAGACATAAGCACGGGCATTCATCCGTTTGAAGCGGTGGACGCCAGGAAACAAAAAAACCTTATCATGGCAGCCAGGGAATATATGGCTTCGCATAATATAGAAAATACATATATAAGGTTTGATGTAATAGGCATAATTTCCAGCGGCAAAGAAGTGCGTAAGCTTGAGCTGTTAAAGGATGCTTTTCAGGCGTGAAGATCCAATAATTGGATGCTGTGAAACAGTTGTTTTTTGTTTGTCATTGCGAGGAGGCGTTTTGGAATTATGCCGACGAAGCAATCTTGATGTTTCTTTAAGGCAAATACGAGATTGCTTCGTCGCCGTAAAACAAGAACGGCTCCTCGCAATGACAGCAAAATAGAATACAGCAATAAAATACGGGTTTTCCGGCGTTGTCATTTAATTTGTTTTTAACTTAATCACCATACAAAATATGCTATAATATAGAAAAGAAAACTTGGAGATGACATGGCGGACATACAGATAGCGGTAGCGGCGGCTAATTTTGCGCACACATATCCTTCACAGATGTGTAATTTCATACAGTCCAACTTAAGGCCGGGGCAGACGCTTATACAGTGCTCCACCGCGGGTATGGCGGATACGGAAAAAGACCGTCTGGAAAAGATACTTGAAAAATCACAGCCTTCTGCTTTGATAGGTATTTGCATTAAGCCGGACCCTAGGACTATCGCGGCATATAACGCGGCTAAAGTGCCTGTAATACTCATTGACGAGGAAATAGCCGGCACCTCCACGGTTACCACCGATAACTTCATGGGCGGGTTTATGGCCGGGGATTACCTGGCGAAAAAAGGCAGGAAGCATATAGCCGTAGTATGCGGAAGGATGCGCATTGAAGGCGGGTATAACGCCATACAGCGTGTCAGCGGATGCGTCAAGGCGCTCGCGGAAAACGGGCTGACCCTTCCCGAGGGAGGCATTGTGGAAGTGGTGAGCTATTCATATAATGACGGCGTCGAGGCCATGGCTAAGCTGCTCGACGAGAAGCGGGGCATTGACGCCATATTCTGCGCGGCCGGGGACATGTGCGCTGTGGGTCTTTTAAAGACAGCCAGGGAGCGCGGCATCAGAATACCTGAGGACATAGCCATAATAGGTTACGACGACATAGATGTGGCCAGGACATCAAAACCGCCGCTGACCACCATAAAACAGCCCGAGGAACAAATCGCGGGCACGGCATACCGCATGGCCACGGAAGAAAAGATAGAGATACTCATGAAACCTAAAAAAATCGTATTTAACCCCGAACTAATCATCCGTCTTTCGGCGTAAAAGGGACAGGTGCCATGGCTGACACAGTAGTTATAAAAAAGTGCGGAGCTTACGCGCTTGACGATGTGCAAAAAAAAATCGAAGAAGGCCTTCAGCTCATCGGCGGTATAGAAAATTTTATAAAAGAAAACGAAAAGGTCCTCATAAAGGTCAACTGCCTCTTCCCGGCGGAGCCTGAAAAAGCCGTCACTACCAACCCCGTATTCCTGCAGGCTGTGGTCAGGATACTCAAGAAAAAAACAAAAAACATCATCATAGGAGATTCGCCGGGGTTCGGTAATTTCGCGGCCTCAAAAAAGACCGGATACAGGGAAGTGGCGCAAGCGGAAGGCGTGGAGCTTGTTGACTTTAAGGATGACGGCGAGATAAAGAACGAAAAAGGAATGCTGTATAAGACCTTTAGAGTCACGGACTATGTGAACAAAGTTGACAAGGTAATAAACCTCCCCAAGCTTAAAACACACGGCCTGATGTATATGACGCTGTGCGTTAAGAACATGCTGGGGACCGTGGCCGGCACCGGAAAGCCGGCTTACCACATGAGGGCCGGCCGCGACAAGATACTCTTCGCGCAGATGCTAGTCGACCTTTTCATGGCAAAACCGCCGGTATTAAACATTGTGGACGGTATCATAGGGATGGAAGGCAATGGACCGGGCGGCGGGGAACCGGTAAAGACCGGCGTCATAGTAATGGGCGCCGACGGTTTTGCGGTGGATCATGTAGTCCCCCAGATAGTGGGCTTAAATCCGGACAGGTTATATACGAACGCCGTTTACAGGAAATATATACTGGGCGGCAAATCGCCTGACGTTGAGATAAGGGGCGATTCCATAAAGGACGCCGCGTATGCGGGAAAGTTTAAGCCCGTGGCTGACGCGGCTGAGGATTCCGGCAAGATGAACCGCGGGTTTTTTGGATTCATGTATAAGTCAGCCAAGGACACCATAACACCGAAGCAGGTTTACATTAAGAGCAAATGCACGGGCTGCCTTTCGTGCGTAAAAGCCTGCCCTGTTGACGCGCTTGTGTACGATAAAAAAGGGAAACGGATCATATGCGATTATGACAAGTGCATCAGGTGTTTCATATGCCAGGAAATATGCCCGGAAAAGGCAATAGAAATAAAATACCCGCTCATGGGTAAGGTATTAAGCAAACTGATGAATCTGGGATAAATTACGGAGGAAACATGAAGAAGATTACGGCAGCATTAATAATTTTATTAGCCGCGTTTCAGGCTGTTTCAGCGGCGACAGCCGTGGAAGTAACGGCGCTCACAGACAGGACAAGCGCCAAGTTAGGCGATGTCATAAGGTATACGCTTTCCATAAAAAGGACAGGGGACCTGTCACAGTCGCCGGCTTTGAGCCTTCCTTCTTTTGAGGGGTTCAGGGTGGCAGGGTCATATTCAAATAATTCAATGTCAATTATTAACGGGGCTGCCGCGGCCACAACGCAGCAGATTATAGACCTGTTAGCCGTAAAAAGCGGGGCTGTCGTTATAGACCCTTCAAAGGTAAGGTTCTACAACCCCGAGACAAAGCAGTATGAGAATATTGAAACAAAAGCGATCACCATACAGGTGGCCGGCGGAGGCAGGCATGCCGCCTCTCAGACGCCGACCGTGGCAGCGCTGCCGACGGCGGTGCCTGACATACGCGGCATCAAGATGAGCTATCAGATAGATTTTACCTCACTGCTGCCGTATATCATTATTGCGGTCATTTTTCTGGCGGTTTTATATTTTGCCTATAAAAAGTTATTTAAGAAGCCTGCCGCAATACATGCTGTCATTCCTGAGGATGATTTCAGGAAAGAGGCGGCAAGAAAACTTAAGGCTGCCCGCGAACTGCTTAAAAAAGGGGATGTCAAAGGGTATTACTCCGGCATATATGAGGCTATAAGGTTCTTTATATCAAAGAAACACAGCGATACTTTTGACGAGCTTACCACACAGGAGATAGTCCGCAAGCTTGCCGAAAAAAACATTAAGGAAGAGGGCATTAAGCCGGTTTATGAGCTTATGAAGGACTGCGACCTGGTCAAGTTCGCCGATTATAAACCCGCTGATAAGGAAGCGGACGAGGCGTACGCGAGGGCAGAGGCAATAATTGAAAAGTAATAAGTAATAGGTAATATGTACTGTTAACATGTCCTGTTTACAGTTTTATGCTTGTCATTGCGAGGAGGCGTTTTTGTCACTTGCCGACGAAGCAATCTCGCTGTTTCAGAAGGAAAAAACGAGATTGTGATTCGATGAACTCACCACCGTGAGCCTGTCGAACGGCTTCGTCGCCATAAACCAACAGCGGCTCCTCGCAATGACAAACGGTAAACGCATCTTCTTAACAGTACGGGTAATAAGTGAGGCGTTAGGTTTGGTTCACTTCTGACTTATTAATTATTAGTTATTACTTATACCAAAGGGAGGGTATCATGGCAAAGGAAATCATTTCAACGGGAAAAGCGCCGGCAGCGGCAGGGGCGTATTCGCAGGCGGTAAAATCTGCAGGTTTAATTTTTGTATCAGGCCAGCTTCCGATAGATATGTCGACAGGATTGCTGTGCAGCGAGGGAGTACATAAGGAGACAAGGCTTATAATGGATAATATCGCGGCCATACTTGAGGCGGCCGGCACCAGCGACCAGAATATAATAAAACTGTGCGTATATTTAAGGAAGATAGACGACATAAAGTTCATAAATGAGGTGCTGGCGGAACGTTTCGGGACAAACCTCCCGGCCAGGACGACCGTGGAAGTTTCCAGGCTGCCGAAAGACGCCAACGTGGAGATAGACGCGATAGCAGCCGAGTAAAATCGACAATTGACAATTAAAAGGGTGCCGTCAATTTATTATATTAAAGAACCTTGGTTTTTATCCGATATATAATGAAACATCCTGAAAGGAAAGTAATATTATAATGACAAGAAAAAAACTTGTTTTAGCCCTGTTTTGCCTTTCTTTTTGCCTCTCTTTTTCGGCGCTTTTTGGGGAACGCGGGCAGACTTCTCTTGTTGCCGGGTTTTCCCGCTATGACGGCGACGGAAACTCACTGCCTTCCGCCACTTTTAACCAGCCAAAGGACATAGCCGTATCAGGCGGATTCATGTATATTGCCGATACGTCCAATAATGCCATAAGAAAAGTAAACATGTCAAACGGCGTAGTGACTACCCTGGCCGGAAATAAATCAGGCGGCGATGCCGCGGGTTACGGGACAGCCGCAAGATTCAGCGCGCCGACGGCGCTTTGCGCGGACCCGACCGGGAACACGCTGTATGTGGCGGATACCGGAAATTCAAGGATAAAGGGCATCAACGCCGCAACCGGGCTTGTTTATAATATTTCGGGCATAGGATACGCCGGGTATCTTGACGGCAGCGCGGCACTTTCCAGGTTTTCCTATCCTATGGGAATAGCGGCAGACCCCACAGGCAGGTATGTATATGTTTCCGACACATCTAACTACAGAATCAGGCGGATAGACATGTCTTTAAATACCGTGGATACAGTAGCCGGGGCTGTGTTGAACGGTTATCAGGACGGCTCCGGCACAAGCGCGAAATTCAATTTTCCCCAGGGGATTGACATCAATGATTCAGGCACCATAATATATGTAGCGGATACCTGGAACCAGTGCGTCAGGAAAGTTGATCTGGCTAACAATACAGCCTGCTCGCTGGTGGCAGGCAATACACTGAGCAGCTATTACGTTGAGGGCACAGGAAATGCGGCGGGTTTTTTCAGGCCTGCTGACGTGTCCCTGGATAATAACGCCAATGTTCTATATGTGGCGGATACATTGCACAATATGATAAGAAAGATAGACCTCTCCACCGGGGCAACCTCGCCGGTAGCCGGAACGCTTACAGCCGGGTCTATAAATGGCATAGGGACGGCTGCGCTTTTTTCACAGCCAAACGGCGTGTTTTTCAGCCAGGATGACGGTAAAGTATATGTGGCAGACACAGTGAACTCATTTATCAGGGATATATACCCGGCAAATTCAAACTCGGTGACAAGATTCTGCGGCATGTCCCAGTATGACGGCGACGGGAACACGCTGCCCTCGGCCACATTTAACGCGCCTTCTGACGTGGCGGTCAATACACTTACAAGCAGGGTATATATCGCTGATTCGTCTAACCATGTGATAAGGATGATTGACGAAAACGGCGTGATTTCAACAATCGCCGGGGACGGTAAACAGGGGTATAATTTAGGCATAGGGGCTGTGGCTGAGTTCTCAAATCCGAAGTCAATTGCGCTGGACCCCCTGGATAACCGGCTTTATGTATCTGATACGAACAACAACAGGATAATGGCAATAGACCTCGCAGACCCGAACTATACTGTTTCGCTTATAGCGGGAAGCGGGGCAGCTGCTTTTAACGATGCGACCGGAAGCCTGGCTGCCTTTAAAAATCCGGCGGAAATTGACGTTGATTACATAGGCAAGAGGGTATTTGTGGCAGATGCGGGAAATAACAGGATAAGGATGATTACTCTGAGCACCGGGGCTGTGACGACCGTAGCCGGAAAAGATACCACAGGATACTCTACCGGACAGACTATTGGGACCGCGACCTTTATGAATCCGGAAGGGATTGTTTATCACGCCGGTTCGCCCGGGCAATTCAGCGACGGCCTTTTTATCGCGGATACGGGCCATAACATGATAAGAAGGCTTCCCATAGGCTCAAGCGTCACAGTGACTGTGGCTGACATAACAGGCCTTAATTCATCGCCGTCATATGTTGACGGTGTGCTGACATCGGCCAGGTTTTATAATCCGTCGAGGGTAACGCTTGATTTTGTGAACTGGATGCTGTATGTAAGTGACAGCAACAATCACGCTGTAAGGTCAGTTGAATTATGGGTCGGAGGGCAGGTTACAACCATAGGCGGCAACGGCACGGCAGGTTATAGCGAAGGCGTTTCCAAAACAGCGCTTTTTAACGCGCCCTTGGGCATGTTTTTCATGCCTGACACGCAGATGATATATATAGCCGATGAGTTAAATAATAACATCAGGCTGATAGACGCGTACTATCCCACATGCACACCGACGTTGACGAACACTCCGACTCCCACATGGACTTTAGGATACACATTAACGATTACCCCTACATATACGGAAACACAGACATTTACGCCAGTTTATTCGCCAACAGCCACGCAGACAGCGACGCAGACTTCGACGGTCAGCGATACGGCGACTGTAACGCCTACAATGACCGCAACCCTGACCGCCACCGTATCATCCACTGCGTCTGATACCTCAACTAATACGCACACGCGCACAGCAACTCCCACGCCGACCATTTCTGCCACGGGGACCATAAGCGCAACAGCCACATTTACTCCGTCACAGTCAGCAACAATGACAGTGAGCCCCACGGAGTCAGTGACGGAAACAGCCGCGGCAACGGGCACGTCAACAGCCACGGCCACTGAATCGCCGGTTTATTCGCCGACTTATACGCCGTCATACAGCCCCACATACACCATCACGGTTACTGCAACCGCGCAGACATTTACAGCTACAGCCACAAATACTGCCACGGCGACAGTGACGGCGACTGCCACGCTGACAAATACGCCTACGCTGACAGACACTCTCACAATTACCGATACAGCCACAATGACGCGGA
This sequence comes from candidate division FCPU426 bacterium, assembly GCA_963840035.1. GTDB lineage: Bacteria > Oederibacteriota > PGYV01 > PGYV01 > Palsa-1178 > CAWIXE01. Next base: position 93,956 of record CAWIXE010000003.1, read on the forward strand.
CACCCGGAGGAACGCAGTCATACACGCCTACCATGACACACACCGCGCAGGCGACAGCCACGGAAACACCGGTGGATTTCTTTGAAAAATCAGTCTTTATAAATGATTTCCTGATATACCCCAACCCGTCGTTTGGCAGGCTTAAAGTTGTCTATGACATCATCGGGCAGGCCAGGGAAGTCAATTTAAGCGTATATACGCCATCTTTCAGGCTTGTGTGGAGAAAGAGCTACAGCAACGTGACAACCGGCAGATACGAACCGCTCTTTGATGACTTCAAGAAATTCAGCTGCGGAGTGTACCATGTGTTAATCGAGTGCGTGGGCGTAAAAGGGGATAAAGTGCGAAGGACGGCGGAGATGGTTATAATACGTTAATTGACGATTGACTATTGACTATTGCCAACTGACAATTAAAGAATATGCGTTTGTTTTGTGAAAGTTTTTGTGTGTTAATCTACAATAGACAATTGTCAGTCATCAATTAAAGAAGTTTTGATCCGATAATATCCTTGTGCCCTAATGAAAAATCCCAGCCATTCATTTTCTTCCCCGACTCGGGCTGGACAACTTTCAGCAGAACACACCTGTCAGCGGCCTTGACCGCGATTCCCTGATTCTTTACGGCTTCAATAATGGTTCCCGGGGCCACATCAGATATGATGTCAATAGTTTCGGCCGAATGTATTTTCAGCGTCTTTCCCTTGAACGCGCAATATGCGCACGGCCACGGCACCAGGCCGCGGACCTTGTTTACTATGGAAACCGCCGGAGTATTGAAATCCAGTTTTCCTGTCTCTTTTTTCAGGGTCTTTACCACGCTCGCCATGGCGTTGTCCTGCTTTGCGCGCTGCGCTTTTCCTTCTTCAATAAGGTTGATAACTTTTAAAACCGTATCCGCCGAAAGCCTGGAGAGTTTCTCAAAGAGCGCGGGCGCGTCGTCTTGTTTTTCTATTTTAATCTTTTCCTGATAGATTATATCCCCCGTGTCCAGGCCTTTGTCTATGAACTGGTATGTCACGCCGGTTTCTTCGTCGCCGTTTATTATCGCCCAGTTAATTGGCGAAGCGCCCCTGTATTTAGGTAGCAGGGAGGCATGTATGTTTACGCTGTCATATTTGGGGTGGTAGATGAGTTCTTCCGGAAGTATCTGGCCGAAGGCAACTATTATGTTTAAGTCCGGGGAATATGTCTTATACTCGTCAAGGAATGAGGCGTTGGAGCATTTTTCCGGCTGGAGGATGTTTAAACCCGCTTCAAGGGCCGCCTGTTTTACCGGGGTGGGTTCTGTTTCCATGGACCTGCCCTTTGGCCTGTCAGGCTGTGAAACAACAAGGATAATCTCGTGTCCGGAGGATATGAGGGTTTTTAAGACAGGCACCGCGAAAAGCGGCGTGCCGAAAAAGGCGATTTTCATTATTTTTTCTTCCCGTGGTATTTTTGTTTGATTTCTTTGAGTTCCTTATTGTGAAGCAGTTTTTTTACCGCGGACATCCTGTCTATGAAGGTGGTGCCGTTTAAGTGGTCTATCTCGTGCTGAAGCACGACAGCCAGGAAACCGTCCGCTTCAATCTTTACGGGTTTGCCCTGCGGGTCCTGCGCCTCAACAGTCACTTTTTTTGGGCGGTATATTTTTTCGGTGATTCCGGGAAAACTCAGGCAGCCTTCCTCAAATTCGGATTTATCCTTCGAGTGGGCGGTTATTTTCGGGTTGGCCAGCATGTATATGATGGTCTGCTCTTCGGTGCTGGCGTCTAAAACAAGCGCCTGCTTCATAACGCCAACCTGTGTGGCGGCAAGCCCCACACCGCGGTTTGCGTACATGGTCTCAAGCAGGTCCTCAAAGAACTGGAATAATTCCGGGTCAAACTCTGTCACCGGCGCCGCCTTTTTTTTCAGGACCGGGTCTCCGTATTTGCGTATCTCTAATAGCATGTGAAACCTCTCGTGAATTAGTGTATATGAATTATACATTCACCGTTATTTTTTATCAACTGAAAAGACCTTGTGGCGGGCAGTATGGGAGGAAATTAAACTTGACTTTAATGCAAATATGCGTATAATTGCATTAATGGGCTCTTACTTAACCCTTATACTTAATTCTTATCCTTAGCTCTTAGACTTAGTTTTTAAAAGCAAGGGCTACAGGCTGAGGATAAGGGTTAAGGGTAAGGGTTAAGGCACGGACAAGGGCTACAGGCTGAGGGTAAGGGTTAAGGATAAGGGTTAAGGCACGGACAAGGGCTACAGGCTGAGGATAAGGGTTAAGGATAAGGGTTAAGGCACGGACAAGGGCTACAGGCTGAGGATAAGGGTTAAGGCACGGACAAGGGCTACAGGCTGAGGATAAGTGATAAGGATAAGGGTTAAGGTGGGATAAAACGGAGGCATTATGGACTTAAACGAACTGCAGGCTAACTTTTTTAAGGCGCTTTCAAATCCTGTCAGGCTGAAGATACTGAACGCCATAAAGGACCAGAACAGCTGCGTGTGCGACCTTGTCAAGGTTGTGGGCGAGACTCAGCCCCAGGTTTCGCGCCACTTATCAGCGCTTAAAAACGCCGGCATACTGACGGCGGAAAAGACAGGCACCAGGATATGCCACAGGATAAAAAGCAAAGAAGTCTACAGGCTGCTTGAACTCTCAAAGGGCATTATAAGGGAAAAGAACGAAAAAATCATGTCAACGCTTGATAAAGGAGAATAACATGGAAAAATTAATTGACCAAAAGACAGCGGAAGGCTTAAAGGCTAAGTTCAGCCTCGAGATGAAAAACCCGGTTGACGTTAAGATTTTCATCAACGAAATAATTGACCCGGCATTCCCCCAGCAGGCGGAGATAAACCAGTTTGCAAAATCAATTGTTAAGGAAATGCACGACATAGACCCGAGGATTCTGCCGCAGGAATTCAATTTCAACAGCCCCGTGGCAAAGGAACTGAACCTGACGGTAAGCCCTTCAATAGTCATAGGCTATGACGAAGGATACAGGATAATTTACAGCGGCGCTCCTGTGGGCCATGAAGCTTCATCATTCATTGAAACTATAGTATTTGTTTCACGGGGCGAATCCGGTCTATCTCCGGAAGCCGCGGCTAAAATAGCAAAAATAAAGAAACCCGTTGAAGTGCTCGTGTTCGTTACGCCTGACTGTCCGTACTGCCCGGGGTCGGTTATTGCGGCCAACCGGGCGGCAATAGAATCAAAAGGTCTTGTCACGGCAATCTGCGTGGAATCCATGGAAAACCAAAAACTTGCCGGCGAGTTTGGCGTTTCAGCGGTCCCGCAGCAGGTCATAAACAGGGACAAAGCGTCCATTACCACTGGCACTCTAAAGGAAAAACCGTTCATACTTCAGCTTCTGCAATATGGGGCGCCTGACGCATACGCTGAGGAAGCGGCAAAAGCAAAAGAAGAGGCTAAGCTTCCGGACAAGCCGGCGGGCGTGGTGCACTTAACTGATGAGAACTTTAAGGAAGCCGCGGCAAAATATGAGAATCTCGTGATAGATTTCTGGGCGGAGTGGTGCGGGCCGTGCAAGATACTCGGGCCCATAATTGAGCAGCTTGCGGCTGAAAACGCGGGCAAAGTCGTCTACGGAAAGCTTAATGTCGATGAGAACCAGGCCATAGCCGCGGAATTCGGCATTATGTCCATACCCACAATCCACTATTACAAAAATGGTGTAAAAGCAGGGGAAACAGTGGGGGCGCTGCCAAAGGCCCAGCTGGAAGAAGCCGCAAAAAAATATTTTAACATATAATTTTCTGACAGAACTTGTTTGCTGACAGGGATGTCTTCTAAAGGTATTGGTAGCCGCAGCCTTCAGGCTGCGCAAGGCGGGACCTGGATAGGCCGACGTTACGCAACCTAAAGGTTGCGGCTGCCAGCGGTAAAAAATCAACACAGGAAAACAACATTCAGGAGGATACATGGACATACCTTTAAAAATGGAATTTAACTCAGCATCCCATAACAGCGGCGAGGCCGGCACGGACCATGATGTCATAATTATCGGAGGAGGCCCCGCGGGGTTGACCGCGGCGCTGTATAACGCCAGGTCAGGATTAAAAGTGCTTTTACTCGAAAGGCTCGCCACCGGAGGTCAGATCTTTATTACAGCCGAGGTTGAGAACTATCCCGGCGTTGACTCCATTTCCGGGCCGGAACTCTCCAGGATAATGGAAAGCCAGGCCCTGAAGTTCGGCACAAAACTTGAATTTGACGAAGTGGAAAGCATTGTGGATTCAGGCGCAATAAAAGCAGTGCATACTGCCGGCGGAAAAGTGTATAAAGCCCCGGCCGTCATAATATCAACAGGCGCAAGGTATAAAGATTTAGGGATTCCGGGCGAGGATTTTTACAGGGGAAAAGGCGTGTCAAACTGCGCCACGTGTGACGGCGCTTTTTATAAGGGCCTTGAAGTCGCTGTAGTGGGCGGCGGGGAAACAGCCGTGGAAGAGGGCGTATACCTCACGAAATTTGCCTCAAAGGTGCACTTAATACACAGAAGGGACAGGCTTCGCGCGTGCAAACACGCGCAGGAATCGGCGCGCAATAACCCGAAGATAAACTTTATCATGGACACGGTAGTGGATGAGATAAAAGGCGGCCCCAGGGGAGTGGAAAAGCTCCTGCTTTCAAATGTAAAGACCGGTATAAAAAGCGAGCTTAATGCATCCGGAATATTTGTATTTATCGGGTTTAATCCGAATACCGCATTCCTCAAAGGTTTCATAGATATGGACGAGCAGGGGTATGTTAAGGTAAACCCTGATATGTCGACGTCCAGAGAAGGGGTATTTGCCTGCGGCGACTGCGTGCAGAAATCATTAAGGCAGGTGGTAACTGCGGCGGGAGACGGCGCTACGGCCGCGTATACGGCAGAACATTATTTGGACAGGTTAAAAGGTACGGAATATAAATAAGGCGGAAGTAGTGTTTTAAACGGCTTGTTTGAGTTTTACTGCGGTGGTTAATAGTTGTTTTAAAAAGATTTCAAGATGTCATTGCGAGGAGGCGTTCTTGTACTTTGCCGACGAAGTCCTTCGGCAAGCTCAGGACCATGAGCACCGTCGAATGGCAATCCCTGTACTTAGCGGTAAAAACAGGGATTGTGGTTCGATGAACTCACCATCGTGAGCTTGTCGAACGACTTCGTCGCCATAAGGCAAAGCGGCTCCTCTCAATGACAAACTGGAAACATAAACAATGACTACTGCAGTTTTACTTCCGGTTTTAAGCTTAATATCACTACCCCAACCCCCAAAAACAACAACGCGAAAGCCATCACCCCATATAGCATGATGTAATCGCGCAGATGCGTGGGCGAGTACTTGAAGGTGACTTCGTGCTGGCCTTTTGTGACCTTAACCCCCATAAAAATATCAAAGCATTTTTCTATTACCGCGGTCCTGTTGTCCACATAAACGGTCCAGCCGGGGTAATAGTTGTTTGAAAAAATAAAATAGCCGTCCTTTTCAATGTTTGCCGATATTTTAAAGAAAGTATAATCGAGTTCCTTCCGCCTTGACCACGAATACTGGCCAATTATGAGGTCCAGTTTGTCTTTGCCGCCCGAAGTAAAGAACATTGGCAGCGCCTTGGGATTTTTGAATATCATAATGCCGTTATCATATATTTTTTCAAAATCAGCGATGCCGGGGTCGGAAAGGGATACAAGGTATTTTACATTAAGAAGGTTTAGCTTTTCGCGGTCCAGCACTGAATCACCCTGTATGACGCTGTCTAAAAATTCCGTATATGCTTTGGGTTGGACCGGGTTATAACCGCCGGCGTCATTTAAACCGTATACTATGCCGGTATTGGACGGGATCTTATTTAAGAAGGCGTATTCAGCCTCAAGCGGCGTTTTGCCGCCTGTCATGTTCGCGGAGTTGGCCGCTTCGGTATGTATGAACTTATAATTTGAGGTGCGCAGCAGGGAGACTGTTGCCGGCTTATAATCAGGGCTGTAAATCTTTTCCGGGAGCACCGGGTTTACGCCGAAAGTAAAATAGATGAGTTCAAAGAATATGGAAAATATGAGGGTGCATGAGTAAAAGGCCGGGGAAATCTTACCCTTGTCCTTGAAATAAAACAGGGCAAAATTAAAGCCGAAAATTGCCAGGAAAGAAAAGAGCCCGAAAATGAAATTGGAAAATGTCTTTGGCCCCAGCCCGTATGTTTTCATTACGACTTCCCTGTTTATGACCACCAGCAGCGTTAACGCGCATATCGCGCAGAGGGTGTAAAAAATAAGTCTGAAGACCCTCCTTGAGATGCCGTGCATGTAACGGAACCTGTCAATGAAGGGCGCCCTGGCAGGGGTAAACGAATTTATGTGCTGTACAGTGAAAGCGGCCATTATTGAGGCGGGTATTATAAACAGCGTCATGGCAAATCCCGGGTGGCGCAGCATGGAAAAATAGGGCAGAAAAGTGAAAAACCAGGCGTGCACAGGCGTGTTCTTGCCCAGGGCCAGCAGTAGTGAAACGCCGGCAAGCGTTAAGCTGAAAGTGTAAAGCCTGCTTTTTGGGTAGAAAAATGACAGCACGAGCAGGAATACCGCGGAGACCGAAAAAAAGTTCATGATTCCCATGGAATAAAGTATCCAGTCCCTTAAAAAATTTGTCTTAAAGCCGTTTAAACCGGCGGGCATGAGCATTGACCACATGTTCGTAAAAGCCATGGAAGTCTCCGCCGCTATGTTATATTCAAATGACTGGCCGCGCGAGGAAAGTTTTAGAAGTTCCATGAACATGCCGGCTTGCGGCATGGAAAGCATGAAGATGGCCGCGAGGGAAATGAAGAGGAAAAACATGGCGTTTATAATCCTGGAAACGGTAAATGAGGAACGGTCAGAGAGGTTAATATAAAGCCAGTATGCAAAAACCAGCAGGGCGGTGTACACGACTGTCGGCGGATGGCCGGCTAAAACGCACAGAGCGCAGAAAAGGACAAAAAGCGGCCAATAAACGGTTTTTTTAGTCTTTAGAAACATTGAGAACGAAAGCAGTATTAGAGGCATCCACGCGAAAGCTCCCAGGGCGCTTAAGAAATTTATCCTTGTGACGGTAAAGGTGTTAAAAAGGAATATCAGAGTACCGACTATCGACGGCACGCGCGAAAATTCAAGGTGTTTGAGGAGAAAATACATTGATACGCCCATGATGATGAAGTGAAGCGCAATGTAGATCTTAAAGGCAGGCGCGAAATTCAGAAGGAGGAATACCAGTCCGAGCGGGTAAAAGCCGCCTTTTTGGATGTCGGCTAAGAACGGGACGCCCGAAAAAACAGAGGGGTTCCAGTAAGGCGTGACGCCTGTCTCCACGCACCTTCTTAAAAAATCCTTCCACGGGTAAAACTGGGTAAAGATATCGCCGATGAAAAAACTCTCAGGAAGGAAAAACACGGGCGAAAAATATATGATGACGCACAGCGTTATAAAGGCGGCCGCGCCAAGGTCGCGGGCCGTATTGTCCTGTCCCGGTGTAAATTTCATTTTTTAACGGGTCTTCCGCAATAATTATCCAGCATGTTGTTGTAAGGCGCTCCTGATAGTATTGATTTTGTGTAATAAGCGTACGCTTCTTTTTTCCTGCCAAGCTCCATTAAAAGCAGCGCCTTGTTGCCGAAAACGGCGCCGGCCGGAATTTTTACAATGGCCTCTTCGTAAGAGTTAAGGGGAACAAGAGTCTTCAGCGCGGATTCTATAATATCATATTCTGCAAGGGCCTGCGCGTACTTTTTTTCATGCCGGTAAATGACCGCGAGATTGGCGCGCGCTTCCAGGTAATCCGGCTCCGCGGCCAGTGCCTTGACAAGGAGCGCCTCTGCCGTAGTGATATCCTCAAATTTAGAAAGGTAAAAATCAGCCATTTCAGAATATGTAAAAGCCCTGAAAGGATTTGCCTTAAGCGCGAGGTTATAATTGGTTAACGCTTCGGCGCGGTCATCCAGCGCTGAATACGCGCGGGCCAGGTGGAGCCGCGAGATGTAGTTTAAGCCGTCGGTCTTAAGGGAAGCCTCAAAAAACGGGGCCGCTGACCGGAAGTTGCCGTTCTTTTCGAAATACAGCCCTTTTTCAAAAGGATAAACCGAGTTAAAAGGTTCGGCAAGGCTTGCCTGCCTTAAGAAATCGTAATTACCTGTGTGCCTGTAACGCGAGTAGAGAAACTCACCGGCTGCCGGGCGCACGGCAAAGCTGAATATTATAAAGGCAAATAGAAGGGCCGGGAAATAGTAAATTTTTGTAAATAGGAGGGCTTCCTTAGGGACTGTTTTAAGCGAATATTTTTCAACTGTAATCATGGAGGCCAGGATAGCCACGGTGTAAAGCATGCCCGGGACGTGCAACGTAAAATAAAAAAGCGAATGAAAAAGCACGCATGCCACAGCCACGTAGGAGCCCGCGCTTGCCGCCCAGAGTTTTCTGTGGCCTTCATACGCGGGGACAGAGCGCATGAGGCTGAAGATAAGGTAGAGCATCAATAAAAGGCCTGTAATGCCTGTGGCGGCCGCTGCCTGCAGCAGCTCATTATGCGCGAATGGGGTTTCTTTCTGATAGCGGGCAATTGCCTTAATGGGGAAATTATAAGACGGGAATACCTTTTCAAAACTTCCTATGCCGTAGCCTAAGACAGGCTTGTCAGCGGCCATTTTAGCCGAGGCTTTCCATATGTCGAGCCTGTTGAAATAAAAAGGGTCCTGTTTAACCGCGGTCAATTTGCTGCCGGACGGGGTTATCCCGCCAAAGGCCATGAGCAGCAGCGTGAGCAGCCCGGCGCTCATGATAAAGTTCTTCAGCTTGACGGCGCCCGGGTTATCCTTTACCTTTTCCCTGAATGCCCTGTAATACAGCCAGCACGCGCAGAAAGCGAATATGAATGTGAGGATGCCGCTTTTTGAGTAAGCAAGCCCGGCTGACACCGCGAAAAGCAGGAGCAGTGAGGATTTGGCCCACGGCATGCGGGGATTTTTTTCCAGCAGAAGTTTTGAAAGCAGCAGGGAAAATGGTATTGCCATGTAACCGGCAAAAAGGTTCTGGTTCGGGAAAAAAGCGTCGGCGTAGGGGTAAGCGCCCGTAAAGTAACGGTAGAGGTACTGGCCCCCCGCGGCAACGGAAAGCGCGGCCCCGGTTATTATTATGAAATTTACCATGGAAATACGGAACTGCAGTCGCCGCAGGAACTGTGAGGAAAGAAAATAAAGCGCGGCCGCCGCCAGCGCCATGGAAAAGTATTTCAGCCCTTCATAAAGGTCCGGCGTGAATAAAAGGGAAAAGCCGAGCCATCCCATCATGAGGATTATCGGGAAGTCTATGGATGTCCTCCTGATGTTTTCCTTGCTGACGGTTAAAATGGCAAAGCCCGCCGCTATTATGACGTTTATAAGCGAAAGAACATATACCTGCCTGCCGCCTGTTATGGCGCACAGCGCCAGTACGGACATGACGCAGTAAAATATTATGGAGCGCCTTTTTCCCGGGCTTAAACCAAGGAGATAGGATAACTTGACCTTTTTTAACTGTATCATCCCTATATTTATCTGGCTTAAAAGGGCGGCTAAGAGTATGAGAAAGACAATCGTGACCTCGAAGATGTATATGTCAAAATCCACGAGGTTATGTATTAGAAACGCTGTAATGCCTGTCAGGAGTGAAAAGACCAGGACTTTCCTGCGGGGCGTCCTTATAAAATAAAAGTTCTGGATAATTGAGGAGTAAGCCTTGAATCCGGCGGCAATAAATAAGCAAAGCCCCACCAGCCCCATTTCTACGGCCGCCTGGAACATGAAGTTGTGGGCGTATTTTAAGTACCCTGATTTTCCAAAGGCCGGGTTGTTGTATATCATCTCAAAATTTCCGGGGCCGGCGCCTGTTAGGATGAACTTTTGCACGATATCAGCCATCTTCAGGTAGCTCTCAAGTTTTGCCTGGACGCCGTGGCCGAACATGGAAAAGCCGCGCATTTTAAGGACCAGCAGAAGCAGCCCCACGCACACGGCAAGAAGCATCATGAAAAGCCTCCGGAAAGTCACAAGGCTCGGGTCTGAAACCAACAGCAGGACAATAAAGGTGCCGGTGATAAGGGATATGAAAGCGCCCACTGATTTCGTGAGGATCAGGTTAAAGACCAGCAGCGCGAGCGCCGCTCCAAGGTAAGGCCTGTATTTTTTTTCCGATTTAAAAAGGCCGAGAAGCACGGGTATCATGAGTATTAAAAATCCGGCAAAAGTATTGGGGTATATGAAGGTGGAAAATACCCTGCGGGTCTCCAGGCGTTCGCGCATGGCCCAGAGGTTCTCGGAGGTCATGGAACCAAGATACTTAAGCGTTTCCTCAAAGCCGAAATAATACTGGTACAATCCGTAAAGCCCGAGAAGCACGGAGCACACCGCGAGGAATATGAGGATACGGGTGAAATGCTTTTTCGCGTAGTTATATACCACATAAAAGAAAAGCAGGTAAATGGCAAACGTAACCGCAGCGTTGAAAGAGGCGAATAGGGAACGGGAAAAAAGGGAGGAGGCGATAGTCCATATAAAAAGGGCAAAAAGGTAGCCGTCAATCGGCGTGTCAATCTTGAGTTCTTCTTTTAAGAGCTTGCTGCTCATGATGAAGATAAATCCGGCTATTACTATGGCGCACTTGTATATGACGGCATAACCGGGTTTTAAATATGAGGGAAAAAACAGGGAAAAAGCGGTAAGTGCCGCGAGTATGGCGAGTATGGTGTAGTCCGCTATTTTTATGAGTTTGTCTGTCATTTTATCTGAAGCTTGGAGGCCGCCTCAAGCGCGAGATAATAACCCTGGTCGCCAAAACCCGAGATCTGGCCGACTGTGACCGGCGCGATAAAGGACTTCTGCCTGAAATCTTCGCGTTTGTAGATGTTTGACAAATGGACTTCGATGGTCGGTATGTTTATGGATGATATGGCGTCCCTGATGGCCACGGATGTATGCGTGTAAGCCGCCGGGTTTATGATGATACAGTCCGCCCAGTTCATGGCCTGCTGTATGGTGGTGACTATCTCGCCCTCGTGGTTTGACTGCACTATCTTTACTTCCATGCCCAGTTCCGCGGCTTTTTTCTCTATGTTTGAGTTTATTTCAGCGATGGAAATGTTGCCGTACACATTCGGTTCCCTCTGTCCCAGAAGGTTAAGGTTCGGGCCGTGTATGATAAGTATTTTTTTCATGCTGTGCTCCTCATTATTATAGTGGTTTTTTATCCCTGTTTCATTTGTTAAGTATAACAAAATAAGTTGTAAATTCAAGGGTGTTTTTATGCTATAATTATGGGGAATTAATGAACAATTTATGGCTTTAAGCATTCATTACGAGAAGGTGCTGTTGTCCTGGTAGTCGCAACCTTCAGGTTGCGGTACACCGTTACGCAGCCTAAAGGCTGCGGCTACCAGCAGCACCAAGGACGGCTCCTCGCAATGACAATCAAAAAAGAAAGGCATTTAAAATATGGACAAAATACCTTGTTTTCCCGATTTCACGCAGATTAGTATTGACCACAGGGAAGTCATAGAAAAGCGCCTTTTTGAAGCGCAGACTGCCCTCTCAGAGCTTAATTTCACCGAGATATACGCATGGCATGATTTAAGGGACATAAAAGCCACTGTCCATAACAATAATATCTGCCTCCTGCTCAATAAGGGCGGGAAGGAATACTTTTACCCGCCGATAGGCAGCAATGAGCCCGTAAAAACCGTTATAGCCTTGCTTGAATGGGGAGCAGGCGAGAAAAAAGACACTTACTTTTACTGCTTTGACGAAAAAGGCGCGGCCGCATGCGACGCCTCAGGCGTGCTGGCGGCGGAAGAGGACAGGGATAACGCCGACTATGTCTATGACATCAGCGACCTCATAAACCTCTCAGGAAGAAAATTTGACGGCAAGCGAAATCATTTGAAGGGTTTTTACAGGGAAAATGAGTTTGAGTTTCTCCACGTCACCCCGGAGATGATTGGTGAAATAAAAGAATTTCAGCAGAGGTGGTGCGAGGCGCGCGCGTGTGATGACGACCTTTCGCTCATAAATGAAAGCAAGGCGCTTCATGAAGTGCTGAATAGCTGGGACAAATTGGGCGTCTTTGGCGCGGTGATAAAAATAAAAGGCCACATACAGGCCTTTACCGCGGCCTCGGAGCTTAACAGCGAAACCGCCGTTGTCATGTTTGAAAAAGCAAACCCCATGTACAGGGGCATATACCAGGCCATAAACCAGCAGTTCTGCGAAAAGATGCTCTCAAAATATAAATGGATAAACAGGGAACAGGATACCGGGGACGAAGGCTTGCGGAAGGCAAAGATGTCATACAATCCCGCGCGGCTGGAGATGAAGTATAACGTAAGGTTAAGGGGATAAGCAGAGCCCAGAGCCCAAAGCTCAAGTGAAGGCATTTCCTTGGGCTATGAGCTCTGGGCTATGGGATTAAAAAAGGAGCTCCATGAAACAACCAATAATATCCGTAACTGGCATTGTAAAAACCTACAGATCCGGCTTTATAAACCCGCGTATTACCAACGCCCTTCGCGGCATTGACCTTGACATACACGAGGGCGAGCTTTTTGGCGTGCTTGGGCCTAATGGCGCGGGCAAGTCAACGCTTTTAAACGTCATCATGGGGCTTATAACTCCTGATTCCGGATGCGTCATGATATCCGGCAATAAGACCTGCGGCATGTTTTCGCATGAGATACGCAACACCATGAACATGAGCTCGGGCAATCCTAATTATCCATGGGCATTGACCGTAAGGGAAGCGCTGAACTTTTACGGCATGTTGTATGGTTTGTGGGGCAAGAAACTAGATCATAAAGTGGATTACCTGATAGACCTCATGGAACTTCAAAAATACGCCAATGTGCGTTTTGACGAATTATCCACGGGCACAAAGCAGCGCACGTCGATTGCCAAATCGCTATTAAATGAGCCGAAGATTCTGCTGCTTGACGAACCCACTTCAGGCATGGACCCGAACATATCGGTAAAAATAAGAAAAGTAATAAAACAGCTCCATAAGAAGATGAAAATAACCATAATGCTCACCACGCATATCATGCGCGAAGCGGAGGAACTCTGCGGCAGGATAGCTTTCATAAAAGACGGGCAGATAGCGGCGCTGGGCACAAAGGAAAAAATAAAAAAAATGACATCGTCAAAAAACATGGAGGAGGCGTTCATTGAACTCGCAGCTGATTAGAATATACGCCTTTGCCTACAGGAATTACATATTTGCCATAAGAAATTTTTTTACATTCGCGGAGATGTTGTTCTGGCCCATTATAGGCATACTTTCAATCGGGTTAATGGGCGGGTTCCTTTCGCTCAAAGGCGACATGATGTCATTTCTTTTGACAGGGGCCATCATGGCGGGCGTCTTTCAGACATCGCAACTTGACGTGGCATACGGCTTTCTCTATGACGTGTGGTCCAAAAGCGTAAAGCAGACATTCATAGCGCCGGTTAAGAACATTGATTACATAATAGGCTCGTGGATCATCGGAACCGCAAGGGGAATCATCACATTCTTCATGTTAGCCGCGCTTGCCATGCTCTTCTTTAAATTTACCCTGCCCGGAGCGGTTGTGCTTTGGATTTCGCTTTCAGGAGTATACCTTACAGCCATGATATCAGGGATGATGGTAATATTTTTCATATTCATGTTCGGCCAGAGGATAGACATCATAGCGTGGATGATATCGGCGTTAATGATGCTGCTGTGCGGCATCTACTACCCGGTAACATACCTGCCCGCGGTCTTCGCAAAAGTGGCGCAGTTCATCCCGCTGACATACTTCCTGGAATACTTCAGGACAGGCTACAACTTCCCCCTGAACTTCACGCACCCGCTGCTTAAAGGCTACGGCCTTTCCGCAATATACATTGGCATTTTACTCTGGCTTATTGAGCTGGCGTTTTTAAGGGCGAAGAAGACCGGGATGCTGATACGACTAAGTGAGTAGTGGGTGGTGAGTGGTGGGTAGCAGACAGTAGCGAACGTTGGTAGCCGCAGCCTTTAGGCTGCGATAGGCGGGATTTGCCCCTGTAGGGGCGGACCTATGTGTCCGCCCGCAAGGCGGTGTTTTTGGTGTTGATGTTTGACCAAAGAGCGTGTAATATGTTAGGGTAATTAAGGCAAGGGCGCGTAACTCATTTGGTTAGAGTGCCAACCTCACACGTTGGAAGTAGTTGGTTCAAATCCAATCGCGCCCACCAGGACTAATAGAAAAAGCTAAACAAGTTTTAAGTTTGAAGTTTTAAGATAATGCAATTACGGTTCAATCTTAAAACTTAAAACATCAAACTGTTTTTCATCTGATTTAAGGAGGTTTATTACCATGGCAGACAATTGCGGATGCGGATGTTCCTGCGGCGGATCTATGAAGAAAGAAGCGGCGCCTAAGAAAAAAGTTGCGGCAAAGAAGAAAACCGTAAAGAAGAAGAAATAATATATAAAACAGTTCGGAGGGTGGAGTTCGGGGTTCGGAGTTGGGATTAAACAGAACCCGGAACCGGAACGTTTTTATCCAACTTCGAACTCCGAACCCCGAACTCCGAACGCTCTAAAGGAGTATTAATGTTTGATGAAAAACCGTCTAAACCAGCTGCCATAGATTCCTCCAAACTCTTTAACATACGGGTTTGGGAGGGGATACAGTATAAGTTCGCAAAGGACTTAGGCATCGCGCTTAAGGTCATAAGTGAGGACGGCAAGATAAACACCGAAGAATCCAATTTCAGCCCTTTCTTTAAACTCCTGATGTCCACCGAAGCCGGCCGCAAGATTTGCGAGATAAAGGCCGAGAACATCGACAGGGAAGCGCGGTTTGTCACGCTTTACGCGGACTGCACTTACTACTGCGCCACCACTTACTTCTACGGCAAGAAATTCAATATCCTCGTGGGCACAAAGGAAAGACCGCAGAATGAGGAACTTGTAAAGAAGCTCGCTGTGGACGCGGGCGTGGATTTTAATGAACTGCTCGCAGCTTATAAGGAAGTGCCTGAGTTTTCCGAAGAACGCCTTGTTAACGTAGCCGACCTCATAGTTGACCTTTTCAATATCGTCATCGAATTATCCGTCCAGGAATACATAACCCACATGGCTAATAAGGAAAAAGAAGAGGAAATAGCCAAGATGAGCGCCCTGATGGAAGCTTCCATTATCATTAATTCCACCAGGAACTTAGACCAGCTCTTAAAACTCATTATGCAGTCTGCCGAGAAGGTTATGCAGGCTGAAGCGTCATCGGTGTTCTTAATTGACAATGAGCGCAACGAGCTCTTTTTTGAAATAGCCACGGGCCCCAAGGAAGAGGAAGTACAGAAGATAAGGCTGAAGATGGGCGAGGGCATCGCCGGATGGGTGGCTTATACAGGCGAGTCGCTGCTTGTGCCTGACGTGTCAAAGGACCCGCGTTTCGCGCGGCGCGTGGATGAGCAGACTCAGTTCATTACCCGCTCGGTTATCTGCGTTCCTTTAAAGGTGCGCAACCAGACCATCGGTGTGGTGCAGGTATTAAATAAGATAGGCGGCGGAAATTTCTCAAAGACCGAGATAAAGTTCCTCGAGGCTTTAGCCTCACAGGCCGCCATCGCCATAGAGAACGCGAACTTATACGAGCATTTGGAAGAGCGCGCGGAGCAGTTAAATAAGGATTTAAAGAAAGTTAATGTAAACCTCTCGATTGAAAAACTAAGGATAGAATCCATCGTCCAGTCCATGGAAGACGCTGTTATCGCCGTTGATTCAAACAAAAAGATGGTTATGATAAACAGGGTTGCCGAGCGCTTATTTGAGCTGGACTGGGACAGGGCCATGGAAAAACCCCTCGGGGACACCATGAAAAGCGGGGATATCATAAATAATTTCACTATGGTATTGAATGACAAGAAAATAACAAAGACAGAAGTAAAGCTGATGATAGGCAATAAGGAGCATATCTTCGCGGCTGTCTTCGCGCCAATTATAGATGAAAAGGATAATACCGCCGGGTCAGTCGCGGTTTTCAGGGACATAACAGAGATAAAGGAACTCGACAAGATGAAGTCGGAGTTCTTGAACATGGTCTCGCACGAGTTAAGGACCCCGCTTACGCCCATACAGGCATACAGCGAGCTCATGATGGTCAGGGACGTGGACTCGCAGAAGGTAAAGAAGTACGCGGATATCATAAACAAGGAAACCCAGAGGCTTGGCGCGCTCATAGGCGATCTGCTTGACTTATCCAGGATTGACGCGGGCAAAGGCTTAAGCCTTACCCTTGAACCCATTGATTTTAACGAGCTTTTACATACGGTTTATGAGACATTTAAGAGCGCTTCGGTAAAGCACAAAATTATTTTGACACTGCCCGAGAAAAGTGAGATAATACTCGTTGACAGGAACAAAATGATACAGGTTCTCACGAACCTGCTGTCAAATGCCCTGAAATACTCCCCTGAGGGTGGGGAAATTACCATAAGAGTCTGGGACGATGATAAGACATTGTATTTCAGCGTCAAGGACCAGGGGTTGGGAATTGCCGGGGAAGACCTGGACAAGATATTCGACAAGTTCTACAGGGTGGAAAGCGAAAAGGTAAAAAAGATCGGCGGAACCGGAATAGGCCTTCCGATCGTCAAATACATACTTGAACTGCATAACGGCGGGGTTACGGTAAAAAGCGAGATAAACAAGGGAAGCGAATTCATATGCTACATACCAAAGGTAAAACAAAAGTAAAAGGAGGCAAGAGAAATGAGTGACCTGAAAAAGAAAATAGTGGTAGCTGACGACGAACCGTTCATACTCTCGGCATTGCAGGATACATTATCCGATTCTTACAGCGTAACCACGGCTTCAAACGGCGCCGAGGCCATTAAGGTTGTTCAGAAAGTGATGCCTGACCTCATCATTTTAGACGTCATGATGCCTGAAATGGACGGCTTAGAGGCGTGCAAAAACTTAAAAAGGGATAAAGTTACATCATCCATACCGGTAATTCTTTTAACGGCCAAGGGACAGATTACCGACATCGAAAAAGGGTTTAAGTCCGGCGCTGACGCGTATGTGGTAAAGCCCTTCTCACCGGCAAGGCTCATAGAAAAAGTAGAGGAAATATTCGAAAAAGTAGAGATGAGAAAAAAGATAATGGAAGACAAAAAGAAATAAAAGCCTCAGAAATCCCTCTCTTATCTCCCTTTCTGAAACAAAGGGAGACGATCGCTGGAGACACGATTAGCGTGGGAGACGGAAGGGAATTCGAAAGATATGTAAAACCCCGTGAAAATCGGGGTTTTATTTTATGTTAGTAAGTGAAATATATCACAAGCAAGGGTAAATTATTCAAAAATTTAATATTGACATTTAAGTCATAGTTTGTTATATATTATAGCAAGATAGTTCAAAATTTCACAATCTATTGAGGAGGTATTGGAAAATGAGGAAAAAATACATCATGGCACCAGGCCCGACAGAAGTACCGGCAGATGTTTTAGTCGAAGCAGCAAAACCCGTAATGCACCACAGGACGCCGCAGTTCAGGAAGATCCTAACTGAAGTCCTGGACGGCATGAAGTACGTTCTCGGCACAACAAGGAATGTTTACCTTATGGCCTCTTCAGGAACAGGCGCCATGGAAACAGCGATGGCAAACCTCGTTAACGCGGGCGATAAGATAATAGTAGGAACCATCGGCGCTTTCGGCGACAGGTGGGAAAACCTCGGAAAAGCATACGGCGCTACCATGGTAAAGATAGCCCCTGAGTGGGGATATGCCATAAAGCCGGAAGAGATCAAAAAGGCGCTCGACGCGAACCCGGACGCTACCGCGGTTTTTGTCCAGCTTAATGAAACATCAACGGGAGTATACAATGATATAGAAGCAATCGGTAAGATCGTAGCCGCCTCCAAAGCAGTCCTCGTGGTTGACGGCATATCCGGCATAGGAGCCCAGCCTTTCTACATGGACAAGTGGCTGGTCGACTGCATAGTGGTAGGATCGCAGAAAGGCTTAATGATACCGCCGGGGCTCGCTTACGTTGCCTGCAGCGAAAAAGCCTGGAAACTTGTGGAAACAAACAAGACACCTAAATTTTACTTTGACCTGAAAAGGTATGAGAAGGCCCTTACAAAGGAAAAAATGCCGGATACCCCGTGGACATCCGCCGTTTCCCTTATAATGCAGCAGGCTGTTGCGCTGCGCATGATAAAGGAAGAGACCAACGAGAAGATCTGGGAACGCCACGCAATCCTTTCAAAATCAGTGCGCGAAGGCATTAAGGCGCTCGGCCTTGAGCTCTTCGCGAAAGAAAACCCGGCGGTAGTGCTGACATCGGTTGTCGCGCCGCAGGGCATAGACACAAAGGTCCTTATGAAAAAAATACGCGACGAGTACGGCATATCCATGGCAGGCGGACAGGGCAAGATGGAAGGCCTGATATTCAGGATAGGCACACTCGGGTATACGGACAGGTTTGACGCTGTGATGGGAATGGCCGCGACCGAAATGGCATTGAAAGACATGGGCGCGAACATCGAGATAGGAAAAGGCGTAAAGAGGACGATGGAAGTACTGATGGCGGAGTATAAATAAAAATCATGACCAATAGGGGAGGTATTACATGTACAAGATCCTTGTAAGCGACAAGCTCTCGGAAGACGCGATAAATATGATAAAGAACGAGAAGGATGTGGAGTGCACTGTGAAGACCGGCATGACAGAGGACCAGCTCGCGGAGGAGCTGCCGAACTATGACGCTCTCATCATAAGGAGCGCTTCCAAAGTGACGGCAAAGACCCTTGAGAAGGTAAAAAAGCTTAAAGTAATCGGCCGCGCGGGCGTTGGCGTTGATAACGTCGACATGCCGGCTGCCACGGCCAAGGGCGTTATCGTAATGAATACGCCTGACGCTAACACGCTCTCCACGGCAGAGCAGACCATCACCCTTATCATGGGTATGGCAAGGAACCTGCCGCAGGCTGACGCTTCGCTTAAGGCAAAGAAATGGGAGCGCAATAAATTTACAGGCATAGAGCTTTACGGCAAAACCCTGGGAGTAATAGGTTTGGGCAGGATAGGCGCGGAAGTATCCAAAAGGATGTCATCTTTCGGGATGAAGATTATCGGATATGACCCGTTTATAACAAAAGAAAAAGCGCAGGAGCTCGGCATAGAGACCATGTCTGTCGCAGAGGTAATTAAAAAGGCGGATATCATCACGTTCCACGTGCCCAAGAACAAGGAAACCACGGGAATGATAGGAACAAAGGAAATAGCCACCATGAAAGACGGCGTAATGATAGTTAACTGCGCCAGGGGCGGCATTGTAGTGGAAAAAGACCTGGCAGAAGCCTTAAAATCAGGCAAGGTTAAAAGGGCCGCGCTCGACGTATATGACAACGAACCGCCGTTTGACTCGGACCTTTTCACTGTGGACCCGTCGGTTATCATCATGGCCCCGCATCTGGGAGCCTCGACAATTGAAGCGCAGGAAAATGTCGGCAAGGTTATTGTGGAGCAGGTTATAGAGACCCTGCGCGGCGGCATGGTAAAGAACGCCCTGAACATACCGGCTGTGGACCCTGAAGTATTAAAGGAAATGCAGCCGTTCTTAAACTTAAACGACAAACTCGGCAAGTTCGCGGCCCAGCTTGTGGACGGCAACGTAAAATCAATCACCATAGAGTACAGCGGCGAGATAGCAAAGTACAACATGAAGTACATGACCATAGGCGCGGTAAAAGGGTTCCTTTCGCCGGCAATGGGCGACAGCGTGAACTTCGTTAACGCCATGCCCCTTGCCAAGGAGCGCGGCATAGCGGTAGTGGAAAAGACGAACTCAGTGACCACTGACTACCCGAACCTGGTAAGCGTCACCGTAGAAACGGACAAGGACAAACGCAGCGTATACGGAAGCTTAACCATAAAGAAGGAAGCCAGGATAGTACAGGTTGACAAGTTTGAAGTGGAAATCGCGCCGGAGAAGAACATCATAGTTTACAAGAACAACGACAAGCCGGGCGTAATAGGCAGGATGGGAACAGTCCTGGGCTCAAACAACATCAACATAGCCTCCTTTGCCCTCGGCAGAAACAAAGAGGAAAAAGTGGCGCTCGGAGTAGTCACGGTCGACAACGAAGTGCCCAAGACAGTCATAGACTCGATAAAGAACATGGAAGACATCATAGAGGTAAAGTATATTACCCTCTAGAGACAAGAGATAAGAGACAAAAGACAGGAGGCGGGCAAAAATGCCCGCCTTTTTGTTTGTGTGGTTTGGCAATTGACGGATCTTCCCCCCTCTCCCTCTATGGGAGAGGGATGGGGTGAGGGTGCCGCAGCGGCACAAACTACTGCATTACCTCCAGTCATGTATGCCCGCCCGCACCGTGCCTGTTTAATATGTATTTAATTAACCCTACCTAATGTTAAACTTGATTTTGGCAGTAGGGATGATAAGATGAATATATAAAGGATTGAAAGGGGAAATTATGAAAACAATATTTTCTATCGTATTTTTCTTACTGTTTTTCTCAATTACTGTCAATTCACTAGATATTGACACTATTTTTTCTGATGGAATAGCAGCCTTTAATGAGGGGAACTATAACAAAGCATTAGAATGTTTTGATGAAGTGGTTAAAATGGATCCGAAGAATCCTAGGGCATACGTATATCGTGGAATGGCAAAATGTGAATATGATCCCAAAACAGCAATTAAAGACCTTGACAAGGCTATAACAATGAATCCATCAATATCAAAAGCATACTATGTACGGGCAAAAGCAAAATATCGATTGAGCGACATGGAAGGCGCTTTGATAGATTTAAATAAGGCAATAGAACTTGATCCGGAAGATGCATCTCCTTATGTCGGCAGGGGTATTATCGAAGACAACTCTGGAAATTCAAAAGATGCACTTGCAGATTTTGAAAAAGCACTGAGTATTAATCCTGATAACGGAATGGCACATTTTAATATTGGAAATATTAAGGCGACTGCAGGAGACTACACTGCAGCAATTAAAAGTTTTAATGAGGCGATTAGGTTAGGCCCCCCTGAAGCTGACAAGTATATAAATCACGGGCGAGCAATGCAATCATTAGGCGATATTCAGGCGGCAATTTTTGATTTTAATAAAGCAATTGAAATTAATTCGCAATCTAAGGAAGCATATATCTATCTTGGGAAAGCTTTAATGATATTTGGAAATAGCAGCAAGGCGTTGGAATGTGCTAATAAAGTCATAAAACTAGATCCAAGCAGTGCTGAGGGCTATTGCATGAGAGCATACATTGAGAATTTAATGTTAAATGGTAATGCCGCGATTAGGGATTGTAATAAAGCTGTGGATAACGATCCAAAATATTTTGCTAGTTACAACCAAAGAGCCATAGCATTAGTTAGTTTGGGGAGGTATAAAGACGCTATACCTGATTACAATAAAATGCTTGAATTTTATTTAGATGATAAAGTTAAGGCGACAATACTCAATAAACGCGGAATTGCCAAAAGGCACTACGGAGACATAGCGGGTTCGGAAGAAGATATTGTTGAGGCAAGATCTTTAGGTTATGATGGGACAGATACGGACCTATATGTGTGGTTTTAAAAAGGTTTTTTATATTTCCAAAATATATATAATAATTGAAATTGATAATACGAAAACGTTACATTAAAACTATTACTTTTACATGATAGTTTATACTACAAATTATAGGCAGCTACATAAACAGTTCAATTTTTACCATCGGGACATCTCATTTACCCTTGCCAAAACAGAAGTTTTGCTATATCATTATTAGGCATCTGAGACCTTTTTCAGCAATCTCAAATCTCAAATGCAAATATACTACGAAACGAGGTACATTTATGTCCGCAGACGTTATTTTAGGAGCGCAGTGGGGCGATGAAGGCAAAGGCAAAATAGTGGATTTATTCGCGGAAAAATACGATGTCATAGTGCGTTATCAGGGCGGGGCAAACGCCGGGCACACTGTAATCGTCGGAAAAGAAAAATATGTCATGCACCTGCTTCCTTCAGGAGTGCTTCATAAGGGCAAGATGAATATAATCGGACACGGAGTGGTCCTGGACATGGAAGAGCTGGTTAAGGAAATAGACGGCCTGAAAAAAAGGGGCATATCCATCACGCCTAAGAACCTTTTAATAAGCGAAAATACCGCCATAGTATTGCCTTACCACAAGATGATAGATAAAGCCAAAGAAGCAAAGAAAGCAGGGGATAAAAAGATAGGAACTACAGGCAGGGGCATAGGCCCGGCTTATACGGACAAATATGTCAGGACAGGCGTGCGCCTGCGTGATGTATTTAACGCGGAAGTATTAAAGGCAAAGATCGAGGAAAACCTCGAGGAAAAGAACTTCCTGCTGAAAAATTTCTATGGTGACAAGGAAATATCGGCGGCAGAGGTCATAGCGCAGACAGAAAAATTCGCGAAAGAACTCAAGCCTTACATGGCAAACACGGTAAGGGTTATCAATGACCTGCTAAATAAAGGCAAGAAAGTCCTCTTTGAAGGCGCACAGGGCGCCCTGCTTGACATAGATTTTGGAACCTATCCCTACGTGACTTCGTCTAATCCTACGATAGGCGGGGTAATGACCGGCGCGGGAGTCTCGCACAGGCATATTAAAAAAGTATGGGGCATTACAAAAGCCTATCAGACCAGGGTCGGCAACGGGCCTTTCCCGACAGAGATGGAAGAGAAAACAGGCGCTAAGACCAGGGAAGCTGGCGGCGAGTACGGCGCTACCACCGGCAGGCCCAGGCGCTGCGGCTGGCTCGACCTTGTGGCGCTTAAATACGTGGCTGAGCTCAACGGTTTGACAGACATCCTACTTACAAAAATAGACGTGCTTTCCATATTTGACGAGATAAAGGTCTGCACGCAGTATATTTACAAGGGGAAGAAGACAGACGCGTTTGTATCAGACGGCGAGGAACTGTATACGTGCAAGCCGGTATATGTGACTTTAAAGGGCTGGAAGAAGGATATTACAAAGGCCCGCAAGTCCAAGGACCTTCCGAAGGAAGCGAAGGCATACATAAAATTCATAGAAAAGTACATGGGAGTGAATGTATCCATTGTGTCAGTAGGGCCTGAGAGGGACCAGATACTTAATAACTGAAAACAGCCATTGTTTGTCATAAAAGCAATACGCGAAGGGCAGAGGCCGTATTTGGCATATAAGGGGCGCAAGCTGCTGTTTTAAGGAGCGGGTATGGTTAAAATCAATTTTAATTTAACACAATACAAAGTATTGATATTTTTCTTTTCCCTGGCCATGGTTTTATTAATTGGCCATATCGACTCCATAACCGGCAAGGAAATTTCAGTCACCACATTCTACCTTATTCCCGTTTCAATCGCAGCCTGGTATGTCGGCCCCAAAACAGGTTATTTAATTTCGCTGCTTTCAACTGTCGTATGGTTCCTGGCGGATGTGGTCGCCGGCGCCAGCTACACTCACTTTCTCATACCTTTCTGGAATGGGGTAGGCATACTGTTCTTTTTCACCGGTTCAGTTTATCTTTTAGTGTATCTTAAGAAAGAGATCCAGACGCAGAAACAGCTTGCCATGGAGGATTTTCTCACAAAAGTATCCAATGGCCGCGCCTTTTATAATTACGCGAAGATCGAACTCAGCAGGATACAAAGGTATGACAGCCCGCTTACGCTTGTTTACCTGGACCTTGATAATTTCAAGGCGATAAATGACAGTCTCGGACATGCGGTGGGAGACAGGCTTCTTTATACGGTGGCCCATACCATCAGGACCAACATCAGGCTCACTGACGCGGTGGCCCGCCTTGGCGGGGATGAATTTGCCATACTGCTTCCGTCCATGGATTTCAAGGCCACACCGGCGTTTGTAAACAAGATAAGGGAGAGCGTGGACCATGAAATGAAAAAAAACAACTGGCCCGTGTCCTTAAGCGCGGGCGTTGTGACTTATATGAAGGCGCCGGATAATGTGGATGAGATGATAAAGCTGGCGGACAACCTTATGTATACGGTAAAAAAACAGGGCAAAAATGACGTCAAATATATTGTGTATGATTAAACCTATGGGATATAAAAAGGAGATGTATGTTTAAAAAAATAATGATATTTCTGGCGCTGATAGCGGTTTCCGCCGGTATAGGCTATGCTGACCTGTTAACCGGCCAGGAAATACTGCTTACTGTATTTTATCTGATACCAATATCCATCGCGGCCTGGTTCCTCGGCGCGAAATACGGCATATCACTTTCTTTCCTGTCGGCCGGGTTGTGGTATTACACCGAGTCAACCGCGGGAAGGGAGTATTCAAGCGCGCTCATACTGTACTGGGACACGGTTGTTTTGGCAATTTTCTTTATTGTTGTCGCATACCTGCTGGGAATGATAAAAAAACTGTTAAAAGAAGAGCGGGAAATTTCCCGTACGGATTATTTGACGGGACTCTCAAACAGGCGGTATTTTTTTGAGGCTGTCGAAGCGGAGATAGGCAGGAGCAGCAGGGCTGAGTCGCCTTTTACCATAGCGTACATAGACGCGGATAATTTTAAGAACGTAAACGACACGCTGGGGCATCACGCGGGGGACAGGGTTTTAATCGCGGCAGCGGAAGTGCTGAAAAAACACATACGCAAAATGGACGCCGCAGCAAGGCTTGGCGGCGATGAATTCGCGCTGCTTTTGCCGACAGCGGGCAGCGGCGATTCCAAGATCATACTTGATAAAATCATGGGTTCGTTAAGGGAAGAAATGAACAGATCCGGGTTTCCCGTGACTTTTTCCGTGGGCGTCATAGCGTTTAAACAGTTCCCCGGAAGCGCTGATAACGCGGTTAAAATGGCTGACTCGCTCATGTATGAAGTAAAAAAAGAAGGAAAAAATAACGCAAAGTTTTCCGTGTTTTAGGCAACAAATGAAAATAATTGATTTCCATACCCATTTTTATACAGGTGAAAGAACACAGGACGCCAGGGATTACCTGGTCAGGGAAGGTTATATCCTTAATACCCCTGACGGAGGGCTTGACGGCCTGAAAAAATTCATGAAGGAAGATTCCGTTGATTTCTGCGTTAACCTGCCTGTGGCTGCCGCCCCTGATGCCGTAAAGCCCATAAACCGCAGGGCCATAGAGTATAACGCGCGGGAAAAGGGAATAATAAGTTTCGGCGCGGTACATCCGGGCATGGAAGCGGTTACCGATGAACTTGATTATATATCGAAGAATGGCATTAAAGGCATAAAAATCCATCCGCAGGAACAGGGATTTTTTCCGGATGATGAATCCATGAAAAGTGTTTATTCATTCTGCGAAAACAAAGGCATAGTTGTCATAGCCCACGCCGGCGCCGGAGCTGAGGCTGATTTTGATAAAAAAACCATAAAAGGCACGCCTGAAAGGTTCAGGGGCGTTATTGATTCATACCCGGCCTTAAAGCTGGTTGTGGCGCATATGGGAGGCCTGCAGATGTGGAAAGAGGCCGCAAAACACCTCGTTGGAACTAGAACATATGTTGATACGGCTTACTGCACGATAATGGATGACGGCTTATTAAGGGAGATGATATATGGCTTCGGGGCTGATAAAACATTATTTGGCACCGACTTCCCGTGGCAGAGGCAGAACATTACTTTCGATAAAGTGAAAAAGGCCGTAAAGACAGAAAATGACCTCGAAATGATAACGAACAAAAACGCTTCCGCGCTGCTGGGGATATAGCGGTATGCTGCCCGAAGGCAAATGCCTCTTTTTTCACACATCGCAGGGGAATAAAAGAAAGTCTTATCTTTTTACAAAACCAGAAAAAACAATCATATGCAAAAACCCCTCCGGGCTTGCAGGCGCGCTGGCTGAAGTTCAGGCGGCTGTGGATAAAGGCTTTTACGCGGCCGGATTTATGGCGTATGAAGCCGGATATAGCATCCTGCCAAGGGCGGGAAAACCGCGCGAAGAGGCCGGGCCGCTGCTTAATTTTGGGATATATAAAAAGCCTTATGTGTATAATGAGCTTGATTTAAACGGGAACGGCGGATGTGAAAATATCAGGCCTTCGCTGACGCTTAAAGCCTACACTAATAAATTCAACCGCATTAAAAAATTAATTTCAGCGGGCGAGGTCTATCAGGTAAATGAATGTTTTAAAGTGAGTTTTAAGACGGATACCGACCCGCAGAAACTTTTTGAATCGCTCTGTTTAAGGCAAAAGACGGAATATTCAGCGTATATAAATGACGGAAAGAATATTTACATGTCCTTTTCGCCGGAACTATTCTTTAAGCTCGATGGCAGGGACATCACCATGAAACCCATGAAAGGCACGCTGCTTAAGCCGTGCGGCAGGCAGGCCCTTGATAGGTTTAAAGACTGCTCCAAAACGTCGGCGGAGAATATAATGATAGTGGACCTTATAAGGAATGACCTTGGCAGGATATGCTCTGTAAACAGCGTTAAAACAAGCGGACTTTTTGATGTGGAAGAATTTGACACCCTGTATCAGATGACGTCCACTGTTAAGGGAAAACTAAAGCAGGGAACAGGGCTAACTGAAATCATGGCGGCTGTTTTCCCGTCAGGATCGGTAACCGGGGCACCCAAACTGCGCGCCATGCAGGTTATACGGCAGACTGAGGATGAAGACAGGGGCTTATATACAGGCGCGATAGGGTTTATATCCCCGCGTATGAAAAAAGCAATATTCAGCATCCCGATAAGGACCGCGGTAATAAAGGGGCCAAAAAGGGGAAATGGGCATAGGAAGCGGCATAGTGCATGATTCAAAAGCCGGCGATGAATACGCGGAATGCCTTGGCAAGGCCGCGTTTCTAAAAGAAGACTTCAAACTTATCGAATCCCTCTTATTTGAAAACGGAAAGTATTCCCTCTTTGAAAATCATGTCGCGAGGATGGCAAAATCAGCCGCGTATTTCAGGTTCCCGGTGACGGCCGCGGACATCAGGCTTTCCCTGGAGAAGTATTCCAAAAAACTCAACAAAAAGAAATTATTCAAGGTCAGACTGCTTGCGTCAGCCGGCGGAAGGCTTCATGTTGAGTCTGAAAAAATAGTAAATACCCCGGAGTTTTCAGGCAAACTGATTATTTCAAAAACAACAACAAATTCCGGGGATATATTCCTGCGCCATAAGACCACAAAGAGGCGGGTGTACGACGGCGAGTATGATGAATGCGTTAAAAAAGGTTTTTTTGACGTTGTGTTTTTTAACGAAAAAGGGGAAATCACAGAGGCGCACAGCTCCAATATTTTTCTTGAAAAGAACGGGATACTTTATACCCCTCCGGTTGAGTGCGGCCTGCTTCCCGGCACATACAGGGAATATCTTCTCGCGCAGGGCGGAAAATACAGGGAAAAGGTACTGCGCTTAAACGACCTTAAAAAGGCCGACAGGATATGGATATGCAATTCCGTACGCGGCATGAGGGAGGTATATGTATAATGCGTGTCGTTGAAATGGTGGATTCGGACAGGGACCACATACGCAACATTGTCAGGCAGTGGGGGGATGATTTCATACTTTCCCGCGGCCGGAAAATATACCCGTTTTTAGGAAGGGGATTCATAGCTGAAAACGACAAAGGCGAGGCCGTCGGCGTGGCAACATATGAGATAAATGGCGGGGAATGCGAACTTACCCTCATTGAGGTCATAGAAAAAAGGTCCGGAGCTGGTTCCATGCTGGTGGATTATGTCATGAAAGCCGCGAAATTTGCCGGGTGCAAGAGGCTCTGGCTGGTAACGACAAACAACAACCTGGATGCCATGAAATTTTATGAGAAACTGGGGTTTGTTCAAAAAGCGGTTTATCCGGGAGCGATAACAGAAGCCAGAGTAATTAAACCTTCGATACCTTTAACGGACAAGGATGGGGTGGAAATAAAGGACGAAGTTGAATACGAGAGGCAATTACTATAATTAGGAAAAATTAAAGTGTCTAGTTTGTCATTGCGAGGAGCCGAATTTGTTTTATGGCGACGAAGCAATCTCGTTTGAGCTCTCAAACAACAAGATTGCTTCGTCGGCAGACTGCTAAATCGCCTCCTCGCAATGACAGGCTAAATAATAATAAAAAAGGAGCGGTTTTTGCCGCTCCTTTTTTATTATTATGTTTATTTCTTTTTGGCTATTTTCTTTTTTACCGGTTTTGCCTTAACTGCTGGTTTTATTTTTGCAGCCGGCTGTGGAGCCGGAGCAGGCGCTGCCTGCGGTTTCGGCTGCTGCACAGGCAGTGGTTTTGGCTGCTCTGCTGATTGTGGTTTCGGCTGTTGTATCGGCTGCGGCTGGTTCTGCGGCTTATACTGCTGCTGGCCTTGCGGTTTATACTGCTGCTGGCCCTGAGGCTTATACTGCTGCTGGCCCTGAGGCTTATACTGCTGCTGGCCTTGAGGCCTATACTGCTGCTGTGTCTGCGGGTTATACGGCTGCTGACCCTGGAGCCTTGGCTGCTGCGCCGACTGTACCGGCGTTTTTGGAGCTTCTACTTTGGGAGCCGGAGGAGGAGGCACGGGCCTTTTTACACCCATCTTATACCTGATGTAGTTTATCTTTCCTCCATCCAGGATTATTTCCTTTTCGCGGTCTGAAAGCTGTGTGAATAACTTGATATCCATGGCTCCATTTACCCGCATCGTAATGTTCTTTCCTGCTTTTATGGAGTTTGCAACGTCAATCAATTCAAGCCTGTCGCCCGCGTTTATCCTGTCATAATCCTTTGGATTCGTAAAATTAAGGGGCAAAAGGCCGAAATTAATAAGATTTGCCTTGTGTATGCGGGCAAATGACTTGGTGATGACCGCTTTTACACCCAGGTGCATGGGCGCGAGCGCGGCGTGCTCGCGTGACGAACCCTGGCCGTAATTGTCGCCGCCGATTATGAACCCGCCGTTGTCCTTGATGGCGCGGGTATAAAATGACGGGTCAAGTTTGATGAACACGTGTTTTGATATTTCGGGTATGTTGGAACGAAGGGGAAGTATCTTCGCGCCGGCCGGCATGATATCGTCCGTAGTTATGTTGTCACCGGTCTTTATCAATACCTTTCCTGACATCATATCTGAGACGGGTTTTCCTTCCGGGAGCGGTTTTATATTCGGGCCCATTATTATATTTACCTTTGAAGCCTCCGCAGGGGAGAGCGGCTTTAAAAGCAGGGCGTTATCAACTTCAAATTTTATAAGCGGGTTAACCACAGGGGCTTTTCCAAGTTTCTTAGGGTCAGTAACTTCGCCGAAAACAGCGGCCGCGACCGCAACCTCAACGCTTGAAAGGAAGATTGACGCGTCTGCCGTGCCTGAACGGCCTTTGAAATTTCTGTTAAAGGTCCTTATTGATACTGAACCGGAGGCCGGAGCGTGTCCCATGCCTATGCACGGGCCGCAGGCTGATTCAACAACCCTGGCGCCGGCTTCTATATAATAGGAAAGAGCGCCGTTTTGTACGAGCGCATTCAATATGGTCCTGGAGCCCGGCGCTACTATGAAGGAGACGTCCTTGTGCACTTTCTTGCCCTTCAACGCAAGTGCTGCTGTCATCAGGTCTTTATATGAGGAATTCGTACAGCTGCCGATTATTACCTGGCTTACCTTCTGGCCCTTTAATTCCTTGACGGCTTTTACAGCGTCAGGCGAGTGGGGCATGGCCACCAGAGGTTCGACTTTTTTTAAGTCTATTTCAAATATCTCTTTATACTGTGCTTTTTTATCCGGAGCGAAGGCTTTATAATCCTTTGCCCTTCCAAAGGCCTTCAGGAACTTCTGGGTGTTTGCGTCTGACGGGAATATGGAGGTCGTGGCGCCGAGTTCCGCGCCCATGTTTGTGATGGTGGCCCTTTCAGGTACTGACAATGATTTTACGCCGTCGCCAAAATATTCAAATACGCGGTTTACCCCGCCCTTGACAGTATATTTTTTAAGCACTGTCAGGATGATGTCTTTCGCGGATGACCATGCAGGAAGCTTTCCTTTTAATTTAATTCCTATGACTTCAGGGCAGGTAAGCGAGTAAGGATAACCCGCCATTGCAGATGCCACTTCAAGTCCGCCCACGCCGATTGCAATCATTCCCACCCCGCCGGCAGTGGGGGTGTGGCTGTCAGAGCCTATGAGCGTATCGCCCGGTTTGGCGAACCTTTCGGAATGCACCTGGTGGCAGATTCCGTTGCCCGGCTTTGAAAAGTATAGGCCGAATTTTTCCGCAACTGACTGGAGGAAAAGGTGGTCGTCGGCGTTCTCAAAACCGGTCTGCAGCGTATTGTGGTCGACATAGCTCACTGAAAGCTTGGTCGATATCTTTGAAAGGCCGAAATTCAGGAATTCCAGGTAAGCCATGGTGCCTGTGGCGTCCTGCGTGAGGGTCTGGTCAATCTTAATGGAAATTTCCTCACCCGCTATGAGCTTGCCAGAAACCATGTGTTTTTTCAGTATCTTTTCCGTCAAAGTACCTTTCATATGCCACCTCATTGTGTATTGTATTTCATCTTTAAAACATTGAATAATATTAAAGTAAAGCGTGGGATTTGTAAATAGTTTTTAATGTGAATTTTAGATTTTCAATTTTAGATTTTCAATTGCGGACGGACTAAGGCATGTTTTTAATTGAAAATTGAAAATTCAGAATTGAAAATGGATTAAAACCCGACTTACAGTCTTGACAAAACGCAAAAAACCGACTATTATATTTGCCGTAGTCGGAATACAAATATAAGGAGACCACATGAAACAGACAAAGGAACTTATCTTAAAGACCGCAAAGAAACTTTTCGCAAAAAAGGGTTTAACCGACACCACCATGGACGACGTGGCAAAGGAAGCGCGCATAGGAAAAGGGACCATATATCATTATTTTGAGTCCAAGGAGCAGATGTACTGCCAGATACTTGACGATGACATGGCCGGAATCAAGGAAAGCCTGATAAAAATGGTGGCTGCCGAGACCGAGCCGGATAAAAAATTCAGGGCCTATATGCTCGGACGCATGCAGTCCATGCAGAAATTTTCCGCTTTCTACGCAATGTTTAAGAAAGACTACGTGGATTACTACGGATACATCAAAAAAGCGTATGACAAATACCAGGATTTTGAGATGTCAAATGTAAGGCAATTCCTCCAGGAAGGCCTGGAAAAAGGCATACTCATTGTGGAGGACATTGATTTTACCACGCTTATGCTAACCCAGGTCATAAAAGGTCTTGAGTACCAGTTTGCGATGGAAAAAGAGGAAGACATAGAGAAAAAGGTAAATATACTTATGAACATCATATATAAGGGGCTTTTAAAAAATAAGTAATAGTGGAGGGCACATGAAAAGATTTGCCGTAATTATACTGGCTATTGCGTTTTTTTCGGTTTGCGCCGCTGTTGACAAAAAAATTGATTTTGTAAAAGAAGGCGACAAATACTTTGGGATGAGGAACTCCATAACAAACACCGCAGACGACCTGGCCAACATTGACAGGGCGGTTGAGAATTATAAAGCTGCTTTTGACGCGGACAAGGCAAACGAGAAGCTTCTTTATAAATACGCCAAGGCACTTGATTTTAAATACAGGTATCTGACCGCCACGGCCGAGGAAAAAAAGGTAAAGTACGAGGAATTAAGCAGGGAATTTGAACCGCTCGGTGCCACCATGTCAAAGACAAAGGAATTTAACTATGTCATGGCGCTAATGTGGGCGAGGAGGGGGGACGTAACCCCCAATGTCCTGGAAGCCGCCAAAGAAGGCGTGGCAGATAAGATAAAAGGGTATGCCGAGGCGTTGTACAACCAGGATAAGACTTTTGACAATTACGCGACCTGCCTTATCCTCGGAAGGCTGCATTATAAATCCCCGAACATACCGTTTATACTCGGCTGGCCGGATAAGAATAAATCAAAGGAATACCTTGAGGAAATATATAAAGCCCGGCCCGACGACACGGAAGCAAGGTTCTTCCTTGCGGATACATACTGGGAGCTCGGGAAAAAGGATGAAGCGACAAAGCTTTATAAGGAAGTATCAAAAGCTTCCCCGAGGAAAGACTGGTGGTATTACGACACCGCGTCCATAGAGAAATGCAAGGCGAGGATGACGGAGTTGGGGATTCAGTAAGATCATAAGTGCGGTCTCAATGATCTCAGTGGTCTCAGAAATCTCAAAAGGGAAAGGCAAAGTCGCGTTAGTTTTCCGGCTATTGAGATTATTGAGACTTTTGGGATTATTGAGACTTTCTTGACGGAATTAATTCACGTGGTTCATCACAAATAAATCCTGCCCCTTAGCGTCGTCTATGACTATCGCGTAAAAGTCCTCAATTTCCAGCTTGTATATGGCCTCAGGCCCCAGTTCGGGGAAGGCTATTACCTCTGATTTCTTTATTGTCCTTACATATTCAGCGCCCAGGCCGCCCATGGCTGAAAAATAAACAGCTTTATTCTTTTCAATTGCTTCCTTTACCGCAAGCGAGCGTTCGCCTTTTCCTATCATGCCCTTTAAGCCGTGTTCCAGCAGTATGGGGGTAAAAACGTCCATGCGTGAGGATGTTGTTGGGCCGCAGGAGCCTATGACGTTTCCTTCTTTTGCCGGAGTAGGCCCGCAATAATATATGACCTGATTGGTAAGGTCAAAGGGCAGTTTGGAGCGCTTATGCATGAGTTCCACGACTTTAGCGTGGGCAGCGTCGCGCATGGTATATATGGTTCCGGAAATTAAGACTTCGTCCCCGGCTTCCAGATCATCTATAGTTTCTGCGTCTAAGGGTGCTGTGATGCGCTTCATTTATGCTCCGTTTATTTTATATTTTAGATTTTAAATTTTAGATTTAAGGTGTGCTTCGCACTTTATGATAAAAGACGAAACCTTAAATATAAAATTTAAAATATAAAATCTAAAATTAGATTGTAAAAGATTTATGCCTCGCGGAATGGCACTGTATGTTTACCGCGACCGGCAGGCTGGCTATGTGGCACGGTTTTGTCTCTATCTTGACCGCGAGCACTGTCGTTTGCCCGCCAAAGCCAAGCGGGCCTATATTCAGCGTGTTCAATGCCTTATAAAACTGGTGCTCCAGTTTTGCGGCGTTCTTGTCGCTTTTATTAAAGTCGTCCACATTCCTTAAAAGCGCTTTTTTTGCCAGTATGGCGCAGGTTTCCATGTTGCCGCCGATTCCAACGCCTATTATATAAGGAGGGCAGGCAGAAGCGCCGGCTTTCTTTACCGTTTCCATGACAAAATCCTGAATTCCCTCTACGCCGTCGGAAGGGTTCAGCATTTTAAGGGCTGATTTATTTTCGGCTCCGGCGCCTTTTGTCATTATTGAAATTTTTATATTTGGGCCCCTTACGAGTTTGGTATGTATTATGGCCGGGGTATTTGTCCCGGTATTTTCCCGGGTTATCGGGTCGGCGACTGATTTCCTAAGGCAGCCTTTTTCGTAACCCTGTTCGACGCCTTTGTTGATAGCCTTATATATGTCGCCGTCTATGGCCACTTCATTGCCGACCTCAAGGAAAACCACGGCAATGCCGGTGTCCTGGCACAGCGGGTATACGCCTTTTTTCGCAATCTTGTGGTTCTCGGCTATTTTATACAGGATGTTCTTGGGTTTTTTATCCTCTTCGCGGGCGGCAGAGTCTTTGATGGCCGTTAATACGTCATAAGGAAGAAAATGATTGGCATCAATGACAAGCTGGGATACAACGTCTGTGATTTTTTTACAAGTGATTTCACGCATATGCACCTTCGAGTCCCAAGCCCCAAGACTCATGACCCAAGTGAAGGCTTTCCACTTGAGTCATGGGTCCTGGGTCATGAGACTATATTTTATCCTTTATCTTATCTATCTGTTCCTTTATAGACGCTGCCGAGGCTTCAAGCAGTTTCTTTTCTTCGGGTGAAAGTTTAATATCAACTATCTTCTGAATCCCTGAGCCGCCAAGGACAACCGGCAGCCCTATGAAGAGGTCATTAAAACCGTATTCGCCTTCCGTAAATACCGAGCAGGGAAGGGTGGCCTTTCTGTCGTTTATCAGGCACTCCATCATGCGTACAGTTGACGCGGCCGGAGCGTAATACGCGCTTCCGGTTTTTAAAAGGGCCACAATCTCAGCCCCTCCGTTGCGCGCCTTGTCGGTTAATTCCGTTACTTCCGCGGCAGGCACATGGGCGGAGAGTTCTTTTCCGGCCACTTTTGTATGCGAGACAAGCGGCACCATGGTGTCGCCGTGCGAGCCGAGTATCATGGATTCTATGTAGTTGGAAGGGACTTTCAGCCTGTTTTGTATGAAGTGGTAGAACCTGTATGTATCAAGCACGCCGGCCATTCCCATGACGCGGTGCCTGGAAAAGCCGGTGACTTTGTAAGCTGTATACGCCATGACATCAAGAGGGTTTGAAACGATGATGACAAATGGGTTCTTTTTTGAGGCTTTAATCTTTAAGGAAACATCCTTGATTATTTCGAAATTCTTGAAAAGAAGGTCGTCCCTGGTCATACCCGGTTTCCTGGCAAGCCCGGCTGTCACCACTATTACGTCAGCGTCCATTATCTGCCCGTAGTCATCGCCGCCTTCCACTTTCGCGTCGGAACCAAAAAGGAATTTTGACTGGTTTAAGTCTATGGCTTTTCCTTTGGCCATGTCGGCCGCGACGTCAAGCAGATATATGTCCCCTAAATTTTTCATGAGCGCGATGTGCGCTGTCGTCGCGCCGACGTTGCCGGCGCCGATTATGCCGATCTTGGTTTTCATAAGGTCTCCTTAGTATAGCTCAGAGCCCAGAGCCCAAAGCTCAAGGGAATGCTCCTCCTTGGGCTATGGGCTTTGGGACATAGGCTTGTTATTTCATGTTCTCCACTATTTTTGTCGCAAACTCCGAACAGCGCACTTCAGTCGCGCCTTCCATCTGCCTTGCCATGTCATATGTGACGAATTTCTGCGTGAATGTTTTTTCCATGGCTGATATTATCAGGTTCGCGGCTTCCACCCAGCCCATGTGCTCGAGCATCATGACGGCCGAGAGTATAAGGGAACCCGGGTTTATCTTGTCCAAGTTGGCGTACTTTGGGGCGGTGCCGTGTGTGGCTTCGAACATGGCGAATTTTCCGATGTTCGCTCCGGGCGCGATGCCCAGTCCGCCGACCTGCGCTGCCGCCGCGTCAGAGAGGTAATCGCCGTTTAAGTTCGGCGTGACCACCACGTCATATTCATCGGGCCTTAAAAGCACCTGCTGGAACATGGCGTCCGCTATGCGGTCTTTTACGATTATTTTTCCTTCGGCCGATACGCCGGGTTTCATGTCTGATTCTTTTATTATCATGTCCTTAAAGTTCTCGTCAGCTTCCTTATAGCACCATTTCGCGAAGGCGCCCTCGGTATACTTCATGATGTTGCCCTTGTGCACTATGGTGACGGACTTCTTTTTGTTTTTTATGGCGTACTGCATGGCCATCCTCATTAACCTGCGCGAACCGAACTCGCTCATGGGCTTGATGCCGATTCCGCTTTCGGAAAGTATTGACTTGTTGAAGTTGTCGTTGATGAAAGAGATCATTTTCTTGGCTTCTGCCGAACCGGCTTCCCATTCTATCCCGGCGTATACATCCTCGGTGTTTTCCCTGAAGATGACGATGTTAAGCTTTTCAGGGTGCTTTACCGGGGAGGGGACATTTGTAAACCAGCGCACCGGCCTGACGCAGGCGAAGAGGTCCAGCCTCTGGCGCAGCGTTACATTTAACGACCTTATGCCGCCGCCGATGGGCGTGGTTAACGGGCCCTTAATGGAGACCACATAGTCTTTTACAGCTTCTATTGTTTCTTCCGGAAGGTAAGTTCCGTATTTTAAGTTTGCCTTTTCACCGGCGTAAATTTCTTTCCATTCAATTTTCCGGGTTCCGTTATATGCCGTTGCGACGGCGCCGTCGACTACCGCGGCCGTGGCTTTCCAGATATCCGGCCCAATCCCGTCGCCTTCTATGTAGGCAATGATGGGGTTATCAGGTACGACAAGTTCGTTCTTTTCGTTTAAGGTTATTTTTTCAGCCATTTTTTACTCCACGTTTTTTGAGAATTTAGCGTAGATTTCAGGGAGGTGTATCTTTGTGAAATCGATCATTTCCTCGTCGGAAATGCCGATGGTACGCTCGCCTTCATACGCCTTGTCTACTGCCGATTTGATTATCTTTACTCCTTCGGCGTCTTTCGTAATTTTTTCTGCCGCGGGAACTTTGAAGTAGTTGTTTACCCAGTAAGCGATGCCTGCCACGCCGGACTTGTCGGTGATGCCGACCATGGGCGGCCTGTTCAATATTTTTTCCGTATCAAAGATGTTATAGATCTCTTCGCTCTTTGAGATGCCGTCGGCGTGTATGCCGGCTTTTGTCAGGTTGAAGTTCTTTCCCACAAAAGGCCTGTTAGTGGCGATCTCAACTCCCATTTCGTGGTGCATGAAATCCGCAATCTCGGTTATGACTGTGGTGTCAATTTTTTCCTTGCCCTCCCTGCCGCGGAATGAAAGGTATTCCATTACAAGCGCTTCAATCGGGGTATTGCCGGTGCGTTCGCCGATTCCGAGCCACGCGCCGTTGGCTGCCGAGCACCCGTAAAGCCATGAATGCGAGGCGTTTGTTAAGCCGCGGTAAAAGTCATTATGCCCGTGCCACTCCAGCCATTCTGAAGGCACTTCAGCGTGTTTGTTAAGGCCGTAAATAATTCCGTGCACATTCCTGGGAAGCGCGGCGCCCGCTATGGCTATGCCGTATCCCATGGTGTCGCAGGCCCTTACTTTAACCGGCATGTTGTATTCCTTTGAAAGTTTCATCAGCTCGCGCGCGAATGGAATTACAAAGCCGTAAATATCGGCGCGTGTGATATCTTCAAAATGGCAGCGCGGGATGATGCCGTTGTCAAGCGCGGCGCGGACAATCTTTAAATAGTTTTCCATGGCCTGTTTGCGGGTCCATTTAAGCTTAAGGAAGATATGATAATCAGAAACTGATGTAAGGATGCCGGTTTCTTTTAATCCCATTTCTTTTACAAGCTTGAAGTCCGATTCCACAGCCCTGATCCAGCCGGTTACCTGAGGGTACTTATAACCGCGCGCCAGGCATTTTTCAACCGCTTCGCGGTCCCTTTTAGTGTAAAGGAAAAATTCCGTCTGCCTGATAAGCCCGGAGTCGCCGTCAAGCTTGTGCATAAGGTCAAAGAGCTGAACTATGTGCTCAACCTTGAAAGGCGGCAAAGACTGCTGGCCGTCGCGGAATGTAGTGTCTGTAATCCACGCGTTTTCGACGACGTTCATCGGAACGAGGCGCTGGTTGAAAATAATGCGCGGCACATCTTCATAAGGGAACATGTCCCTGTAAAGCTGCGGTTCGGCTACATTTTGTAGCTCGTAGTGGTAAAATTCTTCCTCAAACAGGTTAATCCTTTTGTTGAAATTTAATGACATAACAGCCTCCTGAAATAGAGTTATTAGCTTAAAGTTTAAATGTCCGGCGTCGTGGTTGTGGTTGTTACAACTTCAAACCTGTAACCCTAGACTTTAAACACGCAGCCTTATATAATAATGAAGAAGCGTTTGCATAAGGCCTTAAACAGCTTATTTACCAATAAGCAAAAGGATTATATAGGAATGGGTCGGAATTGTCAAACGGGAAAAAGCCGATTTTCAATTTGAAATTTTCAATTTTCAATTAAAAACAAGGCGTTTTATTGTTTTGTGCTTAATTAAAAATTTAAAATAGAAAATTCAAAATTGGTTTTATCTTGATTTATATGGTAATTTAATATATATTATCTTCACTTACAGGAGGCACGCGTGGAACTGGATCAGATTGTTAAAAAGTTGAAAAGCGAGTTAAAAGAGGTTTCAGGCAAGCGGGTTCTGGTATTGTCCGGCATCATGCTTTTTGCCGTTTCCATAGTTTTTTGCTCGGTTTTCATATCCACAAGAGAATCCGTGGCAAACACCCCGTTTCAGCCGGCTTCTTTTAAGGACATCATGAAGGATAAAGGGCAGAACATAGGGGCCCTGTATAAAGACAGCTACGCTGAAGTGTCAAAAAGGGACAAGGACCTTGCTTATCTGCTGCTGAGGGAAAAATTTAAGGGCAAAAACGTCGCGTTTACCCTGTATAAGGTAAAACTCGGAGAGAATTTCTGGGGCATAGCCAAGGACCACGGAGTGAATATAGACACAATTATTGCGGCAAACCCTGACATGAACGATTTAAAATCATATTCCAACCAGCAGGTTATAATTCCGTCAAAACGCGGGGTCATACACGAGGTCAATGAAAACGGCGAGAACGCGGCCACGCTTGCGAACGTGTATAAAGTTGACAAGGCGGAAATAGAAAAAAACAACGACCTTTTCCTCGGAATGATGAACAGGGGAGACCTGATATTCATACCTGACGCGAAGCCGGTGTTTATCAGCGAGAATCTCAAGAAACTTTTTGCCAAGCGCAACATGTTCCGTTCCCCGCTTTCAGGAAAATACACTTCCTTAACAGGGGTAAGGATACATCCTGTGACAGGCGATAAGACAGTGCATCAGGGCGTCGATATAAAGGCGGACATGGGTTCATGGGTTGGAGCGTCAGCTGACGGCACCGTCATATTCGCGGGCTGGGCAGGGAACCTGGGCTACGCGGTTAAGATAAAACATAAAGACGGCTATATGTCGGTTTACGGACACTTAAGCAAAATATTTGTCCATGAAGGCCAGAAGGTTTTCGCGGGAAAACTTGTGGCAAAGACAGGCAATTCCGGAAGGACAACCGGCCCGCACCTTCACTTCGCGATTTATAAGGACGGGAGCCTGCAGGACCCTTTAAAGTTCCTGTGGTAAGACGATTCTGAATTCTGGATTCTAAATTTTGGATTAAAATAACCGGGACTAAAGCTGGGGTTTATATATCTAATGTCTAATATCGCATATCAAATATCAGGCCGGCAATAATGCGCATAGTTTTTGCTTACCCTCCGCGTTTTGTCGACGGCAAGATCCCCCTTCTCGGGCAGAACAGGCAGTTTAAGTATACCCATTCAAACGAAATAAAAATATACCCACTCATCCCGGCTTATACTGTCACCATTTTAAAGCGCGACGGACATGATGTGCTTTTCCTGGACGCGATAAACATGGGGATGACCGGCGAGGATTTTGAAAAACAGCTGACGGATTTTAAGCCTGACATGGTAATCACCGAGACAAAAACACCCATTATAAAATTCCACTGGGGCTGGATAGATTACATGAAGACGCAGCTGCCTAACGCGAAATTTGTTTTAGTCGGGGACCATGTAAGTTTCTTTCCTGATGAATCACTGCAGAAGTCGAAGGTTGATTATGTTGTCGCGGGCGGGGATTATGACATATCGATTTCCATACTGGTAAAATACCTTGAAGGCAAAGGCGGCATGCCCGCGGGCGTGCACTACAGGACAAAAATTTTAACTCCCACGGCAGGATACCAGGAAATAAAAAACTCAGGAAAACCCGAGTTATATAACGACCTTGATTCGCTCCCGTTCATTGACCGGGACATAACGCACTGGGAAATATACGGCGAGGCTTACTTGTACAGGCCGTGCGCGTACATACTGACAGGACGCGGCTGCGGCAGGGAAGGCAAGGAAACAGGCGGGGTATGCACCTTCTGCATATGGCAGCACGCTTTCTGGCAGAGAAAGGCGCGCCTGCGTTCGCCTAAGAACGTGGCGGATGAAATAGAAATACTTGTTAAAAAATACGGAGTATATGAAATATTTGACGATAATGAGTCGGGTGCGGTATGGTCACAGCCATGGCTTGAAGGATTCCTTGTAGAGATTGAAAAACGTGGTTTAAAGGGAAAGTTCATAATATCCACAAACGCGCGCGCTGAAAATCTGACCGAGGAAAAATGCAGGCTCATGAAAGCCATAGGCTACAGGCTCCTGAAAGTCGGGCTTGAAGCGGGCACCACTGATTCACTGCGCAGGATGGGAAAACTTGAGTCAGTTGAAGAAATAATGGAAAACGTAAAGCGCGCAAAAAGATACGGTTTCAGGGTAATGCTCACAATGATGGTGGGTTATTCGTGGGAAGACGTACAGGACGTGAAGCAGACTTACAAAGTGGCAAAGGAACTCATGCTGTATAAAACGCATTTCGGCGATTCCCTTCAGGCGTCCATCATAATGCCATACCCGGGCACGCCCTTATACCGCGACGCGGAAAACCACGGCTGGCTGACTGAAGCGGGGAAAGATTATGAAAAGATGGATATGGAGCATGACATTTTAAAATCAAATTATGACAATGTTTACTGGTGCAAAAAAATGTGGAACATACACAAACATCCGCTGTTTTTGCTCAAAAGCCTGC
This sequence comes from candidate division FCPU426 bacterium, assembly GCA_963840035.1. GTDB lineage: Bacteria > Oederibacteriota > PGYV01 > PGYV01 > Palsa-1178 > CAWIXE01. The sequence continues at coordinate 134,344 of CAWIXE010000003.1, forward strand.
TGACGCTGAATAATAAAAGGGACATAGCCCTGGCGTTTCGCGGGGTTAAGTCTTTGCTGGGGCATACGAAAGATTATTAACTGAGCATCCTGATACTTGTATTGTCCTTGTGGTGGGCGTATATCATGCGCCCGCGCTTTGTTTTTGTCAAAAAATCCAGCCCAGTCAATGACAAAACACCCTTGAAGCCCATGTATAACAATATTGCTAAATTTGTTTTACATATTACCTGCCCTGTGTTATAATAATATCGAAAACCACACAGGAGGCCTTTATGAAAACACAACTTAAAGCCGTGAGGCTTGAAAAGAAGATCATGGATTCCCTCGAACCCCTAATGAAAAGGAAACATTACAATTTTTCCGAGGTGGTCACCGAGGCGCTTGAAGGCTACATAGAAGAACAAAAACTCGCTGAAGCGGTTAATGGGGCTTTTGGCGCATGGAAAGAAAAAAACCACCCTGAATTTAAAAACGGCGTTGAAGCGTATGTAAGGAAGGTAAGAAAGGGCAGGAAATTTTAATGGCGTTGTTTGACACGGATGTGTTGATAGACGTGTTGCGCGGCACTAAAGGGGCTAAAGAAGCGGTTCTAAAAAATGCGGGTCCAAATAATCTTATAAGCGCCATAACCTACGGTGAGATACTTTTCGGCATGCGCGGCCATGAGGACGAAATGACACTGAAGCTGTTATCGGCATTCCAGGTAATTGCTGCGGATAAATCCATTGTCGAGGCTGCAATTGATATAAAGCGGAAAGCAAAGGGGCATGACCTGGAGCTTTTTGACTGCATTATAGCCGCGACGGCGATGGTTACGGGAATGGAATTAATAACAAGGAATAAAAAACATTATCCGGATAAGAGGGTCAAGGTGGTTGTACCGGAGTATTAGTCTGGCTATAGTAGCGGCAGGATTATCCTCTTCGCATAGCTTCGACGGACATGGTATCCTGCCGTACGAAGTGCCGGGCGCATATAATGCGCCCGCTACAAAATATGGAGGGAAACATGAAAAGAATAGTAACCGGGATTATGTTTGGCTCTATCGCAGGCGTGCTGGACGTCATACCTATGATTTTGCAAAAACTCAGCTTTGACACGGACATATCGGCTTTTTGCATGTGGGTGGTTTCGGGTTTCCTGGTTTCAGTGATAAACATAAAAGTTCATTACCTTATAAAAGGCGTAATTGTCCCGTTTTGTGTTGCTCTGCCGGCGCTGGTTCTGATTGGCTGGAAAGAACCCTTCAACCTGATACCAATCGGCATAATGACGGTAATTCTCGGGTTGGGGCTGGGGTTTGCAGTGGAAAAGTGGAACAAGGCGGTTTAAGACTTTATTTGCTTTTCCTCGTCTTTTTTTTCGTAATCCCGCAGCACTTCCGCTGGAATCAATTTTGATATTATAAACATGCCCAATGCCGCCAGCGTTGCGTCGTCCAGCCAGCCTAAGACAGGGGCAAAATCAGGGATAAAATCAAAGGGAAGGATGATATATGATATTATGATGACGCCTATAAGTTTCGGGACCCACGGAGTGCGCTTATCAAAAAGTGCCTTAATAAGGTGAAATACCTGGTGAAAAAAACCGATTGAGTTTGTTTTATTTTTCATGTTGTTATTTTACCATATAAACGCCTAAAAGTTATTAAAAATGGACATAAATACACTTGACAAAAAGTTAAACTAAATGTAAAATGTGGTTACCATGGTTAAAAGAACATACTGGATGAACCTCATAGAGAAAGCTTTAAAACACAGGCCCATATTGTGGCTGCGCGGCGTAAGAAGGTCGGGCAAGACCTTTTTGTGCAAAAGTATTACGGGCGTCACTTATTTTGACTGTGAAATGCCGGAGGCGCGCAGATATGTGTCCAATGAAATATTCCTGAAGGAAAATACAGGAAAGACCATTGTACTTGATGAAATCCATAAGCTTGACGACCCTGCGGGGCTGCTCAAAGTTGCCGCCGACCACCACCCGGGCACAAAAATAATCGCTACAGGATCTTCTTCGCTTGAAACCATAAAAAAATTCAGCGATACACTGACCGGAAGAAAAAGCAGGATACTGCTTACGCCGGTTATTTCCGCGGAGTATGCGGGTTTTGGCGCGGCTTCAGCGGCAACCAGGATGCTAAACGGCGGGCTTCCCCCATTTTTATCCTCAAAAACAAGGCGCGCTGAGGATTATAACGAGTGGATAGACTCCTACTGGGCGAGGGATATAATGGGACTTTTCAAACTTGAAAAGCGCGATTCTTTCATGAAACTCATGGAACTTGTCTTTAATGACAGCGGGTGCATCTTTGACGCGGGGAAGTTTGCAGCCGCGTGTGAAGTCTCAAGGCAGACAATTAAAAATTATCTTTCAGTGCTTGAAACCACGTCCGCGGTATATGTCATAAGGCCCTATTCAGGGAGGAACTTAAACGAGATAGTAGCCAGGCCAAAGGTTTATTGTTTTGATACCGGGTTTATGGCTTTCATAAAAGGCTGGGATGCGCTAAGGCAGGACGATTACGGCATAATGTGGGAGCATCTGGTGTTAAACGAGCTTACAGCCGCCCTGCAAAACGAAAAGGTTTTTTACTGGAGGGACAAGCAGGGGCACGAGGTTGATTTTGTGGTCAAGTCAGGCAGGGATTCAGTGGATGCCATAGAATGCAAGTGGAAGTCCGAATCATTTGACCCGGCAAACATGAAAATATTCAGGAATTATCACCCCGGCGGGACCAACTATGTCGTTTCTCATGACGCACACGGGAAAAAAGTCATGGAAAAGAAAGGGCTAAAAGTCACTTTCACCGGTATTGAAGACATAATAGAACTGTTTGGAAAGGAGTAACATGAAGCTAAAAATATTACTGATAAACCCGCCCAGAGTTGACGGATTTCCCGTTGTCCGCGAGGAACGCTTTGAACATAAGGACATAGGTTCCGTATACCCGCCGTTATCTTTATTATATACCGCTGCCGTTCTTGAAAAAAATCCGGATTTTGAAGTGCGCGTCCTTGACGCAAACGCGCTGGACCTTAACCTAAACCAGGTGGAAGCGGAGCTGCTTAAGTTCACCCCTGATGTTGTTATGTCGCGCGTGGGTTTTGATACGCAGGCGCCGGACCTGAAAGTCCTGTATGCGGCCAAATGCCTTGGCGCGCTCACTGTTTTAAGGAGCAAGATAATAGCCGACGTCCCCGCTTTGCGGGATGAGATATTAAAAGGCAATTCCGTTGACCTCTTTATAAATTCTGAACCTGAGGCTGTTGTGGAAAAGCTCTGTATTGAGGTGATTAAAAATCTGCAGGCTAAAGCGCAAAAAGAACAGCCTGCTTCGTGCCTGCGCGACCCTGACTGCAGGGCGGTGGATGACCTGGATTTCTTAACTCATGTGCCGGGTATTTCTTTTTATACCAACGGCAGGATAATAACGACGCTTCCGGCAAAAGAAATTACCGACATAGACACGCTGCCGTATCCTGCGTACCACCTGCTTCCGTCATTAAAGCCATACCATACAGGGGTCATGGACGCGCCTTTCGCGCTTATTCAGACCACAAGGGGGTGCCCGTTTTTATGCACTTTCTGCGCTTTTGGAAAGACGAAATGCAGGGAGCGCGGGGTTGAGTCCGTGATTAATGAGATAAAATATCTGAGGGACAAATTCAAAATAAAATCATTTCTATTCTTTGACGATACCATTTCCATAAAGCAGGGAAGGCTTGAGGAGCTTGCCAACAGGATGATAGAGGAAAAGCTGAACAAACTATCCTGGGTGTGCTGCACCAGGGCAAACCTGGTAAATTATGAAATGCTCAAAACCCTGAAAAAAGCCGGCATGAAAGAAATCGCCATAGGCATAGAAACGGGCTCTGCTGAAATATTGAGGAATATTAAAAAAGGCGTGACCTTAGACGACATAAGGCAGTGCGCGAAGTGGTGCCATGAACTCGGCATCATGTTCTACGGCCTTGCGATAATAGGCCTGCCCGGGGAGACCAGGGAAACGGTGAACGAGACAGTGGAATTCATAAAGGAGATAGACCCGTTCTACACGCAGTTTTGTTTTTCCACGCCGTTCCCGAATACGGATATGTATGAATACTACGAAAAGAATAATTTTCTGCTTACCAAAGACTGGTCAAAATATTTCCCCCTGGCAGACGAGCCTGTTATAAGGACAGAGGCGCTGACAGCCGCCGACCTTAAGGAACTGCGCGCAAAGGCATATTCAAAAATATTGATGAGGCCGATGTATTTACTCAGGCAGATACGGCCGTTTGACTGGAAATGGAATGTTGTAGGCGCGGTTAAGATTGCGAACAGGATTTGGCGTGTGCTCACAGGCAGGCCGGTGAGGTAAGATATAGTCCCAGGACCCAAGACTCATGACCCAAGTCAGCAAAAACACAAATGCATAAACAAAGACATTAGGTTGTGATTTTTGACTTGGGGCTTGGGTCATGGGGCTTGTGTCTAATTTGCACTACAAATCACCATCCCCTTATTCCTGTAATTATTCCCGGTTATGGCGTCCTCGGGGTCGCCCAGGACCTGATCGGAAAAATCAGAGGAAAAATCGCCGGGGTAGGGATCCCACATATTCAGGTCACTTATGAAAATGACATTCTTTATGTCCTTTATCTTCATCTTAAACATGGCCACTTTTACCTTCATAGCATTAGCCTCCTTGTTTGGAAAGCCTGCTTTCGCTTGTCCTTTTAAGCTGCCTTACACTATATATATCGGAATTCCAGCGTTAAAATTTAGACAAATATTATAAAGGTTGGTTTCTGTTAAAAAAAAGATTAATTCTGTGATAAATAAAGGGTTTTTGAATGATTGCGTGAAGTTAAGAACTTAACGTAAGTATCACGGTGAACGGCGTCCTGTTCTTCCGTGACCCCGAAAAATGGCTCCCATTTGCTGAAATCTATGTCCTGGATGCTTTTCGACCTATCAGGCGCAATGGTCTTGATTTTTACCCGCATTATAAAACCTCCGGCAGTAGTTAATAGAAAGTTTTAGCGATAGTACTTTTGGGATTGATTGCGGAACTGCAAAAGGGTAGTTTCTTACTTATATGCTACTATACTTGAGGCGGGGATTCAAGGAAAAAGTGGGTTGTGGGTGGTGAACCTGGCTTGATGATTGTAGATTCGGTTTTGTAGGTTGATTCCTGAATCGCCTAAACGCTGGCAGCTGCAGCAGGCTGTGTTTTATATGCGTAAATTAGGTTTTCTGCGCCTTTCTTCCTTATTATTTATATGCCGGTATGTCCCCTACAATTCTATTGAATTTTCCCATGTTTTCCGTATAATATCATGGATTTGTTAAAATCAGGGGCAGATTGCCCCAACACTATAAACGGAGGAATTACATGGAAAAACTCTCAGAACTGCAGAAATTAAGGCTCACCTACAAACCGGCTTTACCGGCAATATTAAAGTCTCCTTTTTCTTCAATCAAACCCAAGGTTGGCGCTGCCACAACGGCTATATCGGACCCTGAAAAACTTAAAAAAATATTTAAAAACATATTTGGCAAGCCCGTTGTCACCTTTACAAAGGGAAAGAACAATGGCTTTAACAAAAAAGCGTTAAAGGTCGGGGTCGTGCTATCGGGCGGGCAGGCAGCCGGCGGGCATAATGTCATAGCCGGGCTCTTTGACGGGCTTAAAAAGGCCAATAAGAAAAACAGGCTCTTTGGATTTTTGGGCGGGCCTTCGGGCATCATTGACGGGAAGATGATGGAAATAACAGCCTCCTTGCTGGAAGATTACCGCAACACCGGCGGTTTTGACATGATAAAGTCCGGAAGGACAAAGATCGAGACTGCCGAGCAGTTCAACAAGTCAAAGAACACCATAGTCAATAACGGCATAGACGCGCTCGTAGTCGTCGGCGGGGACGATTCAAATACCAACGCCGCCCTGCTCGCGGAATACTTCATGGCGGAAAAAGTGGCGGTCCAGGTCATCGGCGTGCCAAAGACCATAGACGGCGACTTAAAGAACGACATGATAGAAACATCATTCGGCTTTGACACGGCTACAAAGATATACTCCGAGCTCGTCGGCAATATATGCCGCGACGTTAATTCCGCGACAAAGTACTGGCACTTCATACGCTTGATGGGCAGGAGCGCTTCGCACATCACCCTCGAAGTCGGTTTCCAGACCCAGCCGAACATAACGCTTATAGGCGAGGAGATCCTCGCTAAAAATATGACCCTTGCCCAGGTTGTCGACACCATAGTTGAAGTCGTGCTCGAAAGGGCCGATAAGGGCAAGAACTTCGGGGTATGCCTGGTGCCCGAGGGTTTAATCGAGTTCATACCGGAGATTAAGGAACTGATAAAGTCATTAAACGACACGCTTGCCACACATGAGCAGCAGCTAAAGGCCATAGAACATTTACGGGGAAAAAAGGATTATGTTTATGAAAATATCGAACCGAGGCTTTCCGACCTCATGAAGTCGCTTCCTGACAACATCGAAAGCCAGCTGATACTTGACAGGGACCCGCACGGCAACGTCATGGTATCGCAGATAGAGACGGAAAAGCTGCTCGTGGAAATGGTGGAGAAGAAACTCCGCTCCATGAAAAAAGAAGGGGCTTTCAAGGGCAAGTTCGCCGCCATCACGCACTTCTTCGGATACGAAGGCCGCTGCGGCTTCCCGACAAATTTTGACACCAACTACTGCTACGCGCTCGGATATAACGCGGTTGTGCTTGTGGTAAACGGCATGACCGGCTATATGTCTTCGGTAAGAAATCTGACAAAGGCGCCTTCACAGTGGCTGGCAGGCGGAGTGCCGTTGACTATGATGATGAACATTGAAAGAAGGCACGGCCAGGACAAGGCAGTCATACAAAAAGCCCTGGTCGAACTCGATGGAAAGCCGTTTAAGGCCCTTGTCGCAATGCGCGATAAGCTGGCTCTCAATGATATGTACCTCTTCCCGGGTCCGATACAGTACTTCGGTCCCGCGCAGGTGGTGGACGCTACGACAAAGACGCTGCAGTTTGAGCGTGGGAAGAAAAAATAGGAAAACAAAGCCCAAAGCCCAGAGCCCAAGGTTGCCTTGAGCTCTGGGCTATTCACTTTGGGCTATATTGAAGGAGACCACGTGGGGAAAAAACCTAAGAAAGTAAAAAAGGCTTCAAAGCCTCTCAACAAAAATTTCAAGATATACTTCCTTTTCGGAATGATCCTGCTTGCGGCGCTTGTGCTGCGGCTGGCGCAGCCTGACTGGTATAACGACAGGCAGTTCCACCCTGACGAACGCTGGATTGTGGGCAGCGCCGTGCCCATGATTAAATACTGGGGCGACAAACCCATCGGGCTGCAATACGGCTCGCTGCCATTATACCTTCTATCCACATATAACGGCGGAGTCACGGCATTAAGGAACGCCTTCTTTCCGCGTATGGACATGAACAAAGCGTTAATCGGCGGGGCCAGGGCCATATCAGGGTTAATCAGCACCGGCACCATTGTTTTTATATTTTTAACCTGTCTGGTCCTTTTCCGGCCGGGGGTCGCGCTGCTGGCGGCAGCTTTGATGGCCTTTACCACACTTGATATCCACGCCGCCCACTTTTTTACAACAGACCCATTTATATCTTTTTTTGTTTCCATCTCCATTTATTTCTGCGCGAAGATATATAAGAAGGGGAAACTTATAGACTACATACTCGCCGGAGTTTTTTACGGCGCGGCTATAGCGTCAAAGACGGCGGCCCTTCCTTTTGCCGCGGCCATATTCGTCGCGCACATACTCCATTTTGTCACCATAAAGGGCAGCTCAAAAAGGGATAAGGAAAAGAAGACGGCTTCATGGGTGAATTTCGCTTGGGCAGTAACGGCGGTCGTGATTACGTTCTTCATATGCATGCCGCACGCCATACTTGATTACCCGAAGTTTGCCGCTGACCAGGATTACCAGAAACGCATACTTATAACGGGCGAAGGCGATGTCCCGTATAACAGGCAGTACATAGATACTCCCAAGTATATTTTTTACATAGAGAACATGATTAAGTACACCATGGGCATACCATACGGCACCATGGCATTCATCGCGTTCTTCTTCTATATATTTATTTTCTTCAGGGATTTAAAGGACGGCAGGATCGGGAACCGGGAAATACTCATCATACTTGCGGGGCTTGTGCCGTACTTCCTCATCGTGGGTTTCTCATTCGCGAAGTTCAACAGGTACATGGTGCCCATGACTCCTTTTCTGGCGCTTTTAACGGCAAAGCTGCTTTTTGACATCAGGGACAGGCTTAAGGAAAAGAAAATAGGCACCGCGTTAATCGCGGTTGTTTTAGGAGGCGCGATGTTCTACGGCATAGCCTTTATGAATGTTTACGCCAATTCGCACAGCTGGATTGAATCCTCCCGCTGGATGTTTAAGAACATACCGGCTGTGACCGCGGATATAAAAGGCGCGCCGCACAGGACAAGGGTATTAAATGAAATGTGGGGCGACGACCTTCCTGTCTGGGCTGACGGCCGCGGCGGGGAAACATATGAGAACCTCAAATGGAATGTGCAGGAGCCTGACTCCCCGAACAAGATAGAGGAACTTTCAAACATGCTTTCCTTCACTGATTACGTGGCCATGGCTGACAAGCGGGCATACGGCACCTACCAGCGCCTGCCGAAACGCTACCCGATTAATTATTTTTATTATACGACCATGTTAAAGAACGCCGATATCCTCGGATATAAACTCGTCTATGAAAAGGTAAATTACCCGTCGTTATTCGGCATCACCATAAACGACGACAAGGCTGACGAGTCTTTCCAGCTTTATGACCACCCGAAAGTTTATATATTCAAGAATGAAAAATATTTTACAAAGGAACAGTTAAAACAGATACTGCTTGACGGTTCGGCAAAGATTACGCAGGGCATAGGCGCCGCCACCGGCGGCGCGACAGGCGCGCTCAAAGAAATAGGCTCGGACAACCCTAATATCGGCAAGATACGGGACGCGGTAAAAGGCGTCATACCCCAGCTTTCCATCGTGTTCTGGTACCTTCTGATACAGCTGCTTGCCATGATGATGATGCCTTTGAACATGGTTATATTTAAGAACTTAAAAGACAAAGGCTACGGCCTTGCCAAGATAGCGGGATTGTTTTTCTTCGCCTGGATTAACTGGCTTCTGGTATCCATGAACGTTTGGAATTTTTACCAGATGAACCTGTGGATACTTCTGGCAATCCTTTTTGGGGTTAGCGCGTTCTTCTCAATAAAGAACAGGCCGGAAATAACCGCGTTTACAAAGTCGAACAGGGGTTATATTATAGCGGCTGAATCAATATTTTTAGCGGCATACCTCTTATTCATCATTGTTAAGCTCTGGGCTCCTGATATACATAACGTCGCGGGCCACGGTTATAACGGCGGCGGAGAGCCCATGGGGCTTGCTTACTTAAGCGCCATATATAATGACGTAAAATTCCCGCCGCATGACCCGTGGATGTCAGGCTTTACCCTCAATTATTATTACTGGGGCCAGTTGATTTTAGCGACGGCGTCAAAGCTGTTAGGTTACCTGCCGAAGGTTACTTATAACCTTTCACTGGCAATATTGTTTGCCCTTTGTTTTATCTCTGCATTCTCGCTGGCGTACAATATGACGGGAAAGAAACGCTACGGCGTCCTGGCGGGGTTTCTGCTGGCGTGCGCCGGGAATTTCCATACCCTTGTTTTTATCATAGACAAGATGATAAACAGCCCGGACATACGCGGTTTCTTAGGCGGGGTTTTCTCGTTCCAGTTTATCTGGGACCCGACAAGGATATACCCCAGCCCTGTAATAACCGAACTTCCGTTCTTCTCATACCTGTACGGCGATTTACACGCGCATAACATAGTAATACCGGTCACCGTGCTTGCCATCGCCCTTATTTATAACGTCATGAAAAGCCCGAATAAGGAACTAAGCCTGTATAAAAATTTAGGAAGCACGCCCGCTGAGATCGCCTTAACCTCGGCAGCGCTCTCCGTCACAGTGGGTTCCATGCTGGCGATAAACACCTGGAATTTCCCTCCGGTTGTAATTACTTTTGGACTGGCGCTGGGAATGCTTGCGTTTATGCTCTACAGGGAAAACAGCAAGCAGGTCATGAAAATGAAAACGCCGGTAAAGCTAAAAACACTCGGCGGATTCGGGGCGGATATTGCCGCGACCATGGCAGTCATTCTCGCTGTTGCATGGGCGGCATTTGTATTCTTTCACCTGAATTTTCATTCGCCTTATAAGGCGGCGCTCGGTCATGTCACAAGGCCAGAGCAGGCCGGCGTGTTTGTCGTATTTGAATACTTCTCCATATTTTTTATAATCATATCCGCGTGGATGTTCCAATCATGGGCGTCCGGGTTTGAGACTTTTCTTAAAAAAACCGGGCTTTCAAAAATAAGGAACTTCAACTCGCGCAAGACCGGAAAAATGATAACAAAGGGCATAGACAGGATATTTGACAACCCGCCGCTGTTCCTGAGGTTTTTATCAGGGCTTATAGTGGCCGCTCTTTTTATCCTGCTTCTTTTCATCCAGACAGCGTTTGCATTCCTTTTTGTCATGATCGTTACCTGCGTATGGATGCTATTTAAGGCAAAATCAAGGGAAGAGGCGCTCGCGCTTGTGCTTGTTTTTGTATCTTTATGCATCGTCGTCGGGACGGAACTCTTCTACATAGCCGACGGCAGGATGAATACTGTTTTCAAATTTTACATGGTAGCCTGGACGCTTCTGGCTTTAAGCGTCCCGTACCTCGCGTATATGTTCATGGAAACATTTAAAAAGCAGCTGAAACTGAAAAAATTTGACGGGCTCATCGCGGCCGGATCCGCCATAGCGTTCCTTGTGATACAGGGAGTGCTCGCGTTTGTGGACAACAGGACAGGCAACGGTTTCGCAAGGGTGTTTTTCATCATGGCGGTATTTGCCGCGCCCCTTTTGTTTGTCATACTGCGCGACAGGGTCGGCAAGGCAGTGCTTGCAGGAGCTTTTATTTACCTGCTCGTGCCAGCTGTGTTATACCCGGTGCTCGGGTCCTTGACGAAAATGTCGATATGCAGCAGCGGTTTTTCCCAGGCGCCCAGGATAGACGGGACAAAATACATGTCGCGCATGGAACAAAGGCCGGGCTCCACGAGGGATTTTGACAAATATGATTATGACTCCATAGAGTGGATAAATAAAAACTTCAAACAGATTGAGCCCATACTGGAAGCGCCGGGGGAAAACATGTACTCGGGAGTTTCCAGGATATCGATTTTCACCGGAATGCCGACCTTAATCGGATGGGGATACCAGGTAAGCCAGCAGAGCGGCCGCGATACCAACACTAGGAACATTAACGCAAATTACATATACGGCCAGTCGACTGTGGAAGAGGCATTGAACGTATTAAAGACATACAACATCAAATACGTTTACATGGGGACAATTGAAAGATCCATGTATAACAACCCGATGAAATTCGCCGGAGTGGCGGACGTCGTGTACTCGAACGCGGGGGCTACGCTTTATAAGATCAGGTAAAGTGAGTAGCGGGTGGTGAGTGGCGGGTAGCGGGCAGGAATAATGATTTAAAGCTGAAAGGCTTGGGTGTGTCGTTTAAATTAGAAATTTTTTCCGAACGGAGCACTATGGATATTATCGGCACTTTGAAAGCGTATGATATTGCTCTTTTTAAGTTTATAAACATTGGCCTTTATAACCATGCAATTGCGGCGGTTATAAAGATTATTGCCAATGACATAACTGTGGTTGTTGTGCTGGCTGTAGGATTATATTTTATGGCCCGGAACTTCACTCAAAAGGCAAAACTAAATCTGAGCTTTGGGCTCTGGGCTTTAATAACAACAAACATAATTTGCAATTTTGTGATAAAACCGTTCTTTAAAAGGCCGAGGCCGGTCGTGGATATACCGGGAATGCATTCGCTGGCCTGGGTTTCATATAAAAGCTACGCTTTCCCGTCCACCCACGCTGCCATGGCCATGGCCATCACCGTGGTGTTATGGGATGATTATAAGGGTATGCGGCCATGGATGGTCCTGTTTAATCTGGGGCTTGCGTTTTTCTGCGTCTACACAGGCGGACATTATCCCGCGGACGTGGCCGGCGGGATGTGCGTTGGGTTGCTTATTGGGTTTGTGTTTAATTTGGTAAAGTCAAAAGTGAAAATTTAAAAACGTAAATTTAAGGCTGGGATAAAAATATAAAGTGAGGAAAAATGAAAAAGGCATTAATCTATGTTGTGTTGATATCATCTTTTTTTGCGCCGCTTTTTGCCGGGGATGACGCGGAGACGGTTAACGTGCTTTGCTACCACAGGTTCCAGCCGCGCAGCCCGGGAAGCGTAAAAAACAAGGTTTACGGCGATACATACTCGGTTAATATGGATGATTTTGAAAAACAGATGCAGTTTTTAAAAGACGGCGGTTATACTGTCGTGCCCATGAAGAGCCTTCTGGGATGGATAGACGGCAGGGAAAAACTGCCGGAAAAAGCCGTGGTTATAACCGTTGATGACGGATACAGCTCGGTTTATACAAAGGCATTCCCGTTATTAAAGGAATTGAAATACCCGTTTACGCTTTACCTTTACCCCCAGTTTTACCCTGCGGCCGGAAGTTCCCTGAAGCCGGACGCTGTAAAAAAAATGCGTGAAAGCGGCCTGGTGGATTTCGGGTCGCACTCTATGACACATCCGATATTGACCCGGTGGGGCAACAAGAGCGAAAAGGAGTACCTGGATTTTCTGAAAAAAGAGATTGTTGATTCAAAGGCGGAACTTGAAAAAAAGCTGGGGTTTGAAGTGGATACCATAGCGTACCCTTTCGGCACATATTCGGCAAACACCCTGCCTTTTGCGGTGAAAGCCGGCTACAAAGCCGGGTTCTCGGTGGTGGCATCATACTGCATGAAGACAGACAACAGGTATGCCCTGAAGAGGACTATGATATTTAACAAGACATCAATAAAGCGTTTTCAGGAGATACTGGAAAAAAAGCCCCTTAAAATAAAAGTTGTTTCCCCTTATGACGGTGATATAATAAACGAACGCATGCCGGAACTTTCGGCTGTTATTGAGGATGATTCCATGATAAATACGGCCACAGTCATGTTTACCATGGGAAACGAGGCTGTACGAGACAGCGCGTATGATACGGCAACTAAGACGCTCACGCACAAATACACCCGCAAACTGCCCCGCGGCCTTCACGAGGCCAGGGTTACTGCGGATGGCAAAGACGGCGGCAAATATGAATACGCCTGGATGTTTCTTATAGGAAGGGCCGCTGACAAAGACGCCACAGAAGCCGCAATAGCGGGCATTAACATTGAAAAAGGAGAAGATAATGCAGAAAAAAGATAAAAAAAGCGAGTACGACCTGCGGGAGAAACTGATATTAAGCGTGGACCTGGATGACGCGGCCGCGGCGTATAACCTCATAGACAAGCTTGCCGCGTATGTAAAGTATTATAAGATCGGGCTGCAGCTGATCACAAAAGACGGCCCGCGCATGGTCATGACCCTTAAAAGAAAGGGCCTGAAGATTTTTTATGACGCGAAATTCTACGACATACCGCAGACCGTATATAACGCCGCTTACGAGGCCACCAGGCTCGGCGTTAACATGATGAACGTGCACGCTTCCGGCGGGCCGGAGATGATAGCCCGCGCCAAGGAAGCCATAAACGCGGCCTCTGACAAGCTGCAGGTGGAAAAGCCCCTGCTGCTGGCAGTGACCGTGCTTACTTCCATGGAAACAAAAGATTTAAAAAAGATACTTGATGTCAAATTAAGCGCGAAGGATATGGTCCTAAGGCTTGCCGCCATGGCGAAAAAAGCCGGGGCAGACGGAGTGGTGTGCTCGCCCCAGGAAATAAAAATGATAAAAAAAGAGCTTGGCGCTGATTTTATTGTCGTCACCCCGGGCATCAGGCTGGATAACTCGAAGAAACACGACCAGAAGAGGGTTATGAACCCGAAGGAAGCCATAGCGGCAGGGGCTGATTATATAGTTGTCGGAAGGCCCATACTGGAAGCTGATAATAAACTTGAAGCTGTGGAAAAAATATTAAAAATGATAAAAGAGGGATACAACAATGAATAGCGAAAAAGTACTGGCAGTATTCAGGAAAGCAAACTCACTTCTGGCAGGGCACTTTCTTCTGACCTCCGGCAAGCACTCGAGCGTGTACCTGGAAAAGTTCATGGTATTGCAGCAGCCAAAGTCCACGGAAAAACTGTGCAAGCAGATAGCAAACCACTTTAAGAAGAAAAAAATAGACGTTGTACTGGGCGCCGCTGTCGGCGGGATTATCATAGCGTATGAAACGGCCAGGCACCTGGGCACGCGCGCCATATTTATGGAGCGGGAGGAAGGCAAGCTCAAACTGCGCAGGAACTTTGAGATAAAGGAAGGCGAGAATGTACTCATAGTGGAGGACATTGTGACTACCGGCGGATCGGTACAGGAACTACTTGATGAGCTTAAAGCCAGCCATAAGTGCAATGTCGCGGGCATAGGCATATTCATAGACCGCAGCAACGGGAAGGCTGACTTTGGAGTGGCAGACACATACGCCCTGGCAAAGCTGGACGTAAAAGCGTATGACGAGAAAGAGTGCCCGCTGTGCAAGGAAGGCACGCCGCTTACAAAAAGGGGAAGCAAGTACCTGGCAAAAAAGTAGGATTTTAAATTGCGGTTTGTGGTAATATGGAATTAATGCTGTGATAGTAACAAGTTTGTTGTCATTGCGAGGAGCCGTTTTTGTTTCACGGCGACGAAGCAATCTTGTCAAAAACAGCGGGATTGCTTCGTCGGCATGGATCTGAAGGCGCCTCCTCGCAATGGCACGGTTTATTTGTTGCAACAGGCAGAAAAGAAGCATAAAACTGATTGGTGCGCGGAGGTTTTGAATGAAAATTTGCGTAATAGGAACCGGTTACGTCGGGCTGGTAACGGGTGTGTGCATAGCTGACCTCGGAAATAATATCACATGCGTCGACATTGACGAGAAAAAAATAAATAACCTGAAAAAAGGCATACTTCCCATATATGAGCCGGGGCTTGACGACCTGCTCAAGCGCAATAAAAAAAGGATCAAGTTTACGACCAGCATCAAAGACGGTATAAGGGAAGCGTCCATTATCTTTATCGCGGTCGGAACCCCGCCCACAAAAACGGGCGAAGCTGACCTGACTTTTGTAAAGTCCGTCGCGAAAGAGATAGGCAAAAATATGAAATCCAGCAAAATTATTGTGGACAAGTCCACTGTACCTGCCGGAACCGGCGACATAGTCGAAAGCATCATAGAGGAATACTCAAAGGGAAAATATAAGTTTGATGTCGCGTCATGCCCCGAGTTTTTAAAAGAGGGAAGCGCGATAAATGACTTTATGAATCCTGACAGGGTTGTGATTGGGGCCAAAAGGAAGGAAGCCGCGGAAAAAGTCGCGGAGATATTCAAGCCGCTTAACACAAAGATAATAATATCCGACATCAGGAGCGCGGAGATGATAAAACACGCGTCAAATACCTTCCTTGCCATGAAGATATCATTTATAAACGAAGTGGCGAACATCTGCGAGAGGGTGGGAGCTGACGTCGAGACAGTCGCCAACGGAATGGGGCTCGACAAGAGGATTGGCAGGATGTTTTTAAACGCGGGCGCGGGATACGGCGGTTCCTGTTTTCCCAAGGACGTCGCGGCCCTGCAGTGCATAGCAAGAAGCGAGAACTACGAGCCCATACTTTTAAGCGCGGTCATGGAAGTTAACAGGCAGCAGAGGAAAGTGCTCCTGAACAAGATAAAAAACATGATGGGGACCCTGGAAGGCAGGCAGATAGGCGTCCTCGGAATTGCTTTTAAGCCGAATACCGACGACATAAGGGACGCTGTTGCCATAGACATAATAGAAGCGCTCCTTGAAAAGGGATGCAGGATAAAAGCGTACGACCCGGTTGCCATGCCGAACGCGAAAAAAGCGCTAAAAGGCGTTACGTTCTCAAAGGACGCTTATGCCGCGGCTGAGAATGCGGAATGCCTTGTCATACTTACCGAATGGAACGAGTTCAAGGAACTTGACATAAAGAAGATAAAAAGCCTTATGAAAAAACCGGCCATTGTGGACGGAAGGAACATCTACGACCCGGCGAAGATGAAGAAGATGGGGTTTGAGTATACGGGGATAGGAAGAAACTAATAAACTTGAAACTTAAAGCTGAAAACTGAAAATTAGAACGGATTGTCTTAGTCTCAACTTTAAGTTTTCAATTTTAAACTTTAAGATAAAACGAGGTGTAAAGATGTCAAAGAACAAAAACAAAGAAACAAAGCAGGCTGCGCCGGTAAAAGAGGGCGGGGAGTTTACTTTTAAGGATTACTTTTATGTGAACCTGATGTTCTGGGGATTCCTCCTCGTGGTGGCGCTTATTGTATATTTTACCGCCGGCGCGAAATGGGATCCGATCATGCAGAATGTTTTTACATTCATATTCCTGGTTTTCGGGTTAGGATTTACGGGTGTCTCGGTATTTGACGCCATCTATGAAAAACTTTCAAAAGGCAGCGCTGATGAGAAATAAGTTTTTCATCATAGCGGCGCTTCTTTTATCCGCGGCGGCAATTAACGCGGAGACCATGATCTTAGAGGATGAGTCACCAAGGCAGGCCCCGGTACCCGGAGCCACAGCCGTAAAAACGGCGGTTGTTAAGCCTGCTGCCACGGCGGCTATTCAGCCTGCGCAGGTAAAACCGGCAGTTACAGCGGCAGTACAGCCCACACAGGTGAAACCCGCCCCAACGGCCCAGCCGACGCAGTTTCCGGCCGAGGATTTAAAGCCGAGGATTGAAGCGCTTAAGAATTCGCTAGATGCCATAAAAACCCAGGCAGAGGCAAACGCGGCGCTGGTAAAGGAAATGCAGGAGAATCTGAAAAAGGTTGAATCGCGTTCGCTGGAAACCCAGACCACCGTGGAAAACCTCGACCTGCTTAAGTCAAAAGTTCTTACCCTTGAGGAAAAGGGCTCGGAAACACGCGCGTCCATAGAAAAATATTCGAAGGATTTTGACTCCATGAAAGAATCGGTAAAGTCAAACGTGGATAAACTGCAGGGATGGAACGACATACTTGAAGTCCTTAAAAAACAGATAAATGACAATGAACTTGAGGTCGCCAAAATAAAAAAGACCATAAATGACGTAAAAGGCAAATACGGCGACCAGGATGAGAACATGTTCAGTTCCATTCTGAAATGGCCGTATGCCGGTTTCACGGCGCTGGTGATTTCGATAGTGGCTTTAAGCGTGGCGATAGCGAAGTAAGGTGTGATGAAGCGGGATTAAGGCAGTTTTAAGTTTTTAGTTTTAAGATAGGTCTTCAACATCTTAAAACTTAAAACTTAAAACTTAAAATCTGTGTTTAAAGGAGCAAAAATGCCGTTTAGCATGACCGGTTGGGGGACTTACAGGGCTGGAAAATATACCATTAACTTAAAGGGGCTTAATTCAAAATATAAGGAAGTGGTGCTTCACCTGCCTCAGGAATTCTTTGAGGCTGAGCCGTATATATATAAATTTCTCAATGACAGTGTGACCCGCGGCAGGGTGGACATGTTTGTGAACCTTGACAAGAGCAACCTTCAAAAACACGTCCATGTAAATGAAGGGTTGTTTAAGGAGGCATATGCTTCACTGACGAAACTCATGAAAAAGTCAAAGATAAAAGGCGAGATACCGGTACAGACCGTGCTCAATTCGGTGGAAGGCATCATCATGGTAAAGGACGCCGAAGCAAAGGACTCTTTCTCGTGGAAAAAGATAAAACCCGCGGTAGAGGCGGCATTGGCGGATTTCATGAAAATGAAGGAAAAGGAAGCGCAGGGCCATGTGGCGGACATAGAAGAAAGGCTTGCTATAATAGAAAAAGAGACCGAGAAGCATAAAAAAGATGTATGTTGATTTCAAGGAAGAATACATAATCAAGACAAGAGAACGTCTTGAGGTTGTAATGGCCAAGGAAAACAGGCAGGGATTTTTAAATACAGAGGCTGTCGAAGTCCTGGATAAATACAACATAACCGAGGAACTCGTAAGGATAGGCTCGCATGTAAAACAGGCGTTGTCGATATTAAAATCACCGGCCGCGGGCAGGAAACTTGATTTTCTTGCCCAGGAGTTTTACAGGGAAGCAAACACCATCGGCTCCAAGATAAACAACGCTAAGATAGCGCACGCGGTAATAGTGCTGAAAGAAAATACGGAAAAGATCAGGGAACAGGCGATGAATCTCGAATAAAATTACCAATTACTAATGACTAATTACCAATAAAGTACAGGTAATCCCGCAGTTTATTGGTAATTAGTAATTGGTAATTAGTAATTACGCGGAGGTAATTTTGCTGTTGAATGTAGGCTTTGACAACGCGGTTGTAATCGACAGGATTATTGCCATAATCGATGTAAGTTCAACACCCGTGAAAAGGATGATAGAGGACGCCAGGAAAAATTTTCTTCTGGTGGACGCGACCCACGGCAAGAAAATAAAGTCGGTTGTTGTGATGGATTCAAACCACTGTGTTTTATCGGCGATACTGCCGGAAACGCTTATCTTAAGATGCGGCAACAGGGATAAACAGCCTGATAAAAAAATAAAGGAACCGGATAAAAAATGAAGAACAAGGGAATAGTATTCGTTGTTTCCGCCCCTTCCGGGACAGGGAAAACAACGGTAATAAACGAATTTCTCCGTACTCATAAGAGCGATTTTACGGTGTCTGTTTCCGTAACCACCAGGCATCCGCGCGCCGGCGAGGTTGACGGCAGCCATTATTACTTTTTTACAAAGGAAAAGTTCAGGGAATACGTCAAAAAGGGCAGGTTTCTGGAATACGCGCCGGTCCTTGATAACTATTATGGCACCTTAAAATCTACGGTTATAAAGTCCACTGTGGCCGGAAAAAATGTTATAATGGACATTGACGTGCAGGGAGCCAGGCAAATAAAGGCAAAAATGAAGGATTGCGTAACGGTATTTATCATACCCCCTTCCTTCAGGGTTTTGGAGAAAAGGCTCAAAGGCCGCAAGACGGAAACAGCTGAAAACATTAGGAAAAGGCTCAATCTGGCAAAAAAAGAATTGAAAGAACGCGGAAAGTATGATTATATAATAATGAACCAGGACCTTAAGGAGGCTACCGGATACCTGGAGGCTATATACGCTTTGGAGCGGTTTAAGAGGTACGTAGTTTAGCAGGTCATTGCGAGGAGGCGTTTTAGCTATTTGCCGACGAAGCAATCCTGCTGTTGTAATACGTAAAAAGCGAGATTGCTTCGTCGCCATGGATCTAAGGCGGCTCCTCGCAATGACAGACTTTGAAATCACAGGCTGGCGGTCAAACCGCGGCTAAAACTGAAGGAGCACATATGAAAAAGTTTGATTTTACAATTCAGGACCTGAAATCCAAGATCGGAAACAAGTACGCCGCTGTTATCATCATTGCCGCAAGGGCAAAGGCCATAAGGGAAAATCCGGCCGATGTAGATGAGACAGACAGGAAGAAAAAAGCCACCGTAACTGCGGTTAAAGAGTTCTTAAACGACAAGATTAAGTTCCCTGAATTTGACCTTGAAAAAATAAACATCGGGGATTAAACCTAATATGACACGCGTTGTCCTCGGCATTACAGGCGGGATAGCCGCGTACAAGACCCCGGACCTCGTAAGGATGCTCACGGGGGACGGCATTGAGACCCTGTGCGTCATGACAAAGGAAGCCAGGGAATTTGTAACGCCGCTTACATTGCGTACCTTGTCAGGCAATCCGGTTTTTGAAGACATGTTCTTTGAGTCCAAAAACCCGGGCTCAAACGTCACCCATATAGGCCTTGCGCAGAACTGCTCCCTTATCATCATTGCCCCGGCTACGGCTAATGTTATCGGAAAGATAGCCAACGGCATCGCGGACGACCTTTTAACCACCACTGTAATGGCCACGGACAAGAAAGTGCTTATAGCCCCGGCCATGAACACCAAAATGTGGGAAAACCCGATAGTCAGGCAGAATGTTGAAAAGCTGAAAAAACTCGGGTACATATTCATAGGCCCGGGCAAAGGCGAGCTTGCCTGCGGCGATTACGGCGACGGGCGCATGGAAGAACCGGGAAAAATATTTGAGAAAGCAAAGTCATTATTAAAAAAAAAATAGCTGACACTTCCAGCCCGAAAAAAACAATACTCATAACCTCCGGGGCCACCCGCGAGTATATTGATTCAGTCCGTTTTATTTCAAACCCTTCATCCGGAAAAACCGGTTATTACCTTGCCATGGAAGCGGTATCGCGCGGATATAAGGTGATATTCATAACCGGCACATCGGGCGCCAGGCCTGAGGGCGCTGACGTAGTGGAAACGGAATCAGCTGCGGACATGTTCGCCGCTGTGATGGAAAATTATAAAAAAGCCGACATCATCATAGGCGCCGCTGCAGTCGGGGATTTTACGGCAGACAGGGCAGCCGGCAAGATAAAAAGAAAAGGCGCTATGACACTGGAATTAAAACCCACCAAAGACATTATGGCCGCAGTCGGCAAAAAGAAGGGACGCCGGGTGCTCGTGGGTTTTTCCGCTGAAGCCGGGCATATGCGCGGCGAGGCAATCAGGAAAATATCCGCAAAGAACCTCGACATGGCGGTCTTTAACGACATTACTAAAAAAGGCGCCGGGTTCGGGTCTGACAACAATGAGATTGAGATAATAGGCAGGGACGGAAAAAAACTTTACAAAGGCGCCGGACCCAAGAGCAAGCTGGCCGGGATAATACTTGATTTTGCCGGAAAGGCCGGATTAAAATGAAAAAAACAGCCCTTCTGATAATGTTAATGTTCATGGCGGGAGCGGTTTTCTGCGCTGCCAATAAAGTATCGGGGCTTCCAAAGCACGGCGGGGAAGTGCTGGTAATTTATAAAAATGTTTTCAGCGAGGCGGACATAAGCGGTTTCCTGAAGAACCACCCTTCAAAAGATGCTTCAAGAGTTTCAATTATTTCAACATTTGAAAACTATTACGGCCTGACAAAACAGCCGGATCCGCAGGGGAATACCCTTTTTGTCCGTTATAAAATAGCTGACCCCGGCGCAATGGACACGGTTTTATCAGCGCTTAAATCAGAGGCATTAGTGGCGGATGCCCAGCCTAATTTTATCAGGCACGCGCTTTATATGGGGGATTACCCGTTAATCCCGGGCGGGCCGAATGATACTTTCTATCAGAATAAAAACCAGTGGGGTTTCTCGCAGGTAAGGGCTGATAAAGCTTTTGCAGCGGGGCTTATACCATTCACGGCATCTCCCGTAAAAGTTACGGTGGCTGTCCTGGATACAGGTATTTATTTCAACCATGTGGATTTGATAGGAGTGACCGTAACCGGCAGGAACATACTCTCGCCAGGAGATGAACCCCTTGACGATGATACAGGTTCAAGGGGAGGCCATGGAACGAGGCTTTCCGGCATCATAGCGGCAAACACAAATAATAGCGGAATAGGGATAGCCGGTTCGGCATACTGTAATGTAACTTGGACAAGCAGGGTAGTTATAATGCCGGTTAAAGTACTGGACGCTACCGGCTCTGGCACTGATTCTGACATATATGAGGGAATAGTGTGGGCTGTGGACAACGGAGCAAAGGTCATAAATTTGAGCCTTGGCAGCCCTGATGGCGGAATAATACTGCAGACAGCCGTTAATTACGCGTACGACAATAATGTGGTGGTCGTGGCGACCACAGGCAATGACGCGTCGCAGACATTTTTTCCCGCGGGATACTCGACCGTCATCGCAGTAGGCGCGACTGACCTTGTTGCCGATATAAACGGAAATACGCATGATATCAGCGCTGATTTTTCCAACTTCGGCAAGGTTGACGTGTCGGCGCCCGGCGTGGATATTAAAAGCTGTATGAACAGTTCCACAACTTCCTATAGTGTGCTGGGGGACATGTCTTCGGACGGAACATCATATGCTTCGCCGTTTGTAGCGGGCTTAGCCGGACTCATACTGTTAAAGTATCCCGGATTAAACCCCGGGGAAGTAAGGGATATAATAACAAAAACAAGCGACGACGCCGGAGCTGCCGGGTATGATAAATACTTTGGCTGGGGCAGGGTTAACTTTTACAGGGCCCTGACACTGGACAAAAAGATGAATATAAATCCGTCAATTAAAACATTCAACTGGCCCAACCCCTTCTCCCCGGAAATGGAAGGGTTTACAAACATCGTATTTATCCCTGAAAAAGCCGGCAACATAAAAATTACCATTTATGACGGCGGCGGGGATGTGGTCTGGGAAAATGATATAAACAGCGGCGCCGTAACGCCGGGCGCGTATAATACCGTCAAATGGGACGGCCTTAATAAGGAAGCCAGAAAAGTTGCGAACGGAACATATTTTTATGTGGTAAAGCAGGGAAGCGGTTTATTCGGGAAAAACAAGATAACGGTACTGCATTAAAGTGCGTATGAGAAAAAGAGAGACAAGAGACTGGAGACTGGAGTAAAAATGAAAACTAAAGAAATAGCAGCAAAAGTAGTTGATGTTTTTTTTGCATTTATCCTTACTCCTGTCTCCAGTCTCCTGTCTGCCTTCGATTTCCTCAAATGCAGGCTCTTTACTGTGCTGCTTTTACTAATTTTACCCGGCCTCCTCACTGCCTCCGGCGGTGACGCTTTCGCGTTTTTAAAGCATGGCGCCGGCGCCAGGGCCATGGCTATGGGCGGCGCGTACGCGTCGGCATGCTCGGATTCCTCAGCGCTTTATTATAACCCGGGAGGGACGGTAAGGCTCTCAGGGCTCGAGCTCATGGCTGAAACAGAGGTCTTAAGCATGGGCCGCTCGCTTAATTATGTCGCTACTGCCGCGCCATTTACCGTATCCGGGAATATTTACGCCGTGGGTTTCGGGTGGATAAATTATTCAGCCGGCAATGACCTTGAAAAAAGGCTTACTGACTCTCCTTTGCCTGATTCGACATTTTCCGACAATTCAAACGTATTCATATTTAACGTAGCGACAAAACTCTCCGACAGACTTTCACTTGGGGCTAATTTCAAACTATTTTACGGAAACATACTTACATACAAAGGTACCGGGGTGGGATTTGACATTGGCGGGCTGCTGGATATATGGCAGGGAGTGCGCGCGGCGGTGGCAGTATCAAACATCAGCACAAACATAACATGGAACAATTCCCCTTATTCGGAAACAGTACCGGTCGTGGCGGCAGGAGGCATTTCTTGGGAAGCTAAAAACGCTTTTAACGCGAAGGGCTTTGACATCCTAACAGCGGCTGACCTGGTTTATAACGCTTTTTCAGGTTTCAAACTGCGGCTTGGCGCGGAATTTGAAGGCAACGACTTTGTCAGCGCTAGGATAGGCTGGAATAACGGGGTAACAGCGGGCTTAGGGCTGAAGCTTAAGCCCTCGGAGGTGCTTTCCGTTAAGATTGATTACACATTTATGACTGACCAGATAGAGCCGGGCGCTTTCAACCACAGGATAGGCGCCTGTGTGTCGTACGGTGTGCCGCCTGCAAGGATTGAGCATAAGGACAAGACCCCGGAGCCGGCGGCAACAGGGTCCAAACAGACAAAGGACGACGAATATGGGTGGTAGGAAAAAACTTCTTTTTCTGGAATATTTTCCATTCATGGGCGGAGGACAGGCGGTACTGCTTAACATCATCAGGTATTTAAAAAAAGAGTATGATGTGGAAGCCCTTATATTTAACCGCGGACTCATAGAACCGGAACTGAAAAAAACGGGTATAAAAACGCACCATATCCAGGCGCCGGAAAAGGTCAAATACAGGTACATTGATAAATACATCCCCTTTTATAAGAAACTGACGGATTTTCTCAAATCCGGGAAATATGACCTCGTATATTCCGGCGGAATGTTTGCCACAAAACTCGCGGCCCCGGCTTGTTTTTTTCTGAAGGTGCCGCTTATCTGGCACAAACAGCTGATAATTGAAAAAGGATATTTTTCATATAACGCCTCGCAGGCAAGGCTGTTGTCAAATTTTACATCAAAGATAATCTGCGTATCTGACGCGTCCAGGGAATCCATGATAAAGTCCGGGGTAAATCCGAAAAAACTTGTGACAGTGCATAATGGGGTTGAAATCCATAAAGCCAAAGGCCAAAGGCTGAGGATAAGGGATAAGTATAAGGTTAAGGGTGATTTTGTATGCGGGACAGTGTGCATATTCAGGCAGAACAAAGGGCTTGAACTGCTTGTAAAAGCCGCGGGGATAATAGAAAAACAAAACAAAAAAATAAAGTTCATGCTCGTGGGCAAAGCCGATAAGGGCCAGGAAGGTTATGAAATGGAAATAAGGGAAAGCGTAAAACGAAGAGGGCTTAGGAACTTCATTTTTGCAGGATACGGAGATAAATTTGATTTCATGCCCGGGTTTGACCTGTACGTAATGTCCTCGCCCAATGAGCCATTCGGACTGGTGACCATAGAAGCCATGTCGCTGGGAATACCGGTTGTGGGTTTTAACAAAGGCGGCACAGGGGAAATAGTGACGGATGGCAGGGACGGGCTTCTTGCCAAAGAAATCAGCGCAGAGGCGCTTGCCGGAAAGATAATGAAAGCTTATAATGATAAAAAGAAGATGAAGGCGATGGGGAAAGAGGCGATGAAGACGGTAATGTCGAAGTTTAATATAGAAAAGCAGATGTGCGAAATAAAGAGCATTATAGAAGGACAAATATAGGTTTTAGACAGAAATAGTACTTACCCCTCTCCTTCTTAGGAGAGGGGCTGGGGTGAGGTGAATAAAGCGTCCCTCACCCTACCCTCTCTCCCCCGCAAGGGGGGACTTTAAATAGCCGGGGGGATAGCGATAAAAATACGATAAAAACACAGAGGCAAATATGAAACTATCGGTTGTTATTATAACAAAGAATGAAGAGCGAATCATCTCCCGCTGCCTTGACGCTGTAAAATGGGCGGACGAGATAATCATAGCTGATTCAGGCAGCACGGATAGGACGCTTGAGATAGCAAAGCGCTTCAAAGCTAAAATTTTCAAGAAAACCTGGGCAGGATACTCAAAACAGAAGAATTTTGCCATATCAAAAGCCAAAGGCGACTGGATACTATCCCTGGACGCCGACGAGATAGTCACCCCGGAACTTAAGGATGAAATATACCGGGTGATAGCCCCGAAGACACCTTTAAATGGACAATCGACAATTGATAATCGTAAATCAGCATTAAACGGCTATTTCATCCCGCGTAAGACCTACTTTTACGGCCATCTCATGCGGTTCGGCAATACATACCCTGACAGCCAGATGAGGTTGTTTAAAAAGGGTAAGGCGAGTTTTGAGGAAACAGACATCCATGAAAGGGCTGTTGTGGAAGGACAGGCCGGAGAGCTTAAAAATTCCATGCTGCATTATTCAAAAACAGATATAGCCTCGCATATAAGCGCGATAAATTCATACACTGAACTTGAGGTAAAAAAGGCAATTAAGGCGGGTTACAGGCCGACAGGTTATTCAGTTTTGATAAAACCATTGCTCTATTTTATGAAGCATTATATTTGGAAGGCAGGTTTTTTGGACGGGGTACCGGGGTTCATTTATTATAATATTAACGCCATGTATATATTCATCAGGGAAGTAAAGATAATGGAAGCGCTGGGTATGTCAAAAATTAATCTTTTAGGGACTATCTTAAAGAGGGCTAAATAATGTTGTATTGAATTGGTAGCCGCAACCGTTAGGTTGCGGCTACCAGGGTTCTATTTGTAATTGGTCATTAGTAATTAGTAATTCTATTTTAAAAGGCTCTTATAAACTTCCCCGGCAATAGGCGCGGCAATCGTCATTCCTTTTCCCTCACCGTCGCACAATATGGCCATCGCGTACTCGGGCTTGTCTGCGGGCGCGAACGAAATGAACCAGGCGTTTAATGAGGTCTTGCCGCCTGAGGTGCCTGTTTTTCCCGCTATTGAAATGCCCTTTACCTGGGCTTTTTTTCCTATGCCTTCCTCAACTGTCTTTACCATCAGCGCAGTCATTTTCAGGGCTGTTGCCGGAGATATGCATCTCTTGGCCTCGGTCGGTACTGACTGGTATATAACCTTGCCGTTAATATTGCGGATCTCTTTTACTATGTACGGATTCATCATGACACCCGAATTCGCGATAGCCGCCGCAAGAAGTGAAGCGTGAAGCGGTGTGATGGTATATGTGGTCTTGTCAGGGAGGGAAAGTCCGCACGCGTGCATGGCTGTTTCATAATCGTTCTTATCGTTTTCAGGCGCGATGGATTCTTTTACCGGTATGGATATGGGGACATTGCGTGTTTTGTCGGTAAAACCCAGGTCGAAAATATGGCCGAAACCAAACTTCTGGTTGTATTCATTCAGCGTAGGCGAACCTATCGCAAAACCGATTTTAGCGCAACCGATGTTGCAGGATTCCTCAATGGTCTGTTCAATTGATTTGACCCTGCCGTGTTTCTGCGAGCACCAGAAGGTCTGGCCGTTATATGTGGTGGAACCGTTGCACCTTAATGGAAATATTTCTTTCTCATTTATCCCGTGCTCGTACGCGGATCCGATGGTAATAACCTTGGCTATGGAACCGGGCTCGTAGAGCTTGTCTATGGCGCGGTTTAAAAGAGGCCTGTTCTCGTTATCCACAACTTTCCACCAGTCTTTTTCTATGGTGTTGGGCCTGTATGTCGGCTGGCTGTAGAGCCCGAGGATTTCCCCTGTGGACGGGCGTATGACAACAATGGCTCCCTTATACCAACCCATGGCGCGGGAAATGGCTTCCTGTACGCGCGTGTCTATGGTCAGGTATATTTTATTTCCCGGGATGTATTCGCCAAGGTATTTTTCGAGGCCTTCGGAGCGCTGATGCCTTTCGCTTACAAAGCCTGTGATATGGGCGGTTTTTTGGTCCATCATGTAAGTGCGTTTTGTGTCGGACTTAATGAGATTATATCTCGCGAGCGGTTCGCCGTTTGCGTCAAAGAGGTAATACATGGCGCCCTTATTGCGGTCCTCTTCGGCAAGCGAGAGGTTCTTCCTGGCCTTGGTGAGTTTGGTGTTGTATGTAAGGGCCTTGTTATAATAGTTGATGGCGGAATCCAGGTTGCCCGCGGCGTGTTCGCAGCAGCCGAGCCCGTAAAGCGTCTCAGGGTCAGTGGGATTTAACTTTATTGACTGGCCGTATTCCACGGCTGCATTTTTATACAGCCCCAGGTCCAGGTACATGGAGGCGTATTTTTCGTGGTCTATGGGCCCCTTTTTCTTTAAACCCGCGGCAAGGGCGTCCACGTAGTATTTCTGAGCTTTTTCAAAGTCGTTCTGCCTGACAGCGATCAGTCCAAGCCCGTCCAGGGCGTCCGCGCCGTTTGGCTTGATGTTCAAGGCTTTATTGAAGTCTGACATGGCATAAGGGATACGCCCCTTTTTAAAGTTGGAAATTCCGCTTGAAATGGCAAGGTAATAGCGCAGGTTTTCCCCTGAAAACTTAAAAACAGCCACAAGTATGGCTACAGCCGCGATGGATAAAAGAATCCACTGCCACCTTTTTCTTTTATAATAGTGCTTTGAAGAAAGATGTCCGATAGGGTTGAGTCTCATTATAATAATCCTCCTGAAAAATGCGTTATTTAAAATCAGCGCTTATAATAACATAATATGGGGGAATTGTAAAACGTATTTGATTTTCAATTTTGAATTTTCGATTTTCAATTATTGGCGGGACCGCCTGTGTAGCGGGCGCATAATATGCGCCCGGTTTTTGGCTCTTGTATAGCGTAGTTCCTATCTGGTATTTGTAGGGGCGATTCACAAATCGCCCATAGGGCGGCAAAGAAACTGTCTTTAATTGTGTAAATTCGGGACCGGACTCCTCCCCTCTCCCTCTATGGGAGAGGGCTAGGGAGAGGGTGCCGTAGAGGCAATCCGGCTTTCGGTAGAGATATGTATTGCCGATACCTCACCCCCATCCCGTCCTTCCCCCTTCGAGGGGGAAGGGGGTACTAATAAATGCCAACATATAGTTGATGTATTAATCTATTGTTATAAATTTATACACAATTATAAACAATAACGGCGGCAAATGGCGGATTGAATGTCGCCTTTGAATAGTGTAAGATGTCCATATTAAGGAGGGTTAACAGGACAAATGCGAAAATTGACCATATTACTTGCCATTTTATTTATTTTCACCGGATGTGTTGATCACGGACATCCAACTGAGCCTGACGTCAGGCTGAAAATACTGAAAACTGTCAGTTTGAAAGCTGAAGCGGATGTCGGCATGATGATAAACGACACAGACGGCGGTTATCTTATAGCCGGCAGCCTGCTGAATTCGGCCGTTGATAAAGGTTTCATAGTAAAGACAGATGATAAAGGGAATAAAGTTTGGGTTAAATATTATCCTAACGCAATACAATATTTTAAAAAGAACAATAGCGCGGGTTATCTGCTGGCTGAATACGGGGCAACGGGATGCAAAATATACATCACGGATGATAACGCGGATATTCAGCAAACCGTAGTTTACAGCGGCTATTTCTCACAGGATCCGGGTTTTTTTGCCGAAAAAACGGGGGATAATAATTTTGTCATCTCGGCGCTCAGAAAATTCGCCGATGGCGGCTATGACGGCCTTTATGAAATGTATATAGCAAAGGTCAACCCTTCCGGAAGCGTTATTTGGGAGTATAATCTTGTAACCTCAAATTCCATGGAATGTCAGGCAACCGCCCCGGCCAATGACGGCGGGTATTATGTTGCCGTTAATAACAAAACTTACGTTTCACCTATTACATATATGCCGGGGCCTGTAAATTTATTAAAAATAAGCGGCGCCGGCGCTGTTCTATGGACAAATAATTCCTTAACCGGCGCAGACGCCATGTTGACCGCGATGTGCCTTAAAGAAAACGTGGACGGCACTATAATAACCGTCTGTCAGAGTTTCCTCTCAATAATAAATGTAAAAACCGACAGTTCAGGGAATGTTGTCGATACAAAACCGACCCCCCCGAGGGAGGTAAATTTTTGGGGAGTCCTGAACCAGGCAATAATCACGCAAAATAATGTAACGCTGATGGCCGCGACAAATTATCACAATTACTCCGGGGGACCTAATGAAGAAGAGGCTGTCGTGGGTTTTGTGGATGAAAATGTCGTTAACTTCTGGCAAAACATAACAGGCGGAAAAGGAATGGACGGCGCGAAATCTGTCGTTCTGAGCCTGGATGGATTGTATGTAGTATCCGCAGGCAACACTGCCTCGTTCTCCGCGACAGGCATGAGCGAGGTTTATATTTCAGAGATGGATACATCCGGCAGGTTCATATGGTGAAAAGGATAATAAGCATATTCATTTTTATTTTATTTATGCCGGGAATATACGCGATGAATTTTTTGGAAGCTGACGCGGGATACGGCGGCCTTTCCATGAAAGATTATAACGCGAGTATGTCGGCTTATGACCGTTTTAATTCCGTATACGGATCCTCCGCGTCTATAAATCCGGTAAAGCAGGCGGGTATTTTTTCTCTGACGCTTTTTGAAGGCGGCGAAGCCGGGCCGGGCATGATGTTCTTTTACCTGCGCGGCAGCCATACGCCTTTCTCGGGAACAAGGAATGTGTTTTATGACAGCGGAGGGCCGATGCTTTCCATGAAAGATGATTTTTTTGCGTTCTATTTCGCCCCGGGATTAAGGTATTACTTCGGAAAAAAAAGTAATGTGTTTACAGCGATTCCGTTCATAGGCCTGGACATTGGTTATGTGTATTGCCCCACTGAAACAACAATAAAGGCGTTTTATTATGACGGGTCAGAGATGTGGACAAACAAATATATGTCGGATTCCGCCCTTTTTGGGTGTACTTTTGAAGCGGGGTATGGCTTTAATATTAATGAAGAGTACGGCATAGAAATAAAGGCAGGCTACAGACTGCAAAAAGGAGCCCTGGGCAAACTCAGATACAGCGGAACACTCCCGTACCCTGACAGCAGGGACGAAATAATCTTTTATGATGGTTATACGTATGACATAGACGCAAGCGGCTTTTTTATATCCGCGGGAATCACGATATATAATCCTGAAATAAATACCGGCGAGGATAATAAAGCCGGCGATACTAAGCAATAACTTGAATACTACAGCCGGAAAGTCACTGTAGTAGTTGGTTTAAAGGCGTTAATTTTTGCATGGTGGCTTGTCTTGAGGGCCGGTACATGTGGATGCTGGGTTTTGACTCTGAATCGTGCAAATCCCGTCCTTGTAGCAGGCGCATATTATGCGCCCGGTTATATGCACTTGTGCAGCGTATTCCAGATCTGGCATTTGTAGGGGCGATTCACGAATCGCCCGCCTTGGTCGGCATTGAATGAATTGTTCCAATATTTCTATTAGTTGTTCTCAAGGATGGGTCTGCGTGTGAGAGGGGGCAAGCCCCCTCTCTACAAAAACAATTATAATTAGACTTGATTTTATGCAGTTTAAAGGGCATAATTGAAAAAAATAGGGTGGGAGCAACAGGTACGTTTTAACAGCGTATAAACTGAACCGGCGCTAAGGGAGGGAAATAATCATGAAAAAGAAAACAACTAAAGCGGAAAAACCAATACTGCTCGTAAGCAAGGCAAAGGAAGCCGCTTACTTTGAGAAAGTCATGAAAAATAAAGAGGCGCAGGAATCCTATGAGGAGGCTGAAGAACTCGGCCATTTTGTAGATCAGGTAAGGGACGCGATGAAAAGGGAACACCTGACTTATTATGCTGTCGCTAAAAGGGCGGGGATAAGGCATCAGGTGCTTGCCCACCTCTTAAATGAATCACAAAACGCGGAATTAAGCACATTAAGGAAAGTGGCGCATGGGGTAGGGGCAAGGCTTCCTTTAAATCTGGTGTTTGATAAGTAGGGAACGCCATGACCGTTGTCAATGAATATTATACAATGACTTCATATTTACACAAACACTGCATTTCTACACAGAGTCAATATTTGCAGCCTTACTACAATTTTCAATTGGAAATAAAGGTTTCGGAAGGATAAAAATATGATAAAATTTGTCTATCAAGGGTCTAAAACATGTTAAGCAAAAAATGGGGCAAAATGTCCAAACAATCAAGAATTACTACACCGTCATATGCAAAGCTGCGTGTAACCGTCTCTTCTACCTTGTACATGGATATTTTCATGTTGTTGGCTTTATTCTTCACGATTAAGATATATAATTTCACAATTTGATGCTTTTATTGAAATACGTGGTACACCACCTACCCAAGCTGAATTTTTATCATTTTTATGATTCCAAGTACCAATAATAATCCAAATATCATCCCTTAACTCGATTTTATAAGGTTTATAGTCATTTAACTCCATTTCAGAATATTTATACGTGTTAATCCAAACTTGTTCTGCAAATGCAATTGCTTGTTCTTTGCTTAACGGTCCGCATTCCTTTTTTATTTTAATATTATTACAACATGAAAGCAAAAATAGCATTGCTATTAAAAAAACATATTTACTTTTTAACATCAATTTTATTTGCTGGATCATCTTTATTATATCCTCCTGTATTAATTCAGCATTAATTGGACACAAACATACCTGAAATTGCTTAACATTACCCCTGAAATACTCTTTGGGAGGTAATATATCATGGTTTACCGTAGAAGGCAAGAACGCAAGAGAAATACCACCCGTTAGGCACACCGTAAGTGCGGGGTTCGCTTGCGTCACGACAAACAAATACCACGGGCGCATAATATGCGCCCGCTACAAGGGCGTCTGTTTTTTGTAGCGGGCGGATATCATCCGCCCGATGAAGGCGGGGTTCGCTTGCGTCATGACAAACCAGGACCACGGGCGCATAATATGCGCCCGCTACAAGGGCGTCTGTTTTTTGTAGCGGGCGGATATCATCCGCCCGATGAAGGCGGGGTTCGTTTGCGGCATGACAAAACAAGACCACGGGCGCATAATATGCGCCCGCTA
Organism: candidate division FCPU426 bacterium; assembly: GCA_963840035.1. Lineage (GTDB taxonomy): Bacteria > Oederibacteriota > PGYV01 > PGYV01 > Palsa-1178 > CAWIXE01. The sequence continues at coordinate 166,453 of CAWIXE010000003.1, forward strand.
CAAGGGCGTCTATTTTTGTTGTGGATTTACAACAATAGAATCCAGAATCAGGAATCGGCTATCCCTTCTTATTGACTTTATCCGTATTATTGATATAATAAGGAAGTACAAAAAGTTGAAGAGCTGAACCGGAGGAATAATGGCAAAGTTTTACTTTGTTTTATTAGCCATTTTGTTGTCTGTAGTACCCAATGCAGCGGCAAAAGACACATATTATATCGGCTTTTTGGGAAACACGAATAACGCGAATTCAAATGTCCTTTTTAACACACTTCAGCTTGCTTCCGACGATTTTAACTCCACCAATACCGCTTACACTGTAACCCCTGAATTTTTTAATGAAACAGACCCTTCAGTTGCCGACTCCATAAAAAACAAAGGAAACCTGCTGGCCGTCATCGGAGTATTTAACGCTGACAATAAAAGCATCCTTGAAAATGTGCAGGAAGTGCCGCTTATTTCCGTGGCTTCGGAGTTTGACGGGCTTAATGAGGCAAAGAGGGCCAATGTTTTCAGGATAGCGGCCTCTGACAGGGATTTAGCGGCGGCTACAGCAAGGTTCCTCATATCGGTCTCCCAGAAAAATAGGTTTGCCATTGTTTATTCGCTGGAAAGCGACGAGTATAAAAATATGGGATATGCTTTTCAGGCAGCAGCGGAAAAGAACCGCGGCAGGGCTGACTATTTTAAGGAAGCCGACCCTGACAGGAAGGATTTTGAGGCAATATTACTCAGACTCCGCGATATAAAGGTAAAGAACATATATTTCGCCGGGCCGGCATGGCAGGCTGCGTTGCTTGCGAAGCAGTCAAGCGAGATGAACGTTGGAGCTGATTTTTCTTCCACGAACCGTATATGCACCTCGGCATTCATAAAAACCTCAAAGGCCGGCGGGCAGGGGGCGGTTTTTGCAAGCATCGCGCCGTCGTCGCTTTACGGCGTAAAAAAGGCCCGGCCGTTCATGAAAAGATACCTCGCGAAATACCAGGGCGACGACATGCACATGCCCTATGTCATGGACGCGGCCGGCATGGTATTCTCGGCGCTGGCTGCTGAAAAGAAATCAAAGAGCGACCTTGTGGCTTATCTGCACTCACAGACATACGACGGCGTAACCGGCGGCATAAGTTTTAATGAAAAAGGCGACAGGCCTGGCGCGCCGGTTTATTTTTACATAATAAGAGGCAAGGAATTCCTCCAGAGGAATTTGCGCGGGGCTGAAGCCTCCGCGTACGCACGGATGAAATAATAATTACAAATTACTAATTACCAATTACAAATAAATGGAATAAGACGGGAGTTGTAATGGCGAAACGGCTCGGAGACCTGCTGCTTGAGGAGAACTTAGTCACTCAGGAGCAGATACAAAAGGCCATAGAGGACCAGCAGAAGTCCGGGGAACCCCTCGGAAGAATTCTGGTCAGGATGAACATAATCACCGAAGAAGCCTTATATTATTTCCTTGCAATACAGTTCGGCACCGAATACGTTGACATCATGGGCAAGGATATCAAACCCGAAACAATAGGACTCATAAAGAAAGAACTCGCCGAAGAATTTAACATCATGCCTTTTGAAGAAACCGACAAACATATAATTTTTGTTACTTCCGAGCCTGACGACCATCTCGTCAATAAGATCCGTGACAGGGCGGCGCTGCCGGGCAAGGAAATAAAGTTTGTCATTACATCCGAATCAAACATGAAAACCGCGCTTGCGCAGTATTACGGCACATCAGAAAAAGCGGAAATGGATGACATATTTAAACAGGACAAGGATCAGGACTCGGATGAAGGCCCGGGTTCGGACGACAACAGCATAACCGAGGATTCCGCGCCGGTTATCAAGCTTGTAAACGCCATCATAAGCGAAGCGGTCAAGGTGAAAGCCTCGGATATTCACCTTAACCCGGTGCAAAAAGGCATAGTTGTCCGTTACAGGATGGACGGTATCCTGCAGAAACAGCCGCTTCCGCCGAAGCATTATAAAAACGCGATAGTTTCCAGGATTAAGGTCATGGCAAAGATGGACATCATGGAAAAACGCGCCGCGCAGGACGGGCGCATAAAGATAAAGGTGCAGAACAAGGTCATAGACCTCCGTGTATCTGTGCTGCCCACCATATATGGCGAGAATGTGGTTATGCGTATTTTGGACCAGGGAAACCTCATGCTTGACCTGACCAAGCTCGGGTTTGAGCAAAAAGAGCTCGACCTTTACCTGGATACCATCACGCTGCCTTATGGAATGATACTGCACACGGGACCGACCGGTTCCGGAAAAACAACAACGCTGTACTCCGCGCTGGCAAAGGTGACGGACGTAAAGAAAAATATAATAACGCTTGAAGACCCGGTCGAATACCAGCTGCCGGGCATAGTTCAGGTCCAGATGAACTCCGAAATAGGCCTTACATTCGCGGCCGCGCTGCGCTCATGCCTCAGGCAGGACCCGAACATCATGATGGTCGGTGAAATCCGCGACGCTGAGACCGCGGGCATTGCCGTCGAAGCGGCGCTCACAGGCCATCTGCTTTTTTCCACCCTTCACACAAATGACTCGCCTTCCACCATTATGAGGCTCATTGACATGGGAGTCGACCCTGTTTACGTGGGTTCGGCCCTGAAATTATGCATCGCGCAGAGGCTCATGAGAAGGATATGCTTAAACTGCAAAAAACCATATGTCCCGACCGACGATGAACTGCACCGGATACTTGTTTCGCGCAAGGACATAGAGGGTAAAATGATATCAAAAGGCGAAGGCTGCGCCAAATGCGGCAACACCGGTTACAAGGGCAGGATAGCCATATATGAGATAATGTCCATGACACAGAAATTGGCGGACCTCGTATTCGCCAAGGCGGATTTAAACGCCATAACGGCACAGGCGCAGGCGGACGGCATGAGGACGCTGCGCCAGATAGCGCTTGAAAAATGGAGAGACGGAATGACTTCGCTGGAAGAAGTAATAATGGCAACAACCGGAGAATAATGGATGAATGACTCAAAAAAACTCGGGGAGATTCTGCTGGAAGAAGGCATGATCACCGAGGAACAGCTTGAAAAGGCCATAGCCGAACAGTTAAAGTCATATGACTCCCTCGGGGTCATACTGATAAAGCTCGGTTTCATAACAGAGGATGTGCTTTACCACTTCCTTGCCATGCAGTACAGCGTGAAGTTTGTCGATGTCGGCATACTTTCGCTTGATGAGGATACGATTAAAACCATATCCGGCGATACGGCAAGAAAATACAACATCATCCCAATTGAAAAAAAACCCGGAAAAATAATATTTGCCACAACCAACCTGGAAAACCCGGCCTTGCAGGTCAGCCTGAAATATGACGTTCCTGATTCAAAGGACCATGATTTCAGCTACGTTTTAACCACTCAGGTTGCGCTTAATGAAACGATTGAAAAGTACTACCCGATAGACAGCGTGGTCAATGAGGCTTTAAAAGCAATCGAAGGGTCGAGCGAAAATTTAGAAATAGAAATTATGGAGGATAAGAAAGCCAAGGATGACGAAGCCGAAGAGGGCGACATAGAGGGCGCCGGTTCGCCGGTGGTGCGTTTTGTCAACCTGATGATAGAAGAAGCTGTGAAAAAGAAAGCCTCGGATATACATGTTAATTTTTATGAAAAAAAGATAGTGCTGCGCTACAGGATAGACGGCTCACTTGTTGAGATGCCGCCGCCGCCTGTAATGTATAAAAGGGCGCTTATATCCAGGATGAAGCTGATATCAGGGCTTAATATCATCGAAAGAAGGATGCCGCAGGACGGAAGGATACATTATAAACTTCCCGGCAATGACAATAAAGTAATAGACCTCCGAGTTTCCACACTGCCTTCAATATGGGGGGAAAACATAGTAATGAGGCTTTTATATTCAGAGTCACAGAACCTTGACCTGGCAAAACTCGGGCTTTCCGAAAAACAGCTCGCAATCATAGACCACGCGCTGGCCGCGCCGTATGGCATGGTCCTTATAACAGGTCCTACAGGCTCGGGTAAATCAACCACGCTGTATTCCATGATATCCAGGATAAATAACCCGGACACGAATATCATGACCGCGGAAGACCCCGTCGAGTACAGGCTTCCGCATCTTATACAGGTGCAGATAAACCCTGTAGCAGGGTTGACATTCCCGAACGTACTCCGGTCTTTCTTAAGGCAGGACCCCGACATCATACTTGTTGGAGAAATCCGCGACGGTGAGACGGCTTCCATAGCCGTCAAATCAGCTTTGACAGGCCACCTTGTGCTCTCCACGCTCCATACAAACGACGCGCCTTCCACCATAATCAGGCTCGTGGATATGGGAATAGACCCCATATATGTAGGTTCGTCGGTTGTCATGGTCATCGCGCAGAAACTTGTCAGAAAAATATGCTCGCAGTGCAGCGAACCGATAAAAGAAATTGACCTGGTGAAGGCAAAAAAAGGCGGAATACCGGTGGAGCTGCTTGAGGGAGGGACGTTCTTTGAAGGCAAGGGATGCCCGACCTGCAACTACACGGGCTATAAAGGAAGGATGGCAGCTTACGAGATAATGCCGATAAATACCGCCATCCGTGATATCATATTCAAGCACGGCACATTAAACGACGTAAAAAGGGCGGCCTGGGAACAGGGTTTAACCACCATCAGGGAATCCGCCATCCGCATATTAAAGGAAGGTAAGACAACGCTTGAAGAAGTGCTTGCGGAAACACTGCAGGATAAGCCGCTGAAGGATTTTTTAGACAGGATAAAGTTATAACCTTAAATGTAAAGCAATATAAAATACCTGCCGCCGGTTACGGGCGGTTTTTGATGATTAAATATATACAAAAAAACATATGAACAGGAGAAGAAGATGACACAGGAAAAGGAAGATTTATTCAAGGAAGCAAAGAGTTTTTTCCAGGTTTTTGAGCCCAAGGGCGAAATAATAAGCGGGGTAAAAGTGCCCGGCAGCGTCCAGATAATAGGCGAGGTTTTTGAGCAGAATAAAGGTTCCATCATCGCAGGAAATTTAAATAAAAGCGCATACCTTATGGCGCAAAAACGGAAAGAGGGCGACAGGTCGCTGAACTTTTATTCCCAGAGGTATGATGAAAAGATCAGGCTTTCATTGAACGCGCCGGAGCGCAGGGACGAAAGCGGCTGGGCTTATTTTATGGCGAGCACGTTTTTTATGCTGGAAGGGGTATCGAAAAAAGTCGTGGGCATGAACATATACATAGACAACCGCATTCCCGACTTTTTTAACGCGAATTCCATGGAGGCCCTTGAAGCGGGCGCCGCGAATATCGCCATGAAATTCTCCGACTGGAACATGGACGGGGTGGAGATAGCGAAAATATGCGCCGAAGGCGAGAAGAAATTTATGAGCAAGGAAAGCCACTTTGTAAAATATATCCCCATGCTGGTAGGCGAAAAAGGCACGGTTACGTTCTTTGACGTGGCCGCAGGCACGAACGAGAATGTCAAGGCTGATTTTGGCGGGCTGACGTTCATGGTGATGAGCTCTGGGTTAAAGAAGAAGAACACCGAAGAAAAACGCAGGAAAGTATTCCAGGAAGTGGCCGGGGCCATAGACATAATGAGGAAAAACGGCGGAAACATAGATTCGCTGGACCAGCTGACCATGGAAAAGTTCGACAATTTCAGGCCAAAGCTTTCGCTTGAGCAGAAAAAACGCTGCGCATTTTTTATATCGGAAAATGACAGGGCAAAAGCGGGTAAAGCCGCGCTGGCTAAAGGCGACATAAAGGCTTTTGTTGAGATAATAAACGAATCACAGAACAGCATAAAGACCCGCCTTGAGCTCGTCCTGGAAGAAAATGAGATTCTGGTGGATATGATTATGGATACGGAAGGCGTGAAAGCAGCCAGGATGCTGAACATGGGCACAGACGGTTCCGTGCTCGTGGTGGTTGAAAAGGACAAAAAAGCCGCCGCCGAATCAAAGATCAAGAAGACATTCATAAACAGGACAGGGCTTGAGCTTACAACAGAGATAATTAATCCGGAAAACGAGATCGAGGAATACTCGATCGACGTCTCGGATTTTAAGAAGTGAGATGAAGATAAGTTTTCTCACCTACGGGTGCAAGGTAAACCAGTACGAGACCGAGCTGATCAGGCAGATGTTTTTAAAGACCGGCGGATTTACCGAGGCCGCTTCCGTTGACGAAGCTGAGGTGTGCCTGGTAAATACCTGCACCGTGACAGGCAAGATTGACACGGAAATAAACCGCAGGTTAAGGCAGCTCAAGGAAAAACCGGGCAGAAAAGTCATCTTAACCGGCTGCCTGGTGGAACGCAAAGACCTTGATAAAACAGGCCTTGCCGCGGACTGGATAATCCCTAACAGCGACAAATTTAATCTGTCCGGATACCCGCCTGAAATAATCAGTTCGCCGACTGCCGCATATGAGTCCGTCCTTGAAGGCTTTTCCGGAAGGAATAAGTCTTTTGTAAAAGTTGAGGACGGCTGCGACAGGTTTTGCGCGTACTGCACTGTGCCGCTTGTCAGGGGTTCTAAAATAAAATCCAGGGATTCCGCGGAGATAATAAAAGAGATAGAAAAACTTACTGCCGCCGGGTTTAAGGAACATATCTTAACGGGCGTAAACCTCGGCCTTTTCGGAAAGGATTTATCCGAAAAAAACGCGCTTTACAGCCTTCTTGAAACGATCGTAAAACTGCCGGGAAAATTCCGCGTGCGTTTAAGTTCCATCAGCCCGTATGACCTTGACGACAGTGTCATAGACTTAACAGCCGCAAATCCCGAAAGGATATGCCCGCACTTCCACCTGTCCATGCAGAGCGGCGACGACGCCGTCTTAAAAAGGATGAACAGGAATTATGATACCGCCTTTTACCGCAAGAAAGTAGCATACATAACGGACAGGATTAAGTTCCCGGGAATTACCACGGATGTCATAGCCGGATTTCCCGGTGAGACCGATAAGGAATTTACAAACACCCATGAATTTATAAAATCGCTGCCTTTTTCCAGGCTGCATGTATTCCCTTATTCGGACAGGCCCGGAACCAAGGCCACAGCCATGAAGGATAAAATAAGCGACGAGACGAAAAAAGCAAGGGTCAAAAAACTCATAGAAACCGCGAAGGAGAAAGAACTTGGCTTCGCTCAGGCCCAGGTGGGTATGCCGCTTAAGGCGCTTATTGAAGAAACGGAAAAAAAGGGATGGCTTTTTGGATACACACAGAACTATATAAGGGTGGCCATAAAAGACAGATCCAAAGCGCGTAAGATGATAAATGACATGGCGGATGTAAAAATAGTGAAAGCCGGAAGCGACATGATAACGGCGGAGTTGTTGTAGTTCGGATTATTGCGGCCGGTCAAATGGTTTTGGTAGCCGCAACCTTTAGGTTGCGATAGGCCGGTTGTTGTAATAAGAATTTGTTGTTGTAGGGGCGATTCATGAATCGCCCCTACGAAGGCATTAATAAACTAGTTGTGAGGTGGAACCCGATGAACAGCGATTGCCTTTTCTGCAAAATACTTGACAAAAAGATACCCTCAAAGCCTGTTTATGAGGATGAGCTTGTTTACGCTTTTGACGACATAAACCCCCAGGCGCCCATGCATGTGCTTATTGTACCGAAAAAACATATACCGACCTTAAATGACGTGATGCCGGAAGACGCGAAATACATATCCGCGATGATGCAGGCCGCGAAGAAGATAGCGAAAGAACGCGGCTGCGATGAAAAAGGGTACAGGACGGTATTTAACGTAAATAAGGACGCGGGACAGGTGGTTTTTCACCTGCACCTGCATGTAATGGGAGGAAGGCTGTTTGCGTGGCCTCCGGGTTAAACTGAAAACTTAAAGCTGAAAACTGAAAGTTGATGCAAAAACAATCAAACAATTCGGTTCGTTTTTGATCCAGCTTTCAGTTTTAAGTTTTAAACTTTAAGCTAAAAGGAGTCTTATGACCGTTGTCCCACGTTGTCCCGTGTTCGGTACCTGTGGCGGATGCGCCAGCCAGGATGTGGAATATGAAAAACAGCTACAGGCCAAGAAGGATGGAATCATAGATTGCTTTAAAAAAAAGGGTATAGAAATCAGCCCGGCTGTTAATGTTTTTTCAAAGGATGAATATTTCTACCGTAACAGGATGGACTTTCCTTTCAGTAAAGACGGTCCCGGACAGCGCATGAAAGCAAGGTTTGATAAATTGGTACATTTTGAAAGGTGTTACCTTTCAAATAACGGCATTAACATTGTTTTTGACGAGGTTCAGGCTTGGTTTGACGCTAACAGGGATAAGCTGGATATTTTTGACGTGGTGGAAAGGCAGGGCACCCTGCGGTACGCGACCATAAGGGCCGGCTATTATTCCGGCGAAAGTTCTGTTACATTTATCCTTAACAGCAATTCCGGACGGATAGATGAGCAGAAGGCGCTTATAGAGGCGTTTGCCGCCGGTTCTAAGGTTAAAAACGTGTTGTTAGGTCTTGTAAAATACAACACTGACAGGAGTGCGGTTCCGGACGCGGTTGTCATTAAAGGCTCAGCTGTAATATCCGAGAAGCTCGGGCCATTTAATTTCAATTTTCATACCCAGGGTTTTTTCCAGTCCAATTCCGCTGTTTTCATGGATATACTCTTTTTCATAAGGGAGAGGATAAAACTTCCATATGACGTTCTTATAGACCTCTACGGAGGCGCAGGCACTATCGGCATAGCCTTAAGCGACGCAGCAAGGGAAGTATATATTGTAGACAATAATAATTTAAATACAGTCTGCGCTGAAAAAAATATCAGGACAAATAGGGTTGAAAATGTTAAAGTATTCGACGCTGACGCGGAAAAAACTGCCGAACTTGGCATAAATGCCGGGGGAAAGCGGACAATACTTGTGCTGGATCCGCCGAGGAACGGCATACACAGGAAGGTCCACACATACATTAATAACATCAAGCCGGAAAAGATATTTTACGTCTCCTGCAATTATAAAAGCCAGGCGGATGATTTAAAGCTGCTTTTAAAAACATATGACCTGAAGGATTTCGGCATTTTTGACATGTTCCCGCAGACGGGGCACGTGGAGACGGTTGCGGAGTTGGAAATAATAAAATAAGGCGTTCGGAGTTATGGGTTCGGTGTTCGAAGTTTTATCAACTTCGAACTTCGAACTCCGAACGCTATAAAAGGAGAAACTATGGGATTATTAAACAATTGGAAAACGGTATTGGAAACAGGCAACCTCCCGCCGGGCGCGAAAATGGACTGGCTCAGCAAATGGCTGCTTTTGACCAGGGCGGAAGTGTTTACCATGACAGTGACTTCCGCGCTTGTTGGCGCGATTATCGCGCTTGCTGACGGCAAGTATAATATCCTGGATACCATAATAGTGATTGTCGCGCTGTGCCTGGCGCACGCGGCGAACAACCTTATAAATGATTACTTTGATTTTAAGCAGGGTCTTGATACGCCTGACTATGAGAGGACGCAGTACGCGCCGCACCCGCTGGCGTCAAAAATGATATCGGAGAAAAAACTGCTTGGGGTTTTCGCGGCCTTCAGTATTATTGAACTGGCTGCGGCTATTTACCTCTTCACCAAAACAGGCTGGCCGGTCATGGCCTTTGCCGTTGCAGGGTTTTTAATAAGCGTCTTTTACGTCGCGCCGCCGCTGAAATTCAAGTACCGCGGCCTGGGTGAAATTGCCATATTCCTGATATGGGGGCCGCTAATTACAGTGGGCACCTATTACGTTATTACGCAAACCATGCCTTTGCACGCGTGGCTGTTATCAATTCCTTACGGGCTTGTGGTCATGAACGTGGTCCTGGGAAAACACCTGGATAAATACGCGAAGGATAAGGAAAAGGGAGTTAAAACCCTTCCCGTAGTGCTCGGTTGGGAAAATGCCATAATGTTCACAAGGATAAACACGGCAATGTTCTATATATCGGTAATTGCCCTGGTATTTTTTAAACTTGTGACGCCCTTTGCCCTCCTGTGCTTTTTTTCTATAGGAAGGTTCAAAAAATTCATGGACATCCTCTCAACCAAAAAACCCGAAACAAAACCGGAAGGGTTTCTGGAACTGTGGCCGCTGTGGTACGTGGTATGGGCATTCTGGTTCAATAAGCTGGCAGGCGGATTGTTTATAGCGGGCCTGGTGCTGGGCTGCATACCGTGGTTAAAGTTCTAAACAAACGCGATTACCGGCCGGGGACAAAGGCAGTTTCTTATGTTTTAATACCGAGAAACTGCGCATTATAGAGTTCAGTGTAGAAGCCCTTTTCTTTAAGAAGCCCTTCATGTTTTCCTTTTTCGACTATCCTGCCATTGTTCATGACAAGTATTAATTCGGCGTCCTTTATGGTTGAAAGCCTGTGCGCTATCACAAAACTGGTCCTGCCTTTCATGAGTTCCAGCATTGCGTGCTGTATGAGCAGTTCCGTCCTTGTATCCACGCTGCTTGTGGCTTCGTCAAGTATAAGCATGGGCGGGGAGGCAAGTATTGCGCGCGCTATGGTGATGAGCTGTTTTTCGCCCTGGGAAATATTGGATGCCTCCTCATTGAGCAGGGTATTGTAACCCTCCGGAAGCGACCTGATGAAATGGTCAGCCCTGGCTATTTTCGCGGATTCAATGATATCGTTTTCCGTGGCGCCGGGTTTGCCGTAAGCGATGTTTTCCCTTATAGTCCCGCTAAACAGCCAGGAATCCTGCAGCACCATGCCGAACATGCGGCGCAGGCTGCCGCGTTTCATGGATGAGATGTCAGCGCCGTCCACGCGTATTTTGCCGGACATCAAGTCGTAAAATCTCATAAGAAGGTTGACCAGCGTTGTTTTTCCCGCGCCGGTCGGGCCTACAATAGCTATGGTATGGCCGGGTTTTACGTCAAGGTCAAGGCCGTCAAAGAGTATTTTGTCTGCGGAATACCCGAACTTTATATTTTCAAATGATACGGACCCGCGCGGTTTTTCCGGCGCATCAGGAAGGGCCGCGTCAGAAGGTTCTTCATCCTGGTTTAAGACCTCAAATATGCGCTCTGCCGAAGCAACCGCCGACTGCAGGGTGTTTATCATGCTGGCGCTTTGCGCCACGGGCTGGGTGAACATCCTGATGTACTGTATGAAAGCCTGTACGTCGCCGATCTCCATGGTCTTTTTTGCTGTCATAATGCCGCCCGCCACGCACACGGCAACGTAACCGAGGTTGTTTATAAAATTCATCACCGGGAATATGAAACCTGATATGAACTGGGCCTTCCAGCCTGCGGCGTAAAGCCTGCTGTTTATTTCGTCAAACCTTTCAAGTGATTTTTTTTCATAGCAGAACGCGCGGACTATAACCTGGCCCGAGAGCATTTCCTCAACATGGCTGTTCAGCTCGCCAAGGGATTTCTGCTGGGATACGTAATATTTCTGGGATTTTTTGGCAATGAACATGGTAAATCCGAATGAAAGCGGAAGGGTTATAATGGTGATGAGCGTAAGCAGCGGGCTTATGATGAGCATCATCACAACCGCGCCGATAATGCCGGTGAGGGCGCCCAAAAGCTGCGGTAGGCCCTGCTGAAGCGCATTGTTTACGTTATCGGAATCATTGGTTATCCTGCTCATGAGCTCGCCGTGCGTGTGTGTGTCAAAATATTTTAACGGCAATCTTTCCAGTTTATTATCCAGGTCTTTGCGAAGTGTGTAAACTATTTTATTGGAGGCGCGGGAAAGTGACATCTGGGAGAAATATGTAAAAACAGAGCTCAACAAGTAAAGTACGGCTAGGATTGATATCATCCTGGCGATATAGGACATGTCCATGGCAGACCCGCCTGATACGGACCTGAACATGGAGTTTATGGCAAGGCCTATAAGCTTGGGCGCCGCGGTGGAAATGGCGGTGCTGAGCAAAATAAAAATGGCTGAAAGTATGAGCGTTGACGTGTAGGGTTTTAAATATCCAAACAGCCTTTTTAAAGTGCCCTTAAAATCTTTTGCTTTTTCCACGGGTCTTCCGAGGGCGCCCATGGGTCCACCGTGCCCGCCGCTTCCCGACCTCATCATGCCGGGCCTTACCACAGGCTGTGACGTGTTCTTTTTATCGCTCATGGCAGCTCCTCCAAGGAAAGCTGGGAGGAGACTATCTCGCGGTAAACCGGGCATGATTTCATCAGCTCTTTATGGCTGCCGTTTCCGGCTATGTTACCTTCATCAAGGACGATTATCCTGTCGGCGTCAAGTATCGAAGCCACACGTTGGGCTATAATTAGAACGGCCGACCCGGCTGTTTCTTTCTTAAGGGCCGCGCGAAGGGCCGCGTCAGTCTTAAAATCAAGGGCTGAAAAGCTGTCGTCAAATATGTATATCCCGGGATTTTTCGCTATGGCGCGCGCTATGGACAGGCGTTGTTTCTGGCCGCCGGAAAGGTTCTTACCGCCCTGGGCGAGAAGTGAATTCTCTTTTTCAGCCATGGAATCTATAAAATCCGCTGATTGCGATACGGAAATAGCTTTATCTATGACGGCATTTCCTCCAAATGATATATTCTCCGCCACAGTGCCTGTGAAAAGAACGGTTTTCTGCGGGGTATAACCTATCCTTCGGCGCAATTCCTCCTGCTTAAATTCCCGTACATCTACTCCATCCACAAGCACACTGCCGGAAGCGGCGTCATAAAACCTGAGAGCCAGGTTGGCCAGCGTGGATTTGCCCGAGCCGGTGCCGCCGATGACGGCTGTAACTTCGCCTGTTGCGGCTGTGAATGAGATGCTGCATAAAGCAGGTTTCTCGGCGTTATGATACTTAAAGCTAACGTCCCTGAATTCGAGCGTGGACTTAAGTGGCGGAGTCACGGGTTCTGCCGGGTCCTTTATTGAAGGTTCCATATCCAGTATTTCATTTATCCTGGCGGCTGAGACCTGGGAACGCGGTATGAGTATGAAAAGCATGGAGATCATCATGAGCGAAAAGAGAATGAGTGTGACGTATTGTATGAAGGCAAGAATGTCGCCCACGTTCATCTTACCGGCCCCAACCCGGAGGCCGCCGAACCATATAATGGCAAGCATTGAAAAGCTCATTATCAGCATGATGACCGGCATGGAGGCGGACATAAGGCCGGCCAGCTTCAAAGCTGTGTCAGTGAGGTCCCGGCTCGCGGTGTCAAACCTTTTGCGCTCATATGACGTCCTGTCAAAGGCGCGGACCTCACGGACCCCGGTGAGTTTCTCCCTTATGACAAGGTTCAGGGCGTCCAGTTTTTTCTGCATTTTTTTAAAGAGAGGTATGGCAAAACGCTGTACCAGAATGATAGGGCCCGCGAGCAGGGGGATGGAAAAAGCCAGGACAAGAGACAGGTGCGCGTCCCTGGATACTGCCATTATGATGCCGCCTATGCTCATGAGCGGAGCCCTGAGCATCAGGGATAACATTATTATCAGGGTCTGCTGGACCTGAATGACGTCGTTGGTGGTCCTTGTTATAAGCGAGGAAGTGCCGATCCTGTCAAACTCGCTTAAGGAAAATCCCGAGGCTTTTTCAAAGAGCATGGAGCGCAGCTTTGCGCTGAAACCAATTGACGTGCGCGAAGATAAATAGCTTGCCCCGAATGCGCAGAGCACGCCGAGTAAGGCAATGGCCATCATGAGCGCGCCTGTCTTAAAAATGAAGGGGATGTCGTTCTTGATGACGCCTTTGTTGACAATCTCAGCCATGAAAGTGGGAAGAGACAGGTCTATGAGCGCCTGGAAAAGAAAAAGTATAGTTATGATGACGATAGTGCCCGCGTAGGGTTTTAAGTGTTTGAAAAGCTTTAACATAAGGGTCCTTTCAAATAGTGCGCAGGAAAGGTGTTTAATAATTGAATCCAAGGTCCGGCTTTTGCGCTTCGACAGGCTCAGCACATTACTTTTACAATTAAAGCACATCCTGAGCTTGCCGAAGGATGCTGCTCTGAGATGCCCTTGCGAGCTTCAAGCGAGCAAACATTAAATTAAGGGTCCACCTTCATCTCATCTTGCCGGCTACTGCCGGCATCCAACTGAGATACGGGCGCAAGGTGGAATAATAAGTGCTGGTACGCCCGAAGGGAGTCGAACCCCTGACCAACAGATTAGAAATCTGCTGCTCTGAGATGCCCTTGCGAGCTTCAAGCGAGCAAACATTAAATTAAGGGTCCACCTTCATCTCATCTTGCCGGCTACTGCCGGCATCCAACTGAGATACGGGCGCAAGGTGGAATAATAAGTGCTGGTACGCCCGAAGGGAGTCGAACCCCTGACCAACAGATTAGAAATCTGCTGCTCTATCCAACTGAGCTACGGGCGCAAAAAGCTTGTAAATAATATATTGATTTTTGGCGCCTGACAAATAATTTTTTTTGGGGTGGCTAACGGGATTTGAACCCGCGACCCCAAGATCCACAATCTTGTGCTCTAACCAACTGAGCTACAGCCACCACCGTATCTTATTAGTGCGTTTTAGTATGGTGCGCCTGGAGGGAATTGAACCCCCGCACATGGCTTCGGAGGCCAATGCTCTGATCCACTGAGCTACAGGCGCAAGTTAATTATTAATATTATACTGTAAATATTCCAAAAAATCCTTTAAAAAAGCGTTCTTCTACTATCACCTTTCTACTATCTACTCTCTCCAAATTTTCGGGTTTCATGAAAATTTGGTCGGGGTGAGAGGATTCGAACCTCCGACCCCCTGCTCCCAAGGCAGGTGCGCTAGCCAGCTGCGCTACACCCCGATCTCATTAATTTTATATTATAAAGAAGAATCGGGGTGTGTACGGGAAAACCATTAGTATTACCTTCATTAATGTCATTTTCCCGGACTACACCCAACGACGGTTTCAATATAATACACAATACAAGACATTGAAAATTACATAAGAATATAACAAAATCAGCCTGTAACGTCAATATATATAATAAATGAAGAAAATGCGATTTTTTACTTGTATTTTTATGTAAAAATATATAAAATAGGTATTCCAATAGAGTCAATAAAGGTGGGCAGTTAGCTCAGTGGTAGAGCAGTTGACTCTTAATCAATTGGCCGAGGGTTCGACTCCCTCACTGCCCACCAAATTTTCCAGCCGGCCTCATGCGTCAATTTACCTTGCTCAATTCCGATTAATAGAAAGACAGGTTTTGTTTGCATAAATTCCAAATCATAAAGGAAATAATGTTATGATAAAAAAAATACAGCGGTTAATAATAAAAGTAATTGATATGTATAAAAATGATGGCCCGGTATGGTTGATCGCGCTGATACTGGATGTGTTGTGGGAGAAAATCCGTAGCCCTTTTAAATTACAGTCAATCAAAGTCCCGCATATAACAAGACAAATGAACCAGACCATAGGTGTTGTAATACCCTGCAAAAATCATGCCGAATATTTAATCGAAGCAATAGATTCCGTGTATTCCAATAAAACGGAAATTGTCATCCACTCAGTTATTGTAAATGACGGCAGTACCGACGACACTGATAAAAAAGCCGCTATGATTATGGAAAAATATCCCAATGTACAATATGTTTATCACCCGCAAAGCATGGGTTTGCCTGCTGCAAGAAACGCCGGAATTAGCAAATTGAATACCGACTATATCTTGTGTTTGGACGCGGATGATAAAATACCCGACAACTATATCCAGTCGTGTTGCGAGCTATTGGCAACATGCGACATAGCGTATAACAACATGCAGTGTTTTGGGGCAAGTGACAGACTGTGCCGCGTTCCTGAATTTAATAAAACATTTTTAAAACGTCAGAATTTCATTCATTGCAGCGCTATTTACCGTAAAAGCATGTGGAGCAAGTTAAATGGATATGATGAAACAATGAAAATCGGCTGGGAGGATTATGAGTTTTGGATACACGCATATCTAAATGGTTATACCTTCCGTAAAAATCATGACACTTTCCTTTACTACAGAAAACATAAAAGCAGCCTTCTAACAACGTCAATTATGAATGCTCCAAAATTGCAGGGTTATTTGAAAAGTAAATATCCCGATTTTTACATAGGCAAAAATAGCGTGATAAGTTCGTAACAAATTTACAAACATATAGATTCAATGAAAATACAATCACAAACAAAATGATTAAAACGTTCTTTTTAAATTCTATTTGAAATGAACCGGTGAGAAAAACTAAAAAGCATAAATACGGATTTATCAACAGTTTTTATTTTAAATAAACTTCAGCTTCTTAATCTGTGTTATGACAAATTTCATGATGGGATTTTTTTTGATGATGTTAAGAAACTTCTCCCTGTTACTTTGCCAAGAATATGCCCACCAATGAATGGAATATGTTTTGTCTGTTATTTTGCCGGGATCATACATTTCATTATAATAAAAAGGGTAGAAATATTCCCGCTCATAAATCTTGACGGCTTTTCTTTCCTCGCTGTCCTGAAGCTTATAAACTTCAGTTATGATGTTTGGCAGGGTATCAAATTTTCTTAACCCCTGATATTTTAATATGCACTTTTTTAAAAAGCTATTATTTTTCTTTGAACCTATTACGGCGCCATTAATGATATTGTCTGCTTCATATCCAAGAAATATATTATTGCGTAATAATGCATCAAAATTTTTCATTACTTCCACGTCCGTATCAAAATATAAGCCGCCGAATTCATTTAGTATTTTGAGCCTGGCATAGTCGCTTGCAAAAGCCCATTTTTTTTCTGCGGCTGCTTTTTTTGTATAATAAATTGAATTGACGTCAAAATTCGTTTCGTTCCACTCAATTATATCGTAATCCGGCATGTATTTTTTCCATGATTCAATGCATTTGGTGTGCAATGAATTCTTTAAAGATTTTCCAAACCAACAATAATGTATGATTTTAGGAATCAATATTGCTCACCCCGATCATATTCGCAGTAGTATCCTCAAACAATGATTAATTGCATTGAATTATATCAGACATAAGAATTTTTATAAAGCGTATTCTTATTAATCGGTGCCGCCGCGGAACAATTAAAAACAGCCGTTAATCTTTATGCGCGATATGACGATATTTGCGAAGGGCCGTATAACGTATTTTTAATTTTGATTGCGTATTTTTAAAATTACTATATAATATTAACGATTATTCGGTTTTAAACCGCTATTTTACATATGGAATTAGCTTTGATTTTTGGTATAAGATTCATTTTAAAAACACATAAGGGGTCTTCATGGGAAAAAAATCAGCACCGTCCAAATCTCCCGTAAAATCAAAAACAGCGCACAGGCGCATCATCATTTTAATCGGCATTATAGCGACGGTTTTTTCGGTCATTATTACCCGTATCGGTATTTTCAGCACACTTGAGGACAGGTCCATAGACTGGCGTTTTAAGGCCAGGGGGCCGGTAGCGGTCAAGGCGCCGGTGGTTATCGTGGCCATAGACGATGAGTCCTTTGACAAAATGCCTGAGCGCTGGACCTGGCCGAGGAGCTTCTATTCCAAAGCGGTGCAGAACCTGAAAAAGTGGGGGGCAAAAGCAGTGGCCTTCGATGTGGTCTATTCTGAACCCACCACATCCAACCCGAAGGAAGACGACGCCTTTGCCGCCGGAATCAAAAAAGTTAACAACGTTATCCTCGGCATGAGGTTCATATTTACCTCAAATGAAAAAGGCGAGTCCACCACGCTGGAACTGCCCATTGACAAGCTTAAAATCGCTTCCAGGGCAGTCGGGCTTGTTCACCATGTTTTTGACACGGATACGCACGTAAGAAAAAGCTATCTGCGCCTGGATTACCAGGGCAAGAAATATTTCTCCCTTATGCTCCGCACGCTTGGGGTTTATTACGGCCTGAAAGAAAAAGACATGGCAATGGGCGGCGGTTTTCTCACCTGGGGAGATATGAAGCTGCCTGTCTATGAAGGCAATAAGTTCTTCATTAATTATTCCGGGCCTCCTGGGACCATGCCGACAATCCCTTTTTATAAGGTATACTATGGCGAAAACATCAAACCGGAAACATTTAAGGACAAGATAGTCTTAATCGGCGCGACCTCCGACATCCTGCACGACGTGTTCATAACCCCGTTCTCGGAATCAGGCAACATGATGCCAGGGGTTGAAATACACGCCAATGTTTTAAACACTATATTTTCCAAAAATTTCATAACGGAAATGGATGATATTTCAGGGTTCCTGCTGGTCCTTATAATAGGAATTGTTACAAGCTTCCTTATATTCAGCATACCCACGCTGCAGGGTATGGCTGTTGTCGCTGCTGAGATATTTATATACCTGTTTTTAACGCGCTATTTCTTTGATAAACATAATTTTATCATAGATCTGGTAGACCCCATATTTACCATGGTTTTTTGTTATCTGACAATGAGCACTTATAAAGTGGCCGTGGAAGAAAAGGAAAAAAGGAAAATTAAGGATGTTTTTTCCAGGTATGTGTCTTCGAACCTGGTTGAGGAGCTTTTAAACCAGGAAATCAAGCTAGGCGGCGAGAAAAAAGAGATATCCGTGCTTTTCTCCGATATCCGCGGGTTTACATCGATGTCGGAAAAGATGCAGCCGGAAGAAGTGGTAGCCATACTTAACGAGTACTTAACCGAGATGACGGATACTATTTTCAAGAATATGGGCACGCTGGATAAGTTCATCGGCGACGCGGTCATGGCCCTTTTCGGCACGCCGGCGTTTTACAAGGACCACGCCCTGCGCGCGTTAAAGACCGCGTTTATGATGAAGGGCCGGCTAAATGACCTGAATGAAAAGTGGATTTCCGAAGGTAAAAACACCCTGCGCATCGGCATCGGCATCAATACCGGCGAAGTTATCGCGGGCAATATGGGGTCCATGAAAAGGATGGAATACACGGTCATAGGCGACACCGTAAACCTCGCGTCCAGGCTGGAATCGCTTAACAAGGACCTGGGAACGGAAATAATAATCAGCTCATCCACATATGAACAGGTAAAGGACTATGTGAAAGTAAAGAAGTTTACAGACATTAAGGTCAAAGGCAAG
Organism: candidate division FCPU426 bacterium; assembly: GCA_963840035.1. Classification (GTDB taxonomy): domain Bacteria; phylum Oederibacteriota; class PGYV01; order PGYV01; family Palsa-1178; genus CAWIXE01. The sequence goes on from CAWIXE010000003.1 coordinate 185,458, forward strand.
GAAGAATACCTTACTGTCTATGAAGCGCTGGAACTTATAAATCAATAGGAATGCGAAGCGGCGTCATATCCGCCCCATGCGCAGATACGTAATAAATCCCGGAGGCAGTCTATGAAAAAAACAGCATGTTTTATTTTTTTACTTATTCTTTCCTCGGCTTTATACGGAGCGGCCAATGACTGCGCCTGCGCCATATACCCGGCAATGGAAGTTTTAAAATCCGGTTATAAGGCCGCGGGTCCCTCTGATTCCGTCCTTTCAATCAACGGCAGCAGGTTCTACCTTAAAAAAGGTTCTGAAATAAAGGTGGAAAATTGCGGAAAACCAAAGCAGCGGGTGATACTGGTAAAGGGAAGCGTGCTGGTAATATCGCCGCAGGCAGCAGCGGAAGTAAAATCCGGGGACATTGTCATAAAAACCAGAAATGCTGTTTTCTTTGTTGATGAAAATACAGCAAAAGTCTACCAGGGATCTTTCAGATATACAGGCAGGAAAGGATCCTTCGCTGTTGCCCAGGGAAATAGCGTTAATTTTAAAACGAATAAAATATTTGTTCTTTATGATTCTTCCGGAACCGCACCTGAGGATTGGGCTGACGGTATATTGGATAAGTGGAAGGTTGTAATTGCATTTATACCCGAAATGGAGCAAAAATACCGCCCACAGGCAGAGGCGTTTTTTAGGTCCGCTTTCAGCGGTTATTTTTTTAACAGGCTGATAAGCTACAAGTATAACAAAAATGAGGCTCCGGATTTTAATGTTAAAATAAATGGCGATATAGATGAAAAGAATCAGGTTAAGGTTAAGGCAGTAATTGAGAATACAGCTACAGGCGGTATTACAGCCATTGTTCAGGAAAATCAGGGAGCGGCAGGCAATGATGATAAGGCGAAAAATGATGCCATGCAGACGGCATTGATAAAGGCGGCGGCCGGGGTCGGGGAGAAAATAAATTCATATTATCAGGAAGTAATCAGGTCAGGTACAGCCGTTTACATTGAGCTTTCAGGGTTAAATCAGGAACAATATGATGAAATAAAGGAATCTATTTCAGGGGTGCCAGGAATAAACATCATAAAAGAAAGGGCTTTTTACGGACAAAAGAGGATTATTGAGGTGAATTACCCGGGGACAGGCGCGGATCTGACTTTTATAATAAATGGCATGTCTTTCAAAAAAAGTTCAATAAATATATGGAAATATTCGCAAAATGTAGTAAAATTAAGTAAAATATAGCATTTTTGCCTATAGATGCTTAAAAAACAGCTTAATGCTGCGCAGGATAATTGTTTCTATTTTTTTGTTGTTATTATAATAGTTATGCTATCCATCTTCCTCCCCTTTCCAAGGGGAGGACACAGGTGGGGATGAAGTTAAATGCTGTTGGTTCTTTGTTGTAACATATTGATGCTGTATTTGAGTCTTTATGTTAGGTTGTGCCCGCCACAGACCTGTTTTATTTATGGATTGCGCAGTAGCGCAGGCCGTAAATAAAACAGGTCTGCAGAGGGCACAAGTGAACGGAAAAAAAGGCTATCCCCACCCTGGCCCTCCCCTTATGAATAAGGGGAGGGAAAAGGTAGATAAACCTTTTATGATAGGAGCGAGCATGGTGAAATTGGCAGACACGCCAGACTTAGGATCTGGTGCCGCAAGGCGTGGGGGTTCAAGTCCCTCTGCTCGCACCAGGATTTTCGGCTTTAGCCGAAAATCCTGAGAAGTTAAAGAGACAAGAGAATGGAGACAAGAAGCAGAAATACCGGACAAAACTAACAGGGCTTTAGGCCCCTACATCTTAAGGAGGAACTAAGTTATGAAGTGGGAAGTAAAAGACGAGAAAAATTGCAAAAAAGTAATAGATGTTGTTGTTGAAAAGGAAAAAGTGGAAGCGGTTCAGGCGAAGGTTTTTGAGTCATTTAAAAACCATGCCAGGATAGACGGATACAGGAAGGGCAAAGTGCCGGAAGACCAGATAAAGACTAAATTCAAAAAGGATATGGAAGAAGAAGTCATAAAAGAACTCGTGCCTGACACTTATGCCGAGGTCATAAAGGCCCTTAACCTTCACCTGGTGACTTACCCGATATTAAAGGACGTCAAATATGAAGGCGAAGGAATAAAGTATCAGATCGTCGTTGAGGTAAACCCGGAGTTCACCCTTAAAGATTATAAGAAGATGAAAATAGACGACAAGAAGCTTAAAGAAGTGACTGATGCCGATGTCACAAGGGAACTTGACAGGCTGCGCCAATACAGGGGCAAACTGAAGGATTCAGTGGACATAGTGGCTAAAGAGGGCCATTATGTAACCATTTCCATGGCCGGTTTTGTGGACGGCAAGGCTGAAGCGGCAATGACATCCGAGTCGCAGTTTTTAAGGATAGGCGCAGGCTCCATGGTCAAGGACCTGGAGGACGGAATTATTAAGATGAAGATTGGCGAGGAAAAGGAAATAAAAGTTAAGTTCCCCGCTGACTACTTTGAGAAAAAATTCGCGGGCAAGCACGCGGAGTTTAAGGTAAAGCTTAAGGGAATAAAGGAACTGGAGCTCCCGGAGCTTACTGACGCTTTTGCAAAGGAAATAAGCGGCAAGGAAACAGTGGCTGAATTAAAGGCGCTCATCAAGGAAAACCTTACAAAGCAGGCCGTTGACGAGATAAGGAATTCCAAAGTGGACCAGATAGTCACCAAACTCCTTGAAATGCACCAGTTTGAGCTTCCCGCGGGCCTCGTTGAAGAGGAAATAAATAACGTCATAAGCAGGTATTCGTCAAACCTTTCACAGCAGGGTTTAAGCCTTAAGAGCCTTGGGATGTCCATGGATGACCTCAGGGTAAAAAGCAGGCCGCAGGCGGAAAATAATTTAAAGACCATTTATATCCTGAGAAAAATAGCGGAAACAGAGAAGATTGACGTAACTGACGCCGACGTGGAAACCGAGATCAAAAGGATCGCGGAAGAGACTAAGGATAACGCGGATAATATGATAAAGCAGGCAAAAGCACGCGGCAGCTGGGATGCTTTGAAGTCAAAACTGCTGGAAGATAAGGTTGTAGAAAGTTTAATGACAATAGGAAAGTAGAACTGTTAGCCATGGCCAATAAAGTTTAAGCCAATAGATGTGGCAAGCGGGATGGATCCCGCTTGGTGTGATAAAAGTCGCAAAGCGACACTATATGTAATGGCTATACGGATATTGGCTAATGGATAAGCAAATACTCTTTACAAGGAGAAAACATGAAACACAAAGGAGAATTCAGGATGAATCTAATACCGATGGTGGTGGAACAAAGCGAGCGCGGCGAGCGGGCCTATGATATATATTCAAGGCTGCTTAAAGAGCGCATCGTTTTTATCGGAACCCCGATAGATGATGACATATCAAATGTCATAATCGCCCAGCTTCTTTTTCTGGACGGAGAGGACCCCGGCAAGGAAATATCCATTTACGTCAACAGCCCCGGAGGCGTCGTAAGCGCGGGACTTGCCATATATGATACTATGCAGTTCATCAAATCACCGTGTTCCACTATCTGCGTGGGACAGGCCGCCAGCATGGCAGCTGTGCTTTTGACCGCGGGCGTTAAGGGCAAGCGCTATGCTCTTCCTAACTCAAGGGTTTTGATACACCAGCCCATGGGCGGAGCGCAGGGGCAGGCTTCAGACATAGACATACAGGCCAAGGAAATAATGAAGTTAAGGGAAAGGCTGAATAAAATACTTTCAAAGCATACCGGACAGACCCTGAAAAAGATTGAAAAAGACACTGACCGTGATTATTACATGAGCGCTGAAGAGGCGAAGGAATACGGGATTGTGGATGAAATAATTGAGACAAGAAAGGTGATTCAAAAATGAACAAGTGTTCTTTTTGCGGAAAAAAGGAAAAAGAGGCGGGAAAACTCATAGTCTCTGACGGAGCTGCCATATGCAATGAATGCGCCGCCGTATTTTCACGCATGGAAAGCGTGGAAAAGGAAAATAGTTCCGGGCCTGAAGTGCTGCCCACGCCAAAAGAGATAAAGGCAAAACTGGACGACTACGTCATATCGCAGGATAAAGCCAAAAAGGTATTATCCGTGGCTGTTTATAACCACTATAAAAGGATTTTTTCCAAGGATAAGGGCGGGGTGGAGCTGGAAAAAAGCAACATCATGCTGATCGGGCCGACCGGTTCCGGAAAAACACTTCTGGCGGAAACCCTGGCAAGGATACTTCATGTGCCGTTTGCCATTTCTGACGCGACAACATTGACCGAAGCGGGATATGTAGGCGAGGATGTTGAAAACATACTTCTGAGGCTTCTTGAAAACGCCAACTTTAATGTTGAGGCGGCGCAGAAGGGCATTATTTACATAGACGAAATAGATAAGATAGCGAAAAAATCGGAAAATATTTCCATAACCCGGGATGTATCCGGGGAGGGCGTACAGCAGGCGCTTTTAAAAATAATAGAAGGCACCACGGCAAATGTGCCGCCCAAGGGCGGACGAAAACATCCGTATCAGGAATATATCAAAATTGACACAAAAAATATACTTTTTATAATTGGCGGGGCTTTTGTCGGGCTTGATAAGATAGTCAAGAAAAGGATAGACAGGAAAGTCTTCGGGTATAAAGGCGGCACAGAGACGGAAAAGATGACAAAATTCGAGATTTTATCCGAAACTCTGCCTGCGGATTTAATCAAGTTTGGCCTGATTCCCGAGTTTATAGGCAGGGTGCCCATATTAGCTTCGCTTTCTGAGTTAAACGAAGCCGACCTTGTCCATATCCTTGACAAGCCGAAAAACGCCATCTTAAAGCAGTATGAAAAGATGCTCTCCATGGAAGGCGTTGAGCTGAAGTTCATGGACGAAGCCAAGCAGGAAGTGGCTGCCGAGGCCGTGAAAAAAGAAATCGGAGCCAGGGGACTCCGGGCCATTATAGAAGGAGTCATGATAGACATCATGTATGAGATACCTTCGATGAAGGGCGTCAAGCAGGTTGTCATAGACAGGGATATAATTAAGGGGAAAAAGGACAGGCTATCAGCTATAGTAAAAGAAAAAAGCGCGTGAGGTGATATATGGCAGATGAAACAATAGGCAAGGAACAGGAAAAAAAGCCGATGATTAAGAGCGGAAAAATGCCGTTATTGGCTTTGAGGGACCTTGTGATATTTCCGAACATGGTTATTCCTCTGTTCGTCGGCAGGGAAAAATCCATTAAAGCCCTCGAGGCGGCAATGGAGCGCGACAGGATTATATTCCTTGTGGCGCAGAAAGACGCCAGGACTGATAATCCGGGCAAGGAAGAAATATATAATACAGGGACATTATCCGAGATACTGCAGATATTAAAACTTCCGGACGGCGCCATCAGGGTGCTCGTGGAAGGCTTAACAAGGGTTAAGATAAAGAATTACGTGCAGGAAGACCCGTTTTTTGAAGTGGAGACCGACGAGGTCCATGAGCAGGACATGAAGGACAAGGAAACAGAGGCTATGATGCGCCTTGTCATGGATGAGTTCCAGAAACATGTGAAGATGAACAAAAAAATACCGCCAGAGACAACCATGTCGGTATCCGAGATAGATTCTCCCGGAAGGCTCGCAGACGTCATTGCCGCGCATATATTTTTAAAGCATGAGGAAAAGCAGGAATTGCTCGAGACCGAAGAACCGAAAAAAAGGCTCCAGAAGATGTCGGAGATACTCCAGCGCGAGAATGAAATACTTGAGATTGAAAGAAAAATACAGGTAAAGGTAAAAAGCCAGCTTGAAAAATCACAAAAGGAATACTACCTGTCAGAGCAGTTAAAAGCAATACAAAAAGAGCTCGGCAAGGGAGACGCCTCATATAATGAGCTTGAAGAGCTTAAGGAAAAAATAAAAAAATCAAAAATGCCCAAAGAAGGCGAAGAAAAGGCCCTTAAGGAACTTTCACGCCTTGAAAAAATGATGCCCATGTCGGCTGAAGCCACGGTCATCAGGACATATCTGGACTGGCTTATCGCGCTTCCGTGGAACACAAAGACAAAAGACAAGATAGATATGAAGCACGTGCAGGACGTGCTTGATGAGGACCATTACGGACTGGAAAAACCCAAGGAAAGGATAGTTGAATACCTTGCTGTGAAGAAGAACATGAAAGACAAGCCTGAAAAAGCCCAGGACCCTATTTTGTGCCTGGTAGGACCTCCGGGCGTGGGTAAAACATCGCTGGCAAAGTCAATAGCCCGCGCCATGGGCCGCAGTTTTGTGCGCCTGTCACTGGGCGGCGTGCGCGACGAAGCTGAGATAAGGGGCCACAGAAGGACTTATATCGGGGCCCTTCCGGGAAGGATAATACAGTCCATAAGGAAAGCCAAGTCAAAAAACCCATTATTTCTTATGGATGAGGTTGATAAGATGTCCTCGGATTTCAGGGGAGACCCGGCCGCGGCCCTTCTTGAAGTGCTCGACCCGGAGCAGAACAACACGTTCATGGACCATTACCTTGATACTGAGTTTGACTTATCCGACGTAATGTTTATCACGACGGCAAATACCCTCTACGGCATACCGCTGCCGCTTCAGGACAGGATGGAGATAATAGAAATAAACAGCTACACCGAGCATGAGAAAATGAACATAGTAAAAAGGTTCATCATACCCAGGCAGCTTAAGATGCACGGGCTTACTGACAAAGATGTTGAGATAAAAGATGACGCGATAAAGGCGATAATTAACAGTTACACCAAAGAAGCCGGAGTCAGGAACATGGAACGGGAAGTAAAAGCCATATGCAGGAAAGTGGCAAAGGCCATGGTCATGGAAGAGAAGAAATTTAAGAGGATAACCGTCAGCAATGAGAACATACAGAAATATCTTGGTGTCGCGAAATACATGGACGTGCCAACAAAGGACGTCAATGACGTAGGCACAGCTACAGGCATGGCGTGGACCGAAGTGGGCGGGGACGTGCTTGTTATAGAAGTCACCACCATGAAAGGCAAGGGCGGTCTGCTTTTGACCGGAAAGCTCGGGGATGTCATGAAGGAATCCGCGCAGGCCGCTTTAAGCTATGCCAGGGCAAAAGCGAAAAAGTTTGGCATCAGGGAAGAGGTTTTTGCTAAAACTGACATACACGTGCACGTTCCCGAAGGCGCCATACCGAAGGACGGGCCATCCGCGGGGATAACAATGGCCACCGCGATAATTTCGGCGTTTACAGGCAGGCCGGTTAAAAAAATGCTTTCGATGACAGGCGAGATAACGCTCCGCGGCAGGGTGCTGCCCATAGGCGGCCTTAAGGAAAAGGCCCTGGCCGCGCAGAGGAACGGAATTAAAGAAGTGATAATACCTTTTTATAACAAAAAGGATTTCGAGGAACTTCCGGATTATGTTAAAAAAACCATGAAATTCTATTTTGTAAAGACAATGGACGAGGTCATAAAGATAGCACTTGAAACGCCGGCTTCAGGCAAAAAAAGGTAAATACTGGAGCATCCATCCAGGATATTTGATGGATTAAAAAAGTCTGCCGGGGCGCTTTAAACGGATTGATTTTGGTGGCGTGAAATTTTACCCGGCCGGTTAAAAATTTAGCAGGAGGCCGGATATCAGCACATCAAAGATAATCGCGATAAATATATCCAGCCAGGCGGCAACTATGCTTTTTGGCAGGATATTTGGGGCCGTCGCAAGCGTGGCCCTTATAAGGTATCTTGGCGCGGAAAAGCAAGGGTTATATTCATATATAATAAACACAATATTTCTCTTCGGTTTTTTTGCCGAATTTGGCATTACTAGCATACTTATACGCGAGATGAAGATAAGCGGGAGTAACGGCGGGAAATTGTTAGGCAACGCCATAGCAATACAGGCGGTGCAGCTTGTGCTGTCGGTTGTTTTAGTGGCGGCATATACATTCCTTTTGGAAGGCAAGCATGAGATACGGCCGACTATGATGCTGGCGGTCTTTTCTTTTATGCTGCTCTACCTGGCAAATCCTTTCCAGGCCACCCTCAACAGCTATGAAAAAATGTACATAACCGGACTGATAGCCGGGATATCTTCCATAATCAACGCGGCCATGATCTTTACCGCAATATATTTTAAGATGGACATAAACAAAATCATTATTCTGTTGGGCATATCGAACCTGATAAACGTTATATTGTCAGTTATCATGTGCAATAAATTCGCGGTCTATCCGGTGTTCAAGTTTGAAAAGGAACTGTTGTTTAAGCTGCTGAAGTACAGCTTGCCGCTGGGTATTATCGGGGTGTTTAATTATATTTTTCTAAAGGTGGACGTGTTTTTGCTCTTTAGATTTGTCGAACAGGCGCAGGTTGGATATTATTCGGCTGTAACCAGGATACTTGATATTGTTACAAGCGCCATGCTGGTCATAATCCTGCCATTTTATCCGAGATTCTCATATGTTTTCAGCACCGACAGCGCGGAAAAAGGCATCAGGATAGTGAACCTGTCGCTTAAGTACATTATATTCCTGACAGCCCCGTTTGTGCTTATGGTCTCGTTTTTTAGCGGCGAATACGCGATGCTGATATTGGGGAAAAAATTTACCGAGTCGGGGCCTATACTCGGGATTCTCATATGGTCCATTCTTGTGCTGCCGTTGGGTTCCATTTTTAGTTATGCCATTGTTGCGGTAAGGCTGACAAAGGCGCTTACTTTTGTAATGGCTGCGGTAGCAACTATTAATGTGTGCATGAACATTATTTTAATACCTCGTTTTGGCATAACAGCAACTGCCGTATTGGACGTTGTGTCTAAATTTCTCGCATTTCTAGGGGCTTTCATGATCTTTAACATGAAAGTAGGCAAAAGCGGGTTGTTGTCATTCGCCGCGAGCGTCGTGGCAGGTATGGCCGTAATGCTGGCTGTAATGTGGCTGGCAGGGCCGCGGATAAATTACATACTGGCTTCCATATCGGGTGGAGCCGCATATGTGGCCACCCTGGTCGCTCTTAAGTATTTTGGACGGGGCGAGTATGACATCGTCCGGAATATATTTAAAAAAACAAAGCCTGTTTAAAGGGGTACCATGAAGCCGGAAATCCGGAAAAAGGTACTAATCATAAGCGGTACCGCGGTAATCAGCGGGGCGGAATATGTCCTGGCTGATTACTTAAAAGCCACATCATTTAAAAGCGGCATAATGATTCTGCATTCCGACATCCCGGACGTTAACAAATTTTATTCCGGCCTGGGGGTAAAAACAAAGGCTTGCGCCTTTTTAAATCCGTCAGGTGCGGACAAGACGAGGGGAATTATGCCGGTTATAATAAAGGTTTTCAGGTATGTGACGGCAGTTATTAACCTGCCTTTCATAATAATTTCAAGCGGCGCTGAAAAAGTTGCCGGAAACAATACCGGGGACGCCGTGTATTCACCGGCGGCTTTCTTCACAGGAAGAAAGTTCATCAGCCATGTGCATGATATTATGGATAAAAAGTCGCTTACTTCCGCCGCGGTAAGGCTGCTTGACGTTTTTGTCTGGAAATACGTGGCAGTATCAGGGGCGGTAAAGGCATCGCTGGCCGACATGGGTATTGTCCCCGCAAAAATAACCACGGTATATAACGGCGTTAATGCGGCTGCAGGGCTGAAAAAGAAAAAGGCGGCCACCGCAATCTCAATTGCGTTCGCGGGAAACATTGAAGACAGGAAAAACCCGCTGGAATTTGTGCGCTTTATTAATTACTTAAATAAGGCCGGGATTGTGGCAAATGGAAAAATAGCGTGCGCCAATGTGCCGGATGAGGCGCTGATGGAAAAGCTGAAAGACGAGGTAAAACAAGGCGGCGGCGCCGTAAAAATACTGGGAAAGGTTAGCAGGGATAAAATGGACGGTTTTTATGCATCCGCCGACTACCTTATGGTAACAAGTATAAGCGACCCGCTGCCTACAGTTGTTATCGAGGCTTTCAATAAAGGCGTGCCGGTAATCGGAAAGCGTTCCGGAGGGCTGCCTGAAATGATCCGTGACGGGTATAACGGATTTTTATACGGATCGGACTCGGATTTTAAGGGGCTAGCCGGAAAACTCATGGCTATAAAAAGCGCGGCATATGCGGGGTTCCGGCAAAACGCGCTGGATACGGTAAAGGAAAAATTCGCACTCGGCATGAAAACGGATAAAATGGACGCTATATTTTTCAAAGAAGAAAGGCCGGCTGGAAAAAGATGAAGAAAAAAGTGCTTGTGATAAAACTGTGCTGTATTGGCGACATAATACAGATGACACCGGCTTTAAGGGCTGTAAAAAAGTCCGGAGATGAAGTGCACCTGCTTTGCGCTCCATGGGTGAATGATGTCGCCGGCATGGTGCCTTTTATAGATAAAAAATATAATCTTGACCAGAAAGACCCTTTTTCGATTGTTATGGCAATAATTGCCCTGCGCAGGGAGAAATACGACCTTATAATAAACTTTCACAGGGATTTCAAGTCCTATATTTTCGCGTTTTTGGCCGGGGCGAAAAGCAGGGCTGGATTTAACTGGAAAGGCCAGGGGCTCTTCATAGACCGCTCTTTTGTATTTGATGAAAATGAGCATGAGTCAAGAAGGTACCTGTCAATTACACAAGGCCTCGGGTATAAGACCGCGGGTTTTAACACGGAGCTAAAAGCCCCGGCGGTTATTCGTGAAAAAACAGCCACGAAAATGATAGGCCTTTTCCCCGGGGGCGGAAAGAATCCCGGGACCGTCATGACCACTAAACGCTGGCCTGTGGAAAATTTTATCCGGCTCGCGCAGGGCCTGGGCAGGTGTGAGACGCATATTTTCGGAGGCGCGACTGATTCGGATGTGGTTTCAGCGCTTAAAAAGGCACTGCCTTCAGCCGTGGTTGAGAACACAAATAATCTTAAGGAACTGGCAGTAAGGATATCGGCCATGGATGTTTTTGTCGCGGGTGACACCGGGCCGCTCCATATGTCCGCGGCGCTAGGGGTAAAGACGGTGGGGCTTTTTGGGCCGACTTCGCCGGAACTTGTAGGGCCGCCGGGAAAACATGTCATAAACCTGTGGGGAAAAACAGCGTGCGCGCCGTGTTACGTTCCGGGGACCGTGCATAAAAAGGAATTTTTAAAGTGCGCTGATAACAGGTGCATGAAAGCTGTTACCGTGGAAAAAACCATCGCCGCGGTGAAGAAACTGCTTAAAATAAAACGTAATGCCCGATAAAAGGAGCCCTGAATGAAGGTTGCCGTAATACACGACTGGCTTACAGGAATAAGAGGAGGGGAAAAGGTTTTAGAACAGATACTTCTTCTTTTTCCGGAATCTGATATATTTACGCTGATTTGCGATAAAGAGAAAATCCCGCCGGAGATTAAGAGACACTCGATTACTGCTTCTTTTCTTCAGCATATACCAGGGATAATGAAGTCATACAGGAATTTCCTGCCTTTTTTCCCGGCTGCAATTGAAAGTTTTAACCTCAAAGGTTATGACCTTATAGTATCATCAAGCCATTGCGCGGCTAAATCAGTAAAAAAGCCCGAAGGCGCCGTCCATTTCTGTTATTGCCATACCCCGATGAGGTACGCCTGGGACCAGTTCCCCAATTATTTTTCCCCTGAGAGGAACGGCAAATTAAAATACGCCATTATTTCCGCCATAATGCCCTTTCTTAAGGAATGGGACAAAAAGACCTCTTCAAGGGTGGATTACTACATGGCAAATTCTTCGGCGGTAAAGGGACGCATCAGGGATTATTACGCGAGGGAGAGCGAAGTTGTCTGCCCGCCGGTTAATACGGATTTTTATACTCCCGGCGGGGTAAAGGAAGATTTTTACCTCATGGTTTCCGCGATGACAGAATATAAAAAAGTTGATTATGCGGTGGATATATTCAACAGGCTGCCTGATAAAAAGCTTCTTATAATAGGGGGAGGGCCGCTGCTGGACGGCATCAGAAAAAAAGCGGCTGCCAACATTGACGTCGCCGGCTACCGTACTGATGTGGAAATAAGAGACGCCTATAGGAAGGCAAAGGCGTTTATATTCCCGGGGGAAGAGGATTTTGGCATAACCATGGCTGAGTCGCTTGCCTGCGGAACCCCGGTGCTCGCGTTTAATAAGGGAGGAGCGCTTGACATAGTAACAGAGGGTTTGACAGGGGAGTTTTATGACGGCACGTCAGGGGATTTCATAAAAACACTTGAGAAAATGAATGGTAAAAGGTATGATGTAGAAAAAATGAGGGCTTCGGCCCTGAGATTTTCCATAGATAATTTTAAGCACAATTTTAAGGCTTTTTTGGCCAAAAACGGAGCGTTAATTGAATAAGAAAACATTTCAGGACATCCTAAAAGCCGGGTTATTTGCCGGGGACGCGGTAATAATTGCCGTATCGGTGCTGCTGGCGTATTATCTCCGGTTCTATGTGAAGCTTGTACCTTTAAAATACGGGATACCGCCGGTTACCGACTATGTATTCGCCATACCGGTAATGCTCGCCATATTCCTGCTGGCTTTCAATTATGCGGGTCTTTACAGGATCGAGCGGGGACGTTCCAGGATAGATGAGTCCATTGCAGCCTTCCTGTCGGTGAGCGCCGGCATAATACTTCTCATATCATTTACCTTCTTTTTCAGGGAAGTATCATATTCCAGGATAGTCATAATGCACCTGTGGGCCTTATGCTCCATCCTCATAGTTCTATGGAGGCTGCTGTACAGGTCCATTTATTTATCCTTAAGCAGAAACGAGCTAATCATTCCCAGGATCATCATAATAGGGGCCACTGAAGTGTCAAGGATGCTAATTGAGAGGCTCAAAAGGCAGCATGATAACGGCGGATACAGTATAGTCGGGGTGCTTGACGACAGGCTTAAAAAAGGCAGGAAATTCTGCGGCGAAGCTGTGCTCGGGAAGATTAAGGAACTTACTGCGCTGGCTGAAGAACAAAAGGTGGATGAGGTTTTCATGGGGCTATCAGACTATGACAGGCGCAGGGTGGCGGATATAATACTTCAGAATGATAGAGTGAGGTTTTTGATAGCTTCCGACATAATGGGGATACTTACCAAAGCAGTGGATTATGGTGAATTGTACGGCATTCCTGTCTTTTCCGTAAAGGATTTGCCGCTTAACAGTCCGTGGAACAGGTTTGTAAAGAGGGCTTTTGACATCGTATTTTCACTTACTGCAATAATAGCACTTTCTCCGTTTCTTTTGGCTATAGCGCTGCTGGTAAAGGTTACCTCAAAAGGGCCTGTCCTTTACGGACAGGAGCGCTTAAGCAGGGGCAATAAGCCCTTTATAATGCTAAAGTTCAGGACCATGAAAGAGGATGCCGAGAAAAAAAGCGGCCCGGTATGGGCAAAAGCAGGCGACCCGAGAAGGACACCCATAGGCACGTTCCTCAGGAAGACATCCATAGACGAACTGCCGCAGCTGTTCAATGTGCTAAAAGGCGACATAAGCATGATAGGCCCGAGGTCCGAGAGGCCTCACTTTGTGGCAAAATTCAAGGAAGAGATACCGCGCTATATTGAACGCCACAGGGTCAAGGGCGGGCTTTCAGGATGGGCCCAGGTGAACGGGCTGCGCGGAGATACATCGCTGGAAGAGCGGGTTAAGTACGACCTTTATTACATAGAAAACTGGAGTCTCTGGTTTGATATAAAAATCATCATTAAGACGGTTCTGGAAATATTCCACCATACAACGGCGTATTAAGGCAGATAAAAGATAATTTTAAGTTTTTAGTTTTAAGATAGAAACGCTCCGTATTAATCTTAAAACTAAAAACTTAAAATTAAAAATCTAAAATGGAGGATTTACAATATGAGGATTTTAGTTACCGGCGGGGCCGGGTTTATCGGAAGCAATGTCGCTGACGCTTTTATGAAGGCGGGGCATGAAGTGGTATCCGTGGATAACATGTTCGCGGGAAATATGAGCAACGTGAGCAGGGGCATAAAGTTTTACAGGGAAGATATCAGGTCTAAAAAAATGCTCTCAATAATGAAAAAGGAAAAAATCGACGCGATAAGCCACCACGCAGCGCAGATAAGCGTACCTGATTCGGTAAAAAATCCGGGATTTGACGCGGACATAAATGTGATGGGCGTAATTAATCTGCTTGAATGCGCGAAAGACGCGGGGGTAAAAAAAGTTATATTTGTATCAAGCGGAGGCACGGTTTACGGCACACCTTCAAAATTCCCCGTTGCCGAGACGCACCCATATGCCGCGGAGAGCCCTTATGGCATCAGCAAAGTGGCAGGGGAATTATATGTAAAGTTTTTTGCGGCGCAGTATAAAATGAAGTACACGATACTCCGGTACAGCAATGTATTCGGCCCCAGGCAGGTGCCGCACGGCGAGGCAGGAGTGGTTGCCATATTCATCAAGAAAATAATGGCGGGCCAGGCGCCCACGGTATTTGGCGGCGGAAAATGCGTGCGCGACTATGTTTACGTCGGGGATGTGGCCGCAGCCAACGTCGCGGCACTGAATAAAGGTGATAATATGGAGTTTAATATCGGAACAGGAATACCTACCGATACAAATATGCTCTATAAAGCGGTGCAAAAAGTGACCGGATTTAAGGAAGACGCGTTAAAAGGGCCTTTCAGGGAAGGCGATATCCTGGCGAATTACCTCGACAACAGAAAAGCAGCCAGGGTGCTTAAGTGGAAGCCGAAAGTCAAGCTTGAGGAAGGCGTTAAAAATACGTATGAGTACTTTAAAAATCTTTAACTTATAGCTGAAAGCTTAAAACTGAAAGTTGAAGCGAAGACGATAATTTTCCCGGCCTTCACTTTAAGTTTTCAGTTTTAAGTTTTAAGTTGAACCCGGAGGTTTTATGAAAGCCTTGATTCTCATCGGCGGCGAAGGCACCAGGCTTCGGCCGCTGACGTACACCACCTTAAAATGCATGGTGCCCATCGCAAACAGGCACTTCATAGATTATCAGATGAAACTCCTGAAGAAAAACTCTATCCGGGAAGTAATCCTTTCCATTTGCTACCTTCCGGAAAAAGTTAAAAAGGCCGTCGGAAGCGGTAAAAAATACGGCATGAAAATAAGGTACGCCAGGGAAAAAGAGCCTCTCGGCACGGCAGGAGCCATAAAGAATTGCGAAAAATACCTCGATGACACCACTGTTATCATGAACGGCGATATCCTTACGGATATTGACATAAACGGCATGCTTAAATCCCATAAGGATAAAAAGGCCGTTGTTACCATCGCGCTTCATAAAGTTGACAATCCTTCGGCGTACGGGCTGGTTTTGACACAAAAGAGCGGAAGGGTTATAAGTTTTATAGAAAAACCCGGTGAGGCAGAAGCGCCTACAAACTGGATAAATGCGGGGATATATATTTTTGACAGGAAGGCGCTGGGATTCATACCGGCGGGAATAAAATGCTCCGTTGAGAGGGAAATATTTCCGGCGCTTATTGAGAAAGGGGAGCCTGTCTTTGGTTATAAAACTGGGGCTTACTGGCTTGATATAGGCAAGATAGACAGTTACAGAAAGGCAAATTATGACGTGCTCTCGGGTAAATTCAGAAATCCGTTCGGCGCTACGGCCGGCCGTAAAATTATTATCGGGAAAAACACTAAAATTGACAGAAAAGCAAATATTACCGGGCCGTTTATTATCGGGGCAGGTTCAGCCGTCTGCAAAGGCGCGGCTATAAAAAACTCCATAATATGGGACAGGGTGAAGATAGGGCAGGGCGCGGTTATAAAGGATTCAATTATCGGCGAGAAGTGTGTTGTAAAACCAGGGGCCGAAGTGGCAGATGCGGTAATAGGCGGAGGTACGGTTGTTTCATCCGGGACTATAGGGGCGGAAAAATGAGCGGCATAAAATTCGGGACGGACGGCTGGCGCGCGAAGATAGCCGAGGAGTTTACTTTTGAAAACCTTGAAAAAATAACTAAAGCATATGCCGCGGCAGAACTTGAAAAAACAAAAAAACCGCGTGTGGCTGTGGGTTACGACAACAGATTCCTTTCGGAAAAATACGCGGTTTTTGTCTCTGAAATACTCGCGCGGCACGGGTTTGCCGTCCATCTTTTTGACGCTGCGGTGCCAACGCCGCTTGTATCCTGGACTATTGTCAGGAAAAAACTTGATTCAGGCATTGTAATCACATCCAGCCATAATCCCTTCACATATAACGGTTTTAAGATAAAAAACAGCAGCGGGGCCGGCGCTTCCGGGGAAGAAACCGGGAAAGTTGAAAGATACATTGTGAAACCGCGGAGGCTGCCGCTTAAAAAAGGCTCCATAACGAAGATAAACATGGACGACCAGTACGTAACAGCGCTTGCTTCCATAGTGGATGTAAACGCCATTAAAAGGTCCGGCATGAAAATCGTAGTGGACGCTATGTACGGCCCGGGAGCCGGCTATATGGAAAAGGCGCTCAACGGGTATAAAAACATAAAAACTATCCACGGATACAGGGACCCTCTCTTCGGAGGGATTACGCCGGAACCGGTAAGGAAAAACCTGCTTGAACTTGAGGAGGCGGTAAAGTCAGAAAAGGCGGATATAGGCGTGGCACTTGACGGAGACGGCGACAGGATGGCTTTTGTCGACGATAAGGGGCGTTACGCATCACCTCATAAGGTGCTTGTATTCCTGCTCCTTCACCACATAAAGAATAAAAAGATGAAATTCAGGTTTGTCAAGACCATAGCAGGCACGGCCCTGCTCAATACATTAGCGGCTGAATACTCTGTGGAGCTTCTTGAAACGCCGGTTGGATTTAAGCATATAGGTTCTCTTATGGCGCGGGACTCAGCGACAATCGGCGGGGAAGAAAGCGGCGGAGTGGGGTTTGGATACTACCTGCCTGAAAGGGACGGTATCATAGGAAACCTGATGCTGCTTGAATTCCTGGCTGCCGGCAAAAAAAAGGCGTCAGCAGTGCTGGCGCAGCTCGATGAAAAGTACGGAAAATATGAGTATGCCAGGCTGGATTTAAAGTTCATGGAAACAAAGAGGCGGAAACTTATGGATACCGCCGCAGGGCTTTATGAAGCGGGGAAAATATCGGGAAAAGCCATTACGGGAATAAGCCGCCTTGACGGCATAAAGTATATGCTCGGGGATAATGAATGGGTGCTATTCAGGTTCTCGGGAACAGAGCCGCTGCTCAGGATATACTCGGAAGCCCCTTCAAAAAACGCGGCGGATGACAACCTGAAGTTCTGCGCCCAAGCGCTGGGGTTCTAATACTTTTTTTCAAGTTCCGCGTAGATCTTTTTAATCCTGTCCTGATCGGGCTTAACTGCCAGCGAACGTTTAAAATAGGATTTTGCCTCGGCCCAGTGCTTTAAATTCATGTGGCACAATCCGGCGTTATTTAACGCGCCAAGGTTGTTAGGGTCAAGCTGGAGCACTTTTTCATAAAGAACAATCGCGTCAATGTACTTCGCGTCCATGGAAAGTATCAATCCCTTGTAGAAATAAGAACGGCCCATACCGGGGTTAAGGCTGATATCCAGTTCGAATTCCTTCATTGCCTCATTGTTTTTTTTCGCGTTAAAGAGCTCAAGCCCTTTCTGATAATGCATTATCTGTTCCTTGCCGAGCTTTATCTGCCTTTCATATTCCGTCTGTGCCTGCGATATGGCTCTGTTTTTATACAGCATGGCGGTTATATTGCGCGGGTCCAGGCTTATTACGCGGTCAAAATAATTGGCGGCGAGCTGGGCTTTGCCGATTTTTCCGTAAAAACTTCCGAAGTTAAAGAGCAGTTCCGGATTATTCGGGTTTAATTTTTCAGCGGCTTTTAAAAGCGTTTCGGCGCGCGTTAAGCTGCCGGCGGTAATGGTGTTATTTACGTATTCAATGGCCACATTTGTAATCACGGGGAGATTGTCGTAGGATGTTTCGGCCGCTTTTTCGAGCATATATTCATAACCGGTAAAATCATTGACGAGTTTCCGGTATTGCCCGTAGCGGAGCAGGTAGTTGCCGACAACTTCACGTTCTTCAAAATCATGAAAGAAAGCCGCGTCATTTGTGATACCTTTCATTGAATATAATTTCCACGGATAGGTTATCGGCGCAATCGGGGTATCAGCTTCGCTGAAGATTACCCCGTAAGGCATTTCTTTAAAGATTTTTGCAGTGGACTGGTTAATGGAGTACACAGGGTAATACCCCTTTGAAAAAACCTCAATAATTGTGTTTGAGAGGCTGGAATGCCTGGAATCCTTCCCTAAGTCCTCTATATCCTTAAAAACAGTCGGGACCAGGTCAAAAATCCGGATATCAGGGTAGAGTTTAAGGACATATTTAAAATATGCCAGCGGGTAGGTTTGGTTGTCGCCTATGGCAAAAAGGCTTGATTTAGCCGGGATATTTTCAAGGATGTCCTTGGGGAAAAAGTATGCGACGAAATCAATGGATTTATTATTCTCGTAGAAATTAACGGGCAGGCTTAAGGCTGTTGTGGTAAAAAATGCCGCGAAAACAGCGCCACAGGCCAAAGTTTTATTTTTTATAAGCGAAGCTGCGTATTCGAAAAAAATAAAAACGAATATCAGTCCGGCCATGTATGAAGGAATCAGGTACCTGAACGCCAGCTTTAAGTCGCTGTAGTCGCCGTAAAGCGACAGCACAATGACATTTACAATGCATAACCCCAGGAGCAGCAGGGCGTACCGGTTTTTTCTTATGAAAGCGGTGAGGGCGCCTGCTACTGCAAGTATAATCCCGGCGGGAGACAGTTCCCGCAGGACAACTGTTTTTATATATCCGTAAAATGCGGCAAAACCCGCTCCGTCGCGGGCGAACATCTTGCGCTTATACTGCTGCTGTGTTATATAGGAATAAAAATCATCTGATGTGGCGAATTTTTTCCACTGCATGAGCGTGTCTGTGCTGCCCCGTAGCATAATGAAAAAGTAAGTTGATAAACCGGTGAGGAAAAAAACTATTATCCAGAAGAGGCTTTTAAAGAAAAATTTAAAATCCGCCACCGCGATGAAAATCCATAAAAGTCCGCAGGTAATGGTGAAGGTAAGATGGAGGCCTGAGCCGGCGCCGGTTAAGAACGCCAGCAGGTAAAGCAGTTTCGCGTCCTTTGACCTTTCGGTATAGGTAAAAAATATTATAAGCGCTATGGCGCAAAATACGGCGTTTAAGGTATAGATCCTGGCCATGCCTGACTGTGACCAGAGGGTGTATGAAAAAATGAAAAGAACGGCGGCTGTGAAGGATACAAAATATTTGACGAAGTTATTTTTAACAGTGGTTGATATTATGAGAAACAGCTGGAATAAGAGCGCCGGGACAAGCGCGGCGAAGAGGGCTGACATGAGGTTGAACCTGAAGGCGATGTTAGCCAGCGGCACCATGGAAAAAATTTTTCCAAGCATCATGTATACGGGAAATCCGGTGGGGTGGGAGATCCCGAGGGAATGCGAAGCTGCCATTAACTCCCCGGAGTCGCCGAAAGTGACGGTGGGCGCCATAGTGCTTAAGTACAGGCCAAAAGCCGCCAGGAAGATTATTGCCGTAAGCGCGAGGTTTACATTTTTTTCATTTTTCATGGCTTAAGTTTATCCTTTCAATTGAAGTTGATTTTCCGGTTGTCTCGTCGACGGAAATTAAAACGGCATTCAGCCTGACCCCTGTATCGGAGAGCTCGAATTTTTCCGGCATGGATGTCAGGAACCTGCGGATTATGATTTCTTTTTTTACGCCTATCACGGAGTCAAAAGGGCCTGTCATGCCGGCGTCGGAGATGAATGCCGTGCCGCCGTCAAAGATCCTCTCATCCGCTGTCTGCACGTGGGTGTGCGTGCCTATGACGGCTGAAACCCTGCCGTCCAGGTAAAATCCAAGCGCCTGTTTTTCAGAAGTGGCTTCAGCGTGTATGTCCACGATGATAACGGACGCTTTTTCCTTCATGTCCTTTACTATCCTGTCAGCCGCCTTAAAAGGGCAGTCAACCGGCAGCATGAAGACCCTGCCTACAAGCGATATGACGCCTATATTTATTTTTTTTCCGGATTTTTCAATGGTGAAGATGGATGAACCGATGCCGGGGTTGCCTTCAGGAAGGTTGGCGGGCCTTATAAGGCGCCTGTCCGCCTCCAGCACGGGTATGATGTCTTTTTTATCGAGGGTGTGGTTGCCAAGGGTCACCGCGCCGACCCCGGCGCGGAGAAGTTCTTCAAAGGTCTTGTCCGTGATGCCAAATCCTCCGGCAGCGTTTTCGCCGTTAGCTATGACAAAATTCACGGATCTTTCCTTTACAATCTTCGGCAGGAGGGAATTAAGGGCATCACGCCCGGGCCTGCCGTTTACGTCTCCGATAAACAGAACGTTGATCATTTAACACCTTGATTTAGCCCAAAGTACAAAGCCCATAGCCCAGGGGTTGCCTGGGCTTTGGGCTTTTTTATTTGGGATTTATTTACTTCGCGTACTCCACGGCCCTTACTTCGCGTATTACGGTAATCCTTATCTGGCCGGGGTACTGAAGTTCGGCTTCAACTTTTTTCGCTATGTCTTTTGAAAGCTGGTAGGATTTCAGGTCGTCCATCTGTTCCGGTTCGACCATGATCCTTACTTCGCGGCCCGCCTGTATGGCGAATACGCGCTGTACTCCTTCAAATGATGAGGCAATTTTTTCGAGGTTCTCGAGCCTTTTAATGTAGCTCTCGAGGGTCTCGCGCCTTGCGCCCGGCCTTGCGGCTGATATTCCGTCCGCTGCCTGCACAAGCACTGCTTCGATGGATTTTGGCTCAACATCGTTATGGTGCGCTTCTATGGCGTGGAGGATTTTTTCTGATTCGCCGTATTTTCTGGCGGCTTCAACACCCAGAGCTACGTGGGAGCCTTCCTGCTCATGGTCGATTGCTTTTCCGATATCGTGGAGCAGCGCGGCCCTTTTAGCAAGGGTCGGGTCTATGTGAAGTTCCGACGCGATAATTGACGTGATGAAAGCCATTTCAATGGAGTGCTGAAGGACGTTCTGCCCGTAGCTGGTCCTGAAGTGGAGCTTGCCTAAAAGCCTTACCAGCTCCGGGTGCAGGGTGCCGATGCCGACATCCATGCATGTGCGCTCGCCGATTTCCTTTATTTTTGTTTCCATATCGGCTTTTGTTTTCTCAACTATTTCCTCGATGCGTCCCGGGTGTATCCTGCCGTCCTGTATGAGGCGCTCCAATGACATCCTTGCTATTTCGCGGCGGACCGGGTCAAAGGCTGATATGGTGACTGCTTCAGGGGTATCATCTATGATGAAGTCAACTCCTGTGGCTGATTCTAAAGTCTTGATATTCCTTCCTTCGCGGCCTATGATGCGGCCCTTCATTTCCTCGTTAGGCAGCGGCACAACGGATACGCTGACTTCAGAGGTGTGGTCCGCGGCTACGCGCTGAATGGCTGTGACAATGATCTCGCGCGCTTTTTTCTCGGCGTTTTCCTTGGTTTCTTCCTCTATCCTTTTTATCTGGAGCAGGGAAGCCTGTCTTGCCTCGTTAAGCATGGAATTGATAAGCTCGTTTTTCGCGTTCTCCGCGGATAACCCGGAGATTACCTCGAGTTTCTGCCTCTGTTCGGTTACAAGCTTGCCGAGGTCTTCCTCGTTCTTTTTCAGTTTTTTCTCGGACTCAACCAGTTCGTTCTTTTTCTGGGTTATTTCCTTCTGGCTTTTGTCCATGGTCTCGGCGCGCTTGTCGATGGATTCCTCGCGCTGTCTTAAGCGTTTTTCCAGGTTGTTAAGCTCCTGGCGTTCTTCCCTGGTTTTCGTGTCAAATTCCGACTGCGCTTTGAGGGTCTTATCTTTTAACTCCAGTTCGGCTTCTTTTTTAACTGACTGGGCGTCTTTCTTGGCGCCTTCGATGATCTGGTTCGCGTAGGCCTTAGCGCTTGAAATCTGCTGCTCGGCGATGAACTTCCTCAAAAGGAAACCGATACCCGCACCGGCTAAGAGCGCGATTACTGCCGCAATGATGGTTACTAACATGTTATACCTCCTCCAATGATGTTTGGTTTTTCCGCAGCCCTAAAATTCAGTTAATAGGCATAGTATGGCTTACGGCCGCTTAATTTGCGGAGGAGAAAAACGGACTTGGATTTAGACTGAAAAAAGGTTAGACGATATCAACAGAAAGAAAATCCAGGGCTGTAAACACAGTCCGGTTTTTGTCTGCTGATATGACAGGGCTTTTTATGCCGCTAATTACCTTATTTTCAATGTAAATTATGAACATCCGTCACTCTCCACCGTAAATTACGGTTACCCGCCTTTGCCAAGGCTCCGGCGGGTTAACCCGCTTTCGCATTTAGCCCGGGCGGGCTTGCACGCCATAGCTTTAGCGAAGGCGTGTGAAAATTTTATCCCCACAAGATGCCGTGAGAGGCAACAATTTGGACCTCATCAAACAGGTGGGTGCCACGCGTCAGCTTTAGGCTTCCTGCAAGCAGGCATGCACACGGCTAAACGGTTTTGGCGCCCTATTTAATAAGTGTTGGACCAAATTAAAAGCATCTACACAAACACCGCAGGGTATATATACTCTGTTTTCGTTTCAAAATAACACAATTTCCCAATGACAAATATTAACATATTACCCTCAATACCGTCAAGGGTTTTTGAGTGTCCTTCCTATTATATAAGGTGCGATGAAATGGGCATAAAGTCGACCCGAGGTCGGAAAATGAAGGGTTTTGAATTGACTGATTAAGATCATTTGATATAATTATTACGGGGTAATAAAAAAATAAGGAGGTTTTCATGAAAAAAGCTTTATTTTGTGTTCTTTTTGTTGTTTTAGCTTTACCGCTTTTCGCCGGACCATCAGGTAGTTCCGGAATGTCAACAACCCTTAATAATGGTGTTTCAGCAAGGCTCCAGTCAATGGGATCCCCTGAATTCATTATTGAGGACCCGTCAAGCGAGATTAATCTGTATGAGGCGGGGTTTGGCGCCGCGATTTTTGGGACAAAAAAGAAAAACACGCTTTCCCTTTCGCCGGGGCTTGAACTGGATTTGTTCAAGGTAAGGCCTGAATCGGATTCAAACTCGACAATGGAAGCAACAATGTTTGGGGCAGGAAACGGATTGAGCGGTTTAGGCAATAAGGACGGGCTTATGATTTACCCGGCTGACGACCTTGCAGTTTCTATCAGGCCCTTTGGCGAGTACCTCGACGGCAGTTTCAGAAACTTCAGGGAAGACGGCCTCGGCGGTGAGCAGAAAGGCGAACCGAGGGAATACCTCTACGGCGGAAATGTGGAAGTTTCAAAAAAATTCTCACCCGGGTTTGCCATGTCAGGGCTTTTGGGGTATACCAGCCATATGGTCCTTTTCAGGGACAAGGGCGATATCCATTACCGTGAAAGTGGAAATTTCACGCCAATAGCTGAAATTTCGGCGGCTTTCTTATCCGAGTCAAGGGGAGGGTGGAATCTGGGTATTACGGCCGGCAATAAAGCCGGGACAGACCCGCTGCTGAAACTCAAAGGAGAGCTCACACAAAGCAATTTAGAGTATGAAATCATGGGATTCGCTTCGGGAATATTTACGGATACTTTCTATTATGAAGACAGCAAGACCACAACTGAGGATGTTTACTATCAGTACGGCGCGCTGATACATATAAACTTCGGAGCGGCCAGGGAGGGTGAGAATGACGCCTTTTCAGCGAATATAGGGCTGCGCACACTCGTACCGTATAAGGAGTATTACGAACGGATAATCTATGATAATTCCGGGAAAGAAACAGCCAGGGAAAAAGGCGTTACGGGAGCTGTTGTTGATTCTGGCATTGGCGCGCTGGCAAATATGGCCTACAGGATAAATCTTGGGGCTTTTACAACAGGGGCAAAAATCGATTTCTCGTCCATGTATATTAAAGAACCGGGGAACAGCTCGTATAATGTTTATTCCGTAACCGGAAAAACGGGCGCGACATACACGGGTATCGAAGGCGTTAAAATACCGCTTGAAATATACCTGCAGGATATCACAGCTTACGACATGAAGAACGATCCGTATTTTGTTATGAGCACCGGGGCCAGCCTTGGTTCTGAAATCACATTAAGCAAGGGTTTTGACATACGTTTTGGCGCAAACGCGGGAATAAACGGCGAAGGAAACGGGCAGGACAAGATGATCTGCACCGTGGATAACCGAGGCATATTTGTCTACGGCGTCAGCGCCGGTGTGGGTATTAAAAATGATTCCATAACCACAAACATAGGAGTAAAGTGGGACTCTTCATCCCAGCAGCCGCGCGACAATTTCTATAAGCAGGCCGGGGCCGGGGCAATTAAGATCGTGTCAGATATTACCATAAACCTGTAATCAGGTTGTTTTATAAAAAGGCCGGGCGAAAGCCCGGCTTTTTTTGTTAATACGCCGGCATGGCGCGTCGCCCGGAGGATACGAAAGTAAAAGCGGCAGTTATATTCATTAAGGAAGGGACCGCCCCCGCGGAAGGCGGCGTAAAAAGAGGCGGGATAACGCCGCCTTCCTGATTGCGCAAAAACCGGGGCGGAAATTTTTTTATTATTTTTGTTGCATGTATCAGGCTTGTGTGATATATTTTTATCGGTTTTTAGGCGGGTACAAAAAAATAGAGGGGTGCAACAATGCGCAATACGTTTTTTTCATTTCTTTTTGTAATTCTTTCCGGTTTTTTCTCACTTGTTTATGCTTCATCTGAAGTCAGGAATCTTTCTGTCACGGGCGGGTGCTATTCGCCGGGGCAGATAATCACTGTTTCATTTGAGGTAAGGTCAAATGGCGCGTATCAGAACATATACGGCGACATACTTTTTTCAGGCAACAATACCGCGGAATATAACGACGACTGCGTATGGTCGGACACAGGCGCAAACAATCCGCCCAATGCCTCCGGGCACAACGGCGGTTTCTTTGTAAGCCAGGGTGCGGTTGCAAGCCAGTGGATAGCGAAAAGCTATCAGGTTACAGTTCCGGCCGGTTACACGGGGGCCAAATACATCATAGTAAATGTTGCCGACAATTACCTGCAGTTATTCAACTGGGGAAGTCATATAGAAGCAAGCGCAAACTTGAGCGTAACCTCATGCGCTGTCACTGCTACACCGACGGGTACTGCGACAGGCACAGTTACAGTGTCACCGACTGTTTCACCGACGGCAGATTGCGGATGGAAGTATGTCGGGCCGGCGGATTTAATCTACGGGGAATTCAGCAATTACTCGGGCAAATCCATGTATGTATATAACGGCACACCATATGTTGTCTATGAGAATGTATTATCAAGCCCGCGCACGCTGACAGTAAAGAAATTTGACGGGACAAACTGGATACTGGTGGGGCCGGCTGAATTCGCTTCGCCCGCCGAGCCCAACGCCGGGTTCCCTGTAATATTCGTGGATAACGGCACGCCGTACGTGGCATATGCCGGCGACGTCAGCGAGCCGGTGGTAATGAAATATAACAGCGCAACTTTAAGCTGGGATACTATAGGAACAATAATACCTACGGCCTGGGCGGTGCAAAATCCGTCGTTGTATGTTTATAACGGGATTCCATACCTTGCGTTCCAGGACGGGAAAAACGGCTACAAGGCAACAGTAATAACTTATAACGGCAGCAGCTGGGTGCTGGCCGGAGGAACGCCGGCTTCTTCCACAACGACAGGAATACATGTCCATGAGACATATCCGATGTATTTTGAGGGCACCACATGGCTGTATGTAAACGGCGGAACGCCGTACGTGGCATTTGAGGACGGCGCGAATGCAGGAAGAGTGACGGTAAAGATGTTAAGCGGCGGCAGCTGGGTTACAGTAGGGGCAGCCGGATTCTCTACAGGAGCGGCTACATGGGTTTCGATGTCGTTTGACGGCGGGACGCCATATGTGTCATTCATAGACGGAGCAAATTCAAATAAAGTCACGGTCATGAAGTATACAAGCTCAGGATGGGTAACTGTAGGAACAGCAGGATTCTCTGAGTCGGCTGTCAGCTATCCTTCAATATCCGCTTATGGAGGAGTTCCGTATGTGGCGTATTTCACCAGGGACGCAGTCACGAACGCGGAGAAATCAGTGGTCATGAAATACAACGCAGTCACAAACAGCTGGGACATGGTCGGCAGCGCGCCGTTTTTTGGGTTAACAGACGCGTACATATCACTGCAGGTGTCCAATGACGTGCCTTATGTTGCATTCCAGAACTGGGAAACAAATTACAACTCGGTGATGAAGTATGATTGTTCAGGCACGGCAACACCGACGGCCACCGTAACAGGGACGACAACTGTGACCGTGACTGTGACGGCAACTCCGACAGAAACAGCGACAACAACCGGAAGGATCAGGAATATTTCCATATCGGGAGGTTGTTATACTCCCGGGCAGACGATTACCGTATCATTTGAGGTCAGGTCAGGCACTGCGTATCAGAACATATACGGTGACATACTTTTTTCAAACAATAATACGGCGGAATACACCGATGACTGCGTATGGTCTGCTTCCGGCGAGAATAACCCGCCGGATACGGACGGCCATGATGGCGGTTTTCTTGTAAGCCAGGGCGCTGTTGCAAATCAGTGGATAGCGGTGAGCAAACAGATCACAGTGCCTGCGGGTTATGCGGGCAGCAAATACCTGATAATCGATATCGCTGATAATTACCTTCAGTTATACAATTGGGGAAGCCATATAGAAGCAAGCTCGGCCATTTTCGTTGATATGTGTCCTGTCATAACGCCAAGCGTGACAATAACCGGGACAGAAACAGTGACCGGGACAGAAACAGCGACCGGGACAGAAACAGCGACCGGGACACCTACCGGGAGCGTTACTGTGACCATGACACCGACGCCGGATTGCACGAAGACATGGCAGTATGTCGGGCCGGCAAAGCTTATAGACGCCGGATACAGCAATTTTTCAGGCAAATCAATGTATGTATATAACGGTACTCCATATGTGGTATATCAGGATACGGCGACAAATAAGCTGACGGTGACGAAGTTTGACGGTTCTAATTGGGTGCCTGTTGGGCCGGCTGGATTTGCATCGCCTGCCGAACCTAACGCGGGATTCCCGGTAATATTCGTAGATAACGGAACGCCGTACGTGGCATATGCAGGCGGGGTAAGCAAGGGGACCGTAATGAAGTACAATTCCGCCACAGATACATGGGACACGGTTGGCGCGGCAGGATTCACATCCGGCGCAATACAAAATCCGTCGCTTTTTGTTTCCGGCGGCACGCCTTACCTTGCGTATCAGGACGCGTCAAACGGATTTAAGGCAACCGTTATGATGTTCAACGGCAGCAACTGGGTAATGGTCGGAAGCCCGGCTTCTTCAGCCGCAACAGGGATACATGTCCATGAGCCATATCCAATGTATTTTGAGAGCGCGTCATGGCTGTATGTCAATGGCGGAACACCGTACGTGGCATTTGAGGACGGCGCGAGCGCAGGCAGGGTAACGGTTAAGATGTTCAACGGCAGCAGCTGGGTAAACGTCGGGCCGGCAGGATTCTCCGCAGGCGCTGCCACATGGGTTTCGCTGTCGTTTGACGGAGGGACACCGTATGTGTCATTTATAGACGGAGCAAATTCAAATAAAGCAACAGTCATGAAGTACGTAAGCGGAACATGGGTAACCGTAGGGGCCGCGGGATTCTCCGAAGGCGCCGCAAGCTATCCATCCATTGTTGTTTACGGAGGCGTTCCTTATGTGGCATATTGCACCAAGGATGCCGGAACGTATAAGGATAAATCGGTCGTAGTAAGGTATAACTCATCGACAAACAGCTGGGATGTGGTTGGAAGCACACCGTTCTACTATGAAACCGCGACATACATAACATTGCAGATATCCAATGATGTGCCTTATGTGGCGTATCAAAACTGGGATGAAAATTATAATTCAGTAATGAAGTATGATTGTGAAGGAACGACAGGAACAGCCACAGCAACAGCCACGGAAACTCCGACCGGCAGCGTAACGGCCACGGAAACTCCGACAGGCAGCGTAACGGCCACGGAAACTCCGACCGGTAGCGTAACGGCCACGGAAACTCCGACCGGCAGCGTAACAGCCACGGAAACTCCGACAGGCAGCGTAACAGCCACGGAAACTCCGACAGGCAGCGTAACAGCCACGGAAACTCCGACAGGCAGCGTAACAGCCACGGAAACTCCGACAGGCAGCGTAACAGCCACGGAAACTCCGACAGGCAGCGTAACAGCCACGGAAACTCCGACAGGCAGCGTAACAGCCACGGAAACTCCGACAGGCAGCGTAACAGCCACAACGACGCCGACGCCGGATTGCACAAAGGCCTGGCAATATGTCGGCCCTGCGGATTTAATCGACGGGGAGTTCAGCAATTACTCAGGCAAATCAATGTATGTGTATAACGGCACACCGTATGTGGTCTATGAGAATGCATTATCAAGCCCGCGCACGCTGACAGTAAAGAAATTTGACGGGATAAACTGGATACTGGTGGGGCCGGCTGAATTCACTTCGCCTGCCGAGCCCAACGCCGGGTTCCCAGTAATATTCGTGGATAACGGCACGCCGTACGTGGCATATGCCGGCGACGTCAGTGAGCCGGTGGTAATGAAATATAACAGCGCAACTTTAAGCTGGGATACTATAGGAACAATAATACCTACGGCCTGGGCGGTGCAAAATCCGTCGTTGTATGTTTATAACGGGATTCCATACCTTGCGTTCCAGGACGGGAAAAACGGATATAAGGCAACAGTAATCACATATAACGGCAGCGGCTGGGTGCTGGCCGGAGGAACACCTGCTTCTACCACAACGACGGGGATACATGTCCATGAGCCATACCCGATGTATTTTGAGGGCACCACATGGCTGTATGTAAACGGAGGAACGCCGTACGTGGCATTTGAGGACGGCGCGAACGCAGGCAGGGTTACGGTTAAGATGTTAAGCGGAGGCAGCTGGGTAAACGTCGGGCTGCCAGGATTTTCCGCAGGCGCGGCTACATGGGTTTCGCTGTCGTTTGACGGAGGAACGCCGTATGTGTCGTTTATGGATGGGACAAATTCAAATAAAGTTACAGTCATGAAGTATACAAGCTCTGGATGGATAACCGTAGGGACCGCGGGATTCTCTGAAACGGCAGTAAGTTACCCTTCAATATCCGTTTACGGCGGAGTGCCGTATGTGGCGTATTTCAACAGGGACGCCGTCACGAACACGGAAGAATCGGTAGTCATGAAATATAACGCGGCCACCAACAGCTGGGACATGGTGGGCAGCACGCCGTTTTTCGGGTTAACAGACGCGTACATATCACTGCAGGTATCCAATGACGTGCCTTATGTGGCATTCCAGAACTGGGAAGAAAACTACAACTCGGTGATGAAGTATGATTGCGTAACCTCAACGGCCGGAACCGTAAGCGCGCTTGCCATATCCAAAGAAATGCCGGCCCGTGACGCTTTTAAGACGCTGGAGGAAAAAGAAGTATACTCCTACCCGAATCCGAGCACTGGTATTTCGAACATAAGGTTCCCGCTTTCCGGGGCAATGGAAGTAAGCATAAACATAACGGACATAAACGACAAACCGGTATGGTCGCGTACTTTAAGCGTGATGGAAACAAGGGCCGGGATAAACACACTGGTCTGGAACGGCTTAAATGCCAGAGGGTTGTCCGTGTCCAGCGGCGTATATTTAGTTGTGATACAGGCCGGAAATACAAAAGTAACGAAGAAAATAGCGATAGTCAGATAGAAAGAGCACTACACAAAAAGGCCGGGCTTTAAGCCCGGCCTTTTTTGTGTTTTATGAGAGTTGTGCATAATTATGCCTAAGGTAATCCTAAAAAGTGTAAGATGAAATGCACCATCTGAGTAAATAAGAAGTCCCACCAAGCACTTGTGTTATTATGTTGTTTGCGAAGACACCATAAAAAACACGAGGTGAATGATGGGACAAGTCAAGATTACCACAAGGGACAGGAAAAACAAGTATTTAAGTTTAAAAGAACGGTACCAGATTGAGGCTCTGCGCGATAAGAAGTTTACTGGGCGTGAGATAGCTGAACAACTTGGAAGAGACCCAAGCACGATAAATCGTGAGATAAAAAGAGGTTCTGTAATACAGACGGATTGGGAACTCAAAGAGAGATTGGTATATAGGGCCGATCATGGACAGCTGGACTATGATGAAAAACAAAAGAACAAAGGACGCCCGTTAAAGATCGGGTTTGACCACGAACTAAGCAGGCATATAGAACGGAAGATAACGCAGGATAAGTATTCGCCGGCAGCAGTAATAGGCGAAATAATGCGAACCAAGCTGGGGTTTAAGACATATCTGTGCATAAAGACAGTTTACAATTATATACATTCCGGTGTGTTTGCAGGTGTTGGAGAAGCAGAACTGGTATATGGAGGAAGGCGTAAAAAGAAGTATCGGAAGGTCGGAAAAGTAAATAGAAGCAGGCTTTTCAAGAGCATAGAAGAAAGACCAAAGGCGGCAAACGAAAGAACGGAGTATGGTCACTGGGAGATAGATGTTGTTAAGGGTATTAAATGGACAAGAGCATGTCTTCTGACAATCAGCGAACGTATGACAAGACAGGAAATAATAATTAAGATGAACTGTTGCAAGGTCGAAGAAGTGGACAAGGCGTTGACTGGACTCGAAAGGACTTATGGCGGTTTGTTTGCCAGGATATTCAAGACGATAACCGCAGACAACGGTTCGGAGTTTCTCGATTGGAGAACCCTTGAAGAGAGTAAATTAAAGCCAGGGACAAAAAGGACCATGCTATATTACGCGCATCCTTTCAGTTCTTTTGAAAGAGGAACCAACGAGAATACAAACCGCATAATAAGGCGGTTCGTACCTAAAGGGACGGATATAGGGGAAGTGTCTGTAGAAACGGTAAAAAAGGCCCAAAATTGGATAAACAACTATCCCAGAGGGATATTTGGATACAAAACAGCCAACGACATGATAATTCAAAATGCTACAAGAAAAATGTGCGGGATTCAGGGAGTGGTGCATTAAAACTTGCAATTTACCTGCCTAAGGTAATCCCTCTAAAATCATTGAAAACCCCTGTCTTTTTATGATATAATTCAATTTCAAAACATGTTTAGTTTATTTGCTGTTATTGCGTCATAATGGCGGCATATAAAGGAGAGAAAATGGAACAATTCATAGAAAAAGCGCGGACACTGGTGGAGGCACTGCCTTATATTAAAAAATTCAACGGCGCTACATTTGTCATTAAATACGGCGGGAGCGCCATGACTGACCAGAAATATAAGGAACTTTTTATACAGGATGTGGCGTTGCTTAGCTATGTAGGGGTGAAAGTGGTGCTCGTGCACGGCGGCGGGGAAAATATAAACGAACTGTTAAAAAAACTCGGCAAGAAGCCGGTTTTTGTCGACGGCCACCGTGTGACTGACGCCGAGACCCTTGAAGTCGTCGAGATGGTTTTAGTCGGCAAGGTAAACAAGGAAATAGTGCGCAACATCAACCTCCACGGGGTAAAGGCCATCGGGATGTCGGGCAAGGACGGGAACCTGATAATGGCAAAAAAGAAGAAATCCGCAAATGGCAAGGATATCGGCTTCGTGGGCGAAGTGACAAAGGTAAACACAAAACTGCTGCAGTCCATGGACGAGCAGGGATATATTACGGTTATCGCGCCGGTCGGCGTGGATGAAAAAGGAAACGGCTATAACATTAACGCGGACACGGTAGCCGGAGCGGTCGCGTCGGCGCTTAAGGCGGATAAGCTCATTTACTTAACTGATACTGACGGCGTAAAGATAAACGGAAAATACGCCCATTCGATAAAGGTTAAGGACATAGCCAAACACACAAAGTCAGGCCAGATATCGGGAGGCATGCTTCCCAAGACACAGTCGGCAAAAAGCGCGATTGAGGCCGGAGTAAAAAAAGTGCATATTATAAACGGCACAAAAGAACACTCGATGCTGCTGGAGATTTTTACAAACGAAGGCATCGGCACGGAGATAGTAAAGTAAGAGGGATAGCGAGACAAGAGATTGGAGATAGGAGTAAGGATGTAACGTTTTATTGATTTACTTTTGTCTCCAGTCTCCTGTCTCTTATACTCAATGTATTATGAGGAGCTCACATGAACACTAAGGAAGTGAAGGACATGGACAAAGACTACATAGGCAACACCTACAAGCGCTACGACGTAGTATTTGAGAGCGGAAACGGCTCCGTTATCACGGATAAGGACGGGAAAAAGTATATTGACCTTTTTTCAGGCGTGGCTGTTAACGCGCTGGGCTACAACAACAAGGCTATAAACGCCGCCATCATGAAGCAGGCGAAGAAATACATACATCTATCCAACCACTTTTACTCTGAGCCGCAGGCACAGCTCGCGAAAATGATAGTTGAAAATTCCTTCGGTTCAAAAGTGTTTTATGTAAACACCGGGGCTGAAGCCAATGAAGTTGCCATGAAGATTGCCCGCAAATGGGGCATTCTGCATAAGGACCGCGCCAATAAGATAATTTCATTCTATAATTCCTTCCACGGCCGCACAGTGGCTGCATTAACCGCCACGGCGCAGGAAAAGTTCCATAAATATTTAAACCCGGTAATGCCGTGCCATGTTTACGCGAAGTTCAATGATTTAAATGACGTGAAGTCAAAAATAGACAACCAGACCTGCGCCATACTTGTGGAGCCTGTCCAGGCGGAAGGCGGAATATTTACCCCTGAACCCGGTTTTTTAAAGGGGCTGCGGGACCTTTGCGAAAAGAATAATATCCTGTTAATATACGACGAGGTCCAGTCAGGCATGGGGCGCCTCGGAAAGATGTTCGGTTATGAGGTTTACGGGGCAAAGCCTGATATCATGACCCTTGCGAAGTCGCTTGGTGGCGGACTGCCGCTCGCGGCCGTAGTGCTCGATAAAAAGGTTGAACATGTCTATACTTACGGTGACCACGGTACGACCATGGGCGGGAACCCGGTGGCGTGCGCCGCTGGTAAAGTGGTTTTTAATACCGTCAATAAACCCGCTTTTTTAAAGTCAGTCAGACAAAAAGGCAGCTTCATAATATCGCAGGTAAAAAAATGGAATAACCCGAAGATAACCGAAATACGCGGAACAGGGCTTTTAATAGGGCTGCAGTTAAAAGAAGGCGCTTCTGACGCTGTGGCGCGCGCTTTAAAGGCCGGCCTCATCATTAACGCCACAGGACATGAGACGGTGCGCGTGGAACCGCCTTTAAACATACCCATGCCGGTATTAAAAAAAGGGCTGGAGATTTTGAAGAAAGTAATTTAAATTACCAATTACTAATTACTAATTACTAATGACCAATAAAGGAGCAAAAAATGGCTATTACACGTTTGTCAAAGAAGGACTTAATTTCCATACTGGATCTCAGTAAGGAAGAACTTGAGCTTATATTAAATGTTGCGGAAGTGCTGCGCGAAAAGTGGCGGGCAAAGGAAATGTTCATGCCTCTGCTTGGCAAGGCGCTTGGCATGATATTTACCAAGTCGTCCACAAGGACGCGCGTTTCATTTGAAATGGGAATGTTCCACCTGGGAGGAGCCGCCATATTTTTAAGCCCTTCTGAGACCCAGCTTGGCCGCGGCGAATCCATAGCCGACACGGCGCGCGTGCTCTCGCGCTATGTGGACGGGCTTATGATCAGGACTTACGCGCATAAGGATGTAGTCGAGCTTGCAGAGAACGCGACAGTACCGGTCATAAACGGCCTGACTGATGACGAGCATCCGTGCCAGATTATCGCGGACATCCTTACCATAAAGGATAAGAAGAAAGTGCTGAAAGGCCTGAAAGTCGCGTACATAGGCGATGGAAACAACGTATGCAACTCGTGGCTTTACGCGGCGCCTAAAGCTGACTTAAACATAACCGTGGCCAGCCCCAAAGGATACATGCCGGCAGAGAAAGTTGTGGCAAAGGCAAAGGAACTCGCGGCCCAGTCAAAGACGCAGGTAATAATTACCGAGTCGCCTGATGAGGCGGTAAAGGACGCGGATGTTATATATACCGATGTGTGGACAAGCATGGGACAGGAAGCGGAAAGCATAAAAAGGAAAAAGGATTTCGCGGCTTACCAGATAAATGCCGCGCTCGTAAAAAAAGCGAAAAAAGACTGCCTCGTGATGCACTGCCTTCCGGCGCACAGAGGCGAGGAAATAACCGACGAAGTAATGGACGGCCCGAACTCCGTGGTTTTTGACGAGGCGGAAAACAGGATGCACGCGCAGAAGGCGATACTTGCGCTGTTGATGGCGAATTAAAGGCGGTCTCAGGTAAGGCGGTCTCTGATAAGACGGTTCATCTGAGACGGTTCACTTGAGACGGTTCATCTGAGACGGTTCACCTGAGACGCCTCACCTGAGACGTACCTATTGAGACTAAACACTGACATAAAGGAGAAACATAATGAAAAAATCAGCAAAGAAGGTAGTTTTAGCGTACTCAGGCGGCCTGGATACTTCCATCATCATACCGTGGCTTAAGGAAAACTATGGATGCGAAGTCATAGCCTGCGTGGTTGATGTCGGGCAGGTTGAGGATTTTGAAAAGGTGCGCAAAAAAGCCATTGCCACAGGCGCTTCCAAGGTTTATGTCATGGATGTTAAAGAGGAGTTTGTAAAGGATTACATATTCCCGATGCTGAAGGCCGGTTCCCTTTATGAGGGAAAGTACTTCCTCGGAACTTCAATCGCGCGCCCGCTGATTGCCAAGGCGCAGGTTGATATAGCCATTAAAGAAGGCGCTGACGCGGTATGCCACGGAGCCACGGGAAAGGGAAATGACCAGGTACGTTTTGAACTGACTTTTAAAGCATTAGCCCCGCACTTAAAGATTATCGCGCCGTGGAGGGAGTGGGACATTAAGTCGCGCTCGCAGGCCATTGATTACGCCACGGCCCGCAACATCCCCATAGTCGCCACTAAGAAAAAACCATATTCGGAAGACGATAACCTCTGGCACATATCGCACGAGGGCGGCATCCTTGAAGACCCGGGAGCGGAACCGCCGGATAATATTTTAAGCAAAATCAACACCCTTGAAAAGGCGCCAAATAAGGCCGAGTATGTTTCCATAGATTTTGTAAAAGGCATACCTGTCGCGGTTAACGGAAAGAAACTTTCGCCGCTCGCGCTGGTAAACAAGCTTAACGCCATCGGCGGCAAGCACGGCATAGGTTTTGTGGACATGGTGGAGAACAGGCTCGTGGGGATAAAGTCGCGCGGCACATATGAGACGCCGGGAGGCACCATACTTTACACCGCGCACAGGGAACTTGAGGAGATAACCACGGACAAGGACACGTTCCACTACAAGCAGATGATCGCCATTAAATTCGGCGAGATGATCTATACGGGCATGTGGTTCGCGCCGCTGCGCGAGGCACTGACCGCTTTTATCGACAAGACGCAGGAAACGGTAACGGGAAATGTAAAACTGAAGCTTTACAAAGGCAACATCCGCGTGGCGGCAAAGACCTCGCCGTACTCGATGTACAGCGAGGCCATGGCCACGTTTGAGGAAGAGGAAGTTTACAACCAGAAGGACGCGGAAGGGTTTATCAACCTTTACGGGCTTCAGCTTAAGATATTCAACCAGATACAGAAAAAGAAGAAGGGTAAAGGTTAATCTTTAACCCTTATCCTCATCCTTATCCTTAGCCTGTAGAATTTTTTTAAAGCAGAGGCCAAGAGCTAAGGAAAAGTATTAAGGATAAGGATAAGAAAAACGAGGTGCCGTATGGCTAAAACATGGGAAGGCAGATTCAAGAAAAAACTGGACGCGGACGCGGACCTCTTTAACGCTTCCATTTCATTTGATAAGAGGCTTTTTAAGTGCGACGTAAAGGCGGGCCTTGCCCACGCTAAGGCATTAAGCAAAGCCGGGATAATCTCGGCCAAAGAGGCGAAATCCATAACATCCGGCTTAAAAAAGCTCCTGAAAAAAGAGGCCGTAATTGATTTTTCGGCGTATGAGGATGTTCACTCGGCGGTGGAAACAGAGCTGTCAAAAATAATCGGTGAAGCCGGCAAGAAACTCCACACGGGCCGTTCGCGCAACGACCTTGTGGCTACTGATACCAGGATGTACATCATGGGCGAGATTAAGGAAGTAAAAGACCTGGTCAAAAATCTCATGACGGTTATTGTAAATAAAGCGCAGGACAGCGCCGGCATATTCATGCCGGGATATACGCACATGCAGCACGCGCAGGTAATTTCAGCCGGGCACTGGCTGCTGGCTTACGCCTCCATGCTAAAGCGCGACTGGGACCTTTTTGACTTCGCGGGCAAGCGCGCCGACAGGCTGACCATAGGAAGCGGGGCGCTGGCCGGCTCAAACTATAAGATAGACCGCGCATTGCTGGCAAGGCAAGCCGGGTTCACAAACGTGGCGGAAAATTCCATAGACGCCGTATCAGACAGGGATTTTGTCCTGGATTTTCTTTACGCGTCGTCTGTAACGGCGGCCCACCTTTCGCGCCTTGCCGAGGAAATAATCATTTATAATTCCAACGAGTTCTCGTTTATCGAGATAGACGACACGTTTGCCACGGGTTCCTCCATCATGCCGCAAAAGAAGAACCCTGACATAGCTGAGCTTATCCGCGGTAAAGCGGGCAAGTTCTTCGGAGGCCTCATGGCCGGGCTTACCATGATAAAGGGCCTTCCGCTGGCCTATAATAAGGACATGCAGGAAGACAAGGTACTGCTTTTTAAGCGCCTTGATGAGATAAAGGAGATACTTTTCATCACCGCGAAATTTTTAAAAAACATAAGCTTTAAAGAGGAAAACCTGGCAAAGCAGCTTCAGGATTCCTTCATGTATGCCGTGGACATAGCGGACTACCTGGCGAAAAAAGGCGTTCCTTTCCGCGACAGCCATAAGATAACGGGGCAGATGGTTTCATACGCCATAGAGAGTTCAAAGCCTTTCGCTAATTTCGAGGAATTTGAGCTGAAAAAATTCTCCGACAAGTTCGGGGATGATTATTATGAGATGTTTGACCCGGTGAAATCAACAAATTCAAAATTAACGTCAGGTTCCACTTCGGCGGCGTCCATAAAGGCGCAGATTACCGCGATGAAGAAATTTTTAAAAACAGGCAAATAAACGACGGCAGCCGCAACCTTGAGGTTGCGCAACGCAGGTCTTCCGAGCCCGCGACGAGAACAGTATAAGCGGCCTTGAGTTCTAAGGCCGGGCGAGCCACCGGCTCGCCCCTACGAAGGCAAAAAATACAAATACAATTACAAAGGAATAACATGAAAGCCGAACATCACATAGCATTATCCGCGCCTGTGGCAGCCGGCGTCTGGTTTGCCACCCACAGCTGGTTTTACACTGTCATGGCGTTCCTCCTTGGTTTCCTGGTGGATGTGGACCATGTATTTGATTACATCAGGGAAGAGGGGAAATTTGACTGGGACCATATGTTCAAAAAATCCTACGACGGCGACTTTAAAAAACTGTACGTTATTTTTCACGCCTATGAGTACATCCCCCTGGCATGGATTGCCGGATTTTTAATGAACAACTGGACATTTCCGGCTGTCTTTACCGCGGCTTATCTGACCCATATGATACCCGACCAGCTTATGAATAACGTAAAGCCCCTGGGGTATTTCATGACATACAGGATAATCAAGAAGTTTTACTGGAAGGAACTGTTTTATAAAAAAAGGCCGTATGGCACAAAAAATAGCACGGCGAAACGGGGTAAAAAGAGATGAACATTTTTTACAAGATATTCATAATGATATTTTTAAACGGAGCGGGCACCGCGTTGTCCCAGGTTGTCCTATACAGGGAGATTTCATACCAGACAATGCCGGGGATTATAGCTATGGCCGCCTCTGCCGCGGGATGGCTCGCAGGCATATTGCTGGGCTATTACCTTTTAAACTCCAGGCAAATAGAAAAAGCCACGCCCGCAAAACTTGAAATATTATTCGGAATGTCAATGGTGGCTTTGGCGTTCTTAACGCCGGCGCTTATGTTCGCGGTGCGTTATTTCAAGCCTGTAATGAAGCTTGCTGCGGACACACCTGCGCCATACTGGGCGCAGTGGCTGCCTGCCAATAATTGTGTTTTCACTGGTCTCATTAACGGCAACGGCGGGTTTTTTAGCGGCGCTTGAAACTTTAAAAAGGCAGCGCGCGGGAGTGAAATCAAGGGAACCTTATATATTCCTGGCGGCAGGCGTAATAATGGCCGCGTTTTTCTATTCGGTTTTCCTTGAGGCAAAGTACCAGAACATTGACGTGATTTATACCCTGGGCATCTTGGAACTTGCAATGGTTTACCTTCTCTTCAGGGGAAAGACCATGGAGGCGAGGTTTACCATGCTGGCGGTAATTGTTGCCGCCATAATTTATTTCGGGTTCAATGTCGGCGGGTTTAAGGAAAAGGTGGATACAGCATCCAAAAGGGCTTCATTCTCCGGATTTACCATAATCGCGGACAGGGAATACGCCACAATAAGGTTTACCATGGCTAAAAAAGATGATGCCTATTATATCTTTGAAAACGGTCTTGTATCCTATAAAATACCGGATGAAAAATACGCGAAACTCGCCTATATGTATGAGGGCGGAAAAATCCTTGTAATCAACGGCGGATTAGCAGGTATGGTGGAAGAGCTCACAAAGTTAAAGGCAATTAAGGAAATTGTGTCGGTGGAGACAGACCCTTTTACCGCGTTCATAATGGAAAAGACATTTAAGCCGTCAGAAGTGAAAGGCGTTGATGTTAAGTATTTGTCAATCGGAGGCTTTGAGCCCGCGGGAAAAGATTTCACCACGGTTTTCCTTAATTACAGGGAATTAAGTTCGGGCAGTTATGACGCTAAGTACTTCGCGAAGATTAAGGCCATGCTTAAAACCGGAGGGATGCTCGTTATTTCGCATCCGGAAGGGCGCGGAACCGGAATTGCAGCTGCGTTAAAAAGTGATTTTACAGCCATTGTTGAATTACCGGGCGTAATCACGGCAAGGGCAAAATGAGCAGGAAGTTTGACAAGCTTAACGCCATAATGAAGCGCCTTCGCTCAAAAAAAGGCTGCCCCTGGGACAAAAAACAAACCCACAAGACCCTCACACCTTACATCATTGAAGAAGCCTATGAAGTCATTGAAGCCATAAATAACAACGATGATAAAGCGCTGCGCGAGGAATTAGGCGACCTGCTTTTGCAGGTGGTATTCCAGGCCGAGATAGCGCGCGGCAATAAAAAATTTACAATTGACGATGTGATTGAAGGGATTAACACGAAGCTCACCGTAAGGCATCCCCACGTATTCGGCAGCCGCACTGATATCACAAAATCGGCCCATGTTATGGCTTTCTGGGAAAAATATAAAAAGGAAACGAAGAAAAGGGACTCGGTTATTGACGGCGTACCCGCGGCCATGCCCGCGCTGCTGCGCGGCAGACGGATTGTGTCCAAGGCCCAGACAACCGGGTTTAAGTGGAAAACAAACGCAGGAGTGCTGGCAAAGGTGGATGAGGAACTCCTCGAGCTTAAAGCAGCCCTCAAAACAGGGAAGAAAAAACACGCCGAGGAAGAGATAGGGGACCTGATATTTACCCTGATATCGCTGGCATACAACAATAAAATCAACCCGGAAGACGCCCTTCAAATGGCAAATAACAAGTTTATTAAAAGATTTAAAAAGATTGAAAAGCACCTGAAACCAGGTATGAACGAAAAGGATATGCTTGACCTCTGGAAAAAATCAAAATAAATAAGAATGTGACCGGCTGTATTTTGCCGCTTGACAATACAAGATATATATTGTATTGTTATGTTAAGAAAATATAGAGGGGTTAGCATGACAGGGGAAAAGTATATTTATAATATAGGTTATTACAGGTCCGGGGGCAGGTGCCCTGTAGACAGTTTTATTGAGTCCAAAAACCCTGCGGGGAGGGCCAAGATAAACTTTTGTTTTGACCTTTTGAAGGAAAAAGGCCCTGAGCTAAAGAGGCCATATGCCGCGTACTTAACTGATAAGATATGGGAGATAAGGCCGGGCATAAATACGGAAGAGTACAGGCTTTTTTATTTTTGGTACGGGAAAAAAGCTGTTTTTGTCCACGCGGTTGATAAAAAGGATTTTAAACAGTCTGATATAGCGACAGCCGCCCGCAGGATGAAGGAATTACTTCCATATTTGAAGTAAAAGGAGATACCATGAAAAAGAAAACAATACCATCTGTTGATTTTGAACTGCCAAAAAAAAGAAAGGCCGGTTATGAGAAAGATCCGGCCTATACAAAGGCCTATAATGCCGAAAAATTCATGTTTTCAGTGGCGGAAAATCTGCAGGAGGAACGACTGAAACACCACTTCACACAGAAAGAACTGGCTCATAAATCAGGGCTAAAACAGCAGGAAATATCAAGGCTGGAAAAAGGCGATGCAAACGCTACATTAAAAACCCTGTATAAAATCGCGCAGGGAATGGGAAAAAAATTAGTCATTAAGATATCATGAAATTCAGTTTCTTGAACTTATAGAAAAATTCGGGTCAAAAAAGGCGGTGTTTGTGGCAGATTTAGCCGGTAACGTACACAGGCAGATATTAAAAGATATTGCGCATAGGGTCATGCTGGAGCGCGGTATGTTAGCGGATTTCAGCGAAGAAGCCGAAAACCAGGCTGACGCGGTATTTTCCGCCGAGGTAGTGATGAAGGAAGGCATAAAGGATTTAACGGCAATGCAATGGTGTTCCATAGATAATGACGATTCTGAGGATCTGGACCAGCTAACCACGGCCGTAGCTGACGGCAAAGGCGGCACAAAGGTATTTATCGCCGTGGCTGATGTGGATTCATGCGTGGCTAAAAATTCCCCCATTGATATGCATGCCGCGGCAAACACCCTTTCGGTTTATACTCCCGCGGAAATATTCCCCATGCTTCCCATGAAACTTTCAACGGATATTACTTCGCTGAGATTAAACGCCGTACGGCAGGCCGTAATCATAGAAATGACGGTTGATAAGGAAGGTCTTGTTGTTTCAGGGGATGTTTACAGCGCTTATGTCAAAAATATGGCAAAGCTGGCTTATAACAGCACTGCTGCCTGGCTTGAAAACAGCGGGCCTGAGCCTGACGCGCTAAGTACGGTGAAAGGGCTTGCTGAAAACATAAGGCTTCAGGATGGCGTGGCGCAGAAAATGCGGGGCTTAAGGTACAAAAACGGCGCGCTTAATTTTGAATCCACTGAAACGCACGCGGTATTTACCGGCGGAAAAGTTTCAGGGCTGGAAGCGGACAGGAAAAACAGGGCAAAAGAATTAATAGAAGATTTTATGATAGCCGCGAACACTGTAACAGCCGGATTTTTAGAGTCGAGAAGATACCCGTCGATAAGGCGCGTGGTGCATACGCCAAAAAGGTGGGACAGGATCGTTGAACTGGCAAAGGCAAAAGGTTTTGACCTCCCGGCAGTGCCCGACCCCAAACCGCTGGAAAAATTCCTGGAAGCCCAGAAACTGGCCGACCCGCTGCGTTTCCCCGATGTTTCCTTAAGCGTAATAAAACTGCTAGGCCCCGGTGAATACTCGCTTGAGCTTCCGGGCGCTTCAGCCGAAGGCCATTTCGGGCTTGCGGTAAAGGACTACACGCACTCTACCGCGCCCAACAGGCGATTTGCCGACCTTATAACACACAGGCTGTTAAAGGCCGCGATGACAGGAGCGGCCGCGCCATACGCGGACGCAGAGCTTGACGCGCTGGCAAAGCACTGCACGCAGAAGGAAAACGACGCGAAAAAAGTGGAAAGGCAGGACTGGCCAAATCAGCCGCGGCGCTATTGCTTGAGGATAAAATAGGCGCTGAGTTTGAAGGTATCATAACCGGCGCGTCTGAAAAAGGGACGTGGGCCAGGATATTTAACCCTCCCGTTGAAGG
The DNA here is from genome assembly GCA_963840035.1 of candidate division FCPU426 bacterium. GTDB lineage: Bacteria > Oederibacteriota > PGYV01 > PGYV01 > Palsa-1178 > CAWIXE01. Next base: position 227,397 of record CAWIXE010000003.1, read on the forward strand.
CAGGCTTGCCGGAAACCTTAAGGGAATAGACGTGGGTGACAGAGTGAAGGTTAAGCTGGTCAGCACGGATGTACAGAAAGGATTTATAGATTTTATAATATAAAATGTTTATGCCGATAAGTTCTTAATGTGTGGTTGTGGCAGGCACGGGCAAAATTTTTCCATGGATTGCGCAGTAGCGCAGGCCATGGAAAAATTTCACCCGCGCCTGCCACGAGAATAATAAGATAGATTTATTGTATTCCCGTTCCCTTGTATCCTAAATCACACTCTTCTTGTGACATTTAACACAGCATCTTAACAAATATGAAGTATACTTATAGTAGGAAGAGAAAGAAGAGGCCGGCGGGTAATGAGACCGGATGAGGCAAGGAGGGTGTCATGAACAGGCTAATCTCGGCAACAATCGCGGTGGTTACGGTACTGCTGGCGGTATTTACTTTTTCCCTTTCACTTTCCCCGGACTGGTCTGTCCAGCGCAGGGTGTTTATTAACGCAAAGCCGCATATGGTTGAGAAATATGTCAATAACACGGCAGCCTGGAAGAACTGGAATCTTTGGGCGGATAAGACAGGCGTAAGTGAAGTAAAAATGGCCAGGACAGGCGATGGGACTTATGAGTATTTGATCACTTCAAAAGAAACTGGCCTGACGCAAAAATCCACGGTCATTGTCACAGGAGCTGAATTCGGGGCTTATGTCATCGAAAGGGTGGAAGGTACATCCAAAAGCAGCCCTCTGACCAGGTACCTTTTGCTGCTTCACAATAATGTCTTTGGCGAGGAGCTGGCTTCTGATTTAACAGGGTTGAAGAGGGCGGTTGAACGGAAGTAAAGGTCTAAAGTAATAATTACGAATTACCAATTACTAATTAGTTCGGTTCTAACATTTAACGCAACACTTTGATAGGATTATACTTTCAAAGGAGGCGTTAATAATCAATGAAGAATCCGAACTACAAGAGGTTAAGTTTCGAAGAACGGGAAGAAATTAGCAGGTATTTAGCAAGTGGTCTAAAAGCTGGCCGAATAGCAATGTTGATAGGTAGAAATAGAAGCACCATAACGAGAGAAATAAGAAAGGGTTTTAAAACAAATACATATCGCGCGGTACAGGCGAATAATAGAGCCAAAAGAAACGCCAAAAGGCGAAGGTTCGGAAAACGTAAGATAGATAAGTGTAAAAGATTAAAAAGGTTCATTGAAAAGCATCTCTGGTTAAAGTGGTCACCGGAACAGATTGCAGAAAAATTGAAAATAGAGTATCCTACGGACATGGACATGAGAATATCACCCGAGAGTATTTATGCATATTTGTATGTGAAGCCCAAAAGCCACTTGAAAAGAGAGCTGCTAAAGCAGTTTCGGCAAAAGCATTCCAGGCGGTTTAAAAGGAATGCCAGAATGACCGGAATTGCAAAGGATTTAGAAGATATAACAAGCATAGATGAACGGCCTGCGGAAGTTGAAACACGAGAGATTCCCGGACACTGGGAAGGCGACTTAATGATTGGCAGACTTCGGCAGTCAGCCATCGGAACGCTTGTTGAAAGAAAAACAAGGTATTTACGGATTGTCCGGTTAAAAAACAGGACGGCAAAAGAAGTCAAGAAACAATTTGAAGCTACGTTTAAGAAACACCCTAAACAACTTAGATTGAGCATGACATATGACCAAGGCAGAGAAATGGCGGATCATAAAGCTCTAAGTAAGGCGTTAAATATTAAGATATATTTTGCGCACAAGAGAAGCCCGTGGGAACGTGGAACAAATGAAAACACAAATGGGTTAATACGGCAGTTTTTCCCTAAAGGCACAGACTTCAATAAGATAAGTTTAAAAGAACTCAGGTATGCAGAAAGACTGTTAAATCAAAGACCCAGAAAAACTTTGGGCTGGAAAACACCCGAAGAGGCGTTTTATCAAGATGTTGCGTTAAATACTTGAAACCAAGTTACTAATAAAGGTTTTTTATTGGTAACTTAGTAATTTGTAATTGGTAATTTAGTATGTAATAAGTGGCGTTTGTTTTATGAAAGTCCTTGAAGCTGCCTGGTCCAGGATGAAGTGGGCGCAGTCGGCGCGGGAGATGTATCCGCATTTTACCCCTGTTAAGTCTGTCAATGCCCTGTACTTCTGCGTAAGCGGGCCGTTTGTCAGGAATCCCGGCCTGACTATTATCCAGTTTATGGCGCTCTTTTTTATAATGGCTTCCATCCTATCCTTGTCTTCGTAAACTTTTTTTAGAAGCATGGGGTTTATGACCCTGTCATAAAATATGCCGCCATGGCCTTTTGAGTCGCCTGCGCCTATCCCTGAAACAGCTATAAAAACTTTTACATTATTCTTCTGGACCGCGTCTATTATGTTTGCCGCGGAGAGCGAGAATGAATTAACTTCATTGCCTGTGGGAGGAATGCCCATGGCGTTTATGACAGCGTCAATACCCCTGGAAGCTTCCGTCACATCAGAAGGGTTAAGGGCGTCGCCTTTGTAAAAGGTGAGGCCGTTGCCGGTGAGTCCGGTCTTTTCAGGGTTCCTTGAAAGAAGACGCACGGTATGGCCAATTTCCAAGGACTGTTTTATAACCTGGCCGCCAATACCGCGCGAGCCGATGACTAATAGGTTCATGTGTACTCCTTTAAAATTTTAAAAGTAATACCTTGGATTAATGATACATTGGCGTAAAGCATAAGTCAAATAAAAGAACGTGAAGGCGCATTATGGGCGCCGGTGTTTTTGACAATCGAGAATCGAAAATTGGCCGTCGGCATTCGTCTTCGGGTGGGCAGAGTCTTTTTGAGCGGTTGATAGGTGGACATAATGAAGGTGAAACTATGTCAAAATTTTCCTGGAAAATTTTGGCGGAGAAGGAGGGATTCGAACCCTCGGGCCTCTTGCGAGACCAACTGATTAGCAGTCAGCTGCCATCGGCCACTCGGCCACCTCTCCGTTGCGAAGCTAAAGCGGGCAACAGTTCGACTGCTCGGCTGCTCGAATGCCCGCGTTGTTCAATTTTTTCTATGAGTGCCTTATAAATCAAAGTACAGATCTCGAGCATTCGAATAGCCGAACAGCCGACCGCATCCTGCCGGATGCTCTGCCAAAATTTTCTTTGAAAATTTTGGCGGAGGGCGAGGGACTCGAACCCCCAAGGGATCTCTCCCGTCAGATTTCAAGTCTGATGCATTACCAATTATACTAGCCCTCCGCTTTAAGAGCGATTTTAAATTTTAGATTTTATATTTTAGATTTAAGGAGCGCGATGCGCTTATATGATAAAAGTGCCACAGCACACCTTAAATCTAAAATTTAAAATATAAAATCTAAAATTAGACTATTCGTCCCAGCCTACCAGGATCCCTACGGCTACCGTTATGTATCCGCCTATAATAAGGATAGGCGCCACTGCTCCGGCCCAGTTTGAGGCGTCGGCGTTGACCTTGGTTAATATGAAGTATCCGAGCGCGAGCACCGCGAGTGCCCCGAGTATGATATAAAGGCCTTTGTTGTTCTTTGGTTTTGCTTCAGCCATGTCAGTCCTCCTTATGTATATATATCGTCTTCAACGGACTTAAACTATACTATTTTTTGCCAATCCTGTCAATACCGCCCATGTAGGGCCTTAAGGCCTCCGGGATGATTACTTCCATGTCCTTTGTCTGGTACGCCTCAAGTATGGCGGGGAAAAGCCTTGATGTGGCCAGTCCTGAGCCGTTTAATGTGTGCACAAAGCGGGTCTTTCCTTCTTTGTCTTTATAGCGGATCCTGGCCCTTCTGGCCTGGAAATCCTCGAAATTGGAGCACGATGATGTTTCCCAGAACCTGTCGGCGCCCGGGTGCCATACCTCTATGTCGTAGGTTTTTGCCGACGAGAAGGTCATATCCCCGGTGGATAATAAAACCACCCTGTAGGCGAGGTTAAGCTTTTTTAATACTGATTCGGCGTTATCGGTAAGTTTTTCCAGCTCGGCGTATGAATCCTCGGGACGGACGAACTTGACGAGCTCGACTTTGTTGAACTGGTGCATCCTTACGATGCCTTTCATGTCCTTGCCGTATGAACCCGCTTCTTTTCTGAAGCACGGCGTATATGCCGTGTAGAAGATGGGGAGGTCTTTGTCCAGGAGTACTTCATCTTTATGTATGTTCGTAACCGGGACTTCGGCGGTAGGAGCAAGGAAATAATCCGGGTCTGTAAGCTTAAAAGCGTCAGCTTCAAACTTGGGAAGCTGGCCCGTGCCGGTCATGGAGTCCCTGTTAATAAGTATCGGAGGCAATATCTCGGTGTAACCGTTTTCCCTTGTCTGCACATCGAGCATGAAATTGATTATAGCCCTTTCTAAAAGCGCGCCCAATCCCTTATATATGACAAACCGCGCGCCGGTTACCTTTACAGCCCGTTTATCGTCAAGTATGTCCAGGTGTTCCGCAATTTCCCAGTGAGGCTTTGGTTTAAAATCGAAAACAGGCTTTACGCCCCACTCGCGCACCAATGTGTTCGCTTTTTCGTCGTCGCCAACGGGTACGGAATCGTGAGGGATGTTGGGGATGTAAAGCAGTTTCGTGTTAAGCTCAAGGTCGACTTTCGCGAGTTCTTCATCCAGGACTTTGATCCTGTCGGAAACTATTTTCATTTCCGCTATTATGGAGGACGCGTCTTTGCCTTCTTTTTTAAGCTTCGCGATGTCGCCGGAAACCCTGTTGTTTTCAGCCTTAAGTTTTTCAACCTCTCCTAACAGTTCGCGCCTGCGTTTATCGAGGCTCATGGCGTCATCCACCAGCGTCAGGTCGACCTTTTTCTTCTTCAGGCTTTCTTTTACTTTTTCAGGGTTTTCCCTGATGAGTTTAATGTCAAACATGGCATCTCCTAAGTGTTTAAATAATATGAGTATTATAGATTAATGGCTGGATTTTTCAAGATTTATTTAAGGCGTGCGGGTGAAAGTCAGTTGTTCTTTTTTTTATCGCTTGATATCATGCCTTTTAGCATGTTAACAAGCAGTTTTTTTTCCGGATAGGTGAGTTTTTTTACCATTAGTATTATTGACTTGTCTATTATGGAATCATCCTTGAATATGGTGGTTTCCGGGTCATCAAAAAAACGCGACATCGGGAGGCCCATGGCCTGCGCTACTTTATGGAGGGTTACTACGCTGGCGGATTTTTTCCCGGTCTCAATCTGGCTTATGAAATTCTGGCTTAAATCGGAATACTCGCTTAAGTCTTCCTGCGTCATGTTCATTTTTTTGCGCATGGAGCTAATTTTAAGCCCAAGCCTTACGTTGACCCCGTTGTCCTTGCTCATCCAGCCTCCATGCCAGGTACGTCAATAACCGGTTGATGGTGTTAATGTTTATGGGAACAAATAACTATAGCACTTCGGGGTGTTTAATGTAAGTATCTATAGTTAATAATTAAATTGTAATGACTGTTAATTGACTGCGGGTGAATATTTGGTATAATTCAAGTATAATTAACGGAGGGCGTAAATGGATGAGAAAGTGAAAGTCATAGAAACCTCAGATGGTAATACAATTGAAGTGATCAGGTATGTATCCTTCGGATATGATGATACTGCTATCGCCGTGTGCGCCAGCGGAAGTTACCTGAAACGCGCAAATGGCATATATGAATTAATTGCCGGCAAGAACCAATAGGCAGCGGCTGGAATCTGCATTATATTTGGAAGTCTTTTCTCGCCTCTATTTTATTTGCTCTAAACCAACCCGCTGTGCGTAAAATCCGTATTGACACAAATCACCCGCGTTGTAATAATACATGTAAGAAGTCATTTATACAGGAGAGGTTTTATGGTTTTTGACGATAAAGGCACTGTTGTAGACCCCCAGAGCAAGGGCGAGGAAGTTGCCAATTCCATTATCCACGGCCTCGGCGCGGCTTTAAGCGTGGCGGCGCTGGTCATACTGGTTGTTTTCGCCGCAAGGCAGGGCGACGCTTGGAAGGTGGTGACTTTTTCCATATACGGCGCGTCCCTGGTGTTTTTATACATGATGTCCACGCTTTCCCATTCATTGACCCGCGGAAAGGTTAAGGAGTTTTTTGAACTCATGGATTTTTCGGCGGTTTACGTGCTTATTGCCGGGACTTACACGCCCATAATGCTCATATACCTGCGCGGGCCGTGGGGCTGGACTCTTTTCGGGGTCGTATGGGGGCTGGCAATAATAGGCATCCTGTGCAAGGTGTTTCTCCTGGGCAAGTGGGATTTTTTATCAACTATATTTTACATACTCATGGGCTGGCTGCTGGTTATAGCGTTAAAGCCGCTTCTTGCGAACGCGCCGGCCGGATTCATGCTGTGGCTTTTAATCGGCGGCCTGTGTTATACTTTTGGGACTATTTTTTACCTTAACAAGAAGATACCGTTTCACCACCCGATATGGCATTTGTTTGTCATTGCTGGAAGCGCGAGCCATTTTTTCGGGTTCTTATTTTATGCCATATAGGAGGCGGATGTCATGGCGATAATGGAGATTAGTTTAGTGCCGGTTGGGACTAAGACCACGTCCATCAGCGAATACGCGGTTGACGCGGTCAAACAGCTGGAAGAGCAGGGCATAAAGCATCAGGTCGGGCCAATGGGGATAATTGCCGAAGCCCCGGTGAGGGAGCTGCTTGAGGCGGCAAACGCCATGCACGAGTCGCTTTTTTTCAGCAGCGACATCCAGAGGGTCGTGACCACCATCAGGATAGACGACCGCAGGGACACTGAACACACAATGGAAAGAAAAGTAAAATCAATAAAGGAAAAAGTAAGGTATAAAAAATAGGAGCGTTTATGTACATATTCGGGCCCGTGCCGTCGAGAAGGCTGGGGTTATCCCTGGGGATAGACCCTCTGGCCTCCAAGAGCTGCAACTTGAACTGTGTATACTGCGAGCTTGGCAGGAGCTTTAAGCTTGTCAATGAACGGAAACTTTTTGTGCCGACAGCGGCCATTATTGACGAACTGAAAAAGTTCTTTGCCGCAGGCGGGGAAACAGACCATGTGACCATATCGGGCTCGGGAGAGCCTACCCTGGCTTTAAATCTGGGTGAACTCATAGATGAAATTAAGAAAGTCACGGTAAAACCGGTGGCTGTCATCACCAACGGCGTGCTTTTATCTGACCCGCAGGTAAGGCGCGAGCTATTGAAGGCGGATGTGGTGCTTCCTTCAATGGACGCGTTTACAGAATCCGCATATATAAAAGTTAACAGGCCTCACGGCTCCATAAAGATGGAACACGTAATAGAAGGCCTGCGCGCATTTGCCGGGGAATATAAAGGCCGGATATGGCTGGAGATAATGGTCATAAAGGGCATGAATGATTCTGACGCTGACATGCTCGCGGCCAGAAAAGTGCTCGACACGATACCGGGGATAGAAAAGATTCAGATAAACACAGTAGTCCGTTCCAGGGCCGAGAGTTTTGCCGACCCGGTTAAGGATGAGGCGATGAAACACATGGCGGAAATACTGGGGCCGAGGGCTGAAGTGGTGGGCAAGTTCACCGGAGGCACGCTTCATACCATGGACGGCGCTGAGGACGCCATGTACGAGGCGCTAAAGCGCAGGCCCATGACCATAAATGACATAGAAGCATCCATAGGCTTAACCCCGGCAAAGGCGGCAGAATCTTTAGAAAGTCTTTTACGCCGAGGGCTGATTAAAAAGGAAGTTTTTAATGATAAGGAGTTTTTTAAGATAAAAATATAGTCTCAATAATCTCAGAAGTCTCAGTGATCTCAATAGGGAAGGCTGAAAAACAAAGCGCAGGTTCTGTTTTTACTATTGAGACTTCTGAGATCATTGAGATTTCTGAGACTAAAGGATGGTAATAAGCCCCCATGCGCACCGCACCCGAATGCTACGCCTGCTTTATTAACCAGGCGTTAAACGCAGGAACCATGGCAGGAGCCTCGGAAAAACAAATGCTGCGTATCATGCGTGAGGCTGTAAAAGCGGCAGCGTCCCATAAAATCAAGACTCCCCCGCCGTATCTCGGAAAAAAAGTGCAGGATATAGTGAAGAAGCTGTCAAAAAACCCCGATCCTTACATAAAATTAAAGCATGAGTATAATCATATAGCCTTAAAACTCTATCCGGGCCTCCTGGCCGAGGCGCACAGGGGCAAAGACAAGCTTCTTTCCGCCGTGAAGGTTGCCATTACAGGCAACGTGATAGATTTCGGTTCCGGTTGGAAATTCAACGTTCACGACGAGATAAAGAAAGCTTTCAGCCACAAACCCGGCATATTTGACTACGCTAAGTTTAAGAAAGCCATGAAAAGCGCGAAACTTGTGCTGTACATAGCCGATAATGCGGGGGAAACGGCCTTTGACAGGGTGTTAATCGAAACAATGAAAAGCATATATCCTGTAAGGGTTGTCTACGCGGTAAAGGAAAGCCCCATACTAAACGACACGCTCGTTGAGGATGCGGTATTTGCGGGGCTTGATAAGTGTTCTGAAATAATATCATCCGGGTCGTCTTTGCCGGGTGTGGCAACAAAGAGCGCGTCAAAAGAATTTTTGCGTATTTACAGGAAGGCTGATATAATTATAGCTAAGGGTATGGGGAACTTCGAGCTTCTTGACAATGAAAAGGCGCCCATATTTTTTATGCTGAAGGCCAAGTGCCCCGTTGTAGCCAGGGAACTTGGTGTAAAACTCGGTGATATGGTGCTGAAGGCCTTGTAAACATTCGGGCGAGCCACCGGCTCGCCCCTACGAAGGCAAGGGCCGGCGCCTATCCTGTCTGTTGGGAAGATCTTAAAACGAAAAGGCGGGTCTATGAGAAAAAGTTTTATTTTGGCGATGCTTTGTCTTATGGCTGTTATTCCTGCTGCCGCGAAGGTTAACGTCGTTGTCTCCATCGCGCCGCTTTACAACATCACCAGGGCCATAGCCGGGGATAGGGCTGACATCATATTGCTGGTGCCTCCGGGCGCGAGCGAGCATACATTTTCACCAAAACCTTCGCTGATTATGGCTCTGGCAAAAGCTGATGTATTCATCAAAGCCGGAGCGGGCATGGAGTTCTATGCCGATAAGATGGTTTCGGCGGCTTCCAATAAAAAATTGGTTGTCCTTGCCATAACCGACGGGGTTAAGCTTTTAGCCGGAGCGGATGAGGATGAAAAAAAATACGGCAACCCGCACATCTGGCTCGACCCGGTGATGGCTGCCGGAATTGCAGGAAAGATATGCGGCGCGCTCTCCGCGGCGGACCCGGAAGGCAGAAAATTTTATGACGCAAACCTTAAGAACTTCAAATTTAAAATTGGGGCGCTCGACGTTTACCTGAAAAAGGAAATATCGGGATTTGGCAGAAAAGAGCTTATTACTTTCCACCCGGCATGGGTATACTTTGAGAACAGGTACGGGTTAAAGGCGGTGGGCGTTATTGAAGCGGTGCCCGGGAGGGAGCCTTCGCCAAAGGACCTGGAACAGATAATAAACGCAGTAAAAAAGTATTCCATAAGGGCTGTTTTTGCCGAACCGCAGCTGCCGCGCAAGGCCGCCGATGTCATCGCGGCTGAGGCAGGCGTTAAGGTGGTCATACTTGACCCGCTGGGCTCCCCTGATGACGGGCCCGACGGATACATAAATTTCATAAAGAAAAATTTCGAAGCCATGAAAGAGGCGATGAAGTGAGCGAAATAATAGTAAGCTTAAAAAATGTCTTTGCCGGATATGACAAGAGGCACGTGGTGGAGGATATTAACCTCGAAATATCAAAGGGGGATTACCTCGGCATCATAGGCCCTAACGGCGGCGGCAAGACAACCGTTTTAAAACTCATAGCGGGCATACTGAAGCCGTCTCACGGCGAAGTCAGGGTGTTCGGCAGCGACCCGTGCAGGTTTACAAAATCAGACAGGGGAAAGATTGGATATGTGAGGCAGGAAACAAACATTGACACATCATTTCCGGTTTCTGTCCTTGACACGGTGCTCATGGGGTTATACGCCACCATAGGCCCGGCCGCGCCGGTCACAAAAGCACACCGCGATAAAGCCATGGAAGCGCTTAAAAAAACAGACATGGACAAATACGCTGAAAGGCACATAGGCGCGCTCTCCGGGGGCCAGAAACAGAGGGTTTTTATAGCAAGGGGTATTGTGAATAACCCGGAACTGCTCATACTTGACGAACCAACCACGGGTGTTGACGCAAAAAACCAGAACGCGTTTTACGCCATGCTTGAGGCATTAAAAAAAGAATACGGCCTTACAATCATAATGGTATCGCACGACATAAGCATGATAGCGGACAAGGTGAATAAAGTCTCATGCGTTAACCATAAGATACACGTGCACGGTGAGAGCGGTGAAGTGCTTTCAAACGAACAGGCCTGCGAGGTATGCGGGATAGATACGCAGTATGTGTTCCACGGGAAGAAAGTGCGGATTTTGGATGAGCATAAGAAGTCTCAATGATCTCAGCAATCTCAGAAGTCTCAATAGGGAAACCGTGGCTGTGACTCTTGAGATCACTGAGACTTTATTAAAAGGAGTTTTATGACCGACATTTTACACTTCGCTTTTGTGCAGAAAGCCCTCATAGCCGGCGTTTTATCCGGCGTGCTGCTTGCCGTAATAGGCGTGTATGTGGTGCTTAAGAAGATGTCCTTTATCGGGGACGGCATCGCGCATTCGGCTTTTGGCGGAGTGGCGCTCGGGCTTTTGATCGGGGTCAATACCACGCTTGCGGCAGTGATATTCGCGTGGATTATCGCCATGATGATAGGTATTTCAAAAAAACATACGAAGACTTCAGAGGATGCCCTGATCGGAATTTTCTTCGCTTTTTGCATGGCCCTCGGCGTCATCTTCATCGGCTTTAATAAGGCCTACAATGCCGACATATTTGGTTATCTTTTCGGGGATATACTTGCCGTCACAAACGCTGACATCTATTCCATCGCCGGGGTAAGCGCGGTTGTGCTTCTGGCGGTATTTGTGTTTTACAAGGACCTGCTGTTTTTTACCTTTGATGAGGAAGGGGCGAAGGTTTCAGGGATAAATACGGATTTTATTTATTTTCTGCTGCTGACACTTATTTCGTTTACGATTGTCGTGTCCATAAAGGTGGTGGGTATAATACTGGCGGTGGCTTTCCTTATAATACCGGCATCCACGGCACTGCTTTTGACCAGGGATTTTAAGAAACTTATCTATATCTCTGTGGTAATCAGCGTTATATCCACGGTGGCGGGATTCATCTTTTCTTATGTCTTCAACCTTGCGTCAGGGGCTTCCATCGTGGTCTCCGCGACGCTTATCTTCGGGTCAGTTACCCTGTTTAACGGCGTTAGGAAGGGAAACTGAAACCACTTCCATTATTTCGATGTCTGCCGCGTAAATCTTATTTGTGCCGCGGCTGTTATGCGCGGTATTGAGCGCGAACATTATCTGTTTTGTCTTTTCCGCAGGCAGGGGGAAGATGAACTCATGGGGCGCGTTGAACCCGCGCTTGCATTCAAGTACGTATAAAATATTTCCGTCCTGCATTTTATAACTCACGTCAAGCCTGGTATCGCTCGGCCAGTTTGCAACCACTCGCAGGTATTCCATATCCTTTGCGGAGTATTCCCAGTCAAAATTCATGTTAAGGTCCGTATGCTGTATGAAAAAATGGTAGCCGTTTGTCTTAACCGGGTCAGAAAATGCAAGCCGGACGCCTGTTTTACCAAGCGGCCCGACATTGGGTTTGGTGTCGCGGAAAAGAGGGCCCGGATGCCACTTTGAGCTGTCCTGCGGGTTTACATCGAAAATCTTTTTATATTTATAGGTTGAAAGCATGGTGTTTTCCGCGATGATTATGGAAGGCCTGTCGTCATATTCGGAATTTATGACCGCAATCACCCTTCCATATCCGGCCGGTATCCTGTCGTTTGGTTTCCCGGCCAGGGAGCTTACGGCGTAATATTTATAGCCTATGAGTTTATCAAGCACCAGCGCAGTGCCGCAGTATGTGGCGTCCCTCGAAGGGTCGACAAGCGAAGGGTTGCCGTTAACCGCCGGGTCATAATCTGATAATGGCGGGCCGAACATGCTGTAGATTAAGGATTCGCCGGGCGGTATGTGTTTTTCTATCCAGTATTTGGCCAGCAGCCTCGTATCTGTGGTCGTATGTTCGGCAAGTAATGCCGATATGTTCATGAAGTTTGAAAGCGGGGCGACAAGGGCCAGCACAAACATCAGTTTCAGCTTCTCTTTTGTTATTTTTGAAAGGAAGATGCCGCCTGCCACGCATAGCATGGCAAGGGACATCCAGGCGTACTGGTTGAAATTTACGCGTACGGAGAAAAGGAATAGGAGCGCCGGCCACAGCGCGGAGGTAAGCACGAGGTTTTCTTTTGGTTTTTTAACGGTTATATAAAAAAGCCCCGCAAAACATATTAATGCCGACAGCGGGCCCAGGCCCTTAGTAAAAAAATACTGTATGAAGAAAGTGTTAAAGTGGAAGCCTCCGCCTAAGACCTGGTTGGACACGTTTGATTTAAATGTGTCTATCACGCGCGGAAAACTGGAGGCCACGGGAAGCAGGGATAATATGACGGCAAGAAGGCTTATGCCGGCGGCGGAGAGCACGGTTTTTTCACGGCCCTTAAAAACGCCGAACAAAGCGATGGCCAGCGGGATGAAGACAACCGCGGTGTTGTACTTGAAAAGGAAGGCGGACAGCGAGAAGAAGCAGGCGGCAAGGATATTTTTAAATGAAGGTTTACCCGGGATCCGGGCTATGAAGACAAGGGCGAGCAGGGTGAACATTATCATGCCTGAGTCGGGCTTGATAAGGCATGATGATTCCAGCATCCCGTACGACCCGGCGCTTAACAGCGCGGCGCAAAGTCCGGCAGCCCGGCCGGCAAGCGAGGAAGCAAGGATATAGGTCAGGATAATCGAGGCTATTGAAAATGAAAATGAAAGCAGCCTGTCCGCCAGGTAAAAGTCGCGCGGCTCCAGGTCCTGCCGGTCTTTTTTTGTAAAACCAGGCAGAAACACGGCATAGTCTATGGCTGTATATGCAAATATCGAATAGTAAGGGTATAGGTAAACCCTGGGGTCCAGACGGCCATATTTGACATTCTCAAAGCCGGCGTTGCATATGGAATACTCATCCGGGTGGAAAAGGTAGGGAAGGCCTGTGGTTATCATGGGCGAGCGAAGTAAGCCCGCGGCCACGCAGATGACGAAAAGTATGATGACGGCTGTTTTCTTGGTCATGTTACCCCTTCATTAATTTTGTTCTGGTAGCCGCAGCCTTTAGGCTGCGCAGGGCCGGCCTTTCGCAACCTGAAAGTTGCGGCTACCTGGTTTTCCTGTTCCTCGCCACTGACGCTAGTATCGCCACTGTCAGTATGCCCGCGATTATTGCAAGCGATACGACCGGCGTAATATGCACCCAGTGCTCAGCCAGCATCTTGCCGCCCACAAAAATAAGTATGAGGGCCAGGGCGTGGTGTATATAATAAAAAGAATCAACGGCGCCTGCCAGGACAAAGTACAAGGCGCGCAGCCCTAGTATGGCGAATATGTTTGAAGTGTAAATGATGTAAGGGTCAAGGGTTATGGCAAATATGGCCGGGATGGAGTCAAAGGCAAATATAACATCAACAAAGTTTAATACTATAAATACCAGAAAAAGGCGCGTTAATTTTCTTTTGCCGTGTTCTACAGTGGTAAAATAAGGGCCGTCATAATTATGGGTGAAAGGAAGTGTTTTTGAGATAAACTTAACAAAAGGGGAGTCACCCGGGTTTTCCTTGGAGTCTTTGCTTACATATATCTTGATACCCGTATATATAAGGAAGGCTCCGAAAACATATATGAGCCAGCTGAACTTCTCTATCAGCCCTACGCCGGCAAATATAAAGAATCCGCGTAAAACCATGGCCATGACTATGCCCCAGAAGAGGACCTTTTGCTGGTATTCTTTGGCAACCTTAAAGAAGGAAAAAATGGTGAGGAACACGAAAAGATTATCCACGGATAATGACTTTTCCACGATGTAGCCGGTAAAGTATTCTATGGCTTTTGTAGGGCCGTGGGCGACCAAGATAAAGACATTAAATAAAAGCGCAACCCCAATCCAGACCACAGACATAATAACAGCTTCCCGCATTTTTATGACATGGCTTTTTTTCTGGAAAAGGCCAAGGTCGATCAAAAGGAGTATAACAATAAAAAGGTTGAAAAGCCCGAATTCAAGCCAGCTTTCAGACATATTTGCAAAGTGCATCTCGAAAACCTCCAGGTTAGTATGTCTTTAGATAATAGCATAAATAAGGAAAGGGGGGAACTGGAAAAAAAGGGGGGGTGACAATTGTCGATTGCAATACTGCCAGTCAACACAGTTTTGACATCAGGATGACTGCCAATGCGGTGTTGATCATATTATCCCCAAAACGGTTAATTGACAAAATATTTGACATACGTTATTATAGTTTGTAACGAATGGGGTTGATATCTAAGATAAAAATTGGAGGTAATATGAAAAAAATTTTTGTTTCAATGTTGATTGTTTTATCTGCATGTGTCTGCGGTTGTGGCACCATGAATAATGTTTTGGTAAAAGACGGTCCCGTCAATATACCAATTAATTCCATGTACGTACAGCCCATCGGCATTGTACACAGTACCCAGACGGCGTCAAAGTTCCTCGGGTTTTCAGCTGGGTCTTTCGCTGATTTTTACCTTATCCAATTTGGAGGAGTATCGTTTACCCAGCTTCTGGAAAAAGCCGTAAAAATGGGTGCTGATGACATAGTAAATGTAAAAATTGAAGCAGTTAGTTCAGGGCTGTTTTTTATATATAATCAGATAACATACGATGTCACGGCGCTTGCTGTAAGATACATAGTACCGAAGGAAATGCCGAAAGAACCTGTTAAAAAATGATCTGTTTAGATTGAAAAAATGACGCAGAAGCAAAAGGGGTAAATATAAAATGAAAAAAATACTAAATTTACTGTTTATTATTTCGTTTCTTTCCGGTATTGCTTCGGCCGCTGTATTTGAGGATGAAGCCGGAGAGATTCAAAGGACGAATGGTTTTATAGAGGCGGATGACACGACGCCTGTGAAGTCAAGAAAGAGCGAACCTACAGCCACGCCTGCGCCGAAAAATCAAGCTCCGTCTAATGGCATAGAAAAAAATACCGGAATAACAGAAACGGATGACCCGACCTCTGATAAATCAAAAAAACGCGAGACTTTGCCGGAATCTACGCAGGAGGAAAGCAAAAATAATGCAGTCGTTGTAGAGAGAAAAAATGAAAAAACAAGATCGAAATTTGAAGGTTTTTATTTTGGCTCAAAAGTTGGAGGAGGATATATAACCGGTTTGTACCCCGGAGTATCAGAATATGTTTTTAGCGGCGCACTTATGTGCCAGTATGTAGCCGCCGGTGAATGGTTTGCTTTATCGAGCGAGTTTACATATTTTCAGATCTTTGAAAATTCATCCTTCTTAACTTTTGACGAGTACGGAAATCAGCTGTCGTCCATTGATTTTTCGTCCGCTTACCATTATTTTCAGGTTCCTTTAATTGCGAAGTTTTCCATACCGTTGGATTTTCCTGTCAGGCCGTTTGTTACAATTGGAACCGGCATCAACTGTCTTTTCCTGGTCGAAGATACATACAGTGGGATGAAATATGTTACAAATAGCATGGATTTCAGCTGGGTACAGGTTATGTTGGGGGCCGGGGTAGACTTCATGATTAACGGCAGCGGCGTTATAAATATTGAGGTAAGATTAGATAAAATGGTCCGTGTAATTGAAGGTGTCGGGTTGTTGAAAATAACCGCAGGGTATTATTTTTAAAGTGTTATAATTGTTATTATAATCAAGGCCATTTAGAAATATATGAAGGGGACCGGACCTGTTTTGGTGCCAGGCGCAAAACTGCATTGAGGGATGTGTGGGAATTATTGTGCCGGTTTTGAGCCGCAGTAAGCGGCGGTTCTGCGAAAAGCTGACAACGCCAAACATCTGCTTTCCCCAAACAAAACCACTGTGAGTTTTTAAGGTTTAACGGGGATAATAATTGAAGTATAATTACGTTACAAGATGACAAAGCATAAGGAGGGGGGAAGTGGAAAAAAGAAAAATAAGTTTTGCTCCATTTTTTGTGTTTCTTTTAATGGCTTTGTTGCTGCCAAGTTGCATAAAAAATGTTCCAAATCCCACTAATCCAAGCCCGAAGCTGACCTCCATTGTGTTGTCATATACGCGTACAGCAACGTTGACCATTACGCAGACATCTACTATTACTCAGACACATACGGTGTCACCGACAAAAACCATGTCACCAACAATTACAAATACCCCGCTTCCATTTATGCCAATAAAAGTTGCGGCGGGAGAATATCATAGTTTGGCTATAAAGGCTGATGGAACGTTGTGGGCTACGGGAAAGAATTTATATGGAGCACTTGGGACGGGCGATAATTCTGACAGGTATTCATTTGTTCAGGTACCAGGGATGTCTGGCGTTGTGGAAATCGGCGCTGGATTGGATTACAGTATGGCTTTAAGGAATGATGGGACTTTGTGGACAACCGGGTGTGATTTTTATGGTGCGCTTGGGACCGGAGTAGCTGAGCATAGGAATACATACATCCAAGTACTTTCCGGGGTTAAAGCGATTGCTGCGGGATGGGGGCATAGTTTGGCGTTAAAAGAAGATGGAAGTCTTTGGGCTACCGGGCGTAATGTTGATGGCGCATTAGGCACGGGTGATAATAACGCACGCGGAGTTTTTGTGCAAGTTATGACCGGTGTAAGCGCCACAGCGGCAGGAGATGATCATAGTCTTGCATTAAAGTACGACGGGAGTCTATGGGCAACAGGCCTAAATAATTCAGGACAACTGGGAACTGCCGATACCGTTAGTGTCAATAATTTCAGGCAGGTATTGACCGGAGTTGTTGATATGGATGGAGGACATGGTTTTACCTTGGCGCTAAAGAATGATCACAGCTTATGGGCAACGGGCAGCGATTATTGTGGTGAAATCGGAGGGGGAGGACATATAAATTCTTTTGTACAGGTGTTAACCGGGGTAAGCGATATAGCGGCAGGATCATTAACGAGTTTGGCGCTTATGGATAGCGGATATTTAGTTCTGGCAGGATGGCTAAGTTATGGATCCGGGGGAAGTTTGAACTGTAATCTCGGATTTGGCACTAGCAGTTTATATGTGACTGCGATAGCAATTGCATCAGGATGGCAACATAGTCTGGCAATAGCGTACAATGGACGATTGTGGGTGATTGGTTATAATGAAAATGGGCAGCTGGGAACCGGAAATACTTTACAAAAAAATTATTTTTCGATTATTTATTGATATAGTTTTTTTTGAGAATCCCAACACCATGCCTTGACTCAAGACATTATAAAAAAATTCCCCTTATTCTATTAGCGCTTTGTCTAAAACTGCGTAAATAATGCTTATTTTATTATCCAGGGTAAACTAATAAAAAGTAAAACGGATACAATTAAGGTTGTGAAATTGGGCGTAATTTTAAAATAGAACTTTATTTTTTTACTTGTCATTTCTTGATTTGTAGAGCCGCTGCTTGTCGCGGCTCTGGGCTGAAACCGATGTTTCGGGCAGCCACCATGAACTACAAGGGTTCTTGGCAAGCAGAAGGGTACCCCTGCAGGAAGTGTAGGAATTTTAATGGCAGCCTTGAGTCGCAGCAAGCGGCGGCTCTACGAAAGGCAGAACAGGCAAGCAACTTTTTTACACCAAACAAAACCCCTTGCCAAATCGTCTAATTGCAAATATAATATAGTAATAATTCAGGATTCTGAATTCTAGATTTTGGATTGAAAACAGCAGAACTTATTTGGTATTTGTGATTTGGGATACGTGATTGACTATATACGGAGGTGGAGGCATGTTTTTAGGTTTTACCGGGGCTAACGCGGCTGGCAAGGGCGAAGCCATAAAGTACCTTGTTGATAAGAAAAAATTCATTGCTTTCTCATTATCCGATATCATCCGGCAGGAAGCTGCCAAGCGCGGGCAGGAACCTGTTCGCGATGTTTTGATTGCCATCGGCAACGAGCTGCGCTCGGCCGAGGGGCCGGCGGTGCTGGCTAAGATGACCACCATGAAAATCAAGAATATGCCCCAGGCTGTAGTTGATTCCATAAGGAACCCTTTTGAAGTGGAAGAACTGCGCAAATCCCTTAAAAATTTCAAGCTCATCGGCATAAACGCCTCTCCAAAGGTCCGCTTTGAGCGCGCTTTAAAGCGCGCGCGGCCGGGGGATCCCGCGACGCTGGAAGAATTCATGAAAAAGGAAGAAAAGGAAAATTCATCCGACCCCAACGCGCAGCAGCTTTCAAAGTGCTTTGAGATGTCAGACCTTAAAGTGGATAATTCAGGGTCGCCGGAAGATATGTTTAAACAAATCGATAAAATACTCGAGGACCTGAAGTATAACCCGTATGTAAGGCCAAGCTGGACAGAATACTTTATGAAGATGGCTTATCTCGCGGCGGAGCGTTCCACCTGCATCAGGCACCATGTTGGAGCAGTCATTGTTAAGAACAACAAAGTGGTAAGCACCGGTTATAACGGGGCGGCGGCGGGGACTAAAGACTGTACGGAACTCGGGTGCCTGCGCGACCAGATGGGCATCGCCTCGGGCACTAGGCATGAGATATGCCGCGCCATACACGCTGAACAAAACGCAATAATCCAGGCGGCTCTGATGGGCACCACCACCGAAGGCGCCACAATATATTCCACCCATTCACCGTGCATCATCTGCGCGAAGATGGTGGTAAACGCCAAGATTAAAAAGTTCGTCACTTCAAAATACTACCCTGACAAGCAGTACGAGGACCTATTCAAGGAAGCCGGCGTGGAGTTTTCCATAGTTGAAAGGCCGCCTCTCGCGATAGACATCCTCGATTAATAATAATATGAAGAGATTTTTAATTATGATAATGACATGCCTCCTGGGTTTTTCCTGCGCTAATGCCGGCGACGGTGTAAACGGTTCCGGACAGCGCGGGAGCGCTGTCCCTACAGCGGCTAACCGGCAGAAATACTACGAAAACATAAGCACATACCTTGACGGGTATAAAAAAAAATATTTTGTTTATGTCAGTAAGACCGAGAAGAAGCTGTACCTGATTGACAGGACGCAGAAGGTGTGGAAAAGCTACATGGTGGCCACGGGCGAGGCCGAAGGCGTTAAAATGTTCGTCGGAGACAGGAAAACCCCTTCGGGCGTTTATAAAATGACTCAGATATACCAGTACCAGCTGCCGTGGTACCTCTCGCAGATAGAGGAAAAAATGAAAATGTTCCAGCCTGATTCAGGGGAGTATTTATACTACCTGAAATATTACAGGGACCTGGAGAAGAAACACAGGCGCAACAGGCAAAAGATAACGGCGTTAAACTCTTCGTACTTAAGCGCGGAGCAGGGCCATGTAAAATTTGGCACTGATGAGGACCTGGGTTATAATGCCTACGGCCCGGTTTTCATGCGCATAGATTACCCTAACTACGATGATATAAAAAGATATAACCAGGCAATTGAAAACGGCGAAGTTCCTGAAAATGAAGACGGTGAGTATGTTTCCATGGGCGGAGGAATAGCCATCCACGGCACGAACGACACCCCGTCACTGGGCAATGACGCCTCCTCAGGGTGCGTGAGGATGGAGAATAACGACATACTTGAACTGAGCAATTATGTGAGTGAAGGGACTATGGTGGTGATAGAGTAAAGTGATATCAGTTCGGAGGGTGAAGGGTGGAGTTCGGAGTTCAACAAAGGCCGTTGATTAAAGCGGTGTTCTGTTTGAACTTCGAACTTTACCCTTCGAACCCCGAACGACTTAAAGGAGGCCTTTATGGCTAAAGCAGTCAAGTTATCCGAAAAAGACAGGGAAAAATCAGAAAAACTGCAGAACGTATTTAAACAGGTTGAGAAAGTCATAGTCGGGCAGGAGCCCATGATACGCGGGCTTGTTATGGGGCTATTGTCGCGCGGACATGTGCTTTTGGAAGGCGTGCCGGGGCTGGCGAAAACTCTGGCGGTAAAGACTCTCAGCCGCACCATATCGGCTAAATTTTCGCGCATACAGTTTACGCCTGACCTCTTACCGGCGGACTTAACCGGGACCAGGATTTATAACGCGCGCACGGGAGAGTTCTCCATATCCACAGGCCCGGTCTTCGCGAACATCGTGCTTGCCGATGAAATTAACCGCGCTCCTGCCAAAGTGCAGTCAGCGCTGCTTGAGGCCATGCAGGAAAAACAGGTGACCATAGGCGACAAGACATTCAAGCTTGAGGAGCCTTTCATCGTGCTTGCCACGCAGAACCCCATTGAGACCGAAGGCACTTACCCGCTGCCAGAGGCGCAGGTGGACAGGTTTTTAATGAAAGTCATAATTGACTACCCTACAAAGGAACAGGAAATAGAGATAATAAACAGGATGACAGTCGGCGCGGAAATGGAAGTGGATACGGTTTTAAAGCCGAAAGACATCATGGACATGAGGGAGATAGTAGACGCCATATATGTCGATGACAAGATAAAGCATTATGTGACCGACCTGGTATTCGCCACGAGAAAGCCTGAGGAGTACAAGCTCCAGCTGGGGCACCTCATAGAATACGGCTGCTCGCCCAGGGCGTCAATCAACCTGATTCTCGCGGCCAAGGCAAACGCTTTCATTAACGGCGAAGGCTATGTCTCGCCTGATGACGTGAAAGCCATAGTCTATGAGGTCTTAAGGCACAGGCTCATACTCTCGTACGAGGCAGAGGCTGAGGAAGTAACGCCGGATAATGTGATTGAGCAGATTGTAAATAAGGTGAAGGTTCCGTAAAAATAATCCAGAGCCCAAAGCCCAAAGCTCAAGTGAAGGCGAAAGCAAACCCGTTTTTATCGCTACTTGGGCTATGGGCTTTGGGACTTGTAGCCGGAAGGTCTTATGATATCCAAAGACATCCTTAAAAAGATAAAGCGCATAGAGATCACCACCCGCAGCCTTGTAAATACCGTATTGCAGGGCAATTACCTTTCATCTTTTAAAGGGCGCGGCATGGAGTTTGCCGAGGTGCGCGAGTACATGGAGGGCGACGATATACGGTCTATAGACTGGAATGTTACAGCCAGGATGAACACGCCTTACATAAAGAACTTCATAGAAGAGCGCGAGCTGCAGGTGGTCTTTGCGGCGGACCTCTCGGGGTCCCTTGAGTTTGGCACTAAAGAATTGCTGAAAAAAGAGCTTATGTTCGAGTTCGTGGCGGCCATGGGGTTTACCGCCACTTTAAATAATGACCGCGTGGGGTTTATGGGGTTCTCCGCGGAGGCGGAAAAGTACATTCCGCCAAAAAAGGGGAGGAAACACGTCCTAAGGATTATCAGGGAAATCCTCTACCACCGCGGCAAGGACAGCGGGACAAACCTTTCCGCGTCGCTGGTTTACTTAAGCCACATCCTGAAAAAACGCTCCACTGTATTCATCGTCTCGGATTTTTACGACGACCACGATTATTACGACGCCCTGAAAATACTGCGGTTCCATCACGATGTAATAGCCGTGGTATTGCGCGACAGGAAGGATTATGCCCTGGATAACATCGGTTATGTGCCTTTTTACGACCCGGAGCAGGAGAAAACCGTATGGGTGGATACGGCAGACAAAGGCGCTGCGGCGAGATTCCTCAAAGCCAGCGAGGCTTCAGACAAAAAACTTTTAAAGACATTTAAGACCCTGGGAATAGACCACATGATTTTAAACTGCGGCGAGCCGTATATAAACACGCTCATTACCTTTTTTAAGAAAAGGGAAAGAAGGAGGACCAGATGAGGTTTGAAAACAGCGGGTTCCTCTTGATCGGAATCATAATAATCCTGGTTCTCATCGCCGGATTCCTGTGGCGGAACCTGAAACTCACAAAGCTGAATTTTTCCAATTTCGCGTCATTAAAGAAATCGGCGAGCCCCGTTAATTTTATGCACCTGCTGCCCGACATATTAAAAGTAATAGGAATAATCCTCCTTGTGATAGCGCTGCTGCGGCCGCAGGAAGTAAAAAAGGAAACCCAGGAAAAGATCAAGGGCATAGACATAATGCTGGCGCTTGATCTCTCAGGCTCCATGCAGGCGGATGACTTAAAGCCAAGCAGGGTGGAGGCGGCCAAGCAGGTTTGCAGGGAATTCGTAAGCGGACTTGTAAATGACCGCGTAGGGCTTGTGGTATTTGCCGGCAAGGCCTTTACGCAGTGCCCGTTAACCGTGGATTATGAAATAGTAAAAAGTTTCATTGACCAGGTGGATTTGCAGACCGTGCGCATAGACGGGACAGCCATGGGCGAGGCCATATTGACCGCGACAAACAGGCTGGAAGCCTCAGGCGCCTCTAAAGTTATTATTTTAACCACAGACGGCGTAAACAACCGCAGCATAAACCCCCTTGAGGCGGCGAAAGTGGCGGCTTATAAAGGGGTAAAAATTTATACAATAGGCATAGGAAGAAAAGGCGGATCCCCGAGGCTGGTCATGGACCAGTTCGGGAATAAAAGACAGGCCATGGACCCGTACACCGGCCAGCTTATCAAATGGGAAGAGCCTGATGAGAACACTTTAAAGCAGGTGGCGGAATTAACAGGCGGGCAGTATTTCAGGGCCACAAGCGAAGCGAGTTTAAGGCAGATATATGATTTAATAGGGAAGATGGAGAAGCAGGACATACAGATAAAGACATATGAAAAGAAGAGGGATTTTTTCATCTATTTCCTATGGGCCGGGCTGATATTGCTGCTGGCCGCGCTGGGGCTGGAGGCTTTTAAGTATACGAGGGTAATTAGTTAAGCATAGGGATAGCGAGACAAGAGATAGGAGACAGGAAGAAGAAAGGCAAAAAAATGACGAGACAAGAGACTGGGGAAAAGCATGAGGGAATACGAGACAAGAGACCGGAGACAGGAAAGACAGCGGGACGCGTTGTGTTTTGTTTTACTCCTGTCTCCAGTCTCCTGTCTGCCTTTGCTTTCCTCCATGGAGGATTTTAATGCGTTTTGGTAACCCTGAAAACTTCAGGCTGTTATTCATAGTTGTGCCTTTGCTGCTTTTCTTCTTTTATAAAGTATATGTCATCATACGCAACCTTAATACTTTCTATGACAAAAAGACCGCTGCAAAGATGGCTTACGCGGTTTCGCCTGCGCTTGCCGTCGTAAAGTACCTTGTGCTGGCCGCGGCTTTTGTCTTCTTTATTATAGCTGTTGCCAGGCCGTGGGGAAAGCCGGTAAAGTCGGAAATGGAATTATCAGGGATAGACATCATGGTGGCGGTTGATGTCTCTTCTTCCATGGCCGCCATGGACCTTAAACCCGACAGGATGGAAGTTGTAAAGCAGGGGCTGAAGGATTTTTCAATGTCGCTCTCAGGGGACAGGGTGGGAATGATTACTTTTGCCGGGACTGATTTTGTTCAGTGTCCTTTGACAGTGGACTATGACGCCTATGACCTTATAATAGACAGCCTTTACCCGGGTATGCTCTTTAAGGACGGTACTGCCCTGGGCAACGCCATAAAGTCCTGCGCTGACAGGATGGTGGAAAAAGCCGGCAAGTCAAGGATCATGATCTTAATCACCGACGGCGAATCAAACGCGGGAATACCCCCGGTGGAAGCGGCCAGATACGCGAAGGATAAGGATATAAGGATATACTCAATAGGCGTCGGGACTAAAGAGGGTGCAAAGATACCCGGCGGCGCGGACGTATTTGGCAGGAGATATTATAAGACCTATGAGGGACAGGAAGTCATCTCAAAACTTGACGATTCGGAGCTTCGCGAAGTGTCAGGCATAACAGGCGGAAAGTTCTACAGGGTGACTGACTTAAACGCCTTCAAATCAATTAAAAACGACATAAGGTTCATGGAAGAGAACAAGTCAAAAAAAGAAGAGATAAAACATGAGGAAAATTACGCCGGGTACCTGCTCATAGGTCTGATACTTTTTGTGCTGAGCCAGGCGCTTACGATAAGGGATTTAAAGACTTTTTCTTTTAAAGGGATGCTGGAAGGGAGAAAATCAAAATTTTAAATTTTCAATTTTATATTTTCAATTAACGGCAATAAGCGGGCCGAAATAAAGGTTTCTGTTTTTAATTGAAAATTGAAAATATAGAATTGAAAATTAAGGTTTTAAAGCCATATAAACCATCCACCCCGCCACCGAGAACTGCACTATCGAGAACATCAAGTTTATGATTTTCCTGTCCGCTTTAATCGATATTTTTGAGCCTATCAGCGCACCAGCAAAAACAACCGCCGAGAGTATGGCTGTCATGTGCCAGTCCACATGTCCCACGGCAGAGTGGCCGAAAAGCCCTGATAAAGCTGTAATTACTATCATGGCTGATGATGTGGCTACCGCGATTTTTATCGGAACGCCGAAGATTATAGTCATGAGAGGTACCTTTAAAAAACCGCCGCCGATGCCTATTAAACTTGATATGAAACCCGCAAGGAAAAAGAGCGGCACGCCGGCCCACATGTTAATACTGTAATGTTCCCCGTTTTTTTTCATATGTATGATGCCGGGGAGTTTTGATTTTTGATGCAGGGCCAGAACTTTTTTTGGGGCCATGAGCATGAAGAGGGCTGAACCGGTCATTGAAAGGGCAAAGATAACATACAACACCTTAACTGAGAAGTGGTTTGAGCTCAGGGAGCCCAGCACCGCGCCAATTACGGATATCGGCTCAAGTATCATTATCAGCTTCCAGTCGATGAGTTTTTCCATGTGATAAACAGCCGAGGCTGTTAAGCTCATGATGAGGATGATAGCAAGGGATGTGGCGACAGCCGCGTGGAATGATACGCCGGCCTGAAGCAGTATGGGGACGTAAAGCACCCCGCCGCCCAAGCCCAGCATGGAGAATATGACGGCGACGGCGAAGACGGCGATAAGTAGCAGGGAGGTCATAGGCTGGGCCAGTAGTTTAGAGTCAGCAGATCGAAGCACATAGCCCATAGCCCAAAGCTCAGGTAAAAGCCCCGTACTACTTGGGCTCTGGGCTTTGGGCTCATCTGTATCTCCCCATCAGGTCATTCAACCGTATCTTAAACAGCTCCGCGAACATCCTTGTGGAGTCTTTTAAAAAGCTTACCTTTGTCGCCGGGGAGTTGGTCCACTCTACCGGGGTTTCCATTATCTTAAAACCCATTTTTTTAGCAATGTAAAGGACTTCCACGTCAAAGCCAAAGCCGTTAATGGTCTGCCTGGAAAATATCTCCGCGGCGGCTTTGCGCGTAAAACACTTAAAGCCGCACTGCGTGTCGTGAAGAGGCAGCCCGGCAACAAGGCGCACAAGCAGGTTAAAAAATTTTCCACCGAGTTCCCGCAAATGGCTCTGCGCCACTTTTACCCGCGAGCCGGGGATGTCGCGCGAGGCGATTACCACGCCATAACCGGTCTCAGCGTATTTTTTGAATTCTATGAGGTGTTTAATCGGGGTGGAGAGGTCGGCGTCGGTAAAAAGCATTATGGAACCGCTGGCGTGCTGTATGCCGTTTTTTACGGAAAAGCCTTTGCCCATATTTTTCGGGTTTTTAATGACCTTAAGAGCCGGCCATTTAAGTTTGACCGCGGCCGCGACGGTGTTATCGGTGCTGCCGTCGTCAACGACAATGACCTCGGCCTTTATCTTCTTTGAAGTGAGGAATTTCCGGATTTCCTTTAATGTGGCAGGAAGCCTGGTTTCTTCGTTGAAAGCAGGTATTATAATAGAAATCAAAGCCATCAAAAGCTCCTTTGCTTTTTTTATATCCGATAATATGATAACTTATAGGGAAAAGGTTGTAAAGGGAAAATGAGGTTCATATCCGCGCAGCCTGAAAGCTGCGGAAGGAAGGCTTAAGGGGCGCACATGCCGCGCGAGACGCCTTAACCCTTATCCTCATCCTTAACCTTAGCACGTAGCATTTAAGGTCCAAGATCTAAGGGTAAGGTTGAGGATAAGGGTTAAGGGTTTATACGTAGAGAGGCGGCTTGCTGCCTCTCAGGGCGGTGTTGTAGCATTCCTTAACCCTTAATCCTTACCCTTATCCTTAGCCCGCAGCCGTAGTTCCAAGAGCTAAGGATAAGGATGAGGTAAGGGTTAAGGGTTATAAAAGGCGCTTTTAAAAAAAGTTGACAAAGGTTTTTTTAGGTATATAATTACCACCCTGAAAACCAAACTATTTAATGAGGAGATTTACGATGGATAAAAACAAGCTTTCAAACCCCGCCTTATCCGAAAACGCCCTTAAAGTACTTGAAAAGAGGTATTTCCTTAAAAACGACAAAGGCGAGTCAATAGAGGACGCAAAGGACCTTTTTATCAGGGTCGCAAAAAACATAGCTGAAGCCGATAAAAATTACGACAAAAAGGCCGACACTGACGCTGTTGCGGAGGAATTTTACAGCCTTATGGCAAACCTTGATTTTCTTCCAAATTCGCCCACGTTGATGAATGCCGGCCGCGATTTACAGCAGCTGGCAGCATGCTTTGTACTGCCTGTGGAGGATTCCATAGAGGGGATATTTGAGGCCATAAAGAACGCGGCGCTTATCCATAAGTCCGGCGGCGGGACAGGCTTCTCCTTCTCACGCTTGAGGCCCAACCGTGATAAGGTAAAGACCACATCAGGCATATCGTCAGGGCCGGTATCCTTCATGAAAGTTTTTAACTCCGCTACCGAGGCTGTAAAGCAGGGAGGCACGAGGCGCGGCGCGAATATGGGCATACTGCGCGTCGACCATCCGGATATAAGGGAATTTATCACATGCAAGGCCGACGACAAGGAAATAAATAATTTCAACATATCGGTGGCGCTAACCGAGAAATTCATGGAAGCCGTTAAAAAAGGCGAGAAGTACAGCCTGATAAACCCGCGCGACAAGAAAGTCATAGCTGAAGAGGACGCGCGCGAGATATTTGATATGATAGTGGAATACTCGTGGAAGAACGGCGACCCCGGCATAGTCTTTATTGACAGGATAAACAAGGAAAATCCGAACCCGAACATCGGCGAGATAGAGTCCACAAACCCCTGCGGCGAGCAGCCGCTGCTTCCGTATGAGGCATGTAATTTAGGCTCCATAAACCTGGCGCAGATGGTGACGAAGGATAAGAAGGTCGACTATAAAAAACTGGGGGCTGTCACGAACAAGGCGGTGCATTTCCTGGATAACGTCATAGACATGTCAAAGTACCCGCTTGATAAGATAACAGAGATGGTGCGCGGAAACAGGAAAGTGGGCCTGGGGATAATGGGCTGGGCGGACATGCTCGTTCAGATGGATATCTCATACTGCTCGCCTGAAGCAATCAAACTCGCCGAAGACGTCATGAGGTTCATACATGAAGAGGCGAAGGAAGCTTCGCTTAAGCTGGCTGAAAAACGCGGGACCTTCCCGAACTTTAAAGGTTCGACCCATGAGAAAAACAAACAGAAGTTAAGGAACGCGACTCTGACTACCATAGCCCCTACGGGCACGCTTTCAATGATAGCGGCATGTTCCTCCGGAGTGGAGCCTATGTTTGCCATAGCTTATACCAAGACGGTCATGGACAACACAAAGCTTCCCGAGGTAAATAAATACTTCCTTGACGCCGCGAGGAAGGGAGGGTTTTATACCGACGCCCTTATAATGAAGATAGGCGAGACAGGCAATGTGTCGCATGACGACACCGTACCCGATTCCGTGAAAAAAGTATTTGTCACCAGCCATGATATCGCTCCGGAGTGGCACATAAGGATGCAGGCGGCTTTTCAGAAATACACCGACAACGCCGTGTCTAAGACCGTCAACTTCAATAACGAAGCCACGAAAAAGGATGTTGAAAAAGTTTACATGCTGGCTTATGAGATGGACTGCAAGGGAGTGACCATATACAGGGACGGATCGCGCGACGAGCAGGTCCTTACGGTTTCTACAACCGGCAAAAGCAAGGATGTAAAAGCGGCGGAACCCGAGCTGCATAAGCATGAAATAGAGCCCAGGAAGAGGCCGGATGTCACGTTTGGCAAGACCATAATGATGAAGACCGGATGCGGAAAACTTTACGTGACTATAAATGAGGATGAGAACGGGTTGTGCGAGGTATTTACCGCCATGGGCAAGTCGGGCGGCTGTGCGGCAGCCCAGTCAGAAGCCATTTCAAGGCTGGTATCCACGGCACTCCGGGCCGGGGTAAAGCCTGAATCGATAATCAAACACCTGCGCGGCACAAGATGCCCTGCGCCCGCGTGGCAGGAGGGCGGTATCGTACTTTCATGCCCTGACGCCATAGGCATTGCAATGGAAAAATACTTACACGGGGACGCGGGGAACGGCGAGAAGTTCGTTTTTAAACAGGAAAAACAGACGTTTTTAGGCGAGACATGCCCGGAATGCGGAGCAACGCTGGAACACGAAGGCGGATGCAATGTGTGCAGGATATGCGGATACAGTAAGTGCCTGTAATTTTCAATTCTAAATTTTCAATTTTCAATTAAATACAAAAGGCGGCTGAAAGGCCGCCTTTTTCATATGCAGGAGGGATGCCTTTAATTGAAAATATAAAATTGAAAATTGACAATTTGCATTAAAAACACGCAACTTTTATGATATAATTATGTCATATAAGGGTGGATAAATACTGATTTTAAATTTTCAATTGTCGATTTTCAATTGAATTCAAGACGGGACGGTACTGCCTTTAATTGAAAATTGAAAATTTAGAATTGAAAATTGGAGGTCTTATGCTTGGATTCGACGATAAAAGCGACGGTGAGATTCATTTCGGGGCTGAAAAGCGGGAGTATCCGCGCGTACCTATGACTTGCCCGGTGCGTTACAGGGTGTTAAGCAAGGAAGAGGGCGATAAGGCCCTGGGCAAGTTCGCCGACCACTCAAAACTTCTGGATCAGTATGACGAGACCGAGACGGTTAATGTCTCCAAAAACGGAATTGCCATGTATACCAACGAAGAGATACCGGTTAAATCCCTTATGGCTGTTAATATGCATTTCTCAATCCCGGGGATAGCGGCCAACTGCAAGGCAATAGCCGAGGTAATACGCAGGATAAAAAGCGACAATGAAAAATATAAATACACCGTGGCGCTTAAGTTCGTTAAAATAACACACCATAACCTTAAAAACTACAAGTTTCTTGATTTGAAGAACCTGCTGGATGTTAATGATCCGATGGCGTAAAGGCGGTCTCAGGTAAGGCGGTCTCAGATAAGGCGGTCTCAGATAAGGCGGTCTCAGGTAAGGCGGTCTCAGATAAGGCGGTCTCAGATAAGGCGGTCTCAGATAAGGCGGTCTCAGATAAGGCGGTCTCAGATAAGACGGTCTCAGATAAGACGGTTCACCTGAGACAATCCACCTGAGACGATCTACCTGAGACATTAGACCAACAACACAAATTCTAAAGAAAACGAGGCCCTAATGGCACCCGGCGACATGAAGGAAGAAAAACAGGAAGGCGAGCTTTTAATACCGCAGGAGCGCAGGGATTACCCGAGGATTGCCGTTAATGTAAAGGTGAAGTACCGCATCCTGGAAAATGACGAGGCGGATAATGCGCTCGTCAAGCACTTTGACCCGGAAAAGATATTTATAACTTGCAGCACATGTGAGGTTGTAAATGTTTCAACTTCCGGTCTGTTAATGTATACGCAGGAAAATGTGCCCCAGAAAAGTTTTATGGCAGTGCATATGGTTCTTCCCATGCCGGGGCTGGCCTGTTCATGCAAAGCCGTAGCTGAAGTCATAAGGTGTGATAAAGAAGGGGATAATAAATACTTAATAGCCCTGAAATTCCTTAAAGTTATACACCATAACCTGAATAAGTTCAAATTCATGTCATTAAATGACCTGCTTGAAATTAAGGGCGGGGAAGATATAAAGCTCGGGTAGTTCAATTTTGGATTCTAGATTTAGAATCCAGAATTCGTTTTATTCTTGATTTTTACCCCCCAATATGTTATATTTATCAAAGTTAAGATATACCAGAGACACTGACTAGAGCATGGTGAAAACGCTAAGCGGGGCAGTACAGTCTCCGCTTTTTGAATTTTATGGGCACAAACAGGAGAAATATGGCTGATTTGCACGAATTACTGAATAAAATAGAGTCTGTAATTGCGCCCGTGATACAGGCAAATAACCTTGAGCTTGTG
The DNA here is from genome assembly GCA_963840035.1 of candidate division FCPU426 bacterium. Classification (GTDB taxonomy): domain Bacteria; phylum Oederibacteriota; class PGYV01; order PGYV01; family Palsa-1178; genus CAWIXE01. The sequence goes on from CAWIXE010000003.1 coordinate 257,631, forward strand.
GATGTTGAGGTTGCGGGGGCAAATTACCTGAGAATCAGGGTCGGAAAACCGGATTCCATGATAACACTGGATGAGTGCGCCGACATAAGCAGGAAGATAGAAGAAGCGCTGGATATGTCGGAGGCCATCGCTGATAAATATATTTTAGAGGTTTCATCACCCGGGATAAACCGGCCGCTTAAGAAAGCCGAAGATTTTATCAGGTTCACGGGCAGGCAGGTAAAGGTAATTACCAGGGAAAAAATAAATGACACGCACTTGATTACAGGAATCCTTGAAGGCATAAGGGACGGAAAAGTCCTGGTTAAGTCAGGCGACACAGTGACAGAAGTGCCACTTGAGATCATTAAGAAGGCACACATAGATGAAGAGGATTTGTTTTTAAAAAACACCCCGCCGGTAAATGGCGGGCCCAGAGGAGAACAACATGAGTAACGAAATTTTAGCTATTTTTCAGCAGGTTGAAAAGTTAAAGAACATTCCGGAAGGGGATCTTATAAAAGCTTTCGAGCGCGGCATTACATCCGCGGCGAGGAAGGTATATGGGGGCCATCCCGAGATCAGGGTGGATTTAAACGGCGGCGAGGTAAAGTTTTACTGGAAAAAGGCCGTAGTCGAGGAAGTCTCGAACGAATACGTGGAAATAAACGTGGCTGACGCTCAGAAGATAAAGGAAGAAGCGAAGCTGGGAGACATAATGGAAGTGCTCTTTTACCCTAAAGAATTTGGAAGGATAGCCGCGCAGACCACAAAGCAGGTTATCACGCAGAAAATAAGGGAAGTGGAAAAAGAGCAGATTTTCCAGGAGTATAAGGATAAAGAAGGAACCATCATAACCGGCGTAGTGCACGCGGTCGAGAACGGCAACCTTGTAATTGATATGGGGCTGGTCGAAGGCATACTGCGCGAAAAAGAGATGGTCCCGAAGGAAGAGTACAGGATAGGCGAGAGGATGAGGGCTTACGTTTTAAAGACAAACAGGGGCAAGGAAGGCGCGCGGCTTGAGCTCTCCAGGACGCACCCGAATTTCATAAAAGAAATATTCGGCATGGAAGTCACGGAAGTGGACCAGGGCGTTGTGGAAATAAAATACGTGGCGCGCGAACCGGGCGTTAAAACCAAGGTTGTAGTGGCGTCAAACGATTCGCACGTGGACCCTGTGGGAGCGTGCATAGGCGTTAAGGGAAGCAGAATACAGACTATAATCAGGGAACTCCACGGTGAGAAAGTGGACGTGGTGCTCTACAGCGATGACATAAAGAAATATCTGGCAAGCGCCATAGCGCCTATAGAGATAAAGGACATATATATTGACGAACCGAACAAGTACACCATAATTGCCGTGCCTGACGAGCAGTTCTCCCAGGTAATCGGCAAGAACGGCGTTAACATGAGGCTTGTCGCGAAGATAACAAAGTGGAAGGTATCGGTTTTGCGCGCGTCGGAATTTCTGCCGGAGCGCCTTGATTCCATGAAGCATAATTTCAGCGAACAGGTGGAATATGACCTGTTTAAACTGAACACGGACCTGGAAGTAAAGGTACTCAAGGAGATAAAAGCCGCGGGCGTAAAAAACCTCAAGGATTTTGTGGCCGCGGACGACAAGCTTCTGCGCGAGGTTATCGGCGCTGACGAGAAAAAAATAAAAGAGCTCAAAGCCAAGGCCGAGGCGTTCATCAGGCACGGAGAGGAAAAAGAATAAATGAGAATACACGAAGCTGCGAAAAAACTCAACATTGACTCAAAGATACTGATTGACTCCCTGAAAAAACACGGGGTTGACGCAAAAAGCCACATGAGCGCAATTACGGACGACGATTACGCCAGGCTTGAGGCTGAATTTTCAGGAAAGGGAGCGGCAACAGCGCCTTCTGAAAAACATGAAGAAAAGAAGCACGAAGTAAAGCATGAGCCCAAACACGAAGTTAAGCACGAGGTAAAGGCAGAAGTAAAGCACGAGCCAAAGCACGAAGTAAAGCACGAAGTTAAAAAAGAAGAGGCAAAACCAGCCCCTGTGCCTGTTGTTCCGGCCGCTGTAAAGCCCGCGCCGCAGCCCGTGCAGCCGGCTCCGCAGCCGGTAAAAGCCGCGCAGCCTGCCGCGCCCGAGCCTGTTGCCGTGAAACCGCAGCCTGAGCCTGTTGTTCCTCCGGCAGCGCCGAAGGAAGTAATAGAGATAGGCCGCAGCGTAACCGTGACTGAGCTGGCGAAAAAGCTTGAGATAAAACCCACAGAACTAATTAAGAAATTATTTTCCCTCGGAATGATGGCGACCATGAACCAGACGTTAAACGAGGAGGAGATACACATAGTCGTTAATGAACTTGGAAAGGAAGTCGTATTCAAGGACGTTTATGGAGAGGACATATTTGAGGAAGAACCGGACAAACCCGAGGACTTAAAACCGAGAGCCCCGATAGTTACCATAATGGGCCACGTCGACCACGGAAAGACATCGCTGCTGGATGCCATACGCGAATCAAACGTGGCGGCCGGGGAAAAAGGCGGAATCACGCAGAAGATAGGCGCTTATAAAGTCGCGACCACCCACGGAGAGGTAGTATTCCTCGATACTCCGGGCCATGAGGCTTTTACAGCTATGAGGGCAAGGGGCGCCAAATCAACGGATATAGTAGTGCTTATAGTGGCGGCTGACGACGGCATAATGCCGCAGACAGTCGAAGCCATAGACCACGCGAAAGCGGCCGGCGCGCCGATAATTGTGGCTATCAATAAAATAGACAAAGAAGGGTCAAACCCGGAAAAGATAAAACAGGAACTTACAAAATATAACCTCGTATCCGAGGCATGGGGCGGCAAGACGCAGATCGTACCCATATCCGCCAAAAAAAGGCTCGGTATCAGCGAACTCCTGGAAGCCATCCTGCTCGAAGCGGAAATGCTTGAGCTTAAGACAAACCCTGACGCGGTGCCGTTCGGAGTCATCATCGAAGGCAAGCTTGATAAAGGCCGCGGGCCCGTGGGGACCATGCTCCTTCAGAAAGGCACCCTTAAAGTAGGCGACCCGTTCCTGACAAATTTTACTTACGGCAAGGTCAGGGCGCTTTATGACGATAAGGGCCACCGCATAAAAGAGGCAAAGGCTGTCATGCCCGTCGAGATAGTCGGCTTTGAGGACGTGCCAAACGCTGGCGATAAGGTAAAAGTTTTCTACAATGAAAAAGAGATGAAACAGATAGCTTTAAAACGTTCGAGCGAAGTAAGGCGCTACGCCGAGGAAAAGAAGAAAAAGAAAATGACCCTCGAGGACCTGCATAAAAAGATCGAACTTGGGCTTGAAAAGAAGCTCAACCTGATCATCAAAGGCGACGGCATAGGTTCCATAGAAGCCATTGTTGATTCCATTTCAAGGATATCCACCGAGTCTAATATAAGCGCCCAGGTAATACACAGGGACGTGGGAGACATAACGGAGAACGATGTGCTATTAGCGGACGCTTCAAACGCGGTTATAATCGGGTTCTTCGTATCGACCCTGCCCGCGGCAAAGGAACTCGCTTATAAGGAAGGCGTTGAAATAAAGATATACCACATCATTTATGAGGTTGTTGACGCTATAAAAGCCGCCATGGCAGGGCTTCTTGAGCCGGAATATGAGAATATTAAAATCGGCGAAGCAGAGGTCAGGCAGCTGTTTAAGGTGGAAAGCGAGAACATGACCATCGCGGGTTCGTACATGAGGAGCGGAAAGGCTTATCATGACTCGCCGGTATCCGTCATCCGCGGCGGGCACGAGTTCCTGGCATCCAAGGTAAATTCGCTGCGCAGGTTCAAGGATAATGTAAAGGAAGTTAAGGAAGGTTTTGAGTGCGGAGTGGTAATAGAAGGCTATAAGGAGCCGCGCGAAGGCGATTCGATAATATTCTTTGAGGAAGTTCAGAAGGTAAGGAAAATATAATTTTCAATTTTATATTTTGAATTTTCAATTAAAGGCGGAAAAAACCGGTAGCCGCACCCCCATATGTCCGTCATAGCTTAGCGAAGACGGATTCGCTTCACCGGGGTGCGTTACGCGGGATTGCAAGTGTTATATGATTTAGAACCACACCCTTAGGGCAGTCCGCAATTTGGGACTTGTGATTTGGGATTTGTGATTATAGGCGGTTCAAATGAAGAAACTGCGTCAACTTAAAGTGGAAAGCCTGCTTAAACGCGAGATTGCCACGTTAATACTTATGGAAGTTAAGAACCCCAAGGTGAAGTTTGTGACCGTTACCGGGGTGAGCCTTTCGCATGACTTGAAGATAGCAAATGTTTTTGTATCAGTCATGGGTGACGATGAAACAAAGAAAAAAGCGATCAAAGGGCTTAAAGACACCTCGAAATTCCTGCGCCACCGCATCGGGGAGAACATAGACTTAAGGTACAATCCTGAGATAAAATTCGAGCTTGATAATTCCATTGACGAGCACGCGAGGGTGGATATGCTTCTGCAGAAGATAGAGGATGAAAAAAAGGCGGGTGAAAAACAGGATGAATGAAGAAAGAATGCAGGTGGAAAAGCTTGCTGAAATGATTAAGGCTTCAAAAAAGATTCTTTTATCGACGCACATAAATCCGGACGGCGACGGCATAGGCTCCGGGCTGGCCCTTATAAATAAACTCGTAAAAATGGGCAAGAAAGTGGATTTTATAAACCGCGACCCGCTTCCTTCCATATATAACTTCCTTCCGGGAAGCGAAAAGGTTCAGCAGGCAAAAAAAGTCACAGGCCGGTACGACCTGGCCATAGTGCTTGAGTGCCCCGAACTCGAGAGGAACGGCGGCATCATAGATTACGCGGCACAGGTAAAGTTCACCGTAAACATAGACCACCACCTCGGCAACACCATGTATGGCGATTTAAATATCGTCGACCCAAAGGCTTCGGCAGTGGGCGAGCAGCTTTACAGGATTATGAGGGAATTAAAGTGGGAGATAGATAAGGACGTTGCGACTTGCATATACACATCCATCGCGACGGACACCGGTTCTTTCAGGTACTCCAACACATCGCCTGACGTGCACATAATAGCCTCTGAACTTTTAAAGGAAGGCGCTGACCCGGAATATATTTCATCCGAGGTGTACGCGACTTCAGAAGCCGCGGTAAAGCTTTTAAACCTCACGCTATCAAAGATGAAGGTGGAAGGCAGGATAGGTTACAGCTACCTTTCAAAAGCCATGTTTAAGGCCACCGGAGCGCAGGAGTCCGAGACGGACGGTTATATTAATAACATCAGGTCAATCAGGACAGTGGAAATAGCAATGCTTTTTAAGGAATTAAATAAGAACGCTGTAAAGGTGTCATTCAGGTCCAAAAACGGGGCCGATGTGAATTTTATAGCCCGCAAGTTTAAAGGCGGCGGACACAAGCACGCGGCAGGGGCGGTCATAAATTACCCGCTGGCCAAGTCCATAAAGCTGGTATTATCCGAAGTCAGAAAATATTACAGGCTTAGAAAGGCAAAATGAAGGTCATCCACAGCCTCTCCGGCATCAAGCCGCAGAAAAAAAAGACGGCTGTCACCATAGGCGTTTTTGACGGCGTGCACGTGGGCCACGTGAAGCTAATCGAATCCACCATAAAGTGCGCCGGGTCCCTAGGCGGAAAAAGCGCCGTAATAACCTTCGTCACACACCCTGAAAAACACCTCAATAAAGAGACCGATTTAAAACTCATAAAAAACACAAGCGCCAAAATAAGCAGGATAAAAAGCCACGGCATAGACATACTTGTGCTGCTGGATTTCAGGGAAGTATGGGGCTTAACAGCCGAGGAATTCGTCCGGGATATACTGGTGAAAAAACTCAACATAGGCTGCATTACGGTCGGCAGGGATTTTAATTTCGGCAAAGGCGGTACAGGCAACGCGGCCATGCTTGCGGAACTGGGGAAGAAATACGGCTTTATTACGAACGTCGTAAGCGATGTGATGATAGGCGGCAGGCGGGTTTCCAGCACTTACATAAGGGAATGCCTGAAAAAAGGGGACATAAAGAAAGCTGAGAAGATGCTGGGAAGGCAGTATTCCATAAAAGGAAAAGTGCTGCGCGGGGCCCATGTGGGTTTTGATTTCCCTACGGCAAACCTGGCCCTTGATTATGATGAGATACCGGCGCGGGGAGTATGGGCCGTTAAGGTCGAATCGGCCGGAAAAAATTATACGGGCGCGGCGAACATAGGTTTCGCCCCGACCCTGAAAAACGAAAAAAAGCAGCTGCTTGAGGTATTTATATTTGATTTTCACAAGAACATATATGGAAAAGAAATAAAGGTGACGTTCCTGGAACGCTTAAGGGACGAGAAGAAGTTTAAGTCAAAAGCCGCGCTTCTAAAAAGGGTGGAGCAGGACATAGCATATATAAAGAAAAGATACAGCAAACGAGGTTGATGTTTTAAAGTTAGTTTTTGTAGGGGCGATTCACGAATCGCCCAGACCAGGCAGGGTGGGCAATTCATGAATTGCCCCTACAAGGACGGAAAAACAGAAAGTATATAAAAACTCTTAAGGGGGTATTTCATGAAAATTCAGGAAAAGGTCGCGAATTCGTTTGTGTACTTTTTTAAGGAACCGTGGACTTTCATACTCGCGGGGCTTGTGGCAGGGCTTTTAACTGTGGTTACAATCGGCATACTCGGCCCGGTAATGCTGCTGGGACTTACTGAAATGTTTTATAAGATGAGGGACGGGGTTAAACCGACCCTGGACGACCTTTTCATACACATGGATAAAACACTCATGCTCGCGATACAGGGGCTTGTTATGGGTATTGCCATAGGGCTTGGTATCGTCCTTCTCATAATCCCGGGCCTGATCCTTGCCGCGCTGTGGATGTACGCGCCGTATTACATGGGTTTTAAAGGAATGGGCCTGACAGAATCGCTCAAAGCCAGCATTCATACGGTGAACAAGAACGGACTGATGAACCACATATTCATCATGCTCGTCATGGCCCTTGTCATGGGCATAGGCGCGCAGATAGTGATAGGCACGCTCTTTACCTTCCCGTTAACCGCGGCATTTTTGGGGTTTTTGTTTGAGGAAGTGAAAGAATAATTTTCAATTTTAAATTTTAGATTTTCAATTCAATAGAAAAAGGCGAAGCTTTTTAACTGCTTCGCCTTTTTCTATTGAAAGTGTATTTAATTGAAAATTGAAAATTCAGAATTTAAAATTCAGCCATCCGTACCAAATTCCTCCCGCCTTTTTTCGCGGAGTAGAGGGCGTCGTCGGCTAACTTTATCATGGACTTGGCGTCTTTTATCTTTGAGTTCCAGACGCAAACCCCCGCGCTTATGGTTATCTTAAATTCCTTGTCCTCGCAGAAAAATGTGGTGGCCTCTATGGTGGAGCGCAGCCTCTCGGCTAAGTATGTGGATGATTTAAGGTCTGAGATGGGGCCTAAGATTATGAATTCCTCTCCTCCGTACCTGCCCACAATGTTAATGTCCCTTGATTTTGACTGCATGATTGCCGCAAGCGTCTTTAATACATGGTCACCGCAGGGGTGGCCGTAGGTGTCGTTTACTTTTTTAAAATGGTCAATGTCTATCATGATGACGCCCATGGGCGAGTCTGTCAGCTTCGCGGCTTCAAACTGCTTTTCAAGCGCCTCGTTTATGAACTTCCTGTTGAACAATCCGGTCAGCGCGTCCCTGTTAGCCTCGTCCTGAAGTTTTTCCGCCTTTTCCTCCAGCGTGTAATAGCTCTTGTGCAGGGCGTTTGTCAGGTCGCGGTAGGAGATCAGGCCCACGAGTTTGTTGTCTTTTGTGATGGGTATCCTTCTTATGCCGTTTAAGGTCATGAGTATCACGGCTGAGTTTATGTCCTCGTCAGGGTCAAGGGTCAACACCGGCGCGGACATGATGTCCTGAGCCTGCTTTTTGAATATCTCTTCCTTATAAGTAACCAGGGCCTGTATGACGTCGCGTTCGGTTATGATGCCGATAGGGACGTTCTCCTTATTAGTAACGACAACCGCGCCGATGCGGTGCTTCTGCAGCCGCTCCAGCATGGAAAGCACAGAATCTTCCTTGCGGGTAGTAAGCACGTCCTTCGACATGACAGCGCCTATTTTTACCATGGGCATGTAAAACCTCCGTTTAGTTATAGAGACAGGAGACTGGAGACAGGAGTAAACCCTATAACCCCGGTCAGCCCTGTTTCAATTATTCTATATAATACGAGGGAAAATGTCAATCAAACAGGGGTAAAAAAACAGCCTTTCAATAATTGACAAAATAGTTAAAAAAATATATAATATTTATGTACACTTTACCAACATGCAGGGAAGAATAATACATAGAAAATTGGAGCGGTTCAATTATGGGCATTAATGTGCATTTAAAAAAAACAACAGGACTTTTCTTGCTGATGCTTATTTTTGTACTTCCGGGTAACCTTCTTTTTGCCGAAGGTAAAATCATGAACGTCACCATGTCGCCTTCCACGCCGAACTTCGGGGATCCTGTCACGATAGATTTTGATTACTGCAATAATTCGTCCATATCGGCGGGCAGGCTGCTTATCGCTTTCAGCACCTTTGCGACTTTAAAGCCTTCACAGACAGTGGGGCAGGTATTTGTCGTCAGCAGCGCGGGCATAAATGTACCGACCATAGGCCCGGCTTCCGGCACGGAGTTTAATTACGCGCTTCCCGCGCCTGCTGGGTCTGCGTGCACTGATTGCTCCAGCGGCGCGGGTGTAATGAAGCATTACACCATGACGGTAAATGTCCCGAACGGGAACATGTTTCCCGGCTGCAATAACACAAGCCTTAGCCTTTTTATCGGCGAAAAGGACTATTACATGGACGGGGCGACCTGGGCCGGCCTTGACGCGTGTCATTCCACAAAATTATCCTGGACCATAGGGGTCCCGGCAAAACAATTTTCCATACATAAAAGAGCGCAGGGTGTAATCAGCAATGTTGGAGACCTGATACTTTATTCCATAGATTTTACTTACGGCAACGGAGACCTAGTCATCACCGACCCGCTGCCGCCGAATCTAAAGGTAGTGTCGGTGGGGCCGGGGGCTATTTCAACAGGTATCGGAGCGGGCGCCACTACGGGTACGCTAACCTGGGTGCTGCCGCCAAAAGCAGGGGACCCGGGAATATCATCAGGGACAGTCTGGTTCCTCTGCCAGATGAATATTACGCCCACTGCCGGGGATGTTATTACAAATATCGCGACCGGGTCAATGGCGGGGATGCCTGACCAGTCATCGCCGGTAGCAAGCAAGGTCGGAGAAGTTACTATGTCGGTAAAGAAGTCCTTCGGCCCGCCCGGAGCAACTAAGAATCTGAATGACATCATTACATACTACCTGGACTACCAGGTGAGCGGATCCAAGCTCGGAGCGTACGAGTCATTTGACCAGATGCCGCTCGGAGCGTCGTATTCAAACGCCAGCGCGCCGCCCGGGTGGAAATTCATGCCGTTTGGGGCAAACACGGGCGTGTGGAATGTGATGAACCCGTGCGACACCGGAGATAATTACATACAGGCAAATCCCGGAGGGTCGGGGCAATATCCGGCATTGCTATTAAACTCGGCAAACCCGAATTTCTGCACCGGAGAAATATACGTGGATACCGAGATTGAAGGTTCTTATAACGGCGCGGACTCGCAGATAATTGTCCGCAACAACGGCAAGGCAGGCACTGCGAATCGTTCAATAGGGCTGGTCATTTCAAATGACGCGACACCGGCATATCTTACTTTTCAGCTATATGACGGCAGCTCACCCAGCTATCCCGGCACAAAATACGGAAGTGTGATCCTTCAGCTGAATAAATGGTACAGCGTCAATATAAAGGTTTCACTGGTAAACGGCAATAATGATTACTTATACCAGGCAAAGGTGTGGCCTAAAGGCGACTCCATACCCAACGCGTGGATGGCTGAATATACCCAGACAAACGGCGCAAATGACAATGTATGGAGGTGCGACGGCCTCGGCAGTTCCACTGATTGGCGTCCGGGTTTTAATGAACAGGGCGGGGACGGCACGGTTCAGGATTCGTTTGATAACTTTGTTGTTTTAAATCCTTATACTAATGCCAATACGGTATTATATGACACTCTGCCCGCGGGCATAACATTTACCGGGCCGCTGAGCGGCCCTGCCACAACCAGCCCCATGGTTTCATGGAACCTGGGCCCCATATCGGACCAGAGCGGTTCATACACTTGGTGGGGGCAAATTACTTCGGCTTGCGGCGCTATCACAAATATCTCCGCAATGAGCGGCAGCGGCGGCGCCCCGTATTTTCAAATGAAAGCGTTATAAATGTAAGCTGCGGCTCGCCGACAAATACCCCGACTAAAACAAGTTCGCCGACCTTTACATATACCCCTTCCATCACCATTACCAGCACGCCTCCGCCAACCGCTACTTCCACGGGGACATATACCGTGACGATGACCCCGACTTGCACGCCGACGCCCAGGCCGGCGGAGATAAGCGTCATGCTTTTGCCCGCGGATAACGGCTGCGTTTCCGGAGGCGAAGTGGAATTCACTGTAACAATACTTAATATAGGGGCGCAGGCGATAAACGGGCTGTTAAGTCAGGTTGTGCCTGCGGACACCGCGTTTGATACTTCGCTTTCCGCAAATAGCGGCTGGACATCGTCAACGCCAGGGACCATGATCCCGGCTGGAAGCGTTATCACAAGGGCAATCGGAACAATAAATCCCGGCCTGCCGCTGATATGCAGATTTACTTTAAAGACCGCGGACAGCCTGCCCTCGGGGACGGTTATCCCTGTTGTCATGTCGACGCTTGTGTATGACGATTATCCGCCGTTTGCCGCGGGCAATATAGAATCAAGCCAGCCTGCCCAGATAACCATAGGCGAGATGGCCATATACCCCAACCCTTTCAACCCGAAAAAAGCCGTGGATGGGGTGCTGAAATTTGCAAACATGCCGAGGAATGCGGTGATTTCCATATACACGCTCAACGGTGAGCTTGTCCTTAATTTTTTCGTCAATCAGTCAAAAGTATTATGGAACGGCAAGAACGCGGAAGGAAAATGGGCATCGGCGGGGATATATTATTACATCATAAAATATAATGACTTAAAATCCGTTATAACGGGGAAGATATACCTTGTTAACAACTAATTGACAATTAAAACGAAATTATTATAATAAGCGGATGTGATTACAGTTTGTCATTGCGAGGAACAGTTTTGATTTACTGCGACGAAGCAATCTCGTTTCAGCCCTGTAATACAGCAAGATTGCCATTCGACAGGCTCACGGTCCTTAGCGAAGTCGAAGGACTTCGTCGGCATATGACAAATGCGCCTCCTCGCAATGACAGGTATTATAAACTGAACTAATCATATTAAAATGTAATAAACAACAATACCTTTATAAACCCAAAAAGACCTTTTTATATTTTTACTAAAGCGCTTTCTTAAAATTGTAAAAAAGCATCAATAATACAATAAAAACGGCTACTTTTTGTATATTGCTTTATCCCGGGTTTTGTTTATACTGGTTTCAGGCAAGAGGGATCTATAGGGATGTGCTTAATTTGAATAAAAAACCTTTGTTTCTTACAGCTGCTGTAATTATCGCCACGCTAATGGCATACGGTACTATTTTTGCCGCTATCACTTCAGTTTCCAATGTCGCCATATCACCCGCACAGCCTAATCCCGGAGATACTGTTACTATAACCTGGGACTGGATGGGAAGTTCGTCTATTGCCGGCGCAAATGTGAAAATGATCGCTGCCGTATCAACGCAGTGCCAGCTCAGGTCCGCGGTTACAACGGGGCAGTATATCGTGATAGGCGACGCGTGTGTTAAACCTGCCAATCCCGCGGCTGCAGAGGTAAACGGCCCGGGCTGCCCGCTGACCGGTACTTATTCAGATGTAACCGTGACGCACAAATCCGTTGAAAGCGGAGTTTATACTTTTAAGTTGCCCGCCGACGCGGTTCCAGGGCAGACCTATTACGCCATTATATCGATGAATGAATATAACCTGTATCTGCGTTCTTATGACGTCCCCACAACAACAAGCCATCCGCAGGCCTGCGTCGGTTTTCAGGTGCCGCTTACAGCACCTTACATACGCCTTTCCAAATCAGCGGAAGGCACGACCGCAAGCGTGGGAACTACTGTGCTTTTTACAATCAGTTATGACGCCGGCAATGTCCATAATTTTCAGATTACAGACGTGGTGGACCCCAGATTCACCATAGACACGGTTTATGGAGGAAGTAAAACAGGGCAGACAATAACCTGGAATACATTCCCGGCGTTTATCGGGTCCCCGCAAAAAGGTTCGGTGTCATTCCTCGCGCACGTGAATTCCGGGAGCATCGGGGATAATATCCCCAATGCAGCCACAGGCACATCCACTGAAACAACAGGCACAGGCTCGGTCAGCGTTGCCATCGGCAAGCCCGGCCTTACAATATCTAAAAGCGTTTCATCTTCGGTAGTGAACCCCGGGGACACAATAACTTACACAATGCAATATAACAACCAGGGGACAACCATGGTTGAGTTTAAAAATTTTGACGACGGCTTGACCACAGGCTGGGTTTCGTCAGGAGGCGGGTCTGTCTGGGATGCGTCTGACGGCACTTTGCGGCAGACCTCTTCTGCCGCGACATACGCAAGTTTCATGGACAACAATATAGCGCCGCTTCACGACGGAATATACCAGCTTGACATACTCATACCGTCAACTAACACTGCCCACTGGGACGGTGTTTTTCATTTTATCCAGGTGGACGGCAATAATTTTTATATGGCAAGGATAAACGCATCCGATAATAAACTTTATCTTGATTCCGTGGTAGCGGGGGTACAAAACATCGGGGGAATCAGTTTGCCAAACCCTCACGGCCTGGATATAAGGCAGGATATATGGTACACCCTGAAAATACAGGTGTGCGGTTCTTCAATAATGATGAAAGTGTGGCCGCGGAGCGAAACAGAATACCCGGTATGGGACCTGTCAATAACAGACAACAAAATAACGGGGAACGGAATAGTGGGGTTCCAGTCGAACGAAGGCCCGCAGCAGTATGACAACTTAAAAGTATTCAGTTTATCATCTTCCACAAACCCGAGAATTTTTGATTCGGTGCCGGCTAATATAACTTACATCGACTGCGCAGGCGGGTCAGGGTGTTCAAAACCCGGCAATGTGGTTAACTGGACTGTGGGAACTACCTGTGCGGGGCAGCAGGCTGTTTCGTGGCGAGGGTATGTAAACCCGGCCACGGCGTGCGGAATTACCATCACAAACACCGCGGGCATTGATTCGGATGACTCACCGCCGCCGGTGATGTCTGACCCGGTATTTATAAATGTGGCTGCGTGCGTGACAACCCCGACTAACACGCCAAGCGCGACAGCAACGTTCACCGCGACTAAAACAGCCACTTTGACATTCACCAGGACTGTGACAGTTACAGGCACTCCCACTTACACAGCGACTTCTTCAAGTACTGTTACCCTGACAAATACAATTGCCATTACAAACACATTCACGCCTACTTCCACGCCGACTTCAACAAAGACTTTCACCCCGACGCTTTCATACACAGGTACGCCGCAGAATACTGCTACAAACACGCAGACTCCAACGCCTACAGCGACAGCGACGGGAACGCCGTCATCAACGCCATCCAGGACCGCGACTTTAACGCGCACAAATACTTCAACGCCTTCATATACGGCCACGGGAACACTAACGTCCACAGAAACGCCGAGCATGGTGCCTACTGACACGGTTTCTTCAAACACGCCGACAGCGACAAAAACTTATTCTTCAACGCCGACCGTAACATCCACGCGCACAAATACCGGTACGCCGACCTCCACGCGCACAGCCACGGCCACGCTCACTGATTCTCCGGTAGCTTCGGCTACCGACTCTCCAACAATAACCTCCACATATACAGCGACACCGACCGCGACAGCGACTCCGACTATAACGGTTTCGCCTTTGGGCACGCTGACAAATTCTCCGACAAGGACAGTTACGGCAACACCGACTTTAACGCTCACGGCTACAGGCACCGCAACTGCCACACCGTCATATACGGAAACGCACACGCGCACCATGACGCCGTATCCGACATCGACTTCGACACCATCGCTTACCCCGACACCTTTCCCCGCAAATGTCACGGTGTTGCTCGGCCCTGCTGACGCCGGTTCACCGGCCGGAGGAACAATTGTTTTTACCGCGGTTATTACAAACACCGGCGCAGCCGCAACAAACGGGCTGATTACATTTGTACTGCCAGCGGAAACAACTCTGGATTTGACGCTTGCCGGAAATTCCGGGTGGTCATCTGTTACGCCGGGGAGCCTATTGCCGGCGGGCAGTATAATAACAAGGCCGGCGGCGACCATAAGCGCGGGAAGTCCCATGACTTATACGCTGACCATAAAGATAGCGGATACAGCAGTGTCAGGAACGGTCATCCCGGTTAGCGCAATGATACTCACATATGACGACCTTCCTCCGTTTTCCGCCGGTAATTTTGCGCAAAGCCAGCCGGCGCAGATACGGATTGGCGAGATGGCAGTATACCCGAACCCGTTTAATCCCAAGAAAGCTGTCGGAGGTGTAATGAAGTTCGGCAATATGCCGCTCAGGTCATCCATATCTATTTATACCTTAAATGGCGAGCTGGTCCTTAATTTTTACGCCAGGGAGTCAAGGGTGACGTGGGACGGCAGGAATGCTGAACGCAGGTGGGTTTCACCCGGGGTTTATTATTACATTATAAGATATAATGAATCAAAATCCATAGCGACGGGGAAGATATACCTTGTTAACGACTAATTGACAATGGACAATTTGTCAATTGACAATAAAATGCGTTACAAACCAAATGATGCTGTCGGGAAATCCGGATTTTAATACGATTTTTGACTCTGTCGTGTGATGTCATTGCGAGGAGCGAGTTTCTCAGCGACGAAGCAATCTCTGCACTTTTGTGGAAACGTCCGTACAAAAAGGCTTATCAATGGAACTGAGATTGCTTCGTCGCCATGAACCCAAAACGGCTCCTCGCAATGACAATCTAATCAAAGACTTTTCTGACAGTCTCCAAATTAACCTTTAAACTAATAATCCCATGTGTTATACTCATATAATCTAAATATCAGGAGTGTCCAAAAATGCGCGCAGGAATTATTGGTGGAGGTATTGCCGGGTTAACGGCGGCTTTAAGGCTGCTGAAAGCCGGTCATAAGGCGGAAGTTTTTGAAGCGGCCGAGCAGTTAGGCGGTTTGGCCAGGGCTTTTGATTTCGCCGGGGAAAAACTCGACATATTCTACAGGCATATTTTTTCCAGCGATATTGATGTCATAAACCTCATAGAAGAACTTGGGTTAAAAAACGAACTTTTATGGCTTGAGTCAAAGATGGGATTCTATTATAAAGGTACGGCTTACCCTTTCTCAAAACCCATGGACATCCTTTTTAAGTTCAAGGCTCTTTCATTTATTGACAGGGTAAGACTGGGTTTAATGACAGTGTACCTGACAAAGGTAAATAACTGGAAGAAATATGAAAAGATCACGGCAAAAGAATGGGTTATAAAATACGCCGGGCAAAAAGTATATGACGTTGTGTGGGGCCCGTTAATGGAGCAGAAGTTCGCGGAAAAAGCGGGCGACATCGCCATGACCTGGCTCTATGGCAGGATACATTCCAGGATAGTATCGCGCAAGGGCGCGGGAATGAAAGAGTACCTGGGTTATTTAAAGGGAAGCTACCAGAAGATGATAGACGCGCTTGAGGCGGAAATAGTAAAACTCGGCGGCGTCATTCATAAATGCGCGCCGGTATCCAAAGTAATTATTAAGGATGGAAGGGCAACCGGGGTTATGGTCCATGGCAAGGAAATTGGATTTGATACGGTAGTCGCGACTCCGGCGCCGGACCTGCTTAAGAAAATAGTTGATTTTAGAAATCCGGCGTATGAAGCGCGTTTTGAAAAGCTGCACTATATAGGCGCCATGGATATGGTCCTGCGCATGAAAAAATCCTTAAGCCCTGTCTACTGGCTTAATGTGGCTGATAAAGACAGCCCGTTTGTGTGCGTGGTCGAGCATACAAACTTCGTGCCAAAAGAGTGGTACGGCGGGGATACGATAGTTTACATAGGCAAGTATATTTCCCCGGACGCGGAACTTTATAAGGCGGATAATGAAACTGTCAAAAAAAGGTTTTTCAGCCACTTAAAGAACATATACCCTTCATTTGATGAAAAAGATGTGATAGAATGGAAAATGTTCAGGGAGCCCTTTTCCCAGCCCGTGGTGACAAAGGAATTTTCAAAGACGAAATTAGATTATAAGTCCCCGGTTGACGGGCTTTATCTGGCAAACATGTCCATGATATACCCGGAAGACAGGGGAATGAGTTACAGTGTGAGGCTGGGGAATGAAGTGGTGAAGGAAGTTTTAAAGGGTTAAGTATAAGGATAAGGTTTTCCTTAACCCTTACCCTTAATTCTTATCCTTAGCCAGTAGCCTTTGTACTTGAGGGCTAAAGGCTGAGGATAAGGGTTAAGTATAAGGCTAAGGTAAAACAAGCAAGCTGCGCAAAATATACGGAGGTTGTTGATAATGAACATTTCGGCTTTTTTTCCTGCTTATAATGAGGAAGGCAACATCGTAAAGCTCGCGGAAAAGACTTCGAAGGTGTTGTCGGAGATTTGCGCGGATTACGAGGTTATCATTGTAAATGACGGGTCTAAGGACAACACGGCCGCTGTTTCAGCAGAGCTTGCAAAGCGCGATAAGCACGTTAGGGTCATCAACCATGAGAAGAACCGCGGCTACGGCGGAGCTGTAAAGACCGGATTAAACAGCGCGAAGTTTGAATGGGTGTTTTTTACCGACGGCGACGGGCAGTTTGACGTAAATGAAATAAAGGAACTGGCCAAACTTACGGATAAATATGACTTCATAAACGGGTTCAGGATAAAGAGGGCTGATCCGTTCCATAGAAAATTAAATGCCTTCATGTGGGGCACCATGGTTAAGCTGCTTTTCAGGTTTAAGGTCAAGGATGTGGACTGCGCCTTTAAGCTTATGAAAAAAGAGATCATAGACAGGGCGCAGATGGAATCCGAAGGGGCCCTCTCGTCCACGGAACTGCTTGCAAAGGCGACAAAGATGGGCTATAAGATAGGAGAGATAGGCGTGCACCACTACCCGCGCACAGCGGGCACACAGACCGGCGCGAAGTTAAAAGTAATTATAAAAGCGTTTGTGGAGCTTTTCAAGCTCTACGGAAAGATACAAAAATGGGGAAACGTTACAAAATAATCCTGGCGCTGTTGCTGCCTGCGGCCTTAATGGCGGGCGGGACAACTGGCGCGGACATACTGAAATTTGAACCGGGCGGAAGGGCTTCGGGCTTGGGCGGCGCTTACGCGGCCTGCGGCAATGACGTCGAATCCATTAACTACAATCCGGCTGGCCTGTCATCGGTTACGCTCAAGGAATTTCACGCCACGCATACCTGGTCATACGGCAGCGTTATGGCGGAGCAGTTCTCATATGCCCAGCCCATGGATACCGCTTTCATAGAAGGCTGCGCCGGCATTTCCGGGATTTACAGGTACATGCCTGACATAGCAAATCCGGACGCCACGGATGAGCCTGTCAAATACTATGACTTCCTTGTCAAAGCCACATACGCATCCAACTTCGCTAAGATGAATGTCCTGCGCGAGGACTGGGCAAAATACATAAACGTAGGCGCGTCGCTCGGGCTTGTCATGGAGCAGATAGCCTCCTACAGCGGCTCCACCATAATCCTGGACCTGGGGGCGCAGTTTAACTTCTTTGATACAGGCTTAAAGTTCGGGGCGGCCATAAATAACGCGGGTTTAAACATCACCCACTCCGGCCCTGATGGCGCGTCGCCTGTGCCGCTTATAGTAAGGGCGGGCGCTTCATATAATTTCAAGATTGACAATGATAACACAATGACCGCCGTATTTGAATACATACAGAATATATATGACAATCCGCGCCTGGCAATTGGTTTCGAGGATGTGGTCATGAACCTGATCTCCTTAAGGGCCGGATATAACACGAGCGTGGACACCCGCGACGCGGCATTTCTTTCGGCAGGCGCGGGCATCATGGTAAACCAGCCGGGGCTTTTTAACGTTGTCATAAACTACACATACAGGCCCGCCATATGGGGCGGTTTTAATAACGTTGAGCACACACACTTAGTCTCGCTGCAGGTTAAGATATAAAATTGTCCAGGAAAAAGCCAGCGGCAAAACCGGCGGCAACTGACGGCGCCGGCTTCTTAAAAAAAATCATTATCCCCGCGGCGCTTGCCGAGCTCACGTTCCTCTTTATTATTTTCTCAGAAAACATCCTTCCGGCTCTTTACGCCGTTGCGTCCGGCGGCCTCCTGTTCTATTCGCTCTCATGGGCCGCCCTCGTGTGCATATTGTACATGCTCACTGAATCCATCAAAAACGGCAGGGCTCTGTTGATGTTTCTGGTTGTAACAGCCGCGGCAATTATTTTTTTTTACATGAACTTCTGGTACAGGATGTGCCTCAGCGCTTTTTACATCCTGTTGATAGCTTTTTTATACCGCGGCACGGCAATTTTGCTGCCGGGAAAAACAATATTTACCGACGTGAATGGGTTTTATTTTAAAGCGGCTTCGGCAATGCTCGGGACCATACTTTTCTTTTCCATCATACGCAATGGCTGGGTCTCTGATGACGCGTACATAACCCTGCGTACGGTCGATAATTTTGTGAACGGATACGGGCCCAGATGGAATGTCTTTGAAAGGGTGCAGGCATATACGCATCCCCTGTGGATGCTGCTAGTGTCATGTTTTTACTTTTTTGCCAGGGACGCTTTTTATACGGTAATTGCCGTGTCCGTAGCCGCCGCCGCCGGCGCGATAGCGTTATACGCCTTCCAGTTCCGGAAAAAACCGCCGATGCTTTTTGCCGGTCTTATCATGATGTTCCTTTCCGAGGCGTTTATCGAGTTTTCCACTTCAGGGCTTGAAAACCCGCTGACCTATCTTTTCATAGCGCTGTTTTTTTTAGTCTCCGCCGGAAAAAAAAGCGCGGGGGTAAAAAAGGTGTTCCTGCTCTCATTGATATCGGGTTTGGCAGCTTTTAACAGGATGGACACGCTGCTGCTTCTCGCGCCGGCGCTTGTGTATCAGGCCCTTGCGGTAAAAAAACCGGGCGTAATTAAGGCTGTGCTCGCGGGTTTTACGCCGTTTTTTATCTGGGAATTGTTCTCTGTTGTATATTACGGATTTCCTTTCCCGAACACCTATTATGCCAAGGTGGTGGATACAGGCTGGAGTGTGTTGTTTACCGCGTTCAAGGGATTTAAATATTTATTGAACCTTGCGGAAATGCAACCCGTAACTCTTTTTGTCATTGCCTCCGGGATAATCGCGGGGCTGCTGTCATATAAAAAAAACAGGCCGCTTTTTTTCCTTTCATTGGGCCCGCTGCTTTACACGCTTTATGTCGTGATAATCGGCGGCGACTTCATGGCTGGCAGGTTCTTCGCGGCGCCTTTTTTCATGATGGTCTTTGTAATATCATATTATGAATTTGACCCTAAAAAACCGGAATATGTCTCATTCTTCGCGCTCATTTTCCTCTTTGCGGTCATATCGCCTTATACGCCGATAACAGGCGGCGCTTTTTTTAAATGGGGGGTCAGGGACAGCAACAACGTGGCGTATGAAAAATCTTTCTACATATATTGCTCAGGCCTTGCCGCGGGGACCGCCGATAAATACGGGACTCCGGTGCCGTACTGCGAATGGGCCATTGACGGCAGGAATTTCAGGATTGCAATAGAAAAGGGCAGGGACAGGGTTTATGTAACTAATAATACGGGGTACGTCGGCTATTTCGCCGGTCCTAAGGCATATATTATAGACAGGCTGGCTTTAACTGACGCGTTCTTATCCAGGATCAGGCCGGTCAGCGGCAGCGTAGGGCACTTGAGCAGGGCCCTGCCGGGAGGGTATGTCCAGACACTACGCACAGGCAGCAACATGATAGAGACACCGGAGCTTAAGGAGTTTTATGACAGGCTGTGCGTTGTGACAAAAGGGCCGATTTTTTCAGCAGAGAGGTTCAGGGAAATATTTAATTTCAATACGGGAAAATACAGGAAGCTTGCCTCGCCAAAGACAATATTCATAGACACCACTTTCGAAGAGCAGGATAAAGGGGTTTTTGAGTAGGTGATTTACTATTTGTAAGCAGGTGTCTGGCAGCCGCAACCTTCAGGTTGCGAAAGGCGGCATTAATATTAATAAAAATAATAAAAAGGTGTCAGGTCCTGATTCGTGATTCTATTTTATTGACAAAATAAAATTAGTAAATATAATAACAGTACAAGGACTTCAAATAATTAGTGAGGGCTAATTATGGGACGACCATTACGCATGTTTTTATCCGGGTATTCATATCATGTGATAGCCCGGGGAAATGAAAGAAAAAATATTTACAGGGATGATATAGACCGGAAGAAATTCCTGAAAATAATGAAAGAAGCTGAAAAGGAGTTCCAATTCACGGTTTTATCATATGTTTTAATGAGTAATCACTATCACTTCCTAATTGAAATAAAACTACCAAATCTATCCACTATAATGCATTTTGTGAATTTATCATATAGCCGGTATTTTAATAGTAAATACAAGCGGAGTGGGCATTTGCTCCAGGGGCGGTTTGAGGCGATACTGGTCGAACATGGTCAGGATTTGCTATATGTTTCGGCATATATCCACTTAAACCCT
Source organism: candidate division FCPU426 bacterium (assembly GCA_963840035.1). GTDB lineage: Bacteria > Oederibacteriota > PGYV01 > PGYV01 > Palsa-1178 > CAWIXE01. The sequence goes on from CAWIXE010000003.1 coordinate 278,465, forward strand.
GCCAGAGCAGGCATGGTAGAGCAAGTTATAGACTACCCGTGGAGTAGTTACAGGCAGTTTACCGGAGGGTTTGACAGCGGCATAGCAGTTCCGGAGATAATCCTGCAGATACTCTCGGAAGATAGAATGGAAGCTGTAATGAAATATGAAGAGTATGTAAAAACAACAGCTATGGAAAGCCCGGATAAGGCCAAAAAGCGGGTATATGGCGAGTATATTATGGGAAGCGAGAGTTTTGTAAGAGATATAAAACTTCTTTTAAAAGGTAGAAAGATGTCTAGAAGCATCGCCGGACGGAAGAAACTCAGAAAGATTTATGGGGAAGTAAATGTAACGGAAGCTGTTAAAAAGTACTATGATTCTGGCGATGAAATATTATATAATAAAAGCAGGTGGGATAAACAAAAGTGCATTCTGATGTTCCTACTAAAACGAGACGCGGGTATGACATATGCAGCAATAGCCAGAAAGTTTGGGGACAGGGATTCAAGCGGTGTTGGTAGGATGTGTAAGAAAATTGTGGATGAGTGCGCACTTGGAGGGAGGATTGAAAAGGAAATAAGGGCGATAGAAAAAGCATATGTTAAAAAATAGAATCATGAATCAGGACCTGACACCTTTTTTACTGTTAAAGTTCCCGGCTGGGAGATCTGGCTGCCTTTTGGAATTCAAATTACCTCTCACATTTTAACAGCGTTTTTTTGGGGACCATGGCAATATAAACTTTCAACAGATAAATCGGGTGGGAAGAGCGTTTATCTTGCCAAAATATTAAAAACGCACTGGATTAGAACAGCATTATGGAATGCTTGCGGATTAATGTTCTTATTTATAACAATTCAAATATTATGATCATGAAAACAAATGTTATTTTATTCTTATTTCTATCGGTTACATCCGTTTCTTTTGCTGCAGGCGCAGTTACCACAACAGCTTACGCTGAGCAGAATCTTTTTCCTTATATCACAGTTCAATCTCTTGATGATAGACAAGTATCCTTGCCTTATGAAGTGACTTCCACCGGTAAAATTTCACTGGTAACCATTGCTTTTTCCAAGCCTGATGACAATGACATATCTTCTTGGGTAAAACCGTTTATAGATAACTTTGAAGGGAACAGCAAAACCACTTATTTTGAAATAGCTTTAGTCGGTGATATAGGCATATTGAACGGACTAATTTTTAATAATATGCGAGGAGGCGCTTCTGATGACAAAAAGAAACACGTACTGGTGTATTTTAAAGATAAAGATGTTTATAAACGTTTGTTGAACATAACTGACGATTCACTAATATATATTTACCTTCTCGACAAACACGGTCTAATAAAACTTATTAAATCCGGAAAAAAAGCATCATAAAAGGATACTGAAGATATAAACAATGTTGCGCAAGCCCTCTTGATTCTCCAATAAAAAACATCAGTTAGTATGATATATATTACCGGACTCCTGCCGTGAATCTAATTTCGTATAAAATACTTTGTGCGCAATTACATAAATCCAGTTTCGTTAAATATTCATTATATTTATAGCAGCAATAAACTTTGACAAAATTTATAATTAGGCATATCCTAATAATCAAAGTTACCAAATACATGGAGGAAAAACATATAAAATGACAAATATTATTAAAACAATCTCATCTTCCGGCGCCGTACAAGGCGTCATTATCGGCGCCGTGCTGGGCTGGTACACGCTCGGAATTATCGCAAACATAAAGGCCGCCAAAGTCAATGGCTGGATCACCATTTTCGGATGGGGCGTACCCGGCAATGGCATGGTGCTGCGGGCCGCGTGCGTTAAGATATTTCCCGGCCCGGTAAACGTGCCGAAGGAGGCGATGTACTGGACGACTACCAAAGACGGTGCGGGCAACAAACTCAACGGCAAATACGACTACATCATGCACTTTCCGGCAGGGCAGCTTCCGCCGAACAATGCATTCTGGTCGTTAACGATGGGTGATGCCAAACAACGCTTTGTGCCAAACCCCCTCAATCGATACAGCGTCGGGGACAGGTCGGGCCTTGTGCCTAACGCCGACGGTTCCACCGACATATATATCCGGCACACGGCTCCGGCCGGCCGCGAATCAAATTGGCTGCCTTCTCCAAAGGGTTATTTTATACCCTGGCTGCGGGTCTACGAGCCTGGCGAGGCAATTCTTAACGGCAAATACCAGTTGCCGCCTATCGTCAGAGTACAGGCACAAGGCGCCACCGGCCGCCAAGGCGCAATACCGGAATATATATACACCAATCCATATGCGTCCGCCATGGCGGCGCTCTTCGCATGGGTCATCTACCAACACTTATCCACGGGGATCATGCCGCTCGCCGTGGCGGCCGCCATAGTATGGCCGACAGCCGCATTCCTGTTCATCTACTTTTGGCCGCGGCTCCTCTTAAACGTGTACAAAAAAGCGGCTCTAGTTAAGGGATTCGGAGACGGTCCTATTCCAATCAATACGCTCTATACACAGCCCCAGGCTCTCTTTGCGGACCCGCTCCATGCAACGCTGTCGCCGGGAAGCTCGCCATTAATGAGCATGGGCACGAACCGTGACACCTTATATGTGGTCGGCTGTCTTGACCTCTCCAAAGGGCCTCAAATCCTGCATGTGCCGGACATGGCCGGCCGCTACTACAGTGTGCAGTTTACCGACCCATCAGACAGCACTAACTTTGCCTACGTCGGCAAACGCGTCACAGGAACCAAAACCGGCGACTATCTCATTACCGGCCCGCGCTGGAAAGGGACCATGCCGCAGGGAATGAATCAGATATCATCGCCAAATAATTCGGCGCTTGTTATCGGACGGGTGTTCGTGGAAAATGACAGTGACCTTTCGACTGCCTATAACCTTTCAAAACAGATACAGCTCACGCCATTAAACAGGAATTAACCATTATTTTTAGACGGCCGGCAAGTATAGATATAAAATATCCCGATTAAAAGGCATATTATTGGCAATGGCAGGAAATACTGATTTTAGCGATATGAATTAAATACTTTAAATCTTCATCAAACATCGAGTTCTAATTTTGTATAAAATACTTTGTGCGAAATTACTGTTTTTTAAAGTTTCGTATAATATAAATTATACGAAATCATTCCCAACCCAAACACTTGACAACCGTAAAAAACAACTATATAATAATGATAATACACATATAAAGGGAGGTACTTCCATGAAAAGAAACATGCTGATTCTTACCGTAATGCTTGTACTCTCATCAATTTCCATGGCGAATTATTTAACTGATATTTCCGCGGTTGCCGCGGGCGCTTATCCGCGCGGTATTACGGCGGCGGATGTTAACGGCGACGGCATTAAGGAAGTGGCTGTGGCTAATTTCGGCACTGAGACTTTAATCGGCCAGGACACGGCAAAAGAACCTGATTCCTCAATTTCCATATTTACTAAGTCCGGTAACGGGTCGTTTTCTGAACAAAAGATAAAAGCGGGCAAGTCACCCAGGGGTTTAGACGCGGCTGATTTTAACAATGACGGCAAAGATGAACTTATCGTATCAAACTATGATGATGGCACTGTCATGATACTTTTAGGAGAAAGCACGGTAACTCTTCAGGCAGGAAGGCACCCGGTTGGCGTTGCGTCCGGAGACCTGGATAATGACGGCAAAAAAGACATTGCAGTGGCCGTATATTCCGACAATAAGGTCGTAGTATTCTTAAATGACGGCATGTGGACCAAGAAGGAAATAACGCTTATTGGTTCGCCCACTGACGTGGCCATCGGAAAGATCGGCAGGGGCAGCGCGATTGTCTCCGCCAATTATACGACGGGCGACTTAAGCGTAATAAGACTCGACGCGTCAGGGCTTGTAAAGACTCAGGATTTAAAGGCCGGCGGCGGGCCGTGCAAGGTTGAAGTCGCGGATGTGACAGGCGACGGCGAAGCCGACATTGTGGCCTCAAACTTTTATGATTCCACGATTACCGTTATCGGCGTTGACGCGGGCGGGAATTTTAAGGACGCTGTTGCTTATCCTGTGGGCGGCAGGATGCCAAACGGCATGGCAGTGGCAGATGTTACAGGCGACAAATTAAACGATGTCATTACTGCAAACAGGGATGACGATACCATAAGCGTCCTTGTGCAAAAGGACGGAATACTTCTGGCACCGTATACAATCCAGGTTACAAAAGACGACGTAAAAACATACGGCCCGGTAGAGGTAATAGGGGCTGATATAAACGCGGACGGGTTAAACGACGTGGCTTTCACGCATATGAGGAGCAATACGCTTCGCGTTATGTACCAGCAGTTCCCGAAAGCGCCGGCGATAACCTCGGCAACCCATCCTGACCAGAGCGCGTGGTATACTGAGGATAAGGCAGCGCTGTCATTAAGCACCGTTGACTTATCAGGCGTGGCTGGCTATTACTGGCTGGTGACAACGGATGAAAAGTACTTCGACATCAAAAAAGCGGCTTTCACGGAAACCGCCGATGTAAAAATATCCTTAAGCGACGCGGGTGTGAATTACTTTAAGGCTGTCACAAAGGACATAAACGGCAATATCAGCGCGGTTCCCGCGGTATATAAGATAAACATTACCGAGGAAATGAGCGAGAAGAACACTTACAATTACCCGAACCCGTGCAGCGGCCCGACTACCATCAGGTTCGCGCTGGCAAAACAGAAGGAAGTAAAAATACTTATAACTGATATCAAGGACATTCCGGTATGGCACAGGGACCTCTCCGCGGCGGAAGTAATAGCCGGGGTGAATTCGATAACATGGAACCTTTTAAATGACGCGGGGAAAAGGGTGAATAACGGCGTTTATATCTTTAAGGTTATTACAGCTGAAAAAACAGTTTCAAAGAAGATTGTAGTTATTAAATAATTTTCAATTCTAAATTTTCAATTTTAAATTGAAAACATACAGCGGGGCGTGAAAAACGCCCCGCTTATTTTTAAGGGGATGATTTGAAGAAGAAAATTCTTTTTTTGATAATAATAACGGCGATTTTCCATTCCTCCGCATTTGCCGGGGTGACAGGGACCGGGGGCGGGGCGGCGGCTTTTTTACGCGCCGGCGCGGGGGCCAGGGCATTATCACTTTCAGGCGCGTTTACCGCGTATGAGGACGACTCTTCATGCCCGTATTGGAACCCGGCGGCGATTGCTTCATTCAAATATTTTGGCGTATCAACCATGTATTCATGGCTTACAGCCGAAAGAAAAAACAGCTTCTTAAACATAGTTTTTCCGACGCAGGCCGGGTCATTTGCCTTAAATATCCTGAGCTTCAGCGTGGGAGACATAGAGCAAAGGACGGATGATACTCCGTTTTTTACCCTGTTTTCATACGATGACAATGTGTATTTCCTGACTTACGCCAACCGGGTTTATGAAAATATTTCTCTGGGCGTTAACGTTAAAATGATGCACACTTCTGTCAATGCCACGGGTTCCGCGGCAAACGCCCTGGGCGCGAGCCTTGATCTTGGAATGCTTATTAAATTCGGGGAATATGTAAATTTCGGACTTGTATTTCAGGACATTGCCGCGAGGTATCTGTGGTCCACGGGCAATGACGAGAAGATACCGTTCTTAATGAGGCTGGGGCTGCTTGGAAAGCTTTTAAACGGAGATTTAAACCTTTCGATTGACGCCGAAGAAAATGAGTTTGAAGGAGTGGCGTTTAAGGCAGGGGTTGAGGGTACTTTCGTTAAGATACTATCACTCAGGGCCGGCACGCAGTATTCCGCCAGCGGCGGCTACGCGTCATATTCCTTCGGCGGCGGGCTTAAATACTCCGTATCAGGCGTCATTTTCCAGCTTGATTATGCCATGCTTTTACAGGGGCTGGTGACGGCGGAGACAAACCATAAGTTGTCGCTAAATTTGTATTTTAAAATATGAGGATTGTATTTGAAGGGGCGATTTCCACTGGACTTCGCATGAATCGCAAGCATTGGTTGGGCAATTCGTGAATTGCCCCTACAAAAGAAGGTCAAAATATAAGAAGGATTATTATTAACACGTAAACCATTTTGTCAGCCTTAGCGTCTAAAATACAGTTGAAAAAAGGCAAAAAATGTTATATTATATATAACAGGGAAAAAGAATAAATAAGGAGGTTTTAGCATGAAAAAAGCCATAGCATTATCAGTTGTTTTTGCTTTTGCGTTTGCTTCCATGAGTTTCGCGGCATGGAAGAGCTGGGAAGACTTTAACGTTTATAAAGAAGCAAGGAAAGCGGCCATGGAAGCGGAAGGGGCCGGAGACACAGTAACAGCAGTAACAAACTATAAAAAGGCCGCGGAATTGGCCGGCAAATCAGCCACAAAAGACATCCAGGCATGGCAGACTAACAACGCCGCATTTGTACTTATCAAGCAGTTTAAGGCGCTTGTTGCGTATGATGAAAAACTGGCAAAACTCCAGGAAATGAAGCCTTCCAAGGAAAAGATCGCTTTCCAGAAGGAAATGTCAGACATGTTCTCAATGAAGATGGACCTCTTAGCCGAGGCTAAGGAGCTGCTCGAAGGCGGGAAAGCAATCGACGGCGGAGTTGAACCCTCAGCAAAAATACAGTCAAACCTTGACTTTATCGCGTGGGTCGACGAGTTCGTAAAAACCGGCGGAAACCCGGCACCGGCAGCGACAGCTGTACCGGCGGAAGTAAAAGCTGAAGAAGCAGCGCCTGCAGAAGTAAAGGCCGAAGCTGCGAAACCGGCAGAACCTGTAAAAAAGTAATTATTTAAATATATGAAAAAAGGCGGGCCTTTAAGGCCCGCCTTTTTTGTTATGGTATTTTAGAAGAATACCCCCCCTCTCCCTCAGGGAGAGGGGACATTCCGGCTGGTTTCACATCACCCCGGCCCATCTCCTAAGAGGAGAGGGGAGAAATGTCCTTATTTCAATCTAAAATCCAAAATTTAGAATTCAGAATTATGTTTTATATGCTATAATAATCCAAACTTTTCAGGGCTGATTTTATGCCCAAAATTGACGGAGAAAATATGGAATTTATACCCGTATTAATGCAGATTACCATACTTGTTTTCGCGGTTATCATTCATGAGGTTAGCCATGGTTATGTGGCATACATGCTCGGGGATCCGACGGCTAAGGATGAGGGAAGGCTTACTTTGAACCCGATTCCGCACATAGATCCCATGATGTCCATAATCATACCGGCTTTCCTTATTATAACGAACGCGGGATTCATACTCGGCGGCGCGAAACCTGTGCCGATAAACCCGAACTACTTTAAGAACCATAAAAGGGATGTCATGCTGACCAGTCTTGCCGGGCCGGGCTCTAACATACTGCTGGCAATAATAAGCGCTGGTTTACTTAAAGTTGCCCTGCTTTTTCCGGCGATAGATTCGGACGGGCTCCGGACTTTCCTTGCTTTGAGCGTAATGATAAATGTGATGCTGGCTGTTTTTAATTTAATACCCATACCGCCCCTTGACGGGTCAAAGGTTCTGGCGTATTTTCTTCCCGACAGGCTGGCGTGGAGTTACATGCGGTTTGAACAGTATGGATTGATAGTCATTTTAGTTCTTATGGCGACGGGTTTGCTTGGGGTTATAATGAAGCCAATTTACCTTTTTGTGCACTGGATAATGGGACTGCTCGTATAAAAATCGGAGGATTTGATGGAGAGTTTACTCAGCGGAATGAGGCCCACGGGAAAGCTTCACCTCGGGCACCTGGAAGGCGTATTAAAAAGTTATGTGGAGATGCAGGATAAATACAGGGCTTTTTACATGGTCGCGGACTGGCATGCCCTTACCACTGACTATGAGAAACCGGGTATGACAAATGAAAACACAATAGAGATGTTCAAGGACTGGCTCTCAGTGGGAATACTGCCGGAGAAGGCGACATTGTTCGTACAGTCGTCAGTCATAGAGCACGCTGAGCTCTTTTTATTATTGTCAATGATGACACCGGTTCCATGGCTTGAGAGGAACCCCACATATAAGGAACAGAAGCAGGAATTATCCACTAAGGACCTTTCCACTTTCGGGTTCCTGGGATATCCTGTTTTACAGGCAGCCGACATCCTCATATATAAAGCGCAGGTAGTCCCCATTGGCGAGGATCAAAGGCCCCACCTGGAGCTCGCGCGCGAGATAGCGCGCAGGTTTAACAACCTTTACGGCGCTTTCTTCCCGGAGCCCAAGGAAATACTCACCAGATACCCGAAACTTCCGGGCTTAGACGGAAGGAAGATGTCAAAGAGCTATAATAACGCGATATACTTAACTGACGATGAAAAAACAGTGAATGACAAGACGGGACAGATGTTTACGGACCCGGCAAAGATAAGGAAGAACGACCCGGGACACCCGGAAAACTGCGTTGTCTGCGCTTTCCATAAGATATATAACGCGGAAAGCTGTGATGGAGTGATGGAAGAATGCAAGGCCGGCACCAGGGGCTGCGTTGACTGCAAAAAGCAGGTGGCGGTAAAGATAAACGCGAGGCTCGCGCCCATAAGGGAAAAACGCGCGGAAATCGATAAAGACCCGGGCAGGATAAAGGATATAATAAGGGAAGGCAATAAGAAGGCAAAAGCAGCGGCGGAAGAGACGATGGGGGATGTAAGGAAGATGATGAAACTGGTTTAGAAAGTGTGTAGTGGGTGGTGAGTGGTGTGTGGCGGGAAGTAAGAAGCTAGTCCTGTACTGACTATTGAGACTTATGAGACTATTGAGATCATTGAGACTTTTTTAAGGAGCCGGCGTAAATGGCAGACGAAGATTATCAGCTAAAGCTTGCGGTATTTGAAGGGCCTTTTGACCTGCTCTTATACCTCATAAAGAAAAACCAGATAGACATATACGATATTCCCATAGCAAAAATAACAGAGGAATATATAACGTACATAGACATGATGCACAAGCTCTCCCTGGATGTGGCAAGCGAGTTTATCGTTATCGCGGCAACGCTTATTTACATAAAGGCAAAAATGCTGCTTCCCAAGGATGAGCTTTTAGAGGCGGACGAAGAGGACCCGAGAAATGAGCTGGTGCAGCACCTTGTGGAATATTCCATGTTCAAGGAAATATCCGAAAGGATGAGGATATACGAGGCTAAAAAGAGGGACCTCTTTGAAAGGCTTTACCCGCTTAACGTGGCAAAAGAGGACCAGGAGCTGGTGCTTGACGTTTACGCGCTTGTGAAAGCCATGGATTCCGTGCTCGAGCGCCTGAATGAAAAGAAGATGATAATCATTCCCGGCGAGCAGATAAAGGTCAGGGACAGGATGCACGAACTTATAGAAAAACTTAAGGCCGCGAACGAGGCGGTGAGCTTCTTTGACATGTGTTCGGAAAATAACTCCAGGCTTTACATCATAGCGCTGTTTCTGGCGCTGCTTGAGCTCTTAAGGCTCAAAGTCATAACCTGCTACCAGGACAAGATATTTGACGACATAAAAATTTACATCAAAGATAATGAATTTGACACAGCCATTTTACAGAACATAGGTGAATAAAATGAAAAAAGAGGATATGGACAGGACGCTTCAGGCCCTGCTTTTTACTTCTGATAAACCGGTGCCGGCTTCAGTGCTGGCCGGCGTGCTTGAATCAGGGGCCAAAGAAATACAGGAAACAGTAGAGCGGGTGAATGCCCATCTGCGCGATACCGGCTCGCCGGTGATGATAAAGGAAATCGCGGGAGGTTATGAATTTTTAACCCTTCCCGAGTTCGCGCCTTACATTAAAAAACTTTACAAGAACCGGTACTTAACCAGGCTGTCCAGGGCAGCCCTTGAAGTGCTCGCCATAATCGCTTACAAACAGCCAATCACCAAGCAGGAAGTGGAATCCATCAGGGGCGTAAACTCCGACGGCGTTTATCATACCCTGCTTGAAAGAAAACTGGTAAGGATAGCCGGAAGAAAGGAAGCTCCGGGCAGGCCGCTGCTATACGGCACGACCAAGGAGTTCCTGCAGTACCTTGGCATAAATTCAATGGAAGACCTCCCGAAGATAGAGGAGATTAAATCCATACTCGAAAAGGATGAATTTACCGAAAGCTGGGAAGACAGGATAGAGACGGCTAAGAACCAGACCGTCTTTGAATTCAATCAGGAGCAGGGACAGCAGGCGCCTGCCGCCCGCGTGACCAGCCTGGAAGAGGATTTAACCGCGCTTCAAAATGAACCTAAGGAAGAAACCGCAGGCAGCCCCGGAACAAGGGGAAGCAAAAGGTGAAGATACGGAAGATGACGAAGAAGATGATGAACTGAAAAAAACCGCTGAAGATGAAGACGGGTCAAAAGACGATGAAGATGACGACGAAGATGAGGATGATGAAGACGACGAGGACGAGGACGAAGAGGACGACGAAGAGGAAGATGAGGACGAAGAAGAAGAGGATGAAAATGAAAAATAACAACAGGACACACAGCGCGAACCGCAAGTGGGGGGAAGCGCGTGTAAATGACCGCAAAGCCAGGGAAACAAAAGGGGAGGACAAGCCCCGGGGCGAATGGCATAAAAAAGATGACGCGCGTCAGGGCGCCAAACCCGCTTGGGGAAATAAAGGCGGGAAACCCGCGGGAAAGCACGGGCAAAAACCTTACGGCACAAAATCCAAATTCGGGGATAAGGCATTTAAGTATTCACCGCGGAGTTCCAATGCCGAAGCGGGATACCCGTCCGTTAAAAAAGATGAACCGGGGGCAGGTTCCAAATGGCAAAAGCATCAGCCGGTAAAAAAATCAAATTACAGGCCGAAGCCTGAACATATAAAAACTTCGCCGATCCCGAAATGGGCCGGCAGCGACCGTAAGCTCGATATCCCCAACCTCCCGAAGGGTATTGACCCGGATTTTAGTACGGACAACCTGGAAAACCCTGCGGGAATGAAACTCCAGCAGTACATCGCCCACGCCGGCATAGCCTCCAGGAGGAAAGCTGAAGACTACATACGCCAGGGCAGGATAACCGTAAACGGGATAACAATCACAGACGTGACGGCGAGGGTGAATGAAAAGTCCGACCATGTGAAGGTTGACGGGCACCTCGTAAAGACGGAAAAAAAGGTTTATATAGTGATGAATAAGCCCGAGGGCGTCATTACATCCGTAACAGACGACAAGGGAAGGCAGACTGTAGTGGACCTGCTCGCGGATAAGATAAAACAGCGCATATACCCGGTGGGAAGGCTTGACTTTAACACCACTGGCGCGCTTATCCTGACAAATGACGGAAATTTCGCGAACCTTATAATGCACCCGAAGTTTGAAATACCAAAGAGGTACGTGGCAAAAATAAAGGGCAGGATCGCGCCATACGCTATAAACAGGCTGAAGAAAGGGCTCAAGATTGTAAATGAGGATGAGACCGAAGGCAGGTTCATACAGGCGTCGGACGCGGGTATATATAAGAGAAACGACGCGAACGACCTCGTGTATATAACCATAAAGGAAGGCATAAACCACCAGGTCAAAAGGATGCTTGAAGCCGTAGGCGCCTCGGTCATACGCTTAAAAAGGGAAAACATCGGGCCTGTCACATGCAGCAGGATGGAGCCGGGACAGTGGCGCTATATGATGGAAAGCGAGATAAATTATTTTTACAGGGGGAAAAAATGAAGAACCTAAGCCCTTACAGGAAAGCCATTGACACTATAGACAGGCAGATAGTAACCCTGCTGCAGAAGCGGGCGGATAACTCGAAGCATATCGCCGACGTAAAGAACCTGCTGGGGCAGGAAGTATATGACCCGGCCAGGGAAGCGGAAGTGCTGCGTAACGTGAAAAAGGTCAAAAAAGGGCGGCTTTCGCCTGAGGCCATTGCGGCCATTTACAATGAAATATTTTCGGCAAGCCGCGCCATACAGAAAAAAATCAGCGTGGCATACCTCGGGCCCGTGGCATCATACTCGCACTTAGCGGCAATTCCCAGGTTCGGAAAGTCCACTGAATACGTACCGGTGGATTCCATCAGGGATGTCTTTATGGCTGTTGAAAAGTCCAACGCCGACTACGGCTGCGTACCGATAGAGAACTCCACCGAAGGCGGGGTTAATTATACCTATGATATGTTCGCGGATTCGGACTTAAAGATATGTTCGGAAATACTCCTGGAGATAAAGCATAACCTCCTTTCTAACGCGAAAAAACTAAAGGACATTAAGACCCTGTACGTGCACCCGCAGACGCGCGCGCAGTGCAGGAGCTGGATAGAGACAAACCTGCCGGACGCCGAGTTAACCGAAGTTTCCAGCAACTCGAAATCGGCCATGATGGCGGCCAAGGATGACTCGTCAGCCGGCATAGCCAGCGAACTGGCAGCGGAAGAATACGGGATAAATATCTTTGCCCGCGCCATACAGGACTCGGCAGACAACTACACAAGGTTTTTCATTATAGGAAACCAGAAGAACAGAAAGTCAGGGGACGACAAGACCTCGATTATGGTCTCTATTAAGGATAAAGTGGGCGCGCTCTACAGCCTGCTGAAACCTTTCCAGAAATACGGAGTCAACCTGACAAACATAGAATCAAGGCCGTCAAAGAAAAAAGCGTGGGACTATCTTTTCTTTGTGGATTTTTTAGGGCATATAGACGACCCGAAAGTGAAGAAGGCTGTATCTGAAGTGGAAAAGAGCTGCGGAGCGGTTAAAATTTTGGGGTCTTACCCAAAATTTTAGAGGGATGGCGAGACAAGAGATAGGAGATAGGAAGGAGAACTAAACAAAGAGACAAGAGACAAGAGACAAGAGGGTGTTTGTTTCCTCCTGTCTCCAGTCTCCTGTCTCGCATTTACTCTACGCCGGTTTTAACCGGCAAACTTAAGGAGCACTTACATGGCAAAATCAGACATGTACAAAAGCGCGGGCGTTGACATAGACGCAGCAGCAGGGGCGCTGAAAAAGGCAAAGGCATTCATAAAATCGACCTTCAACAAGAATGTCGCCACCGACATAGGTTCTTTCGGCGGGGTATATAAGATATCAAAGGACAAGTTCCTCGTGGCCTCGACCGACGGAGTCGGTACGAAACTGAAGATTGCCCAGCAGCTGAACATACACACAACGGTCGGACAGGACATAGTAAATCACTGCACCAACGACATACTTGTCATGGGCGCAAAGCCCTTATTTTTCCTTGATTATTTCGGGACAGGAAAGCTTGAGGCAAATGTGCTGGTGGATGTCATAGCAGGCATGTCAAAGGCCTGCAGGGAAAACAGCTGCGTTTTAATAGGCGGCGAGACAGCGGAAATGCCGGGCATGTATAAGCCGGGGGATTATGACCTGGTTGGCACGATAATAGGCGAGATAAATAACGGAAAGATAATAACCGGGGATAAGGTCAAACCCGGCGACATAATACTCGGGTTAGGTTCGGTGGGTCTCCACACCAACGGATTCTCGCTCGCGAGAAAAGTATTTGAATCGGCAAAGATGCCCTATACAAAGCAAGTAAAGGAATTAAAAGGCACGCTGGGGCAGGCGCTGTTAAAGCCGCACAGGTCATATTTAAATTCCATGTTTCCGGCCATAGAAAAATACTTCTCCTCCATCCACGGCATAGCGCACTTAACCGGCGGCGGATTTTATGACAATATTAACAGGGTGCTTCCTTCAAACTGCGACGCGGTATGCATACGCGGACTGTGGGATGTATTGCCCATATTTGACCTGATACAGCAGGTCGGCAGCATTGAGTGGAAGGAAATGCACAGGGTCTTTAACATGGGCATCGGGCTGACAGTGATAGTGGACCCGAAAAAAGCAAGGGAAATAGGGAACTTCCTCGCGAAAAAAGGGGAAAAGGTTTATGGGATAGGGCAGGTAGTCAAAGGCAAAGGCGAAGTTATCGTAGAATAAGTTTTTTCGTGAAAAGCAGGGCTGCACCCGCCACGGGATAGTTTCCATTATGGATTGCGCAGTAGCGCAGGCCATAATGGAAACTATCCCGCAGCGGGTGCTATGAAAGTAACATGAAAAAATAGTTGGGTACTGTATCTGCCGTTTTGTGGGATGGTTGAGGCAAGGAAGGTATGATATAATATATAAAAAATCAGGAGGTGGGATATGGCCAGCGAATGGATAATATTTTTATCGGCAATGGGCGCGTTCGTTCTTTTGATCATTTACATTTACAACAGACTTATCATGTACAAGATGAGGTCAAAGGAAGCTTGGGCCCAGATAGATGTGCAGCTTAAGAAAAGGGCTGACATGATACCGAACCTCGTGGAGACAGTCAAAGGCTATGCCGCGCATGAAAAAGGCGTGCTTGAAAATGTCACAAAAGCGCGCGCTATGCTGCAGGACGCTCCTGCCGGCAATACAGCCAAAATAGCCGAGGCGAACAATATGCTCACAGGCGCTCTAAAATCCCTGTTTGCAGTAACTGAGAACTACCCCAACCTCAAGGCAGACCAGAGTTTTAAGGCGCTGCAGGATGAAATAGCCGCGACAGAATCCAGAATCGCGTACGCCAGGCAGTTTTTCAATGAATGCATAATGGTATATAACCAGTATCAGCAGGTATTTCCCGCGGTAATGTTTGCCGCGCTCTTTGGGCACAAACAGGCTGAGTTCTTCCAGGCGGAAGAGGCTGACAGGAAAGTACCGGAAGTAAAGTTCTAAAATAAAGCCCGGAGCCCAAAGCCCAGAGCCCAAGGTTGAAAACGTAACTTGGGATATGAGCTTTGGGCTTTTTTTCAAGCACGGGCTAAAACACGAGGTTTTAATGGTCTACGAGTCCATATCCGAGAACAAGCGCAACACTTTTTTCCTCATGCTTATATTTATCCTCGTTATTGTCGGATTGGGATATTTGATCGGCGAGCTTTACGGCAACCCTTACGCGGGCATTGTCATTTCATTCCTTGTATCGGTTTTTTCGGTGTACTTCTCATATTATTACAGCGATTCCATAATCATGACTTTAAGTGGGGCGTCTCCCGCTGACAGGGCCATGCATGGAAACCTTATAAATTCCGTGGAGGGGCTCGCGCTGGCCGCCGGCATCAGGACTCCGCTGGTGTATGTCGTAGACAGCGAGATGATAAACGCCTTTGCCACAGGCAGGGATCCAAACCACGCGGCTATAGCCGTCACCACCGGGGCGTATGTAAAACTTAACAAGCAGGAGTTGGAAGCTGTGGTGGCGCATGAAATGAGCCACATAAAAAATTACGACATATTAGTCGGGTCTGTGGCTGCCGTGCTTGTGGGCACCATAGTGATACTATCCGACGTCATAAAAAGGAACATGTTCCGCAGTTCCATGGGAAGGGCTGAGGCCAGGCGCGGGATTGTGTTTGTGTTAATAGCTGTTTTAGCCGCGCTTTTAGCGCCGCTTGTGGCCATGATAATTAATTACGCTGTTTCAAGGCAGCGGGAATTCCTGGCGGACGCGCAGGCATGCCTTCTGACGAGGTACCCGCCGGCCATGATAGACGCCCTCATAAAGATTAAAAAAGACAATGCCCCGGCTGAAGCGTTTAATAAGGGGATTGAACACATGTATTTTACAATTCCAGCAGCCATGAGGAATGACATGCTTTTCTCGACACACCCGCCATTAGACGCCAGGATCGCAAGGATACAGGGGATGGATAAGGTTAATACTGCAGGTAATTGACAATTAAATAACCGCAACTTTTCACCCTTCCAACTGTCTTAATACCGGAGATGGATAAAGGCTGTTATAAAAAAGATCCCTCACCTTTGATATATGGCCTTTGTTTTCATCTCCTTTTTATCTTTACTTCTGAAAAACCTCATTATTTATTGACAAGCAGGTATTTTGTGGTATAATATCACTAAGAAGGTGATATACTAAAGATGTTGATAAATATGGAAGAATGGTTTATAGTAAAAACACCAAAGGCTTACATGCCTAATAAACGGAGGATTTTATGTTAAAGGAAAAAGTAGCGGCAGTGATAGAGGATTTAAGGAAGTTTCTCCAGGCTGACGGCGGGGATATAGAGCTTGTGAATGTGGATGAAAAATCAGGCGAAGTACAGGTAAGGCTCCAGGGAGCCTGCGCAGGATGCCCCATGGCCCAGATAACCCTGACACAGGGAGTGGAAGCGAAGATTAAAGAAGAGTTGCCGGAAGTTAAGAAGGTTGTGGCAGTATAAGGCATTTTCAATTTGAAATTTTCAATTTTCAATTAATGGCTTAAAAGCTTTAAATTGAAAATTCAAAATTGAAAATATCAAATTATGTATTCTTCCTTCTGCCAACACGAGAACAAAGAGAATTGCGTGCTTTTAAAGAAGCCCTGCGTGCCCGGGCAAAAAGGGTGCGTTATAGTCAGGGCCGGTTATAAGACGGTGGAGTTTGAGTCAAAAGTAAAAGGCCGGAAGAAAAAACGGCCTGAACGATAAAAAACAAAAGCGCGGATCATTGATCCGCGCTTTTGTTTTTGTCAATTGTGCTATTCCGGCATCTCTCCCGGATTGTTCACCAGGAAGGAAACGTGTTCTTTTAAGAGTTTGGTGGAATCAAAAGAAAGCCCAAATTCCTTTTTTATTTTGTCCACTTTATACAGGCGGGGCTTGTTTGACCAGCCCAGGTCCTTTAATACTATCTTTGCGTCAGGTTTTCCTTTGCGCAGGGGGCGCGAAAAGTCCACTGCCCATTTTGCCACGTTTTCCCATGTTTCAAAATTCTTTGCCAGCCCGTAGTAAACCTGGTTGGTAGCCCTGCCCGCAAGCACTTCCACGTAAATCTCAGCCAAATGCCCGGCCCATATAAACTGCGTCCCGTCGTGTTTTATAAGCTCAATGGTTTTTCCCGATGCGGCGTTCCTGCAGATATCAAAAAATCTTTTGTCATTTTCCATGGCCCCGCCGGCAACAGCCGGGTTGCCGAAAGTATATCCGGGCCTGATGGTGTTGAAATGGATGTGTTTGAAATATTTTGAATAAGCAGAGAGGAACATCTCCGTGGAAGCCTTGGTAGCCCCGTAAAAATCATCCGGCTGGGGTTTTGCGGTCTCGTCAGTATTGCCGGATAGGCTGCCCTGGGCTGCCGTGGAAGAGGTAAATATAATCTTCTTCGCGCCCGCCTTAATGCCAAGTTCAATGAGTTTTACGGAAGAGAGGGTTTCATTTAGTATCATATCAGGCCCGGTATCGCCCCAGCAAAGGGCGATGTGCACAAGGGCATCGGGTTTTTTAATGACGCGCTTTAAGGCGGCAAAGTCATCCATAGGAGCCTTCACCACGCGTACGCCCTTTAAGTCCTTCAACCCCGGAGCCTTTTTAGGGTTCCTGGCCAGGACTATGACTTCATGCTTGTTTTCGCTCAAAGCCTTCACCACATAAGACCCAATAAACCCGGTACCGCCGGTAACGTAGATTTTCATAAACCCTCCTGGTTGTTATAGCGTAATAATTATAGCATATTTTAATTTAAAACAAAAGGTTCCCACCCGGAGAGCCAGCAAGCCGGCTCTCTACAGGTTAATCACAAAAATACAAAGTTATCGTAGAGAGGGGGCTTGCCCCTCTCTAACGCAGGACTACATTGGGAGCAGGCAAGGCAGTTCTTTACAATAATTTGTAGAAGGCGAATATCATGCGCACGAGCTTTAAACCCTGTGGCAGGTGGCTTGCTAATGCCGGCGTTTAGGGCCGGCAGGATATAATCCTGCCGCTACGAAATGCGTAAAAATAATATTGACTTTTAAATTATTTTTTATATAATCTTGCGTTATAGAGGGGCAGAGCTAAACTTGCCAAATTTTTACCCGGAGGGGAAAAGTATGTCTACAAGGTGGGCTAAGTGTATTTTGTTATTTCTATTTTTACCTGTTTTATCATCCGCGAACGCGGGGTTTGAAATGGGGGTTTTTGGCGGCGTAAGCAGCGCTAAGATGGGGGCGTATAACGACTTCATCAGCCAGGCAAACAGCTACAACACTTCACTGGGAATTAATTCATCACTCAAGACTATCGGAATAGGCGCCATGCCTGAGTTAGTTGCCGGTTACAATCTGGACATCGCGCCGTTTTACCCTGGTATTTATTTTAAAAACAATTCCATGTTTGTCTTTGACACCAAAAGCAGCGCCGCCTGGAATAACGGCATTTTGGCGCAGGTCATCAGGGCTGATTTCTCCACAGTTTACAGCGCCTTAGGCATAAGGTGCAGTTACACTGACGCGGCTATTCCATGGCTGTCAGGATATATAGGGGTTGACGCTGGCATATGCCACTACTACGCAAATTACATGGAAGAGGAAGCGTATAAGATTGACGGTGGAAACCTGTATAAGATAAGGAAAGAGTGGAAGACGGCCATACCGGGCGGGTCGCTGGAAGGCGGCATGAACTTCTGGCTCAATGAAACCATGGGGTTAGGCTTAAAAGGCGGCTACAGGATTGCAATGGGTAAAGTGGCTGTGAGGATAAAAAACATAAGCGGGTGGACAGGCGAGAGCCAGGGCGAGGATTCCGTGGATTATTCGGGTTTTTACGGCGGTGCGGGAATAGTATTTAAGTTCGCGCAGCCTGCAGGGCCGGACAGGGCCATAGAAGCGGGAAAGGGCGGCCAGTTCCCGGAACTTGCAGGAAAGCTTTATAACGAGGCATATGATTACTACACGGAGGGGATATACAGGCTGGCTGACGAGAAATTAACGCAGGCTGAAAAACTTTCCCCGGGCAATAAACTGGTTGGAGAACTGAAAGAAAAATTATCCGTAGAGCTGAAGGCGGAAAAAAGCGCTGCAAGGGTTGAGAAGTTGATTAATGAAGCTGACGCGCTCCGCGCCGGAGGCAAATATGCCAGGGCCAGGGTGAGGTATTCCGAGGTTAAGGCGGCTGACCCGTCAAATGAAACATCTGATTTCTTTTTAAAGCAGTTTGACGCGAAAGCGGATGAGGCGGCTATTAACGCTGAAAATTTTGAAAAAGAAGGGAATTTGAAAAAAGCCCTTGACGCATATAAGGAGGCGGCAGAATACGGTGATGAAGATAAGGAAATAAAGGGTAACATAAGCAGGCTGAAAGACCTGCTAAAAATAAAAGATGACAAGAACAGCATATATAACGAAGGCGTTGACAGTTATAGAAAAGGCAATTACAGGAAGGCCGCGGAGCTGTGGGAAGAGGTATTGAAACTTGACCCTGCCGACACTGAAGCGTCCGCAAACCTTAAATTGGCGAGGAAAAAAGCCGGGGATACCCTGGATACGGAAAAAAAGCAGGTTGAAAAGTCGGTCGAAGAGGCTAAAAACGAATTTAGTATAGGCCGCATGGAAGAGGCGACAAAAAAATGCGAATACGCGCTCAGGCTGGACCCGGGCAACGCGGATTGCATCAAGATAATGAATGATATAAAAAAAGCGCAGGAGACGGAAAAAGAAGAAGTAATGAATAAAAGATAAAAATATAGGGGGGAATATGAAAAAGACATGCGTGATTTTTGTGCTGGTTTTTGTAATGCTTGCAATACTTGCAGGTTGTAACAACAAGGGCCCCGCAGGCCCGCTGGGTGTAAACAAAATCCAACTGACCTTTACCCCAACATGCACGCCGGATGCAAATTTTAAGGTATTTGTAAACGAAGCAGGCACGCCAATGCCGAACGTACTGATACAAGCCGCGCCCAAAAGCGCGACATACACAGTGGAAGCGTTAACAGACAGCAGCGGCATGGCGTGGATAAAGGTAAATAGCGGAGGGGAGTGGCAGGTGAAGATGAACGGATTTTCAGGATACGACAGCGTCTTTAATAACGTAGAGCCGTTAAAGACACCGGTTTATAACGTAAACCTGGGTAAGCAGACTTTAAACCTGGAGCTAATTTCCGGCAGCGCGAGTCTGGGTATTGCGCCGTCAACATTGGTATACAGGTTGACGTATAATACACTTGCAAATAGGCTCTATAACCTAGAATTCAAGGGCCTCCCAGATGACTTAACAGTAACCGCCTCGGCATTGCAGGTAAAGAATAATAATGACCAAGTGACGTTCAGTATAGATGTACCTAAGAGCTATGAAACAATAAAGCCAGATGGAGTATATGTATATGTGTCAGCGACGTCGTTACAGGGAGTTAGTAAGATTAAGTCTAAAGATGTAGAAGTAAAAAGAAATTGGGCTTTTAATGTGAAAGCTGATGTGAAGTTTGCGAAGACGTTTATTTTTGAAGATCCAGAAGTAACACTTGGACAATCAGCGATACCGTATAGTTCTTCTTACGTTGGTAAGAAAACAAAATACTGGATTGGAGCAAAAAATTTTGTTCCGGAAATACAGAATTTTGTCTTAAGTGGGAATATGAAGGTTCAATATGTATCTCATGAATTGTGGGGAGAAATCCCTCAAATATATGACAATTATACAGGTTTAAGTAACATTGAATACTCTGAGGGCTATTATCAAGTTTTAATTAGGGCTGAATCTAATGCGGGATATGACTGGGTAAGGGATCACAACAATTCAGACGGGTCGATGACTTTAAGATTTTATGATGATAAAGATTTTAGTGTAATAAGATCATTTCATGTTCCGGGAAGTATGGGAACTTTATGTGGACATTACCATCAAGTGTGTTTTGGATTGTACTTTTCTGCATTTGATAAATGTGGAAATTATCCAAATACAACCGGTTGTGTTTATGCGCCAATTAAAATGAAAAGAGTTAAAGAGGCAAATATTTACGGCGAATAAATATAAATTATTAAATACTTGACCTCTTGTTTTTAATAGTTTATAATTTAAACGATTAAAATATATGGAGGTAATAATAAATGAAAAGAGTAATTTTAATCGTTTGTGCAATTTTACTTTTTTTTAGTTTTAATGTCTCGGCCGCAAATGTGAAGATTGCTGGGCATTCATTATCGTCAGGAGGAACTTATCTTGGCGCAAAAGGTCTTGGAATTGGTATATATTTAGGAAGAGCGGCAGCTATTAGTGCGAAAGCGTGGGTTGGCGGAGATAATGCATTACAGTTTGATGCTGGTTGGGATTTTGGCGGGTATCTTGGATTTGGCGCGGCATATCTTGTCCATAATTTTGATATCATTCAAGTTGAAGGCAATAGAGTACCCCTATATTTTGGTATTAAAGGATATGGTTCGTTAAATCCTGCAGGTGTTGAAATAGGAGTGCAAGTTCCGCTTGGAATATCATGGATATTCAGAACTGCACCAATAGATATTTTTCTTCAGGTTGAACCAGGCATACAAATAGTACCTAGGACCACAGGCTCTTGGAACGGTGGTATAGGCATAAGGTACTGGCTTAATTAACATTCTATAACTACACAAAAAGCCCCGGTTCGCCGGGGCTTTTTTATTTATAAAAGCCTTGAAAAACAGCCAAACAGGTTTATAATATGCGTGTTGAGAAGGCAGCCCCCTCTCCCTCGAAGGGAGAGGGCTGGGGAGAGGGTGAAGTAGCGGCAATCTGGCTCGAAGGTGAAATGTGCTTTGCTGATGCATCACGCCAATACTCTACTTTCTCCTTTAGAGGGACAATGTATTAAATCTATACAGGAGATGCTATGAAAATACGTTCAATTGTCATTGTACTTATATTAATGGCGCTACCGCTCACTCTTTTTTCCGCCATTACAGCCATCCCTAACGCCACGACCTTCACCGTCTATGACCTCCTCGAAGTAACCATTAACTCCGACTTTGGGGCTAAGAATCCTTATGACTACGGCGAGATAAATGTTCAGGCTTCCTTTAAGACTCCTGAGGGGCGGACTTTGATGGCTGATGGGTTTTATATGAGGGAGTTTGATTACTCTTATGACTCAAACAACTATACTGAAAAGGCCGGGTGTTTTAAGGTCAGATATACTCCTTCAAAAGCCGGGAACTGGAAGTACTCAATACGTGCCGTAAAGAATGGCAAGGAGGTTTTTCGTTCGGAGGAAAAGAAGTTTACTGTGGCTAAGAATCCTGCCCGTCGCGGATTTTTGAAGGTCAGTAAGAATGACCCTCTTTTTCTTGAGTTTGATAATAAGGAATCATTTTTTGGAATCGGGCAGAACCTCGCGTGGTCCGCGCAGAATGACCTTTTGGATTACCGTAAGTGGATGGGGAAGATGCGGGATAACGGGGCTAATATGGCGCGCATCTGGATGGCAGCCTGGGGGCTTGGCATTGAGTGGGATACTCAGATGGGGGATTATGGGCCGCGGCAGAAACGCGCTTTTATGCTGGATGAGATTTTGCGGCTGGCTAAGGCTGATGATATTTACATTATGCTTACACTCATATCGCACGGGGAATATACTTCTAAGATAAATCCCGAATGGGACCGTAACCCTTACAATTCTAAAAATGAAGGCGTCCTTGACTCGCCTGAGCAGTTCTTTACAAACCAGGCTGCGCGGGCGGCTTTTAAGAACCGGATGCGCTACATCATGGCGCGCTGGGGCTTTTCGCAGAACATTATGGCGTGGGAATTATTTAACGAAGTTGACCTTACCGAAAACTACAACTCCACTGCGGTGGCTGAATGGCACTCTGACATATTTGATTTCATCAAATCCAGGGACTCATATAAACACCTGCTTACAACTTCATTTTCAAACCCAAACAAGGACCCTGAAGTGTGGAACCTAAGCCAGATAGATATCGTGCAGACGCACATGTACGGGATGAAGGACGAGGCAGGGCAGATATATGAGGCTTCAAAGAACAAGCTCGACACTTATGCCAGGCCGCATATCTTTGGCGAGTTTGGCGTGGGGTCTGACGACCAGTGGATAAAGGATAACAAGGATCCCAACGGGGTTAGCATTCATAATGCCATCTGGGCAGGGGCATTCACCCTCTCATGCGCCGCGCCCATGCCGTGGTACTGGGATAATTACATAGAGCCAAAGGACATTTACACGGTTTATAAGCCCCTGCGCGAGTTCGTGAAGAACTTAAAATGGGACAAAGAAAGCTTTTATGACCTGCAGTCCAGGGATGTTTTCTTTAAAAAAGTACCTGCCGGCTCAAAAGGCGGGGACGCGGTCCTGTACCCTGTTGACGCGTGGGAAAAGGCTTCAAAGACCGAGTTTATGTTAAAGCCTGACGGGACTTTTACAAATAAGAACGGCTTTATATCGTTTCTATACGGCGCCGGACACCCTGAGATGAAGACAAACCCCATAATCTCATTTGAGAACGAGATGCCGATTAAGATGGTGGTTAAGGTAAATAAGATATCGGCAAAGAACGAGCTGGCTATTTCCATAAACAAGCAGCCGGCGCTCTCGGTGGAGCTTAACGCGGAAGATTTTGACACGAAAAAATACCTGGCTGAATACAAGATATACCAGTCAGAGATTTCCAGGGAAATAACGCTTGAAATACCCCCGGGCGACAATGATATCATGTTTGAGAACGAAGGCGATGACTGGATACACATAGAGTCCATAAAATTCGAGAATTATTTAAGTTCTTCGGTTGCGCCTGTTTTTGTGTCTGGCGTGCAGGGCAAGTCGTCTGCTTACCTGTGGTTGAAGAATAAAAAATACAGTTATGAAAACCAGGCGCCGGAACCCGTGGCTCCAAGCTACCTGGACATTGCGGGGCTGCTGCCCGGCAGGTATGTGATAACGTACTTTGACACATATGAAGGCAAGACCATAAAGATAGCTGAAGACATAGTTGAAGAAGAAACGCTCAGGGTATCAATTCCTGAGCTGGCAAAAGATATCGCGGTAAAGGTCGAGAAGTATAAGAAGTAGGTTTTGCGGGCGTGTTTATGTGTCAGTGTTTAGATCTTGTAGGAGCAATACATGAATTGCCCCTACAAAGGCCATAAAAAAGTTGGTAGCCGCAACCTTCAGGTTGCGAAAGGGAGAAGCCGTGAGAAGAGAAATGCTTGAGATTTTAAAGGATAAGAAAGCCCTTAAAGACGCTGGGATGTTTATCGTTGATACAGAGAAGATACTTGGCGAAGCCATCGCTGCCGGGTTTCAGATAAAGTATTTCTTTTATTCGGAAAAGGGCGGCTGGGTATATGACAAGCACGGCTCAGGCATTGATTTTGAAAAAGTGGATTTTACCAAGGACAGCTACATAGACAGGTTTGCCTCGGTTAAGACTCACCAGGGGTTCCTTGCTGTGGTGCAGGTGGAAAACAGGGCCATAACTGATTTAGCAGCCATGGATAAGGCCGTACTCCTTGACAACATACAGGACCCGGCAAATGTTGGCGCCATATTGCGCAGCGGCTGCGCTTTCGGGTTTACAAACTATTTATTAATCAACAGCGCCTCCATTTATTCCGAGAAGACCATCAGGGCTTCGGCAGGCGCGGCTTTTCAGGTATTTACCAGGGCTGTGGAAGAAAAGGATATAAAGGATTTAAAAGGCCAGTTTAAAATAGCGGCAACTGACGTTAAAATAGGCGTGGATGTAGCAAGCCTAAAAAAAGAATTAAGCGGAAAATACATACTGATATTAAGCAACGAAGGCCAGGGCATTTCGCCGGGCCTGGGAAAGATAGCCGACGTGAGGGTGAAGATAAACTACCCGGGAAAAGTAGAGTCATTAAACGTAGCCGCGGCAGCGGCAATAATGTTTTACGAACTGGGGAAATAGGGGTTTTAGTCTGTCATTGCGAGCGAAGCGAAGCAATTCCGCTGTTTTGCACACGGGCGCTTAACAACAGCAAGATTGCTTCGTCGCCATAAAACAAATACGCCTCCTCGCAATGACAATCAAAAAATAAATAAATCGGAGGTCTTTATGAAAAAACGCCTTTTTGCCATCATCTTTATCTTTATCTGTTCAGCCATAGCCTGGTTCATTCTCGGCGGCATTACCTTAAAGCGCACATATATGCAGGACGACAAGCTGCGCGGGTCAGTGGGGCAGATGTGGGGAACGGCCCAGTACCAGAAGGCCCCGTCTGTTTACTATGAGGTAAAAACAAAGCGCAAGGTATCAACGGAAGTAAATGACAGGACAGTGGAAAAGATGGAGGATGTCACTGACCAGTACCCGGTAAATTTAGAATCCACGGATATTAAGGCGGCGTTTGATCTGGACTACAGGAAAAAAGGGCTGCTGTGGTACTCCACATACAAAGTGAAGTTTTCGGCGAAATACGAGGTCATAAATCCGCTGGCTACAATAAAGCAGCTGAATTTTTATTATTATTTCCCGACATCAGAGGGGGTATATGACAACTTCGTCATTAAAGTCGACGGGGTAGTGCCGCAGGGCGGGTTAAAGCCTCAGGACGGCCAGATAAGCACCGGCATAATATGCGCGCCGGGCACGAAGCACAGCGTGGAGATAGCGTACGACTCACAGGGGCTGGATAACTGGTGGTACCAGTTCGGCACGGGCGTTACGCAGGTTAAGAACTTCAGCCTGGTGATGACGACCAACTTTGACAAGATAAATTTCCCGGGCAACAGCATGTCGCCATCTGAGAAGAAAAAATCAGGCAAAGGCTGGGAGCTTTCCTGGCAGTATAAGAACCTTTTGTCAGGCACACAGATAGGCCTTGAAATGCCCAAAAAACTGAACCCCGGACCTTTTGCAAGCCAGGTGAGCTTTTTTGCGCCTGTGTCCCTCTTCTTTTTCTTCTTTTTGATGTTTATCATTACCGCCATTAAGGAAGTAAAAATACACCCCATGAACTATTTCTTTCTGGCGGCGTCATTCTTCAGTTTCCACCTGCTTATGGCTTATTTGGCCGATGTGGTGGATATTTACCTGGCATTTATCATAGCGTCAGTTGTTTCAATATTCCTCGTCATAAGCTACATGAGGCTGGTGGTAGGCCCGAAATTCGCCTTTGTCGAGGTGGGTATATCGCAGTTCGTGTACCTGGTTCTGTTCTCCTCGGCATTCTTCCTGGAAGGGTATACAGGGCTTATGGTCACGATACTTGCCATCATAACATTGTTCGTTGTCATGCAGGTGACCGGCAAGGTGGACTGGGAAAAGCAGTTCGCGGATAAGAAGTAGGGACCGCGAATATGGCGCCTAAAATCAAATCGGGTGTTATTGATGAAGATAAAAAAAAGGCGGTTTTTTTTAAGAAAATAAGCCCATCCCTTAAGAAATTTATAAAAAAATACAAGCCTGAAGTCGGCAAATACCGTTTTGACAGCCCTTCATGGACGTTGTATTTTAGCCATCCGGACGGCGGGGCTATGGATGTGGTGGTCATGATGTTAAATGATTTAAAAGGCGAATTGAGGGTTTCCAGGAAAATCATAGATCTGAAGAAAAAGGAAATAAGGACAAAGCATGACAGAAAAGCGTTTAATATAAAAGAGGATGTTTGTAGTTCCATGGAAAAATATTTAAAAAAGACTGTTGCGTGGGACATGACTGATGCGGAAGTAAAAAAGATCGGTTTATTTGACAATAGGCGGGAGCTTGAGCAAAGAAAAAATATTTTGGATTCGTTTCCGAAGATTATTTTTTGATTTGAGGTACTTGTAGAGACGCGACTTGCTGCGTCTCAGACGAAGAAGTCTTAAATCATGCAAAGGCGAGACACAGCAAGCTGTGTCTCTACAAAAAACAGAAACAGAGCCATCACAATGACGGACAACCCAAATAAAAAAGGCGGCCTTTCGGCCGCCTTTTTGTTAATCCCTTGCTTTATTCGAAGCTGACTTCCGCGACTGTGATGTCTACGGTGTCGCCGTCCGGGCTTGTGAACTGGAAATTGATGTTGTGCGCGTTCTTTAAGACGTCTTCGATGTTAACCGTGGTCTTGGCCCATTTTGGCTGGGCTAAGTCTTTTCTTAAGTCGACTTTTACAGTGGAGAATTCTTTTGTGAGCTTGGAGTTAAGCGCTACCGCGTAGTCAGCCCACTCTGTCAGGGTCTTTACATTGCCGTTTTCGCACTTGTTGGCAGTATACGGAAGCTGTACCATTAACCTACCGCCTGTGATGGAACCCTTCATTTTCAGTACCAGGGTCGTGTACTTGCTTAAGTCCACAGGGTCAGCGTTTTCTTTTTTGTCATAGCATCCGCACTGCTCGCCCAATGTCACTCCCATGCCTACGAAGTCCCATCCGAGCTTGTTGCCGGTCTTGCCCTGCATCCTGGCGCCTGCTTTTGTGAGTTCGAACTTTGTCGGCGCGGGTGTAACTGTCGAGTTGCCGCCGGATGTCGAGTCGTCAAATATGTACCACCATCCGCCGCCTGAAGCCTGCGCGCCCTTGCCTGTGCCGTTTTCAACGGATAACTTGTCCGCTGCCATTAATGAACCTGCCGCGATCATTACCACTGCCATTACCATTGCCATTGTTTTTTTCATGTCTACCGCCTCCTTTTCATTTTAAAATTTTTACGTTATCGATGTTCCCGGCCGGGAAACTGATACGTCCGTCTTTTCTGAACCCTTACCCTTATTCTTATCCTTAGCATTTGGATCTGAATCCTGCTTTGCCCCTCACCTTGACCCTCTCTCCCCCGCAAGGGGGGACTATAAATAGCCAAGGGGAGAGGGAGAAGTCAGGTTTAGTAAAATTCCAGATCATCAATCCAGATATCCACTTTGTGGCCTTTTCCGTCTTTATAATGCCATTTTATTATATTGGCGTTTGAGAGGACCTTTTCTATGTCCACTATTTCGTTTTTCTTTGTGTATGACGGCTGTTTTAAATCCTTCCTGAAATCTATCTTTACATCTTTCCATGACGGGGTAATGTCTCTTGTTATGTCAGCTTCGTAATCTGCGTAGCTGGTTAAGGTCCTGCATATGCCGCGGGATTTATCCACCTCGCGCGCTTCATGCGGCAGGATGAAGAAGACTTCTCCCGCTTCGACTTTGCCTTTTATCTTGAACTTGATGCCTGTAAATTTAGTGAGGTCTATGCCTATGCACTCGGGGCAGGTGGAGTGCGGGCTTAGGAAGGTATTGACGCCTATGTAGTCCCAGCCAAGCTTTGTGCCGGCAGTGCCTGTAATCCTTATGGCATACCCTTTATCCCCGGCGCCTGGCGCTGATTTTACAAAGTTATTCTCATTTTTTGTAGAAGCCGGGGGCCATACTTTTGAAGTGCCGCCCTGCCAGGAGTCGTCATAAGTGCACCACACGCCGCCAAGCTCGTTGAACCTGGTATCATTATTGTTATAATCCACCCTCATGTATACGCCAACCGCGGCCACTGCCACGGCAAAGGCAAGCGCGGGCGCAAGCTTCCACGCGTGCGAAGGGGATTTTATATTCCTGGCTGCTTCGGCTATGAGGGCGGTTTTGAGCCTTTTTTTATGTTCGGGCATTTTAAAGTCCTTCATATCACTTCGCCTCACTTTCAATTTTGCTTTCACTCCATGTAATGCGTGAGGCGTCATTTGGTTGCACGCCGGCTTTTAACATGGAAAGCCCCCGGGAAATAAGGGATTTTACAGTGCCCTCTTTTTTACCAAGGGTCTTTGCTATCTCGGATATTTTCATTTCCTCAAAGAACCGCAACAACAGCGCTTCCTGATAAAGGCGAGGAAGCTTTAAAAGCGCATTTTTTACGCGCGCGTATTCCGAGTCGTTATCCAGGGTTTCCTGCGCCTGTTTGACTTCGGCGTCCAAATCCTGTTTTGAGGAGGTATTTAAATTAGGGTTATCCTCCAGCGCTGAGTCCAGTGAGGAAGGTTCATATTTAAGGTGGCGCCAGTACATCTGAATCTCGTTTCCCGCTATCCTGTAAAGCCAGGAGCCGAAAGGCACACCTGTCCATTTATACTGCCAGAGGTTTTTTAAAGCCTTAAAGAACGTCTCGGAAGTGATGTCGCTGCCCACCGCGGCATTGCCGGTGCGGTATATGGTGTATTTGAGTATTTTAGGGTAGTATTCTTCGAAAAGCTCGCCAAAGGCTTTCGGGTCTTTTTTCGCGGCTGCTATAAGGTTTTTCTCTTTTTCAAGGTCCACAAAGGCCTCCAAAGAAGTCTCAATAATCTCAATGGTTAATCGTCAATTGCATTCATTATTATAATGCATAAGCTGGGGAAAAGGTTGCAGAAAATATGGTGGTCGGATTCGGTAGCCGCAGCCTTCAGGCTGCGTAAGGCCGGCCTTTCGCAGCATGTCGTGATGAACACGACATGATGAGCGGAATTATTATGATTTAATGTTTGCTCGCTAAGCTCGCAATGGCATCTTGAAGGCTGCGGCTACCATAACATGAAACAATTTAAATCCGTTGAAAACAACCCTGGAAACGGGTATAATGCCTCAAATTACAGGAGGTCGATATGCAAAAAATATTAACAGCTGTCTTTGTGATAATGCTGCTTTCATCCTGCGCCACAACGCCGGGGAACAGGTCTTCGCTTTTGCCACAGCAAACTGTCTTTTATTACGGCTGCGACCAGAAAGCCTCTTTTACCGCCAGGTTTGACAAACAAAACGACCTCTTTTATATTACGGGTTTGGGGGGCATGAGGGTATTAAAGCACGCTATTTCAGCATCAGGCGCCAGGTACAGGGACTCTGTGATGACATACTGGTCCAAAGGCGATGACGCGACTTTGGAGTATAAGGGCAAGACATATAACTGCTCCATTAATCCGCAGTTCTCGCTTGTGGAAGACGCGAAGTTCAGAGGTGTTACTTTCAGGGCAGAGGGCGGGGAGCAGGCATGGACAGCGGAAGTGACCGGAAATAACATAGACATTTATCTTAACGGGTATTCGGAGAAGTATTCATTTATAAAAGCGGACAGCGAAGTAAATACCAAAACAGGCATCACGGTTTACAAAGCGGAAAAAGACGGCCATAACCTTGAACTTGTAATAAATAAGAAAAGGTGTGAAAAAGGGGCTGATGGCATACCTGTAGGTTTTAAAGTGGAAGCTGTCCTGGATGGGAAGAATTACTCAGGTTGCGGGGACAAGGTTAAGTAATAAGTCAGGTAACGTTGTTGTGTTGTTGTCATTGCGAGGAACCGTATTTGGCCTATGGTGACGAAGCAATCTGGTTCGTCCTAAAGACAGCGAGATTGCCATTCGACGGGGCTCATGGTTCTGAGCTTGCCGAAGAACTTCGTCGGCAGAAAACTAAAAACGCCTCCTCGCAATGACATCCAAAATCTGACCTAAAACTCCGGCCTGTCGCCCGGAGGCATGGGCCTGCCGCCTTTTCCATACGGTTTAAAATCCTTCATTTTACTTTCCATTTTATCTTTCATCATTTTCTGCTGTTGTTTTGTAAGTATGGACTTCATCTTCAGCATGTTCCTCGTCTGGTGCGTAAGCATCTGCTTATGGCCCTGCGCGATCTTTTCAATAATGGCGTCGAGCTTCTCTTCCGAGGGTTTATCTTTATCCATCTCATCGCGCATGGCATCCATGTTCTTTATGGTTTCCTTCCGGAACTTTTCTTCCACGGGCTTTGATTCCTTTTCCAGGGCTTTGAGCTTTTCAAACTGCTCGCCCGAGAGGTTTAACTCGACAGCCAAGTTCAGTATTGACGGCGGGCCTGACGGGCCGCCCATCATGGGGCTCATTCCCTGGCCCGGCGGCGGGGCTTGCGGCGGTCCGGCAATGACAAAGGGTGCAATCAGGAACAAAGGCAAAAGCGCGATGACAAGTTTCTTTTTCATTTTACGCCTCCCAGGGAGAGTATGTTTGTCTTATCGACATAGTTTTCCTTATAATAATCATAATCGTAAAGGGTGTTGTAAGTATTATATACAAAGGAAGAAACCTGCTCTTTATTGGCGGAGGAATTTTTGACGTTGATTATTATTACCGCTGAAAAGACGATTACAAGCGCAAAGGCGCCGGCAAAGACCGGCTTAAAGGAAAACTTCGCGGCGGGTTTTGCGGCGGCCGCGGATTTAAGCCGCGGGTTAAACAACGGCGGTTCAGCCAGCGTGGATTTAAACGCGTGACTTATGGCTGAAATCCTTTTATAAGCCTCACCGCAGGCAGGGCAGGACTGAAGGTGTTTTTCTATTTCGGCTTTTTTAGCAGGGGGCTCCTCGTTTTTAAGGTAAAAATAGAGTTCGTCATCATGATAATGCATTTGTTTTTGCCTCCTTTTTAAGCGTTTCCGACATTTTCTTTATGCCCCGGCTTATCCTTGATTTTATGGTGCCGGTGTTGGTCCGGAGTATTTCCGATATTTCTTTCTGGGAAAATCCGCCTATCTCGTAGAGTATTATCGCGGTTTTCGCGTCCGGGTCAAGCGTGGATAAGAGCGATTCCAAAAGCATGGCGTCATCGCCTTTCCAGGCCTCAGGGCGAAGGTCATTTACGCTCTTTTCAGTCCTGGACTGCTGGGACTGTTGCTTCCGTATGTAATCAATCGACTGGTTTATGGCCATCCTGTATATGTATGTTTTAATTGAAGAATCCCCTTTAAAAGAACCGATGGTATTTTGCAGTTTTATAAATACCTCATGGGTGACGTCTTCGGCGTCATTTTTGTTGCCCAGCATCCTGTAGGCTATGTTATACACGTACTTTCCGTGTTCCGCGTATATCTGTTCTATGGGGCCGCTCATGTCATCTCCTTCTCCTGCAGATTAGACGGTTACAAATGGCTTGAGGTTGCATTGTAGGGGACGCGCTCCCGCGCGTCCCGAATGGCATTTTTTATTATCTTATAACCCGCAGGCAACCCGCCCCCGGTTGTTTCCGTCTAATGTTTATGATTGTAACACAATACTGCAGGCAATGCCGGTTCGGGACGCGCGGGAGCGCGTCCCCTACAAGTGGCAAATAATAAAAGAAAGGAGGTGAACAAATGAGCATATCAGGAGTGACATCAGCTTCAAGTTACCTGACCTCGCTTTATTCAACATCGTCATCCACATCCGCTTCAAGCACGTCTTCGGATACAAGCACGGCATCCTCAGTCAGCACCGACACGACATCCGATTACGTGGCAAACCCGGACGGGGAACTGAGCAAGGACGATTTTTTGCAGATGTTAATCACGAAACTCAAGTACCAGGACCCGTTAAGCGTGGATGACACTGACATGACAGCGTCCATGGCGCAGTACTCGCAGCTCGAGACGTCCCAGAACTCCAATACTTTAATGGAGGAGATGAGCGCGAAAATTGACGACATGAACACGAACTTTGTTTCGCAGATGGCGCTGTCAAACACGGGGCAGGCGGTTTCGCTCGCGGGCAAGTCGGTCAATGTCCAGGTTACGGACACGGACGGAAACGTGACGGAAAACGTCACGGGAACGGTTTCAACCGTAAAGTTTGTGGACGGGGTACCCATGCTGGTCATAGACGGCACGGAGTACAGCATGTCAGACGTGGTGGAAGTTTACGCGTCATGAGATTTTAGGGAAGATATCCGGACCTGTACGGGGGATGTCTCCTTTCTCCAAAGCAGCATCCTGACGCGGCGGGCGGGCATAAAAGCCCCGCCCGCTTTTTGGTTTTATATGCAGGTAGCCGCAACCTTTAGGTTGCGTAAGGCCGGAATTGCGCGGCATGAAGGCTGAGACTGCCACGACTAACAGCCGCCAAAAACGGCGATAAGATTGGATTCTTTGTGTTATAATTATTACAAATATATCAGCGGGGTGCGGAACGTAATGAAAATAGCTTCAAATCCATATTTTAAACAGGTCCTTACCGGGATCCTGGCCGGGGTTATCATGGCTGCCGCCGGATTTATCTGGGTAGGGTTCGCGGCGCGGTTTATTTTTTCCACAATGTCTCCCGCCGTAGTTGCGGTACTGTCATTTGGAAATATGGCTGTATATGTTATTGAAACGGTAATTATCCTTATCCTGGTTTGCTGGCTGCCGTTTTATTTTAAGGCGAACCGTCTGATAAAAGCAGTTGTTTTTTATCTTATATTCCCCTTGCTATGGATCATGGCGATTTGCGCGGTTTTGTATGGCAAAGTGCTGCCGCAGGATATTTTATCCGCAATAAATAACAGGTCAACAATGGAAATCCCCATTTACGGCGGGGCAACGGCTATACCCGTGATTGCCGTATTATATTATTATTTTAAGCACTTCAGAGAAAAGCTTACAGAAGCAGTGACGCTGTCCTGTATTTTTACTGCAATGAACCTGTCTTTTTATACGTTCTTAAACGCGCTTATTTTGGCGTGCGTGTATTTCGGGGAGTGTGCGTGATGGCCGGGAAATTACTAATGATAGCGCCGTGCGGCATGAACTGCGGCACTTGTATGGCTTTCTTACGGGTTAAGAACCACTGCCCCGGATGCAGGGGCCCAAAAGGGCAAAAACCCGGCGGATGCGCGAAGTGCATAGTTTATAACTGTAAAAAACTGAAAGATAAAAAAAGCGGTTTTTGTTTCAGCTGCCCGGATTTCCCGTGCCGCAGGGTAAAAGCCCTGGATAAAAGATACTCCACAAAATACAACACCAGTTTTATCGCGAACCTTAAGTTTATCGAGGAAAAAGGGCTGGTTAAGTTCCTGAAAGCCGAAACAAATAAATGGAAATGCAAAAAGTGCGGGGGAGCGATATGCTGCCATACGGGCGAATGTTCCGTCTGCGGCCCTCACACAAATCATGTGGTATATTATAAAGACAGGAAACAGGCTAAAGCCAAAAATATAAAGCCCTGAATTTGATTTTTAATGATTTCGTGTATATAATTATGCTGTAAACATTAACCGCGCTAAAATCCCGACTAAAAATGTTTAACAACATTCATGAGGGATGCCATGTTCAAATTTTTGAAGGATTTCGGGGGCTATATAGACAGGTATTTTAGCCCTGATTATAACCTTGAGTCTGATTCGATTAACGTAAAAAAGGGCATAGACTGGTTTTCCACACTTCCTTTTATCATTCTTCATCTCGGTTGTTTCGGGGTCATATGGGTGGGTTGGAGCCCTTTTGCCGTATGGTTCGCGGTTATTTTCTATCTTATCCGCATGTTTGGCATTACTGCATGCTATCACCGCTATTTCTCCCACCACGCCTTTAAGGCAAACCGTTTTTTTTCGTTTCTGATGGCGGCCCTGGGGGCATCCGCGGTGCAAAAAGGGCCGCTCTGGTGGGCGGCGATACACAGGCACCACCACATGTACGCTGACACTGAAAAGGATGTGCACTCCCCCAAGATGCGGGGGTTCTGGTGGAGCCATATAGGCTGGGTCATGGCAACTGAAAACAGGAGGACGCGCATAGAATACCTGAAAGACTGGCTGAAATTCCCGGAGCTGGTATTCCTGGATAAATTTTCCGGGGCGATACCGTTTATAGTTGGGTACCTGGTTTACTTGACCGGAGTTTTGCTGTCACGTTACGCGCCGGGACTGCACACCAGCGGAGGCCAGCTGCTGGTATGGGGATTTTTCATATCAACTGTATTTTGCAGCCACATGACATTTTCCATAAATTCCTTCGACCACATGTACGGTAGCCGCAGATACGAGATGACAAACACGAGCCGCAATAACTGGTTTTTTGCCATATTGACACTGGGGGAAGGGTGGCATAACAACCACCACCATTACGCGACCACGGCAAAGGCCGGATTTTTCTGGTGGGAGATAGACATCACGTATTATATACTCGTGTTCCTGTCATGGTTTAAAATAGTAACGGACCTCCGGCCGCTGCCGGATGATGTACGCGACTCAGACCTGGTAAAACCAAAACAGGCAGCCACGCCGCAGTAATACTTTCCATTGGCCCGTCATTATGGTAATCTGATTAAGAAAAATAATCTTAACCGGAGGCGCCATGGATAAGAAGGAATTCAAGGGTTTTTCACCAAAGACAACCGCGTTTTTCAAAGGCATACGGGATAACAACAACAAACCGTGGTTTGAGGCGCATAAGCAGGACTATATAAATTACGCCCTTAATCCCGCGCGCGACCTGGCTTTTGACCTCTCTGACGCAATGCACGCCATAGACCCTCAAATGTTAACCAATCCGGCAAAGATAGTCTCAAGGATATACAGGGATGTCCGTTTTTCAAAAGATAAATCACCGTACAAGTCACGCCTGTTCTTTTCATATAAAAGGCCCGGCGACGACTGGATGGACGCGCCGGGGTTTTATTTTGAAGTGGGCCACGACGGTTACAGTTTCGGCATGGGCATATACCAGGCGTCGGCGCAGAGCATGAAAAAATTCAGGCAGATGCTGGAAGACAACCCGGCTGAGTTCCTAAAAGCCACGGCTTTCTACAGGAAAAAAGGGTGCGCATTCTCGCTCGGCGGGGATAAATACAAAAGGCCGAAGGGCCAGGCAAAAGACAAAAGGCTTGCTGAGTGGTATGCCATGAAAAACTTCTACTTTTTCTGTGAAAGAAAAGCTGATAAGGCCCTGTATAGCCCGAAGCTGGAGGATATGGTAAGGGAAGGTTACAAAAAGCTCGCGCCGCTGTATAAATATTTATGGAGACTTAAAGGGCAGTCATAAGTGATCCGGTTTCCGGTTGAAAAAACTATCCGCAAACCTTATAATTAAATATAATGATATTAGGGATAAATCACCGCTAATCCAAAAGGAGTTACCATGGAAAATGACAGCAAATCCACAGAAACAATTCCAATCCCGCCGCAACCCGCGGCGCCTGGACTCGTCCAGCCAAATGGAGATAAGCCCATAGGCGGGTGGCTTATACTGCTTGCAATCGGGTTTATATTAAGCCCGCTATTGATAGGATACAACGTTTACGCGAACATACTGCCGGCTTTCAAGCCGGAGACCATACAGCTTATGACGGCGCCCGGTACCGAGTATTACAACCCAATGCTCTTTAATGTGATAATTTTTGAGCTG
Organism: candidate division FCPU426 bacterium; assembly: GCA_963840035.1. Lineage (GTDB taxonomy): Bacteria > Oederibacteriota > PGYV01 > PGYV01 > Palsa-1178 > CAWIXE01. The sequence goes on from CAWIXE010000003.1 coordinate 314,145, forward strand.
GTTTTTGACGTGATTTTATTCGCGGCATTCATATTTCTTCTGGTCCTGTTCTTTAAAAAGTCAAAGCATTTCCCCCTGGCTTTTATAATTATTTACATTTTTAATTTTGCGGGTATAACACTTGATACTTTTTGGGCGCATTACGCGCAAAATCTTGTGCCGGTTTATAAGGCGGATATGGATTTAAAGGATGTTGTTCAACAGGCGGTTTACTGCTGCATATGGGTGCCTTATATAATCGTGTCCAAGAGGGTGAAGGAAACGTTTGTGAAGTGAGTGGTGGGTAGTATGTGGTTAGTAGCGGGAGGCTCAAGGTTCAATAGCTCAAGGGTGGTCTGGATTTTGTCCGGTTGCATGGCACATAGCAGGGCCAGCCTCGAAAGGATATAAGGAGAATAGCTTGGATAATGAAATTAAACAGTCAGAATCACTAGACGAACCCATACCTCCGGCAGCGCCCGAAAAGCGCATTGGCGGGTGGCTCATACTTCTTGCCATAGGCATGGTGGCCAGTCCTTTTTTTATGCTGAAGGTTATTTTTAAGGGCCTGCTCCCGGTTTTAACGCCTGAGATGGCAAAACAGCTCACGGATGCGGCATCGCTTTATTACAACCCGGGGCTGTATTACTTATTTTGTTTTGAACTCGGGTATAATACGCTCATGGTTTTCGCGTTTGTTTACCTGATAGTCATATTTTTCAGGAAACAGAAGGAATTTCCGAAGGCGTTTATAATCATATTCCTGATAAACCTGTTTGTTATAGGTATTGAAACAGTAGCCCCGCAGTTGATGACACATACGGTAAACGCGTATAACGCTGAGATAAACTACAGGGGAATAATTAAACAGGTTATAGTCTGCGCTGTATGGATTCCTTACATGATAATGTCGAAAAGGGTGAAGGAAACGTTCGTGAAGTGAGTGGTGGGTAGTGGGTGGTGAGTAGCGGGAGGAAGGATTAAGGCCGGGTTTAGATCTTTGTAGGGGCGAGTCCAGTTACACTGGACATGGCCGGTGGCTCGCCCGCAGCGAGGGTCGTAAATGCGGCCTTAAGTTCTAAGGCCGGGCGAGCCACCGGCTCGCCCCTACGAGAACAGGAAACAAGAATAAAACCAGGGGGATTAGTTTTATGAAGATCAAATACAAAGCAATCGGCATATGCGGGTTATCGTGCAGGCTTTGTCCCAGTTTTAACACGGACGCCAAGAGCAGGTGTTATGGGTGTAAAAGTTCGGACCGAATGGCTGTCGGGTGCCCTTTTATTACGTGCGCGATAAAGAAGAAGGGCGTGGAGTTTTGCTGGGAATGCGCGGATAAAAAAACATGTAAACTGTGGAAGAACCACAGGGCCGCGGGGAAGAAGGGCGACTCTTTTAAGTGCTATCAAAAACTGGAAGATGACATATCATATATAGAAAAGCATGGCGTGATAAAGTTTGAAAAAACGCAGAAGGCCAGGGAAAAACTGCTGAAAAAAATGTTGGAAGGGTATAATGAAAGCAGGTCAAAAAGTTATTACTGCATAGCCGCCACTGTCGTGGAGATAAAGGAACTTGAAGCCATTCTTGGGGAAGCGGATAAAAAAAGCAAGGCAATGGGATTAAAGCAGAGGTCAATGACGCTGCATGGCATGCTCAATGATATTGCGGCAAAGAAAAAATATATTTTGAAACTAAGAAAACAGGACAGTAAATCAATAAAAAGGGGATAGAATGAAAAAAATATTACTATTCTGCTTATTCTGCTCGGTATTTATATTTACAATTTCTATGAATACAAGCGCCGCCGGCGGGGATGCCATGATCAGCGTGTGCAGGGAGCTGGATGCCGCGCTCCACGAAACACAGGACCTGGCAGCGGCCGCGGCTGTGTGTGTGAAGGTGAAAAAACTGAAAGCGCCGGGCAAAGGGTGCACGGAATTCGCCGCGGATACCGCAGCAATGATATCCCGGTTCAGGGAATATAACGGCGAGCCGCTTAAGATGTACTTCCTGGCTGACGGCATCAAATTCATGCCCCAGGAAGGCAGGCGCATACAGAGATTGGCGCTGCTTAATGATATCATAGAAAAATACCCGGATTCGGGGCTTGTACCATATGCCCACTACCTGCTGGCGGAGTATTATCACGGCCGTATGACCGGCGATTATGGCTCTGAAGCCGCGCAGGACCCGCGCAATGCCGAAGAGGCGCTCGCGCATTTATCCATAATAACGGAAAAATATAAGGCTGTAAAAGCCATGTATGGAATAGGCATCATTGGAATGAAGCAGGACACAACGCTGGCTGTCATGTCGCTTTTTAACATGGCAAATATATACGTTAAAAAAGAAAAGATACAGGAAGCTGAAAAGGCACTCTATGGAATAATAGACAATTACGGCAATGAAAAAGACGCTGAAGGTATCCCTTTTAAAATTGACGCCTACGTGCAGATGCTCCAGCTGTACGCCGGCTGGATGGCGGGCGTAAAAATAGCCCCGGAAAACGCGGAAAAAGTAAGAAAAATAAGCGCGGTTCTGCTGGCAATGCCAGAAAGCAAGTACCTCTCTTTTTATTACAGGGCAACAGGAATGGGCAGCGCGCACGCGGAGTGCTTGATGGCGCTGGCGCAGCTGGATAATGACATAACATATTATGAAAAGATAATAGCTGAAATGGGCGATAAACGCACAGGCCCATACGCTTCCGAGAATACTTCATGCGGGGTTATAGCTCTGGCCGAATTGAAAAAAGTAACAATCAGCCCGGACAAAAAAATAGCCACCTATATAGCCCTTGCAGGCAAGACAAAAAGCAGTTATATGAAAGCGGACCTGCACATGCTGATAGCACAGACATACAGGGATGAAATAAAAGACCCGCAGGCGGCCCTGGATGAGTACCAGTACGTAGCCGACAACTTCAAAATCCCCTACCCCGACCCGGAAGCCCTGGGCCATGGCGAGGGATACGCGGATACGGCGAAAGAGATGATAGGTAAGATAAGGGAAGAGATGAAGAAAAAATAACTGCCGTACTTTGGGTATGTCCCTAAAGCGTGCAATGTAAAGGGGGGGAATAAATGGATTCAAAGTTGTATGGTCCACGGAGCATAACGCCGGAACAAGCAGCTGAATTTAAGAGCGCAATTGGGATGGGGGTTATCAGGGTTATTTTTCTTTCAACGTGGGCGTGTATGGCTGTGTTTTTTGGAGTACTTGTTGTTGCAAATCCGGTTACATTTCAGGCGTTAGCAATTTCCGCGGCGACGGTTGTGTTTTTAATTACCTGTTTTTCCCTTGTCATGATGGATAAGCTGTTATCAAAAATATGGTCAATCCTGCTTCTCGTTTTTTCCCTGCTTTTTCTGGCTCTCACAAGCGCGTCCATCCCCATCCAAAAAATGGAACTCTACCACCAGGCATACGCGAGGGAGATACTGGATTTTGCCACTGGTTTCACATTTGCTTTCATATTGGTATTCCTTACCATGGTATTCATAGTGCCGATAGTGCTAAAATTGATACGGGTCATAAACTCAAAGCGTGAAGAATAGGCCATGGAAAAGCCATCAAAGTTATTTTTATGGTTAAGAAAATTAGACGTAAAAGAACTTGTTAAAGCCGCGCTCATAATCGCGGCGCTGGTTGTCAATTACAGGCTGATACCATATATCTTTCCGACAATAAACCGGATTATCAGACGCAGATAGCAACTATTGACCTGATAGTCTACGCCCTGCTAACGGCATATTTTTTGTTGATACCTTCAGTTAACAGGCTGTTAAAAGCAGTAGTCATGATAGTGCCCCTGGGCCTGCTGGTATATTTTTGTTTTATTGAGTTTTCAACCAAAAGTTTTATCTTCCCGGTATTTATAAACCTTGCCTACTTTTACACGCAAAGGGCGATAAGCAGGGACACCAAAGTAATGTTATTCACCATAATAGTACCGGCGCTGCTTGTCCTGGCGATGTTATTTGTAAGCCCGCAGTTCTGGGAGGATGAAATATACCGGGGAAGGTTCAATATATACCTGCCTTTTGAACTAGTGAAGGCTATAGCGTCCGTAGATGTTGTTGTCTGCCTGTGTGTTTGGTTCTTTAATAAAAGGAAAGTAATTCAAGGATAATCACGGAGATTGTCAACGCAGATTTGGTGCCTGACACCAAAACTGCGTTGACAATGGACAAATATAATACTTGAAAAAAATTGTGCAATTCTGTAATATATCGCAAATAAAACAAATAGAGGGGTTTTATGGGGCGATCGCACAGGATTATTTTTCCGGGGGCCATATACCATGTGTATGACCGCGGAAATGAAAAAATGAGGATATTTAAAGACGACCTTGAAAGAAAGGCTTTCCTTCAGTTTTTAAGAACGGTTAAAGAAAGGTATAAATTCAAGCTGCACGCATACGCCCTCATGCCGAATCATTATCACTTCCTCATGGAACCGGACGAAATTCCGCTATCAAAAATAATGCAGGTATTTAAGACAAAATACAGTCATTATTTTAATTTTAGGAATAACAGGGTGGGACATCTTTTTGAGGGAAGGTATAAGGCAAAACTTGTGGAGAATAATGAGTACCTCGAGCAGGCGCTTTGTTACATACACTTAAATCCGGTGAAAAGCAGACTTGTAGAATCCATTGACGATTATACATGGAGCAGTCATGCGGAGGTGATAGGGGCGTCAAAAGAGGGCATATCCGATATTGAACTTTTGATAGAAATGTTTGGCTCAGATAAAAAAGCGGCCATTAAGGAATACAGGAGGCACATCGGGCATGCCTGGAAAACTAAAACTAAGCTGCCATATGAGGAATGGTTTGACAAACTCATTGCGGGCAGCAAAGAGTTTGCCGGGGAAGTACTGCATAAGGCGCAGAAAGCAGGTCTGAAAGTGTCTGTGCAAGCTTTCCGCGGGAACTGGGCAGGACAGGATGACATAATAAACCGCGTATGTGAAGGGTTTGAGGTCGGCAGGGAAGAGATGATAACCAAGAAAGGCAAATGGAATACGGCGAAGTTGGCGGCTATCTATCTGTTTTGGAAAAACACAGCGTTTACGCAAGCGCAGATAGCACTCGTATTTAACAATCTGCACCCGACCGGCGTAAAAAGGGCGGTTGATTCTGCAAGGGAAAAGATGCTTGATAATAGTGAGTTCAGGGCCCTGGTTGAGGCGGTAGAAAATAGACTGACCAGGAAAAGCAATAAAAGCAGCGCATTCGGTCCGAGCAATAATTAAAAGACATCCAATCCACCCCGGGATATAATTAAAAGTTTGAATTTTTACAATGTTTTCTCAACGCAGATTTGGTGCCTGACACCAAATCTGCGTTGAGAAATATTGCCGGTTTGATTGCGTGATAATTGCCGTGCCGGTTGTTGAGCGGTGGCCGGGTATTGTGCGGCGGTTTATTTTACGTAAAAATATTTTATTTTTGTACATACAAAACCTATTGACACTTTTGCAAAATATTATATAATCATTTTCATATAGAGGGGTTTGAGCACTAACTTCACAAAAACATCGGAGATAGCCTTGTTTGTGGTTATTTCCATTTTTTGTGGGGCTGGAAATTTACAGGGGGGATTGTGGCAGGTAAAAGGGGATTGGCGGTATTTGCGGCGGCGTTTGTCATTATTTTAACCGCTGTTTCATGCTCTCAGGAAAAAATATACGGGCCATTAGGGGTTAATAAAATACCCCTGACATCAACGCCGACTTGCACGCCGGATGTGTCATATACGGTATACATCCACCAGGAAGCCACGCCCGCGGTGAGCGTGGGGGTTTCACTATATTCAGTGGATAAGGGTGTCACTATGACGGCAAAGACAGGAGCCGACGGCAAAGCCGGATTTCCCGTGCATAACGGCGGTAAGTGGAGCTTGTTGGTGGATTCCTTTAACGGCTTTGACAGCCAGGTCTTTGCCGTGGAACCGGTATCAAATACAAGCTACGCAGTGAATTACGGCATACCAACGCTGGATATGGAGCTGGTAAGTGGATCGGAAAACATTCCCGTTTCGGCTAGTACGATAGAATATAAGATTACGTATCATACGAAGTTTCCAAAGTTTGAAAGAATTTTTACGAGTGTTTCAAATAATGAATCAACTTTTGTATTTAATCCTCAAACAATTCGTAAAGATGGTGATGTGTCGGTTTGCACTCTTAGTATTGTAAAAAGTTTTGAGGGATATACTGAGGCAGATAAGTATTTTAGATTTATTGTTGAAGGAATTCCAACAGCCGGAGACAGTACATATGCGGATGAGCGGACTTTAATAAAAGACTGGTATTTTAATATATCCGTAGATTTCATGTACATGGCTGTATATGATTACCCTGACAACGGACATCATACGTCGTTTTATGCGGGTATCAGGAACACAAACGCGTCACTGTCCCATAACATACCGTTTGGGCCACAGCTGAAGTACGCGGTTTTAGATTCAGGCAATACGGGAAGCGCAGGCATGAATACGCCGTATAATGGGTTTTTAAGTCCACCGGCATTTACTGGATATGGGAGTTTTCAGGCGCTTTCGAAAATACCCACAAGCATGGGCTGGGACTACACAGCATCGCATCCTGACAATAACGGGTGGATAACGGTGCGGTTCTATGATGATTTATACCTGGATGTATCAAGGACATTCAGTACTACCAATGGATGGGGCGTTACATGCGCGGACTGGTGTTGTATGTTGGGAGGGACTCCGACAAGTGATAACCATACCTGTGGCACCATACCACCGGCAGGCGCGTGTTTTTTAAGCTCGTTTGCACCTGAACATGTGTGGCGCGAAAGGCATGAGACGATATACGTAAGCAGATAGTGTATTCTTGTCCTGCAAAAGGGGAAATGAAGTTTAGAAAATAATAAACACGGGAGGAAATATGAAAAAAGTTATCTTGCTTGTTTTAGCTGGGATGTCTGTGTTCTTATCGGTTTCATGTACCGGAAAACAGGGTGCTGCAGGGCTTGTAGGGCCAGCAGGTCCGCAACAGCCAGGGTTATATTATATAAGGATGTTTCAGGCAGGTGTTTATTCACCGACGTATAATGGCCAGGCACAGAGCGCGATTTATGGAAGTTCATCATCTTCATACTATACTGACTCAAATAATCCGGTAAAACTAGGTGTAAACGATACGCTGGGTTTATACAGGTCTTTATTTAGATTTGACATAAGTGCTTTACCAATCAGCAAAATTGTAGTGGATAAAGCAGAATTGACTTTTAAAACAAATGGGGTGAATTACGGTGGGGGGGCGCAGGGCGTAAAAGTCCACAAGCTTACAGCGGCGTGGAATATTAATGTTACAAGTTGGTCGCACAGAACAAATGTAGACGATTGGACTAGTCTGGGCGGAGACTTCAGTACAAACACCATAACTCCAAATGCTATGTCTGTTAACATCCTTCCGGATTCCACTACCACCATAGCCCTTGATCCGGCCGTGGTGCAGGGGTGGATGGAAAACCCTGCTACGAATTACGGGGTGCTTTTAAAGGTGACTGACGAGACCGTGGCGAACTATTGTGAGATATATTCCTCGGGCGCTGTAGTGCCTTCAAACAGGCCTATGCTTAAGGTGTGGTATTATACGGTGGAATGACGAGATGCAGTAAATAACCGCTGGAATTCAAGCCGTAATAAATGCATCAATAATAAACCCCGGGAAAACCGGGGTTTATTATTTTATGGGTTTGCGGAGCGTTGAAATAAAGTCATTTCCGGGGTGATAGGGGTTAAATCAAGGAATGTGTTTGTCAACGCAGATTTGGTGTCAGGCACCAAATCTGCGTTGACAATGGTTTTATACGGCTATTGATGTCGTAATTATAAAAGAGTATAAATCTGCTATATAAAGACTGAATAATCGTATATACTCGTATACAGCCATAAATAATCATAAATAGCGGGAGAATTATGAAAACAATAATAGTACTGGGCGCGATTGTGGAGAAAGACGGGAAGGTTTTGCTTGCCAAACGGAAGAAGGGCATATCCATGGCGGGCAAGTGGGAGTTTCCCGGGGGGAAGCTGGAGGATGGGGAGACGGAGAAGGAGTGTTTGAAAAGGGAGATAAAGGAAGAATTAGGAGTGGATGCGGAGGTTGGGAATTTCTTTGCGGAGAACAATTGGCCTGGCAAGGATAAAATCATAAACCTTAAGTGCTATAAAACCAGCTTAATAACAGAAAGAATGACACTGACAGACCATGATGAAATAGCATGGGTGAAACCAGGGGAGTTGCTGTCATACGACCTAGCTCCGGCTGATGTGTCTGTGGCGTGGAAGCTGCAGGGGAAATAGAATTATGAATCGAGATCTGACACCGTTTATCACCTGGTGATTTTTTGAAACCTCTGCTATATCTTATATATAAGGAGGTTTTTTATGAATATATCAAAGTACTTTAAAGACCATGAACTTAAAGTCAAAGACGCTCTGCTTAAGGGCGATGCTGATTATCAGGGGGTGTTGGCAGAACATCTTGTTATGATCTCCCGGATACAGCATGAGCGGCTTATACATCTGCTGGTTACTTTGAGTTTTGCTTTGTTTCTTTTTATTCTTTTGGCCATCCTGGCATTTAAACCCACTTTCTGGCTTTTGCCGGCTATCATACTTATTGCGGGGCTTTTGATACCTTATGTGGGGCATTACTTCTTTCTTGAGAATACTGCCCAGTATTGGTATAAGTTGGCTGATCAGGTTAAAGATAAGGTCCGGTAAAGACCTCAGAAATCCTCTTCTTATTCCCCTTTCTGGAACAAAGGGGAACGATAGCTGGAGGAGATTTATCTTTGGGGCAAGTCAGGCTGTAGTTGAGCGGGCGATTCGTGAATCGCCCCTACGAAAGCAAATCAAATGCAAATCATGTTCCAGGCAAATGGTATTCGCCCGTTACAAAAACAACAAAACCCCGGTTGCCCGGGGTTTTGTTGTTTTAATATATGTTGTGGCGGTTTTATGGTTTGACTACCGTTATTTCCGTCAGACACTCGACTTCCAGGTGGTTAGTTGTAGGCACTGTGGGGCCGGTGAATGCGTTTTCATTCATGTTATACGGGTAGACGGATACGTTATAACTTCCGCTGATGGGAAATGCCAGTGCTTCGGGTATGGTAAAGCCCGGGTCTATGTCTGTCAAAGAATCAGGCGCAGCAAAGGAACTATATGTTAATACGCTTGCGCCATTTCTTACCAGCACGAAGTCATCTGTCCCATCGTGGTCGTAACTAACTACGTAGTTTGTTATTGAGACATTTTCCCCCGGTGCGGTGATGGAGGCGGTATATGTGCCAAAATGCGTTTGTATGCTTACGTTAAAAACAGAACCCTGCACCACAGGGGTGTTAGATCCAGCCTGACTAGCGTACACCGACGAAGCAGGGCGGTATTCCAGCGTTTCGGAATTGACGGTTATTGTCGCGTACTGGTAGCTTACGCCGGCAACATTCAAAGTAAACCAGTAGCTTACGTAAGTATTTACGCAGTTGATTGAGGCAATTATATAGACAGACGGCAGCGCGGTATTAGTGGGTGTGATTGTAGCTGTAACTGTTGCCGTGCCGCTGATTGTAAATGTCGGCGTTATCGTGATGGTGGGCGTGGCAGTTTGAAGGGCGGAAGGCGCGGGGTCTGACGGGTTGGTTTTTTTGCATGAAATAAGGAGCACTAATGACAGAATAACGGCAATGAGAACTAAATACTTTTTCATTTGTTTGGCCCTCCCAGGCTTTTGATAGATTAGCCATTGTAAGTAAATAGGCGTGGGATGTCAATGAAATATCATTAGAACAGGATGACGTGAGTACTTATGGTCGAAAATGGCGTGTTGTCAATACGTCTTATACATGGCGCAGTCCGCGTGGTCGCGGTGGCGGGAGAGTTTTATGGCGCTGGCGCTGCACAGGGGAGTGCTGTTATAACTGTAACTTTTAACCTTGCATACTCCGACCCTTCCTATGACTGTAGTATCCCCGATCTTATCTGCGGACCTGGTGTATGTGTCGCATTTAGGATGGTCGTCTCCTATGCATATGGACTTGGCGTGGCATAGTTTGCCGGTGTTAAACGCGCAGTCTGTCATGCCGCAACCTGATATCATGGGGATGGATGAGGTAACGGCGAGAACGTCAACATTGTCTTCGGCTTTATATTGGTACTCCATTATGTGTGCTCCTGCTATTTTTTTAGCCCGGATTATGGCCGCGCGCGCCGGAGTGTGCCTTCCGTGCGCGCGGTGTTCAATCATCAGGTATATAGACTTATACAATTAAAAACGCTGCAGGGTAAGGGCGGAATTCCGCGGATTATTGACTTTTTTCTGCGGAGGTGTAGAAATAAGGTTTAGCCGAAAGACAGAGAGGCTACACATGTAAGTGAAAATTGGTGTTGTAAGAATTCGGGCGAGCCACACGTTTCCGCTGAAGCTTCAACGTGCATGGCCGGCTCGCCCCTACGAAGACAAATGAAAGAAACATAAAAAAAACCCGGTTTCCCGGGGTTTTGTTTGTTTATTATTATATTGACTTGAACATCAGGCAGTCAGCGTGGTCGTCGTGCCTGGAGATTGTAATGCCTCCGGCGCCGCAAAGCATGCCGCCTTTGTTAAACAGGCATTTGACAACCTTGCATGAACCCACCCCGCCGATGACGGAGCCTTCCCCGGATTTATGTTCCGAAGCGGAGTATGTATCGCATTTCTGGTGGTCGTCGCCTACGCTTATGGACTTGGCGTGGCAGATGTGGTTGGTGTTAAAGGAACAGTCGTCCATCGCGCAGTTTGATATCTTTGGAATCACTTCCGCCCTGACTATGAGTCCCTGTGCTGCCATTTCTTTTTCCGGTCCGTTCATGATACACCTCCAGATGAATTTTGTTAATTAACCCTACACGTATTTATATAATACATAGCGGCTTTTAAACAGACAGTAATTCCGCTTTTTATGGCCTTTTTTCCGTTTTGGGAGAAGGGGAAATAAGACGGCTATATGATGTTTCAGGATATTGCCGTTTGCCGTGTGGAGGATATACTTAATATACAATTAAGAAAAAAAGGAGGGCGTATGAAGCGGGTAATAACGTTCGCGGCAATAATTTTTTTCTTATTTTCTTCTTTTGTCCTGGCGGAAAACGGGGTAATACAGTCAGGTTCTGCCGCTGACGCGGCGGATACGGCAGCCGGCCCGGCTGCAAATACATATACTGCGGCGGCATCGCTTATGTACTGGAACGCCTTAGGCATAGAGCTTGTAATTCCGGGCCGCAGTATTCCGGGCATTTCGTATACGCGTTTTATCAGGCCGGATATATTTGCCACAGCGTTTGCGGGGCTTATAACCGACCGCGACGGCGTGGAAGCGCTGGTGTCAATAAACGGCTATAAAATGTTTAATGAATTTTTCTATGCAGGCCTGGGTTTTGGGACTATATTTGACAGGGGCAGGACAATATTGATCGGAATCGCAAACCCTTCAGTGGGATTAATGGCCAGGATAACGCAGGAAATTACCATTTACGCCGAAGGCACAGCCTGGCTTCTGAAGGTAAATACGAATAACAATATGGATGAATTAACAGGAAACACGCTGCTGGTATTTAAAGCCGGAGTAAAATATAATTTTAAATGGTCTGATCCGCTGCCTGATATAAACGACATGATCAGGTAAAAGACGGAAAAAAAGGAAGGAGGAATAAAATGAAAAAAATTCTAATGGTTTTGTCCGTGATGGCTTTTGCGGCGTTTGTATCGGCGGCAGCGGTCATAGTGCTGACCCCGCAGCAGGTTGCGGATGTCATAGCTAAGTCGGCGGAACAGGTAAAAAACGCGGCAACGGAAACGGTAAAATATGAAAGCGCCGGGGATTCGCTGGCGGCAAACGCGAAAAGTACGGCAGTACCGCAGCCTGTGAGATTTAAAGCTGCGCAGGGAAAGGTGAAGACCAACAAAACAAAAATTATGAAGACGATGGGCGTAAAAGCTGAAAGCGCCGGCAATACAATTGGAGCGGTGAAAAGGCCGCAATAAAAAGGTAAAAAACGTGAAACGGCATTTCGCCTGTATGAACAGTAATGTAGGCAGGGCTTGTTTTCCTCCGGAAGAATGTTATACTTTTTGCATGTCATACCAATGACAAAAGCAGTAAAAAAATCCGAAGGAGGAAACAGAAATGAAAAAGTTTTTAGTTGTAGCGTTCGCGGCCGTATTTGCAGCGTCACTGGCTGTAGCAGCGGACAAGAAAGCGGAAGAGAAAGCAGTAGACAAGGCAACAGCAGCAGCACCGGTAAAGGAAGCGAAAGCAGCAGTTGCAAAGGTTGAAGCGGCTGGCAACTCGGCATCGGCGGTTGTGGAAGGCGCGGCAAACTCGACAGACGCAAAGGCAATAGCTGCTGAGAAGAAAGCAAAGAAAGCGGCAGAAAAGAAAGCGAAAAAGGAAGCGAAAGAAGCTGCAAAGAAAGCAAAGGCAGAAGCGGCAAAGGCTGAAGGCGCAGGCAATTCAACAGCGGCACAGGCTGATAAGGCAGGAAATACCACGGAAGTAAAGAAATAAGCATCAGGATGGAGATATCAATAAAAAATAAAATCTAAAATAAACAGGAGGCTGGAAGACGGCCTGCCTGAAAACTCCATATAAAACGAAAGGCCCGGGATTAAACCCGGGCCTTTTTTATTTGTGCGCTAATATTTACAGCTACTGTAGAGACGCCCCCGTGTACGGCACAGCTCGTGGGCGTCTCAAGGCAGGCGCTGTGTCTGAGACGGGCGCGAGGCCCGTCTCTACAAAAACGTTTGGATTTGTCTTGACACATAAGTATACAAAGTGTATAATTATTACAAATATAGTATACGGAACTTTTGGAAAGGCTGAGGATATGGATAATTTGAGCAGAAAACAGCTTAGTTTAACTATAGTCACTGACGCCAGGGAAAATGATTACGGCAGGTTCAAAGCTGCTGATTTTAACGTTGGCGCGGCCGCTTCTGAGGGGCTGCAGATCGTGGATCTGAAGCTTGGCGGGGGTAATAATAATGTGCTGGAGTTTATTGTGGAAGGGAACGCGGAGGCGGCAGAGGAGTTTGCGGAGCGGTTTGACTGCGTGGAGTATCAAATCAAAGACCTCAGAAATCCTCTTCTTATTCCCCTTTCTGGGGCAAAGGGGAACGATTGGGGGTAGGTGTATTTAGCCTGGAGGCGGAATTTATTTAGGTGCTGTTTTGATTTAAGTACAGGTCGTGATGCCAGTCAGTTCTGAAATTCTATGGTGCCAAATTGGCACCTTAGAAAGCGTAACTTTGAATCATATATATAGCGACTTCAGACCGGAAAAAGGCGGGCGATTCGTGAATCGCCCCTACAAATAGAAAACAAAAGCAGATCAACTCAAATGCCGGGCGAATGATATTCGCCCGCTACAAATACCCATATTCCATAATTGTAAATCGTAAATAGTAAATTGTAAATCCCCTCAGTGGTATGTTGTGGGAGGGATTTTACATAAATAAAACTCTGTTTTAACCCAAAATTAAATCTTACCTTAAGTTAGGTTTCACGCACATTAAAAAACGCCTTAGAAATAAGGCGTTTTTTTATTTTGAATCCGTGGATAAACCTTAAAAATAGCCAAAATAGCCTTGACAGTGGCAGACAGGGGGTTTAGAATGTTCCAAAGTGGGAGAAAGTGGCAGATAGTGTTGTTTATTGGCATGGAATGGCCCTTATTCCCTTAATATTTATATTATAACGAGGTGACACAATGGTTATCAGGACCGGGTTTGTTGGGAGTTACCATCATAACCTTGACGTGAAGAACAGGGTATCTCTGCCTGCCAAGATAAAAAAATATATCGAGGCTATGGCGTCAACCCCTGAACACGCTTCAATGATTATGCTTACCAAGGGAAAAGATGAATGCATAGAAGGATTCATGGTAGAGGACTGGGAACGCATGGTCAACCAGGTTGTGCAGAACATGTCATTTAAGCGCACGCCTGAGGCTGAGGAACTTGAGGAAGTGGCCCAGGGCGCTGACCAGATTACCATAGACAAGAGCTCCAGGATAATGCTGAACGCCGACTTAAAAAAATACGCGGGGATAGAAAAAAACGTCGTATTTATAGGATCAATTGACAGGTTTAAGATAATAAGCGCGGAGAAGTATGCGGAGAAGTATAACGGATAGTGGGTTGTGAGTGGTAGGTAGTGAGTAGGAGGTAAGTTCTCGTAGGGGCGAGTCGGTGACTCGCCCGCAACGAGGGGTGTAAATGCGGCCTTAAGTACTAAGACTTAAGGCCGGGCGAGCCACCGGCTCGCCCCTACGAAAGCGAAAAAGGAAACGGAAATACCCGGGAGGCCCAGAGGGCCGCCGGAAACATAAAACGCGGAGGTACTGAGAATGAGTTTGCAGACCGAATCGAAGAAGGTTGTAGTTCTGATACTTAAAGGCAACATTGACATCGAGGACATGCTGGCTTTGAAGGGCATTATTACCACTTTCGTGGAAAAGGATAATTTCTTTTTTATCCTGGACTTCTCCGGGGTGGACCACATCAATGTGTCCGGTATTGAGTACTTAAATGAGCGCAAGGAACGCGCGCGTTCCTTAAACGGAGATATAAAGATAATCGGCTCAAACGAATATGTAAAAAACCTCTTTTTATACGCCGGATATTGGGGCGAATTTGACTTCTTTGCCAATGAGGAAGAAGCCATAAAGTCATTTGAACATTTAATATGAGTTTTTCCCATACATCCGTCCTTTTAAAGGAAACGCTGGAGTTACTGGACTGCGGTAATAAAGGCGGGGTGTATGTGGACGCGACGCTCGGGTTGGGCGGGCACAGCGAGGCAATACTTAATTCCAACAGGAACTGCTCTTTAATAGGAATCGATACTGACAGAGGCAATCTGGAAAGCGCAGCGCAGAGGCTGAAAGTATTTGCGGATGAAAAAAGGTTCACGCCTGTAAAGGCGAACTTCAGGGACCTAGACGCCGTGCTAAAAGACCTGGGCATCCCGGCCGTAGACGGCATAATCTTTGACCTGGGGGTTTCCAGCGCGCACTTTGACGACGCAAGCCGCGGCTTCAGCTTTTCAAAGGACGCCCCGCTTGACATGAGGCTCGATAACGAGCAGGAGCTCGACGCGGATTACGTGGTCAATAAGTACAGGGAAATGGACCTGGAGCGGATAATAAAAGATTACGGCGAGGATTACAAGGCGCGCAAGATAGCAAATTACATAGTAAAGAACAGGCCGATAAAGACGACGCTGGCCTTAGCCGAGATAGTAAAGGCGGCAAAGCGCGGGGTGAAAGAGCAGATAAACCCAGCAACAAAGACCTTCCAGGCCATCAGGATAGAAGTAAACGGCGAGCTGGAAGCCTTAAAGACCGGACTCATAAAAGCGAAAGAAGCCTTAAAAAGCGGCGGCAGGATGGCGGTAATATCCTTCCACTCGCTGGAAGACAGGATAGTAAAGCAGTACTTTGTGAAGGAAAGCAACGACTGCATATGCGAGAACAAAAGGATGCCGTGTAACTGCGGACATCAGGCAAGCATAAGGCTGGTAACGAGAAAAGCAGTAATACCAGGAGAGGAAGAAACCCGGGAGAATCCGCGGGCCAGAAGCGCGAAGTTAAGGGCGGCAGAGAAGATTTAGGTTGGCGGGAGATAAGAGCCTGGAGACAGGAGTAAGGCGGGAAGTAAAAGGTTCTCGTAGGGGCGAGTCGGTGACTCGCCCGCAACGATGGAAGTATAAGCGGCCTTAAGCACAAAGACCGGGCGAGCCACCGGCTCGCCCCTACGAAGACGGATGCAAAAGCTAAACAGGTTATAATTAGAAATCATAAATTAGAAATTAAAGGAGCCCTTAAAAACATGTACGAGAATTCGTCCCGGCGCAAGTTTCTTCGTATTCTTGACCCTAAGAATACCCATGCCGGGCACCAGGCTCCCGAGGGCGTTGTGCCTTTGATAATCGGCGCGGTGGTGCTGTTAACGATGTGCGTGTTTTTCGCGAACCAGTCGGTAAAGTACAGCTATGAAATGAGCGACCTTACAAAAACGAGGGACAGGCTGAAAAGCCAGAAATCCATAATGGAAGTCAAGCTCCAGGGCATGATGTCCGACGAGCAGGTGGCTGAAGTGGCAAAGAAACGCTACGGCTTTAAGGAAGCCGAGCGCAAAGAAGTAATAGTGGCGGACGCGTATAACGCGTCGCTTTTTGACAGGATAGGAAGGATTTTCGGCGGAGGAACGTCGGACAGGTAGGCGTTTATTTTTGATCCCGTAGGGGCGAGTCGGTGACTCGCCCGCAACGAGGGAAGTAAAGGCGGCCTTTAGTTCTAAGGCCGGGCGAGCCACCGGCTCGCCCCTACGAGAACCAGAACGGAACGAAAGCAACGCAACAGCAAAACAAATAATAGCCCGCGGATGAGAACGGGCTGATGTACCGCGATATCACGGAGAGTTAAATGACTGACGGAAACGAAATAAACAAGCGCATAGAGTGGATGCTTACACTTGGCATAGTGATGTTTGCCGTTTTCTTTGTGCAGCTTGTACTGCTTCAGGTATTCCAGTACGGCAAGTTCAAATCCATGGCGCAGAAGCAGCACCTCTCCACGGTAAAGCAGCAGCTCGGCCGCGGCACCATATACACCTCTGACGGAAAAAAAGCGGCCTTATCCATAAAATCATACTCCATTTCCGCGAACCCCAGGCAGCTGCGCAACAAGCCGGTCACAGCCGCGTTTTTGGCAAAGCATCTTGGATTAAACTACGCCTCCATACTTTCAAAATTCAACCAGAAAAAGGAATTCGTTTACATAGCAAGGAAAGTTGACGCGGACAAGGCATCAGTAATAGTCGAGCGCGATATTGAGGGGCTCTCGGCCCAGGCCGAGGAAAAACGGTATTACCCTCTTAAGGAAACAGCGGCCCACATAGTCGGCTTTACCGGGACTGACAACACAGGGCTGGAAGGCATAGAGGAATCATTTGAAAAATATTTGAAGGGAAAAGAAGGCTTTGTCCAGATAAAAAAAGACGCGAAGGGCAGGAAGGTCCTGCTCGACACGGTTGACATAAAAAAGGCCGAGGGCGGCGCGGACATTTATCTGACTGTCAACTCCACCATCCAGTATTACGCGCAGCAGGAATTAAAGAACGCCGTTGAAAAATACAAGGGCAAAAGCGGCATGCTAATCTCCATGAACCCGGAGACCGGCGCCGTTCTTGCGCTTGCCAACTACCCGACATATGACCCCAATGAGTTCGGGGACTATTCGCAGGAGTCCAGGAGGAACCGGGCGGTAACTGACATATTTGAGCCGGGTTCGACCTTCAAGATATTCACCATGTCCGCAATCTTAAAAGAGCGGCCCGAGACTTATAACGAAAAAGTTTTCTGCGGCAACGGGCTGCAGCAGTTTTTTGACAGGAAAGTGCATGACCATGAAAAGCACGGCTGGCTGACCGTCCCGGAAGTCATGAAGTATTCGTCCAACATCGGCATGGTGGAACTGGCGCTCAGGGTCAAGGCGGACAAACTTTACAGCGAATACTCGGACTACGGCTTCGGCAGGCCCACGGGCTCGGATATGCCCGGCGAAGTTGGCGGCATCTTAAGGCCGGTTTCAGAGTGGGACAACACCACGCTCACATCCATACCGTACGGCCAGGAAGTAGCCGTAACCGGCATGCAGATGATGCGCGCGTACGCGGCGCTGGCAAACGGCGGATACATGGTGACCCCGTACGTCGTTGACAGGATAGAAAAGAACGGCAGCACCGTGTACAGGCATAAATCAGGGGACAGAAAAAAAGTGGTTGATGACGGATTAAGGAAAAAACTTGTGACCATGCTTGAGATGGTAACGGAAAAAGACGGCACAGGCAAGAAAGCGGCTTTGACCGGATACCAGGTGGCAGGCAAGACGGGAACGGCACAGAAGCATAACCCGAAAGGCAAAGGCTACCTGGCAGGCAGGTACGTGTGTTCGTTCATCGGTTTTTTTCCCGCTGAAAAGCCTGAAGTTGTGACCATGGTCCTGGTTGACGAGCCAAGCGAGATATGGGCCTACGGCGGGGACGTGGCGGCGCCGGCATTTAAGAAACTCTCGAACGTGATGATATCATACCTTAACATATTACCCGGCAAGGCCGGCGAGACTGTAGTGGCGCAGGAAAAAGCGCCGGAGGAAAAGCCCAAGGAATCCAGGCTCCCTGATTTTTGCTTAAAGCAGTACTCGGACGCGAAGAAGTTCCTGGCAGAGAACGAGATAAAGCACCAGCGCATAGGCTTCGGAAAGTACGTGATATCGCAGGACCCGCAGCCCAGAAAGACGGTTAAGGCCACGGATACGGTCTCGGTTTATCTGGGCGATGTGGACAGGAATAACCAGGTAAAAATATATATGCCCGACATCAGGGGCTGTACCATAAAAAAGGCCGTGGACATACTCGCGGTATACGGGTTGAAGGCCAAATGCTCGGGCAGCGGAGTGGCGGTCGGGCAGACGCCAAAGCCGGGCGTGGCGATAAAAAAGGGCGCGGAATGCGTCATAAACTTTGATTTCAAAGACAGGACGTAAATGAAAAAACAAAAGTTAAAAGCGCTGCTAAGAGGCATTAAGGGATTAACTCTGCTGTCGGGCAGCATGGATACATACATCACAACTGTTGCCGAAGGCGCGTCATCGGCAAAGCGCGGCTCAATATTCTTCTGCGTTAAGGGAGTGGAAAAAGACGGTCATGACTACATACCGCAGGCATTAGCCGCGGGCGTGTCAGTGCTCGTGGTACAAAAGGATGTTAAGCCGGCAAAAGGCGTGACAATAGTAAAAGTCGACGACTGCCGCGAAGCCATGTTCACGGCAGTGGACAGGTTCTACAGCGCGGATAAAAAGAAAGTACGGATAACGGGAATCACAGGCACCAAGGGAAAGACCACGGTCTCATACCTGATAGAAGCATTAATAAAGGAACAGACCGGCAAAGACTGCGCCGTGATCGGAACGATTGGTTTTAAAGTCGGTAAAAAAGTTTATCCGGCCGACAATACAACACCGTCGAATATAACCATACACAAGTTAATAGCGGAAGCGGCAGGCAGAGGGATTAAAGACGTAATAATAGAAGCTTCATCACACGCCTTAGACCAGGGCAGGCTGAAGAATATAAAGCTCGACGCGGCAGTAATGACAAACGTGACACGCGACCACTTTGACTACCATAAGACGTATGAGAATTACCTTGCGGCAAAATTAAAGATGGTTTCAGAGTGCCTGAAAAAAGGCGGGCTGCTCGCGGTAAACGCGGATGATAAATCAGCGGCTGATTTCATAAGGGAAGGCAAAAAGAAAGAGGCAAATATAATTACATACGCAGAAAAGGCGAAGGCTGACTATAAGCTCCTGTTTTTTGACGTTGACGTCAAGGGGGTTGATTTTGAAGTCGAATACGGCGGGAAAAAGCATTTGTTCCACTCGGGTTTAGTCGGAGAACATAACATATACAACATAATGGCCGCGCTTGCCGTGATGGATAAAAGGGTTTCCTTAAAATCCGCTGTAAAGGCTGTTAAGGAATTCAAGACCGTAAAGGGCAGGCTGGATAAGGCGTATGACGGGGAGTTTACCGTGCTTGTGGATTTTGCACATACTCCTGACTCGCTTGAAAAGATACTGATAGCCTTGAACCAGCTGAAAAAGGCGAGGATAATCACGCTCTTTGGCGCCGGCGGAAACCGCGACAAAGGCAAAAGGCCATTAATGGGCGCTGTGGCTGAAAAGCTTTCGGACGTGGTAATCGTGACATCGGATAACCCGAGGCACGAAAAACCTGAAGCCATCATAAAAGACGTAATGGCAGGCATAGTTGATAAGAAAAAAGCAATAGTCATAGCTGACCGCGGAAAAGCCATAAAAAAGGCCGTTGAGATAGCCAAAGAACACGACATCATAATACTGGCCGGCAAGGGCCACGAAGAGTACCAGATAATAGGGGACACTAAGTACCCGTTTAACGACGCGAAAGAGGTTAAAAAAGCGATAAGGGGCTTAAAGTGATATTAACTTTAAGCGAACTGTATAAAGTGTTTGGAAAGAAAATGGCTGTTAAGGACGCGAAAATAAAAGGAATCTGCACTGATACGAGGAAGCTGAAAAAAGGCGAAGTGTTTTTCGCGCTCATTGGCGAAACTAACGGCCATAAATACGCCGGAGCGGCCTTTAAGTCAGGCGCAGCCGCGGTGGTTGTGGAGAAGTATGTAAAGGGAATTGATGAAAAGTTCCAGGTAAAAGTAAAGGATACGACAAAGGCTCTTTTAAAGCTCGCAGAGTATTACTTTAAAAAGTTCGGCAGCGTCAAAGCCGTCGCGGTGACAGGCTCAAACGGCAAGACCACGACCAAGGAGCTCCTGGCAGCCATGCTTTCGCAGAAGTATACGACCTTAAAGAGCGAGAAGAGTTTTAACAACAACATAGGGCTGCCGCATACGGTCTTTAACCTGGGACCGGAACATGAGGCGGTTGTATTTGAACTGGGCATGAACCATAAAGGCGAGATTAAAAACCTGGTATCGGCGATAAGGCTGGATGCCGCGATAATTACCAATGTCGGCAGGGCGCACGTGGGGTTCTTTAAGGACGGCGTGAAGGGGATTGCTAACGCGAAAGCTGAAATAATGCAGGGGATTAAGAATGGCGGAGTGGTTGTTTTAAATAAAGATGATAAGTTTTTTGAGTTTTTGACGGGGAAAGCCGTGGAGAGAGGACGAGACAGGAGACTGGAGACAGGAGTAGGGAAAGACGGAAACCTTAAGGTGAAAACATTCGGAGTTGTCAATGATGCGGATGTAAAAGTGGAATCATACGGGACTAAAGGCGGCCGGACAATGTTTAAAGTCAACTGCGTAAAGCCGGAACTTTCAATGAGCCTAAAGGGTGAGCATAACTTAAGCAACGCGGCGGCGGCTATTGCGGCGGCGAAAACCTTCGGGGTAAGCGACGCGGGGATAAAGAAGGCTCTTTTGAAGTTCAGGATGGAAGGGTTCATGCGGTTTGAGGAAGTAAAGCTGGGAAACGGCATCACGGCCATAAACGACTGCTACAACGCCAACCCCGACTCTTTTAAGGCCTCGATAGAGACCTTAAAAAAGATGGGGACAAAAGGGCTGGTAGTTTTAATGGGGGACATGCTGGAGCTGGGCAAAGACGCGAAGAAGTTCCACGAAGAAACAGGCAAAAGGTTCGCCGGGTTAAATATAAAGAAGTTCTTAATATATGGAAAGCACGCGGAAGACGTGAAAAAAGGCTACGGGCAGAAGGCCGAGACCTTTAAGGACAGGGAAGAGCTGAAGAATGCCCTGAAGCTGGCTGTTAAACCGGGAGATACAGTGTTTGTTAAAGGCTCACGGGGTAATAAACTGGAAGAGATAATTAAAGTTCTGAAATAAGAAACCGTTCCGTGTAGAGAGCCGGCTTGCTGGCTCTCTAACGCTGGAGAGGGAGCAAGCCCCCTCTCTACAGAGTAACAGGATGGTGGTTTGCATCAGGTATGGTAGCCGCAGCCTTTGCCAGCGCAACACCGGCCTTTCGCAACCTGAAGGTTGCGGCTACCGGCGCTGAAAGGCCGGGCGAGCCACACGTTTTCGCTGAAGCTTCAACGTGCAAGGCCGGCTCGCCCCTACGAAGGCAAGGCAGGGCTTAATTAGAAATTAGGAATCAGAAATTAGAAATTAAAAAAATGAAACGAGGTGCTGTGGAGCATGTTTTACCACCTGATTTACCCGCTGCATATATACCTGTCGGGGTTGAATATTTTCCGTTATATAACTGTCAGGGCTGCTTTTGCCGCTATTACGGCTTTTGTCATAACCCTTTTAATAGGCAAAGGCGTCATCGCTTTGATGAAAAAGATGTCAGTTACCCAGGTCATCCGCGAGGAAGGACCAAAGGACCACTTGAGCAAGAAGGGCACGCCCACCATGGGCGGGCTCATGATGCTCATATCCTTTACCATTTCCATGCTGTTGTGGGGGCGTTTTGACAACAATTACGTTTACATAGTTTACTTCGCCACTTTCTGGTTCGCTTTTATAGGGTTCCTTGACGATTATTTAAAGCTGAAAGTCGGAACAAAAGGGCTTGCCTCAAAATGGAAGTTTTTGATGCAGGTGGCAGGCGGTTTTGTGGTTGTGGCCATGTACCTGCTATTCACGGAAAAAACATTCGCGTATACCACGTTCATAAACGTGCCGTTCGTGAAAAACCCGGTGGAACTGCCGGTATGGCTCTACGTCATATTCGCCATGCTCATAGTGGCGGGGTGGTCCAACGCGGTTAACTTTACCGACGGCATGGACGGGCTGGCGAGCGGGCTTTCGCTTTTTGTATTCGCCACATTCGTGGTCATGTCCTATATAATAGGAAACATAAAGTTCAGCGAATACCTCCTTATCATGCACGTGGCAAAGGCGGCTGAGATAACTGTAATATGCTCGGCTGTGGTGGGTTCCCTGCTCGGGTTCCTGTGGTTTAACGCCTACCCCGCGCAGATATTCATGGGCGACATAGGCGCGCTGATGCTCGGCGGAGTCGTGGGGACTGTGGCCGTGCTGATTAAGCAGGAACTTCTCCTCCTTATAGTAGGCATAATATTCGTGGCAGAGGTGGCTTCGGTCATCCTGCAGGTCGGGTCTTATAAGTTAACGGGCAAGAGGATATTTAAAATGGCGCCGCTTCACCACCATTTCCAGCTGGCCGGCGTCTCAGAACCAAAGCTGATAATAAGGTTCTGGATAATAGCGCTTATCGTGCTTTTGTTTACTTTAAGCACGCTAAAGCTGAGGTGACGGATGCTCGAACTTAAAGGCAAATCAATACTGATTCTCGGCGCCGGTAAAAGCGGCATATCGACCGCGAAATACCTGCTTGATAAGGGCGTCAAAAAGATAGTGTTAAGCGACACCAAATCCAGGGTCAAGTTTGACGCCGAGGCCATAGAGCTTGAGAAAAAAGGCGTGGTCCTGGAAACCGACGGCCATAAGGATTCGTCCTTTATGGAGGCTGATTACATCATACTTTCGCCGGGAGTGCCAGTGCAGGACAAGTGGAAGGAAGTCGCCTCGCGCAATAACAAGCTCATGATAGGCGACGTGGAATTCGCTTACCAGTTCACTGACGCGAAGATTGTGGCCATAACCGGCACGAACGGCAAGACAACGGTCACAACTTTAATTTATGAAATAATGAAAGCGCAGATGGGGGATAAAGTGGAGCTCGCGGGCAATATAGGCATACCGTTTTGCGACTTGCTCGCCTCCGGCAAAAAACCCGAATACATAGTGGTTGAGATTTCGTCCTTTCAGCTTGAGGAGATACGTGATTTTAAGCCGGTGGTTTCGATAATACTCAACGTGACTGAGGACCATCTGGACAGGTACAAATCCATGCAGGAATACGCCGAGGCAAAGGCGAACATATTCAAAAACCAGGGGCCAAACGAGGCGCTTATATTAAATACTGAGGACAAATTTACGAGCATAATGGTTTCCATGTCAAAGACGAAAAAATATTATTTCTCGGCTTACAGGGAACTCGAAACGGGCTTTTATTTTAAGGACGGATGGTTCATGAAGTCGGAAGCCGGGAAAAAGGAAAAACTTTTCGCGGCTGACTCCATGAAGTTAATCGGAAAGCATAACTATGAGAACGTGCTTTCGTGCTACATGACGGCCGAGATATTAAAACTCGACACAGAGGCGGCCATCAAAACCATACAGGAATTTACCGGGCTCCACCACAGGATAGAGTTCGTGGGCGAGGCCAGGGGCATAAAGTGCTATGACGACTCAAAAGGCACAAACGTGGACGCGGTATTAAAGGCCATGGAAACATTTGACCAGGACATGGCGCTCATTTTAGGCGGCAGGGAAAAAGGCACGGATTTTACCCCGATACTTGAAAAATTGACGCCTAACATAAAGGCGATAATAGCGCTTGGCGAAAACAGGGATAAGATAGAGTCCATATTCACGCCAAAAATAGAAGTGAGGAAAGCCGCTTCCATGGAAGAGGCGGTAAACGCGGGTCTGACAGTGCCGGGCATAAAGGTGCTCTTATTATCGCCGGCATGCGCGTCGTTTGACCTTTTTAAAAATTATGCCCACAGGGGCGATGAGTTCAAAAAATACGTGTTAAAGGCGGCAGGAAAATGAAGGCAAATACTACGGCGCACATCGACAGCGTGCTTTTATACGACGTGGTGGCGCTTACCTGCATCGGCTTCCTTATGATATGGAGCGCCGGGTCGGTATATTCCATACAAAATTACCATGACAGCCTTTACCTGGTAAAAAAACAGGTAATGTGGATGGCCTTAAGCGTGGCCGCGGCTTTTTGGTTCTTTAAGATGGACAGGGCCAGGCTGGAAAAGATGATATGGCCGGGGCTCATTATCGCAATAGTGCTTTTATTCGCCGTGCACATACCGGGTTTAAGCCATAAAGTGGGCGGGGCTAAAAGGTGGCTCCAGTTAGGGCCGCTCTCGTTCCAGCCTTTTGAGATGGTAAAGGTGTTTTACGTGCTTTACATGGCGTCGCTGTTTTCCAATGAGACTTTTGAAAAGACCAGGAAGGTTTTCAGGGGCACGATGGTAACCGGCATAGTGTGCCTGGGGCTCATACTGCAGAAGGATCTGGGCGGCACGGTTATCATAGGGCTTTTATATTTTGCGTTCATGATAATGGGCGGGGTAAGCCTTGTGTTCCTGGGCGGGCTGCTTGGCATGGCTGTGGCAGGCGTGGGCGTGCTTGTAAAGGCCGAACCTTACAGGATGGCAAGGATGCTTTCATTCATGGATCCGTGGAAGGACCCGCTCGGCGTGGGTTACCAGGTGGTCCAGTCATTGATAGCGGTCGGTTCCGGCGGGCCGCTTGGCGTGGGATTTTCAAACAGCCAGCAGAAGTTCCTTTACCTGCCGGCGCTTCATACGGACTATATATTCGCCATCATCGGCGAGGAGCTGGGGCTCTGGGGCACGACGCTGGTGCTCGCGCTTTTCATAACGCTCTTAGTGCGCGGCGCGTTTATCGCGATAAACGTAAAGGATAACTTTTTGAAATACATGGCGGCGGGGCTTACATTCATGATAACGGTGCAGGCGTCAATGAACATGGCGGTGGCGCTGGGGCTCATGCCTTCAAAAGGCACGACGCTTCCGTTTATCAGCTCCGGAGGCACGGCGCTTTTATTTACGTCTGTGGCGGTGGCGCTGCTTTTGTCGGCGTCTAAGGCGGCGTACGGGAGCGGCCGGTGAAGGTATTATTTACCTGCGGCGGGACCGGCGGGCATATTTACCCGGCGATTGCCATGGCAGAGGCTTTGCAGGAACTCAACCGGAAAGCTGAAGTGCTCTTTGTAGGGTCCATAAACGGAATGGAAAAAGAAATCATAGAAAGCAGGGGCTTTAAGTTCGCGGGAGTTGACGCGAGGCCTTTGATAAGGAAGTTTACAGTTAAGAACATAGTGAACGCTTTTTACATAGTAAAATCGCTCTTTGACGCGGCGCGCATAGTGAAGGACTTTGACCCTGATTTCGCGGCAGGCACCGGCGGGTTTGTTTCTTTCCCGGCCATAGAGGCTGCCTCATTCATGGGGAAAAGGACTTTGATACACGAGCCAAACATAGTGCCGGGGCTGGCAAACAGGCTGCTGGGGTTTACGGCGTCGGTTGTAACAGTTGGTTTTCCCGACACCATAAAGTATTTCCCGAAAGGCAAAACCGAAGTGACGGGAAACCCGGTAAGGGAATCCATACTGAAAAAGAGGAAAAGCCGGGCCGCAAAATACTTCGGATTAAGCGCGGCAAAGAAAACCGTGCTTGTGATGCCGGGGTCCAGGGCGGCAAAGTCAATTAATGCTGCCATGGAAAAACTGATGAGTTCGGATGATAAAGCGATAAAGCAGGCCCAGTTCATATGGATGACCGGCGGGGCCGGATTTGATGCGGCGAAAAAAGCCGCAAAGCAGCGCAAAGGCGCGAAGGTCGCGGTGCTGAAGTTCATTGACGACGCGGGGCTGGCATATTCGCTGGCAACGGCAGGGGTCTTACGGGCGGGCGCGGGGACATTGACCGAACTTGCGGCTGTAAAGCTCCCGGCAGTATTGGTGCCTTACCCGCACGCGACAGATAACCACCAGGAAAAAAACGCCCGGGTGCTGGAGGCGAGGAAAGCGGCGCTTGTTTTAAACGACGCGGATTTAAACGAAGCGACGCTGGCTGAGGCCATAAAGAAAGTGCTGGAGCCCAAAAGGGGAGCGGCAATGAGGAAGGAACTCGGACGGATATATGAAGGCAACAGCGCGATAAGGATAATAAAAATATTAACCGGAGACAAACGATGATGAAAGAGGTAAAGCAGATACACTTTATAGGGATAGGCGGGTCAGGCATGAACGGCATAGCCGAGATTCTCATAAATACAGGCTATAAAGTGACGGGTTCTGACATGAAAGAATCAGAGAACACGGGCAGGATTCGGTCCATAGGCGGGAAGATTTTCATAGGCCATAACGAGAAGAACGTAAAAGGCGCTGATGTGGTCGTGTACTCCAACGCCGTGCCTGAGACAAACCCTGAAATAGTCAAAGCCAGGAAGATGAAGGTGCCCGTCATACCCAGGGCGGTGATGTTAGACGAAGTCATGCGCTTAAAATACGGCATAGCAATCGCGGGCTCGCACGGCAAGACCACCACGACATCCATGCTGGCCACCATATTCATGGAAGCCAAGCTTGACCCGACATACATAATCGGCGGAGTGGTGAAATCCGGCGGCGTGCATGCCAGGGCGGGAAAAGGCAGGTATGTCATTGCCGAGGCGTGCGAGGCATTCGGCTCGTTCCTGCATTTAAACCCGGTCATCGCGGGCGTGACGAACATAGACAACGACCACATGGATTATTATAAAAAGATGGACGCTTTAAAAGAGGCGTTTGTGAATTTCGTCAACAAGGTGCCGTTTTACGGCGCGGCTTACTTAAACGGCGACGACGCGAACATAAAGTCCATAAAGAGCGAGATATTTGCCAGGTCCATTTACTACGGCTTTGACACGACAAACGACATATACGCCAAGAAGATACATTTTAAGGGGTTCACGCAGGGATTTACAGTCGTGTATCACGGAAAAAACCTCGGGGTTTTTGAACTCAACATCCCGGGAAAACATAACATCCAGAATTCCCTGATGGCCATTGCCATTGCCATAGACACCGGGATTTCGCCGGCGACAGTAAAAAAAGGCCTTAAGAAATTTAAGAACGTAAAAAGGCGCTTCAATATATTTAAAATGAAGAACTTTAACGTTGTGGATGATTACGCGCACCACCCCATGGAAGTCACAAAAGTAATGGAAACCGGCAAGGACATGGCGAAAAAAGGGAGGGTAATAGCGGTTTTTCAGCCGCACCTTTTCTCCAGGACACAGCAGCTTTTCAGGGAATTTGGCAAGGCGCTGGCAATAGCGGATATGGTCATAATCGACAAGATATACCCGGCAAGGGAAGCGCCGATAGTGGGCGTGACATCGAACTTAATAGCGGACTCCATGAAGCAGGACGGATATAAGAATGTGTTTGTTGAGACCGAGTGGGGCTCTATATCGGAGCGCTTAAGGAAAACAGTTAAAAAAGGCGACCTGGTATTTTTAATGGGCGCGGGAAACATTTATGAGCTCAGGAATGAAATAGAAAAGTGGGCCAAGTGAGCGGATTTTACAGTGACTTAAAAGCCGCGGGCATTAAATATATAAAGGATTTTTCGCTCAAGGAAAAAGCGAATTTTAGGATAGGCGGAAAAGCCGAATGTTATTTGAAAGCGGAAAACACAGTGGCGCTGGCCGGCGTGGTAAAGGCTGCCGGGGCCGCGAAAAAAGAGATGTTCGTGATGGGCAACCTTACAAATGTGCTTATAAGCGACGGAAAACTCAAAAAGGTTTTCATAGAGCTTAAAGGCGACTTCACAGCGGTGCGCAGTGAAGGCGTTGTGAGGGTTTTTGCCGGGGCAGGAGCGAAGATGAACGCGGTATTGGGTTTCCTTATAAGGAAGGGTTTAAAGGGAATGGAGTTCATGGCCGGCATACCGGGCACAGTGGGCGGAGCCGTTTACATGAACGCGGGCGCCTTTGGAAAATCAATAAGCCCGCTTATTACAAGGGTATATTACATGGATAAAAAAGGAAAGTGCGGGGTATTAACGGACATAAAAAAGGGCTTCTCATACAGGCACTCGGTATTTCAGGAAAACGGCTTCATAATAACAGGCGCGGAATTTAAGCTAAAAAAAGGAAAACCCGCGGAGATTAAAAAAGAAATGGCTGAAATCATAAAACAAAGGCACGCGAAGCACCCGTGGAAAGCGTACTGCGCGGGAAGCTTCTTTAAGAACGGAAAGGATTACACAGCCGGCAAGCTCATAGAACAGGCCGGGTTTAAGGGCAGGAAAGTCGGAGGAGCGAAGATATCCGAGATGCATGGCAATTTTTTGATAAACGATACAGGAAAAGCCAGCTGTAAAGATGTCATGAAGCTGGCTGCGATAGTAAAGAAGGAAGTGTATAAGAAGTTTAAAGTAAGGCTGGAAGAGGAAGTCAGGGTTATCAAGTAGAGAGCCGGCTTGCTGGCTCTCCACGTTTGAGAGGGAGCAAGCCCCCTCTCTACGGAGGAATGTGGAAATCGGTAGCCGCAGCCTTTAGGCTGCGTAAGGAAGGATTTAGATCTCGTAGGGGCGAGTCGGTGACTCGCCCGCAGCGAGGGGCGTATAAGGCGGCCTTAAGATCTAAGGCCGGGCGAGCCACCGGCTCGCCCCTACGAAGGCAAGGCTTTGTAATTAAAAATTAGAAATAAGAAATTAGAAATCATAACAAGGAGAACCAGACCATGGCAAAGATTAAGAAACCGCGTATCGGCGTTATCATGGGCGGGATTTCGTCGGAGAGGGAAGTTTCCCTTAATTCCGGCAGGGCCATTGTAAAAGCATTATCAGAACACGGCGAGAATGTTGTTGCCATAGACTTAGACAGCCGTTCCATGGATAAAATACTTGCGGCAAAAATAGACGTGGCTGTCATAGCCCTTCACGGCACATACGGCGAGGACGGCGTCATACAGGGCATGCTTGAGTTTCTCGGCATTCCTTATACGGGAAGCGGCGTTATGGCCTCCGCGGTCGGTATGAACAAGGTCATGACAAAACAGATTGCGGCTTTTAACGGAGTGGATACGGCAAAGTGGCAGGTGCTCGATACCATAGCGGATTTAAAGAAACTGAAGATGAAATACCCGTATGTTTTTAAGCCTGAAGAGGAAGGTTCTTCCGTAGGGGTATATATAATAAAGAATAAAAAAGAGGCTTTTAAATATTTTCCGAAATCAAGGAAATACGGAAGGGTTATAGCTGAGGAATACATAAAAGGCACTGAAATAGCCGTGCCTGTATTATTTGGCGAAGTCCTTCCTATTATAGAGATAGTGCCCGCGAATGAATTCTATGATTATGAGTCAAAATATACCGTAGGCATGTCAGAGCACATAATACCGGCCAGGATAACAGCCGCGGAGGAAAAAAGGGCTGAAAAGACCGCCCTTATGGTATATAACGCCTTAAATTGCAGGGACTATACGAGGGTGGACCTCATAGTAAGGAAAGGCAAGGCGTATCTCATAGAGGTAAATACGCTGCCTGGTATGACTGACTTAAGCCTTTTTCCGGATTCGGCGAAAAAGGCCGGGATCGGATTTTATGAACTGATAATGATGTTTGTGAAGGCCGCGTTAGCACGCGGCAAATAAGTTCTTTGTAGAGACGCAGACTTGCCGCGTCTCAGACGCTGAAAGGCGAGACACAGCAAGCTGTGTCTCTACGAATAACAAAAGCAAGGCGGTTTGTTGTCGTAGGGGCGAGTCGGTGACTCGCCCGCAGCGAGGGACGTATAAGGCGGCCTTAAGATCTAAGGCCGGGCGAGCCACACGTTTTCGCTGAAGCTTCAACGTGCAAGGCCGGCTCGCCCCTACGAAAGCAAGTACGGTAAATAGAAATTAAAAACAGGAGCGCAAATGTACGGAAAACAGAAATTCGGCGGGTTTGTCGAAAAGCGGTCCAGAGTTGCTACGGTTGGCGCGCAGGCTAAGGGATTGGGGTCTGCCCTTAAAAAGCTTATGCTCATGGCCATGCTTCTTGTGGTCTTCGGGGCTTCCGTGAATTTTCTGGCAAGGTATGCCGCCGAGAGGATACAGGACATGAAGATGCCGGCGCTGCCTTCATTTAACCTCTTTGGCAGGCCCGTGTACCTCATAAACCAGGGCAATCTGTACGTGATGTACTCGGACATGAAGACAAAGATGGCGGATTCAAACATAGACAGGCATTACCTGCCTTACATCTCAGGCGTCGCCCAGCAGGAAAAAAGGCCTGAATACATAAAGGCGCTAAAGCAGGCCGTGGCTGTCAAAGCGGAATACTTAACGCGCATATCAGAGGTTAGCCTGCGCAACCCTTCCTCCATAATATTCATACATGAGGACGGCGGCATCATAGAGTTTGGAGATTCCATAACAGCTGAAAAGCTGGATAAATATATGGTAGCCCTGAAAACATACAAGGAACTCGGCAGGAAGTTTAAAAAAATGGATTTAAGGTTTGACGGCAGGGTTATCTTAAACTGAAAAAGGAGAAACAACACATGCAGCACGGAGAATCGGAAATCGTCGCGGCAGTCGACATCGGGACAACAAAGGTATGCACGGTCATAGCTGAGGTAATAAATGACGAGATAAACGTCATAGGCGTGGGGTGGCAGGAAAACAGCGGGGTCTCAAAGGGCTCCATTAACAACATTGCCGAAACTACCGAGGCCATCAGGAAGTCCGTGGGCAAGGCCGAGGAAATGGCAAAAGTGAAAGTGACGGGCGTGCTCGCCTCGATATCGGGCAAGCACATATCCGGGATAAAGGGCCACGGCGAAACAGCGCTTTCCCACCAGAAGCAGAAAGAAATAAACGAGGATGACAAGTCGCGCGCCATGGACGGCGCGACAAGCATAAGGATGTCGCAGGACAGGGAACGCCTCCATGTGGTGCCCATACAGTACATAGTCGACTCACAGGACGAGATAGAGGACCCGCTCGGCATGACAGGCATGAAACTTGAAGTGGACGCGTACGTGGTGACGGGCTCGCTGACAGCCATAGACAATGTAAAAAAAGTCATAGAAAAAGCCGGGCTGCATGTGGCGGACATAATACTTCAGGGAATGGCTTCGGCCAACTCGGTGCTTTACCCTGATGAAAAAGACGTGGGAGTGCTGCTTTTGGACATCGGCGGCGGCACCACTGACATGGCGCTTTATTACAGGAAGTCGCTCAGGTTTGTCAGGGTCATACCCGTGGGCGGGCAGTATATAACAAACGACATCGTTCAGGGGCTCCAGACGCCCAAGGCAACGGCCGAAGAACTAAAGAAAAAATACGGCCTGCTGGAAAGCGAAGGCCAGGCCGACGGCATGTCCATGACCGAGGAATGGATAGACGTGCCTGATATGGGAAGCTCAAAAGTGGAAAAAGTGGAGAGAAAAGCACTTTCCAAGTTCGTCAAGCCGCGCGTCCAGGAGCTCATCAGGTTCGTGGAAGAGGAGCTTAAAAAAGAGGGCATAGACAAGAACATGTATGCCGGCGGCATAGTGTTAACGGGCGGCACTTCATTATTAAAGGGTATAGACGGTCTCTTCAAAGAAGAGCTTGGCATGAGGGTGAGGATAGGCGCGCCGCTTAAGGAAAAAGTGGTGGGGCTCTACGACATAGTCAGCACGCCCGAGTACGCGACAGTCATCGGGCTCATTGAGTACTACATAAGGGAACAGGGAAGAAATAATTCATTCTCTATCCCACAAACCCGGGGTCTTAGACGGGCTGTGGGCTTTCATAAAAAATAATATTTTAGATAAAATTTAGGAGGTGGGGCATGGAAGAATTAGAAGGAAAACTGAAATTTGAATACGCGGAAATGGAAGCGGACGAGACGACGGGGATCAAGATAAAGGTAATAGGCGTCGGAGGCTGCGGCTGCAACATCATTAACGACATGTCAGAGGCGGGATTATCCGACGCTGATTTAATCGCCGCCAACACCGACATGCAGTCCCTCCAGAGGGTCTTAGCCGGCGAAAAGATACAGATAGGAAACAAGCTCACCAAAGGCGGCGGCGCCGGTTCAAACCCTGAAAAGGGCGAAAAAGCGGCTGAAGAGGACAGGGACCTGCTCGAGTCCAAACTGCGCGGCACTGACATGCTTTTCATCACCTGCGGATTGGGCGGAGGCACCGGCTCGGGAGCGGCTCCGGTAATCGCCGACATTGCCAGGGGCCTGGATATCCTGACAGTGGGCGTGGTCATAACGCCGACCAAGATGGAAATGGACAACCCCAGGAAGAGGAAAATAGTGGAAGAGTCCATGGCGCGCTTAAAGGACAAAGTAAACTCCATCATCACTATATCAAATGAGAAGATATTTGAAGTATGCGAACTGGCCACCACCATACCGCAGGCGTACAAGGAAGCCAACAAGGTCTTAATCGACATTGTAAACGGCATTGTGGCCATGATAGCAAAGCCGGGGCTGCAGAACATAGATTTTGAGGATGTTAAGGCGACCCTAAAGCAGAAGGGCGACACTTACCTGGGAATAGGCAGGGCCAGCGGCACTGACAAGGCAAAGAAGGCGTTTGAGCGCGCGTTAAAGAACCCGTTCATCGGCGACGTGGAGTTAAACGGCGCCAAGGAAATGCTCATCAACTTTGTTGGCAATATAACAGTCGCGGAGCTCAAAGAAATAGACAACATAAAGAAAATGACGGGCAAGGACGCTTCGCTTAAGTACGGCGTGGTATGCGATGATTCCATGGGCGATGAGATTGAAGTGGTCATCCTCATATCCGGGATAAAGGACGGGGCCACGTCTGTAGGAGTTATGCCTGATTTCGCCGCGGAGAAAAAAGTTGAGCACGTCACCACCATGATAGGCAACAGCGTAAGGACGCTGGTGGAAAATAATTATGAGAACGTTGAAATACCTACGTTCCAAAGGTTGTCGTAAGGATTACAGGGTTTAATTACTAATTACCAATGACTAATTACAAATTAAGGAATGATGTGTTTGTTTGGTAGCCGCAGCCTTCAGGCTGCGTAAGGCAGGGTTTAGATCCCGTAGGGGCGAGTCGGTGACTCGCCCGTAGCGAGGGAAGTTAAGGCCGGCCTTAAGGACTAAGGCCGGGCGAGCCACCGGCTCGCCCCTACGAAAACAGGACGAAGACAGGACAACGAAAAATACAAAGGCGGTTTATTTGAAGAATACGGCGTGGAACATAAAAGGACTTTTGATGCGGGACAGAGGGTGTGTCGGGATTAAGAGCGTGGATGACGCGGAGCTTGACGCCTGCGCTAGGCGCATACTTATCGTTCCTGCAATACAGCGAGCATCCATCCGCCTGGTATTTATCATTGCGGCGCTTGTCTTTGTCATGATGCCCGCGGCGCTTCACGCCGAGAGTTATGTTAACGTAAAGTACCTGGAAAGCCAGCCCGGAATAAGCGTGGAATACAACTGGCAGCAGGCGCTGATAATTGTAAGGGGTAAGGCGGGTGAAGCCACGATAATACTGAATTACCCGTACGTCACTTCCGGTAAAAATATAGCCAGGATTGACACCCCACCGTTTATTGAAAATGGCAAGCTTTTTATAAGCCAGATGACTTCAGACAAGATAATGGAGTTTGTCAATGAAACACGGATTGCGCAGGCGACAGCTGTGGTTGTTAAGGTAGTCACGGCAAAACCGGCGAACACACCAATACCGGCGCCGACAAAAGAGGCTGTGGTAATCGCGACGTTAATACCCGAACCCACAAAGGAAATAATCCGGGTCGAAGAATCTTCAAAATCAAACCAGAGAAAGCTCATAGTCATAGACCCGGGTCACGGAGGAAATGACCCCGGGGCAATAGGCAAAGAGGGGCTGCAGGAAAAGGACGTGGTCCTGCCTGTGGCGGAAAAAGTGGAAAGGTATTTAAAAAGCAAGGGCCTTGATGTACTCATAACCAGGAACTCGGATAAATTCATAACCCTTAAAAACAGGGCTTATTTTGCCAATGACAGAAAAGCGGATTTATTCGTTTCCATACACTGTAACGCCTCCCCTGACAGGGCAGCCATGGGCACAAGGGCGTACATTTACAGCCGGGTGGCGTCCTCAAAAGCCGCGGCAGAGGCAGCCAAGTGGGAAAATAAGGACGTAGGCGCTTTTGAATTTTTGCTTAATGACCTGCGCAAAGGCGCGTATGAATACCTAAGCATAGAAGCCGCCGGAAACATCCAGCACAACCTGGTCAGCGAGCTGAAACTAAAGTGGGAACCCACAGAGCGCGCGCCGTTTTACGTGCTGGCAAACACAAACATGCCCTCAGTGCTTGTGGAAATCGCATTCATATCAAACCCTAAAGAAGAAGAAAAATTAGATTCTGACGGGTTCAGGTCAAAAGTTGCTGAAGGTATTGGCAGCGGTGTTATGCAGTACCTTGAAAAGATCAAATAATAATTACCAATTACCAATGACTAATTACGAATAAGGAATCATCTCCCTGTAGGGGCCGCCCCATGTGGCGGCCTGGACGAAGGATTATAATGGGGGAAATTGAAGTTGTAGGGGCGATTCACGAATCGCCCAAAGGAAGGATCTGAAGTGGGAAAAAACAAAATAAAAATAGTAACCGTAATAATATTCGTGTTTTTGTTCGTAATTGCGCGTGCAGAAGAAACAGACGCCCTTAAACAGGATCCCTGGTGGTTTGGCGGGATGAACCGTCTTGCAGCGATGGGGGGGTTATCTTTTTCGCTTTTTGACATATCGGTAAAAAATGACGCTTATGACTACGATTATATATCCGCAATGGTTTTCAGGGACAAGAAAAACATAGTGTCAATATCCCCTTCTATAAACATTGGCAGGAATAAACTGGATTATTCGGTTAATGTTTTCAGAAATAACCAATATATGACCGGACTATGGCTTACAAATGATGACTGTCTTATTTTGAAGCCGGTATATTTAAAAACAAATTTTATCGATGGAGATTATAATACAAGCAAATACCTTTTTTCTTTTGACCTGCAGTATGCGCGCAGGCTTTCGGAAAAAACCGCAGCTGGAGCAAGGCTGCGGTATCTGTCGTCTGAAGACAGTTCAAACATGCCGTTTTATGCAAGCACAGATATGCGCTATAGGATTGACTGGTCGGTCGATTATTCGTGGACCGGCAATGCGGAAGAATACGGTAAGCTGTTTGGCCCTGACGCAAAAATAGCGTACTCGGTTGCCATCGGGAACAGAAGGTCAAATGTATATGACTTTAGTGGTGTGGAAAGTTATCCGCACACCGGAACCATAGAAGGATGTAACAGGGAGTTTAATTTTAAATCAGGCACATATTTTTTAAAAAGAAATTCGTCAAATTTCTGCCTGGACTTATCATTTGCGAATACTATTACCACTGATAAAGACGGTTCGGGGCTTCTGCTGAACTTAGCTGTGCTTTCTAACCTGCTGGGTAATAGCCTGGAGGAGCGCGGTAATAATGACATTGTTGAAAGCAGGACGAAAACGGGATATTTTGGGATTGGCGTTGATGGGGAAGTGGCGTTTAAATGGGTTATTTATAAGAACTGGATTTTAAGCGGTAAAAAAATCCTTACAGCGTATTTTGAAAAAAATAGTAATATGCAGTTAGATATAAGCCAGAATCTCGGGCTCGGAATTTTGTGGAAAAATGACTGCCTGCTGACGGCGTTTGAATACGTTGAAGGATATGGGCTGCGGTTTGGCGCTGAAGGCAATATAAACAAAACCGTGTATTTACGGTCGGGCTATAACATAAACACCTATACTTCAGAAGAAAAAGCAAGCGCCGGGATAGGATTTGATCTTAAGGATTTTATTGTTAATGCTTCCGTTTTAAAGGGGATAAAAAACAGCGATTATTCGACATATCTTATGGCGGATGTTAAGCTGATCTTTTAAGAACACATCTTACTTCTTCGCCAGAAACCTTATCGCCTTTTCCAGCTCTTCCACGTCTATAAACGTATCCTTGCACGGGCCGTGCGGCCTCTGGTTGGTTATTGCAAGTATCGGCATAAAGTGCGGGGAATCCGCCATTCCTGAAATCAGGTCCCTTTCGCATGCCACTCCTATAATCGCGTCCGGCCTTATTTTTTTTACCATCTGCCTGGCTGAGGAACCGCCGGTGGCTGTGAATACGTGACAGCCGTATTTTTGGACTATCTCGGTTACTTTTGTCCTGCTTTCCTTATCCAGGCAGCGGGGAAGGAGCACAAGCAGGTTTTGCGCGGCGAACTGTTTTTTTGTGGTGAATATCAGCGCGTTATTGACCTTTAACAATGAATGGCCTAATCTGTCCTTTGATATGCCGAACATGCCGCCTATTTTATACACAAGGGGATATATCCACTCAATATGAAGCCCGCTTTTTCTTCTTACGGGGATGAAGTTAATGTTTGTGGCGAGGGTCAACAGGAGCAGCAGAGTCCAGAAGTAAAGCGCGCCGAAAACTGAAATAACAACCCACATGACAACATTATCCAGAATCGGGTTAATGTCATAAAGGCGGGGGGCTATAAGGTAGTAGACAAACATGGAAATTCCGGTCAATATAACAAGGGAGGCCATGTAGAAAATGACGAAAAGGCGTTTGCCTTCCTGAATTTTTCTCTCATATCCTGAAAGGTCGCCGACCCACTCAGACCACTCATCGCCGAGCTTGCGGTCGATGGACTCTTTAGTCGCGTCAGTTATCTTTTGTTCGTCAGTCATTTTGTCTCCCGTTGTTTAGGATGAGGTCTAAAGCCCAGAGCCCAAAGCTCAAGTAAAATCAAACCTTGGGCTATGGGCTTTGGGCTCTGCTTTATAAACCCCGAGTACCATCATCCGTCCGGTAACGCCTTTATCCCGCCTGTGCGAGTAGAAGAGTTCCGGGTTGTCCGATGTGCACATGGAGCAAATATGTATGTTTTTGACTTTCAAGCCTTCGGCTATAAGCAGGTTTTTAGCGCCCTGCCATAAGTTCATATATATTCCATCAGCTTTCTTCTTAAATATAGTACTAAAAACCTTCTGCTTTTGCAATTTATATACTTCAGGCCCCACCTGGTAACAGCATGGACCGATTGCCGGGGAAACCGCGGCGATCAAATCCTTTGGATTAGAACCGAACTCATTTTTCATGATCTTTATGGTTTTAGCTGGTATTTTATTGGCAATGCCGCGCCAGCCCGAGTGGACAGCGGCGATAACCTTATTTACCGGGTCTATGATGACAGTCCCGACACAATCGGCAACCCGCACGCCTACGGCAAGTCCGGGGATGTCTGTTATCAGGGCATCAGCCTCTGTGTCTAAGATTTTGTTTAATTCCAGATTCTGGATTCCAGATTCTGGATTAACTTCGAACAACAAATACTGCGATTTTTTTATTTTGGGATTTGTGATTCGGGATTTGTGATTATTGCCACAACTTTTTATGACAACCACCCCATCCCCGTGCACCTGTCTGGCCGCGCTGACGTACCTGATGCCGAGGGCCTTTTCCATGAGAAGTATGTTCTTAGCTATCTTCTTATCATCATCTTCGGTGTGTTTTCCTATATTGAGCGAACCAAACGGGCTCTTGCTTACACCGCCGATACGGGTAGTGAAGGTTTGGGTAAAACCGGGAATGGCTGATATGGCATCACAGGATATAAGTTTTAGTCTGCCTTTATGTATGAGTGAAAAACCTTTTGGTATTTTAGTTTTCATGGAATGTATTATAACATAAAAAGGATTTAGATTTTGCAGCGGGCGGATTAAATCCGCCCGTTCCGACGGCGGGACGCATATAATGCGTCCGTTACGAAACCATGTGGTTTGATTTTCCGGGATTAAAAGCTGTACCGTACTCCGGCCCTCATGATGGGCAGCGGGTCGTTGGTTATAAGGCCGCTGTCTGTGTCGGGTTTGTTCGTAAATTTGAATAACAAGACAGTGGTTTCTATGAAAAATTTAAACTGCGGGAATATCTCTGATGTCAGGCCTACAGTCGGGTTGCCTATGCCGAAGAGCATGGAGGCATCCTCGTCAAGAGCCGCGGAAAAGCCAAGGCCGGCGTAAAAATTTTCTGTAAACATATAACAGCCGTTAGCCATTATAAGAGCCATGAATATATCGCCGTCGTACATGATGCCGGCGAAAACAGTCGTAAAGACATTCTTATCCACAACCCTGCTGTATGAAATGCCGGGTATGATCCTTCCGGGTATGCCGACGTCTATGCCAATGGAGTTCTTATAATCCGCGGGTTTCGCAGCAACAGACGCGCTTTCAGGGCCGACTAAAGTTATGCCTTCCGCAGTGTCAGAAGCGGCGGAAAGCGTCACTGACTGGGCTGCTTCCTGAGCCTTTGCGTCCGCGGCAGCCGCGATGTTTTCCGCGGTTAAGTTGTCTGTTTCTTCATCGGCAGAAAGGGCAAATACCGGCAATAACAGCGCAAGAAACAAAATAAGTGTTTTTTTCATAAAGACCGCCTTTATTTGATTTTTATTATGATAATGGGAAAATGACTCAATGTCAAGAGTAGAGAGGGGGATGGGTGAGGGGTGAGGTGAAAACAATTGCCTTATTCCCCTCACCCTACCCTATCCCAAATGGGAGAGGGATAAAAGAGCAAATCAAATTACACACAATTAATAACAGTATCGAGGTGAGTGTTTACATGGTGAAGTATTCAATAAGGACTGTTGAGGCCATTGTGACCATTGAGATTATTGAGACTCAAGGTCTGCTGTTTTTATGTTATAATTACCTACCATGAAAAAACTGAATATTATATTACTGTATATTCTCACAGCCGTGTCAGCCCAGGGGTTCGTAAATGACGGGTTCCCCAGGGAGTACAACTATAACTATGACAGCTGGTCTAACCGTATTTATATTTCGGATAACGGCAAATACCTTGAAACGGCTTATGGCATAAAGGTTTTCCTGCGGCTTGATGAGTCAAAAACAGAGATTCCCGTAAACGTGGCTGCACAGGCGTACTATGCCATGATAAAAAAAGAACCGGAGGATAAGCTCCTGCTTATATGGTTCTCGAGGAAAAGCAATCAGGGCGCGATTATATTAAGCGATAACATCAAGACCCTTTTCCCGGAAAAGTATGTCCTATCCCTTCAAAATGACGTGTTAAACGGGCTTATGGGCAATAAATGGTACGCGCCGGAGCAAAACATTTTGGCCAAGATACTGGGCGGATTTATTTACATGCTTGAAAAAACCACCATGTCAAAAGCGCAGCTGGAAAATTCACGGGACCGCATGATAATCGTGGATGACCCGCTTTACAGGATGTCGCTTGTCCCCATGGTCGATGACGCCATAAGGATGTGTTACGCCGAGCCTATTTCATTCATCTTTTACTTTCCTTTTGTTATGTACTTCCTGATGGTCAGGTGGATAGGCATGCAGTTTGGCCGTAAGGGTTTTTATATTTCCACAGCTGCCTGGGCAGGGTGCATGTTTTTAATGGCAATACTCATAATGGGAAGGATAAACATATATTTTCCGTATTATTTAAGCGTGTTTTTTCTCGTGTCGGCGATTAACATGCCGCTTTACACTGCGGCCTATGTGTTTTACAGGGACAGGATAGAAAATGCCGCGTTTAAATACCTGGAAGAAATAAGCGGCGGAGGCTTTGATAAACTCAATTCTTTTGAGGGAAAAAAGTGGGAGTCAAAATAAGTGGCATATTATAGGACAGCGGTATTTTCAAATGTGAACACCCTGCTTACATATAAGGCTGAGGGCGCCGGCGCTGAAAAGATAGGCTGCCGCGCCGCGGTTAAGATAGGCAATAAAACGGCTACAGCGCTGGTGCTGGAGCATCTCAAAGAGCCGGATATAGACCCGTCTAAAATAAAGGCTGTCATGGAATTCCTCGATGAAACGCCGGTCATGGACAAATACCTGATGAAACTCGGGCTCTGGATGGCCGAATATTACCTGTGTCCGCCGGGTCTGGTGTTCCAGACCATGCTTGCACCGCTTTTTAAGGTGACTTCAAAAAGGATAGTCAGGCTTTTAAACGAGGAACTGGAATTAAAGGGAAGGCAGTGCGATGTCGCGGAGTATTTAAAGGATAAGGACGGGCTTGAAGCCACGGTTAAAGAGATGGAAAAAGCGCTGAGGTTCAAAGGCCTTTCAGCGGTATTAAACGCGATGCGGGAAAAAGGCATTATAGAAATAGAGGAAAAAGACAGTTCTAAGGGAATTAGGAAGAAGAAACTTAAACCCGGCACAGGCTCGGATTCCGAAGACCCTAATATAATTTTAACGCCCGAACAGCAGGCGGCTTTTGACGCTTTGGCAGGGAACATAGACACGGGAAAGTACAAGACTTATTTGTTATTCGGCGCGACAGGTTCGGGAAAGACCGAGGTGTATGTGCGCGCGTCGCTGCACGCCGTAAATGCCGGCAAGAAAGCCATAGTGCTGGTGCCTGAAATATTTTTAACCCCCCAGGTGACCGCGAGGTTTAAAGGCTGCTTTAAGGACAGGATCGCCATATTCCACAGCGCGCTGAAACCTGCCGAGCGTTACCACGAGTGGGACAGGATGAAGAACGGGGAGATAGACGTGGTCGTGGGCACGCGCTCAGCCATATTCGCGCCGTTTGATAATTTGGGGCTTATAATTGTAGATGAGGAATTTGACTCCTCATATAAGCAGGACAGCGAGCCAAGGTATAACGCCAGGGACACGGCAGTGTACAGGGCGTCACTGTGTGGGGCCACGGTAGTCCTCGGCAGCGCCACGCCGTCGGCTGAATCATATTTAAACGCGGTTACGGGAAAATACGGGATGCTGAAACTGCCGCAC
Organism: candidate division FCPU426 bacterium; assembly: GCA_963840035.1. GTDB lineage: Bacteria > Oederibacteriota > PGYV01 > PGYV01 > Palsa-1178 > CAWIXE01. The sequence goes on from CAWIXE010000003.1 coordinate 355,213, forward strand.
AGGGTAATGTCCCGGCCAATGCCGGAAATTAAAGTTGTGGATTTAAAAATTGACGCCAATAAGAACAAGGACCTTTTTCTCTCGGATGACCTGATAAGGCCCATGCAGGAAGCGGTGGAAGCGGGCGGGCAGGCAGTGCTTTTCATAAACCGCCGCGGGTTTTCAAGCTATAATTTCTGCATGGAATGCGGCCACATAGAAAAATGCGTCAACTGCGACATACCGCTGGTATACCATAAGTCAGGCAGCACCTTAAGGTGCCATTACTGCGGTTATGAGAAAAAGCCCGAGGTGTTCTGCCCCAAATGCTCCAAACCCATATCATATAAAGGCGCCGGCACGCAGAGGGTGGAGGATGTTATCACAAAATTCTTTCCCGATAAAAGGATAGAGCGCGTGGACATAGACGCCATGAAGGAAAAAGCGGGTTACTTTGACCTCTATGACAGGATTAAAAGGAAAGAGATAGACATAATAATCGGCACGCAGATGATATCCAAGGGATTTGATTTTCCGGAGGTGACATTCGTGGGCGTGGTTTCCATAGACGCGGTGCTTAACATGCCCGACTTCAGGGCTGAGGAGCGCGTTTTTCAGCTGCTCATGCAGGTGGCAGGCAGGGCAGGCAGGGGCGATAAGCCCGGCAAGGTCGTGATACAGACATTTAACCCGCTAAACCCGGCCATTGAAAACGTGAGGAAATATGAGACGGAGAAGTTCTATGAAGAGATGCTGTCCATCCGCAAAGACATGGGTTACCCGCCCTATAGCAGGATAATTCAGGTCATAATACAGGACGAATCCATGGAAAAGGCCTTTAAGGACGCGGATGACGCGGCCGCGGTGATATATGAAGTGATGAGGAAGAATAATCTGAAAAATGTGGATGTTTTAGGGCCGGCAGAGGCGCCGCTGTTTAGGATAAGGAACAAGTACAGGATGAGTATAATAATAAAGAGCAAAGATATTAAAGCTTTGAATATGATAGGCAGGGAATTAAAGAAAGGGACAAAGGCGATGGATGTGACTGTCGTTGTTGATCCCGGTAACATACTGTAGGACCTAATGCGAGACACAGCAAGCTGTGTCTCTACGAGGGACTAAACCTGAAGGCGTTAGTTCTTTGTAGAGACGCAGCTTGCCTGCGTCTCAGACGTAGGAATTCAAGGCAGGGCAAAGGCGAGACACAGCAAGCTGTGTCTCTACGAAGTGCTGAACCGTTACTGTTCTTGATATTTGTAGAGACGCAGCTTGCTGCGTCTCAGACGCGGGCTTAAAACAGGGCAAATGCGAGACACAGCAAGCTGTGTCTCTACGAAAGGCGATGCCGTTATTGTTGTTGGTTTTTGTAGAGACGCAGCTTGCTGCGTCTCAGACGTTGAAAACCATAAGGGGGGATGGATGACGTTATTTCGAAATAAATACAGGATAGAGACAACAAGATTGAAGGACTTTGATTACTCTCAGGTTGCTGATTATTATGTGACGATTTGCGTCGATGACAGGATAAAGGTTTTTGGTACAATTGAAAATGGCAAAATACAATTGAACAGCAGCGGCGAATTGGCCGCTAAAATATGGAAAAACCTGGAAACCGATTATAAATTTATCAAGCTTGAAGACTATGTGATAATGCCGGAACACATGCATGGCACAATAAGAATCGGCAAAAAAACGGGCATTACGTTATCAAGAATCATTCAGGCTTATAAATCGAAAAGCACTATCGCAATTAATAAGTCAAACCCGAAAAATACAACATTTAAATGGCAAAAAGGTTTTTTTGACAGGGTAATACGGGATGATAAAGAGTTTTACTTTGTAACGGAGTATATTAAAAATAACCCTATAATGACCGACCCCGCCAATTATTATAAAGAGTGGTGGGAATTGCAGCAAATGCGCGAAGACGAGGCGTAAAGGCGAGACACAGCAAGCTGTGTCTCTACGAAGGGCTAAACATGAAGGTATTAGTTCTTTGTAGAGACGCAGACTTGCTGCGTCTCAGACGCCGGGCTTAAAACAGGGCAAAGGCGAGACACAGCAAGCTGTGTCTCTACGAAGGACTAAACCTGAAGGCGTTAGATCTTTGTAGAGACGCAGCTTGCTGCGTCTAAGACATTGGGCTTAAAACAGGACAAATGCGAGACACAGCAAGCTGTGTCTCTACGAAGGACTAAACCTGAAGGCATTAGTTCTTTGTAGAGACGCAGCTTGCTGCGTCTCAGACATTGGGCTTAAAACAGGGCAAAGGCGAGACACAGCAAGCTGTGTCTCTACGAAGGACTAAACCTGAAGGCGTTAGATCTTTGTAGAGACGCAGCTTGCTGCGTCTCGGACGTTGGGCTTAAAACAGGGCAAAGGCGAGACACAGCAAGCTGTGTCTCTACGAAGGACTAAACCTGAAGGCGTTAGATCTTTGCAGAGACGCAGCTTGCCTGCGTCTCGGACGTTGGGCTTAAAACAGGGCAAAGGCGAGACACAGCAAACTGTGTCTCTACGAAGGACTAAACCTGAAGGCGTTAGATCTTTGTAGAGACGCAGCTTGCTGCGTCTCAGACATTGGGCTTAAAACAGGAAAAATGCGAGACACAGCAAGCTGTGTCTCTACGAAGGACTAAACCTGAAGGCGTTAGATCTTTGTAGAGACGCAGCTTGCTGCGTCTCAGACGTTGGAACTTAAGGCAGGACAAATGCAAGACACAGCAAGCTGTGTCTCTACGAAGACAATGCGGGTTTGTTGTGGTATAATAACAAAACTAAAACGAACATACGAGGTGTTATCATGGCTAAGGCTGAAGGCAGGACTTACGGGTTTGAAACGGAATCACGGATAGATACAAAGGCGCTGGAAACCATAAAATATACGGGCGAAAAGCAGCTTGTCGAGTATAAGACACGCGAATTCTCAGCTGTCTGCCCGTTTTCAGGGCTTCCTGATTACGCGGAAGTAATTATCAGGTATGTGCCTAAATCTGCAATAGTTGAACTTAAATCCCTTAAATATTACTTTGTATCATTTCGAAACGTGGGTATTTACCAGGAAAAGGCTACGGACAGGATCTTCAAGGATATAAAAAAGCTTTTAAAACCCGGATACCTTTATGTTGAGACGGTTTATAATACCAGGGGCGGGATAGATTCGAAATGTATTATGGAAGCCGGCAAAAAATAGGGTGCCGGCGTACGCAGCCTTAAGGCCGCTGCCGCAAAAGATCCGAACCAGACCAACGGAGGATGCCATTAATATCAAATCAAAAATATTGAATACTAAATACGCTGTTGTTTTCATTTTACTTTTCCTGGTTTCCTGCACCAAACCGTTTTCCAAGCCGCTCACTTTTGAGGAACGGATAACATCCCACTCCCCGCAGATAGTTTTTGGGGCGCTTGCCGAACTGTGGCGCATTAAGGACAGCACAAACATTGTTCCTGTCATATCGCTGCTGAACGACCCGGTATTTATGGAATACGCGGCACAGGCATTAAACCTTCTCAATGACCAGTCTGTAGACAAAATTGTTCTGAGCGGGCTGGGGACCGGTGAAGGAAGCGAAGGCCTCCTTTTCTATGCATACCTGGCTGCCCGCGACAGGTATGTCAGCGGAGAGACCGCGGATTTCATAATGAAGAACATGGATAAGTTCAGCGGGCCCGGCAAGGTTTACGGGTGCATGCTGCTTTCCTTCGTGGATAAAAAGTACATATCAAAAGCCATTGACATAATGAAAAAAGAAAAAGCCGGGGGAGGGATATATGCGCTCCCGGAGTTATTGAGGCTTATCGGCGATAAAAGATACGCGCCTGGTTATGAATTTGCAGCGGGGATATACAATGAATGGGTGAGCGGGGAAATTCCAATGTTAAAGGAAATGGCGGCATGGGCCATGCACAGGATAAGGCCTGTGGCTGGGTTTAAGCGCGATACAAAGGATAAAGTCATCATATCAAACCCGTACTTGATAAAGTACGGAGACAATCCGGTTTGGCCCGCTGTTCCGAACTCGTTTAAATCATGGCATACGGCAAATCCGGATATTTTTGCGGACAAAAACACCGTGTACATGTACTACAGGGCCGGTAACGGCACCGACAGGATAGCGCTTGCCACGGTGCCCTACAACATTTTTAACGGAAAAAACTTCATGGACGCGCCAAATAATCCGATAGTCGACACTTCGACAAACGGGTTTGACAGCGGAGCCGTACTTGACCCTTCGGTGATACTTTTTAAAGGTAAAATGTTCCTGTATTATAGCGGCCTGGGCAAAGGCGAAGACTCCATAGGGCTTGCAACATCAAAAGATTTCTATAATTTCACAAAAGCTGAAAAGCCGGTGCTGATTGGCAGGGCGCCGGAAGTTGTAAACAAGGACGGGATTCTTTATATGTTTTACGTGCTTATGAACGGAGCGGGCGGGTATGAGATTCACCTTGCCACTTCCGATAACGGTTATGATTTTATGCCTTACGGTAAAGGGCCCATCTTTGAAAAAGAGGGGGAAGGGGCATGGGATTCCATGACAGTCACCACGCCGAGGATCTTTTTTTATGACGGTATGTATTATATGCTGTATGCCGGCGATGACAAGTACAGGGACTACCCGCCTTATTTGGGACTGGCTTTCTCATACGACCTCATACACTGGATAAGATCCACGCAAAACCCCATATTTTCAAGGGGAAAACAGGGAACATGGGAAGACGGCGCCATATGGTACGGAGACCTCTTTAATTATAAGGAAAAGTGGTATTTATACTACGAAGGCTGGGGCGGCGGGGACAGCCATACTGCCGAGTACGGGCGTGGAGGCAGGTCGCAGGTGGGGGTTGCTACGGGGGATTTTGATATTAAAGACTTGCTATAATTTTCAATTCTAAATTTTCAATTTTCAATTAACGGCAAGTCTGGTACTATGTATGGGTAAGTAATTTAAAATTTAAAATTTATCGGAGGGATACATGGATCACAAATTTCTATTCGAAGAAAAGACATGGAAAGCGAAAGGGACTTACCTTGACGAGCGCGGGAAGAAGATAACTGTTACCGGCACTACGAAAGTCACTCACAAGTTCGGGAAATGGGTGGTTGAGGGCGATATACTTGTGCCAATGAACGGCGATAAGACGCTGGAGCTGCGCAATGTGTACAGCGTGAAACCCTTAAAGGCAAACCAGACCGAAACAACCTGGGAATGCGCGAATAAAATCGTGGGCAAGTTCACGGGCAGGTTCTTTATTTCCGGCAATGTAATAATCTCAACATACGCCACGAAAGACGGCAAGTACCGCGGGTATGAGATATTCAAGCTGCTCGGGGCTGGCAGGTATGAGAACCTGGGCGAGGATTGTTTTGAAGGCAAGAGGATCTCGTCATGGAATTTGAGTTTAGTGTAATAATTTTATTTGAGTGAAAGAGACAAGAGAATGGAGACAGGAGTAAGGCCGGCCGTATAGGACGAAAGGCTTGTGTTTTATGTTGTTGTTGTAGCGGGAGGATATTATCCGCCCGACGCTAAGGCCGGGCGCATGATATGCGCCCGCTACAAAAACGGGGAATTACCATTAAAAAATTCAAAAAAACCTACATAGAGATAACAAACGCCTGTAATATGGCGTGTAAGTTCTGCCCTAAGACCAAGCGCAAACCCGCGTTCATGGATATTAAGATGTTTGAGTCCATCCTTAAAAAAATATCCGGGCATTCGCACTTTCTTTACTTCCATGTCATGGGCGAGCCCCTCATGCATCCTGATATCGCAAAATTTCTTGACTTGTGCGACAAATACGGGTTTGAGGTGAACTTGACCACTAACGGAACACTGGTGAATGTCCTGGAAAAAATCGCCGGCAAACCTGCTTTACGGCAGGTGAATTTTTCATTGCATAGCCACAAGAATGATAAAGAATACCTGGACAGGATATTTAAATTCGTTGACGACACCCGCGACACGGGATTGCTCATAGCGCTGCGGCTATGGAACCATGAAGAAGGTAAAGAAGGCGGGAACAGGGAAATGTTGGAACGCATAAGCGCAAGATTTTTTAACGGAAAGGAACTGCAGGACAAACCCACGCACGTACGAGGCATAAAGATAAGCCACAACATATTTTTAAACCAGTCAATGGAGTTTGAATGGCCTTCGCTGTCAAATAAGGAAATTGGCGGCAGGGGCGCATGCAACGGATTGCGCGACCAGGCGGCCATACTCGTTGACGGCACTGTGGTGCCGTGCTGCCTGGACGCGGAAGGCGTCATTAACCTGGGGAACATAATGGACGGGGATTTGAATTCCATAATAAAATCAAAACGCGGCAGGGATTTTTATAATAACTTCGGGCGCGGGATAGTGGTTGAGGAACTTTGCAGGAAGTGCAGTTACAGGCAGCGGTTTGATAAAAGAATAACCTTGTAATTTATACACTGTGTTTGTTTGTGTAAAAAGGCAAAGGCAAAGGCCGGGCGAGCCGCCGGCTCGCCCCTACGAAAACAATGCAGAAAAACAAAGCGTATCATGATTTGTTTTGTCTTCGTAGGGGCGAGCCGGTGGCTCGCCCGGCTTTTGTTTTGTTTGTTGCATTAAACCGTTATTTTAACAGCAATAATACACACTTCTTTTCTATACTCTGGTTCCTGTTGCTCAATATCAGGCAATAATAATAAGTTCCGGCAGCCAGCCCTGAAGTAACTGCCGGTCCAACCTGAAATGAATTTGTCCCGGGGCCATATTTTTCGTTCAGCGTTATTTTTCTTATTAACCTTCCCGATACCGTATATAACTTTAATTCCGTTTTTTCAGCGGTGCCGCTTATGCGAAATCCTATGGTAATGCCGGAACTTTTTACGGATGGATTCGGGTAGCAGTAAACCGGCCTGGTTCCTACAAAGGCAAGTCCTTCATTTAATACAACCGTAACAGTTGATGTGGCAGTGGCGGAAGCTGCCGGGACTGCCGTGACAGTCGATGATGGCGGCGGGGTGATGGTAAAAGTAGGCGTATTTAAAGGCAAAACAGTGCGCGTGCTGGTTGACGTGGCCGTGGAAGTAAAGCTGAAAGTGGGTGTAAATGACGGGCTGTTTTGGGCGGTTGGCGTCTCTGTGACGGTATGAGTTCCTGTAATTAACGCTGTTATTGTATTAGACGGTGAAACGGAGATTACAGGGGAGCATACCGCTGTAACTGAAGGTGTGGCTGTAAAGCAGGCGGTACTTACTGAGGTTAAAGTTTGCGCAGCTGTCGCTGTGGCGGTTTGTGAGGCTGTTATTTCAACGGTTAAGGTATAAGTCGCTGAAGCAGTGGCGGTTTTTGTGCGCGATGATGTAAATGTAGCGGAGGGTACAGGCGTTGCTGTCTTTGTGGCTGTAAGCGTGGAAGTATTTGCGGCGGTTGAGGTCAGGGTGTTTGTGGGCGTTGGCGTATAAGTCGCTGTCACAACCGTTGTAAATGTTTTTGTCTGTGTGCGCGTAAAAGTTTTTGTGGCCGCCGGTGTGTGGGTCTTTGTCACAACCTGCGTAAATGTTTTTGTCGCGGCAGCGGTAAATGTCTTGGTGGAGATTGGGGTAAAAGTCCTTGTGGCAGCCGGCGTGAATGTTTTTGTTGACGCAGGCGTATTTGTCTTGGTGGGGACCGGGATGCTGCACGCGCCGCCGTTTAACACAAGCGCGGCCGGAAGAATGGAGGCGTCAATGGCGGCGTTGAAATTATTGCCGCTCTGCACCAGGCCTGTGCAGCACGGACAATTGTACCAGCCGTTTAATACGCCATCCTTACGGAACCACTTGACCTTATTATTTATAACTGAAATTGATGAGCCTTCGCAGGGAAAGCCGGCCGCGATCTCGCTGGCTAAGCCTACGTACAGCCCTACGTTCGTCCATGCCTGCCTGGCCCCGTATATCTGGTTGTTTTTTATCGTAATGTTATATCCCGCGGGGCAGCCTATGCCGTACTGGCCCACATCGACCAATATATTGTCCTCCACGCGCAGGTCATGGCCGCCGTTATCCCCGAGCATGATGCCTCCGCCCGAAGTGCTCGGCCCGCCGCCGCGCAGTTTATTGCCGATTATCTGGATAGGGTCGGCTGATGTGCCAGCTGAGGCGTACATGTTTATGAGGTCTTCCGGCGAACCCGTGCCGAAGGTATGGTCCAGGATGTTGTAATTGACCCGGTTGCCCGTGCCTGAGCAGGTGTTGAACTGGACCATCTGACCGCGCGGCTTGGCGCCCGCTATGTTTTTAAAACTGTTGCATGAAACGTCAATGCCGCCCGTGCAATTGACGGCATAAACGCCGCTGCGGAAATTCTCGAAATAGCCTCCTGAAATCTTCACGTTCGAGCAGTTCATCAGCTGCACGCCGATGATGTCCTTGGTAAGGTAAAAGCCGCAGTTAATAATCTCGACGTTTGTGCAGTTGGTAAGGTATATGGCCGCGCCATTCACGCCCGCGGTAAAACTTTTACCGCTTATTATGATATTTGACTGGCCGCTTAAGGTAATGGGGGATGACGCGGTATAAGCGGAAACAAAGCAGGGGTATAAACCGCAAAAGAATATCAACAGCAGTTTTATATAATGTAGTTTCCTCATTGCTCCTCCTTAAGATTAACCGGTTAAGCAGAAGTATAACTTATTCCGGCTGTAAAAGTCAAGAAAAAGCATGATTTAATTTTAAGGCAGGATATCTTTACAGCCATACATGCCGAATATTACCACAAAAGCAGTCGGGTTTAACCAGCCCTAAAAGCGTAATTTTAGGGAAACTATTTCATGCCTGATGCTGTCTAATTATTATAGTAAAAAAAGGTTTTTACGGGCAAATAACATAATTGCCTTTATAAATAAAGAAAAAACAGTAAAATCGTCAAAAACGCGAAAATGCGATATTTTGCGTTTTGTATCTTAAATCACTTGATTTTAGGGGTGTTTATTATACAATTGTTATTGCGTCTTCACTATTATATGCGCATTTTATTTTAATGCCCATGTGAAGGCGAAAAAAGGGGTTATATTTTGGCGGCAAGGAAACTACATAGTTTCCAGAGATTGATTCTATTGCTATCTTTATTTACGGCTATTTTTCTGCCTGCTTACCTGAACGCGGGCGTTTTAGTCATGGAAAAATCGAGCACAAAGTTTATCGCCGCCATGGGCGAGACGGTAAATTACTGCATCACCATAAACCCCCAGTACGTCACCCCCAAAGCGGATATAATCTGGGTCATAGACCGCAGCGGGTCCATGTCGTACGGCATAGACAACATCCTTGCCAACATGCGCTATTTTACCGAACAGTTAACCGGAAGGAAGATAGACTACAGGCAGGGGCTTGTAACTTTTGTCGACGGTTTTTATGACAATTACGGTTTTGCGGACAATGATGACAAATTTAAAAGCTGGCTCGCGGACATACCCGTGGGAGGCGGCATAGAGCCTGATCTTGAAGCGCTATATGAGGCAAATAATGTGCCGTGGAGGCCGGACGCTTCAAAGACCATGATACTTATCACTGACGAAGGCATTCCCTGCGCTGAGGCTGGCGGCGACCCGCTTTATGTCAGCCTAACCGCCAGCGACCTTTATTCGCAGGGTGTCATCATACACGCCATAACTTACAACCCTTCAATCGCCGGTTATGAGTCCTATAAGTGCAACCCGAAATTCCTGCCTCCTTTAGCGGGCGGCGTCTGGCTGGACTATAACACTCCGCCGTCCGGATGGAATGTATTCCTGCAGATATTAGGCGAAGCCATAGCCACGATGAATGACGTGAAAATAACGGACCCTGTGCCGCCGGATTTAATACCCGTGCCGGGAAGCGCGGGTACCGGGGTAATAACCGGCAATGAAATCGTATGGAACTTCACGCAGGTTGACAGGGGCGCGCCTTTCCAGGTGTGTTTTGACGCAGTGGTAAATACGCCTTTCTACAACACTGTCTCAAACACGGCTTACGGACAGGCCTCAGGCATAAGCAGGACAGCTTCAAACTCGGTTTTCATAAACATGGCGACATTTACCTCGACACCGACTTATACATGCACGCCGACATTTACTGCCACGCGCACATATTCAAATACTAAGACGGCAACATCCACCAGGACGCCGAGCATGACCCGCACGCACACGCATACTCCGAGCGCGACAAAAACAATCACGGATACGGCCACACCGAGCGCTACAAGAACCGGGACTAAGACCGTTACTGAAACGTGCTCGCCTTCTGATACGAGCACTGCCACGCCGACTGCCACCCAAAGCGCTACACAGACAATCACAAAGACAGCCACGCCGACATGTACTGATACTCCAACAGTGTCGCCCACATACACGGGGACAATAACGCGCACAGCAACACCGACTTCCACGCCGACTTATACACGGACTGCTACAGGCACCTATACCATAACGGCTACGGGCACGCAGCAGGCGACATATACTGACACACCAACACCTACAGCCACGGCGACTAAGGATGTGGATCATTACATTATCGGGGCGCCGGCAAGCGTTCCCGCGGGCGTGCCTTTTTACATAACAGTCACGGCAATTACAAGCACATGGTACGGCAGCCTCGTCGCGGATAATTACGCGGGGACCGCTTTCTTCGCGACAAGTTCGCCGCTTTATTCGCTGCCTGCGAATTACACATATATACCGGCTTCTGATTATGGTTCGCATATTTTTCAGGTGACGCTGATGACGCCGGGGATGCAGTCGGTTACCGCCACTGATACAGTGGACGCGTCTGTCACGGGGCTGGCAAACATACTTGTGACATCGGGCAATGCCGCGTATTTCACCATAGACGCGCCGGCAACCGCGGTAGCGGGCGATGTCTTCTACATAACAGTCACGGCGAAGGACGCGTATAATAACGTAGTTACCGGCTATACCGGCACCGCCGGGTTTGAATCCACGGACGCGCAGTGGGTATCCCCGGGAGACGTGCCGTTTTACGCCGCGGATCAGGGAAAAAAGATACTTGCGGTCACTATGAAGACTTCGGGCATACAAAAAATATACTGCGAAGACATCATGAACAGCGCCATAAACGGGACCAGCAACGATATCATAATAACGCACTCGGTTATCTCGGGCTTTACAGTGTCGGCGCCGACCATAGTCAATACCGGCACGCAGTTTACCTATGTGGTAACCGCGCGCGACGCTTATAACAACGTAATAGAAGACTATACAGGCACTGTTCACTTCACATCCACTGACGGCGGCGCAACACTTCCCGCAAATTATACATTCCTGCCGTCCGACTCGGGCTCCAGGATATTCACAGGCGCGCTTGCCGCAAACGGGACACAGTACATATCGGTTAATGACACCCTGCAGCCTTTAAGCGCCGGCACCAGCAACGCGATTAACGCTGTCACGCCGCCCACGCAGTACAACAGGCCGCTGCTTTTAACTTCGTACCTTACGCAGCCAAACCACTACGAGTTCTGTTACATAAGGATTGACGACAGAAACTTTACATTTACCTCAACCGCCAACTATCTGGAGTATGATGTTTACGTCCCTGATTACAGTTCCAACTTCTACTGTTCCACGGAATTTCAGGATGGCGTTTACCCGGGCGACGGTAATGACATGAGGGATTATGGACAGACAACTCAGGATTACATAAAGGACCAGAACGGCATAAGGATACACCCGTCCATGGACATATCCATATTTGCCAAGGGAAAATGGTACCACAGGAAATTTGACGTAAGTTCGCTGCAGCCGACGGGATATTACAGCAACGGCTTCCTCTCGCAGGACACGGGTAATATAGGATACAATGGTGCGCCTTCAAATAACGCGGGTACTTTCAACGCTTTTTTTAACAACATTGCCGTAAAAACATCCGGGGGAACTGTTGTGCATAATGTCTTTTCCAACGACACCACGATGAAAATTGGCGGCGGCGTGGTGTACAGCGGCATGACAAACCCTTCCTGGCGGACAGACGCAACTTATCCGCTTGATAATTACGTGTGGATCATAGACGGCTGGAGGGGCTGGGTTACCCCGGCCGCCGCAATTACCGCGGACGGATACCAGTGCGCCACTATAACGGCTTATGTGTGGGCTCCTAACAGCGGGGCAAATACAAAAGTAGCCTACGCCATGATAGATTTCAAATCAGACAGGCCCGAGGATGTCATCGAGCCCATAACAGTCAGCTTAAACACCAGGGCTATCACGGACTGGAACGGCAACGCTTTTGCCAGGATAAAATCCACAAAACCCGGCGCCGCTAACGTAACCCTTTCCATGGGGCCGTATACAAGGATAGTCACGGTAAACTTCACGGCTGCTCCGGCAAATAAGGTGGTCATTTCACCGGCTAATGTAAATACGCAGACGGGAGTTTCAAGCACTCTTGGCATAAAAATAACGGATGTAAACGGCAACTTCATATCCGATGGCAGGACTATTAATATAAGCTCTTCTTCAGCGACCATGGTATTTTCTGCGGACAACGGGTCCACCTGGACTTCCACGGTTTCCGTGACAGGCACGCTCTCCAGGTCCATACTTGTCAGGGACAGCGCGTCAGGCACGGCCACGGTTACAGCGTCCGCAACAGGTTTGGCCCCGGGCACAGCGACCATAAACGTAAATAACAGCCCGGCTGTGAAACTCGTGATAGTGCCTCAAAACAGCGCCTCAACAGCAGGGGCTTCAGTGGCCTTCACAGTGCAGGCAAAGGACGTTTCAAATAATAACGCGAATTCAAACGCCGCCGTGCATTTAAGTTCGGCGTCTACGACCATGTATTTTTCATCCGACGCCGCGAACTGGTACCAGACGCTGGATGTAAATTTAATATCAGGTTCGCTGCCCGTGTATTACAGGGAAACAAAAGCCGGGGCAAACGTGACCATAACCGCGCATGACAACGCCGCGCTTTTATCCGACGGCAAAGGCTACGCGACGACCGCGGTGGGAGCAGCCGCGTTCCTGGACGCCACCGCGAACATTTACGCGGTAACAGCCGGCAGGTGGGTGACCATCACGGCATCGGTCACGGACGCTTATGGAAATCCGGTGGCAAACAGGACAATAACATTCACCCCCATGGTGCAGGGCGGCAAGACGCAGGATGCCAGGTTAAATAACGCGGCTGACATGATTTCCGTTTCCGGAACAACTGACGCGCAGGGAAAATTAATAGCGTGGTTTAAGACAAGCACTGACGTCGACGGCTCCATGAACTATTGCGTAGTAAATACCGCCGGGCTCCTCGGAAAGACCGTTACAATCTCAGCCTCGGACACGGCGGGCAGGCTTTCATTCCTGCCCAACCCCATGTCGCTCGGCGCCGATAAGATAGGCGTGCTTAACATAAACGCGAAGGACGCGAACGGATATAACGCCCCGGCGCCGGCCGGACATGAACCCACGCATATTTACGCGAATGTCACAAGCGTCCTGTTTTCAATTGACAACGGCCTTAACTGGTATGTGTCGGTCACGCCCACGCTTAACTCAAGCGGCGCGGCCACAGTAAACGTAAAAACCCATAACACCGGGACTTATTACATAATGGCCAGGGATTTAAACGCGGGCGCGGGGCATCTCTCAGACGGCGCCAATACGCTTAATGTTTCAACGGGATACTTTGTGTCGGTTGCGCCTTCGGCTGCTGCAACAGCAGCCGCTGGTTCGGGCGTTACTGTTACGGCAAGGATAGTGGACCAGAACGGCGCGTTCGTGGCCATGCAGGGAGTGCGCGTGCAGTTTACAACGGACAACGGATTTATAAACCCGGCGGAAGCATACACTGACGCAGCGGGTATGGCGCAGTCGCTGCTCACGCTTTCCATATTATCGAACATACAGCACAAAGTTAGCGTAACCATATCAAATCCTGACGACACAAAGACATCCGGAACAATAACATCCCTGCCTGTCGTCTCATACTCGATCACATCGCCTTCGCAGGTTTACAGGGGCGAGCCTTTCTGGGTAACGCTCAGGGCAAAGGACGCCAACGGGATAAAAGTGGACAACTACGCGGGAGAAGTCACATTTACATCCAATGACCCGCTCGCGGCGCTGCCGTCAAATTACATTTACCAGATTGGGGACGCCGGCGTAAAATTATTCCAGGTGAGCTTAAATACAAACGGCGTAAAAAATATATCGGCAATACAGGCTGACAGCTCGTCGGTATCCGGGACCAGCCAGAACATACTGGTGCTTGACCCGCCTACGGCGACATATACCTCCACGCCGACATACACGCCTACATTTACGTCAACGGCGACAAAGACCATAACACAGACCATAACACAGACAGCCACGCCGTCCGTTACGCCGTCAGTAACGCAGACAGTTACAGGGACTGTAACCCAGACCATAACAGCCACAATAACACAGACAGCCACACAAACAGTGACGCCAACTATTACGCAGACGCACAGCGTATCGCCCACCATAACCGCAACGCCGACATTCACATTTACGGCGACGGAGACGATAACTCAGACAATGACAGGGACATTTACCAATACTCCGACATTTACATGGACGCCGACTGCCACGCAGACAGCAACCGATGAGGATACAGCCACATTTACAGTGACGCAGACCATAACGCAAACGCAGACACCTTATGAATCGCCGACAGATACATGGTCACAGACCGCGACGCCGACTGAGACTTACACGGACACTCCGGATTATTCGGCCACGCCGACACAAGAAGACACACTGGAGCCGACTCAGACATGGACGGAAACTGAAGTGGTCACCGACACTGTCACACACACATCCACGCCGACATTCACGGCCACAAAAACAAACAGCCCCGACTGGACCGCTACGCCTTCATATACAATTACTGATTCTCCGACAATGACCGCGACTCCGACCGTGACCGTCACGCCCATACCGCAGGATATTTATGAAAATGACGACACTTACTTAAATGCCAAACCCATATACAGCTACATAAGGCAGACGCATAACATTGTTCCGGCAAATGACGTGGACTGGATGGTATTTACGCTTTCCTCATTCGCGCAGGTTATCATAGAAACATCAGGCGTGCCGGCTGATACGCAGATGTGGCTCTACAGCGCGGCGGGTGTGCCGTTGACATATTTAAATTACGACGATGACAGCGGAAGCGGCGCGTATTCAAAGATAGAAGCCATGCTTGACGCGGGGACTTACTATATAAAGGTGCAGGAGTTCGGGCAAAATGACATCGTTACCCAGTATTTTGTTGACTTAACCGTAATAGGCACGGACGTTTATGAAAATGATAATGTTTATACATCGGCCTCAACAATTACCAACGGGGAAACGCAGAATCACAGCATATACCCGGCAAACGACACTGACTGGGTGAAGTTTGATGTGGCTGTGACTTCCGTCGTGACTTTACAGACATCAGGCGACGGCTACGGCGACACTGTCATGTACCTGTATAATTCGGCGGGAGTGCCGGCTTCATACATGACATACGACGACAACAACGGCGGAGTGCTCTGGTCGAAGATAACCGCCACGCTCGGGCCGGGGACTTACTATGTGAAGATAAACGAGAACGGCATGAACAGCCAGATAGGCCTGTATCATTTGACCCTTAATATGACGCAGTCTACTCCTACACCAACCTTTACCCCGCTTGTCGGGGATTCTTATGAAAATGACGACACATACACAAACGCTTCGGAAATATTAAGCGGGGTACAGCAGCAGCACTCCATACATACAGCTTCGGATGTGGACTGGGTCAAGTTTACCATCGACGCGAATTCGGTTGTGACTATATCCACTTCAGGGTTATCCGGCGACACGCAAATATACCTTTATAACTCGGCGGGCGTG
The DNA here is from genome assembly GCA_963840035.1 of candidate division FCPU426 bacterium. Taxonomy (GTDB): domain Bacteria; phylum Oederibacteriota; class PGYV01; order PGYV01; family Palsa-1178; genus CAWIXE01. The sequence continues at coordinate 371,059 of CAWIXE010000003.1, forward strand.
CCGGGCACATACTACGCATACGACGATAATGGCGGCATAGGTTTCTTTTCGGGAATGACCAGGACTTTAACGCCCGGGGTTTATTACCTCAAGATACAGGAAAACGGGCAGAACGCGGTGATATCCTCATACTATGTCAGCGTGGATATCGGCGTAATCACGCCCACATACACTCCCACGGTTGTTTTAGGCGACTCTTACGAGGTGGACAATACATTTAACAACGCGAAGGTCATAGACTTAGGAACCACTCAGGCGCATTCCATACACGCCATGGGCGATGCTGACTGGGTAAAATTCACCGTGACGCAGGAATCAATAATCACCATTGAAACGTCAGGCTCGCTTTCAGACACTGAAATGTGGCTGTATGACAATCTCATGGTGCCAACGACACAGCTGGCTTATGACAATGACAGCGGCTCAGGGCTCTTCTCGGCGATTACGCGGCAACTCGTGCCCGGTATATACTACATAAAAGTGGGCGAGTACGGCAATAACGCCACAATAGATAATTATAATATTTCCGTCAGCGCGCTGGTCATAACGCCGACACTCACGCCGACGCCGGCCATGGCTGACGCGTATGAAACAGACGACCTCTACACATCCGCGACATGGCTATATGAAGGCGCTGATCAGGAGCACAGCATACACACAAATACTGACACTGACTGGGTCAAGTTTACCATTGGCACCGGCGCTACAGTTGTCATTGAAACGTACGGAACGGCAGGGGATACGATAATGAGCCTTTATAATTCCACAGACGTCCCGTCAACACCGATAATAACTTCAGACGGCGGAGGCACGGGGCAGTTCGCGAAAATATCATACGTGCTCCCGGCAGGAACATATTATGTTAAGGTACAGGAAAGCGGGCAGAACGCGGTGGTAGGGCAGTATTTCATAAAACTTTATGTGTCCCAGGACACGCCGACAGCTACTGCCACTAATACACCGGCATCCGGGGACGCGTATGAATACGACGGTACTTATCTCACGGCAAAAACAATTACAAGCGGAATATCGCAGATACACTCCATATTCCCGTCAGGGGACTCTGACTGGGTAAAGTTTGACGTAACAGGGCCTTCCACTGTCACGCTTGAAACCTCCGGAACCACAGGCGGAGACACGGTGCTTTACCTTTATAATGCGGCAGGGGCGGCGTCAGGCACATCCCTTGCGGTTAATGACGACGGAGGCACAGGTTACTGGTCAAAAATAACATACGCTATCACAACGCCTGGTACGTATTACGCGCGCGTGGTGGAATACTCAAATTACTACACCATATCAAGCTACTACCTGTCGCTCACAATAGTCCCGCAGATGTCGCCGACGCAAACGCCGTATTACTCGCCGACGTCTACTGTGACGCCTTCATCCACTTCGACTGAGACTGAAGTTTACACCCCGACCGCGACTTCCACTGTTACCATCACCATAAATGAAGCGGTTGATAACAGCGCGCTGGTATTTACAACCGCGGGCAACGCAGTGTGGGCCGGCATAACCGGGTTTGGCTATTCGGATAATGATTCGGCAAAGAGCGGGGCCATAGGCGACAACATGCAGTCATACGTTCAGACAACAGTTGCCGGCCCTGGGTTGATAACATTCTGGTGGAAAGTTTCAAGTGATGCCGCTGATACGCTTACGCTTTATGACGGGAAAAATGTGATACAGTCCATAAGCGGCGATGTTGACTGGGAGCAGGTTTCTTACGCGGTACCTTCAGGTACGCATGCCATAAAATGGGAATATTCAAAGGACGCGTCTGTCTCCGGCGGGCTTGATACGGCCTGGCTGGATATGGTTGAATTTACTTACATGACTCCCACGGATACTCCGGAGATGACAGCTACTGCTACGCCGACATTTACAGTTACGCCTGCGCCCACAATAAGCATTCCCGAGGCGGTGGATAATTTCACCCTCACATATGATACCTATGGCGCGGCCCGGTGGTTCGGGGAGTCCGCGGTATCATATTACGGCGGGGACGCGGCCCAAAGCGGCGCGGCGGGCAACAGCCAGTATTCATATATGGAAACTAACGTAACCGGCCCTGGCGTATTCAGTTTCTACTGGAAAGTATCCTCGCAGTCAGGCGGGGATTACCTGCTGCTCTACATAGACGGAACCGCCATAGTATCAATCTCCGGCGAGGTTGACTGGAGTTACAGGACTTATACGCTCGGCACGGGCTCGCATTTGATAAGGTGGATGTATTCTAAGAACGCGTCAATTACCGCGGGAAGCGACTGCGGCTGGGTGGACCAGGTTGTTTATAACAGGTACACGCCGACCGTAACAAATACGGTAACGAACTCGCCGACAATAACGGCGACATGGAGCCAGTCCGCCACGTTTACCTCAACCAGGACAGCATCACCAACAAGGACCGCGACTTCAACATTCACGGAAAGCCCGTTTGTAACCGCTACCCCGACATTCACAATTACGAATACGCATACTGTGACCCTCACGCCGCCGGGAACCGGCATGCTCTGGCAGCTTGCGGCAGCGGCGCCGTTTACGGGCAGGTTCGGCCACACCAGCGTGGTATTCAACAATAAGATGTGGGTTATTGGCGGTATTAACGGGTCTACTGTTTTAAATGATGTATATTCTTCAGCGGACGGGGCAACATGGACGCTTGTAACGGCATCAGCCCCTTTCCCGGCGCGTTACCTGCATACAAGCGTGGTATTCAATAATAAAATATGGGTCATCGGCGGCTACACCAATACAGTGCTTTTAAATGACGTGTGGTCATCGCCGGACGGCCTCAACTGGACGCTGGAAAATCCCGCGGCATCCTTCGCGGGCAGGTACTGGCACTCGAGTTTTGTGCTGAACGGGAAAATGTGGGTAACCGGCGGCACAGGCGCAACAAATTACGGCGATGTGTGGTCATCTCCGGACGGCCTCAACTGGACGCAGGAGACAGCGATGGCGTCTTTCGGACAGAGGTACGCGCACGCGTGCGTGGTCCATGAAGGAAAAGTCTTCCTTACAAACGGAACATCAGGTCTTTCATATAATGACGTATGGTCATCAAATGACGGAATAAACTGGACGCCGCTGACATCGGGTGCGCCTTATCCGGCAAGGTACGGGCATACGGTTATTTCTTTCGGCGGATATTTGTGGATGATCGGGGGCTACTCAACATCCGGTTTTGCAAATGATGTGTGGTCCTCGCAGGACGGGATTTCCTGGACTCAGGCGACAGCGGCGGCGCCGTTCGCCATAAGGGCGTCGCATACGAGCCTTGTATTTGCCGGCAGGATATGGGCGCTGGGCGGTTACAGCGGATCAGCTTATCTGGGAGATGTGTGGCGCTCTCCTCCGGATACAAACCCTACAGCCACATTTACGCGCACTTATACGGCAACGCGTACATTTACGCCCACGTGCACATTTACAAGGACCGATACACCCACGCCGGCGTCGCCCACAAATACCGGCACGGCCACAAGGACATCCACGGCCACTGAGTCTTCATCCGCCACGGAGCAGCCCCACATTTACGGTTACGCAAACAGCTACAGCGACAGCTACGGCGACTAATACGCCTGAAGTTGGATTATGGCACCAGGTGGCTGACGCGGCAGCGCCTCCGGGCAGCGGTTCGGCAAGCCCTTACGCGTGGTACTACGGTATAGACGGGGCTAATAATTACAATACCGGCGCGAGGACTTATGGCAGCATGGTTACGGGGAATTTCAGCGGGATTATGTCAGGTTCAACGCTGTCATTTTTAAGCTGGGCACAGACTGAGAATTCCATGTCAGTTGATCTAAGGCGGCTTTATGTGTCAACGGATGGCGGCGGAAGCTGGGGACTGCTCACTGACCTGCTGGGCAATGAGGAAATATGGTATCCGGTCAGTATAGACCTTTCAGCGTACTCGGGACAAAGCGTCATGTTCAGGTTTGAATTTGACTCGGTGGATGATTTTGCGAATGATTTCGTGGGCTGGTACGTGGATGATATCAGGGTAGTGATGCCGACCCCGACTGTTACAAATACGGTAATATTGCCGACCGCTACAGATACGCCGGTTTACAGCCCGACAGGTACAGCGACAAATACGCCGGTTTATAGCCCGACAGAAACATCGACTTACACTCCTGTGGTCAGCCCAACATTTACAGAAACAAATACGCCTTTCCATAGCCCTACGGAAACATTTACACATACGCCTACAGCAAGCGCGACAGAGACGCCGGATGTAAGCCCCGCGTTTACGGAAACTGACACGCCTGTATGCAGCCCTACGGAAACACCGACAGATACTCCCGTGTGCAGTCCTACACAGACACCGACGATTACGCCTGTGTTAAGCGCGACAAATACACCGGCATTAAGCCCCACAAACACGCCTGTTTACAGCCCGACAAATACGGCTACGGACACGCCTGTTTATAGTCCGACAAGCACGTCCACTAATACACCGGTATACAGCCCGACACAATCAGAAACTAATACACCGGTATACAGCCCGACACAATCAGAAACTAATACACCGGTATACAGCCCGACAGAATCAGAAACTAATACACCCGTATACAGCCCGACACATACAGCGACCGTACCAAGCGCTACAGTTACGCCTGTTGTCAGCGCTACCGCTACAGGGACAAAGACAACCATAGCGAGCAGGACATTTACTCCGACAAAAACGGGGACGCCGACTATTTCCGCCACATATACGGCGACGGCTACTATTACATCGACCGGTACAATGACAAACAGCCCGACACGTACATATACAGCGACTCCTTCCGCCACTCAGAGTAACACGACGACATCAACGGGTACGCACACCAGGACTGCGACACTTACGGCAACACCGTCCCCGACATTTACGCCGACGGTCACAGCTACGCATAAGCCGCTATTTACCCAGACCGCTACATCAACGCCGGTTATGCCGACATTTACGCCGACACCTCAGCCCACGGCGCCTAACGCGGGCCGTTTAAGCTCATATGTTTATCCGCAGCCGGCGTCAAAACACCTGACTTTCGTTTACAGCCTGAAAAAATCGGCAGAGGTAAAAATAGTCATATATAACGTGGCAGGTATGGATGTTGCCGTGCTTTCAGTCATAGGGCAGGCGGTTGATAATAATAAAGCATATTTAGACCTTGCCGGATTCGCGCCGGGGACATATTACTACACCATAAAAATAGACTACAGGACACAGCAGGAGACATATAAGCCCGCGAAGTTCCTGGTAGTAAAGTAGGGCCGCCATGAGAAGAATAATGACGGCGGCGGCAATAAGCGTGATGTTTTTTTCAATGATAAGCGGCTACACAAACAGCAGCGCGAAAATAATATACCCGTTCGTGGACATAGCGCCGTGCGCGAGGGCCGCGGCGCTGGCCGACTCGGTGTGCGGAATGAACGTGGAGGAGTCGGGATATTATTTTTCAAACCCGTCGGTGCTGGCTTCATTGAAAAACCCGCAGCTTAACCTGACATACGGCAGGTGGTTCGTGGACACGAGCTACCAGAACCTGACAGGGGCGTCGAACTTTAATTTCGGGGCCATGGGGTTCCAGCTGTTATACGTAAACCACGGTTCCTTTGACCGCAGGGATGATTTCGGGGCGCTGTTAAACGGCACGGTTGAGTCGTATAACGTGGCGGTGTCAGCGGCGTACGCGATGAAACCAATGGCAAAACTTTCAGCTGGAATAGCGGTAAAGACGATTATAGAGTCAGACGCCTCGGATGTGAGAGGCACGGCGTGCGCGGATATCGGGGCGATGTATGAATTTGAAAAGATGACGCTGGGGATGGCGTTAAACAACATAGGGGCGGACGCGGTCTACGGGCTGCCGTTTACGATAAGGGCGGGAGTATCAGCGCCGTATACGATAACACAAGAGCACAAGCTTATGATGGGACTTGACACGAAATACATATTAAACGACGAGATGACGATATCAGCCGGGATAGAGTACGGTTACGCGGAGACGGCATTCGCGAGGCTGGGGTACAAGTTAAGGACAGGGGCAAGTTCATTTGACGCCATATCAGGGTTCACCTTTGGAACAGGCGTAAAAGCGGCAGGGCTTGCTTTTGATTACGCGCTTGTTCCGTTTACAGACCTGGGGTTTACGCACAGGGTGACGGTGTCGTATGTTTTCGGCGCGGCCGTAAAAAAACCCGCGGCCAAAAAAGCGGCAGGCAAAGATGAGGACGAATCAAAAACAATAATGCAGTATTTTGACGCGGTGACCGCGGATAAGAACGACATAAAGGCGTGGAAAAAACTCGCCCGCGCCCATGACCTTTTCGGGAACATTGAGATGGCGTTAAAGACGGTAAACGAAGCGCTGACAGTCGCGCCGAATGATAAGGAACTCATAAAGATGAAGGGCGATTACGGGAAGATATTAAATAAGAGTGGAAAGTAGACAGGAGACTGGAGACAAGAGTAATACTCCTGTCTCCGGTCTTTTGTCTCTCTTTTACTCTCGTGAAGTATACTGAAAGTTATATGAAAATGTAAAACAGGTTAATAAAAAGAAGAAAGATAATATAAAAGCTTACTTTTGTTGACAAAAATGGGGCAAAAACTTATAATAGTCCAAGTATTTTGGGAGGAAGGGATTGCGAATTTCAACTAAAAAGTTATTTTCTGCTATAGCTATCACTATTTTATCTATTTTCCCTTCATTATTATACTCATCAGGTTTGTGGCATACCATAGGCGATGAATATTCCCCCGGGCAGCGGACATTTTCGAGCGTTTCCCCGGACACGTACTGGTATGGGCAGGAGTCGACGGGGAGCTACAATACCGGATCAAACAATAACGGAAGCCAGGTCTTCGGGCCTTTTTACGCGCAGGAAAATACGGGCATTTCATTTTGGAGCTGGGAAGAAACCGAAAATTTTCAGTTCCCTGACGCGGTTGATACGAGAAAGATTTATATTTCAGCTGATTCCGGAACCACATGGGAACTTGTCAGGGAAATGTTTGGGATTGAAAGGGAATGGCATAATGTGCTTATTGACCTCACCGCATATTCGGGGCAGACAATCCTGATTAAAGCCGTTTTTGACACGATGGACAGGTTTAACAATAACTTCCGCGGATGGTTTATTGACGATGTTTTATTTTCCGGGATAACACAACAGGACCGGCTATCCGACGCCCTTGACAATAAAACCATGACTTTTACAACCGGAGGCGCAGCTGACTGGATTTCACAGACCATTGACGCGAAATACGGAGGTACGGCGCTACGGAGCGGGGTTATCGGAGACAGCCAGTTGACATACGTTGAGACTATAGTGGCCGGACCGGGGTACATAAGTTTTTATTATAAAGCCTCATCCGAATATGGTTTTGACTACCTCGACTTTTTCATAGACGGTGTGCTGGCCACAGACTCATATTACAGGTGCACCGGCACTCAGAATGAATTTTACTGGACAAAAATTACTTTATATGTGGCGCCGGGAAGCCATGTGATGAGATGGCAGTATAAAAAAGACGAGAGCAACTCGGCAGGCAGGGACTGTGGATGGCTTGACAGGGTGAACTTTTCACCCGGCGGGATGCCGCCTGACTTACCGCCTGCGGATTTGTCCACGCTGACACCGGCCGGCACAGCAACAACGACAAGGACACGCACTGTAAGCCCCACAAAAACGCCGAGCTTCTCTGTTACGCCGACACTAACACCGGCTTCTGTATCCTTAAATGACGCGCTTGATAACGCGGCGCTCTCTTTAAGCCAGCAGCAGGTGCCGGCCTGGAGAGGGCAGGAGTCAGTCTTTTATTTTGGCGGGAGTTCCGCGCAGTGCTCCGGCCTGGCTGACACGCAGGCATCGAGGCTTACGGCCAATATTTCCGGGCCCTGCACCGTATATTTTGAATGGAAAGTCTCATGCGAAGAAGATTACGACTACCTTACCCTGTATGTCGACGGCGAAGAGACGGATTATATTACCGGCGAAACAGACTGGAAGCAAGCATCGGTTGACCTGCCTGCCGGAGAGCACAGCTTATCGTGGGAGTATTCAAAGGACATCGATACGTCCGCGGGATTGGATTCCGCATGGGTAGACAAAGTGGAAATCATAAGCACCACGCCGACAACAACCATGACCGTTTCGGGAACTCCGACGGAGACATTATCCATGACATATACACCGGCCTTTACGGCGACACATACACCCACGGCGACCATGTCAAAGACACAGCAGGCGGTTATGCCTACACCGGCGCTTCAGGAAGCCCTTGATAACTTTACTATTGTATTCAGCGCCTCAGGCACTGTGCCATGGAAAGGACAGGGTGATAAGTTCTTCTACGGGGGCGATTCCGCCCAGGCGGGCTCCATGGCGGACAGTTCCTCTACAACGCTGCAGGCAAGCGTGACCGGAGCCGGTACAATAAGTTTTTACTGGAAATCAGACACGGAATGGGGCGATTACCTCTATTTTTACGTAGACGGCGCGCCGGTGGCGGACATTTACGCCCAGCAGGACTGGGGAGGCTTCAGCTTTAATATCAGCGGGGCTGGAAGTCATCTGCTTGAGTGGGTATATGCTAAAGATGATTACCGTAATTATGAATCCTATGGATATGTACATGACAGGGTATGGGTAGATAAAGTGGAATATACGTCGGGAACGCGGACCATAACGCCGACACTGACCGTCACCGGCACCGCAACAGTAAAACCAACGCTGTCATTTACAGCAACAGCCGCGACAGGCACTGAGACGCCAATTTATACTCCCACTAACACCAGGACGCTTTATCCCACTGCGTCCATGACGCCGACTGTGGCAGCAAGCGTGAGTATTAACCAGGCGGTAGATAATTATACTATTACGTTCACGTCCGGCGGAGCGGCCCCTTGGCGCGGCGAGATAAACCAGGGAGCGTATTTTGACGGGGATGACGCAAGGAGCGGCCCCATAGGGGATAATGAGTATTCATACCTGGAAGCAAGGATAAACGGCCCCGGCATACTGAGTTTCTACGCCTCGGTATCCGCTGACGGCGGTGACGGTTTTTACCTTGAGGTCGATGGCGCATTCGGCAGTTCCCATGGAAGCTACGGTATGGGTTCTGAATGGAATAATATAACAGAATACATTTATCCGGGAGTAAATGTCGTAAGATGGGTTTACAGAAAAGACTCGAGCACAAGCGCCTTCGACGACTGCCTGCGTATTGACAGGATAACATTTAACCCGGCGGCAACTCCGTCGCCGTGGCCCACTGATACTCCGGTTTACACACCTACCGTCACGCTGACAATTACCGCAGTCATTTATCAGCCTATTACGGTTGTGCCTGAGAGCGTTTGGTATAAGGCAACTGAAAACTCGGGGCTGGGATGCAGGTACGGGCATAAGTGCGTTGTGCTCAATAACAAGATGTGGCTCACGGGAGGTTATAACGGCGGAGGCGCCGGCGATGTTTGGTCTTCAGCTGACGGCGTTGGCTGGAACAGGGAAAATCCTTCAGCTTTTCCTTACAGGGTTTTCCATGGTTCGGTATCATGGAAAGGCAGGATATGGGTCATCGGCGGCATGGGACAAAGCAGCAGCACAGTATACAATGACGTATGGTCGTCGGCTGACGGGGCGTCGTGGAAACTGGAAAATGGCAATGCGCCATTCCACAAAAGGTACGGCAGCGCGTGTCTTGTGTATAATGGCAGGATATGGGTCATCGGAGGCGCTTATTACGACGGCATAGGCGCGACGGTTTATTATAATGACGTATGGTCATCGGCGGACGGCGTAAGCTGGATAAAGGAAAAGGATAACGCCGCGTTCAGCCCCAGGGCACTGGCCGCAGCCGCTGTATTTAATAACAGGATGTGGCTCTCAGGTGGTTCGGACAACACTTCAATGGTCGTCGGTATAGACAGCAAAGTGTGGTCTTCCGCGGACGGAAAGAACTGGACGCTGGCTACAGCAAATCCCGGTTTCGGGGTAAAATCCATGTCTAATATGCTGCAGCATGACGGAAAGTTGTGGATGATTGGGGGAATGCAAGGGCAGGACGCGGGCGGGAATATCGTCTTCGGCAATGACCTGTGGTTCACTGAAGACGGGATAAAATGGATGAAGGCAAGCGATGATGTAGATTACGGGGGACGCGCGGCGCATGAAAGCGTGGAGTTTGACGGCAGGATGTGGCTGATAGGCGGAATAGCAGGCAATTATATATCCAATTGCAAGACAGATGTATGGTACACACCGTTTAAGGGGACGCCGACCATAACCCCGTCACATACCGTATCACCGACCATATCGCCGACACATACCATATCAAAGACATTTACTATATCGCCGACACACAGCGTATCACCGACCATATCGGCAACGCCGACTATAACGGAAACCGCGACAATATCGGCTACTTTCACGGCAAGTCCGGATGTTACGGACACCCCGACAGCGACTATAACCATATCGCCGGTTATCGGGCCGCCTCCGGACGCGGGTATGACCTGGCAGCTGGCAACAGCGGCCGCGTCTTTTTCCGAAAGGAGTGGGCCTTCATCGGTGGTGTTTGATGGAAAAATGTGGGTGATAGGAGGTTTAAACCCGGCAGGCGCTTATAACGATGTGTTCTCATCTGTTGACGGAGCCAACTGGGTGACTGAAACAGCTTCAGCTGCGTTTGGCCCGAGAGGTTTCCATACAAGTGTTGTAATGAACAACCGTATCTGGATTATAGGCGGCGGGCCCAGTTACGGCTCAAATTACAGCGATGTATGGTCGTCGGCTGACGGGATAAACTGGGATCTTGAAACTACTACCACTCCTTTTAACCGGTGTTTGCATGCAAGTGTTGTATTCGGCGGAAGAATGTGGGTTATAGGCGGTATGGATAATACTTTTGGTTTACATAATGATGTCTGGTCTTCAGCTGACGGAGTGAACTGGACGCAGGAGACGGTAAACGCTGGATTCTCAAAAAGGTTTTCGCAAAGTGCTATTGTTTTTAACGGAAAGATATGGGTCTTAAACGGGAATGATTTCGTTAGCGACTACAATGACATATGGTCTTCATCCGACGGTGTAAATTGGGCCAATGAAACAGTGTCAGCAGCTTTTGTACCGTCTTACGGCAACGGCCTTGTAGAATTTGGCGGTAAAGTCTGGCTTATAAGCGGCTATGATGCTTCAGGTCCGTTAAAAGGGGTGTGGTCATCGGACAACTGCGTGGACTGGTCTGCGGTAACGCTTAATGCGGAATTCACACCAAGGGGGGCTTTTGGCTGTGTCACGTATGACAATAAGTTATGGGCCATTGGTGGAGCTGGTTTCTCCAGTTCATTGAATGATGTATGGTTCTCGCCACCGGATCTTATAGTTACCCCGACGTTTACATATACTGCCGGGACAGGTACTGAGACGCCGACGGCTACACCGACTTTAACATGGACCGCGGAGGTCAATACTTTTACAAGGACAGCAACATCGACGCCAACAGAAACCGGGACGTTCACTGCAACACAGACAGGTACAATAGCGACCGGAACAATAACCGGAACCGCGACACAGACCATAACGGGGACGCCGCCCACGGAAACAATAACGCCAACTGACACTATTACATCAACGCCGCACACTGAAACGATAACGGCAACATTCACGCAGACCGGCACCGTCACATTAACATTGACTTCAACGGTTACTGTAAGCGTTACTTATACCACTGAAATCAGCGCGACTATGACGTCATCACCAACAAATACGGCAACAGCCACAAGCACGAATACGGTTGCGTTTACCTCGACCTTTACGGCAACCGGGACGATTACTGCGTCTAACACGGCGACTGCTTCGGCTACCGGCACGCCCTCAAATACAGCATCCAATACAGCCACTGTCACTGCCACTGATACTGTGACTGCGACACGCACGGTCAGCGCGACATCATCTGTTACCATAACGCCATCAAGGACAGCGACGCGTACCCGCACGCAGACCCCCACATTTACCCGCACGCCGGGAAATACCGCGACCGTTACATCGACGCCTTCCCCGACTGCTGTGGCTACCGAGGGGACATTCGGCATTACGGGCGGCATGACATTTCCAAACCCGTACGATCCCGGGACAGGCGCCGGCCTGTCTGTAAGATACAGGGTTTCACAGGATATAAAGTCGGCCCTGTTTTGTGTGTACTCAAATTCTTTCAGGCTGATAAGAAGGTCCGAGTTAAGCGGGCAGGATTCAGCCGGATTAAAGGTAAAGATCATTCCGGACAATGTTTTCTCTGATTTCGGCAACGGGACTTATTTTTACTGCATAGAGGGAGTAAGCTCTTCAGGGGATAAGGTCAGGTCAAAAGCCGGTGTTGTAATAATAATAAAATAGGCCCGGTGGATGTTTTTTACCAGGCCAGGATTTTTCTTTCCCTGTATAAAAACCCGGGTTGAAGTTTCGTAATGTCCTCAGTGGCCAGCCATACCGGCGTATCTATCCCGTCTTTTATCTCAAGCCAGGCGTCAGGCCCTCCCATATCTGTTTTAACCCAGCCCGGATCAACGCAGAATATCTTTACGTTAGTCCCTTTTAAATGATCCGCGAATGTCCATGTGAGCTGGTTTACGGCTGTTTTGGATATTGAATAAGTAATCTGCGGGCCGGTCTTTGGCATGGAAAGCTGTGAAAGGCCCGATGAAAAGTTGATTATCCTGGCTTCCTTTGATTTCTTCAGCAGCGGCAATAGCTTTGAGATAGTCCACAAAGTGCCCCGCACATTAACGTCCATTATTACCTGGTAACAATTAAGGTCAAGTGTTTCTATGGTGGTGGACATGGGTTCGGAGTTTATTCCGGCGTTATTTATTAAAATGTCAATTACAGGATGCTTCGCGGCCACGTTCTTTGCCATATCGTTTATTGAGTCAACATCCGCAAAGTCGCATATAAACAGCTCAACGTCCAGGCCTTTTGCCTGCAGGTTTTTTACCGGGGTTTCAGCGGTTACTTTTGACCTGCATGCCATTAAGACCTTTATTCCGAGGCTTGCGAGTTTTTCAGACACGGCAAACCCGAGGCCGCGCGTCGCGCCGGTAACCAGCGCTGTTTTTTTATCCATGGAATTCTCCTGTTTAGTTGTAGATACGCACTGAGTGCGTTTTGTTTTTACCCGTTAAAGTCTAATATTTAAAAGGATTTCTGTCAATGTCCTGTTTTTATGTGAAACATAACAGGCCGGATTTGTTAAAATAGTAATTGCAAATGCAGGCAAGTGTATTAAAATATATTGATATTTTACGGTGCCAAAAAACGGCTTGTAAGTCACGCCGAAAAAACGCAAAGGCGGGACGCACACAGTGTGTCTCTACGGGTGGACAACATGGGAGTGATGTCGGACAATTGGATAGTGAAAATGGCGAAAAAAGGGATGATTGAGCCTTTTGAATCAAGCCAGGTGGGGAAAGGCGTGATATCTTACGGCGTGTCCTGCTACGGTTATGACATGAGGATATCCAATGAATTTAAGATATTCAAACCCGAGACAACGCAGTTCGCGGACCCCAAGGACTTTAACGACAGCCATTTTGACGAGTTTAAGGGCGATGTGTGCATAATACCGCCCAATTCATACGTTCTCGCGCGCAGCGTGGAGTATTTCCGCATACCAAGGAACATACTTACCATTACATTTGGAAAGTCCACCTACGCCAGGAGCGGGGTCATAGTAAACGTAACCCCGTTTGAACCGGAGTGGGAAGGTTTTGTCACCATATCAATAGCAAACTTAACCGGCAGGCCGGCAAAACTATACGCCAACGAAGGCATAGCGCAGGTCATATTCTTAAAGGCGGAACAGGTCTGCAAGACCTCATACGCCGACAAGAAAGGCAAGTATCAGGGGCAGAAGAAGATAACGATGGCGAGGATTAAAAAATAATTCTAGATTCTGGATTCTGGATTAAAAAAACAAACAAATCGGTTTTTGATTTTAATCCAGAATCCAGAATTCAGAATTCAGAATCGGGGTTTATATGGGTTTATTCGGCATTCACGGCTCCATCAGCGGCGGGTTGTTTAACGCCATAGAGGAAGGGCAGGCTCTGGGATGTGAGGCTCTGCAGATATTTACAGCCAACCAGCGCATGTGGTCTGTAAAGACACCTTCATCGGATGACATGTCGGCTTTTGCCGCGGCGTGGAAAAAAAGCGGAATTAAAAAGGTGGTATCCCATAATTCATACCTGGTAAACCTTGCCAGTGTAAATCCGGGGCTGCTGGGCAAATCGCGTCTGGCTTTCATGGCTGAAATGGAACGCGTGAGGGATTTAAACATTGACGGCCTTGTTTTTCATCCGGGAAGCTTCACAGGCGGTACTTATGAAGAAGGCATTAAGAATATAATCGATTCCATAAACAGGGCGCTTTCCGAAGTGAAAGGTTTTGCTTCGCGGGTGCTTTTGGAGACTACGGCAGGATCGGGCAGCTCAATAGGCGGGAAGTTTGAGGACCTTGCATATATAATAGGAAAGGTAAAGAAAAAGGAAAATATAGGCGTGTGTTTTGATACGGCCCATGTTTTTGAGGCGGGATATAATACTAAGGATGACTATGAGGGTGTTTTTAAGGCGTTTGACAGGATAATAGGCCTTGAAAATCTGCGCTGTTTCCACATAAATGACTCAAAGACTGAGTTCGAAAGCCACAGCGACAGGCACGAACATATAGGCAGGGGATTTTTGGGCGCTGATTTTTTTAAGAAACTTGTTAATGACAAGCGGTTTAAGGATGTCCCCATGATACTTGAGACGCCAAAAGACGGCGATATGGATAAGGTTAATTTAAAGCTGCTAAGGGGATTTAGAAAGAAATAATAAGAACCTTACCTGTCCCGCCTTGGGAGAACGGGTTTTTCGGCGCATACTTGTGTGTTGTTGTGGCTGCTACAGGCCGGTTTTCTTTATGGATTGCACAGTAGCGCAGGCCATAAAGAAAACCGGCCTGCAGCAGCCACGGGTTATGCCCCGTCAACCTGCTGTAGTGCGGTTTGTTGATTATATATTAAAATACTTGAGGAGGTTTTATGAAGGCATTCTGGCTGGCTGTGATTACCGCGTGTATTTGGGGAGGCGTTCCCATAATAGAAAAGTTTGCGTTGACCAGGGGCATGCATCCGGTAATGGGGGTTGTTATCAGGAACTTCGGATCGGTAGCCGCGGGAATAATACTGTGGATGTTTGTGGCGAAGAACCCGCAGATGGTTAAGACCGGAGGCATGCTGCCGATAGTGCTCATGCTTGCCGCAGGAGCGCTTGCCGCGGTCGTGGGCCAGACTTTTTTCTATTCGTCCCTTCAACTCGGGGATGTATCAAAGGTCATGCCGATTGCCGGAAGTTTTCCGCTGATTTCATTCGTACTGGGCATCCTGATATTTGGCGAAGCGGTTACGGCATCAAAAATTGCGGGAGTGCTGTGCGTGGTGGCAGGGGTGTTTTTACTTAAGTAAATAGTTAAGAGGCAGGAGACAAAAGTAAGGCCGGAGGAAAAATGAACTGCGAGAATATCAATAAAAACATGAAAGGCTGCAACTGCACATATGAACCCTGTTCCCGCAAGGGCAAGTGCTGCGAATGCGTGGCTTACCACAGGGCGTCGGACGAACTTCCGGCGTGTTTCTTTTCAACGGCAGCTGAAAGCACATATGACAGAAGCTTTAGCAGGTTCATAAAAGACAGGGGTTAATGGCAGAAATTAGAAATATACATATATGCCTGATTAGGTTCATATCTAATATCCGATATCAAATATAGAGGAGTGAAATGCAATTCTCCTCCAGTGTATACCATACTTTCAAAGGACGTGTAAGAACATGCGTGAGTTTCATAAAGGCGATATAAAATCCCATATAATACATCTGTCGTGGCCTATGGTTCTGGCTAATATAATACAGAACCTGGCTTCGGCTTTTGAGTTGTTCCTGCTTGGCAGGATCGGCATAGACGCGCTTGCGGCGATAGCCATTGTTCTCACCAGCGTTTACGGCCTGAACTTATCAGTTCACGGTGGCCTTATAAACGGCGCCATCGCCATACTGTCCAGGTATGCCGGGGCTAAAAGGCATGATGACCTCAATAAAGCCCTGGGACAGATATTCATCTTCGCTGTCCTGGTCTTCGGGGTCTTCAGCTTCCTTATATATATCTTTCTGGACCCCATACTCGTGTTTTTCGGCGCAAAAGGCGATGTTCTTATTATGGCTTCAGGTTACATAAAAATAATGCTGTTGGGCTTCCTTCCGTTTTCAGTGTATACGATAGGAATGGTGGCTCTCCGCAGCCTGGGCGACTCGGTTACACCGCTAAAGGTCATAATCGTAATGATGGTTTTCAATATAATCTTAAACCCCATTTTCATCGTGGCCATGAACTTAGGGGTCAAAGGCGCGGCCCTTTCAGGCCTGGTTATGAATATTGCCGCGGCTGTCTATTACATAATTATATTCACCAATGGCATACACCTTTTCAGGCTTAAGTGGAGCGATTTTAAGCCTGATTTTACCCTTTTAAAGATGTATGCCGGGTTGTCGCTTAAAAGCATTGGACAGGGTTTCATAGGAGACGCCGGAAACCTCGCCATGCTCAAAATAATATCGGCTTTTGGCAACCCCATGATAGCGGGGTACGGCATCGGCGGCAGGTTGTTTTTTTATATCCTGATGTTCGGCTGGCCCATTGGCAACTCAGGCGCCCTGATAGTGGGGCAGAACCTCGGCATGAAAATTAAGGAAAGGGTCAGGCAGACTGTGGTGGAAACCATAAAGGTATTTGGGTATATAACAGTACCGGCCGCACTGATTTTTATTGTTTTCGCAAGGCCCATAGTGCAACTATTTACCCACGATGACGTTGTAATTAAATACGGCGTATATTACCTGCGGGTTATTTCTGTTTTTATGCCATTTTTCGGCGCCGGGCTGAATATACAGTCCATATTTAACGGCGCGGGAGCTACAGGCACGCCTACGGTAGTGACCTTTGTTTCGTCCATACTTGTCAGGGTACCGCTGGCAATGGCGCTTCCTCTCATACCGGCGCTGGCGGAATACGGTATTTTCTGGGCTGTGGGCATATCAATGGCTGTGTATTCTGTGATTTACGTGGTGCTTTATAATAGAGGAAGATGGATGAACAAGGAGATCTAGAAATGGCTGACGGATTAAGGGAACTCGAAAAGGGAGACATATCCAAACACCTCTTATACCTGTCTGTGCCCCTGCTTATAACCAATCTCATGCAGAACTTTTTTTCCATATTCGACATGTTCCTGCTGGGAAAGATTGGCGTGCAGGCGCAGTCGGCCATATCAGTTATCGGTTTCATACTGGCTACATTCTGGGCCATGGTAGGCGGGCTCCAGGCCGGGGCTGTGGCTTTCGCGTCAAGGTACTGCGGACGCAGGGATTACAGCCTCCTGAAAAAAACCATAGTTAATACCATGTTCGCGGCTTACGCGCTTGCGGTTATCTACGTGGTTTTGCACTGGATCTTCAGGGTCCAGATACTTACTTTTTTCGGCGCGGCAGGCGAGACGCTCCGCCTGTCCGAATCCATATTCTTAACCTGCCTGATATCCATATTAAATGACAGCGGCCTTTTTATATTCTTTGCCATACTCAGGGCCACCGGTTATATAAGGAGGCACTTTTACATCCTCTTTATTTCCGTGTTGTTAAATACCGTCTTTGAACCCATATTCATATATGGATGGCTGGGCTTCCCAAAAATGGGGATATTGGGGGCGCCCATGGCCAGGTTCATGTCGTACTTCATAATAACTTTCCTTATGATATCCATACTGACTAGGACAAAAGGCATCCTGCGCATAGAAAAAAAGGACCTGAAGCTGGATCCGAAGTTCCTTTTAAGCTATATAGTTATTTCACTGCCGGCGTGGGGACAGGGGCTGGTGGCCAACATAACCGGGCTGGTCATGTTGAAACTCGCGGCGCCTTTCGGAGATTCCATGCTGGCTGTGATGGGGATAGGTTCCAGGCTTGACGTCTTTGTCATGATGCTCGGCTGGGCCATAGGCGGCTCCACGGCGGTAATGGTGGGGCATAACCTGGGGGCAAAGCACCCGGATAGGGCGGAAGCCAGCGTTATTACCGGGCTGAAAATGTTCACTATGATTACGCTCACCTGTTTCCTCATATATTTTAATTTTCCAGGATGGGTCATGAAAGTATTCACCGGAGACGCGACAGTCATCCATTACGGCATGGATTATTTAAAGATAATATCGCCGATGTACCTTTTAATGGGCGTGGGCATACTCACGGGCGCTGCCTTTAACGGCTCAGGAGCGACAAGGACGCCCATGGTGATAAATTTAATAGCGTCCATCATGATACAGATACCGATAGCAGTATTCCTGTCGCGGGTGCCGGGCATAGGATATAAAGCCATATTCATAAGCATCGCGTCGGTCTTCGCGTTCCAGGGCATAGCGGGATGGTTCATGTATAAGCGCGGGCACTGGAAACACAAGGAGATCTGATTTACAATTCTGAATTCAAGATTCTGAATTCTGGATTGTAGAGCGTTTGTTCTTGAAGTATCCGATTTTATCCATTTAATCCAAAATCTAGAATTCAGAATCTGGAATCAAACCATTGAAAATCCCTTATTTTATGGTAAAATTATAGTAACTTACCTGCGCAGTGTTTGTCTTATATCCATATGAAAAGAGGGTACATGAAAAGACTGATTGCGGCTTTCCTTATTATAATGGCATTCTTTTCCTCTGTTTACGGCATTAATAAGATACGCGTGAAGGATAAGAACTGGCAGATATATAAAACCGAGCATTTCCGCATATATTACTATAACGGGGACGAGTTCCTCGCGAAACTTACCGCGGTTTACGCTGAAGAAGCTTATGACCATGACTCGGCGATTGTAAACTTTAAACCCAAGAATGCTATTCCCTTATTTATCTATGAAAACCATGATGATTTTACTTCCACAAATATAACCCTGTCGCCGCTATCCGAAGGTACGGGCGGTTTTACAGAGCCCTACAAGAACAGGGTAGTGCTGCCGAACTCCGGGTCCATTAAGCAGTTGAAGCAGGTGATAACCCATGAAGTCGCCCACGCCATACAGTTCGCCATTATTTACGGCGAAGGTATGAGGAATTATAATGTCTTATACAAGGACTTATTCATGCCTGTATGGGTCATGGAGGGGCTTGCCGAATACAGCGCGGATGACCTGGACTCTAAAGGTGAGATGGTGCTGCGCGACGCCGTGATAAATAACAGGCTCATGCCCATAGACCAGCTTGACGGTTTCTCATTCCTGGAGGAGATGTACCTGGGTTATAAGGAAGCGCAGTCCATTATCACATACATAGCCGCGAATTACGGCAAGGACTTCATACCGCAGTTCATACAGAGTGTGGGCGAGGAATTCGCGGTGGACAATGTTTTCAGGAAGGTCGCAAAAAAAGACTACAACGCTTTTAAAAAAGAATGGGAATATTTTATAAAGAAAAAATACTGGGCGCAGGCGCAGGGCAGGGATAACCCCGACAAATACGGGCCGCAGCTTACCAAGTCGCAGCATGAAAGCCCGGTATATGACCAGGGCCCGGCGTTTTCACCGGACGGTTCCTTAATTGCGTTCATATCGTCCAGGGGCGGCCACAGGGCCGTGTGGCTGATGAGGCCTGACGGAAAGGAAGCGCGCGAAGTCTTTAACGGGTTTGATACCATTTCCACGGAAGGCTTCCCAATTTCGTGGGGGACCGATAATAAGACAATTTACTTTGCCGTAAGCGACAGGGGAAGAAGGTACATAGTAAAAGCAAACATTGAAACCATGGCGCAGGAAAAACTTCCCATACCGGGCATGTATGACATATATTCCCCGGCTGTATCGCCTGATGACAGGTATGTCGCCTTTACCGGGTCAAATGAGGGTTTTACAGACGTGTATGTTTTTGACACGGCAACCGGCGCGCTGGATAACATAACCAATAATGTCTTTGATAATAACAGCCCAAACTGGTCGCCGCGCGGCAATTACCTTGTTTTCACCGAGGAACGCAATGGGCAGGGGCGGCTGGCGCTATACGATTTAAAACTTGGCAAAAAGAAATTTCTGACTGAAGAGGCTTCATATGACTGCGCCTATCCGAGGTTCACGGACGAGGATACAATAATTTTCACATCGGATAAGAACGGGATCTATAACCTTTATTCTATGAAGCTTAAGGACAAAAGTGAAAAACAGCTGACAAACATCACGACAGGGATATCCGCGCCGTCATATTCGCCCGATGGCTTTGTCGTGTACTCCTACTACGAAGACGCCTGCTATAACCTTTATAAATACCTGCTCGACAGGGAAAGGGCCTTTGAGAAGCTTCCCCTTGTTTATGACGAAAGCCTCATAGCTAAGAAAAGTGAAAAGTCGGGAGAAGCTGAAAAGAAGCCGAAACCGGAAGTGGTAATAAAGGCTGAGAATAGCAACGATGACGCGGCTTTTAAAGCCATCACGGAAGAAAAGGCCGCGAAAGTTATATCGGGAAGCGAACAATACGGGACAATGCTTTCGCCGGATTTGTTATTTGCCCTCTTCGGGTATGAGTCAACTACAGGCCTGGTAGGGGGCGGTTACGCGACGCTCTCCGACATGACAGGCGATAATAACCTGGCGCTGCTTGTAAACTACGTCCCGGATTACTATTCACAGTTCCAGCTGTCGTACATGTACCTGGGGCTGCCTTTTGACCTCAGCTTCGACTGTTATTATGACCAGAACGTATACCAGCTGTATGATACCGAACAGAACGTATTTTTCTCCCAGCTTGAGTCAAAGCAGTACGGCGGTGGGATAACCATGACATATCCGCTGAACATGTACACCGGAGTATCGCTTTTTTTCCAGACAAAGCGCGTCTCCGACAGGTACAAGAATCTTGACACCGGATCCACGGTTTATTTTGACACCACGGACAGGGATGACCTGCTGAATATCGCGGGCGTTTCCATTCAGTATGACCATTCATCATGGCGGGACCTT
Source organism: candidate division FCPU426 bacterium (assembly GCA_963840035.1). GTDB lineage: Bacteria > Oederibacteriota > PGYV01 > PGYV01 > Palsa-1178 > CAWIXE01. The sequence goes on from CAWIXE010000003.1 coordinate 392,148, forward strand.
GCGCCCTACTCCGGCGAAGAGATAATGATTTATGCCGAGTCAGCTGACAGGATATTCGGCGGCACAAAGACATATTCCATATATGAGGCTGATATCCGCAAGTATTTTGACCTGGGTTTTTTCCCGGGGAAGAACCTAAGCGCGTCTTTCAGGGTGTTATTAGCGATGACTGAAGGCCCGGACAGGCCCTACTTCCTTTTTGGAGGCATCAATTCTGTCAGGGGGCTTGATTATGGGGAAATGTCCGGCGACAGGCTGGCCCTGCTTAACGCCGAGTTGCGCTATACGCTGGTCAGGAACATGGATTTTAAACTGTGGCCGCTCACCTTCATAATGGTAAAAAATATAAAGACAGTATTTTTTGACGACGCCGGCATTATAAAAGACGGGCCCGTGAACTCTGTTTCAAACAGCGACATTGTAAACGGCCTGGGTTTTTCGCTTTTATTTGACACATTCCTTTTCCAGAACCAGTACATGCCGCTGAGACTTGAAGTCGCCAGAAGGACGGACAACGCCGACGGGGACTGGAAGTTTTATTTCTCGATAAATACGGGGTTTTAAAATGGAAGTTCGGAGGCTGGAGTTCGGGGTTCGGAGTTGTAAGTCCGTAACCTACACTCCGAACCCCGAACTCCGAACTCAAAACTTAGCAGGAGGTTTACATTGGATTACGTACACGCTTTAATCATGGGCATTATACAGGGCTTAACCGAGTTCCTTCCCGTATCTTCCAGCGCGCACCTTGTTATATATCCGAAGATATTCAGCGCGGGAAATATGCTTTTGAATTCGCTTTCTTTTGATGTGGCGCTGCATGGAGGCACTCTGGTGGCGTTGCTGGTATTTTTCAGAAAAAAGGTATCAAACCTGCTCGGCTCCTTTTTTAAGGGGCTTACTTCCTCGAAAACAAGGAAGTCTGCTGATTTTAAAATGGGGCTATTCATCATAGCGGCCACAATACCGGCTGTTATTGTCGGATATTTCTGGGGCGACGTACTGGAAGATAATTTCAGGGATCCGGTAAGAATAGGGCTGGTGTTAATTATTTTTGGCGGCGTCCTCTGGCTTGCGGACAGGCTTGGAAGGAAAAGGAAGGAAACAGGGTCGATGAATTTTTTTGATTCCATTATTATCGGTTTGGCGCAGGCAGCGGCGTTAATACCCGGGGTTTCAAGGTCGGGTGTGACCATATCGGCCGGATTATTGCTCGGGTATAAAAGGCAGGACGCGGCAGAGTTCTCATTTGTGATGTCTATTCCGGCCGTTGCCGGGGCGTTTGTCATGCAGTTAAAGCACCTTGCGGATAACGGAAGCGCCATGGCGGGCCCGGCAATACTTGGATTCATCGCAGCTTCCATATCAGGCATGCTTGCCATAAAATTTCTCCTTGATTTTGTTCAAAAGAAGAGTTTTACCCCTTTTGTCATTTACAGGATTGCGCTGGGCATACTGATACTTGCGATGTTTCCCAGGTAACCATGAAAATAAAATTCATAGGAACCGGCACTTCTCACGGGGTGCCTGTGATCGGATGCAGCTGCGCGGCTTGTTCCTCAAAAGACCCGCGAAACACCAGATACAGGTCGTCTGTCTGGATAGAGGACGGCGGAACTTCCATCGTTATAGATACGCCGGCTGAGTTCAGGGTGCGCACGCTGGAGTACGCCATTAAAAATATAAACGCCGTGCTTTTTACGCATGCCCACGCTGACCACGCAGCAGGCCTTGACGATGTCAGGGTCTATAACGAAATACAGGGTATGGATATGCCGGTTTACGGCGATGGCGCCACGCTCGCCGAGATAAAGCAGCGGTATTCCTATATATTTACCCAAACGCAGGAAGGCGGGGGAAAACCCAGGCTTGACTTAAGGGAAGCCCTGCCTTTTAAGGAATTTAAAATAAAAAATACGGTGATCAAACCGCTGAAGGTCAGCCACGGGGAAATGGAAATACTCGGGTTTAAAATAAATAATGACTTCGCGTATATAACAGACTGCTCTTTCATACCTGAAGAAACATTTGATGAAATAAAAAATATTAAAGTCCTCGTGCTGGATGCTTTAAGGCATAAACCCCACCCGACACATTTCAGCCTTGGGCAGGCAATTGACGCGGCAAAAAAATCCGGCGCAGCCATGACATATTTTACACATATCTCCCACGGGCTGGAGCATGTTTCTACAGAAGAAAATATGTTGCAGAATACACGGATTGCGTATGACGGATTAACGTTAATCTTATAGGTTATACAATTGAAATACGTGAAAATTTAATAAAATATAGCAAAAACGCGAAAAAATGAAATAAAAACATCTTTGAAAATACATCAATAAAATAAGGCGTTTTTCTTGACTTTGAATAAACCTGTGCTATAATTTCATTAATAAAACTAAAAACAGGAGCTCAGTCGATGGAAAACATGGATGAAAAAAGCGGTAATGAAGGCACTAGTTACGTAAAGGAATTATGGGCTACGTTTGAAAAGACAGGTTCGATTGGCGCGTATTTGCTGTATAATACCGTAAAAGATAAAACGAAATCAGGCGTAAAAGGCAGGGAAAAAAATAATACTTTACAAAAGTAATGCCTTAACGTATCATAGATTTGAATAAAAATCCAGGTGGATAACCTGGATTTTTTCTTTGCTGAAAAGGGGATTCAAAAATGGAAGAGTTAAAAAAACAGATAACAGCAGACGCCGCCGCGGTAAAAGACACGGTGGAGCTCGCCCAGTTCAAAGCCAAATACCTGGGTAAAAAAGGCGTCATAACCCTGATGTTCGGGTCCATGAAAGATGTGGCGCCGGAAAACAGAAAAGCAAAGGGCGCTGAGATAAACGAGCTTAAAAATTTCGCCGAGGCCGCCCATGACGAAAGGGAGCGCTCGCTTTTAAACAGCAAAAAAGCCGAGGAATTAAAGGGCATAGACCTGACCCTTCCCGCATATGAAGCGGCCCGCGGCACTCTTCACCCCATCACAAAAGTCATGGAAGAGGTAAAATCCATATTTGCCCGCATGGGTTTCTCCATTGAGGAAGGCCCGGAGATTGAATCGGATTATTATAACTTTACCGCCCTTAATTTCGCGCCGGAACACCCGGCACGCGATATGCATGATACTTTTCACATAGACGACGAGTTCCTTTTAAGGACGCATACGTCCGGTATTCAGATAAGGACCATGGAAAAATACCCGCTTCCGCTTAAAGTCATCGGGCCGGGGCGCGTGTACCGCATGGACGCCATGGACGCGTCTCATTCAACGGTCTTTCACCAGGTAGAAGGCTTCATAGTAGATACAGACATTAAATTCAGCCATTTGAAGGGTGTGCTGGATTTATTTCTTAAGGAAATGTTCGGCTCAGACCTGAAAACCAGGTTCAGGCCGAGTTATTTCCCGTTTACGGAACCATCGGCTGAAGTGGATGTCCAGTGCGCGAACTGCAGAGGCAAGGGCTGCAATGTTTGCAAGCACACGGGCTGGCTGGAAATACTGGGTTCCGGAATGATCCATCCTAACGTCTTGAGGGCCGTTAAGATCGATCCCGAGAAGTACACGGGTTTTGCTTTCGGGATGGGAGTTGAGAGGATAGCCATGCTTAAATACGGGATAGACGACATGAGGCTTTTCTTCGAAAACGACGTGCGGTTCCTTAAACAATTCTGACCTGAAAATAATCCTTTCCTTGCTGCTATTTGCCTTTATGGCAATCACAGTATATTTATTCCCGTCAATTAAAACCTTTTTGGCCGGGGCTTACGGCTCATACAGGAATTCCATAAAAAAAATATCGCGTATGAGCATGGCGGCAATCAGGGAAAGCGCGATTGTAAGGTTCGAAACAGCCATTGCCGTTTTTGCCATAGCCGCAGCACTGCTCGCGGGAAACGGCTGGATCATCGCCGCCGCGATCCCCCTCATGATATTCTTCCCTAAAATGTATGTCACGAATGAGCTAAAAAAATATTCCTCCGCCTATAATGACGGGCTTTCCGGTTTTCTTGAATCCGTTATTTCAAACTTAAGGTCAGGCATGTCGCTATCCGCCGCGTTTAAGGCTGTTGCTGAAAGGGATAAAACACCGGTAGGGCTGGAGTTTGTACTTGTCCTTAAAAAAACCGCGCTTGGAATGTCCTTGCAGGAGGCTTTAGACGGGCTTGCCGCGAAGATGCCGTCAAAGGAAAACGAGATAATCATTTCAGCAATGAATACTTCCCTGGAAACAGGCGGGAACATTACCGAAGCACTTTCCAATATCCTCGGGACCATACGCAAGAGGGATGAAATTGAAAGGGAAGTAAAAACGCTTACATCGCAGGGAGTGTTATCAGGTGTAATAGTCGGCTGCCTGCCGGCGCTCATGCTGGGGATAATATCGGTCTTTGACCCCGGTTTCATCGCGCCGTTATTTACCACGGCAGCCGGGGTTGCGATGCTGGTTGTTGCCATATTAATGGAAATCACAGGTGCTTTTATAATAAGCAGGATTGTGGATATAAAATGAAAAATATATTCCGGATTATGGATTCTAAATTTTGGATTGAAAGAAGGCTTGCATGAAGTTTCTTTTCAGCGTCATCGTATTTATAGGAGTGGCTTCGTTATGCGGCGGGATAGCCGTCATTGTTTACAGGCGCAGGACCATCGAAGTGCTGCGCGGGTTTGCTGCTGAAAAGCTCACAGGGAAGGTTAAAGAGGCGGCTTCATATATAAAGGACCACCTGGTTATGCTCAATAAGAAGTTTACCGGGATGAAAAGGTATGGGGAAGTAAATAACAACCTTTCAATACTTAATCTGGACATAAGGGTATCTAAGGAGTATTTTGTCCTGATTGAAGAATGCTCCATTACCGGAGTTTTGCTGATATGCCTTCTGCTTACCGGCGATTTAGCCATAAGCCTTTGCTTTGCGGCTGCCTCCTTTTTCGCGCCGTATTACCTTTTAAAGTCCCGGGTGATGAGAAAAAAGGAGGCCATAGTCAGGGAACTGCCGGATGCTTTTGACATAATTGGCGCGAATATTGAAGGCGGGCTGTCACTTTCCGCTTCGCTCAGGCGTTATGCCGCAAAGGCGGGGTCGGATTTCGGAGCGGAACTTTACGCGGCCATTAAAAAAATGGAACTCGGCAGCGGCTTTGAAGACGCTATGCGCTCCATGGACACCAAGCTTGGCATCAGGGAACTTAATTCCTTTATAAACGCTTTTGTCCAGGCTGAAAAGTCCGGGGGAAGCATAAAGGAAATAATAAAGGGCCATGCGGCCGAAATTAGGAATAAAAGGTTTCAGTATTTAAAGAAAAAAGCGCATGAGGCGCCGGTAAAACTCCTTATACCCCTGCTGCTTTTCATATTCCCGGTTATTTTTATCGTGCTTTTCGGCCCGGTTGTGATAAAATTACTTAACGGCATCTGAAAACTTAAAATTTAAAGCTGAAAAGTCGGGCGAAAAGCATGAAAAATGTTAAGCTTAAAAAAATCAGGATAGATGACGCGGATACATTCATTAAGCGCGCCATTGGGCTTATCGGGCAATATTCAATTCCATCAGGATATGCCATGAGGTTTAAAAACTGCAATTCCATACATACCTTCTTTATGAAAATCCCCATTGATGTTATAATGTATGATGATAAAGGCGCTGCGCGGGCTGTGTTTCACGGGCTTAAGCCATGGAAACTGGCCGGGTGCCCACAGGCAAAGCACACCGTGGAGATGAAAAGCGGCATGGCCGCCAGGATGAAAATAGAAATAGGCTCGCGTTTGGCTTTCAAATAACGCCCGTTTATTAGCGGCGTAAAAAGGCGGAAATGTGGCTGGCATAAATTTATACCCTAAAAAACTGGATCTCGCGTTTTATCATAAAAATTCCGAAGTTAATTACGACCCCACCAATAAATTCTACCAGGCCGCTTTTGAAATGCAGTTTGAAAAAGAAACGCATGATTTCATAGCCGGATTTGTCTCCTGTGCCGTAAATGACGATAAATTCAAGGACTTCGGGGCCCTTCCGCAGGATAAAAATATGACAACGCTTTATTTTGACCTGCTTTCCGATTTTAATAACGCCCAGTGGCCCAGGTATAACGCCTGGTACTACGGTGACAGGGTAAAAATGTACGGCAGGCTCAGAAAGATAATCATGAACGCGATACGCCAGCAAAAGGAGCAGAAGATAGACGACCTGGAATTTTTTGTGTGGGTTTCCGCAGCCACTGCCATAGCGCTCATAACAGAGGAGTACTTCCAGAAACATTTTGATACGCTTAAGATAATGAAGGACGCCCTGCTCCTGCGCCTGGGCTCCGCGTTTGAGGCAATGTTCGCGGAACTCTTCAGGGATGAGGAAATTGACAGGCTCAGGACGGAAAAGACAGGCGTGGACAGAAAAAAGCTGGAACCGCTGGTAAACAGGTACATCATGATGTACTCCGATACCGCGGACATGTCGCATGTGGAGCGCATACTTTTTTCCAGGGACCGCTCGTTTTTTGTGGACCGGGTCCTGGCCGGAAAACTTACCTCCATGTTTGAGGCCGTGATAGAGGCTTCAAAACGGCTGAAAAAGAATGACAACATAAAAAACATCATATCGGACATGGGGGCCGTGCGCCTTATTTTATCCGACAGGCGCGACAGGGGCAACCTGCTGAAAATGATAGCCAAAGACAGGGAGTTCAAGGAAAAACTTGTAATAAAGCATGAAAAGTCCGTGATAAGGAAGGCTATACGCGACGTGGTGGCCGATACCGGCTCAAGCGAACTCGTGAATTTTTTAAAACATGACGATGTCATAGACGATATCTTCCATGATAAAAAAGTGCGCAATTACATGGTAAAAACGTTAAAAACTGTGGGAAGCAAGAAGGCAAAGGATACGGCAAAATATGTGGAACTCGCCGCGGACAGAACCGCAAGAAGTATAAAATCTTTTTTTGGCGGGCTGCACCCCAAGGAAATGGAGAAGCTTCTTAACGCGGCCATTGAGAATTTTTCCGCGTGCCAGCGGGCAATGAACAATTTTTACGCGGTCAGGCAGAAATACGGCAAGAAGTCGGCATACAGCGAGGAAATGCTCGGCGTGAAAATATTAAGACAGAGCAGGCTGACTACCGAAGCAAACCCTGAGACCGGCAGGGACTGCATAAACTGCGGGGCCGTGCCCTCAGACCAGAAGACAAGGATTGAGAACCTGTATGAAGAAGGGAATCTATTTTATATACGAGAGGACGGGCCGGTATACCCGGGACAGGCCGGGGTTGCCAGGGGTAAGAAACTTTTCATGTTCGCCGACCTGCGAAACTCCACGGAAACCACCATGAAGCTCACCAAGGACACGGCCGGGTTTTTAACCCCGTACTTAAACGCGGTTTTTCAGACTTCGGTGAAAAACTCCGGCAATGAGATATATTTCGCGGGAGACGGTTTCGCGGCGCATTATGCCAGGGTTACCGACTGCCTGCGTTCCGCATACCTGATACACAAGGAATTCGCGCAGTTAAGGAAGGAAGCTGAGGAGAAGATAAAGGCAAAGGAAAAGTCGCTCTTTAAGGAGCTTGTAAAGATAGGCGCCGTAAATACCGAGATGAAAGCGCAGAATTTAATGTCAATAGAGCATAATTCCCAGCCGGACGACATAAGGGATTTCCTGAATCTCATGATAAAAAAACCCCAGACAAAAGTGGAAGAGGCCCTGCATATGGTGGCGGGCGAATACTCCATGCCGCGTGTGGAGATAGGGATTGGCATCACTGAAGGAGACCTTTTCTTCGCGGTAATCGGCGAGGAAAATAACGTCAGGTTCAACATTGTTTTATCCCCGAGCTTAACACAGGCAGCCAGGCTCTCAGGCTCGGCCGCGGAGGTAAAGGAATACCTGGAGAAATTATACGGTATAAAAAATATACCCCGAAAAGCTTACACACAGAATAAAAAGCTTTTTAACCAGGGCATAGTCATAACCCAGGAAGTATTCAAGACGTTAAGGAACGAGGTGGAAGTCTCCATGATAGAGGGAAACAAGATGGATCTGTCATATAACGTTTACTACTACTTCGACACAGTGCTAGACAGGCACGTCACCTTATCCAAACTGGAACAGCCTATTGCTTTAAAGGGGATAGAAGGCGACGTGGAGGTCTTTGAGGTCTTCACGCCCGTAACCCAGGTGGATGCGTATGTGAATAATTATATAAAGAAGGAAAAGGGCGGGTAGTGGGTGGTGAGTAGTGGGTGGCGGGAAACATAAATAAAAAAAGCGGCTTGCGCCGCTTTTTTTATTTATGTGACGGTTGTTATTTGCGTTTTTTGCCTGATTTTGCCTTTACTGCCTTTTTCTTAAAGTACTTTTCCTTTATGTACATAATCACCGGCGGCAGGATGGAAATAAAGATTATTGCCATGATGACCATGGTAAAGTTTTTCTTTACCATCGGGACATTGCCGAAGAAAAAACCAGCGCCTAAGAACAACGCGACCCAGGTAATACCGCCCACTATGTTATATGAAATAAAGCGCCAGTAACTCATTTCTCCGATGCCGGCCACGAACGGGGCGAAAGTCCTTATGATAGGTATGAACCTGGCGAAAATAATGGTCATGCCGCCGTATTTTTCATAGAATTCATGGGTTTTGATGAGGTGTTCGCGTTTTATCAGCCATAACTTTTTGGCCTTATAAATGCCAACGCCGATGTATTTTCCTATGGCGTAATTCACTGTATCGCCGAGTATCGCGGCTGTCATAAGAAGGCCGGCGATATAGAATATGTTCAGGTCGCCTAATGCTGCTATGGCTCCGACCGCGAATAAAAGCGAGTCGCCGGGAAGTATCGGGGTTACAACAAGCCCTGTTTCGCAAAAAATAATAAGGAAAAGTATCAGGTAAGTCCACGTGCCGTAGTTTTGAACCAACTCGACTAAGTGCTTGTCAAGATGAAGGATAAAGTCGATGAAAAAGTGTATTATTTCCATGTCGCCTCCGCAAAATGTATTTGTACCGCAAGTTTGTATTATATAATAAAAAAAGGCGAAAGCAAGTATTAAAAAAGCCGGGAAATTGATATTTTTTAGTTGCTTTAACAAAGGGGATAATGTAAAATTGTTTTGCTTTGAAAATTTCCAGATTAACTGTGGGGCAGTAGCTCAGCTGGGAGAGCATCAGGCTGGCAGTCTGAGGGTCGTCGGTTCAATCCCGATCTGCTCCACCAGGACTCATAGAAAGATGGTTTACAGGGACGCCTGAGAGCGTCCCGAACTCTTAATTTAAATCCTGCATGTAAACAAACCGGAGGAAAAACCTTGCATTTTCAGGACCTTATATTCACCCTTCAGGACTATTGGAAAAAGAAAGGCTGTATTATAGCTCAGCCATATGACATGGAAAAGGGGGCGGCTACTTTCTCACATTCCACCTTCTTCCGCTCGCTCGGGAAGAAACCATGGAACGCCGCGTACATAGAGCCGTGCAGGAGGCCCAAGGACGGCCGCTACGGGGAAAACCCCAACAGGTTCCAGCATTATTACCAGTACCAGGTGATAATGAAACCCGCCCCGTCCGACATACAGCGGCTATACCTCGAAAGCCTTGAGGCTATAGGCATAAAGATAAAGGAACACGACATAAAGTTCAACGAGGATGACTGGGAATCGCCGACGCTGGGCGCGTCAGGGCTGGGATGGCAGGTATGGCTCGACGGCATGGAAATAACGCAGTTTACATTTTTTCAGCAGATGGCGGGTATTACCTTAAACCCGATATCAGTGGAGCTTACATACGGCCTGGAAAGGCTCGCCATGTACATACAGGGAAAGAACAGCGCTTTTGACGTGACATGGAATGACAAAGTCACCTACGGCGATGTCTTCCTGGAAAACGAGCGCGAATTTTCCGCGTATAACTTCGAACACGCGGACACGGCCATGCTTTTAACGACCCTGAATAATTTTTATAAGGAAGGCGAGAGGATTGCGGGTTTAAACCTGCCGATTCCGGCGTATGATTATGTCCTTAAAATTTCCCACATGTTTAACCTCCTTGACGCGAGAAAGGCCATATCCATCGCTGACAGGCCATCGTTCATAAAAAAAATACGCGACCTGGCAAAGCTGTGCGCTGACGGATATATGAAAGTGACGGGTGAGACAAATGAGTAAACTGATACTTGAGATAGGCGTTGAGGAAATACCCGCGGATTACCTGGAACCGGCCTCAAACCAGCTGAAGGACGACATTAAAAAAATGCTTGAGGCGAAACTTATCGAGCATAAGGAAGTAAAGATATTTTATACGGTGCGCAGGTTCGTAGCCGTAGTCGAGGGCATAGCCGCGAAGCAGAAAGACCTTTCATTTGAGAAAAAAGGGCCGAGGCATGATATTGCTTTTAAGGATAACGCCCTAACCGAAATAGGCAGGAAATTCCTTGAAGGCTGCGGAAAGACCGAAAAAGACCTGAAAATAAAGGAAGAAAAGGGACAAAAGTTCCTGTTTGTTGACATATTTGAAAAGGGACAGCCCGCAAAAAAAGTGTTATCTGAGAATCTTCCCGGGATAATCAAAGGTTTAAGGTTCCCTAAGTCCATGGTGTGGGATGACAGCGGCGTTACTTTTGCAAGGCCTATCCGGTGGATACTTTGCCTGCTGGATAAGGATACAGTCCACATGCACTACGGCAGGGTGAGCTCCGGCACAAAGACCAGGCTGCACAAATTCCTCCACAACAACAAAGAAATTGTCATAAAGGACGCGGACGATTATTTCAGGCAGATGAAAAAGCACGGCATACTCTTAAGCCAGGACGAGCGCAAAGCCGAGATTTTAAAGCAGTCAAACGCGCACCTGCACAGGAAAAAACTTCAGATTATGGAAGATGAGACGCTTTTAGAGAGGCTCGCAAGCTCGGTCGAGGCGGTTACTTCCATGACGGGCTATTTTGACGAGAAGTTTCTCTTCCTCCCCGAGGAAGTCATCATCACGGCCATGAGGGAGCACCAGAGGTATTTTGCCACGCTTAAGGAGTGCGGCGGTTTTACCAACTGTTTTGTAAACATCAGGGATGGCGGGGATTTAAACAACCACTTCATCTCAAACCAGCACGCCAAGGTGCTTTTTTCCAGGTTAAAGGACGCGGAATTTTTTTATAACGAGGACCTGAAAATTCCCCTTGAAAAGAACAATGACAAATTAAAGGACGCCATATTTATAACGGGCCTGGGCACCATGTATGAAAAAATGGAGAGGTTAAAAGCCATGGCCTCCCGCGCTAAGGAGATCTTCGGACATGAGGATACCGCGGCCATACAGGAAGCGGCGTTCCTTTCAAAGGCTGACCTGATGACAAATATGGTCGGCGAAAAGGAATACGTCGGCCTGCGCGGGTTCATGGGCGGCGTTTACCTGGAAAAACAGGGTAAGCCTGAGAAGCTTTGGAAGGCAGTGGCGGAGCATTATTACCCTAACATGGTGGGCGACAGGCTGCCTTCGACCAAGGAAGGGCTCCTTTTGAGCATGATTGACAAGATGGACAATATTACGGGATTTTACATCGCCGGTTTTAAGCCCACCGGGAGCAAAGACCCCTACGCGGTGCGCAGGCAGGCCCTGAACATCATTTACATGATACTTGAAAAAGAACTCGACATGGACCTGGCGTTCTTTATTTATGAAAACGCGCTCGCTTATAAAAAACAGCTCGGCAAGGATACTGACACAGCCGAGATCATAGAGTTCTTCAGGCAGAGGGAAATAAATTACCTTAAGGACAAGGGCGTGGATTACGACATCATAAGCGCCTGCGCCTTCGGGAAAGTATTGAACGTGCTTGATGACTATAAAAAAGCCATGGTTTTTATGGGGAAGCGCAAGGAAGAAAAGTCCTTTAACGACATAGCTTTCGCCGTATCCAGGGTGGCCAATATCATACCGCCAAAACACGCGGTTGCAAAGCCTGACGCGGCAGCCTTTGAGCTTGCCGAGGAAAAGGCGCTTTATGAAAAGTTCTCGGCTGAAAAAACAGCTGTAGAAAACATGTGCAGGGATAAAAAACACGCGGAGGCGTTCGGGGCGGTTGCGGCTTTCAAGCCGCTCATAGACGCGTACTTTGAAAAAGTCACTGTCATGTCAAAGGATGAAAAAATTAAAAACAACAGGCTTAACACTCTCGCGGAGATAAGGGACGTGTTTTATAAGCTGGCGGATTTTTCAAAGCTGGTAATAGACAGGAAATAAGAGGGTGGCAATGAAGATTTAAGAGACAAAAGATTGGAGACAAGAGTAAGGCTTAAGGAAAATCTCCTGTCTCCAGTCTCTTGTCTCGTGAACTCTAACGAACTTCACAATTAAATAAAATGATTTAATGGAGGCTGCTCATGGGAACAAACACAATCGACGTTACAGACGCAACTTTTGAAGCTGAAGTGATAAAATCAGAAATCCCGGTTCTTGTGGATTTTTGGGCAAACTGGTGCGGGCCGTGCAAGATGCTCGTGCCCATGCTCGAGAGGCTCGCCATAGCATACGCGGGTAAGTTCAAGATAACAAAGATGGATGTGGACGCGAACTCCAACACCACGGGAAATTTGGGCGTGCGCTCGCTGCCGACGCTGCTTATTTTTAAAGGCGGCAAGCAGGTGGAGCAGATAGTGGGAGTGACGTCGGAGGCGCAGTTAAAAAAGGTAATAGATAAGGTGATTGCGTAAAAATAATTCTGGATTCAAGATTCTGGATTTTGAATTGTATTTGTGAGAATTATAAAACATACCGTATATACAGGTTTTTTTGACGTCTGCATGCAAAATCCAAAATTTAGAATCCGGAATTGAGAATCAGCCCCCTATTAAAAGTTGACAAAAAACTTCACGCCAGTTATAATGGTTAATAAGGACAATTCTAGATTCTGGATTCTAAATTCTAGATTGGTTGTATTAAGTACTTAATTTAGAATCCAGAATCTAGATTAAAACCGAGGTATATTTGATGGCGAAGTTTTTACGTAAACTCAGCCTGGCTTTCATCATGTGCGTTATATTCTTTTCTGCGGCGCAGAACTTAAACGCGGCTTGCAATCCTGTTATGGTAACATTGTGCGCGGCTGTGGATGACACCGCGATCATCTGGGTTAACTCCATGCAGGTAGGCTCCTTTACTTACGTAAACTGGAACCAGGCCGGTTATCCTAAATGTATTACATTTGCTGTTGACGATCCTAATTCAGCCCCGCCTGCGGATCCATGGGATGTCCCCATGTATGACGCGCCCTATGGCGCGAACATAGTCGCTATACAGGTGCAGAACACCAACTGCTGTGAGGTTTGGGGATCATGGTCCATGGACATACTCTGCGACACAGGCGCGCACGCTTACATGTCGTCTGACGACGGGGAAAACAGGATGTATAATAATTACGCCACGCCGGGACCGGCAAATACTCCGCCATACTGCCCTGAATTCTGCCTGACGCCGCCGCCAAATGACGGCGCTCTGACATGGTGGCATCATGACTATACACTGGCTAATCCATGGCCGACGCCCATTAAAGATACCGGGACCATATGGGGAAAGCAGATATATCACCCGGGGACAGGGGCTCTGCTCAGGCCGCTTTCATACGATAGCAGCGGCACAGGGGAGCATCCTCCGGCGTACCTATACATGAGGCAGGCGTATTACCTGACGCCGGCGCCGACACCATTGCCGCCGTTTTTTACCATTACAAAATCAGTCGTGGGCGATCCGCTTACTGTAAATACATCGAGCCAGGATATTACCTACATATTGCAGGTATGCAATACAGGGCAGCAGCCGGAATTGGGTAAATTGGTCGTAACAGACAGGCTTGATCCGGCTCTTGGTTTCGCAGGGTTGGTGGATGGAACGGGCAGCTGCGGCGAGGACTGGAAATTTGGGCCGAATTCTTGTGATAATAATCCAGCCCCGGGGTATATCAGGATTGAATATCCAAGGGGTTTCCCAGGAGGCACTTGTTTAAATGTCACAATACGGGCACGCGACTGGTGGATCGGTCCGGACGATTTCTGCAAGGTAAGGTATAATTACGCCGGCGTGCACTGGCCTTCAGGGGACTTTACGCCGAATATAACGCCGGATGCGGCTTCAAACACCGTGAACGTCACCATGTACTGCCCGGGGACGCCGACATTTACCCTGACTGTTTCGGAAACATGGACGCAGTCATATACGCGCACCATTACCATGACAAAAACGGCTACGCCGACAGTTACAATGACATCAACCAGGACCAGGATACCTACATGGACTAACAGCCCGACAGAAGTTCCTACAGGCAGCACAATTACGGTTACTTTGACCAGGACTCTTTCAGCGACCCTTACACCGACTATGTCATGGACCCCATCCGCAACGCCGACAGTTACCGTTACATACGTAAATATCATAGCGCTTGCCAAGTCCGAAGACTGCTGGGATATAAATTGTGAAGTGCCTCTGGGGGATACGGTTATATACTGCATAACATTTACGAACCTGCTTGACCAGCAGGCGTCTTTTACAATATGGGATACCATACCTGACGCCATGAATTTTGTTTCAGCGTCGGACGGAGGCCAGTTAATAACCTGGAACGCGGCCATAGTGCCGCCGAGGACCGCGCCGCTGAGGGGAATAGTATGGTCATTGAAGGATGTGCCTCCCGTGTCGCAGGCGCCATATAACTGGGGCACAGTATGTTTTACTGTATGGGTGGCAAGGATAAGTTATGCGGGGCTTGATGAAAACAGCTATAAATACGCCTATTATGATGATAAAAAGGAAAAAGTCACGGCGCAAAAATATTTTTCGCCGGCAAGGGATGAGGGATTGATCCGAGGCCCCGGAGGCGGAAGGGCAACCCCATAAAATAAAAAGGCGCGGCATAAAGCCGCGCCTTTTTGTTTTATGGGGTTTGAAATAATTATTGCAGTATCCGACAGGATGCAGTCCTGGTACCATAAAAGCCGTAGTATAGTTTTCTTGCAGAGGCCGGATCATATCCGGCCAACAACCATTTTTATAATTGAAAATTGAAAATACTGAATTGAAAATTTGTCTTTTAGTCCAATTCAGAACATACCTCTCCCAATAGCCGCCTTATAGTATAGAAAAACCAAAAATAAATCAATTTTCACTTGAATCAGTTCAAATTATTTTTCTAATATTCCATAAAAAGCAATAAAACGCTATAAAAATAAGGATAAAATACCGTATAAAATACTCGAAATAAGCCTGTTTCCGAATTGACAAAATAGCTATCTGTTTGTATAATTAGTACTGGGAAATAGCTTAATTATATAGAGTTTTTTAGAATGAGGCAGAGGTCTCTAAATTATTATATCTCTGTCCTCGGAGTAGTGTAAGCATTTTTGATTTTATGTATTTTGTCAGTATCGAAGATAAGTAAAAAATTAAGTGAGGAGATGAGTTGAAATGGAAAAGTTTTCCGCGAAATATAGTGTAATTCTGACAACAGTTTTAATAATATTTTTCGCGTCCGCGAATGTTTTTGCGGCAACTCTTTCCGTCTGCCAACCGTCGGGTTGCACATATAGCACAATAGCGGCAGCTTTAAACGCGGCTGCCGCGAGCGGAGATACGATCGTTATTTCCAGTAATATTTCTGAGGACTGCGCGATACCGAACAATTTAAACAAAACTGTGGCGATTACATCCGATGGGACCAGAAGGACCTGGACAAACGCAGGCGGTTCGAATGTATCAATATCAAATATTGGCACATCGTGCAACCTGTCATTTTCAAACCTCGACATAGTAAATACCACTGGAAGCACAATGATGAACTTTACGAATTTCCAGCCCGGAACCACATTTAGTTTTATTAACTGTACCCTGAAGAATACAACACAGAGCGGAAGGCTTGTCGACCTGCAAAATGGAGGGTTCCTGAATTTTTACGAGTGCGAGCTTGTCGGAAACAACCTGACTTCGGAGGGGATACTGCTTGAATCCGGCGTGGGTTCGGGCAAAGGGCTGTATATGCAAAATTCCATAATAAGGGGCATATCAAACGGCAAAGCCCTGAATGACCAGTATGCCAGCGGCGCCAACGCGACACTCAGGAACTGCACCTTTGAGGGAAACAGCATCGCGATAGAAACCCAGGGCGCGCTTACGGTCCGAAACACACTTTTTATAAACAACACAAATGACTTAAATCTCACGAATATTAACGCCTGGGCTACCGCGGCGATGAACAGCGCGTACCAGTACTGCAGTTTCCACGAACAGACCACAACGATATCGGACGGAGGAGCGCACGCCTGGACCGGTTATACGGGGAATATATTCGGCACTCCGAACACGATAGTACAGGATTATGTGAACCACAACCTGCACCTTGACTGCGGCGACACCGTCTATGCTGTGGATAAAGGCGCTAACATGTCCGCGTACTATACGGTGGACAAAGACTACATGCAGAGGCCGCAGGGAACCGCGTATGATATCGGAGCGTATGAGTGCCCGTCGCTTCAGATATCGAAGTCGGCAAATGTGTCCGCCGCGTACCTCGGTGATACGGTGACATACTGCATAACTTACACGAACAATTCCACGGATGACAAGGATACGGATATCTGGGACACGGTCCCGGGGAACATGGTGTTTTCTGGATGCGATAATTCCTGCGACACGCAGGCGTACGGCATTTATAACGTGGTGCACTGGTACATAGCGCTCCCGCCGGGAGCGTATGGCACAGTGTGTTTTTACGCGAGGATAACGGATTACGTAAGGCCTTAAGGGCTAAATTTTTTTAAAAGGAGAACGCATGTGAATGCAAGATGGGCGGCGGCAGTAAAAATCAAAACACATATTTATGTATTTATAATCATTCTGGCGATGCATTCTATTTCTTATGCTACTGCTTCGATTGTTAGTGTCACAACGAGCCCGAGCCCCGCGTGTGGGGCCGCTACGCAGACGATTAGTGTGACCGTTGTTTTTTCTGAAAATTCTGCGTGGCAGGCTGTTTATGGAGCGGTTGTTTTTTCTGCAGATGCTTCTTGGACTAGCTCAGATACTTGGGCGGTAGGAGGTACAGGATGCGACCCGTGCTGCGACGGGGCGCTTTGGGGAACTGCGGGGGGCACTGTTCCGCAGACTTTTACCTGGGCAGGTAATGTAACAATACCCAGCGGGTCATTTACACGTATGCTTATAGCAACACATACTGGGACACAATACAATTGCGGCAGTGATGGTTCCGCCATGACGTGGATTGTATTTTCGCCTTCATGCAGCCCCATCACATCAGTAAATAAATCAGCGGATAAAACATCCATGTATGTGGGAGATACTGTGTCGTTCTGTCTTACCACGACAAATACCGGCGGGTCAAATTATACTTTCAATATGTGGGACACGGTGCCGGCAGGACTGACTTATCTGGACTGCAGCGATTCTTGCACGTATTCGGGAGGAGTCGTGTCCTGGACGATTACAAATCTCGCCGGCAGCAGTGCGGTGACAAGGTGTTTTCGGGCAACGGCTAATACCCCGTAGTTTTATTTCTGGTTCGGATTCTTTAATTGTAATGACGGCTGAATAAAATAAAAAAGGAGAGAGCTGATGAATACAAACAGGCTAACCGCGGTAAAGAGCGGGATAATGCTGTTTGTATTATTGTTTCTGATGCTGTTTCATGGCAGCGCGCTTTTTGGAGCGACCCTTGTTAGCTTCACATCAAACCCTTCTCCGGCGTGCGGCGCTGCAGGACAGACTATCTCGCTTACCACGGTTGCAATAAGCGGTACATATACTACTATTTCGTACACTATAATGTTCTCGGCTGATACTACAGCGGGAAACGCAGGAGATGTATATGTTGTTGGAACTAATTGCGCAAACGGCAATGCAGCTCTTGGAACTGAAAACGCTCCGGCGGTAAATATTACAAAAGTAGATACTGTGACTATACCTGCAGGAACATTTAATTACATAATAGTAACTTTAACTGATAATAATGGCAATGGCTGTTCCAATAAAGGGCAGATTGCGTTTACCACCGCATGCGGGCCGACAAATACAACGACGGTTTCTCCTACTATCACACCTACGCCTACACCTACAAGGATATTTATCAGCAATACCGGATACGCGGACGGAAAAGCATCCAACAGCGTCAGTGTCGAGATCCTGCTTGTCGCCGGGCCGCCGACGAACACGCCTTCGATCACGCCGACGTATACCATAACGCAGACAGTGACGCCGACCGTCACGAGGACCATCACGCCGACCATCACGCTGACCGCGACAGATACATTTACCAGGACTATCACGCAGACTATTACGCAGACCAGCACGCAGACCGTTACACAGACTACTACCCCGGTATTTTCCCTCACCATGACCATGACCGTTACCCAGACAGCCACGCAGACGGTGACCAGGACAATAACGCAGACGATAACGCAGACGATAACACAGACGATAACACAGACGATAACGCAGACAATAACCGAGACTGTGACGCGGACCATATCTCCGACGTGGACCAACTCGCCGGATAACAGCATGACATTTACACCGACGGCCACGCCGACTTCGTTCCCGGCATGTATTTTTTCGGATTATTTTAATAACGCATCATTTGACGCCTCAATATGGAACACCGCGAACGTCGGTGCCGGGTCCAACGGCAGCCAGGCGGAGTCGGGGAACCTTACCATTACTGCGCAGGGCGGGGACATTGCGGGTACGGCGGATTCGTTCTATTACATTTATCAGAAGACCAGTTCGGCAAACCTCGACATAAGGTTCCGTGTCACTGCGATTGGCAGCCAGTGGAACTCAAGGGTAGGTATCATGATCAGGGAGTCAACAGCTGCTAATTCGGCTTTTGCTTCCATAAACATCAATAATAACAGCCACGATGACATTTCTCAGCAAAGGGCCTCGACAGGCGCCGGTGTATCATCGAGCGACCACTATAACGGTGGCAACTACTTAAGGATGGTAAAGACCGGGAATCAGATAATAACCTATGATTCTCCTGACGGTATTACATGGAATATACAGCAGACATATAATTTCGCATCATTTGCAAGTGATTATACTGTGGGAATTGTTGCAACTTCAAACACGGGCAGCAATAACACCTTCAGCGGGCAGGATTTCCATGTTCAGACTGGCGCCTGCGGAACCCCGACGTTTACTGCAACTCCTACAAACTCAAACACATATACAGTCACATATACGCGCACAAACACACCGACTATTACCGTGACTTATTCCAGTACATATACAAGGACTATAACACCTTCAATAACCCCCACATTTACGATAACCCCGCGTACCATTGGTAATATCGCAAATACAAGGTTTGGCCAGTCAAATAACGTGCTTGTGGCGGTATTTACGCCGACAGGCGCAATAGCCACAAATACCTTTACTGCTACGCGCACATCCACACCCACAGGCACGCCCACGGCGACAAGGACATATACTGCGTCAGTTACCCCTACAGGGGTGCAGAACGTGGGTAACTGGGATTACGGCCAATCCAACTTTGTTGGCCTCATTATAGTAACACCTACATTCACGGCCACCATAACTGTTTCACCAACCGTAACACCCTCATTTACATTTACCTACACAATAACCAGGACACCAACCTTTACAGTAACACAATCAGTTACGGTCAATAATACAAACACGGTAACTGTCACGGGGACGCCATCGGTTACTCAGACTTTGACGCCTACATATACAACTACCGTAACGCAGACTGTGACCCCGACTATAACGCAGACTATGACCCAGTCTGTAACCAGGACTATAACCATTACTGTGACGCAGAGCGTAACGCAGACTGTAACCACGACCATATCGCAGACTGTGACGCAGACGCTCACACAAACAGTGACACAGACAGTGTCGCAGACGGTAACTCAGACAGTGTCGCAGACAGTCACGCAAACGGTTACGCCAACTACATCGCCGACTTATACGCGGACTATAACTTTGACCGCGACCCAGACCGTGACGCAGACCATGACCCAGACCGTTACGCAGACGTTGACGCAGACTGTTACAACGACAATAACACAGACCGTCACACAGACGGCGACTCAGACTATAACTCAAACAGCGACACAGACGGCAACGCAGACCGTGACACAGACCGCGACTCAGTCAATAACGCCTACGACATCGCCTACGTTTACCCAGACCGTCACACAGACAGTAACGCAGACAGTGACGCAGACAGTGACACAGACAGTGACACAGACGCTGACGCAGACAGTAACTCAGACTGTGACACAGACGGTAACGCAGACGCTGACGCAGACAATAACACAGACGGTAACGCAGACGCTGACGCAGACAATAACACAGACGGTAACGCAGACGCTGACGCAGACTGTGACGCAGACAGTAACGCAGACGCTGACACAGACAGTAACGCAGACGCTGACACAGACAGTAACGCAGACTGTAACACAGACACTGACGCAGACGGTAACACAGACACTGACGCAGACGGTAACACAGACAGTGACGCAGACCGTATCGCAGACAGTAACACAGACGCTGACGCAGACAGTAACACAGACAGTGACGCAGACAGTAACGCAGACAGTGACACAGACAGTAACGCAGACTGTGACTCAGACTGTAACACAGACGCTGACGCAGACAATAACACAGACGCTGACACAAACAGTGACGCAGACAGTGACACAGACAGTGACACAGACGCTGACGCAGACAGTAACTCAGACTGTGACACAGACGGTAACGCAGACGCTGACGCAGACAATAACACAGACGGTAACGCAGACGCTGACGCAGACTGTGACGCAGACAGTAACGCAGACGCTGACACAGACAGTAACGCAGACGCTGACACAGACAGTAACGCAGACTGTAACACAGACACTGACGCAGACGGTAACACAGACACTGACGCAGACGGTAACACAGACAGTGACGCAGACCGTATCGCAGACAGTAACACAGACGCTGACGCAGACAGTAACACAGACAGTGACGCAGACAGTAACGCAGACAGTGACACAGACAGTAACGCAGACTGTGACTCAGACTGTAACACAGACGCTGACGCAGACAATAACACAGACGCTGACACAAACAGTGACGCAGACAGTAACGCAGACAGTGACACAGACAGTATCGCAGACAGTAACGCAGACGCTGACGCAGACAGTGACACAGACAGTGACGCAGACAGTAACACAGACAGTAACGCAGACAGTAACTCAGACCGTAACACAGACACTGACACAGACGGTGACACAGACAGTAACGCAGACAGTGACGCAGACAGTATCGCAGACAATAACACAGACGCTGACACAAACAGTGACGCAGACAGTAACGCAGACAGTGACACAGACAGTATCGCAGACAGTAACGCAGACGCTGACGCAGACAGTGACACAAACGGTAACGCAGACAGTAACGCAAACAGTGACACAGACGGTAACGCAGACGCTGACGCAGACAGTGACGCAGACAGTGACGCAGACAGTATCGCAGACGGTAACACAGACGCTGACGCAAACAGTGACACAAACTGTAACACAAACTGTAACGCAGACTGTTACACAAACAATAACACAAACAATAACACAAACAATAACACAAACAATAACACAAACAATAACACAAACAATAACACAAACAGTGACTGAGACAGTAACTCAGACAGTGACACAGACAATAACGCAGACTGTATCTCAGACAGTAACACAGACGTTGACGCAAACAGTAACACAGACTGTAACACAGACTGTATCGCAGACGGTGACACAGACTGTAACACAGACGCTGACTCAGACAGTGACACAAACTGTAACACAAACGATAACGCAGACAGTGACACAGACAGTATCGCAGACGGTAACGCAGACTGTGACTCAAACTGTGACTCAAACTGTTACACAGACAATAACGCAAACATTGACACAGACTGTCACCCAGACTGTAACGCAAACTGTGACACAAACTGTATCGCAGACTGTAACGCAGACTGTGACTCAAACTGTTACACAGACAGTGACACAGACAGTAACGCAAACATTGACCCAGACTGTCACGCAAACTGTATCACAGACAGTAACGCAAACGTTGACACAGACAGTGACGCAAACAATAACACAAACAGTGACTGAGACGGTAACACAGACGCAGACACAGACAGTGACACAAACTGTAACACAAACGATAACGCAGACTGTGACACAGACAGTATCGCAGACGGTAACACAGACTGTGACACAGACAGTATCGCAGACGGTAACACAGACGGTAACACAGACTGTGACTCAAACTGTTACACAGACAGTGACTCAAACTGTTACACAGACAGTGACTCAAACTGTTACACAGACAGTGACTCAAACTGTAACTCAAACAGTAACGGAGACAGTAACACAGACAGTGACGCAGACCGTTACGCGAACAGTAACTGAGACAGTAACCCAGACTATGACACAGACAGTAACGCAGACAATTACACAAACAGTAACGCAAACGTTGACGCAGACAGTAACTGAGACAGTAACGCAGACTGTTACACAAACAGTGACACAAACAGTGACACAAACAGTGACACAAACAGTGACACAAACAGTGACGCAGACAGTGACGCAGACAGTGACGCAAACAGTAACTGAGACAGTGACACAGACCGTTACGCGAACAGTAACTGAGACAGTAACCCAGACTATGACACAGACAGTAACGCAAACAGTGACCCAGACAGTCACCCAGACTGTCACACAAACTGTATCACAGACAGTTACGCAGACGATAACTCAGACAGTAACTGAGACAGTAACACAAACGTTGACGCAGACAGTAACACAGACAGTGACGCAGACGGTGACGCAGACAGTGACGCAAACAGTAACTGAGACAGTGACACAGACCGTTACGCGAACAGTAACTGAGACAGTAACCCAGACTATGACACAGACAGTAACGCAAACAGTGACCCAGACAGTCACCCAGACTGTCACCCAGACTGTCACCCAGACTGTCACCCAGACTGTCACCCAGACTGTCACCCAGACTGTCACCCAGACTGTCACCCAGACTGTCACCCAGACTGTCACCCAGACTGTCACACAAACTGTATCACAGACAGTTACGCAGACGATAACTCAGACAGTAACTGAGACAGTAACACAAACGTTGACGCAGACAGTAACACAGACAGTGACGCAGACGGTGACGCAGACAGTGACGCAGACAGTAACGCAGACAGTAACGCAGACAGTGACACAGACAGTGACGCAGACAGTGACACAGACAGTGACGCAGACAGTGACACAGACAGTGACGCAGACAGTAACACAGACCGTTACTCAGACTGTAACTGAAACAGTGACACAGACAGTGACTCGGACAGTAACGCAGACAGTAACTGAGACAGTAACGCAGACAGTGACACAGACAGTAACGCAGACCGTTACTCAAACAGTAACACAGACAGTGACGCAGACAATCACACTGACGGTGACACAAACAGTAACGCAGACAGTTACTCAAACAGTAACACAGACAGTAACACAGACAGTGACACAAACAGTAACACAAACCGTTACTCAGACAGTAACTGAAACAGTGACACAGACCGTCACACAGACTGTAACTGAGACAGTAACACAAACAGTAACGCAAACTGTAACAGAAACTATAACCCAGACCGTAACGCAGACCGTAACGCAGACCGTAACACAGACCGTAACACAGACCGTAACTAAAACAGTCACGCAGACTGTAACTGAAACCATAACGCAGACGGTAACGCAGACCGTAACGCAGACAATGACACAGACCGTGACGCAAACGGTAACGCAGACAGTGACAGAGACGATAACACAGACAATGACACAGACCGTAACACAAACGGTAACGCAGACAGTGACAGAGACGATAACGCAGACAATGACGCAGACCGTAACGCAAACGGTTACGCAGACAGTGACAGAAACGATAACGCAGACAATGACGCAGACCGTAACGCAAACGGTTACGCAGACAGTGACAGAAACGATAACGCAGACAATGACACAGACCGTAACGCAAACGGTGACGCAGACAGTGACAGAGACTATAACGCAGACAATGACGCAGACCGTAACGCAAACGGCGACGCAGACAGTGACAGAGACGATAACGCAGACAATGACGCAAACCGTAACGCAAACGGTTACGCAGACAGTGACAGAGACGATAACGCAGACAATGACACAGACCGTAACGCAAACGGTAACGCAGACAGTAACGCAGACAGTGACAGAGACGATAACGCAGACAATGACGCAAACCGTAACGCAAACGGTAACGCAGACAGTGACAGAAACTATAACGCAGACAATGACGCAAACCGTAACGCAAACGGTTACGCAGACAGTGACAGAAACGATAACGCAGACAATGACGCAGACCGTAACACAAACGGCGACGCAGACAGTGACAGAGACTATAACGCAGACAATGACGCAGACCGTAACGCAAACGGTTACGCAGACAGTGACAGAGACGATAACGCAGACAATGACACAGACCGTAACGCAAACGGTGACGCAGACAGTGACAGAGACTATAACGCAGACAATGACGCAGACCGTAACACAAACGGCGACGCAGACAGTGACAGAGACTATAACGCAGACAATGACGCAGACCGTAACGCAAACGGTTACGCAGACAGTGACAGAGACGATAACGCAGACAATGACGCAGACCGTAACGCAAACGGTTACGCAGACAGTGACAGAGACGATAACGCAGACAATGACGCAGACCGTAACGCAAACGGTTACGCAGACAGTGACAGAGACGATAACGCAGACAATGACGCAGACCGTAACGCAAACGGTTACGCAGACAGTGACAGAAACGATAACGCAGACAATGACACAGACCGTAACGCAAACGGTGACGCAGACAGTGACAGAGACTATAACGCAGACAATGACGCAGACCGTAACGCAGACAATAACTGAGACCGCTACGCAGACGGTGACCGAGACAGCAACACAGACCGTGACGGAGACAATAACGCAGACCGTTACACAGACAGTAACACAAACAGTGACGCAGACCGTAACTCAAACCATAACTGAGACTGTGACCCAGACTATAACAGAGACGATAACGCAAACCGTTACGCAGACAGTTACTCAGACTATTACTGAGACTGCAACACAGACTGTTACACAGACTGCGACTCAGACTGTCACAGAGACAATAACGCAGACCATTACTCAAACAGTAACCCAGACCATAACTGAAACAATTACACAGACAGTAACAGAGACGATTACTCAGACCGTGACGCAGACAGCAACACAGACTGTTACTGAGACTGTCACGCAGACAATTACAGAAACGATAACTCAGACAATCACCCAGACAGTAACAGAGACGATAACGCAGACCATTACACAGACAGTAACAGAGACTGCAACGCAGACAGTAACGGAGACGATAACTCAGACCGTGACGCAGACGGTAACGCAGACTGTTACAGAGACTGCAACCCAGACAGTAACGGAGACGATAACTCAGACTGTAACACAGACGGTAACGCAGACTGTTACAGAGACGGCAACACAAACAATTACAGAAACTATAACGCAGACCATGACACAAACGGTTACGCAGACTGTAACTGAGACTGCAACGCAGACTGTTACTGAGACAGCCACGCAAACAATCACGGAAACCATAACGCAGACCATGACACAGACGGTAACCCAGACAGTGACAGAGACTGCAACGCAGACAGTAACAGAGACGATAACTCAGACCATAACTCAGACGGTAACGCAGACTGTTACTGAGACGGCAACGCAAACAATTACAGAAACTGCAACACAGACAGCGACTGAGACTGCGACCCAGACAGTAACAGAGACGATAACGCAGACCATGACACAGACGGTAACCCAGACAGTGACTGAGACTGCAACGCAGACAGTAACAGAGACGATAACTCAGACCGTGACACAGACGGTAACTCAGACTGTTACTGAGACTGCTACACAAACAATTACAGAAACGATGACTCAAACAATCACGCAAACAGTCACCCAGACTGTTACAGAGACGATAACACAGACAATTACACAGACAGTGACAGAAACTGCAACGCAGACAGTGACAGAGACTGCAACCCAGACTGTAACAGAGACTGCAACCCAGACAGTGACTGAGACCGCAACCCAGACTGTAACAGAAACTGTGACTCAGACGGTAACTGAGACAATAACGCAAACCATTACACAGACAATTACGGAGACGATCACGCAGACTATAACAGAGACTGCAACGCAGACAGTAACTGAAACCGCAACACAGACAGTGACAGAAACAGCAACCCAGACTGTCACTGAGACCGCTACTCAGTCAGTGACGGAAACAATAACTCAGACTGTTACGCAAACTGTAACGCAGACAGTAACAGAGACAGCTACACAGACAGCTACACAGACAGTAACAGAAACTGCAACGCAGACAGTGACTGAGACAGTGACACAGACAATTACAGAAACGAATACACAGACAGTGACAGAGACTGCAACGCAGACAATAACTGAGACGATAACGCAGACGGTGACAGAAACAGCGACACAGACTGTGACTCAGACGGTAACAGAAACGATAACCCAGACTATTACACAAACAGTAACACAGACGATTACGGAGACTATAACGCAGACGGTTACGGAGACTGCGACGCAGACAGTGACAGAGACTGCAACCCAGACAGTAACAGAAACAGTAACGCAGACAGTAACAGAGACGGTCACGCAGACGGTTACGGAGACAGTGACACAGACTGTAACAGAGACTGCCACTGAAACTATAACGGAGACAATAACACAGACCATAACTCAGACAGTTACGCAGACAATTACGGAGACAGCGACACAGACTGTAACGGAGACTGCGACGCAGACAGTGACAGAGACTGCAACCCAGACAGTAACAGAAACAGTAACGCAGACAGTAACAGAGACGATCACACAGACGGTTACGGAGACTGCGACGCAGACAGTGACAGAGACTGCAACCCAGACAGTAACAGAAACAGTAACGCAGACAGTTACAGAGACGATCACACAGACGGTTACGGAGACTGCGACGCAGACAGTGACAGAGACTGCAACCCAGACAGTAACAGAAACAGTAACGCAGACAGTAACAGAGACGGTCACGCAGACGGTTACGGAGACAGCGACACAGACAGTGACAGAGACTGCAACCCAGACAGTAACAGAAACAGTAACGCAGACAGTAACAGAGACGATCACACAGACGGTAACGGAGACTGCGACGCAGACAGTGACAGAGACTGCAACCCAGACAGTAACAGAAACAGTAACGCAGACAGTAACAGAGACGATTACGCAGACGGTTACGGAGACTGCGACCCAGACAGTGACAGAGACTGCCACTGAAACTATAACGGAGACAATAACACAGACCATTACTCAGACAGTTACGCAGACAATTACGGAGACAGCGACACAGACTGTTACGGAGACAGCGACACAGACAGTGACAGAGACTGCAACCCAGACAGTAACAGAAACAGTAACGCAGACAGTAACAGAGACGATCACACAGACGGTAACGGAGACTGCGACGCAGACAGTGACAGAGACTGCAACCCAGACAGTAACAGAAACAGTAACGCAGACAGTAACAGAGACGATTACGCAGACGGTTACGGAGACTGCGACCCAGACAGTGACAGAGACTGCCACTGAAACTATAACGGAGACAATAACACAGACCATTACTCAGACAGTTACGCAGACAATTACGGAGACAGCGACACAGACTGTAACGGAGACTGCGACGCAGACAGTGACAGAGACTGCAACCCAGACAGTAACAGAAACAGTAACGCAGACAGTAACAGAGACGATCACACAGACGGTTACGGAGACTGCGACGCAGACAGTGACAGAGACTGCAACCCAGACAGTAACAGAAACAGTAACGCAGACAGTAACAGAGACGGTCACGCAGACGGTTACGGAGACAGCGACACAGACAGTGACAGAGACTGCAACCCAGACAGTAACAGAAACAGTAACGCAGACAGTAACAGAGACGATCACACAGACTGTAACGGAGACTGCGACGCAGACAGTGACAGAGACTGCAACCCAGACAGTAACAGAAACAGTAACGCAGACAGTTACAGAGACGATCACACAGACGGTTACGGAGACTGCGACGCAGACAGTGACAGAGACTGCAACTGAAACCATAACGGAAACAATGACGCAGACCATAACAGAGACAGTGACGCAGACGATAACAGAGACAGCAACGCAAACAGTAACAGAGACTGCGACGCAGACAGTGACAGAGACTGCAACAGAAACCATAACGGAAACAGTGACGCAGACCATAACAGAGACGGTAACGCAGACAGTTACAGAGACGATAACGCAAACAATAACAGAGACGATGACCCAAACAATTACTGAAACAGTGACCCAGACAGCAACAGAGACAGCAACGCAAACAATAACAGAGACGATGACCCAAACAATTACTGAAACAGTGACCCAGACAGCAACAGAGACGGCAACAGAGACAGTGACGCAGACGGTAACAGAGACTGCGACGCAGACAGTGACAGAGACTGCAACAGAAACCATAACGGAAACAATTACGCAGACCATAACAGAGACGGTAACGCAGACAGTAACAGAGACGATAACGCAGACGATTACAGAGACAGCAACGCAAACAATAACAGAGACGATGACCCAAACAATTACTGAAACAGTGACCCAGACAGCAACTGAGACAGCAACTGAGACTGCAACTGAAACTGCCACAGAGACTGCAACTGAGACTGCAACTGAAACAGCCACAGAGACTGCAACAGAGACTGCAACTGAGACTGCAACTGAAACAGCCACAGAGACAGCAACTGAGACAGCAACTGAGACAGCAACTGAGACAGCAACTGAGACAGCAACTGAGACAGCAACTGAGACGGCAACTGAGACAGCAACTGAGACAGCAACAGAGACGGCAACAGAGACGGCAACAGAGACCGTGACGCAGACGGCAACAGAGACTGCGACGCAGACGGTGACAGAGACTGCAACAGAAACCATAACGGAAACAATGACGCAGACCATAACAGAGACGGTAACGCAGACAGTTACAGAGACGATAACGCAAACAATAACAGAGACGATGACCCAAACAATTACTGAAACAGTGACCCAGACAGCAACAGAGACGGCAACAGAGACAGTGACGCAGACGGTAACAGAGACTGCGACGCAGACAGTGACAGAGACTGCAACAGAAACCATAACGGAAACAATTACGCAGACCATAACAGAGACGGTAACGCAGACAGTAACAGAGACGATAACGCAGACAGTAACAGAGACGATAACGCAGACGATTACAGAGACAGCAACTGAGACTGCAACTGAAACAGCAACAGAGACTGCAACAGAAACAGCAACAGAAACAGCAACAGAAACAGCAACAGAAACAGCAACTGAGACAGCAACTGAGACAGCAACTGAGACAGCAACAGAGACGGCAACAGAGACGGCAACAGAGACGGCAACAGAGACGGCAACAGAGACGGCAACAGAAACGGCAACAGAGACAGTGACGCAGACGGTAACAGAGACTGCGACGCAGACAGTGACAGAAACTGCAACAGAAACCATAACGGAAACAATGACGCAGACCATAACAGAGACGGTAACGCAGACGATTACAGAGACAGCAACGCAAACAATAACAGAGACGATGACCCAAACAATTACTGAAACAGTGACCCAGACGGCAACTGAGACGGCAACTGAGACGGCAACTGAGACGGCAACTGAGACGGCAACTGAGACGGCAACTGAGACGGCAACTGAGACGGCAACTGAGACGGCAACTGAAACAGCTACAGAGACGGCAACAGAGACCGTGACGCAGACGGTGACAGAGACTGCAACAGAAACCATAACGGAAACAATGACGCAGACCATAACAGAGACGGTAACGCAGACAGTTACAGAGACGGTAACGCAGACGATTACAGAGACAGCAACGCAAACAATAACAGAGACGATGACCCAAACAATTACTGAAACAGTGACCCAGACAGCAACTGAGACAGTAACTGAGACTGCAACTGAAACAGCCACAGAGACTGCAACAGAGACTGCAACTGAGACTGCAACTGAAACAGCCACAGAGACTGCAACAGAGACTGCAACTGAGACTGCAACTGAGACTGCAACTGAGACTGCAACTGAGACTGCAACTGAAACAGCCACAGAGACAGCAACTGAGACAGCAACTGAGACAGCAACAGAGACAGCAACAGAGACGGCAACAGAGACGGCAACAGAGACGGCAACAGAGACCGTGACGCAGACGGCAACAGAGACTGCGACGCAGACGGTGACAGAGACTGCAACAGAAACCATAACGGAAACAATGACGCAGACCATAACAGAGACGGTAACTCAGACAGTTACAGAGACGATAACGCAGACGATTACAGAGACAGCAACGCAAACAATAACAGAGACGATGACCCAAACAATTACTGAAACAGTAACCCAGACAGCAACTGAGACTGCAACTGAAACAGCCACAGAGACTGCAACTGAAACAGCCACAGAGACAGCAACTGAGACTGCAACTGAGACAGCAACTGAGACAGCAACTGAGACTGCAACTGAGACTGCAACTGAGACTGCAACTGAGACTGCAACTGAGACTGCAACTGAGACTGCAACTGAGACTGCAACTGAGACTGCAACTGAGACAGCAACTGAGACAGCCACAGAGACTGCAACAGAGACAGCCACAGAGACAGCCACAGAGACAGCCACAGAGACAGCCACAGAGACAGCCACAGAGACTGCAACTGAGACTGCAACAGAGACTGCAACAGAGACTGCAACAGAGACTGCAACAGAGACTGCAACAGAGACTGCAACAGAGACTGCAACAGAGACAGCAACTGAGACAGCAACTGAGACAGCAACTGAGACAGCAACTGAGACAGCAACTGAGACAGCAACTGAGACAGCAACTGAGACAGCAACTGAGACAGCAACTGAGACAGCAACTGAGACTGTTACGGAGACAGCGACAGAGACTGTTACGGAAACAGCAACAGAGACTGCAACAGAAACCGCCACAGAGACTGCAACTGAGACTGCGACAGAGACAGCAACTGAGACAGCAACTGAGACTGCAACTGAGACTGCAACTGAGACTGCAACAGAAACAGCAACAGAAACAGCGACAGAAACAGCGACAGAAACAGCGACAGAAACAGCGACAGAAACAGCGACTGAGACAGCGACAGAGACAGCAACTGAGACAGCAACAGAAACAGCAACAGAAACAGCAACAGAAACAGCAACAGAAACAGCAACTGAGACAGAGACAGAGACTGTTACGGAGACAGCAACAGAAACAGCAACTGAGACAGCGACAGAGACTGCAACGGAAACAGCGACTGAGACTGCGACAGAGACAGCAACTGAGACTGCAACGGAGACAGCTACAGAAACCGCGACTGAGACAGTCACAGAGACTGTCACAGAGACAGCAACGGAAACAGTAACTGAGACAGCAACTGAGACTGCTACAGAGACAGCAACGGAAACAGCAACGGAAACTGCAACTGAGACTGCAACTGAGACTGCAACTGAGACTGCAACTGAGACTGCAACTGAGACTGCAACTGAGACTGCAACTGAGACTGCAACTGAGACTGCAACTGAGACTGCAACTGAGACTGCTACAGAGACTGCTACAGAGACTGCTACAGAGACAGCAACGGAAACAGCAACTGAGACAGTCACAGAGACTGCAACGGAGACAGCTACAGAAACCGCGACTGAGACAGTCACAGAGACTGCTACAGAAACCGCGACTGAGACAGTCACAGAGACTGCAACGGAGACAGCTACAGAAACCGCGACTGAGACAGTCACAGAGACTGCTACGGAGACTGCTACAGAAACCGCGACTGAGACAGTCACAGAGACAGCAACGGAAACAGCAACTGAGACAGCAACTGAGACAGCCACAGAGACAGCAACGGAAACAGCAACTGAGACAGCAACTGAGACTGCTACGGAGACTGCTACAGAAACCGCGACTGAGACAGTCACAGAGACTGCAACGGAGACAGCTACAGAAACCGCGACTGAGACAGTCACAGAGACTGCAACGGAGACAGCCACAGAAACCGCGACTGAAACAGTAACAGAAACTGCCACGGAAACCGTAACAGAGACTGCGACTGAGACTGTGTCTGAGACTGTTACTGAAACTGCGACAGAGACAGTCTCTGAAACTATAACGGAAACCGCTACTGAAACGGCTTCTGAAACAGTGACTGAGACGGTGACTGAAACACCTACATTTACTGCAACAGAAACTGTTACTGAAACTGTGACAGAGACTGCGACAGAAACAGCTACAGAGACTTCCACGGAAACAGCAACTGAAACAGCCACAGAGACTGCTACAGAAACTGCGACTGAAACAGTGACGGAGACAGCCACAGAGACGGCCACAGAGACTGCCACGGAAACAGCGACTGAAACAGTAACTGAGACTGTCACTGAAACACCTTCGGATACGGAAACAGCCAGCGCTACGGCCACACCGACCATAACGACTTCAGTATCGGCAACCAGCACTTATACAACTACCTCGTCAGCAACTAAAACCGGGACACCTACAGGCACGTCCACTGTGACCGCGACCGGAACTTTCACAAACACCAATACACCGCCGGCTACGCCTACATTTACATCAACACCGACATTGACCGGAACACCGTCACTTACTATGACTTCCACATGGACTAATACGGAATCTCCTACTGCTTCGCCCACAAGCAGCGTTTCGCCGACGACATCGCCGACGCCCGAATACTACATGAAAATAGCTGTATATAACTCCGCGGGCGAGCAGGTAAAAGAGATAATTACGTCAGGCGCTTATTCCATACCGGATTCATTCAACCTGGACAAGACTACGTTCAGCCCGGATGACGGAAGCGTGGCGCAGATAAGCGTTGACCAGACGGTCGTTAGCTGGGACGGCAAGAACCAGCAGGGCAAGAATGTTGAGAACGGAATATATTACGTTAAGGTTTCCATAGTTGACGATTACGGGTTCAGCCATACGCTGATAAAGGAAGTTACTGTGTTGACAAACGGCATTATGGCCGAACTCAGGATATATAACAGCGCCGGTGAAGTCGTAAAGAGGATAGATATTGAAGGGCTTACACTCACAGGTTCCACCGTGCTTGATGTAAATCCGAAAGCGCCTGGCGCCTTCTCGCCGGGTGACGGGGATTCAGGTGCAGCAGAAGCCATATTTACATACATGGGCCATGACATAGCATGGGACGGCACAAATGACGGCGGAAAGATTGTCGGGAACGGCGTGTACAGGGCTGTGGTTGTCAGGACGGATAATAAAGGCTACACATCAGTCGCTGAAAATTACCTCACCGTGCTGCATGGCAATTATGAAGTGGTCGCGAACATAAGGATAATACCTAACCCGATAGACATGAGAAAGACATCGGTAATAACCATAAAGTATGACGCCATGAACGGGGCCGTGGTTGTCGCGAAAATATACAACCTTGCAGGAGAACTCATCAGGGAGCTCAAACCGTTTAATGGCGCGAATGAGATAGTCTGGGATATAAAGTATGATGCTACAATTTCCCAGGGGCTTTACGTGGCGGTTATTCACGCTGAAACACCGCAGGGCATGAGAAAGACGGTCGTGGCAAAGTTCACAATAATAAAGTAATTTTTAAATAACAAAGGGCACGGGCTTAAACCGTGCTCTTTGTATTTCCACGGGATGAGCGGAGAAAAATGAAGATACTGACCGAAGGCTTTGAAAGGTATTTGCGGGATGAGTCCAATACGGAAAGCAGCGGAATAGACGCTGTGTACATTCCTGAAGGCTCCTCGGAGATTGAAGAACTTCTAAGAAAAAACGGCCGGTTTACTTTATATGCCGGAGGCACGGGCATAGCCGGTGGGGCTACATCGGACGGCGGAAGCATAATTTCCACTGAAAATCTGAAATTTCTTCAAATAGACAGCCATTTAATGCAGGTAACAGCGGGCGCAGGCGTGCTGCTAAAGGATCTCAACGCGGAACTGGCCAAAAACGGCTTATGGTATCCTGTGGATTCCACCGAGCAGACAGCCACAGTAGGGGGCAATGCCGCGACAAACGCGTGGGGAGCCAGGAGTTACGGTTATGGCAGTATCAGAAACTTTATTAACGCGGTGCATATTATCGTACCCGGCCAGCCGCAGGTAAGGATATCCAGGGACTGCGCCGAAGCAAACGGGCTTGAATTGCCATGGAAGGTTAACATGTCAGGCGGACATGGGCTTATACTTCCCGGCGCCGGGGGTAAGAACGTATTGATGGAGGATACGGCAGCGAGGCTACCTTATAAGAATAACGCCGGTTACTTTATGAAAAAAGATATGGATTTTGTGGATATTCTGATTGGAAGCGAAGGCACGCTTGGGGTCATAACTATGGTGGAGCTTGAAGTCAAAAAAATGCCTTATGAAATATGCGTTTTTATGATGTTTTTCAACAATCTGGATGCGGCTTTTAATCTGGTAAAAAATGTAAAGGCGGGCAGCCATAAATATCAGCCGTGTTCGCTTGAAATCATGGATGGCGAATCTTTAAAACTGCTCAGGGAAAAAGGAAAGAATATAGGGCAGGCTGGCGCTGCGGTTTTTATGGAGTATGAGGCTGGCAGCGAAAAAGAAGAAATGGAAATAAATGACGCGGTATATGCAATAGCCTCAGGAGCGGGGATTGATCCTGATGACGTTATGGTTTCCAGCACAAAAGAAAAGAAAAATTATATATATGATATCCGGGAGTCCCTGCCACAGGCGGTAAATGAGCATATACGGGCGAGGAGCCTTCGCAAAGTGTCCACTGATTTTGCCGTAAATGACGATAAGTTTGACTCTATGACAGACCTTTACAGGGTTTTCAGGGAAAAATCGGCCATGCGGAGCGTCATGTTCGGGCACGCAGGGGATAATAACCTGCACATCAACTTTCTTCCTGAAAATCCGGCGGAATATGAAAAAGCGCGTGAACTTTATGATGAAATGGCGGCGGCAATAGGCTTAATGGGCGGGACCGTGGCAGCGGAGCACGGCGTCGGTAAAATGAAAAAGGCATACTTAAAATACATGTATAAAGAATCAACCATGGATGTTATGAGGAATATTAAAAAGGCCTTTGACCCGGATAATAAGCTTAATAGGGGAAACATACTATAATGAAATGGATAAAAACCGGCTCACTTCAGGATGGCTCTGAATGCGCCATAGATGTTATTGACCTCAAAGGCAATCCGCTTGTAAACAAAGGATCGACAGTAAGCGGCGCCGCGATTGAAAAGCTAAAATACGCCGCTATTCCATTTATCTATGTAAAAGACGCGGATACAATTGTGAGCAATGTGTATCCGATGAAAATAATTGCAGAAATGCTCCGTGTTCTTTATTATTTCAGCGCATCCGGCGGGGAAAACGCTGAAATCCTTAAACGCTACAACTCTGATGAAGTCAGGCGGTTTCTCTCCTACTCAAATGACGCGGGCAGCAGGATAGCGTACGGGCACATTTTCAGTTTTTTCGCCGGTGAAATGTTGTCGGCCCTTAAAAAGGGCGAAAAGCAGTGCTATGACTTCAGGGATTACAGGGACAAGAGCACATATTACAGTTTCCACGCTGTAAATGCAGCCTGCATCAGCGCTGTCATGGCATATAATATGGGCCTTCCGGATAAGGACATAACAGACCTTATTACGGGCACACTTTTGTATGACATAAAAATGATAATACATAAGTTTGTCAATGACAGCAGGGAACTTGTGGAAATTGAAAAGAACGAAATGCGGCAGCATCCGGCCGAAGGGTATGAGGCCATAAGAAGAATATTCGGCCTGTCAGCCAGCGCCGCAGCCATAGCCCTGCAGCACCATGAAAGGATTGACGGCAGCGGCTATCCCAAAGGGTTAAAGGGCGGCGATATCAACCTTTTAAGCAGGATAGCGGCTATAGCTGACGTCTATGACGCGCTCACAAGCAACAGGCCTTTCAGGCCTGCGTATAAGCCTGATGAGGCGTGGGACTATATGGTTTCAAATTCCGGGGTGTTATTTGATGAACAGGTTATGGAAGCGTTTAAGCAGTCGATCCCGAAGTATATGCCGGGGGACAGCGTTGAACTAAGCGACGGCAGGAGTGCGGTAGTACTGAAAAACAGTCCCGGAAAGTTCAACAAGCCGGGGATAAATATAATTGAAAAAAACGGCAAAAGTGCTATAATCTCTTGCGGTGAAAAAACCGTTTTTTCAATCATTAAAACCCTGGACTCAGTCCGCTGAAGGAGTAACATATATGGGGAGAATTATTTCCGTCGCCAACCAGAAAGGCGGCGTAGGCAAGACTACAACCACGGTAAATACCGCAAGCGCCATAGCCGCAAGGGGAAAAAAAGTCCTTGTAGTGGATATTGACCCGCAGGGCAATGCCACGCTTGGGCTCGGACTGGATAAGGAATCCGAGGATGAGAACGCGTACGAGCTTTTAATCGGCGAAGCGCCAGTCAGGTCGGTAATTAAAAAGACAGCGTATGAGAACCTTGATATTATACCGTCAAACAGCAGCCTTGCCGGCGCTGAAATAGAGCTGGTAAACGAGGAAGAAAGGGAAACCCGCCTTAAAAAAGCCCTGGACGAGATAAAGGATGAATACGATTATATTTACATAGATTCCCCGCCTTCGCTGGGCCTTTTAACCATTAACTCACTGGCGGCCTCAGATTCGGTAATGATACCCATGCAGTGCGAGTTTTACGCCCTTGACGGGCTGGCCAGGCTTCTGGAAACCATAACCGCGATTAAAGCCTCGCTTAATACGCACCTGGTCATCGAGGGCGTATTGATAACGATGTTTGACGGACGGACCTCGCTGTCCCTTCAGGTTGTGGAAGAGGTAAAGAAAAAATTTAAGGACAAGGTTTATGACACCGTAATACCCAGGAACGTAAGGCTATCCGAGGCGCCCAGTTTCGGACAGCCCATCGATATATACGACAGAAATTCAAAGGGCGCGCAGGCCTATGACAGGCTGGCGGCGGAAATAACAGGCATTAAAGAGGCGCAAAAAAGCGCGCCGGGAAAGGGGAAATAACATGGCAAGACAGGCATTAGGAAAAGGGCTTGGCGCGCTCATACCGGGGGCAAAGTCAAAAAATAGCGGAGCGGATAATAAAGGTTTTTCGGAGATTGCCATTGCGGAAATAAAACCAAATCCAAACCAGCCGAGGAAGCATTTTACCCCGGAAAAAATGCAGGAAATGATCGAGTCGATAAAGCGTAACGGCGTGCTTTCGCCCATTCTCGTAAGGGAAATGGGCAATAAATATGAAATAATTGCGGGCGAGCGCAGGTTTATAGCGGCCCAGCGCGCGGGTTTAAAGGCAGTCCCGGTTGTCATTAAACACGTATCACCGGCGCAGCAGCAGGAATACGCCTTAATAGAAAATATAATAAGGGAAGACCTTAATCCTGTTGAAGTGGCTATCGCGTATAAAAGCCTTATGGAAGAGCACAAGCTCACGCAGGAGCAGATAGCCGACAGGCTCGGGGTTAACAGGGCATCCGTGGCTAATACGGTCCGCATTCTTAAACTTCCTCAGGAAGTGCAGTCATATATTGTCAACGGCCAGCTTGAGTTCGGGCACGCCAAGGTCCTAGCCGGTGTTGATGATAAGTCCAGGCAGAAAGTGCTCGCGAACATGGCTGTAAAAAGGGGCCTCTCTGTAAGGGAACTGGAAGCCATGATATCTAAACCAGCAGGTAAAAAATCATCCGGCAAAAAGGCAACCTCGACAGAAATGAAAAGGGTTGAGGATAAGTTGAAACTTCACTTTGGGACAAAAGTAAGCGTCAAAGGCGATTATAAAAAAGGCAAGATAGAAGTGGAATACTACAGCTCCGAGGATTTTGACAGGATACTGGAGATATTAAAGATTCATATGTAGAGCGAATTTTAGATTCTGGATTCTAGATTCTGAATTAGGAAATGAAACAATAAAACAAAAAGCCCCGGTTTTACCGGGGCTTTTTGTTTTATTGTTTGTGGTGTTATGTTTTTAATCCAAAATCTAAAATCCAGAATCTAGAATTCCTTATTTAACCTTCTTTATCGGCGCTGTTGATGCCTTGTCTACTTCTGACTGGAGCTGTTTAATCCAGGCATCATATTCGGGTTTGATCTCGTTTAGTTTCTGCCTTGACTGTTTTACCCATTTTGATTCGGGCGGGGTAAATAGGTCGACGACCGTCTGGAACTCCACGTAGGCGTTTTTAAGAGCGTTATCTTCCATGAGCATCTGGTATTCAATCTCGTTGATCTCTTTTTTCGCGAGTTTTTCGTCATAATATTTCTTTTTCATGTCGGGGTTCCTGTAAAAATCAAGGAATTTGACCCCTTCGTTATATTCCCTTTTTGCCCTTTTAACAACCTCAAAATAAGCCATGAAATAAGCGATGATCAGGCATCCTATTACAAGTCCCGCGATGATCAGGGCGTCTTTCTTCTTGTCTTTTTTATCTTCAGCCATGAATTCCTCCTAATATTTGATTTTTTGATTATAGAATGAAAAACCGTTATTGTCAATATAACAGATTGGTTAGCAGGGTGATTCTGAATTCTAGATTCTGGATTCTGGATTGAAAACAAGGCGTAATCCAGAATCTAGAATCGCTCCTTGACACTAATTGAATATTATTATAAGTTAATAGTACCCGGAATATGTGCTATATATAATAAGGAAGAAAACACGGCAAAAGAGGTATCAAATGGCAAAAAAAGAGACGTCAGCGGCTGATTACGCCCTTAAAATGCTGGGAATACGCGATTATGGTGAGGCGGAACTCAGGGTAAAACTTGAGGCCAAAAATTATCCGGCTGATGAAATTGACAGGGTAATGGCTTCACTTAAGTCTAAAAAATTTATAAACGACAGCGCTTATGCAGCGAAAATACTCCATAAATACTCGGTAATCATGCCGTCAGGACGGGAATTAGTTAAGCTTAAAATGGAAGAAAAATCCATTAAACCTGTAGAATACACACTGGCGCTTGAAAAAAGGGACGAGCTTGAAACGGCAAGAAGGGCTTTTAAGATGAAATTCGGCAAAACGGCCGTTTCTGAAAACCCGAATAAAACAAGGCAAAA
This sequence comes from candidate division FCPU426 bacterium, assembly GCA_963840035.1. Classification (GTDB taxonomy): domain Bacteria; phylum Oederibacteriota; class PGYV01; order PGYV01; family Palsa-1178; genus CAWIXE01. The sequence goes on from CAWIXE010000003.1 coordinate 431,512, forward strand.
AGCAGCCAATTATTTGGCAACAAAAGGTTTTGATTATGATATAATTGAAAATATCCTGAACGATGAAATTAAAGGAGGAAATGACTTTGAACAGTAACGAACTGAGAAAATCATACTTGCAGTTTTTCGCGGAAAGGGGCCATACCATAAGGCCTTCTTCTTCGCTTATACCTGATGACGCCTCGCTGCTATTTACCGTGGCCGGGATGGTGCCTTTTAAGAACCATTTTCTCGGCACGATACCGCTTACTTTTACAAGGGCTACGTCATCCCAGAAATGCATCAGGACAAACGACATAGATAATGTCGGCCGTACGCGCAGGCACCATACTTTCTTTGAAATGCTCGGCCATTTTTCATTCGGCGATTATTTTAAGAAAGAGGCCATCGAGTGGATATGGGAATTCCTGACAGAAACCGTAAAACTGCCCAAAGACAGGCTTTATATAACGGTATACTTAGACGACGATGAAGCTTATGAAATATGGAATAAAAAGATGAAAATCCCGGCGGACCGCATTTTCAGGCTGGGCAAGGAGACGAATTTCTGGGAAATGGGGCCGGTGGGGCCGTGCGGCTACTGCAGCGAGATTTATTTTGATTTTGAGGGCGGCAATAAGGGAAAAGTTACAGCCGAAGACATTGAGAAGAACGACGACAGGTTCCTGGAAATATGCAACAGCGTTTTTACGGAGTTTGACAAGCAGCCTGACGGCACGCTCGGGCCGCTTAAGCAGAAGAACATAGATTTCGGAATGGGGCTTGAAAGGCTCGCTGTTGTCTCACAGGGGGTGTTTTCAAACTTTGAAACAGACCTTTTCATGCCCATCATAAAGGAAGTGGCTGACAAGGCCGGCACCGTATACGGAAAAAACCCGGATACCGATGTGTCCTTAAGGGTTGTAGCCGACCACGCCAGGGGCGTTACTTTTTTAATCGGAGACGGGGTGCTGCCTTCGAATGAAGGCCGCGGATATGTTTTAAGAAGGCTCATCAGGCGCGCAGTGCGCCACGGCAGGCGGCTCGGGTTCAGGGAAACATTTTTATCAAAGGTGGTGCCTGTAGTCCTGCATATCATGGGCGAGGCTTATCCGGAAACGGCGCAGAGGAAAGATTACATAATGCAGATTATAAAACTGGAAGAGGATAAGTTTCAGGAGACCATGGATAAGGGCATTGAAATATTAAACCAGGAAATTGAAACACTTAAAAAATCAGGCGCAAGCGTGCTCTCCGGGGATATAGTTTTTAAGCTTTATGACACCTTCGGATTCCCCATAGAAATAACAGAGGAAATACTGACTGAACAGAAATTATCAGCCGACAAGGAAGGGTTTAAGAAAAACATGGAAGCCCAGAGGGAAGCCGCGAAGAAAGCGTGGAAAGGCGTGAATGTCAGCGCTGCGGACACCGTACCCGAGGAAATAATTAAAAATATAGCGGTCACTAAGTTCATGGGATATGAGGCGTTTGAAGAAAACGGATGCCGGGTTATCGCCATAGTTAAGGATAAAAAGAAAATATCTGAGGCAGGGCAGGGTACACAAGCCCTTGTTATACTCGATAAAACGCCGTGCTATGGCGAAGGCGGAGGCCAGGTGGGCGACCAGGGAATGATGTCGTCCGGGGATGTATCAGCTGAAATCCTTGACACACAGAAGACCGAGGACCGTTTTGTTCACAGGGTAAAGGTCGTCAAGGGAATTATAAAAGAAGGCGATACGCTGAAAGTATCCGTCAACAGGGAATCGCGCGCCGCGATTATGAAGAATCATACCGGCACGCACCTTCTGCAGGCTGCTTTGCGCAATATTTTAGGGGCGCATGTGGAACAGGCCGGTTCTTATGTCGGCCCTGACAGGCTCAGGTTTGACTTCACGCACTTTGCCGCTTTAACCGAAGAGGAAACAAAAAGGACCGAAAAGATGGTTAATAAGTGGGTGCAGGAATCCATCCCGGTAAGCGTGAAGGTTATGACCGTAACTGAAGCAAAAAACACGGGCGCCATGGCCCTTTTTGAGGAAAAATATAAAGGCGAGGTAAGGGTGGTTTCAGTGGGCGATGTGTCCAAGGAACTCTGCGCGGGAACGCATCTGCGTAACATAGGCGAGATAGGGTTGTTTAAGATAGTGTCTTCAGCCTCTACTGCGGCCGGAATAAGAAGGATAGAGGCCTTAACCGGAGAGGCCTCATACAACATGGTTGTTGAAAATGATAATTTCATTAAGGAACTCAAGGCGTCCTTTAAGACAACGGATATGAACGAACTCGAAGAGAAGATAAAGAAACTGATGAAAGACTATAAGGAAATGGAAAAAAAGGTCGACGGCGTTAAAAAAGCGGGAATGATGAAGAATGTGGATGATTACATAAACTCGGCAAAGGAAATAAACGGGGTTAAGGTGATTACCATAAAATTTACCGATGTTGAAAAGGACGCTGTCCGCCAGTTGGGCGATGTGCTCCGGGAAAAGGTAAAGAAAGCAGTGATAGTCATAGCCACCATAAATGAAGGCAAGGCTGGTTTCCTTTCAATGGTGACTGACGACTTAACAGACAGGTTTGACGCTTCAAAGATAGTCAAGCAGGTAGCCGCCATATGCGGCGGAGGCGGAGGCGGCAAGAAGAACATGGCCGAAGCCGGGGCAAAAGACATCTCAAAAATAGACGAAGCTCTTTTAGAGACGGAAAAAGCCGTTAAAGGATGACATATTGAAAATAATTTGTTTTGACCCGGGTACGGTGCGCATAGGCGCGGCCATCAGCGATGAGACCGCTTACCTGGCAAGGCCGCTGGAGTTTATCAAGGTCAATGAAAGGCTTGATATTAACCTGCTGGAACTTGCTAAAAGAGACCCGTTTGAAGTTATAGTCGTAGGCAATCCGCTTAACATGGACGGGACTAAAAATCCGCACACAAAGCACGGCGACGAACTTGTGGAGAGGCTTACAAGGCTGTTTCCGGATATACCCCTGGTACTGCGTGATGAAAGGCTCACCACCAGGGAAGCAAACGACATAATGATACGGGCTGACATGAGCCGTAAAAAAAGGAAGAAAAAAGTGGACAGCCTGGCAGCTGTCCTTATATTGCAGGGCTACTTGGACCACCTGCGTTCGGGGAAAAAATGATAAAAAAAGAGACGCCACAGGCCGGTTTTTTAAACGAAAAAAATATTGTGATTCTTGCAGCCACTATAGCTGTGGTGCTGTTTCTTTCGGTTTTTGTATCGCTTTCATTGCCGTCTTCATACGGGCGTAAAGAGCAAAAGGTTGTTTACATCCTTTACGGGTCAGGGTTAAAGAAAATAACCGCGGCGCTTGACAGCGCCGGGCTGCTCAGAAACCCTGTTTTATTTCAGGCGTACTCGCTGATAACCGGAAGCTATAAAAAAATGAAAGCCGGGGAATATGAATTTTACACATCTGACAGCGCCCTGGCAATAGCCGGCAAGATGGTGAGGGGCGAATTTATGCTCCATAAGGTGCTTGTACCTGAAGGCTCGGACATATATGACGTAGCTGAAATACTTTCCTCACAGAATCTGGCGGATGGCGCGAAGTTTTTAGCCGCGGCAAAGGATCCGGCATTACTCAAAAGCCTGGGTATTGACGCGCCTACGGCTGAAGGCTATCTTTTTCCTGATACATATTCATTTGTGCTCGGGGAGAGCAATAAAAAAATTATTTCCACAATGTACGACAGGTTTAAATCAAAGTCTCCGGTGGATCCTTCTAAGAATTATGAGGTTGCGGGTTATAAAATATCGGGGTATAAGCTTTTGATCCTGGCGTCCATTATTGAAAAGGAAGCGCAGCTTGAGTCTGAGAGGCCGGTAATTGCCTCTGTGTTTTATAACAGGCTGAAGTCGCCTGAAGCCTACCAGCGCAGGCTGGAATCATGCGCGACAGTGCGTTACGCGCTCGGCAAAAGGACCGGCACTATTACATATAAAGACCTGAAATCACCGTCAAAGTATAATACTTACATCACAATAGGCCTTCCGCCCGGGCCGATATGCAACCCGGGGCTGCTTTCCATGCTGGCCGCAATAAACCCGGCAAAGACCAATTACAGGTATTTTGTAGTATGGGAACAGGGCGAGCATACTTTTTCAGAGACGCTTCAGGAACATAATAACGCGAAAAATAAAAACAGGAAACAGAGGGCACAGTGAAAAAAAGAACCATGATTCTTGTCCTGGCTGCGGTTACCGCGGTATCGGCGTTAATATACGCCGATACATGGGGCGGGTTTGCCGGGGACCGGCTGGAACCGTGGAAATTTCAGGTTGTATACACGGAAAAGTACTTTGAATACGACACCTTTCGTTATGCTGACGAGAGCCTGCTTGATAAATACTACTTGCAGACACAGGCATACATACCCGGAAGCATGCTTTCAGGCATAGAGCACGGGTTCATACTACGCTGCGGGGTAACGGATGGGATTGCGGCAAATGCAAGGGTGGACTATATATCCCAAAAAATGGAAAGTTATAATTTGAATAATCCGCAGTCGCTCAGCCTTTTCATGACAGGTTACGACAAAGCGCTTCCGGGAATAATACTCGGGTTCAGGTTTCCGCTTACCTCATCCATACCGGATGACATGCGGCTTATCGACCTGACAAAAAGGATGGGGCTTATTACCGGGGTTTTTTATTCCGGAAACCTCTGGCTTATTGATTACTCGGGCGAAGCTGTTTATGAGATGGACCTGAATACATTTTCAAAGGACCAGGATAAGAATACCAGCCAGCTTGACGTGTCAGCTTCGCTGGGGGTAAACATATACGGCGTAAAAGAGAGGCAGAAAATAGACTTTATCGCCGAGGCGCTTTTTACGGTCGGCGCCAGGGATTATATGGCCTTTAAGCTGGTGCCGCAGGCACGAATGACTTTTTATAATGATTTTACGGCCATCCTGGGGGCTGAAGCCATAATCTACGCGCAGAACGCGTATTTAAACAGCGATGATAAACTATTGCGATATACCGCAAGAATTGAATATCTTATAAACAGCGACTTAAGGAAAGTAACGGATACAGCCCAGGTATTAAGCGCGCCGCTGATAGTGGGCGAGCCCACTCCTGTGCCGACTGCAACGCCGGCCGCGCTGTTCCAGATTACGCCGATACCGTAACTAAAAAGTCATATAAGGGGAAAAATTGAAAAGACATGATGATGAAATAAACAAAGAGGACATAATAAAGCTCCTCAAAACAGAGAAGCACGGCATGAATGCCAGGACCGTCATGCAGAAGCTTAAAATACCAAACAAATACCGCGCCACGGTCAAAAGGATACTAAAGGACCTCTCAAAAGAAGGCGCGCTGTTTAAGGATCATAAGAAATTCTCCGCTGAGGAAAGCAAAAAAACCATAACGGGCAAGATTGACATACGCAATGAGTTCGGGTTTCTTTCCATGCCGGCAGGCGCGGGAGAGGATATCTTCATAAGCCCCAGGAACGCTGAGTACCTGCTTCCCGGAGATGTGATAGAAGTCTACCCCAGGCCGAGCAGGAGCGGCGGCATTGAAGGCGATTTAAAAAGGGTGGTCAGCAGGACAGAGGCGCCCGTTATGTGCAGGGTATCCTCGCAGGGCCGCGAAGTCTACGGGGTGCTTCCTTTCAAACTTAACCCCAGGATACGCATAATTAAACCGGCGGACAACCTCGAAGACGGGGACCTGGTGCTGCTTAAAGTTACAGATGTTGCCGGCGCTTTAACCGGCGAGGTTATCTCCCATATATACGACAAAAGCGACCTTAGCCTGTATGTCCAGTTCATACTCAACCGCTGCGAGATCCGGCAGGCTTTTTCCGACAATGTACTGGCCGAAGCTGAAGGGATGAGCATTGATACATCAAATACAACTGGAAGGGTTGACCTGCGCGATGAGATAATAGTCACAATAGACCCGAAAGACGCCAAGGATTTTGATGATGCCATATCGCTAGAGAAAAAAGGCGATAATTATATGCTTGGTGTACACATAGCCGATGTGACACACTACATAAAGGAAGGTTCGGAACTTGACGCGGAAGCCGCGCTCCGAGGGACCAGCGTTTACCTTCCGGGTTCTGTCATACCCATGCTGCCTGAAAAACTCTCGAACGGGCTGTGTTCACTTAAGGGCGGGGAAGACAGGATGGCCTTTTCCATATTTATGAATGTGGGCAAGGACGGACAAATCATAGATTACTCCATAAAAGAAACCATTATTAATAACAAACGCCGTTTTACCTATGAGGAAGTGGAAGACATATTAAACGGCGCGCCTTTCGCCGATAAGCAAATAAAGGACACACTCATGCTGATGAACGAGCTGAAAACCATCATGAGGAAGAAATTCCGGGCGGAGGGCGCGATTGATTTTACCCTTGGCGAGCCTGTTTTTGTTTATGGCGCTGATGGAAAGATAGAGAATATAATCAGGAAGGAATCGCTGGAATCCAACAAACTCATAGAATATTTTATGGTATCGGCGAACATATGCGCCGCTGATTTCATAACGAAAAATTCACGGAACGGCATGTTCCGGGTCCATGAGAAGCCGTCGCAGAGGGATGTTGATGAATTTAACACATACATGCGCGGGCTGGGGCTTGACGTCAAGATGAAAAAGGGTTCAAACGGCGAATTCCAGAGGGTCATTGACAGCGTTAAGGACCATGAAAAAAGGTATTTAATCGAGAAGAACCTGCTGCGCGCCATGAAGCTCGCGAGGTACTCCGAGAAAAATCTCGGCCACTTCGGGCTCGGCCTTGAAAAATACACCCATTTTACCTCGCCCATCAGGCGCTATGCGGATGTCATAGTGCACAGGTTAATCAAACATTTCTCCGGCGTGGAAACCATGAAGGACGCGGAAAAAAGGTATCTTATGGAGACTGCGGACAATATATCGTCATGCGAGGAAAGGTCTGAAAAGGCGGAAAATGACATGTTCAGGCTTTACGCCCTTGATTTTTTAAAGCCGAGGCTTGGGGACGTTTTTGAAGGGGTAATATCAAGGGTGACAAAAAACGGGCTTATCGTGGAATTGAAAGATTATCCTGTGGAAGGTTTCGTGGGTTTTGATATAATGATGGATGACTACTACGTATTCGACCAGTTCAGGCAGACTGCCACCGGCAAAAGGACGAAGAGGATATTTTCCACGGGTAAAACCGTATCCGTTGCCATTGACAGGATTGACCTGGAATCCCTTAAATTGGAACTGGAGCTTGTTAAATGAAAAAAATATGTTTTGCGGCACTCTTCCTTCTTTTAGCCTGCATCATAGGCGCTTCCTCCTCAGGGGTTACCTCTGTTTTTGATCTTGGCACCAGCGTCAGGGCGCAGAGCCTGGGCGGCGCTTTTACCGCGGCTGTAGATGACCCGGGCTGCATATATTTTAACCCTGCTTCGCTGCATACGCTTGAGCGTACAAGGATGGAAGCCGCATATATTCCCATGTTTTTTGACACTGCATACAGCTACATATTGATAGGTCTTCCCACGGTGGATGTAGGAACTTTTGGGTTCTCGGCCGCCATGATAAGGACGGGCAATCTGACAATCAGGGATGCAGGAGGGACAAAACTTTACGACAGCTCACAGGTTTTGTTTGAATCGGTCATGGGATGGGGCAGGGATTTCTTTGACGAACGCTTAAGCCTGGGAGTAAACGCGAGGCTTGATTACCATTACCTGGAAAATTTTACAAGCGACATCGGGGCCGGGATTGATGTGGGCGCGTTATACCGCGTAATACAGGATAAAACACAGGTGTTAAACGCGGGTTTAACTTTAAGGAACGCCCTGGAGCCGGCTCTAAAACTAGGGACAGGCGATAACACCGTGCCCAGAAGGCTCGTAGCCGGAATTTCCTATAACATGACAATAATACCTGAAATATCCGCAGCGGTTTACGCGGACTTTACAGCGCCCCTATGGGCTGATTTTGATTTCGCGGCCGGCATAGAAGGGGTATTTTACAAAACGGTTTCACTCAGGATCGGGTTTAACTCATACGGTATATATTCGGCTGGCGCGGGCGTTAACATCCTGGATATCGCGGCAATCGATTACGGACTTTTTATTTCCGAGATAGACACTCAGCACAGGCTCGCGCTTAAAATGTTCTTCGGGGAGAACATCCCGGAGCAACGCAGGGAAAAGGTAAAAATAGAAGCCGCAAAGATAGAAAAAAAGGCGAAGGAACTGGCCGCAAAAGAACTCCTTCAGCTGCGCGGGCAGATAGACAAGATGACAGGCGCGGCCACGCAGAAGGAACGTTTTAAGGCCGTTCATTATACGCGGGGCATAGAGGCATATTTTGACGGGGATTTAAAAACTTCAGCCGCGGAATTTGACGCCGTGTACCAGGCGGACAGCGCGTATATGAATGTCCAATATTACCTTTCGATGCTAAAAGGCATGCTCGGACGCTCAAATCAGGATAATTATACCGAAGAAGTGCTCACGCTTTACAGGGACGGCGTGGCAAAGTACTTAAAACAGGATTACGCCGGAGCCAGGGATTCATGGCAAAAAATACTGAAAGCGGACCCTTACAATAAGCTGGCCATGGAGAACTTAAAGGAAGTTAACTCGCTTTTAAGGGACATAGACGGAATGAAGGAGAATAAATAGTGAAGTTTTTTTCCAACAAGCTTTTAAAAGAGGAGACTTTCGTCCTTCCGGCAAAAAGGACCTTTGTTCCGGAAATGAAGGAAAGAATCCAGGCTATATGCAGGGAATTCGGCTTTACATATAAGGACGTAAACAACCTTATGATAGTCCTTGATGAGGCTTGCTCTAATATTATACGACATGCCTATAAGGATAAACCAGAAGGCGGCGACATTACATTTGAGATTAAGATCAGGGAAAAGGGCATTTACCTTACGCTCATAGATACAGGCATAAGTTTTAACTGGAAAAACTTCAGGACGCCGAACCTCAATCACTACGTGGACATCGGTAAAAAAGGCGGGCTTGGCGTATGGATAATAAGGAAACTTACTGATAAAAGCGACTATAAAGTGACTGAACGCGGGAACGAACTCATTCTGGCAAAATACCACTCGGGCGAGAACATCATAAACTGGCTTATAAATTCCGTTTCATCCGCCAAGGGCATAAAGGAAAGGTTTGTGCTGGCCACCACGATTTTTATTTCCATTATCGTTTTGGCCCTGTACTCCTATTTTATTTCCCACGAAAGGAACGCGCTGCGCGATAAGTTCATATCCTATAATTCCGACATAGTACGCAGCCTTTCAAAATCAAGCGCGGAAAGGATAATAAAGGGCAATTACCTTTCACTTATACAATTATTAAAGGAAATTAAGGCCAATAATGAGAATATCGACCAGGTTTTTGTCATAAACACCGAAGGACGCATCATGGCACATAATGACGCGGCTTTATTATATACCGAATACTTCCGCGATGATAAGCGCGTTACCGACCGGGTTACATCCGGAGATGTTATTGTCTTAAAGTATAAAATGGATAAAGGTTACAGGTACGACATAGCGCGTTCCATTATTTTTCAGGGTATAGAAATGGGCGAAGTCCACCTTTACGTCACGCAGAAAGCCATAGGCAGGGTGATGTCGGGTAAATCCCTCAATATCATAATAGCAAGCCTGCTTATATTCCTTATCGCCGCAGTCGGCATATATGCGCTGCTTGGGCTTATCATCAGGCCTCTCCAGCGCTTAAGGGAAGGCGCACTTGCCATCGGCGAGGGCAGGCTTGACCACAGGATAGAGCTCGAGGGCGCGGATGAATTCTCGCAGATAGCCAACGCGTTTAATGATATGGCTTCGAAATTCAAGGGCGCGCAGGAGTCTTTGGTAGAGCAGGAAAAAATGCAGAAGGAAATCGCGGTGGCAAAGGAGATACAGCAGACACTCCTCCCGAAGGTAATGCCGGATACCGAAGGCTTTGACATAGCGTCGCTATACAGGTCAGCCAAAGAAGTCGGAGGGGATTATTACGACGTCATACCGGTGGGCCCGCATTTAACGGGAGTAATTGTCGCGGACGTTTCGGGAAAGGGCGTGCCCGGATCGCTGGTTATGACCATAACCAGGACCGTTGTCAGGCTCGTATCCCTAAAAAACAGGTCAGCCAAGAGCGTCCTCACCAAGGTAAATACATTTGTTAAAGAGGACATGAAAAAAGGGATGTTTGTCACGGCTTTTTATCTGGTGCTTAATTCCGTCACCAGGAAGATAAATTTCGCGAGCGCAGGACATGACCCGCTTATCCTTTACAGGGCAAAAGAAGACAAAGTATACTACATAAAACCAAAAGGCTTCCCGCTGGGTATTTCGCTGCCTGACGAAGGGCTTTTTAAAAAGGTCATGACGGAGGAAAATATCAAACTCCAGAAGGACGACTTCCTATTAATATATACCGACGGCATAACAGAGGCCATGAACGGCAAGCGCGAACTTTGGGGTGAAAAGCGTTTTGTCGAGTTTATCAGGGCAAACGGGAAATTAACCCCGAGGGAATTCATAGACAAGTTCGATATGGAATTAAAGGAGTTTACGCAGGGTTACCCGCAAAATGACGACATTACGATAGTGGCTATAAAGGAAAGAAAAACAGGCGCCGGCATGCTGCGGGAGATAGATAAAAAGATAGCGGCATTAAGGAAGAAAAGAATGACCACAAAAGAGATTGAAAAAGAGCTGGGTGTTAATGTGGATGTCCTTAAAAAGCTGAAAAAGGACAAGGGCGCGCAGACAGAAGCCATACGCTTCCTGACATTTGAGCAGAAAAAGGAACTCATGAACCTTGTACTTGAGAAACCTGAGACGCATACCGCGGCATACGCGGAGGAAATGTCCAAAAAATACCAGGTTGAAATTACTGAAAAACTCGTGCTGGACGAGTTAAAGCGCGTAAACCTCGTAAAGTCAAAACAGAGGATCCTGTACGCGGCCGAGAGGAAGAAATAGGAGGATTTATGTTCAGGCAGTTAAATTTTACCGCGGCAACGGAAAGAAAAATACTTGCCGAGATAGAAAAGTTAAACAATATAGAGATGGAAGTGCCGGCGTCAATTATTGCCATTGTTAAAGACGTTGAAAAGCACGGCGATGCCGCTGTAAAAAAATACACGCGCAAATTCGACGGCGTGGAGGCAAAAGCGCTCAGGGTTACACCCGCCGAAGTCAAAGCCGCGTACAATCTGGTTGATGAGAGGCTTTTCAGTCCGATTAAGACCGCTATTAAAAATATAGCCGGTTTTCACTCGTTGCAGAAAAAGAACATAAGCGATTTTGTCTTTAATAATAATGGTTATAAAATAACACAGAAATACCTTCCGCTTGAATCGGCGGGTATTTACATACCGGGCGGCCAGGCCCCGCTTTTTTCCACCGTCCTTATGGCGGGAATACCGGCGCTTATCGCCGGGGTTAAAAGGATAGCGCTCATATCCCCACCCAGGTATAACGGCGACATAAACCCATACATCCTGGTGGCTGCCGACCTGATAGGAATTAAGGAGATTTACCGGGCGGGAGGGGCACAAGGAATAGCGGCCCTGGCATACGGCACAAAAACAATCAAAAAAGTCGATAAGATATGCGGGCCGGGAAATATTTACTCGACCATGGCAAAAAAATATATCTTTGGCAGGGCCGGGATTGATTCGCTTAACGGGCCTTCGGAAATAACCATCATAGCGGATGACTCGGCAAACGCCGAATTTGTCTCAAGGGACCTTCTGGCTCAGGCTGAGCATGTAAACGGACATGCCATGCTTATTACCACATCCAAAAAACTCTCGGCTGAGATAAAAAGAAAGATTGGAAATGCGGAATACTCAATAACGGCGGTTATTGTGAAAAACATGGAGCAGGCCGTAAAATTGGCCAATTTCAAGGCGCCGGAGCATCTCCTGATATCGGCTAAGAACCCGCAAAAAATTATCAAGGGCATCACTTCCGCGCCGGCGATATTCATAGGAAACTACACGCCGGTGGCGTTCGGGGACTATATGGCGGGCGCAAACCACATACTGCCTACTAACGGGACATCAAGGTTCTTTTCCGGACTTTCTGTGCTGGATTTTTTAAAGCATACGCACATAGTGGAGGCGACAAGGGAGGCCATGGATAAATTCGGGCCGGACGCGGAGATGCTCGCGGAGATAGAGACATTAGTCGCGCATAAGAAATCAATGATGGCCAGGAGAAAGCTGTGAATATAAAGGAAATGCAGAGGAATTCCATAAAAGGTCTTGAGCCTTATAACCCGGGCCTGCTGGAAGACTACCTGTATAAACTTGACGCCAATGAAAGCGGTTATGACATACCGCCGGCAATAAAAAAGAAGGTATTAAAAAAATTCTCGTCAATTAATTTTAACCGCTACCCTGACCCGGGCGCGCGGGCGTTAAAAGCCGCGCTCGCAAAAGGCAACGGGGTTAAGGCGGAAAATATAATTCTCGGGAACGGCTCTGACGAGCTCATTCATTACCTTATACAGGCTTTTACAAACCCGGGTGATAAAGTTGTTTCTCCTGTGCCTTCATTTGACATGTACAGGATACTGGCCCTGGCAAACGGCGCGAAGCCGGTTTTAGTCCCGCTTGACGAGCGTTTTGACCTTGATGAAAAGGCCATGATGAAGGCCGCGAAAGGGGCAAAGCTGATGTTCCTGGCTTACCCGAATAACCCTACGGGAAACTGTTTTTCAGGCGACGCCATACTGCGCATTATTAGGGACGCGGATTGCCTGGTGGTACTTGATGAGGCTTATTTTGAATTTTCAAATAAAAGTTTTCTTTGCATGCTTAAAAAAAGGAAGAACCTGGTAATATTGCGCACCTTTTCAAAGGCTTACTCCATGGCGGGCTTAAGGCTCGGTTACATGATGGCGTCACCGGAAATAATTGACGCTGTCAATAAAGTCAGGCTTCCATATAATGTGAATTCATTGACACAGGCCTGCGCCGTGGAAATGCTTAAATGCCCCATAAAAAAGACCCTTGATAAGATAATGCTTGAAAAGGAAATAGCGTATGACCTGCTGAAAAAGGATTACCCCATAGTTTACGGTGACGCGAATTTTCTTTTAATTAAAGTCGAGGATACCGTTTCCGCGTTAAAGGCTTTTAAAAAATCAGGAATATCCGTGCGCGCTTTCGGAAGCGGGCCCCTTTCCGGGTTTATCAGGCTGACCATAGGCAAGCCGGAAGAGAACAAAGCGGCAATAAAAATATTAAAAAGAGGTGTATGATGAAAAATAAGCAGAGGAAAGCCGGGATAATAAGGAAGACAAAGGAGACTGACATAAAGCTGTCAGTCAACCTGGACGGAACCGGCAAATACAGCGTTAAAACAAACGAACCGTTTATGACGCACATGCTCGAGCAGCTCTCAAAGCACAGCGGCATAGATATGACAGCCGCGGCCAAAGGCGACGTGGAAATAGACGCGCACCATCTGACGGAGGACCTGGGCATCACCCTCGGGCAGGCAATCGCGAAGGCGCTCGGGGATAAAAAAGGCATTAAAAGGTTTGGCTCTGCGGGAGTACTTGACGAGGCGTTGTGCAGGGTGGTGCTTGACCTTTCAGGCAGGGCATATATAAGCTACAACGTGAAGCTGAATGTAAAAAAGATCGGGACTTTTGACACGGAACTTGTTGAGGAGTTTTTTAACGGTTTCGCGCGCGGAGGCGAGTTTACCCTCCACATAGACCAGCTTAAGGGCAAGAACACGCACCACATACTGGAAGCGGTGTTTAAAGGCTTCGCGCTGGCTTTAAAAGACGCGGTAAAAGCGGAAGGCAAATCACTGCCGTCCACAAAAGGCCGGTTAAAGAAATGAAAAAGATAGCTGTTATAGATTACGGCATGGGTAACCTTCACAGCGTTATGAAGGCTCTGCAGCGGGAAAAGATACCTGCAATCCTTACGGACAAACCGTCAGTCATCAGGAAAGCCTGCGGAATAATACTTCCGGGGGTCGGCGCTTTTAATGACGCCATGAAGGAAATAAAGAAACGTAAATTGCAGGGTGTTTTAACGGAAGAAGTTGAAAACGGCAAGCCTATCATGGGTATATGCCTTGGCATGCAGCTGCTTTTTTCGCAATCAGCAGAGTTTGGAAACCATAAAGGATTGGGGTTCATAAAGGGAAAAGTAATCAAATTCAAAAAAGGCATGAAAGTGCCGCACATGGGCTGGAACAGGCTCAAAATAGTCAACAGGAAGTCTAAAGTCATGAAAGGCATAAAGGACAACACGTATTTCTACTTTGTCCACTCATACTACACGGTTCCAACGGATAAAAAAGCCATATTGACAAAAACGCAATATGGTAATACTATCTTTACCTCGGCGGTGGAAATGGGCAATGTATTCGGCTTTCAGTGCCACCCGGAGAAATCAAGCGAAACAGCGTTGAGGATATATAAGAACTTCTATGATATATGCAAAGGCCGTTTGAGTTAAAGAGACAGGAGATAGGAGACAGAAGTAAGGGTAAGAACTTAAGAGGTTAAGAGACAAGAGATTGGAGACAGGAGTAAGCCGTTTTTAAGTACGCAAGAGCTCGAGCGCTGGAATGCATTACTTTTGTCTCCAGTCTCCTGTCTCTTAAACTCTACTGAACTTAAAATAACAGGAGAAACCATGCAGATTATACCCGCAATTGACATAAGAAAAGGCAAGTGCGTCCGCCTCATACAGGGTGATGTGCGCGATGAGACCGTGTACTCGAAAGAGCCTGTGGATGTGGCAAAACTGTGGCAGGTTCAGGGCGCGAAGCTGATACATGTCGTTGATTTAGACGGCGCTTTGACAGGCACGACTAAGAATATTGATATAATAATGAAAATTATAAAAGCTTTAAGGATAAAAATAGAAGTCGGCGGCGGCCTTCGCGATGAGGAAGATATAAAAAAATATATAAAAGCTGATGTTAAAAGGGTAATACTTTCAACTTCAGCCATATCCAAGCCGGGTTTCCTTGAGGAAATGATAGAAAAATACAAGGATAAAATAGTGGTCGGAGTTGACGCGAAAGACGGATACATAGCTGTCAAAGGCTGGAAAGATATAACGCAGATAAAGACCATTGACTTCATAAAGGACCTTGAGAAGAAAGGCGTTAAGACCATAGTCTATACCGACATAAACAGGGACGGGGTATTAAAAGGCCCGAATATAAAAGGCATAGTAAAGGTCTTAAAGAGCACGCGCATGAGGGTAATAGTCTCAGGCGGCATCACAAAACTGAAGAATATTGAGAAAGTAATGGAGCTTGATAAAAAATACGGCAACATAGAGGGAATCATAGTCGGAAAAGCCCTTTATACCGGAAGCATGGATTTGAAAGAGGCGATCAAGGTAGCGAAAGACGTTTAGGAATTGAAGATAGTAGATTGTGGATTGCGGATTAAATGCCAAATGCCGAATGAGATCTTAGCAATAACAAAGGATAATCAATGCTTACAAAACGTATTATACCTTGCCTGGACGTAAACAAAGGGCGAGTGGTAAAAGGCATAAAATTTCTTAACCTCGTTGACGCAGGGGACCCGGTTGAAGCGGCTTATGAATATAACCTGGCCGGGGCCGATGAAGTGGTGTTCCTCGATATAACAGCCTCCCATGAAAAACGCAAGACTATCATTGATGTCATCCGCAAAACCGCGGAAAAAGTATTCATACCCTTAACCGTGGGCGGCGGCATACGCGCTGTCGCTGACATGGAACTCATACTTAAAAACGGAGCGGACAAGATTTCCGTCAATACCGCTGCCGTATACAACCCCAAACTCATAAAAGAAGGCGCCAAGAAATTCGGCAGCCAGTGCATAGTCCTGGCAGTTGACGCAAAGCGCAGGGAAAAAGGCGGATGGGAAGTCTACACCCACGGCGGAAGGACTGCCACCGGAATAGACGCCATACAATGGATCAAAAAAGCCGTAAAGCTCGGTGCGGGCGAAATACTGCTTACCTCCATGGACGCCGACGGAACGAAAGCCGGGTATGACATTCCACTTAACAAAGCGGTCTCGGAAGCCGTAGACGTTCCTGTCATAGCCTCAGGCGGCGCGGGAAGCCCCGAGCATATGCTGCACGTATTAAAGGAAGGCAAAGCCGACGCGGTGCTGGCGGCCTCCATATTTCACTATAAGGAATACACGGTCGGTTCGGTTAAAAAGTACCTGGCTGACAGGGGAATACCAATAAGACTGTAGCTTTGAAATTATATGGGGGAGTAATGAAAATAATAAAACAAGCCACAATACTTTATTTGTTTATTTGTATTGTTGCATTTTCTAATTCATTAAAAGCCATTTCGGAGGAGAAATATGAAGCGTCAATTATGATGACGTTTCATAATGGAAGTGGGATTTGGGATCTAAGTTATAAAAATGATGTGTGGCCCACCACGTTAGCTTTTGATGAGAAAGGAAATATGTATATTTATGATTTGCTAAATTGGAGAATATCGTTTTTCGATGATGAATACAGTTTCAAAGGAAGTGTGGATATACCTGCGGGATTTAGAAGCTTTTTTGAAAAAGATTTTCCTTCTGGATCATATGAAGGAGAAACATCGGGCGGATGGATTGGGATAAATAATAAAGGGAATATAATGGTTTCCCCTATTTCGGGTTTGGGAGGAGGACCGGGGAAAGGTGTTATAGAATTAAACAAATCCTGTGAGTTAATAAAATTTTATGCTTCACCAGAAGCTTTTAGGGATAAAGAATACTTTAAAATCATTGAAAATAAAGACAAAGTTGGCAATATAACGGAAATGTTAAAAATGACCTCTCAATGTCAAATAGATATTGGCGGTTATACTGATGATCAACCCCGGTACTTTTTATCATACTATACGCGTCCTGTGAAAGTTGCATATGTTATGATTGTAAAAAACACGGGGAGGTATGACGACTATATTTCAGAATATGTACGGGATAAAAAGTTCCATTACGGGATTGTGATAGCAGATGGCAAATCTGTCATTGAAAGGTTTCTTGTTGTTTCGGACAGTAATCATTCAAATAATGCATTCTATACGACACCAATAGGCGAAGATAAATATGGTAATAGTTATATTTTGGTTGATGCGCGTTTTGATTCAAAAACAACCAAGAATGTTTATAAATATAATTTGAGAGGCGATCTTATTGCTACTATGGAAATGATTGATAACGCACATATGCCAGTAGTGGATCAAAATGGACGTGTCTTTCAGCTGGTTAAAAAAGATTCGAGAGACAGTGTTGAAATAGAATTGATTGAATGGAAGAAAAAATAGTAGTATTAGGAAGTCAGTTTATTCTTAGTCGGTTATTAGTGCTTTTTGGTAAATTATAGTGGTATATAATAGTGCGTGCTCGCCTGCAATGGTATAAATAACAAAACTCGAATCGATTAGTTTTGGATATTAATCATACTGCGCATGGATTTAACAAACTAATTACGGTTTTTCTTTACTTTTATACCTGGTAATGTATAATTTACAATGTATTGACAATGTAAATATAGAGGGGTATAATTAACATGAAATTCATTTATGACAAGGTAAAGGCGGATAAGTTACTGAAAGAACGCAAGATAGACTTAAAGGAGATTGAAGCCTTGCTTTTAAGGGAGGGTTATATTGCCCTCATACAAAACAAGGCCAGAATTGGGCAGTATATTATGATTGTTAAATATAAGGGTTATATTTACGCGCTGCCATGTTTGTTTGATAAAGCAGGAAATATTGTCATTAAAACCGCTTATCCGACACGAAAATACAATAAAAGGTATGGAGGGAATTATGAAAACTAAGTACAAACTGGATAAAGAAGAGCAGTGGAATGAAGATCACGCTGATGAATTCGTTCCGGTGACCGGGGCGGAGAAGAAAAGGTTTGACAGGGCTCTCGCAATGATGAGGAAGAAAAAGGCTGTAACCCTGCGCATAAACGTCAATGACCTTGGGAAAATAAAGGAAAAAGCTGAAAGGGAAGGGCTTCCTTATCAGACCCTCATATCAAGCGTTCTGCATAAGTATGCCGATAATCGGCTGAGTGAGAAGGACGAATCTCAGTCGTACGGGAAAAAGGCAAATAAAGCAAAGTAGAGAGCCGGTTTGCATATGCCATGAGCTCTATAATATACTCATGACATATACATGTCGAATGGCTGGCTCTCTTACGCAGGGAGCTTGTCTGAGAGGGGGCAAGCCCCCTCTCTACAAAAAACGGGTTTAACAATTCACTACCTAAAAAACAACAAAAATGTTTTGACTTTGCGCTATTTTAAAGCTATATCTTTATTAAGGGATTGAATATCTAAAAACCTGCCTTTACAAACCATTAAAAACCCTTAAATCATTCTTTTGGGAGGAGCATCATGAATAAGTTCCTGACAGTGATCTTTATCTTTGTGTTTGTGTTGATGGGCGTTTTTGCAACAGCTGCGCTTTTACAGACCGGGGACAGGGCACCGGACTTTTCGTTGACCGACCAGAATGGAAAGACGGTCACGCTCTCAACGTACGCGGGGAAAAAGGCGGTTGTGCTTTACTTTTATCCTAAGGATTTTACGAAAGGATGCACTGCTGAGGCCTGTTCTTTCAGGGATAACTACGAGGTTTTTGCAAAAAAGGGGGTTGAGGTAATAGGCGTAAGCTTTGATTCTGACGTGTCGCATACAAAGTTCACGCAGGCCTATAAGCTTCCTTTTTCCCTGATTTCAGACCCCAAAGGAGCGCTCGGAAAGAAATACGGGGTTTCAACGGTCATGGGGGTTATGTCCGACAGGGTGACATTTGTCATTGATAAGAAGGGCATTATCAGGTTTGTTTACCGGTCCCTGAAGGACGCCACATTGCATGTTGACAGCGCTTTAAGGGATATAGATAAGATAAAATAAAAGGTTCTTTTTGCGCCACAGACAGACAAAAAAGCCGCAATTTATCCTGCGGCTTTTTTTCTTTACTTTTGATGTATTTAAGCTATTATAGTAAGAATTGGATACATGGTATTTAAATCACCATTCCCTGTGAACCCTCCGTGAAAAGTAGGGTGAGATGGAAGGTAAATCGAGGTAACTGTGGAAAAATTCGACATCAATAAGGTAAAACTGGACGAAAAAGGGCTTATGGCAGCCATTGCCCAGGATGATAAGACAGGCGATATCCTTATGATAGCGTGGATGAATAAGGAAGCGCTTGAATTGACCTTAAAGACCCGTAAGGCACATTACTGGTCCCGTTCGCGCAACAAGCTCTGGTTTAAGGGCGAGGAGTCCGGCAATGTTCAGGAAGTAAAGAATATCTACATAGACTGCGATAACGACGCTATATTGATGAAGGTAAACCAGATAGGCGGGGCAGCTTGCCATACGGGTTACAAGTCATGCTTTTTCACGGAGATAGACAAGGACGGAAACTTGAATAACGTCGGCGGCGAAAAGATGTTTGACCCGGAAAAGATATATAAAAAAAAGTAGCGATATATATATGCTGGCAGCCGCAGCCTTTCAGGCTGCGCAACGCCGGCCTTTCGCAACCTTAAGGTTGCGGCTACCAAAACAAACAGAAGGCAGATATGATAAAACCGGAACTTAAAGAAGTACTTCAGTTATCAAAACAGTACAACATAATCCCGGTCTACGGTGAGACGCTGGCTGACCTGGAGACTCCTTTGTCCGCTTACATGAAAATAGACAACCAGGAAAACTCGTTTCTTTTAGAGTCAATCGAAGGCGGGGAAAAAACAGCCCGTTATTCGTTCTTAAGCCGTGACCCGTATAAAATATTCTCCTACGCAAACGGCGCTATTACCATAGACAGGCGGGGGGACAAGCAGGTAATACCCACAAACGATCCGTTTGCTGTTTTAAAGACCATCTTCGCGGGTTATAAACCCGCGCCCATAAAGGGGCTGCCTGATTTTACCGGCGGCGCCATAGGCTATATAGGGTATGACGTTATCAAACTATATGAAAAAGTCCCGCATGAAAATAAGATAGACACTTTAAAATGGCCGGATATTTACCTTATGTTCAACGATGTCCTTATGATATTTGACCATGTGTACCACAAGATACAGGTGGTAAATAACATAATGATAGCGCCGGATGACACAACAGCGTCCATAAAGGCCAAATACGCTAAAGTCATCACTAAGATTAAGCATATCATAGCGGGATTAAAGAAACCCTTAAAGCCTTTAAAGATGAAGCCGGTCAAAATCGGGAAGATCAAGCACCTGACAGACCCGGCTGATTATAAGAACGGCGTTAAAAAGGCTGTTGAACTATTAAATGACGGCGAAGCCATACAGGTGGTATTGTCCCAGCGGTTTGGCGCTGATTTTAAGGGCAACCCTATAAATATGTACCGCAGTTTAAGGACTGTAAACCCTTCGCCTTACATGCATTACCTGCGCATGGGCGGAAAGTATATCATAGGGGCATCACCGGAACTCATGACGCGCGTGGTTGACGGCGTGGCTGAAGTAAGGCCGATTGCGGGCACGCGTAAAAGGGGAAAAACAGAGGCTGAAGATATTGCCATGGAAAAGGAACTTCTCTCCGATGTAAAAGAACGCGCAGAGCACGTCATGCTTGTGGACCTGGGGCGTAATGACCTGGGCCGCGTATGCGACGCCGGCACAGTTGTGGTAAATGACATGATGGTTATTGAGCGCTACTCTCACGTAATGCATATAGTCTCCGGAGTATCCGGGAAATTAAAAAAAGGCACGGATGCTTTTGACGCTTTCATATCCACGTTTCCGGCAGGGACCGTTTCGGGCGCCCCGAAAGTGCGCGCCATGCAGATAATTGACGAGATGGAAAAATACAAGCGGGGTCCTTACGCGGGCGCGGTGGGCATCATCAGCTTCTCGGGCAACATGGAAACATGCATCTCCATCCGCACCATTTATTACGGGGACGGCAAGATCACCATGCAGTCGGGCGCGGGCATTGTGGCGGATTCGAAGCCTGAATTTGAGTATAAAGAAACCCTTACCAAGGCTATGGCGACTTTTGAGGCGGTAAAACGCGTCAACAGTCTGGAGGAATAACATGATACTCATGATAGACAACTACGACTCATTTACATACAACATAGTGCAATACATCGGCGAGTTCACTAAAGACATCGTCGTATATAAAAATGACGAAATAACCATTAAGGAAATAATGGAGTTAAACCCTGAAAAAATAGTCATATCGCCGGGCCCTTCATGGCCGAAAAACGCCGGTATTTCAAAAGCGGTCATAACGTCATTCATGAAAGACATACCGATATTCGGCGTTTGTCTCGGACACCAGTGCATTGCGGAGGCTTTGGGCGGAAAGGTAAAACGCAATTACAGGATTATGCATGGCAAGACATCGCCGGTGTTCCATGACGGCAAAGGCGTTTTTAAAGGGATGAAAAATCCCTTTACCGCCACCAGGTACCACTCGCTCGTTGCTGACAAAAAAACATTGTCGAAAGATCTTGTGATAAGCGCCTGGACAAAAGAAGGCGAGATAATGGGCTTAAGGCATAAAAAGTACCCGCTGGAAGGCGTCCAGTTCCACCCGGAGTCCATCTTAACCGAGGACGGGAAAAAACTAATAGGGAATTTTGTGAAAAAATGAAAAAATACATCGTATTTGTTCTGTCGGTACTGGCGTCCTCAATTATATTCGGGCAGGATGTCCCACCCATTCGTGATACGAAGCCGGTTTCTGTACCGACGGTATTGGCGGTTGCAGTGACATATACTGCGGCTGTTATAACACCGGTTGCGGCAGTTTTACCGGATACAGTTACTGCAACCGCGGCCCCAGCGGGATTGACTTTGACGGCAGTATCGCCGGTTTCAATTACCGGAACGGTCAGCCCGACGGGATCGACTTTGACGGCAGTATCGCCGGTTTCAATTACCGGAACGGTCAGCCCGACGGGATTGACTTTGACGGCAGTATCGCCGGTTTCAATTACCGGAACGGTCAGCCCGGCGGGATTAACTTTGACGGCGGCATCTCAGGTTCCGATGGTTGCGCCGCCGAGAGAAACCACTCAATCAGCTGACGATTTAAGCCCTTCAAACATTAATTTTGATACCTCCGGTTTAAACAGCATAAAACTTACCTGGGCACCAAAGTTTAAAGAAAATGTCTACTATAATGTATACAGGTCAGGTGCTGCCGCGGAATACGCAAGGCTAAACGCCGCGGTTTTTGAGAAGCCTGAATATGTGGATTCATCCATCACAAGCGCGACTTCATATTATTATAAGGTGGAAGCCATTGATTTAAGCGGGAACGCCTATTTCTCGGCCACCAGGACTGTCAAGTCGGCGGATATATTCATGCCGAACATGCCGTATGGTTTCAAGGCATATCAGGACATACAGTCAATAATCCTGAAATGGTCCATGCCAGGCCAGACTACTTATGCTGTATCGGGGTATAATATATACAGGGGAAAGACCTCTGATAAGCAGGATTTCATAAAGTTTATTCCAGCGCAAAAGTCAAACTTCAGTGATGAGGATGTGGAGCCGGCTATCAGGTATTATTATAGCATGGCTACGGCCGATATCAAAGGCAACGAATCAAAAAAGTCGGACATTTCATCCACAATGGCGTTTCCTCCCCCAAGGACAGGGCTCGTAACAATGACCTCGGGTTACCGTAATAACATTTTTGACAATTACGGCCTCAACGTGGACGCGGGTTTTACCTATTACATAGGCTCCATAGTCGGGGAGCACCAGCTCGGAGGCAGGAAGGTAAGCGATAATTTCAGCAAGCTCGGATTATGGCTTTTAACTGTGGACGCCAAGTGGACATTTTTTAACGAATTTGAGACATGGCCTTCGGTCGGGATTGGCGCGTCATGCTCGCTGATACTGAAGGATTCCATAGGCGGCAATTCCGATGTGAGGTCAAAATCAACTTCCTTTGCCGTGGGCGATTCGCTCTTAACGGCGCAGGGCCTTTACGTGGCAGCCTCCAAAAAATTAATGTTTGAAAACACCGTTCACGCCGGATATTCCATGGGCATTAATAAAAGGGGCATTGCGGGGTTCGTGCCTTACCTGGCTTCGTCATTCGTGTCTTCTTCGGAGTCAACCAGCGCGGACACTTCGCTTGACTTAAGGAACGCTTATTTTCTGGGATACTCAAGGCCGCTTATTAATAAAATGGGGCTTAAAGTAGAGTATGTGGTCCCGGTGGACGTAAACGGGTCAATAAATAAAAATCCAGTAATGCCGGACACCTATGTCATAAATACGCACATAGACAGGCTCATTAATTTTGATATCGGCTACATACACTACCGGGGAGGATACGCGTGGGTGGGTTATATAAACCTAAGGTTTACGGTATACCCGAGCCCGTATAAATAACGATTTTCAATTTTCTATTTTAAATTTTCAATTTAGGAAAATAAGCCCGGATCTGCCGTTGAATTTAATTGAAAATTTAGAATTGAAAATTGCATTAAGGAGTTTTTATGCACTGCCCTCACTGCGGAGCTTCCATAGAGAATAACGCCGATATATGCCCTTTATGCGGGACAAGCATAGATAAGGATTCTGTTTTCACGGGGTTCATGCGCAAAGGCGACGAATTTTTCAGCAACTCTGATTATGATAAAGCGCTTGTTTACTATAATAAAGCCCTCGAAGCCGCGAAGCCAACCTCGCCTGAGATTTACATTAAACTCGGAAACACCCTTGATAAAAAAAATGACAGGCAGGCCGCGGGCATGTACTTGAAGGCGCTTTCCTTTGATTTCTACAACGAGCACATCCACACGCTGCTTATGGCTTTTTATGACAAATACAACAGGCTGAAGGATTTAAAAGCGTGGTACGACAAGAGCCGGGCAAGCGCAGACGGCGTTTTTATAGATAAGAAAATCGAGACCATAAACAGCATAGTGTCGTTCAAGGAAAAATCTGCCGAAGTATTCGCGCAGCAGGCATCTGAATTTAAGGACGCAAAATCCCGAAGGTTCGCAAACTCCATGATAAACGGATTTAAGCAGTACATGATGATGAATGTCATTATGGGGATAATACTCCTGGTAATCGGCATAGGCGGTATCGCGGCGGTATATTTCGGAGCCAATGTCATGATGGTGTTTGCCGCGGCGGGTGTGTTCTTTGTCATAAGCCTGGGCGTGGTGATGTTTATCCGCACAAAAAAAATGAATGACAAGAAGGCTTCAGCCGGAAAAATGGAAGATATAATGAAGGACTTTAAGAAATAAACCGGTTTACTTTGCCGGCGATTTTATTATCTTTTCCGCTTTTACGGCCTCTTTAGCCACCGGAATCCTGAAAATAAACTTAGAATAAGCTTTTACAACCGGGTAAGTAAGCGATTTTTTCAGGTCTTTTTTAAAGTTAAAGAGATTCTTTTCGCCCAAGAAGTTAAAGGTCAGGTATACCGGCACAAGCAGAAGGGTAATAAGGAGTATTGAGCCGAGTATCCTGTCTATGAAAGCCAGAGACATGAATTCAAAGAAGTGCGTTATAGCCACCCCGACAAATACAATCAGCGAACTTGCAAGTATGAAAATGATAAGGTAAGAAAACAGCACGGACCTGGAAGGGTCGCTGACATGCGGCGCCAAAAGTTTCGCCAGCCAGACATGGCCGAAATTAGCCGTTACTATACCCGCCAAAAAGGCGATGGGGATAATTATCATGAATATGCCGCGCAGTTTCCAGCCGATGAAGAAACCCAATAGGACTGTTACCAGTATGATTATGTCTATGTAATTCATGACGCCTCCTGATTAAGTTTTCTAATATTAACATATATATTAATGAAGGTCAATAAAAGTCGATTTTATGTCTATCCATGAAAACCCGGGGTTCTGTGGCGTATAAGTTCCTTAAAAATTCCTTGCAAAACCTTGCCTTTGCTATATAATAGTGTGGTAATTTTCAACATCACACCGAGGTGAACGCAATGGCAAAAGTCAGGATACACGTCACTTTAAAGGACGGAGTTTTAGACCCCCAGGGCAAGACTGTACAGGCTGCCCTTGATAAGATGGGTTATAAGAACGTGGAGAGCGTAAGGATAGGCAAGTATATAGAAGTGGAAACAAGCGGCGACTCCAAGAACCTAAAGAAAGAAATAGACGAAATTTGCGACAAACTGCTGGCAAACCCGAACATTGAGAAGTACAGCTTTACGATTGAATAGGATATAAAGCAGAGCCCAAAGCCCAGAGCTCAAGGGAAAATAGTCAGGACTTGGGCTATGGGCTTTGAGCTTTGGGCTAAGACCGCCAAACGGTCGGATAAGCACAACGAAAGATGGCTGCTAACTAAGCGTGAACAGGAGCAAAACAAATGATAAAATTCGGAGTTGTTGTTTTTCCCGGATCAAACTGTGATAAGGATTGCCTCTGGGCGTCAAAGGACATATCGGGGCAGAAGGCTGATTTTATCTGGCACGAGTCAAAAAATCTTTCCAAATACGACGTTATAATACTTCCGGGCGGGTTTTCATACGGCGATTACCTGCGTTCGGGCGCCATTGCCAGGTTCTCAAAGGTCATGGATTCCGTGCAGAAATTCGCGGCTAAAAAAAATAAGATGGTAGTCGGCATATGCAACGGCTTCCAGATACTCCTGGAAGCGGGGCTTTTACCCGGCGCCATGCTGCACAACAAGAACCTGAAATTCATCTGCAAATACGTAAATCTGTCGGTGGACAACAATTCAACGGCTTTTACAAATAACTGCGCCAAGGGCCAGGTTTTGCGCATACCGATTGCTCACGGCGAAGGAAATTATTTCTGCGACGAAAAAACGCTCAACTCATTAATTGAAAATGACCAGGTGGTTTTTAGGTACTGCGACGAGAAGGGCGCGATAAACGACGAGGCCAACCCCAACGGAGCCATATACAATATAGCAGGCATAATGAACAAACGGGGAAATGTCATGGGCATGATGCCCCACCCGGAACGCGCCATGACAAAACAACTGGGATCCACGGATGGTAATTTTATTTTTAAGTCGATAATAAACCATGCTAAAAAGTGCCTATAAGGAGCTGACATGTCAAAATACAACAAGGCAAACGACCTCGAGATAACGCCCGAGATCATCAAGGAACACGGCTTTAAGCCGGACGAATATCAGAACATTTTAACCATCCTCGGAAGGAAGCCTACTTACGTTGAAATAGGCATATTTTCCGCCATGTGGTCTGAACACTGCAGCTATAAGCACTCAAAGACAACCCTGAAAAAATTCCCTCATAAGGGCAAGTATGTCATACAGGGGCCGGGGGAGAATGCCGGTATTATCGATACCAACTCGGACCTGGGCGTGGCTTTCAAAATAGAATCGCACAACCATCCTTCGGCAGTTGAGCCCTTTCAGGGCGCGGCCACCGGAGTGGGCGGCATATTAAGGGATATTTTTACCATGGGCGCGAGGCCTGTGGCGTCATGCGATTCGCTTAGGTTCGGAAGCCTTGATTCTGCCAACACACACAGGCTGCTGCCGGGAGTTGTAGCGGGCATAGCTTTTTATGGCAACTGTATCGGAGTCCCGACAATAGCCGGGGAAACGGTCTTTGAGGATTCATATGAGGAAAACTGCCTTGTAAACGCCATGACCATAGGTATAGTGGAAAAGAAAAAAATTATAAAAGCTAAAGCTTCGGGGCTCGGCAATTCGGTAATGTATATAGGGGCGGCCACCGGACGCGACGGCATACACGGCGCCACGTTCGCCTCGGCGGAATTATCCGAGGAGACAGCGCAGAACAGGTCCTCGGTCCAGGTAGCGGACCCTTTCATGGAAAAACTCCTGCTTGAAGCCACACTCGAGCTCATAGACGCGAAAATAATGGTGGGCATACAGGACATGGGAGCGGCCGGGCTTACTTCATCCTCCACGGAAATGGCATACAGGGGCGGCGTTGGCATTGAACTGAATATGGACATGATACCAAAGCGCGAAAAAGGCATGAATGCCTACGAGATAATGCTTTCCGAGTCGCAGGAGAGGATGCTGCTAGTTTCCAAAAAGGGCAAGGAAAAACAGGTGGAGAGGATCCTTAATAAATGGGGGCTTCACGCGGTAGTCATAGGCAAAGTAATAAAAAAACCGAATGTCGTGGTCATAGAAAAAGGCAAGGTCGTGGCGGATATTCCAGTCATGCCACTGACCGACTCGGACCATCCGCTCTTCCCGCTTAAAAAACAGAAGGGCATTAAGCCCGCTTATTTAAAGGATAGCAACATAAAGCCCGGGGAAATCAGCATACCTGATGATATGGAAGCCGTTTTAAAAACCCTTATGGCATGCCCTAACATAGCTTCAAAGTCAAACATATGGGAGCAATACGACCACATGGTCCAGACAAATACCGCGACCCTTCCGGGTTCTGACGCGGGATTAATTGATGTTAAGGACAAGGACTTCATGATAGCCACATCCACCGACTGCAACGGAAGGTATGTTTACCTTGACCCGTTTAAAGGCGGGCAGATAGCGATAGCGGAATCCGCGAGGAATGTTTCCTGTGCGGGCGCCGAGCCGGTCGCATTTACCAACTGCCTTAACTTCGGAAACCCCGAGGATCCGGAAATATTCTGGCAGTTTGAAAAGGCCGTGGAAGGCATGTCGGCCGCCGCCACTGTTTTAAAGACGCCGGTAATATCCGGCAACGTATCTTTTTACAATGAAGGAAAGAAAGGCGCCATATACCCGACCCCGGTCGTAGGCATGGTGGGATACATAACAGGAAAAGAAAAAAGGTACGCGAAGCAGTATTTTAAGGATAACAACGATGTAATACTTATGCTGGGCCAGTCAAAGGACGAGATAGGCGCCTCAGAATACCTTAAGGTAATTCATGGCGTAATAAAAGGGCCGGTTCCGGATATAGACATGAAGAATGAGGCTGCAGTGCAGAAAGCCTGCAGGCAGGGAATCAAAAAAGGCTTTGTCAAATCCGCGCACGACACTTCAAAAGGCGGACTTGCCGTAGCCCTGGCAGAGTGCTGCATCACAGCCACGCTGCACGGCGAAAAGCCAATCGGCGCTTATATTGAGCTTCAGTCGGATATGCGCCTTGATTCGGTGCTTTTCGGGGAGACGCAGTCAAGGATCATAGTGACGGTCGCGAAGGAAAACGTGGCGGCCATGAAAAAGATAGCGGGGAAGAACAAAGTGGTTATTTCCGAGCTGGGAAAGGTCGGAGGCAACAGGCTTATAATAGATGTCGACTGGGCCTCAAAGAAAAACTCGAAAAAGATAAACATACAGCTTGAAGAACTTTTGAAACTCTGGAGCAACGGGGTAAACAAATATGTTTAATCGTGAAGACAAGATAAAGGAAGCCTGCGGCGTATTCGGCATATTCGGACACCCGGAAGCATCAACCATGACATACCTGGGGCTGTACGCGTCCGAGCACAGGGGACAGGAAAGCGCCGGCATAGTTACCGTGGATGAAGGCGGCAGGATGTATGACAGGGTGGAGATGGGAGTTGTCGCCGATATTTTTGACGAGAAGCAGCTTGTGAAGCTTGAAGGCAACAGGGCCATAGGGCATGTGCGTTACTCAACGACCGGCTCTTCAAACCTGCAGAACGCCCAGCCTGTGCGCGTTAATTACATAAACGGCGACTTGGCTGTGGCGCATAACGGAAACCTGGTCAATGCCGACGAGATTAAAAGGGAACTTGAAGTACGCGGGTCCATATTCAAGTCCACCATAGACAGCGAAGTGCTCGTGCACCTGATAGCCATGTATAATAACATGCCCTTCCTGGAAGCCGTAAAAGAATCCTTGAGGAAGTTAAAAGGGGCGTTTTCATTTATGATAATGAACAAGGACTATGTCATAGCAGCCCGCGACCCCAACGGATTCAGGCCGCTTGAAATCGGTAAAATTGACGGGGCTTATGTTTTTGCCTCTGAGACATGCGCTTTTGACCTTATAAACGCCGAGCATGTCGGCACAGTGGAACCCGGCGAGATGGTGGTGCTTTCAAAAGACCCGTTAACCGGCGGGGTAAAGATGGAAAACATGAAATACGCGGAGCGCTTAAGGAGCGCGATGTGCGTTTTTGAATTCATATATTTTGCCAGGCCGGACAGCTACATATTCGGCAGGACAGTAAATGAAATAAGGCGCGGGCTCGGAAAACAGCTGGCGCTTGAATCACACGCTGACGCTGACGTTGTAATCCCTGTGCCGGATTCGGGCGTTTCAGCCGCGATAGGCTACGCTGAAGGCTCCGGAATAAAGTACGATATGGGGCTTATCAGGAACCATTATATAGGAAGGACCTTTATAGAACCGTCGCAGTCCATCAGGGACTTCGGGGTAAAGATTAAGCTAAACCCGGTAAAAGAAATTATAAAAGGCAAAAGGGTGGTCGTGGTGGATGACTCCATAGTCCGCGGCACCACAAGCAGGAAGATAATAAAGATGATAAGGAACGCCGGCGCCAAGGAAATCCACTACAGGATTTCGTCGCCGCCAATATTTAACCCCTGTTTCTACGGTATGGACTTCCCCACAAAGGCCGAGCTTATAGCAAACAGCCACTCGGTTGAGGAGATAAAAAAGTACCTCCGCGTGGATACCTTCGCGTACCTTTCTATGGAAGGGCTGGTAAAAGCGGTAGGCGGAAGGAAAGACAAGTACTGTATGGCCTGCTTTGACGGGGACTATCCGGTGGATTTTAAGGAAGGCCAGAGCAAACTGCAGTTTGAACCGGGCGGGAAATGCTGAGGTAAATATACAATATACCGGGCGGCTGAATCCTTAGAAAACAGGATGCAGCCGCCCTTTTTTTATTATTTGGTATGTCTTTCCTTAACCCTTATACTTATCCTTAACCTTAGCATTTGGAATTTGCTTAGGTCTAAAGGCTAAGGATAAGTATTAAGGGTAAGGGTTAAGGGGCGGCATAACACCCCATGTCCTATAGGAATGATAGCCTTTCAATCGATATACTACCAAATCGCTAACAATTTACACAAGCGTATTATATTGCTATACTTTTATCAAAGAACGAAATACACAGCGAGGTGCGATAATGAAAAAAATACTTGTTATTTTTTTAACCCTTTTTTCCTTCAGCCTTATTTCCGCCATGGATACCAGGCCGTATAAGAAATTTTACTCTGTCCAGGCAGCCACTTTCTTTAAAAAGGACTGTAAAAAAGCGCATGACCTCTACATAAAGCTCAAGGATAAGGGAATGATGGTTTATTACATAAAGGATAAGGAAGGCAGGCGCGACTGCGTAAGAATCAGGCTGGGCGTTTACGGGTCTGAGGAAGAGGCAAAAGCTGCGGCTGTTGCTTTTAAAGGAAGCGAAAAGATGAGCCCGGAAATAGTCACAACTTCCGGCATCACGATAACGGACCATAAAGGCCGGTTTGACATTATTAACACCCCGAGCGGAATATGGCTCTATGATTATAAGAACTTCAGGGAAATTAAGAATTTTGGCGCGGATTTTCACTGTGAGACTTTAACCGCTGAAAACCCGGTTGCGGTCTCGCCGGACGGCAAAAAAATAGTCTACTTGTTTGACGGAAAAATAAATAAGATAAACCTTAAGACAGGCAGGGAAACCGATATTGTAAAGCCGTCCGGTATGAAAATGAAGCTGGAGCGTTCGTCTCCCAAATGGTCGCCTGACGGGGAATACATAGCGTTCCTTGATTCAATGAATACTAAGGCTGGGACGTGCCTTAGGGTCGTGAAGGAAGACGGAACCGGTGAACGCTGCGTTATTGACAATTCCGGCAAGAGCAGGGCTGTTATGTCATTTGAATGGGCAGGCAGGAAAAACAGGCTCGTTTACGTCGAAGGCGAATCAACCATGAGGGTGCCCATAGGCGGGGAACTTTATGTGACGGGCCTGGACGGAAGGTCAAAGCTCCTTATCCGGCCGGAAAAAGGCTCGGTGGTATACCACGATTTTGAAATAGACGGAAGAAAAGCCATTTACACGGTTGCTTCATTTAAGAAAAGAGGGCATGAAGCATATGACCTTGGACCGGAGCAGTCCGTCGATATAAACTGACAGCAAGGCCAATATGTGAAAAGGGCGGCTAAAAGCCGCCCTTTTGTATTTTTGACGTAAAATTGACTTGCCCCCGGGGTGATCCCGGTGTATATTTCGTTTAAGAAATTTAAAGGAGATGGCCCATGTGGATCATAACTTTGGCTGCGTCATTGTTCTTGTTCGTGTACTTAATATTCTCGTTCTTCAACAACAGGGAATAGGGGGCATAAGATGAACACTAAGATACTGATGGAAATATCCTTCTTTTTTGTGCTTATACTCATCGCCGCAAGGCCGCTGGGAGAATACATGTACCAGGTATTTTCCGGAAAGAAAAACCTTTTAACACCGGTTTTCGCGCCATTGGAGGGCGTGTTTTACAGGATATGCGGCGTAAAAAAGGAAGATGAGCAAACCTGGCTTGATTATGCCGTTTCCCTTATGATATTCAATATCAGCGGGCTGCTGCTGCTTTTTGCCATCATCATGCTACAGGGGTGGCTGCCATTAAACCCGCAGAAGCTCGGGGCGCCCGGGTTCTGGCTCGCGCTTAACACGGCTGTTTCGTTCGTGACAAATACAAACTGGCAGGCGTACGTGCCCGAGACCACGGTGAGCTATTTTACCCAGATGGCCGGGCTCGCCGTCCAGAATTTCCTGTCCGCTGCGACGGGCATTACGGTGGCAATCGCGCTCACAAGGGGGTTTACGCGTAAGGAAACAAAATTTTTGGGATCCTTCTGGGTGGACATTACGCGCGCGTGCCTTTACATACTTCTGCCGATATCTATTTTCGGCGCCATATTCCTTGTTTCACAGGGCGTGCCGCAGAATTTTTCCGCATTTACAAACGCAAAGACAATCGAAGGGGGACAGCAGACCATCGCCCAGGGACCCATGGCATCCCAGGAGGTTATCAAGGAACTCGGTACCAATGGCGGCGGTTTTGTTAATGCAAATTCATCGCATCCTTATGAAAACCCGACGCCCGCGTCAAATATGTTCGAGATGTTCCTTATAGTATTGATCTCAGCCGGGCTTATTTTTACCTTCGGCAGGTATGCGGGGGATTTAAAGCAGGGCAGGACCCTGTTTTACGCTGTTTTTGCCGTGTTTATTTTGTTGGTGCTGTCCGCCGCCTGGTCGGAGACCACGATAAATCCCCTGCTGGCAAAAAATGCCGGGGACAAAGTATCATTCAGCAGCGGCAACACCGAAGGCAAGGAAACAAGGTTTTTCGGCGGGGCGTCGCCGCTGTTTTCCGTGTCGACCACCGTCACCTCGTGCGGGGCGGTCAACAATATGCACGATTCCAATATGCCGCTGACCGGGCTTATTGAGCTTTTTGACATGCAGCTGGGGGAACTTATATTCGGCGGGGTCGGGACGGGATTATACACACTGCTGCTTTTTGCGGTCATCACCGTGTTCATTGCGGGGCTTATGGTGGGAAGGACGCCCGAATACCTCGGGAAAAAGATAGGTCCGGTGGAGATCCAGCTTACCATAGCCGCAGCCATATTTTCCTCCATCCTTATTCTTATAAATTCGGCAGTAGCGGTATATGTGGCTGAAGCGGCAAAATCGGTCGCAAACCCGGGGCCGCACGGTTTTTCAGAGATACTTTACGCCGCGACTTCGGCGGGAGCCAATAACGGTTCTGCCTTTGCGGGCCTGAACGCGAACATCAATTTCTGGAATATTTCGCTCGCCATTGAAATGTTCCTGGGCAGGTTTGTGCCCATAATACTTGTTCTCGCGCTTGCAGGCCGTCTCGCTGCAAAAAAGGCATCGCCTTCGTCTGTCGGGACCCTGCCGACCAATGATGCGCTTTTCGCAGTCATGCTTGTGATGGTGATACTTCTTGTGGGCGGGCTTACGTTCCTTCCGGCGCTTTCAATGGGCCCAATCGCGGAACATATGAACTTATTCACGGCGTTAAAATAAACCGGCTCGGAGGAAAAAATGGACAATAAACAGCTCAATAGGATAAGCGGAAAGATGCTGCTGGAAGCGGCCATAAATTCCATAAAAAAACTTTCGCCTGATAAAATGTGGGCCATACCGGTGATGTTCACCGTAGAGATAGGGGCGATGCTCACCACAATAAGCCTGTTTTTTGGCATATTCACAAAAACCGGACATGAGGGCATAATGCTGACCCTGCATATATCCGTGTGGCTGTGGCTCACCGTGATTTTTGCGAATTTTGCCGAAGCCCTGGCCGAATCAAGGGGAAAGGCGACCGCGGATTCGCTGAAAAAGACAAAACGCGATCTTATGGCAAAGAAAGTGGGGGATGCCGCTTCCCGTGACTTCACGCTGGTGGCTGCCTCCACGCTTATAAAAGGCGACCTTGTGATAGCGGAGCCATCCGATGTGATATCGCTGGACGGCGAGATAATAAGCGGCATCGCGAGCATAGACGAATCCGCGGTAACGGGCGAGTCGGCTCCGGTCATACGCGAGGCAGGAGGGGACCGTTCGAGCGTGATCGGCGGGACCAAGGTCCTCTCGGACTTTATCGTATACCGCATAACGGCCAATCCCGGCGAAAGTTTCCTGGATAAGATGATAGCGCTGGTTGAGGGCGCCGTGCGTAAAAGGACTCCCAACGAGATAGCGCTGAACATACTGCTTATCGCGCTTACTTTTATTTTCCTTCTGGCGGTGTCCACACTCCAGCCATACGCCCATTTTTTGAGCTCGACATTCACCGTGACCCAGCTCGTGTCGCTCTTCGTCGCGCTTGCGCCGACCACCATCGGAGCGCTGCTTTCGGCGATAGGAATAGCCGGCATGAACAGGCTTCTGAAGATAAACGTCCTTGCTTTTTCGGGCAAGTCGGTCGAGGCCGCGGGCGATGTGGATGCAGTCCTGCTGGATAAGACGGGTACCATAACGCTGGGGAACAGGCAGGCCGACGCGTTCCTTCCGGTGAAGGGAGTGGGCGAAGAGGAACTGGCGCTGGCCGCCCAGTATTCCTCGCTGTCGGACGATACTCCCGAAGGCAGGTCCATAGTCGTTCTCGCCAAGCGCAGATTCAACATCAGGGAGCATGAGTTCGGTTCCACCGATAAGGTAAGTTTTATCCCCTTTAAAGCCGAGACAAGGATGAGTGGAGTGGATCTAAACGGCGTTATAATAATGAAAGGAGCCGCGGATTCGATAGTTGAATACGTGAAGTCAAAAGACAGGAATGCTGCGATCCCGGACGACCTGCAGGCTATAGTTGAGTCAGTGGCCGTAAAAGGAGGAACCCCCCTTGTGGTGGCGAAAGAGGCGAGGATACTCGGGGTGATTAATTTAAAGGATATTCTGAAGGGCGGTATCAGGGAAAGGCTGCTTCAGCTGAATTTGATGGGTATTAAAAGTGTCATGATAACCGGGGACAATCCTGTGACCGCGGCGTCTATCGCGGCCGAGGCGGGCGTCAACGATTTTTTGTCGAACGCCAAGCCCGAGACAAAACTGGCGCTCATAAAGAAATATCAGGCAGAGGGGCATATGGTGGCCATGATCGGCGACGGCACGAACGACGCGCCGGCGCTGGCGCAGGCTGACGTGGGTATCGCCATGAATACCGGCACAGCCGCGGCCAGGGAAGCGGGGAACATGCTTGACCTTGACTCAAACCCGACAAAGGTAATAGAGGTCGTCGAGATCGGCAAGCAGATACTCATCACGCGCGGTTCGCTAACGACATTTTCCATAGCCAATGACGTGGCCAAATACTTTGCCATAGTACCTGCGATGCTCATGGGCATGTTCCCGTCAATGGCCGGGCTGAACATAATGAGGCTGGCATCGCCGTCTTCGGCTATCCTTTCGGCAATCATATTCAATGCCGTGATAATACCGTCGCTGATACCGCTGGCCCTGCGCGGCGTGCCTTATAAGCCGCAGTCGGCGGCAAGCCTTTTGAGGGTGAACATACTTATATACGGGCTCGGCGGAGTAATACTTCCGTTCATCGGGATCAAAGCGATAGATATGCTGCTCGCTGCCCTTCATATAGTGTAGGAAAAGGAGGATATAAATGAAAAAAATATTGTTCACTTCGTTAATGATGCTTATGTGTTTTACCCTGCTTCTGGGGTTTATCTACCCTGTGATAGTCTGGGCCGTGTCCGGCCTGGCGTTCCCGTGGCAGGCTAAAGGCAGCCTTGTTGCAAAAGGCGGCGTTGTCGTCGGAAGCTCCATTATCGGGCAAAAATTCACGTCGGCAAGGTATTTTCACGCGAGGCCTTCTGCCGTGGATTTTAACGCCGGAGCTTCGGGCGGGTCGAACCTCGGACCGTCAAACCCGGACCTGGTATCAAGGATAATAAACAATGCCGATGCCGAGATAAAGGCAAACCCCGGACAGGCGGAAAAGGTGCCTGGAGAGCTGGTTTGCGCGTCATCAAGCGGCCTTGACCCGCACATAACAAAAGAAGCGGCGATGTGGCAGGTAAAACGGGTGGCAAAAGCACGCGCTTTGGATGAAAAAAAGCTGGGCGGGTACGTTGAAAAAATGGCGCAAAAACCCCTTTTCGGATTCATCGGGCCGGAAAAGGTGAATGTGCTTGAACTGAACATGTACCTGGATTCAGGCATATAAAAAACAGTCTTCAGCGGCGCTAAAAACTGCTATAATATTACGGGGATTTCAATTACAGGGATATGCATGAAAAATAAAATGTTTGAAAAGATAAAAGGGCTTGAGTTTTTTTTCAGCGCGGCTCTTACAGGTGGCATTACCGTTGTCGGTGTCGTTTTCAGGGACCAACTGGATGCCGCTAATTTTCCCGTCATCTACCTGCTGGCGGTGGTATTAAGCGCGGTCTGGTGGGGTATGGCCGTGTCGGTTTTTTCCGCGATAGCGGGAGTGCTTGCTTTTGATTTTTTTCTGGTCCTGCCATACCATTCACTGAGAATAAGCGATCTTAAATACGCCTATATATTCGCAAGTTTCATAATCACGGGCGTGATAGTGAGCCTTGTGGCGTCGCGCGCGCGCAGCCAGGCTATCGAGGCAAAGCAGCGCGAGGCAAAAACCTCCCTGCTTTACAGGCTCAGCAGGGAAATGGCGGCGTGCGAGACAATGGCCGAGGTGATAGCATCGGTGAGGAAAAATGTCGGGGAATTGCTGGGATGTTCCACCGCAGTATTCCTTCCGGATGAGAAGGGGATACATGCCGCGGGAAGCGACGGGGATTTTCCTGCTGATGAGCACGAGAACGCGGTCGCGCACTGGGTCATGTCGAATAAAAAACCTGCCGGAGCGGGCACACTGGTGCTCAGCGCGGCAAAGGCATTATATGTTCCCCTCGAGATATCAAGGAAAACAGTTGGAGTGCTCGGCATTATGACGCGGGACGGCCGTAAAATATTTGACACCCCGGAAATTGACCTCCTGGAAGCGCTTTCAAGTCAGTCTTCAGTGGCCATACAGCGCGTGAAGCTGGCGGGAGAATCCAGGGAAATGGAGATTGCCGGCCAGACGCAGGCGCTCCAGACCGCGCTTTTAAACTCGATCTCCCACGACCTGCGCACCCCGCTTGTATCCATAACCGGAGCTTTGAGCACGCTGTCGCAGGATTTCGAGGCTGTAGACCCGCAGGACAGGATAGAACTGCTCCGGGCCGCGTATGAGGATTCGCTGCACCTCAATGATATTGTGGGAAACCTCCTGGACATCACAAGGGTGGAGTCGGGCAAGATGAAACCGGACATAAAACCCTGTGACTTGAAGGACTTGGTCGGCGCGTCCTTAAAAGCCGTGAAAAACAGGATTGATGACAGAAAGGTGGATGTGGACATACCCGGGGCTATATTTGAAATACCCGCGGACTTTACACTTTTGATGAGGGTTTTTATCAATCTGATCGATAACGCCGTAAAATATTCTTTGCCCGGCTCCGGTATCACAGTTAAGGCCAGGGAGCAGGATGGCGCGGTATTAATAGAGGTAAAAGACGGGGGTTTTGGCATACCGGAGCAGGACCTTGAACATATATTTGACAAATTTTTCAGGGCGGCGAAACCCAGGCAGGTCTCCGGGACGGGACTGGGACTCTCAATATGCAGGGGTATAGTGGA
Source organism: candidate division FCPU426 bacterium (assembly GCA_963840035.1). Lineage (GTDB taxonomy): Bacteria > Oederibacteriota > PGYV01 > PGYV01 > Palsa-1178 > CAWIXE01. Next base: position 468,664 of record CAWIXE010000003.1, read on the forward strand.
AGCCCATGGCGGTAAAATATGGGCCAGAAATAATCCGGACGGGGGCGCAACCTTCATCATCAGTCTGCCGGCATACCGCCGCGCAAACCGGGCTGAAAAGAAGCTGGGCTGATATGGGCGACACAACAGGCCTGCGCGTGCTCGTAGTTGACGACGAAAGGACCATCAGGCAGTTTTTAAAGGCCGCGTTGAAATCAAAAGGCATGTCCGTAACGGAGGCATCCGAAGGGGGGCAGGCCGTTGATGCCGCTTTGAACTCCCATCCCGACGTGGTCATACTGGACCTGGGGCTTCCGGATATGGACGGCATTGAAGTTGTAAAAAAGATAAGGGAAAGGTCGCCCGTTCCCATAATAATCCTGTCCGTGCGCGAGTCTGAAAATGACAAGATCTCGGCATTGGACGCGGGAGCCGATGATTATCTGACGAAGCCGTTTAACGCGGGCGAACTGCTTGCAAGGATAAGGACAATAATGCGCAGGTTAAAACCGGGCGGGGAAGGGCCGGTCTACAGGTCCGGGGCGCTTGAAGTCGATATAACGAAACATTCTGTGACTTCCGGAGGCAGGGCTGTCAAACTGACTCCCGTTGAATTCGATATATTAAAAATGTTTGTGATGAACACGGGCAAGGTACTGACCCATATGCGGATACTGAAGGAAATATGGGGCAAAAACGACGATCCTGAGGACGCGCTCCACCTGCTCAGGGTAACCATAAGCAACTTAAGGGACAAAATCGAACCTGACCCGAACAGGCCGGAACATATACTGACCGAGCCCGGTGTCGGCTACAGGCTTAATGAGGAGTAATAATGGCTGAAGACAACGTTTTAAAACCCGATTCCCAGGCCCTTCTTGACGAGCTGAAGAAGTCGCAATCCGGCGATAAAAAAGGGCTGTTAAAATTATTCATAGGTTATGCCCCCGGCGTAGGCAAGACATATTCCATGCTTGAGCAGGCGCAGGCGATGAAAAGCAGGGGTGTCGACGTTGTAGTGGGCGTGGTGGAAACCCATAAGAGGAAAGAAACGCAGGAACTTCTGGAAGGGCTTGAGATCGTTCCCATGACGGAGATAACATATAAGAATGTGAAATTATACGAACTCGATACGCAGGCCATAATAAAGCGCGCCCCGAAAGTGGTCCTCGTGGACGAGCTGGCCCACACCAATGCCCCGGGGTCCGTGCATTTGAAAAGGTATCAGGACGTGCTGGAACTTACTGAAAATAAAATAGACGTGTATACAACGGTGAACATACAGCATTTTGAGAGCGTAAACGACATGGTCGCCGGTGTGACCGGGGTGAAAGTGCAGGAGACGGTGGCTGATTCGGTCCTGGACCAGGCTGACGAGATAGAGGTCAAGGACATACCCATAGAGGAGCTTCACCAGCGGCTTAAGGACGGCAAGGTGTACATACCCGAGCAGGCAAAGATCGCCGTCGACAAGTTCTTCAAGAGGTCCAACCTTCTGGCGCTCCGGGAGATAACCCTGCGCAGGGTGGCCACCAAGCTGGATTCGGAGCTGGTCAACTACATGAAGGCAAAAGCGATCATCGGGCCCTGGCCCGTAACCGAACGGCTCCTGGTATGCGTGGCGCCTTCCCCTTACGCCAAGCAGCTCATACGCAAGGCGTATCATCTGGCGGGCGAGATAAAAGCCGAGTGGTACGCGGTGTATGTGGAATCGATTTCCCAGCTTCAGATGGATGACAGCGACAGGGCAAAGCTGGCCGAGACGCTGGAATTCGCGGAGGAGCTCGGGGCGAAAGTCAGGACGCTTTCGGGCAATGACGTGGCGGAGGAGCTGCTGCGCTTTTCCGAACAGGAAAAAGTGACAAGGATAATGATCGGCAAGCCATCGGCTAAGCACGGTTTTGATATATTCAACCCCTCGCCGGCGCAGAAACTCATGAAGTCCAGCAGGGAGATAGACATCTACCTGATAGAACCCAATGTCGAAGGCCAGGAAAAGGCAAGGCGGGATGAGCGGAAAAAGGCGATGCCCGGGTTCAAGCTTGTTGAATATATTTACAGTTTCCTCCTGATCCTGCCGGTCGTTGCCCTCGGTTTCCTGCTGCATTCGGTCTTCAAGATAGAGAATTTCTCCGTTATCTTCATCATGGCCGTGGTGGCCAGCGCGTATCTGTTCGGGACATACCCGTCGTTCTTTGTCTCCGTGGTGAGCGTCATATTTTACGATTTCTTATTCGTGCCGCCGTACTTCAGTTTCACCATTGGCAGGCTCGAATACGCGGTCGAGATAATCATCTTCCTGATAACGTCATTTGCCGTGGGTGAGATAACAAGGTTATTCAGGCGCCAGAAGGAAGCTTTAAGGATGCGCCTTGAAAATATCAGGATACTGGAGCAGATGGGCAGGGAACTGCTTGGCGTACCCACCATTGAGCAGGTAATGGATTCAACGGCAGAGAACAGGAACCCGGAGCTTGCCGAGACCATCCAGCTTATTAACATTGACATTATGGAGCAGGTGGCCGGCATCATATCCGGATACCTGTCTAAAGTCCTGAAAGTCCCTAACATGATAATCTTTAAAGACAGGGATAAAAAAGTGAAGGTGTGGGCCAGGTCTGAGGATGATATTTCCATCTCAAAAAACGATATGGGCGTGGCCAACTGGGTCTACGAAAAGGGCGATCCGGCCGGCAGGGGCACAAGGACACTGGTATCATCGGAATTTGTATTCCTGCCAATGGAAACAAGGAACGGCATAGTGGGCGTTATTGCTTTAAAGACAGATTACGCCCAGGTGCTCCCGCAGGATAAATATTTCATAACGGCAATCGCTGATTTCGCGGCCATTGCCGCTGAAAAGTGCGCGAAACTTATGGTTTAGATCAACAGATATCATAGCAAATCAAAGATCAATACTGCGTTTTGACCGGGCTGGCGGTAAATCCCGATTTAAACGCCTTATTTATAAGCCTGTTTTCATTTTCCTCTTGAATTCCAGCCCGTAAAAGGTATAATAACTCCATTAATTTCAGCCCATACGGCCGGTATTCATAAACGGTTAAGTTAAGGAAAGATATTGATGCACCCCAGGTAAGCCATGCGGGTAGTTTTGACCGCGGGCTTTAGACGGCTCACAAAGGAAGTCCTGTCCGGCAATAAATCCCTTAAAATTTGATGTTATCGGACTAAGTGCATATAAAACTGGAGAACAGATGGAAGAAAAAAAGAACATTTTTCAACAGGCAAAAGAGTTTTTGGTAGGAGGCGCCAGGAGCGTGCGCGACCCTCAGATATTTCATAAGGTATCCCTTATAGCCTTAATGGCATGGATAGGCCTGGGCGCCGACGGTATGACCTCGTCATGCTATGGCCCTGAAGAATCGTTTATTACACTCGGAAGCCACTATGCACTGGGAGTGTTTGTGGCAATCGCGTCAGTTATAACCATTATAGTTATCAGTATGAGTTATTCCCAGCTTATTGAGTTATTTCCGGCCGGCGGCGGCGGGTACCTTGTAGCCAGTAAATTGCTGTCGCCCACAGCCGGGGTTGTGTCAGGCTCTGCTCTAATAATCGACTATGTCCTGACTATCAGTTTATCCATCGCGGCTGGAGCCGATGCCCTATTTAGTTTTTTACCGGCGGATTTGCATGTCTATAAACTGTGGTTCGCAATTTTCGGGGTGGTTATTCTTACGGTCCTTAATCTAAGGGGGGTAAAAGAGTCTATCGCGGTAATCTCACCGATATTCGTTGTTTTTATCATAACGCATGTTTTTATAATCATATATGCTTTCGGTATGAATATAGGTAACTTCGGGTCGGTAATATCACAGACAACTGGCGAATTAAAAAACACCGCAGGCATGCTTGGTATAGGCGGCATGATTATGTTAGTGCTGCGGGCGTATTCAATGGGCGCCGGAACATTCACCGGTATTGAGGCTGTGAGCAACGGGATGAATGTATTCAAGGAACCCAAGGTTAAGAATGCCAAAACCACCATGGTATACATGGCTGCTTCGCTTTCTTTCCTGGTGCTCGGGATAACGCTGTCGTATGTGCTCTTCAGGCTAAATGTCCAGCCCGGGAAGACATTAAACGCGGTTTTGTTTGAAACCGTTACACAAGGCTGGGGCAACGGCGGAAAGGCTTTTGTCTTTATAACGCTGCTCTCGGAGGCCGCGCTCCTTTTTGTCGCGGCCCAGACCGGGTTCATCGGCGGCCCGGCCATCATAGCAAATATGGCGCGCGACAAATGGCTGCCGACAAGGTTTGCGCTCTTATCCGACAGGCTTGTGGCCCATAACGGAATATTCATAATGAGCATAGCTGCCGTGTGCACGCTGCTCATCGCAAAGGGTTCGGTCAAATATCTCGTGGTCCTTTATTCAATAAACGTTTTTATAACCTTCACCCTGGCCCAGCTGGGCATGGTCGCGCACTGGTGGACATCAAGGAAAAAGGAACCGCACTGGAAGAAAAAAATAGCCGTTAACGGCATCGGCCTTGCGTTAACCACGTTTATTCTGGTTATGGTAACGGTAATTAAATTTGCCGAAGGCGGATGGATTACCGTGGTCATTACTTCGGCGCTTATCGGGCTGTGTTATTTTATAAAAGGGCATTATAAGAAAGCGGGAAAAGAACTCCTGAAGCTGGACTCCCTCATCGAGGCGGCTGCGACGTATTCGCCGAACATGGTGGATGAAAAAAAGAAAAAGCAAGTGCCGCACTTTGATCCTGCCGCAAAAACCGCCGTGGTATTTGTAAACGGGTTTAACGGGCTCGGGATGCACACGGCGCTTTCCATTATCAGGCTTTTTGGCAAGGCTTTTAAGAATTTTGTTTTTGTCCAGATAGGAATTGTGGATACAGGTAATTTCAAAGGCACTGAAGAAGTGGACCATCTCCAGACATATATACAAGGAGAGGTTGATTCATATGTGGATTTTTTCGTGGAGAACGGGTATTACGCTGAAGGCATTGTGTCAGTAGGTACGGAAGTCGTGGAAGAGGCGAATAAACTGGTCCCCAAGATACGCGATAAGTTTACAGACCCGATTTTCTTCGGAGGCCAGCTGGTATTTAAGGAAGACACATTCATGACAAACCTGCTTCATAATTATATAGTATTCCAGCTGCAGCAGTCCATGTACCACCAGGGCATTACTTTCGTTATACTTCCAATACGCGTTTACTAGTTAAAGTCAAAGGTTAAAAGTCAAAACCCAAAAGTGAACCTAAATCAGCCATGGCTATTGACAATATGTACATAATAACGTACAATTTAATTATGATAGAAATTTAAAACAAAAGGGGTTAAAACATGGACTTAATAATTCCCGTATCAGAGGTCAGGGGGAAGCTGGCTTCCCTTGTGAAGCGCATCAAAAAAGAGGGGAAGCACCTTATACTTACCAAGAACGGCAGGGCCGCGGCTGTGATGATATCCCCGGAAGAGCTTGAGACACTTGAAGTTATGGCAAACAAAAGCCTGCTAGCATCCATATTAAGGGGTATTGAGGATGCTGAAAACCGAAGGGTATATACACATAAGGAAGTTTTTAAGAATGTTTGAGCTTTTATATACCAGGGAAGCAAAAGACAATATAGATAAACTTTCAATAAAGAAAAAGCGGCAGATAAAGGACGCTCTTGAACGCATCGCCGCTGACCCGGAAACAGGAAAACACCTGTCACACGACCTAAAAGGGCTATACTCCTGCCGGTCTGGTGATTATAGGATTATATATAAGGTTTTCAGGGAAAAGGTAACAGTACTTGTTATTACTGTGGATCATAGGAAAGACGTCTATGAAAAACTCCCCAAAAAAACAGCAAATATCAAGGATATAAGCTTAAACGAAGAATAATGTAAATCTTCAATTAAATCCCATATTTATAAGGCGAAAAGCTTTTTTTTCTGTGTTATTTTGCGGCGTTTTCAGTCCCGTGTATTTTGCTTTCTCTTATATTTTCCTTGAACCACCTTAAAAATAAGGTTATAATACAATTCCTTGTGAAGTATCAGGCGAGGATATTAGGTTGTGGCCTTTAATTTCAAATTAGAAATCAGAAATTAGAAATTGAAGCCCTCCCTACTCAAGGCACATCAAAACTTGAGACCATGAATGTAGGAGTGATGAAAGATGAATAAATTTTCGGATGTAGCAAAGAAATCAGTCATGAATATCAAGCCTTATATTCCGGGCAAACCAATCGAAGAAGTCCAGCGCGAGCATGGCATTAAAAACGTCATAAAGCTTGCCTCCAATGAAAACCCGCTCGGCCCTTCTCCACTGGCTGTTAAAGCCATGGAAAAAGCCGTAAAAAACGTGAACTTATACCCTGAAAGCGGCGCGTTTTATTTAAGGCGCGCTCTGGCAAAGCACCTCAAGGTAAAGGAAAATACCCTTGTCTTTGGCAACGGCTCAAATGAGATACTAAACATGATTGCCGAGGCTTTTGTGGAGCCGGGCGACGAGGTGATGTTTTCCGCGCTTTCATTTGTGGTTTACCACATCGCCACTGACATGGTGGGCGGCACGGCCATTCACATACCGCACAAAGAGTTCCGTCATGACATGGACGGGTTTATAAAGAGGCTCTCTGAGAAGACAAAACTCGTATATATCTGCAATCCCAATAACCCGACCGGCACATTCATAAAAAAGGACGAGTTCGAAAAATTCATGAACGCGGTGAGCCCGAAGACCATAGTGGCCCTTGATGAGGCGTACTTTGAATATGTCCAGGACAAGAATTACCCGGACGGCATTAAATACCTTTCTAAATACCCTAACTTAATAGTGCTGCGCACATTCTCGAAAATATACGGCCTGGCCGGAATAAGGATCGGCTACGCTGTTGCCGACCCGGATATTATTGAGATAATAGAAAGGGTCAGGGCGCCTTTTAACGCCAACCTCGTGGCGCAGGCAGGGGCTGAAGCGGCTGTTGCGGATAAAAAGCACTTAAAGAAGACCGTGAAAGTGAACAATGAAGGAAAAAAATACTTATATGCGGAATTAAAAAAACTCGGCATTGAATGCGTGCCGTCGCAGACAAACTTTATCTTTATGAAGTTCAAGTCAAACGGAAAGGTGGTCTTTGAGGCGCTGCTTAAACACGGCATAATCATTAGGCCCCAGCACGACGACTACGGCAGGATAACGATAGGTACTATGGCTGAGAACAGGAAGTTAGTGGGGGCTTTAAAGAAGGTTGTTTAGGTAGTTTAAAGCTCAGAGCCCAAAGCCCAAGGGGAAGGCGGCCATGAGCTTTGGGCTCTGGGCTTTGGGATAAGACTTGGTATGCTAAAACAAAATAACGGAGGTTTTGCAATGATCATCGTAATGAAACCGAAAGCTTCAAAGAAACAGGTGGACCATGTTTGCGCTAAGATTAAGGAATTCAAGCTCGCTCCGCACATATCAAGGGGCAAAGAGACCACTATCATCGGCGTCATAGGCGATGAGCGCGTGCTTCAGGGAGTGCCTTTTGAAGGTTTCTCCGGAGTTGAAAAAGTGATGCAGATACTTAAGCCGTATAAACTTGCCAGCCGCGATTTCAAAAAGGAAAACTCTATAGTTAAGTGCGGCAATGTGGAAATAGGCGGAGATAAAGTCATTATGATAGCCGGGCCGTGTTCTGTGGAAAGCAGGAAACAGATATTGACCACAGCCAAAGCCATAAAGGAAGCGGGCGCGCACATTCTGCGCGGCGGCGCTTTTAAGCCCAGGACCTCGCCGTACGCTTTCCAGGGTATGGGAGAAGAGGGCTTAAAACTCATGGCCGAGGCCAGGGAAGAATACGGCCTGCCGTTTGTCACTGAAGTGCTCGACACGAGGCATGTAGCGCTTATCAATAAATACGCGGACATGTTCCAGGTCGGCGCGAGGAACATGCAGAATTTTGAACTTTTAAAAGAGGTAGGAAAGACACAGAAGCCCGTGCTCTTAAAAAGGGGCATGATGTCTACTGTCGCCGAGTGGCTCATGTCAGCCGAGTATATTCTCGCGAACGGAAACATGAACGTCATACTCTGCGAGAGGGGCATCAGGACATTTGAAACAGCCACAAGGAACACGCTGGACTTATCAGCGGTGCCGCTCGTTAAAAGCCTGACACACCTGCCGGTAGTCGTTGACCCGTCGCACGGCACAGGCAAGAAACCGCTTATCATGCCCATGTCCCGCGCAGCCGTAGCTGCCGGAGCAGACGGCATAGCCATAGAAGTGCACCCGAACCCGGATGAAGCCTTATCAGACGGAGACCAGTCGCTGGTACCGGCGGAATACAAAGTGCTTTTAAATGAATGTTCCAAAATAGCAAAAGCTATAGGAAGAACTATATAATTACTAATTACCAATTACGTAATTACTAATAAAGGAATGACGTTATTTGTAATCAGTCATTAGTAATTAGTAATTAAAAGGAGTTTTATGAGGTTTAAGAAGGCAGTGATTATCGGAATGGGCCTTATGGGCGGCAGCCTCGGGCTTGCCTTGCGCAAGTATAAGCTGGCAAAGGAAGTTGTCGGGCTGGGCAGGAACATAAAGCGCCTGAACATGGCAAAAGCCGCAGGCGCGGCTGACTCGGTTACTGTTGATGTAAAGGACGCTGTAACGGGCGCCGACCTTGTGGTTATATCGCTGCCTGTGATGATGATACCTGTGATGTTTAAACAGATTCAGCCGTTCCTTTCAAAGGCCTCAATAGTCACCGATATGGGTTCTGTGAAAGGCTCCATATGCTCCAAAATATCAAAATTCGACACCGGCCGTAATTTTATCGGTTCCCATCCCATGGTGGGTTCGGAAAAGGCAGGGGTTGAGAATATTAAAAACGGGCTGTATGAAAATGGAACCTGCATAATTACGGCTGATAAGGGAAGCGACAAAAAGAAGGCTGCGGCAGTTTCCGGGCTGTGGAAGTCGCTGAAGATGAACATTATATCCATGACGCCCGAAGCGCATGATAAGTGCATGGCAGGCATAAGCCATGTGCCGCACCTGGCCGCGTTTGCCATGGTGTCAGCGCAGGAGAAAGAGTTACTCGGCAATAAAAAAGCGATCGGGCCGGGGTTTAAGGACTCCACCAGGATTGCCGGATCCAACGAGGAGATCTGGGCGGAGATACTGCTGATGAATAAAAAGGAAGTTCTGGAAAACATGAAAAAATACCGCGCGCAGCTTGACCTGCTCGCCTCCATGATAGACGGCAGCAGGATGGCGGAATTAAAAAAATACATAGCGAAAGCCAGGCGCTTAAGGGACGGCATAAAATGAAAAAAATACACATTTCTCCCGTTAAGGCGTGCGTTAAATCCGTAAATGTCCAGGGCGACAAGTCGCTCTCCCACAGGTCTGTCATTATAGGAAGCCTTGCCAGAGGCGTCACAAAAGTCACCAATTTCCTCGAGGCCGAGGATACATTAAACACAATAAAAGTATATAAAGCCATGGGGGTAAAGATCGAGAAGAAAGCCGGTATATATTACATCCACGGCCGCGGGCTTTTCAGCCTAAGGCAGCCGCAGAAGACCCTGTACGTGGGAAATTCCGGCACAAACATAAGGCTCTCGCTCGGAGTGCTCGCGGCGCAGAATTTCACATCCACCATTACAGGCGACGGACAGATAGTCATGAGGCCCATGAAGCGCGTCCTGGAACCCCTTGAAAAAATGGGCGCGAAGTTTGAGAGTAACGACGGCAAGGCGCCTGTCGTGGTCCACGGCGGATCGTTAAAAGGCATAAAGTATAAAATGCCGATGGCCAGCGCGCAGGTAAAGTCGGCCATCATACTGGCGGGCCTCCACGCCAACAGCGAGACAATCATACACGAACCCATGCAGTCCAGGGACCACACCGAGCGCATGCTGAAATATTTCGGCGCAGGAATATCCATAAAAAAGAATATGATAAAGATAAAACCGGGCAGGATACTCAAGGCAAAGCCGGTATTCGTTCCTGGAGACATATCCTCGGCCGCGTATTTCATAATTGCCGGGTTAATGGCAAAAGATTCAAAAATCACGGTTAAAAACATAGGATTAAACCCCACAAGGGTGGGGCTTATCGAAGTCATGAAATTAATGGGCGGCAAAATCAAGATCACAAACCTTAAGAATAAGAACGGCGAGCCCGTGGGCGACATAGTGGCGTCATTTTCAAAACTTAAAGGCATTACCATAAAGGGCGCAATGATACCCAAGCTCATAGACGAGATACCTGTTATCGCGGTGGCCGCGGCTTTCGCGAAGGGCAAGACCGTAATAAAAGACGCGGAAGAGCTTAAATTTAAAGAGACCGACAGGATAGAGACCGTGATTAAAAATTTAAAACGTATCGGCGTCAAGGCTGAAGGGACGCCCGACGGCATGATTATAGAAGGAAACGGCGGAAAGCCTTTTAAGTACGCGGACATAGACTCTTTCGGGGACCACAGGATAGCCATGGCATTCTCGGTGGCGGCGCTTGTCAGCGAAAACGGGCTGCTTATTAAGGACATAGAATGCGTCAATACATCATTCCCGTCTTTTTTCAGCATCATAGACGGCTTAAGGGGTAAAAAATGAAATTAAAGAAAACACTCAACCGCATATTATTCCTGGTGGTCCATCATTTTGTTAAGGTAATCGTGTGGCTGTGGTACAGGATAGTGCATTTCGCCGGAGTGGTTGATTCAAAAAACATACCTTCAAAAGGCGGTTTTATTGTAGCGGCAAACCACGCAAGCAATTATGACCCGCCGCTAATCGGTATTTCCACATGGCGCAGGACATTTCACTATATGGCAAAAGACACCCTGTTCAATCCGCCTCTTGGATTCCTTTTGGGCTGGATGGGCGCCATACCGGTTAAAAGAGGGGCCGTAGACAGGAACGCCTGGGATAATGTAATTGATACCGTAAAAGAAGGGCAGATTGTGGCGCTCTTTCCCGAAGGCACCAGGACCCTTGACGGAGAAATACATGAAGGCAAGGCCGGAACGGGAATGCTTGTTTACAAGTCCCGCTGTCAGGTCATACCGCTGTACATCCACGGCAATTACAGGGCGTGGAAAAAAGGGCAGCTGCTGCCTACGCCTTTTACGCGGATGGTGATGGTATTTGGAAAGCCCATGTCGTTCGAAGATGAATTTAAAATGGAAGAAAAAAAAGAAACATATATTCTGATAACAAAGAAGATAATGGATGAGATAAAAAGGCTTAAAGCGGAATATATAACGGGCCTGGAGCAGAAGAAAAAATGAGGGTTTATGTGGCGGAAGGCTCGGGGTTCTGTTTCGGCGTAAAAAGGGCCATGGACATGGCGTATAAATACGCGGCTGAGAATAAAGCCGTCTACTCGCTGCACGAAATAATACATAACCCGCAGGAAGTAAAGCGGCTGGAAAAGGCCGGAGCCAGGCACGTGGAAGCCATGTCGGACATACCAAAGGGCTCACCGGCGATCATAAGCACGCACGGTATTTCTGAGGCTGAGGAAAAAGAACTTAAGGAAAGATGCCCGAGGGTGCTTGACACGACCTGCCCTTACGTGAAAAAGATACATAACATAGTAAAGAAGATGGCGAAGGAAAAATACAGGATAGTAATCGTGGGCGACCGCGACCACCTGGAGGTAAAAGGAATTCTCGGGTGCGCGGACGGCCAGGGGATTGTCGTAAGTTCTTTGAAGGATGTAAAAAAAGCTGAACTTAAGGAAAAGGTATGCGTCGTGGCGCAGACCACCCTGGACATGAAGTTTTACAGGGACGCGGTTTTAGCCATCGGCGAAAAGGCGTTTTCTGTGAGGAACGCGGAAGTGCGCATATATAATACGATATGCGACGCGACTAAAAGCAGGCAGGCGGCCACCATGAGCCTGGCAAAGAACATGGACGTAATGATAATAGTCGGCGGAAGGAACAGCGCCAATACAAAGAGGCTTTATGAACTGTGCCGCGCCATACTCAGGGATGTGCACCTGGTGGAGGCCGCGGACGAGATAAAGAAAAGCTGGTTTAAAGGCAAAAAATCCGCGGGCGTCTCGGCAGGGGCGTCCACACCGGAGTCAGCCATAAAAGAAGTCGTAAATACCATAAAAACGATCGGAGAAAAATGATGTTAAGAGACGGGATGATCATAAAAGGAAAAGTTATAAGGAAAAAAGACGGGGATGTCTTTGTGAATATCAATTACAAGTCCGAGGGGGTAATCCCCAAGGAAGAGACGTCAAAGTACCCTTACTACGACACGCTCGCCGAGGGCGAGGAGATTGACGTGCATGTAAAAAGGACCGAGACCCCGGAAGGGTTCGTCCTTCTTTCAAAGATCATAGCTGATAAGAAGCTGGTTTTCTCGAAGGTTAAGAATTCCTTCAAGGACGGCGGCTTTATCGAAGGCGCCGTGACAAAGTCCGTAAAGGGCGGCTTCATCATTGATTTCGGCGCGAATGTTACGGCGTTTCTGCCGATGTCGCATTCAAAGTCATACGGCGAGGATATAGTGGGAAAGAAACTGCCGCTTAAGATCATCCAGCTTGACGAGGAAAAAAGAAATGTCGTTGTTTCATACAAGGAATACATGACGGAAAAAGACAAGACCGAGACAGAGGCGATTTCCAAGAATTTTCCTGTCAATGAACGGGCGCAGGTAAAGGTGGCGCAGGTGCTTCCGGACGGCGTGGAAGTGGAAAAGGAAAACTTAAAGGTTTTTATACCGCTGGCGGAGCTCTCATGGAAAGCCATATCAGCACCTGAGGATGAAGGTATAAAAGAAGGCGACATGATGGACGTGCTGGTCGTGGGAAATGAAAAAGGAAAGATCATATTAAGCCCTAAAAGGCTGCGCGACAACCCCTTCAAGTCGTTTATGGAGTCCAATAAACCCGGGGACAGGCTCGACGCGAAGGTCAAGGAAATATTCACGGAAGGCATGACAGTTACCACGGCCGGAGGTATGGAAGGATTTGTACCCGCGGGCGAGCTTTCCTATTTTAAAAGAATCAAGAACCCGGCTGATGTTTTTAAAACCGGGGACGACGTGAAAACGTGCATACTCAAGATTGACGAAGTAAAGAACAGGGTGATTTTGAGCATAAAACGCCTCGAAAAGAACCCGTGGAATAACATGGAAGAGCGGTATCCTGTAGGCGCGAGGGTGTTTGGCGTCGTTAAGTCTTTCACGGAAGGTGTTGGGGCAGCGGTTGAGCTGGAGGAAAATATAGACGCGTTTGTGGATAATCTGAATATTTCATGGGCGAATTTCACGGCGTTATCCGAAGTGCTGCATATCGGCGAGAAAAAGGAATTTAAGATAGTCGGCGTGGACAAGACAAAGTACTGCATCATGCTCGGTTTAAAACAGCTGACGACATCGCCGTGGTCGAATTTCGCCGTGAAATATAAGGAAGGCAGCTACTTAGACGGGAAGATAACCGACATAGAAGACGGAGCGCTTGTAATCCAGGTTATGGAAGGCGTATCCGGCCGGCTTGCCATTAAGAACAAGGCAAAACTCCGCGTCGCCAAGGGCGATGTGATAAAAGTAAAAATAGTCAAAATAGAAAAGGACGCGAAAAAGCTCGCGCTCTCAGGCAAGGACATAGAGGCCACGGAAGAGCAGAAGCAGATAGACGATTACATGAAGGCGCACGACCATTCTTCCTTTAAGCTTAACGACATAATTAATTTTACCAAGGTTGAAAAGGACGGGGAAAATGGAAAATAAGAAAATACCGCTGCCCACGGTAAACAGGCTTTCGCTTTACCTGAAATGCTTTTCGGAGCTCGCGGCTTCGAACGTGGAATATGTATCCTCCGACCAGGTGGCGAAGTTTATAGGCTTAAACCCGGCGCAGGTCAGGAAGGACCTGGCTTATTTCGGAAAGTTCGGCAGGCGCGGCTTTGGCTATCATGTGGAGCAGTTAAAGGAACAGACGTCAAAGATACTCGGCACGCACAAACAGTGGAAGCTGGCGGTGGTGGGCACAGGAAACCTCGGACGGGCGCTGCTTATGTACCCGGGATTCATGTCCAGGGGATTTAAAATAGTGGCCGGCTTTGACGTGGACCCGGCAAAAGTGGGCTGGGAGCTCGATGGCGTCAGGATATACCACTATGACGAGCTTGAAAAAGTCATAAAAAAGGAAAAGATAGACATAGTCATCATTGCAACGCCAAAAGAGTCGCTTGATGCGGTCATGACCAGGCTGCGCGAGACAGGCATAAAAGGCGTTTTGAACTTCGCGGGGAAACACCTGTTAAAAGACCACGATATCATAGTAAGGAACGTGGACGTGGCTTTAGAACTGGAACAGTTGACCTTCTTTTTGTCTAATAAAGATAGCCAAAAATAGATGGATTTTGGTAGCCGCAACCTTTAGGTTGCGCAGGGCAGGGTTTCGTTTGATGTGTGGCTGCATCATGCGGGCGTGATGTTGTGGCCGCCACAGGCCGGTTTTCTTTATGGATTGCGCAGTAGCGCAGGCCATAAAGAAAACCGGCCTGCAGCGGCCACGAGTGGAACATAAAACGCAGGGCAGTATGTTGCCGCAGGGTATTGTCTTCGTAGGGGCGAGCCGGTGGCTCGCCCGGCACTTAACCGGAAAAACCGGAACTATTTTATTTGAAGCACAAAGGAGACTTTATGAAGATCTTATTTAACGGCAAGGAATACACGGTTGACGCCGGCAAACGCGCGGCTGAAGTAATTAAGGAATCCGGGGCTGATACTGCTGGCGGCCTGGTGGTTAAGTTTAACGGCAAACTGCTCGATATGGGCACGCCATTAAACGAAGACGGAGAGTTAAAGCTTATTACATTTGATGACGCGGAAGGAAAGCAGACTTTTTGGCATTCAACTTCGCACTTAATGGCCGCGGCTGTAAAGCGCCTTTATCCCGACACAAAAGTCACCATCGGCCCGTCAATTGACGAGGGTTTTTATTATGATTTTGACAGGGACAAATCATTTAACGAAGAGGACCTGGTAAAGATTGAAGAAGAGATGAGGAACATTATAAAAGAAAACCCGGCACTTAAGCGTTCGGAGATATCAAAATCCGACGCGGTAAAGATGTTCACGGACATGGGAGAAAACTATAAGGTCGAGATAATCGACGCCATAAAGGACCCGACGGTCAGCCTTTACGCGCTGGATAAGTTCACTGACCTTTGCCGCGGGCCGCACATAGGACTTGTAAAAAAGATAAAGGCTTTCAAGCTTACGAAGATAGCAGGCGCATACTGGCGCGGTGACGAGAAAAACAAGATGCTTCAGAGGATTTACGGAATATCCTTTCCTGACCAGAAAATGCTGGACGAATACTTCAGGGTGCAGGAAGAGGCAAAGCAGCGCGACCACAGAAAAATAGGAAAAGAACTCGACCTGTTCTCGCTGCATGAAGAATACGGCCCGGGCCTGGTTTACTGGCATCCGAAAGGCGCCCTTATAAAGAAGGAAATAGAGGACTTCTGGAGGAACGAGCATTTAAAAAGGGATTATGACCTTTTAAGCACACCTCACGTGGCAAAGATAGACATGTGGCATAAATCCGGCCATACGGGATTTTATAAGGACTCCATGTATCCATCCATGGTTATGGATGAGGCGGAGTACCTGGTAAAACCCATGAACTGCCCGTTCCATATCCTTATTTATAATAACGGCATGAAAAGCTACCGCGACCTGCCGCTGCGCTGGGCAGAGCTCGGCACCGTATACAGGTATGAAAAATCAGGGACACTGCACGGACTGATGAGGGTCAGGGGATTTACACAGGATGACGCGCATATTTTTATGCGCGAGGACCAGCTGGACGAAGAGCTGGACAAGCTCATAGAGATTATCCGGTTTATATTGCAGACATTCGGGTTCACGGAATTTGAGACATATTTAAGCACGAGGCCGAAGGAATTCATAGGCGACCCAAGGGTCTGGGAGATATCGGAAGCGGCGTTAAGGAAAGCCCTGGATAAAGCCGGTATTAAGTACGGCGTGGACGAGGGCGGCGGCGCGTTTTACGGGCCCAAGATAGACATCAAGATAAAGGACGCGCTTAACAGGACATGGCAGTGTTCAACCGTACAGGTTGACTTCAATGAACCTGAACGTTTTAACATAAATTATATAGGCAAGGACGGCAAGGAACACAGGACGGTCATGATACACAGGGCGTTATTCGGATCGCTTGAGCGTTTCTTCGGCGTGCTTATAGAGCATTATAAGGGCGCGTTTCCGGTATGGCTCTCGCCGGCGCAGGTGGCTGTGCTTACAATTACAGAGCGCAGCTCGCAGGCGGCTGTGGGTATAGTGAAAAAACTCAAAGAAGCCGGTATCAGGGTAAAGCTTGACGATGATAATGAAAAGATAGGCGCTAAAATAAGGACCGCGACCATGGATAAGATACCGTATATGCTTATACTGGGAGATAAGGAAGCCGAGAGCGGTATGGTGTCGGTAAGGAAGAGGACAGGCGAGGAAACAAAGGACGTGAAGCTGGAAGATTTTATTGCGATGGTAACGGAGAAGATAAAGACGAAGGACCTTACGATTTAATTATTTAAATTTTTGTCATTGCGAGGAGCCGTATTTGATTTTTGGCGACGAAGCAATCTCGCAGTATCATTAAAACGACAGGATTGCTTCGTCGGCGAAGAGCTAAAACGCCTCCTCGCAATGACATCTTATAATAAAGGACGTTTATGGCAAAGAGTAAAACGCTTTTTTCATGCGCTGAATGCGGCGCTTCTTCGCCCAAGTGGCTGGGCAAGTGCCCGACATGCGGGGCTTTTAACACATATATAGAAGAGACCATTATCGAGCGGAAAAAAGGCGCTGCCGAATACCGCGGCTTTAACGAGACCAAGATGGCTGTGCTTGCCGATATAAATGTTAAAAATGAAGAGCGCATCAAGACCGGCATGGAAGAAATAGACCGGGTATTTGGCGGCGGCATCGTTAAGGGCTCGCTTGTGTTAATGGGCGGGGAGCCCGGGGTCGGCAAGTCAACCCTGGCGCTGGCAATCGCGGATAAGATAGCCGATACGGGAAAAAGGGTACTGTATATTTCCGGGGAAGAATCCCTTGAGCAGATAAAACTGCGCGCGGACAGGACAGGCATAAAGGCTGACAAGCTCATGATCGTGGTCGAGACCGGCATAGAAAAGATAATCCAGATAATGGAAAAGGAAAACCCCGCGCTTGCGGTAATTGACTCCATACAGACTGTTTTTAAGGAAGACCTGGATTCCACAGCCGGAAGCGTAAACCAGGTGCGGGAATCGTGCGCGCAGCTGATGTACGCGGCGAAAAAAAGCGGAGTCCCGGTAATTATCATAGGCCATGTGACAAAGGACGGCATGATAGCCGGCCCGAAGATGTTAGAGCACATGGTGGACGCTGTCATGTATTTTGAGGCTGAGAAATATTACCAGTTTAAGATACTGCGGGCCGTTAAAAACAGGTTCGGTTCCACAAACGAGATAGGGATATTTGAAATGACAGGCGCCGGAATAAAAGAAATAAAGAGCCCGTCAAAGATGCTCTTGGACAGCTTAAAGGATACAAAGACAGGCTCCAGCATAGTAACGGTCATGGAAGGCACGAGGCCCCTGCTTCTGGAGATTCAGGCCCTTGCCTCGCGCAGGAGTTTCGGCATGCCGCAGAGGACTGTCACCGGCGTGGATTATAACAGGTTCCTGCTCATACTTGCCATACTTGAGAAGTCCATGGGCCTTAATTTTGAGAACCAGGACATGTATTTAAACGTGGCAGGAGGGATAAAGGTATTTGAAACGGCGTGCGACCTTGGAGTCGCGGCCGCAATATATTCCAGCTACATGGAACAGCCGGTCTCCACAAAGACGGTTTATATTGGCGAACTTGGCCTGGACGGCGAAGTAAGGCCGGTGCAGTTCATAGACCAGAGGATAGCTGAGGCTGAAAGGATGGGCTTTACAGCCTGCGTGGTGCCCGCAAGGAGCGCCGGGTTTAAGACTGCGATGGATGTGAAGAAGGTGGGGAATATAAAGGAATTAAAAGACCTGATATAATTGAAGATAGTAGATTGTGGATTGCGGATTAATGGGCAAGTACATTAAAAATAAAAAAGTGGAAGAATATGATAATGCGGAAAATTTTAAGGTAATTAATCCGCAATTTTCAATCTTCTATCCACAATTCTGAAGGAAAGGAGGTAAAAAGAATGAACACACAACAGATACTGATTTTATCACTCGCGGCTGTTTCATCTATTTTCTTAATTATAATCATAGCCCAGACCATCATATTTAACGGGAAGATTAAGAAAATGAGCCTGTCAAAAAAGCTTGTTGATACAAGCGTCATAATTGACGGCAGGATTAACGACATCTGCGGCTCAGGGTTCATGGAAGGCGTGTTAATAGTACCCAGGTTCGTATTACAGGAGCTGCAGTTAATAGCTGATTCATCGGACCACATGAAAAGGTCCAAGGGCAGAAGGGGACTCGACCTTTTAAATGACCTGAAGAAATGCCCGGGCGTGGCAGTGGAGATCATGGACAGGGACTACCGCGAAATAAGGGCGGTAGACGAAAAACTCGTGGCCATGGCCAAGGACATCGGCGCCAAGATACTTACCAACGATTTTAACCTGAATAAGGTCGCGGAAATACAGGGAGTGCAGGTTTTAAACATTAACGACCTCTCAAACGCGATCAAACCGACTTTCCTTCCGGGAGAAAAAGTAAACGTAAAAGTAGTCAAGGAAGGCAAGGAAAAGGAACAGGGTATCGCTTACTTAAATGACGGCACCATGATAGTCATTGACGGCGCGAGGAAGATGATGAATAAAAAGATAGACGTTGTTGTGACAAACGTGCTCCAGACGGACGCCGGCAGGATGATATTTGCCAGGTTCGGCGAAGGCGGCGGAGGCCAGCAGGGCCACCACGGCGGCGGGCACGGACGCGGCCACGGACAAAGGCACGGCGGGCACAGGAACAATAACAACCAGAACCAGAACCAAAATCAGGGAAATAGCGGAGAAAACAGGTAATGAAAAATGTTGTTATAGTCGTAGCGGCAGGAAAGGGTAAAAGATTCGGCGCGGCGGTTCCCAAGCAGTTCATGAAAGTGGACGGCAGGGAAATACTCGCGCGCAGCCTTGACAACTTTGAAAGGGCCCGGGAAGTATCGGGAATCCTGCTGGTAGTGGCAGCTGACAGGTCAAAGACCGCCGCTGCCATGATAAAAAAATACGGCTATAAGAAGATAACGGCTGTTATAAACGGAGGGGAAGAAAGGTTCCACTCCGTTTATAACGCCGTAAAATTCCTGGAAAAGTACCCGCCGGAGAATGTCCTTATCCATGACGGCGCAAGGCCGCATGTAAGCAAAGGCCTTATCGGTAAAGTTTTAAAAGCCCTTAAGAAGGACAAGGCGGCCATACCCGTAAACAGGATATTTGCCACGGTAAAGCAGGTAAAAGACGGTTATATCACGGGGACGCTTGACAGGAACACTTTAAGGACAGCCCATACGCCGCAGGGATTTAAGTTCAAAGAACTTTCGGAATTATATGATAAGGGCAGCCTCGAAAAGATAAAGCCCACAGACGACGCGGCCGTGTTTGAGGCGGCCGGGTATAAAGTACGGGTAATAGAAGATGATGAAGAGAATGTGAAAGTCACCGTAAAAGGTGATATTAAGAAAATTCGGCATGGAGTATAAGAGACAAGAGACTGGAGACAAAAGTAATACGCAGGTACCGGAATTACTCCTGTCTCCAGTCTCTTGTCTCCTAAACTCAAAGGAGGATTTATGAGAATAGGAATCGGCTACGATGTTCACAAGCTGGTAAAAGGAAGGAAATTATTCCTTGGTGGGGTTGAATTTGAAGGCGCGGAATTCGGCCTTGAAGGCCATTCTGACGCGGATGCCCTGATACATGCCATAATGGATGCCATGCTCGGCGCGGCCGGCCTGCCGGACATAGGGTTTTATTTTCCGAACAGCGACTGGGGGATAAAAGGCATACGCTCCACCGAACTTTTAAAGCGCGTTAAGAACCTGGTCGCCCAGGAAGGCTTTGAACTGGAAAACATGGATACAATTTTAATGGCTGAATACCCAAGGGTGATGCCGAAGATAGAGGAAATGAAAGTTGCGCTTGCCGCCATACTTGAAGTGAGCGTAAAGCAGATAGGCATAAAGGCCACAACCGAGGAAGGCATGGGGTTTACGGGAAGGAAAGAGGGAGTCAAGGCGGAAGCGGTAGTGCTTTTAAGGGAGAAAAAATAGTCTGAAGTACGGGGGGCTGAAGTTCAAAGCCCAGAGCCCAAAGCTCAAGGAAGTGCGGTTTGGTTTCCTTGGGCTTTGGGCTTTGAGCCCTGAGCTTTTGTTTTCAACTTTGGCTATATAAAAGGAGTAGTATGCGTTTATACAACACACTCACCAAAAAGCTCGAAGAGTTTGTCCCGGTCACTCCCGGGGAAGTAAAGATGTACGCCTGCGGGCCTACGGTTTACAATTATTTTCATATAGGCAATTCCAGGGTTTTTACCGTATTTGATACCTTCAGGAATTACCTGAAATACAGGGGGATGAAGGTCACTTTTGTCCAGAATATCACGGACATAGACGACAAGATAATTAAAAAGGCAAATGAGGAAAATGTATTGTGGAGCGACATAGCCAATAAGTTTACGGACGCCTATATCGAAGACATAAAAAGCCTTAATATAGACCTGCCTGACGTATCGCCGAAAGCCACGGAAGAAATACCAAAAATGCTGGAGCTCATAAAAAACCTGATGGATAAAGGAACGGCATACGTATCAAAACACGGCGTCTATTTTTCCGTGGAAAAATACGCCGCATACGGCGAACTTTCACACCAGGACATGGAACAGCTTCAGGAAGGCGCAAGGGTGGCTGTGGATGAGGATAAGAAAAGCGGGCTTGATTTTGCCCTCTGGAAGTTTTCGAAACCGGGCGAGCCTGCGTGGGATTCGCCCTGGGGAGCCGGCAGGCCCGGATGGCACATAGAGTGTTCTGCCATGTCTTCAAAATACCTTAATGACACCTTTGACATACACGGCGGCGGGGCGGACCTTGTTTTCCCGCACCATGAAAACGAGAGGGCGCAGTCCGAGGCGGCCAACGGCGTTAAATTCGTCAATTACTGGATGCACGTGGGGTATATGAACATCGACGGCGTAAAAATGTCGAAATCAAAAGGCAACTTTGTATTCATACGCGATATTTTAAAAGATTATCCGGCTGAAGTAATAAGGATGTTCATCCTCTCGGCGCAATACCGCGGCCCCATAGATTTTTCCCGGGAAAATATAGAAGCGGTAAAGACCGGATATAAGGAGATTTACTACACGCTCCAGCGCCTCGCGCAGATACCGGGAGTTAAGGCTGACGCAAAGAGCGGATACATAGAAAAATTCAAGGAAGCGCTGGATGAAGATTTTAATACCGCGAAAGCCGCTGCGCTTCTCTACGACGCGGCCAATGACGCGAAGAATCTGATACTCGGCAAGAAACTGGACCAATACCCCGGAGACGCGGTCGCCAGCCTTAAAATGCTGGAAGCGGACATAAGGGAGATGGCGGGCGTGCTTAAGGTAATGCCGGAAATACAGCCGGTGGAAAGCGCTGTATCTGACATGGTAAAGCAGATCGCGTCCTACCGCATGGAAAAGCAGTATGATAAGGCGGATGAAATGAAAAAGCAGGTAAGCCAGGCTGGATATATCCTGGAATACACAAAAACAGGTACCTTTATTATAAAGGAGTTGAAATAAGTGCTGGTATACGGAAGGAACGTCATACGCGAGATAATAGCGGGTAAAAAAAGGAAAATACATGTCATACACGCGGTGGACCGCATTACTGAAATAGATGATATATTGGGTTACTGCAAGTCCAACGGGGTAAAGGTTATATTTGAGCCGAGGGAAAAACTCGCCAAATTCACAGGCACGGAAAAGAACCAGGGAATAGCCGCGGAAATAGACAACGTCAACCTCCTTAATATAAATGAGTTCCTGGCCACAAGGAACCTGGAAAACAGCGTGGTAGCAGTGCTCGACGAGATAGAAGACCCGCATAATATGGGAGCGATTTTCAGGAGTTGCGAGGTACTTGGCGTAAACGGGGTCATAATACCCTCAAGAAGAAGCGCGCCTGTAAATGACACGGTCTTTAAGACATCCAGCGGCGCGGCGGACATGATCGATATAGTGGAAGTGGCAAATATTAATAACGCGCTGGAGACCCTTAAAAAGAACGGATTCTGGATATACGGCCTGGATCTGACAGCGGATAAATACCTGGATGAAATTTCCTTCGATAAAAAAACAGCCATAGTGCTCGGCAACGAAGGCAGCGGAATAAGGGCTCTGGTTAAAAAGAACTGCGATTTCCTCGTAAAAATAAGGCAAAGCGGAAAGCTGGATTCGCTGAACGTATCAAATGCCGCGGCAATAGTTTTTTACCAGGCACAGATGCAGCGGATGACAAAAAAATAATTGGAAGACAACGAGTGACGCGTTTTTTTGCCGTAAATAATAAAGCCCGCGAAAGCGGGCTTTATTATTTACGGCGGAGGAAACACGGGTAACTTACAGAACTTAATATCCGGATTGACCGCGTATTCTTCAACGGGTGAGGCTTTTAATGCATGCCACATAATCCAAATCATTATTAAATAATATGAATTCATGCAAACATCAATATAAACTTCAATATTTTTCTTTTTTTGGGTTAAAAAAATCGACAAGAGTTTGAAGCACACAAACAACAAAACCTAGAAACTCGAAAAAATATAATGAATTCTGTAAGTTGTTGGATTTCACAAAGTGCAAGATGTTCGGTTTATTTGACTGTATAATAGCAAGTATAGGAATATAGACAATGAGTAATATTCCAAAATTTATTAACATTCTTACGACTTTTTCTTTTATAGTGCGATAATTTTTAAGCATAGATATATTAAAAAAAACAACCAATACCGCAGTCATAAACGCATTATATAAATAATATTTATTTCCAAACATCTTATTGAGAATATATATTATTGGTATTTGTAAAATGATTATTCCTGCAATAATGGCAATTGTTTTTATTTTTTCAATCATAGGCAACTTGTCAAACTTCATTTTCACCCCTTTCAGTGACTAACTTTAACTTTATTCTATCACTACAGTGGTTAAAAACAAGAATAAAAGTTCAAGACGGCTTTTGGGATAGTCCTGTTTAATGAATTCTACAAAAATAAAAAAGCCATTCTCCGATTAAAGAGAAGGGCTTTTTTTAAATGGCGGACGAAACGTGACGATTTACAGAACCTTATAAAGACGTTAGGATTTTGGTTAACAAATCGATAAAACAACAACTTTTATGGACCAACACCTGTTATCAACATCATAAAAATAAATGTCCAAATCCCCAAAAATATAATAATAAATGGAATATAAATCAAACTCATCATTATTGAGTATTTTGTAAATTGAATATATATAAAGTAAAAACCAGATAATATGCAAGTAGTTATTATCATTTCTGTTAAATAATCAATATTTCGTATTTTTCCAAAAAACAAAAACGTATCAGCCAGACAAAATACAGAAGTCATTGCAGCAGGCACAACAATGCTCATGATTACATTTTTCCATAATTTAGTTTTGTTTGCATTTTTTTTAATTTTGTCAGTTTGGTGTAAAATATAGTAATCAATTAAAATATAGACTAAAATAATAACAAAACATATTATAAATCGAGTAATCAATAACCGCCATAACATTCAATAGCCTCCCACATCATCTTGTCTTATCCCTATTTTATCAGCATGTAAACTAAAGACAAGGGAAAAACACCGGTTAGCGGTCCTGGCTTTTTATAAGACCGGATAACATCTTGCATATATCATCCAGTATTTTCTTATATCCCATGTTCTTTTCTTCGCTTATGAGGCCCTTCCTCCTACATAGTTCCAGTGTCGACACACACTCAAAAGCCGACCCTCTTGCAATGTGGAAGAAATGTATCTTGTCATTTTTGGTAAAACGCCCATTACCCTCGGCTATATTGTTTGGAACCGACAAAACAGCACGATTTAACTGGTCGCGAAGGAAGTATTTCGCAGGCGGAAAAACCTCGGTTAAAGCGGTGATTTCATCGGCGAGCTGCATGGATTTGGCGTATACATCCAGGTTTTCGAACAGGAACGGCATATTATTCCCTCCAGAATAATAGTATTTGACCTTGCATTATATAATAGCTATCTAAGCCTGCTGATTACGTCTTATTATAATTAACCCTCCAAGCTTGCTGATCAATTCTCGATTTTCGATTCTCGAACGTTCTGAGAAGGATCCAAGCCCTGTTTTAAACCAAGTCTTGATAATCGAAAATCGAGAATTGACCGCTCGGCTACGCCTCCGCTAGGCCATAAAAAAAGCCCGCTTGCGCGGGCATTTTTTATGGCGGGAGTGGCGAGACTCGAACTCGTGGCCTCCTGCGTGACAGGCAGGCGCTCTAACCAACTGAGCTACACCCCCACCAAACATATAAGGATGAGGAGGAAGTGTGAGGAGGAAGGCGCCCTTGCGGGACTTACTCCCGAACTCTTGATCCTTACCTTGTTATCCTGGTGTTGTATGAACATTTAAAACTTCACTATATTACTATGTTTATTGCTTTATTTCAAGGGATAAATCATCTGTTTTACACTAAAAAATGGTGGGTGCTGAGGGACTCGAACCCCCGACCCTCTGCTTGTAAGGCAGATGCTCTAACCAACTGAGCTAAGCACCCGTTGCAAGTGAAACGGCAATCATTTATCAATGGTTTATCTTCATCTGTGCTTGCCGATTACTATCGGCCAGCACCCGTTGCCGGTTTCGGTATATTAGAAACGGTATATAAATTAACTTAATATGGGCTAATTGTCAATTAGTATTTTATAGGTACAGGTATTGGAAATGGACGCTTTTCAAATCACATGGACATCAAACACGGTTATTTGTAGGCACGAAAAGGATTTTTGAGCTGATACGCTTTAAGCCATGACTGCCGGTTACCTTGTGTAAAATAATGACAGGCCCCAGTCATAATAGAGCCCGGAACCGGCTACCGCTCTGGAAAGAATTAAAGCCTTGCCGCCGTCTGATGACACGAACACAAATTTACCCTGCGCCTGATAGGAGGCTCCATTAATGAATGGCGCTATGGGGATGGTCTTTTGTAATGCGTAAAAAGTATTGTTATAGCAGTATACATTGGCGGTGTTGTTAACGGCATATGTGTAGCCGGCGGCCGTGGAGTGATCCACCCACTCTGCCGCTGTAACCCCGGATAGGCTGCCAAAATAGGTCATGTCATTTGACTGGGATTCTGTGGCTCTGAAAATATTGCCGCTTCTTGCAAAAAGCGCAAGTCCGTCATCGGATATCCATATGTTGCCGCTAAAGGCATAAGTCCCATGGTACGGTGAATCATACATGTATGCGGCAGTGCCCGGCTGGATATTATACTTCTCAAAATCGCTGGGGCTTAACCCGTTATTCGCGCCATAGATATATTTCCCCGATGGATGAAGTTTTGCCCTTGTTTCGTCATATATAGAATTGCCTGTATGAAGGGTCTCTAAACCGGTGGAAATGTTGATGCATCTGATCTGCTCCCACTGATCTCGCAGGGGGAAGACGTATATGAAGCCGTTGCCTGCAAGCACGATGTCAAAGGCCTCGCATGTGACTTGGAACGTCTGTTCCACTGTAAGCGTGTCCAGGTTGACGTATGATATCCATCCGTTATGGCCGACCGCGGCGTGTGTGCCGTCCGGCCCGATGCTGACCGACATGGGGGTAAGCGGCAGTGATATGTCGCTCTGATAGAGCGTTGAGGCCGGGATTATATGGATCATGGGCGGCGCGTCCGATATTGTTATTATCCTGTCCTTTGACCTGTCATATTCGGCGTCCAGTACGAGATGATTCAGTATCCTCTGGTACGGGGTCGGCGTGACCGTAAATGTATTGGTAATTGAGAACGTGGGCGATATCGTGGAAGTCGCGGTAAATGTAGGGCTTTCGGAATATGTGCAGGTTATGGTGTGTGTGGAAGTGACGGTAAATGTGCTGGTAATGGTTTTGGTGGCGGTAAATGTGCCGGTTGCTGTCATGGTATAAGACGGGGTTTTCGAGGAGGAGGGTGTAAATGTCATGGTGGTAGAAGGGGTAAAAGAAAGAGTCGATTGGAGAGTAGAAGTAAAAGTGGCGGTCGGCGAAGCAGTGTTCAAAGGCAACGGAGTATTCGTCCCGGTAGGGGTGAAAAAAACCGGCTGAGCTGTAAAGGTGGAAGTAACGGGCGGAGCCATGGGAAATGTAGGATATGAGGCCCTTTTGCACGAGAACGTGATGGCTGCAAAAACTAATATAGAGATAATAATGGTGGTTTTTTTCAATTGAGCATACCTCCCTAAGGTCGCTGGTTGTATTATAGCACCACGGATTTGATAAAATCAAGCATTAATGTATTTAAATCGCTGCGGTTTTTTGTTATAATTATGACTGGGTAATAAGGGATGAGAATTCATAAAAGCACATAACCACAGCGTAGGGAGGGAATTATGTCATATTTAATCAGCCGTAATACAGGCCGGTCAAGCACAACCATAGTTTCATTTTTTGTCATATTGGTCATGATTTCGATATTATATGTCTGTGAACCTGCGTTTGCCGGGAGCAGGGAAGATTTTAACGCTGCGTACAGGGAAGGTGATTTTCGCGCGGCTGCTGTTTACCTGAGGGAGGCCATGGATAAAGGCGAGATCCCTGATACGGAACAATGGCGTTTATACCTGAAAGCGCTGGAAAAAAAGTCCGTGGCTGCAAATACCCCGAAACAGCAGGCAGGGCTGACTTCCGGCGCGTGGGTGCTCCTGGGGACAGACGCCATTTTGTCCGGACTGGCTGTGTGGTCGGTTGTTTTGGAGCGGAACATGGCTGATGACTATGAGGCGCTAAAATCCAGTGTTGATAATACAACGGAGGCCAATTACTGGAGGCTTCTGTATGAAAAAGAAAAGGTTTCTGCTGCCGAGGAAAAGGTTGTGTTCGCCTGCACGGCAGCGGGCGTGGCAGTCCTTTACACTCTGCTGGATGCGTTATGGCTGCACAGCACTTTCCCAGTGAGCATAAGTCCTTCGGGAGACGGTGTGAAAGCCCTGGTTAACAATCCTTTTTAGCAGTTTAACTCAGGACGCTTACCAATTCCGTAAACCGTGACAATCCTTTTAAAAAAATGATACAGGTATATCCATTAAGACCTGATAACTATAGTGGCTATCAAAGCGGGTTTATAAAAGACAATGACCGGTCATGAGGAGGAATTTTGAAAAAGGTTGTCTTTGTGTTTTTTGCGGTCAGCCTGGCGTGTTTTACGGCATGTCAGGATCGTATGGCAGGCACTGGGTGGACCCAGGCAATTAAGAACGCGGGGTTCGGCGCAAGGGAGATAATCGGCAATCCTGTCGTATTTAAAGGGCGGATGTGGCTCATAGCCGGCACTAACGCCACTGTGGTTTTTAATGATGTTTGGAGCTCTAAAGACGGCGTGACGTGGGAGCAGGTTACGGCTTCTGCCGGGTTTTGCGGCAGGTCGGCTCCGGGGACGCTTGTGTTTAAGGATAAGATATGGGTCATAGCAGGATGGAACGGGCGGGGGTTGGATTTAAATGATGTTTGGAATTCCTCTGATGGCGTTTCATGGACACAGGTGACGGCTAACGCGGGGTTCAGCCCGCGGGATGCTTTTGGGAGCGTCGTATACAAGGGCAAGATGTGGGTGCTCGGCGGGTATAATAAGGGATTTTGTACCAATGATGTGTGGAATTCCAGCGACGGGATAACGTGGACTTTAGTGACACCTTCGGCACCATTTGGCCCGAGAATGGGCGCGGGGTGTTTTGTTTATAAAGGGAAGATGTGGATTATCGGCGGAGGTAATTATAATGACCTCGATTTTTATGACGATGTATGGAGCTCGGAAGACGGAAAGACATGGACTCAGGTTGCGGGCCCTGCCGCGTTCGGGAAAAGAGTGGAGTTTGGAAGCGTTGTATTTGACAATAAAATATGGGTTATAGGCGGCATGGACCTTGCGGCGAGGTACTATAATGATGTCTGGTGTTCGACAGACGGAAAGACGTGGACGAACATTAAAGCTGCCGGGTTTTCGCCCAGGATTTGCTTCGCGGTTTTTTCTTTTAAAGGAAACATTTGGGCCGCAGGAGGATTTGACGGGATGAATCTTTTAAATGATGTGTGGCGCGCGCGGTGAATATTTCCCGGAATCTGCCGCAGGGACGCTACGCAAATCCATGTGGATACGATACTGTCTTGAATTTTGCTTAAATTGATTTGTTTCTTTTTCCCTCTCCCATTTGGGAGCGGGTAGGGTGAGGGGAATAAGACAATTGATTTCACCTCACCCCAGCCCCTCTCTCCCCCGCAAGGGGGGACTAAAGTTAGCTAAGAGGAGAGGGGTGAAACTGTTGTCAATAGCACCAAAACCCAGGTATTCCATTAAAAATTCCGCTATGCTATCATATATCCATGACAAAAGAATTCGACGTCGTCACAGGCGCGCTTGGCTTTACAGGCAGGTATATCGCTAAGGAACTTCTTGACTCCGGCAGGGAGGTCAGGACCCTAACTAATTCCATAAACCGTGACAACCCATTCAATGACAGCCTCAGGGTTATGCCTTTCAGTTTTGACAACTTTCCGGAACTTGTACAATCCCTGCGCGGCGCTTCGGTATTATATAATACCTACTGGGTAAGGTTTGACCATAAGGATTTTACCCACCTTAAGGCTGTTGAAAATACGGCGGTGTTGCTTAAGGCCGCGAAAGAAGCGGGGGTAAAGCGGGTTGTCCATATCAGCGTTACAAATCCATCTGAGACATCGCCTTTTCCATATTTCAGGGGGAAGGCAATGCAGGAAAAAATAGTCGTTGAATCAGGAATTCCTTATGTCATCTTAAGGCCGGCCCTGATATTCGGGGCAGGGGATATACTGATAAATAATATAGCCTGGATGCTCCGCAGCTTTCCTGTAATGGGAATATTTGGAAAGGGTGATTATAAAGTCCGGCCTGTTTATGCGGTAGACCTGGCCAGACTGGCTGTATCAGCGGCGACACAAAAGAATAATACCGTAATTGACGCTGTCGGCCCGGAGGTTTTTACATATAAGCAGCTGGTGGAAACAATTGGCACGGCCATAGGCAGGAAGCGGCCGCTGATTTCGATACCTCCCGCGGCCGGATATTTAGCAGGACTGCTGATGGGCTCCGTGTTGGGGGATGTGGTTATTACCATGGATGAAATAAAAGGCTTAATGGCCGGAATGCTTTATGTGAATTCACAGCCTGCCGCGCATGTGAGGATGACAGACTGGATGAAGGAAAACAGCGAAACACTGGGGGTTAATTACGCTGCGGACCTTAAAAGAAGGGTCTATAAATAGGCCGAAAGAATTACGACCTCGTATAATAAGTGCGCGCGAAGTTGATATTTGAATAAATTGGTGCTAAACTTTATATGAATGGGGGTCAAACATGAGAAAAACATTGGTTGTTATCGCTTCTGTTATTATGCTTGCAGGTTGCGCCGGCCAGGGAAATAAGGCCAAAATCGAGGAGGTTTCAGCAATGAATATTTATGACATCACGGTAAAAGACATGAAGGACGCAGATGTTCCGCTTTCGGGTTATAAGGGAAAAGTGCTTCTAATCGTAAATACGGCCACACACTGCGGTTTTACACCGCAATACCCGGGGCTGCAGGCATTGTACGCGAAATACAAGGACAAAGGCCTTGAAATACTTGATTTTCCATGCAATCAGTTTATGGGGCAGGCTCCGGAAGGCATGGAAGAGTATCACGAAATATGCACCACCAGGTTCGGAGTAACATTCAGGCAGTTCGCGAAGATAGACGTGAACGGAAAGAACGAATCCCCGCTGTATACATACCTTAAGTCAATTTCCGGGGGCAGGGACATAGGCTGGAACTTTGTTAAGTTCCTTATGGACAGGGAAGGGAAATTTGTAAAGCGCTATGACTCGGCGATCAAGCCTGAGGCCATAGATCCGGATATAGAGACGCTCTTAAAATAAAAACACAAATTATAAATTAACCACGGGAGGCAGCGTGTGGCAACACTTACAGACGCAATGAAGGACATGATTTCCAAACAACAGTGTTTTGTGGCGACGACAGGAAAAGATGGAATCCCAAACGTGGCTCCAAAGCGCTCAACCCGCGTGCTGGACGACAGCACCCTGATATTTTCAGAAGGCACGGGCGGGACGACATACAGAAACATTATGGACGGTTCAAAGGTATCCATAGCGGTTGTAGACAGGGATACCATAGACGGATACAGGTTCGCAGGCAAGCCCGAGGTCCAGGTAAGCGGCGCGCATTATAACAGAGCCGTGGAAATGTCGGAAAAAAATAAAATGCGCAAGCCGCTTGCGGTGGTGCTGGTCCATATAGAGGAAATCCACAGCCTTAAACCTGGACCCATGGCGGGAAAGAAGATTGCCTGAAGTCTTCGTTAAATCTGTATGTAGCTGGAATTTGTTGAGCATCAAAAAGGAGATTAATCATGGCTGCTGAACATGCGTTCTTTAAGTCTGCTGCTTTTAAGCGGTATAAGAAAACAGTGGAAAAGATCGCGGGCAGGGAAAACTGGAAAGCCTCGGAAGAATTTTATGCCGGAATATACAGGGGCTTCCTTAAATACCGCCGGGGCTATTCGAAACTTCTTCACCTCCTGTATCTGTGCATGAAAACGCAGAACAGGGGCGACAAACCCGGCTCAGCCGGGTATTTAAACAGCCTGTTAAAAACATACCTTATGATACTGAAGTCAGAAGGATTTGAAGAGGTTAAGCGGTGAAATGTACTTTATGCGAAAAGGACATAGACAACTACAGCCCTGAATTCCACCGTTTTGTCATAGATGAAAAGCGTTCGGTGGAGGTATGCGGGGAGTGTGTCGATAAATTTTTTAAATGGCAGGGCAAGAAGTTCGCTGTCCTGTTTCCGACAAATGCCATGAAAAAAAGGTTTGGAAAGAAGTAAAAAGCCGGTTTTCAGCTGGTTTTTCCTTTGTCTTTATACACGCCGAAATGATAAAATACAAATATTGAGATTCTGACATTGATAACATATTATGCAGGGACAGAAATAATATAACCGGAAGGAGCGCTGTGTTTAAAAACAAATTTGCTTTCATAACAGTCTTAATCCTGGTGTTTTCGAGCCTGCCGCTAATGGCGGCTGATGCGGCAGGGGCGGTTTTCTTCGTGTCGACGCGTGACGGCAGCGAGCAGATATATGTCATGAACCCGTTGGGCGGAGGACAGACCAGGCTGACCAATAGGGCTGATTATTTCTTTTCGCGGCCTTCGCTGTCGCCTGACGCCAGGGAAATACTTTTTTCAGGCGGGGAATATGACAATGATGAGGATAGTCCCATAAAAGATCTTTATATTATGGATGCCGGCGGAAACAGCATGCGGCGCATAACCAACGGCAAGTTTGTAAAGGACTATGGCGCGTGGTTTCCTGACGGCAAAAAAATTGTATTCTCCTCAAAAGAATCCGGCCGGTTCGGCCTATGCGTGGCCGGCAGCAATGGCGGCGAAAACACAAAACTGACAGGCGGCGATTTTGACGACATAAGCCCTGCCGTATCCCCTGACGGCGGGAGAATCGCCTTTGAAAGCAATAAGGCAGAGGAGAATGTTGAACAGGAAGAAGGGGACATGGAAGGGCAGGACAATGCCGATTATGACCCGATTATCCCTGACGGCAGGCACGTCCTTTATAACAACGATGAACAGGGAAAAATATATATTATGGACGCTGACGGAAAAAACAGGAAACGCCTGACAAATGAGACGGGCAGGCAGTCAACTCCATTTTGGTCTGTTGACGGAAAAAAGCTCTTTTATTTCAGCGGAGATGACGGCGGCGAAATGGCCGTATGCAGGATGGACCCTGACGGGAAAAACCAGGAAGTATGGGCGCGGATATCGAACGACGCAAGGGCCGGTTCTGTGGCCTGGGTTAATGGCGGGAAAAACCTTATATTTGCCGCGGTGGAAAACGGCGGGCGCTGGCGCGAACTATACGCCATGGACGGGCAATTCAACCCGGTTTCGCCCATGACCGCTGTCGAATCAGACAATTATGACCCGTGTTTCACAGCTATAAATTATCAAACCTCCGGATTGTGGGACCGCCTGAAACCGTTGTTTTCCGGAAAAAAGGGAAAGATAGCTTTTTTATCGGCGCGTGACGGCGGGATGAATATTTATACCATGGACCCTGACGGCGCATTCCAAAAAAAGCTGACAGAGTCCAATACGGCAGGCCATCCTGACTTATCGCCCGACCGGGAAAAGGTGGCATATATTGATTACGCTCCGGCGCCGCAGATATTTATTACGAACGCTGACGGCACGGATAAAAAAACATTAACAAATGATACTGTTTATAAAGATTGCCCCAAATGGTCTCCCGACGGCAAGAAAATACTATTTAGTGGAAGCGCTGAAGGCAAACCCAGCGAGATATACGTTATAAACGCGGATGGGACAGGGATTCGAAAACTGACAAATGACAGTTTTTATGATAATGAGCCGTCATGGTCTCCTGACGGAAAAAAGATAGTTTTTGCCAGCACGCGAGGGCCAAACGGCAAGATATTTGTAATAGACGCTGATGGAAAGAACCAAAAGCAGCTGACCTTCAGCACAGATAAGGAAAATGACGATACGCCGTGCTGGTCGCCTGACGGCAGTAAAATACTTTTTTCCAGGAATTATGTTTTCATGACAATGAATCCGGATGGGTCGGGCCAGAAGAAATTGAAATGCGAAATGACGGGCTGGGAAGGGGTTTGGTCGCCCGACGGCAGAAAAATAGCCTTCAGGCCGTCAAACGCAAATGAGTCGGTGTATGTGATGAACGCTGACGGCTCAAAACCGGCGGATATCACCAACAGCGCTCCGCAGACCATTGAGCCTTCATGGAAATAATCACGGCGCGCAGAAAGCATGTCCCACAGCTGGTTAAAATGTGGAAAACATTCATGGATTATCATAAAGGCATTGATCCGTATTTCACCATAATACCCGGGGCGTTGAAATCGTACGAAAAATATCTGCTGAAATTCATGCGTCCCGGCAAAAGGACGGTACTTATAGCGGTAAATGGCGAAACCATAATGGGCGTGTGCCTGCTTGAGATTCAGGCAAACCCGCCTGTCTTTAAGCTGAAAAAAATAGGTTTTCTTGAGCAGATGTATGTTGCTGAAAAGTACCAGCGCAAAGGCGTGGGAGCCGCGCTTCTTAAGGCAGCCTTCGCGTGGTTTAAGGAAAAAGGAATGAAAAGGGTGGAACTCTATTTTCTGCCGGGAAACCCCAAGGGCTCGAATTTTTGGGTCAAAAAGTCGGGGTTTAAGACATTCAGGCATGCAGCATACAGGGAAATTAATTAAATAATCATATTTCAATTAAAGGAGACGCTACATGGCGCCTTTTAAAAGGAAAAGTAAGGCTGTCAGCGATTTTATCAGCAAGTACCCTGCGGATGTCCGTAAAATACTTCAAAAGGTGCGGCAGACAATACAAAAGGCGGCGCCAAAAGCGCAAGAGGTGATCAGTTACGGAATTCCTGCCTATAAAATGAATAAGGACCTGGTCTATTTTGCAGGTTTTACAAAACACATCGGGTTTTTCCCCACGTCTTCACCTGTCAGGATGTTTAAAAAAGAACTCTCTGGATACGCAACTTCAAAAGGCACGGTGCGCTTCAGCCTGGATGAGCCGATTCCATACGGGCTTATTGCGAAAATAGTCAAATTCAGGGTTAAGGAAGACTCTGCCTCAGCAGGCAAAAAATCATAATCCGTATGAACTTATTTATGCCCGCGTCCGTCTAATGTTTGAAACAAAAAACAAACGGCGCGGCCGTATCAAAAAGGAGGAAAAGATGAAAAGATTCGCAATGGTTGTGTTGTCGGCAATTATGTTGTTTGCTTTTGCTGCGGTTGTTTCGGCTGAAGGCCAGGGAATGGGTATGGGAATGAAAGGCTGTATGCAGGGCGGCATGATGATGGGGCCTAAAATGGTGCTTTCAATGGCTTCAGAGCTTAACCTTACGGCTGACCAGATGGAAAAACTGAAAAAAATAACGGATGATATGCCTGAAAAAGGGTCCATGAAAGACGACATGGGAAAAGACGGCAAGGCCATGAAAGACGAAATGGATAAAGACGCTCCGGACCAGGCAAAGATAGACGCCATGATAGATAAGATGGCTGAAAAGCATAAGGCTATGATGAAAAAGAAGGTCGCGGTGAAAGTGGCTGTGAATGCGGTTTTGACAAAAGAACAGAAGGAAATATTAAAGAAGAAGATGGAAGAAAAGATGAAAGACGGGCCGATGGGTAAAGGCTGTAAAATGAAAAAGGGAAATAAATAATATAAACGGCAATTAAAAGCCCCGGGCTAAAACCCGGGGCTTTTTTATTTTTCTTGCCTTTGATGGCGTGGGTGATAAAATATAACTGGTAATGAGCAGGGCGGTGGGGTTGCGCCCGCCGCAGGATGATTTTCTTTATGGATTGCGCAGTAGCGCAGGCCATAAAGAAAATCATCCTGCGGCAGGCGCTAGGTGGAAAGCGGTTGCTGTTAGTTGCTGTAATAATTTCACCATTAGCAGCCTGTTCTTCTTTAATGAAGAAAAAAAGCGAGGGCAAGAACAATGATGGTCTCAGTAATGACAAGGGTTTTTAATAATACGCAGATAACCAGGGAATGCATAGAGAGCGTAAAAAAGAACACTTCGGGCGTTTTGTATGAGCATGTTGTGGTGGATAACGGCTCCACAGACGGCACGCTGGAATATTTAAAGTCGCTTAAGGGCATAATACTGGTTGATAACGGGAAAAACCTGGGCTGTGCCGGCGGATTAAACAGCGGTATTGCAAAGTGCAAGGGGGATTATATCTGCAATCTGGACAATGATGTCATAGTATCTAAGAACTGGCTCCTGCCCATGGTTGAGCTTGCCGCAAAGAGGCCGGACATAGGCATAGTCAGCCCGGGAACGCGCGAAGGCAGGCTGGATTATGATTTTGACGCGTATGCGGAAGATTATAAAAGAAAAATGAAAAATGTCCTGGCTAAGGAGTTCGGCGGCTGGTGCATGCTTATTAAAAGGGAAGTTATTGATAAAATCGGGCTCTTTTCTCCTGAGTTTAATATGTACTGTGAGGATACTGACTTTTACCTGCGCATGAAGCAGGCGGGTTTTGAGGCAATAAGGACAGGCGCCTCTTTTGTCCACCACAGGGTAAACGCCACCTTATCCACCATACCTGAGAAGCAGAAAATAGAGCACGAACATGTAGTGCGGCTCAGGGAAAAATGGAAGATTAAAGAGGACGGGTATATGGCGCGCAAGGCAAAGAGCCTGACGCGGTTCCTGACTAACGCCTATTACACTGTTTTTTTCGGCCATTTGCCCGTAGAAAAACCCTGGTTAAAAGAAAGAAGAAGGGCAGCGGGTAAATAGCGGTCCGCAGCTGTTTTTAGAACGCCAGCGAATATCCCGCCGTAAGCTGTATTGACTTCACTTTTTCCCCTTCCGTGCCGAAATAAGGCGTATCATAAAAAACATACGAAGCATCGGCAAATAACGATGACACTTCATTTTCCGACACTTCGATGGGCACATCCGCGCCGAGGCCGAGCAATACGCTGAATGTCCTTGCGCTTCCCGGCCTGCCTCCGGCAAATACAACGCGGGTCAATATTTCGTGATTGAAGTATGGCCGTATGAACTTCAGGTCGTTATAAAATACCCTGATTCCAAAGCCAAAACCAACTGTGTTAAGCGTTGAGCCTGTGAGCTGTGTCTCATACAGGCTTACGATGGAAAGTTCGGTGTTTATAAAATGGGTTTTGGGTGAGACCGGAAAGGAAAAGGATATTTTAGGTGACCAGGAAAAAGTTCCGGCGCCGGCAATGCCGTTTACCATGGAATAACCGCCTGCCAGGGAAAACCGCAGTTTGTGCGCTGAAGCGCTGATGTTAACAATGAACGCGAGCAGTAAAGCAGCCAGAAAAAATATCCTTTTCATGACACCCCCAGGAGGTCTTTCAAATATAATATCATATATACCTGTAAAAAAACAACATGGACGTACCCTGAAAAAAAGATGTTTAGGCATCATTGAAGTGGTGGTATAATTAATATGTAAATAAATTCGGGGAGGCATATATGAAGAGGATTGCTATATTGTTTTCGTTTTTGTTTTTGGCGGCCGGCTTGATTTTAGCGGAAGGTTCTTTTATTAACAATGACGGCGGCTGGTGCAAAGTAGGCCTGTCTGCAGAGAGCGGTTTTTTAACAGTGGGGTCGCATAATATACAGTTTGGCAACGCAGGCACCCAGTTTGATTACAAGCAGGAGGGTAAGCAGGATGTGCTTTTTCCGTTCCTGCGCATGAGCGCTGAACTCAGGCTGTTTGACGCTCATTCCATAATATTTCTCTATCAGCCTCTTGATATAGTAACTGACGCGGTTACAAAAGAGAACACCGTTTTTTACAACACCACTTTCGCGGCAGGCACGCCGCTAAATGTACGGTACGGATTTTCATTTTACAGGGCAAGCTACACGTGGTACTTCCTGAAAGACGGGTTCAATGAGTTCGGCGCGGGATTATCCATGCAGATAAGGAACGCGTCCATCATATTCAAGGCTGTTGACGGCAGTGCTACAGTCATTAACCAGAATGTAGGGCCGGTGCCGATACTCAGGATCGCCGGTAAGTACGGGCTTGATAACGGACTTTGGTTTGGCATGGAAGCAGACGGATTTTACGCCTCAAGCTCCTTTTTTAACGGGGCAAAGTTCCCGTTTGAAGGGGCCATATGGGACGCTTCAGTCAGGGCGGGGCTGAAACTTAAAAACGGCATTAACCCGTTCATTAATTTCCGATGCCTTGGCGGCGGAGCCAGGGGTACATCAAAATATGAAGAGGCCCAGGGCGACGGATACACAAGGAACTGGCTGAATACATACAGCGTAACGCTCGGGATACTGATAGATTAAAGTGCCTTTGAACAAAGGCGGGAAACCTCAAAGGTTCCCGCTTTTGTGTTTAAAAACCCGAAAACTTGCTATATGGCCTTTTCAGGTGTATAATTGTTATAAGGGCTACGGTGAGTAAATATAAACCCCCGCAAAAACAACCCCTTGGATTATCTTGACGCTTTTAGAATATACCAACCTTGTATATAGCCACTCTAAAGGAACAGGACAATAGGAAGAAGGATATATGAAAGTGTTAATGGTCTACCCGGAATACCCCGCCACGTTCTGGAGCTTAAGGCACGCGCTCCCGTTCATCGGAAAAAAAGCCACTTTGCCGCCCCTTGGGCTGCTTACCCTCTCATCCATGCTGCCTGCAAGCTGGGAGAAAAAGCTTGTGGACATGAACACGCAGAAGCTTGATGATAAGGACATACTTTGGGCTGACTCTGTTTTTGTAAGCGGAATGATAGTGCAGAAAAAATCCGCGCAGGAAGTATTAAACAGGGCAAAGGCCCTGGGAAAACATACGGTTGCCGGAGGCCCGCTGTTTACCACCGGCTTCAGGGAATTCTACAATGTGGATACTTTTGTCCTTCACGAGGGGGAATCCACGGTCCCGCTTTTCGTCCGCGACATGGAAAACAACAATCCCGCCAGGATATACGCCTCAGGCGAAAGGCCGGACATATCACAAACACCGGTGCCTGACTGGAAACTTCTCAATAAAAAATACTACGGCTCCATGGCCATGCAGATTTCCAGGGGCTGCCCGTTTAAATGCGAGTTCTGCGATGTTATTGTAATAAACGGAAGGAACCCGAGGGTCAAGACCCCGGAGCAGGTAATAAACGAGCTCAATGCCATATATGATTACGGCTGGAGGGGCAACCTGTTTATTGTTGACGATAATTTCATCGGCAACAAGGCAAAGGTAAAGGAAATCTTGAAGGCCATCGGAGGCTGGATGAAAGACAGGAAAAATCCATTCACGCTCTATACTGAGGCGTCGATAAACCTGGCGGATGACCAGGAACTCATGGACCTCATGAGGGTTGCCAACTTTAATTCAGTGTTTGTCGGCATTGAGACGCCGAGCGAAGAATCGCTGCAGTCATGCGGCAAGGTTCAGAATACAGGCAAGGACCTCGCGGAAAAGGTAAAGATACTGCAGAGGAACGGCCTGCAGGTGCAGGCAGGTTTTATTGTCGGGTTTGACACGGACACAAGCCGCATCTTTGAGGACATGGTAAAGTTCATACAAAAAAGCGGTATTGTCACTGCCATGGTGGGGTTATTAAACGCCCTGCCTGAGACGCAGCTGTATAAGCGCTTAAGCACCGAAGGACGGCTCCTTAAAAAACAGACGGCCGGCGACAACACGGACTTTACGCTGAATTTCATGCCGAAGATGGACCCGGCAAAACTGGTGGAAGGATACAGGAAGGTTTTAAACTCGATTTTCGGGGAAAAACATTATTATGAAAGGATCATTACCTTTTTGAAGGAGTATAAGCTCACAGCCATATCCACGAAGATGAACTTTTTCGTAAAGCTGAAGGCAGTGACGTCGGCATTCTGGTCCATGGGAGTCAGGGAAAAGGGACGGAAGTATTTCTGGAGGATGATGCTCTGGACGCTTTTTAAAAAACCGGCGCTGCTTACGGAAGCCATAACACTTTCCATTTACGGTTTTCATTACAGGATGGTTTTGACAAGCGCGGCAATTTGATTTTTCGGGATTTTGGGGTATAATGTTTACATAGGGATATACATTAATTAAACGGGAGGATCCATGAAAAATTTTGTAAGGCGTATTCTTATTTTTGCGTTGTTCCTGCTTTCGCTCGGCGGTTTCCTCATGCATTACCTGTACCATCCGCTTTCAAGGGGCGTGTTCGCGTATGTGCCGTTAATCTCGGGGCTCATAAGCGTAATTGCCATACCGTTACTTTTTGAATTCAGGAAAACCCTGCACCTGGCTTATCTTCTTAACGGATACACATGCATAATAGGGTTCATAACCATGGCGCACTTTTCACTTGCCAAAGCCCCGATAATACCGGACCTGATAATGGTGGCAGCCAAGTTCTTCGTAGGATGGTCCATATTCGCGGTGACTGTTTATTCGCTGGAAGGCGAGGCGAGGAATACCGGATGGCGCACCATCCGCTACCCGAACCTTGGCTTCTGGTTTGTGCATCTGCTCGCGCTGTCGCTGGTATACTGGCTCGGCCATACTTTCTGGAGGTAAAAATGGATAAAATAAAACTCTTTAAACCGCTCTGGTGGGCCCTTCATGTGGCGGCCATATCTTTTGTGTTCTGGCTGGGCCATTTTGTGAGGTTTTAGCCTTAAAACAGGGTAGAACCGCATAGACAAGCGATAAGGAGGCGTACTGCGTACGCCTCCTTTATATTTCATGGTAATAATTGCGTTGTTTTATGTTGACAATTGCCCCGGATTAAGTTAATTTATTATCCGCATTAATCATCCCTTAATTATTGTGTTTTAAGGGCAAGTTATTATACTGTTCATAAAAAGTGATTACAGATGAAAAGTGGGGAGATTCCAGAGTGGCCAAATGGGGCAGACTGTAAATCTGTTGGCTTATGCCTTCGATGGTTCGAATCCATCCCTCCCCACCATTTTTCCTCTTTAGAGGAAAAATGGAGAGCAGCCGAGCATTCGATAGCCGAACAAATAATACTAATAACGGCTGCGGTCGGCTGATCGGCTGTTCGGATATCGAAGAACTATATGAACTAATACGTAAATTATTGCTGGCTTAGCTCAGTTGGTAGAGCACCTGATTTGTAATCAGGCGGTCGGTGGTTCAAGTCCACTAGCCAGCTCCAGAAAACGACATTGCGGGAGTAGCTCAGTTGGTAGAGCGCTAGCCTTCCAAGCTGGATGTCGCCGGTTCGAACCCGGTCTCCCGCTCCAAATAAAAAAGGCCCCTGAAAGGGGCCGTTTTTATTTGGAGCACTTTCTCCTTACCCTTACTCCTCACCCTTAAAGGCAGGCCTTGTTGTCCCCGTACGGGAGTAGCTCAGCTGGTGCCGGCAGTAGCCGGCAAGATGTAAGGTGGATGGATCATTAATTATAATTTGCTCGCATTTAGCTCGCAATGGCATCTCAGAGCGCCGGACAGCCTTCCAAGCTGGATGTCGCCGGTTCGAACCCGGTCTCCCGCTCCAAATAAAAAGCCGGTCCGAAAGGACCGGTTTTTTTATTTGGAGCCTAGTATCGGCACAAGCTTCGTCAAATCCTCAAGTCCTGAAAAGAAAATCACCGCTAAAAGGCGAAAGCCGACGGTCAATTTTCGATTCTCGATTCTCGGACTTGGTTTTAAACCTCGAAAATCGATAATCGAAAATTGATCAGCAAGCTTGGAAGGTTATTATATAAAAGCCTCCATACGGGAGTAGCTCAGCCGGTGCCGGCAGTAGCCGGCAAGATGTAAGGTGGATGAATCATTAATTATAATTTGCTCGCTAAAGCTCGCAATGGCATCTCAGAGCGCTAGCCTTCCAAGCTGGATGTCGCCGGTTCGAACCCGGTCTCCCGCTCCAAATAAAAAGCCGGTCCGAAAGGACCGGTTTTTTTATTTGGAGCCTAGTATCGGCACAAGCTTCGTCAAATCCTCAAGTCCTGAAAAGAAAATCACCGCTAAAAGGCGAAAGCCGACGGTCAATTTTCGATTCTCGATTCTCGGACTTGGTTTTAAACCTCGAAAATCGATAATCGAAAATTGATCAGCAAGCTTGGAAGGTTATTATATAAAAGCCTCCGTACGGGAGTAGCTCAGCCGGTGCCGGCGGTAGCCGGCAAGATGTAAGGTGGATGGAGCATTAATTATAATTTGCTCGCATTTAGCTCGCAATGGCATCTCAGAGCGCTGGACAGCCTTCCAAGCTGGATGTCGCCGGTTCGAACCCGGTCTCCCGCTCCAAATAAAAAAGGCCCCTGAAAGGGGCCGTTTTTATTTGGAGCACTTTCTCCTTACCCCTAAAGGCAGGCAATTTAAACGCAGGATGAAGTAGTAAGGGTTAAGGAGTAGGCCGTTGAGGGGTATTGTCCGCAGGCGAATTTGCCTTAATCCGTATATTGGTCCTTATATTCACGCCTGGGGAAGCAGCTCAGCAGTCAGCGATATTGTCAAGAATTGTGTGTAAATTGTTTTGTTCTTTTTTCCCTCTCCCCTTGGGAGAGGGTAGGGTGAGGGGAATAAGACAATTGGTTTCACCTCACCCCAGCCCCTCTCCTAAGAGGAGAGGGGGAGCAGTGGTAGAAGAAAATTAACACGTTTAATATAAGCAAACATGAATTTACACACGATTATATACAATATCCAGTCAGCGATATTGTCAAGAATTGTGTGTAAATTGTTTTGTTCTTTTTTCCCTCTCCCCTTGGGAGAGGGTAGGGTGAGGGGAATAAGACAATTGGTTTTACCTCACCCCAGCCCCTCTCCTAAGAGGAGAGGGGGAGCAGTGGTAGAAGAAAATTAACACGTTTAATATAAGCAAACATGAATTTACACACGATTATATACAATAACCCAGTCAGCAGGCGTCTTGACATTCGGGATTTATGGGGTATAATGTATATATGAAAGCGTTTTGAAACAGCTTGGTCAGGTTATAACCCTCCGGCTATATTTCATGCGCAAGGCAGACTGAATAGAATCCATGCTTATACGGGGCTTACCCGTACAGGCCCAAAACGAGGAAGAATCATGTTAATGCTCATAGGAAAAAACACGCGCCAATTCCTGCTTGCCATAGGCATATTCATGATTATTTCAGGTATTTCATCCCTTATTTTGCCTGACTTAACCGGGGTTGATAAGGGTATAACCATAAAAATAAATAATAAAAAAAAGGTGACGGAAAAGTACGTGTCGCCGTATTCTGACGGCTTTGTATTTTCCGACAGGCTTCCGAAACATGTCACCGGGGCCATAATCACATCCGAGGACGAGGATTTCTACAGGCATAACGGCATAAGCTTAAACGAGATATATGATGCGGCGGTATATGACATAAGCCACAGGACATTAAAGTGCGGGGGAAGCACCATAACCCAGCAGCTGGTAAAGAATTCATTTCTTTCAAATAAAAGGACTTTCAGCAGGAAGATAGTCGAGGCAATAACGGCGATAAGGCTTGAAAAGAGGATGAACAAAAAGCAGATACTTGATTACTATCTGAACATTGTCGAGTTCGGCGATGGAATATACGGCATAAGACAGGCTTCGAAATATTATTTCGGAAAGTCGCCTGAGAAACTCACGCCCAGGGAGGCGGCCATGCTTGCTGTCATCATGCCCAAGCCAAAGGCCCGCGGGAAAGCCCTTGAAGAGAACGGCAGCGAAGATTTCCAGAAGCGCAGGGTGGCAAGGCTGCTATACAGGATGAAAGAGAATGGATATATAAAGAGTTAGCCGTTGTAAGCCGGAAGCCGGAAGAAATCATAAAACACAAAAACTAAGGTTGTCCCTTTTTTTATTTTTTGTGTTATATTTATTTCTGGCTTCCGGCTTATTGCTTAAAACTTGACAGGGGGTAATATGAAAAAAATCAAACCGGTTGTACTTATCACAGGCGGAGCGCAGGGCATCGGCATGTGCATGGCTGAAGTGTTCTTAAGGCGGGGTTACAGGGCGGCCATTGCAGACCCTGATAAAGAAGCGGGCGAGGAATTAAAAACATCGCTGAAAGCGGGAAGGGATTTTCTTTACGTCCCTGCTGACGTATCGGAGGAAAAGGACTGCGCGAAATTTGTGCGTGCGGCCGCAAAGCAATTCGGCAGGATCGACCTACTGATCAATAATGCGGGAATAGGCATCAATAAACGCGTTACAGAACTGACGCTGAATGAGTGGAACAGGGTTATCGGCACTAACCTGACAGGGGCGTTCTTATGCTCCAAATACGCGGTGCCGTTCCTTGCTA
Organism: candidate division FCPU426 bacterium; assembly: GCA_963840035.1. Lineage (GTDB taxonomy): Bacteria > Oederibacteriota > PGYV01 > PGYV01 > Palsa-1178 > CAWIXE01. The sequence goes on from CAWIXE010000003.1 coordinate 511,784, forward strand.
AAGTAAAAGGTTCGATAATTAATATGGCATCAACAAGGTCCATAATGTCCGAAAAGGATACGGAAGCCTATTCCGCCTCAAAAGGAGGAATACTCGCCTTAACCCACGCCATGGCAGTGAGCCTGGGGCCGGACATACGCGTGAACTGTATCAGTCCGGGATGGATAGAGGTTTCAAACTGGAGGAAAAAGTCGGCCAGGAAAACACCAATCCATACTGCGGCGGATATAAATCAGCACCCGGCGGGAAGGGTTGGCAATCCATACGACATAGCGGAACTGGCGATTTTCCTCGCCTCAGATAAGGCCGGTTTTATAACGGGGCAGAACTACGTTGTGGACGGAGGGATGACGAAGAAGATGATTTACGTTTAGATATGAAAACGTGCGGGATAAAGCGTGCTGTGAATCATATTCGCCGCACTTGGCACTTTGCACCCGCCACATACCACGATATTGTCAAGAATTGTGTGTAAATTGTTTTGTTCTTTTTTCCCTCTCCCCTTGGGAGAGGGTAGGGTGAGGGGAATAAGACAATTGGTTTCACCTCACCCCAGCCCCTCTCCTAAGAGGAGAGGGGGGAGCAGTGGTAGAAGAAAATTAACACGCTTAATATAAGCAAATATGAATTTACACACGATTATATACAATAACCATACCACTTTGAAATTGACTTTTCCCCTGCCGGGCGTATAATATTACCCAAAACATACTGGAGGTTTTTATGGTTAAAAAAATAGCGATTTTTATTGTTTTTATAATGATGCTCTGTGGCCCTGCTGTAATGGCGGAGGATTCCGCGGGTCTGAAACATAATTTAAACGGGATATTGCAGTTAAATCACGGGGATTATTTTGGGGCCCTGGATCTTTTTAACAAGGCTATAAAGGCCGATTCAAAGTACGCTGACGCCTGGAATAATAAAGGCATGGCCCAGTTAAAGATAAACAGGGTTAAGGATGCGTTAAAAAGTTTTAATAAAGCCATAGAACTGCAGCAGGATTTCGCTGTTGCTTTCGCTAACAAGGGTCTCGCTCAGATTACCCTGGGTAAATCCGAGGATTCTTTAACAAGTTTTGATAAAGCGGTAGAGTTAAACCCCGGGCTTGAACCTGCCTGGGCAAATAAAGGAATGGCCTGCATGAACCTTGGAAAAGGCGATGACGCTGTTTATAATTTCAATAAAGCCCTTGCCATTAATCCCAAGAATGCCACAGTATGGGCAAATAAGGGAATGGCGCTGGCTATGATATCGGATTTTGACGAATCGGAAGAATGCAGTAAACAGGCGCTTGCGCTGGACCCGGAAAACATAGACGCATGGGTGTTGCAGGGCGGGGTTATGTATCAAAAGGGGCAGTATGACAAGTCAGTTGAAAATTGTGACAGGGCGCTTGACGCGAAACCGAGCCTCTGGCCTGCCTGGCTTATAAAAGGCCGCAGCCTCCTGAAAAAGGAAGAATATGACGCGGCGCTTGTCTGCTTTATAAAGGCCACAAACTTTAACCATAAAATAGCGGAAGGCTATGTCGGAAAAGGCATGGCGCACTACTACCTTAATTATCCGGTAGACGCGCTCTTAACGCTTAATAAAGCGCTTGACCTGAACGTAAAAAGCGGCGAAGCATGGTATTTCAAGGGCAAGGCGCTTGAGCTTCTTGAGAGGCCTGATGAAGCCAAAGATTGCATGAAAAATGGCTGCGACCTTGGGTACGCTGACGCCTGCGAGCCTTCAAAGGTTATGTACGAATAACCGATATTAAATGGATTTTTGAGGAATTATGTAGTATAATAGACCTACCGGTTAAATGCCACGAAATACCGGCTTACAAAAGCCGGGACACTCTTAGTTTGATAATGCACAGGCCACGGAGCCATTATAGAAACAACTGCTAATTCCTCCGCGTAATTGCACATTATTCATCCAAAAGAGAAAAAATTTCAGGAGGAACAAGAATGGCAGGCACAAAGATGTATGTAGGAAATCTGGTTTACGCGGTAACGTCCGACGAACTAAAGAACATTTTCTCGGCGTACGGCACGGTAAAAGAAGCTACAGTAATAGAAAGAAAAGGATTCGGTTTCGTCGAAATGTCGACACCGGAAGAAGCTGAAGCGGCAAAAACCGCCCTTAACGGAAAAGATTTTCAGGGCAGGGTCATGAAAGTGGACGAGGCAAGGCCGCCTAAGGAAAGAGGAGACAGGGCAGTCGGCGGCGGCGGCGGATTCGGCGGAGGAAACAGGGACCGCGGAGGAAGCGGCGGCGGATACGGCAATAAAAGAGGCGGCGGCGGTTTCGGCGGCGGCAACAGATACTAAGTATCTGATATTAACCGGTAGATAATAACGTGGCATATAAGCCCCTGGTAGAAATACCAGGGGCTTTTTCTTTTATGTTGTAGTGACGCACTGCGCTCCGGCGGCAATGGCGACCAAACCGAACTCGGCAAGAATGGACTCGAGCGCATCGGCGCTGCAGTAATCATTCCGCGTGAACCGCTCGCGCCAGGACATTACCAGGTCGGGTTGAAGGAAGCCGGCAAACTCTACCAGTGGCGCTTCACAGTCACGGCGCCTGCTGCGCCCGTTCAATCGACGAGTCGCTAGCGGGTTCGAATCTGGCCAATGGAATCAGCAGTGCGAAGGACGCGAGCGCGACTGCGAATGCGGCGGCGATGGCGAACCGGTAGCTTCCCGTGCGATCTATGATTAGTCCCACCAGGGGCGGACCGACCATCGCGCCGAATCCGCCGCTCGTGTAAAGCGCGCCAAGCATCGTGCCCATCCGATTCGTGCCGAACAGGTGCGCGGCTACTGCCGGCGACAGTGCGACGTAGCCGCCGTATCCCGCGCCCATCACGAGCGCGAACACGACCATGATTGGATACGACGCCGCGCTGAGCCAGATTCCGTAGCTGAGCGCGAGCACCAGAAAGCTCGCCTGGTACAGACGCACCACGCCGGCGCGGTCGGCCAGACTGCCGAGTCCCATCCGTCCCGCGACGCTCGCGCCGCCGATGATGCCGACCAGGGCGGCGCTGGCGAATTCACTGGCGCCGCGGTCGTGCGCGAACGACGGCAGAAACACGAACGGCACAAAGAGTGCGATCGAGACCATCACCGACGACGCGTACAGGAAGCCGAACGCCGGGCTGCGCAGCGCGTCGCGAAGGCTCCCCGCTCGCGACGGCGTCACATGAACGGGAGGCCGCTCGACGATCCAGGCGCAGCCGAGCAAAATGACGGCGACGGCCGCGTGCGAATGCGAGATACGTCGCGCGCCATCCGATATGCGAGATCGACGTGGCCGCAATCGGCGCACCGAATACTGTGCCGAATCCTATTCCCGCCACCGCAATTCCCAACGCCGTGTTGCGCCGTCGCAGGAACCATCCGCCAACGACGGCGACCATCGGCACGTATGCGCATGCGACGCCCACGCCGACGCCGAGTCCGTAAGTCAGATAGCCGAGCCATAGTCGATCGATCATCGAGGTCAGCGCGAGACCGGCGCCCATGACGACAGCACCGGTCGCGACCACGATTCGCGGGCCGAAGCGATCCGACAGATGTCCCGTGACAGGACCGAGGAAACACCACACCAGCACCGTGATCGAGAACACCGCCGAGGTCGCGCTGCGCCGCGCACCGAACTCCGCCGCCATCGGCTTGAAGAACGCGCCGAAGCTGTAAGCGACTCCATACACCGCGCACAGCGCCACGAACGCCGCCGCGACCATCCACCACGCCCGCGGCGAATCGAACAGCTCGAGCGACGGCAGGGCCTCGCGCGATCCTGCCGCACCCGAATCGCGGATTGTTCAGTGACGGCCTTCATGCTGGAGTGCGGCGCGCGCAGCTTTAAGCTCCTTGCGCTTGTCGGCATCGACGGTCGGATAGTGCAGATTCAGATCTTCCATTGCGTGGACGATCGCCGCGGCCACCACCAGCCGCGTGTACCATTTGTTGTCGGCGGGGACGACGTACCAGGGCGCATGCGCGTCGCCGTGTTCGGATCATTTCCTCGTATGCCGTCATGTAATCGTCCCATCGCTCGCGTTCCGACATCGGCGGCCGAAAATTTCCAGTTCTTGTCGGGCTCGTCAGACGCTCCAGGAAGCGCCTTTTCTGCTCCTTCTTCGAAAGGTTCAGAAAAAACTTGCGGATAACGACGCCGTTGCGCGACAGGTAGCGTTCGAACGCATTGATATCCTCGAAGCGCTCATCCCAGATGTCTTGTGACCAGCGAGGGCGGCAGTCTTCTGTGCTCGAGCAATTCCGGGTGCACCCGGACCACCAGCACTTCCTCGTAGTAGGAGCGGTTGAAGATGCCGATGCGTCCGCGCTCCGGCAACGCGCTTGATGGTGCGCCACAGGAAGTCGTGATCGAGTTCCTCCGGCGAAGGCTGCTTGAACGAATACACCTGGCAGCCCTGCGGATTGACGCCCGACATCACGTGCTTGATGGCGCCGTCTTTGCCGGCCGCGTCCATCGCCTGAAAGATCAGCAGCAGGGCCCAGCCGATCCTGCGCGTAGAGCTTGTCCTGCAACTCGACCATCCGCTCGATCCCGAGCGGCAATACTTTTTCGGCCTGCTTTTCTCGACTTTACCCCGCTGGTGTCACCGGGGGCGAAGTCCTTCAAACGAAACTTTTTGCCATTGTCAACGCGGTATGCTTTCGAGAAATCGGATGCGACTGACATCGTGACGCTCCTTACGGCCAGGTTTGCGGCTGATTATCTCCGCACGGCCGGCAAATAAGAAGTGATTCACGCGATGCTCAGGGCGGCTTGAAACCTCGAAATTCCTCCAAATGGCAAAAAAGTGAAAAGCGAAAGGGTCAGGCGCTTTGGTTGGGTTGGAAGCTTTGACAGAATGAACTCATGAAAATCAAAGCACTCGTCGGAAGCATTCTGTCTGCCCTCGCGCTCATGCTCGCTACCGTTGGCGCGCCGGCTCTGGCGGGTACCGTCAACTGCGATTCATACAACGAGCGGCGCAGTACGTGCTCGGCCGACACGCGCAACGGCGTCGCACTCCAGCGACAATTGAGCTGGAACAAGTGCAAGAAGGGCGTCAGCTGGGGCGTCCAGGACGACGACCGGATTTGGGTCGATCAAGGATGCCGCGGAGTGTTCTTCACCGGCGTGGGATGGTCCAACGGCGGAGGTGGCGGCGGTGGCGGGGGCGGCCAAGGGCGTCTGACCTGCGCGTCGTACAGCAACCGCCGAGCCGAATGCCCCGCGAATACCGGCGGATGGGCCAAGCTGACCCGCCAATGGAGCAACGCGCCATGCATCCAGGGCGTCAGCTGGGGCTACAACAATCGAATGATCTGGGTGGACCGAGGCTGCCGCGCCGACTTCCAGTTCGGGAAGTAATCGACCGGCGCGAGAAGAATAATTGCGCCATGAGCCGCGCGGTTTGCGCTGAGCTTGCCCAACGGCTAG